>NZ_CP045423.1:960000-3823049 GCF_009363855.1 Microvirga thermotolerans
GCGGAGAGCAGGAAGAGTTCGGACAGGATGTCGCCGAACCGGGCCGAGATCAGCTCCCTTCGCTTCAGCGCGCCGCCCATGGTCAGGAACGCGAAGTCCGCGGCGAGGGCGAAGCCTGCCGCATAGCGCCCGAGCTGCCGGTAGAACCGCGTCGCCGCGCCGGCGCGCGGGGCCGGCGCAAGCAGGCCGCCGCTCCAGCTGCGCAGCCAGGCGCGGAGGAACGTCCTCGCGGTGTGCCCCACATGCCTCCACAGGAGCCGGTCGAAAGCCGCAAGGCCGCGCACCTCGTCCGCGTCGCCCAGCGCGAGGATTTCCTGCAGGAGGAACGGATGGCTGCGGATCGCGCCCTGGCCGAAGACGATGAGGCAGCGGGTCAGGATGTTGGCGCCCTCCACCGTGATGCCGACGGGGATCGCGCGATAGAAGTTGCCGAGATAATTGAGCGGCCCGTCGATGACGGCCTTGCCGCCGTGAATGTCCATCGCGTCGTTCAGCGCCGTGCGCATGCGCTCCGTGGCCTGGAGCTTCATGATGCCGGAGATCACCGCCGGGTGATGTCCCCGGTCGAGCCCGGCGCAGGTGAAGCGGCGCGCCGCATCGAGCAGATAGGCGGTTCCGGCGAGGGCCGCCAGCTTCTCCTGCACGCCTTCGAAGCGGCCGATAGGGAGGTGGAACTGCTCGCGCACCCGCGCATAGGCGCCGCTCGTATGCGCCGCGAAGGCGGCGCCGGCCGCGGAGAGGGACGGGAGCGAGATGCCCCGTCCGGCGGCAAGGGCGCTCATCAGCATGCGCCAGCCCTGTCCGACGCGCTCCGGGCCGCCGATCACCTGGTCGAGGGGAATGAAGACGTCGCGCCCCTCGTTCGGCCCGTTCTGGAACATCTGGAAGCTCGGAATGTGCCGCCGGCCGATCGACACGCCCGGCGCGTCCGTGCGCACCAGCGCCACCGTGATGCCGATCTCCTCCTCCCTGCCGAGGAGGCGCTCGGGATCCCGCAGCTTGAAGGCGAGGCCGAGCACCGTCGCGACCGGTCCGAGGGTAATGTAGCGCTTGTGCCAGTTGAGGCGGATGCCCAGGACCTCCCGGCCTTCGTGCTCGCCGCGGCAGACGATTCCCTCGTCGGTCATCGAGGCGGCATCCGAGCCCGCTTCGGGGCTGGTGAGCCCGAAGCAGGGGATCTCCCGGCCGTCGGCGAGGCGGGGCAGCCAATAGTTGCGCTGCTCCTCGGTGCCGAAGCGCAGCAGCAGTTCGCCGGGCCCGAGGGAATTGGGAACCATGACCGCGACCGCGGCGGCGACGGACCGGGTGGAGACCTTCCGCACGACTTCCGAATGAGCGTAGGCGGAGAAGCCGAGGCCGCCGTATTCCCGGGGAATGATCATGCCGAGGAAGCGATGCTGCTTCAGGAAGCTCCAGGCCTCCTCGGGCAGGTCCCTGTCCGTCCAGGTGATGCGCCAGTCGTCCAGCATGGCGCAGAGAGTTTCGACCGGGCCGGCGAGGAAGGCCTCCTCCTCGGCGGACAGGCGCGCCGGCGGGACCGCGAGGAGCTTGTCCCAGTCGGGATTGCCGGTGAACAGGTCTCCGTCCCACCAGACATCCCCCGCCTCGATCGCTTCCCGCTCGGTTGCGGACAGGCCGGGCATGGCCTTTCTGGCCATGCGGAAGGCGGGGCGTGACAGCCATCTCAGGCGAAAGCTCTCTTCGGTCATGATGCGCTCGCTCCGCATGAAACGGCGCCGCCCCGAGGAGCCTGAGCCGAACCGTTTCGGTCCTTCCCATTTGTAGGGGAGGGGCGGCCTTCGCCCAGGGGCGGCGCCCGGCGCGGCCGCGATCCTTCTCCCCGCCGGATCGAACGGCCGGGCGCCCGGGTTGTTCTCCGAGCGAAACGGGAAAAGGAAAACGCGTGGCTCTGGAACTCGCATCCGCCTTCCAGGTCAGGCCTGCCGAGGGCGACAGGCCGGGAGCCTTCGCGTCCTTTCCCTACGACCGCGACCTCGTCCGCCGCTTCCGCGACGCCTTTCCCCGCGCCCGCTGGCGGGAGGAAGAGCATTGCTGGTTCGTGCCCGGCACGACGGCCCTGCGCCGCCTCGACACCTGGATGACGCGGGAGCTGGAGACCCTCGACCGCCATGCGGACGAGCGGGGGCGGGACGCCTTCGCCTTCGAGCCCCTGGAGAGCCCCTATCTCGCCGTGGGGGACGAACTGGTCGTGCGCACGCCCTATTCGCGCACCGTGGTCGAGGCCATGCGCCGGATCCCCTGGGCCCGCTGGGATCCGCAGGGAAAGGTCTGGCGCGTGCCGTTCCGCTCCTACGGGGAGCTTCGCGCCCGGTGGCAGGAGATCGAGGAGGCGGCGCGGCGCAACGAGCCGGCGGCGCGCCGGGCGCGGGCGGAAAGCCGCGAGGAGCGGGAGGCCGCGCTGGCGTTGCAGGCGGAGCGCCGCCGCCATCGTTATCCCGTGCCGGGCGACGATCTGCCGCCCCTGGACCGGCCGGTCGCCACGCTCGCCTGGGGTATCGTCGTCTTCGAGGACATCGGGCCGGAGCCCCTCTCGGACCTCCGGCTGCGCGACCGTTATCCTCATCTCAAGGACCCGCTCGGCCGCTATGTGTTCGCGCGCTGGCGAAGGCCGACCCTGCAGGAGGTCTATCGCGCCCGTCCGGCCCGGGAGCCGGACGATGCGGATCTCAGGGCGGACCGGGGCTGGTGGCTGCCGGACCGCGGGGAACTGCGCGAAGCCGCCCGAAGGCTGCGGCAGGCGGAGCGGGCCGCCGCCGTGCGCTCATCCCTTCGGTAGAGCGGCTTGCAGCGTCATGGAACCGCAAGCCGCCACGGTTCGATGTTTCGTGTGGTTCAGAACGGGATGTCGTCGTCGAGATCGCCGAAGCGCGAGCCGCCGCCGCTGCCGCCGGAGGCCGCCGCCGGCCGCCGCTCCAGCGGCGAGGAGCGCCCGAACTCGCCGCCCCGGCTCACCTGGCCCGGCTCCTCCTCGCCGTACTCCGCCGAGCCGCCGCCGCGCCCGTCCAGGATCGTCAGCTCGCCCCTGAACCGCTGCAGCACCACCTCGGTCGTGTAGCGCTCCTGCCCCGACTGGTCCTGCCACTTGCGCGTCTGAAGCTGCCCTTCCACGTAGACCTTCGAGCCCTTCTTCAGGTACTGCTCCGCCACGCGGCCCAGGTTCTCGTTGAAGATCACCACCGAGTGCCACTCGGTCTTCTCCTTGCGCTCGCCGGTCGCCTTGTCCTTCCAGCTCTCCGACGTGGCGATCCGCAGGTTCACCACCGGCTCCCCCGAGTTCAGCCGCCGCACCTCCGGATCCCGCCCCAGGTTCCCGACCAAAATCACCTTGTTCACACTGCCTGCCATCGGCGCATCTCCACTTCATCTCTCCCGACGATCGGTCGGGCCGGTTTCGCTCTCCTGTCCCGATCGGACATCGGTTTCGTTCTACATTTGTTCCCTAAGAATGGCAAGGCCATCACGAAACGAAATGGGCGGCATTCCGGGGGATGATGGGGAGGGAAACAAAACGCGAAAGGAGGCTCCGCCGCGGGGTCGCGACGGAGGGAATCATTCGGCGGCCTGGAGATAGACGACGCTGGACTGCGCCCCTTCGACCTCGCGCAGGGTCTTGGCCATGTAGGCCAGGCGCTCGATGATCTTCCCGAGATCGGCCCTGGCGCCGTCGCTCAGATCGTAGGCGTTGCGGCCGCGATAGAGCCTGTTGATCTGGCTCTCCATCTCGACCGCGCTCTCGCGGACCCGGTGGACGAGGTTGTCCGCGATGACGTCGGCATTGCTGTCGACGACGCAGAAGCCCACATCGCTTGCTCGTTCCTTTGACATCGGTGACACCTCTTCTTGTCGTTCTTGTTCGGTTTCAGGCAGCGGCCCGGTGGTCCGGCGCGGGCAGCAGGCCGAGCCGGCGGGCCAGGATTCTCTTCGTCACGGGTCCGATCCACGGCAGGGTCGAAAGGAACCCGAGCTTGTCGTTGCTGGCCGCGTAGTCCCGAAAAAGGCGGTCGCGCTCGCGCCAGACGCGGTCGACCGCATCCGCCTTGGCGGGGTGACGGAAGCCCATCCGGGCGGTCGCCCCCAGGGCGAGCGCCTGCATGCACCGGTCGTAGGCGCGCCGGCCCACGGAGGGGGTGACGCTGGCCTGGCAGATCGCGAAGATCACGTGGCCGGCGAAATCCTCCGCCGTCACGGGCGGGGCCGGATCCCCGGTCGTCCGGTTACCGGCAGGCGGCGAGCTTGGCCGTAAGTTCACTTTATGTTCCATGCCGCTTGAATCATCCGAACGAGGTTCGTCCCCGTCCTGCGGATCCGCTTCGGAGCCTGCGCGAGGTCGAAACGGGGCTGGCGCGCCCGGGTGCGCGTCGCGTGAGGGCGCAACCCCTCCGCGAGGCGCGCCCGCCCGTTGGCGGCAGGTGGAAAAGCTTCGCAATTGTCTGAATTCTCAATGCGTTCCCGCTCCAGATAGATGGGATTCCGAGGGGGCCGCTGCAAGGCCTGGAGCGTCGGGAGGGGCGCCGTTGCCGCATCCGCCGGTTGCGGCCAGCGGGCGATGTCCCGCCTCGCGATGGAGAGGCTCCGGGCGAGGTCGATGTCGGACTCGATCCTGTGAAAAGCCACTGCGCAGGTGAACGCCTCGGTGAACGGCGTCATGGCGCACCAGGTCTTTTCCGCCATGTGCAGGGGCCAGGCCCACAGGCCGTCCCCCCGCTTGGCGCCCAGGCTCTCGCGCTCGATGAAGTAGCCCGTCGCCTTGTGCTCCAGGCCGCTCTCCGTCACGAGCCATTCTTCGTTCTCGAAGATCGATCCTTCGTCCGCCACGGCTGTCATTCCGACATCCTCCAGGCGACGGCAGCGGTGCCACAAAGGCGCCATCTCCGACGCGCATGAGTTGAAACAGGAACAAAAAGAGAACATACCGCAGGGTGAGTCGGTGTCAAGCAAATGCGCTCGTGCGGACTGTAATCTCGGAGTAACCGATATTATCTGGGAAGGAGTGGGGTAGGATTAAAGAGCTCGCGGCATCGGCGTCCGAAAATGAGACGAAGCACTCGCGGGCCTTCACTGCTCAGCTTGACTTCGGAAACGGCTGCCTGACGAGGGGAGGAGCCACATGACGACGAGCCCGAAACGGCCGGGGGGCGACAGCCTTGGGCGTCTCGAGGAGATGCGCGCGGCCTACGAGCGGCTGCGCGCGGAGCGGATCAGGGCCGAGGGAGAGGTCGAGCGGCTGGGGCGCGAACTGGACCAGGCGCGCGCCCGGGCGCGCGAGGCGTTCGGCACCGACGACGAGGCGGAGCTGCAGCGGCTGATCGAGGCCGCCATGTCGGAGAATGCGAAGCGGGTGGAGGATTTCGAGGCAATCCTCGGCGAGGTCGAGACGCGGCTCAGGCAACTGGGGAGCGAGCCGTGACGGGCGAAGACGCCGTCGAACGGAAGCTCGGCCTCGCGGCGGCTGCCCTCGCGCGGCTCGAGGGGCGCCGCGGCGCCCTGGCGGCGCGCAGCGAGGAGCTGACGCGCGCAATCGAGCTCGCCAAGGGGCGCCTTGCGGTGAAGGACGAGGTGGAGGCCTTCATCGAGGCCGTCCACGGCAGCGCCAGCCGGCGCAATCTCGAAGCGTTCGAGACGCTGCTCTCGGCCCTCGTGCAGGAGGTCCTGCCGGGGGAGAAGCCGGTGGCGCTGGACCTTTCGACGGAGCGCGGGCTCGCCGCCCTCGACATCTGCGTCAGGCGTCCCGACGGCTCTCTCGAGGACGTGCTCGAGGACAACGGGGGCGCGCTCACCAACGTCGTGGGCATGGCGCTGCGCCTCATCGCCGTGGTGAAGGCCGACGTGGCGCGCTTCCTCGCTCTCGACGAGGCCGATTGCTGGATCGCTCCGGACCGGGTGGCCGCGTTCTACCGCGTGCTCGAGGACGGCGCCCGGCGGCTCGGCGTCCAGTGCCTCGCGGTCTCGCACCACGACCTCACGCAGTTCTCCGAGCGGTTCCACATCGCGCGCATCGAGGGCGAGCCGCTCTCCGGCGTGACGGTGCAGTCGGCCGACTGCAGCGGCCTCTGGGACGACGCGGCGCCGGGCCTGCGCTTCATCCGCCTCGTCAACGTCCAGGCCTGCGCGGATGCGACGCTTCGGCTGAGCCCGGGCGTCAACGCGCTGATCGGGCCCAACAACCGCGGCAAGTCCACCTTCATCCGCGCCCTGCGCGCGGTGTTCTACGGCGAGGCGCGCGACAGCCTCGTGCGTGCCGGCGCGAAGACGGCGACGGTCGAGATCGGCGTCGCCGGACACAGGACCCTGCGCTTCACGCGCCAGCCGCGTCGCACGCCGGTGAACGTCTGGTCGCTTCATGAGCCCGACGGGGGCGTCGTGGAGACCGAAGGGATGCGCTACGAGACGGGCGGCCGAACCGTGCCGGACTGGGTGGCCGCGCTCTTCCGGATCCGGAAGGTGGAGGACCTCGACGTCCACATCGCCCATCAGAAGTTTCCGGTGTTCCTGCTGGGAGAGCCTGCATCCCGCCGCTCGGCGGTTCTCTCCATCGGCCAGGAGGCGAGCTACATCCGCGACATGCTCGCGATCCATCGCGAGCGCTGCAGCCGCGACAACGCGCTGGTGCGCAACGGCGAGCGCGAACTCGCGGCCTTGCGGGAAGAGATGGAATCCCTCGCCGGCCTCGACGGGATCGGGCGCTCTCTCGCGGAGGCCCGCGCGAAGGCGGAGCGGATCGATCTCGCCCGTCGCCGCGTGCAGGCGCTCCGGGACGCGCTGGCCCGGCTGGAGGATCTCGCCTGCCGCCTGAGGCGCGCGCGGGCGCGGGCCGCAGCGACGGATCTCCTGCCGGATCCCGCGCGCGTCGCGACGCTTTCCGCCGATCTGCGGCGGGAGAAGGAGCGGAGCCGCGTCGCCCGCGACGTCATCGATGCCGCCGGCCGCCTGCGCCGTGCCGAAGCGCGCCTGTCCTGCCTGCGGTCCCTGCCGGAGGCGCTGCCCGCTCTCGAAGACCCGCGGCCGGCGCAGGACATGCTGAAGCGTCTCGCCGACCTGCGCAGCGGGTCCGAACGGGCGCGCGAGCGCCTGGCGCGCGTCGACGCGGAGGCGGAGCTTCTGCGGGTCGAGATGGAACGCCTCGTCGAGGAGAACGGCGGCCTCTGCCCGACCTGCGGCGCACCGGTGAGCGCCGAGACTCTCCTCAACCACCAGGCCCATTCCGCCACGGAGCGCATGACCGCATGATCCTGTTCGGTGACCGTCTCGAATCCCGCACCTGCAACGGCCTGCTGGTGATCGGAGACCCGCATGTGGGATCCCGCCGCCCGGGCCGCCGCAAGGACCCGCTCTGGCCGCAGCCCGTGCTGGCCAAGCTCGAACACTGCGTCGCCATCGCCAACGCGCGCGATCTCGCCGTCGTCATCCTCGGCGACCTGTTCGACCGCCCGGTCGAAACCGACGAGGGGCTGAAGAGCCAGCTCATCCGTATCCTGAAGGGATTCCGGCACCGGCCCCTGGTCAATGTCGGGAACCACGACATCCGGCACATGACCCTGACCGACGGCGACACGCTCGCGCTCCTCGGCCTCTGCGACGTCGTCGACGTGGTGGCCGCTTCCGCGCCGGTCGCCAGCTACGGGATCGGGGGGCGCCGGGTCGGCATCGGCATGACGCCCTACGGACAGGCCATTCCCACCGACATCCGGGGATCGTTCGCCGACGTGGACGGGCAGGCCTGGTTCAGCCACCACGACATCGCCTTCGATGCCGCCTATCCCGGCGCGGTGCCGCCCTTCGCCGTCGAGGGATGCGACCTGCTCGTCAACGGCCACATCCACAAGACGCAGAAGAGCGTGACGGTCGGCCGGACCCGCTGGACGAATCCGGGCAACATCACCCGCCAGTCCATCGATCTCGTCGATCACGTGCCGCGCGCATGGGTGCTCGGCGCGGACGGGGAGCTGACCCCGGAGCCGCTGCCGTTCGAGGCGGATGTGTTCGATCTCACGGGACGCCTGGTCGAGGCGGCGGACGACGCCGCCGTGGCGCAGGCGGTCGAGAGCGCCTTCGTGACCCTGCTCCAGGCCGAGACCGCGACCGAGCTGAAGCGCAGCGGCGACGGCTCGATCCTGCGCGACGAGATCGAGGCGCGGTTCGCGTCCGACGCGCCCTCGGAGGCGGTGCGCGCCATCGTCCGCTCGCTCCTGGACGAGGCCGTGGAGCGGCACGCCCGCTCCTGAGCGGCGTCAGAACGCGAACGGATCGGAATAGGGCAGGCGCCGGCGCCGCACGGGGGTTTCCGGCAGGATCGGGCGGCCGATGTCGACCGCGACCAGCCCCTCGCATGCGAGCGCCAGGACGGCGGCGACGCCGTCGGCGGCGTTCATGGCCGCGCCCGCGCAATCCACGAGCCGCATGGTGCCGCATTCGTCGAGCTGATGGAGAATCCGCACCCGGTCGCCGGCCGTCACGGGCGTTCGCCTGCAGGCCATGATGAGGCGCACCGTGGTGAAGCGCGGCTCTGCGCGGATGCTCGCGGCCGTCTCGAGCACGAAGGGCCGCCCGTCCTCCGCCACGGAGCCGTGGAGGGCGGCGGCGCGAAGAGGATGGCCGAGCAGGTCGGCCTCCGCGACCACGTCGACGAGGACCGGCCCGCCCTCGCGGACGATCTCGAAATCCGCCACGTGCTCGACGGTTGTCTCGCCCAGCACGAAAGTGGCCGCAGGAGCGGGCGCCCGCAGCGCCTCCACCTCCGGGTCGAGCTCGCAGATGGCGAGGAAGTCGGCGATCAGGGCGGGGCGCGTGGGGGCGGGGGCGGCGCTCCTGCGGACCCGCTTCGCCCCGGGCCGGATCATGCGCCGCGGGGCGAGGTCGAGAATGGCTTGCGCTGTCATCCAATCCTCCGGAGCAGGGGAAAGCGGAACCGCCGGACGAAATCCCGGCTACGGTCGAATGGAACAAATACAGAACATGATCGCAAGCGTCAATTCCCGCAGGCTCGAGACCCGTTCTCGCCAGGTCCGCACCTTGAGAACTGCTTTCGCACATTCGAGGCTGACCTTGAGGCAAAACGACGCGACCATAAAGATATTGGAAAATAACGGGTTTCAACCTTGGCAATACTGCCTTGAAGCTGGATCCGGGAGGTCCGATCTGCTATAGAACAAACAAAGAACAAGCACGCTGCCGCGGCGGTCCGGAAGGCCCTCGGGCCGGCGTGCTCCCTCCGTCGAGACGAGGATCGAGCATGAATACGACAGACAAGAAGATCGCCGAGGTTCTGGCCAAGTTCGGCGAGCCGATGGCCGGCAACATCTGGCGCGTCCAGGGAACGGCCGTGATCTATCACAAGGCGCTCGAGCGCATCGCGGCGCAGGCCGCGATCCAGTTCGAGCCGCCGACGATCATCCGCGCGGAGCGGGACGAGGCGGTGATCCTGGTCACCGGACGCATGGGCGAGCGGGTGGAGTGGTCCATCGGCGAGGCTCTGGTGGGCACCAACTACCGCGTTTCGGGCAAGCAGGCGGCCTATGTCTACGCCATGGCCGAGAAGCGGGCGAAGGACCGGGTGATCCTGAAGCTGATCGAGCTCCACGGCCTCGTCTACTCCGAGGAGGAGGCGGACGAATTCAAGAACAGCCGCCCCGCGCCCGCCGAGCCGCAGGCGGCGAGCGAGAGGACGGCGGTCGAGATCGTCGGGCCCGAGGCCGGCGTCGAAGCGGAGCTCAAGGGAAAGATCTCCAAGGCGAAGAGCATCAACGCCGTGACCGACCTGATGCTGCACGCCGATACGCAGCGCATCCTGAACGACCTGCCGGAGGGCGTGCGCGACGAGATCCGCGACTTCGCGAAGGCCCGCCTGGTCGAGCTGGGCTGGCCCTCGAAGAAGGCGGCCTGATCCGGAAAGTCGTGCAGATAAGGGGGCAGGGAGCGTGAGTTTCCTGTCCCCTTTCTTATGGGCCCGGGCCGGCCTATGCTGGAGAAATTCGGAAAGGATCGTGGAACGGCATGAGCATCGGATCGCGGACGTCGCGAGGCGAAGGGCGGCACGACCGGCTGCTCGGCCGCGTTCTCATCGCGGGCGCCGTCCTCTGCCTCGTCGGGGCGGGCGGGCTGCTCTGGTGGCGTCAGGGCGCCGCCGTGTTCAGCGACGTGGTTTCCGCCGCGCTCGCCTGGTGCTTCTGAAGCCACCCGCTCCGTGACGTGCGCGCCAGCCCGTGGCTGGTCTTGTTCCAGCGGAACGGCTCCCGCGTCACCTCCCATAACGCCCGCCAGGCCGCCGCGCTCACGAGCAGGTAATAGGCCGGCAGGAGCGGCACCCAGGGCAGCAGGCGCCACAGGCGCCGGCGAGCGAGGGCGACGCAGGCCGGCAGGACGGCGGCGGCAATTCCCATGACGAAGAGGGTGCCGCTCGCGGCCCGCCAGTAGGGCGAGCGCAAGGCCGCCCCGCGCAGGGCGTCGTCGGACGAAGCTGCGAGAAAGAGCCCGGTGAGGAACGGGAATCCGAGCGCGCTCAGCACGGTCCCCCAGGTCAGGGCGAGGGCGCTCAGGAAGCGCCAGGGGCCGAGCCGGATCAGCGTTCGCGCCGGTTTCCGGAAATGGCAGAGGCCGGTCTGCATGAAGCCTTTCATCCAGCGCGTGCGCTGGTCCATCCATGCGCCGAGGGTCGCCGGCGCCTCCTCGAAGGTCGAGGAGGGAAGGTCCCGCACCCGGAAGCCCATCCGGGCAAGCCGGATGCCGAGATCCGCGTCCTCGGTCACGTTCCATGCGTCCCAGCCGTGGACGCGCCGGAGCAGGTCGGTCCGGAAGTGGTTGGACGTGCCGCCCAGGGCGATGGGGCTTCCCAGCTCGGCGAGGCCCGGGTTGAGGACGTCGAAGAGCGCCGCGTATTCGATGGTGAAGAACCGCGTCAGCCAGCTGTCGTCCGTGTTGTCGATGGTGAGCCGCGCCTGAAGGCACGCCACGTCCGCGGGAGCCGTGGCGAAGGCGGCCACCGCCTGCCGGAGCTGGTCCCGGTCCGGCACGTCCTCTGCATCGTAGACCACCGTGTAGCGTCCCCGCGCCAGGGGCAGGGCGATGTTGAGCGCCCGCGGCTTCGTGCGCGGCTGGCCGGGAGGCGCCACGATGATCTCGACGAAGCCCGGCAGGCGGATCTTCGAGAGCGCCGCGGACGTCTCCCGGTCGTCCGCCTCCAGGACGAACTTGATGTCGAGCCTGGCCGCCGGGTAGTCGAGCCGCGACAGCGCCGCCACGAGCCGCGACGCGATCCGGTGCTCCCGGTAGAGGGGCACGATGATCGTATAGTCGGGGAGGGCCGGGTCGCGCAGGCGCGGCCCGCCACGGGACGCCTGCACGGGAGCGGGAAGGAGCGCCGATGCAAGGCGCAGGGTGACGCCCGCGAGGAAGAGGGGGCTCAGGATGGCCGCCGCCGTCGCGAGCGCCGGACCGGGAGCGGCGACGCCGCCGTAGGAGGCGAGGCATGCGAGGGCGCTCAGGCCGGCCACCTGCCCCGTGTCGAAGCCGGTTCCGATCGAAAGGTCCGGCGCCGCCTCGGAAAGGGCGTTCGCGCCCCGATCCGCGATGGCACGGGCGCAGGCGCGCATGACCGCCCGGCGCAGGGCGCCGGGGGGCGTGACGACGAGCCGGCCCACAGTTCTTCCGGGACGCTTCAGAAGCCAGGCGAGAAGCGGCCCTGCCGGTGCCACGGCGAAGCCCTCCCCCTCGATGGGTGCGAGGCCGGCCAGGATGCTTTCCGGGTAGCGGACATGGCCGGACAGGCGGGGGAAGAGGGTGAAGGGAAGGCCGAGCTCCCGGGCGAGGGCCCGGTAATACTCCGTTTCGCCGACGAGGCCGTTCCTGAGGAGGAAGGTCTCCGCGGGAACGCCGGCGGCCTCGGCGCGTCGGGCCGCCTCCCGCAGAAGGCCGGGCGAGACGCCCTGAAAAGCGAGAAACGCCGTTTCCGGCGGCAGCGGCGCGGCGGCGCCGGTTGACTGTCGTCCGGTCTCCGCTAGACCCTCGTGCGAAGAGACGGACGTCCATGACGGGTGTGGCGGGACCGTTTGCAAGAGGATGACGCGTGCAGAAACGTTACCAAGTTACGTCATTCGTTGCCCGCTTTCTGCGTAAGATCAAGCACCCCGCTTTCCTGGCGACCCTCCTTGCCCTCGGGCTGGCCTCGGCGGCGCAGGCCCAGGAGGTCGCCATCCCGAATTTCTGGGATCCGAAGGCGCAGCTCGAGCGGCCGGACCTTACGGGCCTGCGCCCGATCCGCTTCCTGATCGACGACGACTTCCCGCCGCTGCATTTCAGCGGGCTCGACGGCAACCCCACGGGATTCTCCGTCGAACTCGCCCGGGCCATGTGCGAACGGCTCGCCATCGCCTGCACCGTCCAGGTGCGCCGTTTCGACACGCTCCTCGACGCCCTGGCCGACCGTCAGGGCGACGTGGTGGCCGCCGCCGTCCCGATCACCGCGTCCCTCAGGCAGCGCTTCCTGGTGACGGGACCCTACTTCAAGATCCCCGCGCGCTTCGCGGTGAGGAAGGACCGCAACCTGCCGGCGCCCCAGCTCAAGGCGCTGAGCGGCAGGACCGTGGGCGTGGTGGGCGGCACGGCTCACGAGGCCTACGCCAAGGCCTTCCTGACGGGGGCCGTCCTGAAGCCTTTCCCGGAGCTTCAGGAGGCGCAGGGCGCCCTGAGGGCGGGGCAGATCGACTATCTCTTCGCCGACGGCCTCGGGCTGGCCGTCTGGCTGGGCGGCGAGGATTCCGCGGGGTGCTGCGACTTCGCCGGCGGCCCTTACCTGGAGAGCCGGTTCTTCGGGGAAGGGATCGGGTTCGTGGTCCGGCAGGACGAGGAGAATCTGCGCCGGGCCTTCGACTATGCGCTCCAGCAGCTCTGGAAGGAGGGAAAGTACGCGGAGCTTTACCTGCGCTTCTTCCCGATCAGCCCCTTCTGAGCCGCATTGACCCCGGGCGGCAGGGTCCCTAGAGGTCATGTCCGAAGAGCCGGGTTCCGGGCGGACCCGCGAACCGGCTTTCCCTTGCCCGGTGCGGGTTTCGGTTCCATCGGGACGAGAACCGCTCTAGGGTTGCCGCGTTTTCCATCAGCTTCTGGTCACATGTCCCAACCGCTTTCTTTCGACCCCGCCCTGATCGATGCCGCCCAGACCGCGACCGCGTGGCCCTTCGAGGAGGCCCGCAAGCTCGTGGAGCGGCTCAAACGGACGGGCAAGAAGGAGGTGCTGTTCGAGACCGGCTACGGCCCCTCGGGCCTGCCGCACATCGGGACTTTCGGAGAGGTGGCGCGCACGAGCATGGTGCGCTACGCCTTCCGCCTGCTGACCGGGGATGCGATCCCCACACGCCTCGTCGCCTTCTCCGACGACATGGACGGCCTGCGCAAGGTTCCGGACAACATCCCGAACAAGGAGCTGGTGGCGGCCTCGCTCGGCAAGCCCCTGACCCAGGTGCCGGACCCCTTCGGCACCCACCAGAGCTTCGCGCACCACAACAACGCCCGCCTGCGCGAATTCCTCGACGCCTTCGGCTTCGACTACGAGTTCATGTCCGCGACCGAGTGCTACCGCTCGGGCCGGTTCGACCGGACCCTGCTGACGGTGCTGGAGCGGTACGAGGCCGTGATGGCGATCATGCTGCCGTCCCTGCGCGAGGAGCGGCAGCAATCCTACTCGCCCTTCCTGCCCGTCCACCCGAAGACCGGGGTCGTGATGCAGGTCCCCATCGAGGAGCGCAAGCTCGATGCGGGCACCATCGTCTGGCGCGATCCGGACACCGGCGAGCGGTTCGAGACGCCCGTCACGGGCGGGCATGCCAAGCTGCAGTGGAAGCCGGACTGGGCGATGCGCTGGGTCGCGCTCGGCGTCGACTACGAGATGGCGGGCAAGGACCTGATCGACAGCGTGAAGCTCTCCGGCGAGATCGCCAGGGCCCTCGGCGGCCTGCCGCCGGAAGGTTTCAACTACGAGCTCTTCCTGGACGAGAAGGGGCAGAAGATCTCGAAGTCGAAGGGCAACGGCCTCACCATCGACGAGTGGCTCACCTACGGCACGCCGGACAGTCTCGCCCTGTTCATGTACAACAAGCCGCGCGAGGCGAAGAAGCTCTACTTCGACGTGATTCCGCGGCAGGTGGACGACTACCTCACCTTCCTCGAAAAGTACCCGGCGCAGGACGCCAAGGCGCGTCTCATGAACCCGGTCTGGCACATCCATGCGGGTCACCCGCCCGCAGCGGAGCTGGTGTCGTCGGGGGGCGGCAACCAGCCCGGCACGACCATCTCCTTCTCCATGCTGCTCAACCTCGTGGCGGTGGCCAATTCCGAGGATCCCGGCGTCATCTGGGGCTTCATCCGCCGCTACGCGCCGACCGTCTCGCCGGAGACCCATCCGCGGCTCGATGCCCTGGTGAAGCGCGCCGCGCGCTATTTCGAGGACTTCGTGAAGCCGCAGAAGGCCTACCGCCTGCCGGACGAGGTGGAGGCCGCCTCCCTGCGCCGTCTCTGGGAGGCGCTCGCCGCCTTCGAGCGGGGCGAGCGCCCCGTGACGGCGGAGGCGATCCAGGAAGAGATCTACAATGTCGGCCGCGCCGAGCCGCGCTACCAGGACTTCAAGGCCAAGGGCGCCACGCCCGAGCGTCCCGGCGTGTCGATCGAGTGGTTCAACACGATCTACCAGGTGCTGCTGGGCGAGCCCCGTGGGCCGCGGTTCGGCTCGTTCGTGGCGCTGTTCGGTGTGAAGGAGACGCGAGAGCTGATCCAGAAGGCTCTCGAGGGCAAGCTCGTGACCGAGCACGAGGCTTTCCTGAAGACGAGGGGCGGCGAGCGGGCAGCCTGACGCCCGTCTACTGCCGGGCCCACATGATGCGGGCGACCCAGGCGACATCCTCGGCCGGGATCGTCCGGTCCTCCTGCCCGGCCTCGAAAGTGGCGAGCTCCAGGGTCTTGGCCGAGCGGCGGCGGAGTTCCTTCGCGAGGATCTCGCCGCTGTTCAGGCGCACGACCACCCGGTCGCCCTTGCGCATGCTGGCGGTGGGGGAAACGATGAGGATGTCCCCGTCGCGGTAGAGCGGCGCCATGGAATCGCCCGTCACCTCCAGGGCGAACACCTTTTCCTGCCCGAAATCGGGAAAGTCGATCTCGTCCCAGCCGGGTCCCCCGGCGGGCATGCCCTCTTCGGTGAAGAGCTTCGCGCCCGATGCCGCCTGCGTCAGGCCGATCAGCGGGATCGTCGAGCGGCGCAGGGAGCCCGAGGGCTCCACGAGACGCAGGAAATCCTCCAGGGTCGCGCCGGTCGCGCGGAGGATCTTCGCGATGGACTCGGTGGAGGGCCAGCGGTCCCGGCCTTCCGGACTGGTGCGCTTCGACTTGTTGAAGCTGGTGGCGTCGAGCCCGGCCTTGCGGGCGAGGCCCGACGCGGTCATGCCGTGGCGTGCAGCCAGGGCGTCGATGGCGGCCCAAACGCGCTCATGGGACAGCATATGATGAACCTTCGAGAGGTTGCCGAAACTGTACTGGAAACCGGACCTATGATTAGGAATTAAGGTTGTTCTGTGACCCGCACAATGGAGAACAAGGTTTAGCGACAATGTGCCCATGTTCCGGTTGCTCCTGGGAAGACCGGGCGCTACTCACATGCACCATGGGAATTATCTATAAAATCTGTTCCGAGCCGCTCTGGAAGGCAGCGGAGGCGGAAAAAGTCTTCCGCGGCGCCCCGGTCGATAGCCAGGATGGGTACATCCACTTTTCTACTGCCGCCCAGGTTCGCGAGACGGCCGCAAGGCATTTCGCCGGCCAGGACGGACTCGTCCTCGTGGCGGTGGACGAGGAACGCCTTGGGGAGGCTCTCCGCTACGAGCCCTCCCGGGGCGGCGATCTGTTTCCCCATCTCTACGCCCTCCTGCCCCTGTCCGCCGTCCTCTGGGTGAAGCCGCTGCCCTTAGGGGATGATGGCCGGCACGTCTTTCCGGATCTCGCCGCATGATCGAGAGCCTGTTCCCCCTCGCGAGGCCGATCCTTCACGCCCTGGATGCGGAAACGGCCCATCAGCTGACGATCCGGAGCCTCTCCCTCCTGCCGGCGCGGGCTCCGGCGCCGGACGATCCCCGCCTCGCCGTGGAGGCGTTCGGCCGCCGGTTCCCCAACCCGGTCGGGCTTGCGGCCGGCTTCGACAAGCAGTGCGAGGTCCCCGATCAGCTCCTGTCGCTCGGCTTCGGTTTCGTGGAGACCGGCGGCGTCGTTCCGAACCCCCAGGAAGGCAACCCGAGGCCGCGGGTGTTCCGGCTCGCCCGCGACGAGGCGGTCATCAACCGCTTCGGCCTGAACAGCGAGGGCCTCGAGGTCGTCCGCCGCCGGCTCGAGGCGCGGCGCGGCCGGCCCGGCATCGTCGGCGTCAACATCGGCGCGAACAAGGATTCCGCCGACCGCATCGCGGACTACGCGCGCTGCGTCCGCGGGCTTGCGGGACTCGTCGACTTCCTCACCATCAACGTCTCCTCGCCCAACACGCCGGGCTTGCGGGACCTCCAGGGCGAGGCCTTCCTCGACGATCTCCTCGCCCGCTGCATCGAGGCGCGGGACGAGGCCGACCGCCAGCGGGAGAAGACCACGATCCTCCTGAAGATCGCACCCGACATCTCCCTGGACACGCTCGATGCCATCGTCGCCACCGCCCTGCGGCGCGGGGTCGACGGCCTGATCGTCTCGAACACCACCGTGGCGCGGCCCGACAGCCTGAAGGAGAAGGGACTGGCCCGGGAGACCGGCGGCCTCTCGGGACGGCCGCTCTTCGTCCCCTCGACGGTCCTGCTGGCGCAGACCTTCCTGCGGGTCGGGCGAAGGATTCCCCTGATCGGAGTCGGCGGGGTCGACTCCGCCGAGGCGGCCTGGGCGAAGATCCGCGCGGGGGCGCACCTCGTTCAGCTCTATTCCGCGCTGGTCTACAAGGGGCCGGGCCTCGTCGGCGAGATCAAGCGCGGGCTCGCGAGGACGCTGGACCGGGAGGCCACGTCCCTGGAGCGGGCGGTCGGGCGCGACGCGGCGGCCATGGCCGAGGGCCGGTGCTGAAATTCACGCCGCGTCACGCCCTTCGGCGAAGGTCCGGCGCGTCAGCCGCGGGCAGAGGAAGGCCTGACCGAGGCCGCGCACGCCGAGGAAGACGAGGAGCGCGATCCACAGGCCCGTGTTGCCGAGCGTGCCCGTGGCGAGGATCATGCCGCCATAGACCGCGAGGGCGAGGAGCATGAGGTCGCGCATCGCCTTGGTCCACGTGGCGCCGGTATAGATCCCGTCGAAGGCGAAGGCGGCGGCGCCGACCAGGGGCGTCAGCGCCGCATAGGCGAGGTAGTCGCGCGCATAGGCGCGCACCTCCGGGCTCGTGGTGACGAAGTCGATGAACGGGCCGCCCGCCGCGAGGAAGATCGCCGAGACCGCGAGGCCGAACCCGAAGCTCCAGCCGAGGCTTAAGGTGACGGCGCGGCCGAAGCCGCGCTCGTCGCGGGCCCCGATGCTCTGCCCGCACAGGGTCTCGGCGGCGGTGGCGAACCCGTCGAGGAAATAGCCGCCGATCAGGAACATGTTGTAGAGCACCGCATTCGCGGCGAGTGTCACGTCCCCCGCGCGGGCGCCCATGGCGCTGAAGATGCCGAAGGCCAGCATGAGCGCGATGTTGCGGATCATGATGTCCCTGTTCATGCTCAGGGTCTGCATCATGGCCGCGCGGTCGAGGGTCTCGCGCCAGGCGACCGAGAAGGGGTTCGAGCCGAGCCGCCGGAGGACGAGGATGCCGAGCCCCACGCCGAAGACCTCCGCCGCCGCCGTGCCGATCGCCGCGCCGGCCACACCCCACCCGAAGGCGAGCACCAGGACGGAGGTGAGCAGGATGTTCGCGACGTTGATCGCAACCTGCAGGAACAGCCCGAGATCCGTGCGTCCCCGTCCGAGCGTCGAGCCGAGAATGACGTAGTTCGCCAAGGTGAACGGCGCCGCCCAGATGCGGATGTAGAAGTAGGTGGCGAGCGCGCCCTTCACCGCCTCGCTCGCCCCGGTCAGCGGAAACGCGATCGCCGCGATCGGCCATTGCAGGAGGATGAGCAGGAGCCCGGCGACGGTCGCGACGAGGAGGGCGCGGGCGAGGGCGCGGTCCACCTCGTGCCGGTCGCCGGCCCCGGTCGCCTGCGCGGTCATGCCGGCGGTGGCCATGCGCAGGGAACCGAAGCTCCAGAACAGGAAGTCGAACACCACGGCGCCCAGGGCGACGGCACCGAGGAGATGGGCCTGGCCGAGCCGCCCGATCACGGTCGCGTCCACGAGGCCGAGCAGCGGCGTCGTGACGTGAGACAGGGTCATGGGGAGCGCGAGCGCCAGGATGCGCCCGTGCGTGACGGCGATCCGCCGCGAGGAGATGGAGCCTTCCATGGGTCTGTCTCAGTGCCTGCCGAGGAGCCGCGCGATCAGCCAGAGGGGAACGACGATCGCCGCCCCGTAGGCGATCCAGCGCCCCACCTCGATCACCGTATCCAGGCTCAGGCCGAGAAGCGAGCGCAGCCAGTTGTAGAGACCCTCGATCAGGCCGAACGGCGTGATGTCGAGAAAGGCCATGAAGGCTCCCACGAGGAGGGACAGAAAGACGAGCTTGACGAGAACGGAGCCGGGCGAGCCGCCGAGTAGCCGAGTCAAGTTGGACATTGTCCCATCCTTATTCCTTTGCCGTGCTGGACCGCGGCCGGCGCCTGTGCTTCATCGCAAGGGTCGGCGACGAAGGCAACCTCATCCGGGATTGGCATGATCGACCCCACCCTTTTCGACCCCTCGGCCGTGAGCGAGGAAATCAAGGCCCAGAACGCGGAGATCGTCTCCCGCCTGTCCGCGCTGCCGGACCCGTGGTCGGTTCCCCTCGAGACGGTGCGCGAGCGGCGCCGTCAGGGGCTGGGTCCGTTCCCGCCGCTCCCGAAGAGCCCGCGCGCGAAGGTGATCGAGATCGAAGGGCCTGCGGGCCCCCTGCCGCTGCGCATGATCGTGCCGGACGCCCCGAAAGGGGTTTACCTCCACATCCACGGCGGCGGATGGACCTGGGGAACCGCGGACGAGCAGGATCCCTACCTCGAACGCATGGCCGACAGATGCGGCCTCGCGGTGGTCTCCGTGGAATACCGCCTCGCGCCGGAGAACCCCTATCCCGCCGCCCATGACGACTGCGAGGCCGCGGCGCTGTGGCTCGTCCGCGAGGCCAGGGCCCGCTTCGGAACGGAGCGCCTCTTCATCGGAGGCGAGTCGGCCGGGGCGCACCTGTCCGCCGCGACGCTCCTGCGCCTGCGCGACCGGCACGGGCTGACCCCCTTCAGGGGCGCCAACCTCTTCGCCGGCTGCTACGACCTGAGCCTGACCCCGAGCGTGCTGAACTGGGGCGCCGAAAAGCTCGTGCTCAACACCCGCGACGTCAGGATCTTCGCCGACAACCTGTGCGGCCCGCACGCGGACCGGCGCGATCCGGACATCTCGCCCCTCTATGCCGACCTCAAGGGCATGCCGCCCGCCCTGTTCTCGGTCGGCACGCGGGACCTTCTCCTCGACGACACCCTGTTCATGGCGGCCCGGTGGGCGTCCTTCTCCAACCGCACCGACCTCGCCGTCTGGCCCGGCGGCTGCCATGTGTTCATCCGCTACGAGAGCGCAATGACGGAGCAGGCCCTCGCCCGCATCGACGCCTTCGTGAACGGGCTCTGACCGGGACGGCGCGAAGCCACGCCGCCGATTCGGGACATCGGACGGCGGAACGGTTCAATCGGCGCTGGCGGGAGAGGGGCGCTGCGTCACGCCGATCTTGGAGGCCGCGATCACCGCCTGGGTGCGGCTGTCGACGCCCAGCTTGTCGAGGATCGCCGACACGTGGGCCTTCACGGTCGCTTCCGAAACCGAGAGCTCATAGGCGATCTGCTTGTTGAGGAGCCCTTCGGACAGCATCGTCAGCACCCGCACCTGCTGCGGGGTGAGGGTGGCGAGCCGCCGCACCAGATCGGCGGTTTCCTTGTCCTCGGCGGCGGAGAGGTCCACGTCCGGGGGCGTCCAGACGTCGCCCGCGAGGACGGCGCCGATGGCGCCGCCGATGCTGTCGGTGTCGATGGATTTCGGAATGAAGCCGGAGGCGCCGAATTCCAGGGCCCGGCGGATGACCGTCGGCTCCTCCGTGGCCGAGACGATCACCACGGGAAGTTCCGGATGCTGGGCCCTGAGGGACAGGAGGCCGGAAAAGCCCTGGACGCCCGGCATGGTCAGGTCCAGCAGGATCAGGTCGATGTCCCGCTCGTGGCCGAGCGCGGCGTTCAGCTCGTCCATGCCGTTCGCCTCGATGACGCGCGCCTTCGGCATGACGGAACCGATCGCCTGACGCAGCGCGCCGCGGAAGAGCGGGTGGTCGTCGGCGATGATGATCGTGGTATTCTGACCCTGCACTCTGTCTCCTCCCACGCAACCCTTCGAGCCTTATCCGCTTCCCGCCCGGCCTGGCAAGGCGGAGCCTGACGAGGCCCGTTCGCCATTCTAGCCGAATTCCCGCGCCATGGAGGCGGAAAACGAGAGGCGGCGCCCTTCCTCCTCAGGCTCCGATCAGATGGAACAGGATGTCCCGGCGGTGGGGCCGGTCGCGGTGCTCGACGAGGAACAGCCCCTGCCAGGTTCCGAGCGCCATCTGCCCCTCCGTCACGGGAATGGTCACGCTGGAGCCGCTGAGCATGGTCCTGATATGGGCGGGCATGTCGTCGGGCCCTTCGGTCGCATGGACATAGGCGGCCTCGCGCGGGGCCAGGCGGTTCAGAGCCGCAAGCAGGTCGCGGCGCACGTCCGGGTCGGCGTTCTCCTGGATCAGGAGCGAGGCCGAGGTGTGCCGGCAGAAGACCGTCAGGATCCCGTGCAGGATTCCGGTGCCGAAGACCCACCGGGCCGCGGGCTCCGTCAGCTCGGTGAAGCCCTGCCCGGCAGTCTCGACGACGAGGCGTCCCAGGGCCTGCTGCGTCACGCTGCCTTCCGTGAGGGTTTCCACCGTCGGCGCTGTCATGGTCATGGCTCCCGGTCCTCCGCTTCCTGTCCGGCGAGCATACGCCCCTTGAGCGGATGAATCTCCTTTTCGCCCCGCTCCAGGATCCGTTCCAGGGTCTCGATGCGGTCCGCCTCCGCCGCGGGCTTGTCCCAGCGGATGCGGTTGATGCGGGGAAACCGCATGGCGAGGCCGGACTTGTGCCGGGTCGAGCGCTGCAGCCCCTCGAACGCGACTTCCAGCACCAGGCCCCGGTCCTTGCCGTACTCGACCTCGCGCACGGGGCCGAAGCGGTTGACCGTGTGGTTGCGGACGTAGCGGTCGAGCTTGATGAGCTCCTCGTCCGTGAAGCCGTGATAGGCCTTGCCGACGGGCACCAGCTCCTCGCCGTCCGGCCCGTCGCGCCAGACGCCGAAGGTGTAGTCCGAGTAGTAGGACGAACGCTTCCCGTGCCCGCGCTGGCCGTACATCATGACCGCGTCGACCAGATAGGGGTCGCGCTTCCACTTGTACCAGTAGCCCTTGGGCCGGCCGGGCAGGTAGGGGCTGTCCGCCCGCTTCACCATGCAGCCCTCGATGGCGTCCGCGTCGGGGCCGGCGCCCACCGAGGCCGGATCGGACCTCGCCGCGGCGAGCGCCTCCCAGGAGGCGAATTCCACAAGGGGAGACAGGTCGATGCGCGGGTCGCCCAGGCGGGCGACGAGGGCTTCGAGGCGCCGGCGGCGCTCCGTGAAGGGCAGGTGGCGCAGGTCCTCGTCTCCCTCGGTGAGGATGTCGTAGACCCGCAGGTGGGCCGGGAACTCGGCCATCAGCCTGGGCGTCACGGCCTTCCGGTTGAGGCGCTGCTGGAGCACGTTGAAGCTCTGCACGCGCCCCTCCCTGACGATCAGCAGCTCCCCGTCGATGGCCCCCTCGAAGGCGAGGGCCTCGACGAGATCGGGAAAGGCGGCCGACACGTCCTCGCCGGTGCGCGAATAGATGCGCCGGACGGGCCTGCCGTCGCCCGCGCGGCCGGAAACGGCCTGGAGGCGGATGCCGTCCCACTTCCATTCGGCCAGGAACTCGGCCGGGTCGAGCTTCGCCATGTCCTCCTCCTCCAGCGGATGGGAGAGCATCGGCGGGCGGAACGGCGCGGGATTGCTGCTCTCCGGCTTCGCGGCGCGTCCTTCGACCCAGGCGAACAGGTCCTCGTAGGGCGGCTCCAGGCCATGCCAGATCAGCTCCACCTCGTCCGCCTCGACGCCGCCGAGCTGGGCCACGGCGGTCTTGGCGAGCCGGGCGGACACGCCGACCCGCAGCTCCCGGGTGATGAGCTTGATGAGCGCCCAGCGCCCGGTCTCGTCGAGGGCGTCCAACCATCCCGCGACCCGGGCCGGGAGGTCGCTCTTGCCCGTCGTCGCGAGCGCCTCGACGACCTCGGAGATGGTCGGGACGTGAAGGGGCGGGTCGTTGTGGCCGGGGCCCGGCGCCGCAATCTCTCTCTCCCGCAAGGGGGAGGGGAGGTGGCCCGGGGCAGGCCAGATGAGGGCTGCGGTCTCCGCCAGATCGCCGACATAGTGATAGGACATGCGGAACAGGACGGGATCAGTGCGTTCCTCCACCAGGCCGCGGATCAGGCCGGGCTTGGCCTCCTTGAACATCAGCGAGTTGGTGAGCGCCGCGAGCGCGTAGCCCCGGTCGGGGTCGGGCGTGTGGCTGAAATAGTCCACGAGGAGCCGCAGATTGGCATTGCGGCGCGGCTCGTAGGCGAGCCGGTCGAGGAGGGCGGCGAAGCGGTTCATGCGGCGCTCCC
This sequence comes from Microvirga thermotolerans, assembly GCF_009363855.1. Taxonomy (GTDB): domain Bacteria; phylum Pseudomonadota; class Alphaproteobacteria; order Rhizobiales; family Beijerinckiaceae; genus Microvirga; species Microvirga thermotolerans. Next base: position 982,845 of record NZ_CP045423.1, read on the forward strand.
GCCGGCGTCCCGCGCGGGTGCGGGCGAGGCCTCGTCCGCCTCGCCCTCGTCGCCGTATCCCAGCATGTGGAGGGGGCGGGCCGCGATCCCTCGCGTCGTGCACCAATGGACGAGGGCGTCTTCCTGCCCGTGCGTCACCCAGACCTCTCCCGCGCCGGTCTCGAGGATCGTGCGGCAGAGGTCGTCCCAGTCGGAATGGTCGGAGACGACGAGGGGCAGCTCGACGCCCTTCTGGCGTGCCCGCGCCCGCACGCGCATCCAGCCGGAGGCGAAGCAGATGACGGGATCCGGGAACCGCCGCGACCACAGGTCCTGGATCGAGGAGGGCGGGCAGAGCACGATGGCGCCCGCCAGCTTCGCGCGCTCGGACGCGGCCACCTTCGGCGTCTCGCCGAGGGGGATCCCCTCGCTCTTGTAGAGCTCGGTCAGGCGCTCGAGGGCGCCGTGCAGGTAGATCGGCCCGTCGAAACCCTCCTCCCGCAGGAGAGCCATGACCCGCTGCGCCTTGCCGAGCGCGTAGGCGCCGACGATGTGGGTCCGCTCGGGGAACAGCCGGGTGGAATCGAGCAGCTTGCGCACCTCGCCCCTGGCGTCGGGGTGGCGGAAGACCGGCAGGCCGAAGGTGGCCTCGGTGATGAAGACGTCGCAGGGCACGACCTCGTAGGGCAGGCAGGTCGGGTCCTCGTCGCGCTTGTAGTCGCCCGAGACCACGATGCGGGTGCCGCCCGCCTCGATGGCGATCTGGGCCGAGCCGAGCACGTGGCCCGCGGGCGTGAAGCGCACGGTCGCGTCGCCGATGCGGATGCTCTCGCCCAGCGGGGCTTCCTGCGTCGCGCCGGCGAAGTCGCCGCCGTAGCGCACGTCCATGATCCGCAGGGTCTCGCGGGTGGCGAGGACCGCCCGGTGGCCCGAGCGGGCGTGGTCCGAATGGCCGTGGGTGATCAGCGCCCGCTTCACCGGCCGGACCGGATCGATGTGGAAATCGCCGAGGGGGCAGTAAAGCCCCTGCGGGGTCTGGGTCAGGATATCGGTGGAACGCAGCGCCATGATCCTGGGAATATAGGCGACGCGGACCGATTTTCAGCGCGGGATCGCCGCTCCGGCCCCGATTGACAGCGCTCCCGCTCTCGCGCATGGCAGAGGCGATCCCATCCGTCTCTGCCCTCCATGTCGCCCGCTTCGACCTATCGCTCCTCCGGCGATCTCCTGGCCGACCGCCGGTACGAATATGCCCGCAGCGCCTTCGAGGAGAACGACTTCGAGGCCGCCGCGGATCTTGCCCGTCAGGTCCTGGAACTTGCGCCGGACTTCGCCGCGGCCCGTGCCCTCCTCGGGCGGGCGGCCGCCGAACTCGGCCGCCGGGAGGAAGCCCTGGAGGAACTGGGCAGGGCGCTCGCGCTCGAACCTGACGACGCCCTCGGCGTCCGGCTCGACCTGGCGCGGCTCGGGGCCGTGCCTCCGGACGAGGCGATCACCGGCGGCTACGTGCGGGCGCTCTTCGACGATTATGCCCCGCGCTTCGAGCGGCACCTGACCCGCAGCCTCGCCTATCGCGGCCCCGAGCTTCTCGCCGATGCGATCAGGCGCGCCTGCTCCAGGCGGCTTCGCTCGGACCGCTTCGGCCTTGCCCTCGACCTCGGCTGCGGCACGGGGCTCATGGGGAAGGTCCTGGCGGACCGCTGCCACCGCATCGAGGGAGTCGATCTTTCGCCCCGGATGCTCGACAAGGCGCGCGAGCTGAAGCTCTACGACGCCCTGCACGAACAGGAGCTCGTCGCCTTCCTGTCGGGCCGGCCGGCCGGCGAGGCCGACCTCGCGGCCGCCGCCGACGTGTTCGTCTACATGGCGAGCCTCGAGGCCGCCTTCCGCGAGGTCGCCCGCGTCCTCAGGCCGGGGGGCCTGTTTGCCTATACGGTGCAGGCCCACGAGGGCCCCGGCTATGCCCTCGGCGAGGATGCCCGCTATGCCCACGGGGAGGCCTACCTGCGGGACGAGGCCGCCGCGAGCGGCCTGACGGTCGTCCTGTTCGAGCGGGTCTCGACCCGGCAGGACCGGGGACGGCCGGTCCCCGGCTTCCTTGTCGTTCTGGAACGCTGAGGGCTCACGCCGCTGCGGGCGTCGACGGGTGCGGCGCGGACTCGTAGCAGCCGAGCACCGACTGGTCGAAGTCGATGATGGAGCCGGTCATGAGGCCGGATTCCCGGCTCGCCAGGAAGGCGGCGGCACGGGCGACCTCGGCGGGGTCGAGGAGACGGCCGAAGGGCTGCGACTTGGCCGCCTGCTCCAGCCAGCCATCCTGCGCGCCGTGATAGGTGCGCATGATCCGGTCCTCGCCGGGCGTGTTCATCCAGCCGATGTTGAGCCCGTTCACCCGGATGCGCCACGGCATCAGGCTGAAGGCGACGTTCTTGGTAAGTGTCGCCAGCGCCCCCTTGGAGCCGCAATAGGCGCTGATGAAGGGCTGTCCGCCATGGGCGGACATGGAGAGGATGTTGACCATCGCGCCCTCGATCCTCTCCCGCCGCATGATCCTGGCGGCCTCCTGCATCAGGAAGAACGGCGCCCGTACGTTCACGGCGAACATGCGGTCGAAGAGTTCCGGCGTGGTGTCGAAGATCGTGCCGCGGTCCGTCATGCCGGCCGCGTTCACGAGCACGTCCACCCGGCCGAAGGTCGCGTCCGCCCGCGCGGCGACCGCCCGGGCCTGCTCCACGTCCGCGAGATCGGCCTGGACGAATTCCGTCCGGCATCCCTGCGCCGAAAGGTCCTTCGCCACGGCCTCGCCCCTTCCGGCATTACGGCCGCAGATCACGAGACCGGCGGCCCCGCGCTCGGCAAGGGTGCGGGCGATGGTTTCCCCCAGTCCCTGGGTGCCTCCGGTGACGATGGCGACGGCGTTCGAGAATTGAGCTGGCTGCGGCATGACGTTGTCGTTTGTCGTTGTGAGGGTCGGGCGGACAAGGTGAACCGGCTAAGGAACCGGGGCAAGCCACCCCGAGGCCACGATCCACACCGGACACGGAGAAACGGCGCCATGGCGGTTTTGCCCGGGACGCCTATCTTGGACCTCGATGGCGAAACCTTCCGCGACGATTCTCCCCAAGGTCTTCCGTGACTGGTTCCGTGCCCGCGGCTGGAAACCGCGGGAGCACCAGCTCGAGCTCGTCGCCAAGGCGCGGGAGGGGCGTTCCGTCCTCCTCGTGGCGCCCACGGGCGCGGGCAAGACCCTGGCCGGGTTCCTGCCGAGCCTCGTGGAGCTTGCAGAACAGGCGGAGCTTCGGAAGGGGAGGCGGGAGGCGGCGCTCCACACCCTCTACGTCTCGCCCCTCAAGGCGCTCGCCACGGACGTCGCCCGCAACCTCGAGACGCCGGTCCGGGAGATGGGGCTTCCCATCCGCATCGAGACCCGCACGGGGGACACGCCCGCCCACAAGCGCGCGCGGCAGATCGAGCGGCCGCCGGACGTCCTGCTCACCACCCCGGAGCAGCTCGCCCTTCTCCTTGCGCACCGGGAGGCGCGGGAGCTGTTCAAGGATCTGCGCCGCGTGGTGCTCGACGAGCTGCATTCCCTCGTCACGTCGAAGCGCGGGGACCTCCTTTCCCTCGATCTCGCGCGCCTGTTCTCCATCGCTCCCGGGATGACGACGGTCGGGCTGTCCGCGACGGTGCGGGAGCCGGACGACCTGCGGAGATATCTTGTGCCGCAAGGGAAGGATGCGGCTCTCGCCGACCTCGTCGTGGTGAAGGGCGGGGCGCGGCCCGACATCCGCATGATCGAGCTCGACGAGCGCCTGCCCCTGGCCGGGCATACGGCGGCGCTCTCGATGCCCGCCATCTACGACCTGATCCGCCGGCACAGGACGACGCTCGTCTTCGTGAACACGCGCATGCAGGCGGAATACACCTTCCAGGAACTCTGGAACCTGAACGAGGACGGGCTGGCGATCGCGCTCCATCACGGCTCCCTCGACGTGTCGCAGCGCCGCCGGGTGGAGGAGGCGATGGTCGCCGGCAGGCTGCGGGCCGTGGTCTGCACGGCGACCCTCGACCTCGGCATCGACTGGGGTGACGTGGATCTCGTGGTGAACGTGGGCGCGCCGAAAGGGGCCTCGCGCATCATGCAGCGCATCGGGCGCTCCAACCACCGCATGGACGAGCCTTCCAAGGCCTATCTGGTGCCCGCGAACCGCTTCGAGATCCTGGAATGCCGCGCCGCGCTCGATGCCGTGCACGAGGCGGCGCAGGACACGCCCGACGCGCGCACCGGCGCCCTCGACGTGCTGTGCCAGCACATCCTCGGGGTCGCCTGTGCGGAGCCCTTCCGGATGGAGGAGCTCTACGAGGAGGTCCGTTCGGCGGCGCCCTACGCCTCGCTCTCCTGGGAGGATTTCGAGGCCTGCGTCGCCTTCGTCGCGACGGGCGGCTATGCGCTGCGCGCCTACGAGCGCTTCGCCAAGATCGTGAAGGGCAAGGACGGCCTGTGGCGCGTTCGGGACGCCCGCGTCGCGCAGCAGTACCGGATGAACGTCGGCACCATCGTCGAGGCGACCATGATCAAGGTGCGGCTCGGCAGGGCGAGCCGCGCGCGGCCCGGGACCGTGCTGCCGCTGGGCAAGGTGCTCGGCGAGATCGAGGAGTACTTCGCCGAGACGCTGACACCCGGCGACACCTTCCTGTTCGCGGGGGAGGTGCTGCGCTTCGAGGGGCTTTCGGAGGACGCCGTTCTCGTCACCCGGGCGAGCCGGGGCACGGATCCCAAGATCCCGTCCTACGAGGGCGGCAAGTTTCCTCTCTCCACCTTTCTCGCGACGCGGGTCCGCGAGATCCTGGCCGATCCTTTCGAATGGGACAGGCTGCCGCCTCAGCTCACCGAATATCTCCTGCAGCAGCGCCGCCGGTCCATCGTGCCCGGACCGCGGGACCTCCTCGTGGAGACCTTCCCGCGGGGAGGCCGGTTCTACATGACCTGCTTCCCCTTCGAGGGACGGCTCGCGCACCAGACCCTCGGCATGCTCCTCACCCGGCGTCTCGAACGAGCGGGGCTGAAGCCCCTCGGCTTCGTCGCCAACGATTACGGCCTCGCGGTCTGGGGCAACGGCGACATCGCCGCCCGTGCCCTTCGGGAGTCCGGATTCCTCGACGCGCTCTTCTCCGAGGACATGCTCGGCGACGACCTGGAGGACTGGCTCGCCGAGGCGGCGCTCATGAAGCGCACCTTCCGCCATTGCGCGGTGATCGCCGGCCTCATCGAGCGCCGCTTCCCGGGCCAGGAGAAGACCCAGCGGCAGGTGACGATCTCCACCGACCTCGTCTACGACGTGCTGCGCAAGCACGAGCCCGGCCACGTGCTGCTGCGCGCGGCCCGGGCCGATGCGGCAACGGGACTCCTCGACGTGAGGCGCCTCGGCATGATGCTTTCGCGCATCCGGGGGCGAATCATCCACAAGCCGCTCGACCGGGTTTCTCCCTTGAGCGTCTCCGTCATGCTGGAGATCGGCCGCGAGCGCGTCTACAGCGACGATGCGGACGAGATTCTGGCCGAGGCGGAAGCGGCGCTTCTCGACGAGGCTTTGGCGTGACGGCACTGCTCAGGAACAAACGGACGACGACCGAGATCGGGCTGAGCGGATGGGCGGCGGTCCTGGATCTGACCGGGGCCCTCTACCTGCCGGACGCGGACGCGCTCCTCGTGGCCGACCTCCACTTCGAGAAGGGGTCCTCCTTCGCCCGGCGCGGCATGATGCTGCCGCCCTACGACACCCGCGAGACCCTCTCTGCCCTGAAGGAGGCCGTTCTCCGCTTCGACCCCCGGGTCGTCGTGGCGCTCGGGGACAGCTTCCACGACGTCGGGGGACCCGACCGGCTCGGCGAGGAGGAGCGCGCCGCCCTCGGCGAGGTCCGGAGCGGGCGGGACTGGATCTGGGTGACGGGGAACCACGACCGCACGCTTCCCCCGAGCATCGGCGGCGAGGTCGCGCCGGAGCTGGCGATGGGACCGCTCGTCCTGCGGCACGAGCCCCTTGCGGGGGAGGAGGCGGAGGTCGCGGGACATCTGCATCCGGTCGGGAAGGTCGTGATGCGCGGACGCGCGACGCGCCGGCGCTGCTTCGTGACCGACGGGAAGCGCTGCGTCATGCCGGCGCTTGGGGCCTATGCGGGCGGGCTGAATGCGTGCGATGCGGCGTTCAGGTCCCTTTTCCCGAACGGCTTCACCGCGCATCTCATCGGGACGGAGCGGATCTTCGCCATCGCCCGCGCGATGCTCTGCCGCGACTGAAACCCTCTTCAGTCGCGCCGGAACACGGCGTTCGCCGTCCAGCCGAAGAACAGGGCGAGAAGCGCGGTGCCGAATCCGTAGAAGAGGCTCCAGTCGCGGGCGACCTCGCCGACCTGCTGCTCGAACCCGGTCTTGACCAGCTCGAAATGGGTCACCGTCCTGGCCAGGATCACGGTGTCGGCGAGCAGGGCCACCTCCACGTCGTAGTTGCCGGGCGGCGCGGTGGCCGGCAGGGGAATGCTCGCATTGAAGATGCTCGGCGTGAGAAAGGTCACCCCGCGTTCGTTCTCCCGGTAGAGCCCCTCCCTGCTCTTGATCCGCAAGAGCGCCTCCCGGAAGAGCTCGTCGATGCCGCCGCGGTCGTTGGTGAAGTCCGGGGCGTGAACGATGGCCCTGAGCCCGATCTTCTGGCGCCTGCGCAACGGCTCGGTCGTGATCTCGGCGATGGGACGCGAGGTCAGCACCGTCAGATAGGCCGGGGCGGTTGGAAACTTCTGCTGGTCCTGGTTGAGCCAGAAGGGACCGAACCGCTCCTTCTCGCGGACCACGAGGAACTGCTGCGGGCCCCGGATCGTCACCACCGCGTCGTATCCCGACGCGCGCGAGACGGTCTGCGCATCCCGCTCGATGGCCCCGAAGACGGCGATCGAGGTGCCCGTGTAGTTGGAATTGATCAGAACCCGATGGTTGGAGAGGGAGGTGACCAGGTTCTCCGCCAGGGCGGGCGAGGCGCCGGCGAGAAGCATGGGCAGCAGGAGCGCGGCGATCGTCCTCATGAGCGCTGCTCCTGCACGGTGATCGAGAAGGGCTCCTCGGGCTTTATCATGAGCTCGAGCGCGAAGCGCAGGCCGACCGCGAGAAGGAGGATGGCGAGCAGGAAGCGGAACAGCTCGGCGCGCAGGTTGCGCCCCGCCCGGGCGCCGAACTGCGCCCCGAAGACGCCGCCGAGGATCAGCAGGATCGCCAGGACGATGTCCACCGCTTGGTTGGCGACCGCATGGAGGACGAGGGCCACCAGGGTGGTGCAGACGATCTGGAACTGCGAGGTGCCGACCACGACCCCCGTCGGCACGCGGAAGACGTAAAGAAGCGCGGGCACCACGATGAAGCCGCCGCCGATGCCCAGGAGCGCGCCCGCGAAGCCGACGAACAGGGCGAGCCCGATGATGGGGATGACGCTGGCATAGAGCTTCGACCGGTAGAAGCGCATGCGCAGCGGCCATCCGAGGAAGGGCGGGTGCTTGCCGCCGTTGCGCCGCGGCTTGGGAGCCATGCCCTTGCGCTTGAGCCAGAACTCCCGGACGCTCTCCTTCATCATCAGGCTGCCGACGACCGTGAAGAGGGTCACGTAGGAAACCACGATGACGAGGTCGAGCTGGCCCGCCCGCCGCGCCGCGGCGAAGAACCAGACGCCGAGCGCCGAACCGACGAAGCCCCCGAGCACCAGGATACCGCCGAGCCTGAAGTCCAGGGCTCCGCGCCTCAGCGCGCCGAGAACGCTCGTGGTGGAGGAGGCGACGATCTGTGCCGATTGCGTCGCCACCGCCACCGCGGGAGGAATGCCGAGAAAGATGAGCAGCGGGGTCATCAGGAACCCGCCGCCGATGCCGAACAGGCCCGAGATGAAGCCGACCGCCGCGCCCAACCCGAGGATCAGGAGAACGCTCACAGGCATTTCGGCGATAGGCAAATATATTTGCACCCCGGTCCCCCTATGGCCGGTGCAGCCACGTTCCGGTCGTCGTCGTTCGGTCGACTTTAGACGCTGCCCCGTGAATGAAAACTGACAGAGGCAATCCGCGTCAGCTCCTCCCGTCCGGTGCCGGCGCGACGGCGGCGGTACGCTCCGCCGTCCGCGGCGGAACGTCGTTGGCAAGGGGATCGGACGGTCTCGGGCGCCAGGCTTCCACGGCCGCCCTCGCGGCGGCCAATTCCTCGGGGGAAAGGCGGGCGGCGACCTCGTCGCGCTTCCGGGCCGCCTCGGCGTCGCCCTGCGCGGCGGCGAGCGCGAACCAGCGGAAGGCCTGGGCCGGGTCCTTGCGGGTCCCCGCGCCGCTGGCGTGGAGGACGCCCAGGTTGAACTGGCTGTCCCTGATGCCGGCTTCGGCGGCCTCGCGGTACCAGCGCAGGGCGGCGGCATAATCGGCCCTGCCCAGGGCGCCGGCGGCGAGCAGGGTCGCGAGGTTGTGCATGGAGCGCAGGTTGCCGCCCCGGGCGGCCCGTTCGTACCAGGCGACGGCGAGCTTCGCGTCGCGCTGGGTGCCGATCCCCTTGTCGTAGAGGGCGGCCAGCCGCTCCTGGGCCGGCGCGAGCCCGGCCTGCGCCGCCCGCTCGAAGAGCCGGAAGGCCAGCGCCGGATCGCGGGGAAGGCCGCGCCCCTCGGCAGCCTTGAGCGCGATCTCGTAGACCGCCGCGGCATCGCCGGAAAGGGCCGCCTGCCGGAGGTCGGCCGGGGTCTCGGCGGGCAGGGCGCCGAGCGTGCCCGGGTCGAGGACGAACCGGGCCGACGGGACGCCTGGGGCGGAGGCCACCGTGAGGCTCGACGGCTGGAACAGGTTTTCTTCGGCGTGGGCCAGATGCGCCGGCAACGCGGCGGCGGGGGCGGCCTCGTGCACGACGGGTTCCGACGCCTTCGCCCCGCCGGGAACGGGCGCGGGAGCGGCGTCGCGGGGCGCGTTCGTCAGGATCTGCGACGTGCCCGCGGCCAGGACGAGACAGGCGAAGCCGAACAGGAGGGAGCGCCGGTGGGCGTCGAAGGTCCTGCGGAGGCGCTCGAGGAAGGAGGAGACGGGACGGTCCTCCCCGCCGGGCGCCTCGGCAGGTTCGTCGTCGGCGGACGGAGATGCTTCCGCCGCCGGGTCGTCCCGCTGCGGGTGCGGTTCGGAATCCGTCGGCGGGAGGGTCCGGGAGGCGCGGCGCGCGGCGGCGATGAAGCTCGCGCGGACCTCGTCCAGGCCGGGCTCCGCGGCAGGGGCCGCCGCATCCTGCGGGATCGTCGCCGCGATCTCCTCGATCTGGGCCATTGCCGACGCCTGCAGCCTGCGCACGGCCGCTTCGAGGCGATCCGGCGCGGGCAGGTCGGGGGCGGCTGACTCAGGCCCCCGGGACGCGGCCGGCGGTCCGGAGGACCGGGACAGGAGAGCCGCCAGGGCATCGTGAACGGCGACCAGGGTCTGCTGGGTCTTGCGCTCCGCCCGCGCCTGCAGGGCCTTCAACTCGACGAGGCTCGCCTTGATCTCGTCGATCTCGCTTCCGGACGAGAGGCCGGCCTGCGCCTTTTCCGCAGCCGCCGCGGCCGTGCGCTCGGCGATGCGGAGCGCCTCGCCCTGAAGGGACTTCATCCGGGCGGCCGCCTCGTCGAAGGCCTGCCGGCAGGCGTCGGGGATCCGGGAGAGCTCGTCGGCGCAAGCGGCGAGGCGCTCCTCCAGCCCGCTCGGGATCGGCAGATCTGCGGACGCGCCGAGCTTCTCCTCGAGCCGGTCGAAGCGTTCGAGGAGGGGGGCGTCGCGGTTTGCCGCGCCCTCGACCGCCTTCGCGACCTGGGCCGAAAGGCGGTCGAAGAGGCCGTCGAGGGTCCCGGCCTGCTCCCGGCGTTCCTCGGCCATGCGCGCCATGCGCTCCGTGAGGGCGGCGAGCTGGTCCGCGATGGAATCGAGGCGGGCGGGATCCGGTGCCGGCCTGTCCGCCAGGAGGTCGAGCCGGCGGCTCATGTCCTGGAGCTGCCGCGGCACGTCGCTCTCTTCCTGGAGGGCGACCGTGCGGTTCAGGGCGCCGCAGACCTCCTCCAGGGAGCGCTTGAGAGCCGCGAGGTCGCCGTGTCCGGCCTGCTCGGCCCGGACGTCCTCGACCTTGCGGCTCAGGGCGGCGACGGATTCGGTCAGGCGCTCGATCTGCTGCGGCTCCGCCCGGCGCGCGAGGTCCTGCCGCAGGTCGACGATCTGGCTGCTCAGGAAGTCGATGACGGAGCGATCCACGCTCGACCGGGCGAGCTCCCCGATCTTCGCCTTGAGCTCCTCGATCTCGGCGCCGATCCGCTCGCGCACGCTGTGGGCAATAGTCTCGGACAGGGTTCCCACCTTCCTGTCGAGTCCCGCCACCGAGCCGGCGAGCGTGAGGAGGTCCTTGCTGGAGGGCGCCCGCTCCAGGTCGCGGGAGAGCATGCGAAGGGCTTCGTCGAGGGTGGCGACCTCGCTTCGCGTGGCGAGGCCCTCCAGGCCCTCGCGCAGGCGCTCCATATGCCGGCGGATCTCGTCGACAGCGGCCGCCGCGGGCGCATCGAGCCGCTGCGCCAGCCGGGAGAGGTCGAGACGCAGCCCGTCGAGCGCGTCCGTGAGCGGCGTCAGCGCCCTCGCGGCCTCTTCCGCCGGGGTTGCGGCGCGGCGCTCCACGGCTTCGAGACGGCTCCTGATGAAGGAGAGGTTGCGCGAAAGGATGTCGGAAAGGTGCTCCTGACGGTCGGCGAAGGCTCTTGCGGTCTCCTCGAGACGGTCCTCGGTCTGCTCGATCCAGAGAGCCATGGCCTCCAGCGCCGCGACGTTGCGGGACGCCTGATCGGGGAGAGGGCGCTCGGCCTCTTCCGTCTCGGCCGCGGCAAGGACGGCCTCGAACGCGCCGCCGCGGTTTTCGACGGCGGGAGCCTGGCTGCCCGCACCGGACTTCTCCATCTGCGAACCGTCGGCCCCGTAGCGCTCCATGGCGGCCGCGATCCAATCCTCCAGGCTCAGGCCCGCCTGCCGCGCGGCCTTTTCCGCGGCGGCCCGGATCTGCGGGTCGAGGGCATCGAGATGTGCCGGGTCGGGTCGTTTCATGGCCGCGCTCGTGGGGCCTCGACAACCTGATCCGGGCGGGCCGTGACCCCACGTCATCCCCGCGCCGGCGGCCCGAGGCCTGCGATTCGCCTGCGCGCTGTCGCCCCGTGCCGATGAGGCAGCTTTCGGCAGGCGTGGTAAAAAAGCCGTTAAGCTGAATGGCTTAACGGCCCCCCGGAGGAGCCCGGTCCCCGGACGCGGAGGGGCGCTCCCGATGCCCCAGGAGCGTTGCACTTGCGGAAGCGATAGTCAATGTTCTATCATTGCATTATAAACGCTTCGGACGGTGCCCTAAGGGGTTGCCGTCTCCACAAGCAGAGCAAAGAAAGACGGGGCAAAAGATGAGCAACAGCGTCGCAATGAATTTCGCCGTCCTCTCCGAAACGCGAGAGGAGGCTGCGGAAACCAAATCCTACACGATCGGCGATCTCGCACGGGAGTTCGGCGTCACGTTGAGGACGCTGCGCTTCTACGAGGACCGCGGCCTCCTGTCGCCGCGCCGTGAGGGAACGGCCCGCATCTACGACGCGCGGGACCGGGAGCGGCTTTCGGTGATTCTCAAGGGCAAGCAGCTCGGCTTCACCCTGACCGAGATCCGCGCCATGCTCGCGGAGGAGCGGGGGAGCAACGGCGTCGCCGCGAACCTCAATCTGTCCTTGCCTCAGGTCGAGGACCAGATCCGCCATCTGGAGCAGCAGCGGGCGGAGATCGAGGAGGCCCTGGCGGAGCTCCGGGCCTGCCGCGCCCGCCTGATCGACGCCGCCTGATCCTGCGGCTTTCGGCCTGCGGGCCCGGAAAGCCGGACTTCAAAAGGGCGGGACTTGCCGGGCAGGTCCCGCCGACATTCATTGTCAGGCCCGAAATTCCCTGCCGGGCCCCGTGCCGTCGGGCCTCCTGCCCTGCGAGGGCGGACGGGGTGCGGGCAAGGGTGCGTCCGGCGAGCCGAGACGGAACCCGGTGCCGGGAGCGGCCTGCGTCCCCGGCCGGGCAGCGCCCGGACAGCCATGACGGGGATCGCTCCCTCTTCATCCCGGAAGCGCCGAAGGAGGGCTGCCGAGGCCGCACGCGCCTCCCGGCTCTTCCGGCGTAGGCAAGCCCGGTCCCGCCTCCTGAATCGCATCGCCATGGGCCGGCGTTCCGTGGCGCGGCGCGAGCGGCGCCCTACCTCTTCCCCAGCGCGCCTCGATAGTTTATATGTGAACTATCTTGTCGACCGGCAGGTTCGGGTCAGGCGACCGAAACTGCCGGCGAGCGATCTGGGAGGAGTTTCATGCCGGTCTACAAGGCCCCCGTCGAAGACGTGACGTTCCTGCTGAACGACGTCTTCTCCATCGAGCGCTACAACAACCTTCCCGGTTTCGCCGATGCGACGCCGGACGTGCTGGAGGCGATCCTGGCCGAGGGCGCCAAGCTCTGCGAGGAGGTCTTCGCTCCCCTGAACCGGGTCGGGGACCTGGAGGGCTGCACCCGCCATCCGGACGGGACCGTGACCACGCCGAAGGGATTCAAGGAGGCCTATCGGGCCTTCACGGCCGGCGGCTGGATGGGATTGTCCGTGCCGGAGGAGTTCGGCGGCCAGGGGCTTCCGGCGACCCTCAACTCCGTGATGCAGGAATTCCTGTCCTCGGCCAACCTCGCGCTCGGCATGTATCCGGGGCTGACCCAGGGCGCCATCGCCGCCCTGATCGTGCACGGGTCCGAGGCGATCAAGAGGACCTATCTGCCGAAGATGGTCGAGGGGGCGTGGACCGGCACCATGAACCTCACCGAGCCCCATTGCGGCACCGATCTCGGCCTCCTCAAGGCCAAGGCCGTTCCCAACGGCGACGGCAGCTACGCGATCACGGGGACGAAGATCTTCATCTCGGCGGGCGAGCACGACCTTGCGGAGAACATCGTGCATCTGGTCCTGGCCCGGATCGAAGGCGCGCCGGCGGGCACCAAGGGCATCTCCCTCTTCGTCGTGCCCAAGTTCCTCGTCAACGAGGACGGCTCGCTCGGGGCGCGCAACGGCGTCTCCTGCGGCTCGCTCGAGCACAAGATGGGAATCCATGGCAACGCCACCTGCGTGATGAACTACGACGGCGCCACGGGCTGGCTGGTCGGCGAGGAGAACCGCGGCCTCAACGCCATGTTCGTGATGATGAACGAGGCCCGCCTGGCGGTCGGCGTGCAGGGGCTGGCCCAGTCGGAGGTCGCCTATCAGAATGCCGTCGCCTACGCGAAGGACCGCCTCCAGGGCCGCGCGCTCACCGGCCCGAAATTCCCGGACAGGCCCGCGGATCCGATCATCGTCCACCCGGACGTGCGCCGCACGCTCCTCTCCATCAAGGCCTTCAACGAGGCGGCTCGCGCCCTGGTGCTCTGGACGGCCCTGAACGGCGACGTGGCGCACCGTTCCTCGGACGAGGGCGAGCGCCGCGCCGCGGACGACCACATGGGCCTCCTCACCCCGGTTGTGAAGGGCGTGCTCACCGATCGCGGGTTCGAGAACGCCGTCAAGGCGCAGCAGATGTTCGGCGGCCACGGCTACATCGAGGAATGGGGCATGTCGCAGTTCGTGCGCGATGCCCGCATCACCATGATCTACGAGGGCGCGAACGGCATCCAGGCCATGGATCTGGTCGGCCGGAAGCTCGGAAAGGACGGAGGCCGCGCCGTCATGAGCTTCTTCAACGAGGTCGGCGCATTCTGCCAGGAGAATGCCGGCGACGAGACCCTCAAGGGCTTCGTTGCGCCCCTGCAGCAGGGGCTCGGACATCTCCAGCAGGCGACCATGTGGTTCATGCAGAACGCCATGGCGAAGCCGGACAATGCCGGCGCGGGCGCGACCGACTACATGCACCTCTTCGGTCTCGTGGCGCTCGGCTACATGTGGGCCCGCATGGCGAAGGCCGCCCTCGCGAAGAAGGCGCAAGGAAACGGCGTCGCCGAGAGGATGGATGCGAAGCTCCTGACCGGCCGCTTCTTCATGGAGCGCACGATGCCGGAAACGGCGACGCGCCTCGCCCGCATCACGACGGGCGCCGACGCGACCATGGCGATGCCGGTCGAAATGTTTTGAGGACTCGCGGCGCCGCCCGGACTTGAGAGACCGGGCGGCGCCGCACATGGTACAAGTCCGAGGACCGGCGGCGCCGGCCGGGGACGATGGGCAGGTTCAGGGAGAACATCATGGCTGAAGCCTTCATTTACGATGCCGTCCGCACGCCGCGCGGGCGCGGCAAGCCGGACGGCTCGCTGCACGAGGTCCCGGCGGTCGACCTTGCCGTCACGACGCTCGACGCGATCCGCCGCCGCAACGAGCTCGACCCGATGCTGGTGGAGGACGTGGTGCTCGGCTGCGTCGATCCGGTGGGCGAGGCCGGCGGCGACATCGCCCGCGCGGCGGCGCTCAAGGCAGGCTTCGGCAAGGAGGTGCCCGGCATCCAGATCAACCGCTTCTGCGCCTCCGGGCTGGACGCGATCAACTTGGCGGCCGCGCAGGTCATGACCGGCATGAAGGACCTCGCCATCGGCGGCGGCGTCGAATCCATGAGCCGCGTCGGCATGGGCGCCTCGGGCGGCGCCTGGCCCGTCGATCCCGGCATCGCCGTTCCCAACTACTTCCTGCCCCAGGGCATCTCCGCGGACCTGATCGCGACGAAATACGGCTTCACCCGGGACGACGTGGACGCCTATGCGGTGGAATCCCAGAAGCGCGCCGCCCGCGCCTGGGAGGAGGGCCGGTTCGGCAACTCCGTCGTTCCCGTGAAGGACATCAACGGCCTCACGATCCTCGACCGGGACGAGCACATGCGGCCGCAGACCGACATGCAGTCCCTCGGCCAGCTCAAGGCGGCCTTCGAGCAGATCGGCGAGATGGGCGGCTTCGACGCGGTGGCGATCGCCGCGCATCCGGACGTCGAGTTCATCAACCACGTCCACCACGCGGGCAACTCCTCCGGCATCGTGGACGGCGCATCCGCCGTGCTGATCGGCTCGGAGGAGGGCGGACGCAAGGCCGGGCTGAAGCCGCGCGCCAGGATCAGGTCCTTCGCCTCCATCGGCTCCGACCTCGCCCTCATGCTCACCGGCCCCATCGAGGTGTCGGAACTCGCCCTCAGGAAGGCGGGGATGACCAAGGCCGACATCGACCTGTTCGAGATCAACGAGGCCTTCTCGGCCGTCGTGCTCCGCTACATGCAGGCGCTCGATCTCGATCCGGCCACGGTGAACGTGAACGGCGGAGCCATCGCCATGGGCCATCCGCTCGGCGCGACGGGCGGCATGATCCTCGGAACGGTGCTCGACGAACTCGAGCGCACGGGCAAGCAGACGGCGCTGGTGACCCTCTGCGTCGCCGCCGGAATGGGCACCGCCACGGTCATCGAGCGGGTTTGAGTTGAGGCTGCCGCTCCGGGGCGCGCCTCGGCGCGGGCCCGGGATGACGGTGCGAGATACGGGAGGACGACGTGACGAATTTCAGGAATTTCCGCTTCGAGGTCGATGGCGACGGAATCGCGCTTGCCACCTGGGACATGCCCGACCGCTCGATGAACGTCATCACCAACGAGGTGATGGGCGAGCTGTCGCAGATCGTCGAGAAGGTGGCGGAGGACGCGGCCATCAAGGGCTGCGTCATCACCTCGGGCAAGGAGAGCTTCTCCGGCGGCGCCGACCTTTCGATGCTGCAGGAATCGAAGTCGCAGTTCGAGAGGCTCGCCCGGGAAAAGGGCGAGGAGGCCGCCATGGCCGCCTTCTTCGAGGAGTCCCGCCGCCTCTCGCTGCTCTACCGGCGCCTGGAGACCTGCGGCAAGCCGTTCGTCGCGGCGATCCACGGCGTCTGCCTCGGCGGCGCCTTCGAGCTGGCGCTCGCCTGCCATCACAGGGTCGTCTCGGACGCGGACGCGACCCGCGTCGGCCTGCCCGAGATCAAGGTGGGCCTGTTCCCCGGCGCGGGGGGCACCCAGCGCGTCGCGCGGCTGATGCAGACGGGCGACGCCCTGCAGATGCTGCTCAAGGGCGACCAGATCCGGGCGCTCATGGCGCGCAACATGGGCCTCGTCCATGCGGTCGTGCCGCGCGATGAGCTCGTCCGGACGGCGAAGGACTGGATCCGGAACGGCGGCTCGGCCGAGGCGCCCTGGGACCAGAAGGGATTCAAGCTGCCGTCCAACAAGGTCTATTCCCCCGCCGGAATGCAGATCTGGCCGGCGGCGAACGCCATCTACCGCCGCGAGACGCAGGACAACTACCCGGCCGCCCGCGCCATCCTGGAGTCCGTCTACCAGGGCCTTCAGCTGCCCATGGACCAGGCGCTGAAGGTGGAGTCCCGCCATTTCGCCAGGATCCTGCGCTCGAAGGAGGCGGCGGCGATGATCCGCACCCTCTTCCTCTCCATGCAGGAGCTGAACAAGGGCGCGCGCCGCCCCAAGGACGTTGCGCCGTCGAACCTCAGGAAGATCGGCGTCGTGGGCGCAGGCTTCATGGGCGCGGGCATCGCCTACGTGGCCGCGAATGCGGGCATGGAGGTCGTTCTCATCGACCGGGACGTGGAGGCGGCCGAGAAGGGCAAGGCCCATTCCCACAAGCTCATGACCGACCAGGTCATGAAGGGCCGCGCCAAGACCGCGGACCGCGATGCGCTCCTTGCGCGCATCAGGACCTCCGCCGATTACGCCGACCTGAAGGATTGCGACCTTGTCGTCGAGGCGGTGTTCGAGGATCCGAAGGTGAAGGCGGACGTCATCCAGAAGGTGGAGGCGGCGGTCCGGCCGGACTGCATCTTCGCGTCGAACACGTCGACGCTGCCGATCACCGGCCTCGCCAAGTCCTCGAAGCGGCCCGACGCGTTCATCGGCATCCACTTCTTCTCGCCGGTCGAGAAGATGATGCTGGTCGAGGTCATCCTCGGCAAGGAGACCGGGGACAAGGCCCTCGCCACGGCGCTCGACTTCGTGCGCGCCATCAAGAAGACGCCCATCGTTGTCAACGATTCCCGCGGCTTCTTCGCCAACCGCTGCGTGCTCGGCTACATCCTCGAAGGCCATCTGATGTTCCTCGAGGGCGTGCCTCCGGCGATGATCGAGAATGCCGGCAAGCAGGCCGGCATGCCCGTCGGCCCCCTGTCCCTCAATGACGAGGTGGGCGTCGACCTCGGCCTCAAGATCCTGCGGGCAACCAAGGAGCAGCTCGGAGAGGCGGCCGTCGTGCCCGCGCAGGAGGAGCTGCTCGCCAGGCTCGTGGAGAAGGAGGGCCGTCTCGGCCGCAAGAACCGCAAGGGCTTCTACGACTATCCCGAAAGCGGCTCGAAGCGCCTGTGGCCCGGCCTCAAGGAGCTTCAGTCGAGGCACCTGAACGCCGAGACTCTGGACATGCAGGAGCTGAAGCGCCGCCTCCTCGTGACGCAGGCTCTCGAGGCCGCGCGCACCGTGGAGGAGGGGGTCGTCACGGATCCCCGCGAGGCGGATGTGGGCTCCATCCTCGGGTTCGGCTTCGCGCCCTACACGGGCGGCGTCCTGTCGTACATCGACTTCATGGGCGCCAAGGCCTTCGTGGAGATCTGCCGGGATCTGCAGGCGAGGCACGGAGACCGTTTCGCGCCTCCGCGGATCCTGCTCGACATGGCCGCGTCCGGCGAAACGTTCTATGGCAGGGCGGGGGCGAAGAAGGCCGCCTGATCCCTCCGCCACACAAGGGCTCTCCCCGAGGCGGAGAGGTTGGCAAGGAAGGGGGCGCCGGCTTCGCGGCTTCAGGGCGCCCCCTCGGTTCGGATCTTTCTGCCAAGGGAACCCAAGTGCCATGAAACAGCACATCGTCATGCTGGCGGCCTACAACGCCTGGTGCAATCAGCGCCTCTACGACGCCGCGGCCGAATTGCCCGACGCGGATTACAGGGCCGACCGCGGCGCCTTCTTCAAGTCGATCCACGGCACGCTCAACCACCTGCTCGTGGCCGACCGGATCTGGATGAGGCGCTTCACGGGACAGGGAGAGGCGCCCGCGCGCCTCGACGCGATCCTGTTCGAGGATCTCGGTTCCCTGCGCGACGCGCGCTGGAAGGAGGACGAGCGGATCATGAGCTATGCGGAGGGCCTGACGGAGGCGGATCTCGCAGGCCGCATCCGCTATCGGACCCTGACGAACCCGGCGGACATCGAGCAGCCGCTGGCGCCGGCCCTGCTGCACTTCTTCAACCACCAGACGCATCACCGGGGGCAGGTGCATGCGCTCCTCACCGGCCTGGGGCGCGATGCGCCCTCCCTCGATCTCATCCTGTTCCAGCGCATCAGCGGCATGGGGACGAAGTGACGGCAGTCCTCGCATGAATCTCTGGCTGCGCCTCCTTCATCTCATCCTGGCTTCGTTCTTCCGTCCGAGGCTCGATCCGGTCCATGACGTCTCCCGCCTCTCGTTCCGGGTCTGGCCGCACGACCTCGACACCTCGCTCCACATGAACAACGGGCGCTACTGGACCCTCATGGACCTGGGGCGGACCGACATCATGATCCGCTCGGGATTGTGGCGGGCGGTGTTCCGGAACGGCTGGGTGCCCGTGGTCAGCGCCGGCAAGATCCGCTTTCGCCGGGAGCTGAGAGCGTTCCAGCCCTTCCATCTGGAGACGCGCATCGTCACATGGGCGGAGTCCTGGGTCGTGATCGAGCATAGGGTCCTGGCAAGGGCCAAGGACGGCAGCCCCATCGTCTCCGCCATCGCCCTCGTCAGGGCCGGGCTCTACGACCGCCGGGCCCGGAGCTTCGTCGCCGTGGAGCGGCTGTTCGGCGAGATCGGCGTCCACGCCGAGCCTCCGCAGGCCTCGCCGGAGGTGGCGGCCTTCCTCGCGGCGGAGGAGGCGCTGAAGGGCGCGACTTGATCCTCCCCGACGGTGCGGTAGCTTCCCAGTGCCTGCACCAACCGTGAAGACGATTCCATGCCCCGCACCATCGACTACTATTTTTCCATGGTAAGCCCCTGGGCTTACATCGGCCACGCCCCCTTCATGGAGATCGTCCGGCGGCACGGGGTCGAGGTCAATTACAAGCCCGTCTTCCTCGGCCGGGTCTTCGCGGAGACCGGCGGCCTGCCCTTGGCGCAGCGCCATCCCGCACGCCAGCGCTATCGCCTCATCGAGCTTCAGCGCTGGCGCGAGAAGCGTGGGCTCAGCTTCAACATCAAGCCGAAACACTGGCCCTTCGACGTCAACCTCGCCGACCGCTTCGTCATCGCGGTGACCGTCTCGGGCAAGGATCCGGATCCTTTCCTCCGGCGGGCCTTCGCCGCCGTGTGGGAGGAGGAGCGGGACCTGGCGGACCCCCTCGTCCTGGCGGAGCTTGCGGAGGCCGCCGGGCTCGACTCCACGGCGCTGATGGATGTCGCGACCGGCAGCACGACCGAGGCGATTTACGCGCTGAACCTGGAAAACGCCGTGGCCGGCGACGTCTTCGGTTCGCCCGCCTACGTGCTCGACGGGGAGGTCTTTTGGGGCCAGGACCGGCTGGAGCTCCTCGAGGACGCCCTCGCCAGCGGGCGGGCGCCCTACAGCGCCGCCGTCTGACGGATCACTCCGCCGCCACGCGCGTGGCGCGCCATTGGGTGAGCAGGGCCCTGAGCGCCGCAGGCTTCACGGGCTTGTTGAGCACGTGGACGTTCATGGCCGCCGCCGCATCCCGTACCGCCGGCGTGCGGTCGGCGGTGACCAGCACCGCGGGCGTGTCGACCTGGGTCTTCCAGCGCAGGGTCTTGATCAGGTCGAGCCCGTCGCCCTCGTCCAGATGGTAATCGGCGACGATCGCGTCGGGGTTCGCCCGCTGGGCCTTGAGGACGCCGTGGGCGCCCTCCAGGTCGGACGCCGTCCAGACCTCGCATCCCCAGTTCTTCAGGAGAAGGCGCATGCCTTCCAGGATCGCGGGCTCGTTGTCGACCACGAGCACGCGCATCTCCGAGAGCGCCGTCACGGGGGCGGCCGGCGTTTCCGGAACCGCGCCGGACGCGGGGAGGGCCGCCACCACCGGGACCTGCACCCGGAACACGGAGCCGCGCCCGGCCTCCGACTTCAAGGTCACGGGATGCGACAGCACGCGCCCGAGGCGCTCCACGATGGAGAGGCCGAGCCCGAGGCCCCGCGCGACCTTGGCGCCCTGGTCGAGGCGCTGGAACTCCCGGAACACGATCCGCTGCTTCGAGGGCGGGATGCCGAGCCCCGTATCCCAGACCTCGAGGAGGAGGTGGTGGCCGCGCCGGCGCCCGCCGACGAGCACGCGTCCGCTCGGGGTGTACTTGATGGCGTTGGAGATCAGGTTCTGCAGGAGCCGCCGCAGGAGGCGCCGGTCCGACCGGACGGTGAGCGTCGAGGGAACGAAGGTGAGCTTCAGCCCCTTCTCGCGGGCGATGGGATCGAACTCGCGCTGGAGCTGGCGGAACAGCTCGTCGATCCGGAAGCTCGACCATTGCGGCTTCATGGCGCCCGTGTCGAGGCGCGAGATGTCGAGGAGCGCGGTGAGGATTTCCTCGACCGCGTCGAGGGAGGCGTCGATGTTCTCGGCGAGAGTCGCATCGCCCGCCTCCCGGTCGCGCTCGACGAGAGAGGTGGCGTAGAGGCGCGCCGCGTTGAGAGGCTGGAGGATGTCGTGGGACGCGGCGGCGAGGAAGCGCGTCTTCGAGATGTTCGCCTCGTCCGCCTCGGCCTTCGCCTGGGTCAGCGCCTCGTTGAGACGGGTGAGTTCCTCCGTGCGTTCGCGCACGCGCTGCTCCAAGGTCTCATTCGCGCGGCGGCTCTCCTCCTCCGCAGCCACGGTGTCGGTGACGTCCGTGTAGGTGGTGACGAGGCCGCCATCGGGGAGCGGGTTGGAGCGGATCTCGATGACCTTGCCCGAGGGATAGAGCTTGAGGCGCACCGGCTCCAGATCGTGGAGAAAGGAATGGATCCTGG
Organism: Microvirga thermotolerans; assembly: GCF_009363855.1. Classification (GTDB taxonomy): domain Bacteria; phylum Pseudomonadota; class Alphaproteobacteria; order Rhizobiales; family Beijerinckiaceae; genus Microvirga; species Microvirga thermotolerans. The sequence continues at coordinate 1,003,840 of NZ_CP045423.1, forward strand.
CCTCGACGAGCTCTTCGAGCGTTCCGGGACCGTAGGATCCGCGTTCCGCGTTGAACCGGATGATGCTGTCCATGCCGACCCCGATCCGCACCAGGTTGGGCGGGAGGTCGTAGAGGTCGACGAAGGCCTGATTCCAGGCCAGCAGGCGCAGGTCGCGGTCCAGCACCGTGATGCCCTGCCTGGCATAGTTGATGGCGTGCTGCAGGAGGTCGCGGCTGTGCTGGATCGCCGCCGACGCGTCGTCGAGAAGCTTCAGGGCCGCCTTCGTGGAAACCGTCCGCCGGCGCAGGACGAGGGATAGGGCGAGGCGGGACGAGGCGGTGCCGATGGCCGAGGCGAGGAGGTGCTCCGCGTAGCGCAGGAGGTGGATGTCCGCCTCGGCGCGGAGCTCCAGCACCTGGCCGCGGCTGTGGGCGAAGCCCTCGAAGGAGCGGCTCGTGCGCTCCTCGCCCAGATACCGCGCCACCGTCGCGCGCAGTTCCTCGACCGTGATGCTCGGCCGGAACAGGCGGAAGCTCGGGGCGGCGGACGTCTCGTTCTCACCCACGAACACATGGGCCTGGATCCGCTCCAGGGCGGTGGCCGGCCGCCACAGGGAAAAGACGACATAGGCAAGAATGTTGAGGGACAGGCTCCAGACGACCCCATGGGTCAGCTGCGGCAGGTCGACCCCGAAGAGGGCCGTGGGCTTGAGGGCGGCGATGCCGAAGGGCCCCGTCACCACCACGTCCGACCAGAACACCCCGTCCCAGACGAGGCTGGGCAGCAGCAGGGTATAGGCCCAGGTCACGAAACCGACGGTGAGGCCGACGCTGGCGCCGAGCGCGGTGCCGCGCGACCAGATCAGGCCGCCGAGGAAGGCGGGCGCGATCTGCGCGATGGCGGCGAAGGAGAGAAGGCCGATGGCCGCGAGCGCGGCCTCGCCCGAGGCCCTGTAATAGGCATAGGCAAGCAGGATCACCAGGACGATGGAGACGCGGCGCATGCCGAGCACGAAGCTGCCCGGATCGATCCCCGCGAAGGCGCGGCGGCGCAGGACGATCGGCATCGCCAGATGGTTCGAGATCATCACGGCGACCGCGACGGAGTCGACGATGACCATTGCGGTCGCCGCAGAGAATCCGCCGAGGAAGGCGACGATCGCGATCTTGCCCGCTCCGTCGAAGAGCGGCAGGGCGAGAACCGTCATGTCCCGGTCCACCGTGCCCTCCTGGAAGACGGCGAGGCCGCCGAGGGCGATGGGAATGACGAAGATGTTGATGGCGATGAGGTAGGCCGGGAACATCCAGGCGGCCCGCTTCACGTCCTCGATGGCCCGGTTCTCCACGACCGTCATGTGGAACTGCCGGGGCAGGAGGAGCGCTGCGCAGCTCGAGAGCAGGATCAGGGTGATGTAGCTGCCGAAGCCGGAGGTGCGCTCCAGGAGGCTCGCGCTGATGCCCTGCGCGTGCAGGCGGGCCACGATCCCGTCGTATCCGTCGAACATGACGAAGGTGACATAGGCGCCCACGACGAGAAAGGCGGCGAGCTTCACCACCGACTCGAGCGAGATCGCCATCATCAGCCCGTCCTGGTGTTCGGTCGCATCGGTGTGGCGGGTGCCGAAGGCGACGGCGAAGCCCGCGAGCACCAGGGCGACGGCGAGGGCGAGGTCTCCGAAGACCGGGACGCTCTGGGGCGTAAAGCCGCTCGCCGCCTTGAGGAACACGTCGAGCGAGGACGACACGGCCTTGAGCTGGAGGGCGATGTAGGGAATGGAGCCGACGAGCGCGATCAGGCTCACGAGCGCCGCCACGCGCTCGCTCTTGCCGTAGCGGGCCGCGACGAAGTCCGCGATGGACGAGATGTTCTGGGTCTTGGCGATGCGGACGACGCGGGACACCAGGAGGTGGCCGAACCCGATCACCAGGATGGGGCCGATGTAGATGGTGAGAAAGTCGAGGCCCGAATGGCTCGCGAGGCCCACCGATCCGAAGAAGGTCCAGGAGGTGCAATAGACGCCGAGCGACAGGGCGGCGATGGTCGAGCGCGCCCGCCCCTCGACGAGGCGGCGCCCCCCGTTGTCGCCCCAATAGGCGACGGCGAAGAGAAGGCAGAGATAGACCAGTGCCGATAGAATTACCGCCCAGCTGGCGACCATGGCAGGATCCTCGCAAGAGCCAGGGGGCAGATTTACTCCCTCGGCGGGCGGATGGCCACCGCGCCAGGGAGTGCCCGGCGGGCGCGCCAGGGGGCGCTCACAGCCCCCGGTCCCAGTGCGGCTCGGGGCCGAAGCGCGCGGCCAGGAAGGCGACGATGGCGCGGACCTTGGCCGGAGCCTGCCGGCCGGAGGGCAGAACGGCGTGGACCGCCAGCTCGTAGGTGGGCTCGTCGGGCAGGATGCGTACCAGGTCGCCGCTGCGGAGGCTGTCCCCCACGAGGAAGGTCGGCTGGTAGATCAGGCCCTGTCCCGCCAGGGCCGCGGCGAGCAGGGCATCGCCGTTGTTGGCCCGCAGGTTGCCCTTGACCGGCACCGCGGTCTCCCCGTCGTGCCCGAAAAGCCAGCGGTCGGCGCTCACGGCGCTGGAGAGGGTGTAGCCGAGGCAGTTGTGGCGGGAGAGATCCTCCACGGTTCGGGGCTCCCCATGCTCCGCGAGATAGGAGGGGGCGGCGCACACCGCGACGCGGCAGGGCGCGAGCCTGCGGACGACGAGGCTCGAATCCTTCAGCCGTCCGATCCGGATCGCCAGGTCCCACCCCTCCTCGATCAGATCCACGTAGCGGTCCGCGAGGCCCAGGTCGACGTTCACGGCGGGGTAGAGGCGGCTGAACTCCGAAAGGGCAGGCGCAATCTCCCGAAAGCCGAAGGTCACCGGGGCATTCAGGCGCAGGGTGCCGCGCGGCTCGACCCGGTCCAGTCCGGCCGAGGTCTCCGCCTCCTCGATGTCGGCCAGGATGCGCTCCACCGCCGCCAGGTAATGGCGCCCGCCTTCCGTCAGGACGAGCCTGCGCGTGGAGCGGTGCAGCAGCTTGATCCCCAGGCGCTCCTCGAGGGAGGCTACGTGCTTGGTGACCATGGTCTGCGACAGGCCGAGCGCCCGCGCCGCGGCCGAGAAGCTCCCGAGCGCCGCGACCCGGGCGAAGACCTGCATGCTGGTGATGCGGTCGAGCATGACCCTGCCTCACTCTTCGGGTGTGAGCTGATATTCCGAACGAGAGATTATCGTATTCAAGGTTTGAGATCATATGGAAGCAACCGTTCCCACCAGGAGACCCCCAGTGATCGACAACCGTACCGCTCCCTATGCCGCGCTCGTCCTGCGCATCGCCCTAGGCGTGCTGTTCCTCGCCCATGCGGGACTGAAGATCTTCGTGTTCACGCCGGCGGGCACGGCGCAGTTCTTCGGCAGCCTTGGGCTCCCGCCGGCGCTCGCCTACCTGACCATCCTTGCCGAAGTGGCCGGCGGCATCGCTCTGATCCTGGGCTTCCATGCCCGTATCGCCGCGCTCGCCCTGGTTCCCATCCTGCTCGGCGCGATCTTCACCGTGCACGGTTCGGCCGGCTTCTTCTTCACCAATCCCAAGGGCGGGTGGGAATTCCTGGCGCTCTGGATCGCCGGGCTCCTGGCCCTGGCCCTCGTCGGGGACGGTGCGTTCGCTCTCGGGCCCACCCACAGGACGACGTCCGCCGCCCTCCAACCCCGTTCAGCGTGAGGCATGCCATGACCGCATCCGCCACTCCCCTCGTCCCGTCGGAACCGGCGGCGGCGCGTCCCATCCATCCGGGCGTCCGGATCGGCCATGTCCACCTGAAGGTGGCCGATCTGGAGCGCGCGCTGGCCTTCTACTGCGGCGTCCTGGGCTTCGAGCTCATGCAGCGCTACGGCACGCAGGCCGCCTTCGTCGCCGCGGGCGGCTATCACCACCATATCGGCCTCAACACCTGGGAGAGCGCAGGCGGCCGGCCGCCGCCGCCCGGCACCACGGGCCTCTACCATGTGGCGATCCTCTACCCGACCCGCGAGGCCCTCGCCGATGCCCTGCGCCGCCTCGTCGTGGCGGGTATCCTGCTCGACGGGGCCAGCGATCACGGGGTGAGCGAGGCGCTCTACCTCCGCGACCCCGACGGGAACGGGATCGAGCTCTACTGGGACCGTCCCGAGGAGCAGTGGCCCCGTTCGCCCGACGGGCAGCTCCTGATGACCACCCGCCGCCTCGACCTGGAAAACCTCCTCGCCCTCGCGAAGGATTGACGGAAATCCCAGGGGCCCCAGCTTAGGCTTACGGCCGTTGCTGGAGGTCCCGGGATCATGTGGCAGGAATTCAAGCAGTTCGCCCTGCGCGGCAACGTGGTCGATCTGGCGATCGGCGTCATCATCGGCGCCGCCTTCGGCCGGATCGTCGAGTCCCTCGTCGGCGACATCTTCATGCCGGTCATCGGCGCCGTTTCGGGCGGGCTCGATTTCTCCAACTACTTCATCCCCCTCTCCAAGAATGTCACGGCGCCGTCCCTGGCCGAGGCGAAGGCGCAGGGCGCGGTCCTGGCCTGGGGGAATTTCGTCACCGTCGCGATCAACTTCGCCATCATCGCCTTCATCCTCTTCCTGGTCGTGAAGGCGATCAACCGCATGCAGCGGCTCGCGGATGCCAAGGCGGAGGAGGCGAAGAAGGCTCCTGAGATCCCCGCGGACGTGAAGCTCCTGGGCGAGATCCGCGACCTGCTGCGCGACCGGCGGCCCGTGTGATCCATCACCGGTTTTCATGGCATCCGCGGCTTCTTGTGATGGGTCGCCGTTGACCCTTGCCTTCGGGAGGCGATGCGGCCATCCCTGAGACATGCCAGGGAGCTGCCCATGAACGCGTCCGTCTCCGTCCCGTCCCTCTTCAATCTCCGGCCGGAGGCCGAGCAGGCGCCGGCGAGCGGAATCGTCGACGTGTACAACTACGGGCGCAATCGCGAGGGGCTGATCCCTCTCTGGGTGGGCGAGGGGGACCTGCCGACTCCGTCCTTCATCTGCGATGCCGCCGCCCGCTCCCTGGCCGCGGGGGAGACCTTCTACACCTATCAGCGCGGCATTCCGGAACTCCGGCAGGCCCTGGCCCGCTATCACGAGCGCGTCTATGGCGGGTCCGCCGACCCGGAGCGCTTCTTCGTGACCTCCGGCGGCATGCCGGCCATGCAGATCGCCATGCGCATGGTGTCCGGCCCCGGCGACGAGGTCCTCGTCCCCACCCCGGCCTGGCCGAACTTCGTCGGCGCGATCACGGTTGCGGGAGCCCGGCCCGTCGCCGTGCCCATGGTCTTCGGGCAGAACGGCTGGAACCTCGACTTCGAGCGCATCGAGCGGTCCGTGACGCCGCGCACGCGCGCCATCGTCGTCAATTCCCCCGCCAATCCGACCGGCTGGACCGCCACTCTCTCGGACCTGCGCGCGGTCCTGGATCTGGCCCGGCGGCACGGTCTCTGGATCGTGGCGGACGAGATCTACGGCCGCTTCGTGCACGATCCGGCCATTGCCCTCGACGGGCGCGCGCCCTCGTTCCGGGACGTGATGTCCCCCGAGGACCGCATCCTCTTCGTCCAGACCTTCTCCAAGAACTGGGCCATGACCGGCTGGCGCCTGGGATGGCTCGAGGCTCCCGCCGCCCTCGGCCAGGTGATCGAGAACCTGATCCAGTACCAGACCTCCGGCACGCCGGTCTTCGTCCAGCGGGGCGGGATCGCGGCCATCGAGCAGGGGGAGGAGTTCGTCTCCCAGCAGATCGCCCGTGCGAGGACAGGCCGGGAGATCGTCGGCCGGCTCGCCGAAACGGGCCTCGTCGAACTGCCGCCGCCGGGCGGTGCATTCTATGCCTTCTTCAAGGTGAAGGGCGGCAAGACCTCGAAGGAGGTCGCGATGGCCCTCATCGCGGAGGCGAATGTGGGCCTTGCGCCCGGCTCCGCCTTCGGGGAGGCGGGGGAGGGATATCTGCGGCTCTGCTATGCCCGCAAGGCCCAGGACCTCGAGGAGGCGGTCCGCCGCATCGCCGCGGCCCTGCCCCGGATCGCCGGCTGATCCTTTCCGTGCATGGCATGTCTGCGCGCACGACATTGACGCGCGTACCGTCAATGTCCATTGAGCGTTGCGGGCTGCCTCCGCCCGATCTCCTGTCATGCGCACGGTTGCCGCTCACCTCGTCCAGATCCTGATCGCCGCTCTCGGAGGCCTGATCCTCGATGCGGCCGGAATTCCGGCCGCATGGCTGTCGGGTTCCGCGCTCGCGATCGTGCTCTGGGGATGGGCCGGCCGCGCCCTGCCCATGCCCCGCGCCCTGGCCGACGCGGCGATGCTGATCTCGGGCGCATCCATGGGCGCGGCCGTGACGCCGGCGGCCATCGCCGCCATGGGGCGCTATCCGTCGAGCCTCGTTCTCCTGGTTCTTGCCGTCATCGCCATTTCCGGCGCTTCCGCCCTCTGGCTGACCCGCGTCTCCGGCTGGCGGCGGGACGACGCGGTGCTCGCCTCCGTTCCGGGGGCGCTGTCGACCGTGCTCGCCATCGCAGCCGACCGGAACGCGTCCGTGGCGCCCATCGCCATCGTCCAGAACCTGCGGCTCTTCGTGCTGATCGCGCTTCTGCCGAGCGCGGTCGTGCTCAGCGGCGGCGGAGCGGGCGACGCGCTCATCGGCCAGGGACAGCCCATCCAGAGCGCGGGAGCCATGGCCTTCATCCTGCTCGGCGGTCTGGCCGTCGGCCTCGTCTTCAAGCGCCTGAACGTCGCCGCGCCGATCCTGCTCGGCGCCACCCTCGTGAGCACCGTGAGCCACGGGACCGAGTGGGTGAGCGGGGTCATTCCGCCGGTCATCACCACCGGCGGGCTCGTGCTGATCGGCATGTTCATCGCCGAGCGCTTCCGCGACATCCGGCGCTCGACCCTGCGCACCACGCTTCTCGCGGCTCTAGGGTCCTTCGCCATCGGCATGGCAGTGGCGGCGCTCTTCGCCGCCGTCGCCGCGTGGCTCGCAGGGGTGAGCTTCGCCAACGGCCTCGTCGCCTTCGCTCCGGGAGGGCTGGAGGCCATGACGGTCCTGGCCCTCATCCTCGGGCTCGACCCGCTCTACGTGGGCATCCACCACCTCGTCCGCTTTCTCGGCATCGGCCTGTTGGTGCCCTTCGTGGTCGCCTGGCTCCAGAGGGGCGATCCTCCGGCGGCGGAGTGAGGGCGCTTCAGCCTTCGTTCCGCAGGCGCTCGACGGCCTCCATCCGCGGCTTCGCCGTCTTCCACAGCCGCCGCGTGACGGCGCCGACCAGCGCTTCCACGATGAGCAGAAGTCCGGCGGAGGAATCCCAGTTCGACGGGGCCGCGATGTGGGCGGGCAGCACGTGGCGGGCCACGCGGGCGATGGGAGACAGCCAGGGATCGGTGAGGAGCACCACCGTGGCGCCCTGCCGGGCGGCGGTCTCGCACAGGGCGATCACGTCCTCCTGGTAGCGCCGGATGTCGAAGGCGACGAGGACGTCCCTGCGGCCGATCTCGATCACGCGGTCGCGCCACAGGGCCGGCTGCCCCTCGATGTAGTCCACATGGCTGCGCACGATCCGGAAATGGCTTTCCGCGTAGCGGGCGAGCGCGCCCGTGAACCGGCCGCCGGTGAAGTGGATGTGCCGGCGCGGGTCGCTCAGCAGGGCGACCACCGCCTCGAACTCCGCGGGCGCGATCGTCTCGACCGTTGCCCTCAGGTTGCCGACGGTCGCATCCGCGAAGGCGGCAAGGTCGGAGGCGCCCTGGCCGGCTCCTCCCGGTCCCGCCTTGGCGAGCGGCGACAGGAGGCGCGCCTCCAACTCCTCGCGCAGGTGCTTCTGAAAGTCGGGGAAGCCGCTGAAGCCGAGGCGGGTGACGAAGCGCAGGACGGACGGCGCCGAGATGCCCGCGCGCGCCGCGAACTCGGCCACGGTTTCGAGGCCCGCGAAAGGGTAATGGCTCAGGAGCACGTGGGCCGCACGCTTCTCGCGCGGCGTGAAGGCTTCCATCTCGTGCCGGATCCGGTCCGCCAGACTCAACGCCGCTCCGGAATGCATCGTGCCGTCGTTACCCATGAGCTGCCCGTCCACATCCCGTCCTTGACGGGTTTCGAATCCTGTACCAAAAATTACAAAACGACAATATCGAGCGGGAACGTACCGGACGTTCAATAACGTCATTTCGCCTGCGGGCGAGCGAGGGAGGGCCGCATGGTCCATGCGAGACCGGTGCCGGACGGAGAGGGACGCGGCGAGCCTGCCGAAGGGCCGGTGGCCTGCCTCGAAAATGCCGAGGGCCGGTTCCCGGTTCTGCTCGTCTGCGAACACGCCTCCAACCATCTCCCGGCCCGGTACGGCACCCTGGGCCTCGGGCCGGCCGAGCTCGAGAGCCACATCGCATGGGATCCCGGCGCTCTGGGCGTGGCGCGCCGCCTGGCCCGCAGCCTGGATGCGCCGCTGATCCACGCTACCGTCTCCCGTCTCGTCCTCGACCTGAACCGGGATCCGTCTGCGCCGGATTCGATCGCGGCGCTGAGCGAGACCACCGCCGTCCCCGGCAATGCGGCGCTTCCGCCCGACGAGCGCGCCCGGCGGGTGCGCGAGGTCTACGAGCCGTTCCATCGCGCGGTGGAGGAGTTCGCCGCCGCCCGCGCGGCAGCCGATGGGATTGCCGCCGTGGTGTCGATCCACTCCTTCACCCCCGTCTATCGGGGCGTTCACCGCCCGTGGCAGATCGGCCTCATCTTCGACCGGGACGCGCGCCTTGCGCGAAGCGTCGCCGAAGGCCTCTCGCGAGAGGCGGATCTGCACGTGGGCATGAACGAGCCCTACAGCCCGGCGGACCGGGTCTTCCATACCCTCGACCGCCATGCGCAGCGGCGCGGGCTGGCGCCTCTCATGATCGAGATCCGCAACGACCTGATCCGCACGGAAGACGGACAGGCGTCGTGGGCGAGCCGTCTCGCACCCTTGTTGAGGGAGGGCGTGCGGAGGCTGTGACGACGGCCACGGCGCGCGCGGTGCCGTGGCCACAGAAGGCAGACTACTCTTGGAGGAAGAGTCCATGTCAGTCGGACAAGGGAGTGGCGGGGTCCATGCCCCGCCGGCCGGGGCGCAGAATGCGGCCGGCGTCACCTACACCGTCGTCGACGAGAGCTATTTCGAAGCCCGGCGCCTGAAGCGGCACGCACGTGTCTGGTCGCTCTGGGCGCTCGGGGTGGGCGCCGTGATCTCGGGCCATTACTCGGGCTGGAACCTCGGCCTCGCCAACGGCTTCGGATCGATGTTCTTCGCGACCGTCATCATCGCCGTCATGTATCTCGGCCTGACCTTCTCCATCGCCGAGATGTCGCCGGCCCTGCCGCACACGGGCGGCGCCTATTCGTTCGCCCGCACGTCGATGGGGCCATGGGCAGGCTACGTCACGGGGATCGCGGAGAACATCGAGTTCGTCCTCACGCCGGCCGTGATCGTGTTCTTCATCGGCTCCTACCTGAGCGGGATCTTCGGAACCGAACCGGCCTACCAGCCGGTCTACTGGATCGTCTGCTACGCCATCTTCGTGGGGCTGAACATCGTGGGGGTCGAACTGTCCTTCAAGGTGACCGTCACCGTCACGCTGCTGGCGCTCGCCTGCCTCGTGGTGTTCTACGTGTCCGTGCTGGTCTCGGGCAAGTACGACTTCGCCCGCTGGGCGCTCAACATGGGGCCGGGCGGTGTGGAGCTGCCGAACGGGAACGGGCCGTTCCTGCCCATGGGCATCGGCGGCATCTTCGCGACCATGCCCTTCGCCGTGTGGCTCTTCCTCGCCATCGAGCAGCTGCCGCTGGCGGCAGAGGAATCCCACGACCCCCAGAAGGACATGCCGAAGGGCATCATCGCAGGCATCCTGACCCTGATCGCCTCGGCCTTCTGCGTGATCTTCCTGAACACGGGCATCGCCCCCGGCGCCACGGGATACGCCAAGTCCACCGAGCCCCTGCTCGACGGTTTCCGCACCCTCTTCGGCTCCGACATCGCGAAGATCCTGGCGGCGATCGCCGTGATCGGCCTCATCGCGTCGTTTCACACGATCATCTTCGCCTTCGGCCGGCAGATCTATTCCCTGTCCCGCGCCGGATACTTCCCGAGCTTCCTGTCCATCACCCACGGGCAGCGGAAGACGCCGCACGTGGCGCTGATCACCGGCGCGCTCGTCGGCCTCCTGGTGATGATGGTCATCTGGTTCTCCCTCGGCGCCGACGCGGGAGGCTCCGTGATCGGCGGGACCCTGCTCAATATGGCCGTGGCGGGCGCGATGCTGGCCTATTTCATGCAGGGCATGTCCTACATCGTCCTGAAGAAGAAGTTCGCGCATCTGCACCGGCCCTATGTGAGCCCCTTCGGGGTCTGGGGCGCGATCACCTGCATGGTCATCGCGGCGGTGACGCTCTACTTCCAGTTCACCGATCCGGTCTTCCAGACGGCGGTGATGGGGGTTGCGGTCTATTATGCCGTCATGATGGCCTATTTCCTGGTTCACGGGCGGCACAAGCTGATCCTCTCTCCCGAGGAGGAGTTCGCCGTGTCCAAGGGAGCGGCCGAGTACCGGTCCTATTGATGGCCTCCGGGGGAGCGCGGCCTTGCGCTCCCTCCCATTTCTCATTCGTCAGGTTTCCGGCATGAACGCCCCCACATTTCGCATGGATACACCCAGGATCAGGACGGCGGCGGATGCCGCGGCCTATGTGCGCAGCCGCGATCTTCCCTTCGTGAAGATCGGCCTCGTCGACATCGACGGCATCATGCGCGGGAAGTACATGGCCCGCGACAAGTTCGAATCCGCGCTGGAAAAGGGCTTCGGCTTCTGCGACGTGGTGCTGGGCTGGGACTCGAACGACCAGCTCTACGACAATACCACGCTGACGGGCTGGCACACGGCCTATCCCGACGCCACGGCCCGGATCCTGCCCGAGACGATGCGGCTGATCCCGTTCGAGAACGACCTGCCGTTCTTCCTCGCCGAGTTCGACGGCTATGCGGAAGCGGCCTGTCCGCGCGGCGTTCTGCGCCGCGTCCTCGACCGCGCCAGGGACATGGGCTTCGCGGTCTCGGCCGCGGCCGAGTTTGAGTTCTTCCTGTTCGAGGAAACGCCGCACTCGGTCCGCGAGAAGAACTACCGCGACCTGAAGAACATCACCCCGGGCTTCTTCGGCTATTCCGTGCTGCGCTCGGGGGTCCATTCGGAATTCTACCACGACCTTCTCGACATGGCCGCGAGGATGGACTTCGAGATCGAGGGCCTTCATACGGAAACCGGGCCCGGCGTCCTGGAGGCGGCGATCAGGGTCGACGATGCGCTGCGGGCCGCCGACAAGGCCGTCCTGTTCAAGACCTTCACCAAGATCCTCGCCCAGCGCCGCGGCTGGATGGCGACCTTCATGGCCAAGTGGTCCCGCGACTGGCCGGGCCAGTCGGGTCATCTCCACACCTCCCTCAGCGACATCGAGTCCGGAAAGGGCGTCTTCTACGACCCGTCGAAGCCCCACAACATGTCGGACGTCATGCGCTGGTTCGTGGGCGGCCAGCAGCAGCTGATGCCCGAGATCCTGGCGATGGTGTCCTGCACCGTGAACAGCTACACGCGACTCATCCCGGGATACTGGGCTCCGACCGACGCCGCCTGGGGCGTCGAGAACCGCACCACGGCGCTGCGAGTCATTCCGGGCTCCGAGAAGTCCCAGCGCGTCGAGTACAGGGTCGCGGCCGCGGACATCAATCCCTACATCGCGCTTGCGGCGGCGGTCGGATCGGGTCTCTGGGGCATCGAGCACAGGATCGAACCGGGTGACCCCGTCCGGGGCAACGCCTACGAGGTGAAGCACCCGAAGAAGCGTGCGCTGCCCCGCTCGCTCGGCGAGGCGGCGGAACGCCTGAAAGCCTCGAAGCCCGCGCGGGAGCTTTTCGGCGACACCTTTGTCGACCATTATGCGGCAACCCGCGAGTGGGAGGAGCGCGAGGCCCGGAAAGCCATTACGGACTGGCAGCTCGCCCGATATTTCGAGATCATCTGAATTCACGCACCAACGAACAGCACGCTCATGGCCGATACCGACATCGTCTGCATTTCACCCATCGACGGGCGCGAGCTCGTCCGCCGTCCCATCATGTCCGACGCGGCCATCGATTCCGCCATCGGGGCGGCGAGGGAGGCGCAGAGAGCCTGGCGGCAGGTGCCCCTGGACGAACGCGCCGCCAAGGTGCTGGGCATGCTCGATGCGCTCGTCGCCATGAACCAGGAAGTGGTGCCGGAGCTCGCGCAGCAGATGGGCCGCCCGGTCCGCTACGGGGGCGAGTTCAGGGGCGTGGAGGAGCGGGCGCGCTACATGGTCCGCATCGCCGGGGACAGCCTGAAGCCGATCCCCGCGGACGACGGGAAGCCGGGCTTCCGCCGCATGATCAAGCGCGAGCCGGTCGGCCTCGTTCTGGTCATCGCGCCGTGGAACTATCCCTATCTGACGGCCATCAACACCATCGCGCCGGCGCTGATGGCGGGCAACGCGGTGCTGCTCAAGCATGCGTCGCAAACCGTTCTGGCGGGCGAGCGCTTCCAGATGGCTGCGGACCGCGCGGGTCTCCCGAAGGGACTCTTCCAGAACCTCCATCTGAGCCACGACCAGACGAGCCGCATCCTGCAGAGGGGGCTGGTCGACCATTGCAACTTCACCGGCTCGGTGGCGGGAGGCCGGGCCATCGAGCGCGCGGCGGCGGGAAGCTTCACGTCGCTCGGCCTCGAGCTCGGCGGCAAGGATCCGGCCTACGTGCGGGAGGACGCCGACATCGAGCACGCCATCGAGAACCTGGTGGACGGCGCCTTCTTCAACTCCGGCCAGTGCTGCTGCGGCATCGAGCGGATCTATGTGCACGAGCGGCACTACGACCGCTTCGTTGAGGGAGCCATCGCGCTCGTGAACGGGTACGTGCTCGGCAATCCGCTGGACGAGGCGACGACCCTCGGGCCCATGGCGCACCGGCGCTTCGCCGATGTCGTCAGGCAGCAGAACGCGGAGGCCGTGGCGAAGGGGGCGACGGCCCATATCGACCCGAAACGCTTCCCCGCCGACACGGGCGACACCGCCTATCTCGCGCCGCAGGTGCTCACGAACGTGGACCATTCCATGAGCGTGATGCGGGAGGAGAGCTTCGGCCCGACCGTCGGCATCATGAAGGTGAAGGGCGACGAGGAGGCGATCCGCCTGATGAACGACTCGCCCTACGGCCTTTCGGCCGCGATCTGGACCTCCGATGTCGAGGCCGCCGAAGCGATCGGCGACAGGCTCGAGACAGGGACCGTGTTCATGAACCGCTGCGACTACCTCGACCCCGCCCTTGCCTGGACAGGCGTGAAGGAGACCGGCCGCGGCGCCAGCCTCTCCAGGCTCGCCTACGAGTCCCTCACCCGCCCGAAATCCTTCCACCTCCGTCAGATCTGAGTTCGACCGTCATGACCGCTTCTCCCCGCTCCAACTGGAACTATCCGACGACGATCCGCTTCGGCGCCGGCCGCATCGCCGAGCTGGCGGAGGCCTGCAAGGCCGTCGGCATGAAGGCTCCGCTCATCGTCACGGATCCGTTCCTCGCCACGCAGCCGATGACGAAGAGCGCCCTGGAGGCTCTGAAGGCGGCCGGGCTGAAGGCGGCGATCTTCTGCGACATCAAGCCGAACCCGGTGGAGACCAACGTCTACAAGGGGCTTGAGGCCATGAAGGCTGGCGGGCACGAAGGCGTGGTCGCGTTCGGCGGCGGCTCGGCGCTCGATGCGGGCAAGGTCATCGCCTTCATGAAGGGTCAGACGCGGCCCATGTGGGACTTCGAGGATATCGGCGACTGGTGGACGCGCGCGGATCCGAACGGGATCGCGCCCATCGTCGCCGTTCCGACCACGGCGGGCACCGGATCGGAAGTGGGGCGCGCGGGCGTCATCACGCAGGAGGCGACCCACACCAAGAAGGTGATCTTCCACCCGCTCATGATGCCGAAGATCACGATCTGCGATCCGGAGCTGACGGTGGGCATGCCGCCGCACATCACGGCGGGAACGGGCCTCGACGCGCTCGCTCACTGCATCGAGGCCTATTGCGCTCCCGGCTATCATCCCATGGCGGACGGGATCGCGGTGGAGGGCATCCGCCTGGTGAAGGAATATCTGCCGCGCGCCTACAAGGACGGCACGGACATCGAGGCCCGCGCCAACATGATGTCGGCCGCGGCCATGGGAGCCACGGCGTTCCAGAAGGGGCTGGGGGCGATCCACGCGCTCTCGCACCCGGCCGGTGCGCTCTACGACACGCATCACGGCCTGACCAATGCCGTCTTCATGCCCTACGTGCTCGTCTACAACCGCCCGGCCATCGAAACGAGGATCGAGCGCCTGGCGGCCTATATCGGGCTTCGCCCCTCGTTCCAGGCCTTTCTCGACTGGGTGCTGCAGCTGCGCGCGGATCTCGGCGTGCCGCATACCCTCGCGGGCTTGAAGATCGATGCGGCCCGTTTCGACGAGATGTCGGAAATGGCGCCCAACGACCCGACCGCCGGCGGCAATCCGGTGCCGGTCACGAAGGAGAGCGCCCGCAGGCTCTACGAGAACGCCCTCGCAGGCGTGGTATAGAGCCGTTCCGGACCCTCATGCGAAGCGGCGGAGACCCGCTCCGCCGCTTTCACCGCTCAGCCGCGCATCGGCTTGAGAGCCTCCGCCCAGCGATGGAGCTCGTCCAGAAGCGGCGCGACCGAAGCCGTAATCAGCTCGTTGGGGTGGAACTTCTTCTCGGCGTCGAGATGCTGGGCGAAGTTCGGAACCGAAACGCCTTCCATCATCGGCATCATCTTCAGCGCCGTGACGAGGAGCTTCGCCGCCTGCACCGCGCGGAGGCCGCCCGAGACGCCGCCGTAGCTCACGAAGCCCGCCGGCTTGTAGTTCCACTCGGAATAGACATAGTTCAGCGCGTTCACGAGGGACGGCGACGGGTTGAAGTTGTATTCCGGCGTGACGAACACATAGGCGTCCGCCGCAGCGACGCTCCTGCTCCAGGCCTTCGTGTGCTCGTTCCTGTATTTCTGCAGGCGCGGATGCTCCGGCTCGTCGTAGACCGGCAGCTTGAAGTCCGCCAGGTCCACGAGTTCGACCTCGAACTTGCCATGCTTGACCGCTTCCTCATGGAACCAGCGGGCAATGGAGGGGCCGGCCCGGCCGGGGCGGGTGCTGGCGATAATGACATGCAGCTTGAGCGCCATGATGTTTCCTCGGTTGTCGGGAGAATGGAACCAGAATAGGTTCCGATTAGTAACCGAGGCTCATTAAGTAACTTCCCGGGTCGTCTGCAAGGAGGCACATTTATGGCACCCAGTCACATCCATGTGCCTACGAACTGCCGGACCGTGACGGAGATCCTGTCTCGGGTCGGGGACAAGTGGAGCATCCAGGTCGTCGTTCAGCTCGGAGACGGACCGAAGCGGTTCAACGAGCTGCGCCGGATCGTCGACGGAATTTCGCAGCGCATGCTGACTCTTACCCTGAGGGGCCTGGAGCGGGACGGGCTCGTTCACCGCACCGTCTATCCAACCATTCCGCCCCGGGTCGAGTATCGCCTGACGGAGATGGGCTGCTCCCTGCTCAAGATCGTGCGCGCGCTCGGCGAATGGGTGATCTGCAACAGGGACATGATCCTGGAGGCGAGGCGCCGGTTCGATGCGGCGGAAGGAGCGGTGCAGAGCCCGCCGGCCTATCGTTCGGACACGGCCTGAGGCCGCGACCGTTCAGGATCGGGCCCGGTCCTCCAGGATCTCCCAAAGGGCGCGGTCGTGGAAGTCGGCGATGGTGCGGTCGGCGCCGAGCGCCGCCATTTCCTCGGCCTTCAGGCCCGTCAGCATGCCGAAGGAGAACAGGCCGGCGCCCTTCGCCGCCTTCATGCCCGAAGGAGAATCCTCGAAGGCGATCGCCTCGTGGGCCGCGATCCCGAGCCGGTCCAGGGCCGTGAGGTAGGGAAGGGGATCCGGCTTGCCCCGGGCCACGTCCTCGATGGTGACCTTGACCGCGAACCGCTCCGTCACGCCGATGATGTCGAGCATGTGCGTGGCGTTCAGGATCGGCGCATTGGTGACGAGAGCGAGGTGAATGCCGCTGGCATCCGCCCAGTCGAGCAGATCCGGCAGGCCGTCGAGCGGCTTCAGGTTCGTGGCGAGGCGGCGGAAGGCCGCTTCCTTCCGGCGCGCGAACTCCTCGTGCTCCTCGACGGAATGGTTTGGCAGGAGAGTCGCGAAGATCGACTCGTTGGTATGACCGATGATGGAGTTGCGGAACACCACGTCGTCGATCACGACCCCTTCGGGCCCGAGGACCTCCACGAACGCCTGGAGGTGGATCGGATCGCTGTGGACGAGCGTGCCGTCCATGTCGAAAATCAGGGCCTTGAGCATCGGAAAGAATCTTGTCGGATCGTGGCTTCGCGGGCGGCTCGTCCGGCCCGCCTGCTGGAGTTCGAATGAAGACTTAGTACAGATTCGGGCGCGGCCGATAAACCCGTTCCGAACGGCATCGTCAGGAAACGCACAGGCGGTCGCCTGTTGCCGCGGGGAGCGTCAGGACGGCAATCGACAGGCCGAGGTCCCTCTACGAAGGGGATCCGCGAGCCGCGGATCGGCCTCGTCGTCCTTGCCGCTTCTTCCGCCCGACCGGCCATGAGCCGGATGCCCTGACCCGTTGCGCCTGTCCCTACACCGGACACATCTTGTTCAGGCGTTCGGAATGACCGCGATGCCCCGCTGCAGGGGAAACGAGATGGAGACCGGTGTCCCGGGCGCGATCGGCTCCTTGCGTCCGTACTGGACGACGAACAGGGAACCGATGGGGCTCTCCACGTCGTACTCGATCTGGGTGCCGAGATAGGAGGCTTTCCTGACGGTTCCCGATAGGGAGCCTTCCTGCGCGCGCCCTTCCTCCAGAAGAATGGCGTCGGGCCGGACGGCCAGCTTGACGGGACCGGGGCCGACGCCGCGATGGGGGAGGGTGAGGACCATGCCGCCGATGCGCACCTGCGCCTCGGCCCCCTGCCGGTCGAGGAGCGTGCCGTCGAGAATGTTCGCGTCGCCGATAAAGTCCGCCACGAACAGGTCGGCCGGCTCCTCGTAGAGTTCCCGCGGGGTGCCCGTCTGCGCGATGCGGGCGTTCGACATCACGATGATGCGGTCGGAGACGGCGAGCGCCTCCTCCTGGTCGTGGGTCACGTAGGCGACCGTCAGGTTCAGGCTCCGCTGCAGCTCGCGGATGTCCTCGCGCACCCGGCGCCGCAGCTTGGCGTCGAGGTTCGAGAGCGGCTCGTCGAAGAGCAGGACCTGCGGCTCCAGAACGAGGGCCCGCGCGACGGCGACCCGCTGCTGCTGGCCGCCGGACAGCTCGGAGGGGGCGCGCTTCTCGAGGCCGGCGAGGCCGACGAGGGCGAGCTTCTCCATCGCCATCGCATGGGCGTCCTTCCTCGGCACGCCCTGCACGGTGGGCCCATAGGCCACGTTCTCGAGCACGGACATGTGCGGGAACAGCGCGTAGGACTGGAACACCATGCTCACGTCCCGGTCGGCGGCGGAGAGGTGGGTGACGTCCCGGTTCCCGATCAGGATCTGTCCCTCGCTCGCCATCTCCAGCCCTGCGATCATCCGCAGGGTGGTGGTCTTGCCGCAGCCGGAGGGGCCGAGCAGCGTCACGAGCTCTCCCGGCGCGATGCTGAAGGATACGCTGTCCACGGCGGTGACCTTGCCGTAGCGCTTTGTCACGTTCCGGAATTCGACGGAGGCCGCCTCCTTTCGAGGCGCCTTCGCTGTCCCGGAGAGGGAGATCGAGGATACGGAGGACATCTGGTTCATGGCGCGGCCTGGACGGCAAGAGGAGCGGCGTTGGCGCCGGCGGTGCGGCGCCCGAGGCGCCGCTCGCCGACGGCGAGCTGGATGGCGACGATGGCAAGGAGCATCACCACGATGAGGACCGTGGAGTAGGCGATGGCGAGGCCGAACTCGCCAGCCTCGACGCGCCCGACGATGTAGGTCGTCGCCATGTTGTACTCGGCGGTGACGAGGAAGATGACCGCGCTGACGGCCGTCATCGCGCGCACGAAGGAATAGACGAGCGAGGCCACGATGGCGGGGCGCAGCAGCGGCAGCACGATCCGGCGCATGGTGGTGGCGGAGCGGGCGCCGAGCGTCAGCGACGCCTCGTCGAGGCTCTTGTCGATCTGGCTCAGCGTCGCGATGCCGGAGCGCACGCCCACCGGCATGTTGCGGAAGACGAAGCACATCACGAGGATGAAGCCCGTGCCGGTGATCTCGATGGGCGGGACGTTGAAGGCGAGGATGTAGGACACGCCGACGACGGTGCCGGGAATGGCGAAGCTCAGGAGCGTGCCGAACTCGAAGGCCCGCTGCCCCGAGAAGCGCTGGCGCGTGAGCAGGTAGGCCGTGAGGAGGCCGATGGCGGCGGTGAGCGGCGCCGAGAGAGCCGCCACCTTCACGGTGGCGAAGAAGGAGTCCCAGGCCGAGCCGGAGAAGTAGAGTCCCCGGTCGGTCCGCTCGATCCGGAAGGCGGTGAGGAAATGGTCCAGGGTCGGCGTGTAGTCGCGCCCCATGGAGCGCACGAAGCCGCCGACCGCGATGATCGCGTAGATCACCAGGGTGAACAGCGCCCACGGGATCGCGGTGAAATAGGAGGCGAGGGCCACCCGGCGCGGCAGGGGGAGCGGGATGCCCGCGTCGCCCTTGCCCGTGACCGTGGTGTAGACCTTCTTGCCGAGCCAGGCATGCTGCAGCCAGAAGGCGCCGAGGGTGAAGCCGAGCAGGATGATCGAAAGCACCGCGGCCCGTCCCTGGTCCTGCTGGGCGCCGACCACGGCGAAGAAAATCTTCGTGGAGAGCACCTCGTAGTTGCCGCCCAGGACGAGCGGGTTGCCGAAATCGGCGAGGCTTTCCACGAAGCCGAGGAGGAACGCATTGGCGAGGCCGGGCCGCATCAGCGGGAGCGTCACGGTCAGGAACGTCGTCCAGCTCTTCGCGCGCAGCGTCTGCGACGCCTCCTCAAGGGTGGGGCTGATGCCCTGGACGACGCCGATCAGCACGAGGAAGGCGATGGGCGTAAAGGCCAGGAGCTGGGCGATGAAGACGCCGGGGAGCCCGTAGATCCAGCGGGAGCGCGGAATGCCGAACCACTCGTAGAGCACGGCCGAGAGCGCGCCGGAGCGGCCGAACAGCAGGATCAGCGCAAGGCCGATCACGAAAGGCGGCGTGATGATCGGCAGGACGCTCATCACGCGCAGGATCTTCTTGAAGCGGAAGCCCGTCCGCGTGGCGATGAGGGCGAAGGCGAGGCCGAGCGCCGTCGTCCCGAAGGCGACCAGGATGCCGAGGAAGAGCGTGTTCCAGGCGACGCCGCAGCGCAGGTCGCTCGTCAGGCAGTCCAGGCCCCAGATCGAGCGGTCCGTGAACTTCGCCAGGAACACCAGGGGGGCGAAGTGGCCGCGGTCGTCGGCGAAGGCGCTGGCGAGAATGGTCGTGACCGGGAAGAAGACGAAGACGACGATGAGGGCGATGACCACGCCGATGGACGACGTCACGAAGGCGTCGCCCCGGCACCAGCCGCGCGCCGCCAGCCCGTGGCAGAGCACGATGAGGAATGCGGTGGAGGTGAGCGCCGCGCCGTAGCCCATGCCGCCCTGACGCGGACCGGGTTCTCCGAACAGCGTCCTGAGCACCTCGAAGCTCCAGCCGTCGAGGCCGATGGAGAAGCCCTGCAGCAGGACGAGGCCGAGGCCGAGGATGCCGGACGCGGTGAGCCAGCCGGACAGCGATGCCGGATCGGACCGCACGACCGGGCGCAGCAGCATCAGGAGCGGGACGGCCGCCGGCAGGAGCCACCATGCTCCCCTGAGGCCGAGCACGAGGCCGGATCCGCCCACGACGGCGTCCGTCCAGGAGGCGGCGCGATCGAAACCGTACCAGGGCAGGACCGCGTAGCCGATCCAGCCCAGGACGATCCAGCCGAGGGTTGCCCGCGACATGTTCATCCTCACACATGGCCCGGACGGGGCGCCGGACGCCCTTGTCCAGGATTGCACATTATTCGAAAAAAACGGCGAGGCGCAAAACGCCTCGCCGCATGGGAGATCGTGCCGGCTATTTCGGCAGGTTCTTCACCTCGTTGTCCCACTTGGACAGGAGCCGCTTGCGCTCCTCGGAGGAGCCGTACTTGGCGAAATCGAAGTTGATGAGCTTGATCTCGCTGAGCTTCGGCGCCTGCGGCGGCACCGGCGTGTTCTTGTTCGACGGCACCTGGTACGATTTCGCCTCCGCGCCGAGCTTCTGCGCCTCGGGAGTCAGGGCCCAGTCGTAGAACTTCTTGGCGCTGTCCATGTTCTTGGCGCCCTTGATGATCGACATGGAGCCGATCTCGTAGCCGGTGCCCTCGCAGGGCGCGACGACCTTCACCGGGGCCTTGTCCACCACCATGGTCACGATGTCGTGCATGAAGGCGATGCCGGCGGTCGTCTCGCCGAGGGCCATGGCCTTGGCCGGAGCGGCGCCGGACTTGGTGTACTGGTTGACGTTCTTGTGCAGGGCCTTGAGATAGTCGAAGCCCTTGTCCTCGCCCATGATCTGAACGATGGTCGCCAGGAGCGTGTAGGCCGTGCCCGAGGAATTCGGGTCGGCCATCTGCACCTCGTCCTTCAGCTTAGGATTGAGGAGGTCCGCCCAGCACTTCGGCTCGGGAATGCCCTTCGACTTGATGAGCTCCGTGTTGTAGCCGAAGCCGAGCGCGCCCGAGTAGATGCCGACCGTGCGCTGCTTGGACTGCTCCCACTGGCGCACCGCCCAGTCCTGGAGCTCGGCGAGCTTCGGCGACTTGTACTCGACGGTGAGGCCCTCCTCGGCGGCCTGCATGTGCGGGTCGCCCGTGCCGCCCCACCAGATGTCGGCGCGGGGGTTGGCGGCCTCGGCTTTGACCTGCGCATAGATCTCGCCCGAGCTCTTGCGGGTCATCGAAACCTTGATGCCGGTCTCCCGCTCGAAGGCGGTGGTCATGGCCCGGCACCATTCCTCCTGCACGCCGCAGTACATGACGAGGGCCCCCTGGGCCTGCGCCTGCCCGGCGGACAGGAACGAGAGTGCCGTAGCGGCACCGGCCAGCATCGTGGCTGCAATGAGGTTTTTCTTCGGTTTCACAAGGATCCTCCCAGAAAGCCAAGTTTATTGTTTTCTTTGGTCGGCTAAGCTCCAACCAATGGGCCCTCGGGTCAAGACCCTTGAGCGGCGACTTTCGAAGGATCCGGCGAAGAGCCGTGCGCGAGCGCCGGAACCGCACGGCCATGCTGCAGGGAAAAGAGCTTCTTCTCTGTGGACAAACGGGTTCCCCGAGGCGGGTGCGATCGGTCAGGCGGGGTCCTTACGGATACCCGTCGCCGCGGAGATCTCGTCGGCGAGTTCCGGCGTCGAGACCAGGACGGGGTTGCCCTTGCGGAGGCCGTCGCCCGCCAGGAAATTGTTGGTCCAGCCCCCGGCCTCCTCGACGATCAGGAGCCCCGCCAGGGCGTCCCAGGCATTGATGTGCAGCTCGCAATAGGCGTCGATCCGGCCGTCCGCCACGTAGGCGATGCCGAGCGTTCCCGAGCCGCCCCGGCGCACGTTGACCCCCGTGTGCTTCAGCCGCTCCACCATGGCGACGTAGCTGTCCGCCGGAAGGCGCGACGACCAGCCGGCCTCCACCGTGGCCTGCCGGATGTCGGCAAGCCCGCTCACGCGGATGGCCTTTCCGTTCAGGGCCGCGCCGAAGCCGCGGCGGGCGGTGTAGAGTTCGTCGTGCATCACGTCCAGGACGACGCCGATCTCGACCCGGTTGTCGCGGATGAAGGCGATGGAGATGGCGAAGTGGGGGATGCCGCGGGCGAAGTTCGCGGTTCCGTCGATGGGATCCACGACCCAGACATCCCGCTCGAAGGAACCGCCGCCCTCCTCTCCGAAGAAGGCGTCTCCCGGGAACCGGGCGAGGAGGCGGCCGCGGATCAGCTCCTCCACCTCGGAATCCGTCGCGGTCAGGAAGTCCTGGGGTCCCTTCATGTCGGCGAGCTGGGAACGGGGCCGCTCGAGGAACCGCCGGCGCGCCAGCGCACCTGCCTCCCGTGCGACCTCGCAGGCCGCCTCGAAACGCGTCTTCAGATCGTCTTGCATGTGAGTGTCCGCCCCCGGAACGCTAAGGGCCCGACGGGCCGTCATCGGGCATTCATGTTGACATGTTACAAAGTTCGATGCGACTCATTCCGAGACCGCCTGACGGAACCTTGCAGTTCGGTTGTTGATTAGCCGGCTCAAATCAACCAGATTTGGAACCTCACCTCAAGAGAGCCTTCCCAAAGAGAGAATGCCCAAGAATCCAGAAACCCTTCCCAACGGCGAGCTGTGTCAGGTAGCAGCGCTCCCCTTCCGCATCAGGGACGGGAAGGTCGAGGTTCTCCTCGTCACCTCCCGGGAGACGAAGCGCTGGCTCATTCCCAAGGGCTGGCCGATGAAGGGCAAGAAGCCCCACAAGGCCGCGGCCCAGGAGGCGGTGGAGGAGGCGGGCGTGAAGGGCGCCATCCGGCACAAGCCCATCGGACACTACGAATACTGGAAGCGCCGGACCGAGCATTTCGACCTGTGCCGGGTCGACGTCTACCCGCTCGAGGTCTCCAAGCAGCTCAAGACATGGCGGGAGAAGGGGCAGCGCGATGCCCAGTGGTTCGAGGTGGAGGATGCCGCCTATCAGGTCCTTGAGCCCGCCCTGGCCGAACTGATCCGGGGGCTCCCCGCCCGCCTGTGACCGCATTCCCGCGGGCCGGCGTGGAAATTTCGGCCTGCAAGGGAACGCAAGCATTCCCAGAAAGTCTTCCTTAGCGTCATCGGCGGCCGTGCGGCCACGACCCTCGCGACGTTCACGGGAGATCGGAATGAAAGCGCTTCGCTGGTACGGGAAAGGGGATATCCGCTGCGAGCAGGTTCCCGATCCGGGAATCGAGGACCCGCGCGACGCGATCATCAAGGTGACGAGCTGCGCGATCTGCGGATCCGACCTGCATCTCTACAACCATTTCATGCCCGGAATGCAGAAGGGCGACATCCTGGGCCACGAGACCATGGGCGAGGTGGTCGAGGTCGGGTCCGCCGTCCGGAACCTGAAGGTGGGCGACCGGGTCGTGATTCCGTTCACCATCATCTGCGGCGAGTGCGACCAGTGCCGACGAGGCAATTACTCGGTCTGCGAGCGATCCAACCGCAACGCCCATCTCGCCGCCAAGGCCTTCGGCCACACTACGGCCGGCCTCTTCGGCTACACGCACCTCACGGGCGGCTACGCGGGCGGGCAGGCGGAGTACCTGCGCGTTCCCTATGCGGACGCGACGCACGTGAAGGTCCCCGACGGCATTCCGGACGAGAAGCTTCTCTTCCTCAGCGATATCTTTCCCACCGGCTGGCAGGCGGCGGTCCAGTGCGACATCGAGCCGACGGACACGGTCGCGATCTGGGGCGCAGGCCCCGTGGGCCAGATGGCGATCCGCAGCGCTCTCCTGCTCGGCGCCAGGCAGGTCGTCGCCATCGACAGGATTCCCGAGCGCCTCAGCATGGCCCGGGCCGGCGGCGCGATCGCCATCAACTTCGAGGAGGAGAGCGTCATCGAGCGCCT
The DNA here is from genome assembly GCF_009363855.1 of Microvirga thermotolerans. Lineage (GTDB taxonomy): Bacteria > Pseudomonadota > Alphaproteobacteria > Rhizobiales > Beijerinckiaceae > Microvirga > Microvirga thermotolerans. Next base: position 1,027,545 of record NZ_CP045423.1, read on the forward strand.
CAACGAGCTGACGGCGGGCAGGGGGCCGGAGAAATGCATCGACGCGGTCGGCATGGAGGCGCACGTGTCGATGGCTCATCCCGACACCATCCTCGACCGCGCCAAGCAGGCGGTGATGCTCGAGACCGACCGCCCGCACGTCCTGCGGGAGATGATCTATGTCTGCCGCCCGGCGGGCGTCCTTTCGGTGCCGGGCGTCTATGGCGGGCTTCTCGACAAGATCCCCTTCGGGGCCGTCATGAACAAGGGCCTCACGATCCGCACCGGCCAGACGCACGTGAACCGGTGGACCGACGATCTTCTGAGGCGGATTCAGGAAGGGCAGATCGACCCCTCCTTCGTCATCACCCACACGGCCGGTCTGGAAGACGGACCGCAAATGTACGAGACATTCCGCGATAAGAAGGACGGCTGCGTCAAAGTCGTCCTCAAGCCCCAGTGAGGTGTCCCATGGCCCATCGTCATCGCACGCGCTCCCACGCCCGCCCGCCGGCCTCCGCCGAGGCGCTCGCCCGCGGCCTCGGCTGGTTCAGTCTCGCGCTCGGCGCCGCCGAGCTGCTCGGGGCCAGGAGCATGGCCCGCTGGCTCGGCATGGAGCGTCACGAGAGCCTCATCCGCGCCTATGGCGTTCGGGAGATCGCCACCGGCATCGGCATCCTCGCGCAGAAGGACCCGGCGCCGTGGATCTGGGGGCGCGTCGCCGGCGACGCGCTCGACCTCGCGACCCTGAGCGGAGCCCTGCGCGATCCGAAAGCCCATCGGGACCGTGTCGCGGTGGCCTTCGGCGCGGTCATGGGTGCAACCGTGCTCGACGTGGCCTGCGCCAATGCCCTGAGCGGGCAGGAACCCCCGCGGCACAGGCGCGCCGTCGACTACAGCGACCGCAGCGGCCTGCCGCGCCCGCCGGGCCAGATGCGGGGAGCGGCGCGCGACTTCGAGGTGCCGCGGGACATGCGCATTCCCGATGCGCTGCGCCCCTACAGGCAGCCGCGGCGCCAGGAGCGGCCGCAGCCCTCCATGTAAGGCTGAACGCCATGGCGAAGCCCCGGCTGTTCACCATCGGCTACGAGGGAGCGGATCCCGACCGCTTTCTCGCCGCGCTGCAGGATGCCGGGGTGGCGGTGCTTGCCGACGTGCGCGCCGTGGCTCTTTCCCGCAAGCGCGGCTTTTCCAAGTCGGCGCTGCGGGATGCGCTCGCCCAGCGGGACATCGGGTACGATCACTTCATCCGCCTCGGAACCCCGAAGGAGGGGCGCCAGGCCGCCCGCGCCGGCGACGCCGCCACGATGCAGCGGATCTACTGCGAGGAGGTTCTCGCCGCCCCGGACGCTCAGGAGGCCTTCGAGCAGCTGGCCGAACTCGCGCTGAACCGGCCCACCTGCCTGCTCTGCTTCGAGCGGGATCCCGCCGTCTGCCATCGCCGCATCCTCTCCGACCGGCTCCGGAAGCGCGGCCTGGAGGTGGTCGACCTCTTCGCCATCTGACGGCCTTGACAGGATCCGCATCGGTGCCGCTGGCTCAGCTCTCGGGTGCAGGAGGAGCAAGGCATGAATCCCGTCGTCGAAGCGGTCAGTTCCCACCCGAGGCATGCCTTCAGCAAGATCAACCGGGACCGGGTTCGCCTCGTCGCGGGGCTCGGCGTCGAGGGGGATGCCCATGCGGGCGCGACCGTCAGGCACCGGTCGCGGGTGGCCAGGGATCCGACCCGGCCGAACCTGCGCCAGGTTCACCTGATCCCCGGGGAACTGCACGACGAGTTGCGCGGCAGGGGCTTCCGTGTGTCCGCCGGAGACATGGGCGAGAACGTCACGACGCGCGGCCTCGACCTCCTTTCCCTCCCGACAGGGACGCGCCTGCGTCTCGGAGAGGAGGCGCTGCTGGAGGTGACGGGTTTGCGCAATCCCTGCGTTCAGATCGACCGTTTCCGGAAGGGGATGATGGCGGCGGTGCTCGACCGCGACCCGGCGGGCAATCTCGTGCGCAGGGCGGGAATCATGGCGATCGTTCTGCACAGCGGCGAGGTGAGGCCCGGCGATGCGATCGAGGTCGAGCTTCCAGCGCCGCCTCATCGGCCCCTCGTTCCGGTCTGAAGGTGAGGCGATGCCGAGTGATCGGTCGCATCAAATCTTTTGATGCAGTCTCGGGGCCGAAATTCCGGAAAAAATCCCTCCCGCTATTGCCAGGCGCGGGGACATTCGGTAGGTTCGCCGAACGGATTCATTTGCTTGAGAGGGAGGATTGCATGGCAGTTGTCGCATGCTTGCGCAATAAACCTCCCGTGTCCGGCCTCTAGGTCGAGCGGACGGGGCCCGCGGGGCCCGAACAATCCGGTTACTTCCCAATCGTGAACGTCAGCGCGCGCCGCACGAAGAGCGCAGCGTCCATCGTTCTGCCAGCATTCAGGAGAGGCTCGCCCTGGCGCGGGCCAATCGTTCCATGAACCGACAGAAGCAACGCGGGGACGCGACCCGCGACGTTTTGAGATTCACCTTCCGGCATTGGCGCCGCGAGCCGAAATACGTTTTCCTCGTCGTCGCCACGATGATGACGGCGACGCTGGCCGACGTTTTCATGCCGCTGTTCGCAGGGCGCCTCGTGGACGCCATTTCCCTGGGAGCGGGCGACCGGGAGGCCGCGCTTTCCGGCGCGCTGACCGCGTTCGTCGCCATGACAGCTCTCGGGCTTGCGATGGTGATCATGCGCCATCTGGCCTTCTACGGCATCGTCGAGCTGACGCTGCGCGTCATGTCGCGCGTCGCGCAGGACGCCTTCGCGCGGGTGCAGCGCTTCTCGACCGACTGGCATGCCAACAGCTTCGCCGGATCCGTCGTGCGCAAGATCACCCGCGGCATGTGGGCGCTGGACCTTCTGCACGACACGATCCTGCTCGCCCTTCTGCCGTCCCTCGTGGTGCTGATCGGCTCCATGATCGTGCTCGGCACGCATTGGCCGGTCATGGGGCTCGTCATCGCCGTCGGCACGGCGGCTTACATCGCCATGACCGCGCTCCTGTCCGTTCTCTACGTCGCGCCTGCGGCGCGGCTCGCGAACGCCTGGGACACGAAGGTGGGCGGAACGCTGGCGGATGCCCTGAGCTGCAATGCGGTGGTGAAGGCCTTCGGCGCAGAGATGCGCGAGGACGCCAGGTTGAGGGGCGTGCTCGCCAAGTGGCAGAGCCGCACCCGGCGGGTGTGGCAGCGCGGCACCAACAGCGGCACGACGCAGCTCGTCGCCCTGCTCGCCATCCGCGCAGCCATCATCGGCACGGCGCTGTGGCTCTGGTGGGAGGACCGCGCATCGCCGGGCGACCTCGCCTACGTGCTGACGACCTACTTCGTCATTCACGGCTATCTGCGGGATGTCGGCATGCACATCAACAACCTCCGCCGTTCCGTGAACGACATGGAGGAGCTGGTGTCGATCCACGGCGAGCCCGTCGGCATCGAGGACCGTCCGTCCGCGCCCGCGATCCATATCGCGCGGGGCGAGATCGCGTTCGATCATGTGAGCTTCCACTACGCAGGCCACGAGACGCCGCTCTACCGCGACCTGTCGCTCACCATCCGCGCGGGCGAGCGGGTCGGCCTCGTGGGGCCATCGGGCTCGGGCAAGACGACCCTCGTGAAGCTCGTGCAGCGGCTCTACGACGTGTCGGGCGGGCGCATCCTCATCGACGGGCAGAACATCGCCGGCGTGCAGCAGGCCTCCCTGCGGTCGCAGATCGCCATCGTGCAGCAGGAGCCGGTCCTGTTCCACAGGACGCTTGCCGAGAACATCGCCTATGTGCGCCCCGGCGCCTCCATGGCGGAGATCGAGAGGGCCGCTCGCCTCGCCAACGCCCATGCGTTCATCGGGCGCCTGCCGAAGGGATACGGCACCCTGGTGGGCGAGCGCGGCGTCAAGCTCTCGGGCGGGGAGCGTCAGCGGGTCGCCATCGCGCGGGCCTTCCTGGCGAACGCGCCGATCCTGATCCTCGACGAGGCGACCTCCGCGCTCGACTCGGAATCGGAGACGCTGATCCAGCAGGCGATGGAGCGGCTGATGGAAGGCCGCACTTCCATCGTGATCGCCCATCGGCTCTCCACGGTCCGGGCGCTCGACCGGATCCTCGTCTTCGACAGGGGACGGATCGTGGAGGAGGGCACCCACGCGGCCCTCTACCGGAAGAACGGGCTCTACCGGCGCCTCTGCGATCATCAGGGCCTCGAGTTCGACATCCGCCAACGTCCCCAGGGGCAGGCGGCGGAGTAGGCGCTCTCACGGAGCGCAGGCGATCGGGACGGCCCGAGGCCGGACCATGGCGACGAGATCGGCGGCGCCCAGCGCCGCCGGTTTCGCTTCGCTCGCAGAGAGCCCCGGGAAGGCTCTTGCCGCCTCCGCGGCGGGAAGAAGCGGATAAGGGGCGCTCGGCACGATCCCGGCGACCTTGCGGGGATTGGAAGGAAGCGCGCCGACGAAGCCAGCCAATGCCCCGCTCCGGTCGAAGACCGGGGCGCCGCTTGCGCCCGGCTGCAGCGGCGCGGACACCGTTCTGCCGTCCTCGACCGTCCCGGCCATCGCGCCGAGCCGCGCCCCGTCTCCGTCGGCTCCGAAGGCGAGGACGAGGACGGACGCGCTCGCCATCTCTTGCTGGGAAACGGCGAGTGGCGCTCCCTTGTAGTCCAGATCCTGCGCCAGCTCGAGGAGGTAGGGACCGCCGCCCTTGACCTGCTGCACCCGCACGTCCCGGACCCGTGCCGCCCTGCAGCGGTCCATCGGCGCGCCGGTGAGGACCTGGCGGGGGCCGACGAGGAGGCCGGTGCCGAAGGGAGCCTGCGCGCCGGCCGCCGCGACGCCTTGCGCGACCGTCGCGGGCGCGGGCGCGGCTGCGGCGGGGGGCGGAGCCGCTGCGGGCGCCGCCGTCGGGAAGGGAACGAAGGCATTGGCGATGGCGACCACGAGGCGGTCGACCTGGGGCGCGACGGATTTGTCGTATCCGATGGAGAACGCCCTGATCCCCGAAGGCCCTGCGGCATAGCGGGAGTAGAACTTGCCCGTCGGCGTCTCGCCGGCGATCACGAAGAAATCGGGGCGCAGCACCTTGTAGGTGACGACGCGTCCCGGCGTCTTGATGGCGAGGTTCCTCTCGTAGAGCGTGGCGAGTGTCGCGTCCGCGGGGGCGACGCGGGTGTCGAGGGTGATCCTGCCGTCCGCGCTCTGCCAGCGGCTTCCGCCGCCCGGATTGTCGCCCTGGCCGGTCAGGAGCTTGGCGGGGACGCCGATCTGCACGCCCGTCCGGGCATCGGTGATAATTTCGAAGCCCACCGCGCTGCGGGCGTTCTTCATGCCGGCCTGAAGCGCCGCGCGGTCGGCGGGGGAAAGGACGCCTGTGGCGGGCCTGCCCGCTCTTTTCTGGAAGGCGGCGATGGCGTCGAAGGTCTGGCGTCCGAAGGTGCCGTCGGCCGAGCCGCTATAATCGCCGCTCCAGATCAGGCCCTCCTGGATCGTGCGGCGGTCCGCCTCCGGCAGGGACTCGAACGCAGCCCGCGCCGCCTCGACGGCGGGATCCGGCGTCCGCGCGGCCGGACCGGGCGCAGGCTGGGCGAGGACGGACGTCGCTCCCCCGGAGACGCCGACGATGGCGGCCAGCGCAGCGCACAGGTGCAGGACGGGGCGCAGGCAGGCACGATTCATCTGGCATCTCCCTCGGCATCCGGATTATTTTCGCAGAGCCCACAACCAAAGACCAGACCACGCGAACCTCCCCCATGAAACTCTCGTCCGCACTCATCGCCGTCTCCTTTTCGCTTGCCGGATTCAACGCCTCGGGCGCGGCGCTCGCCCAGAGCCTTCCCGCCAACCCCTGCGAGTCGGAAAGTTCCACCTACGCCCAGAGCGCATGCCTCGACAAAGCCCTGAAGGCGGCCGACGGCGAGCTCAATGCCGTCTACAAGAAGGCGCTGGAGCTGATCGACAAGGACGACATGATGAGCGCGGAGCAGCACCGCAACTGGAAGCAGGCCCTGCAGAAGGCCCAGCGCGCCTGGGTCGCCTTCCGCGATGCCGATTGCGGCGAGCCCGTCGGCTACGAGTGGTCCCAAGGCACCGGCATGGGACCGGCGACCCTCGCCTGCCTTCTCCAGAAGACCAGGATCAGGACCGCCGAGCTGAGGCAGCGCTACCTCGAGCGGTAGGCCGCATATTTCTTTGACACCGTCGGGACCCCATGACAAACCACGGCGCGCTGACCCGTGGTCCTGCCGTGAAAACCTTCTCCCCCGCCCGCCTGCTGAACCATCCGCGCCTCCAGGTCCTGATCCGGCGCCGCGAGATCCCGTTCGTCATGCTTGCGGCGGTCGTGGGGGCGGCCTCGGGCGTCGTCGTTTCGGCGATGGGTCTCATCGCCAAGCTGCTGCACAGCCTCCTCTTCGACATTACCCTCGAAGAGAGCCTGAGCGCCATGTCCGGGCTCGAGGCCCGTCAGGTTCTGATCCCTGCCGTCGGCGGCGGGCTCGTGGGGCTCAGCGCCTGGCTGGTGTCCCGCTATCGCACGACCCACCTGGTCGACCCGATCGAGGCGAACGCCCTCCATGGCGGGCGCCTCTCCTTGAGCGACAGCATGATCGTCGGCGTCCAGACGCTGCTCTCCAACGGCTTCGGAGCCTCGGTGGGGCTGGAGGCGGGTTATACGCAGATGGGCTCCGGCATCGCCTCCTGGGCTGCACGCCGCCTGAACCTTCGCCGCAGCGACGTGCGCGTGCTCGTGGGATGCGGCGCGGCCGGCGCCATCGCCTGCGCGTTCAACGCCCCGTTCACCGGCGCGTTCTACGGGTTCGAGCTGATCATCGGCGTCTATTCCATCGCGACCGTCGCTCCCGTGATGGCCGCGACGCTCGCCGCCGTCCTGGTCGGCCACGTGCTGCAGTCGGCCCCCGCGCTCATCGACGTTCCGCCGGTGCCCGAGCTGAGGGCGGCGGACTACTTCCCCTTTCTCATCCTCGGGGTGGTGGCGGGCGGCGTGTCGGTCGGCGTCATGCGCCTCGTGACCCTGGTCGAGCGGATCTTCGTCGCGACCGGGTGCCCGCCCATCTTCAGGCCGGCGATCGGCGGTCTCGCCGTCGGCGCCATCGGCTTCTTCGTCCCGCAGGTCCTGTCGGCCGGCCATGGAGCGCTGCACATCCAGCTGGAGACCGGCCTCGGCCTCGGCATGCTGGCGCTGCTGTTCGCCGCCAAGGTCGCCGCCTCGGCCATCTCGCTCGGCTCGGGCTTCCGCGGCGGCCTCTTCTTCGCGTCGCTCCTCCTGGGGGCGCTGCTCGGCAAGATCTTCGCCATCGTCGCGGGACCGATCATGCCGCTGGCCGTGGACCCGGTGGTGTCCGCCATCGTGGGAATGGCCTCGCTGGCGGTCGGCATCGTCGGCGGGCCGCTGACCATCACGTTCCTCGCCCTCGAGACCACGGGCGACCTCGCCATCAGCGGGATCGTGCTCACCGCGTCGATCATGGCAGCCATCGTGGTGCGCCAGACCTTCGGCTACTCCTTCTCCACCTGGCGCCTGCATCTGCGCGGCGAGACCATCCGCAGCGCGCAGGATGTGGGCTGGCTGCGCAGCCTGACCGTCGGCCGCATGATGCGCCGCGACGTCAAGACCATCCAGATCCCCGCGACGCTGGCGGAGTTCCGGCGCAAGTTCCCGCTCGGGTCGGCGCAGCGCGTGGTCGCTGCGGACGAGACGGGACGCTATGCGGGCATCGTCCTCGTGCCGGAGGCCTACGCCTCCGATGCGGCCCTGGAAGCCACGGACAGCATCGCCCCGCTCCTGCGCTACCGGGACGACATGCTCGTTCCGGCCATGAACGTGAAGGAGGCGGCGAGCATCTTCGACCAGACCCAGAGCGAGGAACTCGCCGTCGTGGACAATGCCCAGAACCGCAAGGTTCTCGGGCTCCTGACCGAGAGCCACCTCCTGCGCCGCTACAGCGAGGAACTCGACAAGGCCCATCGCGGCGCCCTCGGCGAGGAGACCGTGAACGAGAGCGTGGGGAAAGAGCGCCGCGCCTGACCGGGCGCTGCGACCGACGAGGGCGGGATGCGCTTGGTTCCACCCGGCGGCGATGCTAGGCTCGAAGCCTTCATGAGGGCAGGGGGAATCCGATGATCCGTCGATGGGTGCACACGGCCGTTCTCGCCGCCGGCATCATGGCCGGTGCGCTCGCGGCGGCTCCCCTGTCCGCCCAGGGCCAGGGGCAGCAGGCGCCGAAGTCCTTCGCCAGCGATGAACTGGCGAGCCAGGCCGTGCGGCTGGAGCAGGCGCTCAGGAAGGAGAGCGCCGGGTACTCGGCCGAGAGGAATGCGGCCACCCTGCGCCGCAGCGGCGAGGCGATGCTGGGGCGCGGCCTCGCCAACCAGGCCCTGAATGCCTTCGCCGCCGCAATCGCCGCCGAGCCCGGGAATGCCGCCAACTGGGCCGGCTATGCCCGGGCGGCGCTTGCGGTGAATCCCGGTGACGACTGGGAGGAGCGGGAGAAGCTGCAGAACCGCCGGCTCGCGGCGGCCTACGCAGCCTACCAGCGGGCGACGAACCCGTCCGACGAGGCCGCCGCGCTCGCCCTTCTCGGACGCGCCTACGCGGCGCAGGAATTCTGGCGCCCGGCGCTCAACGCCTATGCGGCGAGCCTCAAGCTGAAGGACGATCCGGCCGTTCGCGCCGTCTACGAGCCGCTCCGCGAGGAGCACGGGTTCCGCGTCCTGGACTTCAAGGTGGATTCCGATTCCGCTTCGCCGCGGGTCTGCTTCCGGTTCTCGGATCCTCTGGCCGCGGGCAAGACCGACTTCGCTCCCTTCGTCGCCGTCTCCGGCAATGCGAACGCCGCCGTTTCCGCCGAGGGGGAGCAGTTGTGCGTCGACGGACTCAGGCACAGCGAGCGCTATGCCATCGTGCTGCGGCAGGGGCTGCCGTCCTCCGTCGGCGAGAACCTCCTGGCTTCCGCCGACTACGAGATCTACGTGCGCGACCGCTCGCCCCAGGCGCGGTTCACCGGCCGCAACTACGTGCTGCCGAGCACGGGCCAGGAGGGCATTCCCGTCGTTTCCGTGAACACCCGCAAGGTGGACGTGGAGGTCTACCGCATCGGCGACCGCAGCCTGCTGCCGACGGTCCGCTCCTACGACTTCCTCGGTCAGCTCAGCCGCTATTCGGCCGCCGAGATCGGCCGCGAGAAGGGCGTGAGGATCTGGAGCGGGACCCTCGACACCGCATCCGACCTCAACCGCGACGTGATCACCGCCTTCCCGGTCATGGATGCGGTCGGGCGGCTGGAGCCGGGCATCTACGTGATGACGGCCAAGCCCAACGACGGCGGTCCGCCGAACGGCCCGGGCGACGAGGATTACGGCAGCATCGCCACCCAATGGTTCGTGGTCTCCGATCTCGGCCTGACGGCCTTCACCGGAAAGGGCGGCGTTCAGGTCTTCGTGCGCTCCCTCGCGAGCGCCGAACCGCGCGCCGACGTGGAGATCCGGCTGATCGCCCGCAACAACGAGGTCCTCGCCGCGAAGAAGACCGATGCGACGGGCGTCGCCCAGTTCGATCCGGGTCTCGCCCGCGGCGAGGGCGGCCTCGCGCCCGGCCTCGTGGTCGCGACGGTCGGCGACGACTACGGATTCCTCGACCTCGGTTCCGCCGCCTTCGACCTGAGCGACCGGGGCGTCAAGGGCCGGGTCGTGCCGGGCTCGCTCGATGCGTATCTCTACACGGAGCGCGGCGTCTACCGCACCGGAGAGACCGTGGCCCTCGCCGCGCTCCTGCGCGACGTGAAGGGTGCGGCGGTGCCGAACGTTCCGCTCACCCTCGTGGTCCGGCGCCCGGACGGCGTCGAGTATCGCCGCGCCCAGGTGGAGGACCAGGGCCTCGGCGGGCGGGCCCTGTCCATTCCGATCCTCCCAGGCTCCCTGCGGGGCACGTGGCGGATCGCCGCCTATACGGATCCGAAAGGGCCTTCCGTCGGCGAGACGAGCTTCCTGGTCGAGGACTACGTGCCCGAGCGGCTGGAGGTGAACCTCTCTCCCAAGGTCGACGCTCTCGTTCCGGGCCAGCCTGCGCCCATCGACCTGTCGGCCCGCTATCTGTACGGGGCGCCGGGCGCGGATCTCGCGGTGACCGGCGAGGTGGCCGTCGCCGCCGCGGCTGGGAGCGGCGTGAAGGGGCTCGAGGGATTTGCCGTCGGCCTCGACGACGAGGCCGTCGAGGCCTCGACCGTCGAGATCGAGCAGGCGGCGACGACCGATGCCCAGGGGCGTGCGAGCCTCCGGATTCCCGTGCAGGGCGTGGCCGCGCCGCGACCGCTCGAAGCCCGCATCACCCTGCGCGTGGCCGAACCGGGCGGCCGCGCGGTGGAGCGCAGCGTGACGCTCCCGATCCTGCCCAAGGGGCCGGTGGTCGGCGTGCGCAAGAACTTCACCGGCCAGCTCGGCGAAGGCGCCAGCGCGACCTTCGACGTCGTTCTCGCCGATCCCGCGGGCAAGCGCCTCGCCGGGCAGGCGACCTGGAGCCTCTACAGGATCGAGCGGCGCTACCAATGGTACAATTCCGACGGACGCTGGAGCTACGAGCCGGTCAGGAACACGCGGCGCGTCGCCGACGGGCGCATCGACGTGAAGGTCGACGCGGCTTCACGCATCTCTGCGCCCGTGGAATGGGGAACCTACCGTCTCGACGTGAGCGCTCCCGGCCTCGGCGAGACGGCTCAGACCAGCCTGTCCTTCACGGTCGGATGGTCGGGCGACCAGATGGCGGATACGCCCGACCTTCTCGACATGACCCTCGACCGGGCGAGCTACCGGGCGGGCGACACCATGAAGGTGCGGCTCAACCCCCGCTTCGCGGGCAAGGCGACCCTCGCCGTGGTGAGCGACCGCGTGCACGACATCCGCGTAGTGGACGTGGCGGCCGCCGGCACGGACGTGAGCCTGCCCGTCAGGGCCGAGTGGGGGCCGGGAGCCTATCTCGTCGTCATGGCGCATCGTCCGCTCGACAAGGCGGCGCGGCGGATGCCGGGGCGCTCCCTGGGAACGGCCTGGTTCGAGATCGACCGGGACGCCCGCGCACTCTCCGTTTCCCTCAACGCGCCCGACAGGATCAGGCCCCGCGGCACCTTGAGCCTGCCGGTCAAGGTCGACGGCCTGAAGCCGGGCGACGACGCCCGGATCACCGTCGCGGCGGTCGATGTCGGCATCCTCAACCTGACGCGCTACGAGGCTCCGAACCCGACAGGTCATTTCTTCGGGCAGAAGCAGCTCTCCTCCGAGATCCGCGACCTCTATGGCTATCTCATCGACGGCATGCAGGGCACGCGCGGCGCGATCCGCTCCGGCGGCGACATGGAGCCGAAGCCTCTCGACGGCATCCCGCCCACCCAGGAGCCCCTGGCCCGTTTCTCCGGCGTGGTGAAGGTCTCGCCCGACGGCACGGCGCAGGTCGACTTCGACATTCCCGCCTTCAACGGCACCGTGCGCGTGATGGCGGTCGCCTGGACCAAGGACCGGGTCGGCAGCGCGTCCTCGGACGTGATCGTGCGCGATCCCGTGGTGCTTGCCGGCACCCTGCCGCGCTTCCTGGCGGTCGGCGACCGCTCGCGCCTGCTCCTGCAACTCGACAATGTGGAAGGCGCGGCCGGGGACTATACGGTCGATCTCGACATCGGCGGCCCGGTGCTCGTTCCCGCGGATGCCCTGCGCGCGACGGTGAGGCTTGCCGAGAAGGCCAAGGGCAGCGTCACCGTTCCGGTCACGGCCGGCGGGCAGGGTCCGGCCACGGTCGACGTGACTCTCAGGGGGCCGGGGATCGGCGAGCTGACGCAGCGCTTCGCCCTCGCCATCCAGCCGGGAACGGGGGCGCTGACCCGCCGCTCGGTGCAGAACCTGAGCCCCGGCGCGAGCGTGACGCTCTCGAGGGACCTCGTGTCCGACATCCTTGCGGGATCCGGCGCGGTGTCCGTGTCGGTCTCGCCGCTGGCGAGCCTCGACGTGCCGGGGCTTCTCCAGGCCCTCGACCGCTATCCCTACGGCTGCACGGAGCAGATCGTCAGCCGCGCGCTGCCGCTCCTCTACGTCAACAAGCTCGCCGAGGAGGAGAGGCTCTCCCTCGACGAGAAGGCGGACGAGCGGGTGCGCACGGCCATCGAGCGCATCCTGGCGCGGCAGGATTCCAACGGCTCCTTCGGCCTGTGGGGCGTGGGAGGCGAGGACATCTGGCTCGACGCCTATGCCATGGACTTCCTCACCCGCGCGCGGGAGCGGGGCTTCGCGGTGCCGCAGGTCGCCTTCACGCTCGCCCTCGACCGGCTGCGCAACTTCGTCGCCAACACCACGCAGGTGGAGGACAACGCGGCGAACCTCGCCTATGCGGCCTACGTCCTCGCCCGCAACGGGCGCCCCGTCATGGGCGATCTCCGCTATCTGTCCGATACCAAGCTGGGCGCATTCGATTCCGCCCTGGCGCGGGGGCAGATCGCCGCCGCTCTCGCGCTGCTTGGAGACAGGGCGCGGGCGCAGAAGGCCTTCGCCTCCGCCGTCGAGCGCCTGCGGAGCGAGAAGGACACGGGCGACTACCGGGCCGACTACGGATCGCGCCTGCGCGACGGGGCGGGGCTTCTCGCCCTCGCATCCGAGACCGACAACGTTCCCGCCGTCATGCAGCCGGTCGCGAAGGTCATCGAGGAGGAGCGGGGCACGCGCCGCACCAGCACGCAGGAGCAGGCCTGGCTCGTGCTTGCGGCCCAGGCCGTGGCCCGCGACGCGGAGGCGATGGTGCTGAAGGTGGGTGGCGAGGAGCGGAAGGGCGCCTTCTACCGCACCTACCGGGACATTACGCTGGCCGGCGCTCCCGTCACCCTGACCAATGCGGGGACGGCCGCGGTCCAGGCGGTCGTGACCGTGACCGGCAACCCCGTGGAGCCGGAGCCCGGACTTTCCCGCGGCTACGCGGTGGAGCGCAGCTACTACAGACCCGACGGAACGCAGGTCCAGCCGTCCGAGGTGCGCCAGAACGAGCGGCTCGTGACCGTGCTGAAGGTCACGGAGACGGAGGCCCGCCAGGCCCGCGTCCTCCTGGTCGACCGCCTGCCGGCAGGTTTCGAGATCGACAATCCGCGCCTCGTCGACAGCGATACGGTCGCGGGCCTGCCGTGGCTCAAGAGGGATGTGGAGCCTGCCCATGTCGAATATCGGGACGACCGCTTCGTGGCGGCCTTCGACCGCGATCCCGACCAGTCCGCCTTCTTCACCGTGGCCTACATGGTGCGGGCGGTCTCGCCGGGCCGCTACGTGCATCCGGCGGCCCAGGTCGAGGACATGTACCGTCCCGAGCGCTTCGGGCGCACGGGCTTCGGTTCCGTCGAGGTGACGCAGGCCGGGCCGTGATGCGACGGGAGGGCACGAGCCTCGTCCGGGCCGGCCGGCGGATCGCCGCCGGTCTTGCGGGCCTCGTCGCGCTGGCGGGGCTCGGCCTCTGGAGCTACGTGGAAAGCCTCGGCCCCCTCGACCTGAGCGTCTCCGAAACGCGCTCGACGGTCGTCCTCGACCGAGAAGGGCGGCTGCTGCGGCCCTTCGTGACGGCGGAGGGGCGCTGGCGCCTGCCCCTCGCGACCGCGGACGTCGACCCGCACTACCTGGCGATGCTGAAGGCCTACGAAGACGCGCGGTTCGACCGTCACGCGGGCGTCGATCCCTTCGCGATGCTGCGGGCCTTCCACCAGCTCGTGCGCAGCGGCGGCGTGGTGTCCGGCGGATCGACGCTCACCATGCAGGTCGCCCGGCTCCTGGAGCCCCGCGAGGACCGGACCATCGGCGCGAAGCTCCGTCAGGTCGTCCGCGCCCTCCAGCTGGAGCGCCGGCTGACCAAGGACCAGATCCTCACGCTTTACCTCACCCTCGCCCCCTACGGCGGCAACCTCGAGGGTGCGCGGGCGGCGAGCCTTTCCTATTTCGGGCGCGAGCCGAAGCGCCTGTCCTTCGCGGAGGCTGCGCTCCTCGTGGCCCTGCCGCAGGCCCCCGAGCTGCGGCGTCCGGACCGGGACCCGCAGGCCGCGCGCCGGGCCCGGGACAGGGTTATCGACCGCGTGCGCGCGCGAGGCGTCATCGGGGCGGCGGAGGCGGAAGCGGCGAAGGCCGAGCCGGTGCCGAACAGGCGCTATGCCTTTCCCATGCTGGCCGCCCACGCGGCGGAGCAGGCCGTTGCGGAACGCCCCTCCGAGAAGGTGCAGCGGCTGGCCATCGATGCGCGCCTCCAGGCCAATCTGGAGCGCCTCGCGCGGGAGCGGATCGAGCGCCTCGATCCGCGCCTGTCCCTCGCCATCCTCGTGATCCACAACGCCACCGGCGAGGTCCGCGCGCAGGTCGGCAGCCCGGACTACCTGAGCCGCGAGCGCGCCGGCGCCATCGACATGACGCAGGCACTGCGCTCGCCGGGCTCGGCCCTGAAGCCGATCGTCTACGCGCTCGCCTTCGAGAACGGGCTGGCCCATCCCGAGACGCTGCTCGACGACCGGCCGTCCCGCTACGGCGCATATCAGCCGGAGAACTTCGATCTCGGCTTCCAGGGCACGGTGACGGCGCGGCGGGCCCTCCAGCTCTCCCTCAACGTGCCCGCGGTCGAGCTCCTGAACGAGCTCGGCCCCGCCCGTCTCCTGGCGCGGCTGCACCAGACCGGGATCGGCATCGCCATGCCCAGGGAGGCGGCGCCCGGCCTCGCCATCGGCCTCGGCGGCCTTGGGATCACGCTGACGGACCTCACGCGCATCTTTGCCGGGCTCGCCCGCGGCGGCGAGGTGCCGCGCCTCGCGCGCCGCTTCGGCGAGGTCCCCCCGCCCGATGCGCCGCGACGGATCGCGGATCCCGTCTCGGCCTGGTACGTCTTCGACATCCTGCGCGGCGCGCCGCCGCCGGACAACGCGCTTGCGGGGCGCATCGCCTTCAAGACGGGCACCTCCTACGGCTATCGCGACGCTTGGGCGGTCGGCTACGACCGCAACTACACCGTCGGCGTCTGGATCGGGCGGCCCGACGGGACCGCCGTTCCGGGCCTGGTCGGCCGCGCGTCGGCGGCGCCGGTCCTGTTCGATGCCTATGGCCGGCTGGGCGTGGAGCCGGAGGCCCTGCCCGTGCCCCCCTTCGCCCTCCAGGCCACCACCGCGACCCTGCCGCCGCCTTTGCGCCATGTGCGCCAGGACGTGCCCAAAACCCTGGCATCGACCGTGCAGGCGCCCCTGAGGATCACGTTCCCGCTCGACGGCTCGCGGGTCGAGCTCGGCCTGTCGGGCGGGGAGGAGGGAGGAAGCCTCGCTCTCAAGGCCTCGGGCGGCGTGCCGCCTCTCACCTGGCTGGTGGACGGCGCTCCGGTCGAAGCCGGTTCCCTGCGACGCAGCGCGCTGTGGCAGCCGCAGGGGGTCGGCTTCGTCCGCCTGTCGGTCATCGACGCGAAGGGCGCCACCGACAGCGTCGTCGTGCGGGTGGAGTGACGCGTTTCACACGGCGGCGCTGAAGCGCGAGGCATCCTCGGCGCGGAACTGGTCGAAGACCGCGGCGGCGAGGCGCACGAAGGGGCGCCCGGCCTCCGTGATGGCGATGCGATGGCCGCTCACCGTCACGATGCCGTCGGCGACCAGGGGGCGCAGCAGGGCGAGCTCGTCTGCATAATGCGACGGTTCTCCCAGGATGCTCAGGTCGGCGGCGAAGTTGCACATGAGCGACTCGATGATCGCGCCCCGTGCCCTGTCGTCCAGGGTGAGCGCGTACCCCCGAGCCGTGGCGAGCCGGCCCTGCTCGACGCTGCGCAGGTAGGCGGCGATGTCGGCGGCGTTCTGCACGTAGCCGTCCGGGAGCTGCGAGATGGCCGATGCTCCGAAGGCGACGAGGGTCGGACGGTCGTCGTCGGTGTAGCCCTGGAAGTTCCGGTGCAGGGAGCCGGCGCGGCTGGCGAGCGCCAGGGGGTCGTCCGGCCGGGCGAAATGGTCGAGGCCGATCGCCACGTAGCCGTTGCCGGCGAATGTCTCCGCGACGGCGCGGGCCTGCCGGAACCGCTCCTCCGCTCCCGGCAGCGCCTGCGGGTCGATCAGGCGATGGTTCGCCTTGCGATGGGGCATGTGCGCGTAGCCGTAGCAGGCGATCCGGTCCGGATCCAACGACAGGACCTTGCGGCAGGTGGCGCGGATCGACTCGAGGGACTGGCGGGGAAGGCCGTACATGAGGTCGATGTTGATCCTGCCGATACCGCTCTCGCGCAGGAGGTCCGCCGCCTCGCGCACCGTGTCGAAGGGCTGCACGCGGCCGATGGCGACCTGCACGACGTCGTCGAGGTCCTGCACGCCGAGGCTCGCCCGGTTGACCCCGAGGGCCGCCAGGCCCTGGGCCAGGCTGCGGTCGACGAAGCGGGGATCGAGCTCGATGGCGTGCTCGAAGCCGGGCTGGAACACGAACATCCGGGACAGGGCATCGAGAACGGAGTCGAGACCCTCTGTGCCCAGGATGCTCGGCGTGCCTCCGCCCCAGTGGAGCCGCGCGATGCGCAGCGGGTCCGGGAGGTGACGCGCGAGCGTCGCGATTTCGGCTTCCAGGGTGGCCCGATAGCGCTCGATCACCTCGTCCCGCCGTGCCACCTTCGTGTGGCAGCCGCAGTAGAGGCAGAGCTGGCGGCAATAGGGCACGTGCAGGTAGACCGAGACGCTCTCGCGCGGGTCGAGGCGCCGCAGCCATGCCTCGTGCTCCCGCGAACCCACGGCGGCGCTGAACTCCGCGGCGGTCGGATACGAGGTGTAGCGCGGCACCGGCAGGCTGCCGTAGCGGCGAACGAGATGGTCGGTCATGAGCGTCGTCCTGCTCGCGCCGGCGCGAAGCCGGCCGTCATGGACGCGATAAGCCCTGGCCGGGAAGTCCGCCTTGATCCTGATCAACCGTGTCCCGGTTGATCAGGGCGCGGGAGGTGCTCTTGGCAGGTCAGCTCTTGGCAGTCAGTTGATGGTGATGCCGGCCACGGTCGCCAGGCGGTCCCTGTCGAGGATCTCGACGGAATGGGGGTCGGGAAGCCGGATCAACCCTTGGGTCTTCAGCTTGGTGAAGGTCCGGCTGACGGTCTCGATGGTGAGGCCGAGATAGTCCGCGATGTCGGTGCGGGTCATGGGCAGCAGGACCGGGCTCGCCGGGCGCCCGTGCGCGACGGCGCGGGCCGACATGCTGAGCAGGAAGGAGGCGACCTTCTCGGACGGGGTGAGCCGCCCCAGGATCATCTGGGTCTCCCGGGCCTGCCGCAAGGCGGCCCGGGTCATCAGGTGCAGCCTGTCCCGCAGGCGCGGAAAGCGTTCCACGAGCCGGTCCATGTCGCGGACGGAGAACGAGCACAGGCCCGACGGCATGACCGCCTCCGCCGTCTGGGCGTAGGTCTCGTCGTCGGCGAGGCCGAGATAGTCGCCGGGCAGGAGGAAGCCGGTGATCTGGCGGCGCCCGTCGGGCAGCGCCAGGGACAGGCGCAGCATTCCCGAGGTCAGGGTGTAGACCCGGCGGCGCGGTTCGCCCTCCTCGACGAGGGCATCGTTGGGCCCGAGGCGGACGAAGCTCATCGCCCGTTCGAGCTCGGAGACCTCGTCGTCCTGAAGCGCGGAGCAGACCGCCATCCGCCGCGTGTCGCAGTTGGTGCAGGCTTGGCAGGGAGGGCGGTAATGTGAGGTCATGATCTACGAGAGCGTGGTGTGGAGCGTCTGGTGTGCCAAGGGATATTTTCCGACAAATCGGCCGATTTGTCCCGCCGCAAAACAGCGCAGGCCCCTCCTCGCATAGAGGTGCCCCATAAGAAAGATGCGTGCGAGGAAAAGGTTGTTTCGCCTAGGCCTTTGGGGAATGCTTCCCGTGCCCCGGTCTGGACAGGGCGCCGGCCGCTCCTTAAGGGAACCCCCATGTTCGAAGCAAAAGCTCTTCCCAAGAACGCCGGCAAGGCGGAAGTCTACGAATCGCTGGCCCAGCAGCTTTCAGGGCTCGTGGACGGCGAGCGGGATGCCATCGCCAACGCCGCAAACATGTCGGCCCTGATCTACGACCTCCTGCCCGATCTCAACTGGGCCGGGTTCTACTTCATGCGCGGGCCCGGCCTGGTGCTCGGCCCCTTCCAGGGGAAGCCGGCCTGCATCCGCATCCCGGTCGGCCGGGGGGTCTGCGGCACGGCCGTCGAGCGCAGGACGTCCATCGTCGTGCCGGACGTGCACGCCTTTCCGGGCCATATCGCCTGCGACAGCGCCTCCCGCTCCGAGCTCGTCGTGCCCCTGATCCGCGGCGGCGCGGTGCTCGGGGTCCTCGACCTGGACAGTCCTCTGCCGAACCGGTTCGACGAGGCGGACAGGATCGGCTGCGAGAAGCTGGTGGAGATCTATCTCGCCGCGTCCGACCTGCCGGACGACAGGGGTTGACCCTGTCCGGGCGCCCTCCATACCGGTTGCGGTTTCCGGTCCGCGCGCCGGGCCAGGGAGAGGATGCGGCGTGATGCGACGGGCGGGAGAAAAATCCTTCCTGTGGACCCTCCAGGCGGTCGTCGCCCTCGTCTTCACGCTGATCGTCCTGGCGATTTCCGCCGCCCTGATCGGGTTCAACCACCATCAGCTGACGGCCCTGACCCTTCGCGATGCCGAGGAGGATTTCGGCCGGATCACGGGCAGCGTCCGCAACGAGGTGGCCGGCAGCCTCCGGGTGGCGAGCTCGGTTCTCGACACGGTCTCGCTCACCGTCGATCCGAATCTGCCGCTCGGCCAGCTGGGGACGGTTCTCACGCCGGTGCTCAAGGACCTAGACCGGCTCCTGCCCGCCGCCATGGGCCTGTTCATCGGCCGGGGCGACGGCAGCCATATCCTCGTTCAGACCCTGGATGGCGGCCTCCCGCCCGAACTTGGACCGAAGGTGGAGGGCGCGGCCTTCGCCTACATGATCGTGCAGCCTGGCGGCGCAGGGCCCACGGTGGAGTGGGTCGCCTACGATTCCGAAGGACGCGAGCTGCGGCGGGTGCCCGCAAAGCCGACGGATTTCGATCCGCGCAAGCGTCCCTGGTACGTCCTGAGCCAGGCCGGGCAGGGCACGGTCCTGACCCCGCCCTATCGTTTCGCCAACGTGCCCGAGGCGGGCGTCACGCTTGCCCAGAAGTCCCGCCAGCGGGCAGATGCGGTCTTCGGAATCGACATGACCCTGGCCAGCCTCGACCAGTATCTGGACAGGCTGCGCTTCCCGCCGGATCTCGAGCTGGTGATCTTCGACCGTTCCGGCGCCCTGATCGCCCATCCTCACGGCGGCTCCCTCCGGCAGATCCGTCTCGCCAACGTCGCCGACCGCCTCCTGACCATCGACGACCTGCGCTCGCCGCTGCTCTCCGGCCTGTTCCAGGCCTTCCAGGCCGAGGGAGCCGGCAGGGAGCGCAATCTTTCCTTCTCCGTCGGCGGCCAGGACTATTTCGGGCTTGTCGAACCGGTAAGGGAAGGGTTCGACGATCTCTTCATCGGCGTCGCCATTCCCTACACCACCATGATGGGGCCGGCGGAGCAGATCCGGACCGGGCTCCTGATCGTGAGCGCCGCATCGGTGGTCGCGGCGCTGCTCATCGTGCTCCTGGCGTCGCGCCGGCTGGCGCTGCCGCTGCGCACCGCCACGGACGACATCCGGCGCATCATGAAGTTCGAGTTCGGGCACCTGCGGCGCACCCCCTCCCGCATCGTGGAGGTGCTGGAACTGTCCCGCGCCATCGATACGCTGGAGCTGGCCCTGAGCAACTTCATGCGCTACGTGCCGACGGCCCTGGTGCGGGGCATCATCGGACGGCGGTTCTCCTCCGAGCTCGGAGGAATCCGCCAGCCGATCACGGTCCTCTTCTCGGACGTCGCCGGCTTCACCACCATGGCGGAGGCGCTCGACCCCGAAGAGGTGATGAGCAAGACGTCCCGCTATTTCAGCGAGATCGGCAGCGAGCTGATCCGGTCCGGCGCCACCATCGACAAGTACATCGGCGACAGCATCATGGCTTTCTGGAATGCGCCCGAGGCGCGGGAGGATCATGTGGCGCTCGCCTGTCTCGGCGCCCTGCGCGCGGCGCGCCGTCTCGACCGGCTCAATGCGGACTTCGTGGCGGAGGGCGGCACGCCGATGCGCACGCGCTTCGGTCTGCACACGGGAGACGCGGTGGTCGGCAATGTGGGGTCCATCGACCGCATGAACTACACGGCCCTGGGCCACACGGTGAACATGGCCTCCCGCTTCGAGAAGCTGAACAAGCGCTACGGCACCACCGTTCTGGCGAGCGGGGCCGTGCGCGCGGCTGCGGGCGATGGCTTTCTGTTCCGGTTCGTGGACCGGGCCGTTCCCGAGGGCGCCCACGCGGCGATGGAGGTCTACGAGCTCCTGGGCGCGGACCTTCCCGAGGAGCCCGAACTCGCCGCCCGGCCTGAACTGATCGAGACGTTGCCGCTCTGGAACGAGGCGGTGGCCCTCTGCGAGGCGGAGGAGTGGGAGAAGGCGGCGGACCTCCTGAGCCAGCTGGTCAGGATCGTGCCGCAGGATCCGCTGTTCAGCCTCTATCTCGAACGCTGCCGGTCGCAGCTTTCGCCCTCCGGAATCTCCTGATCCCCGCAACCTCCGTTCCCGGTCCGGCATTCACGATGACGTCCGCCTCCTACATCGACAGCTATTACAGCCGCACCCTGGCGAGCCAGGAGAGCTATCCGCAAGCGGAAGGGCGCATCCAGGCCGAGATCTGCATCGTCGGCGGAGGCCTCGCCGGATTGACGGCGGCGCTGCACCTCGCCCGGGCGGGCCGTTCCGTGGCGCTGGTCGAGGCGTGCAGGGTCGCCTGGGGTGCGTCGGGACGCAACGGAGGGTTCGTCTCGGCGGGTTTCGCGACGGGGCTTTCGCACATCGAGCGCCGCGTGGGCGCTGACCGCGCGCGGGACCTCTACCGCCTTTCCATGGAAGGGGTGGAGATCGTCCGCCGGAACATCGCCGAACTCGGGATCGCCGAGGCACGGCCGGTGCCGGGGATCGTGAAGGCCGTGCGCTACGATTCGCGGGGAGCCCTGCGCGCCCTGCGCGACAGACAGGAGCGCGAGTTCGGCCTGAGGCTGCGCTACCTGCCGCGGGAGGAGATGGCCGCGCTCTTCGCCTCCCCGAAATACCGGGAGGGCATTCTCGACGAGGGCGCCTTCCATTTTCACCCGCTGAACTACGGGCGGGCGCTCGCCCGCGAGATCGTGCGCCTGGGCGGAAGGATCTTCGAGAACTCCCCCGTCACGAAGGTCGAACTCGACTCCGCGCGAAAGCGCATCGGCACGGACAAGGCCGTCGTCGAGGCGGACCAGATCCTCTTCGCCACGGGCGGCTACACGGGCGCCGTGTTCCCCGCGCTTCGCAGGGCCTTCCTGCCGATCGCGACCTACGTCCTGCTCACGGAAGCGAATCCCGATCTCGTGCGCGGCGCGATCCGCACCGACGCCGCCATCCTCGACGACCGCCGGGCAGGCGACTACTACCGCCGCGTCGAGGACGGCAGCCGGATTCTCTGGGGCGGGCGCATCACCACCCGGACCACCGATCCACGCGACATCGCCGCGCTCCTGCGGCGCGAGATGGTCTCCACCTATCCGCAGCTTTCCGGCCTGAAGGTGGAGGTGGCCTGGTCGGGCCTCATGTCCTATGCGCGCCACCTCATGCCTCAGATCGGTCAGTGGAGGCCGGGCGTGTGGTACTGCACCGCCTTCGGCGGACACGGGATGAACACCACGGCCATCGGCGGAACCGTGGTCGCCGAAGGCATGACCGGCGCGAGCGACCGCTACCGGCTCTTCGCGCCTTTCGGCCTGTCCTGGAGCGGCGGTTTCGTCGGGAAGGCCGTGGCCCAGCTCACCTACTGGAGCTATCAGGCCGCGGATGCGGTGCGGGAATTCCGCGCATCGTGACGGTTCCGCGACGGGTCTTCAGACCGGCACGGCCGAAACGGCGAGCCAAAGGAACGCAAGCCCGAAACCGAGGCCGAGCCAGTCCATCAGGCGGGCGATCAGGTCGGTGGCGGGATGGCGATCCGGTTCGTTCTCCATCGTGTCCCTCTGCAGGAGAGAACAGGCTGAAGAAGGGCGCCCGGGCAAGCGCCGGGCGACGGAAGATCGGAACGGAAAGGGATCTTAGAGCGGGTTGCGCTTCGATGGAATCGCAACCTGCTCCTACGTCTTTCGGGTGCCGCATTTTCGGACGGAAAACCGGCTCCCACTTTGCCTGAAAATGCTCTAGCCGCCGATGACGCCTTCGACCTGGCCGAAGCGGCGGGTTTCACAGGTGCAGGAGCGGCCGCGCGAAAGAGGCTCCGCGATCCAGCAGACGCCCTTGGGCGTGACGCAGTTCGAACCCTGCCGCATGCCGGCCCTGGACTGCTGATAGGAGCGCAGGCGATGTTCGCGGTAGTAGGTCCGCTCGCGGGTGCGATACTGACTTTCCCAGCGTGCGCGATCGGAGGAGGAGCCTTGCTCGGCTGCGGAAGCCGAGGAGATTGCGGCGGATCCGGCAAGAAGGGCAAATCCCATCGCAACGAGATATCGCATCGTTTCTTCTTTCCCCTGTCTCGACTCACGGCAACGGTTCCGTCCTCGCATCGTTCCGCCGGCGAATGCAATCCTCTCGAGCTGTGGCCCGGATGCGACATGGCCGGTCTCGGCGGCGGGAACGGGCATCGCCGAAGCGCTGCAATCCAGGCCCACGAAAGCCGCATTCCTCGGGCTCCTTGCCCGCCGACGACAGAAGTGGAAGGACCATCGATGACGATTCGCCTTCCTGGCGCGGCCCAGGTTCCCTCGGTCGCCGAAACGACCCTCGACGAACTGAAGCATGCCGTGCGCGCCTTGCGCGCGCTCCATCCCCGCAGCGCGCTGGCCGATCTGGCGGACGCGCGGATCGCGGCGCTGGAGGAACTGCGCCGGAAGAACGGGGAGGCCTGATTGCGGATGACGGCCGTCACTTGAGGGCGTCGAACAGGCGCCCCGAATACAGCACGATCAGCGTGAGCAGGATGATGCCGAGGAGCCAGACGAGGCGGCCGGAACGGTCCGTGGAAGTGCGCGGCGACGGAAGCGGCGCGGCTCTCTCCAGGACCGGCCGCGGTGCGGCGGGGAGCCGCTCGATCAGGTCCACCGACGCCGCAGCCTGGATGTCCCGCATTCCGATCAGGCGCGCATGGAGCGGAATGCCGCCCCGGAACGTCACCTCCGCCGGCTGGATGTCGGCCTCGTAGCGGACCCACCAATATTCGACGCGATCGCTCAAGACGTTTCCTTCCGCAGGTGCGAGGCCTTCCTCATCGCCGTTGACATCCACCGAGATGGACCGGAAAGCGCCCGCAAAATCAAGTGCCCGTGCGCCATTGCTGCGCCTGCGCAGGCTCCGCCTTCAGCGGCGGGGGGGCGGCCTGTTCACGACCCGAGGATGTCCGGGAGGCGAAGGCGAGGCCGCCGAGAACCAGCGCGGCGCCCGTCATCTGGGCGAAGGTCAGCGCCTCGCCGAACAGGAGCCAGGCGGCTGCGGCTGCCAGGACAGGACGGGCAAGCGCCGTCGTGGACGCATAGGATGCCGGCAGGGTCTTCATGGCATGGGCCATGAGCCCGTGCCCGCCGATCTGAACGCCGAGCGCCATCGCGGCGATCGGCACCCAGCCCATGGCGGAGGACGGCAGAAGCGGTTCGCTTTCGAGAATGGCGACGGGAGCGAGGACGACGGCAGCGATGGCGCTCGTCCAAAGCATGATCGCCAAGGCGCCGACGCGCGCGCGCAGGCGCTTCACGATGAGGAAGTAGGCGGCGTAAAGAAATGCCGAGAGGAGGGCGAGCATCTCTCCCCATCCCAGGCGCCATGCATCCCAAGTCACGCCCGTCATCAACACAGCGCCGAGAATGGTGATCGCGTAGCCGGAAAGCTGCCGGGCGCTCGGGCGCTCATGCAGGATGAGGAAGGCGAGCAGGGTCACGAAGACGGGCGACAGGTTCATCAGGAGCACCGTGTTCGCGACCGAGGTCTCGACGCTGGCCCAGTGATTGGCCGCCATGTCGCCGACGGAGAGGAGGCCCGCAAGGATCATTAGGAGGCGGTCGCGCCGATGCATCGGCGCTTTCTCGGTTGTCCTCGCCGGGACGAAGAGAACCAGCACGCCGGTTGCGAGCAGCATGCGCAGCCAAAGGGTCGCCGTCGGATCGACGGGGCTGAAGCGTACGAGAAGAGGAGCGGCGGCGACGAGAACGCAGCTCGCCGCCAGGGCAAGGAGTGGGGGCATGTTCACATCCAGAACGGGGAGAGAGCGGCCGGTACGGATCAGGCGGCGAGCAGGATCGAGCCGGTCGTGCGCCGGCCTTCGAGGTCCCGATGAGCCTCCGGGGCCTCGGCGAGGGGGTAGGCGGCGCCCACCGATGCGCGGATTCGGCCTTGTTCGAGCAGGGCGAGGAAAGCCGCCGCCGCCGTGCGATAGGTCGCGACATCCGTCATGTAGCCGAACACGCTGGGCCTGGAGAGCGAGAGCGAGCGGCGGGGGCCGAGCTGCGCCACGTCGATCGGCGGGATCGGTCCGCCGGCCTGCCCGACGCTCGCCACGGTGCCGAACGGACGCACGGCATCGAAGGTCCTGAGCAGCGTCGTGCCGCCGATGCCGTCATACGCCACGTCGACGCCGCGACCGTCCGTGATCTCCCTGACGGCGGAGACGAAATCGGCGTTACGGTAGAGGATCGCATGGTCGAGGCCGGCCGCGCGCGCGATCTCGGCCTTCTCCTCGCTGCCGACCGTGCCGATCACGGTGGCGCCCAGCAGCCTTGCCCATTGCACCAGGACGAGGCCGAGGCCTCCTGCCGCGGCATGGACCAGAAGGGTCGTGCCCGGGCCGACCGGATAGGTGCGGTGAAGCAGCATGTGAGCCGTGACGCCGCGCAGCATGGCGCCGGCGGCGCTCCGTTCCGGGATCGCCGGCGGCAGGCGCAGGAGGCGATCCGCAGGGATCAGGCGCGCAGCCGCATAGGCGCCGACCGGGAGGGCCGTATAGGCGACGCGGTCGCCGACATGGATGGAATCCACCCCCGGGCCGACCGCTTCGACCGTTCCCGCGCCTTCGACCCCGAGGACGGCCGGGATCTGCGGCAGCGGGTAGAGGCCGGTGCGATGATACACGTCGACGTAGTTCACGCCGGCGAAGGACTGGCGGACGAGAACCTCGCCGGGGCCGGGGGAGGGAAGGTCGACCTCGTCGAGCCGGAGGGCTTCGGGGCCGCCGAAATCATGAATGCGAACCACTCTGGTCATATCTGACTTCCACGTTTGAGGAGATGCAGATCTGGCCCGAGACCGGTCTGGCTGCTATTCGGGATTGTTGCCCGCTGTCTGGGGATTTTTGCGCAGCATGGACTGGGATGACCTGAGATTCTTCGCCGAGCTGGCCCGCACCGGGAGCCTGTCGGCGGCGGCCCGCACGCTCCGGGTGGACCATTCCACCGTGGCGCGGCGCATCACCTCCCTCGAAGACGCCCTCGGCATTCGTCTCTTCGACCGGCTGCCGCGAGGCTATGCGCTCACGCCCGAGGGCGAGCACGTGCGGGAGCAGGTGGAGCGCCTGGAGGAGGATGTCTTCGCCCTTCAGCGCGCCGTGCAGGGGCGGGGGCCCGGATTGTCGGGAACGGTCAGGGTCAGCGCACCGCCTGCCTTCGCCAGCCTGTTCCTGTCGCCCCGTCTCGGACTGTTGCGCGAGCGGCATCCCGACATCGCGCTCGAACTGTCGGGGACCAACATTTCCGTGAGCCTCACGCGCCGGGAGGCGGACATCGCCCTGCGCCTGGCGCGGCCGGAAGGCTCGTCCCTCGTCACCCGCAAGGTGGCCACGGCGGGCTACGGGCTCTTCGCCTCCCGGGCCTATGCGAGCGGGCGGGATCCGGAAACGATGGACCTGCTCGGCTACGAGGAGAGCCTGGAGCATGTGCCCCAACAGCAATGGCTGCGCCACTTTGCAAAGGGGCGGCCGTTCGTCTTCCGCACGAGCGATCTCGTCGGCTTGAATTCGGCCGTGCGGGCGGGGTTGGGGGCCGCGGTCCTGCCGTTCTTCATCGCCGGCGGAGACCCCGAGCTCGTCTGCCTGCTGCGGGATGGCGTGCCTCCCCGCGATCTCTGGCTGGTGGTTCACGAGGATGTCCGGCGCTCGCCGCGCGTGCGTGCCGTGATGGACGTGCTGATCGAAATCCTCGGGCGCGAACGGGCCCTGCTGGAGGGGAGCGCGGCCTGAGCGCACCCGGCCTGCGCGTCGATGCACAGAAGCTACGCTCAATCGCTCAGACCGGAACGCCTGAATTCCGGGCATAAGCGGGGCGGATGGCGTCTGTGCCGTCACGCCCTGCAATCCGCAGGAGTCCCATGTCAGGAGATCCGCCATGAGTCACGCCCCCAAATCCCTCCTCGAGATGGCTGGCGCTTCGCTTCAGCCGGGATCGTTCGAGACCTCCGCGCTCATCCTCATCGACCATCAGCGGGAATACCTTGCGACGGGCGGCCTGCCCCTCGTCGGGATCGAGGCTGCGGCTGAGGAGATCGGTCGTCTGCTGGCGCAGGCGCGCAGGGAGGGGACTCCCGTGTTCCACGTCGTGCACCACGCCCGGCCCGGAGCGCGGCTCTTCGATCCGGACGGCCCCACCGCACGGATCGTCGAGGGGCTCGAGCCTACGCCAGGCGAGACGGTGATCGCAAAATCCCTGCCGAACGCCTTTGCCGGAACGGACCTGCACACGCGGCTTCAGGCCATGGGCCGCCGGGAGCTGATCGTCGCAGGCTTCGCGACCCACATGTGCGTCAGTTCCACGGTGCGGGCTGCCCTCGATCTCGGCTACAGGACGACGGTCGTTGCCGCCGCGACCGCAACGCGCGATCTGCCCTCGCCGACGGTAAGTGGCGGCATCGTTCCCGCCGACACCGTCCAGGCCGGAGCGCTCGCCGCACTGGCGGACAGGTTTGCGGTCGTCGTTCCGAACGCCGCCGCCCTTTCGGGACGTTCCCGGTAGGCGCAGTTTCGCCGCGCCCGGAACCTTGCGATTCCGGGAACCGGGACATCAAGCGGCCGTGCGCGGACGTGCCCGGATCGCACCCTGCCGGAGCGCCTGACCGATGTCCGCTCCCCTGCCGCTGCGGGAGGTCCATCGACGGCTTGCCTTGTCTTCGTGCTTGCGGGAACCTGCATCGTGCACCGGCTGCCCCGGACGGGAGCCGCGTGCCGCGAACGCAGGCAGATTTCCGAATGTCCCGCCCGATGTGGTATGCGCACAGCACGAACCTCGCCGACCGCTCCGACTGGGAGCCTCTGCGCGATCATCTTCGTCACGTCGGCGACAGAGCACGCTCGTTCGCCGCCAGGTTCGGAGCGGGAGAATTCGGCGAGGTTCTCGGCCTCTTGCACGATCTCGGAAAGTACGACCCGAATTTTCTGCGCCGGCTGGAGGGCGAAGGGCTCAGGCATGAACACTCCACGGCGGGGGCGGTCATTGCCAGCCGACGATACGGGCCGATCGGGAAACTCCTCGCCTATGCCGTTGCCGGACATCACGCCGGTCTCGCCGACGGGGTGCGCGACGAGCGGGGAGACATTCAGCGGCGTTCGCTTGCCGAACGCCTCGGCGATGCGAAATCCATCGAACAAGCCGAGGCGGCGCTTGCGCGCGCGCAGGCCGACGGCCTTGCTCTGCCCGCCGGCCTGAACGGGGTTCCGCTGCAGGGAGAAAGGCAGCATCCCGGCTTCGACATCGCCTTTTTTGGACGCATGCTGTTCTCCTGCCTCGTCGATGCGGATTACCTCGCGACCGAAAGCTTCTACGTCCAAACGTGCCGCAGCTCGGCGGAGCGCGCCGGCTTCCCCGACGTCGCCGCCCTCCGGGAGACCTTGGACGCCTATCTGGCCGGGGAGATCGCCCCCAAGGCCGACCGCTCCGCCCTCAATCGCCTGCGCTCCGACATCCTGTCCCATGCGCGCGCCCTGGCGGACCGTCCCCCCGGCGTCTTCACGCTCACCGTGCCGACGGGAGGCGGAAAGACGCTCACGTCCCTGGCTTTTGCCCTCGATCACGCGGTCCGTCACGGCCTGGACAGGATCGTGTACGTGATCCCCTTCACATCCATCATCGAGCAGACGGCCGACGTGTTCCGCACGGCGCTCGCCCCCCATGCCGATGCCGTGCTCGAGCATCACAGCGCCTTCGATGAGATGAAGCTGCGGGAGGACGACACGCGCGACAAGCTGCGGCTGGCCGCCGAGAACTGGGATGCTCCGCTCATCGTCACGACGGCCGTCCAGTTCTTCGAAAGCCTGTTCTCGGACAGGCCTTCCCGATGCCGCAAGCTCCATCATCTCGCCCGCAGCGTCATCGTGCTCGACGAGGCGCAGACGCTGCCGGTTTCCCTGCTGAGGCCTTGCGTCGCCGCGCTCGGAGAACTGGTCCGGCGCTATGGCGCGAGCCTTGTGCTCTGCACGGCGACGCAGCCGGTCCTGCACGAAAATCCGGCCGAGAAGGACCGGAGCTTCAAGGGAGGCCTGCCGAAGGGCGTCGAGCTTGCTCCGGATCCATCGCGCCTGTTCGAAAACCTCAGGCGGGCGACGATCACCCATGCCGGCACTCTCGCGGACGATGCGCTGGCGGAGCGCCTTGCGCAGGCCGAGCAGGTCCTGTGCATCGTGAATACCCGCACGCATGCGCAGGATCTCTACCGCATCCTCGCCGGTCGGTCCGGCACCTATCATCTGTCGACGCTCATGTGCGCGGCGCACCGGCGGGAAATCCTGGCGGAGATCCGGCAGAGGCTGAAGGACGGCGCGCCTTGCCGCGTCGTCTCCACATCCTTGATCGAAGCCGGTGTCGACATCGACTTCCCGCTCGTCTACCGGGCGCAGGCGGGTCTCGACTCCATCGCGCAGGCGGCCGGGCGCTGCAACCGGGAAGGCCTGCGGCCCGTGGACCGGAGTCCGACCGTCGTCTTCGACGTGGCGGACGAGAAGCATGTCCTGAAGTCTCTCAACCTCTATGCCGACGTGGCCCGCGGCTTTCTGCGGCGCGGGCGCGATCCGCGCACGCCCGAGGTCATGGAGGAGTATTTCCGGGAGGTCTACTGGCTGAAGGGAAACGACGAACTCGACCGTCCCGGCATTCTGAGGCGGTGTGCGGAAGGCGGACGGCGTCTCGACCTGCCGTTTGCGTCGGTCGCGCAGGACTTCCGGATGATCGACAGCGTCTTCGCGCCCATCATCGTGCCGTGGGGCGATGCGCGCGCCCTCGTCGAGGAACTGCGTCGGATGGCGGCCCTGCCGGAGCCGGTTCCCGTCGGCCGGCTCGCACGCAAGCTGCAGCCCTATGCGGTCGGCATCCCCGAACAGATTCGCGCACGCCTCGTCGCGACCGCGGCCGCCTCGGTCGTCGGGGGCAGCCGCTTCGGCGATCAGTTCGTCTGGCTGGAGAATGCGGATCTCTACCGCCCGGATGTCGGCCTCGTCTGGGAGGATCCCACCTTCCGGGAGGCAGGCAGCCTCATCTGCTAGAGCCTGTGGATTTCTCGGTTTTGCTCTTCCCGGAAATCCGGAGAGTCACGTAACGTGACGTGTATGTTTGGTTCTTGAGCAATCCAAAGTAGTGAGCGGCGGGGGCAGCATGAGCTACGGCGTGGCGCTTCACGTGTGGGGCGAGCGGGCCTGCTTTACCAGGCCGGAAATGAAGGTCGAGCGCGTCTCCTACGACGTGATGACGCCCTCCGCCGCGCGCGGCATTCTCGAAGCGATCCACTGGAAGCCGGCGATCCGGTGGGTCGTCGACCGCATTCACGTCCTGAAGCCGGTCCGCTTCGAATCGATCCGTCGCAACGAGGTCGGGCACAGGATTTCGGAGGTCTCTGTCGCCAGAGCCATGAAGGCGCGCTCGACCGAAGGACTTGCGCTCGCGGTGGAGGACGACCGCCAGCAACGCGCCGCGACGGTCCTCAAGGACGTGGCCTACGTCATCGAAGCCCATTTCGAGATGGTGCCGGGCAGAATCGGTCCGGAAGACAGCGAGGGCAAGCATCTCGACATGTTCCGCAGGCGCGCGACAAAGGGGCAATGCTTCCATCGCCCATGCCTCGGCGTGCGTGAGTTCGCCGCCGATTTCGCGCTCGTCGAAGGCGACCTGCCTTCTCCCCATCCGACCCTTCTCGAGGATCCCTGGCGGGACCGGGACCTCGGTCTCATGCTCCTCGACATCGATTTCGCCAACGGCAGAAGGCCGAAATTCTTCCGGGCCCATCTCCGGAACGGCGTCGTCTCCGTGCCGCGCCTCGACGCGCCGGAGGTGCGGGGATGACCATCCTGCAAAGTCTCGTCGGCTATTACGAGCGGCTGGAAGGCGAAGGCGCGGTTCCTCCCGTAGGCTATTCGAGCGAGAAGATCTCCTTCGCGCTCGTCCTGGCCGCGAGCGGCGACGTCGAAGACGTGATCGATCTTCGTGCCCAGGGCACCAAGCGTCCCGAGCCGAAGGTTCTGGTGGTTCCGGCCAGCTTCAAGCGTCCTGGAACGGCCTCGAATCCGTTCTTCCTATGGGACAAGACCTCGTACGTCCTCGGCGTCGTCGACGCCGCGAAGAAGACGTCGGCCAAGGACCCCCTTCAGGATCACAGAGCCTTCGTCGAATGGCATCTGGAGATGTTGTCGGAGGCCGACGACGAGGGACTGCAAGCCCTGCTTGCATTCCTGCGCCGCTGGGATCCCGCCCGCTATCCCGAACTGCGTCACGCGGACGAGATGCTGGACCAGAACGTCGTCTTCATGTTCCGGTCGGGCGGCGCTCCCGGATTCCTTCATGACCGCCCGGCGGCGCGGCGCATCTGGGCGAACCGTGTGGCGAGCAGCAACGGCGAGCAGGGCATATGCCTCGTGACCGGAGAGACCGGCCCCGTCGCCCGGCTTCATCCCGCAATCAAGGGAGTGCCCGGTGCGCAGACCTCGGGCGCATCGTTCGTTTCCTTCAATCTCGATGCCTTCACGTCGTACGGCAAGGAGCAGGGTGCCAACGCCCCCGTTTCCGAACGCGCGGCGCATGCCTATGCCACGGCGCTCAACACGCTCCTGTCGAAGACGCGGGGCATCGATGCGAAGGGCAGGCCGCATTACGCGAACCGGGTGCAGATCGGCGATGCCACGACCGTATTCTGGGCCGAGGCCGAGGAAGATGCGGGAGCGGCCGAGCGGATGATGTCGTGGGCGCTCGATCCCTCGCCCACGAGCGAGGACGAGGAGGCGCTCATCCGGACCGTCCTGCAGAAGATCGAGGTCGGGCGGCCGTTTGCCGACCCCGACGAACTCGGCAGGACGCTCGATCCCGAGACGCGCTTCTACATCCTCGGCCTGTCGCCGAATGCGGCGCGGCTCTCGGTCCGCTTCTACCTGCAGACCACCCTGGGAGATCTGGCACGCCGCCTCGGCGAGCACTATCGAGACCTGCGCATCGAACCGCATGCCTGGACGCTGCCTCCCGCCCTCTGGCGTCTGCTGCGGGAGACGGCGGCTCAAGGCGAACTCGACAACGTCTCGCCGGTTCTGTCGGGTGAATTGGCCCGTGCAATCGTCACCGGACGGCGTTACCCGCGTTCGCTCCTTTCCCTCACCCTCATCCGCATCCGCGCCGACGGCGAGATCAACGACGTGCGGGCGGCCATCGTCAGGGCCTGTCTGGCCCGAGATTATCGACAAGGCTTCGAACAGGAGGACGTTCCCGTGAGTCTCGACCCTGGAGAAACCAACCCGGGCTACCGGCTCGGCCGGCTGTTCGCGATTCTCGAGAAGGCGCAGCGAGCGGCCCTCGGCGACGTCAATGCCGGCATTCGCGACAAGTATTTCAGCTCCGCCTCCGCCAATCCGGCGCGGGTGTTTCCGCTCCTCCTCCGCGGCGCCCAGGACCATCTCGGCAAGATCCGCAGTTCAGGCAAGGGCGGTCTCGCCCATTGGTTCGACCAGGCAATCGGCGAGGCAATGGCCGGATTGCCGGCCGGGAAGCCTTTCCCCGCAACGCTTTCGATGGCCGATCAGGGACGTTTCGTGGTCGGCTACTACCACCAGCGCTCCGCCAGAACCGCAACCGGCGAAAGCGACGACGCAACCGCGACCCTGACCGACGAGGCCTGATCCATGTCCTCCATCAACCGCCGCTATGATTTCGTCTATCTGTTCGACGTGGCCGACGGGAATCCCAACGGGGATCCCGACGCGGGGAATCTGCCGCGCATCGACCCCGAGACCAACCAGGGTCTCGTCACCGACGTGTGCCTGAAGCGGAAGATCCGCAACTTCGTCGCTATGGCGAAGGGCGAAACGCCCGGTTTCGACATCTACATGACGGAGCGCGCCGTGCTCAACCGGCAGCACAGGCGCTCCTATGAGGCGCTGGGCATCGCGCCGGAGTCTAAGAAGCTGCCGAAGGACAGGGGCGACGAGATCACGGCCTGGATGTGCCGGAACTTCTACGACATCCGGACCTTCGGGGCCGTGATGACGACCGACGTCAATGCCGGGCAGGTGCGAGGGCCGGTGCAGATCGCCTTCGCTCGCTCCGTCGAGCCGGTGATGCCGATCGAGGTCTCGATCACCCGCTCCTCGGTGACCAACGAGAAGGACGCCGAGAGAAAGGACCGGGAAATGGGCCGCAAGCATATCGTCCCTTACGGTCTCTACCGGGCCCACGGCTACATCTCCGGCCGGCTCGCCAACGACGAGAAGAAGGGCACCGGCTTCTCCGAGGAGGATCTGGCCCTGTTCTGGCAGGCGCTGGAGCAGATGTTCGACCACGACCGCTCCGCCGCCCGCGGCGAGATGGCGGCGCGAAAGCTCATCGTCTTCGAGCACGAGAGCGACCTCGGCAACGCGCCCGCATCGGCGCTCTTCGAGCGCGTGACGGTGAAGCGCCGCCGGCCCAACGGCAGCCTGCAGGATCCGGAGGGCGCGCCGCTCAACGGCGGCGCGCGGGAGCCGCTGCCGCCCGCCCGTTCCTTCTCGGATTACGCGGTCGTCGTCGACAGGGAGAACCTGCCGCGCGGCGTGAGCCTGCACGAACGCCTGTGAGTGCGCTCGAGTCCGCGTCACGACCTGCGGGGGATGAGGACGACCTCATCCCCCTCTCCGCCCTGCAGCATTATCTCTTCTGCCCGCGGCAGTGCGCCCTGATCCATGTGGAGCGCGCCTGGGCCGAAAACCGCTTCACCGCCGAAGGTCGCGTGATGCACGAGCGAACGGACCGGCTGCACGCCGAGAGCCGGCGTGGGGTGCGCACCCTGACCGCCTTGCCGATCCGCTCGTCCCGGCTCGGAGTTCACGGCGTTGCCGATGCCGTGGAAATTCATGCGGCGTCGGGGTCGGACCGTCCCTTCCCGGTCGATTACAAGCGCGGACGCCCGAAGGAGCATCGCGCCGACGAGGTGCAGCTCTGCGCCCAGGCCATGGCGCTCGAAGAGATGTTCGGTGTCCAGGTGCCGGAGGGGGCGCTCTTCTATGGAGAGACGAGACGGCGTTTCCCGGTTGCCTTCGACGACCCATTGCGAGCCCTGACCGTCCGGATCGCCCAGGAGGTGCGCGCGACGATCGAAAGCGGCGCAACGCCGGCACCCTCATATGAGCGCCGCAAGTGCGAGGCGTGCTCTCTTCTCGATCTCTGCCGCCCGAAGGTGCTCTCACGCCGCCGGGACGTGGCGTCCTGGCTTCGGGCGAGCCTGGAGGATGAACCGCCATGCGAAGACACCTGAACACGCTCTATGTGACGACCGAGGGAGCCTATGCGCGCAAGGACGGCGCCAACGTGGTGGTCGAGGTGGACGATGCCGAGCGTCTGCGCGTTCCGGCGCACATGATCGGCGGCATCGTCCTGTTCGGGCGCACGAGCCTTTCGCCGGCCTTGATGGGCTTCTGCCTGGAGGAGGGCATCGCGATCACGCACCTGAGCGAGCACGGACGCTTTCTCGCGCGCGTGGAGGGGCCGGTGTCCGGGAACGTGCTTCTGCGCCGAGCGCAGTACCGCGCCGCGGAGGACCCGGAGAAGGCGGCACGCATCACGCGCTCCATGGTGCTGGCGAAGACCGTGAACCAGCGCGCCGTCGTCCGCCGCACGCTCCGCGACCATGGGGGTGCAATGGACGACCCGTCCCGAGCATCCCTCGAAGCCGCGGAGGCCCGCCTGAGCGACATCGCCCGCCGGATCGAGCGGCCTGCCGGTGTGGATGGCCTGCGCGGGCTCGAGGGCGAGGCTTCCGCCGTCTATTTCGGCGTGTTCGATGCCTTCATTCGCAAAGCCGATCCGTTCTTTCGGTTCGAGGGGCGAAGCCGTCGTCCTCCGCTCGATCCCGTCAACGCCCTGCTTTCGTTCCTCTACACGCTGCTCACCCACGATTGCCGCTCCGCCCTCGAGACCGTAGGGCTCGATCCGGCCTCCGGGTTCCTGCATGCCCTCCGGCCAGGCCGGCCGAGCCTGGCGCTCGACCTGCTCGAAGAGTTCCGGCCTCATCTCGCGGACCGGCTGGCGCTGTCGCTCATCAACCGGGGCCAGGTCGGCCCGTCCGCATTCCGCCGCATGGACAACGGGGCCGTGCTGCTGACGGAGGACGGCCGCAAGACCGTCCTCGTCGCATGGCAGGAGCGCAAGAAGGAGGAGCTTCTGCATCCGTTCATCGAGGAGAAGGTGAGCATTGGCTTGCTTCCCCACCTCCAGGCGCAGCTCCTCGCGCGTCACCTGCGGGGCGACCTCGACGGCTACCCGCCGATGATATGGAAATAGGCCATGCTGGTCCTCGTGAGCTACGATGTGGACACGACGTCCCCCGGCGGTCCCGCCCGCTTGCGGCGCGTGGCGCGCGCCTGTCAGGACTTCGGCCAGCGGGTGCAGTTCTCCGTGTTCGAGTGCGAGGTCGATCCCGCCCAGTGGATCGCTCTCAAGGCCCGCCTCCTGAAGGCAATCGACAGCGAGCGCGACAGCCTGCGGTTCTACTTCCTCGGCGCGCAGGGCCGCCGGCGTGTCGAGCACGTGGGAGCGAAGGCCTCGCGAGACCTCGATGGGCCGCTCCTCGCCTGAGGCAAGCGCGTTCCGTCTCCACCCTCCGGCCAGAGGATGACCGCGCGAACCCCGAGCGGCCGACCGTCGCCCTCACACGGTTCGCGCTCTGCTAACCTATTGCCGATACATCGGCTTTCCCAACCGAGTGCCGCCCCCGCGTCGCCGGAGGCATCCCAACCCGCCCGGCTCGCGCAGGCCGACCGCTTTTCCGCGGTCGAACAAGGAGATAGGAGAAGGGAGTCGCTCCCCGCGCGGGAGCGTGGATTGAAACGCGACCTCGACACGCGCATTATGCTTGCGGGCAAGTCGCTCCCCGCGCGGGAGCGTGGATTGAAACGCCAAATGGCGGAAGCGCTCGATCACGGCCCATTGGTCGCTCCCCGCGCGGGAGCGTGGATTGAAACGAAGCCATTCCGACCGATCCCGGCTCTGCCGTGGTCGCTCCCCGCGCGGGAGCGTGGATTGAAACAAAAGCGCTTGACGAGACCGACCGGGCGAACAGGGTCGCTCCCCGCGCGGGAGCGTGGATTGAAACACAAACGCTGCGCAGTCGTCACATCCCCGAATGCGTCGCTCCCCGCGCGGGAGCGTGGATTGAAACATTACGATGCGCGGCGAGCTTCCGCGCTATCTGAAGTCGCTCCCCGCGCGGGAGCGTGGATTGAAACGCGTACATGGCGCCGCGCAAGTCCGTGTCGCTATGTCGCTCCCCGCGCGGGAGCGTGGATTGAAACACAAGCTGGCCGTTTACATAATCGTAGCCAAGCGTGTCGCTCCCCGCGCGGGAGCGTGGATTGAAACGCCGCAATCTGCGCATTTGCAGTAGCCGCCGCTGGTCGCTCCCCGCGCGGGAGCGTGGATTGAAACTGCTATGGCTCAGGCGAAGAAGATGGAAGATTTTGGTCGCTCCCCGCGCGGGAGCGTGGATTGAAACCACGCTGCCACGTCATGCGGTTGCATAGAGGACGGTCGCTCCCCGCGCGGGAGCGTGGATTGAAACCTTTATGCGTCGGGATTATCCGCCACCTTGGCGGCGTCGCTCCCCGCGCGGGAGCGTGGATTGAAACCGCACAAAGCGCAGACATGTCGTGTAGTGACGGGAGTCGCTCCCCGCGCGGGAGCGTGGATTGAAACTCGATCACAGGCGCGCGCCCCCATCCCGCGCCCGCGTCGCTCCCCGCGCGGGAGCGTGGATTGAAACCATTTGAATTTTTCGTCTGGCGTTTTCGTGCGCAGGTCGCTCCCCGCGCGGGAGCGTGGATTGAAACATGTGAAGATCCTCTTCAGCAGGGATAGGAGGGTGTCGCTCCCCGCGCGGGAGCGTGGATTGAAACTGCAGAAGGGCGAGTGGGTCCTGTCCCGGGACGAGTCGCTCCCCGCGCGGGAGCGTGGATTGAAACGGGTTCGTGGTCGTCCGTTGGCACAGGAAGGTAAAGTCGCTCCCCGCGCGGGAGCGTTGATTGAAACCGCGCCCTGCGCAAGCAGCGCCTGGTTGGAAGTCGCTCCCCGCGCGGGAGCGTGGATTGAAACGTCTCCGAACTCGCGGTAAGCCGCCTCGGGGATGGGTCGCTCCCCGCGCGGGAGCGTGGATTGAAACCGCCTCTTTGGCAGCGACGTTGGCCTGCGACCGGGCGGTCGCTCCCCGCGCGGGAGCGTGGATTGAAACACCGTGTGGCCGCCCATGTAGATGGCCATCCACCAGTCGCTCCCCGCGCGGGAGCGTGGATTGAAACCAGTTCCGGCGTGACCTTGACGTTGGCTTCTTTCGGTCGCTCCCCGCGCGGGAGCGTGGATTGAAACGTCTACGACCATACCGATTGGGAGGTGACTCACGTCGCTCCCCGCGCGGGAGCGTGGATTGAAACTTTCGAGATGGCCAATGCGTCGGCCTGGCGAGGTCGCTCCCCGCGCGGGAGCGTGGATTGAAACATTAACGGCATGGCCCGCACCGCACCGCAGGGCGTGTCGCTCCCCGCGCGGGAGCGTGGATTGAAACGCAGATTACTACCCGCCTCTTAAGTGGGCGCTCTCGTCGCTCCCCGCGCGGGAGCGTGGATTGAAACCGCCGGTGAGCGTCGGCGAGGCGATGGTGACGGTCGTCGCTCCCCGCGCGGGAGCGATCTAAGAGCGCAGCAAGCGACGGGTTCCGAAGGACCCATGGTGAGGAGCGCAGTATCTCGAAGCCGGGACGTCCCCAGAGGGCAGGGGATCATCCTTCGAGTCTCCGCCTCGTGGCAGCTCCTCGGGAGGAAGGCGAATGGAGCGGTCGGCGTCTCAGGCGCATCATGCGGCCGGCTGGTCCTCGTGCATGGACCGGTTGCCGTGGCCGCGGGCGGGCCCGGGCGGCGGTTCGGCCGTCAGGCGAGCGGACAGGCGCTCGACGTCCGCCTTGACCTTCTCGATGGCCGCCTCCTTGACGGGCCCGTAGCCGCGGATGTCCATCGGTGCCCGGGCGATCGCCAGCAGGTCGGGAAGCCGACCTGCCTCGAGATGGGCGACGATGCGGTCGATCTGCTCCTCGTACCAGCCGATCAGGGCGCGCTCCGTCCGGCGCTCGGCGGTGCGGCCGAACGGGTCGAAGGCGGTGCCGCGGAGGAATTTCATCCGCGCCAGGATCCGGAGAGGAAGCTGGAGCCACGGGCCGAAGGCGCGCTTTCTCGGGCGGCCCCGCGCGTCCTTCTGCGCCGCCAGGAAAGGCGGCGCCATGTGGTAGACCACCTTGAAGTCGCCTTCGAACTCGCGCCGCAGCTCGTCGAGGAAGCCGGTCTCCATGTGGAGACGGGCGACCTCGTATTCGTCCTTGTAGGCCATGAGCTTGAAGAGCGAGCGGGCCACCGCGTCGGTCACGGCTTCCGAGCCGAGAGCGGACTCGGCCGCGCGGACCCGGTCGACCTTCGACTTGTAGCGCGCCGCATAGGCGGCATCCTGATAGTCGGTGAGGAAGGCGACCCGGCGGGCGATCGCCTGATCCAGCGTCTCGGGCGCTTCCGGCGCACGGCCGGTTGCCCGTCGGACGAATTCCGGATCGACGCTGGCGATCCGCCCCCAGGCGAAGGCCTGCTTGTTGCGCTCGACCGAGACGCCGTTGAGCTCCATGGCCCGCAACAGGGCCTCCAGCGAGACCGGAACGAGACCCTGCTGCCAGGCGAAGCCCAGCATCATCACGTTGGCGTACACGGTGTCGCCGAGGAGGGCCTCCGCCGTCGCGTTGGCCTCGAGGGTCGCAAGATTGCCGGCGCCGATCGCCCGCTCGATGGCGCGCAGGCGCAGCGCGCTGGCGAGGTCCGCGTCGCGGAAACGCACCACGTCCCCGGTCGGCATCTCGGCCGTGTTGACGACGGCCTTCATGCCCGCCCGATAGGTTCCCGAGGCCTTCGGCGAGGAGGAGACCACCAGATCGCAGCCGATGAGCGCATCCGCTGCGCCTTGGTCGATGCGGACCTGATTGAGCATGGCCGGCCGTTTCGCGAGGCGGACATAGCTCAGGACCGGACCGAACTTCTGCGCGAAGCCCGTGAAGTCCAGCACCGAGACGCCACGGCCTTCCAGATGCGCCCCCATGCTGATCAGCGCCCCGACCGTGACGACGCCCGTTCCGCCGACGCCCGTCACCAGGAGATCGAACGGCTCGTCGAGGCTGGGGAAGTTGGGCGTCGGCAGAGAGGCAGCCTTGGCGACGGCATCGATCCCCGAGCCGGCCTTCGCCCGGCGCCGGGCCCCTTCCACCGTGACGAAGCTGGGGCAGAAGCCGTTCAGGCAGGAGAAATCCTTGTTGCAGGTCGAGAGATTGATCTTGCGCTTGCGGCCGAACGGGGTCTCCTTCGGCTCCACGCTGAGGCAGTTCGATTCCACCGAGCAGTCGCCGCAGCCCTCGCACACGAGATCGTTGATATAGGCGAAGCGGGCGGGATCCTCCATCTGTCCGCGCTTGCGCCGGCGCCGCTTTTCGGTGGCGCAAGTCTGCTCGTAGATCAGCACCGAGACGCCCGGCACCTCCCGCAGTTCCTTCTGCACCGCATCCAGCTCTTCCCGCGGATGGATCGTGATGCCCTCGGGCAGATCCGCGGGCGCAAATTTGGAAGGGGCGTCCGAGACCAGCGCGATGCGCGAGACGCCCTCGGCCCGCACGCTGTGGGCGATGACGTAGACGCTGACCGGCCCGTCCACCGGCTGCCCGCCGGTCATGGCGACGGCATCGTTGAACAGGATCTTGTAGGTGATGTTGGCGCCCGCCGCGATCGCCTGCCGGATCGCCATCGAGCCGGAATGGTAATAGGTGCCCTCGCCGAGGTTCTGGAAGATGTGGCCGCGACCCGTGAATTTCGACGAGGCCGCCCAATTGACGCCCTCGCCGCCCATCTGGATCAGCGAGGAGGTCTCCCGGTCCATCCAGCTCGCCATGAAATGGCAGCCGATGCCGGCGAGCGCCTTGGAGCCCTCGGGCACCTTGGTCGAGGTGTTGTGCGGGCAGCCGGAGCAGAAATAGGGCGTGCGGGTCGCTCCCGGCACGGAGATCACGCGCTCCGGGTCGGGCGCAAGGGCCGCGGCCCGCTCGGCGAGGTTCAGGTCCGGGAAGATCGGGCCGAGGCGCCTGGCGAGGACGCCGGCGAGGAAGCCCGGCGACAATTCGCCCGTCCACGGAATCAGCCGGTTGCCCTCCTCGTCGTGCTTGCCGACCATGCGCTCGGGCTTCGAGCCCGGATAGTCGTAGAAGTACTCCTTGAACTGGCTCTCGATGATGCCGCGCTTCTCCTCGACCACGAGGATCTCGCGCTTGCCCTTCACGAACTCCATCGCATCGTGGAGCGGGAGCGGCCACACCATGCCGACCTTGTAGATGTCGATGCCGTGCCG
Organism: Microvirga thermotolerans; assembly: GCF_009363855.1. Lineage (GTDB taxonomy): Bacteria > Pseudomonadota > Alphaproteobacteria > Rhizobiales > Beijerinckiaceae > Microvirga > Microvirga thermotolerans. The sequence continues at coordinate 1,067,495 of NZ_CP045423.1, forward strand.
GCGGCAGGCGTCCTCGTCGAGGCCGAGGAGGCGCAGGGCCTCCATCAGGTCGAGATGGGCCTTGCCGGTGGTGACGATGCCGTAGGTGGCCCAGGGGATGTCGTAGATGCGCCGGTCGATGGGATTGGCCTTGGCGAAGGCGTAGACGGCATGCTTCTTCGCCTCCATGCGCTCCTCGATCTGGGGGCCCGGCAGGTCCGGCCAGCGGTAATGCAGGCCCCCCGGCGGCGGCGTGAAGTCCGGCTGGCGGAACATGCGCGGGGCGCGCAGATCGACGGAGACGCCCGATTCCACGATCTCCGAAACGGCCTTGAAGCCGACCCACATGCCGGAGAAGCGGCTGAGCGCATACCCGTACTCGCCGAATTCGAGATATTCGCCGACCCCCGCCGGATGCAGGGTCGGCATGAACCAGCTCATGAAGGCCACGTCCGACTGGTGGGGCATCGAGGACGAGACGCAGCCATGGTCGTCGCCCGCGACCACCAGCACGCCCCCGTGGGGGGAGGACCCATAGGCGTTGCCGTGCTTCAGCGCGTCGCCGGAGCGGTCGACGCCGGGCCCCTTGCCGTACCAGAGGCCGAACACGCCCTGCACCTGCCGGTCGGGGTGGGTCTCCACCTGCTGCGAGCCCAGCACCGCCGTTGCCGCGAGATCCTCGTTCACGGCCGGCATGAACTCGATCCGGTGCGCCTTCAGCCGGTCCCGGATGCGCCAGAGTTCGAGATCGACCCCGCCGAGGGGCGAACCGCGATAGCCGGAGATGAACCCGGCCGTGTCGAGGCCGGCGGCCCGATCCCGTCTCGCCTGGTCGAGCGCGATGCGGGCGATGGCCTGCGTGCCGGTCAGGAAGACGCGGCCTTCCTGGCGGTCGTAGCGGTCGGAGAGCTCGTAGGCGTCGAGTGGCATGCGGCGTTCCATGGGGCGGTCCCGAAGCGAGCTGCGCCGTCGTCCGGCTCCCTCAAGAATAACCCCGAACGCCTGGTAGGTGTTTCCTATTCCTTCCTCCGCGTGGGTAGAAGGCGGCAAATCCTTGCAGAAAGTGCGTCCTGCTGGCAGAACCTTTCAAGAGCGGAGGGGATCATGATCGAGAAGCAGGACGAGCACATCCTGGCGCAGCTGCAGAAGGACGGACGCGCCACCAACCAGCAGCTGGCGGAGGATGTGGGCATGTCCACCTCCGCCTGCTGGCGCCGGGTGCGCGCCCTGGAGCAGGCCGGGGTCATCAAGGGCTATTCCGCCCTGGTGGATCGGGAGAAGGCCGGGTTCGCCACCTCGGCGATCCTGCATGTCTCGCTCGAGCGGCACGACGCGAAATTCGTGGACGAGTTCGTCTCGCAGGTGACGGCGCGGGCCGAGGTGCTGGAGTGCTTCGCGACGACGGGCGATGCCGATTACCACCTGCGCGTGGTGGTGCGGGACATGAGGGCCTACAACCACTTCCTCGACGACTTCATGTTCCGGCTCCCCGGCATCCGCTACGTCCGGACCAACGTCATCCTGAAGGAAATCAAGACCAGCGTCGCGCTGCCGTTCTGAAAGGCGCCCTGCCCCTCCCGCCCGGAGGGGCAGACGAAGCTTGGATCAGGGCGCCACCCCGGGCGACCGGTCCGCCCTGCGCCCGCTCACTTGCTCTCGGGCAGGATCGCGTAGGCGATCTGCGCCAGTGCAACCGGGCGCTCGTCGCCGTCGGACGTGAGGGTCACGCTGCCGAACGCCATGGTGCGGCCGAGGCGGACGACCCGGGCCTCGGCGAGAACGTCCGCATTGGCGGCGGGGCGGAGGAAGTGCATGGTCTGGTCCACCGTCGTCATCGGCTTGTAGGCACCGGCCGCCGCCGACACGGCGAAGACCATGGCGGTGTCCGCAAGGCTCATGAGCGCCTGCCCGCACACGACGCCGTTGTCGCGACAGAGCTTTTCCGAGAACGGCATGCGCAGGACCGCGCCGTTCGCCTCCAGGCGCTCGATGGAGAGATCGAGATCCTGGATCCAGCGGGCGAAGACGCCGGTCAGCATCTCCTCGGCCGCGGCTTTGTCGAAGGTGGCGATCGTTGCCCCGAGGGTCATCGGTCTGGTTCTCGCAGGTTGGATGGGAAGGAAGGGGTTGCGGACGATCCTCACACCGCTTCGAGCGACATGGCAATCCCCTGGCCAACGCCGATGCACATGGTCGCCAGGGCGCGCTTGGCCTGGCGGTGCCCCATCTCGATGGCAGCCGTCAGGGCCAGGCGGGCGCCGGACATGCCGAGCGGATGACCGAGCGCGATCGCGCCGCCGTTCGGATTGACGTGCTCCGCGTCGTCGGCGATCCCGAGCTGACGCAGGCAGGCGAGGGCCTGGGCGGCGAAGGCCTCGTTCAGCTCGATCAGGTCCAGGTCGGAGATCCTCAGGCCCTGCCGGTCGAGCAGCTTGCGGGTCGCCGGAACGGGGCCGATGCCCATGATGCGCGGCTCGACGCCAGCCGTCGCGAGCCCCGTGATGCGGGCGAGGGGGCGGAGCCCGAAGCGCTCGACCGCAGCCTCCGACGCGATCAGCACCGCCGCGGCGCCGTCGTTGACGCCGGAGGCGTTGCCGGCCGTGACCGACCCCCCCTTCCGGAAGGGGGTGGGAAGGGCGGCGAGCTTGTCCAGGCTCGTCTCCCGCGGGTGCTCGTCCCGCTCGACCACGACGGGATCGCCCTTGCGCTGCGGGACCGAGACCGGCGCGATTTCCTGGGCGAGGCGGCCGTTCCGCTGGGCGGCCGCGGCGCGCGCCTGGCTGCGCAGCGCGAAGGCGTCCTGGTCCTCGCGGGCGATCTGGAATTCCTCGGCGACGTTCTCCGCGGTCTCCGGCATGGAGTCGATGCCGTACTGCGCCTTCAGGACCGGATTGACGAACCGCCAGCCGATGGTCGTGTCGTGGATCTCGGCCGAGCGGGAGAAGGCTTCCGTCGCCTTGCCCATGACGAGCGGAGCGCGGGTCATCGATTCCGTTCCGCCGGCGATGGCGAGGTCGATCTCGCCGGCCTTGATCGCCCGCGCGGCGGCGCCGATGGCATCGAGCCCCGAGCCGCAGAGGCGGTTGATCGTGGTGCCGGGCACGCTCGTCGGAAGACCTGCCAGGAGCGCCGACATGCGGGCCACGTTGCGGTTGTCCTCGCCGGCCTGGTTGGCGCAGCCGAGGATCACCTCGTCGATGGCCTCCGGCTGGACCGAGGGCAGCTTCTTCAGGAGCTCGCGGATGACGTGCGCGCCCAGGTCGTCCGGCCGCACGGCAGCGAGGCTCCCGGCATAACGTCCGATGGGGGTGCGCACTCCATCGACCAGATAGGCATGGGGCATGGTCTCAGGCTCCTTACATTGTCGGATCAGGAATAGAAGCGGCCGCCGGAGGCGGCGCGGCTCACGAGCCCTTCCGCAGGCTCCCAGCCGGGCCCGTCCCGGCCGGCGCGTTCGTTCACCTTGTCGAGAATGGCCTTCAGGCCGACGCGGTCCGCCTCGAACAGCGGCCCGCCGCGCCAGGCGGGGTAGCCGTATCCGTGCATCATCACCACGTCGATGTCGAGGGGCCGCTCGACGATGCGCTCGTCGAGGATCTTGCAGGCCTCGTTGACGATGGCGGCGCGGATGCGGGCCTGGATTTCCTCCACCGAAACGGGGTGCCGGGTCAGCCCGCGGCGGCGCGAGGCGTCCTCGATCAGCTCCGTGACGAAGGGGTCGGGCTCGCGCCTGCCGCCCTCGTAGCGATACCAGCCGGCTCCGGTCTTGCGGCCGAAGCGGCCCGCCTCGCACAGCCGGTCTGCAACGTCGACATAGCGCTCCCGCGGGTCGCGGGTCGGCGCGAGCCGCTTGCGCCTCGCCCAGGAGATGTCGAGGCCGGCGAGGTCCGATACCGCGAACGGACCCATCGGAAAACCGAAGGCCTCCATGGCGGCGTCCACCTCGTGCGGCAGCGCGCCCTCTTCGAGCAGGTACTCGGCCTGCTGGCGGTAGCGCGTGAGGATTCGATTGCCCACGAAGCCCTCGCAGACCCGGCAGACGACGGGGATCTTGCGCAGGCGCTTGGCGACGGCGAGCCCCGTCGCGACCACGTCGGCGGCCGTCGCGTCGGTCCGCACGATCTCGACCAGCTTCATCACGTTGGCGGGGCTGAAGAAGTGCAGCCCCACCACGTCGGCCGGTCGGGACGTGGCCTGGGCGATCGCGCCCACGTCGAGATAGCTGGTATTCGTCGCGAGTACCGCCCCTGGCCTGACGATCCGGTCGAGGTCGCGGAAGAGGGTGCGCTTCACCTCCATGTCCTCGAACACGGCCTCGATGACGAGGTCGCGGTCCGCCAGACCGGCGAGGCCGACATCGTAGCTGACGGCCGTCAGGCGCTCGTCGCGCACGGCCTCCGCGAGCCTGCCGCTTGCCACCTGCCTTTCGTAGACGTCGGCGATGCGGGCCCGACCGGCCGCGAGCGCCTGCGCGTCGGTCTCGACCACCTTGACGTCGAAACCCGCATCCGCGAAGGCAACGGCGATGCCCGAGCCCATGGTGCCGGCACCGACGATGCCGATCTTTTGCACGGGGCGCGGCTCGACGCCCTCGATGCCCGGAACGCGCGTCACCTCGCGCTCGGCGAAGAAGGCGTGGCGCAGGGCGGCCGCCTGGTCGGAGGAGCGAAGCTCCAGGAAGGTTTCCCGCTCGCGCGCCATGCCCTCCGCAAGCGGCAGCTCCGCCGCGAGAAGCACCAATTCCGCCGCACGCCCGGGGGCTTCGGCGCCTCTGGCCTTCCGGCGGATGTCGGCAACCTTCCTCGCGGCGGCCTCGGGATCCATCCCTGCAGCCGACAATTCGCCCAGCCGCCGCAGCGGACGGCCCACGAGCTCACGCGCGAAGGCCATGGCGTCGCCGCGCAGGTCGTCGCCGGAGATGCGGTCCGCCAGGCCGAGCCGCAGGGCTTCGTCGGCCTTCACGCTCCGGCCGCTCGACACGAGGTCCATGGCGGCCTCCAGGCCGACCAGCCGGGGAAGCCGCTGCGTACCGCCGGCCCCGGGCACCAGCCCGAGCTTCACCTCGGGCAGGCCGAACTGTGCGCCGGGATCGAGCACCCGGCCGTGACAGGCGAGCGCAATCTCGCAGCCGCCGCCGAGCGCGGTGCCCTGAACGGCCGCGACGACCGGCTTGGAGCAGGCTTCGATGGCGTTGACTACGTCCGGCAGATGCGGTTCGCGCGGCGGCTGCCCGAACTCGCGGATGTCGGCGCCGGCCACGAAGGTTCGCCCGGCGCAGGCGATGACGGCGGCCTGGATCTGCGGGTTGCGCTCGATCTCCTGGATCGCGTCCAGCAAACCGGCCCTTACGGCCTGAGAGGTCGCGTTGACCGGCGGATTGTCGATCTCGATCAGGGCAACGGGCGCCGTCGCGACGAGCCGGACCGGCCCGTCCGTGCAGGATGTCGAGGTGAGGGGCGTGGAAAGGGTCATGGCTTCACCGCGTTCATGGTGAGGAGTTCATAGGTCGCGACCGTCTCTCCCTTGTCGGTCATGATCTCCACGTCCCAGCGCACCTCGCCGTACTGCGCGTTGCGCGGGGACTTCGCCTTTACGGTCAGCCTGACCTTGATCGTCTCGCCCGGTTGCACGGGCTTGATGAAGCGCAAGGAATCGAGGCCGTAATTGGCCAGCACGGGACCCGGATCGGGATCGACGAAGAGGCCGGCCGCGAAGGACAGGAGAAGATAACCGTGAGCCACGCGCCCCGGGAAGAACGGGTGGTCCTTGGTCGCTTCCTCGCTCATATGCGCATAGAAGGTGTCGCCCGTGAAGTGGGCGAAGTGCTCGATGTCCTCCAGGGTGACCGTGCGCTCCCTGGACACGAAGGTCTGGCCGATCTCCAGATCCTCGAAGTGGTAGCGGAACGGATGCCGATCCTTCTGGATGGCCGGCGCGCCCTTGATCCAGCTTTGCGTCACGCGCGAGAGCATCGCGGGCGAGCCCTGCAGCGCCGTGCGCTGCATGTAGTGGTGGACGCCGCGCATGCCTCCGAGCTCCTCGCCGCCGCCCGCGCGGCCCGGTCCACCGTGAACCATGTGCGGCATCGGCGAGCCGTGGCCGGTCTGCTCCCTGCCGCAGTCCCGGTCGATCAGCACCAGACGTCCATGGAAGGCGCCGACGCCGAACACGAGGTCCGCCGCCGTGGCGGCGTCGTAGGTGTAGAGGGACGCGACGAGGCTACCGTCGCCGCGATTCGCGAGGGTCACGGCCTGATCGAGCCCGTCATAGCCCATCACCGTGCAGACCGGCCCGAAGGCCTCGACGCTGTGCACGCTGACGGCACGGATCGGATCGGGGCAGTGCAGCAGGAGAGGGGGAATGAAGGCGCCGCGCTCGCGGTCCGCGCCCTCCACCGTGAAGTTCTCGGGATCGCCCACCACGATGTCGGCCTCCGCGCGCAGCTTTGCGACCTGGGCGAGGACATCCCGGCGCTGGCCGAGGCCGACGACGGGACCCATGCGGACGCTCTCCAGCTCCGGATGGCCGACCGTGACCTTGGACAGGCGCTCGCGCAGGGCCTCGATGACGGCGGGAACATGCGCGTTCGGCGCGATGGCGCGGCGGATGGCGGTGCACTTCTGCCCCGCCTTCACCGTCATCTCCTTCGCGACCTCCTTGATGAAGAGGTCGAATTCCGGGGTTCCCGGACCGGCATCGGGCGCGAGAATCGCGGCATTCAGCGAATCGCGCTCGGCGATGAAGCGAACCGATTCCCGTGCAATGACCGGGTGGCGCTGGAGCTTCTGGGCCGTGTCGGCGGAGCCGGTGAAGGATACCACGTCCTGGCAGGTGAGATGGTCGAAGAGGTCGCCCGTAGGGCCGACGATGCACTGGAGCGCGCCGTCTGGGAGGATGCGCGACTCGTCGATCATCCGCACCAGCGCATGCGCCACGTAGGATGTGATGGTGGCGGGCTTCGTGACCACCGGCACGCCGGCGAGGATCGCGGGGGCGAGCTTCTCCAGCATGCCCCAGCACGGGAAGTTGAAGGCGTTGATGTGGACGGCGACGCCGTGCAGCGACGACATCACGTGCTGGCCGACGAAGGTGCCGCCCTTCGACAGGGATTCCACGTTCCCGTCCAGCAGGAAGGTCGCGTTGGGCAGCTCGCGCCGGCCCTTCGAGGCATAGACGAAGAGCGTGCCGATGCCGCCGTCGACGTCGATGAAGTTGTCCGAGCGCGTGGTGCCGGTCTGGTAGGAGAGCTTGTAGAGCTGCTCCTTGCGCTCCGTGAGATGGAGAGCGAGGCGCTTCAGTAGCTCGGCACGCTGATGGAAGGTCAGGCGCCGCAGGTTCGGGCCGCCGACCTGCCGGGCATAGGCCAGCACCTCCCCCATGTCCAGTCCGCCGCCGGCGACCTCGGCGACCACGTCGCCGGTAACCGCGCTGCGGATTTCGGCCAGCTCCTGGCCCGGTGCGATCCAACGTCCGCGGACGAAGCTCTCAAGTCTCATCTGACCACCCTGGAATGTCCGGTGCAGCTCGCGCAGCGGCGGCGCACGATTGTACGCATTATTGACCGACCGGCCGGTTAGTCAAGGAATTTCCAGCCGGGACGGCCGCGACAGGGACTTGGCGTCCGGCGGGCGGCAGGGGATAAGCTCCCGGACGGAGGCGGGAGCGTAACGGGCCCGCCCGAGGCGAGTGATCCGGAGTTGGTTGGATGGCCGCGTTTGTTGAAGCGCTCCTCGACAGGTTCCATGAGCGGACGCCGATCCGGGCGGGCTCTCTGATCGTGACGGTCTTCGGCGACGCGGTGGTCCCGCGCGGCGGCGTCCTGTCGCTCGGCTCGCTGCATGAAATCATGCGCGCCTTCCGCATCAGCGACACCCTCGTCCGGACGGCGCTGTCCCGTCTCGTCGGCGACGGCTGGTTCGAACGGTGGAAGGTCGGCCGCAACAGCTACTACCAGTTGACCGCGATGGGACGCGAGGCCTTCGCCCAGGCCACGCGGCGGATCTATGCCGATCCGCCCCAGGGCTGGCACGGTGCCTTCGACCTCCTCCTGCTGGAGAACACCCAGGACAGGAGTGCGCTGCGGGCGGGGCTTTCGGAGGCAGGCTACGGCACCCTCGGACCGGACCTGCTCATCTCCGCAACGGCCTCGCCGGGCGGCGAAGGGCCGTTCCTGCGCCTCTCGGCCACCCCCGCCGATCTTCCCACCGCCCGGCGCCTGGTGGAGCGCGCCTGGCCCCTGGAAGAGATCGAGGGGCGCTACAAGCGCTTCATCGCCACCTATTCGGGGACCCTCGACGCCCTCGAGAAGGGCGCCGCCTTCACCGACCTTCAGGCTCTCCTGGTGCGCATCCTCCTGATCCACGACTACCGGCGCGCCGTGTTGAAGGATCCGCTGCTGCCGCCACAGCTTTTGCCGAAGCCCTGGGCCGGGGCGGCGGCAAGGGAGCTGTGCGGCAGGATCTACAAGACGCTCCTGCCCGCTTCCGAACGGTGGATCGACACCCATGCCCAAAACGACAGAGGGCCCCTGCCGGCGGCGGAGCCGGGGTTCGCCCGCCGCTTCGCGGGGGTCCGACTCGGTGTCGAAGCCGGCGTTGCCTAGCCGATACGTTACAAAAAATTGTTGAACTCCTCACTTTTTGTGACATATTAGGGGAAACGGCTCGACCCGGCGAGCGTGGCATGCCGCTCGCCCATTCGGCACCGGCGCCGCTTCTCCAGGCGTCGAAGCGGCTGCGCCAGGAGCGGGTTCCAGGGTCGGAGACGAGGCAGCGAGGTCGAGGAGGAGCGCCATGTATGCGCAGATGGTGAAAACGGGCGTCGCCCACGTCCAGTCCCGGGACGAGATGTCCCCGGAGGAGCGCGCCTTCCAGGATCGCATCGACGCGGACATCAAGATCGAGCCGAAGGAGTGGATGCCGGAGGCGTACCGCAAGACCCTGATCCGGCAGATCTCCCAGCACGCCCACTCCGAGATCATCGGCATGCAGCCGGAGGGCAACTGGATCACCCGGGCGCCGACTCTCGAGCGCAAGGCCATCCTGCTCGCCAAGGTGCAGGACGAGGCCGGGCACGGCCTCTATCTCTACTGCGCCGCCGAGACCCTCGGCGTCTCCCGTGACGAGCTGATGGAGCAGCTCAACAGCGGCAAGGCGAAATATTCCAGCATCTTCAACTATCCGACCCTGACCTGGGCCGATATCGGCGCCATCGGCTGGCTCGTGGACGGCGCGGCGATCATGAACCAGGTGCCGCTGCAGCGCTGCTCCTACGGGCCCTATTCCCGGGCCATGATCCGCATCTGCAAGGAGGAGAGCTTCCACCAGCGCCAGGGCTACGACATCATGATGAAGCTCGCGCGCGGCACCCCCGAGCAGAAGCAGATGGCCCAGGACGCCCTGAACCGCTGGTGGTGGCCGTCGCTGATGATGTTCGGCCCCTCCGACGCGAACTCGGTGCACAGCGCCCAGTCGATGAAGTGGAAGATCAAGATCAACTCCAACGACGAACTGCGCCAGAAATTCGTCGACCAGACGGTGCCGCAGGCCGAGTACCTCGGTCTCACCGTTCCCGATCCCGACCTCAAGTGGAACGCCGAGCGCGGCCACTACGATTTCGGCGAGATCGACTGGGAGGAGTTCTACCAGGTGATCGGCGGCAACGGCCCCTGCAACCGCCAGCGCCTGCGGACCAGGGTGAAGGCCTACGAGGAGGGCCGCTGGGTGCGCGACGCCGCCGAGGCCTATGCGGCCAAGAAGGCCGCGCGGACCCAGGCGAAGGCTGCGTGAGCGGGAGGACGACGATGAGCGACAAGAAGAAGGAATGGCCTCTCTGGGAGGTCTTCATCCGCAGCCAGCACGGTCTCGCGCACCGCCATGTGGGCAGCCTGCACGCTCCCGATGCCGAGATGGCGATCATGAACGCCCGCGACGTCTACACGCGCCGCAACGAGGGCGTGAGCATCTGGGTGGTCAGGGCGTCCGACATCGCGGCCAGTTCGCCGAGCGAGAAGGGACCGCTGTTCGAGCCGGCCAACAGCAAGGTCTACCGGCACCCGACCTTCTACGAGATCCCGGAAGAGCTGGGGCATATGTGATGAACGAGCAGGAAGCCCTCTTCGAGTATCTCCTGCGCCTCGGCGACAATGCCCTCATCCTCGGGCATCGCCTGTCGGAATGGTGCGGGCATGCGCCAGCCCTCGAGGAGGATCTGGCTCTGGCGAACGTGGCCCTCGACCTCATCGGGCAGACCCAGCTCTGGCTGAACCTGGCCGGCACGGTGGAGGGGAAGGGGCGAGATGCCGACAAGCTCGCCTATCTTCGCGATACCCGCGAGTTCCGCAACGTGCTGCTGGTCGAGCAGCCGAACGGCGACTTCGCCGTCACCATGGTGCGGCAGCTCTATTTCGACGCCTGGCACTACCTGCTCCTCCAGGGCCTCACGACATCGCGCGACGGGCGCATTGCCGAAATCGCCGCGAAGGCGCTGAAGGAGGTGACCTACCACCTCGAACGGAGCCGCGAATGGGTGATCAGGCTCGGCGACGGCACCGAGGAGAGCCACCGCCGCATGCAGACGGCCCTCGACGACCTGTGGATGTACACGGGCGAGCTGTTCGAGCCGGACGAGGTCGACCGGGCGATGGTCGGCGCCGGCATCGGGCCGGACGTCTCGACCCTGCACGAGCCTTGGCTCGGCCTCATGCGAGCCACCGCCGAGGAGGCGACCCTGACCCTGCCGCAGCCCGGCTGGACGCAGCGGGGCGGGAAGAAGGGCATTCACTCCGAGCATCTCGGCTACATTCTGGCCGACCTGCAGTTCCTCCAGAGGGCCTATCCCAACGCCACATGGTGAGGAGGCTTCGCCCATGACGACTGCCCTGACGCGGCCCAGCCTCGACCAGGTCCGGAACTGGCTCGGGGAGGTACCCGACCCGGAGGTGCCGGCCGTGTCGGTCATGGACCTCGGCATCGTCCGCGACATCCGGTGGATGGACGACGAACTGGTGGTGGCGATCACGCCGACATATTCGGGCTGTCCCGCCACGAGCGTGATCGCGCTGGACATCGAGGTGGCCCTCAGAGCCCGCGGCATCGACCGCCTGAAGATCGAGCGCCGGCTGTCGCCGCCCTGGACGACGGACTGGATCACGGAAGAGGGCAGGCGCAAGCTCGAGGCCTACGGCATCGCGCCGCCGGCGGAGAAGGCCCGGGATCCTTCGCCGCTCGACCGGTTCCTGCGCAGCGCGCCGCCGGCGATCAAGTGTCCGCGCTGCAGCTCGGAGAATACCTTCCGTGTGAGCGAGTTCGGCTCGACGCCTTGCAAGGCGCAGTACCAGTGCCGCGACTGCCTCGAACCCTTCGACTACTTCAAGTGCATTTGAACCGAGCGGATGCTCCATGACAAAGTTCTACCCGGTCAAAGTCGCCGACGTCCGACGCGAAACCCGTGACGCCATCGTGCTCACCCTCGACGTGCCGAAGGAATACAAGGAGGCGTTCCGCTTCGTGCCGGGTCAGTACCTGACCTTGCGGGCGACCATCGACGGCGAGGAGGTCCGGCGCTCGTATTCGATCTGCGCCGCCGCCAACGATACGCATCTGCGGGTCGGCATCAAGAAGGTGGCCGGCGGCCTGTTCTCGAACTGGGCGAGCGAGCATCTCGCACCCGGGCAGACGATCGAGGCCATGCCGCCGATGGGCAACTTTCACGTGCCGCTCGGCGCGCAGCAAAAGCGGCATTTCGTGGGCTTCGCTGCCGGCAGCGGCATCACGCCCCTGCTCAGCATCGTCAAGTCGACGCTGACGGCCGAGCCGCAATCCTCCTTCACCCTGTTCTACGGCAACAGGGCGTCGAGCACGATCATGTTCCGGGAGGAACTGGAGGACCTGAAGAACGAGCATCTCGACCGCTTCAGCCTGATCCATGTCCTCAGCCGCGAGCAGCAGGACATCGACCTGTTCAACGGCCGCATCGACAAGGAGAAGTGCGACCAGCTCCTCGAGCACTGGATCGACGTATCCTCCATCGACACCGCCTTCATCTGCGGCCCGCAGGACATGATGGTGGGCGTCGCACAGAGCCTGGAGGAGCATGGTCTCGACAAGCGCCGGATCAAGTTCGAGCTCTTCGCCACCTCGACGCCCGGCCGCCGGCAGCGCCGGCCCGAGGAGGCGAAGGCGGAGAAGCGCCAGAACCTCTGCGAGGCGACTATCGTCATCGACGGCCGGGCGCGGACGATCTCCTTCGAGAAGGGGACCTCCTCGGTGCTCGATGCGGCGACGGCCGAGGGCCTGGAGCTTCCCTATGCCTGCAAGGGCGGCGTATGCTCCACCTGCCGGGCGATGCTCGTCGAGGGCGAGGTCGACATGGACGCCAATTTCGCGCTCGAGGACTACGAGGTGGCGCGGGGCTACATCCTGACCTGCCAGAGCTACCCGGTCACCGACAAGATCGTGGTCGATTTCGACAAGTGACGAAGGGAGCGGTCCGATGGTCGATGAAGAGAGCCTCGTCAGCTTCGTGGCAGGCGGCGGCCGCCTGAGTGCCCCCGACAATGTCACGCCCCGCTATCGCGGCGAACTCATGCGCCTCATGGCGATCTTCGTCGATTCCGAAATGGCCGGTGCCTCCGGATTCGCGGATTGCATCAATCTGGCTCCCGGCCTGAAGGAGCGGATCGTCGCCACCCGGATCGTGCTGGAGAAGTTCGACCATGCACGAAAGGTGCTGGAGCTGATGGAGCAGTTCGGCGCCCATACGGACCAGTATGTCGGCGCGCATCCCTGGGCTTCCAGGCTCGACCGGAGTGCCAATCTCGGCACGCGCCGCATCGGCGATGACATGCGGCTCAACGTCTTTCATTACCCGATCAACGGCTGGGTCGATTCGGTGGTGATGAACCTGCTGATGGGGCAGGCGACCGTGGTGCAGCTCGACGAATTGAGCCGCTCCTCCTATCAGCCGCTGGCGGACACGCTCGCGGAGATCCTCCCGGTCGAGAGACGTCATGCCGAACTCGGGGAGGACGGATTGCGCGCCGCCCTCGAGAAAGGGCACGACAGGATCGACGCGCAGGCATCGGTGAACTACTGGTACCCCCGGGTGGCGGACACCTTCGGCCGCTCCTCGTCGGATCATTACGAGCAGCACCGGAGGTACGGCCTGCGCCAGAAGAGCAGGGAAGATCTCCTGGCCCTCTGGCAGGGCAGCGTCCATCCGATTCTCGAAGGATTCGGGCTGAGCGTGCCGGATCTGGTCACGGGCAGTGCCGGTCAGGCGCCACAGAGGGTCCTGGCCTAGAGCATCGGCCCGTTCCTACTCCGCCGCGTTCACGCGTCGTGCCGCTCCGAACTGCTGCGCATGCAGATTGCGGGTGCCGTCCACGACGAGCTGAGCGACCAGCTCCGCATAGTCGGCGCGCGTGACATCGCCTTTGTCCCTGAACCAGAGATAGTGCCAGTTGATCATGCCGAAGAGGGACATGGTGACCGGCTTGAGCAGCTTGGTGCCTTTGAGCTGGGGCGCCACGCCCGCGACGGCTTCGGAAAAGATCCGCACCAGCTCGCGCTCCATGCCTTTGAGCTCGGCCTGACGGTCGGGCGCCAGCAGCCGGAGACCGTTGATCTGCACGTTGTGCTCGGCGTCGGCGTCGCGGTAGGCCTCCAGCAGGGCGCCGATCAGCTCCTTGAGCCGGGCGTCGGGTGGAAGGTCAGGGCGGTCGGCCGCTTCCACCACCTCGAGCAGTTCCTCGAGGTGGAAGCGGATGACGTCGAAGAGCAGCTCCTCCTTGTCCTTGTAGTAGTGATAGAGGTTCGCTTTCGATACGCCGCACGCTTCGGCAATCTTGCTCATCGAGGCCCGGTCGTAGCCGTGCTCGGCAAAGAGTTCGGCCGAGCGATCGAGGATCGCCCGGCGCTTCTCGTCATAGTCGTTGGCGCGGGTTCGTGCCATGTGCGTATTCTATTCTTTCGGTCTGCGGTCGATGACGCGTCGCGCCTTGCCGAGCGAGCGCTCGATGCCTTCGGGGTCGACGACGGTCACCTTCGCGGTGATGCCGACGGTGTCCTTTATCGCCTTGCCCAGCTGGCTGGCGGCAGCCTGGCGCGTTTCCGGGTAGTCCGCTTCCGGGCGGATCTCGACGCGGATTTCCATCTGGTCCATGCGCCCCTCCCGGCTCAGGACGATCTGGTAGTGGCCGGACAGCGCCGGGATCGTCAGGAGCTTTTCCTCGATCTGGCTCGGGAAGACGTTCACCCCTCGGATGATCATCATGTCGTCGGTCCGGCCGGTGATCTTCTCCATGCGGCGCATGGTTCGTGAGGTGCCGGGCAGGAGGCGCGTCAGGTCCCGCGTGCGATAGCGGATCACGGGCATCGCCTCCTTGGTGAGGGAGGTGAAGACCAGCTCGCCCTCCTCGCCGTCGGGCAGAACCTCGCCCGTCTGGGGGTCGATCACCTCCGGGTAGAAGTGGTCCTCCCAGATGTGCAGTCCGTCCTTGCTTTCGACGCACTCGCAGGCGACGCCCGGCCCTATGACCTCGGAGAGGCCGTAAATGTCGACCGCATGGATGTCGAAGGCCTCCTCGATCTCGGTGCGCATGGCATTGGTCCAGGGCTCGGCCCCGAAGATGCCGACCTTGAGCGAGGACTTGCGCGGGTCGAGGCCCTGCTTCCGAAACTCGTCCAGGATCGCCAGCATATAGGAGGGCGTCACCATGATGATGTCCGGCTGGAAGTCCTGGATCAGCTGGACCTGGCGCTCCGTCATGCCGCCCGACATGGGGATCACGGTGCAGCCGAGGCGTTCTGCTCCGTAATGGGCGCCGAGGCCGCCGGTGAAGAGGCCGTAGCCGTAGGCCACGTGCACCTTCATGCCCGGCCGCCCGCCGCTCGCGCGGATGGAGCGGGCCACCACGTCCGCCCACATGTCGATGTCGCGCTTGGTGTAGCCGACGACCGTCGGCTTGCCGGTGGTGCCGGAGGAGCCGTGGATGCGCACGATCTGGTTCTGCGGCACGGCGAACATGCCGAAGGGATAGTTGTCCCGCAGGTCCGCTTTGGTCGTGAACGGGAACTTGGCGAGGTCGCTCAGATCCTTGAAATCGTCCGGATGGACGCCGGCCGCGTCGAGTTTCGCCCTGTAGTGGGGCACGTTCTCGTAGGCGTGCCGCAGGGTCCAAGCCAGGCGGTCGCGCTGCCACGCAGCGAGCTCATCCCTGGAGGCCACCTCGAAGCGGTCGAGTTGGGTCGGCTGTGGCTTGAGCTCGGAAAGTTTGCGAAGCGGAATCTGAAGCAAGGGAGCCTCCCATTCTCACGTTGTTCTATGGATTGCCGTCCGCGCTCGATTCCACGAGCGTGCCGGTGATGGTGCGCGAATGGCCACGGAACTCCGCGACGACCTCGCCGCGGCTGTCCCTGACGGTCACGTCGTAGATGCCGGAGCGGCCCGTCCTGGACCGCTCCACCGCATGGGCGGTGAGCCTGTCGCCCCGGCGTCCGGGCTGCAGGAACGTGACGGCACAGTGCTGTGCGACCGTGCGCTGGTTGTAGGTGTTGCAGGCGAAGGCAAAGGCCGAATCCGCCAGCGTGAAGATGAAGCCGCCGTGGCAGATGCCGTGTCCGTTCGTCATGTCGGGACGGACGGTCATCGAAAGGACGGCCTCGCCCGGCGCGACCCGCTCGACCACCATGCCGAGCCCCTGGCTCGCCTGGTCGTCTGCCCACATGGCGTCGGCGCAGGCTTTGGCGAGCTTCTGCGGTTCGCTCATCGAAAGCGTCGACTGCGCGTCCATCAGGCCCTCCCGGTGAATTTCGGCGAACGCTTCTCGAAGAAGGCCTTGACGCCTTCCATGTAGTCGGGCGTGCGGCCGGCCTGGCCCTGATAGTCGCGCTCCAGGTCGAGCTGCGCGTCGAGATCGTTGGTTTCGGAAGCGTCGAGGGCGCGCTTGATGAGGCCGAGGCCCACGGTCGGCTGGGTTGCGAAATGGGCGGCGAGGCGGCGCGCCTCGTCCATGAGGACGGCGTCGTCGACGGCCTTCCAGATCATGCCCCAGGCTTCCGCCTGCTCGGCCGGAACCGGCTCGGCCAGAAGGGCGAGGGCGCGGGCGCGGGCGGGGCCCACGAGCCGCGGCAGGAACCATGTTCCGCCGGAATCGGGGACGAGGCCGAGCTTCGCGAAGGCCTGGATGAACTTGGCCGAGCGGGCCGCGAGGACGATGTCGCAAGCGAATGCGATGTTGGCCCCGGCACCCGCCGCGACGCCGTTCACCGCACAGATCACCGGCACCCGCAGATCCCGCAGCTTACGGACGAGGGGGTTGTAGAGCCGCTCCAGGGTCGAGGAGAGGTCGGGAACCTGGCCCGGGCTGAAGACGCGATCCGAGAGATCCTGTCCGGCACAGAAGCCGCGCCCGGCGCCCGTGAGAACCAGAGCGCGGCATTCGTCGTCGGCTTCAGCGTCGAGAAGCGCGCTCATCAGGGCCGCATGCATGGCCTCGTTGAAGGAGTTCAGGCGATCCGGCCGGTTGAGGGTGATGACGCGGTAGCCTTCCCGCCTGTCCGTGAGGATGAGATCGTTCTCCAACGCGGCCCTCCCGTGGATGTCGCCGCTCGAAGGCGGCTTCCGTTGTCCCTTGTTTTACTATTGACCAACCGTCCGGTCAATTATAATGATACTGCAAACAGTGCCGATACGTTCAATGCCGGCCGTCAGGGAGAGAACGGATGGGATTCTTCGACGACCATCGGGACTTGCTCGTCCAGGCCCTTCAGGCGGCCCGCTCGCGCGGCTATTGGAGCGCCTTTCCCGAGATTCCGAGCGGCAAGATCTATGGCGAGACGGCCAGGGCAGACGGGGAGGCGGCCTTCGCAACCCTGCTCGACCGGCCCTTCGAGATCGACCAGCCGGCGAACGGCCGGGTGGGGCGGGAAGTGTCGCCCTTGGGAAAACCCCTCGGCATCACCTATCCGAAATCCGAGCCGGCTGCCCTGATCGCGGCCGCCCGGAACGCGGGCGGCGCATGGGCTGCGGCGAGCGTCGAGGAGCGGGTCGGGGTCGCGCTCGAAATGCTGGCGCGGATCAACAGGCAGAGCTTCCTGTTCGGCAATGCCGTCATGCATACGAGCGGGCAGGCCTTCCCGATGGCCTTCCAGGCGGGCGGGCCTCATGCGCAGGACCGCGGGCTCGAGGCGGTCGCCTACGCCTATGACGAAATGACCCGCGTGCCGCGTCAGGCGCGCTGGGAGAAGCCGCAGGGCAAGAGCCCGCCGCTCCTGCTCGACAAGGCCTATCGCATCGTCCCGCGCGGGATCGCGCTCGTGATCGCCTGCGCGACCTTCCCGACCTGGAATTCCTATCCGGGTCTCTTCGCGAGCCTCGTCACCGGCAACGCGGTGATCGTCAAGCCGCATCCCCAGGCGATCCTGCCGCTGGCGCTGACCGTGCGGATCGGCCGGGAGGTGCTGCGGGAAGCGGGCTTCGACCCCAATGTCCTGCTTCTTGCGGCGGATGAGCCCGATGCGCCGGTGACCAAGGAACTCGCGCTCGACCCCGCCGTCGGCATCGTGGACTTCACGGGTTCTCCGGTCTTCGGCCGCTGGCTGCGGGAGAACGTGCGCCACGCGGTCCTGTTCACGGAGGAAGCGGGCGTGAACTCCGTCGTCATCGAATCGACGGACGACTTCGGCGGCATGTGCCGGAATCTCGCCTTTTCCCTCTCCCTCTATTCGGGGCAGATGTGCACGGCGCCGCAGAACATCTATGTGCCGCGCGGCGGCATCGACACGGACGAGGGGCACAAGAGCTTCGACGAGGTTGCGGCCGGGATCGCAGGCGCCATCGACGACTTGCTGAGCGATCGGGCGCGTGCCGAAAACGTCCTCGGCGCCATCCAGAGCGAGGAGACGCTCAAGCGCATCGAGGCGGCGCGCCGCCTCGGGCGGATCGTGCGTGACTCGAGCCCCGTGGATGGAGCCGGCGGCGCCCGGACGGCCACGCCCCTGATCGTCGCCGTCGATGCGGCGGACGAGCATGCCTATCTCGAGGAGCGCTTCGGCCCGATCAGCTTCGTCATCGCCGTTGCGACGGCGGAGGAGGCGATCGAACGTGCCGCGCGCTCGGCGAAGGAGAAGGGCGCGATCACGGCTGCGCTGTATTCCACCCGCGAGACTCTGATCGACAGGGCGTCCGAGGTCTTTGCCAGGGCGGGGGTGGCCCTTTCCGTCAATCTGACGGGAGCGATTTACGTCAACCAGTCCGCGGCCTTCAGCGACTATCACGTCACGGGCGCGAACCCGGCCGGTACGGCCTGTCTCACCGATAGCGCATTCGTCGCCAACCGGTTCCACATTGCGACGATGCGCAGGCCTATGGCGGCCTGATCCATTGTGCAACAATAAGAAAAACGACAGTTCAACCAGGAGGAAACACATGAAGCCCCAGTCCAAGCTAAAATACGTGCTGGCAGCCGGAGCGATCGCCTTCGGCTTCCCTCAGGGCGCATTCGCGCAGAACACCATCAAGGTCGGCTCGGTCCTCTCGGTCACCGGCCCGTCCTCGTTCCTCGGCGAGCCCGAGGATAAAACGCTCCGGCTCTACGTCGACAAGATCAACGCGGCGGGCGGCGTCAACGGCAAGAAGATCGAGCTCGTGATCTATGACGACGGCGGCGATGCCAACAAGGCCCGCACCTTCGCGACGCGTCTCGTGGAGGACGACAAGGTCGTCGCGATGGTGGGCGGCACCTCGACGGGCAGCACGATGGCGATGATCCCGGTCTTCGAGGAGGCGCAGATCCCGTTCATCTCGCTTGCAGGCGCCATCGAGGTGATCGATCCCGTGCGCAAGTACGTCTTCAAGACCCCGCACACCGACAAGATGGCGTGCGAGAAGATCTTCGAGGACCTGAAGAAGCGCAACCTCACGAAGATCGGCATGATCTCCGGCACGGACGGCTTCGGCGCTTCCATGCGGGCCCAGTGCGTCAAGGTTGCGCCGAACTACGGCATGCAGATCCTGATCGACGAGAACTACGGCCCGCGCGACAGCGACATGACGGCCCAGCTCACGAAGATCAAGAACACCGCCGGCGTTCAGGCGGTGGTCAATCCGGGCTTCGGTCAGGGGCCGGCCATCGTGACCCGCAACTATGCCCAGCTGGGAATGGGCGACATTCCCCTCTACCAAAGCCACGGCGTGGCCTCGAAGAGCTTCATCGAACTCGCCGGCAAGGCCGCCGAGGGCGTCCGCCTTCCCGCCGCGGCGCTTCTCGTCGGCGACAAGCTGCCGGAGAGCGATCCGCAGAAGAAGGTCGTGACCGAGTACAAGCAGACTTACGAGAGCGCCACGAAGCAGCCGGTTTCCACGTTCGGCGGCCATGCCTATGACGGTCTCTTCATCCTCGTGGAGGCGATCAAGCGCGCGAATTCGACGGATTCGAAGAAGATCCGCGACGAGATCGAGAAGACCAAGGGCTTCGTCGGGACCGGCGGCATCGTGAACATGTCGGCGACCGATCACCTCGGCCTCGACCTGTCCGCGTTTCGCATGCTCGAAATCAAGAACGGCGACTGGAACCTGGTCGAGTCGGGCAGCTGATCTCGCGCGTCCGTCGCTCCCGGGGTCGCAAACCGGGGGCTCTTCTTCCGTGAAGCCTGGTCGCCATGGGGCGGCCAGGCCGGCAACAAGAGGCCGCGGGACAGCAATATGGCCGAATTTCTCCAGTTCCTCATCTCCGGATTGACAGTGGGGGCCGTCTATGCACTCGTCGCGCTCGGGTTCACCCTGATCTACAATGCGTCCGGCGTGGTGAACTTCGCACAGGGCGAGTTCGTGATGCTCGGCGGCATGGTCACGGTCTTCGCCGCCGCGGCCGGAGTGCCCCTGCCGCTCGCCGGCCTCGTGGCTGTGTGCGTCGCTGTCGCGGTCGGTCTCCTCCTCCACAGGCTCGCCATCGAGCCCGCGCGCGGCGCATCGGCCGTCACGCTCATCATCATCACCATCGGCGCCTCGATCCTGCTGCGCGGGATCGCCCAGGTCATGTTCGACAAGCAGTTCCACAAGCTGCCCGCATTCTCGGGCGATACGCCCGTCGACGTGCTCGGCGCGGCCGTGCAGCCGCAGAGCTTCTGGGTTCTCGGGGGCGCGGCCGTCGTCGTGCTGGCCCTCTACGTCTTTCTCGAGCATACGGTCCTCGGCAAGGCCGTGCTGGCGACCGCAGCGAACCGCCTCGCAGCCCGCCTCGTGGGCATCAACACCACGACCATCATGGCACTCGCCTTCGGCGGATCGGCGGCCATCGGCGCCGTCGCCGGCATCCTGATCACGCCGATCACTCTGACGAGCTACGACGTCGGCACGCTGCTCGCCCTGAAGGGCTTCGCAGCCGCCATGCTGGGCGGGATGGGGAATCCGCTCGGGGCCGTCCTGGGCGGCCTCATCCTTGGCCTTCTCGAGGCGTTCGGGGCCGGGTACCTCAGCTCGACCTACAAGGATGCCTTCGCGTTCTTGGTCATCCTCGTCGTCCTGTTCGCGGCGCCCCAGGGGCTGTTCGGGCGCCGGGTCGTGGAGAGGGTGTGAACATGCGTTCCCTCATGAACCGGCGTTTCCTGACCCTCGCCGTTCTGGCTCTGGCGATCGCCGTCCTGCCCCTCGTCTTCCCGTCGAGTTACTATTTCCGCGTCGCCTCGCTCGTATGGGTGTCGGCGCTGGCAGCCATCGGCCTCAACATCCTGATGGGACAGGCCGGGCAGGTCAGCCTCGGCCATGCGGCCTTCTTCGGCATCGGTGCCTATGCGGTGGCCATCGGGCCGGCACATCTGGGCATTCCGCCCTGGGCGGCGCTCCTCGTCGGAGCGGTGCTGTCCGCCGTGCTCGCCTATCTGGTCGGACGTCCCATCCTGCGCCTCAAGGGTCACTATCTTGCGATCGCCACTCTCGGCCTCGGGGTGCTCGTCGCCATGATCATTTCGACGGAAAGCCGCTGGACGGGCGGCCCGGACGGCATGCCGGTGGCGCGATTGGCCTTGTTCGGGTGGCGCGTGTCGGGTTCCGACACCTGGTACTGGATCACGGGCGGGCTCCTGCTCGCGGGAACCTGGATCGCCCTCAACCTCGACGATACGCCGACGGGAAGGGCCTTCCGCGCCCTGCACGACAGCGAGGTCGCGGCGCAGGTGGTCGGCGTCGACGTGGCCCGCTTCAAGCTCCAGGCCTTCGTGATCGCAGCCGTCTATGCCTCTCTGGCGGGCTCCGCCCTCGCGTTCATGAACGGCTTCATCAACCCGGATCAGGCCGGCTTCCTGCACTCCGTCGAGCTGGTCACGATGGTCGTTCTCGGCGGGCTGGGATCGGTGGTCGGCAGCATCGTCGGCGCCGCGGTCCTGGTGACGCTGCCGCAGGCCCTTACAGTCTTCCAGGAATACGAACACCTCCTGCTCGGGCTTATCATCATCGTGTCGATGATCTTCATGCGCAACGGCATCGTGCCGACCCTCTCGGCCCTGCTTCTCCGGAGGGGGCGCTCATGACCATCCTCCAGGCGACGGATATCGGCATCTCCTTTGGCGGCGTGCGCGCCGTCGACGGCGTGAGCTTTTCGGTGAAGCCGGGCCAGATCCTGTCGATCATCGGCCCCAACGGCGCCGGCAAGACCACTCTCTTCAACATCGTGTCCGGCATCTATGCGGCCGGGCGCGGCACGATCCACCTGTCGGGCGAGGACGTGACCGGCCTGCCGCCTCACAGGCTGGCCGCGCGCGGCCTCTCGCGGACCTTCCAGAACCTTCAGATTTTCCAGCGGATGACCGCCTGCGAGAACGTCATGGTGGGCAGGCACCTGCGCGAGACGTGCAGCCTGCTGCCAGCCCTGTTCCGGATGCCGTCGGTGACGCGCCAGAACCTGGAGACGCGGAAGGCGGCTCTCGAACTCCTCGACTCCGTCGGCCTGAAGGACGCAGCGGATGTTCCGGCCGGATCGCTGTCCTACGGCGCCTGCAAGCGGCTCGAGATCGCTCGCGCGCTCGCCGCCGAGCCGCGCGTGCTCCTGCTCGACGAGCCGGCCGCCGGCTGCAATGCGGTGGAGACGGAGGAGATCGACCGTCTGATCAAGCAGGTGGCCGACCGCGGCGTGGCAGTCGTCCTCGTCGAGCACGACATGAAGCTGGTGATGAAGATCTCGGACAGGATTCTCGTTCTCGACCGGGGGCGGCCGCTGATCGAGGGAACGCCGCGGGAAGTGCGCGACGATCCCAGGGTCCTCGAAGCCTATCTCGGTCATCATGGCGCGCGGGAGGCGGCTCGTGCTTGAGGTCAGGGATCTCAGGAGCGCCTACGGGCGCATCGAAGTGCTCAAGGGCGTCAGCCTCGACGTGAAGGCGGGCGAAGTGGTGGCGCTGGTCGGCTCCAACGGCGCGGGGAAGACGACCCTGCTGCGTTCGCTGTCGGGCGTCCAGCCGATCACGGGCGGCGAGATCCTGTTCAACGGCCAGCGCATCGACCGCCTCCCCCCGCACCGGAGGGTGGAACTCGGGATCACGCAGTCGCCGGAAGGCCGGCAGGTTTTCGGACCGCTGACGGTCGAGGACAATCTCCGCCTCGGGGCCTACCGGCGGCGCGACAAGGAGATCGGCCAGGACCGGGACCGCGTCTTCGCCATGTTTCCGGTGCTCGCCGAGAAGCGCCATCTGCTGGCCGGCGGCCTGTCGGGCGGCCAGCAGCAGATGCTCGCCATCGGCCGGGCGCTCATGGGGCGCCCGAAGCTCCTGCTCCTCGACGAGCCGTCGCTGGGACTGTCGCCGCTGCTCGTCGATCAGATCCTCGATGCCATCGTGTCGCTCCGACGCGACGGCATCACGGTGCTCCTCGTCGAGCAGAATGCCAGCGCCGCCCTTGCGATCGCCGACCGGGGCTACGTGCTGGAGACCGGCAAGGTGGCCTTCAGCGGCGCGGGTTCGGCGCTCCTGGCCGATCCGCAGGTGAAGGCGGCCTATCTCGGCATCGATTGACGGCGTCGGGCGGCGGCGTCAGGTTGTTGCGGCGCCTGCCGGCTCCATGCTCCGCCTCGCCAGCGCCAGAGCTTCCCGCAGGACGGCTTCGTCTCCAATGTGATTGGCGAGGATCAGCACGAGGCGGCTGTTGAGCGCGGCGCTGTCTTCGTCCGACAAGCCTCGATGTGCGTCGATGAGCGCCCGGTAAGCGACATCCGGGTCGGGCAGGCGGTTCTCGGTGATGAGTGCGTTCAAGCGGATCCTCCTTCGAGGCCCCGCAGGCGACGGGAGGCGCGCTCGATCGCGCTGGGCTCCATGTGACGCCAGCGGGCGGCCAGGTGCTGGTCGGGCCGGATGAGATAGGTGCTCCCCGGGGCGGCATCGAAACGTCGCGCGAAATAACCGCCTTCGTCGATGAGATCCTCGCCGATGGTGACGACCCGACGTCCCGCAGGCGGGGCTTCTCCATTCGGCACGTGAATGATCGTCTCCTCGCCGCCCAGGGCTTCGAGAAGCCAGACCGGGCGGCCGCTCCGGTCGCGCATGGGGGCGTCGGGCAGAGGAGCGCCGAGGCGGGCGGTGCCGGCCCAGGCGTCCCGGTCGGGCGTGGACAGGGGCGTCTCGTAGGTGGAGGGCATGGAAAGCCTGCCCGAATTCACCATGCGCTTGGCGAAAGGCACGTGACGCGCGAGGGACAGGACCGCATCGCGGAAGCGCAGTTCCTGCGCGGAGCGCGGCGCGATGAAATCGGTCGAGCGGGTGGAGTGACCGATATTCTCGTCCGCGGCGGCGGAACGCTCGAGGTCGTAGGTCTCGATCAGCCGCTCCGGCGCCTCCCCCTTGAGGACGAGAGCGAGTTTCCAGGCCAGATTCTCGGCATCCTGAATGCCCGAATTCGCGCCGCGGGCGCCGAAGGGCGAGACCTGATGGGCCGCGTCGCCGGCAAAGATCACACGGCCATGCACGAAGCGCTCCAGACGGCGGCACTGGAAGGTGTAGACGGACACCCATTCGAGCGTGAAATTGTCATGGCCCAGCATCTGCCTGAGACGGGGCATGACGCGCTCCGGCTCCTGCTCCTGCCTTGCGTCGGCGTCGGGGCCGAGTTGAAGATCGATCCGCCAGACGTCGTCGGGCTGCTTGTGAAGCAGGGCGGAGCGGCCTTCGTGGAAAGGCGGATCGAACCAGAACCAGCGCTCGGGCGGGAAGTCGCCCTGCATCTTCACGTCCGCGATCAGGAAGCGGTCCTCGAACACCTCGCCCTTGAATTCCAGGCCAAGCATTCCGCGCAAGCCCGAACGCGCCCCGTCGGCGGCCACCACCCAATCGGCATCGAGATCGTAGGGGCCCTCCGGAGTTTCGACCGTGAGCGTCACGCCATCGTTGCGGGGCTTGAGGCCGATGACCTTGTTGCGCCAGCGGAGGTCGAGATCCGGCAGTTCGCCGGCCCGCATGACGAGGGCGTGCTCCAGGTAGTATTGCTGAAGGTTGATGAAGGCCGGCATCTTGTGCCCGTCCTCGGGCAGAAGGTCGAAGGCGTAGAGCAGGTCGTCCCGCTGGAACACCTTGCCGACCTTCCAGGTCACGCCCCGTTCCAGGCAGGGCTGCGCCACGCCGAGGCGGTCGAGGATTTCGAGGGTGCGCTTCGCGTAACAGATGCCGCGCGACCCTTCGCCGATGCGGTCGGCGTCGTCCAGCAGCACGACCGGCACGCCGCGTTGCGCCAGATCGATGGCGGCGCACAGGCCGACCGGTCCCGCCCCGACGACGACCACAGGGTGCCGGACAGGGAACGCGGCGTCCTGGTCCCGGCAGCGGCGATAGCCGAACTGGTAAAGGGTTTTGCGGGTGTTCATGCTGACTCCCTATGGCTCGCCTCGCTCGCGGCTCTATCCCTGCAGCGCGGCCCACATTTCGCGGTCGCGCTGGGCGGTCCAGATGACGGGATGGTCGATGCCGGAGGCCTCGTCGAAGGCGCGGGACACGTTGAAGGGCAGGCAGTGCTCGTAGATGGCGAAGGCGCCGAACTTCGGGTCCATCGCCTCGCGCACCGCGGCGAAGGTCTCCTTCAGCGAGCGGCCGCGGGCGACGGACAACTCGGCGGCGCCGTAGAGGCTCGTCACGAAGTCGCGGGTCATGGCGACGGCCTCGCGCACCGGGCGGCGGCCCTGCAGCGCGTCGCCGCGGCCCGGGGCGATCGCCTTGGGGTCGAAGCCCAGGATCGCATCGAGCGTGCGCGGCCAGGCGCGCAGATGCGCGTCGCCGCAATAGCAGGCGGAGTGATACTCCACGAGGTCGCCGGTGAACATCACCTCCGCGTCCGGCACCCAGGCGACGATGTCGCCCGCCGTGTGCCCGGCGCCGAGATGCATCAGCCTCACCTCGCGCCGGCCGAGGAACACCGACAGGCTGCGCTCGAAGGTCAGGGTCGGCCAGGTGAGGCCTTCGGGAATGCTGCTGGCGCCGCGGAAGAGGCGCGGGAAGCGGCCGATCTCCGACTCCTTGTCCTGCTGGCCCCGCTCGACGATGAGATCGTAGGTGGCCCGGGAGGCGAGGATGCCCTGCGCGTTGTAGGCGGAGGCGCCCAGCACCCGCACCGCGTGATAGTGCGAGAGCACCACGTACTTGATCGGCTTGTCGGTGACGCGGCGCACCCGCGCGATCACGTCCTCCGCCATGGCGGGGGTGGCCTGGGTGTCGATCACCATGCAGCTGTCGTCGCCGACGATCACGCCGGTGTTCGGGTCGCCCTCCGCCGTGTAGGCGTAAAGACCCGGCCCGATCTCCGTAAACGACACCCTCTTCTCCGAAAGATCTCCCGTCGACGCAAAGGCCTTCTCAGCCATGGCGGGGTCTCCCTGCTGCGAGGCACGGGCGTCGTTCTAGCGTGAGGGGAGATGCGGCCGCGTGCAAGCGGGGCCGACAGGATGCCTTTCCTGGATCCATGAGCGTCTCTTCCATCACAGGCGCCGGGCTCTTGCGGCCCGGTCGAGCGGTTGCGTCCGGCCGTTTCGGCTTGAACGGCGACGGGTCCGAGATTAGTTGCGCATGAAACCAGTGTCAACAAACGGACCCGTGGGATCCCGGCACGTCGTTGCCGGTCATGCCCCAAGGTGGTTCGCGTGGCGGACAATTTTGGGGCCCGAGAACCATGAGGAGGGGCGGTGAGGGATGTGACGTTGACCTGGAGAGGCTGCATGAGCCCTGCTTGCTGGCTTTTCCAGGCAAGACGATCCGCAGCGACCTTCCATGCCGCTGTGGCTACGAGACGGTAAAACCGGAAGGACAACCAAACTCCAGGCCATGATCTCAGGTGAGAACCGGCGCTTGCAACTTATGGGATAAGGCATGCCGCGAAACTTGAGCCACTGACCAAGAAAGATCGTGACGGCACTGTCACGGGAACAGCGGACAGGACACGGAGAAGCGCAGTAGGGTAGAGGTAGACGGCACATCCCCTGTTCTCGTCGCCAGTTCCCGCCCGAGATCATCCGGCATGCCGTCTGCCTCTACCTGCGCTTTACGCTCAGCGACCGTGATGTCGAGGATCTGCTTGCTGAACGCCGTCTCGATGTCTTGTATGGGCCGGTCCGGCGGTGGGACTCGAATTCGGACCAGCCTCTGCCTGTAATCTCCGTCGGTTGCGGCCCTGCTCCGCCGGTGCGTGACACCTGGATGAGATGGTGGTCTCGATCCGGGGCAGACGCATGTTTCTCTGGCGAACCGTCGACAGCGAGGGCAAGGTCCTGGCTGTCCTCGCCCAACCCGGGCGCAACGAAGCTGCTGCCCTGGAGCTCATGCGTAAACTCCTGAAGAAGTACGGTTTCGCTCTGAGCGTCCTTGTGGCTGACACGCTGGCGCCATAGGGGCAGCCCAGTCGATAACTGGGCCTCGCGGCGCGCCATGAGCAGGGTCTGCGCAAGTACATCCGGGTCGAGAATTCTCATCCGGTGGTGCGACGACGAGAGCGCAGGATGCAGGGCTTCAAGTCTCCCAGTTCAGCCCAGCTCTCTCTCGATCCATTCCGTCGTCTACAACAGCTTCGATCTTGAGCGTCATCTCGTCTCGCGCCGTTCGTTGCGCCTCTTCAGGGCCGAGGCTGCGGGCAATGGCCATCTGCGAGCGCTCTCGCTTGAATGAGGCCGCTCATCGGGCCCGTTGCAGCTCTACTTCAGTTCACATGACAGAGCCGTCGAGAGGCCGTTGAACGCTTTAACGCGTCGCATCAGTAGCAATGCAGGTGGGTCCAGATGTACCCGCACCGACCGCCCCCTCTGCCGTACCGGATGAACGTCTCACAGGCTCCGGCCTTGTTGGGCTTCTTGCACAAGGTCTGACAGACGTACTCCGAACTGTAGCCCAAATGTCCCTCGGTTTCGCAGGCGAAGAACGTCTGGTCAGGGGTCACACTCTGGTCCTTGCACTGTTTTTCGTCCTGTCCCCAACAGACATTGTACTGCTCGACCTGCGCCAGCGTCCGATCGGGGACCGTTATCCCTACGGCGAACAAGAGGCTCATCACGGTTCGTCCCATCGGCATGTTCAGCCTCCATGAACTTGCTGCGAGCACAGGACAGGCTTCGCACGGTGCTCCTCGGCTCGCCCCAATCATCGGCTCTTGCTGCTCCGTTCAGCGACAGTCTCGGCTACGCTCCTAATGTCCGCATCGGTCGGCTGCGGCAGGCGCCCCCGCATGACGGCTGTCTCTGATCGCAAGGTAGATCGCCTCCACATAGCCGATGAACCCGAGCTCCTCGCGGATATGCTCGCGGGCGGCAGGCACGTCCGCCGCACTCGTGGGCTCCTTGAGCTTGTCGCCGGCAGCGTGGGCGAAACGTTCCCGCACCCCATGCTCGATCTCGCGCGACAGGAACTCCAGTAGCGGCTCGGCCTTGCCGGTGGCCAGCGCCTGCTCCGCGGCAGGAATGGCTGGCCCGAAGTCGGTCCCGGCGGGCTTGAGCCCGGTGTGGGGGGCGCCCTCCCCAGCCCGATGCAGCCGCACGGCTGTCTCCATGAAGGAGCGATCGGCCAGTGCCTTCGCGTCAGGCCCGCCCGTCCGCACGGCCATGGCTTGGATGAAGGCCGTGGTCAGCTCCGGCTCCGCGGAGGCCGGGACATAGGGCAGGACGGCATTGACGTTGTGGGTGTCGAGCGCCCGAAGCGCGGCTGTGGCGACAGGGCCGCCAACCGCGTCGCAATGGGCTCGGGCGACCGGCACAATGCTCAGGCCGGCCCCAACGAGAGCCGCCATAAGGACAAGAGGCTTTGACATTCTCGCCTCCGTTGGCCCGCGTTCACCCCCTTGTACAATCCGCATGCTGCCTGAACCCGCGCCCGCCGGATTGCGATTTGTCAAAGACGGACATTCGTTGCCGATTCATTCCGCGATCCGTCGGGGCCTGGTGCCGAGGCAGGAGGGCCCCCGCATGCGCAAGGCATGGCTCGGACAAGGCATGGCTCGGAACGGTCGTCCTGGTCGCCGTGATGGTTACAGGACTTGCCAGGGCAGGTTGCTTCGAGGTCTCACCGCGCGTCTGCGGCTCTCTCACCGGCCGCGCCCTCGTGCAGGTCGGATCGGTTCTCCGCTTTCAAACCGGTCCGTGCGAGATGGGATCTGGTTCTGCGCGATCAGGACGATCCTCAATTCCCGCGTTCCCGCCGGGCGCTTCATAATACCGCCGCGCCTGTGAAGCGACGTGCGGGATGGAGGGATAAGCGCACAAGGAACGGCATGCAGATCGCCCGGCAAGGTTCGGGCAAACTGCGCCAGGAACACGTTCATGGCCGCGCTCGAGATCTGTGGGATCGTCAGCGCGAAGACCTCGCCGGCGGCAGGCCGCATGGCCGCAACGATGTGCGCGGAGGGAAGGCCCCGGAGGCGCCCCGGTCACGCGGCGGTATCATGCGCAGGGCCATGCGTACCGCCTCTGTGCATCGGTACCGTGGGTGCAAAGGACTGAATCAAAAAGTATTTTTTGAATTTCGGCGCGAGGGTTGGACGGCGGAAAGGGGAGATTCGGACTCCCGAAACGAGTCGGGTCCACCTGCGGTCGAGCGGGTCCTTATGTCCGTACGAACCGCTCTCCGCCTCGCCTGCATCGCATGGAGCGGAAAGGGCGGTGTCCTTCCTGGAGGATTCCGGTCATTAGGATCGCGCAAGCACGCTCATTTCGCCTATCGGAGAGACCAGATACGGGGTCCGCCCCGTCCCAACCCCGCCTGGACGGGCAGGTTTTTCGAGAGACAGGCGAGAGACCCATTTCGCTGAGGATGAATGGTGCTGCCAGAGAGGATCGAACTCTCGACCTCTCCCTTACCAAGGGAGTGCTCTACCACTGAGCTACGGCAGCATGCGTCGGGCGCGCCGGGTTACTGCCACAGGGCGGCGGCCGGCGCAAGATTGAAGTTCAAATTTATTCCGCTGCGGCGGCCTTGGGGGCCAGGGGCAGGTTCAGGGCGGTCCAGACCTCCACCAGGGCGCGGGCCAGGGCGTCGATATGGGCGTCCGTGTGGAACGGGCCGGGGGTGATGCGCAGCCTCTCGGTGCCCCGGGGGACCGTGGGGTAGTTGATCGGCTGGATGTAGATGCCGTGCCGGTCCAGCAGGCGGTCCGAGGCCGCCTTGCAGGCCTCGGCGTCCCCCACCATCACCGGCACGATGTGGGTCGTCGTGTCCAGGAGGGGCAGCCCGGCCCCGGAGAGGACCGCCTTGGTCCGGGCCACCTGGCGCTGGTGCCTCTGCCGCTCCACCGAGGAGGCCTTCAGGTGGCGCACCGAGGCGGTGGCGGCGGCCGCGATGGCCGGGGGAAGGGCGGTGGTGAAGATGAAGCCCGGGGCGAAGCTGCGCACGGCGTCGATCACCGCCCGGGAGGCCGCGATGTAGCCGCCCATGACGCCGAAGGCCTTGCCCAGGGTCCCCTCGATCACGTCGAGCCGGTGCATGGCCCCCTCGCGCTCGGCGATGCCGCCGCCGCGGGGGCCGTACATGCCGACCGCATGGACCTCGTCCAGGTAGGTCATGGCGCCGTAGCGCTCGGCCAGGTCGCAGACGGCGTGGATGGGGGAGACGTCCCCGTCCATGGAATAGACGCTCTCGAAGACGATGAGCTTGGGCCGGTCGCCGGCGGCCCGGAGGAGCTCCTCCAGGTGCTCCAGGTCGTTGTGGCGGAAGATCGCCTTCTCGCAGCCGGACTGGCGCACGCCCTCGATCATCGAGTTGTGGTTGAGGGCGTCCGACAGGACGAGGCAGTTCGGGATCAGCTTGGCGATGGTCGCGATGCCGGTCTGGTTCGAGACGTAGCCGGACGTGAAGACGAGGGCCGCCTCCTTGCCGTGAAGGTCGGCGAGCTCCGCCTCGAGGCCGACGATGGCGTGGCTGTTGCCGGAGATGTTGCGGGTGCCCCCGGCGCCGGTGCCGATCCGCCAGGCGGTTTCCACCATGGCGCGGGTCACGTCCCGGTTCTGGCCCATGCCGAGATAGTCGTTGGAGCACCAGACGGTGATGGGGCGCGGCCCGGCCGGGCTGTGCCAGATCGCCTCCGGGTAGCGGCCTGCGAGGCGCTCGATATCCGCGAAGACCCGGTAGCGCCTCTCTGCCTGGAGGCGGTCGAGGGCCGAGGTAAAGAACGCTTGATAATCCATCATTTCACCGGATGCAGCCATGCACGCGCCATCATGGCGAAGCATGAACCAGACCTCATTGATCGCAGTCAATGCCGGAATGAGGAGATATTCCGATTGAGCCCCGCCTGCGAAGCCTATATTGGGTCGCGGCGACGATGGGTCGCGCGAAGCATGGCCGGGGATAAATCGCAGGACAGGGTCGAGCGCCTCAAAGCCGCCCTGAAGGAGAATTTGAAACGGCGCAAGGCGCAGGCCCGGGGCCGCAAGGTTGCAAGCGGCCCTGGAACCGCTCATTCTGCGCCCAATGTTTCAAAGGAACGCGACGAGCCGTCCGACTAGCCTGCCAGGGCGCCCGGGCGGCAGGGCTCGCCACAGTCTCAAGCAAGGGGATCTTCATGGACCGCATTCGAATCCGGGGCGGCGCGCCTCTCACGGGCACGATTCCGATCTCAGGCGCCAAGAACGCGGCCCTGCCTCTCATGATCGCGAGCCTCCTGACGGAGGAGACCCTGGAGCTCGCCAACGTGCCGCGCCTGGCCGACATCTCGTCGCTCCTGCGCATCATGAGCAACCTGGGCGTGGATCACATGATCGCCGGCCGCCGCCCGGGCGAATCCACGGAAACCGGGCAGACGATCCGCCTCTCGGCCAAGTCCATCATCGACACCTGCGCGCCCTACGAGCTGGTCTCCACCATGCGGGCGAGCTTCTGGGTCATCGCGCCCCTCCTGGCCCGATTCGGCCATGCGCGGGTGTCGATGCCGGGTGGCTGCGCCATCGGCACGCGCCCGGTGGACCTGCTCATCATGGCCCTGGCCAAGCTCGGGGCCGCCATCGAGATCGACGGCGGCTACGTGGTCGCGACGGCGGCGAAGGGCCTCAAGGGCGCCGAGATCGACTTTCCGAAGGTGACGGTGGGCGGCACCCATGTGGCGCTCATGGCGGCGACCCTCGCGGAGGGAACCACCGTGATCCGTAACGCCGCCCGGGAGCCCGAGGTCGTCGACCTCGCCGAGTGCCTCGTGAAGATGGGCGCCAAGGTCCAGGGCGCCGGCACGTCCGAGATCGCGGTGGAGGGGGTCTCCCGCCTCGGCGGCGCGACTCACGAGGTGCTGCCCGACCGGATCGAGACCGGCACCTATGCCATGGCCGTGGCCATGACGGGCGGGGACATCATGCTCGCCAACACCCGTCCGGAACTCCTGCAGTTCGCCCTGGACGTGCTGGGCCAGGCGGGAGCGGACGTCACGCCCACCGTCGGCGGAATCCGCGTCCGTCGCAACGGCAACGGGATCCAGCCGGTCGACGTGACCACGGACCCGTTCCCCGGCTTCCCCACCGACCTGCAGGCCCAGTTCATGGCCCTCATGACCCGGGCCAACGGCACCTCCCGCATCCGCGAGACGATCTTCGAGAACCGGTTCATGCACGTGCAGGAGCTCGCCCGCCTCGGGGCCAGGATCCGTCTCGACGGCGACAGCGCCTATGTGGAGGGCGTACCGACCCTCAAGGGGGCGCCGGTCATGGCGACGGACCTGCGCGCCTCCGTGTCCCTGGTCATCGCCGGCCTCGCGGCGGAAGGGGAGACCACGATCAACCGGGTCTATCACCTCGACCGGGGGTTCGAGGCCCTGGAGACCAAGCTCGCGCGCTGCGGCGCCGACATCGAAAGGCTGAGGGGCTGAGGCGCCGCGGCAGCGGTTGCAGGGGCCGGCGGTTGCACTCGGCGCATGGGCTCTCTACCTAGCCGTCAAGGCTTCAGCAACAGGTTCAAGGCTCATGGATCTCCTGAAACTCGTCGCTCTCGACCGGGACGACCTCACCGTCATCTCGATGCATCTCCAGGATGCCATCGTGCGCGTCGGCGACATTGCCTATCTGCCGAAGGAGCGCTGCTTCGCCATCGTCGCCCGCCGCTTCGACTGGGAGGCAGGTCCCGACCAGCCGCCGCAGCGGCGCCTGACAGGCATGCATTTTCAGCAGGTCAAGGCGGTCCGCGTGCGCGGCATCGACCAGACGAACAGGGACGCCGTGCTCAACCTTCTCGCCATCTCGTTCGAGGAGAAGGATCCGCCGTCGGGCACCGCCACCTTGATCTTCGCCGAAGGCGGGGCCATTCAGGTCGACGTGGATTGCATCGAGATGCAGATGAAGGACCTGGGACCCGTCTGGGCCGCCGAGAGCCGGCCCGCGCACGGCGAGACGTCGGCGGAGCCGATCTGATGGCGCAAAGACTCGACGCGCGGGAGGCCGGCTTCGCGCAGGCCTTCGCCGCCCTCCTTTCGGCCAAGCGGGAAGTGTCGGAGGACGTGGACCAGGCGGTCCGCGCCATCATCGACGACGTGATCGCCCGCGGCGACGATGCGCTGATCGACTATACGCGCCGCTTCGACCATCTGGACCTCCGCCCGGAGGACCTGCGCGTCCGCGACGAGGAGATCGACGCCGCCGAGGCGCAATGCTCGCGGGAGACCCTCGACGCGCTCGCGCTCGCCAAGGAGCGGATCGAGATCTATCACCGCGCCCAGCGCCCGCAGGACTCGATGAGCACCGATTCCCTCGGCGTCACGCTCGGATGGCGCTGGACAGCGCTCGAATCCGTCGGCCTCTACGTCCCCGGCGGGCGGGCGAGCTATCCGTCCTCGGTCCTGATGAACGCCGTGCCCGCCAAGGTGGCCGGGGTGCCGCGGGTGGTCATGGTCGTGCCGACGCCGCGGGGCGAGACCAATCCCCTCGTCCTGGCGGCGGCGCGGCTCGCCGGGGTCGACGAAATCTTCCGCATCGGCGGTGCGCAGGCCGTCGCCGCCCTGGCCTACGGCACGGCATCGGTCGCCCCGGTGAGCAAGATCGTGGGGCCCGGGAACGCCTATGTGGCTGCGGCGAAGCGCCGGGTTTTCGGGCAGGTCGGAATCGACATGATCGCCGGCCCCTCCGAGGTGCTCGTCCTCGCCGATGCCCATGCCAATCCCGACTGGGTTGCGGCCGACCTCCTGGCCCAGGCGGAGCACGACCCCGTCGCCCAGTCGATCCTGGTGACCGACAGCCCCGCCCTGGCCGACGCGGTGGAAGCCGCCGTCCGGCGCCAGCTCGAAACCCTGCCGAAGGCCGAGATCGCCGGCGCGAGCTGGCGCGATTATGGAGCGATCATCCTGGTGGAGAGCCTTCGCGACGCCATCCCCCTCGTGGACCGGCTCGCGCCCGAGCACCTCGAAATCGAGACGCAGGATCCGGAAGCCCTGGCGGCGAAGGTGCGGAACGCGGGCTCGATCTTCCTCGGCAGCCACACGCCGGAGGCCATCGGCGACTATGTGGGCGGCCCCAACCACGTCCTTCCCACCGCCCGGTCGGCGCGCTTCTCCTCCGGCCTCGGGGTGCTTGACTTCATGAAGCGCACCTCGATCCTGAAATGCGACCCGGGCGCGCTGAGAGCGCTCGGGCCGGCCGCCATCGCACTCGGGCGGTCGGAGGGGCTCGAGGGGCACGCGCGATCGGTGGCGATCCGCCTGAACCTGTGACGGATCGGAGGTCGCATGGCGAGCGCAGGGAACGAGCGATGCCGGTTGGTCGCCGTCACGCTCGACGAGGCTTCCATCGGCCGGGGCAATCCGGACCAGGAGCATGAGCGCGCCATCGCCATCTACGACATCCTGGAGGAGAACTTCTTCGCGCTGCCCCACTACGACGGCGGCCCTTACCTCCTCCACATCGGCCTGGTCGAGAAGAAGCTCTGTCTCGAGATCAAGGCCCAGGACGGCACTCCCCTCGTCACCCATCATCTGTCGCTGACGCCCTTCCGCAGGACGATCCGCGACTACGAGATGATCTGCGACAGCTATTACAAGGCGATCCGGGAGGCGTCCGCCACCCAGATCGAGGCCATCGACATGGGCCGGCGCGGCCTGCACAACGAGGCCGCCGAGCTGCTGATGAAGCGCCTCGAAGGCAAGGTGATCCTCGATTTCGACACGGCCCGGCGCATCTTCACGCTGATCTTCGCCCTGCACTGGAAAGGCTGACGGTGGCGGAAACGCAGCCCAAGCGGGTTCATTCCGTCCTGTTCGTGTGCGCCATGAATGCAGTGCGCTCGCCCATGGCCGAGGCCATCGCGCGGCACTATTTCGGCAAGTCGATCTACGTCCAGTCCGCCGGCGTGCGGAAGGGGGAGCCCAACGCCTTCATGGTCGCCGCCCTCGACGAGATCGGGATCGACGGCAGCAAGCACCGCCCGCGCACCCTGCACGAGCTGGAGGAGTGGGAGGGGCTCAACTTCGACCTCATCATCTCCCTCTCTCCCGAGGCCCACCACGCCGCCCTGGAGCTGACCCGCACCGTCGCCGCCGAGGTGGAGTACTGGCCGACCCCCGACCCGACCCTCGTCCAGGGGACCCGCGAGCAGGTCCTCGACGCCTATCGCAACGTGCGCGACGGGCTGTCCTACCGCATCCGGCTGCGGCTCAGGCAAGGGTCAGAACCCCAGCGCCCGAACGAGGCTGAGGGTTCCTAAGCCCGCGGCGAGCCCCGCGAGCTCGGCGCGGGTCAGAGCCATCGTCACCACGCCCGCGGCGATGGCGACGAAGGCCGGCGGGCCGCTGTCGACGGTCATGGGCAGGATCGTGGCGAGGATGATCGAGCCGGGCAGGGCGCGAAGCCCGCGCTCCATGCGCGGGGTGATCGCGACGCGACTCATCACCACCGCGCCGGCGATCCGGCAGAGGAAGGTCATGAGCGCCATGCCCGCGATGGCGAGGACCGGGCCCCAGGGGCCTGCGGCGAGGGCGGCGGGATCGGTCATTCGATCAGCATCCCCGCGACCACGCCGGCCAGGGCGCCGGCGACGATGAAGAAGTAGCCGGGCACGAGGGCGTGGACGGCGAGGGAAACCGCTCCCGCCACGAGCCAGGGCAGGGCGTGCCTGGCTCCCTTCCACAGGGGCACGAGCATGACGCTGAAGAAGACCGGCATGACGAGGTCGAGGCCGAAGCGACGGGGCTCGGGCACGAGGACGCCGGCAAAGTAGCCTGCGAAGGTCGAGGCCTGCCATACGAGCCAGAGCGTGATGCCGCAGCCGAGCAGCACCGCCGTGTCGCGCCCCCCCTCGCTGTAGTAGCGGGTTCCCAGAAGCCAGCCGGCCTCCGTCACGAGAAAGAGGTTGAGCGCCGTGCGCGGCAGGGGCTCGTGCCTGAGCCAGGGCTGCAGCGTCGCTCCGAGCAGGATCATGCGTGCGTTCACGACCGCCGTCACCGTCGCGATCGCGAGGATCGTCGCCGGAGACCAGACCTTCTGCCAGATCTCCAGGCCGACCATCTGGGACGCGCCCGCGTAGACGAAGGCGCTCAGGCCCATGGTCTCGCCGAGGGAGAGCCCCTTCTGCGCCGCCGCCGCGCCGAAGGCCATGGCGAAGACGATGAAGCCGGGAAAGGCCGGGATCGCGGCGCGCGCGCCCGGCAGCAGGCCGGGGAGGGAGAAGGAGGGGCGAGGGGAGGACATGGGCGTGACGGGGCTGGTTCGGCTGTGTGCTCTCCGGCCCCGCTTCCGTCAATGGCGTCCGCGCAGGTCCGGCGGGGTCCAGCGGCGGGGCCTTCTTCAGGCCTCCTTCCGGGCCGCGCTCCGGGACAGCAGCCACCCACCCGCGATCACGATCAGGGCGCCGATGGCGGCCGCGCCGTAGAGCACGGTCCCGACCGGCTTGAGATCGAGCGGGGGATGGCCCGGATCGGGCAGGACGAGATGGGGATACCCCGCCAGCCAGCCGAGCACGATGGGATCCGTGACGATCATCTCCGCCGCGATGTAGCCGAGCAGCGCCGCGCCGGCCCAGACGAAGATGGGGAAACGGGTGAGGAGGCTCGTGATGAGCGAGGCGCCGACCATGATGAGCGGAATCGACAGGAGGAGACCGAAGATGAACAGCTCCGGATGCCCCCGCGAGGCCGCGGCGATGGCGACCACATTGTCGAGGCTCATCACCGCGTCGGCGATGGCGATGGTGCGGACGGCCTTCCAGAGCGAGTCGCTCGCCTTCACCTCGTGGCCGTCGCCGTCCTCCTCGCCCTGGACCAGCTTGAGGGCGATCCAGAACAGCAGCAGTCCGCCGACAATGCGCAGATAAGGCACGCCGAGCAGGTAGGAAATGATGAGGGCGAAGACGATCCTCAGGCCGACGGCGACCCCCGCGCCCAGGACGATGCCCAGCTTGCGCTGGTGCGGCGGCAGCGAGCGGCAGGCCATGGCGATGACGACGGCGTTGTCGCCCGAGAGGAGGATGTCGATCCAGATAACCTGAAGCAGGGACAGGAGAAACGTGCTTGAGAGAAAATAGTCCATGCGCAGGCCTTGGAGATCTTCGGGATGCGTTCGGGAGGGTAAGGATGCTTACGTATATATGAGCCGCCGGTTTTCAAAGATCAAAATTGCCGAATTTCCGGCGGGGGCGCTGCGAAACTCCGGATTGGTCGAAGGTCGTACGCGCAATTGGCTGGAAACGGAGGCAAAGTCCTTGAAAACTCTGCCGGGTCGGTTGATCCCGAACCCGGTTTGGCGCAAACCGAACGTTGAAGAACATGGCGCGCGCGTGAAATGCGCCTCTTGAGGGAGGTTGAATGTCCATGTCTCAGGGGCAGGGGCGGAATCGCCACGGGCTCATCCGTTCGCCTCAGAACCTCGCCGCCGGGCTGTCGCTGCTGTTCCTGGCGGGGCTCGCCCTCTGGCTGACCCGCGATCTTCCCCAGGGACGCCTGAGCGCCATGGGGCCGGGTATGCTGCCCGACTGGCTCGCCTACGGGGTGGGGCTGTGCGGCCTCGCCCTTCTCGCGGCGGCCTTCCTCAAGGACGGCGAACCGCTCGAGGCCTGGAGCCTGCGCGGGCCGTTCTTCGTGGTGCTGGCCATTCTCGCCTTCGCGGTCACCATCCGTCCCTTCAGCCTCGGTCCCGTGAACCTCCCCGGCCTCGGGATGATCGTCGCCGGGCCGCTCGCCATCGTCATCGGCGGATACGCCGCTCCGGAGGCCCGGTTCCGGCAACTTCTCGTCCTGGCGCTCGGGCTGACCCCCTTCTGCATGGTCCTCTTCGGCGACCTCCTGAACCTGCCGATCCCGATCTTTCCCCAGAGCTTGGCCGGCCTCCTGCCCGATACCTGGTCGCAGAAGACCATCCTCAGGGGGCTCGCCGCCATCCTGGTCGCGGCCGCCGTGCTGGTCCACCTGTCGGGCGGACGCCGCAAGACCGGTCCGATCGATGTCGCCACGCAGCCCGAGGAGGTCTAGTTGGGCGATCTGGTCTCCAATCTGAGCCTCGGCTTCTCGGTCGCGCTTTCCCTGCAGAATCTCGTCCTCGCCTTCCTCGGCTGTCTCGTCGGCACCCTCATCGGCGTGCTGCCGGGCGTCGGCCCCATCGCGACCATTGCGATGCTTCTCCCGATCACCTTCGGGTTCGATCCCACCGGCGCTCTCATCATGCTCGCCGGCATCTATTACGGCGCACAGTACGGCGGCTCGACCACGGCGATCCTGGTGAACATCCCCGGCGAGGCGACCTCCGTCGTCACCACCCTCGACGGTCACCAGATGGCGCGCCAGGGCCGCGCAGGCGTGGCTCTCGGGATCGCGGCCATCGGCTCTTTCTTCGCCGGCACGGTCGCCACCATCGTCATTGCCGCGCTGGGCGCTCCGCTCACGAGGCTCGCCCTCGTCTTCGGCCCGGCGGAGTACTTCTCGCTCATGGTCATGGGCCTGGTCTTCGCCGTGGTGCTGGCGCGAGGATCGATCCTCAAGGCGGTCGCGATGATCCTCGTCGGGGTCCTCCTGTCGACGGTCGGCACCGACCTG
Source organism: Microvirga thermotolerans (assembly GCF_009363855.1). Taxonomy (GTDB): domain Bacteria; phylum Pseudomonadota; class Alphaproteobacteria; order Rhizobiales; family Beijerinckiaceae; genus Microvirga; species Microvirga thermotolerans. Next base: position 1,105,904 of record NZ_CP045423.1, read on the forward strand.
GAAACGGGCCAGGAGCGCATGACGCTCGGTCTCCAGTTCCTGAGCGATGGCATCGATTTCGCGGTCCTGGCCATGGGCGTCTTCGGGATCGCCGAGATCCTGCGCAACCTCGACCATACCGAGACCCGGGACGTGGTCCGCCAGGCCATCGGCCGCCTGCTGCCCAATCGGGACGATTTCCGGCAGTCCTACAAGCCGGTGCTGCGCGGCACCTTCATCGGCGCGGTGCTGGGCATCCTGCCCGGCAACGGGGCGGTGCTCGGCCCCTTCGCCTCCTACACGGTGGAGAAGAAGCTCGCGAAGGACCCGAGCCGTTTCGGCCGCGGCGCCATCGAAGGGGTCGCGGGGCCCGAATCGGCCAACAACGCGGGAGCGCAGACCTCCTTCATCCCGTTGCTCACCCTGGGCATTCCGCCGAATGCGGTAATGGCGCTGATGGTGGGCGCCATGACGATCCACGGCATCGTGCCGGGTCCGCAGGTGATGACCCGCAATCCCGACCTGTTCTGGGGCATGATCGCCTCCATGTGGGTCGGCAACCTGATGCTGCTCGTCATCAACCTGCCCCTGGTGGGCATGTGGGTGCGCCTGCTCAAGGTGCCCTACCACCTGATGTTCCCGGCGATCCTGATGTTCTGCTGCATCGGCATCTACTCCATCAATTCCCTGCCGACGGACGTGATGTTCATCGCCTTCTTCGGCCTCGTCGGATACCTGCTCATCAAGTTCGGCTTCGAGCCCGCGCCCATGCTCCTCGGCTTCGTGCTGGGCAAGCTTCTGGAGGAGAACCTGCGCCGGGCGCTCATCCTGTCGCGGGGGTCCCTCGGGACCTTTGTCGACCGGCCCGTCAGCGCCGGCCTGCTCCTCGTCGCCGTCGCGCTCCTCGTCGTGGCGCTGCTGCCGACGATCCGGAAGGGGAGGGACGAGGTCTTCACCGAGTAGCTGCCGGTCGGGCAGGGAAACCCCTAATGCAGGGCAATTGCTTTCCAGGGAGGAAAACCATGAAGAAGATCGTCTTGGCACTCGCGGCGGGGCTCGGCATCGCCGCAACCGGCGCGATGGCGCAGGGAGCCTATCCCCAGCGGCCGATCACCATGATCGTGCCCTTCGCGGCCGGCGGGCCCACCGACGTGATCGCCCGCATCGTGGGCGACCACATGTCCCGCACGCTGGGCCAGCAGATCGTGATCGAGAACGTGGCCGGGGCCGGCGGCACGACCGGTATTACCCGCGGCGCCCAGGCGCAGCCCGACGGCTACACGATCATGATGGGCCACATGGGCACCCACGGCGCCGCGCCCGCCCTCTACCCGAACCTGAAATACGATCCCGCCAAGGATTTCGCCCCCATCGGCCTCGCGGCCGGGACGCCCATCGTGATCGTGGCCAAGAAGGATTTCCCCGCCAGCGACCTCAAGGGCTTTCTCGACTACATGAAGGCCAACGCCGAGAAGGTGAACATGGCCCATGCGGGCGTGGGATCGGTGTCCCATTCCACGGGCATCCTGTTCAACTCCATCATCAAGGCCAAGCCCACCATGGTGGCCTATCGCGGGACCGGCCCGGCCCTGAACGACCTGATGGCGAACACGGTCGACTACATGACCGACCAGATCGTCAACGTCGCGCCGCAGATCCAGGGCGGCAACATCAAGGCCTTCGCCATCGCCACCCCCGAGCGCTCGCCCGCGCTGCCGAACGTGCCCACCACGAAGGAGGCGGGCCTGCCGGACTACCAGGTCAGCGCCTGGAACGCCGTGTTCGCGCCCAAGGGCACGCCGCCCGAGATCGTGGCCAAGCTCAACGACGCCCTCGTGAAGGCTCTCGACGACGAGAACACCCGCAAGCGCCTCCTCGACCTCGGCGGCGTGATTCCCTCGAAGGAGGAGCGCACGCCGCAGGCGCTCCAGAAGCTGGTGGAATCGGAGGTCGCCCGCTGGACCCCCGTCCTCAAGGCCGCCGGCGCCACCGCCGAATAGGCCGAGCCGCCCCTCCGCGGCCACTCGATCCTTCAGCGGCGGGCGACTTGCCCGCCGTTTCGATTTTGGTGCGCTTCCCTGCAAAGAAGCCTTGAAATTGGTCGCTTGGGCGATTACACCCTGCCGCGTGTGCAGCCGTAGCTCAGTTGGTTAGAGCACCAGATTGTGGATCTGGGGGTCCCCCGTTCGAGCCGGGGCGGCTGTACCACTTCCCCGATCCGCGACATCCCCGGCCTGCGTCCGAACGACGCCCGCACCTGCTGCGTCCGCGCCGAGCGTGGCCGCCAAAATACCTCATTTCGCGTCCGATGATGGCGAGCCGAGACACGCCACGTCATATCCCTCTCCATGGAAGATCCCCTGACCGTCGAGAACGCCCGTGCCGGCACGGGCGTTCTCGGTCCTCTCAAGGAAGCTCGCATGCTCCAGGCCCGGATCAGGGGCCTGACGGCTCTGCTGCGCATCCAGCAGCAGCAGATCGAGCGGCTGAACGACCGCCTCTACGAGGAGACGCCCGGCGGAATTGCGGCGCGGCGCCTCCTCGATCTCAAGCGCTCGGAAAAGGGATAGCCGTCAGTCGTCGTTCGAGGAATTGAGTTCCTCGGGCTTGAGCCCCTCGTCCATGCCTGAGGCCCGCATCCGGGCGAGCCATTCGATCTGCTCCCGGACGAAGTGCGGGTCGCTGTGGAACCGCATGGCGCAGGCCACGAGGAATGTCGGGATCTCGGGCAGGTCCTCGTCCGGCATGTCGGGCAGGACCAGTTCCAGTTCCGTCATGTTGCTCGCCGTCACGATGGCCGCCTCCGTGGGCGGGATCGCGATGGCGGCGGTCTTGGTGTGCTTGCTCATGAAACCCATTTCGGTTGGAACGCCGAGGGCGCCCGCAGCGGGCCCGCCGGGTTCGATGCCCGTCGGACATCATCCTCCATAACGACCAAGCTTGCACCTCGGTTCAGGAGAGTGGCCTCTTCCAGTCTCGACAGAATGAAATCACAGTACGGGCGCGGGACGCAGCAATTGCCAAGTCTAGTCTCCCTCGTTCGAAGGGTTCATCATTGCGGCAGACAATAATGTGATCGGGCACGTCTTGCCCTTTGGCGGGAATCATGGTTGCGCCGGACATGAATTCCGTGCACATGACGCAGTGTCATAGGAGCTGGCGCGGCGTTCGATCTCTCAGGGATCCGAAAGGGCCTTTTTCAAGACGGAACGATCCATGAGAGCGAGCAACGGAAACGGTCAGGCCTGTTCGCCTGGGGCGCTCCTTCGCAATGGCCTTGTGCCCGCGGCGCCTTGCCGGTTTGCCGCTCGTCGCCTGAAGCCGGTCTCGAACGGCGCCCGCCTTTCATGAGCCTCGATCCCGTCACGCTCGGCGTCGCCTACCTGACCCTGACGGGGGTGCTGGGCCTTCTGTTGCTCTTCTCGTGGCTGTTGAACCGCAGCGTCCAGGCGCTGGCCTGGTGGGGGATGGCCTTCTGTCTCGTCCCCTTCGGGATGGGGCTCGTCAGCCTTGGCCTGACGCGGACCGACACCTTCATTCTCTTCACGTCGAACGGGCTGATGGCCGTCGTCTACGGAATCCTCTATTCCGGATGCAGGGCTTTCAACGGGCGGTCTCCGACGGTTCCGGCGATCCTGTCCGGGCTGGCGGTCTGGGTCCTGGCCTTTCCCGTCATCTACGAAAGCTTCGAGGCGAGGCTCATCGTCGCTTCCGGCATCTCCGGAGCCTACGCGTTCCTGTCGGGCTGGGAACTGTGGCGCCATGCGCGGCAGAAACTCGTCTCCCGGCAGGTCGCGATCGTGCTCCTGGGGCTGATGGTGGCGTTCCATGCCTTCCGCAGCGGGTTGGTTCTCCACCGGACGGACAGCGAATGGGTGAACGCGCTGACCATGCGATGGTCCGCCAACATGGGGCTGTTCCTTCTTCTCTTCACGCCCGCGCTGGCCTTCGTGTTCCTGTCCATGGCGAAGGAGCAGGTGGAATACGGACACAAGCAGGCGGCCCTCTCGGATCCCCTGACCGGCATTCCGAACCGGAGGGCCGTGTTTCGCAATGCAGCCGAGCTGCTCCGCAGGCTCGAGGGCCGGCCGGCGACGTGCCTGCTGTTCGACCTGGACAACTTCAAGAGGATCAACGACTCCCATGGGCACGAGGTCGGCGACCACATCCTGACCCTGTTCGGGCAGGTGCTGGCCGCGCACCTGCCGGAAGGCGCTTTCGGGCGGATGGGAGGGGAGGAGTTCGTGGCCGTTCTGCCTTTGCCGCGCCACAGGGCCGAGGGGCTCGCGGACGAGATCCGGCGCGCCTTCGCGGAGGCGGCCCGGACGGTCCTCGGCCATCAGGTCGCCGCCACCGTCAGCATCGGCTGCGCGACCGGAACGAATGCAACGGTCGAGGCGCTCATCCGCGAGGCCGACCGAGCCCTCTACCAGGCCAAGGCCTCGGGTCGGAACGCCGTGGTCATGGCTCAAAGGGCGGCCGAGTGAGGCGGACTACTCCCCCGGCTCCTCGGGTCTCGAAGCCATGCACGGGTCGAGGAGCACGAAATCCGGCTCCGGCTTCGCGAAGCCTCCGGTGACGACGACCTCGTCGCCGACCTGAAGGCCGTTGGTCTGGTAGGTCACGCAGAGAACCTTGGGATCGGGCGCGCCGCAGAGGCCGAGATAGGCGAGAGCGCCGTCCGAATGGACGAGGGCCAGCGCGCCGGTGACGCTGAAATCGACCCGCTTCTGCTCCGTCTCGCGGCCGGCGATGAGGCCCGCGACCTCGCTGCACCGGGCCTGCCTCGGCGGCGGCATGTCCGCATCCGCGAAGGGGCTGTCCTCGGCTCCCTCCTGACCCCGTGCGCCGGACGGCAGGCCCGCCGCGGCGGCCAGCAGGAGCGCGATGAGGATGCCCGGCCTCGGGCGCGGAACGGAGCTAATCTTCGTCATGCGAACAACGATCTCGGCGCAGGAACGCGCCGGCTGGGGGCTGAGCGGACGTTCTCCGCTCCGATCAGTCTAGATCACTTCACGGCGTTGCGGAAACGGCTTCGGAGCAGCCGCGGGAAGAAGGTCCATGGCATGGCGGGGCTTCAGTGCGCCGTGCCGGTGGGGGGCGGGGTCATCGCCAGCTGGTTGTTGAGGAACCGGACGATGCCGGCCAGCTGGTCTCGCGGCAGGACGAAGCCGACGGGACCGAAGCTCGGGTGGTAGAAGGCAAACAATGCGCCGCCGCTCGGGTAGGCCTGGATATGCCAGCTCGTGTTGGCGGCGATGCTGACGGTGGCGCCGGTCAGGCTCGGCGTGGGCTGGCCCTGAACCATCTGCCGCCGAGCCTCGCCCAGATGGGCGATCAGGCGCGTGATCTCGTCCAGGGTCAGATCGATGGGATGCGACGCATCGCCGGCGGGCAGGAGGGCGGCGGTCTTGCCGTCGGCGGCGATGCGCACTCCGATCTCTGCATGGGGCATGATTGTCCAACCTTCGACCGTACCTTCCGAAAATCATGGCACGGCGGCAGGGTCCCCGCACCCTACCCGGGAGGGTGAGACGATTCGACTCAAGGCCTGGCCGGAACACGCGGCGGATGGCCGGTGCGATGCGAACGTCCGTCAGTTCCAGACGTCGACGACGATTCGCTCCTCGACGGGAACCACGTCCGAGGGGGCGCGGGTGATGAAGGTGCCGCGGCATGCGGTCGTCGTCGCGTAGACCGGGGCGCGGTGGGTGTCGACTCCGACCATGTAGTTGGTCGTGTACCAGACGTCGCCGCCCGAATAGGTGGTCGTCTTCGTGACGAAGGAGTAGCCGACCTCGGTCGGGCTGATGCGCACGACCGTCTGCGGCGCGCCGTAGGCCCTGATCGGCTCGGAGATCGGCCGGCCGATATAGTCGCTGCAGGACATGACCAGCGCCCCTTGCGGGGGATAGGCGCACCCGACGGTCGGCAATGCCAGTCCGGCGACGACAGCCAGCTTCTTCACGAAAACCTCCTTCACGCGGCCCCGCCGCGCGCGATGCCGGCGCCCGAAGGGCGTGGCGACCGCGTCCGAGAGGGCCAGGGATGCATCCGGGTGAGAATAGACTGCGTCGGTTGCCGGAGGATTGCACCCGCTGCAGGTCGCACGAAGAAAGGCCCGGCGCGATGGCCGGGCCTTGCCGATGGAGGGGTGCGAGGATGCGCTCAGTTGAACTTGTAGTTCACGCCGGCGCGGAGCACGCCGAATTCCGTGTCCCGGCGAACGCTGCCGGCGGTGCCGCCCACGTAGTTGCTGCGCGTGTCGAGGTTCACGTAGAGGCCCTCGACCTTGGCGGAGATGTTGTTCGTCACCGCGTACTCGACGCCGCCGCCGACGGTCCAGCCGCCGTTGGTGTTGTCGTCGCGGCGGTAGCCGAGCAGCGGATCGACGGCGGCGTTGCCGCCGATGTCGCCATAGGCGAAGCCGCCGGTCCCGTAGACGAGGGCCCGGTCGAAGGCCACGCCGGCGCGGGCGCGGATGGTGCCGAAGAAGCCGTCGGACTGTCCGGGGAAATAGATCCGGCCATAGGACGCGCCCTTGTTGCCGACGGCCGCGTACTGAATGTCCGTCTCGGCGCCGAGCACGAACATGCCGAACTGGTAATTGTAGCCGAGCTGGCCGCCGCCGACGAAGCCGCCGCTCTTGCCGCCGCCCACATAGCCGAAGGCGGGGTCATAGTAGCGGCTGGTGCCGGTGTTCCAGCCATAGCCGGCGTTCGCGCCCACATAGAAGCCGGTCCAGGTGAAGACGGGCGCCGCGCTGTAGACCGGAGCCGGCGAGTAGCGGGACGGCAGGTCGGCGGCCTGGGCGAGGGTGGCCATGCCGGTCAGGGCGACGGTTCCGGTCAGCAGTCGAAGGAGAGAGGTACGCATCACTTTTTCCGTGCTTGAGGATCAAAAGCGCAGGTCTTGAAGCCTGTCGGCCGGAAAATAGGATGCGGGGAAAGAACGATGCAATAGTCTATCAAATATGACCTGAGACTATGCTTTCCAATCGGTGAACGTTTACTTTTCATGAACCATGACGCGCGGGGAAAGCTTGACCGCAACGGGCCGTTCGGGTGCAGATCGGTCGACCCGACGGCCCTCGGGCCCGAAGCGAGAGACAAAGAGACCTTGGCCCCGCCGCTCCGGCGGGGCCTTTTCGTCGTGACCGCGGTCCGACCGGGTTCAGGCGGGGGCGGAAAGTAAGCCCAAGGCGCGCCGGGCAATCGTGTCCACGTCGGCGCTCATCGGCAGTTGCGCGGGATCGAGGTCGGAGACGGGGATCCATCGCGCCTCCAGCGCGTCGTCCCCGGCCGCGGGCTCTCCGGAGATCCAGAGGCACCGGACCGCGATCAGGATGTAGTGGTGGTGCAGGCGGCCGTCCTCATCCCTGTCCAGGACATCGAGGGTCGCGAGCACGTCACCGGCTTCGGCCTCGACGGAGGTTTCCTCGAGGAGTTCCCGCCGGGCGGCGGCGGCGACCGTCTCGCCGTACTCGATCTTGCCGCCGGGAAATCCCCACAGGCCCGCATCGGGCGGGTGGGCGCGCCGCACGAGCAGCACGTGGCCCTCGCGCAGGACGACGGCGATCACCGCAGGAATCGGAAAGGCCCGGCCGGTCATGGCCGAGCCTTAATGCATCTGACGGCAGCGGGAAACCGGCATCGTGACGGACGCCTGCCCGGGCGCGTCAGCGGGTGCGGTCAGCCATCACGGTCTGGAAGGGCTCGAAGCTCCTGTGGAACAGGCGCGCCGTCGCCTCGGCGATGTCCTTCCAGTGCGCGGCGGCCACCTCACAGGCCTGCCGTGCGCCCGTCGCCTGGACGCGCAGGGCCTCGGTCGGATGCGAAGCCTCCAGGGCCGAGCGCCACAGGTCGATGGCCGCCTCGCTCTGGTCCCGCACGGCCGCGATGATCCTGTCGTTGATCTCCAGGGCGCCATGGGCGGTCGCCAGCACGGACTGGCCCATGGCCTGCCGCAGCGCGTCCGCGCCTTCCTGGCCGAAACGGGAGAACTGCATCGGCTCCGCCGCCACTCCGCCGTCGGCCTGACGCGCCCCGTTCACGGCCTCGGAGGCCGGGGAGGGAGACTCGATTGCGCTCTGCGCCGTCTCGAGGGCCAGCTCCGGCCCGGACTTCGGGGCAGTTTGCTTCCTGGCACGCGGGGTGCCCGCTTTCTTCGCTTCGGCCATGGCCACGTCCTCGTTTGGTGGCGGATCTTACTTCTTGCTGGAAGACGGCTGCTTCATGGCCGCCTGGGCCACCGCGCCGAGATCGCGCATCTGCGCCTGCATGGACTCGATCTGCGAGCGAACGAATTCCGCCTGATACTGCATCGCTTCCTGGACGTTCTTCGCCCGCACCATCTTCTGGGCGAGGTCGAAGGCGGCCGCGATGTTCTGCTCGGCGTAGGAGAAGGTCTTGCGGGTCACGTCCTTGACGCTCGCCTGGGCGGTGGTCGCCGACCCTTCGAAGGTGTCCACCGTCTTCTGCGCGGCGCCGAGGAAGCCGTCCATGGCCTTGCGGGCCTGTTCGACGCTCTTCTCGGCGAAGTCGCGCATCTCCTCGGGAATTTCGTAACCGGTCGTCTGGTTCGCCATGGATCGCTCCTGTCTGAGGCTCTTGTGCGGTGCAATATCACATTGTGCACTGCAAAATCAAGGCCGAGCCTGTTCGTTAAGGTTATCACGAAGTAAAGATATTTAGGAGTTCTGGCGCGGGTGCCATTGGCCGATAATGCAGAGCATGGCCACACCCGTGGCTTCTGGTCGATGGGAGAGGGGGCGACACCGTTCATGACGGATGCGCCGAACCGTTTCGAACGATTGCTGGCGCGGCTTGCCGCCGACCCGGCGCTGGCCTCGCTCGCCAGGCCGGGCACGGCCGTCCTGGTCTGGGACGAATCGGGCAGCCGTCTCCTGTGGGCGTCTCCGGCGGCGGCGGGCCTGCGCCGCGCGCTCGCCGACGAGACAGGCGCCGTGTCCCCGCTTCTCAGGGCCCGCCACCGGCTCAGGGCGCTGGGAGGCGGTCTGGCACCTCGCACGGGCACCAGGCTGGAGCGCCTCCGGCTCGACCCGGCCGGGCTGTCGCCTCCGGTGACCTGCGCCTGCCGCCTCGCGGACCTGGAGGGCGGGGAGACGGTTCTGGTCACCGTCGCCATCGGGCCGATCCCCAAGATCTACGGGCTCGGCGCATCGCCGGCCCCATCCCTGTCCGATCCGGCCCAGGCCGGAGCGGAACCGTCGGTCGGAGAGCGGCCCCTTCCGGCGCCGGGGCGGCGGAGCCTCATCCGTTTCGTCTGGCGTTGCGATCCCGCGACCCGTTTCCTCGAAGTCTCTCCCGGCCTTGCCGAGGCCGTCGGGCCAGAGGCCTCCCGCATCGTCGGCCTCACCTGGGACGAGGTGGCAGGATCGGTGGCCGAGGATCCCGCAGGGGAGGTCGCGGCGCTGTTCGCCCGGCGGGAGACCTGGAGCGGCCGCACGGTTTTCTGGAACATCGACGGCTCCGGCCGGCAGGTCCCGGTCGATTGGGCGGGCATGCCCGTCTTCGGGCCGGGGCGCGAGCTCCTCGGTTTCCGCGGCTTCGGGCTCGCGCGCATGGACGCGGTCCGGGAGCGGGCGGTTCCCGCCTCGCCGGATGAGGGTGCGAACGGGCCCGTCCCGACGGACGGCGGAGAGGGCGAAACGGCGCGGGATCCGCAGCCTCTTCCCTCCACCACTCGGGCCGAGGACGCGCAGGCTCCTGACGAGCGCCTCTTCGAGCGCCTGCGGGAGACCGTCGCGGCCACCTTGGCCGAGATCGGAACCGGCGAGAATGCGCCGCAGACGGATCCCTCCCCGCGAGATGCCGCGTCCTCCCCGCGCCCGGAGGCGGCGACGGGACTCTCGAATGCGGAGCGCAATGCCTTCCGCGAGATCGCCCGCGCCCTCGGCGCACGATTCGATGGCGAGGAGCCGCCGCGCGACCATGCGAAGGCGCCTGCGGACGAGGTGCGGCCGGACGGGGACGAGGCCGCGCCGGCGCCGCCGACCGGCGCGGAAGGGGACCGGGTCCTCGACCGTCTGCCCATCGGCGTGCTCGTCCATCGGGGCGAGGAGATCCTGTTCGCCAACCGCTGCCTGCTCGACCTCACGGGCTTCGAGACCGGCGCCGCTCTCGCGAAAGGCGGCGTGGCCGGGCTCTTCGGAGACTCCTCCATTCTCGAAGGCAGGGAAGGGGAGGGCGCGCCGCCGGCGGTCACGACGCGCCAGGGCGAGCGCATTCCCGTCGAGGTGCGCCAGGCAGAGGCCGAGTGGGCCGGCGCACCCGCGGGCCTCATGACGATCCGCAAGGCCCGGGAGCCGATGTCCCGGGACGGCGAGACGGACCGGCGCCTGTCCCTCATGGAGGCGGAGCTGCGCCAGCGCGAGAGCCGCGTGCACGAGCTCGAATCCATCCTCGATACGGCCACGGACGGCGTGATCGTCCTCGACGAGACGGGACGCATCGTGTCCCTCAACCGCTCCGCCGAGGCCCTGTTCGGCTACGACCAGAGCGAGGTGGCGGGCGATGCGATCACGGTTCTCCTCTCCCCGGAGAGCCACATCGTCGCCCTCGACTATCTCGAAAGCCTGCGCTCTCCGGGCGTGCAGAGCCTGCTCAACGACGGCCGCGAAGTGCAGGGGCGCGTGCGGCAGGGCGGCACCATTCCCCTGTTCATGACCATGGGCCGGGTGCATGACGGGCCCGTGCGGAAATTCTGCGCGGTCCTGCGCGACATCACCGCCTTCAAGAAGGCGGAGGGCGAGCTCGTGGGAGCGAAGCGCGCGGCGGAGGAGGCGAGCGCCCAGAAGTCCGACCTGCTCGCCAAGATCAGTCACGAGATCCGCACGCCTCTCAACGCCATTCTCGGCTTCGCCGAGGTCATGCTGGAGGAGCGGTTCGGGCCTGTCGGCAACGATCGCTACAAGGAATATCTCAAGGACATCCACGCCTCCGGGGCTCATGTCATCAGCCTGGTGAACGACCTGCTCGACCTCGCCAAGGTCGAGGCCGGGCGCATGGAGCTCGCCTTCACGAGCGTGAGCCTCAACGAGCTCGTCCTGGCCTGCGTGGCCCTCCTGCAGCCCCAGGCGGCACGGGAGCGCATCGTCATGCGCACCAGCTTCCCGGCGAAGCTGCCGCCGGTGGTGGCGGATGAGCGCTCCATGCGCCAGATCGTGCTGAACCTCGTCTCCAACGCCATCAAGTTCACCGATGCGGGCGGGCAGGTGATCGTGTCCACGGCCCTGACGGACCGGGGCGAGGTGGCGTTCCGGGTCCGCGATACCGGCATCGGCATGACGGAGAAGGAGATCCAGGCGGCCCTCGAGCCGTTCCGGCAGCTGGCGACCGCGCGCAGGCGCGGCGGCACGGGGCTCGGCCTGCCTCTCACCAAGGCCCTGGTCGAGGCGAACCGCGGCGCCCTTCAGATTTCGAGCAGCCCGAACGAGGGCACCCTCGTCGAGGTCCTCTTCCCGCCGACGCGGGTGCTGGCCGGGTGACGGGCAGGCCCGCTCCTCTCGTCCTGGGCCTCGCGAGGCCCGACGCGGGCGAAGCGCCGCCTCCGCCCGCGTAACCCTTCATGGACGTCATGACCGTGTCACAGGAAGAACACCCCCTGATGCGCGCTCTCGAACCCGCCGACGCGGAGGCCTATCGGGCTCTGCGGCTGCAGGCCCTCGCCAACGCGCCGGAGGCCTTCGGCGCGAGCTACGAGGAGGAGGCCGGGCAGACTCTCGACGGGATCCGCGCCAGGATCGGCGGGCACAGTGCCAACCGGATCTTCGGCGCATGGTCGTCCGGGCGGCTGGTGGGCATGGCGGGCTTCGCCGCGCGGGAGCGCCTGAAGAGTCGTCACAAAGGGATCATGTGGGGCGTCTATGTCCGGCCCGACTGGCGCGGACGGGGGCTCGGCGAGGCTCTGGTGCGGCAGGTGATCGACCACGCGGCCCTGCACGTGGTCGTGCTCGAGGCCGCGGTCGGCCTGCACAACGAAAGCGCCCGCCGCACCTACCACAAGCTCGGCTTCCGCCCCTACGGCATCGAGCGCAAGGCTCTGCGCGTCGGGAACGTCTTCTACGACGAAGAGCTCCTCTTCATCGACTTTTCCGACGCGGCGCGCTGAGGAGAGGGCCCGAAGGTCCGCGTCAGCGGCCCGGACGGCCGCGAAAGCGAAAACCGGTTCCCACTTTCTCCGAAAATGCACTAGGTCTTGTTGGCCCTCTCCACGAGACGAAGGAATTCCCATGTCCACCTATCGCCTCGACAAGCTGTTCTCGCCCCGCTCCGTGGCGGTGGTCGGCGCGAGCCCGCGTTCCGGCTCCCTGGGCCTCACCTTTCTGCGCAACCTCGTGGAGGGCGGCTTCGCCGGCGCCATCCATCCGGTCAATCCGCACCATCGCGAGATCGAGGGGCGCACATGCTATCCCTCCATCGCCAGGCTTCCCGAGGCGCCGGACGTCGTCGTCGTCGCGGTGCCTCCGTCGAGCGTTCCCGCCGTGATCGAGGAAGCGGGCCGGTGCGGCGTGGCGGCGGCGGTGATCGCGACGTCCGGGCTCGGCTACGGGCCGGGCTCCCTCTCCGAGAAGGTCCGCCTCACGGCGCGGCGCTACGGTCTTCGTCTCGTGGGGCCGAACTGTATCGGGGTCATCGCTCCGCGGGCGCGGCTCAATGCGAGCTTCGCGGCCCGCAGCGCCCTGCCGGGCGATCTCGCGCTGGTGTCCCAGTCCGGCGCGGTCGCCGCCGGCCTCGTGGAGTGGGCGGCCCAGCGCCAGGTGGGCTTCTCCGCCATCGTCTCGCTCGGCGACAAGATCGACGTCGACTTCAGCGACTGCCTGGATTTCTTCTCGGGCGACGCCGGGACCCGCGCGATCCTCCTCTACATCGAGTCCATCGACAACGCGAAGAAGTTCATGTCCGCGGCGCGCGCCGCGGCGCGCACCAAGCCCGTGGTGGCCATCAAGGCGGGGCGGCATGCGCAGGGCGCCCGCGCCGCGGCGACCCACACGGGCGCCATGGCAGGCTCCGACGCGGTGTACGAGGCCGCCTTCCGGCGCGCCGGCGTGCTGCGCGTGCTCGATCTCGACCAGCTGTTCGCCGCGGCGGAAACGTTGGGCCGGCAGAAACCCTTCCCCGGAAAGCGCCTCGCCATCCTGACGAACGGAGGCGGCGTCGGCGTCCTGGCGGTCGACCGTCTCGTCGATCTCGGCGGGACCCTGGCCGGTCTCTCGGAGGAGACGCGCCGCAGGCTCGACGCGGTGCTTCCTCCCACCTGGTCGCGCTCCAACCCGGTGGACATCATCGGCGACGCCGATCCGGAGCGATACGCCGCGGCCCTCGAAAGCCTCCTCTCCGACCCGGACAACGACGCGATCCTCATCCTCAACGTGCCGACCGCCGTAACCAACGCGCCCAACGCCGCCGCGGCCGTGGCCGACACCGTCAGGCGCAGCCGCGCCGGAGGTTTCGCGCAGAAGCCGGTCTTCGCCGCCTGGATCGGCGAGGACGCGGAATCGGCGCGCGTGTTCGAGGAGCTGCGCATCCCGCACTTCGCGACCGAGGCGGATGCGGTCCGCGGCTTCATGCAGCTCGTCCGTTACCGCGAGGCGCAGACCGAGCTCATGGAGACGCCGGACAGCCTGCCGCACGACTTCGCGCCGGACACCGCCGCGGCCCAGGCGATTGTCAGAGGCGTCCTCGACCAGAACCGCCACTGGCTCGACCCGCTGGAGGTGAACGCCCTGCTCAGGGCCTACGACATTCCGGCCGCGCCCGTCCATCTGGCGACGACGCCCGACGAGGCGGCGGAGGTCGCGCGTCCGATCATCGCGGAGGGCGGCACCGTCGCGGTGAAGATCCTCTCGCCCGACATCGTGCACAAGTCCGACATCGGGGGCGTCAAGCTCGACCTCACCACGGAGGAGGCGGTGAGGAGGGCGGCCATGGACATCTTCGAGCGGGCGGCGCGGCTGCGGCCCGACGCGGCCGTGAAGGGGGTCACGGTGCAGCCCATGGTGCGCCGGGCCAAGGCGCGGGAGCTGATCGTGGGCCTCGCGGACGACCCCTCCTTCGGCCCCATCGTGCTGTTCGGGCGCGGGGGCACGGCGGTCGAGGTCATCAACGACAAGGCGCTCGCCCTTCCGCCCCTCGATCTCAAGCTCGCCCACGACCTGATCGCGCGCACCCGTGTCTCGCGGATCCTCAAGGGCTACCGCGACGTGCCTGCGGCGGACGAGCGGGCCATCGCCCTCGTTCTCGTGAAGCTCGCGCAGCTCGCCGCCGACCTGCCGGACATCCGCGAGATCGACATCAACCCACTCCTGGCCGACCAGGACGGGGTGATCGCCGTGGATGCCCGCATCGCCGTCATGGCCGAGACCCGCAAGGGCAGGGGGCATCCCCGCTTTGCCGTGCGTCCCTATCCCAAGGAGTGGGAGCGCACGGTCGTTCTGCGCAACGGCCGGGAGGCCTTCGTGCGGCCGGTGAGGCCGGAGGACGAGGCGGAGTTCCGCCGCTTCTTCGAGCGGGTGACGCCGGAGGATCTGCGTCTGCGCTTCTTCGCGCCGGTGCGCGACTTCAGCCACACCTTCCTCGCGCGCCTCACCCAGCTCGACTATGCCCGCGCCATCGCCTTCGTCGCCTTCGACCGGGAGACCGGCGAGATGATGGGCGCGGTGCGGCTCCACGCGGACGCGAACCACGAAACCGGCGAATACGGGATTCTGCTGCGGTCGGATCTGAAGGGGATCGGGCTCGGCTGGAGCCTGATGCGCATGATGATCGAGTGGGCGAGGGTCGAGGGGCTGCGCGTCGTCGAGGGGCAGGTGCTGCGCGAGAACGTCACCATGCTCGACATGTGCCGCCAGCTCGGATTCTCGATCCGCATCGATCCCGACGATCCGGAGCTTCGCATCGTGACGCTGCCGGTCGGGGACGTTGCGGACATGGAGCTGATTCCGACCTGACCCGGAGCGGCCGGATCATCTTCCGGCCGCACCTCGCATCGATCCGCCCGCGCCGAGAAACTACAGAGGACCCGACAGGATGGACCTGAGATCGCCTTTGAAATCTTCGGGCGCAATCCAGACGATGTTGGCGATCCGCCACCCCTTGGCGGTCTTGACGAGGTCGTACCGGATCTTCGCCGGCTGACCCAGATTCCGGAACGACGCGACCGCCTGCGCCGTCTCGGCGTCCTGGGAAACGATCTCGATCCCGAGACCTTTGATCTCGAAATCCTGCCCGGCGGTGAACGGATCGAAGCCGATGCGTCCCACCTCGCCCTTGGATTCCCGCACATCCCGCAGGATCAGCTTCGTCATGGCGGGATCGAAGTAGAGACTGGCCCTGTTGCCGCGCCAGTCCAGGCCCATGGCTCCGGGGCCCGAATACTTCTTGTAGATCGACAGAAGAAACTGCCGGGGACCGTCGTCCGCCGCGCCCGGCCTGCCCGACAGAACCGTGAGGGCGAGCAGAGCCAGCATGACGGCGAGAAGCAGGCGGCCCGTTGGGAAGAGGCGATTTTCGAGCGAACGCATGGATGACCGTCCCCATTGGCGCAGGTTGCAAAGGCGCGCTTACATGAGCATCTCGCATGCCGCGTGGGAAGCCTTCGTGGGGGAGGAAACGTTCGACATGCGGCCCCGCGCCCTTTCGGCAGCCTCATGAGGCGGATGCCCGCCTTTCTCTAAGCTGTCCCGGGCACGAGGATGAAGCCGGGACGCGCCGCGCGAAGGCCGAACACGGCGCACACGGCGGCGATGGAAAGGAAGAACACCACCGGGCCGTCCGTGCCGTTGCCCACGGAACGCAGGACGCTCACCGCGAAGGGCCCGACGGACGCGCCGAGATAGCCGATGCTCTGCGACATGCCCGAGAGGGTCGCCGCCGCCTCCGGCGAGGGCGAGCGGAGGGAGATGAACAGGAGCGCGAGGCCGAACAGGCCGCCCTGGCCGAGGCCGAGCACGAGAGCCGACGCGACGCCCGCGCCCATGGGCGCGTAGAGCAGGCCCATGAAGCCGGCGGCGGTTGCGCCGAGCACCAGGATCACCAGGACCGCGGGCGGAACCCGCCGGGATGCCAGGGAGGGCACGAGCAGGGCGGTGACGGTCTGCGCCACGATCGAGACCGACGTGACGAGGCCTGCCTCCGCGACGCCATAGCCGCGGTCCCGCAGCAATGTCGGGAGCCAGCCGAGGACGATGAAGGCGAGCCCTGCCTGGAGCCCCATGAAGGCTGTCACGTTCCAGGCGGTCCTGTCGCGCAGGAGGGCGGAGAAGTGCGGCAGCCGGGCCATCCGGCCCGCGCGGCCCGAAATCAGGGCCAGGCCGCTCCAGGCGAGGGCCGTGACGAGGGCCGGCGCGGACCAGACCGCGAGGGCGGAGGTCCAGGTGCCGGCGGTCCAGGCGAGGGACGGCGTCAGGCCCGCCGCGCTCGCGCCGCCGACGCTCATGGCCATGGTGTAGAGCCCGGTCGCGAGCCCGGCCCGTTCGGGAAAGTCGCGGCGGATCGCGACCGGCAGCAGAACGCCGGCCATGCCTATGGCCGCGCCGGATATGAGGGTGCTGGCGAGGAGACCCAGGCTCGAGGCCTGGAGGCGCAGGGCGAGGCCTGCGGACAGGGCGAGGAGCAGCGAGGCTATGGCGCGCTCGAGGCCCAGCCGTGCCGCGAGCCAGGGCGCGAGCGGCCCGAAGATCCCGAAGCACAGGACGGGTGCCGTGGTGATGAAGCCGACCCAGAGACGCCCCACGGCGAGATCCCGCTCCACGTCGGGGAGCAGCGTGGCGAGGCTCGTCAGCGCCGGGCGCATGTTGAAGGCGCCGAGGAGCAGGCAGAGACCCATGAGCGGCAGGAGCCTTGCCAGGGACCTGTCCCGCCTCGTTGGATGCGCCGCGACGGAGGGCGCCTGTTCGATCTCGAAGGAGCTCACGGGAGCAAACCTCGCCTTGCGCGGCAACCGGTGCGGCGGCCGCGGTCAATGGTTCCTGCGTCGGGGATCCGGAAGGGGGCGCGGCCCTCCTTCCGCGCGGTCAGTGTTCGATCTGGTCGGTCGCCCGCACGTGGCCCCAGAACATCCTGGGGGTTTCGAGCATGAAGCGGAAACCCGTGCGGTCGAGCATCGCCTCCGTCTCGCGCTGCGCATCGTCGAGCACCTCGTCCTCGTCGACGAAAACGGCCCTGCGGTCCTTCAGCGCGATGCGGCCGTCGACGATCACGGTGTCGACGTCGTTGCCGTTGGCGAAATAGATGAGCCGGAACACGGGCATGTTGAGGGGATAGAGATGCGGCCTGCGCAGGTCGAGCAGCACCACGTCCGCCTTCTTGCCCGTCTCGAGGGATCCGATCTCCTTCTCCATCCCGAGGGCTCGGGCGGCGTCGATGGTGCACATCTCCAGCACGCGGCCCGGCGGCAGCCAGGTGGGATCCCGGAAATGCCTGCGGTGATAATGCATGCACTGCTGCATGTGGCGGAACATGTCGCCCGAGCGATCCGGCGCGGTCGCATCCGAGCCCAGGCAGACATTGGCACCCGCTTCGAGCAGTTCCGGCACGGGGCAGCGCCCCAGGATCGAGGCGATGGCGCTTGGGTTGTGGGCGATGTGGGTGCCCGTGTCCGCGACGATGCGGATCTCCTCGTCCGTCAGGTCGGTGGCGTGGGAGAGGAGCGCGTTGGGGCCCAGAATCCCGAGTTCCTTCGCATAGGCGACGCTGCCCTTGTTGTGCCCGTCCTGCGTGAAGACGAGGCCCGCCTCGCGGGCAAGGTCCGCGGTCATGCATGCCTGCCGGCGCGCCTCCTCCAGAGTGCCGGCTCCGAGCTGCTCGACGTGCTCGGGACGCAGGGTCGGGGTGATGAGGGCGATGTTGAGGCGCCCGCCATGGCTGCCGTGCCAGTTCGCGATCAGCGTCTTGCAGGTCTCGAACTGCTCCTCGAACGTGACCGGCCGCTCCACCGCCTTGCCGTCGACGAAGCGGGCATAGGTGCGCGGATGCGGCGGCCGCGTCGGACCGACCGCGACCACGGACCGGGTTCCGACCTCGCGCACGCCCTCGCAATGGGCGTCGCCGTAGACCGGCTCGTCGGTGCGCAGAATGGTGTCTCCGCCGCCGAGGAGCGAGACGCCGGTGGTCACGCCGAAGCGCAGGCGCTCCAGAGCCGCCAGTCTCGCCTCCGCGCGCCAGAACTCGGGCGTCGAGGCGACCGTGTAGGCCTTCTCGCACGCCTCGTACCATTGCTGCCCGTCGCCGCCGCCCATGGTCTTGATGAATCCGTGGCCCGCGTGGGCATGGCCGTCGATCAGGCCCGGCATGACGATCTTGCGGCTGGCGTCGATCACGGTCGGGGCCCGATGCTGCGCCAGAACCTCCTCCGTCGTGCCGACGGCGACGATCCTGTCCCTCTCGATCGCGACCGCCCCGTCCTCGATGACGCGCCGCTTCGGGTCCATCGTGACGACGATGCCGTGGGTGATGATGATGTCGGCCATGGAATGCGATGCTCCGGTCGTCAGGCGGCTTGGGTTTCGCCGCGGATTCGGTCGAGGGTCGGGACGAGGGAGATGAGCTCCTTCGTATAGGGGTGCTGCGGTGCCGCGAAAAGGCTTTCGGATGCCGCCTCCTCCACCAGGGTCCCGCGCCGCATCACGGCGACGCGGTCGCACATCTGGCGCACCACCGCGAGGTCGTGGCTGATGAGGAGGAGGGTGAGGCCCGTGGCGTCGCGCAGGTCCTTCAGGAGGTTGAGGATCTGCGCCTGCACCGACACGTCGAGAGACGAGGTCGGCTCGTCGCAGACGATCAGCTTCGGGCGCGCGCCGAGGGCGCGGGCGATGGACAGGCGCTGGCGCTGCCCGCCCGAGAAGGCGTGCGGGAAACGCTGGGCCGCGTCCGCCTCGAGCCCGACCGCCTCGATGAGCCGGGCCACGTCCTCGTCGGCCTGGGCCCTCGTGGCGGCAAGCCGGTAGAAGAGGATGGGCTCGGCGAGGATGGAGCCGATCCGCAGCCGCCCGTTGAGGGAGGAGTAGGGATCCTGGAAAATCATCTGGATCGCCTGTCTCAGAGGCCCCGTGCGGCGTGCGGCGCCTTCGCCCGCCACCGCGGTTCCGGCATAGAGGACGCGGCCCGAGGTCGGCCGGACGAGGCCCGCCACGACGTTGGCGATGGTCGTCTTGCCGCAGCCGGATTCGCCCACGAGGCCGAACACCTCGCCGCTTCGCACCGTGAAGCTCACATTGTCCACGGCGCGGAAGCGATGGCCCGCCGATCCGGGAAGCCAGCCGCCGGTCACGTAGTCGACGCAAAGGTTCTCGACGGCGAGGATCGGCGTGCCCTCCGCCGGCAGGTCCATGCGTTCCGCTCTGGCGCGAAGGGCCGCGCGGGCCTCGGCGGCGCGCCCCTTGCCTTCCTCGCCGAGCACGGGAAACCGGTCGAGCCGCGCGTCGATGCGCGGCACCGCGCCGATGAGGGCCCTGGCGTAGGGAGCCTTGGGCCGGCGCAGCACCTCGGCGGTGGGGCCGCTCTCCACCACCCGGCCGCGATGCATGATGGTCACACGGTCGGCGATCTGCGCCACGACGCCCATGTTGTGGGTCACGAGGAGGATGCCGATTCCGCGCCGGTCGGCGAGGTCGCGCAGGAGCGCCAGGATCTGCGCCTGCACGGAAACGTCGAGCGCCGTGGTCGGCTCGTCAGCGACCACCAGCTTGGGATCGCACGAGAGGGCGGCGGCGATCACCACCCGCTGGCGCTGCCCGCCGGAGAGCTGATGCGGATAGGCCTTGAGCCGGCGCTCGGGCTCGGGAATGCCGACCGCGTTCAGGAGTTCGAGCGCCCGCGCCCGCGCAGCCTCCCTGTCGAGACGGAGATGGGTCCGCATGGTCTCGGTGAGTTGGCTCTCGACGGTGAAGAGCGGGTTGAGGCTCGTCATCGGATCCTGGAACACCGCTCCGATGTCGCGGCCCAGCACCACGCCCTCGGCCGAGCCCTTCAGGGGATCGAAGGGCTTGCCGCCGATGCGGATCGTGCCTGCCGCGATCCGGCCGGGCTTTTCGAGCAGGCCCATCACGGCATTGCCGATGGTGGTCTTGCCCGCGCCCGATTCCCCGACGAGGGCATGGATCTCGCCCGGCTGGATGACGATCGAGGCGTTCTCGACGGCGGTGAAGACGGCGCCGTTCGCGAGAGGGTATTCGACCCGCAGGGCGTCGATGGCGAGGACGGGAGGTTGGGCGGCGCTCATCGTTTCACCCGCAGCTTGGGATTGAAGCGGTCGCGGAGCCAGTCGCCCACGATGTTGACCGCCAGGACGAGAATGACGAGGGTCAGGGCCGGAAAGAGGGCGATCCACCAGATGCCCGAGAAGACGAACTCGTTGCCGATCCGGATCAGGGTGCCGAGCGAGGGGTAGGTGGGCGGCATGCCCACGCCGAGGAAGGAGAGCGTCGCCTCCGTCAGGACCGCCGCTGCGAGGTTGATCGTCGCGATCACCAGCACCGGGCTCATGACGTTGGGCAGGATGTGGCGGAGCATGATGCGCCAGGAAGGCAGGCCGATCACCTTCGCGGCCCGCACGTAGTCCTTCGCGGTCTCGACCATGGTCGCGGCGCGCACGGTGCGGGCGTACTGGACCCACTCGTGGATGGCGATGGCGCAGATGAGGATGAGGGGCGCCCATTCCGCCGTGGCCGCGTTGGGGAAGAGCGCGCGGGCGATTCCGCTCACCAGCAGGGCGAGCAGGATGGTGGGAAAGCTCAGGATCACGTCGGCGATGCGCATGATGACGGCATCCACCTTGCCGCCGAAGTAGCCGGCGAGCAGGCCCATGACGACGCCGAGCGTGGCGGCGACGAACACCGCGCCGCCGCCGATGGCGATCGAGACGCGCGCGCCGTAGAGCATGGCTGAGAGAAGGTCCCGGCCCTGGTTGTCGGTTCCGAGCAGGAAGCGCGCGTCGCCGTCGGCCGTGAAGGACGGCGGCAGCTCTGCGTTGATCAGCTCGAAGCTGGCCAGGTCGGTCGGATCGTAGGGAGCGATCCAGGACGCCATCAGGGCGCAGCCGACGATGGCGAGGGCGAGCGCCGCGGCCACGATCACGGAGATCGGCGCGCCGATCCGCGAGAGGAGGCTCCGGGGGACGGGCCGGGGAGCGGAAGCGAGCGTATTCATGCGGACCTCGCACGCAGGCGCGGGTCGACGACGGCGTAGAGAATGTCGACCACAGTGTTGATGAGGACGAAGAGCAGGCCGACGAACAGCAGATAGGCGGCCATGACGGGGATGTCGACGAAGCTGACGGCCTGGATGAACAGCAATCCCATGCCCGGCCACTGGAACACGGTCTCCGTGACGATGGCGAAGGCGATGAGGGAGCCGATCTGCAGCCCGGTGACGGTGATCACCGGCATCAGCGCATTGCGCAGGGCGAGGCGGAAGTGGATGTAGCGCTTCGGCAGGCCGCGGGCGCGCGCGAAGCGGATGTAGTCGCTGGAGAGCACGTCGATCATCTCGGCCCGCACGAGGCGCATGATAAGGGTCAGCTGGTAGAGCGCGAGGGTGATGCCGGGCAGGATCAGGGCCTTGAGCCCGCTCAGGGTGAGAAAGCCCGTGCTCCACCAGCCGAGGTCGACCACTTCTCCCCGCCCGAAGGAGGGCAGCCAGCCCAGGCTGACCGCGAAAACCAAGATCAGCACGATTCCGGTCACGAAGGTCGGCGTCGAGATGCCGATGAGGGAGAGGGCCTGCACGACCCGCGCCGCCGCCCCGTTCGGCTTGAGGGCGCAGAGGACGCCGAGCGGAATTCCGAGCGAGAGAGAGAGGATCGTCGCGACGAGGACCAGCTCCAGGGTCGCGGGCAGGCGCTCGGCGATCAGCTGCGTCACGGGGCGCTGGTTGCGGTAGCTGATGCCCAGGTCGCCCGAGAGGGTGCGCTGCAGGAAGCGGCCGTACTGCACGACGACCGGCTGGTCGAGGCCGAGAGCGCGGCGCAGCTCCGCCTTCTCCTCGGCGCTCGCATTCTCGCGCGACATGCTGGCGACCGGATCGCCCACATAGCGGAACATCACGAAGGACACCGCCGAGACGACGAGCATGACGAGCGCCGCTTGCCCGAGACGGGTCAGGAGAACTTTGAACATGACTGCCTCCTGCGGCCCGCTCCTTCGGGGGCGGGCCGCGCAATCGTCTAAGGGCGGCCTACTTCACGGTAGCGAACCAGAGGCGCACGTACTCGTCCGGGAACTGAGGCACTTCGACGCCGTCCCGCACGGCCCAGGCTACCGGCTGCTGGTGGATCGGGATGTATGCCACCGTGTCGCGGGCGATCTTCAGGGCCTCCACCAGCATGGCGCGGCGCTTCTCCTCGTCGAGCTCCACCGCGGCCTTGCGCGTCAGCTCCTCGATCTGCGGATTGCTGTAGGTGCTCGCGTTGGAGCCGCCGTAGCCCTCCTTCTGCTCCGTCAGCAGCGAGGCGAGGACGCTGAAGCCGTCCATGGGCGGAAGGGTCGCCCAGCCGACCATCGAGACGTCGAACTCGCCGCGGTCCTGCCGGGGGAAGTAGGTGGCGCGGGATTCCGTCTGCAGTTCCGTCTGAATGCCGACCTTCGTCCACATGGAGGCGATGGCGACGCAGATCTGCTCGTCGTTGATGTAGCGGTCGTTGGGGCAGTTGAGCTTGGTCTTGAAGCCGCTGGGGTAGCCCGCCTCGGCCAGGAGCTTCTTCGCCTTCTCGGGGTCGTAGCCGAAGGGCCCGTCGTTGTCCTTGGAATAGCCGGGGACCGGTGGCGCCACGAGCGTGCCGGTGTTGCGGGACTTGTCGCGCATGACGCGCTTCTTGATCGCCTCGAAGTCGATCGCGTGCCACATGGCCTGACGGACCTTGAGGTCGAGGATGGGGTTCTTCTGCCCCGGCATCGCCTTGAGCTCCGGCCGGAAGTTCAGGGAGAGCATGATGAGCCGCAGGGACGGCTCCTCGATCACCTTGAAGCCCGACGAGCTGCCGATACGCTGCAGGTCCTGAAGCGGAGCGGGCGCGATCAGGTCGAGCTCTCCGGAGAGGAGCGCGGCCACCCGGGTAGCGTCGGACTTGATCGGCTTGAACTCGATGCGGTCGAGGTTGTGCCTGGGCTTGTCCCACCAGTTGGGATTGACCACGAAGACCGTGCCGGCGTCCGGCTTGTAGGATTCCACCTTGAACGGGCCGGTGCCGTTGGCCTGGGTCGAGGCGGCGGTGGTGACCCCGGTCGCGATGTTGCCGGGCTTCAGGGCGTCGTTCGCCTCCATCCACTCCTTGTCCATGATGTAGACGCCGGCGAGGTCGTTGAGGAGGAGCGGGTACGGACCCTTGGTGACGATGTCGACCGTGTAGTCGTCGACCTTCTGCGCGCCGGTGACCGTGGCGATGTTGCCGCGCGCCCGCGCGCCGGGATCGAGGAGCCGGTTGATGGAGGCGACCACATCGTCGGCGGTGAAGGGGTTGCCGTTGTGGAACTTCACGTCGCGGCGCAGCTCGAAGCGCCAGGTGTCGGGCTTCACCGTCTTCCAGCTCACCGCGAGGGCGGGCTCGAGCTCGAGGTTGCGGCCGCGGCGCACCAGCGGGTCGAACACGTGGTGCAGCATGCTCGTGGTGAAGCTTTCCGTATGGGCATACGGGTCGAGCGTGGTGATGTCCGTCGGGGAGGACCACCGCAGGGTCTTCGCCTCTGCGGCGAAGCCCATGAGCGCCCCCATCGCGACGGAGAGACCGAATATGAGCCGTCGATTCATTGTTAGCCTCCGTTGAACCCTCTGGCGGGATTTATTGTATCCAATAGATAGAAAAGTTGCATACAATCTGGGAGGCGTCAATTCCGCCTGATCCGAGAACTGCCGGGACGGGTGCGAAGGGCGCAGGAAATCGTCCCGCCGGCAGGTCACGGGCGGCAGGCGGCTTGGGGCTCAGGACGGGAGAGGCGGGAAGGGAAAAGCTTCGTCCGGAGCGTCAGCCCGCGTAACGGTCGAGGATCGAGCGGATGTCCCGGTGCCTGTCGGAGGTCGTGGAGAGCAGGGCCCGCTCCGTTACCGCCTGCAGATGATGGTCCATCGCCTTCATGGCCCGGGCCGCGTCGCGGGCGCGCAGAGCCTCGATGATCTGCTGGTGCTCGTTGATCGAGCAGTCGGAGGAATGGGGCCGGCTGTAGAGGGCCAGGATCAGGGAGCAGCGGGACACCACCTCATCCACGTAGCGGGCGAGCACCCCGTTGCCCGAGAGCTCGGCCAGGAGGATGTGGAACTCGCCTGCGAGACGGATCGCAGCCGCTCCGTCGTGGGCATTGGCCTTCGCCTCCAGGGCGACGTGCTGCTCCAGCATCGCGATGTCCCGGTCGGTGATGCGCTCGGCCAGCCGCGCCAGCACCTGCCGCTCCAGGCACATCCGCGCCTCGAAGATGTCGTGCGCTTCCGACAGGCTCGGCTGGGCGATGGTCGCGCCCTTGTTGGGCTGGAGATCGACGAGGCCCTCCGCGTTCAGCTTGGCCAGGGCCGCGCGGACGATGGTGCGGCTGACCCCGAACCGTTCCCCGATCACGTCCTCCGTCAGCTTGTCCCCCGGCATGAGGGCCTGCTCGATGATGGCGCGGCGCAGGCCGGAATAGACGGATTCGCTCCGCGATCCGGCTGTCTTCGAGGAACGGTTGGGCATGCTCGACGGAACCGAGGGGACAAGGTGGGCTCGCCACCATTTAGTATCCATTTCGATCTCGCACCAAGGGCCAATCCATAAAAGTCTTTGCATCCATCATTGTATACAATAACTTCGGTTCAGGAAGCGATTCTTTCAAGGCGCCGGGCTCTCCTCATGAAGGGGCGTGGCGCCGATGCGTTGGCGAGGACGAAAAGGGACAAGGCATGAGCGGCGATCTGCACATCACGGGAATCCGCCCCATGGGCAAGGCGGCCACGAGCGTGACCGTGCGGGGAGGGCGGATCGCCGCCTACGGCGAGGACGCGCCGCCCGGCATGGAGACGATCGACGGCGGCGACGCGATCCTCATTCCGGGCCTCGTCGAGGCCCATACCCATCTCGACAAGACCCTGCTCGGCATGGGGTGGTATCGGAACGAGGTGGGGCCGAGGCTCATCGACAAGATCGAAAACGAGCGCGCGGAGAAGAAGCGCCTCGGGATCGATCCGGCGCGCCAGTCCGCGCGGCAGGCGGTCCTGTCCGTGGCCCAGGGCTCGACGGCGATCCGGTCCCATGTGGACGTGGACACGGAGGTCGGCCTCTCGGGCATCGAGGGGGTGCTGCGCACCTGCGAGGCCTACCGCGACATCGTCGACATCGAGATCGTGGCCTTCCCGCAGAGCGGCATGCTGATCAGGCCCGGCACGGCGGAGCTCATGGAGGAGGCCCTGAGGCTCGGCGCGCATGTGGTCGGCGGGCTCGATCCCTCCGCGATCGACCGCGACCCCAAGGGGCACCTCGACGTGATCTTCGGCCTTGCCGAGCGCTTCGGCGTGCCGGTGGACATCCATCTCCACGAGCCGGCCGAGCTGGGCGCCTTCTCCATGGAGCTGATCGTCGAGCGCACGCGGGCCCTCGGCATGCAGGGAGAAGTCACCATCAGCCACGCCTTCTGCCTCGGCATGGCCGACCGGGACTACGTGGCGAGCCTGATCGACGCTCTCGCCGAGGCGAGGGTGCACATCCTCACCACGGCTCCCGCCTCGCGACCGGTGCCGCCCGTGAAGCGGCTCGTGGAGGCGGGCGTCGTGGTGGCCGCCGGTTCCGACGGGGTGCGCGACACGTGGGGACCCTACGGCAATGCGGACATGCTGGAGCGCGCGATGCTGGTGGGCCTGCGCAACAACTTCCGCCGCGACGACGAGGTCGAGATGGCGCTCGATGTCTGCACCTACGGCGGCGCCCGCCTGATGGGGCTCGACGGCTACGGCATTGCTGCCGGAGACCGGGCGGATTTCGTCCTCGTGGAAGGGGAGACCCTTGCCGAGGCGGTCGTCAGCCGTGCCCCGCGTCGGATGGTCGTCAAGAACGGGCGCGTGGTGGCGAGGAGCGGCCGGGCCCTCGTCGAGGCCCCATAACGCCGATCCCTCGCGGGCGGGCGCCCGTTCCGCCGCAGGCTGGCGAAGGGAGCATCCGCCTCTCCGGCCCAACCGGTTCCGCCGCCGGCCTCGTGCGGAAAATGTCCGAAGGCGTGCAACCTTAGCGCCACATTAACCCGGAATACCCCACCGCTTTCCCCGCAGGGCGCTAGAATTCGGGCGGTCGGTGGCGGAGGCCGGGATGGCGGACATCATTTCTCTTGCAGATCTCAGGAAGAGCGCGAAGCAGGAGGAGATCCTGTCCCTCTTCCAGCGCGAGGCCGCCGCCAACCGGGTGCGGCGGCGACGCTACCGCGCGGAGTTCCCGACCGCGCGTCCCGGAATCTCCGGCAACCTGAACGACCTGTACGAGCAGGCGAGCGCCGTGCTCACGCGCCACTACGACGGCGACGGCAGGGTGCCCGCCATCGTCGCCGAAAAATGCCTCGAGCTGCTCAAGGCCCTCTCCGAGCACGCGCAGCCGGAATAGGCGGCCGGAGCGCTCCCTGGAAAAGCGAAGCCGGCTTCCCGGGACTTTTCGCAGTCGGAACGGCGGATCGCTTCGCCGCGTCCGGCGACCGGGGCGCGATCTAGCGTTCGCCGTCCTTCACGCCGCCGATGTGCTTCTGGGCGTAGAGTTCGAGGCCGATCTGATCGATGAGGTTGATCTGCGTCTCGAGGAAGTCGATGTGGCCTTCCTCGTCCTTCATCAGCTCCTCGAACAGGTTCTTGGACACCCGGTCGCCGACGCTCTCGCAATAGGCTGCGGCCTCGCCGTAGAGCTCTCGCGCGTCGTACTCCGCCGCAAGATCGCACTCGAGAATCTCGCGGACGTTCTGGCCGATCCGCAGGGGATCGAGAACCTGGAGGTTGGCGAAGCCGTCGAGGAAGATGATGCGCTCGATGAAGCGGTCGGCGTGGTGCATCTCCTCGATGGATTCCTCGCGCCACGCCTTGGCGAGGTCCTTGTAGCCCCAGTCGTCGAGGACCCGGTAATGCAGCCAGTACTGGTTGACCGCCGTCAGCTCGCTGCGCAGGCCGCGGTTGAGATATTCGATAACCTTCTGATCGCCCTTCATCCTCACCCTCGTCTCGAACGGGCGCCGGAGCGCCGCCCTCCCTATTTAGAGGAAACCCGGACGGGGAAAAGGATCTTCCGGCGTCAGGCCGCGGGCTTCGCTGCCGCCTCGGCGGGAATCGTGGGGCAGCAGCCCCGCTGGCAGGCGGCTGCAGGCTCCGCTCCCGCATCCGCGAGCGCCTTGTCCATGATCGCCCGGATCGTCCGCACGCAGCGTCCGCAATTCGGACTGCACCCGAGACAGCGGTAGACCTGGGCAGGCGTGCGGGGGCAGCCCGGTCCCGGCGTGAGGCACGCCTTCACATCGCCGTCGGACAGGACGTTGCAGGAGCAGACGATCATGACGATCCAGTTTAGAAGAGTTAAAAACTAGTTCTTTATCAGAGACTTAGCCCAAACGGAGGCCGCAGGGCAAAGCCTTTCGGCTGCGCCCGGTTGTCACGGTCGGGGCGGTCACGGGAGGCGGCGGAACAGGCCGGGATAGTCGAGCACGAAGCCGTCCGCGTCGACGGGCAGCTCGGCCGTGAAGCCGCTCTCCAGGCTTTCGAAGCGGTAGAGCCGGCCGGGTTCGAGGGCGGTGTAGCGCTGCTCGCGCGGAGTGACCTCGAGGTCGGGCACGGAAATGTAGCAGAGACGGATGTCGATGCCTTCTCCGGCCTTGAGCCCGAGGCGGCGGATCGGCAGGGCGTTCGTGACGGGGGACGCCGCGATGTCGATGTCGAGGCAGCCCTGGAGGTCGGGACGCTCGACCCCGTTCGCATGCCAGAGGCCCTGGCCATTGCTTTCCAGGTGCAGGACCCGTCCCGCCGCCGTCCGCAGCCGGGCATCGCGCGTGCGCCAGGTCTGGTCGACCCGGACCCGATAGGCGAGGGCGAAGCGACGGCTTTCCTTTCGGCCGATCGCGACGCCGGAAAGCTCGATGCCGCCCTCGACGGGGCTGATCTCCACATGCTCCAGGCCTGCCTCGCCGCCCTCCCAGGCCGACCAGCGGATCGTGCGGGCGAGGAGGTTGGAGGACATGCGAAGCGCTTCCCGTTCAGTCCCTCACCAGCACCACGTGCAGCCGGCGCGGCCCGTGGGCGCCGAGGAGCAGGGTCTGCTCGATGTCGCCGGAGCGGGAGGGGCCGGTGATCCAGTTCACCGTGCGCGGCATCCCGCCCTTGCCGAAGGCGAAGCGCACCTTGTTCCACATGGTCTCGTAATCGCCCGCGACGTCCTTCGCGGAGACCACGACGATGTGGTTGTCGGGCAGGAAGTTGAGGGTGGAGGGATTCTCAGGGCCGGAGACCAGGACGAGCGTGCCCGTCTCGGCGACCGCTCCGAAGGCATGGCTCACGGCGTTGAGGTCGCCGCCCTCGCTCGGGCCATGGGAGATGTCGAGGGAGGTCTCGCTCCACGGCATCGCCCTGAGGCGCGGGTCGCCGCCCATGCGCAGGGTCGCGGGGAGGTTGTGGGACCGCAGAAAGTCGGCGATCGCCTGCGGCACCTCCGCGGCGGAGGAAACCTCCGTGACGGTGGCGAGCGCCGCTTCCGCCTGGCGCCGGAACAGGGCGAGGCGTTCCTCCCCCGCGACCTGCCCGCGGGCAGGGATCAGCCCTTTCGGGGCCCGCTCGAGCCGGTCCGTGACGATCTGGCGGCGGATGGTCTCGTCGCCGGTCACGCCGAGGGAGCGGCGGATGTTGGCGAGGATCTCGTCGCGGGAACTCATGCGCTTCTCCCTCCGCGCTCGCGCCGCCAGCGAGCCTGGAACGTCCCACCCTGCGGCGTCGGGAAGTCGCGGTACTTCGTCCAGCCGCGGGCGAAGGGAAGCCAGGCGAAGCGGCCCTTCCGCCGCCCGGCAACGCCGAGCGCCGCCATCGCGGCTCGGGTCGCGAACCGGTAAAGGGCCGGGCGGCGGGCGAAGAAGCCCCAGAACGCGAGGCCGGAGCGGAACGTGGCCGGCGTCAGATGCCGCTCGAACTCCCGCTCGCGCCAGTGGCGCATGAGCTTCGGCAGGGGAATGCGCACGGGGCAGACGCTCTCGCAGCGTCCGCAGAAGGTGGAGGCGTTGGGCAGGTGTCCCGCCTTGTCGACCCCGATCAGGGCCGGGGTGAGCACCGCGCCCATGGGACCCGGATAGACCCAGCCGTAAGCATGTCCGCCCACCGCATGGTAGACGGGGCAGTGGTTCATGCACGCACCGCACCTTACGCAACGTAACATGTCCTCGAAATCGGTGCCGAGCATGGAGGAGCGGCCGTTGTCGAGGATGATTACGTGATAGTTCTGCGGACCGTCCGCATCGGCGATCTGGCGCGGGCCGGTCGAGAAGGTGGTGTAGACGGACATCTCCTGTCCCGTCGCCGAGCGCGCGAGAACGCGCAGGATCTGGCTGACGTCCTCCAGGGTCGGCACGAGCTTCTCGATGGAGGCGAGCACGATGTGCGTCTTCGGGAGGATCTGCGTCAGGTCGCCGTTGCCCTCGTTGGTGACGATCACCGACGTGCCCGTCTCGGCAACGAGGAAGTTGGCGCCGGTGATGCCCACATCCGCCGCGAGGAAGCGCTCCCGCAGCACGGCGCGCGCCTCGGTGAGCAGCTGCACCGGCTCGGAGAGGTCGCGCTTCGGGTCGAGGTTCCTGTGCGCGCGCCGGAAATCCTGCTCCACCTGGGTCGCGTTGAGGTGAACGGCCGGCGCGATGATGTGGCTCGGCATCTCGTTCCGGAGCTGGATGATGTACTCGCCGAGATCGGTCTCCACCGGCTGGACGCCGTGGGCTTCGAGATGGGCGTTGATGCCGATCTCCTCGGAGATCATCGACTTGCCCTTGGTGACCGTCCGCGCCCCGGCCTCGCGGCAGATGGACAGGACGATGTTGCGGGCCTCCTCCGCGTCGCGGGCGAAATGGACGTGCCCGCCGGAGGCCTTCACCTTCTCCTCGTAGGCCTCCAGGTAGAGGTCGAGGTGCTTGAGGGTGTGGTTCTTGATGTCCCGGGCGGCGTCGCGCAGGGCCTCGAATTCCGGCAGCGCCTCCGCCGCCTTCCGGCGCTTGTCGATGAAGCCCTGCTTCACGTTGCCCAGGGCCTTCTGCAACTGCGCATCGGCCAGGGCGCGGGCGGCGTTCTGCTTGAACTGGGGAGACGTGGCGTGAACGGTCATGCGACCTGTTTAGCCCGAAACCGCGCGAAGCGCGAGGGAGCAGGGGCCGCAGGGCCGTCCCGCCGGGCCGCTCCGCGACCGGCCCGGCGGGCCCGCTTCACGATGGCCGGCGCGGGCCGACGAGGCCGAACAGGGCGCCCTGAGGGTCGGCGGCGACGACGATGAACACGCCCCCCGGCACCTCGGCCGGTCCGTGGCAGACCGTTCCGCCGTTCCCGGCGACGGCCTGCGCGGCCCCGTCGATGTCGGCGACGCCGAAATAGAAGGTCCAGGACGGCGGCGGACCGTCCGGGATCCTGTCCATCACCGCGCCGATGGGGACGCCCCCGTGAACGAGGAAGCGGTACTCGCCCATCTCGCCCATCGGCATCGCATCGCCCCCTTCCCAGCCGAACAGGCCGGAATAGAACGAGAGCGCCGCCGCCCGGTCGGTGGTGGCGAGTTCGTTCCAGTGGCAATGTCCGAACCTGTCCTGCGCGAAGGCCAGGCTCGTGCCCTCCACCGTTCCATGCATCACGTAGAACGGAATTCCCTGCGGGTCGGAGACCATCGCGAAGCGGCCGACGCCCGGGATGTCGGTCGGCGGCACGTGCTGGGCGCCGCCGGCGCGGACGATCTCTGCCGCGGTTCCGTCCACGTCGCGGACGCCCACATAGGCCAGCCAGCCGGGACGCATGCCGGGACATTGCGCGCCGATCGAGGTGAGCCCGCCGACATCGGCGCCGCCCGTCCCGAAGATGCGATAGTCCCCGTGGGGGCTTTCGGCCGCGCGGGTCTGCCAGCCGATGACCGCGCCGTAGAAACGCGCGGCCGCGTCGGGATCCGCCGTCTGGAGTTCGTACCAGACGAAGTCGCCGTGTCGGTTCGTCATGGTCCCTCTCCCTCAGACGTCGAGGATCGGCGCGAAGCCGCCGAAGATCATGCGCTGGCCGTCGAACGGCATTCCGGCGCCCATCTCCTTCATGCGCGGGTCGCTCATGATCCTCGCGTTCGCGGCGTCGCGAACCTCCTTCGAGGGATATTCGACCCAGCTGAACACGACGATCTCGTCGTCCTTGGCCTTCACCGCGCCGCGGAAGTCGGTGACCGTGCCCTCCGGAACGTCGTCGCCCCAGCACTCGACCACGCGGGTCGCGCCGAACTCCTTGAACAGCGGCGCCGCCTTGGCGGCGAACGCCCGGTAGATCTCCTTGTTGGCCGCAGGCACGGCGATCACGAACCCATCCACGTAAGACACGGCTTTCTCCTTCCCGACACACGGTGTTGCGGCGCATCCGCGCCGTCGTTGAACGACTCTCCGGATATTGAGTTGATATCAACCTAGTTGCTGCATGTCAAAGGCCCCCGGTCGTTCATCCACACGTGATGCCACATGGAATGCCGGCAGCCGCCGACAGGCGGTCCCGTCGAGAAGGCGGAGGCGGCGAGTCCTGCCGATGTCGGTGCCGGCCGGGACGGCCTATGAAGACGGATCCGCCGCGGCGGTCGCGGGCGGTGCCTCCCCATGGCCGCCGGCATAGGCGTTGCGGGGAGGGGAGCGCCATCCCTTCGGCGGGGCCTGCGGCCGGAAGATCTCGACGAGCAGCGGATGACAGGTCGCGAGGTCGCTGGAATGCTCCGTGCTGCAGTCGCCGCCCGGGCAGGCGGAGAGGCCGCCGAGCAGGTCGATCTCCGCGAAGAACTCGAGGAAGTCTCCGGGCCGCACCGGGCTCGCCTTCATGAAGTACTGCCCCGTATCCCGCGTGAAGCCCGTGCACATGAACACGTTGAGCACGTCGTGCACGGCCGGCTCGACGGCGGCGAGGGGCCGGCCGAGGCGATGGGCGAGGGCCCGCGTCAGGTTCGAGTGGCAGCAGTAGTGATAATCGTGCCCCGACAGGAGCCGGTGCGTGTAGGGATCGCAGCGCGTGCCGATCACGTCGTGAACGGAGCCGCCCCATTCGTCGAAGCCGTACCAGTCGAGCGTGTCCTGCGTGATGGTCGCCATCGGCCGGAGGTAGGGCAGGGACGACCAGAGGCGGTCTCCGGTAGAGAGATGCGTGCCGTGCAGGGCGCGCGTCTTGCCGGAGAAGAAGCGCTCGTCGATGTCGTCCGCGGCCCAGAGGTTGAGGTCTCCGACCTGCGGACCTTCGACGGAGACGATGCGGAAGAACGACCCTGCCGGAACATGGAAGCACCGCGCATCCCGCGGCGGCACGATCACCTCGTCCACCTTCCGCCAGCCCGCGCGGGCCGCGCGATAGGATTCGAGATCGGGCGGCTCCAGGCTGTCGGTCGGATAGCAGATCACGGGCCTGATCTTCCGCCGCGCCTGCGCGTCCTGCGGCTCCGGAAACTCGCTCTTCTCCCGCTTCATTCCAGTGTCCCCGTCCATGACGGGGACACTCTACAGGCGCGGACGCGAATGGCCAGCATCGGGAAGCCCGTCGCGGCTGCGAAATGCGGCGCCCGATGTCATGGATCCTCCGGGTCCGAGGGGTCGTTCCGGGGCTTCGCCTCCCGCGCGTAGCGCTTGCTCCAGCCGCGCTCCGCCGCCGCCTTGCGGTCCCACGTTCGGCGTCGCGATGTCTCCGCCGGAGCGGAGCGGGACGGAGCCGGCGGCGGCTTGCCGCGTCGGGCCCGCTGTTCCTCCCGCGCCATGGCGAGGAGGCGCAGCGCCTCGGCCAGGGCCCCGGGATCGACTTGGGGAGAGGATTCGACGGCCTGCACGAGGCGCTCCGCCTGGATGCGCAGGCGCTGGGCCAGGACGCGTCCGATCGGGACCGGCGCAGGACGGTCGGAAATCTTCCGGCCGCTGGGCCAGGCGCCCGGCGGGCGCCGCCAGCCGTACTTGGCCGCCCAGCGCGAGACGGTGCTCTTGTCGATCCGTACCCTGAAGGCGATGCTGGCCAGCGGCAGGCAGGTGGTCTCGATCAGATGCTTCGCCGCGGCCACGGTGCTGGGCGGATGTGGCTGCTTGGGGTGGGAGCGATGCGCCTCCGGCCCGGGAGGGCCGATCCGGAGACGGAGCGGCGGTTGCGATCCGAACGGTTTCATATCGGAACAAATAGAGAACAAAGTTGCAATTGTCAAGCTCGCCGGAACCCGGTCCGGCGCCTTGGACGCAAGGACGCCGACCGTTGTGGGTCCGGTATCGGCGGATCGAGGCTAGGCGGCCTAACGGCTGCGCGGGCGCCGCCAGGTGGCATAGGGAGGGTGCCGGTCCTCCATGTCCCGGTAGAGCCAGACCATCCGGTCGCAGAACCAGAGCTTCCCGAGCATGACGACGGCGGAGCCGAAGGCCGTCATGGTCAGGTCGTTGAGGAACGCGCCCGCGAAGGCGGGAAAGATGCCGAGCGCCGCGACGGCGGAGAGGATGCTCGCCACGCGGGCATGATCGGCCGGGATCGGCACGTTCCCGCGGTTGAGCCACACGCGCTCGCCGAAGGTCGCCATGGCGCTCCAGCCGTCCGTCCGGGCGGGCGGCGGGAAGAGGCGCGGGTTGAGCCACAGCCAGAGCGCGACCAGAGCGACCGCCACGATCGACCACAGCCCGATCCAGGCATGGCTCCAGACCGCCAGGAGGAGCAGGGGAAAGGAGGCGACCCGCGTCCAGACGCTCCAGGGATTCGCATGGCGTTCCCAGGTGCGCTCGTCCATGGCGAACAGGCGCGCGAGGACCGTGCCGGGCGCGCTCACGGCGTCAGCCTTTCCCCGCCTCGCCGATCGGCGGCTCGTCGGTCATTCCGGCGAGCACCTCCGCCACGTGGCGGACGGCGATGGGCTTCCCGTCGCGGGTCAGCTTGCCCGCCATGTTCATCAGGCAGCCGAGATCCCCGGCGAGGAGAGTCGGCGCGCCGGTCGCCTCCACGTTCCGCGCCTTGGCGTCCACGATGGCGCCGGAGATGTCGCTGTACTTGACCGCGAAGGTGCCGCCGAAGCCGCAGCACACGTCGCTGTCCGTCATCTCGACGAGGGTCAGGCCCTCGACGCTCGCCAGCAGCTTGCGCGGCTGGTTGCGCACCTTCAGTTCGCGCAGGCCCGAGCAGGAATCGTGATAGGTCACGGCTCCGTCGAAGCGGGCCGAGACCGCGGTGACGCCCATCACGTCCACGAGGAAGCTCGTGAGCTCGTGCGTGCGCGCGGCCAGCTCGTGAGCCTTCGGCAGCCAGTTCGGGTCGTCGGCGAAGATCTCGGGATAGTGGACCTTGAGCGTTCCGGCGCAGGAGCCGGAGGGGGCCACCACGTAGTCGTAGCCGCGGAAGGCCGCGATGACCTGCTCCGCCAGGTCCCGCGCCGTGCCGCGGTCGCCGGAATTGAAGGCCGGCTGCCCGCAGCAGGTCTGGACCGGCACCTCCACGATGCAGCCCGCATCCTCCAGGAGCTTCACCGCCGCGAAGCCCACGGAGGGCCGCATGAGGTCGACGAGGCACGTCACGAAGAGGCCGACGCGGGGCTTCTTCCGGCCTGCGGGACCGGGCGCGGGGTTGGCGCTCATGAGAGGGCCGCTCATGGGGCGCTCTTCTTGCCTGCGGCGTCGAACTGCTTGAGGTAGGCGATGAGGTCCTTGATCTTCTGCTCGTCCTTGAGGCCGGCATAGACCATCTTGGTGCCGGGCACCTTCGCCTTCGGATCCTTGATGTACTCGGCGAACGTCGCCTCGTCCCAGGTCAGGCCCGAGTTCTTGTTGGCGGGCGAGTAGTTGTAGCCCTCCACCGATCCGGCCTTGCGGCCGATGAGGCCGTTGAGCGCCGGCCCGACGGCGTTCTTCGCGTTCTCGCCGATCTGGTGACACGCCTTGCAGGGCGCAAAGACCTTCTCGCCCGCAGCGGCGTCCTGGGCCTTGGCGGGGGCGGCGGCGATCCCGGCGAGGAGGGCGGCGGTCAGGAGGGCATGGAGGCGCATCAAAAACTCCTTTGCGTGCAGGGCAGGGCCTTTTAGAGAGATTCCACATTATTGGAAAAATCCGCGAAGGGCAGCTACCATTCGCGGACGGCGGCGCATGCGCCGGACGCAAGCCCCGCAAAGCCCAGAAACGCCAGGAAGGGTCGCCATGTCGATCGCATTCCCCACTCCGGACGAAGCCGTTCTCTCGCGGCGGAACGAGATTCTCGCCGGCCTCGGCCGCCTGGTCGCGCCGGAGGCCCTGATCGTCACCGAGGACGAGCGCCGCGCCTTCGAGACGGACGGACTCACTGCCTACCGGCAGCTGCCGCTGGCCGTGGTTCTGCCCTCCTCGACGGAGGAGGTCGCGGCCGTTCTCCGGTTCTGCCGCGACCAGGGGGTGAAGGTGGTGCCCCGGGGCGCGGGCACCTCCCTCTCGGGCGGGGCGATCCCGCAGCCCGACGCCATCGTCCTCGGCGTGGCCAAGATGAACCGGGTCCTCGAGGTCGACTTCGAGAACCGGGTCGCCCGGGTCCAGTCCGGCATCACCAACCTCGCCATCAGCCAGGCGGTGGCGCACGAGGGCTTCTTCTACGCGCCCGACCCGTCGAGCCAGCTCGCCTGCACCATCGCGGGCAACATCGCCATGAATTCGGGCGGCGCCCATTGCCTGAAATACGGCGTGACCACCAACAACCTCCTGGGGGTCACGATGGTGCTCCTCGACGGCACGGTGGTCGAGCTCGGCGGCAGGCATCTCGACAGTCCCGGTTACGATCTCCTCGGCCTCGTCTGCGGCTCCGAGGGGCAGCTGGGCATCGTCACGGAGGCGACGGTGCGGATCCTGCGGGCGGCGGAAGGCGCGCGCCCCGCGCTCCTCGGCTTCGAGCGGGTGGAGGATGCGGGGGCCTGCGTGGCCGCGATCATCGCCGCCGGCATCATTCCCGTCGCCCTCGAATACATGGACCGCCCCGCGATCCGGATCTGCGAGGCCTTCGCCCATGCGGGCTATCCCCTCGACGTGGAGGCGATGCTGATCGTCGAGGTGGAGGGATCGGACGCGGAGATCGACGACATGCTCCGCCGCATCGTCGCCATCGCCGAGCCGTTCCGGCCGAAGACCGTGAAGGTCTCGCAGTCCGAGGCGGAGAGCGCCGCGATCTGGAAGGGGCGCAAGTCCGCCTTCGGCGCCACGGGACGCGTCGCCGACTACATCTGCATGGACGGCACGATCCCGACCGGCCAGCTCCCTCACGTGCTCAAGCGCATCGACGAGATCGCCAAGTCCTACGGGCTCGGCGTCGCCAACGTGTTCCACGCGGGCGACGGCAACCTGCATCCCCTCGTCATGTTCGACACGGCGAAGCCGGGCGAGATGGAGAAGGCCGAGGCCGCGGGCGAGGACATCCTCAGGCTGTGCGTCGAGGTGGGCGGCTGCCTCACGGGGGAGCACGGCGTCGGCATCGAGAAGCGGGACCTGATGACCTGCCAGTTCAACGCCGCCGACCTGGAGCAGCAGATGCGGGTGCGCGGCGTCTTCGATCCGGGCTGGCTCCTCAACCCCGCCAAGGTCTTCCCGCTGGAAGGAAGGGTCGCCGCGTGAGCAGTCTCATCCCCCGCGACGAGCAGGACGCGGCATCCATCGTCGCGCAGGCGAAAGGCCGGGGCACGCTGCTCAACCTGTGCGGCAACGGCACCAAGGCGTCCATGGGGCGGCCGAGCCAGACGGACGCCACCCTGAGCGCCGCGGCCCTGACCGGCATCACGCTCTACGAGCCGGCGGAGCTGGTGATCTCGGCCCGCAGCGGCACGCCGCTTTCCGAGGTGGTGGACACCCTGGCCGGGCAGGGCCAGCAGCTGCCCTTCGAGCCCATGGACTACCGCCCGCTGCTCGGGAGCCAGGGCGAGCCGACGATCGGGTCGGTCGCCGCCATGAACATCTCCGGCCCGCGGCGCATCATGGCGGGCGCCGCCCGCGACAGCCTCATCGGGGTGCGCTTCGTCAACGGGCGCGGCGAGGTGATCAAGTCCGGCGGACGGGTGATGAAGAACGTGACCGGCCTCGACCTCGTCAAGCTCATGGCGGGTTCCTGGGGCACCCTCGGCTTCCTGACCGAGGTGACCTTCAAGGTCCTTCCCCGGCCGGAGCGCATGTCGACCCTGCTCATCCGCGGGCTCGACGACGGGAGCGCCGTCGCGGCCCTTTCGGCGGCCCTCGGCTCGCCCTTCGACGTGACCGGCGCGGCGCACCTGCCGGCTCCCGACCGGCAGGGGGCGCGGACCCTCATCCGGCTCGAAGGCTTCTCCGTTTCCGTGGATTACCGCCTCAACGAGCTGCGCCGCCTGCTCAAGCGCTTCGGCGCCGCCGACATCCTGGAGGGGCGCGGAGCGGAGGCGGTCTGGCAGTCCGTGCGCGACGCGACGGTGCTTCAGGAACGCGCCGACCGGGCGGTCTGGCGCGTCTCCACCGCGCCGACCAGGGGGCCTTCCCTCGTCGCCCGGGTCGCGGCGGCGGTCGAGGCGCAATGGTTCTACGACTGGGGCGGCGGCCTCGTCTGGATCGCGACGCCCGCCGAGGGGGACCTGGGCGCGGGAGCGATCCGCGCGGCGACGCGGGAGCTCGGCGGCCACGCGATGCTGGTGCGCGCGCCGGACGCCGACCGGTCGCGGCTCGACGTGTTCGAGCCGCAGCCGGAGGCCGTGATGGCCCTGACGCGGGGCATCAAGGCCTCCTTCGATCCGGCCGGCATCCTCAACCCCGGCCGCATGTATGCGGGGATCTGACATGAAGCGCGGCACGGCCCTCGCGGCCTCCCGGGCGGGGTCCGGCCGGGGCCGCGCGGCGATCTGCGCGGCGCTGGCCGTCGCCATGGTCGCGACGACGGCGGCCGTTCTCCTGGCCATGGGGCGCACGCCCATCTGCACCTGCGGCGCGGTCGAGCTCTGGCACGGGACCGTGAGGGATTCCGGCAACTCGCAGCACCTCACGGACTGGTACTCCTTCTCGCATGTCATCCACGGCTTCCTGTTCTACATGGGCGCGTGGCTGATCGGGGTCGTCCGCGGGCGGCCGCTGCCGCTCGGCGTCGCGTTCCTCCTGGCGCTCGGCGCCGAATGCGCCTGGGAGATCCTCGAGAACACCGACACGGTCATCGACCGCTACCGTGCGACGAATATCGCGTTGGACTACTACGGCGACAGCGTTATCAATTCCCTTTCCGACATCCTCATGATGATCGTCGGGTTCTGGCTGGCGCGGATCTGGCCCGTCTGGCTGACCGTGACGGCCGCCCTCCTCATGGAGGCGGTCGTGGGCTACTGGATCCGCGACAATCTCGCCCTCAACATCATCATGCTGATCCATCCCTTCGAGGCCATCGACCGGTGGCAGGCGGGGAGCTGAGGCGAAGCCATGCAGACCAATTTCACCCCCGACCAGCTGAAGGACCCCGCGATGGCGAGTTCGGAGAAGATCCTCCGGACGTGTGTGCATTGCGGCTTCTGCACCGCCACCTGCCCGACCTACCTTCTTCTGGGCGACGAGCTCGATTCCCCGCGCGGGCGCATCTACCTCATCAAGGACATGCTGGAGGGCGGCAAGCCGGCGACGCCGGAGGTGGTCAAGCACATCGACCGCTGCCTGTCCTGCCTGTCCTGCATGACGACCTGCCCCTCGGGCGTTCACTACATGCACCTGGTGGACCACGCCCGCGCCTATATCGAGGCCACCTATACGAGGCCCTGGCACGACCGGCTCCTGCGCGCCGTCCTCGCGGCGATCCTGCCCTATCCCAACCGCTTCCGCATGGCGATCGGGGCCGCGCTTCTCGCCAAGCCGTTCAGGGGGCTCATCGGGTCGCTGCCGCTCCTCGGCTCCCGCCTGAGGGCGATGATCGAGCTTGCTCCCGCCCGCGTCCCGGCGCGCTCGCCGTTCGACAGGCCCGGCACCTTCAAGGCGAGCGGCCCGCGCCGCGGGCGCGTGGCCATCCTGTCCGGCTGCGCGCAGCCGGTCCTCAAGCCGGGCTTCAACGAGGCGGCGGTGAGGCTGCTCAACCGGCACGGAATCGAGGTGGTCCAGCCGCGCGGCGAGGGGTGCTGCGGCGCCCTGGTCCACCACATGGGACGCGAGGAGGAGGGCCACGCCTTCGCCAGGCGCAACATCGACGCCTGGATCGCCGAGATGGATGGGGAGGGGCTCGACGCGATCGTCGTCACCGCCTCCGGCTGCGGCACCACGATCAAGGATTACGGCTTCATGTTCCGGAACGATCCGGACTATGCGGAGAAGGCCGCCCGCGTCTCAAGCATCGCCAAGGACATCACGGAATACGTCTCCGGGCTCGGCCTGATGGATCCCGTGCGCGAGACCGATCTCGTGGTGGCCTACCACTCGGCCTGTTCCATGCAGCACGGCCAGCAGATCCGCACCGAGCCCAAGGCGCTCCTCAAGAAGGCGGGCTTCGTCGTCAAGGACGTGCCGGAGGGGCATATCTGCTGCGGCTCCGCCGGGACCTACAACCTCCTCCAGCCCGAGATCGCCGCCCAGCTGCGGGCCCGCAAGGTGGCCAATATCGAGCGGACGCGACCCGACCTCATCGCCACCGGAAACATCGGGTGCATGACCCAGATCGGGAAGGGCACGGCCCTCCCCGTCGTCCATACGGTCGAGCTGCTCGACTGGGCGACCGGCGGTCCGGTGCCGGAGGCGCTGGAGGAGGCGGGCCTCGACCGGCGGCTCGCCCCCGCCGCCGTCGCCGCGGAATGACCCCGCGACAAGTTATCGTAACGAAATTCTGTTTCCTTTGCCGCCGCCTCTGAGGTAAAAGGGCCCGGAGTGAGTTCCGGGTCAGAGGGATCGGCGATGTCATCCGGGTGGATGCCTTTCAAGAACCGTTTCGGCAAGAGGTCGGAAGAGGCGGCGGCGAGCCTGCCACAGGTGAGCCAGGTGAGCCTGCCCCAGAGGCAGGCAGACACCGCCGATGCCGCCGATCCGGCTCGCGCGCCTTCGCCGTCGAAGGAGGAGCCGGTTCTCGTCCGCCCCAACGGCGCCCTCGATTCCGTCGGCCAGAAGAACGAGCTGATCCGGGTCCGCTTCGCCAACATGCTCGACCGGCTGGAGGAGATCCGCAGCCTCAAGGACGACTTCGCCCTCCTGAACGAGCCGGTGAACGAGCTGATCCGCGCCTATCCCCAGCTCCAGTCCCGTCTCCTGGAGACCGAGGCCGTGCTGCGGCAGGAGACCGACACCACGGCGCAGCTGCGCCGCGAGCTCGCCGAGCTGACCAATGCCCAGGCGCGCATGACGGACGACCTCTCGGCCACCGTCTCCCAGCTGCGCAAGGCCGAGACGCGGCTGCGGGAGCAGGATTCCCTCATCGAGGACCTGCGCCTCGGCCTGAAGGACAAGGAGGCCGTCGTCGCCGACCTCGAGAACCAGCTGACCATCGAGACCGAGCGCGCCCGCAGCATCACGGAGGAGAACCAGGCTCTCCGGCTGGAGGCGCAGGAGGCCGACCAGACCGTCGCCCGCGCCGAGCGCGAGCTGATCGAGGTCCGTGAGCGCAACGGCCTGCTCGATCACGAGGTGAAGCGGCTTCAGAAGGTGGCCGAGGAGCAGAACTACCGCCTGTCGAGCCTCACCAACCGCTATGCCGAGCTGGAGACCCAGCTCGAGGCGACCCGCCAGCGCGCTTCGGAGCTGGAGACCAAGCTCATGAGCGAGCAGGTCCTGCGCCAGCGGCTGGAGACCCAGCTCGATTCCGAGTGCTCGGCGCACCAGACGGACCTGTCGGCCCTCGACATGAAGATCGAAGGCCTCAATTCGCGGCTCGCCGCCACGGACAAGATCCTGGCCCATACCCGCGACCAGCTGCGGGACAAGAACGAGGCCCTGCGCGGCGTCGAGCGCAGCCTGAAGGAAATCACCATCGAGAAGAACACGGTGGAGCGCCGCCTGGAGGCCACCCAGCAGGAGGTCGAGCGGCAGGTCGCCATGGTGAACGAGCTCCAGCGCTCCCGCATCGAGCTGCAGGAGCGGGTGGAGATGCTCAACAAGGCCATCGCGGCCAAGGATTTCCAGATCGAGAGCGCCGACAACAAGGTGGCGAGCCTCACCGAGCGGATCGACCAGCTCACCAAGCGCTTCGAGCAGGACCGCAGCACCCTCGAGGCCGCCAACCGCCGCCTCACGGAGGAACTGCAGAACGAGAAGGCGGAACGCTCCCTCATCCAGGGCGCCCTGGAGATCGCGCGCGAGAGCCGCATCAAGATCCAGAAGAAGTATGTCTCCCTGCGCAAGAAGACCCGCCTCGACACCGCCGAGGACGATCCGCTCCTCCTCGAAGAGGAAGGTATGGAGGCCGAAAGCAACGTGAGGCCGCTCAAGTCTTCGGACGCGGAGTAGGCCGGCGGGGCGGTCCGAGGCTCCGTCGCATTTCAGTCGCGTTCCCGGCCTATCCTGAAGGGCATGCGGCGCTTCAGACGCGCGCCGCATCGCGAGCGCCTCCCGGGCGGCAGGCAGCGTCCGAGGAGAAGAATCCGAAAGGCTCCGGTCGAGCCTCGCTGCCGCAGCCGTGTGCCCGCCGCCGCATCGACGTCGCGCCGGAACCCGGGAAAGGCTCAACCCTTCCGCCACCGGCGCCGCTTCGGCGGGTCCATGGAGGGAGGATCGCATGGACTTGCGCAAATATGTCGCCGAGGGGATCGGCACCTTCTGGCTCACCTTCGCCGGCTGCGGCAGCGCCGTGATCGCCGCCGGCTTCCCGCAGGTGGGAATCGGGCTGCTGGGCGTGGCCCTCGCCTTCGGCCTCACCGTGCTGACCATGGCCTATGCCATCGGCCACGTCTCGGGCTGCCACCTCAACCCCGCCGTCACCGTCGGACTTGCCGCGGGCGGGCGCTTCCCCGCCAGGGACATCCTGCCCTACGTGGTCGCGCAGGTGACCGGCGCGATCGTGGCCGCCGCCGTTCTCTACGTCATCGCGAGCGGCGCGCCGGGCTTCGACCTCGCCAAGGGCTTCGCCGCGAACGGCTACGGGGAGCATTCACCGGGCGGATACTCGCTGGTCTCGGGCCTCGTGACGGAGGTGGTCCTGACGATGATGTTCCTCTTCATCATCATGGGGGCGACCCACGGCAAGGCGCCGGTCGGCTTCGCCCCCATCGCCATCGGCCTCGGCCTCACCCTCATCAACCTCGTCGGCATTCCCGTGACGAACCTGTCCGTGAACCCGGCGCGCAGCACGGGGCCCGCCCTCTTTGTCGGCGGCTGGGCGCTGGCGCAGCTCTGGCTGTTCTGGCTGGCGCCGCTCGTCGGCGGCGTCCTGGGCGGCCTGTTCTACCGCTGGCTGAGCGAGGAGCCCGCCGCCCTGGTGACCGGAATGCCCGAGGCCCCGGCCCATTGAGGGCGTCCCTTCGCGCCGCTGCCGGCGAATTCCGTCGGGGACACTATGCTCCCGTGCGCTCGATGCCTTAGAAACGGGCCGGCTCCGCGTGGAGCCGGCCGATTCCTCCAGAAGGGGCAGCGCGATGCGTTTCGATCCGGCGGCGTTCCGGCAGCAGGTCCTCGCCCTGCTCGACGGCCATGCGGCGCTCTTCGGACGCCCCGCCGCGGACCATGCGCTTCTGCGGCGGCAGATCGCGCAGGGGCAGGACATCCATTCCCGCAGCACCTTCCCGGGCCACGTCACCACCTCGGCCTTCGTCCTCGACGGGACGGGCCGCCATGTCCTCCTCGTCGCGCACAGAGCCCTCGGCCGCTGGCTCCAGCCGGGGGGCCATTACGAGCCGCCGGAGACCCTCGACGCCTCGGCCCTGCGGGAGGCTGCGGAGGAGACCGGGCTGACCGGCATCGCCCTCGATCCCTGGCATTCCCTCACCCGGCTTCCCATCGACATCGACAGCCACCGCATCCCGGCGCGTCCGGAGCGGAACGAGCCGGAGCACTGGCACCACGATATCCGCTACGTCCTGCGCGCGGGCGGCGACGCGCCCCTGCGGCCGGATACGTCCGAAGTGGACGGAGCGGCCTGGCGTCCGTTCGCCGCCTTGTATGATATCGCCCCCCGCGCGGCGGCTCATATGCAAGCCCTCGGGATCGCCGCCTGAACCGGGAGATCGGGCGCATCCTCTCAGGGTCCGTTTGAGAACGTGCTCCTGGCCCGGACGCACCCTGGCCCACACGCCTGGAGCCCGGTTCAGGTACAAGCCACTCCATATCGGTGATTTTCTTCCCGTTCTCCGACAGGCTTTAACGGTTCCGGGTGCCTTGGGGCCTGTGGAACTGAAGCACATGCCGGATGAGCCGCGTCTTGAGCGGTCGACTCGACTTCAGATTGGGTTTTGTTAAGCTTCCCCTCGCCCGTTCAGGGAAGAATGTGAAAGTCGTTGGAGCCCTGGTTGGGATGGGCGCGTGACCCGCCTCAACCT
Organism: Microvirga thermotolerans; assembly: GCF_009363855.1. Taxonomy (GTDB): domain Bacteria; phylum Pseudomonadota; class Alphaproteobacteria; order Rhizobiales; family Beijerinckiaceae; genus Microvirga; species Microvirga thermotolerans. The sequence continues at coordinate 1,149,464 of NZ_CP045423.1, forward strand.
CTGCGTTCGCGAAGCGCGACCGCTACGGCGACGGCCACCATGGCTCGGGGAGCGGCTATGACGCCCGCACCATGAATTCATGGTATGGAATCGGCCACAGCCAGGGATCGAGCGGCATCACCTCAAAGGGCCTGTATCGCAACGATGGACCGGAGACATGTGGTCGCGCGGTGGTCGCTACTGAGAATGAGCCTGATCCATAACGAGCAGACCAAGCTCACGGCAACATGGTTCAACACGATCGGGACGGCGGCAATGACGGTCGGCGTTCTCGCCCCTGTCGCCACCGCCCTGTATGGCTTTGCGGCTACCCCGCTCCAGACCGAAACTCTGGTGATTGGGGCTCTTGCTTGGCTTTTGGCCGGACTCAGCCTACATTTGACAGCGAGGTTCGTCCTCAGAGGGCTGAGACCGTGACTAACCTACAACTGTTTGCCTTCGTTGTACTGCCCGCCACCCTGGCCGCTTTCGGCTGGGCCGTGGCGCTTGTCATGGTCCATTTCGGTCGCCGGAATCACCAGGACCGCCATCACCACACCCACTGAGTAAGCGGGGCGGCTTAACCCTATCCTTTTCCTTTTTAATCGCCATCCTCTTGGCCCATCCTGAGATGGGTGAAGGCCAGTCTCCCGTTTCGGCCAAAATTCAAAGTAGGCCAGGAGCGAGTCTAGGCTAAGGGCGCATTCTCAAACGGGCTCTCTGATGGCTAGAGCATCGGACGAGAATTCGAACTCACGTTCGATGCCCCAGGCTTATGATTTCACGCATCTTTTCGCGCAAAACCGGTTCCCACTCTTGCGCGCGATGCTTTAGGTTCCAGGGAGCGATGCCGCTGCGGTCTTCGCCGGCGGGAGGCGCACGACTGGTCCGATTGCTTTGACGGGGACGATTGCTTTGACTGGGACGATTACTTGGCAAGGCGGAAGACGAGCGCTTCTTTACGCTAAGTCATCATTAACGGATTTGGCGACATTGTGCCTCCCAAGCTTGAAAAGCAGAGGGTGCGGGCAATGGCGTTTCTGGCTCGTTTGCGGTGGCCGTCGGTGCGGGTGCGGGTCGCGGCGTTGAGCGTCGTGATGGTCTTGGGCTTCGGAACCGTCGCAGCCGTGTTCCAGAACGGCCGTTCGAGCGTGGACAGGGCGCTGGAGGCCCAGCAGACCTACGCCGCCCTCGCCGACAAGGCCTATCAGTTCCGGGTCAAGGCGGACGCGCTCAAGGTCACGGCGCGGGAATGGACCTCCTCGCGCCTCGGCCACCTGAGCCAGGCCTTCATGAACCAGCACGCCGCCCTCGTGGAGCAGCTCGTCGCCATGAACGCGGCGCCGGGAGCGGCGCTCGTCGGGCCGGAGGTGGCCGAGCTGGTGCAGCGGGCGACCGAGCTCCTCCAGCAGGCGAAGATCCTGGACAGCCTTTACGTCCAGATCGGCTACCAGCCGGGCGAGGGCGCCCGCGGGATGCTCGCGATTTCCCAGGCCGAGCTCGAGAAGCTGGTGCGCCCCCTGGCCGGCTCGGATGCCGACGGTCAGCGCCTGTGGGCGGCCACGCTCGGAATGTTCCTGCAGGAGACCCGCGCCCGCGGCTCCCTGGAGGATACGACCGTTCTCGGCAACTTCGAGGTGGAGCAGGGCCGGTTCTCCCGCGCCGTCAACCGGCTCGGCGGCGAGGCGGCCGAAGCCAAGCCCGTCATCGGCGCGGCCGGAGAGTCCTACCAGAACGCCTTCGCGGCCTGGGCCGAGCTCGAGCGGAAGGTCGCCGGGGAGAGCGAGCGCCTGATGGGTCAGTTCGAGCTTCTCGTGCCCGTGCTGGAGCAGCTCCTCGCCAAGGTCCGGGCGGAAGCGGCGCAGGCCGATGCGCAGCTCATCGCCTCCCAGCAGCGGACCTTCACCCTCATCCTCTGGGTCATGGGCGGCGCCCTGGCGCTCGGCCTCGTGCTCACGGTCCTCGTCGGACGCTCGATCTCCCTGCCGCTCGCCCGCCTGCAGCAGGCCATGCAGCGCCTCGCAGACGGCGACTCCTCCGTGGAGATTCCGTCGACGAAAGCCAGCGACGAGATCGGCGCCATGGCCCGCACGGTCCTCGTGTTCCGCGACAATGCCCGCGAGCGCGAGCGGCTGACGGGCGAGCGCGAGAGGATGGCGTCCTTCGAGGCAAAGCGCGCCGGCGCGATCGCCGAGGCGATCGCCGCCTTCGACGCGTCGGTGGATCGGATCCTGGCGCAGGTCCGGCAGGCGTCCGGCGAGCTCGCCGCGGCCGCGGGCGAGCTGCAGGGCTCGGCCCGCCACGTGACCCAGCAGGCCCAGGTGGCGGGAGACGCCTCGAGCCGGGCCTCCATGAACGTCTCGGCCGTGGCGAGCGCCGCCGAGGAGCTCGACAACTCCCTGGCCCAGGTGGCGGCGCAGACGAGCGCGTCCACCAGGGCCTCCGAGCGGGCGGTGGCGGAGGCGCGGGGCGCCTCCAGCAGCATGGCGGCCCTCTCCGCCGCGACGTCGCAGATCGACGAGGTGGCGGGGCTCATCCGCTCCATCGCCGCGCAGACCAACCTCCTCGCCCTCAACGCCACCATCGAGGCGGCCCGCGCCGGCGAGGCCGGCAAGGGCTTCGCCGTGGTGGCGAGTGAGGTCAAGACCCTGGCGGCGCAGACCACAAGGGCGACGGAGGACATCGCCCGCCAGATCGAGGCGGTGCAGGAGGCCTCGCGCAGCACGCTCGGGGCGCTGAGCGGCGTCCAGGGCAGCGTGGAGGATCTGGCCGCCGTCGTGTCCTCGGTCGCCGACGCCATCGGCCAGCAGACGGCGGCGGTCTCCGAGATCGCGCGCTCGGTGGCCCAGGTCTCCAGCGAAGCGCAGGCGGGAGCAGCCGCCATCCAGACCACGGAAGCGGTCGCCGTGCGCTCCCTCGAGGCCGCCCAGGCCGTGGCCGACCTTTCGGTGAGCCTTGAGCAGCAGGCGGAGCGGCTCAGCATGGAGATCGGCCGGTTCCTCGACGAGGTCCGGGCCGCCTGAGCGGCGCGGCCCTTTCAAGAGGCTTCCCTGCAACGCCCCGGCCCGTCGCCTCCGGGGCGTTGCCGTTTCCGGCGCTTCGCCCCCTGAAAAACCGGCCGCCCCCTGCCTACATCTCGTCCGACGCGCGGAATGCGCGAAGGAGGAGTGCCATGAACGACCAGGAACGCCAGGTCATCGCCGACATTTTCCGCCGCCTCGAACAGGTCGCGAACCAGCCCCGCGATCCGGAGGCGGAGGCCTTCATCGCCGAGTGCGTCCGCCGACAGCCCTATGCGCCCTATGCCATGGCGCAGGCGATCTTCGTTCAGGAGCAGGCGCTTGCCAGGCTGCAGGCCGAGAACGAGTCCCTGCGCGGGGAAGTCGAGGCCGCCCGGCGGCGCGAGCCGCAGCAGGGGGGCTTCCTCTCCGGCCTCTTCGGCGGCGCCGCCCGCGCGCCCGAGCCCTCCGACCGCGAGCCGCCCCGGCAGGCTTCCCCCTGGGGACAGCCGCAGGGGACGCCCCCGTCCTACGGGCAGCAGGCTCCGTTCGGAGCTCCGCAGGGCGGCATGATGGGCGCAGGCGCTCCGGGACCGTGGGGCGGCGCGGCGCGGGGCGGGGGCTTCCTCCAGAGCGCTCTCACCACGGCGGCCGGCGTCGCGGGCGGCATGATGATCGCCAATGCCCTGTCGCACGCCTTCGGCGGCGCGGGCGACGCGGCCCATGCCGCTCTCGGGGACAAATCGGCTCTGGCGGGGCTCGACAACGCACAGGGATCCGATGCCGGCAACGCGGGCATTACCGATGCCCTCTATTCCGGCCAGCCGGGTGAGGAGCCCGGCTCCGACGACTGGGACATGGGCGACGGCGAGGACCAGGGGGACTGGATCTGACGCCGCGGCGGGAAGCGGCGGCACCCGGCCCGCGCCGGCGACGCGGACCGGGGCACGGACTCAATGTCCGACGGTTTTCGAGAACAGGTTGATCACCACGACGCCCGCCAGGATCAGGCCCATGCCGAGAATGGCGGGCACGTCGAGCGCCTGGCGATAGAGGAACCACCCGGCCAGGGCGATCAGCACGATCCCGATGCCCGACCACAGGGCATAGACGATCCCGACCGGCATGGTCCGCAGGGTCAGCGACAGGCAGAAGAAGGCCGTGGCGTAGCCGACGGCCACGATCACCGACGGCCAGAGCCGGGTGAAGCCCTCGGATGCCTTCAGGGCGGAGGTCGCCACGACCTCACCGAGGATGGCGACGAGCAGGTAGACGTAAGTCATGGGAACTCGCGGGCTGGGAAGGCTGTCCTTGCGTCTTAACCCGAATGCCATGGCGACCGGAAGGTGCTAGAGCGGTTTGCGCTTCGATGGAATCGCACTCCGCTCAGAAGCTCTTGGTTGGCCGCATTCTCGGGCGGACCCGGGGACCGCGTCAGCGACCCGGAGGGCCGCGTCAGCGAAAAGCGGTTCCCACTTCTCAAAAGGCTCTAGCGCGCCATTCCGCGATGACCGCAGGCGCCCCCGTCCGGGCCTGGGACCGCTCCTCGCCCTCGCGCCGCGGAAGCGGCGGGATCTGCGCGATGGGAGTTCCTCGAGGTGGATCATGGGGCCGAGGGTTCGGTCCGTCCCAAGGACCGAGAAGTCGATCGACGTTCAGAGATAATACCCTCCATTTGGAGAGGTTTATCGTAAGTATAGATCTGGAAAAATCTAGAATAGATGGCCTCTATGTTTGAATAGGTCATGGAACTTCAGGATTATTCGTTGCCAGATCATTTCTTGTTTGTTCCTCATCTGACCCGGAGAAAGTGTAACATTATCCGAAGGAGGTAGCTCTCTGCGGCAAAATTCGAACGAAGAAAGAACATATCGTTCGTGGAGCGGCGTGCCCGAAAACGGAAGCCGGTTCTGCGCAAAAACGTGGAGCATCGGACGCGAAATCGACTTCGCGTCCGATGCGCTCGCAGCAGGAGACCCGATTCCAGGGCCGGCCGTCCCGGTCCGGCCCTCGCGGACCGGCGGGCCGATGCCTCAGATGACGATCACGGGCGCTCCCACCGGCACCCGGTTGTAGAGGTCGATCACGTCCCTGTTCAGCATGCGGATGCAGCCGGAGGAGACCGCCTGGCCGATGGTGTGGGGCTCGTTGGTGCCGTGGATGCGGTAGAGGGAGGAGCCGAGATAGAGGGCGCGGGCGCCGAGCGGGTTGTCGGGCCCGCCGGGCATGTATTTCGGCAGGTCCGGGCGGCGCCTCAGCATCTCGGCCGGCGGGCGCCAGTCGGGCCATTCGCGCTTCATGCTCACCGTCTTGCGTCCGGCCCATTCGAAGCCGGGACGCCCGACGCCGATGCCGTAGCGGATTGCGCGGCCGCCGGGCTGGACGAGGTAGAGAAAGCGGTTCGGCGTGTCGATGATGATCGTCCCGGGCTTCTCCCGGCCGTTATAGGCGACGATCTGGCGTTCGTATTGCGGCTTGATCGCATAATCGAGGCTGTCGTCGTAGCCGTGTTCGAGATCCCCCGGCAGGGCGGCGGCGGCGCCGTAGGCGTACTCGACCATCGGATCGTTCCGGTAGGCCCGCGCGCGGGGAGCCGGACGGGTCACGCTCGGATAGGTTTCCCTGTAGCCGTCCTGCGGGTAGCCCGGCGGATAGCCATAGTTCGGCACGACCAGCACGTTGCCGTAGACGTCCCGCGGGGCCGCATAATAGCCCACGGGCTGGGCGAAGGCCGCGGACGACGCGAGAAGGGAAACGAGGGCGGCAGTGCAAGGAAGCAGAAGGCGCATCGAAGCATCCTGTCGTTTCAAGCTTTGCATTCACCCGAAATAACGGGAAGCGCGGCGATTGTTTCCTGGAAAATGGCAGGAATGGGAAGAGCGGCGTGCGCGGTTTTCCGTCGAAACGCCCGACCGCCGACGAGGAGGCCCCGCGGCTGCGCAGCCTGAAGGGGCGGGGGCCGGACGGGCCCGAAAGTGCATTCCTCTTTCGGGGCCGATGCTCTATGAGCTTGGCCATGCCTGCGGCGGCATCCATTCCGGATGCCTCCCTCACGCCCTCGAGTCGTCATGCAGTTCGGTCCCGCCTTGCGGGCCGCCGCGGGAATCGCGGTGTTGTCCGTCATGGATGCGGTCATCAAGGGGATGGCCGCCCATTACCCGATCTTCCAGGTCGCGTTCCTGCGCTTCGCCTGCGGCACCCTGGTCGCCACCGGCGTCGTGGCGGCCGTGCGTCCGGGCTGGCCGTCCCGGGAGACGGTGGCGGCGAATCTCCTGCGGTCGGTGGCGGCGGTCGTCACGGCGGTGAGTTTCTTCTACGCCCTCGGCCAGCTGCCGCTCGCCGAGACCCTGGTGCTGTCCTTCCTGTCGCCCATGTTCATCGCCCTCTTCGGGATGCTCATGCTGCGGGAGAAGGTGGACGGGCGGATCGTCCTTGCCATCGCGGTGGGCTTCGGGGGCACCCTCATCGTCGTCCTCGGTCAGTCGGACGCGGCGCAGGCCGCGCGGTCCTGGTCCGGGGTCGGGGCGGCGCTGCTCTCGGCGGTCACCTATGCCTTCAGCCTCGTCCTCCTGCGCCAGCGGGCGCAGCGGGACAGGTTCATGCACATCGTCTTCTTCCAGAACATCGGCCCCTGCGTGCTGGTCGCTCCCTTCGCGCTCCTGGTCTGGCAGCCCCTGAACGGGCCCCACCTGGCCTGGTTCATGGTCATGGGGGTGCTCGGGGTCATCGGCCATATCCTCATGGCGACCGCCTATGCCAAGGCCGAGGCGGCCCGCCTCGCGCCCCTGGAATACACCGCCCTGATCTGGGCGGCGGCCATCGGCTACGGGGTCTTCAGCGAGATCCCGACCTGGGCCACCCTGGGCGGCGGGACCCTGATCGTGCTGGCGGCGCTCCTGACCTCCCGCCGCTGAGGCGAAGGGCGAGGGCCCGGGGCGGTGCCGCCGGCCGCGGCCGGCCGCCGTTCACGATATCCCTCGGAGCGTCTTGACTCCCCTCAGCCCCGTCCTTATGTCGCGAGCAGTGTTGGCACTCGTCGCCCGACAGTGCTAACAGCTGAAAAAGACCAGGACGCGGCCATTGGGGGCTGCGCTAACAGTCGAAGAGGAAGTTCCATGAAGTTCCGTCCGTTGCACGACCGCGTCGTCGTCCGCCGCGTAGAGAGCGAGGAGAAGACGAAGGGCGGCATCATCATCCCCGATACCGCCAAGGAAAAGCCGCAGGAGGGCGAGGTGATCGCCGTCGGCCCCGGCGCCCGCGACGAGAGCGGCAAGGTCGTTCCGCTGGACGTGAAGGCCGGCGACCGCGTGCTGTTCGGCAAGTGGTCCGGCACGGAAGTGCGCATCGACGGCGAGGATCTCCTCATCATGAAGGAATCCGACATCATGGGCGTCGTCGCGAAGTAAGCGCGGCCGCGGCCCTTTCCATCCGTTTTCCAAGACAACTGGAGGCATAGCCCATGGCTGCCAAAGACGTTAAGTTTTCCTCCGACGCACGCGAGAAGATGCTGCGCGGCGTCGACATCCTCGCCGACGCGGTGAAGGTGACCCTCGGCCCGAAGGGCCGCAACGTGGTCATCGAGAAGTCGTTCGGCGCGCCGCGCATCACCAAGGACGGCGTCACCGTCGCCAAGGAGATCGAGCTCGCCGACAAGTTCGAGAACATGGGCGCCCAGATGGTCCGCGAGGTCGCCTCGAAGACCAACGACATCGCCGGCGACGGCACCACGACGGCGACGGTGCTCGCCCAGGCGATCGTCCGCGAGGGCGCCAAGGCCGTGGCCGCCGGCATGAACCCCATGGACCTCAAGCGCGGCATCGATCTCGCCGTCGCCGAGGCCGTGAAGGACATCAAGGCCCGCGCCAAGAAGGTGAAGTCCTCCGACGAGGTCGCCCAGGTCGGCACGATCTCCGCCAACGGCGACACCGACATCGGCACGATGATCGCCAACGCGATGCAGAAGGTCGGCAACGAGGGCGTCATCACCGTCGAGGAGGCCAAGACCGCCGAGACCGAGCTCGACGTGGTCGAGGGCATGCAGTTCGACCGCGGCTATCTCTCGCCCTACTTCATCACCAACGCCGAGAAGATGGTGGCGGAGCTCGAGGATCCCTACATCCTCATCCATGAGAAGAAGCTCTCCTCGCTCCAGCCCATGCTGCCGATCCTCGAGGCGGTGGTGCAGACCGGCAAGCCGCTGCTCATCATCGCCGAGGACGTGGAGGGCGAGGCGCTCGCCACCCTCGTGGTCAACAAGCTGCGCGGCGGCCTGAAGATCGCCGCCGTCAAGGCGCCGGGCTTCGGCGACCGCCGCAAGGCCATGCTCGAGGACATCGCCATCCTCACCGCCGGCCAGACCATCTCCGAAGACCTCGGCATCAAGCTCGAGAACGTGACCCTCAACATGCTGGGCCGCGCCAAGCGCGTCCGCATCGAGAAGGAGAACACCACGATCATCGACGGCGCCGGCTCGAAGAAGGACATCGAGGCCCGCGTCGCGCAGATCAAGGCGCAGATCGAGGAGACCACCTCGGACTACGACCGTGAGAAGCTGCAGGAGCGCCTCGCCAAGCTCGCGGGCGGCGTCGCGGTGATCCGCGTCGGCGGCGCGACCGAGGTCGAGGTGAAGGAGAAGAAGGACCGCGTCGACGACGCCCTCAACGCCACCCGCGCGGCGGTCGAGGAAGGCATCGTCCCCGGCGGCGGCACGGCTCTGCTGCGCGCCAAGGCCGCGGTCGCGAAGCTCTCCAGCGACAATGCCGACGTGAAGGCCGGCATCAACATCGTCCTGCGCGCCCTCGAGGCTCCCATCCGCCAGATCGCCGCGAATGCCGGCGTGGAAGGCTCGATCGTGATCGGCAAGATCAACGACAACAAGTCCGACACCTACGGCTTCAACGCCCAGACGGAAGAGTTCGTCGACATGCTCCAGGCCGGTATCGTCGATCCGGCGAAGGTCGTGCGCACGGCTCTCCAGGACGCCGCCTCGGTGGCCGGCCTGCTCGTCACGACCGAGGCCATGGTCGCCGAGCTGCCGAAGAAGGAATCCGCTCCGGCGATGCCGGGCGGCGGCATGGGCGGCATGGACTTCTAAGTCCGCGGAAAGCCGCCCGTCACGCAAGGAGCTCGAGTCCGGCCCGCCGGGCTCGAGGGGCGGCACGGACTTCCAGGTCCTGCGACACCGCAGAAATGGAGAAGCCCCGGAGGAAACTCCGGGGCTTCTCCCTTGAGAGACCCTCGCTTCACAGAAGCGGGCTCACCAGCCGGGCGATGTTCTCGACGATCTTCGAGGCGAGCGGACGGGCGCGCCAGGTTTCGAGGGACAGTTCCTCGCTCGCGGCGAAGTACTCCTCCTGCTCCGCGTGGAGGGCAGCGGTCACGGTCCTGTCGAAGACGATCAGGCTGACCTCGGAGTTGAGCGTGAAGGAGCGCATGTCCACGTTGCTGGAGCCGATCAGCGAGATGCGGCGGTCGATGCTCAGATGCTTCGCGTGGAGCAGCCTGTCCTTGTAGAGATGGATCCTGACGCCCGCGGCGAGGAGCTCCGTGTAGTAGGAGCGCTGGGCGAGGCTGACGAGGATCTGGTCCACCGGCTTCGAGAGCACGAGATGCACCTCCACGCCCCGCAGGACGGCGGTGGCCATGGCGCGGAGCAGCGCCTCGTTGGGAATGAAGTAGGGCGTCGTGACGACGACCCGCCGGCGCGCGCCGTGGACGAGCGCCTCGATGAGGAGCCCGATCCCGGCCTCCGGGTAGTCCGGCCCGCTCGGCAGGACCTGCGCGACGGCGTTGCCGGTGCGCATCGGCGCAGGGAACAGGTCCGGCGCATCGAGCGCCTCCTGCGTCTCGAGAAACCAGTCCGCCGCGAAGACGCCCTGCAGTTCGAGAACCACGGGGCCCGTCACCCGCACCACGAGCTCCCGGTTCGTGATGCCGGGCTTGAAGTCCGCGTCGACGATGTTTTGCGACCCCACATAGCCGACGACGCCGTCGATCACGGCGATCTTGCGGTGGTTGCGCAGGTCCGCGCGGGCGGATCTGCGCCGCAGCAGGCCGACCGGCAGGACGAGGTGCACCTCCACGCCGCGCTTGCGCAGGGCCTCCGTCACGCGCGGCGCCCAGGCGCGCGAGCCGAGGGCGTCGATCAGCACCCGGCAGGTCACGCCGCGCTCGACCGCCCGCGCCAGCGCGTCGATCACGCGCCAGCCGGTGCGGTCGTCCGCGAAGATGTAGAACAGGAGATGCACGTGACGCGCCGCCCCGTCGATGTCCTCCACGAGCCGCCCGATGGAGCCGTCATAGTCCGAGAGAAGCTCGATGCCGTTGCCGTCGACGTTGGAGAAGCGGCCGAGATTCCGGATGAGGACCGCGGCCTGCCGCAGGTTCTCGGGCAGGTCCGGCTCCTGCCGCTCCGTCGCGGCGGCGATGCGCGCCGTGACGCCTGCGAACGCCTTGGGCAGGCGCGCAAAGCGCTCGCGCCGCCAGCGCGGGTAGTTCGGGCGTCCGATGACATGGTAGAGCAGGAGCGCCGGCCACGGCAGGAAGAACACGAAGAGGAGCCATCCCTTCGCCGCTTCCGGCGAGCGCCGGAACGGCACCACGATCAGCATGACGAGCCGGATGATCCACTCGGAGGCCAGATAGAGGGTCGTCCAGGACAGGACGTCGAACCGGCTCATGCGCGTTGCCTCCTGGCGTTGCGCTCCGCCGGTCCGGGACGGTGCCCGGATCGGCAGGCGCGGAGCGGCGGGATGGATCGATCATGCCGCATCTTGTGCGGACCGCCGAAGGCTGTCCAGCCGCGGAGCGGTGCGTCCATCGCGGCGCCGGCCGATCCTCCCTGAGACTGTGCCCTGTCCTTCCCGCTGCCGCCCGCGCGGACTGTCCGCAGCCGGTTCCGACACGCGAACCGCTCCTGCGCGCCGGCGGGCCACGCGGGCGCGGTGCCGCGGCGCCTCGCGCGAAGCGGGCTATCTCTCCAGAGGCACGCGGCGGCGCGCCTTGTTTGTGCCCTTGCGGTCGCCGAGCTCTTTCAGGAAGGAATCCGCCCACCAGCTCACGTCGTAGTCCTCGATGATCTTCATCATCCGCTTCCAGCGCGCGATGCGCTCCTCCCGATCCATGTGGAGCGCGTCGCGGATGGCCTCGGCCACCTCGAACTTGTCGTTGGGGTTGACGATGAACGCATCGGTGAGCTGCTGGGCCGCGCCGGCGAACTTGGAGAGGATCAGCACGCCGGGATCCTCCGGATCCTGGGCGGCGACGTATTCCTTGGCCACCAGGTTCATGCCGTCGCGCATGGGCGTCACCAGTCCCACGCGGGCGATCTTGTAGAGGCTCGCCAGGACGGAGCGGGGATAGGCGCTCGTGACGTATTGGATCGGCACCCAGCCCGGCTCGCCGAGAGCCCCGTTGATGCGCCCGAGGGTCTCGCTCGCCGTGCGGCTCAAGGAGGCGTATTCCGGAACCTCGCTGCGGCTCGTGGGCGCGATCTGCAGGAAGGTCACGTTCCCGCGCTGGTCGGGGTTGCTGATGAGGAACCGCTCGAAGGCTTCCATGCGCTCGGGAATGCCCTTCGAGTAGTCGAGGCGGTCGACGCCGATGATGAGCCGGCGCGGGCCCAGGCTTGCGACGGTCTGCGCCACGACCCGGTGGGCGGGGCTGCGCCGGGCGACCTGCTGAAAGCCCTTGACGTCGATCCCGATGGGAAAGCCCTTGATCCGCGTCCGGCGCCCGTCGAGAACGACGACGTCGGTCCCCTGCTGCGTCGCGCCGAATTCCTGCACGATGCCCCGGCGCAGGTTGTCCGCGTCCCGGTCGGTCTGCACGCCGACGAGGTCGTAATCGGCGATGGAGCGCAGGAGCTCGCGGCTGCCCGGCAGGGTTCCGAAGACCTCCGGCGCGGGCCAGGGGATGTGGTGGAAGTAGCCGATGCGGTTCGTCAGCCCCAGCGCCCTGAGCTCCGCCGCGAGCGGGATCAGGTGGTAGTCGTGCACCCAGATCAGGTCGTCCGGCCGCGTCATGCGCGCCAGGGCGTTCGCGAAGCTGCGGTTGACCCGGAGATAGCCCGCGTAATCGGCCCGGGAGAACTCCGACAGGCCCAGGCGGTAGTGCATGTTGGGCCACAGGGCGCGGTTGGCGAAGCCGTTATAGTATTCCTGCCGGTCGATGGGCGTGAGATCCATGAGGGCGTAGTGCACGTTGCCCTTGTCCACCAGCTTCGGCTCGAGGGAGGGATGGGCCGAAACCCGTCCGCTCCATCCGAACCAGAGGCCCCGATAGGCCTGGAAGGCCTCCTTCAGGGCGACGGCGAGGCCGCCTGCCGAACCCTTGCCGGTCGGATCCGGAATGGCGACGCGGTTGGAAACGACGACGAGCCGAGGCAACAACACTCTCCACTGGTTTCAGGGGCGCGGCCGCGCCCGACAGGAATGGGTGTCCCCTACATAGTGCGTCCGGACGCGCTGGCATCCTCGCGCGCCGAGAATCCGATTCATGCCCGGAGGGCGCATTTCCATCAACAGGACGTGATGGCGGCCGCGGGTCCCTGGAACGTTCCGAGGTTTTGGGTGATCGATAGGGAATGAGCCCGTCGCGCATCCCTTCCGTCGCCGAGCCCAGGCCCATCGGCCTGCGCGAGCTGCGCCTCGCCTCCGGGTTCGTGATGCTCGCGTTCCTTGTCACCCATTTCGGCAACCACGCCCTCGGGCTCGTATCGATTCCGGCCATGGAGGAGGGGCGCCGGATCTTCAACCTGTTCTGGCGCAACCCTCTCGGCCTTCTCCTCCTCTACGGGTCGCTGCTGCTCCACTACGCCCTTGCCCTCGTGGCGCTCTACCGGCGCCGGACCCTGCGGATGCCGGCGCGCGAGGCGGCACAGCTCCTCCTCGGCCTGTCGCTTCCCTTCCTCCTCATCCCCCACGTCTCCGGGACGCGGCTGGAGCTTCTGGTGACGGGACGCGCGGTGGGATATCCGGACGTGCTGCGGACCGTTTGGATCGTGGCGCCGGAGAATGCGGCCCGGCAGACCGCCGCCCTCCTGGTGGCGTGGATCCACGGCTGCCTCGGGGTGTCCTTCTGGCTGAGGTCGAAGAGCGGGCTCAGGCGCTACGGGCTTCTGCTCTATACGGGGGCCGTACTGGTGCCCGTCCTCGCGCTGCTCGGCTTCGTCGAGGCGGGCGCGGATCTCGCCGCCGATCCGGGGCGCTTTCCTCCTCTGCCGGGTCCCGACGGCGGCGAGCGCATCGGCAGCCTCCGCACCGGCCTCTATCTCGCCTTCGCCGCCTCGATCGCCGGAACCCTCGCCGCGCGCGGCGTCCGGAGCTACCGCGACCGGAGACGGCATCTGCGCATCGCCTATCCCGGGATGCGGGTGGTTTCGATTCCCCAGGGCTTCAGCGTCCTCGAAGCGAGCCGCATGGGCGGCATCCCCCATCAGGCGGCCTGCGGCGGGCGCGGCCGATGCTCCACCTGCCGGATCCGGGTGGTGCGCGGGCTCGAAGCGCAGCCTGCGCCCGCGCCGCAGGAACTCGCCACTCTCAGGCGCATCGGCGCGCCGCCGGACGTGCGCCTCGCCTGCCAGCTTCGCCCGGTGCAGGATCTTTCCGTGGTGCCGGTCCTGTCTCCGGCGGAGCACGGCACGGGAGGCAGGGCCGGACGAGGCGTCACCACGCGCGGGCAGGAGCGGGAGATCGCGGTGCTGTTCTGCGACCTGCGGGAGTTCACGCAGTTCACGGAGGCGCGCCTTCCCTTCGACACGGTCTTCCTCCTCAACCGCTACTTCGAGGTCGTGGGCCATGCGGTGGAGAGCGCAGGGGGCCATCTCGACAAGTTCATCGGCGACGGGGCGCTCGCCCTCTTCGGCCTCACGGGCCCGCCCGAACGGGCGGCGAAGCAGGCCTTCACGGCGGCGCTCCGGATTCTCGAGGGCGTCGAGCGCCTCAACCGTCACTACGAAAGCGAGCTCGACCGCCCGCTCCGGGTGGCCATGGGGTTACATGCGGGTCCCGCCATCGTGGGTGAGATGGGGTACGGGCAGGCGATGGGGCTGACGGCGGTCGGGGACACCATCAACGCGGCGAGCCGCCTCGAAGGGCTGGCGAAGGACCTCGACGCGCCGCTCGTCGTCTCCGCGGACCTTGCGCGGCGGGCCGGGCTCGCACTCGAAGGACACGAGCGCCAGACCGCCTCCGTGCGGGGGCGGGCCGCGCCCATCGATGCCTGGATCGTCCGCGACGCAGGCGCTTTCGCCGCCGAGACGGAGAATTCCTGAAAGGCGCTGGGGAGTGCGCTTCCGGAACAAACGGAAAGACGACCACGTTCCAGGGCCGATCCTTCGACGAACCCGAGGAGGGCGCCTTGCCCGCACCCGAACCACGCAAGGGAACGCCGGACCCCACCTTGAGCGAGGAGGAGTTCCGCGCGCGCTTCCTCAGCCAGTTCCAGGATCCGGCCTTCGATCCGCTTGCCGCCGAGCTCGACCGCGTCGCCGCGGCCGCCTGGGATGCCTACAGCAAGTACCGCAAGAGTCCGCGCACGCAAAAGGCGGGTCCCGGCTTCGCGGATCCCGACTTCGATCTTGCGGTCGACTGGATCGCCGCGCGGGAAGCCATCCTCGCGGCACAGCGACGGCATGAGGACGCGGAAGCGCCCTCCCGGATCCTGCTGATCAGCGCCTCGTCGCGCAGCGAGCACACCTGCCCCGGCGAGATGTCGAAGAGCTATCGCCTCGCCGCCATCGCGCAGGAGGTCTTCGCCGGCGCGCCGAACGTCGCGGTGGAACTGCTGGAATTGAGCAGGCTCGCGGCGGAGTACGGCCGCCGCATCCATCCCTGCAAGGCGTGCTTCTCCACGGCGGCGGCCCTCTGCCACTGGCCCTGTTCCTGCTATCCCAACTACGCCATGGGGCAGACGCAGGATTGGATGAACGAGATCTATCCGAAATGGGTCGAGGCGCACGGGATCATGATCGTCACGCCGGTGAACTGGTATCAGGCGACGTCGCCGCTGAAGCTGATGATGGACCGGCTCGTCTGCGCCGACGGCGGGAACCCCGATCCCACGCGCACCGGAGGGAAGGATGCCAGGCGGGCGAAGGAAGTCGAGCTTGAGGGCTGGGACTATCCCAAGCACCTGTCGGGACGGCTGTTCTCGGTGGTCGTGCACGGCGATGCGGCCGGGGCCGAGAACCTGCGCCGCCTTCTGGCCGACTGGCTCTCCGACATGGATCTCATCCCCGCCGGCGCACCCGCGGAAATCGACCGCTACATCGGCTACTGGGAGCCCTATGCCACGAGCCACGAAGCCCTCGACCGGGACCTGGACATACAGGCGGAAGTGCGCAACGCGGCCTATGCGCTGCTCGAAGGCGTCGCCGCCAAGAGGGAAGGGCGCCTCCTTTCGGCGGGACGGCAGCTGAAGGAGCCCCGGCAGAAATGAGGAGAGGCGCCGCGGCGCCTTTCCGTTCGTCTCGCGAAGCCGGTCCCTATTTGGCCGCCGACTTCACCTCCGCGTCCCACTTCCTGAGCAGGCGCGTGCGCTCGGCGACCGAGCCGTACTTCGCCGTGTCGTAGGTGATGAGCTTCATCTCGCCGAGCTTCGGCGCATCGGGCGAGACGGGCGCGCCCTTGTTGGAGGGGATGGAATAGATCTTGAGGTCCGCGCCCACGAGCTTCTGGGCTTCGGCGGAGAGCGCCCAGTCCACGAACTTCTGCGCCATCTCCGGGTTCTTGCCGCCCTTCACGATGGAGACCGAGCCGGTCTCGTAGCCCGTGCCCTCGCAGGGAGCGACGGTCTTCACCGGCGCGCCGTCGGCGATCATCGTCACCATGTCGTGCATGAAGGCGATGCCGATGGCGGTCTCGCCGAGCGCCACCGCCTTCACCGGGGCGGCGCCGGACTTGGTGTACTGGTTGATGTTCCTGTGCAGGGCCTTCATGTAGTCGAAGGCCTTGTCCTCGCCCATCAGCTGCACGAGCGTCGCCAGGAAGACATAGGCCGTACCGGAGGAGTTCGGATCCGACACCTGCACCTCGTCGCGGTATTTCGGATCGAGGAGGTCCGCCCAGCACTTGGGCTCGGGCAGGTTGCGGCTTGCCAGCACCTTGGTGTTGTAGCCGATGCCGAGGGCGCCGAGATAGGTGCCCGTGGAGCGGTAGCCCGCCTGCTCGGCGAAGCGAACCGCCCAGTCGTGGAGCTGCGGCAGCATGGGAGACTTGTAGGCGGCGGTCAGGCCCTCCTCGGCCGCCTGGATGTGCGAGTCGCCAGGCCCGCCCCACCAGACGTCCGCGCGCGGGTTGGAAGCCTCCGCCCGGATCTGCGCGAGCGTCTCGCCGGTGCTCTTGCGGACCATCGTCACCTTCGCGCCGGTCGCCTTCTCGAAGGCGGCGACGCCGACGCGGCACTGCTCCTCGAGGATCGAGCAGTAGACGGTGAGCGGCGCCTGCGCCTGAGCGGCCAGGGGCGCGATGCAGACGGTCCCGGCCAGTGAGAGCCCGAGAATCGAAAGACGCATGAGGTTTCCTCCCGTGAGCCGGAATCGTAAGCCGGCTTATCTCAGCAGGAGGATGAAGGAAGCGGGCCGTCCCATTGTCAAGCGCGGGCCGCGACAGGACGCATCCTGCGGAACGCATCAACCTGGACAGGCACGAAAAAAGGCCGGGCGCGGGGCCCGGCCAAGTCGCGGGAGGAATGGAAACCCTGCTTACCAGCTCGTGAGGACCGCGCCCTTGAACGTCTCCTCGACGAACTTCTTCACTTCGGGCGTGCGGTAGGACTCGACCAGGGTCTTCACCCACGGCTTGTCCTTGTCCTCGGTGCGCACGGCGATGATGTTGACGTAGGGCCCCTTCGGGTTCTCGCGGGTGAGGGCGTCCTTCACCGGATCGAGGCCGGCCTGCGTGGCGTAGTTGGTGTTGATGACGGCGGCGTCCACGTCGTCGAGCACGCGCGGCGCCTGGGCGGCGTCGATCTCGACGAATTTCAGCTTCTTGGCGTTCTCGGTGATGTCGAGGATCGTCGGCTTGAAGCCCACGCCGTCCTTCAGCTTCAGGAGCCCCTTGTCCTGCAGCAGCAGGAGCGCGCGGCCGCCGTTGGTGGGATCGTTGGGGATGGCGACGGTCGCGCCGGCGGGGAGCGCGTCGAAGGCCTTGTGCTTCTTCGAGTAGATCCCGATCGGGAAGTTCACGGTCTGCGCCACGGTCTCGATCTTGTAGCCGCGGTCGGCCTTCTGGTTGTCCAGGTAGGGCTGGTGCTGGAACGAGTTCGCTTCGAGCTCGCCGGAGGCGAGGGCCGCGTTCGGCACCACGTAGTCGGAGAACTCGACGATCTTGATGTCGAGGCCCTTCTTCGCGGCGATGGGCTTCACGGCTTCGAGGATCTGCGCGTGCGGGCCGGGCGTCACGCCGACGCGGACGGTCTGCGTCTGCTGCGCCAGGGCGGGCAGGCTTGCGAGGGAGAGGAGGGCGGCGAGGCCCAGATGCTTGAGAGACATGTCGGTCGTCTTTCCTGTTCGACGGGAGAAATCACGCGTGGCGGATGCGCTTGTTGAGGCGGCGGGCGAGCAGGTCGCCGAGACTCTGGAGGGCCTGCACCAGGACGATCAGCACCACGACCACCGCCAGCATCATCTCGGGCATGAAGCGCTGGTAGCCGTAGCGGATGCCGAGGTCGCCGAGGCCCCCGCCGCCGACCGCGCCGACCATGGCCGAGTAGCCGATGAGCGACACGACCGCGAGGGTAAGGCCGAGCACGATGCCGGGCATCGCCTCCGGAATGAGCACCTTGAGCACGATCTGCAGCGGCGTGGCGCCGAAGGCGCGGGCGGCCTCGATCAGCCCCTGGTCCACCTCGCGGATCGCGCCCTCGATGAGGCGGGCGATGAAGGGCGTGGCCGCGACCGTGAGCGGCACGATGGCGGCATTGGTGCCGATGGAGGTGCCCGCAATGAGGCGGGTGAAGGGAATGATCGCCACCACCAGGATGATGAAGGGCGTGGAGCGCGTCGCGTTGACGACGACGCCGAGCGCCCGGTTCGCCCAGGGGGCCGCGAAGAGCTCGCCCCGCCCGCTGGTGGCGAGGAACACGCCGAGCGGAAGGCCGAAGAGCGTCCCGAGGCCGGCGGAGATCGCGACCATCAGGAGGGTCTCGCCGGTCGCGCCGGCGAGCAGGCGGATCATCTCAGGCGACATGGCCGAGAACCTCCGTGTCGAGTCCGTAATGGGTCAGGAAGGCGAGGGTCTTCTCGAGCGACGCCTCCGGCACGCCGACCACGAGGGTGCCGCAGGGCCGCCCCGCGATCTCGTCCACCGAGCCGGCGAGGATGTTCGTCTCGATGTTGAGGTCCCGTGCGAGGCGCGCGAGCACCGGGTCCGTCGCATGGGGGCCGCGGAAGCCGATCCGCACCACGGCCTGGCTGCCGGGCGTGGCCTCGGGCCGCAGGCGGTCCGCCACGTAGGGAGGCAGGGAGCGGCCGGTCTCGTCGGCGAGGAAGGAGCGCGTCACCGCATGGCGGGGCCTGGTGAAGACGTCGAACACGTCCCCCCGCTCGACGATGCGCCCGCCGTCGATCACCGCCACCTCCTTGGCAATGGAGCGGATCACCGCCATCTCGTGGGTGATCAGCAGGATGGTCAGGCCGAGCTCGGCGTTGATGCGGGACAGGAGGTCGAGGATCGAGCGCGTCGTCTCGGGGTCGAGGGCGGAGGTCGCCTCGTCCGAAAGCAGCACCTTCGGGTTCGTCGCGAGCGCGCGGGCGATGCCGACGCGCTGCTTCTGCCCGCCGGACAGCTCGGAGGGGTAGCGGTTGCGCTTGTCGGAAAGACCGACGAGGGCGAGGAGCTCGTCCACGCGGGCGGGGATCGCGGCCCGGTCGTAGCCGGCCACCTCGAGGGGCAGGGCCACGTTCTCGGCCGCCGTGCGGGAGGAGAGCAGGTTGAAGTGCTGGAAGATCATGCCGATGGAGCGGCGCGCGTGGCGAAGCGCGCTCTCCGGCAGGGCGGAGATCTCCGCCCCGTCCACGATCACGCGGCCGGAGGTCGGCTTCTCCAGGCCGTTCACGAGCCGGATCAGGGTCGACTTGCCCGCTCCCGAGCGCCCGATGACGCCGAGGACGGAGCCTTTCGGCACCGCAAGGTCGATCCCCTCCAAAGCCGCAACGGGGGCGCCGTGGCGGCCGGGATAGACCTTGGACACGGCTTCGAGCCGCACGATGGGTTCGGCCGGGATCAGGCGCTGCAACGTGGAATCGCCGAAATGTCCGAGGGGCACGTTCATGGGACCACCGCTTTCTGCGGCGCAGCAATGCCGCAGCTCGTTCTCTATGTCAATCTTTTCGTTCTTTAAAGCGAAATATCTGTTGCATAGAACGGCCGAACGGGGCGCATGGCTGCCTCCCTCCGGTGTCGCGGCAGGATAACACCCTCTCCGCATTACGAAAAATTCAGTCGCAACAAAGCAGAATTGCGTCCATATCTTTGCCACGGGTTCGTCGGATCGCCTGGACGGCCCGGCGCGACAGCCGTGGCGCATCGGTGAGAGGATCTAGTAATGGTGAAGGCCAGCCTCGCGGCGGGACTCCTCGGTCTTGCCCTGTTTGCACTCATGTCGGGCGGAACTCCCCTGTCCGTCCTTCTTCCGCTCTCCCTGATCGGACTGGCCGCCGCCCTCTACCTCGGCCGCAGCATGCCGAAGTTCCTCAGGGTCTTCATGGCCGTGCTGGCTTTCGTGGAGACGCTCCTCGCCGCGCTCCTCGTGGCAGATGCCTTCGGTCTCATCGCCGGCGACCTCGACGGCTACGTGCCCCCGCCCTCCATGCCGGTCGGCGCCACCATCTTCGCCTTCGTGATCTTCGGCGTGTCGCGCATCCCCGTCATCCAGAGGATCATGGGCATCGCCGACCGCTACTTCGATTCGCGCGCCGCGAGCGAGATCCGCATCCCGCTGCTCGGCACCGTCCGGGCGACGGAAGGCGCCATCGGCACCTCGCTCCTCGCCTTCCTCATCCTCATCAACCTGGGTCAGGTGGCGCTGAGCGTGCGGTTCAACTTCTTCAGCCGCGACATGTTCAACGCCCTCCAGGCCAAGGACGGTCCGGCCTTCTGGTACCAGCTGCTGTGGATCTTCGTGCCGCTCGCCGCGGTCTACATCTCCGTGGCGCTGGTCGAGATCGTCTCCCAGTACGTCCTGCGCATCCGCTGGCGCGCGTTCCTCAACGGCCTCTACGTGCGCGAATGGCTGGGGGACGGGACCCATTACCGCATGCAGCTCGTGGGGCGGGAGGCGGACAACCCCGACCAGCGCATCGCCGACGATCTGCGCAACTACGTGGACCAGACCTACACGCTCTCCATCGGCCTCCTGAACCAGTCGGCCACCCTGGTCTCCTTCATCGCCATCCTCTGGGCCCTGTCGCGGGACTTCACCCTGCCGGGCACCGACATTCCCGTCCCCGGCCTCCTGGTGTGGGTCGCGATTCTCTACGCGATGATGGGCACCTGGCTCACCCACGTGATCGGCCGGCCGCTCATCGGCCTCTACTTCCGGCAGGAGCGGGTGGAGGCCGACTACCGCTTCTCCCTGGCGCGCCTTCGCGAGTACACGGAGCAGGTCGCGCTCCTGAACGGCGAGGAGGCCGAGAAGGAGGCGCTCGGCCGGCGCTTCGGCATGATCGTCGACAACTTCATGCGCATCGTGCGCCGGGTGATGAACCTCAC
This sequence comes from Microvirga thermotolerans, assembly GCF_009363855.1. Classification (GTDB taxonomy): domain Bacteria; phylum Pseudomonadota; class Alphaproteobacteria; order Rhizobiales; family Beijerinckiaceae; genus Microvirga; species Microvirga thermotolerans. The sequence continues at coordinate 1,170,153 of NZ_CP045423.1, forward strand.
CATCTTCCAGGCCGGCTACTTCCAGGCCAACGTGGTGGTCCCCTACATCCTGACCGCCCCCTACTATTTCATCGACCGGATCAGCCTCGGCCAGATGCAGCAGACGGTGGGTGCGTTCTCGAGCGTGCAGGGGGCGCTGGACTTCTTCATCACCTCTTACTCGACCATCGCGAGCTACAAGGCGGTGGTCGACCGTCTCCTCACCTTCGAGGCGTCCATCGAGAGCGTGCGCCGGCGGGATGCCGAGACGCACGTGGAGCTGGTCGAGACTCCCGACCAGGACCTGAAGGTATCCGGCCTCACGGTGGCCCTGCCGGACGGGCGGGCGCTCATGCGGGCCGACGGCATCGCCTTCCGCCAGGGAGAGACCACGCTGCTCACCGGGCCGTCCGGCTCCGGCAAGTCCACCCTGTTCCGCGCCATCTCGGGCATCTGGCCCTTCGGGGAGGGGCAGATCCGGATTCCCGCGGGGCAGAGCATGATGCTCCTGCCGCAGCGGCCCTACATTCCCATGGGCACCCTGCGCGCGGCGGTCACCTATCCCGGCATGCAGGGGGTCTATGACGACGCCGTCATCCGCGAGGCGCTGCGCGCCGCCAGGCTCCCGGCCCTGGCGGACCGGCTCGACGAGGAGCGCGCCTGGGCGCAGACCCTCTCCCTCGGCGAGCAGCAGCGCCTCGCCATCGCCCGCGCCCTTCTCGCCCGTCCCGACTGGCTCTTCCTCGACGAGGCGACCGCGGCCCTCGACGAGCCGACCGAGGCCGAGATCTACGCCATGCTGAAGGCCAAGCTGCCGGAGACCACCATCGTCTCCATCGGCCACCGCTCGACGCTGGCGGCCTTCCACGACCGGCGCATCGACATGCGCCGGCAGGACGACGGCCTCTACGCCCCGGTGGACCTGCGCGAGCCGCAGCCGGCGGAATGAGGCGCTCCGCTTCCACGGTCGTTCCGGGGCGCCGCAGGCGCGCCCGGAACCTATAACCGCTGACGGCGCAGAGGAGGGCACGGCGGCTGCCGTTGTGCCTTGTTCGTAAAGCTCGGCGCTTATGGTCCCGGACTTGCCTGGCGGCGATCCGGGATGACAGGGCGCTGTCCCAAGATGACTGCGATGATGACCGCATGCGGCGCTCTTCAAGGGAAGCGCGCACGAAAAAGGCCGGCCCGAGGGCCGGCCGTTGGCCTGACCTGGGGCGGCGGGTTCAGAGCGCCCGCTCGAACTTCAGCTCGCCGCTCTGGGTCTTGATGGTCAGGATCGGGCCGACGATGTCCCAGTGGGCGGCGGTGCGCAGGGCGACGAGGAAGGCCTGCTCGGCGGCCATGGTCGCCTTGTCGCAGCTCTTCTTGGTGAGCGCGAAGGGGCCGACGGCGAGGCGCTGCTCGCGCAGGGGATAGGCCGTCGCCGAATAGTTGTTGCATCCGCCGAAGCCGCGCGCGCGGAGCTGGTCGTCCAGGGTGAAGCTGGGGCGGTCGCCCGTGAAGGGCTTGCCGTTCAGGCTGACCGCCGTCCAGACGGAGCCGAGCGGAAAGATCTTGTCCTGCTGGCCGGGCTGCGGGACCTTGTTGTCGACCGTGCGGGTGGGGCCGGCGGGACGGCCGTAGACTGTCGATGTCTGGGCATGGGCGGCGGGCACCACGGCCAGGGCGGCCAGGAGCGCCGCAAGGCGAAGCGCGTTCATGAGGACCTCATTCATCGAGATGCCGGGACCATAAGGGGCCTTTGCCGCAGAGGCAACGCCCATTGTTTCGTTGTCCCGTTGCCCATGGCGGAAAGGGGAGGCGGCTCAGCCGAGCCGCCGCAGGAGCCGCTCGGTGAGGGCGTTGGTCGGGCGGAACAGGTAGTCGAAGGCGCGGACGGTGACGTTGCGGGCGCCGAGGTTCTGCAGCCCCGCGACGATCTCGAAGACCCGGGAGGCCTTGCAGTGGATCACGGTCTCCCGGCCCTCCGGCTCGCCGAAGGGGAGGGTGGCGCCGAAATCCTCGAGGATTCCGGCGAGCCCGGAGGCGCGGTCCGGGTCGAGGGCGGCCCTGATCTCCCGGCTGGTGCGGGCCTCCTCCTCCGCGGCGATCCGCGCCAGCACCGCCGACGCGGCCTCCCGGGCGGCGGGGCTCCAGGGCGCCCTGACCGAGGCGACGAGATTGGCCTCCGAGCGCAGGATCACGCCGTCGTCCAGGACCTTCAGGGCGTTGGCCGCAAGGGTCGCGCCGGTGGTGGTGATGTCGACGATCAGCTCGGCGGAGCCGGCCCCGGGCGCGCCCTCGGTCGCGCCGAGGCTCTCGACGATCCGGTAGTCGGCGATGCCCTTCTCCGCGAAGAACCGGCGGGTGAGGTTCACGTATTTCGTGGCCACCCGCATCTTGTAGCCGTGGCGGGCGCGGATGTCGGCCGCCACCTCGTCGAGGTCGGCCATGGTCCGCACGTCGATCCAGGCCTGCGGCACGGCCACCACCACGTTGGCGTTCCCGAAGCCCAGGGGCGTGAGGATTTCCACCGCCGCGTCGGCATCGGAGATCTGCTCGCGGATCAGGTCCTCGCCCGTGATGCCGAGATGGGCGGCGCCGGTGGCGAGCCGGGTGACGATCTCGGAGGCCGAGAGGAAGGCGACCTCCACGTTGGGCACGCCCGCGAGCGTCCCGCGATAGTCGCGGGCGCCCCGGGACTGGGTGAAGACCAGCCCCGCCCGCGCGAAGAAGGCGGCGGCGTTCTCCTGCAGCCGCCCCTTGGAGGGGACGGCGATGATGAGGGAGGATTCGGTCATCGGGCGCTTCCTGCGATGCGGTCGAGCCAGAAGGAGCAGCCGACGGCCGGAATCGGCTCGCGGGCGCCGAGATGCTCCAGCAGCCGGTCGTAGCGCCCGCCGCCCACCACGGGCTTGCCGTCGGTGCGGCGGGGATCCTGCACCTCGAAGATGAAGCCCGTATAGTAGTCGAGGTTGCGGGCGAAGGTGGCGGAGAAGGAGAAGGCGCTCACGTCGAGCCCCCGTGCGGCCATGAAGCCCGTGCGCTCCTCGAAGAGGTCGAGGGCCTGCGACAGGTCGAGGCCGGCCTCCTTCGCGAGGAGGCGCACCGCCTCCGCCGCCTGGTCGGGATCGCCGGAGATGGCCAGGTAGCGCTCGAGCACCGCCCGGGCCTCGTCGCCGAGCCCGCCGCGATTCGCCGCCCGGGCCAGGAAGCGCTCGGCGATCTCCCCCGCGCTGCGCCCGCCGACCCTCGCGATTCCGGCGATGGAGAGGATGTCCTCCACGAAGGCCTTGGCGGCCTGGGGAGCCTGTCCCTCGATGGCGGCGAGGAGGCCGGCATGCTCCGCCTGGGCCTGCGCATCGGGCTCGCTCAGGGCCTCAAGGCCACGCCCCGAGACGATGGCGCGGATCACGCGCCGACGGGCCGCGGGGGAGAGGCCCAGGGCCTCGACGAGGGCGTTGAGGAGGCCCATGTCGCCGAGGCGGACGCGCCCGTCGGCGAGGCCGATCCGCTCGAGCCCTTCGAGGGCGAGGCCGAGGATCTCGGCGTCGGTCGCCGCGATGTCGCGGCGCCCGATGGATTCGAGGCCCGCCTGGAGGAATTCCCCCGTCTCGCCGGGCCGCATGCGGAAGACCGGCCCGCCGTAGCTGTAGCCGGCGGGCTCGGCCCCATGGGTGCCGAGGTGCCGGAGGCAGACGGGGATGGTGTATTCCGGGCGCAGGCACAGCTCGGCGCCGGACGCGTCCTGGGTCACGAACATGCGCCGCCGGATGTCCTCGCCCGAAAGGTCGACGAACACGTCGGCCGGCTGCAGCACCGGCGGCTCGACACGCGCATAGCCCTCGCGCTCGAAGAGCGCGATCAGCGCAAGAATGGCATCCGTCTCCGTCACTGGCTCGCTCAAACCCCTCGGTCGCCTGCTCTCCGGCGCATCGTGCGGACCTTCGGGTCCGCCTTCGGCGATGCGCTTTCCAAGGAGAGAGCATCGGACCCGAATGTGGATCCCACGCTCGGGTCCGATGCTTTAGCAACGCTTGACCGGGAACGCGACCCTTTTCGACGGGAAGAGTGAACGGGAACCGTGCGGGGACGGGCCGCAGAGCGGGCCGATCCCTACGGAGCCGGAGAAGGGGCCGCGGTCTTCAGGACGACTTGCCGCCCTCGCCGGTGTCCTCGGCCTTGTCCGCCTTGGCGACCTTGCGGGTGGTCTTGCGCTTGCTGTGGTCGCTGGTGCGGTGGGCGTAGCGCGGCTTCGGCTCCTTCGCGGCGACCGCGCGGGTCGTGGTCGCCGCGTCATCGCTCTCTTCGCCCAGGAGCGAGGCGGGCAGGAACTGGCGGGCGGTCTCGGTCACGACACCGGCGACCGCGCCGGCGGCGGTCTGCACGGCATCCCGGGTCGCGGCGGCGGCCTGGCCTCCCTTGTCGGCTGCGGCCGCGCCGGCCTTCTGCGCGGTGCGGTTCTTCGTGAGTGCCGCGGCGGCCGCGCCGGCGGCGGCGATCAGCGCATCGGCCAGAAGCTCGCGCCCAAGGTCCGAGTTCAGCAGGTCCCTGAGGGGAGGGAACTTGCCCAGCGCCTTCGACAGCTTCGCGCCCGAATCCTTCTTGCCCTTCCCCTTGGCCTTGTCCGACGAACTCTTCTTCGCTTTGGCTTTCGCCATTGTGTCCTCCTGATGGTCAAGCTTGAGGACACAACCCGGCAGGCGGCACGGGAGTTCCCGCCGGAGCGGCGGGGACATCATCCGAAATGCCGCTCCAGGACCTCGCGCACCGCCTCCACGAGCCTCGCCTCGGGCACCGAGAACTGGGCGGGGCGGGCGGCCTTCCATTCCGCGTTGGAGGCGATGGCCTGCGCCGCCTTGGCGCCTTCGATCAGGTCCTTGATCTCGACCTCGCCGCGCTCGCGCTCGTTGGAGCCCTGGATCACCACGCAGGGGCTCTGGCGCCGGTCGGCGTATTTCATCTGCGCCTTCATGCCGGAGGAGCCGAGATAGAGCTCGGCCCGGATACCCGCCTGCCGCAGAGTCGAGACCATGCGCTGGTAGGCGGCGACCTGGTCCCGGTCCATGACCAGCACCACCACCGGACCGGGCTTCTCGGCGCCGGAGACGATGGGGCTGTTCACGGCCTTCAGGGCGGAGAAGAGGCGCGACACGCCGATGGAGAATCCGGTCGCGGGCACCGGCTCGGAGCGGAAGCGCCCGACGAGCCCGTCGTAGCGCCCGCCGCCGCCCACCGAGCCGAAGCGCACGGGGCGCCCGTCCTCGTCCTGGACCTGGAAGGTCAGCTCGGCCTCGTAGACGGGGCCGGTGTAGTATTCGAGGCCGCGCACGACGGATGGGTCGACGACGATGCGGTCCTCGTAGCCGGAGGCCGCGACGAGGGCGGCGATCTCGGCGAGCTCGTTCACGCCCTCCGCGCCGCGCGACGAGGAGCCGACGACCGCGCGAAGATTGTCGACGGTGCCGGCATTGCTCCCGCCCTTCGCGGCGGTGAAGGCGAGCACCCGCGCGATGGCGTCCGGTTCAAGGCCCGCGCCCTTGGTGAAGTCGCCGCTCTCGTCCCTGCGGCCTTCGCCCAGGAGCAGGCGCACGCCCTCGGGGCCCAGGCGGTCGAGCTTGTCGATGGCGCGCAGCACGGTCAGCCGCTGGGCCGCCTTGTCCTCGCCGCCGAGGCCGATGGCCTCGAGCACGCCGTCGAGCACCTTGCGGTTGTTGACCCTGATCACGCAGTCGCCGCGCCCGATGCCGACCTTCTCCAGGGTGTCGGCGGCCATCATGCAGATCTCCGCGTCGGCGGCCACGGAGGCGGCGCCCACCGTGTCGGCGTCGAACTGCATGAACTGGCGGAAGCGGCCCGGGCCGGGCTTCTCGTTGCGGAACACCCAGCCCACGCGATAACTGCGATAGGGCTTCGGCAGTGCGTCGAAGTTCTCGGCCACGTAGCGGGCGAGCGGCGCGGTCAGGTCGTAGCGGAGCGAGAGCCACTGCTCGTCGTCGTCCTGGAAGGAGAACACGCCCTCGTTCGGGCGGTCCTGGTCGGGCAGGAACTTGCCGAGGGCGTCCGTGTACTCGACGAACGGCGTTTCCACGCCCTCGAAGCCGTAGAGCTCATAGGTTTCGCGGATGGCGGCGAGCATGCGCTCCGTCGCCGCGAGTTCGGCGGGGCCGCGGTCGGCGAAGCCGCGCGGCGCGCGGGCCTTGAGTTTGTCGGCCTTGGACATGGGGTAGGGCAGCCGTTTCTTTGCAAAGAGGATGGCGCGTCCTAACCCGCGACGGCGGGAGGGGCAAGGGTTGGCGCGTCGCGCTTCCATCGTACCCCGTCGTCAAGTCAGTCGCTGTCTGGTCCCTGCTCTCGTCCTCCATGGATCGCCGAGGGCACAGGCAGCGCAGCGGCACCCTCTCCCCCGTTACGGGGGAGAGGGGGGTGTGGGCGCCTCGTTTTGCAATCGTGGCGCTGCCACCCCCACCCATCCCCTCCCCGCAAGCGGGGAGGGGATGACCGGATCAAGTCCGGCCGTGGCGACAGAGGGTGGAAGGGCGGGCGTGTGGCTCCCTCTCCCGCAGATCTCGGGAACATCCGAGAAACGCAGGAAGGAGCGGTCAAGCCACCTTCCTGATGATCCGGGCGAGCTTGTCGGCGATCTCGCCGATCTGGTCCTCGGTGACGATGAGCGGCGGGGAGAGGGCGATGGTGTCGCCGGTGACGCGGATCATCAGGCCCTCCTCCTGGAAGCCGCGGTCCATCGCCTCGTAGGCGCGGGCGCCCACCGCATCGGGGCGGGAGGCGAGGTCGATGGCGCCCACGAGCCCGATGGTGCGGATGTCGAGCACGTTCGGCAGGCCCTTGAGCCCGTGGATGGCGTCCGCCCAGACCGGCTCGAGGGTCTTCGCCCGCTCGAAGAGCTTCTCGTCGCGGTAGATGTCCTGCGCCGCCAGGCCGGCCGCGCAGGCGAGCGGGTGGCCCGAATAGGTGTAGCCGTGGAACAGCTCGATGACGTGGTCGGGCCCCTTCATGAAGGCGTCGTGGATGCTCTTGCGCACCAGCACGCCGCCCATGGGCACGGTGCCGGAGTTCACGCCCTTGGCGAAGGTGATCATGTCCGGCACCACCCCGTAGCGCTCCGCCGCGAAGGTGGTGCCGAGGCGGCCGAAGCCGGAGATGACCTCGTCGAAGATTAGCAGGATGCCGTACTTGTCGCAGATCTGGCGCAGGCGCTGGAGGTAGCCCTTGGGTGGCGGCAGCACGCCCGTGGAGCCGGCCATGGGCTCGACGATCACGGCGGCGATGGTGGAGGCGTCGTGCAGGGCGACGATGCGCTCCAGCTCGTCTGCGAGATGCGCGCCCCATTCCGGCTCGCCGCGGGAGAAGGCCTGCTCGGCGCGGTTGTAGGTGTGCGGCAGGTGGTCGACGCCCGCGAGGAGCGTGCCGAAGAACTGACGGTTCTTCACGATGCCGCCCACCGAGATGCCGCCGAAGCCGACCCCGTGATAGCCGCGTTCGCGGCCGATGAGGCGGGTGCGGCTGCCCTGGCCCTGGACGTTCCAGTAGGCCAGCGCGATCTTCAGCGCCGTGTCCACCGCCTCCGAGCCCGAGTTGCAGAAGAAGACGTGGTCGAGATCGCCCGGCGCGAGCTGGGCGATGCGGGAGGCGAGGGCGAAGCCGCCCGCATGGCCGAACTGGAAGGCGGGGGAATAGTCGAGCTCGGCGGCCTGCGCCTGGATGGCGGCGGTGATCTCGTCCCGGTTGTGCCCCGCGTTGCAGCACCACAGGCCTGCGGCGCCGTCGATCACCTCGCGCCCGTCGGGGGTGTAGTAGTACATCCCCTTGGCGCGGGCCACCATGCGGGGCTTCTGCTTGAAGGCGCGGTTGGCGGTGAAGGGCAGCCACCAGGCTTCGAGGTCGTTCGGTGCGGACAGGTCTTTGGCGACCTTGGACGGATGAGCGTTCATGACATTCCCCGGAACATGGATTCGGGAGAAGCCTATCAGCCGTCTCGGCCGCCCGCAAAAGGGAGTTTGCCGCTCCGACGTCCACAGGCGGCGTAAGGTCTCAGCCGGTCATCGCCTCGGCCTCGTAGCCCGCGTCGTCGAGGGCCTTCGCCACCTCCAGGCTTCCCGCCTTCGTCGATACCCGGACGCGCCCGTGCTCCAGGTCGACCTTCACCTCGGCGCCCGGATCGAGGCGCCGGATGGCCCTGGTGACGGCATCCACGCATCCCTGGCAGGTCATGCCCTCGACCTTCATGAGAAGATCCTTGCGGGGTTCGTCCATGATCGCCTTCCTTTCCTGCCCTTCCTGCCGCGCCCTCGGCCCGGGCTCCGGAGCCGTGGCAGTCCCTTCTTTCGCGCCGGCGGCGCTTGCGGACCGGGGCCGGGTCGGACAACATCGTTGCAACAATGATTCGCCTTTTACCACGGGAGCGGGGGCACCCATGGTCGAGACGGCCAAAAGGCCTGACCTTTTCAAAGGCCGGGGGACGAAATGGTTCGTTCTCGGCATCGGGATCGTGGCGTCCGCGGGCGCTGTCGCGGGAGCCATCGCGGCGGAGAGCCTGCTGCCGCTCGTCCTTTTCCTGAATGCGGCGGCCCTGATCGTGATGGCGGCCATCGGGCTGCGGGTGGACGGATCGTCGCAGGAGCTGCGCCGGGCCGCCTCCGAGCTGGCGGCCCTGGCCGCCCGGGTCGCGCGCCTCGAGCGGCAGAGCCCCGGACCCGGCGGTTCGCCCGTACTGCGCTCGGCCGTGGCCGAGGTGACGGGGACCATGGGGCTCCTCGGAGGCGTCGTCCGCGAGCTTGCCCGCAACGTGGCCGCCCAGAACCGGGACGTGGCCGATCTCAAGAGCACCCTCAGGCCTGCCGGCCCCGATCCGGCCGGCGCCGCGCCCGCCCTGCGGGTCGGGCCGGAGACGCGTGCCCCGGCGGCCTCCCCTGCGCAGGAGGCTGCCGAGCCGGAGCCCTGCCTCCTGCCCCTGCCGCCCGGGAGCGGACAGGAGAGCCGCGAGCGGCAGGCGATCCGGGCTTTCGAGACGGGCGGGGTCGAGCTGCATCTCCAGCCGGTCGTGGCTCTGCCCCGGCGCAAGGTCTGCCTCTACGAGGCGCTGGCGCGGCTGCGCCTGGCGGACGGCACCCTGATCGGCCCGGCCGAGTTCCTGCCGGCGCTGGAGCGCGCGGGCCATGCGCGGTCCTTCGACGGGGCGATGCTCGACCGGGCCATCGCGGTGGCCCGCCACCTGGCGGCCCGGAGGAGCGAGGCTTCCGTCGCGGTCAACCTCTCGCCCCGGTCCCTGGGCGAGCCCGGTTTCCTGAATGCGGTCCTGCGCCGGCTCGAGACGGCGCCGGAGGTCGCCGGCCGGATCGTGCTGGAATGGCCGCAGGCCTGCTGGCGCGCCCTCGATCCGGAAGGCCGCGATGCGGTATTCGCCCTCGGCGGATTGGGCATCCCGCTCTCCGTCGACGGCGTGCGGGACCTGCACCTCGACGTGAGGACGCTGGCCGAGCAGGGGGTCCGCTTCGTGAAGATCCCGGCCGAGACGATCCTCGCCGCGTCGGATGCGGACGGGAGCCGCGGCCCGGATGTGCGCGATCTCGCGGCGCACTTGCGCCGATCGGGCATTCGCCTCGTGGCCGAGCGGGTCGAGCGCGAGGAGGCGGTGCCTGCCCTGGCGGAACTCGGCGTGCCGCTCGCCCAGGGCTTCGTCTTTGCCGCGCCCCGCGCGGTCCGCGCGGAGGTTCTGGCGGAGGTCGCGGGGGCGTCTGGCGGGCAGGGGAGCGGGCCCGCATCCGCCCTGCGCCGCGCCGGTTGACTTCCCCGCCCCGAGGGCCTACCGCCCGGCAGCAGGATGCGCGGTGCGGACGGGCCGAACGGCCTGCTCGGGCCCGCGCCGCAACGCGACCCGCAGGGAGCGGTTCGGGCCCGACGCGACGGACCGGCTCCCCAAGCAGTGAGATCCGATGACCGCTTCGCACCGTCCCGCCCTTGTCGATGGGCTGCAGCCCATCGCCGGCCGCTACGACCTGATCCTCTGCGACGTATGGGGTGTCCTCCACAACGGCGTGAAGGCCTACGCCCCCGCCAGCGAGGCGCTCGTCCGCTTCCGCGAGGGGGGCGGGCGGGTGGTGCTCGTCTCCAATGCGCCGCGGCCGGGCTCGGCGGTCGGCACGCAGCTCGACGGGTTCGGCGTCCCGCGCCGGGCCTACGACGCCATCGTCACCTCCGGCGACCTGACCCGGCTCGCCATCGAGGCGCGCATCGACCAGGTCGTGCACCACATCGGACCGCCCCGGGACATGCCGATCTATCACGGCCTCGAGGTCCGCTTCGGCCCCATCGAGGAGGCGGACTACGTGGTCTGCTCGGGCTTCGACAACGACGAGCGCGAGACGGTGGAGGACTACCGGGAGCGGCTCGAGGCGATGCGGGCGCGCGATCTTCCGATGGTCTGCGCCAATCCCGACCTCGTCGTGGAGCGGGGGCGCGCGATCATCCCCTGCGCAGGCACCATCGCGCTCGCCTACGAGGAGATGGGCGGCCGCGTCTTCTATGCGGGCAAGCCCCATGCGCCCATCTACGAGCGCGCCGTCGCCGTCGGGTCCGAGCTCAGGGGGGAGCCGGTCCGGAAGGAGCGGGTGCTCGCCATCGGCGACGCCATCCGCACGGACATCGCGGGCGCGGCGGGCTTCGGCATCGACTCCCTCCTCGTGGCGCGCGGCATCCATGCGGAGGAACTCGGCGCCCATCGCGGCCCGCTCATCTCCCAGCACGTGCAGGACTGGGTCGACCTCCAGCCCGTGAAGCCGAAGGCGATCACCGACGCCCTCTCCTGGGCGGCGTGACCGGACCTCTCGGATCCGCCCCGGATCGAGGGACGGCCCAACCTCTCCCTTGACCCCCGCCAAGCTTTTCGACAGGGTCGCCGCCGCTCCAGTCCATCCCAGGCCCATTCCCGGCCCCATTCCAGGACCCATGCGCCACGACCCCATTTCCCCCCGTCCCTTCACGGTGTGCCGCGACGGCGACGCCGTGCCGGAGGCCCTTGCCGGCGCCGTCGCCGCCATCGGCAATTTCGATGGGGTCCATCGCGGCCACCGGCACCTGATCCGTCTGGCCATGGAGGCGAGGCGCCCGGCGGCGGTGGTGACCTTCGAGCCCCATCCGCGCACCTTCTTCCGGCCGGAGGAGCCCCTGTTCCGCATCACGCCCGAGCCGGTGAAGCTCGCCGTCCTCCAGCGCCTCGGCCTCGACGGCGCCTTCGTCCGGCGTTTCGACGGGCGGCTCGCCGCCCTGAGCGCGGAGGGCTTCGTGGACCTCCTGGCCCACGACCTGAAGCTCGCCGGCGTGGTGATCGGCCACGATTTCCACTTCGGCCGGGGGCGCGAGGGGACCCCCGCCCTGATGACCCGGCTCTGCGCCGCCCGCGGGCTGGGCTGCCGGATCGCCGAGGCCGTCCTGTCCGGCACCGAGCCCGTCTCCTCCAGCGCGATCCGCACCGCCCTCGAACGCGGCGACGTCGCGCAGGCGAATGCGCTGCTCGGCTACCGCTGGTTCGTGCGCGGCGAGGTGCGCCACGGAGACAAGCGGGGGCGCCTCCTCAACTATCCCACGGCCAACATGCGCCTGCCGGACGATTGCCGGCTCCGCTACGGGATCTATGCCGTCCGCGCCGCGCTGCCCGGCGGGGAGCCGGTGGACGGGGTCGCGAGCTTCGGCCGCCGTCCCACTTTCGACAACGGGGCGCCGCTCCTCGAGACGCACCTGTTCGGCTTCGAGGGGGACCTCTACGACAAGGACCTCGATGTCGAGTTCGTCGGGTGGATTCGCGGCGAGGAGCGCTTCGACAGCGTCGAGGCCCTGGTCGCCCGCATGGACCGGGACGCCGAGGAAGCCCGGCGGATGCTGGCGGCCGACGCCACCCAGTCGATGATCGGGTAAGAGCTGTCCCGAATGACAGGATCCAGCCTCGAAGCGACGACGAATTACGATGCCTTCAAAGCCTGCGCTGCCATGGCATAGCCGCCCATGGCGCCGTCCACGAAGTGGATATGGTCGCTGCGGGTGATGGAAGGGACGAAGCACGTCATCAGCGCGGCCTCCTGCCGGTGCAGGCCGTAGCGGGCGATGCCGTCGCGGGCGGCGCTCGCGAGCGCCGCCTCCAGCCGGTCGGCGAGGGCGGAGGTGCAGTCGAGGGTCATGCGCAGCCCGTCGTCGAACTTGCGGAAATCCGTGTTCTCCACGAGCTGGCGCCGGTAGCGGGCGGTGTCGAACCCTCCCGCCTTCAGGTTCAGGCGGAAGACCGCGAAGGCGACGAGCCGCTGCGCCGCCAGGGCGAGAGTCGTCGAAAGCCCGGGCCGCCGCCCGCCGAGGGCCTTCGCTTCCAGGCCGAAGCCGCCGAACGGGGAGGAAAGGGACGGGCCGCCCTCGGGAAGGGGCCGCTTCGCTTCGCCCCTGTCTTCCGCGACGGCGAGGATGCGGTCCACGAGGCCGGCGAAGGCGGCCGGATCCGCCCTCTCGCCCGGAACCACGATCAGGGACAGGATGACCCCGTGCTGGGCCGGGATCTGGTCGAACCGGCAGGACAGGCCCGTCAGGTCGGGATGGATGCCCTCCTCCGCCGGGGGCAGGGCGAAATCGCCCGCCTTCATCCGGCGCTCCGCATAGGCCATGCCGCCGCCGTCGAACATGGCGTAGGCCACGTCCGGCGAGGCGGCGAAGCGGGCGACGCGTACGTCGTGCCCCGCCTCCCGCACCGCCGAGACCGGGGCCAGGGCGATCCGCAGCTCGAGGCCGAAGGCATCCCGCACCCAGGCGGACACGGCGGAGAGGGAGCCCTGGGCGAGGGCCCGCTTGTCGGGCGGCAGGGCGAAGCTCGCCCCGTCCCCGCCGAACACGAAGGGAAAATCCTCCCCGGGCATCGCGTTGGCGACGGCGGCGATCACGGCGGCGGCCGCCGTGTTCACCTCTTTGTAGCGCCCGTCCGCGATGGCGGCGGTGGACCGGACGATGTCGGCGAGGCCGAGCACCCAGTCCTCCGGCAGGGGCGTGTAGATGGACGGGTCGGTCAGCCGCGAGAACCGGTCGAAGACCGGCAGCCCGCCGTAGAAGCCGGAGGTTCCGGCGGGCCGGGGCCGCTGCGGGCCCTCCTGCAGGGGCTGCGTTCCCATGGGCTCCTCCCGGGACGGAGCGGCCGGTCAGGGAAGGGGCCGTCCTTCCGGCGAGCCGCGGTCCAGGAGGTCGGGCAGGGGCTCGCCCTCGGCGACGAAGCGCATCGAGACCGAGTTCATGCAGTAGCGCTCCCCGGTGGGCGGCGGTCCGTCGTTGAAGACGTGGCCGAGATGGCCGTCGCAGCGGGCGCAGCGGATCTCGGTGCGGATCATGCCGTGGCTGGTATCCCGCACGAAGGCGATGTGCGAGCGGTCGAGGGGGTCGAAGAAGCTCGGCCAGCCCGTGCCGGACTCGAACTTGGCGCCCGACTTGAAGAGGGGCAGGCCGCACAGGCGGCAGCCATAGGTGCCCTTGGCCTTGGCGGAATTGAACACGCCGCAGAACGGGCGCTCGGTGCCGTGGTCGAGGATGACGTGGCGCTCCTCGTCGTTGAGGTCGGCGGCCAGACGCTCGAACTGCTCCCGGGTGGGAGGGGTGAGGTCGAAGCCCGCCTTGGAACGCCGCTCCGTTGCGGCAGGGGTCGGATGGTCCATCGCGCGGTCCTTGCTCTGGTCGTTGAAGGCGCAACCCAATATGGGGCCTCCCGCCGGCAATAAGAAGCGCCCGCCGCCGCGGCCACGCTTTATTCTCGGCCCTCACGCTGCTAAAAGGCTCGGCATGTCCGTGCTCCTCCAAGTTTCAGGCGGGAATTTCGTCCGCGTTCCGCGAATTACCGGCCCGGCCTTCGCTTGAGTGCGAAGGTCCGGGATTGACGCCTTTCGCCCCGATACGACCCGATTTCGGATGCCCGATCGTCCCGCATGCCAGCGGACAGACAAAGACTTTCGACCGCCATGTCAGACAAGACCGCCGACAAGACCGACGCGCCCGCGCGCGACTATTCCGAGACCCTGTTTCTCCCGCAGACGGACTTTCCCATGCGGGCCGGTCTGCCGCAGCGCGAGCCGCAGATCCTCCAGCGCTGGAACGAGATCAGGCTCTACGAGCGCCTGCGCGAGGTCCAGAAGGGCCGCACCCGGTTCGTGCTCCACGACGGCCCTCCCTATGCGAACGGCAACATCCATATCGGCCACGCCCTCAACAAGATCCTGAAGGATATCGTCGTCCGCTCCCAGGGCATGCTCGGCTTCGACTCCAACTACGTGCCCGGCTGGGACTGCCACGGCCTGCCCATCGAGTGGAAGATCGAGGAGGAGTACCGGGCCAAGGGCAAGAACAAGGACGAGGTGCCGATCGTCGAGTTCCGGCGCGAGTGCCGCGCCTTCGCGGAAAAGTGGATCGACGTGCAGCGCGAGGAGTTCAAGCGCCTCGGCGTGGAGGGCGACTGGGCCCATCCCTACCAGACCATGTCCTACGACGCGGAGGCGCAGATCGCCCGCGAGATCATGAAGTTCGCGGTCTCCGGCCAGCTCTACCGCGGCTCGAAGCCGGTCATGTGGTCCTCCGTGGAAAGGACCGCTCTCGCCGAGGCCGAGGTGGAGTATCACGAGAAGACCTCCACCACGATCTGGGTGAAGTTCCCCATCGTGCGCACCCTCGACGTCGATCTCGAAGGGGCCTCGGTGGTGATCTGGACCACGACGCCCTGGACCATCCCGGCCAACCGCGCCATCGCCTTCGGCTCCGAGATCGCCTACGGCCTCTATCGGATCGCCGATGCGGCCGCCGACAACTGGGCGAAGGCGGGAGACCGGCTCATCGTGGCGGACAAGCTCGCCGCCGACGTCTTTGCCGCCGCGCGCGTGACCGCCTACGAGCGGGTGAAGGACGTGCTGCCGGTGATGATCGATCGCTGCGCCCACCCCTTCCGCGGCCTTCCCGGCGCGAACGGCTACTGGGACTTCGACGTGCCCATGCTGCCGGCCGACTACGTCACCGACGACGCGGGCACCGGCTTCGTGCACACGGCGCCCGGCCACGGCGCGGACGACTACAACACCTACGTGAAGCACAAGGCCGTGTTCGAGGCCTGCGGCACCCGTGAGGTTCCCCACACGGTCGCTCCGGATTCCTCCTACTATCCGGACGTGCCGTTCTTCGCGGGCGAGCGGATCTACGACGACAAGGGCAAGGACGCGGGCGCCAACGAGGCGGTCATCCGCAAGCTCGTCGAGGTCGGGGCGCTGATCGCGCGCGGGCGGCTCAAGCACCAGTATCCCCATTCCTGGCGCTCGAAGGGGCCGCTCATCTTCCGCAACACGCCGCAATGGTTCATCGCCATGGACAAGCCCCTCGACGGCGAGGGCGACACCCTGCGCCAGCGCGCGCTCCATGCGATCAGGACCGTGGAATGGGTGCCGGAGGCGGGCGAGAACCGCATCACCGGCATGATCGAGAACCGTCCCGACTGGGTGGTCTCGCGCCAGCGCGCCTGGGGCGTGCCGATCGCCGTCTTCGTGCGGAAGGGGACGAACGAGATCCTCAAGGACGAGCGCGTGAACGCCGCCATCGCGGAGGCCTTCGAGAAGGAAGGCGCCGACGCCTGGTACAAGGACGACGGCGCCCGCTTCCTGAAGGCGGGCGGCTACGACATCGCCGATTACGAGAAGGTCGACGACATTCTCGACGTATGGTTCGATTCCGGCTCCACCCACGCCTTTGCCCTGGAAAAGCGCGAGGACCTGAAGGTGCGCCGCAAGGTCGACGGCGGGCCCGACCAGGTCATGTACCTGGAAGGCTCCGACCAGCACCGCGGCTGGTTCCACTCCTCGCTCCTCGAAAGCTGCGGCACCCGCGGCCGGGCGCCGTACGACATCGTGCTGACCCACGGCTTCGTCCTCGACGAGAAGGGGCAGAAGATGTCGAAGTCCCTCGGCAACGTGGTCGCGCCGCAGAAGGTCATCCAGGAATCGGGCGCCGACATCCTGCGCCTGTGGGTGGCGGCGTCGGACTATTCCGACGACCTGCGCATCGGCCCGGAGATCCTGAAGACCTTCGTGGAGACCTACCGCAAGCTGCGCAACACGATCCGCTGGATGCTGGGCTCGCTCGCCCATTTCCACGAGGCGGACAGGATCGAGCCGCGCACCATGCCGGAGCTGGAGCGCTTCGTGCTGCATCGCCTCGCCGAGCTCGACGGCGAGATGCGCGAGGCCTACCGCGCCTTCGACTACAAGCGGGTGGTCGCCCTGCTCAACTCCTTCATGACCACGGACCTGTCGGCCTTCTACTTCGACATCCGCAAGGACGCGCTCTACTGCGATCCCCTGTCGAGCCACGTGCGCAAGAGCGCGCTGACGGTGATCGACCAGACCTTCCGCGCCGTCGCGACCTGGATCGCGCCGATCCTCGCCTTCACCGCGGAGGAGGCATGGCTCGCCCGCTATCCGCAGGCGGAGTCGGTGCATCTGGAGACCTTCCCCGCCATCCCGTCCGAATGGCGGGACGAGGCGCTCGCCGAGCGCTGGGCCAAGATCCGCCGGGTGCGCCGCGTCATCACCGGCGCGCTCGAGGTGGAGCGGGCGCAGAAGCGCATCGGCGCGAGCCTGGAGGCGGCGCCCACGGTGTTCATCGCGGACGCGGCCCTCTACGAGGCCGTGCAGGGACTCGACCTGGCGGAGATCGCCATCACCTCCGGCATCCGCGTGGAGCGGGGCGAAGGCCCGGCGGAGGCCTTCCGGCTCGACGAGGTGAAGGGCGTGGCGGTGGTTCCCGCCCTGGCGTCGGGCCGCAAGTGCGCCCGCTCGTGGAAGGTCTCGCCCGAGGTCGGCAGCGACCCGGACTACCCTGACGTCACCCCCCGCGACGCCGCGGCCCTGCGGGAGTGGGACGCCCTGAGGACGGCGGCGGAATGAGCGCGGGCGGCAGCGAACCGGACGCCCCGCTTCCCCCGTCCGGCGCGCCCGACGGGGACGCTCCGGCGCGCCCCGCTCCGGCTCGGCGGGCCCCGCCGCGGAACGGGAAGGGGACGCGCCCCGCCGGGGGCAGGGGAGCCCGGAAGGGCAAGGGTGCGCTCTCCCTCGCGGCCGGCCTCGGCTTCTCGCTGGCCCTTCTCACCCTGGTCCTCGACCAGGCGACGAAGCTCTACACGCTCTTCGTCTACGAGCTTCCCATCCGCGAGCCGGTGGCCCTGAACCCCTTCGTCAACCTGATCGTGGTGTGGAACCGGGGCATTTCCTACGGTCTCTTCCAGCAGCATACGGAGCTCGGCCGCTGGATCCTCATCGCGGTGTCCGTCCTGGCCGCGGCCGGCCTCTCGGTCTGGATCCGGCGGACGACGGCCAAGCTCCTCGCGGCCTCCCTGGGCCTGATCGTCGGGGGCGCCGTGGGGAACGTGATCGACCGGCTCGCCTACGGGGCCGTGTTCGACTTCATCCAGCTGCGGATCGGAGACTGGTCCTGGTACGTGTTCAACGTGGCCGATGCGGCCATCGTTGCGGGGGTGGCCGGATTGCTCTATGACTCCTTCGTGCTGGAGAAGCGCCGCAAGGCGTGACCGGGCGCGCGAGAACGCCAGGCTGCCTTATGTTCGCCAGAAAGAACCATCAGGCGTTCCGGCAAGAATGGAACAACCAAGCGGTGGGTGCCATGAAGGGATTGAAGGTCATCGGTTGCGCGGGTGCGCTTGCGCTCCTCGTCGCCGCCACGGGGGCGTCGGCGGAGGAGGGCGAGGCCGTCAAGAGCCTGCTGGGCAGCATCGGCATCATCCCGAAGGAAAAGCCCCCCATCCAGTACAACGAGCGCCCGCCGCTCGTGCTGCCGCCCAAGATGGAGCTGCGTCCCCCGGTCGCCGGCGGGGCCGAGGCGCGCAACGCCAACTGGCCCAAGGACCCGGACGTGGCCGCCGCCCGCAAGGCTGCCGCCGAGGCGCGCACGCCCTATACGAGCTCCGAGCTTTACAAGAACACCGAGGGCAGGCGCCTTTCCGTGGAGGAGATGCGCGCCGGCCGCGATCCGAACAACTACGTCTCGGGCGGCGCGCCCGCTCCGGTCGGCCGCCAGGCGGACAAGAGCGTCATGAGCCCGGACGAGCTGCGCGCCTTCAGCACCGACAAGGACAACGTCAAGCTGTCCGGCGGCGGGCTCGAGCGCCGCTATCTCAGCGACCCGCCGGGAGGGCTCCTCAAGGCGGCGGGCGGCGCTCCGCTCAAAGCCTCGGCGGATCCGGTCCCGGTGGGAGACCCCGACAGCCCCCTGGCCTTCATCCGCCAGCAGCAGCAGCGCTAGGGCGGCGCTCTTCCCGGCTTTCCCTTCAGGCGAACGGACCCCCGTTTCGCCTGAAGTCGTTTTAAGGGCAAGCGTGGCCGGCAATTCGGAGAAGCCTCTCCCCCGAAAGGTGTGCTGCTCCGCTTGCGTCGCCCTGCGATTGCATTATTCCCCTGAAAATCCGGCTCCTCGAGCCGCAGCGATGCCGACAAGATTGGAAATGTCATGGACACATCCCTGAAGCCCCTGCCGCGCACCGGAACCCCTTCGGAAGGGCGGAC
This sequence comes from Microvirga thermotolerans, assembly GCF_009363855.1. Taxonomy (GTDB): domain Bacteria; phylum Pseudomonadota; class Alphaproteobacteria; order Rhizobiales; family Beijerinckiaceae; genus Microvirga; species Microvirga thermotolerans. The sequence goes on from NZ_CP045423.1 coordinate 1,188,698, forward strand.
CGAAGGCAGCGGGCCGGACGTTTCCTCCTTCACCCTCGACAACGGCCTCGACGTGGTGGTGATCCCCGACCGCCGGGTGCCGGTCGTCACCCACATGGTGTGGTACCGCAACGGCTCGGCCGACGACCCGCTCGGCCAGTCTGGTATCGCCCATTTCCTCGAGCACCTGATGTTCAAGGGCACGGAGAAGCATCCGGCGGGCGAGTTCTCGAAGGTGGTCTCCGGCCTCGGCGGCCAGGAGAACGCCTTCACCTCCTTCGACTACACCGCCTACTTCCAGCGCGTCGCCCGCGACCACCTCAAGACCATGATGGCCTTCGAGGCCGACCGCATGACCAACCTCCTCCTGGAGGAGAGCGTCATCGGGCCGGAGCGGGACGTGGTGCTGGAGGAGCGCCGCATGCGCGTCGAGACGGACCCCTCCGCCCAGCTCGCGGAGGCCATGGCCGCCGCCCTGTTCGTGCACCATCCCTACGGCATTCCGATCATCGGCTGGATGCACGAGATCGAGACGCTCAACCGTGACCATGCGCTCGACTATTACCGCCGCTTCTACACCCCGGAGAACGCCATCCTCGTGGTGGCGGGCGACGTGACCGCCGACGAGGTGCGCCGCCTGAGCGAGGACACCTACGGACGCATCGCGCCGAGCGGGGCGCGCCCGGTGCGCTTCCGCCCCCGCGACCCGGAGCCGGTCGCCGCACGCCACATCACGGTCGCGGACCCGAAGGTGGAGCAGCCCACTCTCCAGCGCCTCTACCTCGTTCCCTCCTGCCGCACGGCGAAAGACCGGGACTGCTATGCCCTGGAACTCCTCGCGGAGGTGATCGGCGGCGGACCGACTTCCTATCTCTACCGCCGGCTGGTCCTGGAGAAGGGCCTCGCGGTGAATGCGGGCGCCTGGTACATGTCATCCGCCATGGAGGACACCCGCTTCTGCGTCTATGCGGTTCCGGCCGAGGGCGTGTCGCTGCCCGACCTGGAGGAGGCGCTGGACGCCGCCCTGCGGGCCATCCCGGCGGAGGCGCTGGACTCGGATGCCATCGAGCGGGCCAAGACCCGCCTCGTGGCGGAGACCATCTATTCCACCGACAGCCAGTCCTCGCTTGCCCGCATCTACGGCTCGGCGCTCGCCATCGGCGAGACCCTGGAAGACGTGCGCCGCTGGCCGCTGGAGATCGAGGCCGTGCTGAAGGACGACCTCGCCTCGGCTGCCGAGCGCTACCTCGTCCCGCGCCGGTCGGTGACGGGGTACCTGCGCAAGCCTGCCTCCTGAGGAGACACCGCCCGCGCCGCATCCGGGACGGAGAGCATTTCCAGGGAACGTGGGAACCGGCTTTCCGTTCGAAGATGCGGCCCACAAAGGACTGAGGAGCGGCCTGCGATTCCATCGAGGCGCAAGCCGCTCGAGCCACAACGAGACGATCATGACCGCTTCCGCCGACATCCGCTCCGCCGCCTCGCCGACCACGGTGAAGACTCTCACGTCCCCCCGGGGCGTCGAGGCCTGGCACGTCGAATCCGACGTGGTGCCGCTGATCGCGGTCGCCTTCACCTTCGAGGGCGGCTCGGCCCAGGATCCCGAGGACAGGCCCGGAGTGGCCCAGATGCTGGCCCGCCTGCTCGACGAGGGCGCGGGCCCCTACAATTCCGACGCCTTCCAGGAGCGCCTCGCCGCGCGCGCCATCGAGCTTTCCTTCAATGCCGGCAACGACGCCATCGGCGGTTCGCTCAAGACCCTGGTCAAGCATGCGGACGAGGCTTTCGAGCTCCTGCGCCTGGCGCTGCTCGAGCCGCGCTTCGACCACGACGCCATCGAGCGCGTGCGCGCGCAGACCATCGCGGGGCTGCGCTACCAGCAGAACGATCCGGGCGTGATGGCGACGCGCCGCTTCTTCGAGGAGGCTTTCCCCGGCCATCCCTACGGCCGCCCGACCTCCGGCACCGTGGAGAGCGTCGCCGCGATCACGCGCGACGACCTCGCCGCCATGCACAGGGCGATCCTCGCGCGCGGCCGCGTGAAGATCGCCGTGGTCGGCGCCATCGATGCGGAGCGTCTCTCGGTCCTTCTCGACAAGGCGTTCGGCGACCTGCCGGAGGCCAGGCCCCTGAATCCCGTCGAGCCCGTCCCGCTGCAGAATCTCGGCGTGCGGCATGTGGTCGATCTCGACGTGCCGCAATCGGTGATCCGTTTCGGCACGCCGGGCATTCCGTGGCGCGACCCCGGCTTCATCCCGGCCTATGTGCTCAACCACGTCCTCGGCGGCGGCGCCTTCACGTCGCGCCTGTTCCAGGAGGTGCGCGAGAAGCGCGGGCTCGCCTACAGCGTCGGCACCTCCCTCGTGAGCTACCGCGCCGCGGCGATGACCTGGGGCTACACCGCCACCAAGAACGAGCGCGTCGCCGAGGCGCTGGACGTGATCTCGGGCGAGATGATGCGCCTGAAGGAGGAGGGCCCCTCGGAGCAGGAACTGCAGAAGGCGAAGGACTATCTGATCGGTTCCTATGCGCTGGGCTTCGATACCTCGACGAAGATCGCCCACACCCTCGTGCAGATCGCCTTCGAGGGCCTGGGCGTCGACTACATCGCCCGGCGTAACGACCTCGTCGCCGCGGTGACGACCGCCGACATCGCCGGCGCGGCGGAGCGCATCTTCGGCGACGGCCGGATGCTCACCGTCATCGCCGGGCGCCCGACGGGTCTCTAGAAGACGCGCGGCCGCTTCGCACCGTTTCCCCTGCCGTTCGGGGGACGCACCTGAAGGTGCGCCCTCCGACCCTAGCCGCCGCCGCCTCTCTGCCCTAGTGTTTCGCTCCCCCCTGTGTGACGAGTCGGAGCATCCGGATGGCCCTTCAGCAATCGATCGATCTTGCCCTTGCATCCCACATCGGCGACGGCGGTCTGCCGCGGACCGCGCTCGATGCGGCGCTGGCGGTGGTCGGGCGCGGAATGAAGCGCCTTGCCGAGGACGATGCGACGGGGCGGCTGCCGCTCCTGCACATGCCCCGCGTCACGGAGGACCTCGACGGCATCCGCGAGGCCGCGTCGTGGCTGCGCCGGGACGCCACCGACGTGGTGTTCCTCGGCACGGGCGGATCGAGCCTGGGCGGGCAGACCCTCGCGCAGCTCAAGGACTACGCCGTGCCCGGCGCCGGGCGCTTCGCGGACGGGCCGCGGGTGCATTTCCTCGACAACCTCGACCCCGTCACCTTCGACCGGGTACTGCACAAATTGCCGCTGTCCTCGACGCGCTTCGTGGCGATCTCGAAATCCGGCGGCACCGGCGAGACGCTCATGCAGACCATGGCGGTTCTCTCCGCCCTCGACAGGGCGGGCCTCAAGGCGCGCCCGGCCGATGCGCTCCTCGGCCTCTCGGAGCCGCGCAAGGCAGGGACCCGGAACGCCCTGCGCGACCTGCTCGAACCGGAGGGCGTTCGCTTCCTCGATCACCACACGGGCATCGGCGGGCGCTATTCGGTGCTCACCAACGTGGGGCTCCTGCCCGCCGCCGTGCTCGGCCTCGACATCGCCGCCGTCCGTGCAGGTGCGGCGGAGGCCTACGAACCCTTCCGCGCAGGCCGTCCCGCGGCCGAGACCCCGGCGGCCGTCGGCGCCGCCCTCAACATCGCCATGGCCCTCGAAGGCAGGAACATCGCCGTCACCATGGCCTATGCGGACCGGCTGGAGCGCTACACCCGCTGGTGGGTGCAGCTCTGGGCGGAGAGCATCGGCAAGGATGGCAAGGGCTCGCAGCCGGTGGCGGCCATCGGCCCGGTCGACCAGCACAGCCAGCTCCAGCTCTATCTCGCGGGTCCGAACGACAAGCTCTTCACGGTGATCACCACCGGCGTCGAAGGGCAGGGGCCCGTCATGGACGCGAAGCTCGCGGAGCGCGCCGGCGCGGCGGAATTCGCCGGCAAGCACATCGGCGACCTCGTGGCCGCGCAGGGACGGGCCACGGCCGACACGCTCGCCCGCAACCGCCGCCCGACCCGCCGCATCCACATCGACAGGCTCGACGAGCGGGCCATGGGCGAACTGCTCATGCACGGCATGCTGGAGACGATCCTCACCGGCTACGCGCTCGGCGTCGATCCCTTCGACCAGCCGGCGGTGGAGGAGGGCAAGATCCTCGCCAAGCAGTATCTCGCGCAGGCGAAGTGACGGGCCTTCGGCACGGCAGGAGGAAGCCGCGCCTTTCATCATGTTCCTGCCGCGTCATGGCCGTCCCCGGACGCGATCCGGGGATCGGACCCGGCCATCCACGCCTTCTCACGGCAGCGCCACCAAGACGGGATCCCCGGGACGAGCCGGGGATGACGGCGGTGAGGGGCCAGGGGAGGCGGATTGGCGCCTCGCCCCGAGGGGCTGGCGTCCGCACCCCCCTCTCCGGCTCCCCCCGCAAGGGGGGAGAGGGCACGTCGGCGCTGCCCGCGCTTGCAAGGGACATCCCGGACCCAGCCCGCTTCCTGCGGGCATGAATGTCGCGCCTTCTGGAAAGCCCTGCCCGCGCGCCTTATTGTCATGAGCCGATTCTCGAAGATCTAAAGGGCCTCATGGCTGTCCGCCGACTCGATCCCGTCCTCGTCGACCGCATCGCCGCCGGCGAGGTGGTCGAGCGCCCTGCGGCCGCCGTGAAGGAGCTCGTGGAGAACGCCATCGACGCGGGGGCGAGCTCCATCGAGATCGCCGTCGAGGCGGGCGGACGCCGCCTGATCCGCATCGTCGACGACGGGGCGGGCATGACGCCGGAGGACCTCGAACTCGCCGTCGAGCGCCACGCCACCTCCAAGATCCCGGACGGCGACCTGTTCGCCATCGGCACCCTCGGCTTCCGCGGCGAGGCGCTGCCTTCCATCGGCGCGGTGGCGCGCCTTGCCATCACCACCCGCACCGCCGAGGCCGAGACGGGCTCCGCCATCGTGGTCGAGGCGGGCGTGAAGGGGCCGGTGCGGCCCGTGGCGGCGCCGAAGGGCACGAAGGTCGAGGTGACCGATCTCTTCGCCGCCACCCCGGCGCGGCTGAAGTTCCTCAAGAGCGACCGCGCCGAGGCACAGGCCGTCGCGGAGGTCGTCAAGCGCCTCGCCATCGCCCATCCCACCATCCGCTTCACCCTCACGGGCGAGCACGTCACGTCCTTCACCTGTCCCCCGGAGCCGGAGGGCGAGCACGGCTTCCTCCGCCGCCTGTCGCGGGTGCTGGGGCCGGAGTTCAACGACAACGCCATGGCCGTCGCGGTGGAGCGCGAGGGCGTGCGCCTCACGGGCTTCGCGGGCCTGCCGACCTTCCATCGCGGCACGTCCACGCACATCCACTTCGTGGTCAACGGGCGGCCCGTGCGCGACAAGCTCCTGCTCGGCGCGGTGCGCGGCGCCTATGCGGACGTGATGGCCTCCGACCGGCATCCGGTCCTCGCCCTGATGATCGACTGCGATCCCCGTGCCGTCGACGTGAACGTGCATCCCGCCAAGACGGAGGTGCGCTTCCGCGATCCCGCCTTCGTGCGGGGCTTCGTGGTCGCGGCCCTGAAGGAGGCGATCGTCCGCTCGGGCTTCCGCTCCGCGACGACCGGCGGCGCGCGCACCCTGGAGAGCCTGCGTCCGCAGGCGGCGCCGCCCGTGCGGCCGGTCTCCGTGGCCCACCGGGCGCCGTCGTTCCGGCATACCCATGCCTTCGCGGGCTGGCAGGCCCCGCACGACACGATGCTGCGGAGCGCGGGGCTCGCGGAAGCGCAGGCGAGCCTGCCCGACATCGCCGCTCCCTCCGCCGACAGCCGCGCCGCTTTCGCCGAGCCGGACGCGGGCGCCGAGCATGCGCCCCTCGGCGCCGCCCGCGCCCAGATCCACGGCACCTACATCGTGGCCCAGACGCAGGACGGCATCGTCATCGTCGATCAGCACGCGGCCCACGAGCGCCTCGTCTACGAGCGCCTGAAGCGCGAGCGCGCCGCCTCGGGCATCGCCCGTCAGCTCCTGCTGATTCCCGAGGTGGTGGACCTCGACCCGGTGGACGCGGACCGGGTCATGGCGGAGGCCGCCACGCTCGAGAGCCTCGGTCTCGTGCTGGAGCCGTTCGGTCCCGGCGCGATCCTCGTGCGCGAGGTGCCCGCGGCGCTGGCGGGCGGGCGCATCAAGGCCCTGGTGCAGGACGTGGCCGACGCTCTCGCCGAGTGGGGGCAGGGGGCTTCGACTCCCCTGGAGGAGCGGCTCGACGCGGTGCTCTCCCGCATGTCCTGCCACGGCTCGGTGCGCGCAGGCCGGCGCATGAAGCCCGAAGAAATGAACGCGCTCCTCCGCGAGATGGAAACCACGCCCCTGTCCGGCCAGTGCAACCACGGTCGCCCCACCTACGTGGAGCTGAAGCTCGCCGACATCGAGCGCCTGTTCGGCCGGCGCTAGGCCAAGCCCCGTCATTCCGGGATGGCCCGTAAGGGCCAGGCCCGGAACCCATAGCCGCTGACGATGCCGGACCGGGCGCAACGGCTGCCATGGCTCTTCGTTCCGAGATGCCGGTGGTTATGGATTCCGGGCTCGCCTGCGGCGCCCCGGAATGACGGAGCGGAGGCTTCGGAATTCTTCGGAACGGACCGTCCCTAGAACGCGAGGGGCGTGCCGGATACCGGCTCGAGGGCGTCGCCCCTGCGCTCGTAGACGACGGTCGATGTCGAGGAACGGCCGTTCTTCTTCCCGCGATAGCTCACCGTCAGGCGTCCCGCGGCGTCCATGGTCCAGGACCCTTTGAGGGCGGTGCAGGAGCGGCCGGCCGTGCCCGCGCCGCAGGTGTCGTGGGACAGGACGATGCCGTCCTCCGGGCCGATCCGCACCGCCTCGCCGTTGCGGAAGACGAAGACCTGGAGAACGCTCGTGGTCTCGCCCTGGAACGTGCCGCCGCCTTCCACCGCGATGCCGTCGTCCGTTCCGACGCGCACGGGCGTGATGGCGGTCACGTCTCCCCAGGAACCGGCTTCGGTGAACTCGTGGTGATGCGCCACCGTGACAAGGCGATCCCCGTCGCGCCGCAGGAACGTGGCGCTGATCTTCGCGCCGCAGCCGTGGCAGGCGTCGCCCGGCTTCTGGCTGAAGGTGAACAGGACCACCGCGTCGCCGAAGGCGTTCGCCTGGTAGGGATGGACGCAGGGATCGGGCTCCGGGTCGTCGGGATCGTCCCTGCGCTCGGGGACATTGGGATAGGCGGCCTTCACGGCGGCGCGCAGGAGGGCATGTCCGCGCATCGCCGCGGCGGAGCCGGGGCAGAGCGGCATCGGCGCGCCCTGGGCCCGCGTGCCCTGCGCGGCGATGAGAAGGCTCGCGGCGGCGAGCAGGACAAGACGCCCGATCATGGGAACGGCACCGACGCTCGAGGCCGATGGCGGCCCGGAGTTCCATAGCCGATTTCCATGGCGCCGCAACGGAAAGATCGCGGTGCCGCCGCACACTTTCCGGTCCTGTGGCGGCGTTGCAAGCCCCGGTCGGGCGGTGCCTCAGAAGCGGGTGATCACGGCGATGCCGGTGCCCTCGAAGCGGTCCATGGCCATGAGCGCCGCGGGCGCCTCCTCGAGCGCGATGTGGCGCCCGACGAGCCGCTGCGGCGCGAGCCGGCCGGCCGCGATCATCGCCATCATCGCGTCGTAGCGGAAGGCCTGCATCCCGTGGCTGCCGTAGATTTCGAGCTCGTGCGCGATGACCTTGTCCATGGGGATCTGCGGTCTCGCATGCTCGCCGAGCATCAGCCCCACCTGCACGTGGCGGCCGCGGCGGCGGAGGTTGGCGATGGAGTTGAAGCAGGTCGCCGGGTGCCCCAGGGCGTCGATGGAGGCATGGGCGCCGCCCCCGGTGATCTCCCGGACCGCCTCCGCCACGTCCGCTCCGTCCGCGGCCCGGACCGTCGCCACGGCGCCGAGCGCCCGGGCGAGGTCGAGCTTGTCCTGCGCGATGTCGACGGCGACCGGGTTCGCGCCCATGGCGGCGGCGATCATGATCGCGGAGAGGCCGACGCCGCCGCAGCCGTGCACCGCCACCCACTCGCCGGGCTTCACGCGGGCCTGGTCGACCACGGCGCGGAAGGAGGTCACGAACCGGCAGCCGAGGCTCGCGGCGGTGGCGAAGTCGAGGCTCTCCGGCAGCGCGACGAGGTTGAGGTCCGCGCGGTCGAGGGCCACGTATTCCGCGAAGGAGCCCCAGGCGGTGAAGCCCGGCTGGAACTGGCGCTCGCAGACCTGCTGGTTGCCGGAATGGCATTCCCGGCAATGGCCGCAGCCGGCGACGAAGGGAACGGTGACCCGGTCTCCCGCCTTCCAGCGGGTGACGCGCGCACCCGTGGCGACGACGGTGCCCGCCAGCTCGTGGCCGGGCACGTGCGGCAGCACGATGTCGGGATCGTGCCCCATCCAGCCGTGCCAGTCGCTCCGACACAGCCCCGTCGCCTCCACCTTCACCACCACGCCCTCGGGGGAGGGCGCCGGATCCGGCACGGTCTGCACGCGCGGCGGCCGGCCGAACTGCTCGTAGACGACGGCTTTCATGGAAGGTCCTTCCTCTTCATGCGAGGGTGGTTTAGCCCGCGGGTGACGGAGGGGCAAATGCCCCGCAGATGCCCCGCAAATGCCCCGAATGACGCGAGAGGCAGGACGCGGCCTTCCCCGCCGGTCCCGGAGGTTTCCGCGAAGCGCTGCGCAGCCTTGCCCGCCTGCGGATCGCGGAGGGCACGGGCAGCGCCGTCGCGCCCCTGCCCCTCCCCTTCGCAAGCCGGGTGGTCCCGACTTGCGCACCGGAAGAGCCGATCCCGGGGCGACGCGTGATCGGCGGGGGAGGGAACGCGTCGCGCTTCCCGCGCACCGCCGTCCGACCGGACCGGCCCGGCCATGCCGCCGGAGATGAGCCGTGAGAAGCACGCACGCCGCCGCGTCCTCCGGGCGCGTGGGCCCGGAGGGGCGGCGGGGTCGAGGGGGCACGAGGGTCGCTCCGGCTCGGGGGAAGGAAGGGGTGAAGGCAATGAGCCGCAGCGTCATCGCGCCCGGTTCTTTTCCGGCGGACCGGCGGCGGAGGCTCCGGGGATGGCCCGGACGCGGGGCGGCGTTGACGAACGCCGGCGGCGCCGGACGGCCCGGAGCCCCGGCGGTGCCGGGGCCGCCCGCGGCCGGCGCGTGCGTGGCGCGCGGGCGCGGGACCGGTCCCGTCCCCGCATTCGGCGACGCCTCGCGAGCGCGCCCCTCGGCGGGACGGGATGCGTCACGATATAGCCGAGCTTGGCGCCGCTGTCAAGAACGAAAGCGGAACATTGCTGCGGGCGCACCTTGCCCGCGATTACCCTCTTCGAATACGAAGGTGAAGGGACCTCTCCCCATCGGCGACAAACTCGGCATGAGCTACCGAGCGACCTTGGTGCTTGCGTTCATCTGCACGGCGGCCCTGACGGGGCCTGCATCGGCGCACCGCCCCTATTTCACGCAAGTGGAGAAGATCCGGCTCCCGAGCGGTGAGATGGGAGAGGTTCGTCTCCTCAACGGGGACGGAATCTTTGGCCCCGATCCGGTCAGGCCAATCGTCGTCGACCGACACCGGCGCCTCGTCGCGAGAGGCCCGAAAGCGCAGGCCTATGCGGTTTCCTGCAATCGGGATCACGATTGTTCGATTGTCGATCTTTCGTCCGGGCAGGCCTTGGATCTGGATCCCTCAACGTTCCGGCAAGGGGCCTTGCAGCCGGAAGCCGCACCTTATGATCGCACGGACGACTGGGATCTCGAAGACGGGGCGGACAGTTGGGGATTTGCTCCGAGGGGGGCGACCTTCGCGGAGTATTGGATCGCCAGCTTGAGCCTCGCCGGCGAAAGGCGCATCGTCATCTTTCTCATGGTCGGGCTTGCGGCGTTGGGGTCCCTGTTCCTCGTCAGGTTCCGCTCGAAACCGGCACAGCCTGGATCTTCTTCGCTCGTGCGAGCGATGGCGTTCCTTGCCGGTCTCGCGGGGCTCTGTTTCGCCTCGCTGGTCAATCTCCATGTGGCGATCGTAGGCGGTCTGACCCTGGAGCTTTGGTTCATCTCGTCCTGTGCCGGTACCGGCATCGCCCTTGTCCTCGGCCGGGTCCTGGGCTGGAGCGCCCGAAGGTTCGCGAGGAAGCGCGTTAACGCAGCGTGATGCGGCCAGGGCGTCACTTCGTAAACCGCCCGAACACCACCTTCGTCTCCCCGTAGTCCCGCCGCTCGATCTCCGCGAAACCCTCCGGCAGGGCGATGTCGACGCCCTGGGCTTCCTCCACCACCACGAGAGCATCGGGGGTGAGCCAGCCGCCTTCGGCGCAGGAGCGGAGGGCCCTCGGGGCCAGGTCCCTGCCGTAGGGCGGGTCGCAGAACACGAGGGAGAAGGGGGCGTTCGGGGCCGCCGCGCCCATGCGGGTCGCGTCGCGGCGGAAGAGGCGCGTGGCGCCGCCCGCGCCGAGGGTCTCCACGTTCTCGCGGATGATGCCGCGCGCCTGCGCCCCGTCATCGACGAAAAGCGCGAAGGCCGCTCCGCGCGAAAGCGCCTCGAGCCCCATGGCGCCGGTGCCGGCGAACAGGTCGAGCACGCGCGCGCCCTCGACGGGATCGTCGTAGCCGTGCTGGAGAATGTTGAAGATCGTCTCGCGCAGGCGGTCCGAGGTCGGGCGGATCGCGTCCGAACTCGGCCCCTTGAGCGAGCGGCCGCGCCAGCGCCCGCCCACGATTCTCATCGCTCAATCCCCCTCAGCGGCGGCCGCGCGGCCCGCCCCTCGGCCCGCCGCCCTTCGGCCCGCCGCCCTTCGGTCCGCCGCTCCTCGGCCCGCCGCTCCTCGGCCCGTCGTTCTTGCGTCCGCCCTTGAAGCCGCCGCGGGCCTCCCCGGGGCGGCCCTTTCCGCCCGGACGGGCGGGGCCTTCCCCCCGGCGCGGCTTGAAGGGCCGCTCGTCCCGCTCGCGGCGCGGGGCTTCGCTGCCGCCGAAGTGCCGGCGGGGCCGGTCCTCGCCGCCCGGGGCCGGGCGGCCGAAGCTCTTGCGGGGACGTGCGGGCGGCTCCTCCCGGGGCTCGCTCACCAGGCGCTCGACCACCACCTTGCGGCCTTCGCCGGTGGCGATGGCGCCGACGCGCTGGCGCTGGCGCTCCGCGCTGGCGGCCCGCACTGCCTTCGGGTCCAGCCCGCGGCGGGGTGCCTTGCGGTGAGGGGGCTCCTCCGTCTCGTCCGCGCGCCAGACGCTGCGCTTCGGCTCCAGGCGGGAGGGGCGCTTGCGCGGCTCCTCCTCCCGGTCGTGAAGCCGGTCGCCGCCCTCGCGGGGACGGAAGGGGCGCTCGTCCTCGTCCCGGCGGCGGCGCGGACGCTCCTCGCCCCGGTCGCGGCCGAAGCGGGAGGGCCGCTCGTCACGGCGCTCGCCGGGTTCGGCGCGCTCCTTCTTCGGCGAGCCGAAGGGCGCGATGGGCTCGCGCACGGGGCTCTCGAAATCGACGCCGGCCTCGGCCGCGAGCGCGGTGCCGAGCTGGTCCTTGAGGACCCTGGTGCGGACCTCCTCGACCAGGCCGGGCTCCAGGTCTCCCAGCTGGAAGGGGCCGAAGGACAGGCGGATCAGCCGGTTCACCTGCAGGCCGAGATGCTCGAGGATGCGCTTGACCTCGCGGTTCTTGCCCTCGCGCAGGCCAAGCGTGAGCCACACGTTGTCGCCCTGCACCCGGTCGAGCCGGGCCTCGATGGGGCCGTATTCCATGCCGTCGATGGTGACGCCGTCCTTGAGCCGGTCCAGGTCCGCCTGGGTCACGTCCCCGTGGGCGCGCACCTTGTAGCGGCGCAGCCAGCCGGTGTCGGGGTGGGCGATCACCTTGGCGAGGCCGCCGTCGTTGGTGAGGAGCAGCAGCCCTTCCGTGTTGATGTCGAGCCGGCCGACGGCCACCACCCGGGGCAGGTCCTCGGGCAGGTTCTCGAACACGGTGGGGCGGCCCTCCGGGTCGCGGGCGGTGGTCACGAGACCGCGCGGCTTGTGGTAGAGCCACAGGCGCGTGCGCTCCTTGGCGGGGAGAGGCTCCCCGTCCACGGCGATCCTGTCGGAGGGCTTCACGTTCACGGCGGGAGAATCGAGCACCGTGCCGTTGAGGGTCACGCGCCCTTCCGCGATCATCGCCTCCGCATCGCGCCGGGAGGCGACTCCGGCGCGGGCGATGACCTTGGCGATCCGCTCCTCCGCGGGCTCGGCAGGCTGGGCTTCGGCAGGGGCCTCGCGATGGGGGGCGGGCCGGCGCGGGCGCTCGTCGCCGCCACGGCCGCGGAAAGGCTTCTCCGGGCCCTTGCGGGATGTCCAGGGGGCGTCGCCGCCGCGCGAGCGGAGCGGGCGGTCGCCCTCCTTGCGGGATTTGAAGGGCCGGTCACCGGAGGTGCGGCCTCGATCGGAGCGCCCGGACGGGCGGCCCTTTCGACGTTCGTCGTTGCTGTCGGTCATGGGAGCCTGATAGCAGAGGAGAAGGAGAGAAGCGAGGACAATGGACGAACCCGGCCCCGACAGGCGCGATTCCGCATCCGCCAGGCCCGACCCCATGGGCGCGGCCTTCGCGGAGGCGCGGGCGGCGGCCGCGCGCGGCGAGGTGCCGGTGGGGGCGGCCGTGGTCAAGGACGGGCGGGTGATCGCCTCGGCGGGCAACGCGCCCCGCGCCCTGCGCGACCCCTCCGCCCATGCGGAGATCCTCGCCATCCGCCGCGCCTGCGAGGCCCTGGACGACGAGCGCCTGACGGGCTGCGACCTCTACGTGACCCTGGAGCCCTGCACCATGTGCGCCGCCGCGATCTCCTTCGCCCGGATCCGCCGGGTCTATTTCGCGGCCGCCGACCCGAAGGGCGGTGCGGTGGAGAACGGGGTCCGCTTCTTCCGGCAGCCCACATGCCACCACGCCCCGGAGGTCTACGGCGGCATCCGGGAGGGCGAGGCGGCGGAGCTGCTGAGGGCGTTCTTCGAAGAGCGGCGGTGAGAGGCTTCGCGTTCAGGTCACGAAGAAGTCGTTCGCGGCCAGCTTCAGCTTGGCGGACAGGGTCGCGAAATGGATCGCCTGCTTCGCGCCGGAGCCGTCCTCGTCGTAGTACAGCTTGCCGTTCGTCTTGTTGTAGACGATCCGGTCGGAGGCGTCGTGCGCCTTCGTGCCGATGTGGAACGCATCCTTCTTCAGGGTGCCGGCCTTCAGCTTCCTGAACACCGCGTTCTCCAGATGCACGGTGTCGTCCACCGGCCTGAAGTCGACGATCCGGTCGATGTTCGTGTTCTTCGTCTTCGCGACGACGGCGTTGAAGACAAAGACGTCGGCGCCCGCTCCCCCCGTGAGCACGTCCTTGCCGAGGCCGCCTGCAAGCGTGTCGTTGCCGAGGCCGCCTGTCATGCGGTCGTTGCCGGCCCCGCCGTCGAGATAATCGTTGCCGCCGAGCCCATCGAGGACATCGTCCTGATCTCCGCCGGTATGTCTGTCGTTGCCGGCGGACGGCGTCCAGGCCGGCACGTCGGGTGACTCCGGGGTATCCGGTATGTCGGGTGTATCTGGTGAGCCCGGCGTGTCGGGCACGTCGGTTCCTGCCACGCCGAAGATCTCGGCCCTGATTCTGGCGCCCTGGCTGTCCTGGTTGTTCCAGTTGACGACGAAGGCTCCGTTCGAGAGGGCGATGATTTCGGGGTTGTACTGGTCGCCCGCCGTCGAGGTGCCGACCGAAACCGTGTCCTGAACGACGGTTCCATTGGCGTTGCAGGCAGCAACGTAAACGTCGTCCTGGCTGTTGACCTTGATCTGGAACGTCAGAGCGAAGCCGCCGCCCGCCAGGAGCGTGATCTCTGGAGTACCCGTCACCGTCCCTGCCGGGCGTGAGAACAGCATGGGATCTCCGGATGCGACGACCCCGGCGTCGCTGTTCACGAAGACCTGGGCACGAAACACGGGCTGACCGTTGTTCACGTCTTCCCAGACCACGACGCACCGGTCGTTTCCGAGAGCGGTGACGCCGGGATGAACCTCCGTCGCGACCCCTGTCCTCGCGAGCTCCGTGCTGATGGTCGGCTGATCGCCGTCGAGATGGATGAGGCCAATCGTTCCGTCCACGGCCGCGACAGCCACGACGGTCCCGTTCGGGAGCATCGTCGTTGCCACCCGCTCGTCGTTAGGAAAATCGTGAACGCGGTACGCCTCGCGCAACCAGGTGTTGCCGCTCGGCGTGACGGCCTCTCCGAACAGGGAAGCCGTCTGCGAGTAGATGCCCCGGTACAGCACCGTGAAACCACCGTTCGCGGTGGCCTGCACGTTCACCATCTCCGGATTGGCCACATTGCTGTCGCTGACGGTGAATACGCTCCCGACCGGTTCATGGGCAGGGTCCAGTGCCTGGGCCTCCAGGACCGCGCCGTTCGAATCCGATTTGTACCAGGCGACGACGGTCCGCCCGTCGGACAAGGCGGCGGCCTGCACGGAGCCTATGCTGCTTTCGGGAAGGCGCGCGAGAAGTGTTGCGGGGCGCAGCGCCGTCCCGTCCGGCTTGTAGACGGCCGTGTAGACATAGCCCGTTCCTTGGGCGTCGAAATCGGTCCAGGCGACCAGGAAATTTCCGTCGGCCAGCGTGGTGATGTCGGAGCTGGAGCCGAAGGTGGACAGGTTGATGAAGTGCGGGAGAGTTGGCATGGCGCTGCTTATGAACGATATATTGAATCAATAGTCGATCGCGAAGCCCGTCTCATGTGCTCTGACGCACAGGGTGCGGTCGAAAAATTACGCCGCCAGAAACTCCCGCATCGCCGCAAGCGTCGCGCCCGGCATCTCCTCCGCCACGAAGTGGCCCGACGAGACGCCGGTGCCGGTGATGTCCGGCGCGAAGGTGGAGCGCCAGATGTCGAGCGGGTGCTGCGCCTCGCCGCTCGTGCCGCTCACGAGGTAGAAGTCGCTCCAGATCAGCTGCACGGGGCACTGGATCGTCCGGCCCGCCGCCCGGTCCGCCTCGTCCGCCTCGATGTCCCGCGTCGCGCCCGCGCGATAATCCTCGCAGAAGGCATGGATGCGCGAGGGCTCGTTGAAGCCTTCCCGATAGGCGCGCATCGCCCGCGGGTCGAAGGGCGAGAGGTCGCCCGGCGCGGACCAGAGCTTCATCAGCCCTTCGAAATAGGGGATGGGATCGCGGCCGATCTCCTCCTCCGGCCGGGGATAGGGCCTCGAGAGGAAGCCCCAGTGGGCCTCCGGCACGCGGCCCGCCTTCATCTGCGCCCAGACGTAGGCGGTCGGCAGGATGTCGAGGAGGCACAGCCTCTCCACCCGGCCGGGATGGTCGAGGGCGAGCCGGTAGCCGACGCGCGCGCCCCGGTCGTGCCCGGCGACGGCGAAGCGCACGGCGCCGAGCTCCTCCATGACCGCGATCACGTCGCGGCCCATGGCGCGCTTGGAATAGGTCTCGTGCGCGGCGTCGCCCCGCGGCGCGGTGGACCAGCCGTAGCCGCGCAGGTCCATGCACACCACCCGGTGGGTTTCGGCGAGCGCCGGGGCGAGGCGATGCCACATCGCATGGGTCTGCGGGAAGCCGTGCAGCAGGACGAGGGGAGGGCCGTCGCCCTTCGAGCGTGCGAAGATGCGCCCGGCCTCCGTGTCGATCCAGTGGGACTGGAAGCCGGGGAAAAGATCGTCGCTCATGGGCCCCTCCGGAAACGGTCTGCCCCTCCATCTAGGGGAGGGGGCGCGTTTCGTCAGCCCCGCTCGCGCGCCACCTCGCGCCAGCCGATGTCGCTCCGGCAGAAGCCCTCCGGCCAGTCGATGCGCGACACCGCCGCGTAGGCGCGCTCCTGCGCCTCGGTGATCGTGGATCCCAAGGCCGTGACGTTGAGGACGCGCCCGCCGTGACTCACGATCCTGTCGCCGTCCCGCCTGGTGCCCGCATGGAAGACGATCACGTCCTCCAAGGCCTCCGCGGCGTCGATGCCGCGGATCTCGGAGCCCTTCTCCACCGGGCCGGGATAGCCCTTCGCGGCCATCACGACGGTGAGCGCCGCTTCCCGCCGCCATTGCAGCGACACGCTGTCGAGAAGGCCGTCGCAGGCGGCGAGGAAGGCGGTCAGGAGGTCGGACTTCAGGCGCGGCAGCAGGACCTGGGTCTCCGGATCTCCGAGCCGCACGTTGTACTCGATGAGCTGGGGCCCGTCCTTCGTGAGCATCAGCCCCGCATAGAGAATGCCCCTGTAGGGCATGCCGCGGGCGCGCATGCCCGCCAGGGTCGGCTCGACGATCTCGCGCAGCACGCGGGCCTGGATCTCCGGCGTCAGCACGGCGGCGGGGGAATAGGCGCCCATGCCGCCCGTGTTCGGTCCCTCGTCGCCGTCGTGGACGCGCTTGTGGTCCTGCGCGGTGCCGAAGGGAATCGCGGTCGTGCCGTCGCACAGGGCGAAGAAGCTCGCCTCCTCGCCTTCGAGGAAGGCCTCCACCACCACCTCGGCCCCGGCTTCGCCGAAGGCGCCTCCGAGCATCGCGTCGACGGCGGCCTCCGCCTCCTCGAAGGAGGCGGCGACCACCACGCCCTTGCCCGCGGCGAGCCCGTCCGCCTTCACCACGATCGGCACGCCGTAGCTGCGGATATAGGCCTTGGCGGCTTCCGCGTCGGTGAAGCGCCGGTAGGCGGCGGTGGGGATGCCGAATTCGGCGCAGAGATCCTTCGTGAAGGCCTTCGAGCCTTCGAGCTGCGCGGCGGCCCGCGTGGGGCCGAAGGCCTTGATGCCGGCGGCGGTCAGGTCGTCCACCAGGCCCGCCACCAGCGGCGCCTCCGGGCCGACCACCACGAAGTCGATTCCGTTCGTGCGGCAGAATGCGATCACGGCCGCATGGTCGGCCACGTCGAGGGCGACGTTCTCCCCATGCTGCGCGGTGCCCGGATTGCCGGGCGCGACGAAGAGCCGGTCGCAGAGAGGGCTCGCCGCGATGCTCCAGGCGAGCGCATGCTCGCGCCCGCCGGATCCGATGAGAAGGATGTTCATGCCTGCCGTCCTGTGATGACAGGCTGCTCTTAAACGGACGCCGGAGGCCCATCAACCGGAAGGGCGGAGGCTTCGCACTGCGACCGGATGGCTGTGCGCAGGTCCTCCCGGGCCCTTTGCAGACTCCGGCCGAACGGATTAGGGTCGCGATCATGACGCCCGACAAAGCCCCCTCGAACGCGCCGGAATGGACGGTCTCCGACCTGGCCGGCGCCCTCAAGCGCACCCTGGAGGAGGCGTTCGGATATGTGCGGCTGCGGGGAGAAATCTCGGGCTTCCGCGGCCAGCACTCGTCGGGCCACGCCTATTTCTGCCTCAAGGACCAGAGCGCCCGCATCGACGCGGTGATCTGGAAGGGCACCTTCTCGCGGCTCAAGATCAGGCCGGAGGAGGGGCTGGAGGTCATCGCGACCGGGCGCATCACCACCTTTCCCGGCAAGTCCACCTACCAGATCGTCGTCGACGCCCTGGAGCCGGCGGGCGTGGGCGCCCTCATGGCGCTCCTCGAGGAGCGCCGCCGCAGGCTCGCGGCGGAAGGCCTCTTCGCCGAGGAGCGCAAGCGCCGCCTGCCTTACCTGCCGCAGGTGATCGGCGTCGTCACCTCGCCCACCGGCGCGGTGATCCGCGACATCCTCCACCGGCTGGAGGACCGGTTCCCCCGCCACGTGCTCGTCTGGCCGGTGCGCGTGCAGGGCGAGACCTGCGCCGCCGAGGTGGCCGCCGCCATCCGCGGCTTCAACGCCCTGGACCCGAAGGGGAAGATCCCCCGGCCCGACGTGCTCATCGTCGCCCGCGGCGGCGGCTCCATCGAGGACCTGTGGGGCTTCAACGAGGAGGTCGTCGTCAGGGCGGCGGCGGAGAGCGCGATCCCGCTGGTCTCCGCCGTGGGGCACGAGACCGACTGGACCCTGATCGACCATGCCGCCGACCGGCGGGCGCCGACGCCCACGGGGGCGGCGGAGATGGTGGTGCCGGTCCGGGTCGAGCTCATGGCCGGCGTCAACGATCTCGCCCGGCGGCACGTGGAATCGGTCTTCCGCATCCTCGACCGCCGCCGCTCCGACCTGCGCGCCACCGCCCGGGCGCTGCCTGCGCCGGACGCCCTCTTCGCCCCGAAGCGCCAGCGGCTCGACCTCGCCGTCGCCAGGCTCCTGCCCGCCCTCTCGCGCAACTCCCGCAACCACGAGACGCGGCTGCTCGATCTCTCGCGCCGCCTCTCGCAGGTGTCGCCCGTCGCCCGCGTCGCGGCCATGCGGGCCAAGCTCGACGCGGTGGGGCAGCGCCCGTACCTCGCCGTCAGCCGCGCCCTCGTCCAGCGGGGCGAGTCCCTGAAGCAGGCGGGGCAGCGGCTCGTGGTGGCGCGGGAAACCCTCCTGCGCGCCGAGCGCATTCGCATCGCCCAGGCGTCCGACCTCGTCCGGCGGGTCTCGGAGCGCCTCGGCCCCGCCCTTGCCGGGCAGGTCGAGCGCAAGGCCAAGCGCCTCGAAGCCCTGGGGCAGCTCTTCGACAGCCTGAACTACAAGTCCGTCCTGGCGCGCGGCTTCGCCCTGGTGCGCGACGCGGACGGCCAGCCCCTGCGCTCCGCCGAGGAGGTGGCGGACGGGCAGGCCCTGGTGCTGGAATTCGCCGACGGCACGGCGCAGGCGACCGGCGGTCGCGGCCTCAGGCCGAAGGCGCCCCGGCCCAAGGCCGTCGCGGAAGAGCAGGGCGCCCTGTTCTGATCCGCCATTGCAAACCCGCCCCCGGCGCCCTTATCTCGACAACAGGTTTACCCCAGACGGCGTGATGTCAGAGCCCATGAACAAGTTCGAGCCGACCGGCGGCGAGGCCGTCGTGCAGTATCTCGACAGCGACCTGCGCGTGATCAAGCCGGGCGCCTTCGTGCGCTGCGCCGTGACCGGCAAGCCCATCCCGCTCGACGAGCTGAAGTACTGGAGCGTGGAGCGCCAGGAGGCCTATGCGTCCCCCGAGGCGGTGATGGCGCGCGTCACGGAGACGGCCCGCTCATCCTGAGGGAGCATCGGGAGGAAGCCCGGTCCTGCGCCCGGCGATCCGGCGCAGGAGGAAGCGGCGGAAGGATTGCGGATCCTCCAGGCGCAGGCGCACGGGCAGGGCGCGCAGCTCCGGCCAGGGCGGCAGGGCCGCCGCGCCCTCGATCCGGACCAGGTCCTTCTCCGTCGTCACCGGCTGCAGCCCCCGCCGCTCTGCCTCGCCCTTGAGAGACGCGATGTCCGACGCGTCGAAGGCGTGATGATCCGCGAAGGCGACGGCCTGCGCCACGGTGAGGCCGCAGGCCCTGAGGGTCGCGAAGAACTTGTCCGGGCGGCCGATCCCCGCAAAGGCCAGAAGCGGGCGGCCGCTGAGGCTCTCGACGACGGCCGGGTCCGGCTCGAGAACGCCCCGGAACGCGCGCTTGCCCCGCCGTTCCGCCTCCGCGGCGAGCGCCGTGCCGGGTTCTCCCTCGCCGATCACCACCACCGCATCGACCGCGGGCCACTGCGCCTCCATGGGGGCGCGCAGGGGGCCCGCGGGCAGGGGCAGGCCATTGCCGATCCCCGTCGCCCCGTCGATCACGGCGATGGCGCCGTCCTTGAGGAGGGAGGGGTTCTGCAGCCCGTCGTCCATGACGATGACGGTCGCGCCCGTCTCGACGGCGAGGCCGGCGCCCCGGGGGCGGTCCCGGGAGACGACGGTCGGCGCCATGCCGGCGAGGAGGAGCGGTTCGTCGCCTACGTCGGCGGCGGTATGGTCGATCCGTACCTGGACCGGGCCCGCGAGGCGCCCGCCATAGCCCCGCGACAGGAAGGCGGGGGTCTCGCCGGCCTCGGTCAGGATTTCGGCGATGGCCAGGGCCGTCGGGGTCTTGCCCGCGCCGCCCGCGGTGAAGTTGCCGACGCACAGCACCGGGATCTCGGCCCGCCGGCCGGGCCTGCGCATGCGCGACGCGGCGACGCGGCCGTAGATCGCCGCCGCCGGCGACAGCAGCCGCGCGGGAAGGGAAGGGGACTTGCGCTCCCAGAAGCGCGGCGCGCGCATCAGCGTCGGGCTCCGAGCTTCGCCTGGACGATGAAGGGCTCGATGGACTGGATCGTGCGGTCGACCGCTCCGCCGAGCGCCTGCACGGCCTCGCCCGCCGCCCGGGCCATGGCCCGGGTGAGGGCGGCGTTGCCCAGAAGTTCGCTGACCGCCCGCGCGAGGCCCGCATTGTCCTTGACCATGAGGGCCCCCCGCGCCTCGTCGAGGGCCGCGTAGATCTCCGCCGCGTTGTGCACGTGGGGGCCGTGCAGGATGGCGGAGCCGAGCTTCGCGGGCTCGATGGGGTTGTGTCCGCCGACCGGCGCAAGGGTCCCGCCCATCAGGACCACGGGGGACAGGCGGTAGAACAGGCCCATCTCGCCGATGGTGTCGACCACGTACACGTCCGTGGCCCGGTCCGGGGGCATGCCCTGCGAGCGGCGGCCCGCCCGCAGGCCCGCCTGCGCCGCCAGGGCCGCCACCTCGGGGCCGCGCTGCGGATGGCGCGGGGCGACGATGGTGAGAAGGTTCGGGTAGCGCTTGGCGAGGGCGCGGTGGACCGCGATGGCGGCGCTCTCCTCGCCCGGATGGGTGCTGGCGGCGAGCCAGACCGGCCGGCCGGCGATCAGGCCGGACAGGTGCGCCACCGCGCGGGGGTCGGCGGGAGGCGGGGGCGCGTCGAACTTCAGGTTGCCGGTCACGAAGACGCGGGGGGCGCCGAGCCGGGCGAGGCGCTCCGCGTCCTCGGTCGTCTGGGCGAGGCACAGGGCGAAGCGCTCCAGGAGGGTCCTGATCGCACGGGGCAGCCTCTGCCAGCGCCGGTAGGAGCGGTCCGACATCCGCCCGTTGACCATGACGAGGGGGATCTGGCGCTCGTCGAGGGCGAAGACCGTGTTCGGCCAGATCTCCGATTCGGCCACGAGGGCGAGGTCCGGCCGCCAGTGGTCGAGGAAGCGCCGCACGTAGCGCGGCACGTCGAGGGGCACGTACTGGTGCACGGCTCCCGGCGGCAGGCGGCGGGCGATGAGGGCGGCGGAGGTGCGCGTGCCGGACGTGACGAGGACGGAGAGCCCCCGCTGGGTCAGGCGCTCCACGATCGGCATCAGGGACAGGGTCTCGCCGTTGCTCGCCCCGTGCACCCAGACCAGATGCCCCTTGGGGCGGGGGCGGCTGGGATGGCCCTGGCGCTCGCCGAGGCGGGTCCTGTCCTCGCGGCCCTTGCGCCGGCGCCAGTAGAGCAGCCCGATCACCCCCGGCTCCAGCGCGGCGGTGATGGTGCGGTAGGTCCTGGCGATCAGAGGCGTCCTCATGCGCCGGAGCCTCCGGCGAGGGCGGCCGGCGCGCGCTTGCGCGTGCGGGCGCCCGGGTCCTCGGAGCCGACCAGGGCATAGGCGCGGGCATGGACCGCGTCGAGCTCCCGCTCGACGGCCTGCCGCGCCTCCTCCAGGGCCTCGGCGTCCGCGTCGCGGGGGACGCGGATGGGCTCGCCCAGCACCATGGCGCCGCGGCCGAAGGGCAGGCCCAGGCTCGCCCGGTCCCAGCTGTCGAAGTCGATCCTCCGGCTCGTCACCACGGCCACCGGAACGATGGGCCGTCCCGAGAGCTGGGCCAGGGTCACGATGCCTTCGCCGCAGACCCGCGAGATCTTGGGAATGTCCGCGGTCATCACCACCATCTCGCCGTCGGCGAGGGCGCGCAGCATGGCGCGCATGGCGGAGACGCCGCCCTTCTTGCGGATGTCGCGGCCCCTGGCCCCCGAGCCGCGGATGGCGCGGATGCCCAAGTGGCGCAGGGCGATGGCGTTGAACTCCCCGTCGCCGGAGCGGGAGACGAGGCTCGCCGCCCGGTCCTGCGGGCGCTTGGCGAAGTGGATCATGAAATGCTGCCCGTGCCACATGGCGGCGATCACGGGCATCATCGGGCCGATCCGGTCATAGGCATCCGCCGGTTCCATGACGAACCGGTTGGTCCGCTGCACGAGCCGGAGATAGCTCGCCACCAGGAAGCCCATGGCCTCCTGGACCGGGCGCGACCGCGTGATGCGCTTGACCAGGCTCATCGCCGAACGGCTCAGGCCTGCCCCGGCTCGAGCAGGCGGTGGAGGTGGACGATGAAGTAGCGCATGTGCGCGTTGTCGACGCTCGCCTGCGCCTTGGCCTTCCAGGCGGCGTGGGCGGTGGCGTAGTTCGGGTAGATGCCGACGATGTCGAGCTTCGACAGGTCCTTGAAGGTGGTGGAGTCGAGCTTCTCGAGCTCGCCTCCGAACACGAGGTGAAGGAGCTGCTTGCCGGGCGTGTCGGTCATGACGGTGTGATCTCTTTCCAGACGGTGGAGAGGGCTTGTTGCTATGGGGAAACCCGATTCTCAAGTCCTCATGGCCCCAACCGCCCGCGGATGCAACCATGTCGCTGCGGCAATCATCTCGCCATGACACGGGTGGGGCCGGTTGTAGGGCGGCGGATTGCCGCTGAGGTCCGTCAGCGCGCCGCCTGCCTCGCTCAGGATCAGGTCCGCGGCGGCGATGTCCCAGTCCGCCGCATTGGCCGAGACGAGGCCCACGTCGATGACCGCCTCGGCCACCCGGACCAGCCGGAGCGCCAGGGAGGGCACCTTGGGAAGGCGCTCGAGGGTGCCGAGGCGGCGCTCCACGCGGTCGAGCAGGGGCTTCGGCCCCGCGGCGCGCAGGGGCTGCCGGGAGGGGGCGGCGGGAAGCGCCATCCGCTCGCCGTTGCAGAACGCCCCCCGCGACAGGCCGGCCTCGTAGGTCCGGCCGTGCACCGGAGCATGGACCACTCCGAGGACCGGCCGCCCGTCCCGCACCAGGGCGATGGAGATCGACCAGTCGGGATGGCCCGTGGCGAAGGCGCGGGTGCCGTCGATGGGGTCGACGATCCACACCCAGCTGCGGTCGAGGCGGGCGGGATCGTCCGCCGTCTCCTCGGAGAGCCATCCGGCGTCCGGCAGGAGGCCGGTGAGGCGCTCCTTGAGGAAGGAGTCGAGGGCGATGTCGGCTTCCGTAACGGGAGAGCTGCGCTCCTTGTACCAGAGCCGCGCAGCGGTCTGCGTTCCCTGCCGGAAATAGGGCAGCGCCAGGGCGCCCGCCTCCAGCGCGGCGTCGCGCACGGCGGCGGCCAGGTCGTGTTCGTGAGGGGCGAGGGGGGCGTGCATCGCTGCTCAAGATGGGAACGGCGGGGAGGGAATGCCACATCCCTCGCGCCGGAGCACGGCTTTTTTCCGGCGGTCCGGTCCTCACAGGCGCAGTCCCCGCCGCAGCGAATAGGCGCGGGCCAGGAGGGCCGCTCCGCCGCCGCCGAACAGGCCGTTCGCGAACCATTGCGGATGGTGCAGCATGTAGCGGAGAAGCTTGTGGCCGATCCGCGGCTCCCGGTCCACGAAGAAGAGCCCGGCGGCGATCATCGGCACGTAGCTGCGGTATTCCGGCGTCTCGCTGTCGAGGGGCTTCGTGAAGTCGATGATGCGGGGCCGGTCGCTCCGGCGCGTCATGGCGTTGATGCCGTCCGGCCGCGCCATGACCACGTCCGCATAGGTGCGGGCGATGCCGATCATCTCCTCCTCCTTCACGAGCAGGCCGTGGCGGGCGAGGGCGAGCGGCAGCTCGGCGGAAACGGTCATCTTCCAGAACCATTCCGATCTCGGCCGCTTCCTGAAGTCCGGGTCCTGCTCGTAGGGCGTGGAGATGGCCCCGTCGTCGTCCGTCACCATGGAGTTGCGGTAGAAATTGAGGAGCTTGCGCGCCCTCTCCAGGTGGCGGGCCTCCCGGGTGAACGCGTAGAGCTCCACGAGGCCGGCGCCGAAGGCGTTCATGTGGTTCGTGGGGTCGATGGCCTGGGGAATGAACGCATAGCGGTAGCAGCCCGCGTCGAAGCGCGGCAGATCGACGTAGAACGTCTCGTATTCGTCGAAGCCGGGCGCGCAGTCCAGCGCGAGGCCGGCGATCTCCTCGTCGAGCTCCCCGCGGGCGCCGAGCCGGTTGGCGAGTTGGAGGATGGGCAGCGCGATCAGCCCCGTCGCGGTGATGTCCGTCCCGCGCATGGGCGGGCCGCCGAAGGAGATCACGGAGCCCCAGGATTTCACCACGCGCTTCTGGTTCCCGTCGACGATGCCGTGCCTGTCGTCCCGCGCCGCCAGCACGTTGTGCGCGGCGCCGACGAGAAGGTCGAGGAAGCGCGGCTCGCCGGTCGCCTCGTAAAGCTCCAGCGCGGCGCGGCCCCAGAACGACCATTGCCAGGAATAGAGCTGCCCCCGGTCGTGGAGCGGCGGCAGGGCGGGGTCGGGATTGTCGGGGGCGGTGAGCCAGCGCAGGCCGAAGTCGAGACAGTCGAAGAACACGTCCCGGTGCGGGGTGCAGCTCGTGAAGACGCCGAAGGCGCCCGCCTCGGGGAAGGTCTCCCGCCGCTCGGCGAAGCTCTGCGGATGCTCGAGCAGGGCCAGCGCCTCCCTGTCGTCCACGGGCGCGCCGGAGAGATAGCGGCTCCAGACGTTCAGGTAGCGCCGGTAGGCGCTGCCCGCCGGCAGGGGGCCCGCGAAAGCGAGGCCCGGCCTCCTCCTCCAGCCCGCGAGCAGCGCCGGCGCTGCGAGCGCCGCGCAGAGCGAGCCGACCACCCGGCGGCGCGTCGGCCTCATGGGGCAGCCGAGGGCGCGCTGCCGCCTGCCGGGCAGGGCGGGAGAGAGGACGATGGAGCATGCATGAATGAAATGCTACATCGTAACTATGGTCCTTCGCAACGGGTCCTGTCGGGCTCTTGTCCCGCTTTCCGGAGGCGGGCCGGCTCAGGGAACGAGGTCGATCAGCGCCTCGCCGCTCTCCAGGTCGAAAGGCGCCGACACGTGCTCGTGCACGATCAGCCACTGCCCTGCGCGTCGCCGGTAGCCCGCCGTGACCCGCAGCCACGCGAACCGCTCCTCGCCGTCCGCAAGCTTCCGGCCGCAGCGGTTGAGGAAATGGGCGAAGGCGAGATCCTCCCCGGCCGCGACGGCGACGTCGCGCACGTCGAAGATCATCTCGGCCCCGTCGGGGGCGAGGCACTCCCGCCAATGGCGCTTGTAGGCTTCCAGCCCCTCGAAGCGCAGGCGGGCCACCGCGTCGAAGGCCAGGACGTCCGGCGCGTAGAAGGCGGCGATCGCCTCCACGTCGCGGAGACGGACCGCGCTGCACCAACCCGCGATGCGGACGCGGATCGCGTGCTCCGGCTGCGGTGGGAGGGGCCTGCCGTGCATGGAATTCCTCTCGAAGGGCCTGCGAAAGCGGGGCCGTCGCCCGCGCCGCTTCCTGTGGACGAGGGAGGTGCGCGCGCATGGCGGCTTGACAGGAAGGTTGATATCAACAGAATTGCCGCATGTCAAAGAACGACGACGTTCCCTTCACCGTCACGCACGAGGTCCGCGATGCCTGCTTCTGCCTTCATGTCCAGCGTGCCGCGCGGGCGCTCGCGCGGCGTTACGACGAGGCGCTGCGCCCGTTCGGGCTCACCAACGGGCAGTTCTCGCTCATGATGTCCCTCAACCGTCCCGAGCCGCCGACCATGGGCAGCGTCGCCTCGCTCCTGGCCATGGACCGAACGACCCTCACCGCCGCCCTCAAGCCCCTGCAGCGGCGCGGGCTCGTGCGCGTGGAGCCGGATGCGCAGGACAAGCGCAGCCGCCGCCTCGTGCTCATGCCCGAAGGCCGCGCCCTTCTCGCCGCCGCCCTGCCGACCTGGCGGGAGACGCAGGCGAAGGTGGCGAAGGCCGTGCCGTCCACCCCGGAGGATCTCCTCGCCGACCTGCGTGCCCTGTCCTGAACGGTCCTTCCGGCCGTTCGAAGTTCCGTCCCGGCGAAGGCCGGGGACCGAGCGGGTCCCCTGCCGAGCGTTAGGGACGTTCCGCCTTCCTCCATCGTTTCGAAAGATCTCCCCATGCGATCCAGCTACGCCCGAACCGCGATCGTCCTCGGCCTGCTCTCGGCCATCGGTCCCTTCGCGATCGACATGTACATTCCGGCGCTGCCGGCCATCGCCTCGGACCTGCGGGCCTCGACGGCGGCGACGCAGATGACGCTGATGGCCTTCTTCGTCGCCTTCGGCCTGTGCCAGATCGTCTACGGGCCGGTGTCCGACATGGTCGGCCGCAAGCCGCCGCTCTATGTGGGGCTCGCCTTCTTCACCGCCGGCTCCGTCGGCTGCGTCCTCTCCGGCAGCATCGAGGCGCTGATCTTCTTCCGATGCGTGCAGGGCATCGGCGCGGCCTCCGTGATGGTCATCCCGCGGGCGATCATCCGCGACCTGCACACGGGCGTCGAGGCGACGCGGCTCATGTCGCTGGTGATGCTGGTGATCAGCGTGTCGCCGATCCTCGCGCCGCTCGCGGGCAGCGCGCTCATCGTGCCGTTCGGCTGGCGGGCGGTGTTCGTCGCCGTGACGGCGGCGGCGGGAGTGAGCCTCGTCCTGCTCGCCTTCTCCCTGCCCGAGACCCGGCCGCCGGAGGAGCGGATCGGCGCGAGCCTCGGCGAGGTGCTCGGCGGCTTCGGCCAGCTGCTGCGGGACCGCCACTTCCTGGCGCTCACCTTCACCGGCGGGCTCGGCATGTCGAGCTTCTTCGCCTTCCTCGCGAGCTCGTCCTTCATCTACATCGACCATTTCGGCCTGACGCCGACGCAGTACAGCTTCACCTTCTCCCTCAACGCGGTGGGCTTCATCGGCGCGTCGCAGCTCACGGCGGCGCTCGGCTCCCGCTTCGGCATGAAGCGGATCGTCGCGGCGGCGGCCGGCTGCTACGCCTTCTTCGCGGTGCTCCTCTTCGTCCTCACCGCGGCGGGGGTCGACAGCCTTGCCGTGCTGATCGTGCTGCTGTTCGCCTCCTTCGCCTTCCTCGGGCTCGTCATTCCCGCGACCATGGTGCTGGCGCTCGAGGATCACGGGCCCATCGCGGGCCTCGCCTCGGCGCTCGGCGGCACCCTGCAGATGGTCGCCGGGGGCGCGATGATCGTGATCGTCAGCCTGATGTTCGACGGAACGGCCCTGCCGATGGTCGGCGCCATCGCCGCCTGCGCGGTGGGCGCCCTGGCCCTGAGCCTCGTGGCGCTCCGCCGCCCGGAGGCCGCGGCCCGCCCCGTCGAGGAGGAGTGCCGGGTCTGAGGTCCGTTCAGGCGAGCCGCAGGAGGCAGTCCAGGGTCATGCCGGCGAAGAGGACGAGGCCGGCATCCCGGTTGGAGCGGAACAGGCGCAGCGCCAGGGCGCCGTCGCTCCGGTCGATCCGCGCCACCTGCCAGGCGAGGTGGCCCGCGAAGAGCGCGAGCCCCGCGAAGGCGGCGGGGCCGGCTCCCGCCAAGGCGAAGGCGGGCATCAGGAAGGCAAGGGCCAGCGCATAGCAGAGGCCGACGCCCGCCCGGACCCTCTCGCCGAAGAAGCGGGCGGAGGACTTGATGCCGGCGATCTCGTCGTCCTCGATATCCTGGAGGGCGTAGATCGTGTCGTAGCCGACCACCCAGGCGATGCTGCCGGCATAGAGGAGGAAGGCCGGCAGGGCGAGGGAGCCGAAGGCGGCCGCCCAGCCCATCAGCGCGCCCCAGGCGAAGGCGAGGCCGAGCACGATCTGCGGCATCCAGAAGAACCGCTTCATGAACGGGTAGAGCGCGACGATGCCGAGGGAGGCGAAGCCGGTGGCGATGGCGAAGCCGTTGAGCCGGAGCAGGACCGCGAGGCCCACCAGCCCCTGGAGCGCCAGGAAGGCGAGGGCGCCCTTCAGGCCGACCTGCCCGGAGGGAAGGGGACGCCCGCGGGTGCGCTCCACCCGCGTGTCCAGGTCCCGGTCGACGATGTCGTTATAGGTGCAGCCGGCCCCCCGCATCGCCACCGCGCCGATCAGGAAGAGCAGGCAATGGACCGGGTTCGGCCAGGGCTGCCCGCCCGCGATGGCGGCGAGCGCCGCCGACCACCAGCAGGGCAGGAGCAGGAGCCACCAGCCGATGGGCCGCTCGATCCGCGCCAGGCGCAGGTAGGGGCGAAGGGCCGCCGGAGCCAGCCGGTCGGCCCAATGGCCGCGCACGGCATCGGGGAGAGAGGCGGCGGGGCGCTCCGGCACGGTCGGGCGGGAGCGGTTAGAGCGCGCCCTTCGGCATGGTGTAGGAGCCGGTCAGGCCGCCCCCGCCGAGGAGGCCGCCGCCCTGCTGCTGGGCCTTCTTGGCCTGTTTTTCCATTTCGGCGACCTTGGCCGCGGCGGCGCAGGCCTTGCCCTTCATCTCCACGGCGCGCTTGTGGTCGGCCTCGAAGCCCTCGGCGAACTGGTCGGGCACCTGGCACCAGGTCTTGTTCGACTCCAGCCACTTCAGGCCCGTGTTGCCGTTGGCGACGAGCTTGGTGAAGATGCCGCAGGCGGCGCGGGGGTCGATGGCCTTCTTCTTCCCGCCGCCGCTGAGCTTGTTGATCTCCTGGATGAGGTTCTGGCGCTCCGACAGGAACTTCTGCGCATCGCCGCAGGAGCTCGCCTGCGCGAAGGCAGGGCCGGCCACGAGGACGCCTGCGACGGCAAGGGCGGCAGCAAGGTGCGAACGGATAGGCAGCATCGACACATCCCCGGATCTGGAAGGCCGCGACGGATCGTCGGGCAGCCGTTCCGTTAACACGTTCAATCTCCCCGGGCCAAGGGGCGAATGGTCCCGGCCCGCCACCTTGTGACCCGGCGCACCTGAATTCCAGGTGAAAATTGCAGGTGAACATCCGCTCCCGCGGCCTCCCGCATGCGGGGCGGAGTTGCTAAATCCAGTCTCCCATCGCGGAGCGCCCATGGCCCATTACGACTTCAACGCCCCCCGCCTGTTCGTCGACGCGCCGCTTGCCGAGGGGGCGCGGATCGCCCTCGACCGGGGGCAGGCCAACTACCTCGTCAACGTGCTGCGCCTGAAGGCGGGAGAGACGGTCCTCGTCTTCAACGGGCGCGACGGGGAGTGGAAGGCGGAACTCGGGATCGAAGGCCGCAAGGCGGCGGGTCTCGTGGCGGTGGAGCGCACCCGGGAGCAGACCGCCCCCCTCGACCTCGTCTATGCCTTCGCGCCCCTCAAGCACGCCCGGCTCGACTACATGGTCCAGAAAGCCGTGGAGATGGGAGCGGGGGCTCTGCAGCCGCTTCTGACCCGAAGGACGCAAGCCGCAAGGGTGAACCTGGAACGCATGCGGAGTAACGCCGTCGAGGCGGCGGAGCAGTGCGGCATCCTGAGTCTGCCGGAGATCCGGGAGGAGGTCGATTTCGCCAAATTCGTCAAAGGGTTGGAGGAGGACCGCCTGGTGGTGTTCTGCGACGAGGACGCCCCCGTCGCCAACCCGCTCGAAGCCCTGCGGAAGGGGGTCCTCGAGGGGTGGAACAACGCGGCCAAGTTCGCCGTTGTCGTGGGCCCCGAAGGGGGGTTCGTCGATCAGGAGAGAGCGCTTGTCTCCGCCCACGAGAAATGTATCCGCGTATCGCTGGGACCGCGCATCCTGCGCGCAGACACAGCCGCCGTCGCGGCCCTGGCCATCGTCCAGTCGGTGCTGGGAGACTGGGCCTGATATCCCTCTCCGACGACGCGCGAAACGGATTTCCCGCTAGTCTCAACAGCTTGGCAATTTCGGCCCGATTCGCCCCAATCTTGCCCCAAAGAAGGTGAGGTTGGGCGTTGCCGCAGCGGGCGGACGTATAATCCGAAGGTGAACAAGAATAAAACAAAGAGGAAACCAAGTATGGGTGGGGAATTCAAGTTCGGCATCGAGGAGGAGTATTTCGTCAACGATGCCGCTAAACGGGATGTCGCCCGTTCACGAATCAAGGAATTCTTCGCGTCCTGCCGCGAAAACATGGATGGCGGCATCCAGCACGAAATGCTGGAACCCCAGATCGAGATCGCGACCGAGCCGCACGTGGATTTCGGGGAGGCGCGGGCGCAGCTCTCCTCGCTGCGCATGGCCGCCGGGCAGATCGCCCGCGAGCACGGGCTGTCCGTCATGGCGTCGGGAACCCATCCCCTCGCCGTCTGGTCGCGCGTGAGGCCCAATGCGCAGCCGCGCTACGGCAAGGTCATGCACGACCTGCAGATGGTCGGCAGCCGCACCGTGGTGTGCGGCATGCACGTCCATGTGGAGATTCCGGATCTCGCGACCCGGATCGACATCATGAACCGCATCCAGCCCTTCCTGCCGCTGCTGCTCGCTCTCTCCACCTCGTCGCCCTTCTGGCAGTCGCAGAGGACGGGGCTCCTGGGATACCGGCTCGCCGCCTATCGCGAATTGCCGCGCACCGGCCTGCCGGACCTCTTCGAGGGCGTGAAGGATTACCAGCGCTACATCGACACCCTCGTGGCGGCGCGGGCCATCGAGAATTCGAGCTACGTGTGGTGGTTCATCCGCCCGTCCCTCAAGCACCCCACCCTGGAGCTGCGAGTCGCCGACAGCTGCACGCGCCTCGACGACACGCTCGCCATCGCGGCGCTCTACCGCTGCCTCGTGCGGCGCCTGAGCCTCGACACCCGGCTGAACGCCGGCCAGACCGGTGCCTCGCGGGCCATCAACGACGAGAACAGCTGGCGCGCCCAGCGCTACGGCATCCACGGCAGCTTCGTCGACGAGGCATCCCGGAGCGCCAAGCCCGTGCGGCAGATGCTCGACGAGACGCTCTCGCTCGTGGCCGACGACGCGGAGGCGCTCGGATGCCGGCGCGAGCTCGACCTGTGCCGCTGGATCGTCGCCCGCGGCACCAGCGCCGACCGGCAGCTCACCCTCTACACGGAGGCGGTCGGCCGCGGCCTGTCGAACCGGGACGCCCTGTTCGGCGTCGTGGACTGGCTGTCCGCCGAGACCGTCGGAGAGACCATGGTGCGGCATTAGAAGGAGAGGCGTCCTTTCGGCTCTTCTCGCATGAAGGGAGCCCATCGGGTCCTTCCCGGAGCCGTCATCAGGTCGGCTGTCGTTCGATCCTCGCTCTTCCTCCGCGGACCGCGGATTGGGACCGCGGATTGCGCGGGCAGCGCCGCCGCGCTCTCTCCCTGGCTAAGAGGGAGGGGAATGGCGCGTCGCGCTTCCATCGCCCCCTGTCGTCCCCGTGTCCGGGAAATATCCGATGCCCGGCTTTCTTCCGGCACCGCATTGCAGCTTGTCCTTAAGGCGCCTATCTAGACCCGACCTGAGTCGGCGCGCCTTGAACGCGCTTTTTGATGAGGTGGTTCATGGCGCGGGACGTATCGGATACGACCCCTATCACCACGCGCGCGGAGCTCGTCGCGTGGATCGCGGACGGCGAGAAGCCGCAGGATGCGTGGCGGCTCGGCACGGAGCACGAAAAAATCCCCTTCTACACGGCCGATGACTCGCCCGTTCCCTACGAGGGCGGGCGTGGCATCCGTGCGCTCCTGGAAGGTCTCCGGGCGCGCACCGGCTGGGAGCCGATCCTGGAGCAGGACCGGCCCATCGGCCTGTTCGACGATGCCGGGGGCGGCGCGATCTCCCTGGAGCCGGGCGGGCAGTTCGAATTGTCCGGCGCTCCCCTGCGCACCCTGCACGAGACGGCGGCCGAGACCGCGCTCCACCTCGATCACGTGAAGGCCGTCGGGCGCGAGCTCGGCCTCGGCTTCCTCACCCTCGGGATGAGCCCGCTCTGGACCCGCGCCGAGACGCCGGTGATGCCGAAGGCGCGCTACAGGATCATGACCGCGTACATGCCGAAGGTCGGCACGCTCGGCCTCGACATGATGTACCGCACCTCCACCGTGCAGGTGAACATGGACTACGAGTCAGAGGCCGACATGGTGCGGAAGCTGCGCGTGTCCCTGGCCCTGCAGCCGGTCGCGACGGCGATCTTCGCCAACTCGCCGTTCACGGACGGCAAGCCCAACGGGTATCTCTCCCGCCGCTCCGCCATCTGGCTCGACACCGATCCCCACCGCACGGGCATGATGGACTTCGCGTTCGAGGACGGGTTCGGCTACGAGCGCTACGTGGACTGGGCGCTCGGCGTGCCGATGTATTTCGTCAAGCGCGACGCGACCTATCACGACGTCGCCGGCGCTTCCTTCAAGGATCTGTTCGAGGGCCGTCTCGCGGCGCTGCCGGGCGAGCGCGCCACGCGCTCCGACTGGGCGAACCACGTCTCCACCCTGTTCCCGGAAGTGCGCCTGAAGCGTTACCTCGAGATGCGCGGCGCCGATGTGGGGCCGTCCGCCCACATCCTCGCCCTGTCCGCCTTCTGGACCGGGCTCCTCTACGACCGGAACGCCCTCGACGGCGCATGGGACCTCGTGAAGGCCTGGAGCGCCGCCGAGCGCGGACGCCTGCGCGCGGACGTGCCGAAGCTCGCGCTCAAGGCGGAGATCGCCGGACGCACGGTGCGCGACATCGCGCGCGATGCGCTCGCGCTCTCGCGGGAGGGCCTCCGGCGCCGCGCCTTCACGGATGCGGCCGGGCAGGACGAGACGCGCTACCTCGCCTATGCGGAAGACATCGTGGAGACGGGGCGCACCCCGGCGGAGCGCCTGCTCGAGCGCTATCACGGCCCATGGGGTCGATCCGTGAAGCCCGCCTTCCAGGAATGCGTGTTCTGATCGGCCGGAGCGTCTTGCGGGTTCGTGAAACCGCAAGACGCTCCTAGGCTGCGCCCGCGCTCAAACCTTCGCCTCGCCCACCGTGTCGGCCATCGTCGCGCCGCGCACGCCGAGCGGCTGGCGCGGGCCCTCGGTCGTGTCCTTCACGGTCTGGTGCTCCATCTCCGCGTTGATCTCGGTTCCGAGCAGCACGATGATGGTCGAGATCCAGATCCAGGTCATGAAGCCGATGGCGGCGCCGAGGGAGCCGTAGGTTTCGTTGTACTTGCCGAAATTCGCCACGTACCACGAGAACAGCATGGAGCCCGCGAGCCACAGGACCGAGGCCGCGATGCTCCCCGGCGTGATCCAGCGCCACTTCGCGTTGTCGCGGCTCGGCCCGTAGCGGTAGATCAGCGCCAGGCCGAGGATGACGCCGACGAGAAGCGCGGGCCAGCGCAGCACCGCCACGAGGGTCTCGGCCCACGGACCGAGCCCCACATATTCGAGGACGACGGGCAGCACCACCACCGCGCCGAGCGCGGTGAGCAGGAACACGATCGCCCCGAGGGTGAAGGCGAGGGACACCGCGTTCAGCATGACGAAGGAGCGTTTCTCCGTCTCCTCGTAGACGATGTTGAGGGCGTCGAAGATCGACTTCATGCCCGCATTGGCGCTCCACAGCGCGACTGCAAGGCCGACGAGGAAGCCGAGCCCGAGCGTGCCGGAGCCCTTGCTCGCGATGCGGCCCACCTGTTCGCCGACGATGTCGATCGCGCCGCCCGGCAGCACCCCGGCAAGTGCGCTCAGGTGGCTCTGGATGGTGACGGGATCGGCGAACAGGCCGTAGATCGACACCAGCGCGGTGATGGCGGGGAAGATCGCGAGGAGCGCATAGAACGTGACGCCGGCGGCGACCAGCAGGACGCGGTCGTGCTGCACCCGTTCGTAGACGCGCCAGAAGATGTCCTTCCAGCCCTTCGCGGGAATCTCGGCCGGACTGTCCGCGTGGCGTCCGCGGCTGACATCGTGGAGCGTGGCGGCTCCGCCTTCGGTGCGGGTTCCGAAGTCGGGCTCCTTGCGGCCCGGCGCGCCGTGTCCGGCGCGTCCCGCGGGACGCGCCGTCGCGGGACGCGGCTGCCCGCCCAGGGTGACGAGGCGGACCACGGCCCATCCCAGCAGGACCATCAGGGCCTGGGCGGTCAGGGAGGATGAGGGACGATCGGCGCTTTGCAGGGACATGGGACTCGTTCCGGTGTGCTGTGTCTCCAACAGCGCAGCGGGCGGCCGGTTCCACGGCCCCGCTTGGCCGGGACGGAGCGGGGCGAGCCCGGTCAGGCCGCCAGCTTGAGGCCGAGAATGCCGGCGACGATGAGGCCGATGCAGGCGAGGCGCGCGGCCGTGGCGGGTTCTCCGAGCAGGTAGATCCCGAGGAGCGCGGTTCCCACCGTGCCGATTCCGGTCCAGACCGCG
The DNA here is from genome assembly GCF_009363855.1 of Microvirga thermotolerans. Classification (GTDB taxonomy): domain Bacteria; phylum Pseudomonadota; class Alphaproteobacteria; order Rhizobiales; family Beijerinckiaceae; genus Microvirga; species Microvirga thermotolerans. The sequence goes on from NZ_CP045423.1 coordinate 1,222,688, forward strand.
TAGCCCGTGCCGACGGGCAGGGCCTTCAGGGCGAGGCCGAGCAGCGCGACGCTGGCGACCATGCTCGCGCCGGTGAGAAGGGAGGGGACGAGGCGCGTGAAGCCCTCGGTGTACTTCAGGCCGATGGCCCAGCCGATTTCGAACAGGCCGGCGAGAACGAGATAGATCCATGCCATGACAGGACCTCCGTCGATGGCAGGGTCGTCCCTACCTTTGCTGTGGGGGAGCGGGGCCGTCCCCGCGACCCGGAATATACGTGTCGCGCCGGCGCCTTCAATGCGCCGCTGCCGCAAGCGGCCCTGCTCTCCGTGCAAGCCTCGCGCGGGCGTTCCGGCTCAGTCGTCGGACGGGTGCGGCAGGCGGAGGGACTGGAGCGGGTTGAAGGGCGCGTAGGTCTGGTGCTTCCAGCCGTCGCCGCAGTTCACGCAGATCGAGCGGACCGAGTAATCCGCCTGCTCCATGCGCTTGAGAAGGCGCTCCTGCCGGGCCTGCGCTTCCGAATCCGCTCCCGTCTCGTAGCCCGAAGGCCGGACGGTGAGCACGAGGGGGTTGGAGCCGGCCGCCGGCGCTCCCTCGGCCTGGGCGAGGGCGGGCGCCGCGGCGAGGGCCGCCGCCCAGCCGGTTCCGGCGAGCAGGCTGAGAAGGGCGGAGCGGATTCGCGGCATCGAACGATCTTTCTGTCGGTGAAATGGTTTGGACGTCATGAAAAGCTGCTTCGTCAAGTCTCGGTTCCCGCATCCGCATCCCGCCGGAACGCCGGTTTCTCCGCGAGGATAGCCGGTTTGCCCCGTCCCGGCCCCCTATGCGCAGGGAGTATGTCGGTCCCTTCGCATTCGCCGGCGAAGGGGCCCGATCCATGGAGGCGGAGTAGGGCGGCTTGATGATCGGCTGCGCCCCTGCCGCCGCGGCGTGAGGGCGCAGCCGGTCGGCCTAGATGACGAAGAAGTCCTTGGCGGTCATCTTGAGGTTCTTGGAGAGGGTGGCGATGGCGACCATCGCCTTCTCGCCGGCGCCGTCGGGATCGTAGAAGAGCACGCCCTTTTTCCTGTCGTAGACGAGGAAGTCGTTGGCGTCCTTGGCCTTGTCGGCGACCCGGAAGAACGCGCTCTTGAGGGCGAGCGGCTTGGCGGAGGTGCCTTTCCTGATCGCGGCATAGAAGCCCGGGTTGGCCTTGAACAGGGCGTTGTCGAGCCAGATCGTGTCGTCGGCCACAGAGAAGTCGACGATCCGGTCGAGGTTGGCCTTGCCCGGCTTGGTGTCGAACACGAACACGTCCTTGCCCGCGCCGCCGGCGAGCACGTCCTTGCCGGCCCGGCCCCAGAGCTGGTCGTCGCCCTCCCGGCCCGTCAGCCGGTCCGCCCGCGCCGTGCCGCGAAGAACGAGACCGGACGGGCCGTTCGAGCCGCCCGAATTCGAGCCGCCCGAAGCGGGCGAGGAAAGCGTCGACAGGTCGAGCGTCTGGTCGCTGAACTGGGCGAACTGCACGTTCTTCAGCCGATCCGTGCCGTCCTGTCCTGCGCGGGTGTCGGTGACGGTCACGGTGCCGTCGGCGTTCCGGGCGAGGGCGTAGGCCGATTTCGCGCCGGAAAACACGGCGGTGTTCGTTCCCGTGCTGCCGTCGAGAACGTCGTTGCCCGCGCCGCCGTTCAGCCTGTCGTCGCCGGCGCCGCCCCAGAGCGTATCGTCGCCGCCCGCGCCGACCAGGGTATCGTTGTGATAGCCGCCGTCGAGCTTGTTGGCGAGTGCGTTCCCCGTCCAGGTAACTCCGGTGACGTGGGCCGGGCCGGAGTAGCGCTCCGTGATGACGTCGTTCGCGGGCTTGTGCTGGGTCGTGTAGTCCGTGTACGGCACCTGGGCGAGCGGATCCGTCATCGGATTCTCGAACGGATGGTAGCTCCAGAGGAAGGCGCCGCCGAGCCACTGGCCGCCGTAGTTCTCCATCACCTTGTAGAGGGCGGTGTAGCAGTCCACCTGCTCCTGGTTGTCGACGGGAGGGCTGCCGCCGAACGAGCCGGGATCCTTGTTGGCGCCGTCCGCGCTCCGATAGCCGACCTCGGTGAAGAGGATCTGCTTGCCGTACCGCTCCGACAGGGCCTTGTAGTAGTCGACGACCGACTTGCCGCCATAGAGGGTGTCGCGGACCCAGGAGTTGAAGTGCGGCTTCACCCAGGCGTCGACGATCTGGTCGACGGTGGGATCGTTGACCGTCGAGGACGGGATGTAGGCGTCGATGCCGATATAGTCGACCTTGTCCCAGAACCCGACCTTGACCACCTCGTCGTAGGTCGCCGCGTAGGTGATCTTCCCCGTGAAGACGGCACGGACCGCGTCGATGATCTCGGCCCATTTCTGCGTGTAGGATATGCCGTCGCTGCAGACCTTCGTCGGGTCGGTCATGCTCCTCATTTCGGTGCCGACGCAGAACATCGCCGCGCCGCCCGCCTGGGCTGCCTGGGCATACCCGACCATCATCGCCTTGTAGCTCTCGAACCAGGCCTTCGGGTCCGTCGGCGCGATCTCGGCGCGCCAGACGCGGTTCGCCGTCTCGACATGCGGCTTCACGACGACGTTCAGGCCGTGCGCGCGCGAATCGATGACGGCCTGCGTCACCTGCTCGTAGCTGTCGCTCTCGTTGTCCCAGGGATTGTTCGGGTCGCCGAAGTTCAGATGCACCTCGTTGCTGAACTTGTCGTTCTGGAAGAAGTTCGGGATCAGAGTGACGGTGTTGGCCCCCGTGTTGCCGATCTGCGTCAGGGCGGCGTGGCCGCCGGGGCGGGAGATGTTGCCGCTCCAGTAGGACGGGAGGGTGATACCCTCCCAGGTGAAGATCTGATCGTTCGACATGCCCTGGACTCCAAAGAGGGAAGAAAAATCCAACCTGACATGGAACAATATAACATTTAGTCAACCCTGACCTTCCGCCCGTTTCCCGAAAGTCGCGCCTCCGCCCTGTTCAGGGTGCTCCGCAACCTGTAAGGATGCCTCGCTGCCGATAGCCGGCGACGATTGGCCGGAATGACGGGGATCGGCGTTGACGCATCGGAACCCCGCTTTCCCGAACCAAGGATATGCCCATGTTCACTCTCGAAATCGCCGGCAAGGCGGTCGCCATCACCAATGCCGACGAGGAGCAGGCCCGGGAGCTCTTCATGAGCGAGGACTTCCGCGAGGACCTGAAGTCCTTCACCAGCGAGGGAAAACCGCTCTGGGACGGCTCCTCTCCCTTCACCGTGCGCCCCGCCTCCGAGGACGAGATCGACGCCTTCGACGACGCCATGGCCGAGGACGAGGAGTGGGACGAGGAAGAAGTGGAGGACGATGACGGCGACGAGGAGGGCATCGACGTGATGTTCCTCGTCGACGTCGACGAAGCGGACGACCAGGGTGACGCCTGATCGCCCGTTCCAGCCGCCGGGGCGGGTCGCTTCTTCCGCGATCCGCTCCGAATCGACTTCGCCCGTTACGTCCTCGAGGAGCGGCCCGCGCCGCGCATCCATGCCCTTTCCCAAGACCAATCCGAGCCTCGAACGCGCCCTGGCCGAGCGGGGTTACGCCGAGCCGACCCCCGTCCAGGCCGCGGTGCTCCAGCCCGAAGCCGAGGGGCGGGATCTGCTCGTCTCCGCCCAGACCGGCTCGGGCAAGACGGTGGCCTACGGCCTCGCCCTGGCGCGGACGCTCCTCGGGGAGGCGGAACGCTTCGGCGCGCCCGCGGAGCCGCTGGCCCTCGTCGTCGCGCCCACGCGCGAGCTGGCGCTTCAGGTCCATCGGGAGCTGACCTGGCTCTACGGCGAGGCCGGAGCGAAGGTCGCGTCCTGCGTCGGCGGCATGGACGTGCGCCGGGAGCAGCGGGCGCTGGCGGAGGGCTGCCACATGGTGGTGGGCACGCCGGGACGCCTGCGCGACCACCTGGAACGCGGGCGACTCGATCCGTCGCGGATGCGTGCCGTCGTGCTCGACGAGGCGGACGAGATGCTCGATCTCGGCTTCCGCGAGGACCTGGAATTCATCCTCGACGCGACGCCGGAGGACCGGCGCACGCTTCTCTTCTCCGCCACCATTCCGCGCAACATCGCGACCCTGGCCCGGCGCTACCAGCGCGATGCCCTGCGCATCGACACCCTGGTCGAGAACCAGCCGCACGGGGATATCGACTACCGCGCCATCCGCGTCGCGCCGAACGAGACGGAGCTCGCCGTCGTGAACGTGCTGCGCTTCTTCGAGGCCCGGGGCGCGATGGTGTTCTGCCACACCCGCGAGAGCGTCCGCCATCTCCATGCGAGCCTTACGGAGCGCGGCTTCGCCGCCGTCGCCCTCTCCGGCGAGCTGACGCAGAACGAGCGCAGCCATGCGCTCCAGGCCCTGCGCGACGGGCGGGCGCGGGTCTGCGTCGCCACGGACGTGGCCGCGCGCGGCATCGACCTGCCGGATCTCGGCCTGGTGATCCATGCGGACCTGCCCAACGATCCCGAGACCCTGCTCCACCGCAGCGGCCGCACGGGGCGCGCGGGGCGGAAGGGCGTCTGCGTGCTCCTGGTGCCCTATACCCGCCGCCGCAAGGCCGAGCGCCTGCTCGACGACGCGGGAGTCGATGCGGATTGGGGCGGGCCGCCCGCTGCCGAGGAGATCCGCCGCCGCGACCGGGAACGGATCCTCCAGGACCCGTCCCTGGCGGAGGAGACGACGGAGGACGACCTCGCGACCGCGCAGGCCCTTCTCGCCCAGCGCTCCCCCGAGGAGATCGCCGCCGCCTTCGCGCGCGTGCTCCGCGCCCGCCTGCCGGCACCCGAGGAGGTGTTCGATCCGGGAACCGAGCGCGGCCCGCGGGAGCGGCCCGACCGGCGCACCCGGGAGCGGGAGCGCGAAGGCCGCAAGTCCCGCGAGGGGCGCGCCGACCACGCCGGAGCCGACATGGTGTGGTTCCGCATGAGCGTCGGGCGGCGCAACAACGCGGACCCGCGCTGGCTCCTGCCCATCATCTGCCGCCTCGGCCACGTGACCAAGAAGGAGATCGGCTCCATCCGCATCTTCGACCGGGAGACCAAGTTCGAGATCGTCCCCTCCGCCGCGCCGAAATTCGCCGCCGCCGTGCGCAAGGCGAACGACGAGGACATCCGCATCGAGCCCGCGGAGGCACCGGGCGGATGGGGCGGAGGGAAGGACAGGCCGAAGGCGCCCCCCGCCAAGGGCAAGCCGAAGGGCAAGCCGAAACGCTCCTTCGCGAAGAAGGGCAGGGGCGCCTAGGCCGTTCCGGACCGTTCCGGGCGGCGGAACGCCGCTCCGCTTCCCTTCGTTGATTCGGTGGGCAATGCAGGAGCGCCGCCATGGTCACCAAGGAAGAGCTGGAAACACGGGCTTCGGTCGCCTTCGAGCGGGCCGGGGCGCATCTCGACGGCGGGCAGATCGACTGGAACCATGCGGAGCGCTTCGATTCCCTGCGCGAAGCCCTGCACTGGGCCCTGACCGCCGAGCCTCCGCCGGGCAAGAATCCCTATGTCCTCACGTCCACCGGGCGGGTCCTGGATCCCGACCTGCTGGAGCAGATCTGGGCGAGCGTGCAGGGGCCGTGAGAGAGGCCCGGGCGCCCGCCCGGCAGGCCGCCGATCCGCCGGGCGGCTGTTGCGCCGCAGCAACCGGGCGCCGCGCCGCGCGTTCCTTCTCTGTACAAGGGGAGACATCTCATGCGCGACAGGCCTCAGACCGGATACAGCCGTGCCCCGTCCGTTCCGGTGCGGAACGGAGCCGCCGCAGGTCCTGCGTGGCTCGTGCCCGCCGTCCTCGGTGGGGCCGCCCTGGGGGCGGCCGCCCTCTACGCTCTCAAGCAGACCGCCGATGCGGAGCGGGAGCATCCGCCCGTCGGCCGGTTCATGAACGTCGACGGCGTCCGCCTCCATTACGTGGAGCGGGGCCGGGGGCAACCCCTCGTGCTCCTCCACGGCAACGGTTCGCTCCTGCAGGACTTCCTCATCAGCGGGATCGTCGACCGCCTGGCGAAGAACTACCGGGTGATCGTGTTCGACCGCCCCGGCTTCGGCTACAGCTCGCGGCCGCGCCGCCTGTGGACGCCGCGCGCCTATGCACGCCTCTTCGCGCAGGCGCTCGATCTGCTGAACGTGGAGAGCGCCCTGGTCCTCGGACATTCCTGGGGCACGCTCATCGCCCTGAGCCTCGCCCTGGAGGAGCCCGCCCTGGTCCGCGGCCTGGTCCTGCTCTCCGGCTACTACTATCCGACCGCGCGGGCGGACGTGGTGCTCTTCTCGCCTCCCGCGATCCCGGTCTTCGGCGACCTCCTGCGGCACACGGTGGAGCCGCTCCTCGCGAAAGCCATCCTGCCGAAGCTCATCCGCAAGATCTTCGCGCCCGCTCCCGTGCCGCGGCGGTTCGAGGAGCGCTTCCCCCGGTCGCTCGTGCTGCGCCCGTCCCAGCTGAGGGCCATCGCCGAGGACACCGCCCTCATGATCCCCGCCGCGATGGATCTGCAGAGCCGCTACGGCGAGATCGCCGTTCCCGCCGTCATCATGGCCGGGGACGCGGACGAGATCGTCGATCCCGGCCGCCAGTCGGAGCGTCTCCAGCGCGACCTGCCCAACAGCGTCTACATGGCGCTCCCCGGGCTCGGCCACATGATCCAGCACCTCGATCCGGAGGCCGTCGTCCAGGCGGTCGACGGCGCGGCCCAGCGGGCGCGGGTGCGGCCGCGGGTCGCCGCCCCCGGCCGGGCGGCGCAGCCGAGCGCCGCCTGACGGAACGGGAAGCTCTTCCGGGGCGACGCCGCTTGCGGACAGCCGCGCCCTTCGCTTACCAACGGCTCCGATGCGGGCGCCGGCCATGGTCCGGGCGCCGTCGTGGGAGGAAGCGCGGGTCGTGGAACGGTTCGATGCGGTGGTGATCGGCGCCGGCGCCGCGGGCATGATGTGCGCGGCGGAAGCCGGAAAACGCGGGCGCCGCGTGCTCGTCGTCGACCATGCCGACGCACCGGGGGAGAAGATCCGCATATCCGGGGGAGGGCGCTGCAACTTCACCAACCTCAACGCCGGTCCGCAGAACTACCTTTCGCAGAATCCGGGCTTCTGCATCTCGGCCCTGCGGCGCTACACCCAGCACGACTTCATCGCCCTCGTGGAGAGGTACGGCATCGCCTATCACGAGAAGACCCTGGGCCAGCTGTTCTGCGACGGCTCGTCCCGCCAGATCGTCGATCTCATGCTGACGGAGATGAAGCGTCACGGCGTCACGCTCCGTCTTTCGACCGCCGTCGAGGAGGCGGCGCACGACGGGGAGGGTTTCCGCCTGCGCCTCTCGAACGGCTCCGTGCACTGCCGCTCCCTCGTCGTCGCCTCGGGCGGAAAGTCCATTCCGAAGATGGGCGCGACGGGCTTCGGCTACGATCTCGCGCGGCAGTTCGGCATCCCGGTCACCGAGACGCGCCCCGCCCTGGTGCCGCTGACGCTGGAGCCGACCATGCTCGAGCGGCTTCGTCCGCTCGCGGGCGTGTCGGTGGATGCCGTCGTGTCCTGCGGCAAGGCCCGCTTCGCCGAGGCGATGCTGTTCACCCATCGCGGCCTGAGCGGTCCTGCCATCCTCCAGATCTCCTCCTACTGGCGCGAGGGCGACGAGATCGCCGTCGCCATGCTGCCGGGAGCGGACCTGTTCGAGGAGCTGCGCGCCGCGCGGGCGCGCAACGGGCGCCAGGCCTTGCAGACCGCGCTGGCGCAGTTCCTGCCTCGGCGCCTCGCGCAGCTCGTGGCCGAGGCGGAGAAGGCGGGCGGGAACCTGGCCGACCTTTCGGACAAGGCGCTTCGCCGGATCGACGAGGCGGTGAACCGCTGGCGCTTCAAGCCGGCGGGCTCCGAGGGCTACCGCACCGCGGAGGTGACGCTGGGCGGCGTCGACACCCGCGCCCTCGACTCGCGGACCATGGCGGCGAAGGCGGTGCCGGGCCTGTTCTTCATCGGCGAGGTGGTGGACGTGACCGGCTGGCTCGGCGGCTACAATTTCCAATGGGCCTGGTCCTCGGGCTGGTGCGCCGGCCAGGCGGTCTAGGGAAGGCGCCCGCGCTCAGGCCGAGCCGGTCTTCGGCAGGCGCAGGGCCTTCGGGCCGATGTCGAGGCCGATCTGGAGGCTCTCGGCGATGCGGTGGGCGCGATCGATGAAGAAGGCGGCCGCATCGGGCGGGCACGTGTCCCGCGCGGTCTTCTCGAACAGGTTCAGCCAGCGGCCGAAGTGATCCATGTCGAGGCCGAGGTCCCTGTGGGCGAGGTGAGGCTTGCCGGAATAGCGCCCGGTTCCCAGGGCGACCGAGGACCAGAACGCGACCATCGTCGCGAGGTGCTCGTCCCAGCGGCTGCCGACCGCGTCCCGGAAGATCGGCCCGAGCTCCTCGTCCTCCAGCACCCGGCCGTAGAAGGTCCTGACCAGGGTGTCGATCTGCGCCTCGGCGATGGGGGCTTTCGGCTCGATGAGGGGAATCCGGCGGGAGGTCATGAAGGGGCCTTCGGCGAAGCTGCGGCGCAATTTCCGGCGAAGCTTGCACGGAGCCTCGCCGCTGCCAAGCCCGGCGGGGCGGGCAGGCAGCGGCGAAGGGTCGCGAGGGGCCGCGAAGGAGCCCGCTTACCTGCGGTTCTGATAGGCGTTCGCCCGGTAGGTGTCGGGCGCGGTCACCTGCGAGCCGCTGGCGTTCGGAACCGGCGTGCGCCTGGGGCCTTCGTAGCGGTGGACGCTGCCGGTCGTCGTCACGGGGCGATGGCTGCGCGTCACGTGCCGCTTCTTCACCGGCTGCCGCTTCATCTGCGGCTGGGTCATGCGCTGCTGGCCCATCTGCGGCTGCTTGGCGGTCGCGCCATAGGTTTCGGGGCTCGTGGTCTGCGAGCCGCTGGCGTTGGGAACGGGCGTCTGCGCCATCGCGCCCGCGCTCAGGGCGAGGGCGGCAGCGGCAATCGTGCTCATGAACAGGTAGCGCATGGGATCCCTCCTCGGGTCGGGTCGGCGCGGGGCCGGCGGACCCCGGACCGACGAGGAGCCAACGCGGTGACGGTCGGAGAGTTGCAGCGTCATGGAGGGCCGCACCGTCCGGCGGTTGACGGAACCCGCCGGACGGACCGAACATGCTCCGCCGAGGGGAGGGACATCGCCATGACGCGAAGATCCGCCTGGGCGATCGCGGCCGCCGGCCTGCTCGCAACCTGCCTCGGCCCTGCGCCTGCCTTGGCCGACGCCATCGACGGGGACTGGTGCAGCGACGACGGCCGCCGGCTCTCCATCGCCGGTCCCGCCATCGTCACGCCCGGCGGCGCCCGGATGCAGGGCTCCTACACGCGCCATTCCTTCCTCTACACCGCCCCGGCGGGCGAGCCCGGAGGCGGGGAGGAGGTTTCCATGCGCCTCCTGAGCGAGATCCTCGTGCAGATCCGCTTCGGGCCCGACCGTCCGGTCCAGACCTGGCACCGCTGCACCGAGACCACGAGCTGAGCGGCCCGGGGAGGGACGAAAAGGGTCGCGCCGCCGGCCCGCTGCGGCTATAGGAGCGCCTGCGCATCAGCAGGGACCCGCACAGCATTGGACGACACGAAACCCGACGGCGTGTACGGCGCCCCGCCCGCCGAGCTCGCGGCCGTGCCGGAAGCCGCCATTCCCTTCTCGCCCCTGGAGCCGGGCGCCCGGGCGCTCGAGGATTGCGGGGAAGCCTCCCTCGGCAGCCTGACCGTGCTCGCCCCGCCCGGAACCCTGGAGCGACGCTACACGCTGGCGCTCGGCCTCAGGGCCCTCGCGCCGGGGGCGCGGCTGACGGCCCTCGCCCCGAAGGACAAGGGCGGGTCGCGGCTGCGCAAGGAGCTGGAGGGCTTCGGCTGCACAGTGTCGGAGGAGTCGCGGCGCCACTACCGGATCTGCACAGCGCTCCGGCCCGCCGTCCTGACGGGAGCCGAGGAGGCCGTCGCGGCGGGCGCGATGCGCGTCGTGGAGCCGCTCGGCCTCTGGTCGCAGCCGGGGATCTTCAGCTGGGACCGGCTCGATCCCGGCAGCGCCCTTCTCCTGGAGCATCTGCCGCCCCTCTCCGGGCGCGGCGCGGATCTCGGCTGCGGCATCGGCATTCTCGCCCGCGCGATCCTGCAATCGCCGAAGGTCGAGGCCCTCGCCCTCGTCGACATCGACCGCAGGGCCGTCGAGGCGGCGCGGCGCAACGTGTCCGATCCGCGCGCCGCGACGCGCTGGGCCGACGTGCGCGCCGCGGGCGCCGGGGAGAGCGGCCTCGACTTCGTGGTCATGAACCCGCCCTTCCACGATGGCGGCGCAGAGGACCGGGCGCTGGGGCAGAGCTTCATCCGCCGGGCGGCGGAGGCCCTGCGCCCGGGCGGCGCGTGCTGGCTCGTCGCCAACCGCCATCTTCCTTACGAGGCAGTCATGAAGCCCCTGTTCCGGCGCATCGCGCAGAAGGTGGAGACCGGCGGCTACAAGATCTACGAGGCCCATCGATGAGCAAGGTCGCCACCCTCCGGCTCGACCGGCTTCTCGCCAATCTCGGATACGGCAGCCGCCGCGAGGTGCAGCAGCTCGTGGATGCGGGCGCCGTGACGCTCGACGGCGACGAGGTCGACGACCCCGGCATGCGCGTCGCTCTCTCCCGCGATCTGCCGGAGCGGATGCAGGTGGACGGCGAGCCGCTCGATCCGCCGCCCGGCCTCGTGCTGATGATGAACAAGCCGCTCGGCGTCACCTGCTCGCACAAGGAAGCCGGTCCGCTCGTCTACGGGCTCCTGCCGCCGCGCTGGCGGCGGCGGGATCCGGCGCTCTCCACCGTGGGGCGGCTCGACAAGGACACGTCGGGCCTGCTCCTGATGACCGACGACGGCGCGCTTCTTCACCGCATCATCTCGCCGCGCAACCACGTGCCCAAGCGCTACCGCGTCGCCCTCGACCGCCCCCTGCGCGGCGACGAGGCGGAGACCTTCGCCTCAGGCGCGCTGATGCTCGACGGCGAGGACAAGCCGCTGCTGCCCGCCACCCTCGAGGTCCTGTCGCCGACGAGCGCCCTCGTGACCGTCACGGAGGGCCGCTATCATCAGGTCCGGCGGATGTTCGCCGCCGTCGGCAACCATGTGGTCGCCCTGCACCGGGACCTTGTGGGAGAACTCTCCCTGCCGGAGGATCTCGCGCCGGGGGAATACCGGATCCTGAACGAGGCGGACATCGCCAGGATCCTGCCGCCCCCCTGAGGGCGCGTCAGCCGAGCGACTCCACCAGGTCGGCGAGCTCGCCCAGATGCCGCAGGCGCCTGAACCGCGGCGCGGAGGCGGGCTCCTCCGCATGCTCCATCGCCCAGGTCAGCTCGTGAGGCACGTAGACGCCCCAGCTTCCCGCCTCGATGGCGGGGACGACGTCGGACTTGAGGGAGTTGCCGACCATCATGCTGCGCTCGGGCCCGTCTCCGTGGCGGGCGAAGAGGCGTGCATAGGTGGCGGCCGATTTCTCGCTCACGATCTCCACCGCGTCGAACAGGTCTCCCAGGCCCGACTGAGCGAGCTTGCGCTCCTGGTCGAACAGGTCGCCCTTGGTGATGAGCACGATGCGGTAGCGGCCGGCAAGGCGCTCCAGGGTTTCCCGCGCGTGGGGCAGGGTTTCCACGGGATGGCTCAGCATCTCCCGCCCCGCCGCCAGGATCCTCTCGATCACTGCCGCGGGCACGCGTCCTTCCGTGACCTCGATGGCGGTCTCGATCATGGACAGGGTGAAGCCCTTGATGCCGTAGCCGTAGAGCTTCAGGTTGCGCCGCTCGGCCTCGAGGAGCTTGCCGGAGAGCACCTCCTTCTCCCCGTGCTCGGCGAGGAGCGCGGTGAAGTGCTCCTCGGTCAGCCTGTAGAAGTGCTCGTTCTGCCAGAGGGTGTCGTCGGCGTCGAAGCCGATGGTGGAGAGGGCGTAGGCCATGGCATGCTGGGATGTCGAAGCTTCGATTCCGGACGGCGGAATCTACGACTGGAGCCCCCCTCTGCATAGGTGCAGCCGACGATGAAAGGGAGAAGCGGAATGCCGAAGCTGAACGGAGTTCTGGAGACGGCCCTCTACGTGGAGGACATGCCCCGCGCGCGGGCCTTCTACGAGAACGTGCTGGGCCTCTCGCCCATCTTCTCCGACGACCGCCTGTGCGCCTTCGACGTCGCGGGGCGGAGCGTCCTCCTCCTGTTCCGGCGCGGCGCTTCCCTCGAACCCATCGTCATGCCGGGCGGGACGATCCCGCCGCACGACGGCAGCGGCCGCCAGCACATCGCGCTCGCGGTGTCCGCCGAGGACCTCGACGCCTGGGAGGCGCGCCTCGGCGAACATGGCATCGCCGTCGAAGGCCGCACCGCCTGGAACCGCGGCGGCCGCAGCATCTATTTCCGCGATCCCGACGGGCATCTCCTGGAACTCGCGACGCCGGGTCTCTGGCCGATCTACTGAGCGGCCGGACTCCGTCCCTGCGGGCGGTTGGAAAACCGGCCGGGAAACGCTATGGCAGTTCGAACCGAGACGAAGCGAAGCCCATGACCGATACACCTCCCGACCGCCTCTCCACCGATCCCAAGAGCCCCTATTACGATGCCGCCGTCCTGGAGCGGGGCGTCGGCATCCGCTTCAAGGGCGTCGAGAAGACCAACGTCGAGGAATACTGCGTCAGCGAGGGGTGGATCCGCGTCAGCGTGGGCAACACCAAGGACCGGGCCGGCAATCCGCTGACCATCAAGCTGAAGGGGCCGGTCGAGCCCTATTTCCGCGACGCGTGAGAGCGCCCTAAATTCGCGCCAATCCCCGTTAGAGTCGGGCCCTCCCGACGGGTTTTCCCGTCCGCGATCCCGAACGAAGGCGCAGCCCCATGCCCATCACCCGACGCGGCCTTCTGGCCGGTGCCGTCTCGCTTCCTCTGATCCGCCAAGCCCGGGCGGCGGATCGGGACGTGCTCGTCGTCGGCGCCGGCGCGGCAGGACTTTCCGCCGCCAAGGTCCTGCGGCAGGCCGGGCTTGCGACGGAGGTGCTCGAGGCGCGCGGGCGGATCGGCGGGCGCGTCTACACGGACCGGAGCCTCGGCCCCTATTTCGATGCGGGCGCCCACTACATCCACTGGGCCGAGCGCAACCCCTGGCGACGGATCGCGCAGGAGCTGAACGTTCCTCTCAACGAGGAGGCGAGCGACGGCTTCAAGGCGTTCCGCAACGGGGTGCCCGTGCCCGAAACCGAGCGACGGCGGCGGCGGGCCGCCTACCGGGACCTGGAGAACCTCCTGGAGGCGACGGGCTCGGTGGACGCCTCCTTCGCCGATGCGGTGCACGGCAGGACGCCCGAGGTCGCCGACGCGGCGGGCGGCATCGCGCTCTTCGCCCTGGGCGAGGAGCCCGCGCGCGTCTCGGTGCAGGACTACGACCAGCTCTGGAGCGGCGACGACTTCATCCCCCTCGGCGGCTACGGCACGCTGGTCGAACGCTACGGGGCGGATGTTCCCGTGCGCCTCGAAACCCCGGTGACCCATCTGGACTGGAGCGGCGGCCGCGTCGAGGCGCGGACGCCGAAGGGCACCCTGACCGCCCGCGCCGCGATCCTCACGGTGCCGGTCGGCGTGCTGCAGGCAGAGGGCATCCGCTTCGTCCCCGGGCTTCCGACCGAAACCGCGGCCGCGCTCTCCGGCCTGCACATGGGCGCGCTGACCAAGATCGCGCTCCATCTCGACCGCGCCCGGTTCGGCTCCGTGGAGGCGACGGACTTCACCGACATCAACGGGCGCGGCGAGGCGATGAGCTTCGAGTTCTGGCCCGACGGACAGGATATCGCGCTCGCCTATTTCGGCGGCGACTATGCTCGCGGCCTCTGCGAAGCGGGCGAGCCCGCGGCGATCGACCATGCGGTCGAGCGCCTTTCCGCAATGGTCGGCAGCCGTGCGCGCGCCGCGGTGAGGGGCGGACGCCTTGCCGGATGGTGGAGCGATCCTCTTGCGCGCGGGTCCTATTCCATTGCAAATCCCGGCCACGTCGCGGCGCGCCTGGCGCTCAGGATCCCCATCGGGGAGCGGATCTGGCTGGCGGGCGAGGCGAGCGCCGAGGGCGGCGCCATGACGGCAGGCGGCGCGACCCTCGAAGGCGAACGCGCGGCCCGCGAGGTGATCCGGCGCCTGCAGCGCGCCTGACGCTCCCGGCTATTGCATCTCGCGACGAGGTCGCCGAAAGGACGGGGCTCGCACATCGCGGAGATGTTCCTTGGCAGTCCGGCCCCTCGTCCGTTTTCCCGATCCCCGCCTCCGCCTTCCCGCCACGCCCGTGACCGCCTTCGACGCGGCGCTCGAAGCCCTGGCGCAGGATCTCCTCGACACCATGCATGCCGCGCCGGGGGTCGGCATCACGGCTCCGCACGTGGGAGTTCCGCTGCGGCTCGCCGTGATCGAAATCGAGACCGGCGCCGGGCCGAGCATCTACGTCAATCCGAGGATCGTCGATGCGTCGCGGGACAGGATCCGTCACGTGGAGGGCAGCGTCTCCATGCCGGGCGTGACGGAGGAGGTGGAACGGGCCGCGCGGGTGCGCGTCGCCTTTCAGGATCTCGAAGGCCGGACGCACGAGGAGGAGGCGGAGGGATTCCTCGCCGTTTGCCTGCAGCACGAAATCGACCAGCTCGACGGCATCTTCTGGATCGACCGCCTGTCGCGTCTGAAGCGCGACAGGCTCGTCAAGCGGTTCGGCAAGCTTGAAAAACGAGAACGGTGACCGGACGGCCCCGTTCCCTACCAGCCGTAGCCCCTGTGCCGCGCCGGGCGGAGCGGGAAGCAGCCGCGGTAGTTGCAGGTGGATTCCCACAATTCGCCGGTGGCCACGTTGATGCAGCGGTTGGCGTTGCAGTCCCAGGGGCCCCGCGCGCCGCGCCGGCGCGGCGGGGGATAATCGTCCATGTCGCGGTAGCGCGGCGGACCATAGCGCGGTCCGGGCGGCGGGCCGTCGTAGTAGTAGTCGCCGTCTCCCGGATAGCCGTAGGGCTGTGCTCCCGCCGGGCCTCCGGCGATCAGGGCACCGGCGAGCGCCAGGCAGGCCAGGGCAACGCGTTTCGGCATGAAACTCTCCAACTGTCGGCCCGGACGACCCGAGCGATGCTGGGATCGACGCTAGGCGATTTCCCGTGAACCGACTCTGAATGCCGGTGCGGCAAGGCCGGTTCCCGGCCGGCCCGGGAATTCTCTAGGCCCGCTTGCTCATCAGGGCGTTGAGATCGCCATAGGACTTCGCCGCCACGCAGACGAGGTTCGAATCGCCCGTTTCGAGGAAGGAGCGGGCGAGCGCCGAGAGCTGGCTGAACAGCGCCTCCGAGAGCGCCGAGCCGGCGCTCAACCTGCGCGCGCCGAGCCGTGCGAGATCCGGCCCCGCGGGAAGGCCAGGCCGCGCCATCACGTTGAGCGGCAGCTCCGTTCCCGCGGCGATGCGGCGGATGTCCTCGGGCGCGGTGACGCCGGGAACGAAGATCCCGCTCGCGCCCGCCTCCCCGTAGCGCCGGGCCCTGGCGAGCGTTTCCTCCACGCGGCTCTCCGGGGGCGCGAGGCCGCGCAGGTAAACGTCGGTGCGCGCGTTGATGTAAAGGTTCACGCCGCGTGCCTCCGCCGCGCGCCGGACCGCCTCGATCTTGGCGCAGAGCCGATCGGGCGCTCCTGCGCCGTCCTCGATGTTGATGCCGGACACGCCCGCATCCACGAGGCGCGCCGCCAGCTCGCCGACCGCGCCCGGACTGTCGGAATAGCCGCCCTCGATGTCCGTGCTCACCGGCACGTTGACCGCGCGCACGATGGCCGCCGCCGTCGCCACGAGGAGATCGACCGGAAGCGTGTCGCCGTCCGCGTAGCCGTGCGCCCAGGCGACGCCGGCGCTGGTCGTGGCGACGGCCCTGCTGCCGACACTTTCCATGAGCCGCGCGGTCCCGGCATCCCAGGCGTTGGCCAGAACCAGGAGGTCCGGCCCCCGGTGCAGGCGGTGGAAGGCGGTCGCGGCGTCGGGACGGGCGGTCATCGAAGGTCTCCGGTGTCGGTGTCGGGCAGGAATGTCCGGGAATGGCGCCCGCGGGGCAAGACGTTTCATTGCGGCGAGGCGCGCCTGCGGCGGGGAGGGGAATGGGATTCCGGCCGGCGGAGCGTCACGCGCTCCTCCCGTCGGCGGCCCAGAGGTGCTGCGCCGCGTAGGCCCGCCAGGGCCGCCAGGCTTCGGCGCGCTTCCGAAGCTCCGCCGGCGAGGGCCGCAGTCCTCCTTCTCCGGCCGCGCTCCGCAGCAGCCCGACGTCGCTGGCGGGAAACGCATCCGGCTCGCGCACAGCGCGGAGGGCGATGTACTGCGCCGTCCACTCGCCGATGCCGCGGATGGCGCAGAGCCGCGCCACCGTCTCCTCGACGCTCGCGAGCGGACGGAACAGGTCCGGATCGGCCGCCGCGGCCTCCGCCACCGCCTTCAGGGCGGCCTTGCGCGCGTTCGGCATTCCGAGCGGGCTCAGATCCGCCGCGAGGACCTGCTCGGCGGTTGGGAAGGCGAGGGCGAGCCCGTCGTCTCCGCCCTGTGGGTCGGGAACCGGCGTGCCGCAGATCCGCGCGAGCCGGCTCACGAGCCGGCGGCCGGCCTCGACGGAAACCTGCTGGCCGAGGATGGCGCGCATGGCGACCTCGAACCCCTCCCAGCCGCCGGGAACGCGCAGGCCCGGCCGCGCGGCGACGAGGGGCGCGAGGCGGGGATCCTGCGCGAGGTGGCCCGTCACCGTCATGATGTCGGCGCCGAGGTCGAACACCCGCCGCACCCGCGCGACGATGGCCGGCAGGGCATCGACGTCGGGAAAGCGGATCGACGCCTCGAGACTCTCCTTCTCCGCGAGGTGCGAGACCGCCACCGTCCCCGTCCGGCCCCGGTGCAGCACGGTCCTGCGGTAGGTGCCGCCCTCGACCCGCTCCACCCCGTCGACGGCGCGGGCCTTGAGGAAGGAGAGCATGGCGTCCCAGTCGTAGGGAGCCCGGTAGCGCAGGCGCACGGTCACGCCCGTGGTCGCGGCCGATCCTTCGGGGAGCGCGCTCACGGTCCGGCTGCGGATGGCGCTCGGCGGACGGCGATAGAGCTTGCGGAAGGTCTCGTTGAAGCGGCGCACGCTGCCGAAGCCCGCCGCCAGGGCGATCTCGGACATGGGAAGGCGCGTGTCGTGGATCAACTGCTTCGCGAAGAGGATCCGCCGCGTCTGCGCCACGGCGATGGGAGAGACGCCGAGATGCTCCTGGAACAGGCGGCGCAGCTGCCGCTCGCCGACGCCGAGCCGGCCCGCCAGCGCCTCCACGCTGGCATCTTCCCCGTCGAGGGCGCCTTCCGCGATGAGGGCGAGCCCGCGCGAGACGGTGTTGGACGTGCCGCGCCAGGAGCCGAGATCGGGCGCGGTCTCGGGCCGGCAGCGCAGGCACGGGCGGAAGCCCGCCTCCTGCGCCGCCGCTGCGGAGGAAAAGAAACGGCAGTTCTCGAACCTGGCGGTGGTCGCCGGGCAGACCGGGCGGCAATAGATGCCGGTGGAGGTGATGCCGACGAAGAGGCGGCCGTCGAAGCGCCGGTCGCGGGACTGCAGGGCCCTGTAGCAGGCGGTGGGATCGAGATTCGTCATGGGGCCATCCTGCCACCGCCGCCGGCGGGAGGCTCGCGGTTTTCGGACGCGAACGGCCCGAATCGCGACCGGAGCCGCCGGAGGCCGACGGAAAGGACTTCCCGCCTGTGCGTAGGTCTTGGGTCCGCGGGACGTCGGATCCGGCCCCCGTTGGGCGAAAAGTCTCATGTTTCGCAGGCGGTTGGCCGCTTCTCTACCCCGAAAGAGACATGGCCAGGCCGGTCGGTATCCTTAGGCTTTTCGGTCACGGTTGCAAAAGGAACGGCGATGACGAGCACAGCCCCGGTCGAACCCACCGGAAACCAGGAGATCGACGCCCTGCTGTCGGGGCGGATGTGGAGCGCCCCGAGCCTCACCTACAGCTTTCCGACCCAGGCTTCGTTCTACGGCTCGGGATACGGGCAGGGGGAGCCGCTGGACGGTTTCCGGCCCCTCGACGCCCGGCAGATCGGGGCGGTGCAGTCGGTTCTTGCGGAAATGGCCTCGGTCGCGAACCTGACCTTCGTTCAGGTCCAGGAAACGGCGGCGACGCACGCCACGCTGCGCCTCGCCATGTCCGCCGCGCCGTCCTCCGCCTGGACCTACACGCCGGAGGAGTATCCGGAGGCGGGCGACACCTGGTTCGGAACCGCGAACGGCTGGTACGACGCGCCGCGTCCCGGCAACTACGGCTACTACACCATGCTCCACGAGCTGGGGCATGCGCTCGGGCTGAAGCACGGCAACGAGAGCGGCATGTACGGCGCGCTGCCCTACGCGCACGATTCCATGGAATACTCGGTCATGACCTACCGCTCCTACGTGGGAGCCTCCGGGCAATACATGGAGAACGAGACCTGGGGCTATGCCCAGTCGCTGATGATGGACGACATCGCGGCCCTGCAGCACATGTACGGCGCGAACTTCTCCACGCGCAGCGGCGATACCGTCTACCGGTTCGATCCCGCGACGGGCGAGGCCTTCATCGACGGACAGGGCCAGGGCGCGCCCGGCGGCAACCGGATCTTCGAGACGATCTGGGACGGGGGCGGCACCGACACCTACGACCTCTCGAACTATGCCACCAACCTGTCGGTGGACCTGCGTCCCGGCGCATGGTCGACCCTGTCGGGCGCCCAGCTGGCGCAGCTCGGCAGCGGGCACTTGGCGAGGGGGAACATCGCCAACGCTCTGCTCTACGAGGGCGATCCCCGCTCGCTGATCGAGAACGCCACGGGCGGACGCGGGAACGACACGATCACCGGCAACGCGGCCGCCAACGTCCTCAAGGGCGGCGCGGGCGGCGACCGCCTCGCCGGGCTCGGCGGCAACGATGCGCTGTACGGCGGCGGCGGCAACGACGTGCTCACCGGCGGCGCGGGGGCGGACGTCTTCGTGTTCGACACGGTTCCGAACCGCAGCTCCAATCTCGACCGGATCGCGGACTTCAACCCGGCGGACGACACCATCGCCCTCGACCGCTCCGTCTTCGTCGCCCTGTTCCCGCTGGCGGGAACGGCGGGTCATCTCGACCCGTCCGAGTTCTGGACCGGCACGCGCGCCCACGACCCGTCCGACCGCATCGTCTACGACGCGGCGACGGGCGCGATCTCCTACGACGCGGACGGCACGGGCCGTGCGGCGCCGGTGCAGTTCGCCCAGCTCGGCAAGGGTCTCGCGCTGACCGCGGGCGACTTCCTGATCGCGTGAGACGAGGAAGGCGCGGCAACGCTCCGCTTGATCGCGTCCCGGCCTTCTGCGAAACAGGGGAAGCCGGCGTTCCGATGCCGGCGGCGGTGCTCCGTCCGGCCGGGCGCGACCCGTAGGAGTGGAGCGGAGAGGCATGGCGTCTGCGGTCGAGGAAACCAGGGCGGGAAGGCTGCCTCTCGTGGGCGGGATCCTGGCTCTCGACTTCACCAACACCTCCAGCGGGCGCGGCTGCGCCACCCATCAGGACCATATCCGCCGCGCCGAGCATCTGCTCCTGTGGGCGGTCCATGCGGGCCTCTTCGCCGAGGCCGACGCGGAGCGGGTCCGCCGGAGGCTCGCGCGCGACAGGGGGAAGGCCGAGGAACTCCTCGCGCGGGCGCTGGCGCTTCGCGAGGTGCTCTACCGGGTCGGCAGCGCCATTGCGGGGGGGCGGGAGCCGGATCCCCGCGACCTCGACGGCCTGCGGGACGATTTCCGGGATCTCCTTGCCCCGGCCTCCCTGGAGCGGTTCGAGGACGGCCGGTACGACTGGCGCTTTCCCGAGACCTCCGTGACCGCCTTCGTCCTCGGCCCCATCGTCCATTCCGCCGTGGAGATGCTGCGCCAGGGCCAGCTGGAGCGGCTGAAGCAGTGCCCCGGCCGCGACGGCGATTGCGGATGGCTGTTCTACGACCGCACCAAGAACGCCTCCCGGCGCTGGTGCGAGATGTCCGTCTGCGGCA
Organism: Microvirga thermotolerans; assembly: GCF_009363855.1. GTDB lineage: Bacteria > Pseudomonadota > Alphaproteobacteria > Rhizobiales > Beijerinckiaceae > Microvirga > Microvirga thermotolerans. Next base: position 1,242,712 of record NZ_CP045423.1, read on the forward strand.
ACCGGGCCAAGGTCCGCCGCCACAGGGAGCGCCAGTTCCTCGCGGAGGAAGTGGGCTAGCCCGGGCACGGATCGCCGAGCCGCGCTTGTCTGTTGTTCGAGCCGCAGCGTCCGCCTGCGGGCGGCTTCCCTTGCGCTCCGGCCGGAAACCTCCAAAACTTGCTTTATCGGTTTCAAGGCCCGGACGGCAGGAGGCTTCCCATGCGTCCCCATTCCACGCGTCCCCATTCCATGCGTCTTCATTCCCTGCGTCGTCATGCGCTCGCGTTCGCTCTGTGCCTTCTCGCGGCCGCTCCCGCGGCGGCGAGGATCGCGGTGGAGGATCTTTATCGGGGACAGGCCATCACCACGGGGCAGATGCCGGAGAACCGGGGACCCGCATTCGCGCGAACCTTCGTGGACGTGCTCGTGAAGGTGAGCGGCGATCCCGCGCTGATGGAGGACCCGCGCGTGGAGAAGGAGGCGGCGCAGGCGGCGTCCTATGTCCGCGCCTTCCGATATCGCGACCGCCTGGAAGGAAAGCCGATCCACGACGAGCAGGGCACGCGCGACCGGCCGCACGACCTGACCGTCGACTTCGATCCGCCCAAGATCGACGCCTTTCTGGAGAGCCTCGGCCGCAAGCCCTGGGACGGGAACAGGCCCGTTCTCGCGGTTCTCCTCGCGGTCCGGATCGGCGGAAACGACTATGTGCTCGCCGCGGACGCCGAGCGCGGCCGCGACCAGCGGGACGCCTTCGCCGCGGCGTCCCGCCGGATCGGGGTGCCCGTGGTCATTCCGGCAGAGGCGGTTCTCGCGGAGGGCTCCGTGACCGCGGCCGCCCTGCGCGGGCACGGCCCGTCCGATCCCGACGCGGTCGCCCGCGCGGCGGGGGCCGACCATCCGCTCGTCGGGACCATGGATTTCAGCGATGCGGACCACGGCTGGGTCGTCACATGGAGGCTGCGGTCCGGCGGGCGGGAGACTACGTGGCAGGTGAGGGGCGTCAATTTCGACGAGGCGTTCCGGAACGGCCTGCGCGGATCCGCCCGGGTGCTGTCCGGCAACGGGCATCCATAGGGCGGCGCCCCCCGAAGCGCTGCGACGCGGATCTTGCAATAACCATCAAATGATGTTTTGGTGGTGTCGGAGATCGGGCCGATCTCCAGAGGGAACGATAACGATGAAAATGCATCTTCTTCCGGTGCTCGCGTTCGGCACCGGTCTCGTCATGGCGTCCGCCGCCCATGCGCAGGTCAAGATCGGGGTGGCGGGCCCGATCACGGGTCCCAACGCCGCCTTCGGCGCCCAGCTGACGAACGGGGCCGAGCAGGCCGTGGCCGACATCAATGCGGCCGGCGGCATCCTCGGGCAGAAGCTCGAGGTGGTCCTGGCGGACGACGTGTCCGATCCGCGCCAGGGGGTGTCCGTCGCGAACAAGCTCGCGAGCGAGGGCGTGAAGTTCGTCGTCGGGCACTTCAACTCCGGCGTGTCGATTCCCGCGTCCGAGGTCTATGCGGAGAACGGCATGGTCCAGATCACGCCGGCCTCCACCAATCCGAAGTTCACCGAGCGCGGGCTGCCCACCGTGTTCCGCACCTGCGGGCGGGACGATCAGCAGGGCGCCGTGGCGGGCGCCTTCATCCTGGAGAACTACAAGGGCAAGAAGGTCGCGGTCGTTCACGATAAGACGCCCTACGGCAAGGGCCTCGCGGACGAGACGCGCGCGGTCATCAACAAGGGCGGCCTCAAGGAAGTGCTCTATGAGGGCGTGAATCCCGGCGAGAAGGACTTCAGCGCCCTCGTGTCCAAGCTCAAGTCGACGGGCGTCGACCTCATGTACTGGGGCGGCCTGCACACGGAACTCGGCCTCATCATCCGGCAGATGCGCGACCAGGGGCTGGGCACCGTCGCCATGGGCGCGGACGGCATCGTGTCGGAGGAGTTCGCCTCCATCGGCGGGCCGGGCGTCGAGGGCACCAGGATGACCTTCCCGCCGGATCCGCGCAAGCGGCCCGAGGTGCAGGACATCGTGAAGCGCTTCACCGAGCAGCGGAAGTTCAATCCGGAGGCCTACACGCTCTATTCCTATGCCGCGGTGGAAGTGATCAAGCAGGCGGCCGAGAAGGCCGGCTCCCTCGATCCGAAGAAGGTGGCCGAGACCATGAAGTCCGGCATGGTCTTCAAGACCGTCGTCGGCGACATCGCCTACGACAAGAAGGGCGACCGCACGAAGCCCGACTACGTGGTCTACACCTGGAAGAAGGGCGCCGACGGCAAGATCACCTACACGCAGGACTAGATCGCTTTCAGGAGAAGCGGGAACCGGTCTTGCGCGAAAGGATGCGCGAAACCCAAACCCTGGAGCATCGATAAGGGAAGGCCCACGAACCGTCCGAAAACCGGGCCTTCTCCGCGGGCCGCCCCACTCCTCGGCCCGCATCTCGCGCCCGCCGGCTTCCTCCGGCGGGCGCTTCTTGGTACGAGCGCTCCGATCCGGCGAGCCCGGAAGCGGAGGCGATCATGACCGTACCCATGGAATACCGGCACGCCTCGGAGGCCTTCGAGCGCTTCCTCGCGGACGCGCGCGACGAGGCGGGACTCGGGACGCGCAACCAGGCCTACACCATGGTGCAGGCGGTCCTCCTGGTCTTCCGCCGCCGCCTGACCCTCCCCGAGGGAATCCGCTTCGCGAACGCGCTGTCGCCGGTCCTGCGCGCCCTGTTCGTGGACGGGTGGGACCCGTGCGAGCCGACGCAGCCCTTCATCGACCGCGATCTCCTCACGCGCGAGGTGCAGGCACTCCGGGCGCACCACAACTTCGCGCCGGACACGGCCATCCGCGACGTGGCCGCCGCCCTCCGGCGGCATGTGGATCCGAAGTCCTTCGACGAGGCTCTCCGGGCCCTTCCCGCAGAGGCCGCGGCGTTCTGGCGCCTCTGAGCGCCGGCGGCGCGGGTGATCCTGCGGGGCCGGAAGCGGCCGTTCGTCTCTGAGACCCGAGAGGAGGGGTTGCGCGACTCATAAGTCATGGCTTATAGATTATTCATGATCGAGGCAGACCTTTTTCGCGTCCTGGCCGATCCGACCCGCAGAGCCGTCTTCGAGCGGCTGGTCGGGCGGGAGCTGAGCGTCTCGGAGCTGAAGGACGGTTTCGCCGTTTCTCAACCGGCGATCTCGCAGCACCTGGCGGCGCTGCGCAGTGCCGGGCTCGTGCAGGAGCGGCGGGAAGGGCGCTTCGCCTATTATACGGCAGACCCCCAGGGGCTCGCGCCGCTCGCCGAGTGGGTCGATCGCTACCGCGCCTTCTGGCCGGAGCGGGTCGAGAAGCTCAAGGACGTGCTCAAGAGGATGGATCGATGACCGAAGCAGCCCGGACCGACGCCGAAGCCCGATCCGTCGTCCTCGAATGCCACCTGGACGAAAGCCCGGAGACGGTCTGGCGCGCACTCACCGTGCCTGAGATCGTAGCGGAATGGCTCGGGCCGAACACCCTGCGCCCCGAGCCCGGCGCTTCCTTCACGATCGATCTCGATCCAGGGAGCGGCGGCGCCATCGCCTGCGAGGTGCTGGAGGTCGTTCCCTTGGAGCGCCTGTCGTATTCCTGGCGCTCCTGCGGCGACGGCCCTGCGGTCGACACGGTCGTCACCTTCGAGCTGGAGCGGACGGAGGAGGCCGGTACAAATCTGCGCATCGTCCACGAGGCCACGCCGGTCGAGCGGCGCGTGCCTGCGGTGGCGACCGCTGACGTCGTCGCTTTCCCCAGGCGGCCGGTACGTGCCCGCGCATATGCGGCTACGCCACGATCCGCCCGCAGCACGGCCGGCATGATCCTGCGCCGCGCAGCCTGACATCCTTTGAAGCGCCTGCTGCCTCGGACCCGGCGGAACCGGGCGGGGCGGAGCCCTGCCCAACGTCTGGAGAACCGTCCGATGAGAGATCCCGTCGCGCTCTACAGCAGCATGTTCGTCCCGATGGTGGTCGAGCAGTCGAACCGCGGCGAGCGCGCGTTCGACATCTATTCGCGTCTCCTGCGCGAACGGATCGTGTTTCTCACCGGGCCGATGGACGACAACTCGGCCTCGCTGATCGTGGCGCAGCTCCTGTTCCTCGAGGCCGAGAGCCCGAAGAAGGAAATCTCCTTCTACATCAACTCGCCGGGCGGGGTCGTGACCTCCGGCCTGTCGATCTACGACACCATGCAGTTCATCCGCTGCCCCGTCTCGACGCTCTGTGTGGGGCAAGCCGGATCGATGGCCTCGGTGTTGCTCGCCGCAGGAGAGGCGGGACACCGTTTCGCCCTCGCCAACAGCCGCATCATGGTGCACCAGCCCTCGGGCGGCTACCAGGGCCAGGTGACAGACATCCTCATCCACGCCCGCGAGAGCGAGGCTCTCAAGCGGCGGCTCACGGAAATCTACGTGCAGCATACGGGCCAGGACTACGGCACGGTCGAGCGCGCCATTGAGCGCGACAACTACATGTCGGCCGAGCAGGCGCAGAGTTTCGGCTTGGTGGATGCGGTACTCGACAGGCGGCCGGACATCGGTGCCGAAGCTGGGTCGTGAGTACCGGGTCTCAGAGCCTTTTCAGGAGAAGGGGGAACCGGTTTTCGCTGGCGCGGCCCTCCGGGTCGCTGGCGCGGCCCGCCGGGTCCGTCCGACAATGCGGCGAACCAAGAGCTTCGGAGCGGAGTGCGACTCCGTGGAAGCGCAATCCGCTCTAGACGAACCTGCGGTAGACGACGAATCCGGAGCGTTCCGCGACCCGGTCGTAGAGCTGCATCGCCGTGGCGTTGGTCTCGTGCGTCTGCCAATAGACCCGCGGCGAGCCTGCCGCCGCTGCCCGCTCGCAGACGCCTTCGATGAGCGCGCGGCCTACGCCTTTGCCCCGTGCGGCTTCGTTGGTGAAGAGATCCTGGAGGTAGCAGCTCGGCGCGATGGCAGTGGTGCTGCGATGGAAGAGGTAATGGGCGAGCCCGAGCAACTGTCCCCGGTTCTCCGCCACCAAAGCATGCACGGGCTCGTAGGCGTCGAAGAAACGCTGCCATGTGGTCCGCGTGATCTCCGGATCGAGGGCGGTGGGACCGCTGCGCCCGTAGAAGGCGTTGTAGCCGTCCCACAGCGGGAGCCACTGGGGATAGTCGTCCCGGGCGATCGGCCGGACGATCAGGTCGATGGACATCTTCGCGTATCTCCGATTCAAGGGAGCACCCTTCGGGCGGAAATCCTGCACCGCCCGCGTTGAGGCTCTCTTAAAGCGCTTTCACGAAGCGCTTTCACGCCGCCGTCGGCGCGGCGGCCTGGGCGCGCAGGAGCATGCCGAAGAGATCGCGCGGATCGTCCGGGTCGGCGAGGAGGTCGAGCTCCTCGTAGAGACCCGTGCGCTCGATCTGGCGCTTCACGTAGCGCAGGGCCGAGAAGTCCTCGATGGCGAAGCCGACGGAGTCGAAGAGGGTGATCTGGCGCGCGTCGCTGCGCCCGGGCGCGCGGCCGGCGATCACCTGCCACAGCTCCGTCACGGGGTGGTCCGGCGGCAGCTGCTGGATCTCGCCCTCGATGCGCGTCTGCGGCGGATACTCCACGAAGATGTCCGAGCGCCTCAGGATGTCGGGGTGCAGCTCCGTCTTGCCCGGGCAGTCGCCGCCCACCGCGTTGATGTGAAGCCCGGTTCCGACCATGTTGTCGGTGAGGATCGTCGCGTTCTGCTTGTCGGCGGTGACCGTGGTCACGATCTGCACGCCCTCCATCGCCTCCTCGATGGAGCCGCAGATCGTCATGTCGAGCCCCATGCCGGCGAGGTTGCGCACGCACTTCACGCTCGCCGTCCGGTCGATGTCGTAGAGGCGCAGCCGGTCCACGCCGAGGAGCGCCTTGAAGGCGAGGGCCTGGAACTCCGCCTGTGCCCCGTTGCCGATCATCGCCATCGTCCGCGCGCCCCGGGGCGCCAGGTGCTTCGCGGCGAGAGCCGAGGTCGCAGCCGTGCGCAGGGCGGTGAGAATGGTCATCTCCGTGAGGAGCACGGGATAGCCGGTGCCCACATCCGCGAGAACGCCGAAGGCGGTCACGGTCTGGCGGCCCTCGCGGGTGTTCTTGGGATGGCCGTTCACGTACTTGAAGCCATAGACCTCGCCGTCGCTGGTGGGCATCAGCTCGATCACGCCCTCCTTGCTGTGGGAGGCGACGCGCGGGGTCTTGTCGAAGCTCTCCCAGCGGCGGAAATCCGTCTCGATCTCGTCCGCCAGCTCCACGAGGAAGCGCTCCACGCCGATGGCGAGGACGAGCTTCATCATGTGGTCGACGCTCACGAAGGGAACGACGTTGAGTTTCTCGATCATGGTTCAGAAGCTCCGGGTCGGGCGGTCGAGCACGCGGCGGCCCATCAGGCTCGCGACGAGGTCCACCATGAGCAGGGCCGTGCGGCCGCGCTCGTCGAGGAAGGGATTGAGCTCGACGATGTCGAGGCTCGTGACGAGGCCGCTGTCGTGGAGGATCTCCATGATCAGATGCGCCTCGCGGAAGGTTGCGCCGCCCGGCACCGTGGTGCCGACACCCGGCGCGATGCCCGGGTCCAGAAAGTCCACGTCCAGGCTCACGTGCAGCCGGCCCCGCGTTGCGGCGACGCGCCTGAGGAAGGCCTCCAGGAGGGGCACCACGCCGTTCTCGTCGATGGCGCGCATGTCGTGGATCGTCACCCCGGCGGTCGCGAGGGCGGCCCGCTCCGGAGGGTCGACGCTGCGGATGCCCATCATGCAGACGTTCTCCGCCTTCACGGGCGCATGGAGGGCGGGAAAGTAGCCCTCGAAGCCGCCGCGCCCCGTGGCATAGGCCATCGGCACCCCGTGCAGGTTGCCGCTCTGCGTCGTCTCCAGGGTGTGGAAGTCCGGATGGGAGTCGAGCCAGAGGACGAAGAACGGGCGGTCCTCCTCCGCGGCCCTGCGGCTCAGCCCGGTCATGGTCCCGGCGGAGAGGCTGTGGTCGCCGCCGAGGAAGATCGGGATTCCGTCGGCCGCCGCCTCGTAGGCCGCCTGCGCGATGGCCTCCGTCCAGGCCACCACTTCCGGAAGGTACTTGATCGCGCCGTTGTCGTGCCGGAGGTCCCGGAGCGGGGCCGGGGACAGGTTGCCCCGGTCCTCGACAATATAGCCGAGGTCGCGCAGGGCGGGGGCGAGGCCGGCCGCCCGGAAGGCGCTCGGACCCATGTCGCAGCCCATGCGCCCGGCGCCTTCCTGCACCGGGACTCCCAAGAGGATGCTGGGCCTGCGCGTCATTCGGCTCTCCTTGCTGTCGTTGCGGTGTCGGTTTCGCCAAGCTAGCGAAGGAGATTGGCGAAACGAACGCCAAAGATTGACAAATGAGGCGGGGCCGTTGTCCAAAATGGATGGAACGGCTTTCCAAACCGGCGGACCATGGACGATCTCGACCAGAGGCTGATCACTCTCCTGCGGCACAACGGGCGGCGCAGCGTCTCCGATCTCGCCCTGGAGCTCGGCGTTTCGCGCGCCACCGTGCGCTCGCGCATGGAGCGGCTCGAACGCTCCGGCGACATCGTCGGCTACACGGTGATCCTGCGGGCGGACGCGGTGTCGCTGCCGGTCCGCGGCATCACGCTGATCGAGGTGGAGGGGCGCGCCGCCGACCGGGTGGTGGACGCCCTCGGCGGCTTCCCCGAGGTAAGCGCCATCCACACCACCAACGGCAAGTGGGATCTCGTGGTCGAGCTCGGCGCCGCGAGCCTGACGGACTTCGACGCCGTGCTGCGGCGGGTCCGCCTCATTCCCGGGGTCATCGCCTCGGAGACCAATCTCCTCCTCGCCACGCCGCGCAGCACCCGGGCGCGCTTGTAGGGAAGGTCGTGGTGCGTGCCCGTCGACATCCCCGGAGCATGGCTTATGATGAAGGCCTGACCGTATGCGTGCGATGCACGGTTTCCCGAGCCGGCGGAGATTGAGGGTGGCGAAGTCGGTGACGAAGCTGTCGTTGCGCGTCCGGCTCTTCATCCTCACGGCCGTCGCGCTGCTGCCGGCCCTGGGCATCCTTCTCTACAACGAGGTCTCCCTGCACCGCAGCCGCGAGGCGGAGGTCCACGCGCTCGCCCTGCGCTTCGGCCAGCTCGCCGCCCTCGAGATGCAGGGCATCCTCGAAGGCGCCCGGGGACTGCTGATCGCCGTCGCCTCCGCGCATGGCGTGAAGTCCTTCGACGTGGATGCGTGCACGGCCTATCTGGCCGACGTGCAGGTGCAGACCCCGCAGCTCACCCCCATCACCGTGATCGATGCCGAAGGGCTCATCCGCTGCCGGTCGGACAGCATGGGTCAGGGGCAGAGCCTCGACGACCGCGACTATTTCCAGGAGGCGTTCGCGAGAGGCACCTTCGTCGTCGGCCGCTACAGGGTCGGCCAGGTCTCGGGCAAAGGCGTCCTGCCGCTCGCCATGCCCATCCGCGACGGCGAGGGGCGGATCGTCGGCGTCGTGGCGGCGGGCCTGAACCTCGACTGGCTCGGCCAGAGGCTGCGGCAGCGCGATCTCGCCCACGGCAACGCCCTCACCATCGCCGACCGGGACGGCACCATCATCGCGCGCGAGCCCTTCCCGGAGCGTTTCATCGGCACCCGGATCCCCGAGCCCTTCCTGTCGCTGGTGAAAGGCGACGCGCCCGGCACGCAGGAGGTGATGAGCCAGGACGGCACCCGGCGGATCATCGGCTACATTCCGGTAAAGGTCATGCCGGAGGGGCTCTACATCAGCGCCGGCATCGCCCGCGACGAGGCCTTTCACGCCATCGACCGGGCGACCCGGCGGGGCGCCACCCTCGCCCTCGTCGGCGCCTGCGCCGCCTTCCTCGCCGCCTGGCTCATCGGCCGGAGCTTCGTGCGCGACCCGGTGGAGCGCCTCGTGAACACGATCGAGGCCTGGCGGCGGGGCGACCTGTCGGCCCGAACCGGAATGTCCGCGCAGGCGGGGGAACTCGAAACCGTCGGCGCCGACATCGACGCCCTCCTGGACGAGCTGGCGCTCCGGCAGGCGGCGCGCGACAGGGCGGAGGAGCGCCAGCGGCTCCTTCTCAACGAGCTGAATCACCGGGTGAAGAACACCCTGGCCACCGTCCAGTACATGGTGGCGCAGAGTCTGGGCTCCGCCGCCACGCCGGCCCAGGCGCGGGAATCCCTGGAAGGGCGGCTCATCGCTCTCTCCCGGGCGCACGATCTTCTCACCCGCGAACAGTGGGAAGGGGCGGAGCTCGGCACCATCGTCGCCCAGGCGATCGAGCCGTTCAGGGGCGGGAACGGAGGACGCTGGCACGTGGAGGGGACCGAGGTGCGCGTGTCGCCGCAGGTCGCCCTGGCCCTCGCCATGGCCTTCCAGGAGCTGGCCACCAACGCCGTGAAATACGGCGCTCTTTCGAACGAGACCGGCGAGGTCCGGATCGCCTGGTCGGTGGCGAAGGGCGCCGGTGGAGAGGAGCGGATCTCCCTGCGCTGGGAGGAAACGGGCGGCCCGCCCGTGAGGCCGCCGGCGCGGCGGGGATTCGGCTCGCGGCTGCTGGAGCGGGCGCTGGCGTCGGATCTCGGCGGGGCCATGAAGCTCGAATTCGCCGTAGGCGGCGTCGTATGCACCATGGAAACCCTGGCCGCCTGAACTTCGCCGGCGCCCGGCGCCGCCACAGCCCTGTCACAGGAATCGGGCAATGCTTCCTGCACGAGGAACGCGAAGGAGGATCCGATGCCGGAGAGGGGGGAGCCCAGCCTGAAGGAACTGCTTTCGGATCCCATCGTGCGCCAGCTCATGGCGCGGGACGGCACGTCGGAGCGGCAGGTGAGGTCAATCGCCCTCTCGGTCCGGCGCCGGATGGCGCTGGAGCGCCGGCTTGCCGTCGCGGCGCAGATCCGCCCCCCATCGCGGCCGCCCCGCCTCGGCGGGTGAAGGAGCGGGCGCCGCGGAAGGTCAGGGAAGCTGCGACCAGATCGCCCCGAGGACAGGCACGACGATCGCCGCCGCGAGCAGGATCGCGAGCAGGATGTGCCGGAGCGCCAGAGGCTCCGCGGTCGCGCCGGGCAGGTGACGGGAATGCGGCGCCCTGCGTTTCCTTTGCAGTCCGCTCATCGCACGCCCTTGTGGTCGGAGACGAGGAACGGCGTCGCGCCGATGCGCCAGCGCTCGGGCGCCACGAAGACCCTGCGGCGCTTCTGCGCCTCGAAGGCGAGAGGCGGCTTCGAATTGTCGATGAAGCGGCCGATCTGCTCGTGGAAGTCCGAGCCGCTGCGCCAGAAGCCCACGTTCACGAAGGTGGTCCAGCGGGGGTCGAGGTTCCACACCATCCAGGGAAACTGCCGGCGGTCCTCCACCCGGCTCAGGAACTCGCCGATCAGGCCGGACCGGTCGGAGATGGTCGCCTTGGTCGACCAGTAGTCGAGGAATTCCTGCTCGCGGCCCTTCTTGATTCGCCATTCCACGATGACGATGCGCGCGTCGGTCAGGTCCTTCGCGTCGGGAACCGCGGCGACCGCGGCCTGCGGAACGGGATCCGCGGCGTTCGCCAGGGGCGCGCGCACCTCCTGCGCGACCGCGACCGGACCGTGCAGGCATGCGAGCGCCGCCGCGAGCGGGACCCAGGCGGCGGCACGCGCGACCTGCCGGGGCCGTTCCGAAAGGTTGATACGAGACTTCATGGCCTGTTCCCTCCCGTTATGGCGGGAGTATTAGAGAGGTTCGGCCAAAAGGCGAATGGCTATTCACAGTTTTTGTAAAACGCCGGCGGATCGTCTCGGCCATGTGCCGGTCATTTCGCCCGCGTCCCGCTCGTAAATGCGTTCATGAGCCGAGAACTATTCGCGGAAGCGAAAGTTTTGTTTCGACGGTCGAAATTTTCTCTGCGGAACAGGGAGGGGCGGAACGGTTGCCGGGTCGGATCGGGCGCCGCCCGGCTGCCGCCGCGGCCCACCGAAACGAATGAAGGCGCTTTCGGGAGAACGAAGCGATGAACTGGGTGCTGCACTTTCTCGAATCCGAGGGGAGCCTGGGACCCTGGCGCGCCCGCCTGGAGGCGGAGGCCCGGGCGACCCACGAGCGCATTGCCGCCTGCCTGGCGCCGGACGTCGAGATGCCGCCCCTCGACGTGGTGATCGAGCGCCTCGAAGGGCAGGCCATTCCCGAGCTCGGCCTTGCGGGAATCGCGCCCCGCCGGCGCTGCATGGTCGTCACCCTGGATCCCGCGAATCCCCGGTTCGAGGCGAGCCTGGAGGCGGGCGAGTTCGGCCGCATCCTGACCCACGAGTTTCACCACTGCCTCCGTTGCCACAGCGTCGGTTACGGGACCACCCTCGCCGAGGCCCTCGTCACCGAGGGGCTGGCCGACCAGTTCGACCGCGAGATCAACGGCGGGGAGGGGCAGATCTGGGACCATGCCCTTCGCCCCGAGCACTGGCCCGCCCTGCTGGAGCGGGCCGAGGAGGCCTTCCGCTCGCCCCGCTACGATCACCGCCTCTGGTTCTTCGGCGTCGGGCGGGGCGGCCGGGGCGGAACCGTCCCGCGCTGGGCCGGCTACACCATCGGCTACCGTCTCGTCGGCGCCTACCTGGAGACGACGCCCGGGGCGAGGCCGTCCCGGATGGCCGGGACGCCTGCGGCGGAGGTGCTCGCAAAGGCCTGGCCCCGCCTCGTCGAAAGGTTCGGCGGCCCTGCCTCCCGGGGCTGAAAGTCACGCGGTTGCCGGAGGACCGGTCATGGCAGCCGGGGACAGCCCCGATCGGTCAGGTCGCGGCGTCGAGTCAGAGCAAGACCGAGGCCGAGCGCGATCATGCAGGCTCCCGACGCTTCGCGTAGACGACGGACCAGACCCGGACGGGCCGCCGCTCCGGCACGGATGCCGCTCGCCGCGAAGGCCACCGCGACATCGGCGAGGGTGTTGAGCGCGACGGAGACGAAGCCGAGGACAGCGAACTGCAGGGCTACGTTGCCGGCGGCCGGGTCCAGGGCGGCTTCCGGAATGGCGGCGGGGCAGGATTTAGGGCTTCGTGCGATTGACGGGCCGACGCCGGACAGGAATGCAGTTCGTCGTCTTCGGAAACCGGGCTGCCGAGTGAAAGTCGTTTCACTGTTGATGCGTCGTATCAACTCCCGCCTTTCGGGAAGCGATGTCGAACAAGCGATCCTTGCACAATTCTGTAGCTGGTTTGGCTCTCGTTGAGCTTGCATCCTTCCGATCCAAAAGGGTATGTCTGGCGGGGAGGCCGATTTGCAGCAAAGTATCGCTCATATTGCGCTTGTGGTGCGCGACTACGACGAAGCCATCGACTTTTACGTCAACAAGCTGCGATTCGAACTGGTCGAGGACACCTATCAACCGGAGCAGGACAAGCGGTGGGTTGTGGTTCGCCCTCGAGGAGATGGGACGACCTCGCTGATCCTCGCTCGCGCTTCCACGCCTCATCAGGAGACGTTCGTCGGCAACCAGGCGGGCGGTCGCGTCTTCCTGTTCCTCCGGACCGATGATTTTCAACGGGATCACGCCGCGATGGTCGAGAAAGGCATCAGGTTCGTTCGCGAGCCGAAGCGAGCCCCCTACGGCATCGTCGCGGTGTTCGAGGATCTCTACGGCAATCTGTGGGATCTCGTTCAGTTCACGGACGGTCGGGATTGAGCGGCCGGCACAGTGGATCATGCGAGGCCGATTCCGTGGTGCGGCAGTCGGAGGGACATCCCGCCATCGGCTCGTTCGAGAGTAAGGAGAAGCCAGCCCATCGGGCCGACCCAGAGCTCATGCCTCGCCCCATCCCGGCTTCTCGGAACTTCCGCCGCCAGCTCCCTCGCCTGCTGCATTTCCGGGCGACCTGAAGGCTGCGCAAGCGAAAGCAGGTTCCCACTTTCCCCTGAGAATGCGCTGGGATCTGTTTCGGATTGCGGTCGCTCCGCGGCTCCATCCGGAATATCCCATCACCGATCCAAGAAAAATCGATCAGTTTTCATCATTTGCGCTGATGGGTCTTCCCGGGGTAGTCGGGTAACACTACTCAGGGGACGAGAGCCATGACGCAAGCCACCATGCCGCGGGCGGGAGCCCTGCCGGAGACGGCGCCGGTCCGGATCGAGGGCAGCACCCTCGCGCTCTACGTCGCCACCGTCTTCTTGTGGGGCGTGAGCTGGATCGGCATCCGTGCCCAGCTCGGGGTCGTCGCGCCCGAGATGTCCGTGTTCTGGCGCTTCGTCCTGGCGGCGCTCTGCACCTGGGGCTGGGTCTTCGCGGCGGGCATGCGGGTGCGCTTCGCCCTGTCCGACCACCTGCGCTTCATGGCGGTGGGGCTCTGCCTGTTCTCGAGCAACTTCATCTGCTTCTACTACGGCGGGCTCACGGTGCCCTCGGGGCTCCTCTCCGTGGTGTTCTCCCTCGCGTCGATCTTCAACCTCGTGCTCGGCTTCGTCGTGTTCCGCCAGAAGGTGGAGGCGCGGGTCGCCTTCGGCGGCCTTCTCGGCGCGGCGGGCATCGGGCTGCTGTTCTGGCCGGAGATCGCGGGCGCGGGCTTCAACCTCGCCGCCCTCACGGGGCTGGGCCTGTGCGTCCTCGGCACCCTTTTCTTCTGCTCCGGCAACATGATCTCGACCGTGGTGCAGCGGCGCGGCGCGCCGCTCATCTCCGCCAATGCCTGGGCCATGACCTACGGGGTGGCGGTGCTGCTCGCGCTCAATCTCGTGCGCGGGAACGCCTTCATCATCGAGCCCACGGCGACCTATATCGGCGCGCTCGTCTATCTCGCGGTCGGCGCGTCGGTGCTCGCCTTCGCGGCCTACCTCACGCTCCTGCGGCGCCTCGGCGCGGCCCGTGCGGGCTATGCGACCGTGCTGTTCCCCATCGTGGCGCTCGCGGTCTCGACGGTGGTGGAGGGCTATGTGTGGACGCCCCTCGCCGCCGTCGGCGTCGTGCTGGCGCTCGCGGGAAACGTGCTGGTGCTGCGCCGTCCCGCCGCGAAGGCGTGACGGTCCGGCCTGCGGCGCCTATTCCGCCGCGGGTGCGAGGAGCGGACGGGTCGAGCCCAGGTTGTCCAGGGACTGCTTGATGTGGAAGCCCAGCGCGTCGGCGAGCGGGTTCTCGCCGCCGCGGGCGCGGATCAGGCCGATCTTGCAGGAGGGCAGGGCGGGGAAGCCGTCCGAAGGGCCGAGGATGCGCATGCCCGGGCGCACGGCGCTCTCCGGCAGCACCGACACCGCCAGCCCCGCCAGGACCGCCGCGCCCACCGCCGTGGAGTGCCAGCTCACATAGGCGATGCGGAAGGCCCGGTCGGCGCTCTCGAGCGCCTCCGTCGCCGAATGGCGCCAGTCGCAGTTCGGGCGCCCGAGCGCCAGCGGGATCGGGCTCTCTTCGTGCACCGCATGGCGGCCCGACGTGACCCAGAGCAGCTGCTCGATGCGCACGATCTCGGACGGGCCGCGCCGGTCCACGTGGGTGATGATCGCGAGATCGAGGTCGCCGTGCTGCACGCGCTCGATGAGGTTGTGCGTCGGCTCGCAGACCACCGTGACCTCGGCCTTGGGATTGGAGCGCGAGAAGCGCGCCAGGATCTCCGGCAGGTAGCGGTCCGCATAGTCGTCCGGCAGGCCGAGCCTCACCCGGCCGACCAGCTCGTTGTCGTTGAAGGACGCCATGCATTCCGCGTTCAGCCGCACGATGCGGCGGGCATAGTCGAGGAGGCGCTCGCCTTCCTCGGTCAGCTTGGAGAGGCGCCCGTCGCGCTCGAAGATCGGACGGCCGATCCGGTCCTCCAGCCGCTTCATCTGCATGGACACCGCGCTCTGCGTCTTGTGGACCACATCCGCCGCGCGGGTGAAGGAGCCCGTGTCCGCAATGGCCACGAAGGTCCGCAGCTGGTCGATATCCAGGAGGTGCATCGGCGTCTTCCTATTTCATCATGATGAGTGATGATACACATCTCAAACAATCGCTTCAAGTGATGAAACATCGGTGGTATTCATTCTTAAGCAAGCTGAAAAGTTGTTCGTGAACAACGACTTGAGCGGTGCTTCCCGTTCGGGCCGTCCGAGGCCTTTCGGGGGGCGCACAGGCTTGAATGCCGCTCGGGGCCCTTCGGGATCTTCAAGCGGTTCGACGATGCTCGAATGTGCGAGGACAAAGCCATGACCCGGTCCCCGATTCCCGTTGCCGGCTCCCCCGGGACGACGTTCCTGGGCACGACGGTCCGTGCCGTCCTGGGCGTGGTCCAGGCTCTCCGCCATCGCCGGGAGATCATGCATCTCGCGGAGCTCGACGACCGCATGCTGAAGGACATCGGCCTCATGCGCGGCGACGTGGAAGGGGCGCTCGCGGAGGCCCTGTTCCGCAATCCCTCGCGGGTTCTGGTTCGATGCGCCGAGCGGCATGGGCGCGGCGAAAAGGGATCGGCCCCCGTGCGATCCGCGCGCCCCGTGGTTCCCGTCGTGAGGACGCGGGCCGTGCGGGCCTAGAGCATTTTCAGGAGAAGTGGGAACCGGTTCTCAGTCCGAAAATGCGGCAAACCAAGAGCTTCTGAGCGGAGTGCGATTCCATCGAAGCGCAATCCGCTCTAGATGTCGAAGCTATGAAGGTTGTTCATCCGAGGCTTGGCTGCGAGGATGGGGTTGCAACACCAACCATCTCCTGCCTGGAGGCCCCGGATGAACGCTCACAAGAATGCCCGCATGACGCCCTTTGGTCGAGCCCTTTTGGTCCAACGCGTGCGCCAGGAGCGCTGGCGCGTGGCGGAGGCAGCAAAGGCCGCCGGGATATCCGAACGCACGGCCTCCAAATGGCTGGCGCGCTTCCGCGACGGCGGTGAGGCGGCTTTGCACAACAAAAGCTCGGCTCCGAGGCGTCCGGCGCATCGGCTGGCTCCGGAGCGGATCGCGCACATCGCCGCCTTGCGCCAGGAGCGCCTGTCCGGCCCGGCCATTGCCCGAACCGTGGCCTTGCCGCGCTCCACCGTCGGGGCCGTCCTGCGGCGTCTCGGCCTCAACCGCCTGCGCCGGCTCGAACCGCGCCTGCCGGCGGTGCGCTACGAGCGGGAGCGGCCCGGCGAGCTGATCCACATCGACACCAAGAAGCTCGGGCGCATTGCCGGCATCGGCCATCGCATCACCGGCGACCGCACGGGCCAGTCCGCCAAGCGCGGCACCGGCTGGGAGGCGCTGCATGTGGCCATCGACGATGCCTCAAGGCTGGCCTATACCGAGATCCTGCCGAACGAGAAGAAGGACAGCGCGCTCGCCTTCCTGAACCGGGCACTGGCCTTCTTCGCCCGCCATGGCGTCGGCGTGGAACGGGTGATGACCGACAACGGCGCCGCCTACAAGAGCCACGTCTTCCAAGCCGCGCTGGCCGAGAGAGGCATCCGCCACAAGCGCACCAAACCCTACCGGCCGCAAACCAATGGCAAGGCCGAGCGCTTCATCCAGACGAGCTTACGCGAATGGATCTATGGCGCCGCTTACGCCTCCTCCGCCGAGCGCAGCGCCGCCATGAAGCCATGGCTCACCCACTACAACACCCAGCGACCCCACTCAGCCCTCAAGCATCAGCCCCCTTGGCAAAGACTGAACAACCTCCTTGGAAACGACATCTAGAGCCCGTCGAGCCGCCGTCCCGGGCCGGGTCTCCCTCCGCCGGGACAGCGTGAAGTTCCCGGTGCGGCTTGCGGTTTTACGGAACGCGGGCCGTTTCCGGCGTCACGGCTTGCTCGGCTTCCAGGTCTCGTCGAGGATCGATCGAAGGGATGCGAGATACTGCATCTGCATCTCCTGTCCCTTCTGCATCATGCCCTCCCAGGTTTCGGAGGATGCCTCCCGCTCCGGCGGTTCCGCCTTTCCGGTGGAGGGACGAGGCTTGCCCGCCGCAGGGCCTTCCGCCTGCCGGGGCGCCTGGAAAGCCTGCATCCACCCGTCCCAGAACGCCGTCCAGGGCTCGGCGGCCGCGCTGTCCGCGTCCTTCGGAGGCGGCGAGGCGCGGAAGTCCGGCATGCGGCCCTGGCCGGTCATCATGCCGTGCAGCGTTCCGGCGAGGATGCCCGCCATGACCGGAAGCATCTGATGCATGAGATCGACGCTCAGGCCCGTGACCTCGGCGGCCCGATGGGCGATGCGCCGGCTGGCCTCGTCGGACCCGAAGAGGCTGTCGATCAGCTGCTCTCCGCTCCGCTGCGCCTGGGCGGAGAGGGTCTGTCCCGCGGCCTGCCAGAACGGTTCGAACGGATTGGGGACGTGCTGGGCCAGCGGATTCTGCGCGGCTGCCGCCATGAGGCGCTGCAGGCCGAGGGCGAAGGCGGGGAGAAAGGCGAGCATCGCCTTCTCCGCCTGGTCCTCCGAGAGGCGGAACTGCCTCGTCAGGACATCGAAGCCGGCATTCGCCTGGGCCTGCCGCATCAGATCGAACCAGTTGAGCATTGCAGGCTCCTTCCGGGAAAGGCCCGCGCCGTGCGGGCTACAGAGGCACGACAGCTTGCCGCTCCAGGCGGCGGATTGTCCAGAACGCAGTGAAGATCGCGCCGATCCCGAACAGCACCGATCCCGCGCCGATCCCGAGGAGCGCCCCCCGCGGACCGGCGATTTCCGCGCCGATATAGGCGAAGGGAATCATGCCGAGCGTGGCGCGCCCCCAGTTGAAGAACGTGGAAAGGAGGGGGTAGCCCAGATTGTTGAAGGAGGCATTGGCCACGAAGACGAGGCCGATGAAGAACCAGATGGGCCCGCTGTACACGCAGAAGAACTGGACGAGATCGGCGGTCAGCGGCGGCGCGTTGAAGAGCAGGGTCAGCGGCCCGCGCACGAGGGCGAGGACGAGCCAGACGCTCCCCACATAGACCACCATGAAGGTGAGCGCGTCCTTCAGGACCTGGCGGACGCGGCCGTACTGCCGGGCGCCCCAGTTCTGCCCCATGACCGGGCCGATGGCTCCCGCCAGGGCGAACAGGCCGCCGAACGCGACGGGGGTGACGCGGTCGATGATCGCCGAGGCGGCAATCGCCTCGTCGCCGAAGCGGGCCATGATGCCCGTGAAGAAGGCGTTCGAGACCGGCGCGGCGATGTTGGTGAGGACGGCCGGAACGGCGATGGCGAAGAACGAGCGCGAGTCCGCCAGCATGTGGTCGAGCCGGGGCCAGGACAGCAGCGCGTGGTGGCGGGACAGGAAGCGGAAGCTCACATAGACGTAGACGACGCGCGAGATGTCGATGGTCAGCGCCGCGCCGTTGGCCTTGAGACCCAGGCCGAAGATGAAGAGCGGATCGAGCAGGACGGTGACGGCCGCGACCGAAAGGGTCGCATACATGCTCCGCCTCGCGTCGCCGGCGGCGCGCAGCACGTTCGACAGGCCCATGGCGAGCGCCATCAGCCCGTTGGTGGGCATGGAGATCCAGAGAAAGTCGTGCGCCACCCGAAAGGTTCTCTCCGGGGCTCCCATCAGGTCCAGGATCCAGGGCAGCGCGGCCAGGACGGCTAGGCTGACGACGCTCGCGACGACGGTCATGAGCGCGCAGCCCGAGGTCGCCCATTGCCGCGCGCGCGCCGTGTCCCGCGCTCCCAGGGAGCGCGAGACGAGCGCCCCGATGGGGATCATCAGGCCGACATTGATCGAGACGGTGAAGAAGAGAACCACCGTCGCGAGGCCGACGCCCGCGGTGAGGCTCGGGTCCTTGAGCCAGGAGATGTAGAGCAGCGAGACGAAATCGACGATGAAGAGGGCGATCAGACCGGCCGCCCCCGTCCCGGTCATGATCAGCACATGCCGCATGGTCGAGCCGGCGACGAAGCGCGGCGTGTCCGCTCCGGGAGGACGCGGCTTCTCGATGCGGGGCGCATCCATCAGAGGATCCCCTCGTTCAGGATGTCCCGCGTCTCCGGGCTGAGGCCCCGCGCCTTGCCTGCGGGCTTCAGGAGAGGCTCGGGCGCGATCTTCGCTCCGACCACCAGCTCGGCGCCGCCCATGTCGCCGACGGACCTCTGCAGGACGAGCCGCGCGATGTCGCGCTTGCGGATCTCGTCGGCGCTCGCCTGCGCCGTCTCGGCATCGAAGCCCAGCTCCTCCAGCGTCGCGCGTCCGAATGTGATGGCGGACTCGAAGCACTCGCGGATCTGGTAGTCCACGTCCATGGTCATGAGGTTGACCGCGTGGATGCGGTCGTAGGCGCGCACGAAGCTGCGGGCGTTCGGGAAGTCCTGGTGGACGATCTCGACGATCTTCTGGGTCACGTCCGGGTGGTCGGTGCAGACGCAGACGATCTCGGCCCTCTCGGCGCCGGCGGCGCGCAGCACGTCGAGGCGCGTGCCGTCGCCGTAATAGACCTTGAGGCCGAAACGGGCCGCGTCCCTGATGCGCTCCACGTTCCGGTCGATCACAGTCGCCTCGATGCCCTGGGAGAGCAGGACCTGGTTGACGATCTGGCCGAAGCGGCCGAACCCGATCACCAGGACCCGGCTCGACAGCTCGCCCTCCTGCCCGTGGAGGACCGAGGCGTCGGGGCGGGCATCGTCGCCGGCGCGGGAGCGCAGGATCGTCTCCAGCCCGGTCGCGAGGATGGGGCCCAGGAGCATGGTGATGGCCGCAAGCGCCGTGACGAGCTGAGCCTCGGGGCCCGGGAGGAGGCCCAGGCCCTGGGCGACCGGCAGCAGGACGAAGGCGAACTCGCCGGCCGGGCTGAGGAGGATCGCGGAGCGCAGCCCGTCGCGCCACGAGGCGCCGAACGCCCGGGACAGGAGGGTCAGGATCAGCGTCTTGCCCGCGATCACCGCGGGGGCCGCGATCGCCAGGACCGCCCACTGCCGTTGGACGAGGGCGAGGTCGATGGACATGCCCACGCTCATGAAGAACAGCCCGAGCAGGATGCCCCGGAAGGGCTCGATGTCCGCTTCGAGCTGGTGCCGGAAGTTGGATTCGGCCAGCAGGAGCCCGGCCAGGAAGGCGCCCATGGCCATGGACAGGCCGACCTCCTGCATGAGCAGGGCGGCCCCGAGCACGACCAGGAGGGCGGAGGCGGTCATCACCTCCCGCGCCCCGCTCCTCGCCAGGACCCGGAAGAAGGGGTTGAGGCCGTAGCGCCCGACGATCACGACGAAGGCGACGGCCCCGAGCGTCGTCGCCACCGTCGTCAGCCGGTCGGACAGGGAATCCTGCTCGAGGGCGCCCAGGCCCGTGGCCAGGAGGGGCAGGATCGCCAGGAGAGGGACGACCGACAGATCCTGGAACAGCAGGATGGAGAAGGAGCGCTGGCCGTAAGGCGTCTGCAGATCGTTGCGCTCGCCCAGCATCTGCAGGGCGATGGCCGTGGCCGAGAGGGCGACGGCGACCCCGGTCACGAACGCGCCCTTGGCGGCGAAGCCGAACTGGTAGGCGGCGCCTCCGAGGCAGAGGGCGGTGACGAGGAGTTGGGCGAGGCCGAGGCCGAAAATGTCCCGCTTCATCGACCACAGGTGGGTCAGCTTGAGCTCGAGGCCGATGATGAACAGCAGCAGCACGACGCCGAGCTCCGCCACCGTGGCGATCGTTCCCGGCTCTCCCACGAGGCTGAGCCCCGAAGGGCCGATGACGATGCCGGCGGCGAGATAGCCCAGCACGGCGCTGAGGCCCATGAGGCGGAACAGGGGAACGGCAACGACCGCTGCCCCGCAGAAGGTCAGGATCGGGGGGAGGAAGCTGACGTGGGAAGCCGTGTCCGCCATCGGTGGTCGCATGGAGTGAGACGATGTCCCTTTCTAGGAGGTCTTGCCCCCGAGGGCGAGACCTTCCGGGCAGACTTTCTGCGGAGGGGGCAGGCGGGAATCGGACCTGCCCCGCTTGACATCGCCGGTCCGGTCTCGCCACATCGCCGCATCATGACGAAACCGCCCCTCGACATCCTGCTCTGTGCCCCGCGCGGCTTCTGCGCCGGGGTCGTCCGCGCCATCGACGCCGTCGAGAAGGCCCTGACGATCTACGGCGCGCCGGTCTATGTGCGCCACGAGATCGTCCACAACAAGTACGTGGTCGAGAGCCTGCGCCGCAAAGGGGCGGTGTTCGTCCGGGAGCTGGACGAGGTGCCGGACGGAGACGCGCCCGTGATCTTCTCCGCCCACGGGGTTCCCCGGTCCGTCCCGGAGGCCGCCGCCGCCCGCCGCCTCTTCGCCATCGACGCCACCTGTCCCCTGGTCACGAAGGTGCACCGGGAGGCGCAGGTCCATCACAAGCGCGGCCGGCACATCGTTCTGATCGGCCACCGCGGCCATCCGGAGGTCATCGGCACCATGGGCCAGCTGCCGGAGGGCGCGGCGACGCTGGTCGAGACCGTCGAGGACATTGCCAGGCTCCAGCCGCCCGACGAGACCAATCTCGCCTTCGTGACCCAGACCACCCTTTCCGTGGACGACACGCAGGAGATGGTGGACGCCCTCAGGGCGCGGTTTCCCGCCATCGTCGGTCCGCACAAGGAGGACATCTGCTACGCCACCACCAACCGCCAGGGGGCTGTGAAGCGGGTGGCGCCCCTCGTGGATGCGATGATCGTGGTCGGCTCGCCCAATTCCTCCAATTCCCAGCGCCTGCGCGAGGTGGCGGAGCGGGAGGGCTGCCCTCTCGTGCGGCTGCTCCTGCGGGCCGAGGACATCGACTGGTCCCTGTTCGGCGGCATCCGGCGGCTCGGCATCACGGCCGGGGCGTCGGCGCCGGAGGTCCTGGTCGAGGAGATCATCGACGCCTTCGCCGAGCGCTACGA
The DNA here is from genome assembly GCF_009363855.1 of Microvirga thermotolerans. Classification (GTDB taxonomy): domain Bacteria; phylum Pseudomonadota; class Alphaproteobacteria; order Rhizobiales; family Beijerinckiaceae; genus Microvirga; species Microvirga thermotolerans. The sequence goes on from NZ_CP045423.1 coordinate 1,264,390, forward strand.
GGTCTCGGTCGAAAGCGTCTCGACCGCGGACGAGAGCGTGTTCTTTCCGCTGCCGCGCGAGCTGCGGGAACAGGCGGCGGAATAGGCGATGGCGGTTTACACGGACGTCCAGGACGAGGAGCTCGCCGCCTTCCTCGCCACCTACGACATCGGCACCGTGCTGTCCTACAAGGGCATCGCCGAGGGCGTGGAGAACACCAACTACTTCCTGCACACGACGGCGGGCTCCTACATCCTGACCCTCTACGAGAAGCGGGTGAGGGAGGAGGACCTGCCCTTCTTCATCGACCTCATGCAGCATCTCGCGGGCAAGGGGCTCAACTGCCCCCTGCCGGTGAGCAACCGGAAGGGCGAGGCCCTCGGGCGGCTCGCCGGCCGCCCGGCCGCGATCTGCACGTTCCTCGAAGGCATCGCCGTCCGCAGGCCCACGGCGCAGCACTGCGGCGCGCTCGGCGCGGCCCTGGCCCGGCTCCACCTGGCGGGACGGGACTTCGGCCGGACGCGGCGGAACGCCCTGTCCATCGACGGCTGGCCGCCTCTCTTCGCGCAGGCCCGGGCCGAGGCGGACACGGTTTCCCCGGGGCTCGCCGAGCGCACGCGGCGCGAGCTCGAGGCGCTGAGGGCGGAATGGCCCTCCGGGCTGCCGTCGGGCATCATCCACGCCGATCTCTTCACGGACAACGTGTTCTTCATCGGCGCGGAGGTCTCGGGCCTCATCGACTTCTACTTCGCCTGCACGGACGCTTTCGCCTACGACGTGGCCATCTGCCTCAACGCCTGGTGCTTCGAGGCGGACGGCTCCTTCAACCTGACGAAGGGGAGGGCGCTCCTGGCGGGCTACCTGTCCGTGCGCCCGCTGGCGCCGGAGGAGGTCGAGGCGCTGCCCATCCTCTGCCGGGGCTCGGCCATGCGCTTCATGCTGACGCGGCTGGTGGACTGGCTCAACGTGCCCCCGGGCGCGCTGGTGAAGCCGAAGGATCCCCTGGAGTACGACCGCAAGCTCAACTTCCACCGCCACGTGCGCCACGCGCGCGAATTGGGGCTGGCCGCATGAGCGAAGCCGAGCGCGTGACGATCTACACGGACGGGGCCTGCTCGGGAAATCCGGGGCCGGGCGGCTGGGCGGCGATCCTGATCTTCCGCGGGGTGGAGAAGGAGATCTCCGGCGGCGAGCCGCTGACGACCAACAACCGCATGGAGCTGCGCGCCGCCATCGAGGGGCTCAACGCCCTCAAGCGGTCCTGCACGGTCGACCTCTTCACGGATTCCCAGTACGTGCGCCAGGGCATCACCTCATGGATGCACAGCTGGAAGCGGCGCGGCTGGCGCACGGCGGACAACAAGCCCGTGAAGAACGAGGACCTCTGGCGGGCGCTGGACGAGGCGGCCGGACGCCACAGGGTGTCCTGGCACTGGGTCAAGGGCCATGCGGACGACCCCACCAACGTGCGGGTGGACCAGCTCGCCGTGGCGGCCCTCCAGCCGTTCAGGAAGAACGGCAACGGAGCGCGGGCGAAGGCCTCGCCCGCGTCCGGTTGAGCGGACAATCCCGCCGCGGTCAGAGGCTCTTCAGCAGGTTCTCGGCGCCCGAGACCTGCGCCTTGGAGGGCGTGTCCTCCACGTTGAGGACCTTCACCACGCCGTCGTCGACCAGCATCGAATAGCGCTGGGAGCGCAGGCCGAGGCCGAAGCCCGAGCCGTCCATGGCAAGGCCGAGCGCCTTGGCGAAGTCGCCGTTGCCGTCGGAGATGAACTCGATGTTCTCGGCGCCCGCCGCCTTCGCCCAGGCATCGAGCACGAACACGTCGTTGACCGCCGTGACGAGGACCGCGTCCACCCCCTTGGCCTTGATCTCGTCGAGCTTCTGCACGTAGCCGGGCAGGTGGTTGCGGTGGCAGGTGGGCGTGAAGGCGCCGGGGACGGCGACGAGCACGACCTTGCGGCCCTTGAAGAGGTCGTCCGTGGTCTTCGCGACGGGGCCGTCGGCCGTCATGACGCGGAACGTCACCTGCGGCAGGCGCTCTCCAACCTGAATGGTCATGGGCAGTTCTCCAGTGTGGACGGATGCATTCGCGCCCTTCACTACCTTGGTTGCCCGCTGCCGTCGAGCTTCACCTCCGTCTCCACCGCCCGTCCTCCCGCCACGAGGGTGAGGCGCACCGGAACGGGGCCGGAGACGTCCTTCGGCTTCTCCTCGACGACGACCGTGAAGGCGTTCTGCGGATCGGGCGCGGTGGTGGAGAGATACCAGTTGTCGGGTCCCTCGGCGAAAAGCGCGGGCGTCGCTCCCTCGGGAACGCGCACCTTGACCCGGAAGCTCGGCCTGTCGCCCTGGGCCGGCTCCAGGGACAGGACGGAGAGCTCTCCCGGGGCGCCGAGCGCCTGCGGCCGGGGAACCCCGGCCAGGACCTTCTCCAGGTCCGCATGCCGTGCGGCGTCCGGAGCGAGAGGGGTGGCGAGCTCCGCATGGGCGGGGATGCAGATGTCCTTGCAGACGCCGTAATCGATGGAGAGGCGCAGCGTCGCAGGCCTGGCCGGATCGGCGCGCCTGACGATGACGGGCAGGGTGACCGCGTCGTGATAGACATAGGTCACCCCGGTCGCGTCCTCCTGGCGGGCGGGCGGCGGCCACTTCACCTCGACGGATGCCACGTTGTCCGAGGCGGACCAGTCGAACCGGGGCGGCAGGCCGGAATCACCGGGCGTGCGCCAATAGGTCTTGAAGCCCGGGTCGAGGCCGATCTCGACGCCTCCGAGCCATGCCGCCCCCGCCGGTCCGCCCGACACGAGCCGCACCCGCGAGTGGAAGCCCTGTACCCAGGAAGGGGAGTGCGTCGTCTGGGCCTGCCCAAGGGCCGGGAAGAGCGCTAGAATGGCCAAAATGGCGAGAGGAGCGGAAGTTGATCGAAATGTCATGGAACTGACACCTCCCTGACGCGCTTCCCTTATGCGGTTTCTTCCGGGCGTCGCCATCCACGATACCGTGAACGGCCGCCCGCAACGCAGATGTGAGAGATGAGCCTTTTTTCGCCCCCGACCGATATGAGTTCCCGCTACCTGGACGGTCAGCTCCTCGTGGCCATGCCGGGAATGATGGATGAGCGCTTCGCGCGGTCGGTGATCTACGTCTGCGCCCATTCCGGGGACGGCGCCATGGGCATCGTTCTCAACCGGCCGGCCACGAACGTGAACCTGCCCGATCTCCTGGTCCAGCTCGACATCATTCCGGAGCTCGAGAGAATCCTCCTGCCCAAGAAGGTGGGCCGCATGCAGGTGCTCATGGGCGGCCCGGTGGAGACCAGCCGGGGCTTCGTCCTCCATTCCTCCGACTACCACCTCGCCCAGTCGACGCTCCTCATCGACGACAGCATCTGCCTGACCGCCACCGTCGACATCCTGCGCGCCATCGCCAAGGGCGAGGGGCCCGAGAACGCCATCCTGGCGCTCGGCTATGCGGGCTGGGAGGCCGGCCAGCTGGAGACGGAGATCCAGGCCAACGGCTGGCTGAACTGCCCGGCGGACGCGGAGCTGATCTTCAACGCTTCCGCGGAGCTGCGCTACGAGATGGCCCTGCGGCGGATCGGCGTCGATCCCGCGATGCTGTCCATCCAGGCCGGTCACGCCTGAGAACCGTCAGGCCGCCTCGGGCGCGGCGCCGACAAGCTGTCGCGCCTGGAGCATCGACATGGGCTCCCCGAAGACCGGCCCCTGGGCGTATTCGCAGCCGAGCTGATAGAGCTCGATCGCCTCCGATTCCGTCTCCGCCCCCTCGGCCACGATCGCCATGCCGAGTTCGTGCGCCATCTTGACGATCGAGCGCAGGATGACGGGCTTGCCTCCCGCCATCTGCCGCACGAAGGATTCGTCCACCTTGATCGTGTCGAACGGGAAGCGGAGCAGGTAGGAGAGGGCGGAATAGCCGGTCCCGAAGTCGTCGAGGGACAGGCCCGCGCCCAGGTCGCGCAGGCGCGCGAGCATCTGGGCGGAATATTCCGGGTTCTCCATCACGAGGCTCTCGGTCATCTCGATCTTGAGAGACCCGGGCAGGACGCCCGTGCGGGCGATCACCGCCTTCACGTCCTGCAGCAGGTCGTGCCGCAGCAGGTGATGGCTCGACATGTTGACGCTCGCGAAGATCGGCGGCTCCACCTCGAGCGCGTCCTGCCAGGCGGCGAGCTCCCGCGCGGTCTGTTCCAGGAGATGGAAGCTCAGGGAGACGATGAGGCCGGTCTCCTCGGCGAGCGACAGGAAGTCCTCCGGGCCGATGCGCCCGAGCCGCGGGTGGTCCCAGCGCAGCATGGATTCGAAGCCGGCGATGGTGCGGTCCTCCAGCCGGACGATCGGCTTGAAGAGCACCTTGATCTCGCTGCGCTCCAGCGCCCGGCGCAGGTCCGCCTCCATGGTGAAGCGGTCGCTGCGGTCGGAGCGCATGGTCGGGCGGAAGACCTCGATGCGGTCGCCGCCGTGGCGCTTGGCATGGGCCATGGCGATCTCGGCGTTGCGCAGAACCTCCTCGCGCCGCGCGGCGATCTGCGGATCGTGCAGGGCGAGGCCGATGGAGGCCGTGAGGAAGATCTCGCGCTCCGCATAGGTGACGGGCGTGGTCACGGCCCGCCGGACCATGTCCGCGAAAGCGATGATGCGGTCGGGCTCGCGCTCGGAGAGAAGGATGATGGCGAACTCGTCGCCGGAGATCCGCGCCAGCGTGTCCTGCGGCCTCAGCAGGCGCCCGAGGCGGCGGGAGAGGGTGAGGAGGATCGAGTCGCCAGCCGCATGGCCGACCGCATCGTTCGTGTTCTTGAACTTGTCGATGTCGAGCACCAGCACCGTGGGGCGTAAGGATTCGTCCTGCTGCGCGAAGGTGAGGGCGGCTTCGAGCCGGTCGTAGAAGAGCTGGCGGTTGGGCAGGCTCGTGAGGTTGTCGTGCACGGCGTCATGCAGCAGGCGCTCCTCCGCCGTCTTGGAATCCGTCACGTCCGAAAGCGTCCCGACGACCCGGATCACCTCGCCGTCGGTGCCGATCACGGGCCGGGCCCGGAGGCGGAACCAGTGGTGCCCGCCCGAGGCCGCGCGGAGGCGGAAATCCTGCGACAGGCGACCGCGGCGCTGCTCGATGACCGCATCGAGGGCGGCGCGGTAGCGGTCCTTGTCGAAGGGGTGGACGAGGTCGAGCCAGGCGGAGGCGGGCCCCTCCAGGGCGCCGCGCTTGAGGCCGAGCTGGTGCTCCACCTCCGGGCTCACGAAGATGTTGTCGGACACCACGTCCCAGTCGAAGACGATGTCGCCTGCGCCCGCGAGGGCGAGCGCCCGGCGTTCCGTGTCGTTGATGAAGCCCTGCGCGAAGGCGCCGCCCGCGAAGGCGTGCTGCATCACCGTGAAGCCGATGAGCATCACGATGAGCACGAGGCCGCCGATCAGCGCCGGGGGAACGAGGTCCGAGATCAGGTGGCCGGTCACGGTGAAGCTCGCCGCCGTCACCCAGGCGATGAGGAGCAGCCAGGTCGGCACGAGCATGACCGCCCGGTCGTAGCCGTGCGTGGCGAGATGGATCACGAGCACGAAGCCGATGCCCGCCACCGCCGCGATGGAGATGCGCGCCACGCCGGATGCGACGGGGGGATCGATGACGGCGAGGCCGATGAGGGCGCCCAGGAAGACCAGCCAGAACGCGGTCACGTGGCTGTAGCGCACGTGCCAGCGGTTCAGGTTGAGATAGGCGAAGAGGAAGACGAGGAGGGTCGCCGCGAGCACCGCCTCCGCACCCGCCCGGTAGATCTGCTCGGCCTTCTCGGTAATCGGGAAGATGCGCTGGAAGAAGCCGAAGTCGATGCAGGCATAGGCCAGCACCGCCCAGGCCAGGGCCGCGGCGGCGGGGAAGATCAGCGCGCCCTTCACCACGAACACGATGGTGAGGAAGAGGGCGAGCAGGCCGGCGATGCCGATGATGATGCCCTTGTAGAGGGTGAGCCCGTTGACGCGCTCCTTGTAGGCGTCGGCGTCCCAGAGGTGGAGCTGGGGCAGGCTGTTGGAACGCAATTCCGCCACGAAGGTGACGGTGGTGCCGGGGTCGAGGGTGACGAGGAAGATGTCCGCGTCGGCGCTGTCGTCCCGCTCGGGCCGGATGCCCTGGCTCGCGGTGATGGCGGCGATGCGCGATGACCCAAGGTCAGGCCAGATCACGCCGGACGAGGTCAGCCGGAAATGCGGCGCGACCAGGAGCCGGTCCACCTGCTCGTCGCTGTCGTTGGTGAGAGCGAAGACGATCCAGTCCGGCCGCGTGCCGGACTCGCGGGCCTTCACCGCGATGCGGCGGACGATGCCGTCCCGTCCCGGCGCCGTGGAGATGCGGATCTCGTCCCCGTCCGAGCGGTAGCGCTCCACCATGGGCGTGAGGTCGATCGCCGGGACCTTAGGGTCGACGCGGACGGATTCGACGGCTTGGCCGGATGCGGGCCATGCAAGGCACATGATGGCCGCCAGGACGACGGCTATGGCGAAAGAAACGATCCGCAACGCTTCGGTCTTCCGTCCGGTACGAGGTTGAACGGGATTGGTATCGGTCGGGGCGCGCGAGGGCAAGGCGAAGTCGGGAAAGCTCCCGACTTGTCCGCAGGACTCACGGCCCGGAGGAGTTAAGACGTGGCCTTGGGGCGACTTTGCGGCGGGATTGAGGAGAGGCGCTCCCGTCCGCAACCATATTCGCGTTCCCGGCTCATGGCCGCAGGGCCTGCGCGATGTCGGCGAGCGGAGGCAGGCCCTTCAGGGGACCGATGGCCGCCAGGGTCGGTGCGCCCTGGAGGAGGCACCGGCCCGCCTCGCGGACCTGTTCCACGGTCAGGGCGTCGACCTTCTGCACGATTTCCTCGCTCGGGATGATGCGGCCCCAGGACAGGAGCTGTCGGGCGATCCGCTCCAGGCGCCCGCCCGGCGTCTCCAGGGCCGTGAGGAGGGCCACCTTCATCTGGGCCTTGGCGCGGATCATCTCGGCTTCGCCGATGTCCTCGGTGGCCTTGCGCATGCAGGCCAGGGTCACCTCCATCAGCTCCGCCACGTCCTTGCCCGCCGTGCCGGCCCCGACGCCGAACAGGCCGCAATCGGAGAACGGCCAGTGGAACGCCTCGATGGAATAGGCGAGGCCCCTGGTCTCGCGCACCTCGTGCCAGAGCCGGGAGGTCAGGCCGCCGCCGAGAATGTGGGCGAAGAGATGCGTGGCGTAGTAGCCCTGGTCCTTGAAGGAGAGGCCCGGAAGGCCGAGGACGATGTTGGCCTGCTCCAGCCGGCGCGCGATCCGCCGCTCCCCTCCCCGGTAGATCCCGGGCTCGGGCTCGCGCAGGGGCACGGCCGGAATGGCGCCGAACGAGCGCTCCGCGAGTTCCACGATCTGCCCATGGTCCACGTCCCCGGCGGCGGCGACCACCATCTTCCCCGGCGCGTATTCCCGCGCGAGGAAGGCGCGGATCGTCTCGCCGTCGAAGCGGGCGATCGTGTCCGGCGTGCCGAGGATCGGGCGGCCGATGGCCTGGCCGGGGAAGGCCGTCTCCATGAAGGCGTCGTAGACGAGGTCGTCCGGCGTGTCCTCGACGGCGGCGTATTCCTGCAGGATCACGCCCTTCTCCCGGGCGAGCTCCACGGGATCGAAAAGGGAGGCGGTGAGGATGTCGCCCAGGACGTCGAGGGCGAGATCGGCGTTCTCGCCGAGCACGCGGGCCGTGTAGCTCGTGGATTCCACGCTGGTGGCCGCGTTGATGTCGCCGCCGACGTTCTCGATGTCCTCGGCGATCCGGCGGGCGGAGCGGCGCTCGGTGCCCTTGAACGCCATGTGCTCGATCAGATGCGACAGGCCGTGCTCGTGGGCTTGCTCGTGGCGGGACCCGGCGCCGATCCAGACGCCGAGCGTCGCGGTGGCGATCTCGGGCATCGGCTCGGTCGCCACGGTCAGGCCGTTGGCGAGGCGGGTGATGTCGATCCGCTTCTCGCGCACGAAATGGTGGTTCATGCCGCCGCACCCCGCACGGCGCGGGCGCGCTCGCGGATGAACCGCTCTACGCCGGCCCGGTCGTTCGGCAGCACCGTGAACCGCTCGGGCCGCTCCATGAGGTCGGCCATATGGGGCGGAAGGGCCGGACGGATGCCCGTCGCCCGCTCCACCGCATCGGGGAACTTGGCCGGATGGGCCGTGGAGAGGGCGATCACCGGGATGTCGGGGCGCTCCGCGAGCAGGGCGCGGCCGGCGCGGGTGCCGACGGCGGTGTGCGGATCGAGCACATAGCCCGTGGCCCGGCAGGTCGCGGCCATCTCGGCCGCCACGTCGGGCTCGCTCACCGCCTCGGCGGAGAATTCCCGGTGGATGCGGGCGAGCGGCGCCTCGTCGACCGTGAAGGCCTTCGACTGGGCGAGGTTCGCCATGAGGCGGCGGATCGCCGCCGCGTCCCGGTCGTAGGCCTCGAACAGGAGGCGCTCGAAATTCGAGGAGATCTGAATGTCCATGGACGGGGAGGCGGTGGGCTGCACGGTCCTGATCGCGTAGACGCCGCTGCGGAGCGTGCGGGCGAGGATGTCGTTGGCGTTGGTGCCGATCATCAGCCGCTCCACCGGCAGGCCCATGCGCTTGGCGACCCAGCCGGCGAGGACGTCGCCGAAATTGCCCGTCGGCACCGAGAAGGAGACCGGCCGGTGCGGCGAGCCGAGGGCGACCGCCGCGGTGAAGTAGTAGACGGCCTGGGCCGCCACCCGGGCCCAGTTGATCGAGTTGACGCCCGAGAGCTGGAGCTCGTCCCGGAACCGGGCGTGGTTGAACATGCCCTTCACCATGGCCTGGCAGTCGTCGAAGGTGCCCTCCACCGCCAGCGCATGGACGTTGGGGGAATCCACCGTCGTCATCTGCCGCCGCTGGACCTCCGAGACGCGTCCGTGCGGGTAGAGGATGAACACGTCGACCCGGTCGAGGCCCTTGAAGGCCTCGACGGCGGCGCTGCCCGTGTCGCCCGAGGTCGCGCCGACGATGGTGGCGCGGGCGCCCCGCTCCTTCAGCACATGGTCCATCAGGCGCCCGAGGAGCTGCATCGCCACGTCCTTGAAGGCGAGGGTCGGACCGTGGAACAGCTCCAGCACGAAGAGATTGTCGCCGATCTGGGTCAGCGGGCAGGTCGCCGCATGGCGAAACGTGGCGTAGGCGTCCTCGATCATGGCGCCGAGGGCCGCTCCGGGGATCTCTCCCCCGACGAAGGGAGCGAGCACCGCCTTCGCCGCCGCCGCGTAGGGGCGGCCCGCGAGGCCCTGGATCGCGTCCCGCGTCAGGCCAGGCCAGCTTTCCGGGACGTAGAGGCCGCCGTCGCGGGCCAGACCGGCAAGCAGGGCATCGGCGAATCCGAGCGCGGGGGCTTCGCCCCGGGTCGAGACGTGAAGCACGGGTCAATCTCCTGGAAGCTGCGCGGACATTAGGAGCGGCGGCCCGTCAGGACAAGCCGTAACCGTCCCTTGCGGCTTCAGGCCCGCGGCCTCGCCATGGCATGGGCATGGCCGGACCGGACCGTTCCTCACGCCTCGGCGGGATGGAGCCGCCGCCAGGCGAAGGCGGCGAAGACGCCGACCAGGGTGAGCGCGATCCCGTACCAGGTGACGGCGTATTGCAGGTGGTTGTTCGGCAGCTCGAGCCGCGTCTGCCCGCCCCTGGGCCAGCCGCCCGGATTGGGCGTGGCGTCGGCTTCCACGTAGAATGGCGCGACCCGCTCGAGCCCGTTCGCCCTCGCGATGGCCTGCGGGTCGCGCGTGAACCAGGCCCTGCGGGCCGGGTCGTCGGCCGGGGTGAACAGGTTGCGCTCCTCGGGCGCGCGGACGAGGCCGGTGACGGTCACCTCTCCCGAAGGCTGGCTTTGGGGCCGGGAGGCGGGCTCCTTCAGCTCCATGGGAACGAAGCCGCGGTTGACCATCACGATGGAGCCGTTGCCCAGGCGCAGGGGCGTCATCAGGTAGTAACCCTGCGCGGAGGAGCGCCCGGGCCCGCCCGGGGCCAGGCCGTAGACGGGGGTTTCGAACCGGTTCAGGAAGGTCCCCGTCACCCGTACGCGGCGGAACTCGTCGGCCTGCGCCTGCCAGCGGCCCCATTCCGGTTCCGGCAGGATCGCGCCGGGCTCCCCGTAGGCCCGGGCCTGGATCTGGGCGATCAGGTCCTCCTTCCAGCCCTTGCGCTGGAGCTGCCATGTGCCGAGGGCGACGAGGATCGCCAGGGCGACGAGCGTCGCGAGCCCCGGCGCGACGAGGGAGCGCCAGGAGGGGGGAGGAGCCGCCGGGGTCACTTCTCGAGACGTCCTTCGCCGGCCTTGTGGTGATACTGGAGCGCCACCATCAGCCCCTTGAGGGGCCTCACGAGGGCGGCGCTCATGAGGACGGACAGGCTGAACCACATGACGATGTGGAGCCAGATCGGCGGCTCGAAGGCGAACTCGGCCCACAGGGCGAGCGCGACGACCACGATCCCGACGATGGACATCACGAAGAAGGCCGGCCCGTCGCCCGTATCCGCGAAGGAAAAGTCGAGGCCGCAGACCTCGCAGGAGGGGCGCACGGTCAGGTAGCCCTTGAACAGATGCCCCTTGCCGCAGCGCGGGCAGCGGCCCGCAAGGCCGGCGATGGTGGGGTTCGGGGGAGGGATGTCCTGAGCCACGATGCGTCTCCGGGAGATGCTTCCGAAAGGGAAGGCACGGGCCTGTCACATAGGCGCGAAGGCGCCAAAAACGAAGGGCGGCTTGTCGCCGCCCCCGTTCGCTCGATCGGAAGCCCGACGGTGTCAGTGCCCGGCGACGTGGCCGCCGAAGCCCCACACGTAGATGGAGGCGAAGAGGAACAGCCACACCACGTCGACGAAGTGCCAGTACCAGGCCGCGAACTCGAAGCCGAGGTGCTGCTTGGGGGTGAAGTCGCCGCGATAGGCGCGCAGGAGGCAGACGGCCAGGAAGATCGTGCCGATGATCACGTGCGCGCCGTGGAAGCCCGTCGCCATGAAGAAGGTGGCGCCGTAGATGTTGCCTTTGAAGGCGAAGGCGGCGTGGCTGTACTCGTAGGCCTGGAGCGAGGTGAAGAGCAGCCCCAGGATCACGGTCAGCCAAAGGCCGGCCTTGAGGCCCTTGCGGTCGTTCTGCAGGAGCGCGTGGTGCGCCCAGGTCACGGTGGTGCCGGAGGTGAGCAGGATCAGCGTGTTCAGGAGCGGCAGGTGCCAGGGATCGAAGGTCTCGATCCCCTTGGGCGGCCACACGCCGCCGAGCGCCTCGGTGCGGGCGTACTGGATCGCCTCATTGGGATAGAGCGCCACGTCGAAATAGGCCCAGAACCAGGCGACGAAGAACATCACCTCGGAGGCGATGAACATGATCATGCCGTAGCGGTGATGGAGCTGAACGACCCGGGTGTGGGAATGGCCGTCGTTGGCCTCGCGGATCACATCCGACCACCAGCTGATCATGGTGTAGAGGACGCCGATGATGCCGGCCCCGAAGATGTAGGCGCCGATATGCATGCCGGCGACCGGGATGTCCTTCCACCAGGTGACGAAGCCGGACGCCATCACGAAGGCGCTGAACGCGCCCACGAGCGGCCACGGGCTCGGGTCGACAAGGTGGTAATCGTGATGTTTGGCGTGGGCCTCGGCCATTCGTATCGTCTCCGTGCCTCGAAGGTGTCTCGCTTTATGACGTTTCCGTCCAGCTTGTCACGTGTCTTATTGAACGATGGGTTTCTTGGAGGTGGCGGCCTCCGCCACCGGCTTGCCCCCCTTGGAGGGGAAATAGGTGTAGGACAGGGTGATGGCGGTGAGGTCCTTCACGTCGGAATCCTCGACGAGGCGGGGGTCGACGTAGAAGACCACGGCCGATTCCAGGCTCTCGCCGGGCTTGAGGGTCTGCTCGGTGAAGCAGAAGCATTCGAGCTTGGAGAAGTAGGAGCCGACCAGATCGGGCTGGACGTTGTAGGTCGCGATTCCCGTGGTCGTCTTGTCGCCCACGTTGGTGACCTTGTAGAGCACGGTCACGGTCTCGCCGAGCTTCACCTTGATCTCGGGCTGTTCCGGAGCGAAGCGCCAGTTCAGGCCCGGCGCCACGTTGGAGTCGAAGCGGACGGCGATCTCCCGGTCGATCACGGTCGAGTCGTTCGCCGTGCGCACGCTCGGCGTGCCGTCGTAGCCGGTCGCCTTGCAGAACAGGTCGTAGAGCGGCACCGAGGCATAGGCCAGGCCGATCATGCCGAACGCGGCGGCCACGCAGACGAGGACCGTGCGGCGGATGTTGCGCTGGACATCGTGCTGGACATGGGGGGCTTCGCTCATCGTCTCCTCCCCTCACAGAGGGCGCCGCAGGACACCCACGCCGAGCTTGGCGATGGTGACGGCGTAGAACAGCAGGACGAGGGCCGCGAGCGCCAGGCCGATGGCGACCGAGCGCTTGCGGCGGCGCTTCTGCTCTTCCGGGGTCAGGCGGCGGGGAGGGAGCTCTGCCATGGCCTCACCCCAGGACCGGACGGAAGAAGCCGAGCCCATGCTCCGCCAGCAGCGTCGCGAAGAGCAGGAACAGGTAGAGGATCGAGAAGGCGAAGAGCTGCTGCGCCACGCGCATGGCGGGCTCCCCCTGCCGCAGGCGGAAGACCTGGGCCGCGAGCGCGAGCATGCCGAGCCCGCCGAGCGTGGCGACGATCGCATAGACCAGGCCGCCGAAGCCGAAGGCGACGGGGGCCAGCCCGAGGGGCGCCAGGACCAGCGTGTAGGCGAGGATCTGCCGGCGGGTCGAATCCGGCCCGGCCACGTTCGGCATCATCGGAATGCCCGCGCGCTCGTAGTCTCCGGACTTGACGAGGGCGAGCGCCCAGAAATGCGGCGGGGTCCAGATGAAGATGAGGGCGAAGAGGACGACGCTCTCCCAGCCCACATGGCCGGAGACGGCCGCCTGGGCGACCACGGGCGGAAGGGCGCCCGCCGCACCGCCGATGACGATGTTCTGCGGGGTCGAGCGCTTCAGCCACATGGAATAGATGACGACATAGAAGAAGATCGTGAAGGCGAGCAGGCCCGCCGCGAGCACGTTGCTCACGAGGCCGAGCACGATCACGGAGCCCGCCGACAGGACGATGCCGAAAGCCAGGGCCTCGCCGGGCTGGATCTTCCCGGCCGGGATCGGGCGCTTGCGGGTCCGGGTCATGACCGCGTCGATATCGGCATCCCACCACATGTTGAGGCAGCCCGCGGCGCCGGCGCCGATGGCGATCATGAGGAGGGACGCGAAGGCCACGACGGGGTGCACGTCCGCGGGGGCGACGACCATGCCGACCAGAGCCGTGAACACGACGAGGAACATGACGCGCGGCTTCAGGAGCGCGAAGAAATCGGACACGTCGCCCTGCGAGATCCCTGCGGTGGCGAGGGCGTCGCTGCGGGCGTCGGTCAGGCTATTCGATGCAGTGCTCATGACGGTGAACTTCCAAATTCCCCGGGCTCCCGCCCAGGGTCTTCGACGTCAACTCCTCGCCGGAGGGCTTGGATCCAAGCCCTCGGGGGAGGAGCGGGCGGCTCGAGGCCGCCCGGTCCGGATGCTCAGTGGCCCGTATCCGCGATGCGCGGCAGTTCGTTGAACTGGTGGAAGGGCGGCGGGGAGGACAGGGTCCATTCCAGGGTCGTCGCGCCTTCCCCCCACGGGTTCCCGGCAGCCTTCTCCTTGCGCACGAGGGCGTAGATCACGCCGAACATGAAGAAGAGGAGGCCGGCCGCGAAGATGTAGGCGCCGATGGAGGACACCAGGTTCCAGCCCGCGAAGGCGTCCGGGTAGTCCGCATAGCGGCGCGGCATGCCCGAGAGGCCCAGGAAGTGCTGCGGGAAGAACAGCACGTTGGCGCCGATGAAGGCGATCCAGAAGTGCACCTTGCCGATCCACTCCGGCAGGATGTAGCCGGTGATCTTCGGGAACCAGTAGTAGACGCCCGCGAAGATGCCGAACACGGCGCCGAGCGACAGCACGTAGTGGAAGTGCGCCACCACGTAGTAGGTGTCGTGCATGTACCGGTCGACCGGGGCGTTCGCCAGGACGACGCCGGTGACGCCGCCCACGGTGAACACGAAGATGAAGCCGACGGCCCAGTACATGGGAGCCGTGAAGCGGAGCGAGCCGCCCCACATGGTGGCGATCCACGAGAAGATCTTCACGCCCGTCGGCACCGCGATCACCATGGTGGCGAACACGAAGTAGGCCTGGGTCTGGAGCGAGAGGCCGACCGTGAACATGTGGTGCGCCCACACCACGCTGCCGACCACGCCGATCGCCGCCATGGCGTAGGCCATGCCGAGATAGCCGAAGATCGGCTTGCGCGAGAAGGTGGAGACGATGTGGCTGATGATGCCGAAGGCCGGCAGGATCATGATGTACACTTCGGGGTGGCCGAAGAACCAGAACAGGTGCTGGTACAGGATCGGGTCGCCGCCGCCCGACGGGTCGAAGAAGGTCGTCCCGAAGTTGCGGTCCGTCAGCAGCATCGTGATGGCGCCGGCGAGAACCGGAAGCGTCATCAGGAGCAGGAAGGCGGTGACCAGCATGCCCCAGGCGAAGAGCGGCATCTTGTGCAGGGTCATGCCGGGGGCGCGCATGTTGAGGATGGTCGTGATGAAGTTGATCGCGCCCAGGATCGAGCCGGCGCCGGCGAGGTGGAGCGCCAGGATGCCGAAATCGAGCGCCGGACCGGGATGGCCGGCCGTCGCGAGGGGCGGATAGACCGTCCAGCCGCCGCCGAAGCCGTTGGAGCCCGGCGCCCCCTCCACGAAGAGGGAGCAGACCAGGAGGCCGAAGCCCGCGACCGTGAGCCAGTACGAGATGTTGTTCATGCGCGGGAAGGCCATGTCGGGCGCGCCGATCATCAGCGGCACGAACCAGTTGCCGAACCCGCCGATCAGGGTCGGCATCACCATGAAGAACACCATGATGAGGCCGTGGCCCGTCACGAAGACGTTGAAGGCCTGCGGATTGGAGAAATACTGCAGGCCCGGCTCCTGCAGTTCGAGCCGCATGCCGATGGACAGCGCGGCGCCGACCAGGCCGGCGGTGAAGCCGAACAGCAGGTAGAGGGTCCCGATGTCCTTGTGGTTCGTGGAGTAGAACCACCGGCGCCAGAAGGTCGGGTGATCGTGGTGATCCGCGTGAGCGGCATCAGCTGAATGTGCCATGATGAGACCTCTGTGGTCCTGCTAGGTTACTGTGCGTTCGCAAGCTTCAGGGTGCCGGAGCCGTCGACGGAAGCATACTTCTGCTTCGCCTCGGCGAGCCAGGCGGCATATTGCTGCTCGCTCACGACGCGGATTTCGATCGGCATGTAGGGGTGGCCGTTGCCGCAGAGCTCGGAGCACTGGCCGTAATAGACGCCTTCCTTCTCGGCCCTGAACCAGGTCTCGTTCAGACGGCCGGGAACGGCGTCGATCTTCACGCCGAAGGAGGGCATGGCGAAGGAGTGGAGCACGTCGGCGGCCGTCACCTGGACCTTCACCACCTTGTTGACCGGGACCACCATGGCGTTGTCCACGCCGAGCAGGCGGGGCTGGTCGGGCTTCAGGTCCTTCGCGTCGGTGATCATGTTCGAGTCGAACTTGAACCCGCCGCCCTGGTCGGCCGGATACTCGTAGCCCCAGTACCAGGCGTAGCCGGTGACCTTCACGACCATGTCGGCCTGAGGCACGACGAGCTGCTGGCGCAGGAGGCGGAAGGACGGGATCGCGATCGCCACGAGGATCAGAACGGGGACGATCGTCCAGACGACCTCGAGCATGGTGTTGTGCGTCGTCCGGGACGGAACCGGGTTCGCCCGCTCGTTGAAGCGGACCACGACGATGATGAGCAGCGCCAGCACGAAGAGGCAGATCGCGGCGATGAGCCAGACGAGATAGGTATGGAAGGTGGACAGGTCGCGTCCCACCTCCGTCACCATGCCCTGCATGGTCATTTCCCAAGGGGAAGGGGCGCCGGTGCCTGCGGCTGCCTCACTTATGCCCAACACAAGTGCGACCGCCGCCGTGGAAAGGGCAGTCACCGATCGAAGTCTTGAGGTCTCGATCCGCATCGGTGTTCCAAAGCTCCTAAGATGTGATGGCCGGCAAGGCCACGAGTAGCATCGGGGAGGGCGCGGGCGTGCAAAATGCGGTGCCCGGCCTGCGCCATCACCTTCGATCTGCGTCTATGACCACAGGATGGGCAGGAGCGCAACGGTGCAAGCGTCGCAATTTGTGCGTCATAACCGCCAAAGGCCTCATTCCGTGACGCAATATCGCCTCGCGGGCTGCCTCTCGCTTGACATTCCGGCCCCTGGCATGGTCCGAACGGGCCTTGACGGATTGGCGCGGCCCGGCCGCCGCCTTGCAGGATGGAATCGAGGACGGAGGTGCCTGTGAGCGTGTCTCGTTGGGTTGGCCGCGCGGCGGCCGTTGCGCTTGGGCTTTGCGGGCTGGCATGGGCCGGCGGCGCCCAGGCCCAGGGCATGGTCAAGAACACGTACGGCGACTGGCAGATGCGCTGCGAGACCCCCGCCGGGGCCACGAGCGAGCAATGCGCCCTCGTGCAGAACGTGGCGGCGGAGGACCGCCCCAACGTAACCCTCGTGATTATCGTGTTGAAAACCGCCGACGGGAAGAGCCGCCTGCTTCGCGTGGTGGCGCCGCTGGGTATCCTGCTGCCCTCCGGCCTCGGGCTCAAGATCGACCAGACCGACATCGGCCGCGCCGGCTTCGTGCGCTGCCTGTCCACGGGCTGCGTCGCCGAGGTGGTCATGGAGGACAGCCTCGTGAACCAGATGAAGAGCGGCCAGACCGCGACCTTCATCGTCTTCCAGACCCCCGAGGAGGGGATCGGGATTCCGGTGTCCCTGAACGGGTTCGCCGCCGGATTCGACGCGCTGCCGTAAGAGCGGCCGATAAGAGAAACAAGACGGAGCAGTGGGGGTGGAATCATGAGCGGATGGAAGGCGAAGGCGGGCACTGCCCTGGCCGCGCTGGGCCTTGCGGCCCTGGGCGGCTGCGGCGCGCCGGGGGACGGGGGCACGAGCCTGGGCAACATGGTCCTGTTCGCGGGACCGTCGGTTCCGCCGCCCCAGAAGAAGGTGGTCGAGGACGTCTACTGCCCGCCCGTGGACATCATGGAGGGCGGCTCCGCCATCCAGGCCTTCGCGGGCGGCCGGGTCGGCGAGCAGAGCGGCCTGCGCAGCCAGATCGCCATCAGCAACCTGGCGCGCGAGTGCCTGGGCCAGCCGGACGGATCGACCGTGGTGAAGGTGGGCGTCGAGGGGCGCGCCCTTCTCGGGGCCGGGGGAACCGCCGGCCGCTACGACGTCCCGGTCCAGATCGTCGTGAAGCGGGGCTCCACGGTGATCGCCAACCGGTCCCGCCGCGTGAGCGTGGCGATCCCCGCCGGGGACACCCAGGGTACCTTCGCCATCGTCGAGGAGGGCATCGTCGTCCCCGCGGCCGACGCGACGGCCTTCGAGATCGAGGTGGGCCTCGGCGGCAGCGGCGCTCCGGCCCGGCGCAAGCGGGGCTGAGGCACACCGGCACACCCGGAATTTCCCTTCGGGCGGAGCCTGGGGCGCAGGAACCCCGCTCCCGACGGGGCGTTGCCCCGATGTCCCAAGAGGGTCCCAGGAAGGGAGGTCGCCATGTGCTACTATCGCCAATCCTCCGTCTCTGACGCCAAGGCCGAAGCGGACCGCCGCAAGGAACTCGAAGCGAAGCGCACCCAGGCCGTCGACAAGCTTCGCAGCGACGCCGCCAAGGCCGCCGAAAAGACGGCGCCCGCCAGGGAGACCGCTCCGGCCAAGTGATTGTTCCGGCTGCTTCTCGAGGATAGACGGTGCCCCGCTCCGGCGGGGCATTGCCGTTTCAGGCGTTCCTGAGCGCCGCGTTCTCCTTCCTTTTCCTTGACACCGGCTGCCGCCGGGCGGAGCCTTCACGGGCGTCGGCGCTCATCGCCGGGCGGGAGGTCCGCCATGCAACCACCTCCGAACGCGTCCCTCCGTCGTGCCGCGCCTGTCCGCAGGAAGGCGCTGCGCGGCCAATTCTCCTTCAGCACCAAGCCGGGAGCGACCTGAACGGGCCTTCGAGCGGGCCAGGTTCGGATCCTGCCGGGCCATGGCGGATTCCGCTTGCCCGAACCGGGACCGCCCCACCTCGGAAACCGTCTCACCTCGGAAAGGGAGGGACACCATGCGTCCCATCTTGATTGCGTCCGCGCTGTTCATGACGGCAGGCGGCCTTCTGGCCCAGACGAGCCATACCGGACAGCCCCTGCGACCGGACCAGCTGAACTGGATGCCGGCCCCGCCCGTGCTCCCCAAGGGCGCGCAGATGGCGGTCCTGTCCGGCGATCCGACGAAGGCCGGCCCGTTCACCGTCCGGCTGAAGATGCCGGCCGGCTACAGGATTCCCGCTCACAGCCATCCCACCGACGAGCGCGTCACCGTCATTTCCGGCACGTTCCGCTGCGGAATGGGCGACAGGCTCGACGAGGCCAAGGCCCAAACCCTCGGGGACGGCGGCTTCGTCAACCTGCCCGCGAAGATGAACCATTATGCGTTCGCCGATCAGGAGGCCGTCGTGCAGATCGACTCGGAAGGCCCGTTCGCCATCACCTATGTCGACGCGGCCGACGACCCGAGCCGGTCGCAATAGGCGTCCGCGGCCGCGCCGGCCCTGACCGGCACATGCCGCCTCCATGGGAGTTCCATGAGAGGTGCCGCGGTTCGGTCGGGCGGAATTTCTGCTACAAGGCCTCCGCCGGAGGATAGTCCTCGCTCCGGGCCGATGGGAGGCGGGCATGACGGACGATCATCTCGACGAGGCGGCGGTCGCGCGGGCGTGGGACGAGAACGCCGGGCACTGGGCGCGGGACGTCCGGGCCGGATTCGACCTGTACCGGGAGCTTTACACGTTTCCGGCTTTCCTGGAGTTCATGCCGCCCATCGCCGGCAAGCAGGTGATCGATCTCGGCTGCGGGGAGGGTACCAATACCCGCCGCTTCGCCCGGCTCGGCGCTCGCATGACCGGAATCGACCTCTCCGGGGCGATGATCGCCCACGCCCGTGCTCGGGAGGACGAGGATCCGCTCGGAATCCGCTACGAGCGCGGCTCCTTCACCGATCTTCAGACCTTCGGCGAGGCCTGCTTCGACGTGGCGCTCTCGACCATGGCCCTCATGGACGGGCCCGATTTCCCCGCGGCCATGCGCGCGGCCTGGCGCGTCCTGAAGCCGGGAGGCATTTTGTGCTTCAGCGTTCTGCATCCCTGCTTCGTCACTCCCGCGATCAAGTGGCTGGTCGAGGAGGACGAATCCTACGGCGGCCTGCGCGTCGGCCGGTATTTCGACCGGGATCCGTTCGTCGAGCGCTGGCGCTTCAGCAACCGGCCGAATCCCGACGAGGTGCCTCCGTTCAGCGTGCCCCGCTTTCCGCGAACGCTGTCCGACTACGTGAATGCCCTCGCCGATGCAGGATTCCAGATCGTCAGAATGGCCGAGCCGCGCCCGGAGGAAGCCGTCTCCGCGAAGCATCCCTGGCTTCGGCGGTGGAGGGATCACGCCCCGCTGGTCCTGTTCGTTTCGGCGACCAAGCCCTGACCGGCACATGCTCCATGTGAAGCGAGGGCGCCGGGGAGCACGTCACCGGAGCCCGAACTGGATCTCGATGCGGTTGCCCGCCGAATCGGGTCCCTGCCAGCGGTGGTAGATCTCGCGGCTCTCTCCCGAGAGGGCGTGTCCGGCATCCTCGATGGCGCGAAGCAGCGGCCCGTAGCCGTCGGAGAACAGGGTCGGAAGCGGGCCTTCGTGGCGGCCGGACGCGCAGACCATCGGCTCCAGCGTCTTCACCGCGTACGCCCCGTCATAGGGGGCGGCGACCGAGACGGGGAGACAGAAGGCGATCCTGAATGCCGTCCGGGAATCCTTCGGGAGGCCGTGGGACACGAAGATCCACGGGCCGTCGACGGTCAGGCCGTGGCGCTCGGCGTCCCGGGCCATGGCGGGGCACAGCTCCGCGCTCGCCGACGCGACCTCCGGGAGCGTGAGCATCCGCTCGGCGCTCAGGACGGTGATCGGATTCGTCATTTTGATTTCCAAGGCAGGCTCCCGTGCGGATTCGCGCCGACGGTTGCGGATATAGTCCTATCGGCGGCCGAAGGCTACGGACGTCCCTGTCGAATCTTCCCTTGGGTTACTTTTCTTCCATGAGATGGCTTTCGCACGGGCCGCGGTTTCCCGCCTCCGCCGGTCCGCTCCGGCGCATGGGCGCGAGCGGCCGTTCCGGACCGGGCCGTTCCTTCCGTTCGAGAAGGTTCTACGGCCAAGCATCCCTGCTTTCGACACAGAGCGGCAAAAGCATGTTCCTTCCCGAGGACCGGGAAATGACAAGGAGACATCATGCTTCCGCAACTGCAATATTTCCACTTCGGCGACAACGGGCTGTACTACGGCAATTACGGCGGGCTCGACTATTCCGCGGGCGTCGAGGACGGGACGGCCCAGGTGCCGGCGGACCCGCCGCCGGTCGATGCCTACGACCAGCTGTTCTACGAGCACGATCTCGCCCTTCAGCAGGCATCGAGCCCCGCCGAACGCCTGGAAGCCCACATCGAGGTGGTGGAGGGCGTCTATGGCCTCTTCTCCCAGGCGAACGGAGCATCGGCGGCGGACTGGCACATCTGAAATTTTCCGAAACCGTCAGCCGACAGGCGCGTCCCGCTTCCGGGACTTCGTCGGCGCGTCAGGGCGGCGGCGCGATGGCGCCGGCGCGCTGGCCGAGCGGATGGGCGAGGATCTTGTCGATCCGGCGGCCGTCCAGGTCCACCACCTCGAAGCGCCAGCCGAAGGCGTCCACGTGCTCTCCGGTGGTCGGCAGGTGCTGGATCTCGCTGATCACCAGGCCGCCGACCGTATGGTAGCTCCGGTTCTCGGGCAGGGGGATCGCGAGGATCTCGGCCATCTCGTCCACGGGCATGGAGCCCGAGAGAAGCCAGGAGCCGTCGTCCCGGCGGACCGCGTCGGGCTCGGGCGTCTCCACGTCGGAGCGGAACACGCCGACGATCGCCTCCAGGGCGTCGGCGGGAGTCACCACGCCTTCGAAATGGCCGTACTCGTCGTGGACGAGGGCCATGGGCACGGCGGAATCGCGCAGCACCGTCAGGGCGTCGAGGGCATCCAGGGTATCCGGGATCACGGGGGCCGGCTTCACGTGCCTGCGCACGTCGAGCTCCTCGCCGGCGAGGATGGCCGCGAGCAGCTCCCGCGATTCGACCACGCCGATCATGTTGTCCGAGTTCCCCTCGCTCACCGGCAGGCGCGAATGCGGCGTGGTCATGAGGAGCTCGCGGATCTCCTCCGGCTCGTCCTCCAGGTCGATCCAGTCCACGTCGGTGCGGGGGGTCATGATGGCGCGGGCGAGCCTGTCCCCGAGGCGAAGCACGCCGCCGATCATCCGGCGCTCCTCCTCCTCGATCACGCCGGCGCTCTCCGCCTCGCCCACGAGCATCTTGATCTCCTCCTCGGTCACCGTCGTCTCCCCGTCCGTGCTGGAGCCGAAGAGGCGGAAGATCAGGCGGGTCGAGGCGTTGAGAAGCCAGACGGCGGGCGCCGCGATCCTGGAGACCAGCATCATCATCGGCGCCACGAAGCAGGCGATGCTCTCCGGGTGCCGCAGGGCGAGCTGCTTGGGCACGAGTTCGCCGACGACGATGGAGAAATAGGTGATGAGGCCGATCACGATGCCGTAGCCCAGGGGCTCGGCCGCGCCGGGCGGCACGCCGTTGGCGGCGAGGATCTCGGCGAGGCGGCTGCCGAGGGCCGCGCCGGAGAAGGCGCCGGCGAGGATGCCCACCAGGGTGATGCCGATCTGCACCGTGGACAGGAAGCGCCCCGAATCCTCCATGAGCGCCAGGGCGGTCGCGGCGCCGGCGCGGCCCTGCTCCGCGAAGGCCTTGAGACGGGCCCGGCGGGCGGAGACGATGGCCAGTTCGGAGAGCGCGAAAACGCCGTTGAGGACGATGAGGACGAAAGCGATGACCAGTTCGAGCAACGACGTCAGGAGCTGCCGACCGGTTGGGCCGCGTTCTCCCCTTCTGTGAAAGCTGGATCCTAACATGGGGCGTCGGGGGTGGACCGTCAATCGAGGCGGGAGGATCCTTGTGCGGCCGCCTGCTTTATTGACAGGATCCGATTTCCTCTTCAGAGGTGGACCAGCCGTTGATCCCCGCGGGAGAGACCGGACGGAACGTCCGGCGCCGAAGGCGCAACCGCCCCGGAAACGCTCAGGCCAAAGGACCGCGCGGGAGCTGGCACTCTGGAAAGCGGCGACGTCGCGAGACGTCGCCCACCGACGGGCGTAACCCGGCGCGCAGGCGCCCGGGGAAATCTCTCAGGTCTCGGGACAGAGGGGGCGCTGAACGGGCCGGCAAGGCCCGGTGAAACGCGCGCCTTTTGAGGGAAGTCCCATGGCCGAGCCTGCCCGCGCCGACGAGCCGCTCCTGAAAACCCCGCTCCATGCCGAGCATGTCGCCCTCGGGGCCCGCATGGTGCCCTTCGCCGGGTACGACATGCCGGTCCAGTATCCCACGGGCATCCTGACCGAGCACAACTGGACCCGCGAGCACGCGGGCCTCTTCGACGTCTCCCACATGGGCCAGGCGGCCCTTGCCGGCCCCGACCACGAGACGACCGCCCGGGCCCTCGAGGCGCTCGTGCCGGCGGACATCCTCAACCTCAAGCCGGGCCAGCAGCGCTACTCCCAGCTCCTCTCCGAGGAGGGCGGCATCCTGGACGACCTGATGGTCACCCGTCCCGCCGGCGAGGAGGAGAAGGGGTATCTCTATCTCGTCGTGAACGCCTCCATGAAGGAGGCCGACTATGCCCACATGAGCGCCCGGCTGCCGCAGGGCGTCTCCCTGGTGCGCGGCGACGACCGGGCGCTCCTCGCCCTCCAGGGCCCCTCCGCCGAGGGCGTGCTCCAGCGCCTGGGAAGCGCGGCCGCTTCCCTGAGCTTCATGATGTCCGGCTGGTTCGACGTCGCGGGCCTGCGCTGCCACGTCTCCCGTTCCGGCTACACGGGGGAGGACGGGTTCGAGATTTCCGTGAAGGCGGAGGATGCGGCCGCGCTCTGGCGCAGGCTCCTGGCGGATCCGGAGGTGAAGCCCATCGGCCTCGGCGCCCGCGATTCGCTGCGCCTCGAAGCGGGCCTGTGCCTTTACGGCCACGACATCGACGCCACGACCTCGCCCGTCGAGGCGGGCCTGCTCTGGTCCATCCAGAAGCGCCGCCGGGAGGAGGGGGGCTTCCCCGGCGCCGCCCGCATCCAGCGCGAGATCCGGGACGGGGCGGCGCGCGTCCGGGTCGGGCTGAAGCCCGAGGGCCGGACTCCCGCGCGGGAGGGCACCCTCATCACCACGCCCGACGGGCGCGAGGTCGGGATCGTGACCTCCGGCGGCTTCGGCCCCACCGTCAACGGCCCGGTCGCCATGGGCTACGTCTCGCGGGACGTCTCGGCCGTCGGAACCGACCTTCACCTCATGGTGCGCGGCAAGCCGGTTCCGGCCAAGGTCGCCGCCATGCCGTTCGCACCGCACCGCTACAAGCGCTGACAATCCAAGGGGGATCATCGATGACCACGCGCTACACCAAGGACCACGAATACATCCGCGTCGAAGGCGATGCCGGCATCGTCGGCATTTCCGACTATGCCCAGCAGCAGCTCGGCGACGTGGTGTTCGTCGAGCTGCCGAGCGTCGGCAAGTCCCTGTCGAAGGGCGACGAGGCCGCCGTCGTCGAGAGCGTGAAGGCGGCGAGCGAGGTCTACGCCCCCGTCTCCGGCGAGGTGCTCGAGGTCAATTCCAGCCTCGAGGAGAACCCCGGCACGGTCAACGAGGACCCCGCCGGCCGCGGCTGGTTCATGAAGATCCGCATCGCGAACCCGGGCGAGCTCGACGGCCTGATGACCGAGGAGCAGTACCAGGAATTCGTGAAGTCGATCTCCTGAGGACGGACGGAAAGGGCCGGGCCGTGACGCACGCATACACCGCAAAGGTCTCCTGGAGCCGGGACGGGGCCGTCTTCACGGACAGCCGCTACAGCCGCGGCCACCGGTGGAGCTTCGACGGCGGCATCACGGTCCAGGCCTCGTCCGCGCCCTCCTCGGTGCCGCTGCCGTATTCCCTGGAGAACGCGGTGGACCCCGAGGAGGCGCTCGTGGCGGCGGTTTCGAGCTGCCACATGCTCACCTTCCTTTCGCTCGCCGCCAAGAAGCGCTTCGTCGTCGATTCCTACGAGGACGAGGCGCACGGCGTCATGACGAAGAACGGGAAGGGCAAGCTCTACGTCTCGAAGGTGACGCTGGATCCCAGGATCGTCTTCTCGGGCGAGAAGCGGCCCAGGCCCGAGCAGATCGCCGAGCTCCACCACCTCGCCCACCGGGAGTGCTTCATCGCCAACTCCATCCTCGCCGAGGTGGTGGTGGCGGGCATTCCGTCGCACTAACGCATAGGACCATCTGATGCGCTATCTCCCCCTCTCCGATGCCGACCGCCGCGAGATGCTCGCGCGCATCGGCGTCCAGTCGATCGACGATCTCTTCGCCGACATTCCCAAGGACAAGCTCCTCAAGGACCTCGTGGATCTTCCGCGCCGCAAGGGCGAACTGGAGGTCGAGCGCATCCTCTCCCGCATGGCGTCGAGGAACGTGCCGGCCTCGTCCGTCCCCTTCTTCGTCGGGGCGGGCGCCTACAAGCACCATGTGCCGGCGACCGTCGACCACCTGATCCAGCGCTCCGAGTTCCTCACGAGCTACACGCCGTATCAGCCCGAGATCGCGCAGGGCACGCTGCAGTACCTGTTCGAGTTCCAGACCCAGGTCGCGGCGCTCACCGGCATGGAGGTGGCGAATGCCTCCATGTACGACGGCTCCACCGGCACCGGCGAGGCGGTGCTGATGGCGCACCGCGTCACCAAGCGCCGCAAGGCCGTTCTCTCCGGCGGCCTGCATCCGCACTACGCCGACGTGGTGAAGACCCTCTCGCACATGGCGAGCGACGAGGTCGTGGCGCTCGCGCCCGACGTTTCGGGAACCGAGGACATCCTCTCCCGGATCGACGACAGCGTCTCCTGCGTCGTCGTGCAGTCGCCGGACGTGTTCGGCAACCTGCGCGACCTGAAGCCCATCGCCGAGAAGGCCCGCCGGCACGGCGCGCTCCTCATCGCCGTGTTCACGGAGGCCGTGTCGCTCGGCCTTCTTGAATCGCCCGGCAGCCAGGGCGCCGACATCGTGGTGGGCGAGGGCCAGTCCATCGGCAACGCGCTGAACTTCGGCGGGCCGTACGTGGGCCTCTTCGCGGCGAAGTCGAAGTACATCCGCCAGATGCCGGGCCGCCTCTGCGGCGAGACGGTGGACGCGGACGGCAAGCGCGGCTTCGTGCTGACGCTGTCCACCCGCGAGCAGCACATCCGCCGCGACAAGGCGACGTCGAACATCTGCACCAATTCGGGCCTGTGCACGCTCGCCTTCACGATCCACATGACGCTGCTCGGCGAAGCCGGGCTGACGCGGCTCGCGCGCATCAACCACGCCAACGCGGTGAAGCTCGCCGACATGCTCGCCGGCGTGAAGGGCGTCGAGGTCCTGAACCGGACCTTCTTCAACGAGTTCACCGTGCGGCTTTCGAAGCCCGCGGCGGAGGTCGTGGAGCGCTTGGCGGAGAAGGGCGTGCTCGGCGGCGTGCCGGTCTCGCGGCTGATGCCGGGCGCCGGCCTCGACGACCTGCTGCTCGTCGCCTCCACCGAAGTGAACACCGATGACGATCGCGCGGCCCTCGCTGCCGCCTTGAAGGAGGTTCTGTGATGTTGAACCGCCAGGGACGACCCTCTTCCGCCGGCGAGGCCGGCACCAACGAGCATCCGACCTTCACGGGCAACAAGGCGCTCGCGCAGATCGAGCCGCTGATCTTCGAGATCGGCCGCGCGGACACGACGGGCGTCGACCTCGACGAGCCGGAGGCCTTCACGCCGCGCCTCGGCGGCCTGGAGCGCAAGGACGCCATCGGCCTTCCCGGCCTCTCCGAGCCGGAGACGATGCGCCACTACGTGCGCCTGTCCCAGATGAACTACGGCATCGACACGGGCCTCTTCCCGCTCGGCTCCTGCACGATGAAGCACAATCCGCGGCTCAACGAGCGCATGGCGCGCCTGCCGGGCTTCGCGGACGTGCACCCGCTCCAGCCGGTCTCGACGGTGAAGGGCGCGCTCGAGCTCATGAACGAGCTCGCCCGCTACCTCGTGACGCTCACCAACATGACGACGGTCGCCCTCTCTCCCAAGGCCGGGGCCCATGGGGAGCTCTGCGGCATGATGGCGATCAAGGCCGCCATCGAGGCGCGCGGCGAGGGCAAGACCCGCAACGTCGTGCTGGTGCCGGATTCCGCGCATGGCACCAACCCCGCCACCGCGGCGCTGATCGGCTTCGTCGTGAAGCCGGTGCCGGCCCGCGACGACGGCTGGGTGCATGTGGAGGACGTGAAGAAGCTGCTCGGGCCGGACGTGGCCGCGATCATGCTCACGAACCCGAACACCTGCGGACTCTTCGAGAACCAGGTGGCGGAGATCGCCAAGGCGATCCACGACGCCGGCGCCTACTTCTATTGCGACGGCGCGAACTTCAACGCCATCGTCGGCAAGGCGCGTCCGGGCGATCTCGGCGTCGACGCCATGCACATCAACCTGCACAAGACCTTCTCGACGCCCCACGGCGGCGGCGGTCCGGGCTCCGGCCCGGTGGTGCTCTCCGCGCGGCTCGCGCCCTATGCGCCGGTGCCGTTCGTCACCCTCAAGGACGGCGAGCTCACCCTCGTGGAGCACGAGGCCGACGCGGCGGAGAAGCCCTTCGGGCGCATGACCGCCTTCCACGGCCAGATGGGCATGTACGTGCGCGCCCTGTCCTACATGCTCTCGCACGGCGCGGACGGCATGCGCCAGGCCTCCGAGGACGCGGTGCTCAACGCCAACTACGTCCGCGCCTCCCTGTCGGACCTGTTCTCGCAGCCCTTCGGCGACAAGCCCTGCATGCACGAGGTGCTGTTCGACGACACCTGGCTGAAGGACACGGGCGTCACCACCCTCGACTTCGCCAAGGCGATGATCGACGAGGGCTATCACCCCATGACCATGTACTTCCCGCTGGTGGTGCACGGGGCGATGCTGATCGAGCCGACGGAGTCCGAATCGAAGGCGTCCCTGGACCTCTTCATCGCGACCCTGCGCGACCTCGCCATGGCCGCGAAGACGGGCAACGACAAGGCCCGCTTCACCGGCGCGCCCTTCCACGCCCCCCGGCGCCGCCTGGACGAAACCCGCGCCGCGCGCAACCCGGTGCTCAAGTGGACGCCGCCCGCACCCGTCGCCGAGGCGGCGGAGTAGGCGGACAACGCACGACGGACACCTTGAAGCGGCCGGGGAAACCCGGCCGTTTTGCGTGAGGCTTCGCACCGCCGCGGCCGGAAGCGGGAGAAGCCTATGCGATCCGGGCGGCGTGCTCTCGTACCATCTCGGGCAGGTCCGCCATCCGCTCCAGGATGACGGGAGCGCCGGCGTCCCGCAGCCGGTCCGCATGAGCCGGTCCGCAATGGCCGCCGCCGACGAAGCCGATCACGGGCATTCCGGCTGCGCGGGCGGCACGCACGCCGGAAGGGGAATCCTCGATCACCAGGCACTCTCCCGGCCCTGCGCCGAGCCGCGCGGCCGCGTGGAGGAAGAGGTCCGGCGCCGGCTTGCCGCGGGCGACCTCCGTTGCGCTGAACACGTTGTCGAAGAGGTCCGCAAGGCCGGTGACGCGCAGCGACAGGGCGATCCGGTCATGGGTGGAGGAGGAGGCGACGCAGCGGCGGTGGGGGAGGGCGAGGATCGCCTCCTTCACGCCGGGGATCGGCTGCAGCTCCTCCTCGAAGCGGGCGAAGAGGGTGCGGTTCAGGCGCTCCCCGAAATCCTCCGGCAGGCGGCATGCGTGAGCCGCCTCGATCCGCGCCACCATGTCCTTGAGCGAAACCCCGACGAACTCGGCCATGATCCGCTCCGGCGTGTAGGGGAAGCCGAGGCCGGTCAGGATCTCGGCGTCGATCCGGCAGGCGAGGGATTCGGAATCCACCAGCACCCCGTCGCAGTCGAAGATCAGCAGCATGGAAGTCCCCTCGAAAACGACGAAGGCCGCCCCGGGAAGCGGCCTTCGCGAAACGTCGATTTGATGAAGCCTTACTGGAGCTTGGCGCGGACGTCGCCCAGGCTCTTCTCCACCAGCGAGGCGCCGACCGGGCCGGACAGCTCGTCGCGCAGGACGCGCTCGGAGGCCTTCACGGCCGCGTCGACCGCCGCGGCGCGGACCTCGGCGGAGGCCTGGGCCTCGGCCTGGGCGATCTTCGCCTCGGCGGAAGCGGTGCGGCGCTTCACGAAATCGGCCATCTTCTCCTGGGCCTCGCGGGCCATCCGCTCGGCCTCCTCCTTGGCGGTGGAGACGATGTCGGCGGCCTCGCGCTCGGCGGCCTGGCGCTTGGCCTCGAACTCCTTGAGGAGCTTCTCGGCGTCCTGACGCAGGCGCTTGGCCTCGGCGAGCTCGTCGGCGATCCGCTTGCCGCGGGAATCGAGCGAGCTCATCACCTTGCCGGGAACCCCGTAGTAGAAGAGGACGCCCCAGAAGATCACGAAGGCGACGGCGACCCAGAATTCGGCGCTGGACAGCATGTGGATCTCCTGATCAAGCCTGGGTTTGGTCGATGGCGGCTTCCACCGCCTGCGGGGGCGGGGCCTTGCCGGTCAGGCGCTCGACGATGGCGCTGGCGGTCTCGACCGCGATGCCGCGGACATTGGCCATGGCCTCCGCCTTCTTCGTGGCGATGACCGCCTCGGCCTCGGCGAGGCGCTTGGCGAGGTCCGCCTCGAGCTCCTTGCGCTTGGCCTCGGTCTCGGCCGACACCTTGGCGCGGGTCTCCTGGGCGAGGGCCTGGGCGCGGGCGCGGGCTTCCGACAGCGCCTTCTCATAGGCGGTGCCGGCCTCCTCCGCGCGGGACTTCATGGCGGCCGCCTCGTCGAGGTCGCTCGCGATCGTCGTGCGGCGGTGCTCGATGATGCCCGAGAGACGCGGCAGAACCAGTTTGGAAAGCAGGACGTAGAGCGCGGCGAAGGTGATGGTCAGCCAGAGAATCTGGCCGCCGTAGGTTTCCGTCTTGAAGGGCGGAAAGCCGACGTCTTCGTGAGCGCCGCCGTGCGCCTCCGTTGCAGCATGGGTCGTCTGGGCCTGAGCCATGGAGCTGATCCTGATGGGACTTTACGTCATCCTCAAAACAATGAATGACGGCGGTGGTCCCGCCGTCACCTTTGTCGAAGCGAAGCGCTCAGCGCTTCGCCCTCCCGATCACCGTGAGGGTGTTAGGTGAACAGAAGGACGAGGGCGACGACGAGGCAGAAGATGCCGAGACCTTCCGCGAGCGCGGCGCCGATGAAGGCGCGGGCGAACTGACCGTCGGCCGCCGACGGGTTGCGCAGGGCGCCCGAGAGGAAGTTGCCGAAGATGTTGCCGACGCCCATGGCGGCGAGGCCCATGCCGATGCAGGCGAGGCCCGCCCCGAGGAACTTGAAAGCAATCGGATCCATCGTGATCTCCTTAAAGGGGTGTTTGACCGGGAGGAAGGGTTAACGCAGCGCAGACCTAGTGGCCCGGGTGCAGCGCGTCGTTGAGGTAGATGCAGGTCAACACCGTAAAGACGTAGGCCTGCAGTGCGGCGACGAGGAACTCGAGCGCCATGAGAGCGACCGCCATGAGGAGCGGAAGCGGAGAGAGGATCGCCAGGGCACCGCCCGCGCCGAGCAGCGCGACGACGAAGCCGGCGAAAACCTTGAGCGCGATGTGTCCCGCGAGCATGTTCGCGAAGAGACGCAGGGACAGGGAGATCGGCCGCGAAAGGAAGGAAATCAGCTCGATGACGACGATGAACGGCAGGAGCCAGCCCGGCACGCCCGAGGGCACGAAAAGCCCGAGGAAGTGGGTGCCGTGCTTCATGAAGCCGTAGACCACCACCGTGCCGATGACCAGGATGGCGAGCGAGAAGGTGACGATCACGTGGCTCGTGACCGTGAAGAATCCGGGGATCATGCCCAGCAGGTTTGCGGTGAGCACGAACATGAAGAGCGAGAAGACGAACGGGAAGAACCGCATCCCCTCTTCGCCCGTCGCATCCCGCAGGGTGCCGGCCACGAAATCGTGCAGCACCTCCGCGACCGACTGGGCGCGGCCGGGAACGAGGGCGCGCTTGCGGGTGGCGAGCATCAGGCCGCCGACGATGACCGCGACGGCGCCGACCATGAACAGCGACGAATTGGTGAAGTTGATGGCAGGAATGATAGGCTTGATCTGGAATTGCTCGATCGGGCTTGCCATGATCCGCTCTTAAAACCGCTGTTGCCTGTCGCCGCCTGCTGGCCGGGGTGTGGGATAGGTCACCGCTTCTCATCGTAGCGGGCGCCTTTGACGACCCCCGCCGCTCTCAGAAGATTGAGCATCCCGGCGCAGAAGCCGAGGATGAGGCAGACGATGAGCCCCCAGGGAGAGACCCCGAACAGGTGATCGACGATCCACCCGACGATCCCGCCCGCAGCCACGCCCGAGACGAACTCGGCGGAAAGCCTGAAGGCCTGGCCGAGAGCGCTGGAATCGGACTTCGTCCGGGACGGCGATCCTGTTGTCCTGGCTCGCTGTGCGGATGCCTGATCGATCCGCGCATCGAGAGATTTCAGTCTCGCTGTCAGGTTAGCATCGTCGGAACTGGTCGGCTCCTGACCGTTCTCGCCGTTCCGCTTGGTAGGGTCCGCCATGGCGTTCTCCTCATGTCAGCGGTACGGGAAAGGTCTGGAATCCCGGCCCCGAAAGCCGCGCGAAACATATGGGGGAGGGTCCCCCCTGTCAAGGACCGTCAGGAAAGATATAACTTCTTGAAATATAAGGCAAATGTTTCGCCGAGCGGAGGCTTCGCGCGGAATCGGTCACGATTCTTGGGCCGAATGATGACGATGCGCCAAAACCCTTACGCCGTCTCAAGGATGCGCTCGGCGCTCTGGAGATCGACCGAGACGAGCTGGGAGACGCCCCGCTCGGCCATGGTGACGCCGAAGAGGCGGTCCATGCGCGCCATGGTGATCGGGTTGTGGGTGATCACCACGAAGCGGGTCTCGGTGGAGCGCGCCATCTCCTCCAGCAGGTCGCAGTAGCGCTCCACGTTGGCGTCGTCGAGCGGCGCGTCCACCTCGTCCAGGACGCAGATCGGCGAGGGATTCGTGAGGAAGACGGCGAAGATCAGGGCGGTGGCGGTGAGGGCCTGCTCGCCGCCGGAGAGCAGGGTCATGCTCTGCGGCTTCTTGCCCGGCGGGCGGGCGAGGATCTCCAGCCCCGCCTCCAGGGGGTCGTCCGAATCCACCAGGGTGAGCTCGGCGGTGCCGCCGCCGAACAGGGTGGTGAACAGACGCTGGAAATGGCCGTTCACCACGTCGAAGGCGGCGAGGAGGCGTTCCCGGCCCTCCCGGTTGAGGCTGCCGATGGCGCCGCGCAGGCGCTTGATCGCCTCGACGAGGTCGTCCCGCTCCGCGGCGATGGAGCCGTGCTTGGTTTCGAGCTCGGCCAGCTCCTCCTCCGCGCGCAGGTTCACCGCGCCGAGGCGCTCCCGGTCCGCCTTGAGGGAATGGAGCCTGGCCTCGATCTCGCTCTGGCTCGGCAGCTCGACGCCTTCCTTGAGGCCGGCCAGCTCGATCAGCCCCGCCGGGGTCGTGTCCAGGTTCTCGGCGATGGCGCGGGTGATCTCCGCGAGGCGCTGGATCGCCGCCTCGTGGCGGGCCTGCGATCCGGCGCGCGCCTCGCGGGCGGCGGAGAGGGCCTCCAGGGCGGCGCGGGCGGCGCGGTCCGTCTCGGCGAGATGGGTCTCGGCGTCCGCCAGCCGGTCGGCGGCCTCCTGGCGCCTCGCCTCGGCCTCCTCGATCTCGGCCATGAGGGAGCGGCGGCGCATCAGGTAGGTATCGGGCGCCTCCAGAAGGCGCTGGTGCTCCTCCTGGGCCCGCTCCAGGCGCTCGCCCAGGTCCTCCAGGGCCCGTGCCGCGCGGGCGGCGCGCTCGGTCCACAGGCGGATGTCGCCGGCGATGGCCTCCCGCCGGCGGCGGCGCAGCTCCGCTTCGTGGACGAGGGACTGCAGGGCGGCCCGGGCCTCGGAGGCGGCGGCCCGGCGCTCGGCCACCCGGGTGCGCTCCTCCAGCAGCCGGTTTTCGAGGTCGGGCGCGGGGGCGAGATCCTCCAGGGCGGACTGGGCGTCGCTCACCCGTTCCCGAGCCTCGCTCTCGCTGGCGGACAAGCGGACGAGGGCCTCCTGGAGCGCCGAGCGGCGCTGACCCAGTTCCGCTTCCCGCCGCTCGGCCTGGGCGAGGCGGGTGCGGGCGGCGTCGAGGGCCTGCCGCGCCTGGCGGGCGGACTCGATGGCCTGCATTTCGTGGGCGGCGGCGGCGCGGACGGCGCTCAGGGCCTCCTCGGCCTCGTGGCGCAGGCGCTCGGACTCCTCCCGGGCGGCCGCGGCCTCGCGCTCCAGGTCGCCCAGGCGGTTCTTCTCGGCGAGGCGGCGGGCGGCGGGGGACGGGGCCTCCGCCGCGGTGGTGAAGCCGTCCCAGCGCCAGAGGTCGCCCTCCGGGGAGACGAGGCGCTGCCCGGGCCTCAGCAGCCCGCGCAGGCGAAGGCCGTCCTCCTTCGAGACGACGCCGATCTGCCGCAGGCGCCGCCGCAGGGGCGGGGGAGCCTCGCAGAGATCGGCGAGCGGCGTGACGCCTTCCGGAAGGGCCGGGTCCGCCTCGCCCGGGCCCGTATCGGCCCAGTGGGCGGGCGCGGAGGGATTGGTGGAGGCGTCGAGGTCGTCGCCGAGCGCCGCGCCGAGGGCGGTCTCGTAACCCTTCCGGACGGTGATCCGGTCCAGGGCCGGGGGCCAGAGGTCCCCGGTCGCGGAGGTGACGAGCTTGGCGAGCGTGCGGGCCTCGGTCTCGAGGCGCTGGGCCCGGCGCTCCGCCTCGTTCAGGGGCTGGCGCAGGCGGTTCTCGCCCTCCCGGGCGGCGGCCAGGGCCTCGCGGGCGACGATCACCGCCTCCTCCGCGTTCTGGGCCGCTTCCTCGGCGAGGGCGGCCTCCTCGCGCAGGTCGTCCACGGACGGGCCGTCCTCCGGAGGCGCGGCGAGGGCGGCGATGTCCCGCTCGATGCGCTCCTTCTCGGCGGCGAATCGGGCCGCCCGTTCCATCTCCTCGCGGATCGTCCGCTCCAGGGCCGCCCGGCGGGCGTTGAGGTCCGAGGTCTGGGCCTGGAGGGCGCCGAGCGCCGCCTCCGCCTCGGCGAGCGCCGCCTCGGCGGCCTGGAGGCGTTCCTCGCTGGCGGTGCGGGCGTCGTCCGCGCCGTCCGTGGTCAGGGCGATCTCGGCCTCCTCCTCGCGCAGCCGCGCGATGGTCGCCTCCGCATCGCCCCGCTGGGCGGTCTCGCGGGCGAGGTCCCGGTGGATGTCGCCAATGTGGCGCTCGAGCTCCGTCACGCGCTCCTTGGAGCGCCGCTCCTCGGATTCGAGCTCGCTGCGGGCATGGGTCAGGCGCTGCAGGGCCGCGGCCGCCTTGGCCTCCGCCTCGCGCAGGGGCGGGATGGCATGGGCCGCGACCGCCTGGGCCGTGGCGGCCTTCGTCTGCTCCTCCGTGCGGTCGGCGACCGCCTTGAGGTCCTCGGCCGCCTGCCTCTCGGCGCTCGCCGCCTGCTCGCGGGCCTCGGCGAAGCCGATCGCATAGAGCAGGGCCTCGAGGCGGCGGATCTCGGCGGAGAGATTCTTGTAGCGGGAGGCCTGGCGGCCCTGGCGCTTGAGGCTGTCGACCTGCGTCTCCAGCTCCCGGATCACGTCCTCGACGCGCAGGAGGTTGTCCTCCGCCGCCTTCAGCCGCAGCTCCGCCTCGTGGCGGCGGGCGTGGAGCCCGGCGATGCCGGCCGCGTCCTCGAGGATGCGGCGGCGGGCCTGGGGCTTGGCGGAGATGATCTCGCTGATCTGCCCCTGCCGCACCAGGGCGGGGGAGCGGGCGCCGGTGGCGGCGTCCGCGAAGAGGATCTGCACGTCGCGGGCGCGCACCTCTTTGCCGTTGATCCGGTAGGTGGAGCCCTCCTCGCGCTCGATCTTGCGCGAGATTTCGAGAAGATCGGCGTCGTTGAAGGCGGCCGGGGCCGTGCGCTCGCTGTTGTCGATGGTGAGCATCACCTCGGCGGTGTTGCGCGCCGGCCGGCTGCCCGAGCCGGAGAAGATGACGTCGTCCATGCCCGAGGCGCGCATGTTCTTGTGGGAATTCTCTCCCATCACCCAGCGCAGGGCCTCGACCAGGTTGGACTTGCCGCAGCCGTTCGGGCCGACCACGCCGGTGAGGCCCGGCTCGATCAGGAAATCGGTCGGCTCGACGAAGGTCTTGAACCCGGCGATGCGAAGGCGCGTCAGCTTCATCGACGCGCCTTTCCGCCCCGCCCGGCGGGGGCGGGGTCAGAGAGCTTAGGCTCCCAGCAAGGGCTTGATGATCTTCTCAAGCTCATCGATCGACATGCTTCCCGGGTGGCGCTGGCCATTGATGAAGAAGGTCGGGGTCGAGTCCACCTTGAACTGCTCGATGGCCCGGTTCTTCACCGCGTTTACCGCGTCATATAGTTTCTGGTCCCGCAAGCAAGCGTCGAATTTCTCCTGTGAAAAACCGGCCTGCCTCATGATCTGCCGCAGGGCGTCGAGGGGCTTGTCCACGAAGGCCCAGTTCTTCTGCTGCTCGAAGAGCAGGTCGGTGATCGGGTAGTACTTGTCGTTGCCGTCGCAGCGGGCGAGCATGAAGCCGGCGGTGGCGAGGGGGTCGAGGGGGAACTCGCGCAGGATGAAGCGCACCTTGCCCGTGTCCACGTAGCGCTTCTTCAGCTCCGGCCAGGTCTCCTTGTGGAAATGCCCGCAGTGGGAGCAGGTCAGGGAGGCGTATTCGACGATCGTGACCTTCGCGTCGGCCGGGCCGAGGGCGACGTCCCCGAGGGGACCCTGCACAGCGAGATCCTGGACCGAGACGTTCTGCGCGAAGGCCGGCAGGCTCGTCGCCAGGAAGGCCGCGGCCGCCGCGGTGCCGAGAAGCTGAAGCGTTTGACGCCGGGTGATCATCTGCAAAGGCTCCGTGAGAATTTTCGTCCTGCGGTAGAGTGAGACGCGGCCTCTGGCAAGCGTCCGGGCCGTCACGCTTTCGTGCGCGAGCCGACGATGGCCTGCCCGAGGCGGTCGAGCGCCGCCTTCAGGGTTTCGTCCTCGATGGGGCCGACCGCGGCGCTGAGCCGCTTCCGGTCCGCCTCCGTGAGGGGACGCGGGACCGGGCGGGCCTTCTCGGTCCGCCGGACGGGGCCCTGCTTGAGCACGAGCTTTCCGATGCAGCGCCAGCCGTAATAGGTGTTGACCCGGTCGATGACGACGGGGGCGAGATGCTGCATCTCCAGGGCGAAGGCGCTCTCCACCCGCACGACCAGGGTGGCCGGTTCGGGGCGGGCCTCCGGGTCCGCATGGGGGCCCCTGCGCTTCCACTCGATCCTCAGCGGCTGCGAGAAGCCTGCCAGGCGCTCCCCGACGATCTCGGGCCAGGCGACGATCACGTCCGAAGTGGCGAAGCCCTGCGCCGCGAGGCTCGGGCCGAGACACGTGTCGAGGAATTCGGCAAGGGGGCGGGGCCTGGGCCGCGTCTGGCGCATGTTGATTTCGATCCGAAAGGCGCGTTGGAATATTCCGTCAGGACGGTTATTCCACGCCACATGTTAACGTCCGCCGCGCGCGTCACCAAGCCCGATCCTGCCGACCTGCTCGCCTGGTACGACCGGCACCGGCGCGACCTGCCGTGGCGCGCCGGTGCGGGAGAGGCGGCCGATCCCTACCGGGTGTGGCTGTCCGAGATCATGCTTCAGCAGACCACCGTCACGGCGGTCAGGCCGTTCTACGAGGCGTTCCTGAAGCGCTTTCCCAGCGTCGCGGCCCTGGCGGAGGCGCCTGCCGATTCGGTCATGCAGGCCTGGGCCGGGCTCGGCTACTACTCCCGCGCCCGCAACCTCCATGCCTGCGCGAAGGCGGTGGTCGAGCGGCACGGGGGCCGTTTTCCCGAAACCGAGGACGAACTCCTGAAGCTTCCGGGCATCGGCGCCTACACGGCGGCGGCGGTCGCCGCCATCGCCTTCGGCCGGCGGGCCGCGGCGGTGGACGGCAACGTGGAGCGGGTCGTCTCCCGGCTCTTTTCCGTCGAGGAGCCCCTGCCGAAGGCCAGGCCCCTGATCCGGACCCTCACCCTCGATCTCGTCCCGGACGGCCGGCCGGGGGACTTCGCGCAGGCGCTCATGGACCTGGGGGCCACGATCTGCACGCCGAAGCGCCCGGCCTGCGCCCTCTGTCCCTGGATGGTTCCCTGCAAGGCGCGCGCCGAGGGGCTGCAGGAGGCCTATCCGAAGAAGCTCAGGAGGGAGGCCGGACAGCTCCGGCGCGGGGCCGCCTTCGTGGTGCTGCGCGCCGACGACAGCATCCTCCTGCGCACCCGCCCGGCGCAGGGTCTCCTGGGCGGCATGGCGGAGACGCCCACGAGCCCGTGGGAGCCCGGATACGAGCCCGCCCGGGCCGTGCTGGACGCGCCCATCGAGGCCCGGTGGCAGCGCCTGCCGGGGACGGTGCGCCACGTGTTCACGCACTTCCCCCTCGAGCTGACCGTGCTCTTCGCGAAGGTCCCGCGGGACACGCCGGCGCCGGACGACATGCGCTGGACGCCGCGCCGCGCGCTTTCCGGAGAGGCCCTGCCGGGCGTCATGAAGAAGGTGATCGCCCATGCCCTCGGCGGGGCCGCGCCCCTCGGCAAGGGAGAGAAGGACGGAACGCGCAAGGGACGCCCGGGACGAGGGCCTCAGGCGTCCTGACGGGTTCCGGCGAGGGCGTGGCGCTCGCGCCTGAAGAGGTCGACCAGGGCCGCCGAGACCCTGGCGACGCTCTCGCGGTTGCGCCCCCGCCTGTGGGTGACGAGGAAGATGTCCTCGACCATCTCCTCCGTCGGGTCCGCCACCCGCACGAGATCGGGATCGGCGTCGCCCAGCCAGCAGGGCAGGACGGCGGCGCCGAGGCCCGCCTTCGCGGCCTGGTAGCGGATCGGCACGTCGCCGATCCGCGCCGCAATGGGACGGCCGGCGGCATAGCGGACGATGAAGGCGGCCTGCCGGGACAGGTTCGGGTCCTCCGGCGGCACGATCACGGCGGAGACGTCGGGAGTGCGGGCATAGATCGCGAAGGCGATGCGCCCGATCCGGCGGACGATCAGGTCCTCCTCCTCGGGCATCCGGCGCATGCGCAGGGCGATGTCGGCCTCCGCCGCGGCGAGGTCCGCCTTGCGGCGCATGGGAATGTAGGCGATCTCCGCCGGAGCCGTGGCCTGCGCGAGGCTCGCCGCGTGGTGCGACAGGAACATGGTCACCGACATGGTGGCGGTGAGGCGCACCGGGGCGGCCGGATCGGGACGGTAGGCGGCGGCGAGCTTCGGCACGGCGCGCGCCGCTTCGGCCATGGGCGAGGCCGCCTCCAGCACCGCCCGCCCGGCCTCGGTGAGGACGAGGCTGTTGGGGCCGCGCTGGAACAGGTCCACACCGAGGCATTCCTCGAGGGCGCGGACCCGGCGGGCGATGGTGGGCTGGCTCTGCCCGAGCGCCCGCCCGGCGCCGTTCATCGATCCATGAGCCACCACAGCCAGGAAGATCCTGAGGTCGTCCCAGGACGGTTCCGCCCGGGCGTGCCGGGATGGGTCGAGAGAAGCAGTATCCATGAGACGAGATTAAAGCCGTTCTGGCGCGGCGGCATAGAGCATTTTCAGGAGAAGTGGGAACCGGTTTTCGCTGACGCGGCCCTCCGGGTCCGTCCGAAAATGCGGCAAACCAAGAGCTTCGGAGCGGAGTGCGATTCCATGGGAACGCAACCCGCTTTAGGGGCGCATCTCCGGTGGCGCGTTCGTCCGCCAGCATCGGATATCGCGGGGCCGGGATCGGTCCCCCAGGATCGTGTGGGCCGTCTTCATCCGTGAAGAGGGCCGCCCCCCTCCGCTCAAGCGGCCGAAGGCATCCGCCCCGTCCGCAGGGCGAAGGCCCATTCGGGGCGCCCGTTCCGCTCGGCGCGGGCCGCGGCCTTTCCGTGGTCGTAGGAGACGGCGACGAAGTGCACGTCGGTTTCGCCGTCCGGCAGCAGGTCGAGCACCGCGTAGCGCGCGTGCGGCGTGCCGGATTCGGACACGATGGGAGGATCGTTCGAGACCTCCACGGCCGGGCAGCCCACGCTGCCCGGATTGACGACGAGGGTGCCGCCCGTCAGGCGCACGAGGTCCGGGCGGTGGCTGTGCCCGCACAGGACGATCCTCGCCGGGACGTCTCCCAGGGCCCTTTCGATGTCGTGCGTGCGTCCGCGGACGAGGCGCCCCGACTCGATCGCGTCGATGAGGAAGGTGTTGTCGTCGTGCGGCGTGCCGTGGCAGGCGAGAAGCCCCGGAGCGGCGAGGGCGGTGGCGGGGAGGTCGCGCAGCCGCTCGATCTGGCGGGGCGCGAGGTTCTCGTAGGCGAAGGAGTCCGACGGCCCCATCTCGCTCACGTCGAGGCATGCCACCTGCCGCTCGTGGTTGCCGCGGATCGTGATCGCGTCGAGCCCTTCGAGGAGCTCCATGGTTTCCCGCGGCCAGAGCGGGCCGGAAACGCAGTCGCCGAGATTGACGACCCGGTCCGGGCGGCGCTTCTCCAGGTCCGCGAGGACGGCCTCGAGGGCGGGCAGGTTGCCGTGGATGTCGGAGATGACCGCGATCTTCATCGGTGCGCCTTCTGAAATGAAAATCCCCGGCGGGGGCCGGGGATCCTATCCGGTCCCGATGTCGGGCGAAACGGCTACGCCGCCAGCTCGGCGCGGATCTTCGCGCGGAACGCGTCGATGGAGACGAGCGCGCCGTTGCGCTCCACGTTCCAGAAGGTCCAGCCGTTGCAGGCCGGCAGGCCCTGGACGAGGGCGCCGATCTTGTGGATCGAGCCCACGATGGCGCCGAGCGCCAGGGTGCCGTCGGCGCGCACCGTCGCCCGGTAGCGGCGGCGCTCGTCCACGAGAATCTCGCCGGCCTTCACGTAGCCGCCCTCGATCAGGGCGAGGAACGGCACCCGCGCCTCCGCGCGCTTCTCCGGCGGCGCGGCGAAGGCCACGTCGGAGAGGGGCTCGACGGCGTCGATTCGCGCCCGGGCCGCCTGCGCGTAGACCGGGTCGCGCTCGAGGCCGATGAAGTGGCGGCCGAGCTTCTTCGCCACGGCGCCGGTGGTGCCGGTGCCGAAGAACGGGTCGAGCACCACGTCGCCGGGATTGGAGGAGGAGAGCAGCACGCGGGCGAGCAGGGCCTCCGGCTTCTGGGTCGGGTGCACCTTGCGGCCCCGCGCATCCTTGAGGCGCTCCTCGCCGGTGCAGAGGGGGATGAACCAGTCCGAGCGCATCTGGACGTCCTCGTTGCCGGCCTTCAGCGCGTCGTAATGGAAGGTGTAGCTCTTCGCCTCCGCGCTCTTGGAGGCCCAGATCATGGTCTCGTGCGCGTTGGTGAAGCGGCGGCCCTTGAAGTTCGGCATCGGGTTGGCCTTGCGCCAGACGATGTCGTTGAGGAGCCAGAAATCCAGGTCCTGCAGGGCGGTGCCGACCCGGAAGATGTTGTGGTAGGAGCCGATCACCCAGATCGTCGCGTTCTTCTTCATGACGCGGCGCACGCCGGCGAGCCAGGCGCGGGTGAAGGCGTCGTACTCGGAAAAGCTCGCGAACTTGTCCCAGTCGTCGTCGACCGCGTCGACGCGGCTCTGGTCCGGACGCGTCAGCGCCTGTTCGAGCTGCAGGTTGTAGGGCGGGTCCGCGAAGACCACGTCCACGCTCTCGGGCGGGAGCTTCTCCAGGCTGGCGATGCAGTCGCCGACGAGGATCTGGTCGATGGGAAGAGTCGGCAGGACGGAAAGGGAGGCTTTGCGCCCCATCCGAGGCGCCGGCGCAGGCCGCCCGGTACGCGAGACATCAATCCGGGTGGCGGCGCCGGCAGCCCCGGTACGCGAGGTACCCATGGGTGATCACCGGTTACGCAACTGACAATCCGGATCATGAGGCGTCAGGGTAAAGACGAAGTTTCCAAGCGCGAAAAAAGGCGTCCCGTTTCAGGTCGGCAATTTCTGCCTACGTATTGAATTCATTGGGTTTTTTCGTTAACGGCGATTAAGGTCGGTTACAGGTCGAGTAACCCTTGGCGCAGGGGCGCGAAACTCATCCGGTGGAACGGGCAGGGGCCCTCGCTCGCGAGCACCGAAAGATGCGTCTTCGTGCTGTAGCCGGCGTTCGTCGCGAATCCGTAGGCCGGGTAGCTGCCGTGGAGCCGGGCCATCAGCCTGTCGCGGATCACCTTGGCGACGATGGAGGCGGCGGCGATGGAGGCGATCCGCGAATCGCCCTTCACGATGGCCTCCACGGAGCAGGGCAGGTCGGGCGGGTCGTTGCCGTCGACGAGGGCCATGTCGGGCGTGCAGGGCAGCGCCGCGAGCGCCCGGCACATGGCCTGGAGCGAGGCCCTGCGGATGTTGATGGCGTCGATCTCCGCGTGCGACACTGACGCGACGCCCACCTGCGCGGTTGCGAGGATCTCGGCGAAGAGGGCCTCGCGCTTCTGCGCCGTCAGCGCCTTCGAATCGGCGAGTCCGGACGGGACGTTCTCCAGATCGAGCACCACCGCCGCCGCGACCACGGGCCCCGCCAGCGGCCCGCGCCCCACCTCGTCGAGCCCCGCGATGCAGCGGAAGCCGGCGGCGCGGGCGGAAAGCTCGCGGTCGAGGCCGAGGCCCTTACCTTCGGATGTGCGAATCGCTGCGGTCATGACGGCATCAAAGCGGGAACGTCGTTTCTTTGACAGTCTGTCGAATGTCGCGTTGCGCTTGCTTGCGGTGCCATGCCTTCCGAAGGCCTGCGCTGCTTTCAGAACAACGACAGCTGCCCCGTATCCTTCGCCGGCGGGGTGAACAGGTCCGTGCGCAGCTTCCAGACGCGCTTGTTGAGGCCGAGCCGCTCGGCGGCGGTCTCGAACCGGCGGCCGATCATCCAGGCATAGGGGCCGATGCCGGTCTGGCGCGTGCCCCACCGGGCGTCGTAGTCCTTGCCGCCGCGCGCCTCCTGCAGGAGCGAGAACACGTGGTTGAGCTTGTCCGGGTAGTGCTCCACCAGCCAGTCGCGCATGAGGTCCTTGAGGTCGTGCGGCAGGCGCAGCAGCACGTAGCCCGCCTCCTGCGCGCCCGCCATGTGCGCCGCCTTCAGGATCGCCTCGATCTCGTGGTCGTTGATCGCCGGGATGATCGGCGCCACCAGCACGGCGACCGGAATGCCCGCCTCCGAGAGCCTGCGCACCGTCTCCAGCCGCTTGGCGGGGGAGGCGGCGCGGGGCTCCATCCGGCGGGCGAGCTTCGGGTCGAGGGTCGTGATCGAGATCGCCACCTTGGCGAGTTGCCGGTCGGCCATGCGGGCCAGGATGTCGATGTCGCGGGTCACGAGGGCGGACTTCGTGACGATCCCCACCGGATGGTTCGCCCGGTCCAGCACCTCCAGGATGCCGCGGGTGATGCGGAAGCGGCGCTCCACCGGCTGATAGGGATCGGTGTTCGAGCCGAGCGCGATCACCTTCGGCTCGTAGGAGGGGGCGCGCAGCTCCTTCTCCAGAAGGTCCGGCGCACCGGGCTTCGCGAAGATCTTGGTCTCGAAGTCGAGCCCGGAGGACAGGCCCTGGTAGGCGTGGGTCGGCCGCGCGAAGCAATAGGCGCAGCCGTGCTCGCAGCCGCGATAGGGATTGATGGAGCGGTCGTAGCCGATGTCGGGCGAATCGTTTCGCGTGATGATCGTGCGCGGCTTCTCGACGATCACCTCGGTCGGCAGCGGGGGAAGCTCCTCCTCGAGGTCCCAGCCGTCGTCGAAGGCCTCGCGCCGGGCGGGCTCGTAGCGTCCCGTCGGGTTCGACACGGAGCCGCGCCCGCGCCGCCGCTCGCCCTCGACCCGGTAGGCCGGGTCCTCCATCCGGCGCCGTGCGGCTTCCGCGGCCTCGATGGGGGAGCGGGAGACCGGCCGGGACAGGACGGGATCGCGGGGTGTTTCCCTGAAGCGGATGGTCATGGCAGCCTCGAGCGAATCCGGCGATGAGAACGTTTTAGGAACAAAGAACAAAAATGGAACGAGATCAAGTCATCTTCGTGGCGACTCCGGCCGCGAAGGGGGATAGGGTGCCCGCATGATCACGGTTCTCGTCCGCGCGCGGCGGGGCCCCGAGGCCCTGGCCGTCACCCTGAGCGCCCTCGTTCCCGCCGTTGCGGCGGGCCTGGTGGGCGATGCCGTCGTGCTGTCGGAGAGCCCGGACCGCGCCGTCGAGCGGGTGGCGGACGCCGCCGGGGCGACCCTGATCGCCGGGCATGGCGCTTCCTGGCGGGAGGGGGCGCGGGTCGCGCGCCACGAATGGCTCCTGTGCCTCGACGACGGGGACGTGCCGGAGGAGGGATGGATCCGGGTTCTCGAACGGTTCGTGGCGCTCGGCCCGCGGGCGGGCCGGCTCGGGCGCCTGCGCCGCCGGCATCCGGGAATCCTGCCGGGTCTTCGCGACCTCGTGCGCGGGCTTGCTCGCCGGGGCGAGGTGCGGGCGGGCGACCTCGTCCACAGGCGGGTCCTGCTGGAAGGGCAGCGCCCCGGCCGGCCCGTGCGGATCGCGGCCGCCGTCGCCCGCGATCCGGCCTTCGGGTGAGGGGCGGTCAGGCCTTCGGCCTGCCCCGTTTCAGGTGCTCGTCGAGGCGCGGCATGATCTCGACGAAGTTGCAGGGGCGATGGCGGTAGTCGAGCTGGGACGAGAGGATGCCGTCCCACGCGTCCCTGCACGCGCCGGGGGAGCCCGGCAGCACGAACACGAAGGTCGTGCCGACAAGCCCCGCCGTGGCGCGGGACTGGATCGTCGAGGTGCCGATCTTGTCGAAGCTGATGCGGTGGAAGACCGCCGAGAATCCGTCCATGCGCTTGTCGAAGAGCGGCTCGATGGCCTCCGGCGTCACGTCCCGGCCCGTGAAGCCGGTGCCGCCGGTGGTGATGACGGCATCGACCGCAGGATCGTCCGCCCAGCCCCGCACCTTCGCGCGGATCGCGTCCACGTCGTCCGGCACGATGGCCCGGTCGGCCAGCCGGTGCCCGGCCCGGGTGAGGCGCTCGACGAGGGTGTCGCCCGACCTGTCGTCGGCGGGCGAGCGGGTGTCCGAGACGGTCAGGACCGCGATGGACAGGGGAACGAAGGGAAGCGTCTCGTCGATGCCGGGCATGGGAAGCGTCTCGCGTTCGGTCCGGTCTACCGCTCCTGCGCGACGCAATCCAGCGGAAGTCAGGCGATGGAGGAACGAGGGGCGCACCTTCCCTCCCCCTTGCGGGGAGAGGGTGTGGCGGCGCTTTCCGTGAAACCCGTGATCCGCGGGGGGCGAATTTATGCCGAAAGCATCCGGCTCCGGCGGAAGCGAAAAGGCGCGTTCCTAGAGCCGGCTCGCCCGGAAGGTATCGCAGGCCTGGATCTTGCCGGTCTTGAGGCCTGTCATCAGCCAGCGCACCCGCTGCTCCGAGGAGCCGTGGGTGAAGCTGTCGGGCACCACGCGGCCCTGGCTCTGCTTCTGCAGGCGGTCGTCGCCGATGGCCTCCGCCGCCGCGATCGCCTCCTCCACGTCGCCCTGCTCCAGGGACTGCCAGCGCTGCTGCGAGTGGTGCGCCCAGACGCCGGCGAGGCAGTCGGCCATCAGCTCGACGCGGACGGAGAGCTGGTTGCGCTCGGCCGTTCCCACCTCCTGCTGGCGCGCCTGG
This sequence comes from Microvirga thermotolerans, assembly GCF_009363855.1. Classification (GTDB taxonomy): domain Bacteria; phylum Pseudomonadota; class Alphaproteobacteria; order Rhizobiales; family Beijerinckiaceae; genus Microvirga; species Microvirga thermotolerans. The sequence goes on from NZ_CP045423.1 coordinate 1,308,374, forward strand.
ACGCGGGGCAGGATGTCGAGCTGGTTCTCCACGTGGTGGCCGACCTCGTGGGCGATCACGTAGGCATAGGCGAAGTCGCCGCCCGCGCGGAAGCGCTGCTGCATCTCCTGGAAGAAGGAGAGGTCGATATAGACGGTCTGGTCCAGGGGGCAGTAGAACGGCCCCATGGCGGATTGGGCGGCGCCGCAGCCGGAACGCGTCGCGCCGGAGAAGAGCACGAGCTTCGGCGGCTTGTACGGCCGGTTCGCCTGCTGGGGCAGGACCGCCCCCCACACGTCCTCCGTGTTGCCGAGGATCGCCGCCGCGAAGCGGCCCATCTCGTCCTGGGGCGTGCCCTGCCGGCCCTGCTGCTGCTGGTAGCCGCCCTGGTTGGCGATCATCTCGGCACCGCCGATGAGCAGGCGCGGGTCGATGCCGAGCGCCCAGCCGATGAGGCCGAGCACCACGATCGTGCCGATCCCCAGGCCTCCCGCGCCTCCGGGAATCCCGCGGCGGTCTTCCACATTGGATGAGGTTCGAAAATCTTCCCAGCGCATGATCCGCCCTCGTGAGGCGTCAGCCGCCCCGGTGAAGCGATAAAGCTGGAGTGCGCGGACCGGTTCCGCAAGAGCGTGGCCGTTCCCCTACTCCCGCCCGTCGAGCGCCCGGCGCAGGGCCTGGAAATCCCGCCATCCGAGCCGCTTCTGGAGCGGCTGGCGCAGCAGATAGGCCGGGTGCAGGGTCGGCAGGGCCCTGATCTCGCGGCCTTCCTCGGTCCTGTAGGTGAACCAGCGGCCGCGGGTCCGCAGGATGCCGTCCTTGACGTCGAGGAGGTTCTGGGCCGCCGGTCCGCCGAGGCAGAGGAGGAATTCCGGCGCCGCAAGCTCGATCTGCCGCGCGATGAAGGGCTTGCAGATCGCCACCTCCTGCGGGGTCGGCGTGCGGTTGCCCGGCGGGCGCCAGGGCACGATGTTCGCGACATAGACCTGCGTGCGGTCGAGACCGATGGCGGCGAGCATCCGGTCGAGGAGCTGGCCCGAGCGGCCCATGAACGGCTTGCCGATCCGGTCCTCGTCGGCTCCCGGTGCTTCGCCCACCAGCATCACGCGGCCCTGCGGGTTGCCGTCGGCGAAGGCGAGGTTCTTGGCGCTGAACTTCAGCGCGCAGCCCTCGAAGCCGGCGAGCAGGCCTTCCAGCTCCTCCAGGGACTGCGCGTGGCGCGCGAGCTCGCGGGCGAGATGGGCGGCGTCCTCCGGCGTCCCCGCGGCCGCCATGGGCAGGGGACGGGCGGGCGTGGCGGGCGGCGGCGCGGGAGTGCCGCTCTGCCGCTGGGCGGGGGCGCGGGCATCGGACGGACGCTCCTGGGGCGGGGGCGAGGCCGCCTCCGCGAAGCGGTCGTGCGGGGCCTCGTCCAGGGCAAGATCCACCCCCGCCTCGACATGGAAGTCGAGGAGCGCCTGCAGGGCTTCGCGATCGGGGGGCATGTCCGCCATGGAGCCTATGTAAGCATCCGGGAAGGCGCGGACAACTCGGGCCGCCGGAAGGCGGCGGCCCTTCGGTCAGGCCGTCAGGTCGAACAGGGTGGGGCTTTCGTCCCGCCGCGCGCCCTCGATGGCGAGGAGGCGGCGCTTGGTTCCGGCGCCGCCGTTCGCCGAGAAGCCGCCGAGCTTCCCGCCCGCCGCCACCACCCGGTGGCACGGCACGATGACGGGGAAGGGGTTGCGCCCGAGGGCCTGGCCGATGAGCCGCGGATTGCCGACCCGGAGCCTCGCGGCGATCTCGCCGTAGGTCATGACCCGGCCGGGCGGGATCGTGCGGGCGATCTCGTAGACGTGGCGGTGGAGGTCCGGCACCCCCTCCATGTCGAGCACGGCGCCGGAGAAGTCCCGGGCCTCGCCTTCGAGAAGGGCGACGGCATCGGCGACGACGCTCCGGAGCGTCGGCGGGGGAGGGGCCTCCGCCGCCCCGGGAAACCGGCGGGCCAGGCGGGCGCGGGTCCCGGCCGCGTCTCCCTCCGGCAGCTGGAAGCCCGCGATGCCTCTCCCGTTCCATGCCAGCCCGCAGGGGCCGATGGCCGTCTCGAAGATCGTGAAGGCGCTTGCCGTCATGGTCGCTGCTCCCGTCCCGGCTGCGGTCCCGGTCCTCGGGACCGGGATGCCGCCATCATGAACCGCCCGGCCGCGCCCGCAACCCGATTCCTGCCGCCCGGTCCGCCGGCGCAGGGCGCTTGCCCCTCCCCCTCCTTCCCGAAGATTGGGGGCCGCTGCACGCGGCACCTTCCAGCGGCGGCGCATCGGAGGTAGGAGACCTTCATAACGAAGAGGTTGAGAAACTCCATAGATGGTTCATATGTAAACTATCTATCGGGGACACCGCGCATCAGGAGGAGATCCATGGCCGAGCTGCCAGCCCGTGAATCGATGGAGTTCGACGTCGTCGTCGTCGGCGCCGGCCCTGCGGGCCTGGCCGCCGCCATCCGCTTGAAGCAGGACGCTGCGGAACGGGGCGCCGAGGTGTCCGTGGTGGTGGTGGAGAAGGGCTCCGAGGTGGGCGCCCACATCCTCTCCGGCGCGGTGATCGACCCGATCGGCCTCGACGCCCTCCTGCCCGAATGGCGCACGGATCCGGACCGTCCGCTCCGGACGCAGGTGACCGCCGACGAATTCCTGTATCTGGGCCATGCGGGCGGCATCCGCCTTCCCAACCTGTTCATGCCCAGGCTCATGAACAACCACGGCAACTTCGTCGGCTCGCTCGGCAACGTCGCCCGCTATCTCGGCCGCAAGGCGGAGGAGCTCGGCGTCGAGATCTATCCGGGCTTCCCCGCGGCGGAGGTCCTGATCGAGGACGGCAAGGTGGTGGGCGTCGCCACCGGCGACATGGGCATCGGCCGGGACGGCCGGCCCAATGCCAACTTCACGCGCGGCATGGAGCTGCGCGCCAGGTACACCATCTTCGCGGAAGGGGCGCGCGGCTCCCTCACCAAGCAGATGATCGACCGCTTCCGCCTCAACCAGGGACGCGATCACCAGAAGTACGGCATCGGCATCAAGGAGCTCTGGCAGGTGCGGCCGGAGAACTTCCGGCCGGGCCTCGTGCGCCACTCCATGGGCTGGCCGCTGCCCAACAACGCGGGCGGCGGCTCCTGGCTCTACCATTTCGACGACAACCTCGTGTCCGTCGGCTTCGTGGTGCACCTCAACTACAAGAATCCGACCCTTTCGCCCTTCGACGAGTTCCAGCGATTCAAGACGCACCCGATGGTGCGCGACGTGTTCGAGGGCGCGAAGCGCATCGGCTACGGCGCGCGCGCCATCATGGAGGGCGGCTGGCAGTCGGTGCCGCGCCTGTCCTTCCCCGGCGGCTGCCTGGTGGGCGATTCGGCGGGCTTCGTGAACGTGCCGCGCATCAAGGGCAGCCACAACGCGATCCTCTCGGGCATGCTCTGCGCCGACCACGTCTTCGAGGCCCTGCAGGCCGGCCGCGCCCACGACGAGGTGGCCTCCTACGAGGAGGCCTGGCGCTCCTCGCCGATCGGGTACGACCTCAAGCGCGTGCGCAACGTGAAGCCGCTCTGGTCGCGCTACGGCACGGCGGCGGGCGTGGCGCTCGGCGGTCTCGACATGTGGATGACGGAGCTGTTCGGCTGGTCGCCCTTCGGCACCATGAAGCACGGCAAGCCGGACCACGAATGCCTGCTGCCGCTCTCCCAGGTGAAGCCGATCAGGTATCCGAAGCCGGACGGGGTGCTCACCTTCGACAGGCTCTCCTCGGTGTTCCTGTCGAACACCAACCACGAGGAGGACCAGCCGGTCCATCTGCAGGTCAGGGACATGGGCCTGCAGAAGGCGTCCGAGCACGACGTCTACGGCGGCCCCTCGCAGCGCTACTGCCCGGCGGGCGTCTACGAATGGGTCGAGGGCGAAGGCGGCCTGCGCTACCAGATCAACGCGCAGAACTGCGTCCACTGCAAGACCTGCGACATCAAGGATCCGAACCAGAACATCAACTGGGTCACTCCCGAGGGCGGCGGCGGGCCGAACTACGTGAACATGTGAGGCGGACGCCCTGCAAAGCGTTTTCCGTCGCTCCGGGACGGACCATGCGAGGGGGAACCCATGAACGTCGACGGATCGGAATGGGAAGCTGCGGCAGCCGCCGCGCTCTCTCCTTCAATGTCGCGGTCATGGGTTCCGGGCCCGCGCCCGTAGGCGCGTCCCGGAATGACGGAGCGCGATCCGGCGGCGATAAGTCTCTGCTTCACGAGACATTTACCTTCGCCAGCGGCAATGTTCCCCTTGCCGCAGGCGCGGCGAGACGCCATTCTCCGGCCTGATTTGGCGCACATCTGTCCTGGGATCTCCTCCCCGGATGCGCGATGATTGGAGCAGCACTGAGTGCCAACCGTTGACATGTTCCCGGCCCGCAAAGGCCTGCCTGCGCTTGTGTTTGCGGCATTCGGCTTCCTGGCGGCGCCAGCCCTGGCCGCCAATCCCGATCCGAGCGAGGCGTTGCAGCCGGCCCAGAGCCTCGAAGGCAATTTCCTGGCGGCCTACGTCGCCGGCGCGGCCCACGACACCACCGCGGCCACGATCTTCTTCCGCGAGGCGATCCAGGAGGACCCGCGCAACCAGGATCTCCTGGAGCGCGCCTTCGTCGCCTTCCTGGCGAACGGCTCGATGAACGAGGCCTATCGCGCGGCGGAGCGCCTGTCCTCCCGCGACGGCTCGAACAATCTCGCGCGCTTCGCCCTCGCGGTGCAGGCGCTCAGGACGAAGAAGTATTCGGATGCGCGCGCCAAGCTCACCGTGCGCGGCCGCCCGGCCGACCTGACCGCGACGCTCCTCACCGCCTGGGCCTATGCGGGCGCGAAGGACGGCAAGCAGGCCCTCGCGACCGTGGACAAGCTCAAGAGCGAGCGCGCCTTCAACCAGTTCCGGGAATATCACGCCGCCCTCATCGCCGACGTGACCGGCAACCCGGCCGAGGCGGAGAAGCGCTTCAAGGCGGCCTATTCGGGCGAGCGCAACACCCTCCAGGTGGTGGACGCCTATGCCCGCTTCCTCGCCAAGCGCGGACGGCGCGACGAGGCGCTCGAACTCTACAGGACCTTCGACGAGACGGTGCCCCGCCATCCGGCCGTGCGCGCGGCCATGGCGGCGCTGAAGGAGGGCAAGCCCCTCGGGCCGACCGTGACCACCGCCCAGGAGGGGGCCGCGGAGCTGCTCTACGGCCTCGGCGTCGTCGGCAACAGCCAGGGCGACGAGCTGACCGCGATCATCTACCTGCGGCTCGGCCTCGATCTCGATCCCGACCATGCGCTCGCCCTCGTCACCCTCGGCGACGTCTACGAGCGGCTGAAGCAGTACGACCAGGCGAACGCCGTCTTCTCCCGCGTGCCGAAGGACTCTCCCGTGCGCGTCAGCGCGGACATCGCCATCGGCCAGAACTACGAGCTTCTGGGCCGCAGCGCCGAGGCGGAGAGCTATCTCAAGGCGCTCATGGAGAAGCATCCCAACGAGGTCGAGGTGGTGATGGCGCTCGGCAACGTGCAGCGCTCCCGCAAGCAGTTCGCGGAGGCCGCCGAGACCTACGACAAGGCCATCAAGCTCGTCGGCACGCCGGAGCGCGGCCACTGGATCCTGTTCTTCTACCGCGGCACCTCCTACGAGCGCGCCAAGCAGTGGGACAAGGCGGAGGCGGACCTGAAGAAGGCGCTGGAGCTGGTGCCGGACACGCTGCCCCAGGGCAAGGCGCAGGTGCTCAACTATCTCGCCTATTCCTGGGTCGACCGGAACGAGAACATCGACGAGGCCTTCAGGATGCTCACCCGCGCCGTGGAGCTCGCCCCGCGCGACGGCATGATCATCGACTCCCTCGGCTGGGCCTATTACCGCATGGGCCGCTACGACGACGCGGTGCGCGAGCTCGAGAAGGCGGTGGAGCTGAAGGCGGGCGACCCGGTGATCAACGACCATCTGGGCGACGCCTACTGGAAGACCGGGCGCAGGCTCGAGGCGCGTTTCCAGTGGAACCACGCCAAGGACTCCAATCCGGAGCACGAGGATCTGGTGAAGATCCTCCAGAAGATCGACAAGGGGCTGGACGAGGTGTCCTCCGCGACGCCCTCTTCTCCGCCCGCGTCGGAACCCGCGCCCGCGCCCTCCGCCCCCGCTGCGGAAGGCGCCCCACCCGCCGCACCGGCAGGCGAGAACGGCGGTTAGCTCGCTCGAAGAACAGAAGCGAGGCGGATATCGGATTCGGGAGGAGGCGCCGTGCGGCGCCTCTTTCCATGAGCGCCGCTCTCGGGCATGGATCCGGACATGCCTCGTCCCCTCGCCACCCGCGCCCCGGCCAAGATCAACCTCACACTCCATGTGCTGGGGCGCCGCGCCGACGGCTATCACGAGCTCGAAAGCCTCGTCGCCTTCGCAGGAACGGGGGACGATCTGAGCCTCGAACCCGGAGACGCGCTCGGGCTCGCCGTCAGGGGGCCCACCGCGACGCTTGCCGGGAGCGGGGACGGCAATCTCGTCCTGAAGGCCGCCCGGCTCCTGGCGGAGCGGGTCGAGGGGCTGCGCACCGGCACGTTCCATCTGGTCAAGCGCCTGCCCGTCGCGGCGGGGATCGGGGGCGGCTCCTCGGATGCGGCGGCGGCCCTGCGGCTTCTCGCCCGCCTGAACGGCCTGCCCCTGTCCGACCCGGCCCTGCGCGAGGCCGCGCGGCTCACGGGGGCGGACGTGCCCGTCTGCCTGGAGCCTCGGGCGCGCATGATGCGCGGCGCGGGGGAATTCGTGGGGCCTCCCGTGCGCCTGCCGCGGCTTCACGCGGTCCTCGTCAATCCGCGCGTGCCGGTCGAGACGCCGAGGGTGTTCCGGGAACTGGGCCTGCGGTCGGGCCGGGCGGCGGAGGGAGCGGCCCATCCGGAGCTTGGGGGAATGTCCGCACCGGCTCTGCTGGATGCGCTCAAGGCGGCCCGCAACGACCTGGAGCCGCCCGCCCGGAGGCTCGAGCCCCTCGTCGGCGAGGCGCTGGAGCGGATCCGCGCAACGGCGGGCTGCCGTCTCGCGCGCATGTCGGGCTCGGGGGCGACCGTGTTCGGCCTCTACGGCGACCGCCCCGCCGCGGAGGCGGCCGCAGCCGCGATCCGCAGCGGCCGCCCGGACTGGTGGGTCAGGGCGACGATCCTGAGATGATCGTCGCTTCTCCGGCGTCCGGGGCGGCCGTGTCTGCGGGGCTTACCAGGCGGGAATGATGGCGCCCTTGAAGCGGGTGTCGAGGAAGGCGGCGACCTCCGGCGACTGGTAGGCGGCCACGAAGGTCTTGATCTCCGGCCGGTTCTCCTCGCCCTGCCGCGCGGCGACGAAGTTCGCGTAAGGATTGCCCTCGCGCGCCTCCACGGCGATCGTGTCCTTGCGGATGTCGAGGCCGGCGTTGAGCGCGTGGTCGGTGTTGATCACCGCCGCATCGAGATCGGGCAGGGCGCGCGGCAGCTGCGCCGCATCGAGCTCGGAGATGACGATTCCCTTCGGGTTCTCGGCGATGTCGAGGAGGCTCGGCGAGAGACCCTTGCCCTCCTTCAGCCCGATCAGGCCCTGCGCGGCGAGGAGGTTGAGGGCGCGGCCGCCGTTGCTCGGATCGTTGGGGATGCCGATCCTGGCGCCCTTGGGCAGCTCGGCCACGGCCTTGACCTTCTTGGAATAGAGGCCGATGGGCTGGACGAAGGTGAAGCCCACGGGAACGATCTTGTAGCCGCGCGCGGCGATCTGTGCGTCCAGATAGGGCTTGTGCTGGAAGGCGTTGGCGTCGAGGTCGCCGCGGGCCAGGGCCTCGTTGACCAGGGCGTAGTCCGAGAAGGGCACGAGCTGCACCGTGAGCCCCTTCGTCGCCGCGACCTTCTTCACGACCTGGGCGACCTCTTCCTCGGCGCCGGACATGACGCCGACCTTGATGGTCTGCTCGGCGGCGGCGGGCAATGTCGTGGCGAAGGCGGCGCTGACGACGAGGGCGGCGGAGAGAAGCGTGCGTCGGGTGACGGCGAACATGGGTTTCGTCCTTTCCAGGCAAGTCCGGTCGCCGGCGCGAGCGGGCCGGGCGGACGGGGCGTGATGAGGGGAGGGATCAGGCCGCGAGGCGTCGACACAGGCCGGGCGGAGCAGGACTCCGGCACGGCGGGTGCATTCGCATGAAGGAGAGGCGCGTCATGGCACATCGATCCCGTGACCACGAGGCGCTGACGCTTCGTGGCGCTTTAGCGTTTGATGACGCGGCGCAAGCTGCTCGTCTCAAATCACCGCGGCTCCGACGGACCGGACGGCCCGGCGGAAGCGGGATCAATATCCGCCAGGGCGGACCTTCTTGTCAATCGTTTCGTTCTATAAAAAGAACGGCGCTCAATGCGCACGGGCTATGCAGAAATCGACGGCCTCGAGCAGCGCCTGCTTCATCGGCCCGTTGGGGAACAGGGCCAGCGCGTCGCGGGCCATGGCGCCGTAGTGCCGGGCGCGCTCGATGGTGTCCTCCAGCGCCCGGTGGCGGCGCATGATGGCGACGGCCTGCTCCAGATCGGCGTCGCCGGTCTCGCCCTGCTCCAGGGCGCGCCGCCAGAAGGCGCGCTCCTCGTCCGACCCGCGCCGGAAGGAGAGCACCACCGGCAGGGTGATCTTGCCCTCCCGGAAATCGTCGCCGACGTTCTTGCCCAGCGTCGCGGCCTTGCCGCCGTAGTCGAGCGCGTCGTCGACGAGCTGGAAGGCGATGCCGAGATTCATGCCGTAGGAGCGGCAGGCGGCCTGCTCGGCCTTGGGGCGGCTCGCGATCACCGGGCCGACCTCGCAGGCGGCGGCGAAGAGCTCCGCCGTCTTCGCCCTGATCACGGCGAGGTACTCGTCCTCCGTGGTCTCGGTGTTCTTGGCGGCGGCGAGCTGCATCACCTCGCCCTCGGCGATCACCGTGGCGGCGGCGGAGAGGATGTCGAGGGCGCGCAGGGAGCCCACCTCGACCATCATGCGAAAGGCCTGGCCGAGCAGGAAGTCGCCCACCAGGACGCTCGCCTCGTTGCCCCACTTGATCCGCGCGGCGATCTTGCCCCGGCGCATGTCGCTCTCGTCCACCACGTCGTCGTGGAGGAGGGTGGCCGTGTGCATGAACTCGACGCTCGCCGCGAGCTTCACGTGGCCGTCGCCCTCGTAGCCGGAGAGGCCCGCGGTCGCGAGGGTCAGCATGGGCCGCAGCCGCTTGCCGCCGGAGGAGATCAGGTGATTCGCCACCTCCGGGATCATGGTGACGTCCGAGCCGGTCCGCGACAGGATCATCGCATTGACCCGCTCCATGTCGGCGGCCACAAGGGAGACGAGCTTCTCGATGCCCGCATTCCGCTCAGGATGCTTGTCTTCGAAGGGTACGACGACTCCCACGCTCCAAACCCGGGGTTGCCGGCCCGACCGGCCGGTAGGAATATCGGGGCACCGTGGCATGGCGGATCTCATGCAGCAATGGACGCTTGCCGCAGGAGGAGCCCGGCGCCGATGATCGAAATCGTCAGAAGCAGCGATCTCGTTCTGATCGGCTTCCTACAATCCCTGTTGGAAAACGCCAATATCCCGGTTCTGGTCGCGGATTCGCACATGAGCGCCCTGGAGGGCATGATCGGCGCGTTTCCCAGGCGAATTCTCGTTCCGGACGATCGCGCCGCCCAGGCGCGGCGCCTCATCCGCGAGGCGGGCCACGGGGCCGAACTGCGCCATGAGTGAGTCTCCGCAAAGTGAGCCCGCGGCCGATTCGCTCCTCGGCGGGCGCGTCCTTGTCCATCAGCCGCCCAAGGGCCACCGGGCCGGAACGGACGCGGTGCTGCTCGCGGCCGCGGCCCCGGTCCGGGCGGGCGACACGGTCGTGGACGTGGGCGCCTCCACGGGCGCGGTGGGGCTGATGACGGCGGTCAGGGAGAGGCAGGCCCGCCTCGTCTTCGTGGAGCGCGACCCGGACCTCGCCGACCTGTGCCGCCGCAATTGCATCGCCAACGGAGTCGAGGCCACGGTGGCAGTGGCCGACGTGCTCGACCGCGCCTCCCGCCGCGCCGCCGGGCTCGTGCCCGGGAGCGCCGACCTCGTCCTCACCAATCCTCCATTCCTGGAAGAGGGGAAGGCGCGCCTCTCGCCCGATCCCGGACGCAGCGCCGCCCACGCCCTTCCCGCGGGAGGGCTCCAAGCGTGGCTTACCGCCTGCATCGCCCTTCTGAAGCCGAAGGGGCGCCTCGTCCTCGTCCACAGGGCGGACCGGCTCGCGGAATGTCTCGGCGCGGTGGGGGGAAAGCTCGGCGGTCTCTCGATCCGCTTCGTTCATCCGGACGGGGAGCGCCCGGCGATCCGGCTCCTCCTGTCGGGCGTCAAGGGCAGCCGGGCGCCCCTCGCGGTTCTGCCGCCGCTGGTCCTGCACGGTCCGGGCGGCGGCTTCACGCCCCTGGCGGCGGCCATTCACCGGGGCGAGGCCCTGCTCCCCTGGCGTGATTCATGAAAAGGGGCGCCCGGGGCGCCCCTTTCTGCCTATGGGTATGCGTGGCTCAGCGGCAGATGCGGACCGGCCGCACCACCCAGCGCCAGCCGTTCCAGACCCGCTCGGGCCGGGTCCAGCAGCGCACCGGGCGCCACGGGCGGCCGTAGTAGTACCGGGGCGGCGGACGATGCCAGCGGCGGTGGTAATAGCCGGGCGGCGGTCCATAATACTGCACGGTCTCGACGAACGGGCCGCCATAATAGAAGGGTTGCGCGGAGGCCGGCTGGGCCGTGAAGGCGGTGAGTCCCAAGGCGGCCGCGCCAGCGAGACCGAAAAGCAAATGACGCATGCGAATCTCCTTGCTCGGGCTTAGCGCAGGCCCGATACGAAATATCGGGAACGCTGTTCTAGGTCCTAATCTTTAAGGGAGCCTAACTGAACGAGAGCTAACGATTTCCCTAAAGGAATGTTCATCTTGGCCATTCCAGGCCATTACCTGGAACAACGTTTCCGTCGCACTACATGAACGCCATGACACAAGGTTCCCTCATCGCGCGTCTTCCCGAGCGCCTCCAGTTCCTCGTTCCCGCCCGGTTCCGGGCCCGGCATCCCCTGGTGGCGGTGGTGCGGCTCTCCGGTGCCATCGGTGCCATGCTGCCCCTGCGTCCGGGGCTTTCCATCGCCCACCTCGCGCCGGTGCTGGAGCGGGCCTTCTCCCTGAAGGGGGCGCGGGCGGTGGCCCTGGTGATCAATTCTCCCGGGGGCTCGGCCGCCCAGTCGCATCTCATCTTCAGGCGCGTCCGCGCCCTCGCGGAGGAGAAGAAGCTCCCCGTCTTCGCCTTCGTGGAGGACGCGGCGGCTTCCGGCGGCTACATGATCGCCTGCGCGGCCGACGAGATCTTCGCCGATCCCTCCTCGATCCTGGGCTCCATCGGCGTCGTCTCGGCCGGGTTCGGCTTCGACCGGCTGATCGAGCGCTTCGGCATCGAGCGGCGGGTCTACACGGCGGGGGAGAAGAAGGCGATGCTCGATCCCTTCCAGCCCGAGGATCCCCAGGACGTGGCCCGCCTCAAGGAGCTGCAGCGGCACATCCACGAGGTCTTCGTGGACCTCGTGCGCTCGCGGCGCGGCGCGAAGCTCGACGAAACCGACCCGGACCTGTTCTCCGGCGCCTTCTGGGTGGGAGGCCAGGCGGTCCGCCTCGGCCTCGCGGACGGGCTCGGCGACATCCGCACCGTCCTGCGCGAGCGCTTCGGCGACGAGGTGCAGCTGCGGCTCGTGGAGCCGCCGCGTCCGCCGCTCCTCGGCCGCGTCCTCGGCCGTCGCCCCCTGGGCGAGATGACCCTCGCCGACCCGGCGGCGATGCTCGGCGCCCTGGAGGAACGGGCCGCCTGGGCGCGGCTGGGGCTGTAGAACGCCAACTGTCATTCCGGGGCCGTGCAGCGGAGCCCGGAATCCATGAACATCACGGCTGTAGAAAGGAACGATGGACCTTTCGCAGTTTCTGAGATGATGGCGGTTATGGGTTCCGGGCTCGGCTCTGCGAGCCGCCCCGGAACGACAGCGGGAGAGGCAAAACCATCCCGCGCTTGACTTGCGCCGCCCCGCATCCCAAGGGTTCGGCCTGCTTTCTCAAAGACCGGACGCCGACATGACGAGCGACGAAGCGCACATGAATCCTGCGCGGTCCTTCCAGGGCCTCATCCTGACGCTCCAGCGCTATTGGGCGGAGCGGGGCTGCGTCATCCTCCAGCCCTACGACATGGAGATGGGGGCGGGCACGTTCCATCCGGCAACGACCCTGCGGGCGCTCGGCCCCAGGCCCTGGCGCGCGGCCTACGTGCAGCCCTCCCGCCGCCCGAAGGACGGGCGCTACGGCGAGAACCCGAACCGGCTCCAGCACTACTATCAGTTCCAGGTCATCCTGAAGCCCAATCCCCCGGACATCCAGGACCTCTACATCAGGTCCCTGGAGGCCATCGGCATCGACACGGCCGTGCACGACATCCGCTTCGTCGAGGACGACTGGGAGAGCCCGACGCTGGGCGCCTGGGGCCTCGGCTGGGAGTGCTGGTGCGACGGCATGGAGGTGTCGCAGTTCACCTATTTCCAGCAGGTCGCGGGCTTCGAGGTGGCGCCGGTGGCGGGCGAGCTGACCTACGGGCTCGAGCGCCTCGCCATGTACCTCCAGGGCGTCGAATCCATCTACGACCTCAACTTCAACGGGCTCGAGGGCGAGGACAGGGTCACCTACGGGGACATCTTCAGGCAGGCCGAGGAGGAATATTCCCGGCACAACTTCGAGTACGCGGACACGGAGATGCTGTTCCGCCACTTCCGCGATGCGGAGGCCGCCTGCCGCAGGTACCTGGAGGAGGGCGAGCCCAAGCCCGGCTCCAACGAGCGCCGCCACCTCATGGCGCAGCCCGCCTACGACCAGGCGATCAAGGCGAGCCACATCTTCAACCTCCTCGACGCCCGGGGCGTCATCTCCGTCACCGAGCGCCAGAGCTACATCCTGCGCGTCCGCGAGCTCGCCAAGGCCTGCGGCGCCGCCTGGCTGAAGACGGAAGGGGGAGGGGCCGCCGCGGCTTGAGCCGTTGGCCGATCGCTTTCCCCCGATTCATGAACAGAACATTCCGATGCCCGATCTTCTCCTCGAACTCTTCTCCGAAGAAATTCCCGCCCGGATGCAGCGGCGCGCCGCTGAGGACCTGAAGAAGCTCGTGACGGATGCGCTCGTGGAGCGCGGCTTCGTCTACGAGGGTGCCAAGGCCTTCGCCACGCCCCGGCGGCTGGCGCTCAACGTCGTCGGCCTTCCCGTGAAGGGCCAGGACGTGCGCGAGGAGCGGAAGGGGCCGCGGGTCGGCGCGCCGGAGGCCGCGATCCAGGGCTTCCTGAAGAGCGCGGGGCTCGCCTCCCTCGACCAGGCCAGGATCGAGAAGGATCCGAAGAAGGGCGAGTTCTACGTGGCGCTGATCGAGCGCCCCGGCCGGGCGACGCAGGAGGTCCTCGCGGAGATCGTTCCCCAGATCGTGCGGAGCTTCCCCTGGCCGAAATCCATGCGCTGGGGCGCTGCCTCCCGCGAGCCGGGCTCGCTGCGCTGGGTACGGCCGCTGCAGTCCATCGTCTGCACCTTCGGACCGGAGACCGAGGAGCCGGAGGTGGTGCGCTTCTCCATCGACGGCATCGAATCGGGCGACGTCACCTACGGCCACCGCTTCATGGCGCCGGGGCCGATCCGGGTCCGCCGGTTCGACGACTATGCGCCGGCGCTCGAGCGGGCCAAGGTCGTGCTCGACGCCGACCGGCGCAAGGACATGATCCTGCACGACGCCCGCGACCTCGCCTTCGCGCAGGGGCTGGAGCTCGTGGAGGACGAGGGCCTGCTGGAGGAGGTCGCCGGGCTCGTGGAATGGCCGGTGGTGCTCATGGGCTCCTTCGACGAGGCGTTCCTCGACATCCCGCCGGAGGTGATCCGCGCCACCATCCGCGCCAACCAGAAATGCTTCGTGCTGCGCGACCCGCGCACGGACAAGCTCGCCAACCGCTTCATCCTCGTCTCCAACCTCGCCGCCAAGGACGGGGGCCGGACCATCGTCGGCGGCAACGAGCGCGTGGTGCGCGCCCGCCTCTCCGATGCCAAGTTCTTCTGGGAGACCGACCGGAAGGTGAAGCTGGAGGACCGGCTCGAGAAGCTGAAGACCATCGTCTTCCACGAGAAGCTCGGCACCCAGTACGAGCGCGTGGAGCGCATCGCCGCCCTCGCCAAGGAGATCGCGCCCCTCGTCGGCGCGAACCCCGCCGAGGCCGAGCGCGCGGCGCGCCTCGCCAAGGCCGACCTCGTCACCGAGATGGTGGGCGAATTCCCCGAGCTGCAGGGGCTGATGGGCCGCTACTACGCGGCGATCCAGGGCGAGCCGGTCGGCGTCGCCGCGGCCATCGAGGAGCACTACAAGCCCCTCGGCCCCTCCGACCGCGTGCCGACCGACCCGGTCTCCGTGGCGGTGGCCCTCGCCGACAAGATCGACACCCTCGTGGGATTCTGGGCCATGGACGAGAAGCCGACGGGATCGAAGGATCCCTACGCGCTGCGGCGGGCGGCGCTGGGAGTGATCCGGCTGGTGCTGGAGAACGACCTGCGGCTTCGCCTCTACGAGGACATTCTGCCGAAGGGATTCGGCAAATTGCCTCCCATTGCTGTCGGGCATGTGACCGTGTCAGGGGATGCGCTGCGAGACCCCTCAAGGCTGGAGCGGGTCATCGGCTTCTCCGGCGCCGATCCGGCGCTGCAAGACCTCCTCTCCTTCTTCGCCGACCGCCTGAAAGTCTATCTGCGCGACCAGGGCGCGCGGCACGACCTCATCGACGCCGTGTTCTCGCTCGAAGGCCAGGACGACCTCCTGATGATCGTCCGCCGCGTCGAGGCGCTCGGACGCTTTCTCGACACGGAGGACGGGGCCAACCTTCTCGCCGGCTTCCGCCGCGCGGCGAACATTCTCCGCATCGAGGAAAAGAAGGACGGGCGGGCTTACGATGCGGCGCCGAACCGCCATCTCATCCACGACCGCGGCCAGCCGGAGGAGAAGGTCCTGCTGGAGGTGCTGGAGGCGGCCTCGCGCCATGCGTCCGAGCACGTGATGCGGGAGGATTTCGAAGGCGCCATGCGCGCCCTGGCGGAGCTCCGCCCCGCCGTCGACGCCTTCTTCGACAAGGTGACGGTGAACGCGGAGGACCCGGAGCTGCGCGAGAACCGCCTGCGACTCTTGAACGCGATCCGCGAGGCGACCCGCACGGTGGCGGATTTCTCGCGCATCGAGGGATGACGGCACATTCCGCCGCGGCTGTTGCAGCGGGGGCACAGCATTGCGGGCCGCTTCGCGCTAGGCAGTCCGCAACTTCGTTTCTCTCGGTTCCGTTGAGATGATTCTTCGCCGCCTTCTGCCGTGCGCTCTCCTGAGCGCGTCCCTCGCTGCGTGCCAAAGCGTCCAGACTCCGCCCCAGGCGTCCGCCGAGGCGGATCCCTATGCCGGCTGGTACATCGGCCTCGCGCCGGACAAGCCGTACGACATCCCGCTCGTCGACCGCAGCAGGATGGATGCGAAATACGCCCGCCAGGTGGTGGAGTACAAAGGGCCTGAGAAGCCGGGAAGCATCGTCGTCGACATCGACGAGCGCATGCTCTACCTCGTGCAGCCGGACAACAAGGCGATCCGCTACGGCGTCGGCGTCGGCCGCCAGGGCTTCTCGTGGAAGGGCGTCGCCTCGGTCGGCCGCAAGGGGGTGTGGCCCGCCTGGTCGCCCACCAAGACCATGGTCAGCCTCAAGCCGGACCTGCCGCGCTACCGCGAGGCCGGCCTCGACAACCCGCTCGGCGCCCGCGCCCTCTATCTCTACCAGGACGGCCGCGACATTCTGTTCCGCATCCACGGCACCAACGAGCCCTGGAGCATCGGCCAGCAGGTCTCCTCCGGCTGCATCCGCATGCTCAACGAGGACATCGTCGACCTCTACGAGCGCGTCCCCGTCGGCGCCACGGTCTACGTGAAGCGCAACGGGCGCTACCGGGTCTGATCTTTCCCGTATCTCCGCTCATCGTCCGCCGGAGCCGTTCGGTCCGGCGGATTTTTCGTGTCCGGTCGGCCGCGCGGCATGCGCCCTCCTGCCTTGTATGGGCGAGTCGGGCGAGCGGGATTCGCCGGCCGGAACCTTGGCCGTTCAGGTTGCGTTTTGGTTCGGCATGCTTCAAGCCAGGACCTGCATGACGGCAGGTCAGGTGAGCCAAAGGGTCGAATGATGGCGAAGTGGGTCTACACGTTCGGTGACGGCAGGGCCGAGGGCGAGGCGGGGATGAAGAACCTGCTCGGCGGCAAGGGCGCCAACCTTGCCGAGATGTCCAACCTGGGGCTGCCGGTTCCGCCCGGCTTCACCATCACCACCGAGGTCTGCACCTATTACTACGACCATGGCCGCTCCTACCCGCCGGAGTTGAAGGAACAGGTCGAGAAGGCGCTCGCCTTCGTCGGAAGCCTCACGGGCCGCACCTTCGGGGACGCGGAGAACCCGCTCCTCGTCTCGGTGCGTTCCGGCGCCCGCGCCTCCATGCCGGGCATGATGGACACGGTCCTCAACCTCGGCCTCAACGATCTCACCGTGCAGGCCCTTGCCCGAGGAGCGGGCGACGAGCGCTTCGCCTACGATTCCTACCGCCGCTTCATCACCATGTATTCCAACGTGGTGCTCGGCATCGACCATCACCACTTCGAGGAGGCGCTCGACGCATACAAGGACCGGCGCGGCTACAGCCTCGACACGGATCTGAGCGCGGACGACTGGAAGGCCCTGATCCCGCGCTACAAGGCCATCGTCGAGAAGGAGCTGGGGCGCGCCTTCCCGCAGGATCCGCAGGAGCAGCTCTGGGGCGCCATCGGCGCCGTGTTCGGCTCGTGGATGAACAACCGCGCCATCAAGTACCGCGAGCTGCACGGCATCCCGGCGAGCTGGGGCACGGCGGTGAACGTGCAGGCCATGGTGTTCGGCAACATGGGCGAGACCTCCGCCACGGGCGTCGCCTTCACCCGCAATCCGTCGACCGGCGAGAAGGAGCTCTACGGCGAGTTCCTCATCAACGCCCAGGGCGAGGACGTGGTGGCGGGCATCCGCACGCCGCAGGACATCACCGAGAAGGCGCGGCAGGCCTCCGGCTCCGACAAGCCCTCCATGGAACGGGCGATGCCGGAGGCCTACCGGGAGCTCGTGCGCATCTACGGCATCCTGGAGAAGCACTACCGTGACATGCAGGACATGGAATTCACGGTGGAGAAGGGCAAGCTCTGGATGCTCCAGACCCGCAACGGCAAGCGCACCGCCAAGGCGGCGCTGCGCATCGCCGTGGAGCTCGCCTCCGAGGGGCTCATCACGCAGGAGGAGGCGATCACCCGGGTCGAGCCGGCGGCCCTCGACCAGCTCCTCCACCCCACCATCGATCCCAAGGCGGACCGCAAGATCCTCGCCATGGGCCTGCCGGCCTCGCCGGGCGCGGCCTCGGGCGAGATCGTGTTCAACTCCGACGATGCCGAGGCGGCGAAGAAGGCCGGACGGAAGGTCATTCTCGTGCGCATCGAGACCTCGCCGGAGGACATCCACGGCATGCACGCGGCGGAGGGCATCCTCACCACCCGCGGCGGCATGACCTCCCACGCGGCGGTGGTGGCGCGCGGCATGGGCAAGCCCTGCGTCTCGGGCGCGGGCTCCATCCGCGTCGACTACAACGCGCAGACCCTGACCGTCGCCGGCCAGACCCTGAAGAAGGGCGACGTCATCACCATCGACGGGGCCAACGGTCAGGTGCTGCTCGGCCAGGTGAAGATGCTGGAGCCGGAGCTCTCCGGCGAGTTCGCGACGCTCATGGGCTGGGCCGACAAGGTCCGCCGCATGAAGGTGCGCGCCAATGCGGAGACGCCTCTCGACGCGCGCACCGCCCGCAATTTCGGCGCCGAGGGGATCGGACTCTGCCGCACGGAGCACATGTTCTTCGACGGCGACCGCATCGTCGCGGTGCGCGAGATGATCCTCGCGGACGACGAGGCGGGCCGCCGCGCGGCGCTCGCCAAGCTCCTGCCGATGCAGCGGGCCGACTTCGTCGAGCTCTTCTCGATCATGAGCGGGCTTCCCGTCACCATCCGCCTGCTCGATCCGCCGCTGCACGAGTTCCTGCCGCACTCGGAGGAGGAGATGCAGGAGGTGGCGAAGGCCATGAACGCCTCCGTCGACAAGCTGAGGCACCGGGCCCGCGAGCTGCACGAGTTCAACCCGATGCTCGGGTTCCGCGGCTGCCGCCTCGCGGTCGCCTATCCGGAGATCGCCGAGATGCAGGCCCGCGCCATCTTCGAGGCGGCGGTGGAAGCCGGACGCAGAACGGGCCAGCCGGTCGTCCCGGAGATCATGGTGCCGCTCGTCATGACCAAGCCGGAGCTCGACCTCGTGAAGGGGCGCATCGTCGCCATGGCGGAAGCCGTGAAGAAGGAAAGCGGCGTCGACATCACATATCAGGTCGGCACGATGATCGAGCTGCCGCGTGCGGCGCTCCGCGCCGGCGAGATCGCGGAATCGGCGGAGTTCTTCTCCTTCGGCACCAACGACCTGACCCAGACGGCGCTCGGCATCTCCCGCGACGATGCGGCCTCGTTCCTCGGCTCGTATACGCAGAAGGGAATCCTCCCCGCCGATCCCTTCGTCACCATCGACCAGGAGGGCGTGGGCGAGCTGATCGGGATCGCGGCGGAGCGCGGGCGCTCCACCCGCAGCGGCATCAAGCTCGGCATCTGCGGCGAGCACGGCGGCGATCCCGCGTCGATTCATTTCTGCGAGAGCGTGGGGCTCGACTACGTGTCCTGCTCTCCCTACCGTGTTCCCATCGCGCGACTCGCGGCCGCGCAGGCTGCGCTCGGCAGCCGGGCCGCCAGCCAGGCCTGAGGAACGGGAATGCTTCACAAGGGTTCATGCCACTGCGGGAAGATCACGTTCGAGGTCGAGACCGACCTCGAACAGGTCATCGCCTGCAACTGCTCCCACTGCAGCCGCAAGGGCTACCTGCTCAACTTCGTCCCCCGCGAGGCCCTGAAGATCACCCAGGGCCAGGACGACCTGTCCACCTACACCTTCAACCGGCACACCATCCGGCACCGCTTCTGCCCGACCTGCGGCTGCGCGCCTTTCGCCGACGGCCGAACCCCCAAGACAGGCCAGGAAATGGCGGCCGTCAACGTGCGCTGCCTCGAAGGCATCGAGATTGGGGACCTGAAGCCCGTTCAGGTGGACGGGCGCAGCTTCTGATTCAGATGCGAGGTGCGCCTGCGCACATTTCGGCCGGATCTCCTCTTGAAACGATATAAAATCCGAACAGATAGAGCCTCACGTTCCCATACGCGAGGATGGGGACCCGTTGCAACGATCGGGCGCGGCCGCCGGTTGGCCGGTCCGGCTTCGAAAGACCGAGATGCCGCAGGGCTTGGGTTCTCATCACAAGCGCGAGAAGGGCGTTGCGCTTCCCGCTTCTCTCGTGCAGCCGCCTGCGGCGGGCGTGCAGGGCCTGCCGGGTTCCGGCGCCGCGGCCCTGCTCGCGGCCATCGGCGAGGCACCGGGCCTCCTGTGCCTGGTGTGCGGACCGCGCCACAGCGTCGTCTGGACGAATGCCGTCTTCGGCCGGCTGGCGGCCCACGGTTCCCCGTCGGGTGTGCCCCTCGCGACCCTGATCCCCGGCCTCGATCCGCGCCTCGTCGAGGCCCTCGACGGGGCTCTCGCGTCCGGCGAGCCCTTCCTCGTGGCGGAATGCCCGCTCGCCCTTCAGCCGGGTGCCGAGGAGAGGGTCGTCGACTTCGCCGGGCGACCGTTCCGGGGCGCGGGGGGACACATCGAAGGCATCGTCCTTCAGGGGACGGACGTGACCGACCGGGTCCGCGCGGCCGAGGCGCTCAAGGCCCATAGGGATCGGGCCGACTCCATTCTGGACCAGTTGGGCGACGGGTTCGTCGTCCTCGACGAGGAGTTCCGGGTCGTCAAGCTCAACCCGGCGGCCCTGGAATACGACGGCCGGGAAGAGCACGAGATCATCGGCAAGACCCATTGGGAGGCATGGCCGACCCTGGCCAGTCCATCCCTCGAGGATGCATACCGGTGCTGCCGCGACGAGCAGGTCCAGGTCACCGTCCTGCGCCGCTATCGGGGCCCGGGAAAGGATCGGTGGCTGGAACTCCGCATCTGTCCCGTTCCGGGCGGCGTCGTCAGCTTCTACAAGGACGTCACCGAGCGCATCCTCGCCGAGGAGGCCCTCCGGGCCGGCCAGGAGCGCTTCCGCGCCCTCGTCGAGGCCGTGCCCCATCAGGTCTGGGAAGCGGCCGCGACGGGCGAGGCGGAGTGGTTCAACCGGCGTTTCTACGAATACACGGGCGCGAGCGTCGACGATCTCGACAACGGGTCCTGGCTCGGCGTCATGCATCCGGAGGACAAGGCGGCGACGGCGTCCGCCTGGAGCTGCGCCATCGCCCACGGAACCGTCCTGGAGAGCGAGTTCCGGCTCCGCCGCGCCGCCGACGGAGCCTACCGGTGGTTCATGTCCCGAGGCGTGCCCGTACACGATGGCGAGGGAAGGGTGGTCCGCTGGATCGGGACCAATACGGACATCCACGACCAGAAGACCGCCGCCCGGGCGCTCGAGGCGACGAATGCCATGCTGGAGGAGCGGGTGGCCGAGAGCACCCGCGAACGCGACCGGATTTGGCGCCTCTCCACGGACCTGATGATCGTGATCGATGCGCAGGGACGCGTTGCGGCCGCGAATCCCGCCTGGAAGGCTCTTCTCGCCTGGGAGGAGGGCGAGCTGATCGGGAGGCCGTTCCGGCAGCTTCTCGATCCCGACGGCGCGGAGGCGGTCTGCGCGACCTGCGAGGGCGCGATCCCGTTGCGCTGCGAGAACCGGGTCCGCCACAGGGACGGCACGTTCCGCTGGATCTCGTGGACGGTCGTGTCCGACGAGGGCTATGTCCATGCCATCGGCCGCGACGTCACGGCCGAGCGGGAGGCGGAAAAGGCTCTCGCCCAGGCGGAGGAGGCGCTCAGGCAGAGCCAGAAGATGGACGCGGTCGGCCAGCTCACCGGCGGCATCGCCCACGACTTCAACAATCTCCTCACCGGCGTCATCGGAAGCCTCGACCTGATCCGGACCCGCATCGCCCAGAACAGGTCCGGCGAGATCGGGCGCTACGTCGACGCCGCCATGGCCTCCGCCAAGCGGGCCGCGACCCTCACCCATCGCCTCCTCGCCTTCTCGAGGCGTCAGCCGCTGGACCCGAAGCCTGTCGATGCGAACCTGCTCATCGTCTTCATGGCGGAGCTCCTGAAGCGCACCGCCAGGGAAGACATCGACGTGGAGGAGCGCTTTACGGAGGGGCTCTGGCTGACCCACTGCGATGCCAACCAGCTGGAGAACGCCCTTCTCAATCTCGTGATCAATGCACGCGACGCCATGCCTGCCGGCGGGCGGATCGTGATCGGGACCGCGAACCTTTCGGCTCCGGACGCCGCGGCCGCGGCCGGGCATGGCGTGACGCCGGGAGACTACGTGGTTCTCTCCGTCGCCGACGAGGGAGTCGGGATGTCGCAGGACGTGATGGAGAAGGCCTTCGAGCCCTTCTTCACCACGAAGCCCATCGGCCAGGGCACCGGCCTCGGCCTGTCCATGGTCTACGGTTTCGTCAAGCAGTCGGGCGGGCATGTGCGCATCCAGTCGCAGCCCGGCCGCGGCACGACGGTGACGATCTACCTTCCGCGCTACCTGGGCGCGGACATGCCCGTTCCCGCTGCCGCGAGGCCTGCGCCGGAGGGGCGCGCGACCGCGGGAGCCAGGCTGCTCGTGGTCGAGGACGAGCCGGTCGTCCGCGCTCTCGCGGTGGAGATGCTCCAGGAGATGGGATACGTCGTCCTTTCCGCTTCCGATGGCGCGGAGGGGTTGCGCATCCTGCAGTCCGGCGAGACCTTCGACCTGCTTCTCACGGATGTCGGGCTGCCGGGCCTGAACGGGCGGCAGCTCGCCGATGCCGCGCGCCTGGTCCGGCCCGACCTCAAGGTGCTGTTCATGACCGGTTACGTGGAGAACGCGCTGCTGAAGGAGGGCTTCCTCGGCCCCGGCATGGAGGTGATCGCCAAACCGATCGCCTTCGACGCGCTCATGGAGAAGATCGAGGCGATGATCCGCCGGGCCTGACGGACCATCGCCCTCCCATGGGTCCGGGTGCCCGGATCAGGCATAGGCGCTGTCGGAGCGCTTCAGGCCCACATACTGCAGCTCCGCATACATCAGCACTGCAAGTGCCTGCGCGATGACGAAGGCGTAGCCCGCCCGCGTCGGCTCGACCCAGCCGCTGACGAGGAGCAGCAGGCTGTCCGCCGCCCAGACGGCGTTGCCGATCACGACCGCCCAGACGATCCCCCGGGGCAGGCGGTCGCGCAGACCGAGATAGCCGACGAGACCCGCATAGGGCAGCAGGGCGGCGCCGGAGAGGCGCAGCAGCGGCGCCGGCAGCCCGAGGAGCGAGGCGAGCGGCCCGGCTGCGAGCAGCAGCAGGAGGCCGCAGGCGCCGCTGGTTGCCGCATCCGCGACCAGGGCCTGGCGCAGGAGGGGAGAGGACGTGACGACGGACATGGCAGGCTCCTTTTCGAACGGTGTCTGGCGGTCCGCGGCGTTGCGGCTCCACGCCGCCTCCGTTCCGCCGACCGTGCCGTGAGCATGGTGCGGAGGAGGAGGCGGGTCGATTACCTGGGAGGTCATGGAAGCGGGCCGGGGCTTCGGCTATGGTCCGGCCATGTCGAACGCTCCTTCCACCATCGGCGACCACCTGCGGGACTGGCGGCTGCGCCGGCGCATGAGCCAGATGGACCTCGCCCTCGAGGCCGACATCTCGACCCGTCATCTCAGCTTCCTGGAGACCGGGCGCTCGCAGCCGAGCCGGGAAATGGTCCTGCGCCTCGCGGACAGGCTCGACATCCCCCTGCGGGAGCGCAACATCCTGCTGGTGTCCGCCGGATACGCGCCGGTCTATTCCCAGCGCTCCCTCGACGACCCGGCGCTCGCGGCGGCGCGCCAGGCCATCGACCTCGTGCTCAGGGGGCACGAGCCCTATCCGGCCCTCGCCGTCGACCGGCACTGGTCGCTCGTCGCCGCCAACGGGGCGCTGATGCCGCTCGTCGGGACGGTCGACCCCGCGCTCCTGAAGCCCCCCGTGAACGTGCTGCGCCTCAGCCTTCACCCGGGCGGCCTCGCGTCGCGCATCGTGAACTTCTCCGAATGGCGCGACCACATCCTCACGCGGCTGCACGATCAGGTCGAGCTGACCGCGGACGCGACGCTCATGAAGCTCATGGACGAGCTGCGCGCCTATCCCGCCCCGTCCGGGGCATCGCGCGCTCCCCATTCCCGGCAGGATTATGCGGGGGTCCTGGTGCCGCTCCAGCTCCGGGCGGAGGAAGGCGTGCTCACCCTGTTCAGCACCACCACCGTCTTCGGGACGCCGGTGGACGTCACGCTGTCGGAACTCGCCATCGAAGCCTTCTTCCCGGCCGATCCCGACACGGCCGCGGTCCTGCGGAGGATGGCGGCCCGCGTGCCGTAGGCCGGCCGGCGCCTGCCTTAACCCGGCATCAACCTTAATCCCGCATAAACGAAGCCGAAGGGGAGCCTCCGCCGGAGCTTCCCGGAACGGTGAGTAGGGTTGGTCGCGTGCGTCTTCGGAATCGTCGCTCTCGGGTGAGATGGATCTGCGCCACGACGGCGCCCTGGGCCCTGGCGGCCGGACTGCTGGTGTCCTTCACCGCCTCCGCCAGCAACGACGTGCAGTCCGGCTTCAGCTTCGCGGCCCGCAGCCCGGTGGCGCGCCTCACGGAGGCCGGGCTCGTTCCGCCCCTGGGCGCGACGGCGCTTTCCGCGAGACTCGAGCCGGGCCGCGACCTCCTGCGAAGGACGGTGCGCCATGCCCTCCCGGAAGCCGCCGTCGTGCGCGGCGAGCCCGTGCGCGGCGACCTCAAGACCGGCGCGGGCAACGCCTTCCCGGCAATCGACCGGACCGCGAAGGGCAGCCGTGTCCCGTCCCGCATCGTCGCTCTCTCCGAGCGCGCCCAGGAGATCCGCGCGAACCTGACCGCTTCCGGCGCGCGCCTGCTGTTCAGCCGGAACGAGAACCTCCTGCCGCCGACCATCCTCATGGAGGGCAGGCTCGAAGGGCCGGAGATGGAGCAGCGGGGCTTCGAGCCCTGGCAGGCGCCCGAGCTGACCACGACCCGCCAGGCCACCTCCATCCAGTCGCCGGCGGCCGCCGCCGCGGGCTCCACGGGAGCCGCCGCGAGCCCCACCACCCCCATGGTCAAGCGCGCCGTCGTGCTGTCCTCGACCACGCCCGCTCCGGCGGACGCGACGCCCATCGAGATCGCCGCCGCGCCCGTCTCGCGCATCGACAGGAACGGCATGGGCACCACCGCCATCGCCCGGACCGACGAGGAGCGCCCGCGCTATGCGGACCTCATCGACCCGGATAACCTGAGCAAGGAGCAGCGCTGCCTGGCGGAGGCCGTCTACTTCGAGGCGCGCAGCGAGTCGGAGGAGGGGCAGGCGGCCGTGGCCCAGGTGGTGCTCAACCGGGTGAAGAGCGGACTTTACCCGTCCTCGATCTGCGGCGTGGTCTATCAGAATCGCCACCGCCACCTGGCCTGCCAGTTCACCTTCGCCTGCGAGGGCAGGGCCCTGCGCATCACCGAGCCGGAATCCTGGGACCGGGCCAAGCGGATCGCGAGCGCCGTCCTCGAAGGCAGGACCTACCTGGCGGATGTGGGAGGCGCGACCCATTACCACGCCAGCTACGTGCGTCCCTATTGGGCGAAGCGCCTGAAGAAGATGGACGTGATCGGGCGGCACATCTTCTACAAGCTGCGCCCCGGCCAGACCTGACGTTGCGACAGGTGTTTCCGGGTACGGGACAGGGGCAGGAAGATGCTATAGCGTTCCGGAGATGAATTCTCGGGAATGCTGAAATGGCCGCCGTCAGGACGAATGTGCCCGGATCGGGCTACGGGAATCCCTATGTGGATTCCCTCGTGTGGGGCGGCACCGCCTGGGACCTCGGCAAGGGGCCGATCCGGTATCTTTTCGGCAACCGCGCGAACTTTGCCGCCGCCAGCGAGCGTCACGCCTCGGGCCTCTACGTCTGGGACAAGGACGACGCGGAGGGCTGGACCGCCGAGGAGATGGGCGCCTTCCGGGCGGCACTCTCGCTGCTCTCCAAGGTCTGCGGGCTTACCTTCGCACCCGCGGGATCGGCGGCGGAGGCGGACATCGTCTGGTGGAAGACCGGGATCTGGGACGGTTCGGCGGGCGCCCACGAGATCCCGGACGGGGAGCCGATCTGGGGCTACTTCAACCCGACGGAGGGCTGGCGGAACCTCCGCCCGGGCGGCGACGGCCGCAACACGATCATGCACGAGCTCGGGCATGCCGTGGGACTGGCCCATCCGCACGACGGCGGCATGCGGAACGACGCGACGGTCTTTCCCGGCGTCTCCTCCTCCCGCGACGAGGGGCGCCATGGCCTCAACCAGGGAATCTGGACGGTCATGTCCTACAATTCCGGCTGGGACCGGAGGGATCACGATGCGAGCTTCGGCGCGCAGGGCGGCCTCGGCGCCCTCGACATCGCCGCCCTCCAGGCGCTCTACGGCCCGAATCTCTCCGCGGCCAAGGGCGGGAACGTCTATTCCCTGCCGACCCGCAACGGTCCGGGCACGGGCTGGTCCTGCATCTGGGACGCGGGCGGCGTCGACACGATCAGCGCCGTCCATTCGCGCAAGGACGCGGTCATCGACCTTCGCCCGGCTAACCTCCGGCCGAACGACCCCCATGCGGGCGGATACGTCTCGTCCCAGGCGGGCGTCGCGGGCGGCTACACCATCGCCAAGGGCGTGGTCATCGAGAACGCCGCCGGAGGCGCCGGCGACGACCGGATCTGGGGAAACGCGTCCGGCAATCTCCTGCGCGGCCGCGGGGGAGACGACGTGTTGAGCGGCCTCGACGGCAGCGACGTTCTTCGAGGGGAGGGTGGCCG
This sequence comes from Microvirga thermotolerans, assembly GCF_009363855.1. Lineage (GTDB taxonomy): Bacteria > Pseudomonadota > Alphaproteobacteria > Rhizobiales > Beijerinckiaceae > Microvirga > Microvirga thermotolerans. Next base: position 1,334,485 of record NZ_CP045423.1, read on the forward strand.
CGACATCCTGTTCGGGGGCCGCGGCCGCGACGCGTTCGCCTTCGACACCAGGCCGGACGGGAAGGCGAACGTCGACAGGATCGCCGACTTCCGTTCCGGGGAGGACACGATTCGCCTCAACGCGCAGGTCTTCGGGGCCCTGACCCCCGGCAGCCTGGCGGAAGGCGCCTTTCGTCGCGGGGCGGCCTCCGATTCCAACGACCATATCCTCTACGACGGCAAGACCGGCATGCTCGCCTACGATCCCGACGGAACGGGCGTCCAGGCTCCCGTGCACTTCGCCGTCCTCTCGGGCAGGCCCGCCTTGAACGCATCGGATTTTCTGGTGATCTGAAGCGCGGCGACGCATCGCGCCCGATGCGGGCGGCGATTCATCATCGCCGTTCATGCATTGCGCAATAAACATTCGATGTTGTGCCGGCCTTGCCTGCGCTAGTATCCCGCCCTTCCGATTTCGAAGGTCGCGATCATGTCAGAGCCCGTGTCCCGTTCCCGGTTCTCGCCGGAACTCATCGTCGTGTCCGGTTGCCTGATTGCGCTGATCACGTTCGGTCCGCGCGCCTCCGCGGGCCTGTTCCAGATCCCGATGACGGTGGAGTTCGGCTGGGGCCGCGACGTGTTCGGCCTCGCCATCGCGGTGCAGAACCTCCTCTGGGGTCTCGGGCAGCCTTTCGCCGGAGCCGTGGCCGACCGGTTCGGGGCCTTCCGGGTCCTTTGCGTCGGCGCGATTCTCTACGCCCTCGGCCTCGTGGTCATGGCCTATGCCACCACGCCGGGCCTGCTGCATCTCGGCGCGGGCGTCCTCGTCGGCTTCGGCCTGTCCGGCTGCTCGTTCAACCTGGTGCTCGGCGCCTTCGGCAAGCTCCTTCCGGAATCCTGGCGGCCGATGGCCTTCGGCGCGGGCACGGCGGCGGGCTCGTTCGGGCAGTTCCTGTTCCCGCCCCTCGGTAACGCGCTCATCGAATCCCTCGGCTGGCACCAGGCGCTCGTGGTCTTCGCGGCGAGCGTGCTCCTCGTCATGCCACTCGCCGTGGCGCTCGCGACCCGGCCCGCGGCGAAGGCCGGGCAGGGCGGGCCCGCTCCCGTTCCCGGGCAGTCGATCGGGCAGGCGCTTTCGGAAGCTTTCCGGCACCGGTCCTACGTGCTGCTGGTGCTGGGCTTCTTCACCTGCGGCTTCCAGCTCGCCTTCATCACGGTCCATCTGCCCGCCTACCTGCGGGACGCGGGCCTCTCCGCCGCCGTCGGCGGCTGGACCCTCGCGGTAATCGGCCTCGCCAACGCCTTCGGATCGCTGACCTCCGGCTGGCTCTCCACCCGCATGTCGAAGCGCTGGCTCCTCGCCTGGATCTATTTCGGGCGCGCGGTCGCCATCGCCGCCTTCATCCTGCTGCCGGCGTCGCCGGTCACCTCCATCGCCTTCGGCATCGCCATCGGCCTCCTGTGGCTCTCCACGGTTCCGCCCACGTCCTCCCTCGTGATGCTGATGTTCGGCACCCGCTACATGGCCATGCTCTACGGCTTCGCGTTCTTCTCGCATCAGGTCGGCGGGTTCCTCGGGGTGTGGCTCGGCGGCATTCTCTACGAGGCCTACGGCAACTACACCTTCGTGTGGTGGCTCTCGATCGCGCTCGGCATCGCCTCCGCCCTCATCAATCTCCCCATCCAGGAGAAGCCGGTGGAGCGCCCCGTCGGCCTCCAGCCGGCCGAGTAGGGAGGCCCGTTCCCGCCGAGGCCGCGGCTGTGTCTTGCCTCCTTCCGCTCGGGCGCCAAAATGGTGGAACAGGGCGGAGGAACGGATGGGCACCTTCAAGGCGATTGTGATCGACCGGAGCGAGGCCGGGCAGACGGTCGAGCGCCGCGACTTCGACGAAGCCGATCTCATGGAGGGCGACGTCGTCGTCCGTGTGGTCTACTCGACCCTGAACTACAAGGACGGGCTGGCGCTCACCGGCAAGGCGCCCGTCGTGCGGCGCTTTCCCATGATTCCGGGTGTCGACCTCGCCGGAACGGTCGAGCATTCCGCCCATCCCGAATTCAAGCCCGGCGATTCCGTCGTCCTCAACGGCTGGGGTCTCGGGGAGACCCACCTCGGCGCCTATGCGCAGAAGGTGCGGGTGCGCGGGGACTGGCTCATCCACCTGCCGCGGGGGCTCTCCCTGTTCCAGTCCATGGCCATCGGAACCGCCGGCTACACGGCCATGCTGAGCGTGATGGCCATCGAGCGGCACGGGCTGCGCTGCCAGAAGGGCCCGGCCATCGTCACCGGCGCCGCGGGCGGCGTGGGATCGGTGGCTATCGCCCTTCTCGCCAGGGCGGGCTGGCACGTGGTGGCTTCCACCGGTCGGCCGCAGGAGGCGGATTACCTGCGGCTCCTGGGCGCTTCCGAGATCATCGAGCGCAGCGAGCTCGCCGGCCCGGCCCGGCCGCTCGGCAAGGAGCGCTGGTGCGCCGGGATCGACACGGTCGGCTCCCACACCCTGGCCAACGTGCTCTCGATGACGAAATACGGCGGCGCCATCGCCGCCTGCGGCCTGGCGGGCGGAATGGCTCTGCCCACCTCCGTCGCGCCTTTCATCCTGCGGGGCGTGTCCCTGCTCGGGATCGATTCGGTGATGACCCCGCGGGCGCTGCGCCTCGAGGCCTGGAGCCGGCTCGCCCGCGAGCTCGATCTGGCGAAGCTCGAGACGATGACGACCTCGATTCCCCTCGACCAGGTGATGGAGGCGGGGCGGGCCATCGTGGAGGGCAAGGTGCGCGGCCGGATCGTGGTCGAGATCGACTGAAGCCGCGAGCCCATCCGGCCGGAGGCCGGCTTCCGCCCTGAGCGCCGCAGGGCCGCTCAGGGCGTCCTGACGCCGCTGCCTTCGATCCACTTCTTGTGCCGGCCGATTTCCGTGGCCATGAAGTCCATGAACGCACGCACGCGGGCCGACTGGCGCAGGTCCGGATGGGTGAGAAGCCAGAGGCCGGCCGAGAAGTCGGGGTTGACCTCCGACAGGCGCACCAGAGCCGGCTTGGCGTCGGCGATGAAGCAGGGCAGGGGGCCGATCCCCAGGCCCGCCTCCACCGCCTCCGCCAGCCCCAGGACCGTGTTCACCTTGTAGACGATCTTCTCGTGGGGAACCCGGTCGCGCACGAAGCGGGCGGCCTTGAGAGCGGCGAGGTTGTCGCCGAGGGCGACCCAGGTCCTCTGGAAGAGCTCGGGCATGTCCACGGCGCCTGCCGGGTCGGGAAAGTCGGCGGCGCGTCCGTAGATCGCCCAGGCGATGGTCGCCACCCGGCGGCCCACGAGAGTCTCGGGCGGGTTGTCGGTTGCACGGATCGCAACGTCCGCGTCGCGCTTCGACAGGTTGAGCGCCTGGTTGGCGAGCACCACGTCGAGGCGCATTTCGGGGCAGGCCTGCAGGAACTTCGTAAAGAGCGGGGTGAGCATGTACACGAGAAGCGTGTCGTTCGTCGTGACCCGCAGCTCGCCCGCCGGTGCCACCGCCTGCCCGGCGAGCTTGCGGGTGAAGGTCGCGACGTTCTCCTCCATGTGCTCGGCGAGCGCGGTCATCTCCTCCCCGGCGGGGGTCAGGACGTAGCCTGTCCTGTGGCGCTCGAAGAGCTTGACCCCCAGGCTTTCCTCCATCTGCCCGAGGCGGCGGAACACCGTGGAGTGGTTGACGCCGAGCCGCTCGGCGGCGCCGGCCAGGCCGTTCGCCTCGGCGATGATCTTCACGAGCCTGAAATCGTCCCAGACAAGGTGATGCTTCGGCACGATTTTGCGTCCGCGCAAGAATTGCCCTGCAAGAGTATCATCGGTCTTGCAGGAGGGAAAGTTTATCTTCGCCGAAGCATAGCAATAGCGGTGGAAGATTTCGACGGAGATCGCCTTTGCGCGGTCTGCGCAGGTCTTGCCGCGTCCCCGCCAAGATCACTGGAGACACGCATGGCGAAGGTTCTTGTTCTTTATTATTCGTCCTGGGGCCATATCGAGCGGATGGCCTGCGCGGTTGCCGAAGGCGCCCGCGAGGCCGGCGCCGAGGTCGACGTGAGGCGCGTGCCGGAACTCGTTCCGGAGGAGGTCGCGCAGGAGGGGCGCCCCGACCGTTGCGGAACGCTATCGCTCCGCGGCAGCCCGAGCGAGACGGTCGTTGATCGCCTCGCCAAGGCCCGTTTCCGGAATGGGAGCGACGGCAATCGCTTCGGCTCCCGTGGCGTCGAGCCGCCGGAGACAGGAGAAGAGACGCGCCGCGGCCTCCGCGAGATCGCCCGTCTCGCTCAGGTTGAGCGCCGCGACGGCCCGCTCGGTTCCGCTTGGGGAATGCGGCCCGAAAAGCAGGGCGGCCTCGCCGGGACGGATCTCGGCGGCGTCGAGGCGCACCCGCGCCCGGGGCGCGTAGTGGGAGGCGAGCATTCCCGGCGCGAGCGGGCCGTCGCCCGTCCCGGGAACGGACTCCAGCCTTCGTCCGAGGAGTGCCTCGATGGCCTCCCGCGGCACGCCGCCGGGCCGCAGCAGGCGCGGCGCGTCGCCGAGGCAGGACACGATGGTCGATTCCACGCCGACCTGCGTCTCGCCGCCGTCGAGCACAGCATCGATCCGCCCGTCGAGGTCTCCCAGCACATGGTCGGCGCTGGTCGGGCTTACCCGTCCCGAGCGGTTCGCGGAGGGCGCCGAAACCGGGCGGGCGACCGCCGCGAGCAGCGCCCGCGCGAACGGATGGGACGGCACCCGCAGTCCCACGCTGTCGAGCCCGGCCCGGGCAAGGTCGCACACCGTGCAGCCGGGGGCCGCCGGAACCACCAGGGTCAGCGGCCCCGGCCAGAAGGCTTCCGCCAGGCGCCGGGCCGTGCCGTCGAAGGTGCCCTGGGCGAGAGCGGCGGGCAGCCCGTCCACATGGGCGATGAGGGGGTTGAAGCGCGGCCGCTCCTTGGCCGCGTAGATCCGGGCGACGGCCTCGGGGCGGGTCGCGTCGGCGCCGAGGCCATAGACGGTCTCCGTCGGAAAGGCCACGAGCCCGCCGCCGCGCAGGATCTCCGCTGCGCGGGTTACCCCGCCCTCGTCGGCGGCAAGCCGCTGCGTAACCATTGACCCGGGATCGTTCACGTCTAAACTATCCTCTTCGCGCGCCGGGCGGGTTTAACGGCGCGGCGATGTGCGTCAACATCAAAAGCCTCCTGCCGAAAGGAATCGCGATGGCCTACCGCGCCCCGGTCTCCGACATTGCCTTCACCATGCGCCATGTGGCCGGCTTCGACAGGGCCCAGGAGGAGGGGCTCTACGGGGATCTCTCCGCCGACCTGGCGGAGACGGTCCTGGAGGAGGCGGGCCGCTTCGCGGCCGACGTGATCGCTCCCCTCAACCGGGAGGGGGACCGGCACGGCGTCACCCTCAAGGACGGCGAGGTGACCACCGCGCCCGGCTGGAAGGAGGCCTACCGCGCCTGGACGGATGCGGGCTGGAACGCTCTCCCCGGCCCGGTCGCGTTCGGCGGCCAGGGCCTGCCGACGCTCCTCAACTCCGCCTGCGTCGAGATGTGGAACTCCGCCTCCATGGCGTTCGGCATCGGGCCGATCCTGACCATGGGCGCCATCGAGGCCCTGGTGGCGCACGGGACGGACGAGCTGCGGGAGCGCTACCTCGCGAAGCTGGTCTCCGGCGCGTGGACGGCGACCATGAACCTGACCGAGCCGCAGGCGGGCTCGGACCTCGCGGCGCTGCGCTCCCGCGCGGAGCCCGCCGGCGACGGCACCTATCGGATCAGGGGCCAGAAGATCTTCATCACCTATGGCGAGCACGACCTGACGGACAACATCGTCCATCTCGTCCTGGCGCGCCTGCCCGACGCGCCCGCGGGCACCCGCGGCATCTCCCTCTTCCTGGTGCCGAAGGTGCTTCCCGACGGCACCCGCAACGACCTGCGCTGCGCGGGCATCGAGCACAAGCTCGGCATCCACGGCTCGCCCACCTGCACCATGGTGTTCGGGGACCGGGAGGGCGCCGTCGGCTGGCTCGTGGGCGAGGAGAACCGCGGGCTGAACTGCATGTTCACGATGATGAACAACGCGCGTCTCGCCGTGGGGCTGCAGGGCGTCGCCGTCGCCGAGCGCGCCTACCAGCAGGCCCTCGCTTACGCCCGCGAGCGCCGCCAGGGCCGCGCGCCGGACCACGCGGGGGACGGGATGAGCCCCATCGTCGAACATCCGGACGTGCAGCGCAGCCTCCTCACCATGAAGGCGCTCACCGCCGCGGCGCGGGCGATCTGCTACATGACCGCCGCGGCCATCGACAGGGCGCATCTCGGGCGGGACGAGGCCGCCCGGCGGCAGGCGCACGAGCGCGCCTCGCTCCTGACGCCGGTGGCGAAGGCCTTCTCCACCGACGTGGGCGTCGAGGTCGCTTCCCTCGGCGTGCAGGTGCATGGCGGCATGGGCTACATCGAGGAGACCGGGGCCGCCCAGCACCTGCGCGACGCGCGCATCGCGCCGATCTACGAGGGCACCAACGGAATCCAGGCCATCGATCTCGTGATGCGCAAGCTGCCCCTGTCGGGCGGCAACACGGCGCGGGCGCAGATCGCCGCCATGCGCGCCGCCGTCGCCCGCGTCATGAAGGAGGGGACGCCCCTCTTCGGAAACACGGCGCCGCGCCTGCGCGACGCCATCGAGTGCCTCGACCGCACGACGAGCCACATGCTCCGGCTCGTGCAGGCGAACGCGCCCGCCGAGGCGCTCGCAGGGGCCACGCCCTACCTGCGCCTCTTCGGGCTCGCCCAGGGCGGCGCAGCCCTCGCCGAGGCGGCGCTCGCCGCCAACCGGATGATCGGGGAGGGCGACGCCGATCCCGCTCATGCGGGCCGCATCGCCCTGTGCCGCTTCTTCGCGGAGAACCTCGCCGTCGGCGCGAAGGGGCTGGAGGACGCGGTCCTGGGCGGAGCCGGATTCCTTCAGGACGCCGCCACCGCGCTCGCGAGCTGATCCCATGAATCTCAAAGGCAAGACGCTCTTCATCACCGGCGCCTCCCGCGGCATCGGCCTCGCCATCGGCCTGCGCGCGGCGCGGGACGGTGCCAACGTCGTCATCGCGGCGAAGACGGCAGAGCCTCACCCGAAGCTGCCGGGCACGATCTACACGGCGGCGGAGGAGATCGAGAAGGCGGGCGGCAGGGCGCTTCCTCTTTCGGTCGACGTCCGCGACGAGGAGGCGGTGAAGGATGCCGTCGCCCGCGCCGTCGCGACCTTCGGCGGCCTCGACATCGTGGTGAACAATGCCAGCGCCATCAGCCTGACGCGCACCCCGCAGACGGAGATGAAGCGCTTCGACCTGATGCACCAGGTCAACGCGCGCGGCACCTTCATGGTCTCGAAATACGCGATCCCGCATCTGGAGAAAGCCGAGAATCCCCACATCCTCATGCTCTCGCCGCCCCTCGACATGAAGGAGAAGTGGTTCGCGCCCCATCTCGCCTATTCGCTTGCGAAATACGGCATGAGCCTGTGCGTGCTGGGGCTTGCGGGCGAACTGCGCGAGAAGGGGATCGCCGTCAACGCGCTCTGGCCGCGCACGACCATCGCCACGAGCGCCGTGCGCAATCTCCTCGGGGGCGAGGAGATCGTGCAGGCGAGCCGCACGCCCGACATCCTGGCCGACGCGGCCCATGCGATCTTCCTCAAGCCCGCCCGGAGCTTCTCCGGCCGCTTCCTCATCGACGACACCTTCCTGAGGGAGGAGGGAGTGACCGACTTCGAGAAGTACCGGGTCGATCCGTCGAGGCCGCTGATGCCCGACTTCTTCGTTCCGGACGACGCCTGAGGCCCGCAAAGGCCGGTCTCGCCCCTGTCGCAAAAACCCGGTAATGATCTGCGAAAGGAGACGGAGACAGGCATGATCGTCGTCCACAGGCCCGCCGGGGGAGGAAAGACCGAGGCGCTGGAGCGCCATGTGCTGCGGCCGGGAGAAGCCATTCCCGACGACGCCCTCTGGATCGACCTGATCGAGCCGACCCGGGAGGAGGACCGGCTGGTGGAGCGGCATCTTTCCATCGAGATCCCGACCCGCGAGGAGATGGCCGACATCGAGCCTTCCGAAATTCTCTACCGCGAGAACAACGCCCGCTACATGACCGCGCGGGTGCTCTGCAATTCCGACAGCGAGACCCCGAAGCTCATCGACGTGTCCTTCATCCTCACCGAGCGCACCCTGGTGACGGTCCGCTACGGGGAGCCGCGCTCCTTTGCCATGTTCGCGGCGCGGGCCATGAAGCCGGGCGGGTGCCGTCCTCAGCCGGAGGCCGTCCTGGACGGGCTGATCGAGACCATCATCGACCGCGCCGCCGAGATCCTGGCGCAGATCGGCGCGCGGATCGACCGGCTGTCCCAGTCCATCTTCGAAAACGAGCGCCTCGGCACCCGGCGGGCGGCGAGCTTCCGCGCCGCCCTGAAGTCCATCGGCCGCAAGGGGGACATCATCTCGAACGTGCGCGAGAGCATGGTGACGGTGGAACGGCTTCTGCTCTTCCTTTCCGCCAGCATGCCGCGCCCCCAGAAATCGAAGGACTTCCAGGCGGAGTGGCGCACCGCCGTGCGCGACGTCCAGTCCATCGAGGAGCATGCCACCTTCCTGTCGAACAAGCTCCAGTTCCTGCTCGATGCCACCCTGGGCCTCGTCACCATCGAGCAGAACGACATCATCAAGCTGTTCTCCGTGGTGTCCGTGATCTTCCTGCCGCCGACGCTGGTGGCATCGATCTACGGCATGAACTTCCAGTTCATGCCGGAGCTGCACTGGCGGTTCGGCTATCCCTTCGCCATCGGGCTCATCGTCGTCGCCGCGGTCCTGCCCTACGTGTTCTTCCGCTGGAAGCGCTGGCTCTGAGGGGCCCGCCGTTACCCCAAGGACGACGCCATGTGCGGACGCTACGCCATCACCCTCCCGCCGGAGGCCTACCGCGCCCTCTTCGGCTATCCCGAGCAGCCGAACTTCCCGCCCCGCTACAACGTGGCTCCGACCCAGCCCGTGCCCGTGGTGCTCCAGGAGCGCGGAGAGCGGCACTTCCGGCTGGTGCGCTGGGGATTCCTGCCCTCCTGGGCGAAGGACCCGAAGGACTTTCCCCTCGTCATCAATGCCCGGGGCGAGACCCTGGAGACCAAGCCCACCTTCAAGGCGGCCCTGAAGCGGCGGCGCTGCATCTTCCTGGCGGACGGCTTCTACGAGTGGCAGCGGCACGGGCGCGAGAAGGCGCCGTTCCTGATCCGTCTGCGCGACCGCGGCCCCATGCCCCTGGCGGGGCTTTGGGAAACCTACACGGATCCCGCCGGCGGGGAGATCGACACCGCCGCCATCGTGACCACGGACGCCAACGGCGTCCTCGCCGCCATCCACGACCGGATGCCGGTGATCCTGTCGCGGGAGGATATCCCGGCCTGGCTCGACGTGAGCGACGAGGACACGGCGAAGGCCATGCGCCTCGTCCGTCCCTGCCCGGAGGCGTGGGTCGACATGGTCCCCGTCAGCCGCCGGGTGAACAAGGTCGAGAACGACGATCCCGGCGTGCAGGAGCCTCTCCCGGCGCCGGAGCCGGCTCCCGCGACCGCGAGACGCAAGGCTGCGAAGCCGCGCTCCAGCGACGAGGACGAGCAGGGAAGCCTTTTCTAGACCTGTCCCCGGTTTGGAACCGAAAAGCTTCGTGGACGTCTGAGCGGGTGGAAGCAGGCCGCCTTGTTCCGGCCCGGCCGATCGTGTTGGATGCGCCAGATCGTTCCGCCCGCCATGGAGGAGACATCGATGTTCGCCCCCCGCCTTTGCCTGGTTGCGGTTCTCGTCGCGGCCGCGGTCCCGGTGCAGGCCTCGGCGAAGGAGAGGGCGGGGCCGGCGGCTTCCTTGCGGGACGCCTCCCGCGAACAGGTGGCGGAGGCGCTTCCTCCCGCGACGAGGAGCGCGATCCTCGCCGCGCGCAACCGGAAGCAGTATGTGGCCTCCTCGCTGGCGTTCGCGCGGACCGCCGCGGGAGCGGACGGCCTCCTGACGGAGGCCGACGCCAGGGGGCTCGCGCCCGACGACCCGCGGGCCGTGCAGATCCGCTACTATCTGAAGACCCCCTATCTGAAGTCCTACTACACGCCCCGGAAGATCGGCAGCCGCACGGTGCCGAGGCTTTCCGTGCAGAAGGTGGGGCAGGTGGCCGGCGCGACCTGGGACAAGTTCGACGAGAACCGCGACGGCGTGCTCTCGGTGGAGGAGAAGGCGCCCCTCCAGGTCGCGCGCGGAGGATCCGCGGGCGGGAGGCCGTCCTTCTGAGGATCCCGAAGAGGGCCTGGGCAAAAAAAGAAGCGCCCGGGGGGCGCTTGAGGTTCGGTCTCCTCCCATGGGGCGAAAGGGAGACCGGGAACGGACGCTTTCGCGAAAGACGTATCGGGACGGCTTCAGGGATCTCGTCGTTCGCCGGAGGCGGCGGACCGGTTCCTTTTCGCCGTGAAGACCCTCATGCGTCGTTCGAGATTCCTTCCACGTTCAAAGGTTGCAGGCATTCGATGGCGACCCATCCGGTACAGGCCCGCAGGATCGGCTCCAGGTAGGCCCGGTTGCCCCGGATCTCCAGAACCCGGCACGGGTAGGCACGCCTTTCTCCGGGCGGGCGGTAGATCACCGTTGCGCCTGGCCGCAGATCCTGTTTCGCCATGGGACGACCCTCCCCGTTCATCGAAGGCGCCGCGGGATCCGGCGGTCGGGATCCGTCCGGCTGCGCGCGGACGCGCTCGATCGCCTCGATCGCGATGCGCGCCTGCTCCCGGTAGCGGTCCGTGACTATCCGCAGGAGCGGTCCGTCGGTCCGGCCCGGATACCAGGAGCAACCTCCTGCGAGTGCCAGTGCTTCGGCCACCACCTCGATTTCCTCGTCGGTCACGATGCCACCCGTCGGCTCAGGCGGAGAGCCATGCTCACTGCCGCTGAAGCCGGTCCTGTAACAGAATCAACTGATGGAGATAGGGCATGCGCCGTTCGCGATGCCGCGCTTCCAGCCTGTTCCGCGCCTGCTTCCGCCGGGCCGGGTCCGTCATCGCCCGGTCGAGCCTGTCGCGCTCGCATTGATAGTCGAAGTCGATATCGGCCAGGGTCGTCAGAAGCGACTGGTAGAGGGACTCCAGATCCGGCGACGGGGGGCGGGACGGAATCGTCCGGGGCCCGGCCGGGGGCTCCCGCACATCGAGGTCAGCCATGCGCATCTCCTGTTTCAGGAGCATCCGATAAAGACTGCCCGGGAAATCGTCTGTTCGATATATAACAAATCCTATGTCTCGAAAGTAGAAGGAAAATTTTGACTTAGATCAAAATAAGATCGCGAAAGTATGCTATTAAACAACACAATGTTGTAACGTGTGAAATACACTGGGTCGACCTACCGATGTCGGCCTCAGGATGGCGCCAGCCGCAGGCGCTCGAAAGCCCGGCGGGTGTTGGCGTAACACTCGCAGACCGTCTCCTCGAGGCCCTTCCGGTCGAGAATGACGATGACGCCCCTGCGTTGCGCGATCAGGCCGGCCGTCTGCATGGTGCGGGTGATGAGGCTGACGGTCGGCCTCTGGACGCCGAGCATCTCTGCCAGGAACTCGTGCGTGAGAGGCAGTTCGTCCCGGCCCACCCGGTCGTGCGTGCTCAGAAGCCACCGGCAGCAGCGGGCCTCGACGCTGTGCACGGCGTTGCAGGCGACGATCTGAAAGGTCTGGGTCAGCAGCGCCTCCACATAGCGGAGGAACAGCTGTCTCAGGTTGGGGCGCGTTTCGAAAGCCTCCTGGAGGGGCTCGAGGCGGATCCGCGTGGCGGTCCCGGGCAATTGGACGAGGTAGCGTCCGAGCGCCTCGCGGGTGGTGAGGGCGCCGGCGAAGCCCGTGACGCCCTCCCGCCCGAACACGGCCATCTCCACCGTGCCCCCATCCCTCAGGAGCGTGACCAGGGAGATCAGCGCATCGTGAGGAAAGTAGGCATGGCCGATCAGCTCGCCGGCTTCGTAGAGCACATGCCCGAGCGGCAGCTCCACATGCTCCATGTGCGGTTCGAGAAGGACAAAATCGTCCGGATCGAGGGAGGAAAGAAGCCAGTTCGCGCGATGGTCCATCATCGTTCGCCACCACTGCCGCGTCGTCGCCGTGGAGGGCGATGCTCCGCCGGCGAGCACCTGGAGCATCGGACGTGAGTTCGCGTCCACGTCCGATGCTCTAGAACGCATCCGATTTGGAAAACTTGGCCGCTCGGGCTTGGTTCCATGCGGCTGTGCAGGGGCAGGCGGCACAAAGAACCCCCTGCGGCGGGGCCGAGGGGGAGTTTCCAGAGGGAGGAACGATGAAGCTCCCCCGGTCAACTGTCGCAGGCAGGGATAGTTCCTTCGGAGTCGGCCCGGCGCGAGATTTTTCCGCGTGAAACCGCTTCCGGGAACTGAAATACCGGGACAGAATAACTGTTCCGGCCGGCGTATCCGCCATGTTCTACATGGAAGTTTCGTGGATAGATTGCGAAACTTCGAAACGTGCCCGGACCGAAGCTTCAGCGTGCCATATGCGTCGTGTCGGATCTCAAACAAGGTGCGACCGACCGGATCGACATGGATGTCGACCGTGATCGTGGATACGAGGCCCTGCGCAAGGTTGTCTGGGAGGGGCCGTCGGGCGTCGAGATGAGCCCGAAGGGCAAGGCTTCGTTGTGCCTGTACCAAACCGACGAGAAACCGGCGCATCTTCACCTGGCGTTCACGGCCGAGAGCCGCCGGCAGGTCGATGCCTTGTATCGCGCGGCTCTGGAGGCGGGCGGCAAAGACAATGGAGCGCCCGGTCTGCGCCTGCACGACCACGCGAACTATTACGCGGCTTTCGTCATCGGCCCGGACGGGCACAACATCGAAGTGGTTTGCCACAAGCCCGAGACCTGACCCTTCCGTCGAACCGCATCCCAAGGATGCCAAGATTCCCAGGCGTGCAGCGGCAGTCGAACGCAGGCGCATGGACCCGCCAGGGCAGGTTGGTCTCACCTTGCCTGCCCGTAGTCTCACTGCCTGCGATTCGATACCGGCTCCCGCCGCAGGATTCCCACCACCTCGAGGTGGGGCGAGTGCTTGAACTGGTCGACCGGCACGACCCGTTCCAGGCGATAACCGCCCTCCATGAGGATCGCCGCGTCGCGGGCGAAGGTGGCGGCGTCGCATGAGACGCTGACCACCAGGGGCACCTTGGATGCGGCGATCTGCCGGGCCTGGGCTTCCGCCCCGGCGCGCGGAGGGTCGATCACGACCGCATCGAAGGCGTTGAGTTCCGGCGCGAGGAGCGGGCGCCGGAACAGGTCGCGGGCTTCCACGGTGACGCGCCTCAGGCCCTGGGTCGTCCGCGCGGCCCTGTCGAGGGCGGCCATCGAGCCCTTGTCGGTCTCGACCGCGTGCACCTCCGACCGTTCCGCGAGGCGCAGTGCGAAGGGCCCGCAGCCCGAGAACAGATCCGCGACCCGCTTCGCGCCCCGGCATGCCTCGACCGCAAATCCCGCCAGGACCGCCTCCCCGCGCTCCGTCGCCTGCAGGAAGGAGCCCGGCGGAGGAACGACGGCGGCGCGGCCCATGAGGATGGCGGGCGGGCGGCGCTCCACCACCACGTCGCCGTGGAGGGACAGCCGCGCCAGGTCGAGCGCGGCGGCGAGATCGACGAGGCCCAGCCGGTCCCGGTCCTTCGCGGGGCCATGGCCGCGGATGTCCACGTCGAGCCCGGCGCGGGTCGCGGTGATCTGGATGTCCAGGGGCTTGCGGGCGCTCTTCAGGTGCTCGCCGATGGCGCGGGCGATCCGCGGCGCGGACTGGCGCAGGGCCGGCACGGCGATGGGGCAATGGTCGATCCCGATGACGTGATGACTGCGCGCGGCCATGAAGCCCACATGCATCGCCCGGTCGGGAGAGCGCACATCGGGAGAGCGAACATCGGGAAAGCGCACATGGAGCGTCACGCGCCGCCGCCCCTCGCCGTGGGCGTCGATCATCGGCTCGACGGGCGCCTCGATCCGCGCATGGCGCAGGGTCTGCGCCAGGATGTCCTGCTTCCAAGCCTGGTAGAACGCGTGCCGCATGTGCTGCGTGGCGCAGCCGCCGCATTCGCCGAAATAGGGACAGAAGGGCGTCTCCCGCTCGGGGGAGGCGTCGACGACGCGGACAAGCCGCGCCCGCTGGCCGTCCTTCGCGATCTCCGCCGTCTCGCCGGGCAGCGCATAGGGCACGAAGACGGGCCCGTCCGGCGTGGCCGCGATCCCGTCGGCCCTGGCGCCGAGGCGCTCGATGGTCACCCGTTCAGCCACGGCGGGCCCCCAGAAGGAACTCGCGGTTTCCGTCGCCGCCCGCGATGGGCGAGGGCACGAGACCCGTGACGGTGAAGCCGAGCCCGGCGACGAATGCCTTCATGTCCTCGCAGACCGCCCGATGAACCGCTTCGTCCCGCACGATGCCCTTCTTCACGTTCTCCCGTCCTGCCTCGAACTGCGGCTTGACGAGCACGGCGATCGAGGCGCGCGGCTTCAGGAATGCGACGGCCGCGGGCAGGACGAGCTTCAGCGAGATGAAGCTCACGTCCGACACGAGCAGGTCGGCCTTCTCCGGGATCGTCCGTTCCGTCAGCGCCCGCGCGTCCGTGCCCTCGAGATTGGTTACGCGCCCGTCCCGGGCGATCTTCGGATGCAGCTGGCCGCTGCCGACATCGACCGCATAGACGCGGGCCGCGCCGCGCATCAGCAGAACGTCCGTGAAGCCGCCGGTCGATGCGCCGATGTCGAGGCAGACGAGGCCCTTCGGGTCGATGGCGAAGGCGTCGAGCGCAGCCGCCAGCTTCACGCCGCCGCGCGACACGTAGGGATGGGGCTGCTCGGCCTCGATCGTCGCTTCGAGAGGCACCATGTCGGACGCCTTGCGCAGGCGCGTCCCGTCGGCGGTCACGAGGCCGGCGGCAATCGCCTCCTGCGCCCGCGCGCGGCTCGGGAAGAAGCCCCGCTCGACGAGAACCACATCGGCGCGTTTGCGGGTCATGGAGGGCTCGCGGCGCGGACGGTCAGGCCCGTGCCCGGACGACGGCCTCCCGGCCCAGGGCTTCGAACACTTTGGCCACGATGCCCGCCGCATCCAGGCCTGCCTTGGCATACATGCGCTCGGGCTTGTCGTGATCGATGTAGATGTCGGGAAGGACCATGGCGCGGACCTTGAGGCCGCCACGGTCGAGGGCGCCCTTCTCCGCGAGGAGCTGGAGCACGAAGGAGCCGAAGCCGCCGATGGAGCCCTCCTCGACGGTGATGAGCACCTCGTGCTCGCGGGCGAGACGGAGGATGAGGTCCTCGTCCAGGGGCTTGGCGAAGCGCGCGTCGGCGACGGTGGTGGAAAGCCCGCGCGAGTCGAGCTCCTCCGCCGCCTTCAGCGCCTCCGCGAGCCGCGTCCCGAGGGAGAGGATCGCGATGCGGCTGCCTTCCTTGACGATGCGGCCCTTGCCGATGGGCAGGGGCCGGCCGACCTCCGGCAGGTCCACGCCGACGCCCTCGCCGCGCGGGTAGCGGAAGGCGATGGGGCCGCTGTCATGAGCTGCGGCGGTCGCGACCATATGGACCAGCTCGGCCTCGTCGGCCGCGGCCATGATCGTCATGTTGGGCACGCAGCCCAGGAAGGCGATGTCGAAGGAGCCCGCGTGGGTCGGCCCGTCGGCGCCCACGAGGCCCGCCCGGTCGAGGGCGAAGCGCACCGGCAGGTTCTGCAGCGCGACGTCGTGCACCACCTGGTCGTAGGCGCGCTGGAGGAAGGTGGAGTAGATGGCGCAGAACGGCTTGTAGCCCTCCGTGGCCATGCCGGCCGCGAAGGTGACCGCGTGCTGCTCGGCGATGCCCACGTCGAAGGTGCGCGCGGGATACTCCCTTCCGAAGAGATCGACCCCCGTTCCGGTGGGCATGGCGGCGGTGATGGCGACGATCTTGTCGTCCTTCGCCGCCTCCTTGATCAGGCTCTCGCCGAACACCTTGGTGTAGGAGGGCGCGTTGGCCTTCGCCTTGGCCTGCGCGCCCGTCACCACGTCGAAGGTGACGACGCCGTGATACTTGTCGGCCGCGGCCTCGGCCGGGGCGTAGCCCTTGCCCTTCTGCGTGACCACGTGGACGAGGATGGGGCCGGTCTCCGAATCCCGCACGTTCTTCAGGATCGGCAGGAGATGGTCGAGGTTGTGCCCGTCGATGGGACCCACGTAGTAGAAGCCCAGCTCCTCGAACATGGTGCCGCCGGTCCAGAACCCGCGGGCGAACTCCTCGGCCTTGGCGGCCTTGTCGTAGAAGAACTTCGGCAGCCGCTTCGCGAGCTGCTTCGCCGTCTCGCGGATGCCGCGATAGGTGCCGCCGGAGACGAGCCGCGCGAGATAGGACCGCATCGCGCCCGTGGGCGGGGCGATGGACATGTCGTTGTCGTTGAGGATGACGATGAGGCGCGAATGCATGGCGCCCGCGTTGTTCATCGCCTCGTAGGCCATGCCCGCCGACATGGCGCCGTCGCCGATCACCGCGATGACGTTGTTCTTCCGCCCGTCCAGGTCGCGCGCCACGGCCATGCCGAGGCCTGCCGAGATGGAGGTGGAGGAATGGGCGGCGCCGAAGGGATCGTATTCGCTCTCGGCCCGCTTGGTGAAGCCCGACAGGCCGCCCGCCTGGCGCAGGGTCCGGATGCGGTCGCGCCGCCCGGTGAGGATCTTGTGCGGATAGGCCTGGTGTCCCACGTCCCAGATCAGCCGGTCGCGCGGGGTGTCGAACACGTAGTGAAGCGCCACCGTCAGCTCGACCACGCCGAGGCCCGCGCCCAGGTGCCCGCCCGTGACCGAGACCGCGCTGATGGTCTCGCTGCGCAGCTCGTCCGCCACCTGCCTGAGCTGGTGTTCGGAGAGCCGCCGCAGGTCGTCGGGGGTCTTGATGGTGTCGAGCAGGGGAGTGGACAAAGTCTCTCTCTCGCGGAGGCGTTCTCGGAAAACGTTCACTGGCAGATAGTGTGCCGGAGGGAATGGGTCAAACCGGGCCGTTTGACGCTCCCGTCCGACCGCCCGGTCCGGAGCCTATTCGTCCACGTCGAGGGGCGTCCTGCCGGAAGCCTGGCCGTCGGGACCGATGGTGATCTTCTCGATGCGGGCCTCGGCCTTCTTGAGAAGCTGCTCGCAGTGCTTCTTCAGGGCCTCGCCACGCTCGTAGATCGCGATGGAATCCTCCAGCGGAACATCGCCCCGCTCGAGCCGCCGCACGATCTCCTCGAGCTCGGCCAGGGCCTTCTCGAAGGGGAGCGCCTTGATGGAAGTGGTGTCGCTCATGCCGCCATCCGCCAAAATTCCGTCCTCCGTCCGTTTCTACCGCGTGGCCGCCGCATCGGCCGGCCGTTGCGCGAAAAGCCTCTGATAAACGAGACCGATGCCGATGAGAACAAGGCCGAGGCCGATGAAGGACAGGGCCCGCATGACGCCTTCCAGATTGGCCAGATCGACGATGAACACCTTCAGGACGGCGAGCACAAGATATACCGCCGAGGCGAGGCGGGCAAAGCGATTGTCGCGCCACAGCCCCGCGCCGAGGAGCAGGATGCCCATGCCGAGGAGCGTCACCGAATAGGCCCATTGCTCGCCCTGGCCGAAACCGAGCCAGAACCCGAGCCCCGGTCCCTGGACGATTCGCCGGATCTGGAGGCCCGCAAAGGCGGTCAGGAGCAGGAGGCCGAGAATGGCGGAAATCCAGGCAAAGGCGGCCGGACGGGCTCTCCGCTCCTGGCGCGCGAGCGCAAGGGACAGGGCGGCGGGCAGGAGATAGGCCGGGAGGAGGGCGTTGAGGAAGGCGCCTCCCGGCACCGGCTCGCCCGTCAGGAGCGGGTTGTGGGCCGCCAGCAGCCCGCCCGCCGTCAGCAGGACCGAGACCGCCTTGAAGGCGAGGGAGCCCCACCGGTAGACCGGATCGGACCGGGCGAGGTCGAGCCGGGTCAGGAGCAGGGCGAAGGCGAGGCTTTCGGTCGCGACGAGGCCTGCCTCCAGAAGCCCGAAACGGGCGGACAGGGGATCGCCCCCGTTCAGGGCGTGACGGATCTCGAAGAAGACGAGGAAGGCCGCGAAGACGATGGCGAGGCTTTCCGCAAGCCGGACGACCGCGTCGCGCCCCGTCCGCTCCAGAAGGCGGCTTGCCAGGAAGAAGGCGGCGGCCGGGATCCCGTAGCCCCAGAGCAGCCAGTTCGCCAGGACCGGGCCGGGATCGCCCCCGACGATGGTGGGATTCCAGGCCAGCCGCCCGAGGACCACGAGGCCGATGGCGCCTGTCGCGTAGCGCAGGGCGGGAATCGCGACACGGTTCGCCACCCAGGCGGTTGCGAGGGCCGAAAGGGCGAAGGCGACGGTGAGCATGCCTTTTTCGAGCGCGAAGGTCAGGCCGAGGGCGATGGCCCCCAGCGCCGCCGAGGCGGTCGCGCCGAGGCCGAGGCGGACGGCGGCATCCTCCTCCGTCCGTCCGCCCCGGACGAGCCATTGCGAGGCCAGGGTGAAGACCAGGGCGAGGACGCCTGCGACCACGGCGAAGGACAGGCTGCGCTCGAACTCCGCCACGCGCCAATAGGCCGCGACCAGGGCCAGCAGGGGCCCCGCCCCCGCCGCGCCCGCATACCAGGCGGCCACGGGCAGGCGCAGGCCCCGCGAGCGGGCGAGCCGCAGCAGGGAGGCGACCGCGATCGCCGGGGTCGAAACGGCGGCGAAGGCGAGATACGTGCCCAGGGCGTCGGGGCGCACGGCAAAGGCGTCACCCGACTGGTAGAAGAGGTTCTCCGGGCTCCGGCCGAGCAGGGTCCCGATCGGCCAGACCGTCAGGGCTCCCACGCAGGCCAGCGCGGCCCAGGCAGCGGCGGGAGATCGTTGGGGGATGCGCAGCCCGGCGGCAAGGAGGGTCAGGGCGACCGTGCCGACGAAGACCGGACGGCCCTCTCCCGCGGCGACGGCGCTCGCGACGACCGTGGCGGCCAGGGCGAAGGCAAGAAGCACGAGGCTTTCCGGCCAGTCTATGGCGTGAGGCCCGTCCGACACTTCGCGACGGGGGTCGCCCCCCAGGAGAAAGGCGGCGAGGGCCGTCTGCACCGCCAGATGCGCCATGGCCGGAAGCACGTCTGAGCCGCCGATCCAGAGGATCGGCAGCGCCCAGAGGAGGGCGCCGACGGTTCCGGCGAGAGCCAGCCAGCGCCACAGCCGGAGCCAGGCGACGCCATAGGCAGGCAGGACCGCGAAGGCGAGATAGATCGTAAGCGCCCAGGGCTGCGGCTCCTCGGAGGACACGAGGAGCGGACTTCCCATGGCGCCGAGGAGGCCGAGCGCGGCGAGGGCGGGGCCGTGGAGGGTCGCCGCGACCATCGCCAGCACCGCGACGATGCCCAGCAGGACGAAGGTCGTACCGGGCCCGATGAGGTCGTAGAGGGCGTAGGCCGCATAGGCCGAGGCGAAGGCGGTGCAGGTTCCCGCGGCGGTGAGGATGCTCGGCACGTGGGCGGCGGCGAAGCCGGGCAGGGACACGGCCCCCTCGCGGCGCCGCAGCCATTCGCCCGCGCCGGCGAGGCCGAGGGCGAAGAGCCCGCCGAGGAGGATGCGGGTCATGGGGCTCAGGAGACCCTGCTCGATGGAATAGCGCACGAGGAAGAGGCCGCCGAGCGCCAGGGCGAGCCCGCCGACCCAGACCGCCCAGCGGGTGCCGAGCCTCGCTTCGAGGTCGCGCCCGCCGGAAGACGGGGCGACGGGCGGAGCCGCGGCGATGCCGGGAACCGACGCGCGAGGGGCTTCCGGCTCCGGAGGCTCGGGTTCCCTGGGGGCGGGTTCCGGCCCTGCCTCTTCCTGCTCGGGAGCGGCGGACGGCGCGGCCGGTGCCGGGGAGACGACAGGGACGCTCCCCGCGCGGAGGGCGTCCTCGAGCCGCTCGAGGCGGAGCGTCAGGAGCGCGATGCTGCGCCGTGCCCTGATCGCCAGCACGAGCCCGGCGACGGCGCTGACGGGGAAGGCCAGCGCGAGGAGAACGAGAAGCAGGACCTCGATGTCGTCCAAGGCGCGTCCCTCGGGTTCGTTTCCCGGGACAGCGACGCTGCGGACGGCGGAATCGGCTAGTCCCTGCTAAGCTGTAACATGAAGGGTGTGCCCTCCATAGCCTCCGCCCCGCGGCCGATGACGCGGACGGCGTCCACCATGCGGCCCCGCCGCCCCAGGATGTCGTCGGCGAGGGCGACGAAGCGGGCGTTGGGCGTCGCGGTGGGGGAGGCCCGGCGCAGGGCCCCTGCGATGTCCGCCTCGTCCCGCTCCGGCGCGAGCGCGCAGGCGGAGATGAAGGCGGCGGCCGTCGAGCGGCTGATCCCGGCCCAGCAGTGGAAGACGAGGGGGCTCTCCCGCTCCCATGCCCGGACGAAGGAGAGGAGCCGCTCGATGTGCTCCGCCCCCGGGAGGATGTGGCCGTCCATCGGCTCCACGATGTCGCTGACGCCGATGAACAGGTGGCGGTCCGGCGCGATGGCGGGCGGGCGCTCCACCGCCGAGCCTACGTTGATGAGCGTCACCACATGGCTCGCGCGGGTCTCGGCGACGGTATCGTGCAGGCGGGAGAGGGGACAGACATGAAGGGTCGGCATGATGGGATCTCGTCGCGGATTCGTCGCTTCGGGTTCGGGGCGATCATAGGGCTCCTTGCGGGCGTCATCGCGGCGGCGTGGCCGTGCAGGCCAGGACCTGCTCGCGATAGCGCTCCTCCGCTTCGGCCACGGGCCAGGGGTCGAGGAAGGGCTCGACCGCACGGGGCATCGGCTCGGGCCTGCCGAAGATCCGGACCGCCTCCTCCCGCGCGAACCCGGCAAGGCGCGTCGCCTCCAGGAAGGCGGCCTGCCGGTCGGCGCGCTTGATGAAGCGCTTGAGGGGGGCGGGCGGCTCGGCGGGAAGTCCGAAATGGACGTGGATGGCGGCGAGGAGCCGGCTCTCGACGGATTTGTAGGCGTCGCCGATCACCGTCTTGAACGGCGAGATGATGTCGCCGATCACGTATTCCGGCGCGTCGTGGAGCAGCACCGCCAGCCGCGCGGATCGCGACAGGTCGGGGTCGAGATGCTCGGCGATCGTCGCCACCAGCAGGCTGTGCTGGGCCACGGAGAAGATGTGGGAGCCTTCCGTCTGCCCGTTCCAGCGCGCCACGCGGGCGAGGCCATGGGCGATGTCGTCGAGCTCCACGTCGAGGGGGGAGGGGTCGAGCAGGTCGAGGCGCCTGCCGGAGAGCATGCGCTGCCAGACGCGGGGCTCCTTCGCCATCAGCGCTTCCCGGCGAGCGCCGCGCATTCCGCATGGCGGAAGCAGCCGGTGAGATGGTCGTTCACCATGCCGACCGCCTGCATGAAGGCATAGACGATGGTGGGCCCGACGAAGTTGAACCCTTCCGCCTTCAGCGCCTTGGAGATGCGGCGCGACACGTCGGTCTCCGGGCGCACGTCGGCGCGGCTGCGCAGGTTGTTCTGGATCGGCCGCCCGTCGACGAAATCCCACAGGAACCGCGAGAACCCGCCGCGCTCCTGGATCGCGAGCCAGGCGCGGGCGCTCGCGACGGTGCTTTCGATCTTGGCGCGGTTGCGCACGATCCCGGGGTCGAGCATCAGCGCCTCGACCTGCGCCTCGTCGAACCGCGCGATCACGGCGGGGTCGAAGCCCGCGAAGGCGCGGCGGAAGTTCTCGCGCTTGCGCAGAATCGTGATCCAGGACAGGCCCGCCTGGAACCCGTCGAGGATGAGCTTCTCGAACAGGGCCCGGTCGTCGAACTCGGGAACGCCCCATTCCGTGTCGTGGTAGGTCACGTAGAGCGGGTCGGTGCCGGGCCACCAGCAGCGGGTCTTGCGGTCGGCGTGGAGGATCAATCCGTCGGTCATGGAAATGGTTTAGCTTCGCCGGGACGGAACGGGAAGGGCTTCCTTGCACCCGTCGTCAGGGCTTCGGACCTTTCGCGTCCACCAGCTCCGCCATGGCCTGCGCGGCGGCGCCGGCCTGGCCGCGCAGGCCCTCCGCGACGCCCTGCCGGTCGGCCTCGGACCTGTTCTGGCTCACCTTCCACTTGCCCTCGATCCGCGTGATCTCGATGGCGATGCCGACGATTCCCCTGATCTGTGCGGAGATGAAGTCCTCCGGCGCGTCGCCCACGGCCCAGGGGGCGGGGAAGGGCGCCTCCTGCTGGGCGGTGAGGGCGGCGACCTGGTCCCGGATCCAGCCGGGATCGTCGAACACGGTCAGCCGCCCGTAGGCCTGGACCACGGCGTAGTTCCAGGTCGGCACGACCTTTCCGGTCTCGCGCTTGGCCTCGTACCACGAGGGCGTGACGTAGGCCTCCGCGCCCTGGAAGATCGCCAGGACCTCCGCGCCGGATTCCACGTCCTGCCATTGCGGGTTCGCCCGCGCCAGATGGGCCTTGAGCATCCCGTAGGGCGAAGCGGCCGCATCGAGAAGAAAGGGAACCGGATTGGCGAGAAGGCCCGAGCGCCCCGCCGTCACGAGCATGCCGAGCGGATGGGCGCGGATGAACCGATGCTGGACGTCCAGGCGGTCCTCGCGGAAATGCGGCGGCCGATACATGTCACACCCTCCTCGTCCGCCAATGTCATAGACGGGAGGAGAGGCCGCCGACCAATCAATTTTCTCTAAGGCGCTCCATCACGCGCGACGATGGAGCGGTATTTCGCCTCGGCCGGCTTTCAGCCTTTCGCGCGGAGGCCGCGCAGCTTGTCGGCGAGTTCGGTCCAGCGATAGGGCTTGCTGATGAAGGAGGCTCCTTCCGGCAGCCCCTGCGTCGGGAGGGTGGAGACGGGATAGCCGGACGCCAGCAGGATCTTCACGTCCGGCCGCAGGCGCCGGGTCTCCTTGGCAAGTTCGAGGCCGCTCATGCCCCGCGGCATGACCACGTCCGAGAACAGGACGTCGATATGCGCATCCCCCTTCAGCACGTCGAGAGCCGCGATCGCGTCCGTGGCGGTCAGGACCTCGTAGCCGAGGCTGTCGAAGATCTCGCTCGCGATCTCGAGCACCTCCGGCTCGTCCTCGACGATCAGGACGGTGCCGGCGGTCTCTCTGATCTCCCGTTCGTCCGTCGTCTCTTCCTGCCGCTCCTCGTCGCTCTCCTGGGCGGGAAGCAGCATGACGACCGTCGTGCCTTTCCCGAGCGCGGTGTCGATCTCGATATGGCCCCCCGACTGCTTCACGAAGCCGTAGACCATGGACAGGCCGAGGCCCGTGCCCTTGCCGACCTCCTTCGTGGTGAAGAAGGGTTCGAAGGCGCGGGCGGCGTCCTCGGGCGCCATGCCGGATCCCGTGTCCGACACGGAGATCTCCACATAGTCGCCCGGCTTCATCTGTTTTCTCTGGCCGTCCTCTTCTCGAATGACGACGTTCCGGGTCTGGATCCTCAAGGAGCCGCCGTCGGTCATCGCGTCGCGGGCATTGATGACGAGGTTGAGCAGGGCCGTCTCGAACTGCGGGCCGTCGATGCTCGCCGCACGGAGGCGCGGGTCGAGGACGATCTGGAAGTCGACGGTCTCGCCGCAGGCCCGGCGCAGCACGGGCTCGAACCCCCTGACGAGGTTGTTCGGGTTGTTGATCTCGGGCTGCAGCGGCTGCCGGCGGGAGAACGCGAGCAGCTGCTGCGTGAGCTTGGCGCCCCGGTCGGCGGCGCGCTGCGCGCTTTCGATGAGACGAATGTCGCGCGGGTCGCGGGCGCTCCGGGTGAGCAGGTCCAGGTTGTTGACGATGATGGTCAGGAGATTGTTGAAGTCGTGGGCGATGCCGCCCGTGAGCTGGCCGACCGCCTCCATCTTCTGCGACTGGAACAGGGCCTCCCGCGCCTGGGCGAGGGCCTCCTGCGCCTTCTTGCGCTCGGTGATGTCGCGGGTGATCTTGGCGAAGCCGATCAGGGTTCCCGTGTCGTCGTGGATGGCGTCGAGAACCACATGGGCCCAGAAGCGGGTGCCGTCCTTGCGCACCCGCCAGCCCTCGCCCTCGAACTTGCCCTGCTCGCGCGCGGTGCGCAGGGCGCGGGCGGGCAGCCCCGTCGCGCGGTCCTCCTCCGTGTAGAAGCGGGAGAAGTGCTCGCCGATGACTTCGTCCTCGTTGTAGCCCTTGAAGCGCTGCGCCCCGGCGTTCCAGTTGGTGATGAAGCCGTCCGGGTCGAGCATGTAGATGGCGTAGTCGGTCACGCCCTTCACGAGCATCCGGAACCGCTGCTCGCTCAGCCTGAGCGCGTCCTCGGCTTTCTTCCGCTCGGAGACGTCCCGCGTGATCTTGGCGAAGCCGAGGATGGTGCCGTCGGCGGCGCGGATGGCGTCGATGACCACATGGGCCCAGAATCGGGTGCCGTCCTTGCGCACCCGCCAGCCCTCGCCCTCGAACTTGCCCTGCTCGCGCGCGGTGCGCAGGGCGCGGGCGGGCAGCCCCGTCGCGCGGTCCTCCTCCGTGTAGAAGCGGGAGAAGTGCTCGCCGATGATCTCGTCCTCGGTATAGCCCTTGAAGCGCTGCGCCCCGGTGTTCCAGCTCACGATGAAGCCGTCCGCGTTGAGCATGTAGATGGCGTAGTCCGTGATGGACGCGAGAAGAAGCTGCAGCTGCCCCTCGTCCCGCGCTGCGACCCGTTCTTTCGTTATAGAGTTCATCGAGGCCGTCCGATCCCGCTACCAGTCCATCTGTCTTCTCGACGCGCAGGGTTCAGTCGAAAGGTAACGCGATCGTGAAGCAAGCGTTCCTGCGCCCCGGCCGATGGCTCAAATCCGCTCATCGGCTCCGCCGGGGAAAGGAAAGCCGATCCAGTCCGGCTTGTCCAGGGTGACGGGGATCCCGCCGGCCCTGATCGTCTCGCCTGCGGCGAGGGCTTCCGCCGCCCTGTCGAGGCGGATCATGAGGAGGCCGCGCCCCCGCGCGCCCGTGCCCGCCTTGCCGAGGAGCTTCTCCCCGGCCGTCACCTCGGCCCCGGCCTCCGCGGCGAAGCCGCCCTCGTAGACCGCGGGGACGATTCGGGTCCGCGCCGTGCCCCGGTGCTGCATGCGGGAGACGACCTCCTGGCCCACATAGCAGCCCTTGTCGAAATCCACCCCGTGGAGCTGGTCCATGAGGGCCTCGTGGGGGAAGGCCTCGCCGAACAGGAAGTCCCGCCCGCCCTCTGGCACGCCGAGGGCGATGCGGCGGGCGTGGTAGTCCTCCGGCGGCACCGTCGCGAATTCCGCCGCGTCCTCGGCCGCCACGACGCCCCGCCAGCCCAGGGCGGGAAGGCGCGGATCCTCGCAGATCAGGCCCGCCTCGTCCGCGGGCGGCGGCGCGTCCCACCCGGCCACCACGGCGAGGGCGTCCGACTTGTCCTCGATGAGGACCCTGGCCCGGAGCCGGTAGAAGGCGAGGCGCTTGGCGAGGTCGGGGGCGAAGACCTTCGTCACGTCGAGGAAATAGCCGCCGCCGATCTCCTGCGGCGCCTCGAAGACGATGAAGTCGAACAGGATCTTGCCCTGCGGCGTCAGCAGCGCCCCGAGCCGCGCCCGCCGCGGGGAGACGCGGTCCATGTCGCAGGTGAGGAGGCCGTCGAGGAAGGTCCTGGCGTCCTCCCCCGAAACCTTGACCACGCCCCTGTCGGGGAGATGCGCTGACGGCATGTGCGACTCCGGCGATCTTGTCCTGTTGCTCTCGCGAGAAGCGTGACATATGCCCGGTCGGCACCAGCCTCAAGGGATGAAAGCCCATGCCCCAGACCTTCGACCTGATTCTCAAGGGCGGCACCGTCGTGAACCACGACGGGCGCGCGGAGCGCGACGTGGGCGTCCGGGACGGCACCATCGCGGCGATCGGCGACCTGTCGCGGGCCTCGGCGGGGCGGACGGTCGACTGCACGGGGCTGCACATCCTGCCCGGGGTCATCGACACCCAGGTGCATTTCCGCGAGCCGGGGCTCGACCACAAGGAGGACCTGGAATCCGGCTCCCGCGCCGCTGTGATGGGCGGCGTCACGGCCGTGTTCGAGATGCCCAACACCGACCCGCAGACCACGACGCCCGAGGCGCTGGCGGACAAGATCGCCCGCGCCCGCGGGCGGATGCACTGCGACTTCGCCTTCTGGGTCGGCGGCACGCACGAGAACGCCCGGCACGTGGCGGAGCTCGAGCGCCTTCCGGGCGCTGCCGGAATCAAGGTGTTCATGGGCTCCTCCACCGGCTCGCTCCTCGTCGAGGACGACGAGGGCATCGCCGAGATCCTGCGCCGCACCCGCCGCCGCGCCGCCTTCCATTCCGAGGACGAGGCCATGCTGCGGGCCCGTAAGGACCTGCGGGTCGAGGGCGACCCGCGCTCCCATCCCGTGTGGCGCTCGGCCGAGGTGGCGCTCGCCTGCACCCGGCGGCTGGTGCGCATCGCGCAGGAGACCGGCGCCCGGATCCACGTCCTCCACGTCACCACGGCGGAGGAGATGGCGCTCCTGAGGGACTGCAAGGACCGCGTCTCGGTGGAGGTGACGCCGCACCATCTCACCCTCGTCGCCCCGGACGCCTACGAGCGTCTCGGAACCTATGTGCAGATGAACCCGCCCGTGCGCGACGAATTCCACCGCGCGGCCCTCTGGCAGGGCCTGGACGAGGGCATCGCCGACATCCTCGGCTCCGATCACGCGCCGCATACGCGCGAGGAGAAGGACAGGACCTATCCGAACACGCCCTCGGGCATGACCGGCGTGCAGACCCTCGTTCCCATCATGCTCGATCACGTCAATGCGAGCCGTCTCACGCTCGAGCGCTTCGTCGACATGACCAGCGCCGGTCCCAAGCGCCTGTTCGGGATTGCCCGCAAGGGCCGCATCGCCGTGGGCTACGATGCGGATTTCACCGTGGTCGACCTCAAGCGCCGCGAGACGATCACCAACGGCTGGATCGCCTCGAAATGCGGCTGGACGCCCTATGACGGCGTCACGGTCACGGGCTGGCCCATCGGCACGGTCGTGCGCGGCAACGTGGTGATGTGGGACGGCGACCTGGCGGCGCCGTCGCAGGGCGACGCCGTGCGCTTCGAGGAGACGCTGGGCGGGTAGGGCCCGTCCGCGCGGCATTGCGGTTTCGGCCCCGGGCGGAGAAGGAGGAGCATCGCTGCGGCGTCACGGCGGGGCGAGCACTCACGTCGTGCGGTTCGGCGGCAGGCTCACCGGCTTCAGCACCTCGCGCGCGGCTTCCGCGAAGGCGCGCATCACCTCCGGGCCGTAGGGGTTGTCGAGCACGATGGTGCGGAAGAGCTCGTCCGTGTCGTGCCGGACCATCTCCACCATGCGCTGGAGGTGATTGAACGATGCCGTCGTCAGGTCGAGGCGCGGCAGCTGCATCGCCGCCGTCACGCGGCCGAGGAGATGGGTGAGACCCTGCACGTAGGCCATCTGCCGGTCGTGCTCGTCGGCGCCGGTGCGGATCACGTCGAGGCGGAGGCGGCGGCGCAGGAAACGGGCGACGCTCAGGCTCCGTGCCGATTCCCCGGCACAGACCGCGATGCGAAGCCCCGCGATTCCGTCGCGGCCGCTCTGCGGCCCGAAGAGGGGATGGGTGCCCACCGCATGGACCGTTGCGGGAAGCTCCTCCCGCAGGATCGCGAGAGGCTCGGTCTTCACGGAGCACACGTCGATCACGAGGGCGCCGGGGCGCAGATGCGCCGCCATCGCCCGCGCGACGGCGCGAAGGCTGCCCAGCGGCACGGCGAGGACCACGATGTCCTGCCCGGCGGCGGTGGCGAGATCCACGGCCTCGACGTCCCACCGGGCGCAGACCGCGCGAAGGTCGCGGCGGGTGTCGTGGATGCGGATGTCGAAGAACGGTCGCAGATGCGGAATGCAGAACTCGCCGAAGGCGCCGACGCCGACAAGGGCGAGGCTGCGCCGTCGCGCCGGCGGGCCGGCATGCTCGAGGGACAGGCAGGAGGGGGAGGGGACTAATGGCTGCGTGCTCATGCGGTTCTCGGAGGCTTCGTCCGCCGCAGGGCACCGCTGAAATGAAAACGCCGCCGAGCGGCGGCACCATTTCGACGAAATCGATCGACCCGTGCCGCTCCTATGGGGAGGGCCGGTAATAGGAAAAGGCGAAGGGCAGGGTCGCGATCATGCGGGCGATCTTCCGCAAATCGCGCGCCGGGTCAAGCACCCTGCGCTCGGGTTTCCGCGAGGTCCGGCCCGCGGACCGGCGATGCGTTCCGGAAAGTCAGGGGCGACCGGTGAGGATAAGCATGCGGGCAGGCGCCGGGTCTTCAGTGCTTCAGCGCCATGGAGAAGCCGCCGCTGCGGATCTTGTCCGGCAGCCCGGCGGCGTACTCGGCCACCGCCTCCTCGCCATAGGTCGCGACGAGCTCCGCGAAGGCCGCGAAAAGGGCGGCCTGCGCCATGCAGTCGCCGTCAAGGCCGTCGAGCTCGGCCTCGGCGAAAGCTTCGGTCACGTAGCTCAGGGCGGCCTGCTTGATGGCGCTGAGTTCCGGCAGGTCGGGGAGAAGGACGTCGTTGTCGTTCATGATCCAGGCCCCATCGCGGGGCGGCGCGTGTTCGGTTGACCCGAATGTAGTGAGCGCGCCGGCCCACCGCCACCTTCTCCTTGCGAAGAGGTTAACGCGAGAGGGCATTCACCGAAAAATGTGGATAAATCACCCGCCGTACCGGCTGGAGATGGTCCGCGCGAGGGTCTCTCCCTCCCGGAGGTAGCGGTTCGAGGCCTCCTGGGCCGAGGCGGTGCAGATCCGGTAGGTCAGGGCATAGGCCTGGTAGCCCTTGTTGTAGGCGCCCGCGAGCCGCTCGCGCCGCCCGGGGGTGGTTCCCTCCGCATCGAGCAGGGCCTGCATGCGGGCCTGCCACTCGGGGCCGTCCGGCGCGGCGCAGAGCGGCCGCAGGAGGGCGAGCGAACCCATGATCTCGGCGAGGCGCAGGAGCTCCTTCTCGTAGGGGGCGGGGGGCGGCTCCACCGGCGGCGCGGGTTCCGCCTTCTGCTCCTTCTCCTTGGGAGCGGAGGGGCGCTGGGGCTGAGGCTGCGGCTGCGCGGGCGCGCGCCGCGGCGCGGGCCGGTACTGGGGCGCGGGCACCTGCGGCTGGGGCTGCGGCGGAACGCCGAACAGGCGCTCGAAGAAGCTCTGCGCGCCCGCGGGCTCCATCGCGGCGAGGAGGATCGCTCCGGCCGCGAGGCCGCGCCTCATGGCTCCGCCTCCAGGCGCCCGAGGGCGAAGGCCCGCTCCAGCACGGCTTCCAGGCCCGGCGTCATGGGCAGACCGACGATGTCCCGTTCCGTGACCCAACGGATTTCCTTTGCTTCGGGGCCTGTCCGAGGCTCGCCGGAAACCCAGCGCGCTGCGTGGGCGGCGATGACGACATGGTGTCTTACACGGCCTTCCGCATCCCGTTCAATGAATTCGACGGGCGCGATCGGGCCGAGCAGCTTGGCCTCAACCCCGACCTCCTCGCGAAGTTCCCGCAGGGCCGCCTCGGCCAGGGTCTCGCCGATCTCCACCCGGCCGCCGGGCAGGGAGAAGAGACCCTCGGCGGGCGGCCTGCCGCGGGCCGCCAGGAGCACCCGCCCCTCCCGCAGCACGGCGACGGAGGCGGCGAGGACGGGGCGCGTCGGGTAGAGGCGGGATTCGGTCATGGGTCCCGGCCCTCCTCCTCCGCCAGCACGTAGCGGGCCCGGGGGCGGATCAGGGTGGCCTGGCCGCGCTGCTCGATGGCGTGGGCGAGCCATCCGGCGGTCCGCCCCACCGCGAACAGCACGAAGGCTGCGCCGGCGGGAAGGCCGTAGGCGCGCTCCATCATCGCGAGCGCCATGTCGATGCTGGGCCGTTCCCCCGTCGCGCTTTCCACGGCGCGCAGGGTGGTCGCGTCCGAGGCGAGGAGGGGAGCGTCCTCCAGGAGCGCCTGCGCGCGGGGGTCCCCGTCCGGGTAGAGCCGGTGCCTGAAGCCCGGGGCGGGCGAGGTCCGCGGCGCCTCGAGGAAGTGCCTGACCCGCTCGATCATGCCGCCGTGGTGCGGGCCGCTCAGGGCGGCGAGCCCGGCGATGACCGCGTTGCGCAGGGTCGCGCCCGTGGAGGCGGTGACCCGCACGGCGAAGGCGGAGGAGCTGAGCTCGTGATCGGCGCTGAGCACCAGCGCCCGGCGGATCGGCTCGCAGGCGCGCGGAGCGCCCCAGGCCGCGGCGAGATGCCGGTGGATCGGCTCCGTGCCGGGATCGGCCCCGCTTCCCGCCGCCGCCACGAGGCGCAGGATCGTCGCCACCTCCGCCGCGCGGGTTTCCTTCGGCGCCGGCGCGGACAGGAGGCGGATCGCCTGGGCGACGAAGGCATGGGGCCCGAAGGCAGGGCCCGGCAGGTCCTTCGCGAGATCCTTCACGAGCGGGGAGGGCGAATCGAAGGCCTGAGGGTCGAGGCCGCCGATCAGGAGCAGGGCCGTCTCCTCCAGGGTCGCGGTCCGCGCCAGGGCGACGGCGTCCCGCTCCCGGTAGAAGAGGCGTCCGTCCTTGATCCGGGCGATGCTCGTCTCCAGGACGGGAAGGCCCCAGTCCAGGGCCGTGGCAGCCGCCACGGCGGGACGGCGGAACCGTGCCTTGCGCTCCGCCAGCGCCTCCACGTCGTCGAGGGCGTAGAGCCTCTGGCGTGGGTCGTGAGGCGAAGCGAAGGAGCGGATCAGCCCCCGGCTCACATAGGCATAGAGGCTCGCCCGACTGATGCCGAGGCGCCCGGCCGCATCGCCGGCGGAGGTGAGGTCGAGGGAGGGACGGTCCATAGGTTGATATGTTGATTCAAGATTGACCCTTCCGCAATCCCGGCGCGAAGCTCCCCCCGAAAAGGAGATGCCTCATGACCACCGGACTCGACGATGTCATTGCCGCCGAAACCGTTCTCAGCCACGTGGACGGCGAGGCGGGCCGCCTGATCGTCCGCGGGCGCGACCTGGAGGAACTGGCGGGCCGCATCGCCTACGAGGATGCGGTCGCCCTGCTCTGGGAAGGACTCGTTTCCCTCGACGGCGATCCCCGCGCCGCCATCGGCCGCGGGCGGGAGCGGGCCTTCCGGCTCCTGTCCCCGCTCGCGCCCCATCTGCGCGGCCTCGCTCCCGTGGAGGGGATGCGCCTCCTGCTCGCAGCCTTGCCGGACGCGGAGCCCGCGCAGGCGGCCCTCGCCGTCGGCGCCGCGGCGGTCGCGGCCGCCATGGCGGTGCGCGGAGCGCAGGGCCTGCCGCCCGTCGCTCCCGATCCGGAGGCGGGCCACGCGGCCGACCTCCTGCGCATGCTGCGCGGCGGACCGGTCGATGCGTCCGAGGCGAAGGCGCTCGACACCTATCTCGTCACCATTCTCGATCACGGCCTCAACGCCTCGACCTTCACGGCGCGGGTCGTCGCCTCGACGGAGGCGGGCCTGCTCTCGGCGGTGGTCGCGGGGCTGTGCGCCCTGAAGGGGCCCCTGCACGGCGGCGCGCCCGGGCCGGTGCTCGACATGCTCGATTCCATCGGCGGCGCGGACCGGGCGGAGGAATGGCTCGACGCGGCGATCGCCCGCAACGAGCGCCTGATGGGCTTCGGCCACAGGGTCTACCGGGTCCGCGACCCGCGGGCGGACGTGCTGAAGGGGGCCGTGTCCCGCCTCAAGGGCCGGGACAACCGGATCGCCTTCGCGGAGGCCGTGGAAGCGGCCGCCCTGAAGGTCCTGGCGCGCCGCAAGCCGGGGCGGCGGCTCGACACCAACGTGGAATTCTACACCGCCCTGCTGCTGGAAGCCCTGGGCGTCCCCCGCGAGGGTTTCACGCCCCTCTTCGGCGCGGGCCGGACGGCGGGCTGGGTGGCGCACGCGGTGGAGCAGGCGAAGGCCGGACGCATCATCCGGCCCCAGTCGCGCTACGTGGGGCCGTGGCCGGCCGAGGCCGCGTAGGACCCGCTCACGCCTGCGGCGAAGACGCGAGACCGATCCGCCGCAGGACCGCCTCCGTGATCCGCGCGCAGCGGGCCCCGGCAAACGGGAATGTGTCCGCGAGCGCGGAGGAGAGCGTCCGGTCGAGGGCCTCCCGCAGGAGGCGCCGGGCGCGGTGGAGCCTCGTC
The DNA here is from genome assembly GCF_009363855.1 of Microvirga thermotolerans. GTDB lineage: Bacteria > Pseudomonadota > Alphaproteobacteria > Rhizobiales > Beijerinckiaceae > Microvirga > Microvirga thermotolerans. The sequence goes on from NZ_CP045423.1 coordinate 1,366,572, forward strand.
TTCACGGTCTCCGGGCGCAGGCCGAGCTGCGCGGCGGTCTCCTCGACGCTCATCTCCTCGATGTCCCGCAGCACGAAGACGACGCGGAACGGGTCAGGCAGCCGGTCCACGGCCCGCTCCAGAAGGCGCCGGATCTCCGCGCGCGCCGCCGCCGTTTCCGGGTCGCCGTCCTTCTGGGCCGTCGGCAGGACGATGATGCGGGCCTCTCCCCGTTCCTCAATCCGGTCGATGTGCTCCACCCCGACGGTCGGGCGCCTCTGCCGGACCCGGCCGAGCGCCTCGTTGAGCGCGATCCGCGTCAGCCAGGTGGAGAGGCGCGCCTCGCCCCGGAATCCGTCGAGGTGGGCGAAGGCGCGGACATAGGCCTCCTGCACCACGTCCTCGGCCTCCGCCTCGTCTCCCAGGACGCTGCGGGCGACCCGGTAGAGGCGGCGGTTGTGCCGCTGCATGATCTCGCGGAAGGCGTCCCCGTCGCCGTGGCGCGCACGCTCCACCAGCGCAATGTCGCCCAGGCTGCGCAGATCCGGTTCGGCCGTCGCCGTGCTTCCCATGACAGGCTCCCTCGCCGTTTCTAGATAGGGCGGCGGCCCGGAGATTCCCGGCCGCCGCTCGGTCCGCAACCGCGGCCTCGCTCACGCCCGCCGGACGATGCCGCGCCGCAGGATCTCCTCGACCGCGGGGAAGGCGCGCGCCGCCTCCTCGGGAAGCGCCGCCGTCCCGCCGGGCGGAGCCGCCCCCGGATGGCCCACGACGATTCTCCCGACCATTCCGGCATGTTCATGGGGAACGCAGAAATAATCGTAGGTCCCTTCCACCGTGAGGGCGACCGAGAAATCCTCGTCGGGCAGCAGGTAGTCCGAGTTCCAGGGCGCGGCGGCTGCCGGGATCCGCAGGGGATGGTCCAGGTTGGCCGGATGGTAGGCGGTCGCGGTGTGGGAGTTTCCCGGATCGCGGTTGACCCAGCGGACGGCCTGTCCCGGCCGGACGAGGATCCCGACCGGGTCGAACCAGACCTGGGATCCGTCCGCGTTGCCGCGCATGAGGATCTCGACCGGAGGCGGCGCGGCGGCTCCGGCCCTTCCGGCGAGGAAGGGCGCGGCGAGGGCTGCCGCGCCGAGGCCCAGGATGCCGCGTCGGGTCGGCGTCATTTCGCCACCCGCCCTTCGTCGGTCTTGGACACGTGCCACAGGATCACATGGGCGTGCGGCTTCTCGACGCCGGGATGGCCGGCGTTGAAGTAGACGTCCACGTGATCGACCCGGCCGCCCGGTGCGGCGAGGTCGTCGAAGCGCTTGTCCTTGTTCGACAGGTCCTCGATGGGGAGCATGTAGACCGTGCTGACGAGCCGGCCGTCACGGTCGTAGGCCAGGAAGGGACCGGCGGGCAGGGTCTTGGGATCCACGTAGAGCTGGCCCAGCCCGGGCAGGAAATCGGGCAGCTTCACGAGCTCGCTCACCTTCTTGTAGGACCCGGCCGGAGGCGCCTTCTCGACCTGGTCGGCGGCAAGGGCGGGCATGGCGAGCGCCGCGAGCCCGGCGGCGACGGCGAAACGGAAAAGCATGGCGTCATCCTCTCTCGATCCGGGCGGAAGGCCCGGCACGGTCGATTGGATGGCGCTTTCCGGGAAAGGTTCCCGGATTCCGGCAATTCCCTCCGCGGAGGACGGCCCGCGGTCAGACGTGCTGCCCGCCGTTGATGTGGAGCTCCGCCCCGTTCACGTAGGACGAGGCGTCGGTGCACAGGAAGTAGATGGCCTTCGCCACCTCGTCGGGCGTGCCGAGGCGGCGCATCGGGATCTGCTCGACGATCTTCTCCGTGCCGGGCGACAGGATGGAGGTGTCGATCTCGCCGGGGGAGATGGCGTTGACCCGCACCCCCAACGGGCCGAAATCCGCCGCCATCTCCCGGGTCAGGGCGGCGAGGGCCGCCTTGGAGGTGGCATAGGCCGCGCCCGCGAAGGGATGGACCCGGGAGCCCGCGATGGACGTGACGTTCACGACCGAGCCCCTGGCCTTCGTCAGCTCGTCCACCAGGCCGCGGGCCAGCATGATCGAGGCGAAGAAGTTCACCTGGAACACGCGCACCCAGTCCTCGTAGCTCGTGTCGAGGGAGCCCATGCGCGCCCCGCCCGGTCCCTTCGGGGAGATGCCCGCATTGTTGACGAGGGCGTGCAGCACGCCGCCTTCCGCCGCGAGCCGCCCTTTCACCTCCGCGATGGCGCGGCGCGTGTCGTCCGCGTCGGCGAGGTCGACCTGCAGATGGTCCTCCGGCCCCATCTCCCAGGGGCAGTTCTCCGGGAAGGCGTGGCGCGAGCAGGTGATGACCCGCCAGCCGGCTGCCGAGAAGCGTTTCACGGTGGCATGCCCGATGCCGCGGCTGGCGCCGGTCAGCAGCATGATGCGGCGGGAATTCTGGGGCGTCGTGGGCATGGGCGGCTCGGGCGTCCTGTTGGAACGGGGCGCGGAACCTAGCGCGTGGGAGGTCCCAGGTCCATGGGCTGCCGCTCCGGCATTGCCGGATGCCCGTTGCGATGGCATCACATGGCGCGGTCGGGGGGGCTTCGCCGATTCCAAGCTCCGGGAGGGAAAGCCGATGCAGGTTCCGGCGCCGGTCAGGGCCTATGTCGACGCCTACGACGCGAAGGACGTCGACGGGATGCTGAGATGCCTGACGGAGAACGTGCCTTTCCAGAACATCGCGTCGGGCGCGGTGAATGCCGAGACGAACGGCATCGATGCGTTCGCGGAACTCGCCCGCATGGGCGCCGCGGCCTTTCGAGAGCGCAGGCAGGAGGTGAAGGGCTGCATCGCGGTCGGAAACCGGGTGACGATCGAGGTCGACTACAGCGCCGTGGTCGGAGCGGATCTCCCCAACGGCTGGAAGGCGGGGCAGGCGCTGCGCTTCGCGGGCGCGAGCTATTTCGAACTCGAGGGCGGCAGGATCGCCAGGATCGTCGACGCGAGCTGAGGGATCCGCATCCCGGCACGCATGCACAAGGATGAAACCCGATGCAGCTCTACCGCTACCTGACGGGCCCGGACGACGCCACGTTCTGCCACCGGGTCACGGCCGCCCTGAACAGCGGTTGGCAGCTCTACGGCCCCCCGACGCTGACCTATGACGAGGACAAGAAGCGGGTCATCTGCGGCCAGGCGATCGTGAAGGAGGTCGAGGGCGCCGAATACACGCCCGACCTCGATCTCTCGGAGCAGTGACCGGCCCGGGGCGCCGGATCAGGGGTAGAGCCGCGTCCTGCGCCAGCCCTCGCCTTCGCGGGTGAAGAGCGCCCGGTCGTGCAGGCGGAAGGGCCGGTCCTGCCAGAACTCGATGGAGACCGGGGCGATGCGGAAGCCGGTCCAGTAGGGCGGGCGGGGCACCTCGCCGACGGCGTATTTCGCGGCGTTCACGGCGACCGCCTTCTCCAGGGCGAAGCGGCTCTCCAGGGGGCGGGACTGCTGGCTCGCCCAGGCGCCGATGCGGCTGTCGCGCGGGCGGCTCCGGAAATAGGCGTCGGCCTCCTCGTCGCTCACCGTCGTCACCGGGCCGCGCGCCCGCACCTGGCGCCGCAGGCTCTTCCAGTGGAGCACGAGGGCCGCCTTCCTCTGGCCGAGGAGTTCGCGGCCCTTGTTGGACTCGGTGTTGGTGTAGAAGACGAAGCCGTTCTCGTCGAAGCCCTTGAGCAGGACCATCCGCACGTTCGGCATCCCCTCCGAATCCACGGTCGCCAGCGCCATGGCGTTGGGATCGTTCGGCTCCGAGCGGGTCGCCTCCTCCATCCAGGCGGAGAAAAGGGCCCAGGGCTCGTCGACTTCGGTGAAGTCACCGCTTGTTAACTGATTCAAGGCTTTATCCTGGTGTGTGACCAATTCGTTGCGGGGGACCGACGCCGGATGAGGGCCGATGCGCGCCGTTATAGATCAGATGCCGCCCTGCGCGAAGCGGTGAAGATCGCGGCCGCTGCCCTGATCGCCCTCTCCACCGGTGCCTGCAGCTTCACCTACGGGATCGTCGGCTACCAGGAGGAGGAGCCGGCGGCCACCGGCTCCATTTCGCCGAAGGCGGTCTCCCCCCTCTCGCCCGACCTCAACGAGGAGGACTGGCGCCGCGCCAAGGCCGCGCTCGCCGTCGCCCTCGACCCGCAGGGGGCGGGCACCCAGGTCTCCTGGGACAACCCGGACACGGCCCGCAAGGGCAGCTTCTCGCCCTCGGGCCCGCCCTTCGTGAAGAACGACGAGATCTGCCGCTCCTTCGTGGCCCATCTCAGCGGTCCGACGGCCGCCACCCTCGACGGCACCGCCTGCCGCCCCTCGGGCGGCGAATGGGCCATCAGGGAATTGAAGCCGGCGAAGGCGAAGAGCGCCGAGAAGGTCCAGGATCGGAACCCCGAGAAGGCCGGGGGAAGGGCGTGACGGCCGGCTTCGGCGGGCGGGCGCTGTCAGTGGGGCGGGCGCAGCCGTTGCAAACGGGCAACACTTTCCCATATGGTCCTTGAGAGCCGGTGGGGCGGACGGCTGCTTCTCCCCCGCTTCCGACTGCCCCCAATCGACGGCTGATGGATTTCACGATGCGTAACCCCTACGACATTCTCGGCGTGCCCCGCACCGCGAGCGAAGCGGATATCAAGAAGGCCTTCCGCAAGCTGGCGAAGACCTATCATCCGGACCGCAACGCGAACGATCCGAAGGCCAAGGACAAGTTCGCGGAGGTGAACGCCGCCTACGAGATCCTCGGCGACGCGCAGAAGCGCGCCCAGTTCGACCGGGGCGAGATCGACGCGGAGGGCAAGCCGCGCTTCCAGGGCTTCGAGGGCTTCGGCGCGGGCCGGGGCGGCGGCGCCCGGGGCGAGGATTTCGCAGGCTTCAACTTCGGCTTCTCCGGCGGCGGCCCCTTCGGCGGCCGGCGGCGGGCGCCCGGCGGCGACGCGGAGGACGACATCTTCTCCCAGCTCTTCGGCGAGGCCTTCCGCTCCGCCTCCGAGGGCGGGCGGCGCACCCGCGCCCGCGCGCCGCAGAAGGGCGAGGACGTGAAGGCCACCCTCACGGTGACTCTCGAGGAGGCCGCGAACGAGGCCAAGAAGCGCATCAGGCTGCCCACCGGCCGGGACGTGGACGTGGTGATCCCGAAGGGCGTCGCCGACGGCCAGGTGATCCGCCTGCGCGGTCTCGGCCAGGGCGCCCCGGGCGCCGATCCCGGCGACGCCCTTCTGACCATCCGCATCGCCCCGCACGAGCGCTTCACTCCCGAGGGCTCCAACCTGCGCCTGCGCCTGCCCATCGAGATCGAGGAGGCGGTCCTGGGCGGCACCATCCGCGTGCCGACCCTGACCGGAGCCGTGGAGATGGCGATCCCGCCCCTGACCAATTCGGGCCGCACCCTCCGCCTGCGGGGCAAGGGCCTTCCCGGCAAGAACGGCAACGGCGACCTCCTCGTCACCGTCGAGATCAAGCTGCCGGAGGTCGTGGACGAGGACCTGATGGAATACGCCCGCAAGCGCCGCTCCGCGAAGGCGCGCTGAGGCTTTTCGGCTCTCGGCCGATTTGCCTGGGGAAGGGCGCGAGGTCTCTTCCCCCTGGCCACGCTGTCGGCTAAAGAGGCCTTTGTTCCGACGGTCCAGCGACGGTTTAAGGTGAAACATGGCAGAGACAACGGCGCCCGGCATCCTGGCCGGAAAGCGCGGCTTGATCATGGGGGTTGCGAATAACCGGTCCATCGCCTGGGGCATCGCGCAGGCTGCCCGCAAGCACGGAGCCGAGCTGGCCTTGACCTATCAGGGCGAGGCCCTGAAGAAGCGGGTCGAGCCCCTCGCGAAGGAGCTGGACGCGGCCGTCGTCGGCCATTGCGACGTCACGGACGGCGCGACCATCGACGCGGTCTTCGACGAGGTGGGGAAGCTCTGGGGCTCCCTCGACTTCGTGGTCCACTGCATCGCTTTCTCCGACAAGGACGAGCTCACCGGCCGCTACGTGGACACGAGCGAGGGCAACTTCTCCAAGTCGCTCCTCATCTCCTGCTACTCCTTCACGGCCATCGCCCAGCGCGCCGAGAAGCTGATGAAGGACGGGGGCTCCCTCCTCACGCTCACCTATTACGGCGCCGAGAAGTGGATGCCCCACTACAACGTGATGGGCGTCGCCAAGGCGGCGCTGGAGGCGTCGGTGCGCTATCTCGCGGCCGATCTCGGCCCGCAGAACATCCGCGTCAACGCGATCTCCGCCGGCCCGATCAAGACGCTCGCCGCTTCCGGCATCGGCGATTTCCGCTACATCCTGAAGTGGAACGAGTACAACTCGCCGCTCCGCCGCACGGTCACCATCGAGGAGGTTGGCGATACGGCGGCCTATCTCGTCTCCGACATGGCCCGCGGCATGACCGGCGAGATCCTGCACGTGGATGCGGGCTATCACGTGGTCGGCATGAAGAACCCCGAGGCACCCGACCTGTCGCTCGACAAAGACTGATCGTGACCGCCGGCCGACCTACGATCTACTTCATCCGCCACGGCGAGACCGACTGGAACGTCGAAGGGCGGCTCCAGGGACAGCGGGACATTCCCCTCAACGACGTCGGCCGGGTGCAGGCCGAGGAGGCGGGCCGCCGCCTCCAGGCCCTCGTGCCGCGGGCCGAGGATCTCGACTACGTGGCGAGCCCGATGCTCCGGACCCGCGAGACCATGGAGCGGATGCGCGCCGCCATGGGCCTCTATCCCGATTATTACCGGCTCGACGAGCGCCTGATCGAGCTCACGTTCGGCGCGTGGGAAGGGCTGACCTGGAAGGAGGTCCGCCAGAGGGAGCCTCAGCTTGCCGCCCTGCGCGAGCGGGACAAGTGGAACTACGTCCCGCCCGGCGGCGAAAGCTATGCCATGCTCGCCGAGCGGGTGCGCCCGATCCTCGACGACCTGACCCGGGACACCGCCCTCGTCGCCCACGGGGGCGTCGCCCGCGCCTTCCTGGCGGTCGCCTGCGGCGTCTCCACCCGGCACGCGGCGAGCATCGACATCTGGCAGGGCAAGATCCTGGTCATCCAGGGCCGCAGCCATCGCTGGGCCTGAGGCGCGGGCTTGAGCGGCCGGCTTGGCCATTGAGGTCGCCGGGAGAATATGCTCTCATCGAAACCGTGTTTCGTGAGGGAGGCGCCCATGCGCCGGATCGTCGTCGGTGCCGCGCTCGTCCTGTCGATGGCCGGTTCCGCGGGCGCGGAAACCCTGGACCGGACCGTGAAGGCAGGCAGCCGCTCCGCCATCGGCGGCTTCTTCGGCTACGAGGTCGACACCTGCTATCCGTCCGAGATCCCGGACGTGAAGATCCGCCAGGCGCCGTCGAACGGCAGCTTCCAGATCGTCCCCTACGAGCAGGTCCTCGGCAAGGATTCCCGTTGCCCCGGCAAGAAGGTGCGCGGGCTCGCCTACGTCTACACGCCGAACAAGGGCTTCAGGGGCGCCGACGAGGTCGTCCTCGACATTCCGTGGCGGTCCACGGACAGCGGCGGGCTGACGATCTGGAGCTATACCTACCGGATCCGCGTGGAGTAGGGGGAACCCTCGCCGTCCCGAAGCGGTCCCGCACCCCTTCCGGCGTCATTCCGGGACAGCGCAAAGCGCTGGGCCCGGAACCCATCACCGCCGAGACTTGACGGGCAGGACGCAACGGCAACCGCTGCGTCCCCTTCTGTATCGTCAGCGGCTATAGGTTCCGGGCTCGCCTGCGGCGCCCCGGAATGACGCCGGAAGGGATGGCGGTGCAGAGGACTCCCATTTTCGAGGGCACGAAAGGGTGCGAAGGCTCGGGTCGTACGTCAGAGGACCTCCCGAATCCGTGGGCAGGCGTGACACTGCCGGGCTTTCGCTCTAAGAGGCCCTGAACCTCAGATACCGCCATGTCCCACAACACCTTCGGCCATCTCTTCCGCGTCACCACCTTCGGCGAAAGCCACGGCCCGGCCATCGGCTGCGTCATCGACGGCTGCCCTCCGATGATCCCCCTCGACGCGGCGGAGATCCAGGCGGAGCTCGACCGCCGCAAGCCGGGCCAGTCCCGCTTCACCACCCAGCGCCGCGAGCCCGACGAAGTGAAGATCCTGTCCGGGGTCTTCGCGGACGAGCGGACGGGGCGGCAGGTCACGACGGGAACTCCCATCGCCCTCCTGATCGAGAACGTGGACCAGCGCTCGAAGGATTATTCGGAGATCAAGGACCGGTACCGGCCCGGCCATGCGGACTTCACCTACGACGTGAAGTACGGCATCCGCGACTATCGCGGCGGGGGGCGCTCCTCCGCGCGCGAGACGGCGGCGCGGGTCGCGGCGGGGGCGGTCGCCCGCAAGATCCTGCCGGGGGTGACGATCCGGGGCGCCCTGGTGCAGATGGGCCCCCACCCCATCAACCGGTCCCGGTGGGACTGGGACGAGGTGCAGCGGAACCCCTTCTTTTCCCCCGATGCGGAGGCGGCGGCCTTCTACGAGGATTATCTCGACCGCCTGCGCAAGGAGGGCTCCTCCGTCGGCGCGGTGATCGAGATCGTGGCGGAGGGCGTGCCGCCGGGGCTCGGCGCTCCGATCTACGGCAAGCTCGACGCCGAGCTCGCCGCGGCGCTCATGTCCATCAACGCGGTCAAGGGCGTCGAGATCGGCGACGGTTTCGCCGCCGCGGCCCTGCGGGGCGAGGAGAACGCGGACGAGATGCGGCCCGGCAATGCGGGCATGCCGACCTTCCTCTCCAACCATGCGGGCGGCGTCCTCGGCGGCATCTCCACGGGCCAGCCGCTCGTCTGCCGCTTCGCCGTGAAGCCGACCTCGTCGATCCTCACCCCGCGCGCCAGCGTCACCCGCTTCGGCGAGGAGGTGGACGTCTCGACCCGGGGGCGGCACGATCCCTGCGTGGGCATCCGGGCCGTTCCGGTCGGGGAGGCGATGGTGGCCTGCGTCCTCGCGGACCAGTACCTCCGCCACCGGGCCCAGGTCGGCCAGTCCGTCCCTTGGCCCTTCGGTGAATTGAGCCCCGCTCAATCCTGATCCGCGGCGTCTGCATCGGATTTAAGTGGTGCTTAAATCGAGGATCCGTTAAGACGGCAGCCATGAAGCTCGCCGAGTGGCTGTCCCGCAATCGTGTCTCCCGGGTGGAGTTCGCCCGCCGCATCGGCGTCACGCCTGCGGCGGTCACGCAGCTGTGCAACAGCGACCATGCCTGGATGTCCCGGGACACCGCCGATCTCATCGCCCGCGCGACCCGCGGCGCCGTCACCCCTAACGATTTCCTGCCGACGCCCCTGAAGGAGGCCCGCATGCTCCATTCCGTCACCGAAGCCATCGAGGCCTTCGCCCGGGGCGAGATCGTGATCGTCACCGACGACGACGACCGCGAGAACGAGGGCGACCTCATCGTCGCCGCCTCCCTCTGCACGCCGGAGAAGATGGCCTTCATCATCCGTAACACCTGCGGCATCGTCTGCGCGCCGCTCACGGCCTCGGAAGCGCGCCGCCTGCGGCTCGATCCCATGGTGGCCACGAACGACGCTCCGCTCGGCACCGCCTTCACCGTCTCGGTCGACGTGAAGCACGGGCTCACCACCGGCATTTCCGCCGAGCAGCGCACCAACACGGTGCGGGCGCTCGCCAACAACAACATGGGCGCGGGCGACTTCGTCCGGCCGGGACACGTCTTCCCGCTGGTCGCCAAGGACGGCGGGGTGCTCATGCGCTCCGGCCACACGGAGGCCGCCGTGGACCTGTGCAGGCTCGCGGGCCTGCCGCCGGTCGGCGTCATCTGCGAGCTCGCCAACGACGACGGCACGGTGATGAAGGGCGAGCAGATCCAGGCCTTCGCCGAGAAGCACGGGCTCAAGCGCATCTCCGTCGCGGACCTCATCGCCTACCGGCAGGCGCGGGAGAAGCTGGTCGAGCGCATCGCCACCTTCCCGGTCGAGACGGAGTGGGGGACCTTCACGGGCTATGCCTATTCGACGCCCTTCGACAGCGTCCAGCACATGGCCCTGGTTCACGGCCGCATCGGCGACGGCGCCGACATTCCCGTGCGCCTGCACCGGGCCAATGCCCTCACGGACGTGTTCCAGGGGGGCAAGACCATCGCCGCGGCGCTGAAGCGCTTCGCGCAGGAGGGCAAGGGAGTCCTCGTCTATCTCCGCGACGGAACGGCGGGCGTGCCGACGACCAACCTCTCCGACACCGAGACCACCGCCTCGGAGGCCATGCGCTCGAGCCAGTGGCGCGAGGTCGGCCTGGGAGCGCAGATCCTGAAGGATCTCGGCGTGGTGTCGATCCGCAACCTCGCCACGACCAGCCGGTCCTATGTCGGGCTCAGCGGCTTCGGGATCGAACTGCTCGGCGAGGAAGCCCTCGAGCCGTGACGCGCCGAGGCAGGCTCAGCTGCGCATGTCACGGCCCATGAGCGCATCCACGTGGGCGGCCACCGACTTCGAAAGGCCCTCGAGATCGTAGCCGCCTTCGAGGACCGAGACGAGCCGGCCCCCGCAGAACCTGTCCGCGAGGTCCATCATCTTCCACGTCGCCCAGGCGAAGTCCGCCTCCGTGAAGTTCAGCCCCGCCAGGGGATCGCGCCAATGGGCATCGAAGCCCGCGGAGATCACGATCAGGTCGGGCGAGAAGGCCTCGATGCGCGGCAGGACGATCGTTTCCATCGCTTCCCGGAAGGCCGCTCCGTCGCTGCCGGTCGCCAGGGGCGCGTTGACGATGGTCCCGCATTCTCCCTGCTCGGACGCCGCCCCCGTGCCGGGGTAGAGCGGCATCTCGTGGGTCGAGCAGTACATCACCGTCGGGTCGCGCCAGAAGATGTCCTGGGTGCCGTTCCCGTGATGCACGTCCCAGTCGAGGATGGCGACGCGCTCGGCGCCGTGCCGGCTCTGGGCGTGACGGGCGGCGATGGCCGCGTTGTTGAAGAAGCAGAAGCCCATGGCCCGGCTCCGCTCGGCGTGATGGCCCGGCGGCCGCATGGCGACGAAGGCGTTGCGCACCTGGCCCGACATGACCTCGTCCACGGCGAGGACCGCGCCGCCCGCGGCCCTGAGGGCCGCCTCGTAGGTGCCCGGCGACATCACCGTATCCTCGTCGATCCGGATCAGGCCCTCGCGCGGGGCCATGTCGCGGATGCCGATCACGTAATGCTCGGGATGGGCGAGCGTCAGGCTCTCCATCTCGGCCATGGGCGCCTTCTCGCGGATGAGGGAGGCGAAGCGCTCCTTTTCCAGCACGCCCTCGACGGCGCGGATGCGTTCGGGCCGTTCGGGGTGGCCGAGGGGGGTCTGATGGGCGAGGGCCGCGGGGTGGGTGACGTAGAGCGTGGGCATCCTGAAACGGCTTGACGCATGAGGATTCTGGAAGGTCGACAGGCACTGTCGCAGCCGGAAGGCCGCCTGTCCATGTCATGCGCACATCGATGTTGTTGCGATGCAACACCCTTGCGGCAAAAGCCGTGGCATGGTGGACGAATCGCCCCGAAGGGGTATGGGACCTTTCAACCAACCGTAGCGTTAGACAGACGGCTCCAGAAACCGGACAAGAGCTTAGACCATGCGCCTTTCCAGCCTATCCCTCGCCCTGGCCGTCGCGACGGTTCTCGCCGGATGCACCTTCAAGGGCGTTCCGGATCCGCAGGTCTCGTCCCGCGATTCGGAATGGATGGCGCTGGTCCCGAAGGCGCAGGAGGACCTGCGCTACGGGCGCTACCTCATGGACGATCCCACGGGCGAGGCCCCCGGCACGATCGTCGTCGATACCAAGGAGCGCTTCCTCTACTACGTGCTGCCCGGCAAGAAGGTGATCCGCTACGGCGTCGCCGTCGGGGACGAGGCCTACGGCTGGACCGGCACCGCCCGCGTGGCCCGCAAGGCCGAGTGGCCCGACTGGAATCCGCCGGCCGAGATGAAGGCCCGCTGGCCGCACGTGAAGTTCACCAGGGGCGGTCCGGAGAATCCCCTGGGTGCGCGGGCGCTCTATCTCTACGAGGGCAACAGGGACACGCTCTACCGCATCCACGGCACGAACGAGCCGGAGAAGATCGGTCTCGCCGTCTCGTCCGGCTGCATCCGCATGCGCAACATCGACGTGATCGACCTCTACAACCGGGTCGACGTGAACACGAAGGTCATCGTCCGCTGAGAGTCCGGGGCCGGTCGGTCGGCCCTCAATCCGTCATCGCTTCCTTGCGCAGGATGGCGGGCAGCGCATTCGTCCGGGGGCGCTCGATCCTCTGGCCGGCCGCCCTGACGGCTGCGGCGAGGGCGGGGAGCGCCACGGGCTTGAAGGCCGGCTGCGGGGCGCGGCCGGCGGGAGCCGGGCGGTAGCTCGCCTGGCTGTCGCGTTCTGCGTTGGGCGTCGTCACGAAATCCTCCCAAGGAAACGGGCCTTTCCGGCCCGTCGGATATGATCCGGAATCTCATGGCCGCTTCGGGGCAGAGTCGTGATCATTCGCTGGCTTGGCCGGAGATGCGCGACCGAGCCTTAACCGCCGCTTAACAAGGTTGCATGGCCTGTCGTAGGGGCGCGGCAGGCGACGCCGGGAGCGAGGAGCCCCCGGCGTCGCTCGCTTCAGGCGGCCGCCTCGCTATAGGGCGCCGCCTGGCGCGCGCCGCGCAGCATCGTTGCCCACCAGGACAGGCGCGAGAGCATGACGGGCATGGCCTGCCGGGTCTCGGCCGGCGGGTCGAGCCGGCCGTCCGGACCGATGAGGTTCCAGACATAGGCGAGGCTGACGCAGTCCCGGATCCCGACCGCATGGAGCTCGGCGAAGACCAGACGCAGCTGCTCCACGGCCCGCAGGCCGCCCGAGATCCCGCCATAGGAGACGAAGGCGACGGGCTTGGCGTGCCACTCGCGGTAGGCCGAATCGATCAGGAACTTGAGCGGAGCAGGAAAGGAGTGGTTGTACTCGGGCGTGACGACGATGAAGGCGTCGGCCCGGTCCAGACGGCCGCGCAGCGTTTCGAGCGCCGGGTCGTCCTTCGCCCCAGGACGCGGATCGAGCATGGCGGGGTCGACGGGCTCCAGCGTGAAGTCGCCGTGCTCCCGCACCGCTCCGGCCACCCAGTCGGCGACGGCCTCGCAGAGGCGGCCCTCCCGCGTGCTGCCGTAGATCAGCGCCACATTGAGGGGGTCGTTCATTGGCATCTCTCCCTTTCGGTTGCCGTTGAGGAGGGCGCGGTGTAGAACCTCAACCATACTTGAGGTCAAGAGGCGTCGGATGGGCAGGATCGAACCCGGCAGGCTCAAGCGCGAACTCACGGTGGGGGAGGTGGCGGCCCGAAGCGGCGTGGCGGTTTCGACGCTGCACTTCTACGAGGCGAAGGGGCTGATCCGGAGCGCCCGCAATCGCGGCAATCAGCGTCGGTATTCGCGAGACGTGCTGCGCCGGGTCGCCATCATCAAGGTGGCGCAGCGCACCGGGATTCCCCTGGCGGAGATCAAGGAGGCCCTCGCCGAGCTTCCGGACGGGCGGACGCCGACCGCCGAGGACTGGGCCCGGCTTTCGGCCCGCTGGAAGGCCGATCTCGACGCACGGATCGTCCGCCTCATGCGGCTGCGGGACCAGCTCAGCGACTGCATCGGCTGCGGCTGTCTTTCCACCGCCGCCTGTCCCCTGCGCAATCCGTGGGACGAACTGTCCGAGGAGGGGCCGGGCCCGCGCCTTCTCGACCCCCTCTGAGAGCGGCCGCGACGGTCAGAGCTCGCGGACCGACAGCCGCCGTGCGAAAGCTTCGCCGTCCCTCAGCCCCATCTCGTAGGCGTGGCGGATTCCTTCCGGATCGGTGATGTCGAACTGGCCGACCGGGACCGGCTCCCGCGGCTGCACGTAGGTGCGCCCAGGAACCTGCGGGAGCGAGCGGTAGAGCCGGGAGAGCACGACGAGCGTCCGCCCGCCCTTCGCCTCCACCGCCGCGAGGGGCTCGACGGGCACGTTGTCCACGAGGCCGCCGTCGAGCGCTGCCTGGCTTCCCACCCGGCCGACGGGCATGAACGGCGGCACGCTCGCGCTCGCCATGAGCACCTCGGCGAGCTCTCCCGGCGAGGCGAGGTTCCTCACGGGGACGAATTCCGGGCGGAAGCCGAGGGCGCGGCCCCCTTTCGGATGCACCGGGGTGCGCCACTTCTTCTCGATCTGGTAGGTGGCGATGCCGAGGGGCAGGGCGAGCGACAGGGGCAGGCGCCGGGGCTTTCGCGCGATGCCGACCAGAATCTCAGGGCCGTTCTTCAGGCTCGCGAAGGCGGCCTCGTCGATCACGGTCGCGATGAGGTCGCGGTACATGCCCGCGACCGGCCAGAACGAGCCTTCGCTGCGCCTGGCACGCCACTCGAAATTGCGCCGGCCGCGGCTGCAGCCTTCCACCACCAGCCCGTTCACCCGCCGCCCGAGCCCGAGGAGGCTGTAGCACGCGGTCCAGGCGCCGGCGCTCACCCCGACCGCGAGTTCGGGCCTGAGCCCGAGCAGGGGCGCGGCGGCCTCCCAGAACCCGCCCTGCCAGTAGCAGCGGTTGCCGCCTCCCGCGAATGCGACGGCGTCGAACATCGCGCCTCAGCGCCGGAGTCGGGCGAGCGTCTCCTCCTCGGCGGCGCGCGCCCGCTCGCGCCACGCCAGGACGATGCGCTCCAGATCGGCCAGATCTTCGGGCGGCAGGGCCCCCAGGGTGCTCTGAACATAGGCCCGCTGCACCGCGATGCCCTGCTCCGCGAGCGCCCGGCCTTTCGCCGTCAGGTAGAGGGCGTTGGACCTGCGGTCGCCGGGAATGGCGCGGCGCTCCACGAGGTCGGCCTCCACCATGCGGTCGAGCAGGCCGGAGACATTCCCCTTCGTTACGTACAGACGCTCGGCGAGCTCCTGCTGGCTGAGGCCCTCCTGCTCCGTCAGGGTGGAGAGCAGGTCGAACTGCGGAATGGACAGGCCCAAGGCCTTCAGCTCGGCCGCAACCGTGTTCGTGGCCCGCCGGTGCAGGCGGATAATCCTGAACCAGACCCGAAGCGGGTCCACGGTCGGCGTGGGAGTGCGGGGCGCAGTGGGAGACGTCGAGGGCACGGGATCCTCATGCGTTTTGGGACAGTTTACATCGGAACCTTTTGCGCCGTCACCCGCCCGGTATCTGAAATCCGTGGCGTTTTCTGGATAGGCAGGCTGTGGATTGTCCTTCACGGCATAGCCGAGGGTCTGTTCCATGACAACATTCTCCCTGTAGGATCGTCGCCTTCGTTCCGGAAACGCGCCATGACCGCTTCTCTCTCGCCCCACCTCAGCCCCGCCGAGGAGGCCGCTCCCATGTCCTTTTCGGGAAGGGGGCGCGAGTTCCTCAGGCTTCTCGTGACCGGAAGCCTGTTCCAGATCCCGACCTTCGGCTTCTACCGGTTCTGGCTCATCACGAAACTGCGCAGGCATCTCTGGTCCAACACCCAGGTGGCGGGCGAGGCGTTCGAGTACACCGGGACGGCGAAGGAACTGCTGATCGGCTTCCTCGTCGCCCTCGCGGTCCTGACGCCGATCTACATCGCCTACTTCATCCTCGGCCTCCTCCTGGAGGAGAAGCAGGCACTCGCCGGCGTGCCGCTGGTGATCGTCCTCTACGTGCTCGCGCATTTCGGGGCGTATAGGGCGCGCCGCTACCGCGCCACGCGCACGGTCTTCCGGGGGCTGCGCTTCTGGATGAAAGGGAGCGGCTGGGCCTATGCCGTCCGCGCGGTGCTGTGGGACATTGCGACGATCCTGACCCTCGGTCTGGCGATGCCCTGGGCCTCCGCCTCCCTCGAGCGCTACCGGATGCGCCACACCTATTTCGGCACCATCCAGGGCGACTTCGTCGGGACCGGCTGGACCCTCTTCAAGCGGGCCTGGTGGGGCTGGGCGCTGATGCTCGCGATCCTGGCAGGGGGAGGGGCCTTTCTCGCCCGCGTGGCCGCGACCGACCCGCAGCGGCTCGAGGGGGTCGCCGGGCTCGTCGTGACAGGGATGGCCTTCCTCGCCCTCGGCTTCGTGCCCGCGGTGACGGCGATCATGGTCCGCTGGCAGCTGGAGGGAATCCGCTTCGGGGAGGTCGCGGTATCGAGCCGGCTCGGCGCCGGCGCCTTCTACGGCACGTACTTCAAGCTGATCTTCTCCTCCCTCGGCTTCATCCTCGCCTTCGTCCTGGTGGTTGCCCTGGGCGCGGCGGTTCTCTCGGGCGCCCTCAAGGGAGCGTTCGCGCAGGTGCAGGCGGGGGCCGTCAGCGGGTCGACCGTCGCCATCTTCTCGATGATTGCCCTGGGCTACCTCCTGTTCCTGCTCGGCTTCGGCGTGATCCAGCGCTACTTCATGGGGCGGGGCCTCTGGGCTGTGACCGTGAACTCGCTTTCGGTGACGAACCTGCACGCGCTCGACGAGGCCGTGGCCGCGGGGCGGCCCGCGGGCGCCATGGGGGAGGGGCTCGCCGACGCGCTCGACTTCAACGTCGGTCTGTGACACCCGAGAATAAGGAACCGCCGCCGCAGCGAAGGCCGCGGACGGAGGCATGCGATGGGCGAGGCGGTCTTCTACGACGGAAAACAGGCGCGCCGCAGGCTCGTGACGATCAGGGTCGCCGCGTCCGGCCTCGACATCGAGGAGGCGGGCGAATGGATCGCCTCCTGGCCGGCCGGGAAGGTGAGGCGAAGGGATGCGCCCGACGGAATCCTGAGGCTCGTGCTCGACGGCGGACCTCAGACGGCGCGCCTCGACGTTTCCGACCCTGACGACCAGGCCGCGATCCGGCTCCGTTGCGGGGCGCTCGACGAAGGCGCGCCGAAGGAGCGGGCAGGGCGCATCCTCTTCTGGTCGCTCGCCGCGGCCGCCTCCATCGTCGCGAGCGTCGTCATCCTGGTTCCCGTCGCGGCCGAGCGGATGACGCCGCTGGTGCCGCTTTCCTGGGAGAAGCGCCTCGGCACCGCCGTCGACAACCAGGTCAGGCTCTTCCTCGGCGGCAAGACCTGCGCGAACCCGGCCGGGGCGGCGGCACTGGCGCGGTTGACCGCGCGCCTCGCCGAGGCGGCGGCTCCGGCGTTCCCCATCGAGGTTCAGGTCCTGGACTCGTCCGTCCCGAACGCCATCGCCCTTCCGGGCGGCCGCATATATCTCTTCCGGGCACTCGTCGACCGGGCCGGGAATCCGGACGAGGTCGCCGGCGTCATTGCCCACGAGATCGGGCATGTCCGGCATCGCGACGGCCTGCGCAAGCTGATCCAGGCGGGCGGCACGTCCTATCTCTTCGGCCTTCTGTTCGGCGACGTCGCGGGCGGCGGCGCGGTCGTGCTCGCGAGTCGGGCGCTGGTCGACAATGCCTATTCGCGCGAGGCGGAAACGGCGGCGGATGCGGCTGCCGGCACCGTCATGACGGCGCTCGGCCGTCCGGCGGGCGCAATGGCGCATCTTCTCAAGCGCATCGAGGGGAACGAAAGCAGGATCCCCGCATTTCTCTCCACCCACCCGGTCACCGACCAGCGTCTCAAGGCTCTCGAGCGGTTCGTTCCGGAACAGGCGGGTCCGCCGCTCCTGACCGATGAGGAGTGGCGTGCGCTCAAAGAGATTTGTAAGACGTCCTGATGCGGCATCTCATCATCGAGGAACCTTATTCCCGGCCGGCGAAATGGTCGCCCGCGGTCGCGTGGTTCGCGCTCGCCGTCACGGCGATGGCCGCCGCCCTGATCCGGTTCGGGTGGATCGATTATCCGTCCGGCTTTGCGGCGCTCGGAGCCGGCATCCTGGCGGCGCTCGTCGCCGTCGGCCTGTCCCTCGTCGCCTTCGTGCGCATCTGGCAGGAGGGCAGGCGCGGCCTGAGCTACGCGATCAGGGGGCTCGTGGTCGCCGGGCTGGTTCTCGCCTATCCCGCCTGGATGGCGGTGAAGGCGGCCACCCTGCCGCCGATCACCGACATCAGCACCGACACGGAGAACCCGCCGCCCTTCTCCCGTTCGCGGGCGGCGCTGCAGGCGAGGGGCGGGCGCATTCCGCCGGACCCGTCTCCGGAGGTTCGGGAGGCCCAGCGGAGCGCCTATATCCGCATCGCGCCCCTGACCCTCGACCTCGCGCCCGACCAGGCCTTCGAGGTGGCGCGCAAGGCGGCCGAGCGCCTCGGCTGGCAGATCGTCGAGGCGGTGCCGCCGGGTGGGCGCGTCGGCACCGGCCGGATCGAGGCGGTGGCGCGGTCCCTCGTCCTCCGGCTGCCGGACGACGTCACCGTGCGGATCAGGCCCCGCGCGGACGGGACCCGCATCGACATCCGCTCCGCATCGCGCATGGGCGCCCACGATCTCGGCGCGAACGCCGCCCGCATCCGCACCTTCCTCGACGAGGCGTCCAACCTGGCGCTCGCCGTCGACTGAGCGGGATCAGGCGAGCCTGTACTCGCCGTCGAGGGAGGGCAAGCCCTCCGTGACGACCTCGCCCCGCGCCACCAGATCCTCCAGATGGGCGAAGACCGAAAGCCCTGCGGCGCCGACCAGGGCCGGTCTCAGGCCCTGGTAGATGGCGGCGACGATGGCCGGAATCGTCCGGTCGCCGGCGGCGAGCCGGTTGAGGATGGAGACCTCCCGCTGGCGGCGATGATGGGCGAGAGCGCGCACGAAGCGCTGCGGCTCCCGGACGGGCCCGCCGTGGCCGGGCCAGTAGAGCTGCTCGTCCCGGGCGCGGAGCTTGTCCAGGGAGGCCATGAAGGCCCCCATCGCGCCGTCCGGCGGGGCGATCACGGTGGTCGACCAGGCCATCACGTGATCGCCGGAGAAGAGGGCCTTCTCCTCCGGCAGGTAAAAGGCGAGGTGGTTCGCCATGTGTCCGGGCGTTTCCACCGCCACGAGGCTCCAGCCGGGGCCGGAGACCCGGTCGCCCTCGCGCATCTCCTCGTCCGGCGCATACTCCCTGTCGGAACTCGCCTCGAGCGGGTTCACCTCGTCTATCCCAAGGGCACGGGCGCTGCGATGCGGCCCGCAGCCGACGAGCCTCGCGCCCGTCGCCGCCACGATGGCCTTCGCCGCGGGCGAATGGTCCCTGTGGGTATGGGTGACGAGCACGTGGGTCACGGTCTCTCCCCGGACTGCGTCGAGCAGCGCCTGGATGTGCGCGGGCTCGTCCGGGCCCGGATCGACGATGGCCACCCGTTGCCTGCCGACCACGTAGGTGCAGGTGCCGGTGAAGGTGATGGGCCCGGCATTCCCGGCGACGATTCGCCGGACCAGGGGGCTCACGCGTACGCAGCGCCCGGGTCCGTCGGGGGGAGTCGTGTCGAAGGTCAGGTCGTCGTCCGCCATGGCCCGTCTCGTGTTTCTGCGTATGCTCGGAGGGGAACGGCCGCGGCTTGAGGCGTTCGCCCGACCCACCTATAAGGCGTTCGGAACCGCCTGCGAATGGCGGACAGATCTGGAGATCTCTCGATGTCGACTGGCGCTACGCCCCTTGCCTCGCCGTCCACCCTCGTCGGCCTGCTCTGGCCGTCCCGGAACGATGCCCGCTTCGCCGCCCTCCGCGCCATTGTGCTGATGGTCGCGGGTTCGGCGCTCCTGACGATCTCGGCGAAGGTGCAGGTGCCCCTGCCTTATGTGCCGATGACCCTGCAGACCATGGTGGTCCTCCTTATCGGCGCCTCCTACGGCTGGCGTCTCGGCGGCGCGACCGTGGCCCTCTACCTCGCCGAGGGCGCCATGGGCATGCCCGTCTTCGCCAACACGCCGCCCCTGCCGGCGGGAATCGGCTATCTCGCGGGCCCCACCGGCGGCTTCCTCTTCGGCTTCCTGCTCGCCGCCCTCGTGATGGGCGCCATGGCCGAGCGGGGCTGGGACCGCACGCTGGGCCGGGTCGTCGTGATGATGACCATCGGCCATGCGCTGATCTTCGTGGTCGGCCTTGCCTGGCTCTCCGCTCTCATGCCCTTCGCGAAGGCCTGGGCCGTGGGCGCCGCTCCCTTCGTGGCCGCGACCGTCGTCAAGACGGCCCTCGCCGCCGCGCTGATGAAGGCGGCCTGGACGGTCACCCGCCGGGGCTGACCCGACCTGCGCTGCCCGACGACGAAAGCCGCCTTCGGGCGGCTTTTTTCATGGGCAGGAAGGAGCGGCCGGCGGCGTCAACGGGCCGAATGGACGACCTTGAGCGAAGGGCGCGTCGAACCGTGGCGGAAGATGAGTTCGACGAATTCCCCGTCCGGCTCTCCGGTTTCGAGGACATGATAGCCCATCTGCCGCGCCACGGCGCGGACCTGATCGAGGTTGTCGCGCCCGACCCGCCGGCTGAATTCGGTCAGCCGCGAATCCATCAGCACGGCGAGCATTCCGATCTCCACGCCCTGGTCGAATTCCGCGCAGCGTCCCGGAAACCTGAGGCGCAGGCCGTTGTCGAGATGGATGTGACGCATGTGAGAGGCCCCCGCCACGCCTGGATGGTCACGCCTTGAGGCGGCGTTCTTGATCCGAATCCGTCTAGCTCCCTTCGCGGGGAAGGGAAAGGCGGCAAGCACGCGCATCGCAGGCCCTGCCGCAGGAATTTGCCGGATGCCGGAACCGTGACCGTAAGGGACGGAACCGTCGAACCTGTCGCACATTAGGCACAGGAGGAATGCAACGAAAAGGTCCTTCCATGCGCCTTCTTCCTGCCGTCGCGGCAGCCGCACTGCTGAGCCAGACGGCCCTCGCCCAGACCCCGTCTCCGCCGGCTTCCGGGCCGGATCTCTCCAACCCGGCCGTCAATCTCGCGCCGAAGGGAAGTCCGGAACGGGCGGGCACGGTGGCGCCCGGCGCCAACAGCTTCACGGAGGGGCAGGCCCGCTCCCGGATCGAGGCGCAGGGCTTCAGCGACGTGTCCGACCTGCGCAAGGACGATCAGGGGATCTGGCACGCGAAAGCGAATCGTGACGGCCGGAGCGTCGAGGTGCTTCTCGATTACCGCGGCAACGTCGCATCGAAATAGGACCCGTTCCGTTGGCCGCCGGCGGCGGTTTCAGGGAGATTTCTTCATGGCTCAGAACACGATCACCGCCTTCTACGAGAATTACGACGGCGCGGCCCGGGCGGTCTCCCGCCTGGAGGCCGCCGGAATCCCGCACGCCGACATCAGCCTCGTCGCCAGCAATGCGAACGATGCCTACTCGCGCCACGCGACGCGTTCCTTCGACGAGGAGCGGGAGCGGTCCGAGGCCGCCGGAACGGGCGCGACCATCGGCACGCTCGCGGGCGGCGGCGCCGGTCTGCTGGCCGGGTTGGGAATGCTGGCGATTCCGGGGCTCGGTCCCGTGGTCGCCGCGGGCTGGCTGGTCTCGACCCTCGTCGGAGCGGGCGCGGGGGCCGCCGTCGGCGGCCTCGCGGGCGCACTCGTGGATGCGGGCGTGAACGCGGAAGAGGCGGAGGTCTATGCGGAAGGCATCCGCCGGGGCGGCGCCCTGGTGACCGTGCGGACGGACGAGGCCGAGATGGGCCGGATCATCGACATCCTCGACGACGAGGGGCGGGTCGACATCGAGGAGCGCCGCGAAGCCTGGGCTTCGGAAGCCACGGAGGAACCCGGCCCGCCGATCGGCGCCGCCGCCTCCACCGCCACGGGCCTCACCACGGACATGATGCCGAACCCGTTCGACACGGATGGCAAGGCCCGCACGGAGGTGGAGGTGGAGGACGAACGCGAGCGGAGCCTGAGGGAGCGCGGCCTCGGCCGGTCTTAAGGGAAAGACCCTGCGGAATTTCGCGCCAGGCAGAAGGACGGGAGGCCTTCTTGGCATCGCCGCATCCGGTAACGGACCGCTTACCATGATCTCAGACGTCTGCGATCCATTGCCGGCCCGGCGCGTTGTTCCTGCACGACGCGTACAGGAGTATCCCATGACGATCCTCGACCCCCTCACCGGCGAACTCGTCACGATCGAAACCCCGCCGAGGCCCCTTCGCCGGACGTGAGGTGGACGAGGGTGAAGGGTGCATCAGTCCAGGGCCAGCGTTTCCAGCAACGCCTTCTGGGATCCGCGGGCTGCCTCGGTGTCGGCACCCTCACAGGCCTTGCCGGATTTTGCTGCGGCAAGGGAGCCGATCAGACTCCGCAGTTCGGCTTCGGAAACTTCGTGAGGAAGGCGCTTGCCCATGAGGCTTGCAACGCCTTCCGCAAGTTCGGCGCTGGGATGGAATCCGCGGCGCTCCCTCAGGGCGAGGTCCGGATGCCCCTGGGCCTTGTCCTTGAGCCAGTTACGATGAAAGTTCTGCCAGCGGACAGCGCGGACGAGATAGTCCGGCTTTGAGGTCATCCGGCCAATGAGGGCCATCAGGTCCGCGTGGAATGGGATGTATTCCTGGGCCACCTGCCCCCACGCGAAGTCTCTCAGGCCGGTTTCGAAAACGATCCTTTCCGTGCTGCCGCTGCGCGTTCTCTCCAACGCCTTCAACTCGACGTATTCGTGAAGCTCGGGGCGGAAGCCTAAGGCATACAGTTTCACGACGGCATTGCAGCACTCGGCTTCCACAACGAACCGGGTCGGGAGGTCGAGGAGATCCGGCCTGAAGGAGCGGCCCTCGGGCAGGATGAACTGGGCGAATACGCGTCTTCCGAAAGCGGTCGCCTCGCCGTCTTTCGCCTTGCCCAGATCTCCCCAGACGATGTTGGCGGAAGGCCGCTTCCGCTGTTCCTGGAAGTTGACGCTCGAGACAGTTTCTCCCTGGACAAGCGTCAGGGAGCGGACATGCACTCCCTCCGCTTCGATCAGGAAGTCGACTCCTGAATACCGGGGGCGAAGATCGTAGCGATTCCAGTAGCCGTTATCGATCGTGTCGAACGCGCGTTCGAGCGAATTCAGCCCTGCGAGAGCCGCCTTGCGAAAGTTCTCCTCGGGAAAGTACCGATCCAGGACGAGCAGCGTGAAAATGGAATAAAGATGTGCGTTCACGATGAACGGGGCATGCTGGTCCGGAACGGGAATTTCCTGGAACCACACGAACCCGTCGTCATCCGAGCGGACGCCTCCTTGCGAGACAGGCAGAAGGAGCGCACGCGCCGCGTCGCGCGCGATCTCGAGGTATTTTCCGTCGCCCGTCGTGCAGCCGGCCATGAGAAAGCGGGTGGCGACAGCCGCTTGCGAGAAGGCCGAAGGCCAGTTTTCCGCTACGACGAGGTCGTTGACCTGCGTTGCGTAATTATAGTTCCAGACAAGCGCATTGCCGACCTGGATCGCATTCTTCTCGAGCCAGGCGAAGGCGGCCTGCCTTTTGGCCGTCATGTCCAGAGGAACGCAACCGTCCACGAGGCCGTACTCGATCCCCCTGTCGCCGATGCTGAAGGCGACCGAGGAAACGTTCCTGAAGACTTCTCCATGCGGACCTTGAGAGAAGGGGACGCCATCCTCGTCCAAGCGGAGGGAACTGCTCCAGTACGCCGTTCGCTCCGGCAACTCGACCTTGCCAGTCTCCGCCTGCTGGACGATGCAGTAATTCATGGCGGCGTCGCATTGGCTGGCGCTTCCGTCCTCATGGAAAGCCTCATGAATGCGGACGAGCGAAGACGATAAGTCGTTACGGATCTCCTTGCCGACGATAAGCCAAGCGAAGGCGCATAATAAGAAGATTGATATATTGTAGTATAATAATCCGGAGCGCAAAATGGAACCTCCTTCGCGCTCGCTGCGGAATTGTCATCCGAGGCAATTCAAGGAACGCTCAGCATGACGGCACTGACGGGCATGACGCAGATGCCGCCGCGATATCCACGCATATCGACACGAGTCGTTCCAATCGAGCCGACAAATCATCGGCCGGTGAATCGATCCGGATTGCGATCCGCCGGCCCCGGGGGCGCTGCAGACCTGAAAAGACTTCAAGGAGGAGAATGGTCGGAGTGGCAGGATTTGAACCTGCGACCCCCACGTCCCGAACGTGGTGCGCTACCAGACTGCGCTACACTCCGACACCGAAATCATCGGGAAGGCCGGTCTTATAGCGGGGGGCATCCTGGGCCGCAAGAGGGAAAACGACCTCGGCCGTAAGATCCTCGCGGCCTCGAAAACCCAGTTGCCAGCCCTGCCCCCGGCGATTATGTACACCCCACTTCGCGCGAGTGTTGGGGCGTCGCCAAGCGGTAAGGCAGCGGTTTTTGGTACCGCCATTCCCAGGTTCGAATCCTGGCGCCCCAGCCAGCGCGGCCCGGATTCCCCCCACCGTTTCCGCCTTTTAACGCCACGCTCTTCGGGTGGATGCGCTTTTGCGACCGTTCGGGCCTGAGGCTCCGACCACGTTCGAAAGCCGCGGGATCGCAGGCCTCTTCGCCTCGGTGTCGCCCGTGACGCCGGTCGCAACGGCATCGTCGCTTCCCATCGCAGGGTCGCCAGGTCCGGCGGTTCGTTCCCGGACCATGGCGGCTTCGTCGCGAGCGGCGGATTCTGGAACTCGATGGAGCAGGGGGTGCAGGTCTCGGTTTCGGGTCTCCTGCGCTCCGCCTGAGCTTCCGGACGGTCCGCTTCTCCGCGACGGCGCCTCCCGTTCTCGGGAATCGCCACCCGACGGGGCAGACAAGCCGTGCCGTTTCCATGCAGGATGCGCGTCCATTGAGTGGGAATCACGCAGGAATGGGGGATGCCGTGAAGGGGCTGGCACTGGGAGACGATCCATTGAAGGCGCTTCCATCGGATGGGTATCGCGGCGCGCTCGCGGGCCGCGTCTGGCGGCCCGGCCTCGGTCCCTCGGTGGCGGCGATCCGGGAGGAGGGGGTGTTCGACATCTCGACGGCCTGCCCGACCATGAGCGCCCTTGCGGCGCTCCCCGATCCCGCAAAAGCGGTCAGGTCGCTGCCGGGGGAGCGGATCGGGTCTCTCGACGACGTTCTCGCCAACACGCCGCCCGAGCGCCGCGATTCCGCAAGACCTTGGCTGCTCGCTCCGGTCGATCTCCACGTCATCAAGGCCGCCGGCGTGACCTTCGCGGTCTCCATGCTGGAACGGGTGATCGAGGAGCGGGCGCGGGGGGATGCCTCTTCGGCCGCCGCCATCCGGGCCGAGGTGACGCGCCTCGTCGGCGACGACCTGAGCCGGCTCCGGCCGGGCTCGAAGGAGGCCATGGACCTGAAGGCGGTGCTGGTGGCGCAGGGCGCCTGGAGCCAGTATCTCGAGGTCGGCATCGGCCCCGATGCGGAGATCTTCACCAAGGCGCCGACCCTTTCGGCGGTGGGCACGCTCATGGAAGCGGGCGTGCATCCGAAATCCACCTGGAACAACCCGGAGCCGGAGGTGGTGCTCGTGGTCACCGCGGAAGGGCGCATCGTCGGCGCGAGCCTGGGTAACGACGTGAACCTGCGCGATTTCGAGGGACGCTCGGCCCTGCTCCTGTCCAAGGCCAAGGACAACAATGCCTCCTGCGCCATCGGGCCGTTCGTCCGCTTCTTCGACGGCAGCTTCTCCCTCGACGAAGTGCGCCGCACCACGGTGACGCTGACGGTGGAGGGCGAGGACGGCTTCCGGCTGGAAGGGTCCTCCTCGATCGCCCGGATCAGCCGCGACCCGGAGGACCTCGTGGCGCAGACGGTGGGCGCGAACCATCAGTATCCGGACGGGTTCGTGCTGTTTCTCGGCACCATGTTCGCGCCGACCCAGGACCGGGATACGCCGGGAATGGGGTTCACGCACAAGTCCGGCGATATCGTCACCATCGCGGCGCCGGAGCTCGGGACGCTCGTCAACCGCATCCGGCCGAGTTCGGAATGCGAGCCTTGGACCTTCGGCATCGGCGCCCTCATGCGAAACCTTGCGAAACGGGGCCTGCTGGACACCGCCGGCTGAAGCGGGCGTCGACCTGCCGCATACCCGCAGAATTCCATGACGGATGGTCTCATGCCCGACCTCGCGACGTTTCTGACCTTCTACACCGCCGTCCTGGCGCTTCAGCTGGCGCCGGGACCGGACATGATCCTCCTGCTCAGCCGCGGCGTGGGGCAGGGGCGGCGCACGGCCGTTCTGACCGCCATCGGCATGACCCTCCTGGCCGCGCTCGTGCAGCTGCCTCTCCTCGCGCTCGGCGTGACGTCGCTGATCCAGGCCTCGCCGCTGGCATTCGAGTTGCTGCGGTGGGCGGGGGCGCTCTATCTCGTCTGGCTGGGCGCGAAGCTCCTGGTAGGCTCCTTCCGCCGCCAGGAACTGCATCTGAGCAAGGCGCCGCGCCCGGTGCCGGATAGGGTCGCCCTTCGGCAGGGGATGATCAACAATCTCACCAACCCGAAGGCCATGGTCTTCATGCTCGCCTTCCTTCCCCAGTTCGTCGATCCTGCCAACGGCTGGCCGGTGACCGCGCAGCTCCTCTTTCTGGGTGCGGTCCAGAAGATATCCGGCTTCTTCGTGCTCGTCGGCGTGGCGATAGGGGCGGGAACCATCGGGAACTGGCTGGCGCGCCGGCCGGGTCTCGTGGCCTGGCAGGAGCGGGCTGCCGGCGCGATCATGGTCGGGCTCGGCCTGAGGCTCGCCCTGTCCGGCGACGCGCCGTCCGTGCGCCGCTGAAAGTCGGCGCCGCCGTCGCGGGACCTCCCGCCGATCTTTTTCCCGCTTCGCGGGTTGTGCAGGACGCAGCTCAACCGAAAGCGGGCGGGGAATGGCATCGGACGACAGGATTCTCGATTGTCTCATCGTGGGCGGCGGCCCGGCGGGCCTGACGGCCGCTCTGTATCTGGCAAGGCTCAGGCGGCACTTCGTTATCGTGGACAGCGGCGCAGCACGGGCGGCCTGGATTTCGAAGAGCCACAACATCCCCGTCTTCGCCCAGGGGATTTCCGGAAAGGAGTTTCTCGCCCGGCAGCGGGACAATCTCGCTCAGTACGGCGTTTCTCCCGTATCGGGGACCGTGGCGGGTCTGCGCAAGCAGCCCGACCGGTTCGTCGCCATGGTCGAAGGCGCGGAGGGCCCTCGCCAGATCGCCGCGAGCCGCGTCCTGCTCGCCACCGGCGCCGTCGATGTCGAGCCCGACCTCCCCGATCTCCCGGACGCGGTCCGGCGCGGGCTCGTCCGTTATTGCCCCATCTGCGACGGCTACGAATCCCGCGACCGTCGCATTGCCGTGATCGGCTACGGAGACAGGGGCATCGGCGAGGCGATCTTCATCGCGCGCACCTATTCCCGGGACGTGACGCTTCTCACCCTCGGCCAGCACCTGCAGAGGCCCCTGAAGCGGCAGGGCGAACTCGATGCGCTCGGGGTCCGGGTCGTCGAGGCTCCCGTCGAGCGGCTCGACCTGGAGGGCGACCGGATCGCCGCGCTCCACGCCGGCGGCACGGAACTGCGCTTCGACGTGCTCTATTCCGCCCTCGGCCTCAAATACCGCTCGGACCTCGCCCTGTCCCTGGGAGCGGAGCACGATGCCTCCGGCGGGCTCGTCGTCGACGGGCATTGTCAGACGAGCGTCAAGGGCCTGTATGCGGCGGGCGACATCGTGAGCGGGCTCGACCAGATCGTCGTGGCCATGGGCCACGCCGCCACGGCCGCCATTCACATCCACAATCGTTGCGAGCGGCCGCCGGAGGACCGGGGAGGCGCTTGAAAGAGGGGCCTCGCGCCGGGCTCAGCTCAAGGCCTTGGCGAGCAGCGGCAGGCTCGTATCCATCCGGTAGTCCACCGAGGAGTGGTTGTCGTGGAACTCCTCGTAGGTGTGCGGGATGCCGGCCGCCTCGAGCTTCCGGTGCAGGATCCGCGATCCGTAGACCATGTTGTACTGGTCGATGTCGCCGCAATCGATGTAGAGGCATTTCAGCCGGCGCAGGGCGTCGCGGTGCTCTTCCGCGTCCACCATGCGCAGCGGGTCCCAGCGCAGCCAGTTGGCCCAGCGCTCCTCGATCGGCTCGCAGGTGTGCAGGTCGACCGGAAGGCGTATCCCGTAGAACTCCCCGGGCGCCGGATCGAAGGTCGCGGCCTGGGCGAGAATCATCATCGTGTGCCAGTCCGCATCCTTGGCCTTGGGGCCCGCCTCGAACTTGCGGATGAAGGCCTCGATGGACATGCCGTGATCCGCAAGGTGGCGGAGCGCGCCGGCGAACTCGCCGAGATGGTAGAGGAACTCGAAGCCCACGTCGCCCGAATGGCTCGCCGCCGCAGCCCAGACGGACCCGCCGTGACGCAGGGCGTGGACGAGGGTGCCGTATCCGCCCGAGCTCTTGCCGAAGACGCCGCGGCGGCCGTCGCCGCCGCAGGAGAAGCGCCGCTCCACGAAGGGCAGCATCTCCTCGATGAGGAAGGTTTCCCAGGGGCCCGTGGCGGCGCTGTCGATGTACTGGTTGCCGCCGAGCCGGGTAAAGCAGTCGGGGAACGCCACCACGACCGGGGGCATGGCCCCCGTGCCGATCAGCCGGTCGAGCCGTTCCGGGACGTTCTCGCCATAGTTCCTCCAGTTCGTGTGGGCCGGACCGCCCGCGGTGTAGCCCACCAGGTCCACGAGAAGGGGAAGGCCGCGGCCGTCGTGGCCGGCGGGGACGTAGACGTCGACGCGCCGTCTCGCCGGATCGCCGAGCAGGTTGCCTTTGAGGCACGCGCTGTCGATCCAGAGGGTGTGCACGGTTCCTTCCGGCTGGGTATGGTCCTTCCGCATGGTCATCCTCGTTGGGTGGAGGGCGAACCGTGACGAGGCAGGGGACTTTTGTCCAGATCCAGGCCCCTCGCGGCCGTGAATAAGTCCTTTCGGGACCTAGCCATTTCCCCTCCGTCGGCGCTACGGTAATTTCGACGAGGCATTGCATGGGGGACAGGACAATGGCCGAAGGTTATCTGCCGAAATGGACGCTGAAGACGGAAGGCGTCGTCATGCCGGACGAACGCCTGCCGATGGGGCAGACCATCGTCGTCGGGCTCCAGCACGTGGTCGCCATGTTCGGCGCGACCGTGCTCGCGCCGATCCTCATGGGGTTCGACCCGAACGTGTCGATCCTGTTCTCGGGCATCGCCACGCTGCTCTTCTTCCTCGTGGTGGGCGGCCGCGTCCCGAGCTATCTCGGATCGAGCTTCGCCTTCATCGGGCCGGTCCTCGTCGCCACGGGCGCGACGGTCGGCAGCCCCAACCCGAACATCGGCCTCGCGCTCGGCGGCATCATCGCCGCGGGTGCCTTGTACTTCCTCATCGGCCTCGTGGTGCAGATGGCCGGGCACCGCTGGGTCGAGCGCCTGATGCCGCCGGTGGTGACGGGCGCCATCGTCGCGGCGATCGGCCTGGTGCTCGCGCCCATCGCCATCTCCAGCGCCTCGGGCGCCTCGCCGGACAACCAGGCGGGCTCGGACTTCGCCCGGTGGATCTCGCTCGCGACCGTCGTGGCAGTGGGCCTCGTGGCCGTCTATGCCCCGGGCATGTGGCGCCGGCTGCCGGTGCTGATCGGCGGCGCGGTCGGCTATCTCGCCTACTACGTCTGCGCCAACATCCTGGGTCTCGGCCAGCCCATCGACTACGCGAAGGTGAGCCAAGCGGCCTGGTTCGGCATGCCGCAGTTCCACAGCCCGGTCTTCGACATGCGCGCGATCAGCCTGATCGCCCCGGTCGCCCTGATCCTGGTCGCCGAGAACCTCGGGCACATCAAGGCGATCGGCGCGATGACCGGCCGCAACCTCGATCCCTATCTCGGCCGCGCCTTCATGGGCGACGGGCTCGCCACCATGCTTTCCGGTGCGGCGGGCGGCACGGGCATGACCACCTATGCCGAGAACATGGGCGTCATGTCGGTCACCCGCATCTACTCGACGCTGATCTTCGTCGTCGCCGCGGTGATCGCGCTCGTCCTCGGCCTGTCGCCGAAGTTCGGCGCCTTCATCGGCACCATTCCCGGCCCGGTGCTCGGCGGCCTCTCCATCGTGGTCTTCGGCCTCATCGCCGCAACGGCCGGCCGCATCTGGGTGGAAAACCGGGTGGACTTCTCGAATCCGCGCAACCTGATCACCGTCGCGGTGGCGCTGATCCTCGGGGCGGGCAACTTCAAGCTCACCCTCGGCGGCTTCACCCTGGACGGGATCGGCACCGCCACCTTCGGCGCGATCATCCTCTATCACATCCTGCACGCCGGGCAGCCTGCGGCGGCCGAGCAGCCCCAGCCGGCCGAATAGGCCCGGCCCAGGAACACCCTTCCGGAGCCCGCGTTGGGAACCCAGCGCGGGCTTCTCCTTTTCGAGCCCGGCATTCCCCGGAACGCGCGGCCCTCCGCGGCCGCTTTCTGCACCAAGCGGATCTTGCCATGAGCTCTCAGACCACCACCATGCCACCCCAGACCCAGGACAAGCAGCCGGGCCGCGAAACGGAGATGCACCCGCGGCCCGATTACGAGCCGCGGTATCCCGGAAGCGGTCGGCTGAAGGGCAAGGTCGCCCTCATCACCGGCGGCGACAGCGGCATCGGCCGGGCCGTCGCCGTGCTCTTCGCACGCGAAGGGGCCGATGTGGCCATCGTCTACCTGAACGAGGGAGAGGATGCCCAGGAGACGAAACGCCTGGTCGAACGGGAAGGGCGGCAGTGCCTGACCATCGCAGGGGACGTCTGCGAGCCGGGCTTTGCAAGGGCCGCCGTGGAACGGACCCTGAAGCAGTTCGGCCGTCTCGACGTCCTCGTCAACAACGCCGCCGAGCAGCATCCGCAGAGGGACATTCAGGACATTACCCCGGAGCAGCTCGACCGGACCTTCCGCACGAACATCTTCGGCTATTTCTACGTGACGCAGGCCGCCCTGCCGCATCTGGGGAAAGGGGCCGCCATCATCAACACCACCTCGGTGACGGCCTATCGCGGCAGCCCCGAACTGCTCGACTACAGCGCCACGAAGGGCGCCATCGTCGCCTTCACGCGGTCCCTGGCGAAAAAGCTCGCGGAGCAGGGGATCCGCGTCAACGGCGTCGCACCGGGCCCGATCTGGACGCCTCTCATCCCCTCGACCTTCCCCGCCGACAAGGTGGCGAAGTTCGGCGCCGACACGCCCCTGAAGCGCCCCGGACAGCCGAACGAGGTGGCGCCCAGCTATCTGTTCCTGGCCTGCGAGGATTCCTCCTACGTCACCGGCTCCGTGCTGCACCCGAACGGCGGCGATCCGACCGAGTCCTGACGGAAGGCGCTTCCTGACAGAAGAAAGGGCGGCCGAAGGCCGCCCTCAGTCCGTGTGGAGAAACTCTGAAGCGCCGCTCAGCGCCGGTTGCGGACCCTGACGGGGACCGGAACGGGAGCGGGGGCAGGGGCCATCCATGCAAAGAAAAGCATCAACGCGGCCAGGGAGGCGCCGACCAGGAACACGATCTCGGCGATTTCCACCTGGGACGTCCAGCCGATGGCTGCCGCAAGGGATGTGAGGATCGTAAAAATGAAAAATGTACGCAGGGCAATGGAGCGATTCATCGGAATAGCCTCCCAATTGTATTGGGAAACGTGCCTTTCAGATCTGGGTTCCATACTGCTCTGGTCTCCTTCCAATACTTGCCGTTCGCGCATCGAAACAGGCAAATGAGTCAGAAAGACGGAACCCTACGGTCGCGCTTCGCGTTGTTCGGACATCATCGGCTGCGGCCGATCCAATGCAAAGCGAGGTAACACCATGCTCGGTTGGGCTGTCACTTTCCTGATCATCGCCCTGGTCGCGGCTCTCTTCGGTTTCGGCGGCATCGCCGGCACGGCGGTCGAGATCGCGAAGCTCATCTTCTTCGTGGCGATCGTGCTCTTCGCCATTTCCGCCGTGATCGGGCTTCTGCGCGGGCGCAACGTGCCCTGACGCGGACGGGTCCGCATCGGAAAGCGCCGCCTGCGGGCGGCGTTTTTCGTTTGGGGGGCGTCCTGCCGTAAGGACAGAAGTGGAGGGACAGAAAAGGGACGCGGCCGCGCCGGACCGGGAGCGAGGCTCAACCGGTCCCCTGCAGGGCCGCCCGGGTCATGCTGTCGGGGCCGAGGTCCTCCACGTCGTCCACGTTGAGGAGAGAGGCAAGGCGAAACCGGGCCCGGTTGACGCGGCTCTTGATGGTGCCGACGGCGCAGCCGCAGATATTGGCGGCCTCCTCGTAGGAGAAGCCCGAGGCCCCGACGAGGAGCAACGCTTCCCGCTGGTCCGGAGGAAGCTTGGCAAGGGCGTTGCGGAAATCCTCGAAATCCAGTCGGGCGCCCTGTTCGGGCTGCACCTTCAGGCGGCTCGCATAGGACCCTTCCGGGTCCTCCACCTCCCGCCGGCGCTTGCGGTATTCGGAATGGAAGAGGTTGCGCAGGATCGTGAAGAGCCAGGCATTGAGGTTCGTGCCGCGCTCGAAGCGATGGAGATTGGAGAGGGCGCGCAGCAGGGTGTCCTGAACGAGATCGTCGGCCCGGTCGACCTGTCCCGACAGGGAAATGGCGAAGGCACGTAAACTCGGAACGGCAGCGAGGAGAGCCTCGCGCAGAGCCGGATCCGGAGTCATTTGGACCTCTCCGCGCTGCTCCGGTCCAGCTTCTCGAGGAGTTCCTTGAACCGGTCCGGGACGGGCTGCTGCATCAGCTCGTCGTACATGGCCCGTAGCTGGTCGCCGATACGCTTCTGGCTCGTCTTGTCCAGCTGCGGTTCGGATGCAAGCTTTTCGCTCAACGACTCCTCCGGGATGACCCGAGCCAGCTTGTTTCCCTTCTCACCCGTCATAGAGGTCCCCTTGCGATACCCACAGGCTAATTCAGGATGGTTAACCTTGGCAGTATCTGTATATTCATTTTCGAGCAATAACGCTGTCTACTGCCTCAGGTTCCCGGGAATGGAACTTTCTCCGGGCTGCCGAGTTAAATGGTCCGTAGCGAGAACCGAGTCAAAAACTAAATAAGGGGAAGCGAATGTCGACAGCCCAGCTCGTCGTCCAGCACCTGCCGTATCTTCGTCGTTATGCCCGCGCCCTCACCGGGAGCCAGATGGCTGGCGACGCCTATGTCGCGGCCACCCTGGAGACCCTGGTCAGTGAGCCGGACACCATCGGGCCGTCCGGCAATGTGAAAGTCGAGCTTTTCCGGGTCTTTACCCGCATCTGGAACTCCCTTTCGGTGAACGGCCGCAGCGAGCAGGTCCAGCGGGATCTCCCCGCCGAGGTGCGCCTGGGCCAGATCACTCCCCTGCCGCGTCAGGCGTTCCTGCTCTCCTGCCTCGAGGGATTCGGGGAGGAGGAGGTCGGCCAGATCCTCGATGCGGATACGAAGACGGTCCGGGAGCTTGTCGACGAGGCCGGCCGCGAACTCGCCGCCGACATGGCGACCGACATCCTCATCATCGAGGACGAGCCCCTCATCGCCATGGATCTCGAGGCTCTCGTCGAAGGGCTGGGGCACAACGTCATCGGAGTCGCCCGGACCCGCACCGAGGCGGTCAAGCTGGCCTCGGCCAAGCGGCCCGGCCTCATTCTGGCAGACATCCAGCTCGCCGACGGCAGCTCCGGCCTGGACGCGGTCAACGACCTGCTCAAGGCCTTCGAGGTTCCGGTGATCTTCATCACCGCCTATCCGGAGCGCTTCCTGACCGGCGAGCGGCCCGAGCCGGCCTTCCTCATTGCGAAACCCTTCCAGCCTGCGAACGTGTCCGCCGTGATCAGCCAAGCGCTCTTCTTCCAGCAGAGCGCCCGGCGTCGCGAGGTTCGTGCGACCGCCTGACACGGCGCCTTCTCGCGAGGCTGCTTAGCTTAAGTAAATGCCCGGCTGTCGGCCGGGCATTTCTTTTATGATGCAAGAGGCGCAAATAAAAAAAGACGGGCTTGAAAAAGCCCGTCTGAAGGTGCCGGCCAATGCACAAGGGGAATGCGGGGAGGACCAGGAGGCCGGTACTTCAAGAACGCGATGACAGCGTTAAAGGTTCCGCACCTGTTCTTTTATTTACGAAAAGTAAATGCCCCGGAACATCGCCCAAACGGCTGCGTTGTTTTGGCAGAGTAGCCAAGCTGCCGCACCGGGAGGGGAATATGCGCCATCTGCCTGCGATCGCGATCGGAACCGTAGGGAGCGCATTTCTCGCCTTGAGCCTTCTCTCCGACGGCGCGACCGGGAAGATTGCCCCCGTCCCTGCGCCCGCCGCGTCGGCGGTGCGTGACGCGGGGCCGGCGCCCCTCGTCATCGAGGCGATCGACGGCCGGATCCTGTTCGGTCCCGATTCGATCGCCAACACGAACTATCTCGACGGCGTCGCCCGTCCGGTCGCGACCCTGAAGGAGGAGCGGCGGAGCCCCCCTCAGGAGCCCGCTTCCCAGCAGCACGAGACCCGTGACGAACCGCAGAAGAAGAAGCGTCCGCAGACCTTCGGATGCGTGACATCGGTGAGCCCGTTGGCGCGCGCCTCGGCCGAACAGAGCCCCAGCCTCTGCTTGGCCTGGAACGAAGATGGGCGCATCCTGGGATAGGCGGCGCACGGAAGCCGGCTTTGCAATCGTCGGAGAGACGCGTGAGCGAGGAGGAGCGGGCCGTTGACCGACGCCGGCTGTTCGCGCGCTTCTGGCGCGCGGCATCCGGCTTCTGGACGGGCGTGAGGCGACGCGAGGCGTGGTTTCTCACCCTGTCTCTCCTTGCGATCATTCTCGGGCAGCTCTTCATCCAGTACAGGCTGAACGTCTGGAACCGGGACATCTTCAACGCCCTCGAGCAGCAGGACGTGGCCCTGGTCGGCCGCCTGGCCCTGTTGTTCGTGCCTCTTGCCCTGGGCGCCGTGGCGTTCAACGTCGCCTCCGTCTGGGGGCGCCTGACGACCCAGCGGGCCTGGCGCGCCTGGCTTACCGACTACCAGATCGACCGCTGGCTTAAGAACGGGCGGTATTATCAGCTCAACCTGGTCAAGGGGGAGCACAGGAATCCCGAGTTCCGCATTGCCGACGACACGCGGATCGCCACCGAATCCCCTGTCGACTTCGCCTTCGGCGTCACCACCGCCGTGCTGACGGCCGTCACCTTCATTGGCGTGCTCTGGGCGGTCGGCGGCGGAATCTCGTTCGAGCTCGGCGGGCGCTCCGTCGCCATTCCCGGATATCTGGTGTTCGTGGCGGTGCTCTACTCCGTCATCACCACGACGGCGATGATCTTCATCGGCCGCCGGTTCGTCGAAGTGGCGGAGGGCAAGAACCAGGCGGAGGCCGAGTTCCGCTACGCGGTCACCCGCCTGCGGGAGAACGGCGAAAGCATCGCCCTCCTGGGAGGCGAGCCGGAAGAGCGCAGCAGCCTCAGCATCGCCCTCGGGCATGTGATCGCGCAATGGAAAGCCCTCTGCGGCCAATACATGCGCACCACCGTCGTGTCCTATGGGAACTTCGTCCTTGCCCCGGTCATCCCCCTCATCCTGTGCGCGCCGAAGTATCTCGCCGGAACCATGACGCTCGGTGAGGTGATGCAGGCGGCGACCGCCTTCGTCACGGTCCAGCAATCCTTCAACTGGCTCGTGGAGAATTACCCGAAGCTGGCCGACTGGACGGCTTCCGCCAACCGGGTCGCCGGCCTGATCGTCTCCCTCGACAAGCTGGAGTACGCCGAGCGACCCGGCACCGGGCGCATCGTGCGCAGGGAGGACGAGGCGACGGCCGCCCTCCGGCTTCACGGGGTTTCGGTGACCCTGGACGACGGCACGGCCGTCGTCGGCGAGACGGAGGTGGAGATCCATCCTGGAGAGCGGGTGCTGGTCGTCGGCGAGTCCGGTGCCGGCAAGAGCACGTTGATCCGGGCCATCGCGGGCCTCTGGCCCTGGGGGGAGGGGGAAATCATCATCCGGAAGGGAGCGAAGCTCTTTTTCATGCCCCAGCGCCCCTACGTCCCAATGGGCACGCTGAAGCATGCGGTCGCCTATCCCCAGCCGACCGGCAGCCTTGACGACGAGGCCGTGAAGGAGGCCATGAGAGCCGCGGGTCTCGGCCACCTCGCGGAACGCATCAACGACGAAGGCGAGCCCTGGGACCGGACTCTCTCCGGGGGCGAGCAGCAGCGCCTCGCCTTCGCCGAACTGTTCATTCAGCGGCCCGACATCATCGTCATGGACGAGGCGACATCCGCCCTCGACCCGGAGACCCAGGACGTCCTCATGGACCGCATCATCGAGCGCCTGCCGGATTCCGCGATCATCAGCGTGGGGCACCGACCGGAGCTGGAGGCGTTCCATAACCGTCGGCTGGTCCTTGCGCGTAGGGAGCAGGGGGCGAAGCTCGTCGCGGACGAGCCCCTGTCGCCGCGGACCTTCGCCATGCGGCGCGCCATGGCGCTTCTGTTCCGCAGGCCCTCCTCCTCCCAGACAAGACCCGCGGAGAGGACGCGCGAGCGCGAGGAAGCCTGAACCGGCCGAATCCGCTCTCGCCCCGCCGGATCCTTGATGGAAAACCCTGAGCGGGAACCAAACGCGAAGCCGGTTGTTAATCGCGATCGATAGGCGCCAGGCTGCCTGAACAGGCGGGAAAGTATTCGCGCGCGCCATTTTGCAATGGTTTCAAAAATGATTGCATAGAGTTCGAATGTCGAGCCTGGAGAAAAGATCCGGCATATGAGATCGGGCGGGCTCTTATGGAAAAATTCGTCGGAACGACAACGCCAAGATTGCGTTAAACCGACACGCGCTCAGGCGTACCATGCGAATTACTGACCATTAGGAGAAACTGCAATGCTTAAGAAGCATATGGCTGCCTGCCTTGTCGCCACTATTTTCGCGGCGCCTGCATTCGCTCAGACCTCGACCGCCCCGTCCTCGGGAGCGACCGATCGTCCGGCAGCGACGGGATCGGGCTCCACCACATCGGGCTCCCCGGCAATGAAGCCCGGCAGCACCGACTCTTCGATGAATTCCTCGTCCATGAGCACTTCGAAGTCCTCGACGATGGCGCAATCCGGCGCCATGCAGGGCCAGTTCATGACGCAGATGCAGGCCAACCAGATGATGGCCTCCGACCTGATCGGCACCAAGGTGATCAGCACGAACAACGAGTCCATCGGTGACATCAACGACGTGATCGTCGACCGCAACGGACAGGCGGTGGCGGCCGTGATCGGCGTCGGCGGCTTCCTCGGCATCGGCGAGAAGGACGTGGCCGTTCCCTTCAACGCGCTCGAGTTCGCCACCCGCGAGCAGGTGAACGCCATGAACAAGGCCGGCAGCGACACCTCGGGCAGCAGCGTTTCCACCACCGGCTCGACCGCTTCCACGGCGAACAACAATGCCGTGAACGCCACCGGTTCGACCCGCACCACGACGGGCACTTCTGCCAGCAGCGACGACAACGAGCCGGAGCGGGTGATCCTGCGCATGACCAAGGCCGAGCTGCAGGCGGCGCCGAAGTTCGACAAGAAGGCCCACAACGGCACGGCGACCGGAACGGCTGCTCCCAAGCAGTAAGCTTCCGCCCGCATTGCCAAGCTTCGACGGCGCCCTTTGGGCGCCGTCTTCTTTTGTCGGCCCGGCGAGCGCGATGGCGAGGAATAAGAAAAGGCGCGGTCTTTCGACCGCGCCCTGAAAGGTGCCGGCTCAGGGGGCATTTGAACCGGTTGAGCAGGAAACGCCGACCGAGGGCGCCGGTTCCCGACTTTCTTCAAAAAAGTTTCTCCCCCGCCCCGGAGAGGCGCATTGCCGCACGAGGAACCGTGACCGAAGCGGCACGTTGCCCCCGCAGATGCGGAGGTTTCCCATGACTGCCACCAACGAACTCGATGCCGTTCTGGCCCAGGAGATGGTTCCTGACGAATTCTGCCGCCTGGCTTCGAGCACCCCGCCCCGGGAGAAGCCCCTTGTGGCTGCCCTGCTCAGCGGGATCGTGCCCGTTCGCCAGCAGGACGGGGTGGTCTGTCCCTTGATGCTCCGGCGCCATCTGGTCGTTCCCTCGTCGCGGGCCAGCGCAGCGGGGGAGGCGGGGCGCCACCTCTGATCCATTTGTTCCGAAGCCTGTATTTCATGCCCGATATGAGAAGCTTTCCTGCGGAGGAGGGCCCCGTGGCGGTCCTCTTCCGCCCCTCCATCGTCCCTTTGATCGATGCCTTCCGCTCCCTGGAGGCTCTCTCGGACCGGTACGACCTGCACATCCTCGAGGGGCCGGAGCGCGATCTTGCTCGCTTCATGGAGCCGGCGGCCGCGCGGGCTGCGGTGTCCGACGCCATGCTCCTCGCTTTCGCTCTCGGCCGCCAAAGGGGAGGGCCACTGGCTCATCGTCCCTTGGGATCGCGCAGGGGCAGCCTGGACGAATATTGCATTCTCTCTCTGATCGCTGCCGCCCAGGAGCCGGAGTCCGAGCTCGCATTCGAGGCGGCAGCCGCCCTCGGTGTCGTTTCTTTCGATTTCATCTTCGGGATGGCGGCCGACCTCCTGCGGCAAATCGACCACGGCGGTCTGGCCCTGGAGCGGCCGAGCCTCGAGGAGTTCCGGGCCATCGTCGGCGACGGGGGGCTGGTCGACGCTCCCAGTCGCTTCGAACTGGAGGCATCGTTCCATTTCCATCACTGACCGCAGGCGCGGCGGCGGCTTTCGTATTGGCTAAGCTATTGAAACCATGGAATCTTTAGGGGCGTCCGGCCGGGCCGTGCCCATCTTTAGGGCCGGTTTGCGGTATCTCGATGCGCCGACCGTTGCGGATACCTATCCTGGACAGACTGCCGGGCGGAGGCACGGTTCCCTTCATTCCCTGAAGGTGCCTTGGTCGACGCGCCTGCTACTCCGAGCCTGACTCCGAATCCTCCAGGCAAGGAAAAGGGGCCGTCGAGCGGCCCCTTTTGAACGGGTGGGACGATAAGACCTCACTCCTGGCTGGAGCGATTGCTCCCGGATGCCTGACCGCCCTTGCGGCCCGCTTCGGACGCCAGCTCCCGGTCCTGGGAGAACGAGCGCTTCTCGGCGGGGACGCTCTTGCCGCCCTTGCTCGCAATCTCCCGCTGCCGGTCACCGTCCATCGATGCGAAGCCACGCTTCGAAGTCGAACTTCCTGCCATCACAAGCCTCCTAAGCGGTTAACTGTGCCTTGAAAACCACGGGAGAAATGGATGGTTCCGGCGGCTCTAAACTGTTTTCGACAGTAATGGCCGGTGTCCACGATGTTGCTGAAGGGAGTTCCCCGGACGGGTGTGAAACCCCGCGCTGCAAGAGGGAAGATTATCCTTTGGATGCTATGACATCCTCGAGGCGCGGCAGCGTTCTCGGGATCAATAACTCGACGCTTCGAACATGCATTTATTGTGGGCTGGGATTAGATGGCCGAAATTGCCGCAAAGTTTGATCTCCCTGGAAGAGGGCTGATCCTATGACAAGCCTTGTTATGCGACATATCGAATCTGAGTCTTGCCGGCGATCGCGAGTCTGTCTTATCGAAGACGTCTCTTTAAAGGAATTTAGGCAGGAGGCAGCATTGGCAGGCCCTGACCGCATTCTTCGACCGGGGCTTTCATCGATGGTCCGGGCAACGGTTGCCGGCCGGCCCTAGACACGGCCGGGTTCATCTTCTATTGCGTCGGGTTTGCTTTAGGCTTCGATACTCAACCTGCCCAACACGCTGCCTGCAGTCATGGATCAACTTAATGCTTTGAAGAGATCGGGCGAAGGTCCGCTTCGAAGGAAGCTCTCGATCGGGATCATCGCCCTTTCGCAGATTCCTGACGATCCTCGCGTGCGCCGGCAGGGGGATGCATTCACACGCGCCGGCTGGGACGTCGTCGGCATTGGGTTGGCGGGGTCCAAGTCTTCTCCGCCAAGCTGGCCGATTCGTGACGAGACGGATCTTCCGCTTCCGGCGCCGGTCGGGCAGGTGGAGGAGAACAAGTCCGATCCTCTCCCCAAGTTCCTTCCGGATGGATTGACCACGGGACAGAAGCTCATTCGTCTGGCGACGGCTCCCGATCAGCTCTATTTCGCTGTCCGCAAGAGAGCCTGCGCCGTTGCCGTCAAGCTGGGCCTCAAGTCCCCCGATATAGCCGCAATCGTGCGACGGACCGCTCGCGTGACCGGGCTGTCTTGGACGCGTCGTCAGACCCTGCGCCGCCTTGGCCAAGTCCGTTACGTCCTGCGCATGCAGGCCCCGAGGCTCCTACCCCACACGGCCGAGAGCGCTTTCTGGCGCCTGAACAGTCGCTTTGACGATCTCTATCGCCTTGGCATGGAGCATCGGCCCGACATATGGCTCGCCAACGATTGGACTGCGCTCCCGATTGCGCGCCGGTTGGCCAGACAGAGCGGAGCAATTCTCGTCTACGATACCCATGAGCTTGCCGCCGATGAATACACTGAGCGTCTCCAGTGGCGCCTCCTCCATCGGCCCGTGACCGTCGCCATCGAGGGTGACTGCATGAAAGAGGCCCAACTCGTTACGTGCGTCTCCGACGGAATTGCCGACCGCCTTCAGGAATTGTACGGCCTCAAGAAGCGTCCCATCGTCATCCGCAACACGCCGAGCTACCAGGAGATGCCTTTCCGGCCGGTAGGCGAGCGAATCGAGGTGTTGTATCATGGCATCGTATCTCCCGGTCGCGGCCTGGAGGCGTGCATTGCCAGCGTTGCAAAGTGGCGCCCCGAGTTCCGCTTGACGATTCGAGGGCCGGTCTCTCCTGAATACCGCTCGCACTTGGAGGCCCGAATCGCTGAGAATCGTGTAGGGGATCGGGTCCGGCTGGTGCCCCCCGTACCCATGACCGATCTGGTGAGGGAGGCCAATGCCTTCGATATCGGGCTGTTCGCCCTGCCGGATCATTCCCGGCACAATCGCTTTGCCCTGCCGAACAAGTTCTTCGAGTACACGATGGCTGGCCTGGCGCTTTGCGTGTCCGATCTTCCGGAAATGGCCCGCCTGCTGAAGCAGTACGATCTGGGGGTCTTGTTTGCCGGAATGGAGCCGGAGACGATTGCGGCCGCCATCAACTCCTTCAATCGAGAGTCGATCGAACATCACAAACGCCGCTCTCTGGAAGCGGCACGCGATCTGAACTGGCAGAAGGAGAGCGAGACTCTGATCTCTCTCTGCGAGCAGCTCGTCGATACCAATCGAAAGTCTTGAACAATGTGCGGACTCTTTGGTTCTGTTGGCTTCCAGCCCGAGCGCGATAGGATTGACCGGATCTCCCATCGAGGGCCGGATGGAACAGGCTGGCAGGAATTCTCGTCTGCTGCCGGACCGGTTGCACTCGGCCACCGCCGCCTTGCGATCATCGACGTCAGCGATGCCGGGCTGCAGCCGATGGCCGATGTCTCCGGACGCTTCAACTTGGTCTTCAATGGCGAGATCTACAACTACATCGAGCTGCGTGAAGAACTCAGAGCCAAGGGATATGTATTCCGTTCGGACAGCGACAGCGAAGTCCTGCTGACCGCATATCAGGAATGGGGCGAGAAGTGCCTGGACCGGTTCCTGGGCATGTTTGCCTTCCTGATCTGGGATGCGCGCGATCAGCGCCTTTTCGCAGCCCGGGATCGGTTCGGCATCAAGCCGCTCTATTTCGTCGCGAATCCCCGCGGCATTGCGTTCGCGTCGGAGATCAAGCAGCTCCTGGGACTCCAGGGTGCTGGGAATCGCATGAACCTGGCCCGCGTAAGGGACTTCCTTGCATCGGGGATCAGCGACCATACCCGCGAGACCCTGTTCGAAGGCGTCATGCAGGTCCAAGCGGGCTGCTGCGTCACCATCGATGCATCGCGACCCTTGCAGGGAGCCTGCGAGCCCCGGCGCTGGTACAACATTCCCGCTCACTCGACACTCGACATTTCGGAAGCGGAGGCCGCAGATCGCTTCCGCCAGCTACTGACGGACTCCGTGCGCATGCATTTGCGCTCGGACGTGCCCATCGGCTCCTGCCTGTCGGGCGGACTCGACTCCTCGGCTATCGTTTGCCTGATGTCGGACATGCTGGCCGAGGAGGGCGAGGGGGCGCGGGTCAACACGGTCTCGGCCTGTTACGCAGAGAAGAGCGTCGACGAGAAGCCGTTCATGGAGGCCGTTGTCGCGAAAACGGGTGCCAATCCTCACTACATCTTTCCGCGGGCGGAAGAGGTCTTCAAGCGTGCCGCGGACATCACCTGGCACCAGGACGAGCCGTTCGGTTCGACATCCATATTTGCGCAATGGTGCGTGTTTGAGGAGGCGAAGAAGGCCGGCATCAAGGTCATGCTCGACGGCCAGGGGGCTGACGAGCAGCTTGCAGGCTATCATTCGTCATACGTCTACTACATGTCGGATCTCATCCGGCGACGCGACTACGTCACTTTGCTCCGCACGATGGTGGAGCGTGACCGGATCCATGGCGTCTCTTTCGTCGAGCAGTTCAAGCGCTTCATCGGCCCAGTTCTGCCGCCGCAGCTGCGTACCTTCCTGCTCCGCCAACGTCAGGTGCTCGTGAACCATGACTGGATGGGCTCGGACGCTCTCCGGCCGCTGCAGAACCAACCTGGCGCACTCGAAGTGGCAAGCCAGGTCAACGGCCTGCCGCCGATCACTGACATCGCGTCGCTTTGCGTTGTCCTGACCTTTGCATCCAACCTCCAGATGCTCTTGCACTGGGAAGATCGGAACTCGATGGCTCACTCCATCGAAGCACGCGTCCCCTTCCTCGACCATCGGCTCGTCGAATTCAATCTCGCCCTGGGCAACGCGCACAAGATCGTTCGCGCCGACACCAAGCGGGTCCTGCGCCGCGCCATGAGGCACACGTTGCCCGAAAGCGTGCGCGAGCGCCGCGACAAGCTCGGCTTTTCGACCCCGGAAGAAGTCTGG
The DNA here is from genome assembly GCF_009363855.1 of Microvirga thermotolerans. Classification (GTDB taxonomy): domain Bacteria; phylum Pseudomonadota; class Alphaproteobacteria; order Rhizobiales; family Beijerinckiaceae; genus Microvirga; species Microvirga thermotolerans. The sequence continues at coordinate 1,409,156 of NZ_CP045423.1, forward strand.
TTCCGCGGGCCGCTGAAAGGGATGATCCTCGATGGCGTCGAGGCGACCCTCAAGCGCTATCCCGATCTTCTTGAGCCCAAGGGAACGAGGGCCCTGGTCTCCGACATGCTCGAAGGGCGCCGCAGTGTCGACTTTACCCTTTGGCGGATTGTCAATATGGGTATCTGGGGCGAGAAGTTTAACGTGATCATGTAGCGCATGGTAATAGCAATCGGTGAAGTAAGGTGCGACTTAAGAGTCGTACTTAAGGACGCTGGAGCGGATTGCGGTTTGATGGAATCGCAAGCCGCTCCTCAGTTCTTTGCGGATCGCATTTTCAGACGGACTCGTAAGGTCGCGACAGCGAATATCGGTTTCTACTTTCCCTGAAAGTGCTCTTAGACTTTCGGAAGAAGGCAGTATCGCAATGTGTGGAATAGCAGGGGCGGTATCCTTAGATCGCAGTCCAATTATAGGGCTGAGATCAATATTGGGAGCGATGAATCGCCTCATTTCTCACAGAGGCCCCGATGGGCAGGGCATTTGGCTCTCCGAGGGCGACGCCTGCGGCCTTGCCCATCGCCGCCTCGCCATCATCGATCTTTCCTCGTCGGGGCATCAACCTATGGTTGCTCCGAACGGGTCCGTCATGACTTTCAATGGCGAGATCTACAATTATGTCGAGCTTATGGGGCAGTTGTCCGACCGCTGGAACTTCCGTTCCAAATCGGATTCAGAGACAATTCTCGCGGCTTATGATCGTTGGGGAACAGATTGTCTTGACCATCTGCGGGGCATGTTCTCGTTCGCGATTTGGGACGGCGATCGCCTTTTCGCGGCGCGCGACCGCTTCGGTATCAAGCCATTCTACTATGCCATCGTCGACGGAGTTTTCTATTTCGCTTCCGAAATAAAGGCATTGCTTCCCATTCTGCCCGAGATTGCGACCGATCCGGACGCCCTTGGCGAGTACATTACATTTCAGTACACGATCGGCGACAAAAGCCTGTTCAAGCATGTCCATGTTCTCCTTCCTGGACATGCCATTGTCGTCGAAAAGGGCGAGGTTCGCGTCCGCCGCTACTGGGACGTGCACTACAACATCGATTTCGATCATACGCCCAGGTGGTTCGAGACACGGATGAAAGAGATCCTGCAGGAATCCATCTCGGTCCATCTCCGCTCGGATGTGCCTGTCGGGGCATACGTGTCCGGCGGCATCGATTCCAGCCTGATCGCCATCCTGGCGGCTCGTGAAGAGGCTTCCGGGAACATTGGTTTCCACGGGAAGTTCACCGAATTTCCCGGATATGATGAAAGCTCTTATGCCGAAGCCGCCTCGAAGCAGGCAGGGCTCGAACTTCACCAGATCGATATCACGGCCACCGATTTCCGCGACTCCATCGAGAAGGTGATTTATCATTTGGACCAGCCGGTTGCGGGACCCGGCTCGTTTCCTCAGTACATGGTCTCAAAACTGGCCGCGGAGCACGTCAAGGTTGTGCTTGGCGGGCAGGGCGGAGACGAGATCTTCGGCGGCTACGCCCGCTATCTGATCGCCTATTTCGAACAGGCCATCAGCTCCGCCATCGACGGAACCCACCGTAACGGCAACTTCGTCGTTACGCCCGAGTCGATCATTCCCCATCTGACCGTTCTCCAGGAATACAAGCCGCTCATCCGGCAGCTTTTCTCGAAGGGTCTCTTTGGGCCTCTGGATGAGCGGTATTTCCGCCTGGTCGATCGCTCCACCGACATGGAGAACGAGGTCGATTGGGCCATGATTGACCGAAAGGCCGTCTTCGCGCGGTTCCAGTCAATCTTCAATTCCGAGCGAAATGTGCGCAAGGAGGCCCTGTTCGACTCCATGACGCATTTCGATTTCAAGTGCCTCCTGCCAGCCCTGCTTCAGGTCGAAGACAGAATGTCCATGGCTCACGGTCTTGAATCGCGCGTACCGCTGCTCGATCATTCCGTTGTCGAATTCGCGGCCACGATTCCGGCGGACATCAAGTTCAAGGGCGGCCAGATGAAGCACTTCATCAAGTCGACCTTCGGCGCGGACCTGCCTCAGGAACTGATGCACCGCCGCGACAAGATGGGCTTCCCTGTTCCGCTGAAGGAGTGGTTCTCGGGCGAACTCCACGATTTCACGATGGATGTCTTCAACACGCAGAAGAACCGTTCCCGTCCTTATTTCAATACGGACGTGATCCTTGGCAATTTCGACAAAGCCGAGCGTTTCTCCCGCAAGACCTGGGGTCTCCTCAGCCTCGAATTGTGGCATCAGATCTTCCATGATCGTGCGGCAGAGTATAAGCGCATGGTCGACGAAACTCCTCCGCAGATGGTTGCGGCACAGTAATTTCAGGGATGTGAGATGAAAGTTTTTGTAACCGGAGGTTCCGGCCAGGTTGGCTCGACGGTCGTGGACATGCTTCTTGCTCGTGGTGACGAGGTCATGGCTATCGACAATTTCGCGACCGGCCGGAGGGATAATCTCTCCGTCCATCCGAAGCTGACGCTCGTGGAGGACACGATTGTCGACAGCAAGCTGATCGATCGCCTGTTCGGCGAGTTCAAGCCGCAGGTGGTGGTGCATACGGCGGCATCGTACAAGGATCCCGAGGACTGGGAGACCGATGCGCTCGTGAACGCCGTCGGCACGGCCAATATCGCCAAGGCCTGCAAGACGCATAAGGTCGACCGTCTCATCTATTTCCAGACGGCTCTTTGCTATGGAACGAAGCCGATCCAGCAGCCGATCCGCCTCGACCACCCGATCAACCCCGTCAATTCCAGCTACGCCATCTCGAAGACGGCCGGTGAGCATTACGTTCAGTTCTCGGGGGTTGACTGGGTCACGTTCCGCCTCGCCAATGTCATTGGCCCGCGGAATGTCTCCGGCCCGCTGCCGATCTTCTACGGACGTCTTTCGAAAGGGCAGAAGTGCTTCATCACCCCCGCGCGGCGCGACTTTTGCTACGCGGGCGATTTGGCGAAGGTCGTCGTCGAAGCCGCCCAGGGCAAGGGCAGCGGCACATATCACTTCTCGTCCGGCAAGGACGTGGCGATCAAGGAACTCTACGACGCCGTCGTCAAGGCTATGAAGCTCAACGATTATCCGGAACCCGAGGTGAAGCCGCTCGGCCCGGACGATGCGCCGTCGATCCTGCTCGATCCCTCGCGAACCTTTGCGGATTTCGGAAACATAGAGTTCACCTCTCTTGAAGAAATCGCCCGTCTTTCCGTCGAACGCTGGCAGAACGAGGGTGTGGTAGGAGGCTATACCCACCTCAAGGAAGCCCGCGCCGAGATCCGGAGCTGAGCGAGGAAACCATGCGTATCCTGATCACCGGCGGTGCCGGTTGTCTCGGCTCCAATCTGACGGAGCGCTATCTGGAAGCCGGGCATTCGGTCTGCATTCTTGACAATTTTGCGACCGGGCAGCGCGGCTCCCTGCCGGAGGAGCATCCGCAGATGACCATCGTCGAGGGAACGGTCTATGACCGTGCCCTCGTCGATCGCGTTTTTGCCGATTTCGCGCCGACGCACGTGATCCACTCGGCGGCCGCCTACAAGGATCCCGACAACTGGATCGAGGATACGCGGACCAATGTCGAGGGCACCATTCACGTGGCAGAAGCCTCCCGCAGGGCAGGCGTGAAGCGGTTCGTGAATTTCCACACGGCTCTCGGATATGGTCGACCCGATACATTGCCGATCCCGGTTTCTGCTCCGGCCCGTCCGTTCACGAGCTATGGCATCTCGAAGCAGGCAGGCGAGAACTACCTCGCCATTTCGGGGCTTCCCTATGTTTCGCTGCGGCTCGCCAATGTCACGGGCCCTCGTCTCGCGATCGGGCCGATCCCGACCTTCTACACACGGCTTAAGGCCGGGAAGGCCTGCTTCTGCTCAAAGACGGTTCGTGATTTCATCGATATGGACGATTTCTTCTCTATCATGGACCTGGTGATGGAGGAGGGAGCGCCGACGGGCGTCTTCAACGTGTCCACTGGCACCGGCCATGCCATCAAGGAAATCTTCGACATCGTCGTCGATCATCTTGGGATCACATTGTCCGAGCCCGTCCCTGAGGTCGAACCTGGCGCGGATGATGTCCCGGCGGTGGTGCTGGACCCATCGGAAACGATCCGGACCTTCGGTTGGCAGCCGCAGTACACCTTTGCGCAGACGATCCGTCGCATGCTGGAATGGTATGACCGCCACGGCGTTACTGCCATCTACAGCCATCTCAAGGCGCCAGTTCCGGCGCGCTAAATTATTACGGAAGACCATCATGGCCGAGAGCTTTGAAGGCAAGAATGTGCTTGTCGTGGGCGGCGCCGGTTTCGTCGGATCGAACCTCGTACGCTTCATCCTGAAGCAGGAACCGCGGAAGCTGACCATCGTCGACAATTTCCTGTCGGCCGACCCCGTCAATGTTCCGGATCATCCGGCGGTAAGGCTCGTTTCTGGCTCGATCACCAACGACCGCATCCTGCGGGAACTCGATGAGGATCTAGACTACGCCTATCATCTGGCGTGCTATCATGGGAACCAGTCGTCGATCCATGATCCGCTGGCGGACCACGAGAACAACAACATCACCAGCCTGAAGCTGTTCGAGCGTCTCAAGGACATCAAGAGCCTCAAGAAGGTCGTCTATGCTGCGGCAGGCTGCGCCGTGGCTGCGAAGACGTTCGATGGCGCGCAGGCCACGAAGGAAGACGCGCCTGTTTCGCTGTTCCACGACAGCCCGTACTCGATCTCGAAACTCGTCGGCGAGATGTATGGCAATTACTACTTCATGCGGCATGGTATGCCGTTCGTGAAGGCCCGTTTCCAGAACGTCTACGGCCCAGGTGAGATCCTTGGGGCCGGCCGCTGGCGTGGAACGCCGGCAACCGTCTGGCGCAATGTGACGCCGACCTTCATCTGGAAGTCGCTGCACGGCGAGGCCCTGCCGGTCGAGAACGGCGGCATCGCGAGCCGCGACTTCATCTTCGTCGAAGACATGGCGCGGGGACTGATGGCTTGTGCGCTAAGGGGTGAGCCGGGCGAAATCTACAACCTGGGTTCGGGTGTCGAGACCACCATTCTTGAGCTAGCGGAGCGGGTGAATCGTCTGACTGGGAACACGACGCCGATCGCCATGACGCCTGCGCGGGATTGGGATCGTTCGGGGCAGCGCTTCGGCGATCCGTCCAAGGCCAAGGAGAAGCTTGGTTTTGCGGCAGAGGTTCCTCACGAAGAAGGACTGCGCCGTACCGTTGAATGGACGAAGGATAAACAACGTATCATTGCGCAGATTATGCAACAACACGTTCATTATCTCCCCGATATTAAGAAATACGCTCAGATATTAGGTTGAAGCATGTCTGTTAAAGTACAGCAGTCGCCCATCCAGGACATTCTTGAGGGTTTAGTTTCCTGGCGCCTCTGGATAAGATTCGGCTGGCACGATGTTGTCGCGCGGTATCGGCGGTCATGGCTTGGCCCGTTCTGGCTTATTGCTGCCATGAGCATCTTCGTGGTAGCCCTCGGCGTTGTTTACAGTACCCTCTTCAAAGTACCTATCCGAGAGTATCTGCCTTTTGTGGCAATCGGCACTGTAGTCTGGCAGTTTCTATCAGCGGTCGCGACTGAGAGTGTACAGACTTTCGTGGAGGCAGAGAGTTACATTAAGCAGGTGCGCCGCTCTCCAGTGCTATATGTTTTTCGGGTCGTGTGGAGAAATACAATTGTATTCTTCAATCAGTTCGTTGTGGGGCTCTTCGTGGCTATTGCATGCGGACAATTGTCTCTTGCATATGGTTGGCTTGCAATCCTTGGATTGGTTCTGTTGCTTATGCAAGCTTGGTGGGTCACTCTGCTTGTAGGTGTGCTTGGATCAAGGTTTAGAGATCTGTTACCTATTGTTACAAGTTTGATGCAGATTCTTTTTTTTATAACGCCAGTTCTTTGGCCGCCATCTGCACTTGGAACAAATGCTTGGATCGCTCAGTTCAATCCACTTTACCACTTGCTTGAGACAATTCGGGGTCCACTGCTGGGACAAGTTCCGTCGTTGTTATCCTATGCTGTTACAATTGGGCTCGCGATGTGCGGCATGGCGGTAGCCTACGCTATTTATGCACGCTTCCGGTCTCGTATTGTCTACTGGCTCTGAGACAAACCCAATGCCCAAGATTGCTCTCCAAGATGTGCACGTCGACTTTCCCCTTCTCGAGCGGGACCAGCGTTCGCTGAAGCGCCTTCTTTCGGCACCGCTCGCTAATTCAAGGTTCGGAGTTGATGCTCGTTCGCGCCCATTTCTACAAGGGTTGAGAGGGGTCAGCTTGACTCTTGAGGATGGAGACCGGGTTGGAGTTATCGGTACTAACGGTGCAGGCAAATCGACCCTTCTCCGGGTCATGGCCGGAATCTATCCACCGACCTCTGGCCGTGCGGAAATTAACGGTCGCGTTGGTGCACTTCTCTCTGTTGGCTTAGGTTTTCGCGAGGACGTATCAGGCTTCGAGAATATTCAATTTTGCCTTCTTCTCTTAGGACTGCCTCCGGAACAGATCGAAGAGAAGCGAGCTGAAATCATTGACTTCACCGAACTGGGCGAGATGATCCATCTCCATGTCGGCGCCTATTCTGCCGGTATGAGAACGCGGCTTGCATTTGCAATTGCCACATCGATCGATCCTGAGATCCTAATTCTCGACGAGGTATTTGGTGCTGGCGACGCCGTATTCATTCGTAAGGCAGAGCAACGGATGCAGGCCCTTATCGAACGGGCGAAGATCCTTGTCTTTGCATCTCATGCTCCAGCACTGCTAAAGCAGTTCTGCAATAAAGCTCTTTGGCTGGAGGGTGGTTCAGTCCATAAGTACGGCGAGTTAGAGGAGGTGACAGAGGCTTATGTAGCTTTTGTCAATCAAAGCTCGTCCTAGGGTTCGAAGGGGTCTGCGGTTGAGAGTTAAGCTGCGATAATAGAAGGTGAAAGATGAAATTTGTTTTCTTTGGGGACTCGATCTGCTTTGGGCAACGCGTATCACCGCATCTTATCTGGGTTTCGCGGATCAGCCAGGATCTGGAGAGGATCAGCGAAGGTAAGGTCGTTGTGGCAAATAACTCGGTTAATGGAAACACAACGCGAAATGCCTTAGAACGCGTTGGGCCAGATCTCCAAAGTGAGAACCCAATTGTCGTATATATCCAATTTGGATTGAACGATTGTAATTTCTGGCAGACTGATCATGGACACGCCCGGGTAAGTCTGGAAGCTTATAAATGGAACCTTGTTGAGATCATAAACCGGGCTCGCTTTGCTGGGGCTCAAAAGGTTCTTCTTGGGACTAATCACTTAACACAGTTTAATGGGCCTATGGAGAAGAAAATTTCTAGCAAAGCCCCTATGCCCTATCGTGAGCATATTCGCATTTATAATAATGCAGTGCGAGTGGTTGCAGAGATGACAGACGTAACTCTCGTTGATATCGAAGCTGAATGGATTGAAGGTCCTGAGAGAAAAGGGCTTGGTGAAGCTTATTTAGACCCGGACGGCTTACATTTATCACCGCTTGGACATGATTTTTATTATCATATAGTTGGCCCAGCCTGCCGGAAAGCGGTATCAACTTTATTAGCTTAATGTAAATCTCTCGTGAGATGAAGGACGTTGGACAATGTCTATGCTATCTCCCCTAGGTGACGCTGGAAAACCTTTAAAGCGAATCCGGGTATTGGTGGCGTACGCGAGCTCAAGTGTGCATGCGCGTGCCATTGTCGACTATCTTATTGCTTTTAAGAAATATACATCTTTTGATGTATACTATGTTAATGTGGTAAATGGTGTATATTTAGATTTTGAACTGGATGAATTCGATGTTGTTATCAATAGTTATTGCGCGAGGTTGATTTACGATGGTTATGTTTCGGATGATTATAAGCGTAAGCTGCGCAGATTCCGGGGATTGAAAATAGTTTCGGTCCAAGATGATTGTGATCGAACTTCTATTATGCATACGCAGATTCGCGAGCTTGGCTTTCACGTCTTACTCACGGCTGTTCCGTCCGACACTCTCGCTTACGGATACCCGCCGGATAAAATCCCTGGGGTTGAGATTTTTCCTGTTCTTACAGGATACGTTGCCAACGACTTTGCGGATTTGTCTCGCCCGGTGGTACCGCTTGAACAGCGCCCGTTTGTTCTAGGATATCGAGGGCGAGATATTGGTGGAAGATATGGAACCCTAGGCTACTATAAGTATATTATTGGCACTCGCATGAGGAATGAATGTGAGGCCCGTGGCGTTATTCACAATATTTCGGTTGCAGAAGGAGACAGGATTTATGGAGATGCTTGGTTCCAGTTTCTCGGCGAATGTCGGGCCGTGCTCGGGACCGAGTCTGGGACCAACGTATGGGATTTTGACGGATCTCTTGAACAAAAATTTCAAAGCATGACAGATCAGCTCGGCAGAAAGCCGACATATGAGGAATTTTATCCGTTTGTTGCAGAGCACGAAGGAAAGTCAAATATTGGGGAAATATCGCCGCGCCATTTTGAGGCAGCGGTGATGAGAACCCCAATGGTAATGTTTCGGGGAAGGTATTCTGATCTATTGGATCCTGGGGTTCATTATATTCCTCTTGAGAAAGATTTTTCTAATCTTGATGATGTTTTTGCAACTCTTCATAATTTCAAGAAACTTGAGCAAGTTTCGGAAAATGCCTACGAGCGTTTAGTTGCAAGTGGTGATTTTACATATAGGAAATTTGCTGAAAGTATTGAGGCGTTGATAAGAAGAAAACTTGCTTTAATTGATACGCCGCCTTCAACTTCAAGTGCATCTCATATTTCAACTGGAAGCCTGCTTCAGGAGAACGCCTCTAAGATTGCGCTTGGGGGGCGTGAGGTTCCAACGGAGTGGCCTCGGCATGCCTCTTTCAGTCCTGCTGGAGAAGCAAGGCTGTTGCCGGAACTATACGCCTATTTTAAAGAACGAGAGAGTACGCTCAGCGAACAGTGCATCCGATATCGAACTGCCATTCCGGATAGCTGGTCTCGTGCCAAAAGTGCATTTCAGGGTTTGCTGGATCTGCAATGGCAAGGCAGTTTCCATAGTTACAAACCGCCTGTAAACTTGGCATTTGTAGAGAAGTTTGATGTATTTGAGGATTCAGTGCGGATTGACATTGAGAATTTCGAGCGCGAGTGGTCTTTTATCTGTCATAACCAAGCTGCAGATATAGAATACAGAGCGGCACTCTCTAATGGTGCAGTTGAACCTGTTGGCGATAGTGCAGAGAAGGTACTTTCTGCCGAGAGAGCAAAGGCAGATCTATTAAAGCGCTATATTTTGAAGCAGGATGACAAGCTGAAGAAGTTTTCTGAGCATTATTTAAGAGCTTATGTCTTGCTTGAGGCGAAGCGTGTCCAATGTATTTATAGGCGCGAATTAGCTCGCCTCCAAGCAGCTTTTGAGAGAAGTGGGAACTGGTCGATCATGGAAGAACTAAAGCGATCAGTGGATACAGCAGAGAGTCAGTATGCTGAAAATGGTGCATGTGAAGAGCTTTTATCGGAAAAACGTTCAGTGGTCGAGCTGACTTTTAGGGACAACCTTGAAAGTCTTGTTAGTCACTATGCCGGAGAGAGTGCAAGAAAAAAATCGTACTTAGCACGGATTGTAATTAAAGCTCTGCCGATGAAACTCAAATTTTTGCTCAAAAGATTTGCTAGAGCGGTTTGAGGTTGAACGGAATGGGAAGATCGGAAGATTTGCTTCCATGTTATTGGGGGAGGCGTGAGCACGGAGGCTCGCCATGGCCACACTGTTGTCCCAGGACCTACACCTACGCATCGTCCGTGCCGTTGCAAAAGGTAGCTGGATACGCCAGGCGGCCGCTGGTTACGAATTAATACCAAGTCCCTGAAGGGCTGACTCGTTTGTGATTTCCCGGACTGGGATGGGTGTGATTCAGTTTGGTGAACCAGGGAGGTTTGCCATGCCGCTCCCACTCCGGTCTGACTTCGATGCCTCTGCGCTTCGTGCGTTGGCCAGGAAGACGAAGGATGGGCCGCAGGCCCGCCGGCTGCTTGCGCTGGCGGCGATCTATGATGGAGGCCCGCGCACCGAGGCGGCGCGGATCGGCGGGGTGACGCTGCAGATCGTGCGCGACTGGGTGCTCAAGTTCAACGCTCAGGGACCCGAGGGGCTCATCGACCGTCAGCCGCCGGGCCAGCCCTCAAGGCTCACGGATGCCCATCGATCAGCCCTCGCGGCCATGATCGACAGCGGGCCTCTTCCGGCCGTGCACGGGGTGGTGCGCTGGCGGCTGGTCGATCCGATCCAGTGGCTGTGGGAGGAGCACCGGGTCCTGATCTCCAAGCAGACCCTGAGCCGGGAGGTGCGTGCGCTGGGTTGCCGCAAGCTGTCGGCTCGCCCGCGCCATCACGCCAAGAACGAAGCGGCGGTGGAGGATTTTAAAAAAGCTTCCCCGCGCGTCTGGCGGAAATCGCAGAGGCTGGCGGCAAGCCGCTAGAGATCTGGTTTGCCGATGAGGCGCGGATCGGCCAGAAGAACAAGATCACGCGGCGCTGGGCCAAACGCGGCACGCGTCCATCCGCCCCGCGGGACCTGAGAACGGCCTCCACTTACATCTTCGGGGCGATCTGCCCGGCACAGGGCAAAGCCGCCGGCCCGGTGCTGCCCCGTTGTACGACCGAAGCGATGACGCTGCATCTGGCCGAGATCTCGCAGGCCGTAGCGCCCGGCAGCCATGCCGTGCTGCTCTTGGATCAAGCCGGCTGGCACGTCTCGCGCAAGCTGCAGGTGCCGGCCAACATCACCCTGGTGCCCCTGCCCGCCAAGGCCCCCGAGTTGAACCCAGTTGAGAATATCTGGCAGTACCTGCGGGAGAACTGGCTCTCGAACCGGATCTTCACCTCCTACACGGACATTCTCGATCATTGCTGCGCAGCTTGGACCAAGCTCGTCGACCGGCCCTGGTCCATCATGTCCATTGGCATGCGCGACTGGGCGCACGGGTTCTGATCAGGGGGACTGGGTATTATGACAAGCCTCTGTGCCCAAGCCCTTGACCACCATCGAGCCAGATCTCCCGATTCCGTCCAATCCCAAACCACTCCATCAGCAGGCCTCAAGATTAGGTGGATCACTGCTACCACTTCAGCGGGCGGATACAGATTACGAATTCTTAAGCCATGCTTTTACAAACCGTCGATGATCAAGCGCGAAATTACCGCTAACTTTCGTGTCAGCCGGAACATCCTTTACAACGACAGATCCCATCGAAACATAAGCACGTGGTCCGATTGAAACCTCATGGCCAACTGTGGCGTTTGGGTCGATGCGTGCGCCGTCGCCAACAATAACAGCAGCTGCGAAAACAGTTCCGGCTGCAACGATACAATTCTGTCCAATTTTTACACCATGGGCAATGTGAACAAAATTATCAATGCAAGATCCCGAGCCAATCTTCGTGTTCTCTCCATAAAGACCACGATCCATGGCACAGTTAGAGTGGATATTCACCCTGTCACCAATTTCGATGCCGGCGCCATGAGGAATAAGCTCTAACCCCTTCCCAAGATTTTTGTACTCAAAGCCCTCTGAGGATAGGATCGTTCCGCTTCGTACTATGCAATTTGCACCAATAATTGTGCGTTCTTTAATATGCACGCCGGCTTCAATAACTGTTCCAGCGCCAATTCGAACGTTCCTGTCCGCAATAATTGCAGCTGGGCTTATATAGCTAGTTGAATCAATCTGATTCTCGAAGGGCTGCCAGTAGAAATTTGAATCTAACAGAAAATTATGCGCTTTATAAAACGCGATTAGAGGATCTCTTACAACAGCCAATCCTATATGTTCTGGTATGTGCTCTGCAAGTTCTGAGGTCGTTAGAACCGCCGACACATAAGGATTTCCTATCAGTGCAGTTAGAAATTTACGCGCAGCAACAAAAACTAGTAATGGCTTAGCGTTAGTACGATGTGTGACATAGCCTAGGTTATCAAAGGAGCCATCTCTCACGACTTCGCAATGGACGGCTGGAGAAAGCGCATCTGCAAGTTCCGATAGGAGCATTTTTGGTCTCAACAGACGGATTTAGGTTGCCACATTAATGCAGGAGCAGTTGTTAGGCTTCGAGCATGAGGGCGTCAAGGCTATAGATTGAAGTTATATTATTAACCATATTCAATCGGAGGACAGCCCGCTTTCTAAGAGCCCGTTTGGAAATTCAGGAGTGTGCATTTCTTCGGATGAGGTTTCCGCCCATTGCGACGAGGATCATGGCGTGTGAGCCGTCGATGCGGCGCTCGTAGTCGCGCACGAGCCGCCGCCAGCGGATCATCCAGCCGAAGGTCCGCTCCACGACCCAGCGGCGTGGCAGGATCTCGAAGCCCTGGCCGTCGTCACGTCGGCGGACGATCTCGACGATGAAGTCGAGATAGGCAGCCTTGTCCATCAGCTTGAGCCTGTCATAGGCGCCGTCGGCGAACAGGTGCTTCACCCAGGGCCAGCGCTTGCGGATGGCGTCGAGGATGGCTTGCGCTCCGGCACTGTCGGAGATGTCGGCCGGCGTCAGGTTGACCATCAGAAGCCGCCCGTCGGTATCGACCGCAATATGGCGCTTGCGCCCGACGATCTTCTTGCCGGCATCGTACCCCCTTGTTGCGGCAGAGGGTGCCTTGACCGATTGGCTGTCGATCACGGCCGCTGTCGGGCTCGCCTCACGTCCGGCCCGCTCCCGATCCAGCATCAGCTCGACATCATGGATGGTTTGGAACAGGAAACGGCGGGCCAGTTCGCGGAACCACCCGTAGACCGTGCGCCAGTGCCCGAAATGGATCGGCAGCATGCGCCAGCCGCAGCCGGAGCGCACCAGGTAGCGCACCGCGTTGATCGCCTCCCGGAACTCCACCTCGCGTGGCCGGCCACGGCGACCCGGCGCGGGCATGAGCGGTGCGATCCGCTCCCATTCCTCATCCGTCAAATCGGACGGGTAACGCTTCGTCTTCCGGGCGATCCTGGCCATCCGGCCCCGCTGCTCTGGCGTCCACATCCAGAGCTTGAATCACAACCAAGGCCCGACAGGAATCCCCTTATGGCGATTTCCCAAACAGGCTCTAAGCGTCAAAGCAACTGCTTCAGAAAGTTTAAGTGTTGGCTATGGCAGAGCTTCTGTAAGTGCTGGCGTCACAATTGGACTAGGTCGTGAACCTATAAAAGATCTTTCATTTGCAGTGAGTTGATGCTTCACGTCCCATCCAGGGAGGATCCGATGCGCCGTCATGAGCTGACTGACTTCGAGTGGAAGATCATCGCGCCGCTGTTGCCCAACAAGCCACGTGGCGTGCCACGGGTGAATGACCGCCGGGTGCTCAACGGCATTCTCTGGCGCTTCCGCACCGGCTCGCCCTGGCGCGACATCCCCGAGCGCTATGGCCCCTCCACGACCTGCTACAACCGCTTCGTGCGCTGGCGCGGGGCCGGCGTGTGGGACCACATCCTTCAAGCCGTCTCGGCCGCTTACGATAGCGATCTCATCATGATCGACTCCTCGTGCGTGCGCGTCCATCAGCATGGAGCGACGGGTAAAAAGGGGATCGAGATGATGGCATGGGACGTTCCCGTGGCGGCTTGAGCACCAAGATCCACGCGCTGGTCGATGCCGAAGGCCGCCCGATCCGCATGGCTCTCACGCCGGGCCAGGCGCATGACGGCACCGCCGCCGAGGAGCTTCTGGCCGACCTCAAGCCAGGCGCAACCCTGCTGGCCGATAAGGCTTACGACAGCAATGCCATTCGCCAGCAGGCCCAGGAGCAAGACGTGTGGGCGAACATCCCACCCAAGAGCAATCGCAAGGGCGCGTTTGTCTTCAGCGCCTTTCTGTACCGCTACAGAAATCTGGTGGAACGCTTCTTCAACACGCTGAAACAGGACCGCGGCATTGCCACCCGATACGACAAGAACCCGGAGAACTTCCTGGCCGCCATCAAGCTGGTTTCAGCTCGCATCTGGATCCGCAGTTATGAGTCCACGACCTAGATAACTGACGTGCCGGGGCCGGAGGCTTCCGAGTCTCTGCGATCGCGGCGAACTCGCAAAGTTCGATGCGGGGGTGAAGATTACGGCATATGGTCGATGCAGGAACCGGAGGGCCTTGCCATAGGCGTCTGTCGCCGTCTGGAAAGCCGCGAAGGCTTCAGGAGAGAGGCGAGATATTGGGGTGATGCCTGCGCATGTGACCGGTGTGGAGTGGCCTTTCAGGACAGGATAAGCAAAGATGCGTGGGCAGCCTTGAACCGGTAAGAGGATAGCTTAATGTATGACGAGACCAATGTATTCGCCAGGATCTTAAGAAACGAACTGCCCTGCCATAAAGTCTATGAGACCGGGCATGTGCTTGCATTCATGGATGTCATGCCGAGGAGCGATGGGCATATTCTTGTCATTCCAAAGGCCAAGGTCAGAACGATTTTCGACATTGCGGACGAGGATCTTCAGCATCTTTTCAGAGCGGTTCAACTGATCTCCAGGGCCGCCATGGAAGCTATGTCGTCTGACGGTGTCTCACTCATCCAGTCAAACGAAAGCGCGGCCGGGCAGGTCGTATTTCATATGCATGTGCATGTTATTCCGCGTTGGACGGGCGTTGAGATGCGGCCCCATACGAGTGCAATGGAGGAACCTGAAGTTCTCGAGAGTATTGCAGCGCGGTATAGAAGAGTCATCGAGCAGATGGACGGGCGATAAAACAAAAGGGCATAGCCCGCGATTCAGGGGAAGCTGGGCGGCGAAAGCGCGCTTTCGCATCTCTGCTTCCTTCCATGCGTGTATTGCCCTCAAGCAATCATCGCATGGGACGTCGAAACCCGAATTCTGTCGACGCTACGGGATCTTCGTATGTTGTTATTCTGCAGCGACGATTGGCCTGCCAGATTCCAGAGGCACCAGAAGCCCATGAATGTGTATGGCGCAGATAGACAAGCGCTGTTTGCAGTCCCGTCGCCCAAGAGACTTCATATCAGACGTTGATCGAACCGTTCGTCCGACTGCTCCGTTTGCCTTCGCAACCCCCTTATTGCTGCAGCCCGACTGCGCGACCAAGATCGGTCGCCATGCGGGGCAGCGTGCTGGAGTATTGGGCCGCTTAATGTCAGGTTGCCAGGACTGTCTGCCCTTTAGCTAAAACGATCTCTTCATACAAGCTATAGTTGTGAGTGTGGGCTGAAAGGGGCTAGATCCACAGGGTTGGAGACTCTAGGGAAATCCCTAGAGGAAATATAATAACAAATCGCTGGACTATCGGCGCAGTGGCATGTAATAGCGTATCGCATCGATTGCGAACCAACGCTTAAGCCATGTCGAACAATTACAGCGCACTTGCCACCTTTATGCGGGCCAACAAGGCCAATCCTCTTGCTCTCGCCAAGGTGATGACTGGATGGATCTGGACGTCGCTGCTTCCAGCCGCTGACGGTCGCGAACCGACTGGCGCGAAAAACGTGCCGATCGTGATGAACGCCTCCTGCGGCTGGCGCGACATTCTTATGGAGTCTCTGTTCGAGGGAATTGGGATTCAGCATCGCCGGGTGAATTTTTATGACGTGCCGTTTCAGGTTAACCACACGGCGACTGAGCTTTTCATCAACGGAAAGTGGATGTTCTTCGACTCGACCTTCGGGATCTATTTTACGCGCAAAGGCAGCGATACGCCCCTTTCGATGGAAGAAGCGCGGGATTCCTGGCCGAACGTCGTCATCAAGCAAAGCTCCTTGACCGGGTGGCAGGGTGTATTCGTCGATCCCGAAAAGGTCAGTGCAAAAGCATATCGTGCAGTGAAGGACACGTTCGCCTTCGCGCCTACGAACTATGCGGGTAAAGACGGTGTCGTGTCCGGCGAGTTGTATTCACTGTACTTCGCGCGCAAGGCTACCTATCTCGACGATTCCGGCGAAAAATCCATCGGTGATGATCGGCGATCCTGGGCTTACAGCGTGGATTCGGCAAATACGAAGTCTTGGTTGAAGAATACGTATTTCATCGATCAAAAAGGCCGAGTCGATTCTCAGTACATGCTCATGGACAACCGGAGCCATGTCTTTACCCATTGGGATCGGGACGACAAGGCCGATTGGTTGCAGAAGGTTACGAAAGTAACCGCGAACAGCCGCCTCGAGCAGTCTGTGACGCTTTATGACGACCGGTCCAAGACCGTGATCGATTATGACCCGAAGTCGCTTCAGCCGTGGGAAAGCGTGCAGACGCATTATATTGGCGGCAAGGTAGACAGCGTCATTGTGCACTACGATGACGGGAGTGTGTTGGAATCCACATCCGATCCGACAGGAATGTTTGTTTGGTCGCGCTATGACGACCTTTACGATGGGAGCGGGCAGGTCGCTAGTACCTCAATCGTCTTTGACGATGGCACAGTGCGGACATACGATTGGGCCCGTGCGGCGAGAATTGTAGGCGGCGACGGTAACGACTCTCTGTCCGGAACAAGCGGAATCGATGCTCTGTTCGGCGGGGCTGGCAACGATATCCTCGATGGAGGAGCCGGTCTGGATCGTCTCGAGGGCGGCGCCGGGAATGACGTTTACTATGTCGACCACGGCAGTGAGATCATCGTCGAGCGCGATGGGGGTGGGCACGATACCGTTGTTTCGAGCGTGAACTACATCCTCGGCGCAAACGTGGAGGATCTCGTTCTGACTGGGGATGCGATCTACGGCACGGGACAGAGCCTGAACAACTGGGTCGTCGGCAACGCCACCAACAACGTTCTGACCGGAGGCGGCGGGAACGACCGACTTATCGGCAACGAAGGCAATGATCTTCTCACGGGTGGCACCGGCAGAGACGTGCTTGAAGGAGGACCGGGTTTCGATACTCTCTGGGGAGGAGCGGGAGCCGATACGTTCTTGTGGCGCGGCACTGCGGAAATGGGAGCTATCGCTTCCGCCGCCGATGTCGTGAAGGACTTCTCGGCAGGCCAGGGGGACCGGATTGCCGTCAATCTGGTCGATGCCAATATCGGACTTGCAGGGAATCAGGCGTTTACCTTCGTCGGGAACAATGGGTTCACCGGCGCAGGTCAGATCCGGTACGTCCTTAGCGGAAATGAAACCCGAATTTACTTTAACACGGATACGGACATTTCAGCGGATGCTGTGATCAAGCTCGCGGGGAAGGCGGCGCCCGAGGCGAACTGGTTCGTTCTGTAGGGTTCAGGAGGAGAGGTGGAAGTATTGCTTCTCCAACTCTCCTCCCGCATTCGTCTGCCGGCTGCCATTCAGGCTGAGCGCTCTGCAAGGTGGTGAGCAATCATCCCGCTGCTCTGTCCCGTCCCGTAATCCGCGATCTCCTTGCGGGGCTTGTAGCTCTCGCTGGTCCAGAGCCGGTTCCAGCCGGCCTCGACGGTTTCCACCCACTCCGTCTCGTCGCGCAGCGTGACGCACGGCACGCGGTGGAAGTAGGCTTCCTTCTGCAGGCCGCCGGAATCGGTGAAGACCGCGGCGGCGTTGTGGGTCAGCCAGGCCATGTCGAGATAGCCGAGGGGATCGATGAGGCGGACGCCCTTCGGCGTCAGGCCGCTCTTCTCCATCAGCTTGCGCGTGCGCGGATGGACGGGCATCGCGACCGGCGTTTCCTGCGCCCGGTCCGAGAGCCACTGCATCACGCGGGCGAAGCGTTCGGGGTCGTCCGTGTTCTCGGCGCGATGGATCGTCGCCACCGCATAGGTTTTCGGCGTAAGCCCGTGCCGCTCCAGAACCTTCGAGCGGCCCCGGGCCCGTTCGACGGCGGCGAGGGTGACGTCGTACATCACGTCGCCCACATGATGCACGCCTTTCGTGATACCCTCGTCCTTAAGATTGTCCACGGCCGTCTGCGTGGGGCAGAAGAGCAGGGCGCTCAGGTGATCCGCGACGACGCGGTTGATCTCCTCCGGCATGCGCCGGTTGAAGGAGCGCAGGCCCGCTTCCACATGCGCCACGGGAATGTGCAGCTTCGCCGCGGCCAGAGCGCCCGCGACGGTCGAGTTGGTGTCGCCGTAGATCAGCACCCAGTCGGGCTTCTCCGCGATCATCACCTCTTCCAGCTTCTCCAGCATGCGCCCCGTCATGGCGCCGTGCCCGAGGCTGTTGACCTCGAGGTTGTGCTTCGGGGGAGGGATGTCGAGTTCCTCGAAGAACACGTCCGACATGGCGGCATCGAAGTGCTGCCCGGTATGGACCAGGATCTCGCGGAAGCCTCCGTGCGCGAGGAGCGCGTGGCTCACCGGCGAGGCTTTGATGAACTGGGGCCGCGCGCCGACCACCGTCAGAACCGTCCGTGACATTTGCTGTTCCTTTAAAGATTCACGCGTTTGAGAGGAGCGGGTCGAAGGCCTCAGCTCCAGTCGAGCGACCGTTCCACCGCCTTGCACCAGTTGGCGTAAAGGCGCTCCCGCTCCGCGGCATCGAGTTCCGGGCGCCAGCGCCGGTCCACCGCCCAGTTGCTGACGAGTTCGTCCGTCCCCGTCCAGAAACCGGTGGCGAGGCCGGCTGCGTAGGCCGAGCCGAGGGCCGTCGTCTCGATCACCTTCGGCCGCACGACGGGCACGTCGAGAATGTCGGCCTGGAACTGCATGAGCAGCTCGTTGACCACCATGCCCCCGTCGGTCCGGAGTTCCTTCACGGCGATGCCCGTGTCCTTGCTCATTGCGTCGAGGACCTCGCGGGTCTGGAAGGCCGTCGCCTCGAGGGCCGCGCGCGCGATGTGCCCCTTGTTCGCGAAGCGCGTGAGCCCCCCGATCAGGCCGCGTGCGCCGGCGTTCCAGTGCGGCGCATAAAGCCCGGAGAAGGCGGGGACGATGGTCACGCCGCCGTTGTTCTCCACGCTGCGCGCCAGCGTCTCGATGTCGGTGCTCGCCGCGATCAGGCCGAGATTGTCGCGCAGCCACTGCACGAGAGCCCCGGCGATCGCAATGGAGCCTTCGAGGGCGTAGACGGGCCTCTTCTGCCCGAACCGATATCCGACCGTGGTCAGGAGGCCGTAGGTGGACGGATAGGGGGTCTCGCCGGTGTTCATCAGCATGAAGCAGCCGGTGCCGTAGGTATTCTTCGCCTCCCCCGGCTGGAAGCAGGTCTGGCCCACGAGAGCGGCCTGCTGGTCGCCGAGGATCCCGGCAATGGGAACGCCCTTGAGCGGCCCCACCGCCTCGCCGTAGACCTCGCTCGAGGAGACGATGGCCGGCAGGCAGGCGCGGGGAATGTCGAAGAGCTTCAGGATCCCGTGGTCCCATTCGAGCGTGCGCAGGTCCATGAGCTGGGTGCGGCTGGCGTTGGTAACGTCCGTGATGTGGCAGCGCCCGCCGGTCAGGTTCCACACCAGCCAGGCGTCGACGGTGCCGAACAGTACGTCGCCCGCGGCAGCCTTCTCCCGGGCGCCGGGCACGTTGTCCAGGAGCCAGCGCAGCTTGAGGCCCGAGAAGTAGCTGGTCAAAGGCAGGCCGGTTGTGCCGCGCAGCCGGTCGGGCCCGCCGTCCCTGGCGAATTCCTGCACCAGCGGATCGACGCGCGTGTCCTGCCAGACGAGCGCGTTGTGGAGCGGCTTGCCGGTGGCCCTGTCCCAGATCAGGGTCGTCTCGCGCTGGTTGGTGATGCCGATCGCCGTGAGGTCGGAGGGCCGGAGACCCTTTCTCGCCAGGGCCTCTTCGACGACGGTGAGCGTGTTGCGCCAGATCTCCAGCGGGTCGTGCTCCACGTGGCCGGGCTTCGGATAGATCTGCGCGTGCTCCTTCTGCGCGACCGAGACGATGCCGCCGCTCCGGTCGAAGACGATGAAGCGTGTGCTGGTCGTGCCCTGATCGATGGCGCCGACGTACTGAGCCATGAGCATTTCCCCAGGAGGTTCTTATGGATGTTTCATTGCGCGGCGGCGACCGTCGTCCTGCGGCCCGCGAGGTAGGCGTCGATCCTGGGCGGCGCGTCCGGCGGCACGTGCAGGCCGAGCTTCGAGCGGCGCCAGAGGATGTCCTCGGCGGTGCGCGCCCATTCCCGGCGCACGAGGTAGTCGATCTCCGCCGCCGTCAGTCCGGCGCCGAAATCCTCGCCGAGGTCTGCCATGGACTTGGCGGAGCCGATGAGTTCCTCGATCCGCGTGCCGTAGGCGCGGGCGAGACGATGGGCGAGGGCCTCCGGCAGGAAGGACCAGCGCGATCTCACGCCCGCGAGGAAGCGGTCGAAATCCGCGTCTGGAAGATCGCCGCCGGGAAGCTTCGCGGTCTCGGTCCAGGCCGGCTTCATGGCGGGGAAGAAGGGCTTCAGCTCGTCGAGCGCGTGCTCCGCGAGCTTGCGGAAGGTGGTGATCTTGCCGCCGAAGATGGACAGGACCGGCGCCTGGCCCTGCGGCTTGTCGAGATCGAACACGTAGTCCCGCGTCACGGCGGAGGCGTTGATCGAGCCGTCGTCGAAGAGCGGACGCACGCCGGAATAGGTCCAGACCACGTCGGCGGGCGTCACCTGCTTCTTGAAGAAGTGGTTCACCACGTTGCAGAGGTACCGGATCTCGTCGTCGCTGATCGTCACCTTCCTGTCCGGCACCGACTCCACGGGGATGTCGGTGGTCCCGATGAGGGTGAACTTCCCCTGGTAGGGGATCGCGAAGACGATGCGCTTGTCCGTGTTCTGAAGGATGAAGGCTTGCTCCGTGTCGAAGAGCTTGGGGACGACGATGTGGCTGCCCTTCACGAGCCGCACGCTCTTGCTCGTGTTGAGGCCGAGCTTGGCGTTGAGCACGTCGGCCACGAAGGGGCCGGCCGCGTTGACGATGACCTTCGCCCGCACCTCCTGCGTCTCGCCGGTCTCCCCGTTCTGGAGGGTGGCGAGCCAGGTCTCGCCCTCGCGGCGGGCGGAGATCAGCTTGGTGCGCACGCGGATGTCGGCGCCCCGCTCGAAGGCGTCGAGGGCGTTCAGGGCCACCATGCGGCTGTCCTCGACCCAGCAGTCGGAATAGACGAAGGCGGTGTCGAAGCCGGGCTTCAGGGCCTGCCCGGCCGGATGGCGGGTGAGGTGGATGGTCTCGGTGCCCGGCAGGCGCTTGCGCGGCGCCAGGTGGTCGTAGAGGAACAGCCCGAGGCGGACGAACCAGGCGGGGCGGATGCCCTTCTCGTGGGGCAGGATGAACCGCAGGGGCCAGATGATGTGGGGTGCCGCCTCCAGAAGGCGCTCGCGCTCGAACAGGGCCTCCCGCACCAGGCGGAACTCGTAGTATTCCAGGTAGCGCAGGCCGCCATGGATGAGCTTGGTGGAGGCGGAGGAGGTATAGCCGGCCAGATCGCCCTGTTCGCAAAGGACCACGGAGAGGCCGCGCCCCCGGGCGTCGCGGGCGATGCCCGCGCCGTTGATGCCGCCGCCTACAATCAGAAGATCTGTCACTGTCGTCACGAAACGGTCTTTCCTGTGAACCGGCCTGCCCCGGCCTCCTGCACATGTTTCCATTAGCCGACTAAGGCAAGAAAAATCTGGCCGGACGGGCCGGCCCCTAGCTGCGCGCGCCGCGCGCGAGGGCGAGGTTTAGCACAATTCCGGCCAGAGAGCAGAGGGCCAGGGCCAGAAGGATGGCGAGAACCGGCCCGTAGCTCCCCCACCAGGCCCAAAGGGCGCCGAAGGCGAAAGGAGTGGCGGCCATGGCGATCCGCACCGGCATCGCGATCATGCCCTGGACGGCGCCGTAGTTCTCCCGACCGAAGAGTTCGGGCGGCAGCAGCGCCCGCACGATGGTCATCATGCCGTTGGAAGCGCCGTAGAGCCCGGCAAAGAGGGCGACGAGCCAGGAACCCGGCGGGATGAAGGGCAGGAGGGTGAAGGCCATCGCGCTGAAAAGCATGGTGAGGATGCCGAGGCTCCAGATGCTCACGGACCGTTCGCCGACCGCCATGGCGAGGCGGGCCGCCACCTGGGCCGGGCCGACGATCGAGAACGCCGCCACGGCCGCGTCCAGGGTGAAGCCGCGCTCGATGAGCAGGGGGATCAGGTGGAGCGGCATGCCCGTGGAAATCATCCCCTGGGCGATCGAGGTCGCCACGAAGCACCAGAAGGAGGGGTTGCGCAGGAGAGGCCGAAGGTCCGCCGCGGGCTTTCGATCGGCAGGCGCGGCCGGCAGCCCGGGGCGCCCGGCCGAGGGCGGGATCACCAGGGCGTGGAGCAGGGCGCAGACGCCCAGGTTGAGGCCCGCCAGGACCAGGAGGGTGCTGCGCCACCCGAGGGAATCGATGAGCAGATGGGTCAGGGGGATGAAGACGGTGCTCGCGAAGCCCCCGACCAGGGTCATCGCGGTGATGCCGCGCCGGGCGAGGAGGGGGCCCAGCCGCCTGGCGAGGATGGCGAAGCCCGGTTCGTAGAGCACGGCGCTCATGCAGGTCCCCAGCCCGATCCAGACCAGGACGAAGAGAGGATAGCTTTCGATCCGCGACCAGAGGACGAGGAGGAGCGCAGCGCTCGCGGAGCCGCCGGTCATGACGGCCCGGCCATGGCCGAGGTCGATCAGCCGGCCGACCGGCACGGCGGTCAGGGCGGAGGAGGCGAGGGCGAGGGAATAGGCGGCGGTCAGGGCGGAGCGCGACCAGCCGAGTTCCTGTCCCATGGGCTCGATGAAAAGGGCGAAGGCATAGAAGATCGACCCGTAGGACACGAGCTGAGTCAAGGAGAGGGCCGAAACGAAGCCCCAGGGCGTTCGGTGGGGAAAGGACATCGGTTGCGCCATGCCGTCCCGGCCCGCGAGGTCCTGCGGGACACCCGGTCGTCGGACGGCTTCGACCTTAATGTCAGCCTTGGTGGTTGACGAACAGGCCCCCAGGCCTCATATGCACAGGCACGGCGTCAGCGCTCTTCCCACAGAGCCGCTTGAGCGGGGCTGCGTGACGGATATCCATCGCATGGTGGAGACCCCGGCCCCCTTCTTCAATCGCTCAACCCGTACGACAGCCCCATCACGCGGGCGGTCGCCCAGAGCCCGAGCAGGCCCCGGATATCCGGCAGGCTTTGCCCGGAGGCTCATCGCATCCGTTCGAAAGACCCCAAGCTTTGACTCTTTTCACCGATTTCGGATTGGCCCAGCCGATCCTGAAGGCCCTCGCCGCCGAGGGCTACGAGAAGCCCACGCCCATCCAGGCCCAGACCATTCCCTACGCGCTCGAGGGCCGCGACGTATGCGGCATCGCCCAGACGGGAACCGGCAAGACGGCGGCCTTCGCCTTGCCCATCCTTCATCGCCTCGACGCCGCGCCCCGGGCCCGCATCCGCAGGAGCTGCCGGGTGCTGGTGCTGAGCCCGACCCGCGAACTGTCCGGCCAGATCGCCGACAGCTTCCGCGCCTATGGCCGCAACCTGAAGCTCTCGACCTCCGTCGTGTTCGGCGGCGTGACCATCGGCAAGCAGGAGCGCGAGCTCGCACCCGGCGTCGACATTCTCGTGGCCACGCCGGGCCGCCTGCTCGATCTCGTGGACCGGAAGGCCTTGAGCCTGCGCGATGTGGAAATTCTCGTCCTCGACGAGGCCGACCAGATGCTGGATCTCGGCTTCATTCATGCGCTCAAGCGCATCGTCACCCTGCTGCCGAAGGAGCGGCAGAGCCTGTTCTTCTCGGCCACCATGCCGAAGACCATCGCGACCCTGGCGGACGCCTTCCTGCGCGATCCCGCCAAGGTGGCCGTCACGCCCGTGGCGACGACCGCGGAGCGGGTGGAGCAGAAGGTCATGTTCGTGGCGACCGGCCGCAAGCAGGCCCTGCTCGAGATAGTGCTGCGGGACGAGGCCATCGATCGCGTCCTCGTCTTCACGCGCACGAAGCACGGCGCGGACAAGGTCGTCCGGTCCCTCGACAAGGCAGGCATCGCCGCGGCGGCGATCCACGGCAACAAATCTCAGCCTCAGCGGGAGCGCGCGCTGGCCGCGTTCCGCAACGGTTCATGCCGGGTCCTTGTCGCGACCGACATCGCGGCCCGCGGCATCGACGTGGAGGGCGTGAGCCACGTGATCAACTACGACCTGCCGAACGTGCCGGAGTCTTACGTCCATCGCATCGGCCGCACGGCCCGCGCCGGCGCCGACGGGCTCGCCATCTCGTTCTGCAACGACGAGGAGCGCGCCTATCTCAAGGACATCGAGAAGCTGACCCGCATGCAGGTGCCAGTGGCGCCGCTGCCGGAAGGGTTCTCCGCCGGTCCCGTCGGCCAGGAGCCGCAGGAGCCGGCTCGGCAGCCGCAGCAGCAGCGTGGCCGCCCCGCGCCTCATGCCCGGGGCCACCAGGGCCACGGCCAGCCGCGGGAGGCCGATCCGAACGCGGAGCGCGGCCCCAAGCGCCGCCGCCGTCGCGGAGGCCAGAAGGCTGCGGTTGCGGCAAGCCCCTCGAACGGGGGGCAGCGGCAGGCATCGAACCCGCCGGCGCAGGCTCCTCGCCAGCGTCCGCAGGCGCAGCCAGGACGCGCCCAGGGCCGCCGCGACGGCGCGCAGGTCGCCTGGCTCGAAAAGGCGCCCCGCTGACCGCGAGCCTCGGCGAGCATGCGAGAAGGCGCCCCTCAGGGGCGCCTTTTTGTTTGTGCAGGTCTCACCAGGTGGCGAAGAACGCGAAGTCGGAGCGCAGCGGCTCCCAGGCGCCGATCCGGCGCGGCTCCGCGAGGAGAGCGGGGAGCCGGTCCCAGAAGGCCTTGCGGTAATTGCGCGGGATCTGGACATGGACCACGTCGTCCAGGTCGGACCAGGTCTCGTAGAGCATGAAGCGGGTGGGTTCCTCGGGATCCCTGTGGAGCACCGCGTTAATGAAGGTCCGCTCGTGGCGCATCGCGTCGAGCACCGGCGTCAGGAGCTCGAGGAACTCCTCCTCGCAGCCGGCCCTGAGGCGAAATTCGACGAGGAAGCTGCGCGGTCCGCTCGAGGGGGCTTCGGTCTCTCCTGCCGTCCGGAGAGCTGCATCGTGCTTCATCGGTTCATCCTTCGCTTCGATCCGTATCGGCCGAAGAATGCCGCCGGGCCGGAGCGAAGGACATTCCCTCGGAGGTAAGTGCCGGCTCAGCTTGTCCTGCCGGAGGTCCCGGACGCGTTCCCCAGGCCCAGCACGGCACCTTCGCGGATGACCGTCTCGGAGGTCACGACGACCCAGCCGCTCTCCGAACGGAAGATTGAGATCACCCGTCCTGCGCCCGGGAGGAAGGTGCCGGGAGAAACCTCGCGCAGTCCGTCGGGACCCTCCACGAGCGCGCCCCTGCGCAGCACCTTCCTGAGCACGTAGCCTCGGCCCGGGTTGCTCTCGTCCGCGACGGCCGTATTGCTCGCAGGGCTGTCGGCCGGGGCCGTGCGTCCGATAGAGCCGGTGACGACGGGATCCGTCTCCTTGACCCTGAAGGCAACCCGCTCGTCGTCGCCCTGGACGGCGGCGTGAAGGGAGGGCACGGCCATGGGGAAGTCCGAGCGCGGCAGCCCGCCGCGGATCGCGTATCCCGCGAAGGCGATGGACGAGAGGGCGAGGGCGCATCCGATGCCCAGGGCGATTCGCCCGGCAAAGGCGTCGCGCTTGCGGAGGATGTCCTCCATGCGGCTTCCGGGCGGACGGACTCTTCTCGGCCGTCCCGCCGCAGCCTGTGCATTGGCGCGCGCTACCTGCCAGAGGACCTTCTCGAAGAGGACACGCATGGCCCTGATCCCAGTGAGGACGATTGGGCCGGAGTTTTGTCACGTTAGGCTTAACAATTCGTCAATGCATTCCGTTGCGGCAGATTTTGTCCCGGCGGCCGAGGCGGGAACCGCCCGGAGGGCGCCCCGGTTGTCGTGCCCGGACAGGCTGCGGACCCTCGCGGCCGTCCGCCTGAGCCGTCTTCCGGAGGCAGATGCGGTGCGGTGGGAACGGACGATGGAAGGCAGCCGGAGGCCGGAACCGCGGAGGACTCTTCCCCCGCTGCTTCGGCCGCATTGGGGCCGGGTCGCGGTCGTCGCCGCCCATCCGGACGATGAGACCGTCGGGGTGGGCGGTCACCTTCCGCTCCTCGCGGATCCTCTCGTGCTCACCGTGACCGACGGCGCCCCCAGGGGCTCCGGAGACATCGCGTCCGCAGGCTGCGGGAGCGAGGGGGAATATGCGGCTCTGCGCCGGCGGGAGCTTGCCGACGCGATGGCCCTCGCCGGAATTCCGGCCGCCAACCTGGAATGCCTCGGCGTGGGCGACCAGCGGGCCGCCCGCTGCCTTGCGGGCCTCGCGCGCCGGATGGCGGAATGGCTCGAGGCGCGGCAGGTCGGGCTCGTCCTGACCCATCCTTTCGAAATGGGCCATCCGGATCACGACGCGACGGCCTTCGCCGTTCACGCGGCCGTCGCGCTTCTCGTGCAAAGGGGCCGGACGCCGCCGCGCATCGTGGAGTTCACCTCCTACCATCGCAGCCCGGCCGGGCATTTCGCCGAGGGCGTGTTCGCTCCCGGCCGGCCTCCCGGGGAGGCCTTCCCGCTCCCCGAGGCGGCGCGCGCCCTCAAGCGCCGGATGTTCGAGGCCTTCCGCAGCCAGAAAGGCATCGTCTCCGCCTTCGGCCTGGAGAGCGAGCGCTTCCGCCCCGCTCCCACTTACGACTTCACGGCGCCGCCCCACGGGCAGGGCGCCTATTACGACATGTTCGGCTGGGGGCTTCGCTCCGACGAATGGCCGCTTCTGGCCGGGAGAGCGCTCGACGAACTCGGGCTCGGCCCATGCTGAGGGTGCTGAACGTCGCGTTCCCGTTTGCGCCGGTGAGCCCCGATACGGTCGGAGGGGCCGAGCAGGTCCTCGGCCAGATCGACCGGGCTCTCACGGCGGCGGGGCACCGATCCTTCGTGATCGCCTGCGAGGGCTCGCGGGTTGCCGGAACGCTGATTGCGATGCCCGTCCCGTCCGGTCCCCTCGACGCAAAGGCCCGTGCCCAGGCCCACCGCAACCACCGCGAGGCGATCGCGGCGGCAATCGCCCGCCATCGGATCGACGTGGTCCACCTGCATGGGATCGACTTCTTCGCCTATCTTCCGCCGCCCGGCGTCCCCGTCCTCGTGACCCTGCACCTGCCCCTGTCCTGGTATCCCCCCGAAGCTCTCTCCCCCGAGCGGCCCGATACATGGCTTCATGGCGTCTCCGCGTCCCAGCAATGCGGCCTCGCCCGGAGCGAGCGGCTGCTTCCGCCGGTAGAGAACGGCGTGGCGGTCGGCGAACTGGCGCGCGTCCGGCATGCCAGGAGGGGCTATGCCCTCGCGCTCGGCCGCATCTGTCCGGAAAAGGGCTATCATCTGGCCCTCGATGCAGCGCATCGGAGCGACCGCCCGCTCCTGATCGGCGGACAGGTCTATCCCTATGAGACGCATCGGCAATATTTCGACGAGGCCATCGCGCCCCGCCTCGACCGCCGCCGGCGCTTCCTCGGGCCGCTCGGCTTTCGCCGCAAACGGCGGTTCCTGGCCGCCGCCCGCTGTCTGGTCGTGCCGAGCCTCGTCCCGGAGACGAGCTCCCTCGTCGCCATGGAAGCGCTGGCCTGCGGGACCCCCGTGGTCGCATTCCCGAGCGGGGCTCTGGCGGATATCGTCGAGCACGGGCGCACGGGCTTCCTGGTGCGCGATGCTGCCGAAATGGCGGACGCCCTCGAAGAGGCGGCGGCCATCGACCCGGGCCTGTGCCGGGAGGCGGCCTTTGCACGCTTCTCGCTGGAGCGGAGCATGGGGCGCTATCTCGAACTCTACGAGCGGCTCGCGGGCTCATGAGGGCGGACGTCCTGCACGGTGTCCCGAGGCTGGAGGCGGAGTGGTGGGATCTCTGGAGCCGGGATCCGAGGGCGACCGTCTTTCAGAGTCCCGCCTGGCTGATCCCCTGGCGGGAGGCCTTCGACGAAGGCGAGAGCCTGGTTCTCGCCGTTCGGGACGGGGAGCGCCTCATGGCGCTGCTGCCGCTCTTCCGGTACGAGGGCCGGCTCATTCCCTGGGGCGCCGGGACCACGGACCGCCTCGACGGGATCTTCGATCCGACGCTCGACCCCGCGATGCTCGCGCAGGCGCTCGACCGGCTGTCCGAGCCCGTCGAACTCTTCCAGGTCGAAGAGAACTCGCTCCTCAGGCGGATCCCCTTGCCCGAAGGCTGGGAAGAGCGGTCCGGAACGGCGGAGCCGTGCCTCGAACTGCCGCTTCCGGCCGCCCTGTCGCGCAACATGGCGCAGAACCTGCGCTATTACCGGCGCCGTGCGGAGCGGGCCGGCGTCGCGGAACCGGAACGCGGCGGACCTGCGGCCTTCGAGGACCTGGTGGATCTCCACGGTCGGCGCTGGCAAAGCCGCGGCCTGCCCGGCGTCCTGCACGATCCGCGGGTGCTCGCCTGGCACCGGCGCACGCTCCCGGCGCTCGACGCGGCCGGGCTCCTCCGCCTCTACGTGCTCCGGCGGGGCCGGCGCGCGGTGGCGGTGCTCTATGGGCTGATGGCGAAGGAGCGGGCATTCTACTATCTCGGCGGCTTCGATCCCGAGCTGGAGAGTCTCGGTCTCGGGACCGTCCTGATCGGGCATGCGGTCGAGGAGGCACAGCGCGAGGGCGCGACCGTCTTCGACTTCCTGCGAGGGCGGGAGGCCTACAAGTACCGTTGGGGCGCTGGCGAGCGGACGATGTATGCCCGCCGCCTCGCGCCCGTCAGCTGCGTTGCGGCCCGGTTGGCTGCGCCGTCCCTGCGAAACGGCGAAAGCGCTCAGTGATAGGGATCCGCCGCGTCGCGCAGGCCGTCGCCCATGAAGTTGAAGGCGAGAACGACGATCACCACCGGAACGATGGGGAAGAGCAGCCAGGGATGGAGCTGGACCGCGGCGAGGTTCTGCGCCTCGTTGAGCAGCACGCCCCAGCTCGTCACCGGCGGCCGCAGCCCGAGCCCGAGGAAGGAGAGCGCGGTCTCGCCCAGGATCATGGAGGGAATGGCGAGCGTCGCCGAGGCGATGAGGTGGCTCATGAAGTTGGGAATGAGATGGCGCGCGATGATGCGCTGCTTGGACGCTCCCATGAGTTCCGCCGCCCGCACGAAATCCTCCTCTCTCAGCGAGAGCAGCTTCGAGCGCACGGCCCGCGCCAGCCCCGGCCAGTCGAGCAGGCCGAGGATGATCGTGATGCCGAAGAAGACGAGGATGGGGCTCCAGTTGGCCGGCAGCGCCGCCGACAGGGCGAGCCACAGGGGCAGCTCGGGAAGCGAGCGCAGGATCTCGATGAGGCGCTGGATCACGTGATCCACCCATCCGCCGAGATAGCCCGCAAGCCCTCCGAAGAGGAGGCCCAGGGCGAAGGACACGGCAATCCCGACGATGCCGATGGTAAGGGAGATGCGCGCGCCGTAGACGATGCGCGAGAACAGGTCGCGCCCGAGCCTGTCGGTGCCCAGCAGGAAGAGCGTTCCGTCCTCGGGGGGGCAGAACAGGTGCACGTTCGCCGTCACGAGCCCCCAGAACTCGTAGTAGTCGCCCCGGCAGAGGAAGCGGACCGGCTGCGGCTTCGACGTGTCGGTCGTGTAGACGCGCCGGAAGCTCTCCAGGTCGAAGGTGAACTTGTACGGATAGACGAAGGGCCCCACGAAGCGGCCCTCGTGCACGAAATGCACCGGCTGGGGTGGAGCGTAGATGAAATCGCCGTTGCGCTTCGTCTGGTTGTAGGGGGCGATCACCTCGACGAACGGGATGAGCAGGTAGAAGGCCGCAAGGATGGCCGCGGCGGCCACCGCCACCTTGTGGCGGCGGAACTTCCACCACATCAGCCGCCAGGACGATGCGCGATAGAAGCTCTCGCTCTCGCTCCCGGAGGGCTCCGTGGCGCCGGGGTCGAAGGGCTCCCTGTCGACGTAGTGCTTCTCCAGCGGCACCGCTCCGGTCATCGGCCGCCTCCCATCCGGATGCGCGGATCGAGCCAGGCGAGGAGCAGGTCCGAGATCAGCATGCCGAGCACCGTGAGCACCGCCACGAACATCAGGATGAACCCGGCCAGGAACTGGTCCTGGCTCTTGAGGGCGCTGAGCAGGATCGGCCCGACGGTCGGAAGGCTGAGCACCAGCGAGACGAGGACGGAGCCCGAGACGAGGTGCGGCAGCAGGTTGCCGATATCGGCGATGAAGGGGTTCAGGGACATGCGGAAGGGATATTTCAGGAGCGCCCTGCCGGGAGCGAGGCCCTTCGCCTTCGCGGTCACGTAATACTGCTTGCCGAGCTCGTCGAGGAGGTTGGCGCGCATGCGCCGGATCATCGCCGCCGTACCCGCGAGGCCGATGACCAGGGTCGGCACGACGAGATGCGCGAGGAGCGACTTGACCTTGTCCCAGGTCCAGGGCTGGCCCGCGTAGCGGGAGTCGAAGAGCCCTCCGATGGAGATCCCGAACCAGCGGTTGGAGTAGTAGAGCAGGATGAGGGCGAGGAGGAAGCTCGGCGTCGCGAGGCCGATATAGCCGACGAAGGTGGCGACGTAGTCCCCCAGCGAGTACTGGCGCGTCGCCGAATAGATGGCGATGGGGATCGAGACCAGGTGGATGAAGATCACCACGGCGACGTTGACGACGAGCGTCAGCCACAGGGCATCCCCCACCACCTCCACGACCGGTCGGTCGTACTCGAACGACCAGCCCCAGTCGCCCTGGAGCAGGCCCGAGAAGCCGTTCTGCCCCGGCATCGCGCCGAGCCAGACGAGGTATTGCTGCCAGACCGGCTTGTCGAGGCCGTACTGCTTGATGAGGAATTCCGCCTTCGCCGCCGCGTCCGCCTCGCCCTGGGCGCGCAGCTCGGCGATCTGGTTGGTCAGGAAGTCGCCCGGCGGCAGCTTGATGATGAGAAAGACCAGGGCCGAGATGATCAGGAGCGTCACGAGCATCGTGACGAAGCGACGCAACAGGAAACGGATCATCTGCGAGCCTCTTTCAGGGCGGCCTTGTTCCAATACATCTCGTCGATCCGGTAGATGCCGATCATCGCCGTCGGTTCCCAGCTGTAGAGCGCCTTCTGCGGCAGGCCCTTGAGGCCGTTGCGCACGACGATGGGCTGAAGCGCGCCCGCCGCGGTCCCGATGGTCCACTGGTTCTCCGCGTGGTTGCGCAGCATCTCCGTCCAGACGTTGCGCTGGACGTCGCGGTTCGCCGTGTTCATCCAGATCGAATAGAGGTCGAGCAGGCGCCGCGCCTCGGGAATGTCCACCGCCTCGCCGTTCTTGCCCTTGGTCTCCACGTACTGGCCCCATTGCGGCCAGGCATAGTTGTCCTGGCGCATGGGGGCGTACTCGGTCGGAGGCATGATCGCGGTGGGGATCGCGTTGTCGAAGCCCTGGCCCGCCACCATAGTGGTCAGGCCCGCGAAGGCGCGGTTGCGCAGCACCGTCCTGTCCTGCGGCTTCACGAAGAGCCGGACGCCGATCTCGCGCCAGAACTCGCCGATGAGGGTGAGCGCGTCCACGATGTGGCTCGCCTCGCCGTCCGTCTCGACGATGATCTCGAGTTCGCGCCCGTCCGGCAGGAGGCGGGTGCCCGCGGCATTGCGCTTGCCGAGCCCGATCTCGTCCAGGAGCCGCGAAGCCTCCGACGGATCGTAGCCGGCGTTGAGGGTGCGCAGGCCGGAGAAAGAGAGGGGGCTCTGCTCCATGACCGTGTTGTTGCCCTCGATCCCGAGGCCGAAGAGGAACACGTTGTTCAGGGTCTTGCGGTCGATGGCGAGCGACAGGGCGCGGCGGTAGCGCGGATCGCGGTTGAGGGCACGCCAGACCGGATCCTTCGCGTTGAGGTTGGGATAGAGCGCGAGCTCCGACCCGCGCGCGTAGGGCCACAGGAGCGTCGTGTAGTCGTGCGCCTTCTCGCCCTGCTTGAGGACGGGAATGTCACTCATGGAGATGCCGCGGAAGAGGAGGTCCACCTCGCCCGCGTTCGCCTTGGCGGCGAAGAGGCCGCCGGCCGACACGTCCATGATGATCCGGTCGATGTAGGGAAGCTGGTGCCCATGGGCGTCGACGCGGTGGTAATAGGGATTGCGCTCGAAGACGAAGCGGTTCGCCGGCGCCCGGTTCGTGACGTGCCACGGCTGGAGCACCGGCTCGTCCGGATTGGTGTGCTCCTTCATGTCGTCGAGGCGGTTGTGGAGGGCGGCCCAGGATTTCAGCTTCTGAGCCTTCGCGGCCTCGTCGAGCTTCGCCTTGTCGGCGTATTTCGCATGGAACTGCTTCAGGTAGTGGGCCGGGCGGTAGATGCCGGGATCCACGGGGCCCGCAAGGTTCGGCAGGAAGCGCGGATTGGGCTTGTCGAAGGTGTAGCGCACCGTCCGTTCGTCGATCACCTCGAACCGGGCGGGCTTGCCGTCCACCATCATGAACTCCGGCACGCCGGCGGGCGACAGGTCCTTGTTGCCGGCGATGTCCTCCCAGTAGTAGCGGAAGTCCTCCGCCGTGAAGGGGTGCCCGTCCGACCAGCGGTGGCCCTCGCGGATCGTGAAGGTGAAGATGCGGTCGTCCTCGTTCTCGAACTTCTCCAGAATGTCGGGCTGGAGCTCCAGGTTCCGGTCGTAGCCCACGAGGCGGGAATAGCCGTAGGTGCTGATGTACCGGATGTCGCGGGCCCGCGCCACGAGGGTGACGACGTCGCCGCCGTAGCTGCCGTTCGCCTGCTCCGAGACGTAGGGTGTCCGCGGCACGCGTTCGGAGACGGGCGGCAGCTCCTTCTTCGCGACCTTCTCCGCCCAGTAGGGCTGCTCGACGTAATCCGCCGCGAGGGCGGACAGGAGCGGGAGGGCGGTGAACAGCGCCAGCAGGCCCGCGCGCAGGCAGAAAAGGACGGGCATCACGCAGCCTCCTCGAGGGGGAGCCGTCCCAGCCGCACATGATGGCCCGGCTCGACCTCCTTCATGAAACCGGCCTCGCCCTCTTTCAGCCGGAAGGGTTCCGGCCATTGGCCGGGATGGGAGAAGCGGTCGGCGCGCAGCTTCGCGAAGTCGAGCGGCCGGTCGATGTCCGGATCCGGGACCGCGGCGAGCAGCGCCTGGGTATAGGGATGCACCGGGTTCCGGAACAGGGAGGTCTTGGGCGCCTGCTCCACGATGTAGCCCCGGCACATCACCGCAATCGTGTCGGCGATGTAGTCCACGACCGCGAGGTTGTGCGAGACGAACAGATAGGTCAGGTCGAGCGCCGCCTGCAGGTCCTTCAGGAGATTGAGCACCTGCGCCTGAACCGACACGTCCAGCGCCGAGACGGGCTCGTCGCAGATCAGGACCCGCGGCTCGAGCGCGAGCGCCCGCGCGATGCCGAGCCGCTGGCGCTGGCCGCCCGAGAACGAATGCGGGTAGCGCCGCAGGGAACGGTGATCGAGCCCGACCATGTCGAGCAGCTGCTTGGCGCGGCGGTAGCGCATGTCGTCGTCGCCGATGCCGTGGATGAGAAGCGGCTCGGTGAGGATCTCGTAGACCGTCATGCGCGGGTTCAGGGACGAGAACGGATCCTGGAAGATGAACTGGACGGAGCGCCGGTAGTCCTTCAGCGCCTCGCCCTCGAGCTCGTGCACGTTGCGCGGCCCGTTGCCGTCGTCGAAGAACACCGCGCCGGAATCCGGCTCCATGGCGCGCATGATGATCTTCGAGACGGTGGTCTTGCCGCATCCCGACTCGCCGACGAGGCCGAGGGTCCTGCCGACCGGCAGGGCCAGGGACACGCCGTTGACCGCGTGGATGGTCCTGGTCTTTCCCGAAAACCAGCCGGACCGCAGCGTGAAGGATTTCGTCAGGTTCTCGGCGCTGAGGATCGGCCCCTGCGGCTGCGGCCGCTCGGGCCGGTGGGCCTGGGCCAGGGTGGCGCTCTTCACCTCGCGGATCGGGGTCAGCCGCTCGTCCTCGCCCATGGCGAAGCGCGGGACGGCCCGCATGAGCGCCTTCAGGTACGGGTGCTCCGGATGGCGGAAGATCGCCTCCCGGGAGCCGGATTCCATGACCCGGCCGCGATACATCACCACGACCTCGTCGGCCACGTTGGCGACGACGCCGAGGTCGTGAGTGATGAGCAGGACCGACATGCCGGTCTCGGCCTGCAGCTCGTTGATCAGGTCGAGGATCTGCGCCTGCGTCGTCACGTCGAGGGCGGTCGTCGGTTCGTCGGCGATCAGCAGGTCGGGGTGGGTGATCAGCGCCATCGCGATCATCGCCCGCTGGCGCAGTCCGCCGGACAGCTCGAAGGGATAGGTTCGCAGGGCCCGCCGCGGGTCGGGAAAGCCGACTCGGGCGAGCACGTCCTTCGTGCGCTCCAGGGCTTCGGCCTGCGACACCTTGGCATGGATGACGAGCGCTTCCGAAATCTGGTCGCCGATGGTGTGGAGCGGCGACAGGGAGGTCATCGGCTCCTGGAAGATCATCGCGATGCGGCCGCCGCGCAGGTCGCGCATCCTGGCGCCCTCGGGGTCGAGGGCGGCGATGTCCACCGGCGCGCCGCCCGTCGTGTCGTCGAAGAGGATCGATCCCCCGGCGATGCGGGCCTTCTTCGGGAGGATCTGGAGAATGGCCTGGGCGGTGACCGACTTGCCCGATCCGGACTCGCCGACCAGCGCTACCGTCTTCCCCTTGGGAATGTCGAAGGACAGGCCGTCCACGGCCCGAAACCGTCCGGTCTCGGTCTCGAAGTCGACCGCCAGATCGCGGATCGACAGGAGCGGCTGGTCCATGAACTCCTCCGGCGGCTACGCGTCACGCTACAATAACGCATTATCGGTTCGCGGCGATCCTGCTTTCGTCAGGCAGCACCTCGACGACGGGCGCGAAAATCGCATCGTTTCGTGACAGATAGACCAGCAGGTTCTCGCAGAATGTCCAGACCTTCTCGTCGTGGACGAGGTGGTGGGTGAGGAAACCGACGGGCTCATCGGGATCGGCCCTGCCCGCCATGCGTCGCTCGACCGCATCCGCCAGGGTCCGGACGAGGCCTTCCGGGTCGGCGAGGCTGCGGGTGCCGCGCCAGTCGATGGGATCGACATGGGTGTTGACGATCGCAAGCCCCTCCGGGGTGCTGCGGGAGCTTCGGTCCCGGAAGGTCGAAAGGACGCGGTAGCCCAGCCGGGGCAGGTGAGGGATCAGCCCGGGCGCGATCCGGTTCCAGGGCGGCACGAAAACGGGCAGGAGCCGCGCCCCGAGGAGGCGCCGCGCCTGCTCCAGGGCCTGTCCGGCTTCCTGCGCCATGGCGTCCGGCGGGCGATGGGCGCCGAACTCCGCCTTCTTCTCGCCTTCGGGCGCGTGGTTGGCGTGGCGGAAGCCGTGCACCAGGGCGAAAGCCCGCTCCTCGCTCTCCAGACGCTCTGCGAGCGAGGGCTCGATCCGCGCCGGGATGCAGGCGAGGGCGATTCCGGCCCCGAAGCGGCCGGCGAGGGCCAGGAGCCGGTCGAGGCTGGGCGTGGCCGCAACCGCATCGTCGTCCCGCCACCAGAACCGGACGGAACGGCCCCGATCCTTGGCGCGCGCCAGGGCGCGGTCCAGCGGCGACCAGTCGAGGCGGCGGTGGATGGCGGCGGAGGCGGCCCGGGCGAGGCGCTCGACGATGGCGACGCTCCGCCGCGCCCCGTCGAGGGACAGTTCCAGAAGTGGCGGCGGGGGCCCTTCCAGGCTGCGGCGGATGGCGTCGCCCAGGGTTCCTGCGGAAAGCCCGGCCTCCGGAACCAGGATGGCCCGCCCCAGCGCCTGCAACCGCTCCGCCCGCAGGCGCTGCTCGGTTTCCCGCCCTGCCTCGAAAGGCACCAGGACCGCCCGCACCCCTGTCCGCAGGAGGTCGACGCAGGTGTTGTAGCCCGCCTGGCTCACGGACAGCTCGGCGCCGGCGAGCAGGGCGCGGAAGTCGGGCCGGGCCCGCTCGACGGTCGCATGGGCCGGAGCGGCGCGGCGCAGCGCCTCCATCTCCGCCTCCGGTAGGCCGCGCCCCACCAGGATCCTCCAGGGACGGTCGGCGATGTCGCCCGCCGCCTCCAGGGCGGCCCGGTAGAGCGGGAGGCCGGAGGCGCTGGACCCTCCGGAAACGACGATCCCGTCCCGGCGGCCGGCGGGGGCGACCTCGCCGCCTTCGTCCACGTAGCCGGTCGGGTACATCATGGCCCGGAGCCTTTCGCCGACGGGCCAGGACGCCTCCAGGGGCACGAGGCGCGGATCGCCGTGCACGAGGACGGCGTCGTAGAAGCGCTCCAGGCGGCCATGGGCCTCCTCCACCCGTTCCGGCTTCGACGGCACCACCAGGATGTCGCGCACCGAAGCGGCGACGAGCGGGCGGGGGGCGAGAGCGCGGGCCGCCTCCAGCAGCGCATCGAACTCGGGCGCCAGGACCCGGCGGCCGAAGGGAAAGAGCTCGGTCATGACCGCCTGCGGGCGGAAGGTCCGGAGGGTTTCGAGAAGGAGGTCCCGCCGGGCCGCCATCCGGGCTTCGGTCACGGGAACCCCTTCCTCGTCGAGGAGCGTCCTGAAATCCGTTCCGACCGTGCGGACCGGAGGAAGCTGGACGAGCCGCGCCCGACCGAGGGGCGGCAGGAGAGCCGGGCCCCC
The DNA here is from genome assembly GCF_009363855.1 of Microvirga thermotolerans. GTDB lineage: Bacteria > Pseudomonadota > Alphaproteobacteria > Rhizobiales > Beijerinckiaceae > Microvirga > Microvirga thermotolerans. The sequence goes on from NZ_CP045423.1 coordinate 1,445,696, forward strand.
GCCCGAGACGAGGATCGTGTCGTGCCCCGCCTCGGCGAAGGCGCGGGCAAGGGCCGCGGCGCGGGTGAGGTGGCCCGCCCCGAGCAGGTGCGTCACGGCGATCAGGACCCGCAGGCTCACGGCGCGCCTCCGGCGACGAGCGGGAGCAGGGTCCGGCGCAGGATGTCGGCGGCGGGTTCCAGGTCCCGTTGCTCGCGGACGAAGCGCATGGCCGAAGCGCCCATTCGCCGCCTCAGGTCCGCGTCCACGACAAGGGCTCCGGCCGCGCGGGCGAAGGCATCGGCGTCGCCGGGCGGCGTGAGAATCCCCGTCTCGTCCCGCTGGACCACGCTGGCGACGCCTCCATAGGCGCCGGCGATGACCGGGCAGCCGAAGAGCTGCGCCTCCAGAAGGACCATGCCGTAGGCCTCGTTCACGGCAGGCCAGAGGAACAGGTCCGCCCCTTCGTAGAGTGCGCGCAGGCCCGGGCCCGCCTCCACCTGCCCGTGGAACCGCGTGCGGTCGGCAAGGGGAGCGAAGAGCGCCTCCACCTCCGGGCGGGCCTCTCCGTCGCCGACAACGTCGAGCGTCCAGGGCAGGTGCCGGATCTGCAGAAGGGCGGAGGCGAGGATGCGGTAGGAGGCGAGCTTGTCGCCCGGGCGCATCATCGCCACCGCCAGAAGGCGCGGAGCGCCGTCGCCGGATTGCCCTGGAGGCGGCCCGCCGCCCCAGGCCGCGGCGTCGATGAAGGGGGGAAGGTCGGCGATGACCTGCCCGGCCGGCCGCGCCGCCTCCAGGGCAATCCGGTCCCGGTCGGTCATGACGAGGATGGCGTCGGCCCGGTCCAGGGCGGCCTCCGCCGCCGCATGGCCGAGGGCCCAGGGGCCCCGCGCCCGCTTCGGAGCCCGCGACCCCTCGGCGACGACGTAGGGGATCCCCAGGGCGTCGGCGACCCTCGGGCCGATCCAGTCGGGGGCCTTGTAGTAGAGGTGATAGGTGAACCACAGGACCGGGCGGTCCGGCGGCGCCAGGGACCGGAACCGGTCGGCCAGCCGGTCGGCGGCAATCTCGGATTCCCGGCGCAGCCGGTCCTGCCGGGCCGGGTCGCCCGCGGGATCGAGGGTGCGCAGCTCGCTGGCGAGCGTGGGAGAGAAGCCCGCCCTCGCCAAGGCCTTCGTCAGCAGGCGGGCCATGGTGCGGTCGCCCGAAGGCGAGGGGTGATCGGGGCTCTTCAGGGGGGCATAAAAGGCGACGGGGCCGAAACCGCTCACGCCGCCACCGGTGGGTTGAGGGGCTCAGGGCAGTCCAGGGCGCGGAAGCGCGCCTCCAGGGCGTCGATTCCGCCCTCCATCGAGAAGTCCCGCCGCAGGCGTTCGAAGGCCGCGGCCCCATAGGCGTGGCGGCGGCCGGGCTCGCGGGCCAGCAGGTTCAGGGCGTTGGAGAGCGCCTCCCAGTCCCCCGGCGGCACGAGCTGGCCCTCCGACCCGTCACGGATGAACTCGGGGATGCCGGCGAAATCGCTCGCCACGATGGCGAGCTTCTGGCTCGCCGCCTCCATGAGGACGTTGGGCAGGCCGTCCTGGTCGCCGGAGCGTGCCTTCTTGGAGGGGAGGACGAAGAGGTCCGCCTCCCGCAGGAGGGCGACGACGTCCGGCTGCGCCTTGGGGCCGAGAAAGGCGGCCCTGTCGGCGATTCCGTCGCGCCGCGCCTGAGCCTTCAGGCTCTCCAGGAGATCGCCGCCGCCGACATGGACGAACTGCCAGTGCAGGTCGGGCGGCAGGGCCGCGAGCGCCTTCAGGAGGTCGTCGAATCCCTTCTTCGCCACCGCGCGGCCGACCGAAACGATGCGGACCGGATCGGCGGGATCGGACCCGTTTCGAAGGGAGCGGGTCTCCGGCGGCTCCGGAAAGCGGGACAGGTCGAGCCCGTGATAGACGAGGGACACATGGTCCGGACGGGGCGCGAGGGCCTTGAGGTGCCGGGCACCCTCGGCCGTGCAGGTGACGCCCCAGCGCGCCTCGGCGAGCTTCTCGCGCTTCTCCCAGTCGGGGGTGGTCCAGATGTCCTTGGCATGGGCCGAGAAGGTCCATGTCCGGCCGGTCAGGAGGGCGGCGTAGCGCACGACGGAGGCGGGCGTGTGGAGATAATGGACGTGGAGGTGCCGCACGTCCGGGGAGAGCTCCCGCCCCATGACGAAGGCCTGCCCGAGGCGGCGGACCCGGTTGGCGGTGAGGTCCCGCCTGAGATCCGCGAGGAAGGTTCGCATGAGGGCGCGGAAGCCCGGCTGCCGCAGGCTCCAGAGCGCGCCTTTGAGGACGCGCAGGGGCTCCTCGTAGAGGTATTCCGGCAGGTACGCGACCCGTGCCCTGATCCTGCGGTTCATGGGATGCACGGCCTTTTCCGTCGGGTGGCGGAGCGACCAGATCTCCAGGTCCAGGCCGCGGCCTTCGAGCGCGAGGATCTCCTGGGCGATAAAGGTCTCGGACAGGCGCGGATAGCCCTTGACGGCAATCGCGATGCGTGGCGGGGACGGTGTGGGCGGCATCCTTGGCGGTTATTCTGCGGCGTGCCGGGTCGGTATGAAGGCAGCCTGGGATTCCATGAGAGCCTTAAGCCGCTCCTGGACCCGGTCAAGCCCTTCCAGAAGGCCCGGGATCACCACTTCCGAGGGGCGCGGCTGGTCCGCGAGCCCCTTCAGCGCCTCCGCCATACGCTCCGGCGTGCGCGGCGCTCCGAGATCGCTCAGCATCCGCGCAAGGCCGAGGCGCTCGGCCGCGACCGCGCGGATGTGCTGCTCCAGGCGGGGGCGGGTGCGCGGCACGATCAGGGCGCGCTTGTCGAAGGACAGGATCTCGCAGAACGTGTTGTAGCCCCCCATGGCCACGATGGCCGCCGCCTTCTGCATCAGGTGCTCGATCTTGGTGTCGAAGGCGATGGCGTCGAGCTTCGGATGGCGGGCGATCCGGTCCATGAAGGAGCGGCGCATGTCGCGGTTGACGAAGGGGCCGAACACGATGAGCGCCGGCATGGCGATCCCCTCGTCGTGCTCGTAGGCCGAGATGACCCAGTCGATGAGGTCGTCCCCGTCGCCGCCGCCGCCGGTCGTGACCAGGATGAAGGGCTGCTTGGTGATCTTCGGGTAGCGGGTGAGGGAGGGGGTGGGCGGCACCTCCCGCCGCAGATAGCCGGTATAGGTGATCCGCCTCTCCACGGCGGCGGGAAGGGCGAGGGCGTCCAGGGGCCGGTAGACGTCCTCCAGGCCGTAGACCCAGATCTCGTCGTAGGAGCGGACGAGGACGTCCTTGGCGCCCTTGCGCTCCCATTCGGGCACGAGCAGGGCAGGCTCGTCCATGACGTCGCGGATGCCGAGCACCCGGCGGCAGCCCTGGCTCTCGAGATATTCGAGGGCGGGCACCACCTCGCCGCGGAAGCCGGTCGGCTCCTTGTCGACGATGAACACGTCCGGCCGGAACGACTGCGCCGCCTGGAGGATGAGGTCCTGGCGCAGGCCCACCGCCTCGTCGAGGCTCAGGTTGAGGTTGAGGCTGCGGTAGTCCCCGTCCGGCAGCTTGGTGACGCCGGGGATCCGGACGTAGTCCACGCCGCTGCCGAACTCGAAATTGCCGATCACGGGCGAGCCCGAGATGATGATGATGGAGCAGTCGTTCCGCTCCCCGGCGATCGCGTTGGCGATGGCTCTCGAGCGGCGCAGATGCCCCAGTCCGAAGGTGTCGTGACTGTAGATCAGGACCCGGGCGCCGCCGTGGCGCCCCGATGGAAGCTGCGAAAGGTGGTCCATCCTTCAGTCCTGACAAGGGTTTACATTGGGCTTCCGTTCGGTCGGCGCCCGGCGAACGTTAGGGCAGACCCCTATCGCGTTGCAATAGCGCTCCCACAAGAAGCTATGGCGGAGGCCTCCCGCGGAAAGAGGGGGGAAGAGGGATGGTTTGAGGAAACGAAGATGGTATCGTCCCTGCGATGGAAAAGAGCCTGTTCCGATATATCTGGACGCACTCGAAGCGCGATCAGCTGATCGTGTGCGCGGTCGTGCTCGCTTCCCAGCCGTTCTATTTCGCCTCTCTCGACCTCCCGCGACAGATCGTGAACCAGGCCATCCAAGGCGAGGCCTTCCGGGAGGGGCAGGCGACGGCGCCCTTTCTCAGGCTCGACCTGCACCTGCCGGACTGGCTGGGCGGTCATGCGTTCCACATCTTCGACGGTTTCGAGGTCGGCCGCCTCGGGCTCCTGCTCGGCCTGTCATGCCTGTTCCTGTTCTTCGTCATCATCAACGGGGCATTCAAGTACTGGATCAACGTGGCGAAGGGCGTGCTGGGGGAGCGCATGCTCCGGCGCATGCGGTTCGACCTGTTCACCATGGTGCTCCGGTTCTCCCCGGAGGCGCTGCGCACGGTCAAATCCTCCGAGACGGCAACCATCATCAAGGACGAGGTGGAGCCGGTCGGCGGCTTCATCGGGGACGCCTTCATCACGCCGATCTTCCTCGGGACGCAGGCCCTCACCGCGCTGTTCTTCATCATCGTGCAGAACATGTGGCTCGGCCTCATGGCCATTGCGGTCGTCGGCATCCAGTTCACCGTCATCCCCTATCTGCGGCGGGAGCTGCTGCGCCTGGGGAAGCAGCGCCAGCTCGCCTCGCGGGAGCTTGCCGGGCGCATCGGCGAGGTGCTCGACGGCATCGAGGCGGTCCACGTCCACAACGCCCACAGCTGGGAGAAGGCGGAGATCGGCCATCGTCTCTTCCGCCTCTTCGACCTGCGGGTCCGGATCTACAATCGGAAGTTCATCGTCAAGTTCCTCAATAACTTCCTGTCCCAGCTGACGCCCTTCTTCTTCTATTCGGTCGGCGGCTACTTCGCGATCCGCGGCACCCTCGACATCGGCCAGCTCGTCGCGGTCATCGGCGCCTACCGGGAACTGCCGCCTCCCCTGAAGGAGCTGATCGACTGGGACCAGCAGCGCCTCGACGTTCAGGTCAAGTACGACCAGGTCACCGAGCATTTTTCGGAGGAGCGCCTGCTTCCCCCCGCATCGGCGCGGGAAGAGCGGGAGCAGGACGAGCCCCTGACCGGCCTGCTCAAGGCGGAGGAGCTGCGCGTCAGCGACGCCCACGGGGGCATGATCCTCGACAGCGCATCCTTCGAGATCCCGTTGCCGGCGAAGGTGGCGATCCTGTCGAACGGCGGTGCGGCGGCCGGCATCCTGGCGCGGATCCTGGCGCGGCGGACGAACGGCTTCAGCGGGCAGATCCGGATCGGCGAACGGGACCTGCACCAGATTCCCCTGGCTGTGATCGGCCGCCGGCTCGCCTATGCGGGCATCGATCCGATTCTGTTTCCCGGCACGATCCGCGACAACCTCGTCTATGGCCTGCGCCGCCAGCCTCCGCCGCGCAACGCTGCGACCCGGGAGGAGAGCCGCAGGATCCTCGAAGCCCGGCGGACCGGCAACCCGGTCGAGAGCATCGCGGACCAGTGGATCGACTATGCCTGCGTCGGCGCCGGCGATGCGGACGAGCTCGACCGGATTCTCGTGGACCTCCTCAGCAGGCTCGGGATGGGCGGAGAGATCTATCTCTTCGGCCTCGCCGGACGCATCGTTCCCGACCAGGATCCGGACCTGGCGGCGCGCATCGTCGAGGCGCGTCGCCGGTTGCGCGAGACCTTCCAGGCCGACGGCATGAAGGGGCTCGTCGACCCGTTCGATCCCGACCGCTACAACGACCAGACGACGATCGCGGAGAACCTGCTGTTCGGCGTTCCGAAAACCGAGGAGTTCAGGGGGCGCAACCTCGCCTACAATCCGGATTTCCGGGATGCGGTCGAGCGCGCGGGGCTCAGCGACGATCTCGTCCACATGGGGCTTCAGATCGCCGAGACCATGACCGAGATCTTCGAGGGGCTGCCGCCCGGACATTCCCTGTTCGAGCAGTTCTCCTTCATCGGCGCCGAGGAGCTCACGGAGTTCGAGGCGATCCTGCGCAGGCACGCGCGCTCGGCTCTTTCGAAAGAGGAACGGGCGAAGCTCCTGTCGCTGCCTCTCGCCTATATCGAACCCCGCCACCGCCTTGGCCTGCTGGACGAGCACCTCAAGCTGCAGCTCGTCCATGCGCGCCGCCTCGTGCGCGAAATGCTCCAGAAGGCCGACGCGGACGGCGTGGAGTTCTACGATCCCGAAAAGATCTGTGCGGCCGCTCCGTTGAGGGATAACCTTCTCTTCGGACGCATCAGCTACCGGGTCGCCAACGCGCAGGCGCGGGTGGCCGAGGCGGTGTCCACGGTCGTTCGGGACATGGGACTGCTGGAAGACATCGAGCGGATCGGCCTCGACCATCAGGTCGGCACGGCGGGCCGGCTCCTGACGCCGCAGGAGCGGGCCTGCGTCAATCTCGCCCGCTGCCTGGTGAAGAAGCCGGACATCCTGGTGCTCGACGGGGCGCTCTCGGCCTTCGACGAGGCCCGCAGCCAGAAGATGATGGAAGTGCTCTTCGAGCTGACGGAGGGGCGGAGCCTGTTCATGGTGCTCCCCAACGACCGGCAGGCGGGGCCCTTCGAGGTTCTCGTCCGTTTCCGCGACGGACGGATCGTCACCGATATCCGGAAGGCTCCGGCGAGACGGGCCGACACGCCCGCCCCGGACGCTTCCCAACCCATAGCAGGAGAGGTTGCATGACCCTTGAGGCCGAGGTTCAATCACTGCGCCAGGTGCCGATGTTCCGGGACATCGACCCGGCCCGATTGAAGCTTCTCGCCTTCACCAGCGAGCGCGTCCAGTTCGCCGGCGGACAGCGCTTCTTCTCGCAGGGGGACGCCGCGGACGCCGCCTATGTCATCCTGGAGGGGAGGGCGCAGGTGCTCCTCGACACGCCCCATGGGGAGATCAAGGTCGCGGAGCTGGGCGAGAACGCCCTCGTCGGGGAGATGGGAATCCTGTCCGATACCCCGCGCTCCGCCACGATCATGGCGGCCGTTCCGACCACGGCCCTGCGGATCGACAAGAGGGTCTTTCTCGAGCTCCTCGCCCAGTTCCCGCAGATGTCGCTCGCGGTCATGCGCGAGCTGGCGAAACGGCTCGAGCAGACGAATGCGCAGCTCGTCGCCCAGTCCGCGTCCTGAATTCCGGGTGCTCGGGAAAGCGGGGCCGGTTCCCCGTTGGGAAGGCGGCGGACGGAGAGCCGGTGAGGCGTTGCAGTTCCGCGAAACCGGGCCAGGCTAGGACGAAAACCCTTCATTAACCGGGAATTCCCCAGGAAAATCACATTCTTACGGTCAAGCTGACCGATTATCGACACATCTGCCCGGCAACCCTTGTCCCAGAATGACACAAGGGAGGGCCCGCCGTCCGGCGATGGCCCTGCGGGAAAAGAGATGCCGATCGATGTGACAACGCCGCAAGGCGCTGCTCCGCATTCTGTGCAGGATGCCTCCATGGCCTGCGGGCGACGAGGCCGTCGCCCGTTCCACCTTCTTCTGTCTCTCGGGATCCTGGTCGCTTTCCAGGGCGCGGCCGCCGGTCCGGCCGCCGTCGCGACCCTGCCGAGCGCCGTGATGGCGCGGCCGTATTCCTCCGTGCAGGAAATCCTTCCCGAGACCATCGCGTTCTCGCCGCAGCTGGCGAAGGAGCCGGGCCTGTTCCGCTCCATCGTCGAGGCGGCCTTCCCGAGCATCGCGCCCTCGGAGCCGCCCCTGCGGGTCGGCGTGGAGGCGCCGGAACCGGCGGGCAACCCGGACGAGATGATCCCGTTCAGCGGGCGCAGCGTGCCGCGCTGGCTCGTCCATTCCATCCTCAAGGCCGCGCGCGTGACGGGCGTCGACCCGGTCTACATGATGACGCTCGCGGACGTGGAATCGAGCCTGTCCCCCGAGGCCAAGGCCCCGACCTCCTCCGCGGAGGGGCTCTTCCAGTTCATCGACCGCACATGGCTGGAAACCGTCCACGCGCACGCGGCCGATTACGGCTTCGCCACCGCGGCCGCCGCGATCAGGCTGGTGGACGGGGAGCCGGTGGTCGCCGACGAAAAGGACAGGGCCTGGATCCTGAGCCTGCGCTGCGACCCCTATTTCTCGGCCCTCATGGCGGGCGAGCTGATCAAGGACGTGGAGCATGCCCTGCGGGAGCAGGGGGAGCGGGAACTGGCGGAGGCGGAGCTCTATCTCGCCCATTTCCTCGGGGCGAGCAGCGCCATCCGCTTCCTGGAGGCCCTGGACAAGGACCCGAACGTCAAGGCCGCCAAGCTCTTTCCGCAGGCCGCCAGAGCCAATGCGGGGCTGTTCATGGAAGGAAAGGGCCGCAAGCGCCGGGCCGTGAGCGTCGCCGAACTCTACAACCGCATCGATTCCAAGATCGTCCGCCGCATGGACCGCTACGAGGACCTGCGCCCCCTGATTGCGGAAATCTCCCGCCCGGCCCATCGCACCGTGGCGCGGACCGTCGAGGCGAACGCGCTGATGCCGTGAGGCGCTCCGCCGGTCCCGATGCTCCGGCGGCTAGAACGCCTTGAAGGTGATGATCGTGTGGGTGTCGGCGATGCCTTCGATCGATTGCACGTTCTTGGCGATGAAGTGGCCGATGTCCACGTCGTCGTCCACGTGGAACTTGGCGAGGATGTCGTAATTGCCGGCGGTGGAGTAGATCTCCGATGCGATCTCCCGGTCGGCGAGCATGCTCGCCACCTCGTAAGTCTTCCCGAGTTTGCACTTGATCTCGACGAAGAAGGTCTGCATCGGACGCTCCGGATGGGGTAGGGGCTTCGAACCTGATTGCTCTATGGCACGGGAGAGCGCCGGCGTGAACCGGGGCAGTCGGCCGAGGCGGCCTCAGGACGGCCGTCCGATTGAGACGTATGCGAAACCGTTTCGTTTCATGTCGTCGGGCCTGTAGATGTTGCGCAGGTCGACGACGATGGGGCGGGCGAGCGCGGCCTTGAGGCGGGCAAGATCCAGCGCCCGGAACATGTCCCACTCGGTGACGATCACCAGCGCCGCGGCGCCGCGCGCGCAGTCGTACGGGTCGCGGGCATACTCCACCTCCGAGAGCACCGCCCGCGCCGCCGCCATCCCCTCCGGGTCGTAGGCGCGGATGCGCGCGCCCGCGTCCTGCAGGGTGCGGATCACGTCGATGGAGGGGGCCTCGCGCATGTCGTCGGTGTTCGGCTTGAAGGTCAGCCCCAGCACCGCGATCGTCTCGCCCCGCACCGTGCCGCCGCAGGCGGCGATCACCTTGCGGCCCATGGCGCGCTTGCGCTGGTCGTTGACCGCCGCCACCGTCTCCACGATCCGCACCGGCGCCTCGTAGTCCTGCGCCGTCTTGATCAGCGCCAGGGTGTCCTTGGGAAAGCACGAGCCGCCATAGCCCGGCCCCGCATGCAGGAACTTGGTGCCGATGCGGTTGTCGAGCCCGATGCCGCGGGCCACGTCCTGCACGTTGGCGCCCACCTGCTCGCACAGGTTGGCGATCTCGTTGATGAAGGTGATCTTGGTGGCCAGAAAGGCGTTGGCGGCGTACTTGGTCAGCTCGGCGGTGCGGCGCGAGGTGACGATCAGCGGCGCCTGGTTGAGGTAGAGCGGGCGGTAGAGCTCGGTCATCAGCTGGGCGGCGCGCGCGTCCTCGGCGCCGATGACGATGCGGTCGGGGCGCTTGAAGTCGGCGATCGCCGCGCCCTCGCGCAGGAACTCGGGGTTGGAGACCACGGCGAAGTCGGCGTCGGGGCGGGTCTCGCGGATGATGCGCTCGACCTCGTCGCCGGTGCCGACCGGCACGGTGGACTTGGTCACCACCACGGTGTAGCCGGCAAGCGCGGCGGCGATCTCGCGGGCGGCCTGGTGGACGAAGGAGAGGTCGGCATGGCCGTCGCCGCGGCGGGAGGGGGTGCCGACGGCGATGAACACCGCCGCGGCGGCGGCGACGGCGCCGGACAGGTCGGTGGTGAAGGTCAGGCGGCCTTCGCGGACGTTCTTGGCGACGAGCTCGGCCAGGCCCGGCTCGAAGATCGGGATCTCGCCGCGGTTGAGCGCGGCGATCTTGGCCGGGTCCTTGTCGACGCAGCACACCTCGTGCCCGAAATCCGCAAAGCACGCCCCGGATACCAGACCTACATACCCGGATCCTACCATCCCTATGCGCATCGGGAGCTCCCAACCTGTTCCGCGGCACGGTTTAAGGGGGGGCGGGCTTGGCCGCAAGCGCCGAGACGGAAGGATTTGCCGTTAAGCCGGCCGGACGCCGAAGGGGCGCGAGCCGTTTTGCAACAAGGAACCCCTTTGACATCCGGCCGGAGCGCGCACAAAACACCCGCCGTTCAAAACGGGGCCATTCATGGACAATCCTTTTCTCGTCGAGGTCACGCGGGGGCATGTGGTCGAATCGCGGCATCGGGGCAGCGTGGCTGTCGTCGACGCGGAGGGCAGCACGGTCCTGAGCCTCGGCGACGTGGAGCGGCGCGTGTTCCCGCGCTCGGCCGTGAAGGCCATCCAGGCGCTGCCCCTCCTCGAGAACGGGATCGCGGACAAATACGGCCTGACGGACGAGGAGATCGCGCTGGCCTGCGCCTCCCACTCTGGCGAGCCGGAGCACGCGGCGGCGGCGGCCTCCATGCTCGCCAAGGCCGGACTGGGCGAGCCGTGCCTGGAATGCGGAGTGCACTGGCCCATGAGCGAGGCCGCCGCCCGGGCGCTCGCCGCCCAGGGAGGGCAGCCGACGCAGCTTCACAACAACTGCTCCGGCAAGCATGCCGGGTTCATCTGCCTCGCCTGCGGGCTCGGCGAGGACCCGAAAGGCTACGTGTCGGCGCATCATCCCGTCCAGCAGGCGGTGCGCCATGCCCTGGAGGACCTGACCGGCGCCTCGCATACGGACGACGTGAGCGGCACGGACGGCTGCTCCATCCCGACCTATGCGATCCCGCTGCCGGCGCTCGCGTTCGGCTTCGCGCGGTTCGGCACCGGAATCGGCCTCTCCGAGGGCTGCAGGGGCGCGGCCGAGCGCATCCGCAGGGCGGTGGCGCGCCATCCCTTCATGGTCGCCGGCACCGGACGCTTCGACACGAGGCTCATGGAAGCGCTGCGCGAGCGCGCCTTCGTGAAGGTCGGCGCCGAGGGGGTCTATTGCGCGGCCTTCCCCGAGCTCGGCTACGGCGTCGCCCTGAAGGCCGACGACGGCGGCACCCGTGCCGCCGAGGCCATGATGGCCGCCCTCGTCCTGCGTTTCCTGAAGCTCGACGACGGGGAGCGCGCCGTGGTCGAGGAGCTCGCCCAGCCGGTCCTGAAGAACTGGAACGGCATCGAGGTCGGCCGCATCCGCGTGACGCGGGAACTCCTGGCCTGACCTCCTGCGCCCGGCACGGCGCTCGAGGCCCTGCCGTCAGAGGCCCAGGAGCCGGACGATCTCCTCCGCGCCCGCGGTGGGGGAGAGGCGGCCTGCCGCGATCTGCCGCTCGATCTCGGGGACGCGCCTGCGCAGGGCCGGATCGTGGGTGAGCCGGTCGTGCAGGCGCTCGTGGACGAGCGCCCACATCCATTTCGCGTCCTGCGCCCGGCGCTTGGCCGCGAGTTCCCCCGTCGCCTCCAGGCGGCGGCGGTGGTCGAGCACCTTGTCCCACAACAGGTCGAGCCCCTCGCCCGTCAGCCCGGAGACGGTCAGCACGGGCGGCCTCCAGGCCGCCGAGGCGGGGGTGAGGATGTGGAGCGCCGCGCGGTACTCGGCTGCCGCGGCCTTGGCCCGGGCCCCGGCGTCGTCCGCCTTGTTCACGGCGATCATGTCGGCGAGTTCGAGAATGCCCTTCTTGATCCCCTGCAATTCGTCGCCGGCGCCCGGCAGCATGAGAACCAGGAAGAAGTCGGTCAGGTCCGCGACTGCCGTCTCCGACTGGCCGACGCCCACCGTCTCCACAAGGATCACGTCGAAGCCCGCGGCCTCGCACAGCAGCATCGCCTCCCGGGTCTTGGCGGCGACGCCGCCGAGGGTGCCGGAGGAGGGGGAGGGGCGGATGAAGGCGTTGGGATCCGCGGCGAGCCGCGCCATGCGGGTCTTGTCGCCGAGAATGGCGCCGCCGGTGCGGGCGGAGCTGGGATCGACGGCGAGCACGGCCACCTTGTGACCGCGCCCGGTCAGCATGCTGCCCAGGGAATCGATGGCGGTCGACTTGCCGACGCCGGGTACCCCGGTGATGCCGACCCGGATGGCGCGGCCCGTACGCGGCATCAGGGTCTGGAGAAGGTCCTGCGCCGCGGCCCTGTGGTCGGGGCGGCGCGATTCCATGAGCGTGATGGCGCGCGCCAGCGCGGCGCGGTCGCCGCTCGCGACCGCCTCCGCCGAGACGCGATTCCTGCCTGACGTGCCCCCGATCATGAGACAGGCTTAGAGCATTTTCGGGAAAAGTGGGAACCGGTTTTCCCGAAAACGGCTCCGACAGGGCGCCGGGACGGTTCACCGAGGATTTACCATGGCGGGGGAGTCATGCGGGAACGGACCACGCCCGCCTTGTCCTCGCCATCATCCCCGGCAAAAGAGCCGGTCCGCATTCTCTCCCGCCAGATGATTCCATGCTGCCCCGCATCGCACGCCTGTCCTTCGCCGGTCTCGTCTGCCTCGTCCTCTCGGGCTGTCTCGGCGGCGAACCCGCCCTGACGAGCGCGCCTCCCGCGCCGCGTCCCGGGCTTGCCAGCGATCCGCGGCTGCTGATCGCCACCACGCGCCTGCCGGTCGGAGACCCGATCCAGAAGCCCTGGTTCAGCAGCGAGCGCTCGCCTGACCTCATCTTCGCCGAGGCGCGGCTGACGCCGCCGGGCCGCTCCCTCATCGGGCGCGGCGGCTGGAGCATCGCCTCCGTCGAGAACGTGACCCGGACCGGCGCGGCGGCGGCCTTCGCGCAGGCCGCCCTAGGCCGCGACCTCCTGCTCTACGTCCACGGCTACAGGGAGAGCTTCGAGACCGCCGCCACCTCGACGATCCAGCTGTCCGAGGGAATCCGGTTCTCCGGCATGACGGGCCTCTTCACCTGGCCCTCCGCGGGCTCGACCCTGAGCTACGTGGCCGATCGGGAGGCCGCCATGTGGTCGCGGGATTCCCTGGAGGACCTCCTGGCCGCCATCGCCAAGACCCCGAGCGGCGGGCGCGTCCACATCGTGGCGCACAGCATGGGCACCCTCTTGACCCTCGAGGCCCTGCGGATGCTGCGCACGGATGCGGGGCCCGCCGCCATGGAGAAGATCGGCGCCATCGTGATGGCGGCGCCCGACATCGACATCGACCTGTTCGCCCGCGGCATCGAGCGCCTGGGGCCGGACGCGAAGAAGATCACCGTCATCAGCTCCACCAACGACCGGGCGCTCGCCGTGTCGAGCCGTCTCGCCGGCGGCATCGTCCGGGCCGGCGCGGCCGAGCGCGAGCGGCTGGAGGCCCTGGGCGTGCGGGTGGCCGACGCCTCAGAGTTCGGCGGCGGCATCATCAACCACGACCTGTTCCTGTCGAACAAGGAGGTGGAGCAGGTGGTCAAGCGCGCCATCGAGCGCGAGAGGATGTAGAACGCCCACCGCGTCGTGTCGCCCTGGCTTCCCGGACGGCGGCAGGTCAATGGAGCCCCCGGAGACGTGCGCCATCTCTGGGCCGCACCCGGCTGAAAGCGACCTATGGGACGATCCTATGGGATGGTGGAGCCGGAGACTTCCGCGGCGATGCGGATCCCTCCGGAGGGACCCTACTCCGCCGCCTCCTTCGATCCGTAGCCGAGCCTGCGATTGAGCTCCGCGATGAGGTTCACGGCCGCATCCGCGATCACGGTGCCGGGCGGGAAGATGGCGGAGGCGCCGGCGGCGTAGAGCGAGTCGAAGTCCTGCGGCGGGATCACGCCGCCGACCACGATCATGATGTCATCGCGGCCGTACCGGGCGAGTTCGGCCCGCAGCTCGGGGACGAGGGTGAGGTGCCCGGCGGCCAGGGACGAGACCCCGACGATGTGGACGTCGTTCTCCACCGCCTGCCGCGCTGCCTCCGCCGGGGTTGCGAAGAGGGGGCCGATGTCCACGTCGAAGCCCAGATCGGCGAAGGCGGAGGCGATGACCTTCTGGCCGCGGTCGTGGCCGTCCTGGCCCATCTTGGCGACGAGGATGCGCGGGCGGCGGCCGTCGTTCTCCTCGAACTCCTCCACGAGCCGGCGGACCTTCTCCACCTTCGGCGATTCCATTCCGACCTCCCGCTTGTACACGCCGGAGATCGCCTTGATCTCCGCCCGGTGACGGCCCCAGACCTTCTCCAAGGCGTCGGAAATCTCGCCCACCGTCGCTTTCGCGCGCGCGGCCTGCACGGCGAGGTCGAGCAGGTTGGCCTCGCCCGTGGAAGCGCCCCTGGAGAGCGCGTCGAGCGCCGCATCCACGTCGGCCTGGTTGCGCTCGGCCTTGAGACGCTTGAGCTTCTCGATCTGGCGGGCGCGGACGGCGGCGTTGTCGACCTTGAGAATCTCGATCGGGGCTTCGTCGGCGGGGCGAAAGGCATTGACGCCGACGATCATCTGGTGGCCGGAATCGATCCGCGCCTGCGTGCGCGCCGCCGCCTCCTCGATCTTGAGCTTCGGAATGCCTGCCTCGATGGCCCGCGCCATGCCTCCGAGCGCCTCCACCTCCTGGATATGGCCCCAGGCCTTCTCCGCCAGCTCCTTCGTGAGGCGCTCGACGTAGTAGGAGCCGCCCCAGGGGTCGATGATCCGCGTCGTGCCGCTTTCCTGCTGCAGGAAGAGCTGGGTGTTGCGCGCAATGCGCGCGGAGAAGTCGGTCGGCAGGGCCAGCGCCTCGTCGAGGGCGTTGGTGTGGAGCGACTGGGTGTGTCCCTGCGTCGCCGCCATGGCCTCGATGCAGGTGCGCGCCACGTTGTTGAACACGTCCTGTGCGGTGAGCGACCAGCCCGAGGTCTGGCTGTGGGTGCGCAGCGGCAGGGACTTCTCGTTCTGCGGGTTGAACTGCTTCACGAGCTTCGCCCAGAGAAGGCGCGCGGCGCGCATCTTGGCCACTTCCATGAAGAAGTTCATGCCGATGGCCCAGAAGAAGGACAGGCGCGGCGCGAACTGGTCGATGGAGAGTCCGGCCGCGAGCCCGGCGCGGATGTATTCGACGCCGTCCGCGAGGGTGTAGGCGAGTTCCAGGTCCTGCGTCGCTCCCGCCTCCTGCATGTGGTAGCCGGAGATCGAGATGGAGTTGAACTTCGGCATGTTCGCCGAGGTGTAGGCGAAGATGTCCGAGATGATGCGCATCGACCCCTTGGGCGGGTAGATATAGGTGTTGCGCACCATGAACTCTTTCAGGATGTCGTTCTGGATCGTGCCGGAGAGCTTGTGGGCGGGCACGCCCTGCTCCTCCGCCGCGACGATGTAGAGCGCGAGCACGGGCAGCACCGCGCCGTTCATGGTCATCGACACGCTCATCCGGTCGAGCGGGATGCCCGCGAACAGGGTGCGCATGTCGTAGATCGAGTCGATGGCGACGCCCGCCATGCCCACGTCGCCCGCCACGCGGGGATGGTCGGAATCGTAGCCCCGGTGGGTGGCGAGGTCGAAGGCGACCGACAGGCCCTTCTGGCCGGCCGCGAGGTTGCGCCGGTAGAAGGCGTTGGAATCCTCGGCCGTGGAGAAGCCGGCATATTGCCGGACCGTCCAGGGCTGGTTGACGTACATGGTCGGGTAGGGGCCGCGAAGATACGGCGGGATGCCCGGATAAGTGTCGAGGAAGTCGATCCCCGCCCGGTCCGCCTCGCCATAGGCGCCCTTGACGGGAATGCCCTCCGGCGTGAGCCAGGGCTCCGTACCCTTAGCCTCGGAAAGGGTCGGCATGGGCGGCTCGGCCCAGGAAACGCTCGAGAAGTCCGGAATGCGTGTCATGGCGACTTGCGGTTCTGTTCGGCGCGAAACGAGAGGGTTTGGGGAGATTTTAGACGTCTCTCCGTGTGGGGGCTACCTTTTCGCGCTCTGCGCGCCCGGACCCCGGACATGCACGCCTTTGACGCCGCCGAGACCCGGGTTCCCCAGCCGCCGGCCTTCAGGCGCCTGCGCGGTCCAGGGCTTCGGCGAGGACGCTCAGAACGTCGCATCCGAGGAAGATGAAGTCCGCGACGCCGGCTTCCCGGAGGTCCTGCTCCAGGCCTGCCGGGCGGCCTGCCAGGTAGATGGGGCCGAAACCTGCGCCGCGCAGGGCTTTCGCGGCGCCGACGGCCTGTTCCTGGTAGATCTCGTCCGAGGAGCAGATGCAGACGAGCCGGGCCCTGCTGGCGGACGCCGCTTCGAGAAGCGCGCCTAGGTCCGCGAAGCCGTCGTTGGAGACGGCCTCGATTCCACCCGCCTCGAAGAAGTTCTTGGCAAAGGTCGCCCGCGCGGTGAACGACGCGAGCGGGCCGAGATTGGCGAGAAAGACCTTCGGTCGCGTGCCGGTCTTGGCCAGCAGGGCATCCGAGCGGTCGCGCAGACGCTCGAAGGGCTCCGCCGTGCGGAGACTGGGAAGCGGCGCGATGTGGACGGCCTCGGCGGGCGCGGCGTTGCCGCCCTGCGCGGCTGCGCCCGCGGCTGGCGAAGGGAGAAGGACCGCCACCTCGGCCTCGCCCAGATTGGGGAACTCGCTCGTTCCGGTGATCGGCTCCCTGCGGGTCGCCACGGCGCGCTCGCGGCGGGCGCGGGTCTCGGCGATGCGGGCCTGGAGCGTGCCGCGCATGAGGCTCTCCACGATGCCGCCGTCGCGCTCGATCTCCTGGAAGAGGGACCAGGCCTTTTCGCAAAGCGCGTCCGTCAGCGCCTCGAAGCCGCCCGCGCCGGCGGCGGGGTCCGCCACCCGCCAGAGGTTGGATTCGTGGAGCAGGATCAGCTGCGTGTTGCGGGCGATCCGGCGCGCGAAGGCGTCAGGCAGGCCGAGGGCCGCCGTGAAGGGCAGGGCGCAGATGGAATCCGCGCCGCCGATGCCGGCCGAGAAGGCGGCGATGGTCCCGCGCAGCATGTTCACCCACGGGTCCCGCCGCGTCGTCATGCGCCAGGCGGTTTCCGCATGGAGGCGGATCGGCTTGGGGACGAGGTCGGACATCTGCTCCACGCGGGCCCAGAGGCGGCGAAGGGCGCGGAACTTGGCGACCGTCAGGAACTCGTCCGCGTCGGCCACCAGGAGGAAGGAGAGGGCGTCCCGTGCCGCCTCGAGGGAATGGCCGTAATGCTCGAGCGCGCGCAGGTAGGCGACGCCGGTGGCGAGCACCGCGGCCAGCTCCTGCGCCTCTCCGGCGCCCGCTTCATGATAGGGCCGCCCGTCGGCCAGCGCCGTCCGCCCCGCGAAGCCGCGCTCCGTGAGGTCCGCCAGGGTCTCGCCGAGGCGGCCCGCCACCACCGGCCAGGGGGCGGAGAGGACGCCGAGCGCGGCCATGGCGCCGATGGGATCGAGCCCGAGATCGGCGGAGATCTGCGACAGGGCGTGCCCACGCCGCTCCGCGAGGGTGGCGAAGTGCCCCGCCACGATCCGCCCGCGCCCGCCCGCATCGAGACGGACATGGACGAGGTCGAGCATCACGCCCGCGAGGACCCGGTCCAGCTCGTCCACCGTCTCGGCGGCGAGGCCGAAGCCCCGCGCGGAGGGGGCCTTCCGGGTGACGAGGGCGAGGGAATCCGCCCCGCCTTCCAGATCCGCCAGGGCGAGGGCGTTCGCCGCCTCGAGGTCGGGATGGTCCATCCGCTGGGCGATCCGCCAGGGGCCCGGCTCGGCGCGGGCGATGGGGGAGGTGCCTTCCGCCTTCGGGTAGAGGGGCTGGATGGCGAGCCCCTCGTAGGTTCGGGAGACGAGCTTCCTCTCGAAATCCGCCCCCTTCAGCACGCCTTCGACCAGCCTGAGCCATTGCTCGCGGGAGGAGGTGGGAAATTCGGCGGCGAGGGCAAGATCGTCCATGGCAAACGTCCCGTGCGAAAGCTGCTGTCGGCCTTGTAGCCGGTTCGACCGTGGAACCAAAGCCCGCAAGGGCTCGGCATTTCGTCGTCATGATGCGGGCCGGAGGCCGGTCAGGAGAGGGCGCTCGGCCGCAAGCCCCTCGCCGACCACGTCGAGAAAGGCCCGCACGCGTCCGGTGCGGCGCAGGTCCGCATGGGTCACGATCCACAGCTCCCGGCCGAGTTCGGGAATGGGCTCGGGGACGAGGCGGATCAGGTCCGGCTCGGCATCTCCCAGGTAGCAGGGCAGGACGGCCGCGCCGATCCCCGCCTTGGCCGCGACCAACTGGTTGACGATGCTGTTGGTCCGGTATGCGAAGGCCGACGGAGGGACGTGCTCGGCGAGCCAGTCGGCGGCGTTGATGCCGCGGGCGCCTTCCTCCCAGCCGATTACCGGAAAGGCGGCGAGATCGGCCGGGCTCCGGACCGGCGCACCCCCTTCGACGAGGCCTTTCGAACCGTAGGCTGTCCAGGCCACGTCCGACAGCTTGCGGCCATGCAGGTCCCCCTCGCGGGGCCGCGAGACGCGCAGGGCGATGTCGGCTTCGCGGCGGGACAGGCTGAGGATGCGGTTGTCGATGACGAGTTCGACGACGATGCCCGGGTGAACCTGCCGGAAGCGGGCGATCTGCGCCGTCAGGAGCCGGTAGGCCAGGGTCTCCGACGAGGTCACCCGCAGACGGCCCGTGAGACTCCGGTCCCGCCCGACGATCTCCCGGTCCAGGGCGGCGGTCTCCGTCTCGATCCGCTCCGCCGTCGCCGCCATGCGCTCGCCGGCCTGGGTCGGTGCGTAGATGCCCCCCGGCAGGCGCTCGAAGAGCCTGACGCCGAGGGTCTCCTCCAGCGCGCCGAGCCGGCGGAAGGCGGTCGAGTGATTGACCGCGAGCTCCTTCGCCGCCCCGGTCAGGTTCCCGTTGCGGGCGATGGCGAGCACGAGGCGCAGGTCGTTCCAGTCGTCCATGGGAGCAGGATAACCGACCGCTTGCGTTGCTGCAAGTCGTGATGACGAACACACAAATGGATCTGCGTCGATGCAAGTCGTATCCCTCCCTCACTGCCGCTTCGGCGGCCGAACGGAAAGGAAGACCCCATGAAGCTCTACTACAGTCCCGCAGCCTGCTCCCTCGCCGTCCACATCGCGGCCCGCGAGGCGGGGATCAGGTTCGATCTGGTCAAGGTCGACCTCCTCAAGCACCGGCTGGAAACCGGCGAACCCCTCACGAGCGTCAACCGCAAGAACGTCGTTCCCGTGCTCGAGCTCGACAGCGGAGAGCGGCTGACGGAGGCGGCGGTCATACTGCAATGGCTGGCCGACAAGGCCGGCGACCGCGACCTCCTGCCTGCGCCCGGCAGCCTCGAGCGGGTCCGCGTGCAGGAATGGCTCAACTTCGTCGCCACGGAGCTGCACAAGTCGTTCAGCCCCTGGCTCTGGCACCCCGAGACGGAGGAGGGCACGAAGAAGACGGTTCGCGAGCGGCTCGCGGCCCGTTTCGCCATCCTCGACGAGGAGCTCTCGGGGCGCGACTACCTCACGGGGGACCGTTTCACCGTGGCCGACGCCTATGCCTTCACCATCGTGAACTGGTCGAACCTGCTGAACGTGGACCTGAAGCCCTATGCGAACCTTCGCGCCTACATGGACCGGGTCGCGGCACGTCCCGCCGTTCGGCAGGCCATGTCCGCCGAGGGGCTCCTCAAGGAAGCGGCCTGAACGGCCGGACCGTTGATGGAAAAGGAAAGGCGGCCGTCCTCGCGGGGACGGCCGCCTTTCGCGTCCGCGTCGAACGGTCCGGCTACACGAACTGCGAGAGCCCCGGAACCGCGCCGACGATGGGGCCCATCACGTCCTCGCCCGCCTTCTCGCGACCGTAGGCGAAGAGCTCCCGGCCGAGGGGCTGCATCTGGCCCATGGAGACGCCGGCACTCATGAGCTGGCCGCCGAGGGCCATCACGCCGCCGCCCATGGCGCCCATCATGCCCATGAGGCCGCCCCCACCGCCGCCGGCCTGGGCGATCGCCTCCTCCGCGCCGGGCAGGGCCGCGATGAGCTGGTTCACCTCGTTCGCCGGGCCTTCCTTGCGGAGGAAGGCCAAGATGAGCCCAATGGCCTTCCTGGCGACGGAGGCCTCCAGGCCCGTTTTCTCGGTGACGCGGGCGATGAGCTCTTCCATGAGAATCTCCTTGAGTAAGGTCGGAGCGGATAATTCGCGCCTGCCGGTCGGGAAATCAAGGCGGGCAGTGGAAAGGGCGAAACGAATTCCCTAGACTGAAGAGACATTTGGAGGACCGTGATGCTGCAGGACGGCAAGATCTTCATCGGACGAAGCACCAAGCCGGAATATCTCGATCTGGCGCTCGCCAATCGGCACGGCCTGATCACGGGTGCGACGGGAACGGGGAAGACCGTGACTCTGCAGGTCCTCGCGGAGGGATTCTCCCAGGCCGGCGTTCCGGTCTTCGCCTCCGACATCAAGGGCGATCTCTCCGGCATCGCTGCGGAGGGCAACGCCAAGGACGCCTTCGTCAAGCGCGCAAAGGACATCGGCATCGACTACGGGCCCGACCGCTTCCCGGTGGTGTTCTGGGACCTGTTCGGCGAGCAGGGCCACCGGATCCGCGCGACGGTCTCCGAGATGGGACCGCTTCTCCTCTCGCGCCTGCTCGACCTCAACGACACGCAGGAGGGCGTTCTCAACATCGCTTTCCGGATCGCCGACGAGCAGGGCCTCCTGCTCCTCGACCTGAAGGACCTGCGCGCCCTGCTGCAGCTCGTCGCCGACAATGCGCAGGAGCTGACCACCACCTACGGCAATGTCTCGAAGGCGACCATCGGCACGATCCAGCGCCAGCTTCTCGTACTGGAGAACCAGAAGGGGAACGAGTTCCTCGGCGAGCCGGCGCTCGACATCAAGGACCTGATGCGCACCGACAGGGACGGGCGCGGCATCGTCAACATCCTCGCCGCCGACAAGCTGATGGCCAACCCGCGGCTCTACGCCACCTTCCTGCTGTGGCTCATGTCCGAGCTGTTCGAGGAACTGCCCGAGGTCGGCGACCTCGACCAGCCCAAGTTGGTGTTCTTCTTCGACGAGGCGCACCTGCTCTTCGGCGACGCGCCGAAGCCCCTTATCGAGACCGTGGAGCGGGTCGTGCGCCTCATCCGCTCGAAGGGCGTCGGCGTCTATTTCGTGACGCAGAACCCGGCGGACATTCCGGAGACCGTGCTCGCCCAGCTCGGCAACCGGGTCCAGCATGCGCTTCGCGCCTACACGCCCCGGGAGCAGAAGGCCGTGCGCGTGGCGGCGCAGACCTTCCGGCAGAACCCGGCCTTCGACACGGAGAAGGCGATCACCGAACTCGGCGTCGGCGAGGCGCTGGTCTCGACCCTGGAGGGCAAGGGCACGCCGTCCATGGTGGAGCGCACGCTCATCGCGCCGCCCATGGCGCAGGTCGGCCCCATCGATCCCTCGCAGCGCCAGCAGATCGTCGCATCGAGCGTCCTGCGCGGAAAATACGATCAGCCCATCGATTCCGAATCCGCCTACGAGATGCTCGCGAAGCGTGCCGAGAAGGCGACCGCCGATGCCCAGGCCGCCCAGGGAGGCGGCGGCATCCTCGACATGCTCGGCAGCCTCTTCGGCACCACGGGCCAGCGCAAGGGAACGCTCACGGTCGGGCAGCGGGTCACCCGCGAGGTGACGCGCACCATCGTGAACCAGACGGTCGGCAACATCGCCGCCGAGATCGGCAAGACCCTCGGCGGCCGCCAGGGCAGCTCCATCGGCCGCGCCATCGTGCGCGGGACGCTGGGCGGCTTGCTGCGGCGGTAGTTTCCCCCGCTCCCCGTCCTTTCGGGACGGCGCGGCGCGCTGGGCCCGGAACCCATACGCGCCAGAGCCTTGGGATGGAAACTGCGACGGCCGGCATGCTTCGCCTGCCGCCGTCGGCGGCCATGGATTCCGGGCTCTCGCTTCGCTCGCCCCGGAATGACACGGCGGCGTGGCCCGGAAGGACGGTCGCGCACCCCCTTGCCGTGCCGCGGCGTTAGGCGCACCGTGACGCGCCTCGATTCGATACAAGCAGCGAAGAAGCCATGTCCCAGCTCGACCAAGTCCTCGCCAAGATCGACGCCGATCTCGATTCCTCCCTGGAGCGCCTCTTCCAGTGGCTGACGATCCCGTCGATCTCGACCGATCCCGCCTACAAGGAGCATTGCCGCAAGGCCGGGCAGTGGCTCGTGGACGAGCTGAAGGGGCTCGGGGTCGACGCGTCCCTGCGCGAAACGGGCGGGCATCCGGCGGTCGTCGGCCACGCGAAGGGCGGGAAGAAGCCGCACGTGCTCTTCTACGGCCATTACGACGTGCAGCCGGTCGATCCGCTCGATCTGTGGGAGCGGCCGCCCTTCGAGCCGCGCATGATCACCCTGCCCGACGGGCGCAAGGCCATCAGCGCCCGCGGCTCCTCCGACGACAAGGGGCAGGTGCTCACCTTCGTCGAGGCTTGCCGCGCCTGGAAGGCCGTGACGGGTTCTCTTCCCATCGACATCACCTTCCTGGTCGAGGGCGCCGAGGAGGACGGCTCGAAGTTCCTTCCCGAGTTCATCGAGGCCAACAAGGACGAGCTGAAGGCCGACGTGGCGCTCGTCTGCGACACGGGCATGTGGGACCAGAACACGCCCGCCATCACCTCGTCCCTGCGCGGCATGGTCTACGAGGAGGTGATCGTGCGTTGCGCGGATCGCGACCTGCATTCCGGCACCTTCGGCGGCGCCGCGCAGAACCCGATCCACGTTCTTTCGAAGATCATCGCCGCGATCCACGACGAGAACGGCCGCATCACGATACCGGGCTTCTATGAGGGCGTGCACGAGACGCCGACGCAGGTGCTCGAGCAGTGGAAGAAGCTCAACCTCACCGAGGAGGAGTTCCTCGGACAGGTCGGGCTCAAGCATTCCGCGGGCGAGAAGGGACGCCTGCTCCTCGAGCAGATCCAGTCCCGCCCCACCTGCGACGTGAACGGCATCATCGGCGGCTACACGGGCGAGGGCACCAAGACCGTGATCGCCTCGGAGGCCCGCTGCAAGGTCTCGTTCCGCCTCGTGGGCGACCAGGATCCGGAGAAGATCGCCGCCAGCTTCCAGGCCTTCGTGCGCGAGCGCATCCCGGCCGACTGCTCCGTGGAGTTCATCCACCACAAGGGCTCGCGCGCGCTCTCCCTGCCGCACGACTTCCCGGCGCTCACCGCTGCGAAGGGCGCCCTGCACGACGAATGGGGAGTCGATCCCATCGTCATCGGCATGGGCGGCTCCATTCCTGTGGGCGGCGACTTCAAGCGCACCCTCGGACTCGACACGCTCTTCGTCGGCTACGGCCTCGACGACGACCGCATCCACTCGCCGAACGAGAAGTACGACCTCAAGAGCTTCCACAAGGGCACCCGCTCCTGGGCGCGGATTCTCGCCGCGCTCGCGAAGTAAGGCGCGGGTATAGTGCTCACCGCCGCGACACTCCCATCGTCGTTCCGGGGCGCCGCAGGCGCGCCCGGACGCCATGAGCATCGGCGTGTCAGGACCAGGATCGGCCGCTGCCGCTGCACTTGATCCTGCTCCCTCCGCGTTTATGGAGCCCGGGTTCCGCTTCGCGGGCCCGGGACGACGCGGGAGGCGCGCGCCGCCCTGGGGTGGCGCCTACAGCAGGTCCCGGAGCGATCCCGCCACCGCATGGGGCGCGAGCTCCGCATACTCGTCCGGCAGACCGGCGCGGTTGATCCAGGCCGTGCGGAAGCCGAAGGCCGTCGCGCCGGCGATGTCCCAGCGGTTCGAGGAGACGAACACCACGTCCTCCGCCGCGACCGACAAGGCCGCAAGCGCGATCCCGTATGCGTGCGGGTGGGTCTTGAACACTTTCGCCGCATCGACCGAGAGCACCGCATCGAGGTGCTCGTCGAGGCCCGCCGAGGCGACGGCGGCTTCCAGCATGGCCGGGTCGCCGTTGGAGAGGATGGCGGTGCGCAGGCCGCGGGCACGCAGGGCATCGAGAGCGGGGGCGGCGTCTGCGTAAGCGTCGAGGCTGCGGTAGGCCTCCAGCAACCCGGGCCTCACCGCCCGGTCCACCTGCGGGAACCGCGCGAAGGCATGATCGAGGGCCTGCTCGGTCAGTGCCCAGAACGGCTCGTAGCGGCCCGCCAGGGACAGGACCCAGGAATATTCCAGCTGCTTCGCACGCCAGACATCCGAGAACCGCGCCGCGTCGGGACCGATGGCGGCGGCATGGCGCGCGACGGCGGAATGGACGTCGAACAGAGTGCCGTAGGCATCGAAGACGACGGCCTTCGCGCCGGCGAAAAGATCGGAGACAGCCATGGCGAAGCTTCTCACCCGAGCCGCGATCTTGCAATGGATCAGGAAGGGTCATGCGTTCCATCACAAGTCTTCATGTTTTGCCGGCAACGAGCGATTGACGCTCACGCCGCGAGGGGATTCGATAGGGCAGCAGCATTGACCTTGAGGGATTGAGTCACGTGGCCTGGTACTCGCAGACATGGAACTGGTTCAACGGCGCCTGGCATGAGGGCAACCCGCCCCTGATCGGCCCCCGCTCCCACGTCTCCTGGCTCGGCTCGTCGGTGTTCGACGGCGCGCGCGTCTTCGAAGGCGTGGCGCCCGACCTCGACCGGCACTGCGAGCGCGTGAACCGCTCCGCGACGACCATCGGCCTCAAGCCGACCATGGACCCCAAGGCGATCGAGGAGCTGGTGCGCGAAGGCGTCAGGAAATTCGCTCCGGGAACCGCCCTCTACGTGAAGCCCATGTACTGGGGCGAGGCGGAAGGCTTGGCCACCATCGCGCCGGATCCGGAATCGACCCAGTTCTGCCTGTCCCTCTTCGAGGCGCCGATGCCGGTGCCGGGCGGCCTCTCGGTCATGAAGTCGAGCTTCCGCCGCCCGACCCTCGAATCGATGCCGACCGACTCCAAGGCCGGCTGCCTCTATCCCAACAATGCCCGCGTCATCCGCGAGGCCAGGGCGAAGGGCTTCGACAACGCCCTCGTCTGCGACGCCCTCGGCTACGTGGCCGAGACCGGCACCTCCAACGTATTCATGGCCAAGGACGGGGTAGTCTACACGCCCGCTCCGAACGGCACGTTCCTGAACGGCATTACCCGCCAGCGGGTGATCCAGCTCCTGCGCGACGACGGGGCCACCGTGGTCGAGACGCACCTGCGCTACGAGGATTTCGCGGATGCGGACGAGATCTTCATCTCCGGCAACTACTCGAAGGTCATGCCGGTCCTGCGCATCGACGACCGCGATCTCCAGCCCGGCACCTTCTACCGCAGGGCCCGCGAGCTCTACTGGGCCTTCGCCCACGACAAGAGCGTGAGCCGGGCCGCCTGAGCGCCTCGCGCGGCGAACGGATTTCCTCTTTCCGCGGGTCCACGGCATGCCGTGGACCCGTTTTTCATGGGTGCCGTCGCCGGGATGGCATGGACCCCGGCCGCCGGCCTGGCGGGAAAAAATGCCGGGCTCGCTTTGCATTCGGTGGGGCAGGGCCCATCTCATAGGCGTCCAAAGCAAAGTTCGGGGCCTTCGTGTCAGTGCTTACCAACATCGCCTCCCGCGCCGGATCGGCGGCGCAGTCCCTTTGGGAGGCTTCGGGCCAGCTCGTTCAGCCTTCGCTCCGCCTCGGGGTCACGGGCCTCGCCCGCTCCGGCAAGACCGTCTTCACCACGGCCCTCGTGCACCATCTCACCCGGGGCACCGGCCTCCCGGCCTTCAGGGCTTCCGCCGAGGGGCGCATCAGGCGGGCCCATCTCGCGCACCAGCCGGACGACGCGGTTCCCCGTTTCCCGTTCGAGGAGCACATGGCGGCGCTTGCCGGCGAGCGCCGCTGGCCGCAATCCACCAGCCGCATCAGCGAGCTGCGGGTCGACATCGAATACGAGCGCCGGTCGGGCTGGCGGAGCGGGCCGGCCTCGCTTGCCCTCGACATCGTGGACTATCCGGGCGAGTGGCTGCTCGACCTGGCGCTGATCGAGGCCGACTATGCGCAATGGTCCCGCCAGACCGTCGAGGCGAGCCGCCGTCGCGACCGCGCCGCCATTGCCGCGCCCTGGCACGCGGCGCTCGCCGGCCTCGACCCGTCCGGTCCCCCCGACGAGATGCTGGCCGCCAGGGCGAGCGAGGCGTTCAAGGCCTATCTCCTCGCCCTTCGCTCCAGCGAGGAGGCCGTCGCGACCACGCCGCCCGGCCGCTTCCTCATGCCGGGAGACCTGGCGGGTTCTCCCGCGCTGACCTTCGCGCCGCTCGATCTTCCTGCGGGACGGTCCATCGCGTCGGGCAGTTTCGCCGCCCTCATGGAGCGGCGCTTCGAGGCCTACAAGACCCATGTGGTGAGGCCGTTCTTCCGCGAGCACTTCCAGCGCATCGATCGGCAGATCGTGCTCGTCGACGTGCTCGCCGCCATCGACGCGGGCCCGGTCGCGCTCGCGGAACTGGAGGACGCGCTCGATCAGGTCCTCCTGGCCTTCAGGATCGGCCGCAACACCTTCCTCTCCCGGCTCTTCTCGCCGCGGGCGGACCGGGTGCTCTTCGCCGCCACCAAGGCCGACCACATCCACCATACGGACCACGACCGCCTCGATGCCATCCTGCGGCTTCTCGTCGGCCGCGCCGCCCGGCGGACCGAGGCGGCGGGCGCACGGGTCGGGACGGTCGCTCTCGCCTCCGTCCGCGCCACCCGCGAGACGACGATCCGCGAAGGCCGCGAGACCCTGCGCGCCGTCGCCGGCGTGCCCGAGGCCGGCGAGCGCGTGGGGGACGAGATCTTCGACGGAGAGACGGAGGCCGCGATCTTTCCCGGCGAGCTGCCCGAGACGGCGGAGGCCGTGTTCCAGGGGGCGGTGCCGCCGGGCTCGCTCCGGTTCCCCCGGTTCAGGCCGCCGAAGCTGCCCGTCGATGCGGCCGGACGCATGGCGAAACTGCCTCATATCCGCCTCGACCGCGCTCTTGAATTCCTGCTCGGAGACCGCTTCGCATGAGCCGCCAGCCCCGCGCCTTCCGCTTCGACGATCCGAGCCTCGCCGACGGCTCGGTGGTCGTGACCGAGGAGCCCTTCGATGCCATCGAGGCCGCCGAGGGCGCTGCCGTCCCCGTGGCGGAGAGGCGCCGGGCGCCCTGGCTCGGCATCCTGCTCTCGGCCCTGACGGGCCTGATCGTGCTCGCCCTCGGCCTCGCGGTCGAGAAGCTCATCGTCGATCTCTATGCGGTCGCGCCCTGGCTCGGTTGGGTCGCCCTCGGCCTCGCCGCCGTCGCCGCGCTCGCCTTCCTCGCCTTCATCGGCCGGGAGGTGAGAGGGATCTGGCGCGAGCAGACCATCGAGCGCCTGCGGGAGGCCGCGGTCGACGCCCTCGCGGTGAAGGATCACAAGGGGGCCAAGGCCATCGTGTCGGAGCTGCTGAACCTCTACGGCGGCCGGGCGAGCGCCGTCCGGGGAAGCGCCCGCCTCATGAACGCGATGGAGGAGATCATCGACGCGGACGACCGTCTCGCCATGGCCGAGCGGGAGCTGCTCGCCCCCCTCGATGCCCAGGCGAAGCGGGCCATCGCGGGGGCGGCGAAGCAGGTTTCCCTCGTCACCGCGGTGAGTCCCCGCGCCATCGTCGACGTGGCCTTCGTCATCTTCGCCGCCGTCCGCCTGCTGCGGACGCTCGCCCGGATCTATGGGGGGCGTCCCGGCCTCTTCGGCTTCCTGCGCCTCGCCAAGGCGGCGTTCAACCACCTCGCCGTGACCGGCGGCATGGCGGTCGGCGACAGCCTCCTGCAGCAGGTCCTCGGCCTCGGCCTTGCAGCGCGCATCTCCGCCAAGCTGGGGGAGGGGGTCCTGAACGGCCTGATGACCGCCCGCTTCGGCCTCGCCGCGCTCTCGGTCTGCCGCCCGCTTCCCTTCATCCGCGAGGAGGCGCCCAAGATCGGCGACGTGGCCGGCGAACTGATCGGCCGCGCCGAGGCTTCCGCGGCCTGACCGGCCCGCCCGCGGCCGTTGCGCCTCGGCCTGTTCCGCTACGGAGATTCCTTGAAACGCAGGGGGTTCCAGGTCGCGACGAGGTCGCGCCATGCCTCGAACGGCATCGCCTTGCCGAAGAAGTACCCTTGCCCGATGTCGCACCCCATGTCCCTGAGCAGGGCCGCCTGCTCGGCGGTCTCGATGCCCTCCGCGATGCTCTGGATGCCGAGAGTCTTGGTGAGGCCGATGAGGGCGTCGATGATCGCCCTGTCCGAGGAATCCGAACAGATTCGGGAGATGAATCGCCGGTCTATCTTGACGAAGTCGACCGGCAGGCGCTTCAGGTGGAACAGGTTTGCGTAGCCCGTCCCGAAATCGTCCAGCGCGATCCGGACCCCGATGTCGTGAAGGTCCCAGATCGCCTTGCGATGGGCCTCCACATTGACCGTCTCGACGATCTCGATCGTGACGCTCGAAGGGCTGATTCCCTTCGCCGCGAGGGCGGCCGTGAGCTGCTCCGCATAGGTCCTCCGGCACAGCGATGCCGCGGAAACGTTCACCGAGACCTGCAGCCGCTCCATGCCGAGGCCGTGCAGCCGGGCGAGATGGTCGAGCGACTGCTGGAGGATTTCGCCGTCGACCAACGCGGCGGCGTCGTCGAAAAGGAAGAGCTGCTTCTCCAGGTCGATGGGCTCCACCCCGTCCGAGGGCGAATGGATGCGCGTCAGGACCTCGGAGGCAAAGAGTCCGTTGTCGCCAAGGACCACGTTGGGCTGGTGGTAGGCGTGCAGCCGATGCTCGGCCAAGGCCGACTGTACCAAGGATTTAGCGTCCGCGGCATCGTGCCTGATCACCGCCGGTCCCCTTACAGGCAGTCCGGACCCGGGACCGCCTTTTCCATCCATTGAAACAATAAGCCGTTGTCGCGGCAAGAGAAAGATGCGGACCGCCACGGGCGGGGATCTTGGCCCCTTCCGGGCCGGGCGAGGTCGGCAGGCCGGGACGGAATGACGCAAGGGAAGACGCTCTTCCCGGCGCGCTCGCGAGGCGCCTGCCCCGCCTCATGGCCGCGGGATTCCCGCGCGGGCTCCCCTCCGGTGCGGGAAGGTGCGCGGATGTTGCATCCTCTCGAAAGTTGACGTGGGCCGCGCATTCCCGCACAAGAACGCGCCTTCTGGCGCGGAAGGGAGCATGGCGCGCCGTCCGACCCGTTCCGATTGCGATGCTCTTCAATTCGTTCGTCTTCCTCTTTGCCTTCCTTCCCGTTGCGCTTTTGGTGCACTGGCTCGTGGACCGCTTCCGGCCGGAATGGCGCCTGCCGGTGTTGCTCCTTCTCTCGCTCTTCTTCTACGGGTACTGGGACTGGCGCTTTGCGCCCCTGCTGATCGTCTCGATCCTGGTGAACTGGCTGATCGCCCGCGCCTTCATCCGCTCGGGCCGGGACACCCTGATCCCGCTCGCCATCGCCGGAAACCTCGTGGTCCTGGCGATCTTCAAGTATTTCAACTTCTTCGCGGATCTCGCGAACATGATCCCGGGCGTCTCGACGCCGCACTACGACATCGCCCTGCCGCTCGGCATCTCGTTCTTCACCTTCCACCACATCATGTACCTGACGGACCTGAAGGCGGGGAGGGCGCCGCGCTTCGACCTGGTCCGCTACGGGCTCTACATCGCCTTCTTCCCGCAGGTCCTCGCCGGCCCCCTGGTGCGCTGGAGCGAGATCATGCACCAGTTCGAGGAGCGCCCCTATGCCCGGCCCGACGCGGCGGAGCGTTTCGCCCGCGGCCTGATGCTCCTCGTCATCGGCCTGGCGAAGAAGGTTTTCCTCGGCGACCAACTGGCCGAGTACGCCAACCCGGTCTATCAGGCCGCCACCGCGGGGCACGCGATCAGCATGGGCGAGGCCTGGCAGGCGGCGCTCGGCTTCACCTTCCAGGTCTATTTCGACTTCTCAGGCTACACGGACATGGCCCTGGGGCTCGGCCTGCTGTTCGGCATCGTGCTGCCGCAGAACTTCGATTCGCCCTACCGCGCCGTGTCCCTGCAGGACTTCTGGCGGCGCTGGCACATGACCCTGTCGCGCTTCCTCCGGGATTATCTCTACATCGCCATGGGCGGCAGCCGGAAAGGCCTGGCGGTGCAGATCGGCGCGCTCACCGCCACCATGACCCTCGGCGGCCTCTGGCACGGGGCGGGGCTCACCTACGTGGTCTGGGGCTTCCTCCACGGGGTGGGGCTCGCCGCCAACACCCTATGGCGCAAGGCCGGCTACTCCATGCCGAAGATCCTCGGCTGGTTCTGCATGTTCAGCTTCTTCGTGCTGACCATCATCGTGTTCCGGGCCCAGAGCTTCGAGGCCGCCTGGCGGATCTATCAGGCCATGTTCGGCTTCGGCGCGGAGGGCGCGGCCATGAAATGGCGCGCCATCGCCGTGGGGGCGGCCTTCGCCCTGATCGGGCCGACGGCCTGGACCCTGGTCCACAAGCTGCCGCCGCGGCGCTGGATCGCGCTCGCCTTCGCGCTCCTCTTCGTGATCGTCTTGTTCAAGATCGGCGACGACGTGAACTATGAATTCATCTACTTCCAGTTCTGAGGCCCCGGCCGAGGCGTCGGGCGCGGCAGCCTGGCGGCGCTTCTCCCTCTTCCTCGTCGGCGTGACGCTCGCCGGCGTTCTGGGGATTCTCGCCGCCGCCTACATCATCGACCCCTACGATACGGGGCGCTCCGGGCTCTTCGAGCGGCCGGGGGTGCGGCCCCAGGGGCCGCGCACGGCCAATGCCAGCCGGGGGCGCGATCCAGCCTTCGACGCGGCGATCTTCGGCAATTCCCAGATTCAGCTCCTCTCCCCCGAGAGGCTGAACAAGCGGACCGGCTTCAACTTCCTGCAACTCGCGGTCCCCGCCACCGGACCGAAAGAGCATTTCACCCTCGTCGAGTGGTTCCTCAGGCACCGGAAGGGGCCGGTGAAGGCGCTCGTGCTCGATGCGGACGAGACCTGGTGCACGTCCGACCCGGCCATGCCGAACTTCCGGCCCTTCCCGTTCTGGCTCTATTCCGACAGCCCGCTGGAATACGCCAAGGGCCTGATGCGCTACGACATCCTCGAGGAGCTGCCGCGCCGGCTCGGCTACGTGTTCGGCAAGAACCCGGAGCGGGCGCGCCCCGACGGGTACTGGGACTACGAGCCCAATTACCTCAACCTCGGCTATGACACCCGTCCCGAGGTCAGGGCGCGCCTGGAGAAGCCCTATTACGCCAGCGAGCCCACCTTCGAGCGCGATCCCAAGGAGGGGCAGCGCCGGTTCCCGGTGGCGGACAGGCTGAAGGCGCTCGCCGATTCCCTGCCGCCCGAGACCGCGCTGATCCTGGTCCATCCCGCCCGCTACAAGAGCTACCTCCCGCCCCCCGGGACGGAGGAGGATTATCAGGACCGGGCCTGCAAGGCGGCCATGAAGGCGGCCGTCGCCGGGCACCCGAGGAGCGCGGTGGTGGACTGGCGAATCGACCGGCCCGAGAACCGCAATCCCGACTATTTCTTCGACCTGAGCCATTACCGGCAGCCCATCGCCATGGCCATCGAGAACGATATCGCCAAGGCGCTGGAGCGCCTGCGCTGAGTTCCGGGAATCCGGAACTGGCCGGTTTTCCTATCCTTTTGGGGGAGGGGCGGGGCGGGCCCTGCGGCGTCTTAGACAAATCGATGACGTTCTTGCGCGTTGTACCGGGGCGCGCTTGGCGATATAGGGGCGCCACAGTCTATCGGGGATCAACGGCCGACAATGACGAGCACCGTAATCGATGAGGGTTATCGACCGTCCGAGGACGAACCCTTCATGAACGAACGCCAGCGGGAATATTTCAGACGCAAGCTCATTCGGTGGAAGGGGGAGATTCTGAAGGAAGCCCAGGAGACCCTGGCCGCCCTCCAGAGCGAGAACGAGAACCATCCCGATCTCGCGGACCGCGCCTCTTCCGAAACGGACCGCGCCATCGAGCTGCGGGCGCGCGACCGGCAGCGGAAGCTGATCGCCAAGATCGATGCCGCGCTCGCCCGGATCGAGGATGGCACCTACGGGTATTGCGAGGAGACCGGGGATCCCATCTCCCTGAAGCGCCTCGAGGCCCGCCCCATCGCCACCCTGTCGCTGGAGGCGCAGGAGCGCCACGAGCGCAACGAGCGGGTCTACCGGGACGATTGACGCACAACGAAAAGGGCTCCGGAAACGGAGCCCTTTTCGTTTGGTCGCTCGTGCCGGGCGGAGCCGGGACGTGCTCCCGTCTTCAGCTCTTGCCGCCCGGTTCGCGGGGGCGGCCCAGGAGCCGGGCGAACTCGGCCTCGATCTCCTCGACCGAGAAGGGGTCGGTCACCTTCGGAGCGGAAGCGGGCTGCGGCTGGGCCGGGGCGACGGCGGCCGGCGCGGGGCCGGGCGGCGGTGCCGGAGGCTGCGGGGCTGCGGCGGCCGGACGCACGGGCTCGGGCGCGGGCCGCGGCGGTTCGCTCCGCTGAGCGGGCGCCGGCACCGGCTCCTCGCGCCCGTCCCGGGCCTCGGGCACCAGCAGCTCGTCCTCGTCCATGTCGGCGGGCTCCGCTTCCGGCTCCGCGGGAACCGGCTCGCGATGCGGCGGGGGAACGGGCTGGGCCGGGCGCTTCAGGGCCTCTTCGAGCTGCTTCGCCATGTCGGAAAGGATGGCCGCGTCGGGAGCCTTCGCTTCGGCGGGAGCCGGCTGGGGCGGACGCACCACCTCGGGCGCGGGCGGAGGAGGCGGCGGAACCGGGGTGGGGCGGGACTGGAACGGGGTCGGCGCGACGGCCGGGCGGGGCTCCGGCCTGGGCGGCTCCGGACGGAGGGCGGGCGCCGCGGGCTCCGGCGTTGCCGGTGCGCGCAGGAAGCTCGCGGGCGGAGGCTCGTGCGGCCGCAGCGGCTCGACAGCGGGCGCGGCCGTGACGGTCACGTGATCGGGCTTGAGAACGGGCTCCGGCCGCGCCTGGGCGGGCGCCGCGACCGAGGCGACGGGGGCGAGTTCCTGGTCCGCGTCGGATTCCTCCGAAGGACGACGGATGAAGGCGCCGAGCTGGGCGGCGAGCTGCGTTTCGATGGAGGGCCGCGCGGCCGGCTCCACCTGCGGGCGCGCGGAGGGCTCGAAGGACGGCTCGAAACGCTCGGGCGCCGCCTCGGCGGCGGGAGCGGGCACCCGCGCGCCGGCGACGCGCACGATGTTGGTTTCGATCACGACGTCGTTGGGGCCGCCGATCAGCAGGAGGTGCTCCACGTTGTCACGGCGCAGCAGGATGAGCTGGCGCTGCCGGTCGAGATCGTAGATGTCGACCACCCCCAGGCGCGGCTGGCGGCTGCGGCCCCGGTCATGCCCGGGGAGCATGAGGCGCCCGCCCGTGAGCTTGCGAAGAACCAAACCGAAGAGAGCCACGAGTACGAGGATGATCGCGAAGGCGATGAGGTACTGGGCTGCCCGTGACGCTTCGATACCGAAAAGAGAAGACACGATGAACTCTCAGGGTTGTGGAGACCTTGCCAGGCCCTGTTCTCGACGCCGTTTGTACCACATCGGACACCAAAGCCAGCGGCAAGGTTAACAGATGGTTAACGGCGCTGTGCGATTTCCCTGAGTGGTCCAATGTGTTCATTTCATGTCGCGCCCTGTCCGGGCTCGCCGCGGCGTTCGCCGAATCCGAGCGGGCAACCCGCCCTGCAGGCCATCGTCGAGACGCGCGGCAGCCGAGGCACGCCGCCCGCGCCGATCCGCGTCGAAGACATGGAAGCCGGACTGCCGAGGTTCGGCCGACGTCGAACTCAGGGGCCGGGGCTGGCCTTCCTGCCGGTCTTGGTCGGCGCGGGTTGATAGGGTCTGACCGAGTGGGTCTGAAGCCGCACGAGTGCGGCGCTCAGGCGGGCGGCCTCCTCGTAGCGGGTCTCATCGTGGGGCGGCTGGTCGAAACGGCCGTTGGCGAGCGCCTCCGCCGTCGTCGCCAGCCGCCGGAGCGGTTTGGCCAGCCAGGTCGCGAACAGGTAGAGCAGGGCGAGACCGACCAGGACCCCGGCACCGAGCAGGCTCCAGAAGGCCCGCGCGATGGATCGGGTCGGATCGAGCACCGTATCCGTATCGGCGCGCACGATGACGCTCCAGCCGAAGCCGGGCATGTCCTTCCAGGCCAACGGAACGACGACCGTCATGTAGTCCCTGCCGTCACTCCATCGCTCCCGGAGCGAGACGGAGGCGCCCTGTTCGGCGGCGATCGCCGAACCCACGGACAGGATCGTTCCCTCGAGATCGGAAGGGCCGGACAGAACTTCCCGGCTCCGCGAGACCAGAAGAGCATCGACACCCTGTCCGCGGAAGACGTGAAACCCGTCCTTGATCGGTCCCCAGTCGAAATGCGCGCCGATGACGCCGATCACGGCGCCTTCCCCGTTTCTGATCGGCGCCGAGAAATCCACGAAACGGCGCGGCTCGGGAACGGCAGGGAGGAGCTTGTCGAGAAGCACGGCCTCGTGCACGTCGGTCGCCGCCGGGCCGTTCAGCCCCCGCCGGAACCACGGCCTTTCGGCAACGCTCGCACCCTCGAGCATGCCCCGAGAGGCTGCGAGGACCTTCCCCTCGACATCGGCCACGCCGATCCAGGTATAGCGCCGGTCGACACGGGCGAGCAGGGTGAGCTGACGGCGGACTTCGTCGGAATTCTGCAGGCTGACGATGCGCGACATGCTCTCGACGTCCTGCCAGAGGCGAAGCATCTGCATCCTGAGCTGATTGGCGGCGATCTCCCCCAGCACGCGTAGACGGGCGGCGTTCGCGGTTTCCGCCCGCCTCTGCATGGCATCCGTGAACATCACGCCGGCCACGATGGCCGGCGCGAGCATCAGCAGGGCGCCGATCAGGAATACAAGCGTTTTCATTCCGATGCGCATGACGCTCCTCGACGGACTCTACCCGGACACCAGCCTTCGCATCCAGCCCCGGATCATCTCGGGAAGATCGCCGCGGCCGGCTCCAGGCCTCGCCTCGGCCGTGTGAAGCTTGCGCAGGATCCCGTCGCGCTGTTCGGGCGTCGGACGCAGGGAGAGACGGTAGCCGTCCTTCGTCTCCGCTGCGATGCGAATGGCGACGTCCCCCACGCCGGTCAGAGCGATCGTGCCCAATGCCCCCGCGGGCAGCCCCGCCAGTCCCCGGACGCGGGCATGGTCGACGCCCAGTTCGAGCACCCAGGACGAGAGCCGCTGCGTGCCGACCGACAGCATGGCCAGCTCGACGGATTCCCGCTGGGGCCGGTTGACGCGCGGACGCTCGACGCAGACGAGCATGGTGATGGCGAGAACCAGCAGGTTGTACAGCGTCCAGAACAGGATGACCCGGATGCCGTCCCCGGCCTTCGCGACGTGGCCGAACCGGTCCGGGAAGAGGAGCGGCAGCACGAGCCCCAGCAGGGTGAGCGCGAAAAGGATGGCGAACGGCTTCATCATCGGCCATTGCACCACCGTCTTCGTCCTGTCGCCGCCCTTTGCGGTCACCCGGAACTTGTGCGGTCCCTTAGTCAGCAGGCCCATTGCGACCGCGCGGGTGATCGGCCAGGCGGCGATGAGCTGGGATACATCGTTGAGCACGGGCCAGATCAGGCCGCCCGAAATCCAGTTCAGGGAGACCAGGACGGCGGCATAGTAGGGAAGGTAGTAGGACGCGATGTCCGGCACGGAGGCGTTGACGACGACGATGCCGAAGAACCAGTAGAGCAGCGGACAGACGAGGGCGATCAGGCGGAACGGAAACGTGGTCGTCCAGAACAGCAGCGAGTCGAGAAGGCTCAGGCGCTGCATGAAGCGCAGCCTGTTGAACCCGAGGGGATTGTACACGTTGCGGACGATCTCCATCATTCCCAGGCACCAGCGCCCGCGCTGCACGACGTATTCGTGCAATCCTTCGGGGGCGAGCCCTTCGGTCAGCGGCTCGTTGAGATAGACGGTCCGATAACCGTGGCTGTCGAGCCGGATGGTCAGAAGGAAGTCCTCCGTCACGCTCTCCGTCGGCAGGCCGCCGATCTCGCGAAGCGCCGAGACCCGAACCATCGAGGAGGTTCCGCAGCAGACGGCCACGCCCCAGGCGTCCCGCGCCGGTTCGAGATGATCGAAGAAGAAGCGCTGCTCATCCGGATAGGCGGACGCAATATACAGATTGTGCTGGATCGGGTCCGGGTTGAAGAAGTGCTGCGGCGTCTGGACGAGGCCGACCTTGGGATCGTGAAACAGGGCGACGGCGCGGCGGACGAAATTCCGGTGAGGGACGAAGTCGGCGTCGAGGACCGCTACGAAATCCGGCGCGTCCTCGTCTTTCAGGCGCTGGAACAGGGTGTAGTTGATGTTCCCCGCCTTCGCATGGTCGTTCGTCGGTCGGGTCCTGTGCTCGGCCCCATACCGGCGGCATACTTCGGCCAGCCATTCCCGGCGGCCGTCGTCGAGAACGAAGACGCGCACGTTGGGATAGTCCAGGGCCTGCGCGCCGGCGAGCGTTCGCTCCAGGACCTCGAGTTCCTCGTTGTAGGTGGCGATGTAGAGATCGACCCGTGGAGGAGTGCTCCCCCACCAGCCCAGATTCCGGTCGGCCTCCTCGTGGCGATCCTTCCGCCGCATCAGTACCAGGTAGGCCAAGGTGGACGAAACGAGCGACAGGGCTTCGACGGTCACGAAGGCCCAACCCGCAACCGAGTCCATCGTCAGCCCGTTGCCCGGCACGGTCTCCGTGAGCCGCCACAGCATGTAGCGCCAGCCGAGGAAGATCGTGAGGCCGAGCAGGAGCACCCGGATCCAGCCGACCTTCGGCGTCGCGTGCGGCAACAGCAGCAGGGCCAGCCCGGCGACGACGGCGAGGCCCGCGAGGCTCGACAGGTATTGGTCCAGGACGAGCATCTAGATGCCGAGATCCGCCAGCGTCCGTCTGAGACCCGTGAGGGGCCCGCCGGAGAAGAGCACTCGGCCGGTGCGGCCGACGGCGCAGGAAAGGTCCGGATCGTTGGCCAGGTCCGGAACGCTGAGAGCGACGTCGAAGCGGGTCAGGTGCTCCGGGCTGGGACCGATGGCGAGGGTCGTGTAGAGGCCGGCCGCGCCGGAGCCCCCGAGACGGGTGATCGTGCCCTCGAAGATCCGGCTGTCGCCGTTGAGCCTGAACTGCGCCGGCATGCCGACCCTGAGACCCGAATAGACCCGCTCGCTCACGCTGGTCGTGACCATCACGGCGGAGCAGTCCACGAAGCGGACGAGATCCTGCCCCTGATTGACGTATTCGCCGCTGCTGGCGAGAAAGTTCCAGACGATGCCCGGGTTCTGCACGGAGAGCTCGGCCGAGGTCAGGCGATTGACGCGAACCCGCTCGGCCGCGATCTGTTCGGAGGTGACGCTCAGGCGGCGGCTCACGTTGTCGGATTCCGCCTTCAGCTCGGCCAGCCGGAGGTCGAACTCGCGGATCCGCTGGATCGAGAACGGCGCGTCGTTGTAGGAATCGCCGATGAAGACGCCGTTCTGGGCCGACGAGAGCTCGGCCGACAGATAGCTGACGCGCTCCCGGGCGCTGGCGATATCCTGCTTGGCGACGTCGTACTGAGCCTTGGCCTTGTCGAGGGTGATGGCGGTCTGGACGCCGCGGGAGCTGAGCTCCTTCGTCCGCTCCAGGGCGCTCTCCGCCTCGCGGAATTTCGCCTCCGCCGCGTTCAGGGCGGCCTGCGCCTCGGCAATGCGGGACCAGATCTGACGCACCCGCCCTTCCTGATAGCTCTTTGCCTGCGCCTGAAGGACCTTGCGGGCCTCGTCGATGGCTGCGGACTGGGCCTTGAGCCGGGCGAGATCCGCCTCGAGCGTCGAGCGGGTCCGCTCCAGGTCGATCAGGCGGGCCGTGTCGAACCGCTCGTCGGTGATGCGCACCAAAGCCTCTTCAGGGGAGACACGGGCTCCGATGGTGCGCACGGAGAACTCGGCCACCCCCTGGATCGGCGCCCGGAGGACGGCGGTGCGGGCATTGATCGTGGCATCGGCGCTCGTGCCCAAGAGGTACTCGCCGACGATGATGTAGAGTCCTCCGAGAAGCAGGATCGCTCCGACAATAATTCGAAAGACTTTCATGATGCTGGCGCCGTCCCGAGCCAAAGATTTGGAAAGTTATCGCAAAGGTTGCCTGCGTTCGGATCCTGGGCTTCACCCGAATGTGCCCTGGAAGAACCGACCGATCAGACAATTAGGAAAAGAATACCTCTAAAGTAGTAGGGCGACAACTCTCATATCCCATGTCGAACGGCCAAGCCAGTCCTCCCGATCCCTGTCGGCCGGCCGCAGGGTCCGTGGCAGGACCGGTGTCGATCCGCGGCGGTCGGCACCGGCGGGCCGCGGAAGACGAGGCTCGCGAAAGGAGCGCTCCCGCCCTCCTTCCCGGACCGGCCGTTCGTGAGGAGAGCCCCGGCTTCACTCTCTTCGTGGGAACGGGGCCGGAGCCACGACGCTCTTGCGATGCGGGCGCATCTATGGGATGCGTGCAACAAAGGAACCGAAGATGGGAAGGTCCATGCCGTTCTTGCGGCCCAGCATCGGCATTTCCCTCCTGGCCGCCCTTCTCGCGGCCGGGGGATGCGCGGCGCCGGCGGATCCCGCCGCGGACGAGAGGACCTGGAGCGGGACGCTCGGCGCCCGGCTGAGGTCCGGGGTGCAGGCGATCCGGGAGGCGACGCCCGACCTGCCCAGGGTCTCGCGGGTCGTCTATGCCTCCGAACGCTGCCTGATCTCTGAGGAGGGCAGTCCCGATTGCGGGGCGGCGGCGCTGCGCATCTGCACGGCCCGCGGCTACGGGGCGGGCCGCGCCCTCGACACGGCGAGCGTCAATGCCTGCCGTCCCCGCACCATCGAGCATCTCCAGAGCGGCGACGGTCCTGCCTGCCGCACAAAGTACCAGGTCACCGCCGCCCTGTGCTGGTAGACAGGCCGCGAACGCTCGCGCATACCCCTTGCCAAGCCCTCCTTTCTCAAGACAGATGAGGTTCGCGCGCCGGCCTGCCTCCGGCGGGAGCGGGCGGGCGGCCCCGTTTCCGCGTGCGCCGGGCGCCTGAGGCACCGGCGCAAAAGGGTCGAAGCCGGCAAGGCGTGAGACAGATGCTCGCGATCGGAAACTTTAAGCATCGGACATGAATGCGGTTTCGCGGCCGATGCTTTAGAAGTCGGTCAACACATTCCGGCTAGGGTGCGCAGGGCAGCGTGTCCGGCAGGCAGAGGCCGGGGCCGCGCGCCTTCCTCGGAGAGATAGACATTCCATGGCTCACCAAGGCGAGATGGCGAAGAGCGCAACGATCGACCGGTCCGACCGTCCCGGCCATATCGGGCTCGTCCTGCTCCTGGCCGCCGTCCTCGTGGCCGCTATCCTCGGGCTGCGGTTTCTCGAACCCGTCCAGGCGCAGCTCCTGATCCTCGCCCTCCTGGCCTTCTTCGCCATGGCCGGCGTGTTCTTCCTCTTCGCCGCCGCCGTCGGCGTGATCCGGTTCTCGGGCCGGACCGTGCGCAACGATCTGACCAAGGCCATGGTCGATACGGCCAGCGAGGGGGTGATCGCGGTCGAGGACGACGGCCGCGTGATCTACGCCAACGAGGCCTACCTCGCCATGGCAGGCGCGCCCGCGGGGGGCGACGTGAGGCCCGTGGAGCGCCTCTTCACCGGCGCGCCGGAGGTGTCGGAGGCCATCTACCGCCTTGCCCAGGCCGCCCGCGAGCACCGCTCGGGGACGGAGGAGATCCGTCTCTCTCCCTCCCTCGACGGCGCGCAGGAATTCGGCTGGTACCGGGTGCGCGTGCGGCCGCTCGCCCGCCCGGGCGGGCGCATGGCGGCGCTCTGGACCATCGCGGACGTGACCCACGAGCGCGAGCGGCAGGAGAACATCTTCCAGGAGCTGCAGCACGCCATCGACTATCTCGACCACGCGCCCGCGGGCTTCCTGTCCATCGATCCGAGCGGCCGGATTATCTACCTGAACGCCACGCTCGCCTCGTGGCTGGACTACGACCTCGCCCAGGTGGGATCGGGCGGCCTGAGCCTCTCCGATATCGTGCCGCGCAACGTGGTGGCGATGATGGCATCCTTCTCCGGCGAGCCGGGCAGCGTCCGCACGGAGACGATCGACCTCGACCTGCGCCGCCGCAACGGCCAGTTCCTGCCGGTCCGGCTCTACCATCGCATCGCCTTCGGCCAGGACGGGCGCATGGGCGCATCCCGCACCCTGGTCCTCAACCGCTCCCCCGGCCTCGACGTGGACGAAGGACAGCGGGCGGCGGAGGTGCGGTTCGCCCGGTTCTTCAACAACACCCCGATCGCCATCGCGACCGTGAACCGCGCCGGCCGGATCGTGCAGGCGAACGCTCCGTTCACCCGCCTGTTCGGAACCCAGCCGCGCACCGGCGAAGGCGGCGAGGGGCCCGCGGTCGCCGGGCTCTTCCGGGAAGGCGAGGGGGCTCAGGTGGAGGCCGCGCTCAAGGCCGCCGCCGAGAACCGCAGCGACATCCAGCCCCTCGAACTGCATGCGGCGGGCGGCAGCGGCAGTTCGGTGCGGGTGTGGGTGACCTCCGTCGACGTGACCGGCGCGGACGGCGAGTGTGCCGTGCTCTATGCCCTCGACACCACGGATTTCCGCAAGGTGGAGGAGCAGCTCGCCCAGTCGCAGAAGATGAACGCCGTCGGTCAGCTCGCGGGTGGCGTCGCGCACGACTTCAACAACGTGCTCCAGGCCATCATCGGCTACAGCGACCTGCTGCTCGCCAACCACCGGCCGACGGACCCGTCCTTCCAGGACATCATGCAGATCAAGCAGAACGCGAACCGGGCCGCGAGCCTGGTGCGCCAGCTGCTCGCCTTCTCGCGCCGCCAGACCCTGCGCCCGGAGGTGCTCAACCTCAACGACCGCCTCTACGATCTGTCCATGCTCCTCAAGCGCCTGCTCGGGGAGCGGGTCGAACTCGACCTCAGCCACGGCCGCGATCTCTGGTTCGTGAAGGCCGACCTGAACCAGTTCGAGCAGGTCGTCATGAATCTCGCCGTGAATGCCCGCGACGCGATGCCGGACGGCGGGCGGCTCGCCATCCGCACGGCGAACGTCGCCGCCTCGGAAGCGGCGCGCCTCGCCGTGAGCGGGATGCCCCCCGCCGACTATGTGATGGTGGAGGTGACGGATACGGGCATCGGCATGACGCCGGACATCGTAGAGAAGATCTTCGAGCCCTTCTTCACCACCAAGGAGGTGGGCAAGGGCACCGGCCTCGGCCTCTCCACGGTATTCGGCATCGTCAAGCAGTCGGGGGGCTTCATCGATGTGGATTCGACCCCCGGACGGGGCACCACCTTCCGCATCTACCTGCCGCGCCACGTGCCGGAGGCGCAGGAGGTCGCGGAGGCCGCCAAGGAGGAGGCCGTCCGGAAGCCCGCCGCCGACATGACGGGGCAGGGGACCATCCTCCTCGTCGAGGACGAGGACCCGGTCCGCGCCGTCAACGCGCGGGCGCTCACGGCCCGCGGCTACACGGTGCTGGAGGCCGCCTCGGGCATCGAGGCGCTTCAGGTCATGGAGGAGCGCGGAGGACCGGTGGACCTCGTCGTCTCGGACGTGGTGATGCCGGAGATGGACGGGCCGACCCTGCTCGGGGAGCTGCGGCGTCTCTACCCGGGCCTCAAGGTGATCTTCGTCTCCGGCTACGCGGAGGACGCCTTCCGCAAGAACCTGCCCGACGGCGAGGACTTCAACTTCCTGCCCAAGCCCTTCAGCCTGCGCCAGCTCGTGGAGACGGTGAAGCAGGTCATGGGGCGGTAGAGCTCCTTCGGGGCGGTTTTTGCCCGAAGGGATCCGGCGAATGGGCTTCGCCCGGTTCAGGCCGGAAGACGTCGGTCGTATTCCCCCTTGAGGCGGCTCCAGCCGTCCCAGAACGGTGCCGGCTCCCTGCCGTCCGCAAGGGCGGCCAGCAGGTCGAGATGCATGTGCCAGCCGGCGCTCACGTTGAGCAGGGTCGAGCGGTCGGGCACGCGGCGATGGACGAGGGTCAGCAGCACCTTGTCGCCCTGCGGTTCCAGCTCGAAGGAGACGCCGCCGGTCGTCCCCCAGGCGATGGCCAGCCTGCGGGGCGGATCGAGCTCGGTGATCCGGCTCGGCATCCGATGCTCCTCCGGGAATCCCGGCGGCCGCGGGCTGGGGGGACAGGAAAGCTCGTCGTTGCGCCAGACGAGCTCGAAGGTCGCGCCGACCTTCAGCTCCATCTCGCCGGCGGCCAGCCAGCGGCGGCGCAGGTCGCTTTCGGTGAGATAGGCCCAGATGCGCTCGATGGGGCCGGGCAGAAGGCGCTGGATCCTGAGGGTGGCGGGCTCCGTCAGCACGCCATAGCCGTCCAGGGCTGCGAGCTCGGTCATGGGTCGTCTCCTTTGGGGGCGGGGGTTTTTCGGTCGTCCTCCTCGCGGAGGAGCCGTTCGAGCGCATCCAGACGGTCGGTCCAGAAGCCTTCGTAGAAGCTCAGCCAGGCATGGGCGCTCGCGAGGGGTCCGGGATCGAGGCGGCACAGATGGGTGCGGCCGCGGACCTCCCGGCGGATCAGCCCGGCATTCTCCAGCACCTTGATGTGCTTCGAGGCGGCCGCGAGCGAGATCGCGAAGGGCTCGGCGAGCTGACCCACCGTCCGCTCCCCGCCCGCAAGCGCACGGAGCATCCGCCGCCGCGTCGCGTCGCCGAGGGCGTGAAAGACCGTATCCAGCTGAGATGTTCTTAATTCAACCATGTGGTTGAATATAGAGGTGGGTATTCAGATAGTCAACCGATTGGTTGAACGAAACACGGATTACGGTTTCTGCTTCTGCGGGCCGGGCCGCCCTCAGCCGGCAATGATATGGGGCACGAAGCGCGACAGGTTCATGGTGACGGGGCAGCTGTCCTCGCGAATGCCGATGCCGCAGGCTTCGTCGCCGACGACCCAGCTGCCGACGACCGCGTATCCGTTCGCGCTTCGGAAGAGATCGGTCGCGGCCTGGCGGACCCACCGCCCGTCCCCATAGGGACCGTCCACCGTTTCGACGTCTCTCCCGTCGCGATGCAGGGTGATGTTCGCGCCCTCGCGGGAAAAGAGGGGTTTGCGGGCGTAGTCCCGAAGTCCTCGACTGCAAGGATCCTCTTCGAAATAGGCCTCGAGCAGGTTGGGATGGCCCGGGTGCCTTTCCCAGAGCAGGGGCAGAATCGCTTTCGTGGAGAGCATGGCTTTCCATGCGGGCTCGATCATCCGGATGCCCGAGCGCGGGATTAGGGGACCGTACTCGTCCTCGAAAAACCACTCCCAGGGGTAGAGGTTCGACAGGACGTCGATGACGCGGTCATGCCGGTCGGTGAACCGGCCTAGGGCGTCGCAGCCGATCTCCCTGATGTCGACGAAGGCCACGGCATGCCCGGCCTGGCTGGCGCAGTCCATCATGTAGGACAGCGTCCCTGCATCCTCCACGTCGGAGCCGTAACCGGAAAAATGCAGGATGGAGCGCTTGGGCAGGCGGTCGTAGGCGGCGATCAGTTTCTCCTGGATGGAGTTGAACTGGTCGCAGCCCGGGGGAACGATCCCAAGGTCCCTGGCATCCTGCATCCACTGCCACTGGAAGAATGCGGCCTCGTAGAGGCCCGTCGGCGTATCGGCATTGTATTCGAGGAGCTTCGCCGGACCGCGACCCGTATAAGCCAGGTCGAACCGCCCGAAGATCGTCGGATCGCGTCGGCGCCACGTCTCGGCGACATAATCCTGGAAGGCTTCCGGCACACCCAGCAGATCGAGGAGACGCCCGTCGCGCGACGCGTCGTCGGCGAGAGCAAGGCACATGGCGTGAAGCTCGTTGGTCGGCTCCTCGAGATCCCGCTCGATCT
Organism: Microvirga thermotolerans; assembly: GCF_009363855.1. Classification (GTDB taxonomy): domain Bacteria; phylum Pseudomonadota; class Alphaproteobacteria; order Rhizobiales; family Beijerinckiaceae; genus Microvirga; species Microvirga thermotolerans. Next base: position 1,489,538 of record NZ_CP045423.1, read on the forward strand.
CATCGAGGGTGAAGGCGAAGCACGCGCTCTCGTCCCAATAGATCTGTCCGTACATGTGGGTGAAGTGAAAGCCGTAGGCTTTCGCCTTGGTCTCCCAGTCCGGGCGGGGCTGGACCGTGAGTCTGCGCATCAGCCGCCGCCGGAGAACGCGTGCCCGCCGAAGCCGTGGCGCGAGATCGTCGCTGTTCTCACATTGGGCTGGTGCGACGGGAGCATGGAGGTCCTCAACTCGGACGAGGTCCAGTAGCTGTCGGGAGACCTGCGGGACCGATAGAGAGGCGTGCCGCGGCCGGAGCCTCCATGATAGGAGCCGCCGCTGCCGCCTGCGGAACCCTGGTTCTCCTCGTTCTCCTTCCCGCTCTGGGCGATCATGTAGCCCGCCATCATGGGCAGGATGACGTTCCCGAGGGTGCCGTCACCGGGCTTGGGGGCGCTGACGCACCGGTCGACGTCGAGCTTGGCGCGACACTCCTCCTCCGACGCGAAGGTGGGGGCCGTCTTCATGTGCTCCGACAGCGCCGTCTCGTAAGCCTGACGGCAGAGGGATTCGTGGTTTCCCGCCTGAATGCACTCCGAGACCGAGGAAAAGGTCTGCTGCGTTTCCGAGCAGAACGCGAGGGTCGCCGCGGCGCCGGTCATGAGGGTCAGTTTCAGGGCGGTGGAGCTTTTCATGGGCGCGGTCTTCGAGGGGGCCATTCGTTCAGGCGTCAGGGCGTCATGCTCGCCGCGTTGATCAGGCCGAACACGAGGGCGATGCCGCCGAGGAGCGCACCGGCGGAGATGTCGTTCGCCGTGATGCGCTTGGAAATATCGGGGACGAGAAGGCGGGTCGCGCCATAGGCGAGGACCTGAACGGCTGCGGCGATCATGGCCCAAACGACGAAATCCCCGAGACTGACGCTCCAGCGCATGGCGGCGCTCAAGGGAATGGCATATCCGACCAGGGCACCCAGGAAGGCCGGCACGGCTGCGGCGCATCCCTCCCTGAGCAGGCGATATTCCCGGTGCTGGGTGACGAGCGCATAGAAGGCGCCGAAGACCCCGACCATGACCAGCGCCGTGGCGAAATAAGCTCCGAAGGCGGGAAGGCCGGATATGGAAGAAACGAGCACGAGGCGACCTCTTGGCGACATGCCGGATAGCGAAGTCGGGATGCGGCAGCGGAACCATAACATTATGCGGATCGGGTGCGGTAGTGCGCCGGCCCGGAACGCCGGAAAAAATTCCGGACATCGGTGGCGCCCGCCGGAGCGCCTGTGGAAAAGTTGTCCTCCGGAACAAAAAACGAACTTGCATCCGAGAACAAAAGAAGTACATATATGTCCTCGACACCGCGTTGAGATTCAGTCCTCCTCCGTGCCATAAGGAATCGTGGTCATGTCGCAGTCTTCTCTGAGACTGGTGGAAAGCTCATCAATGGATAAAGACAAGTCGAAAGCTCTCGACGCGGCGCTCTCCCAGATCGAACGCGCCTTCGGCAAGGGTTCGATCATGCGGCTCGGCAAGGGTCAGCAGCCCGTGGAGATCGAGACGATCTCGACCGGGTCGCTCGGCCTGGACATCGCGCTGGGCGTCGGCGGCCTGCCGCGCGGGCGCATCATCGAGATCTACGGGCCGGAATCGTCGGGCAAGACGACGCTCGCCCTTCACACCATCGCAGAGGCCCAGAAGAAGGGCGGCGTCTGCGCCTTCGTGGACGCCGAGCATGCGCTCGACCCGGTCTATGCCCGCAAGCTGGGCGTGAACCTGGACGACCTGCTGATCTCCCAGCCCGACACCGGCGAGCAGGCCCTCGAGATCGCGGATACCCTGGTGCGCTCCGGGGCGGTGGACGTGCTCGTCATCGACTCGGTGGCGGCGCTCACCCCCAAGGCGGAGCTCGACGGCGAGATGGGCGAGGTCCAGCCGGGCCTCCAGGCGCGCCTCATGAGCCAGGCCCTGCGCAAGCTCACGGGCTCGATCTCCCGCTCGAACACGATGGTGATCTTCATCAACCAGATCCGCATGAAGATCGGCGTCATGTACGGCAGCCCCGAGACCACCACGGGCGGCAACGCGCTCAAGTTCTATGCCTCCGTGCGCCTCGACATCCGCCGCGTCTCGACCCTCAAGGACAGGGACGATCCGATCGGCAACTCGGTCCGCGTCAAGGTCGTCAAGAACAAGGTCGCTCCGCCCTTCAAACAGGTCGAGTTCGACATCATGTTCGGCGAGGGCGTCTCCAAGGTCGGCGAACTCATCGACCTCGGCGTCAAGGCCGGCATCGTCGAGAAGTCCGGCGCCTGGTTCTCCTACGACAGCCAGCGCCTGGGCCAGGGCCGCGAGAACGCCAAGCAGTTCCTGCGCGACAATCCGGAGATCGCCGGCAAGATCGAGGCGTCCATCCGCCAGAATGCCGGCCTGCTGGCCGACCGAATCCTCGAGCAGGCCACCCCGACCGCCGAGGATCTGGACGAGGGCGTCGCTTAAACGAGGTTTGCTCTCCTTCAAGGGCAAAGACGGGCCGTCGCGAGAGATCGCGGCGGTCTTTTCGTGTCCGGGCTCCTCCGCAGGCGCCGCCATTCCTGTACCGGGACGACCCGGCGCCGCAGGCGAGGCGGGCGGCCCACGGCCCGCGCTCGCTTCTCGCGCTCACTTCTCGCGCTCACTCGCCGCCCAGCCGCTCCCTCCAGGACTCCACGCTCCGGGTCTCGATGCGCCTTGCGGCGAGCCGGCGCCAGGAGAGGGCGAGCTCCGGCAGCGAGGCGAGCTCCTCGAGCTCCTCCAGCGCGAGGGGGCGCCGGTAGAGCAGGTCGGCCACGCGCGCCAGGGGCCAGGTGGGGCGGGGACGCTCCAGGAGCCGGATCGGCGCGCCCTCCCAAAGGGTGCCGGGTTCGAGCACGCGATAGTACCAGCCTGTCCGGCCGCAGGTCTGGACCCGCAGTGCCATGTCGGTCGCCCCGAAGCGGAGATTGAGCTTGAAGCAGGGCTGCCGACCCTGGGACACCTGCACGAGGGCGTCGCCGATCCGGTAGACGTCGCCGACGCAGACCGTCTCCTCTGTCATGGCGGTCTCCCCGTCCGCGCCGCGGGTGGACAGGTTCTCTCCGAACGCGCCGGGTGCGTCGAGAACCGTGGGGGTAGGGTCCAGCACGCTGCGCCAATAGGCATAGTGATCGAAGGCGTAGTGGTGCAGCGCCTTCTCCGGCCCGCCGTGATGGCGCCTGTCCCCAACCTCGTCGCCCTCCAGCCCCTCCGGGCCGAGCCGGACCGGCTCCCGCGCCGGCTGTTTGGCGATGCCGCTCGGAACGCCCCTGGGGCCGAGCGGGGCGACGCCTCCGCGAAGGAGGCGGAAGATGCGGGCATCGGTGGGAGGAGCGGGTGTCGGTTCGGCGGTCATGATCGGGCTGTCGTTTCACGGAGACGATCCGCCCCGGCGGTTCCAGGCGGCTCCGGCGGGGCGGGCGGTGCGGTGCTGCGGTCCTCAGTCGATCCGTCCCGGCATCGACAGGTCGCCCGAAGCGGTCTTGAAGACGTCCGTCACGCAAAGCAGCGGGGCATGCACGCTGGCATTGACCCTCAAGGCGGCGGTGACGCCGTCGAACTTCGCTCCCCGGAGCGCGGTTCCGGCCTCGAACGGCACCTTCACCGAAATGCCGTCGCGGGTCATCGTGGGGTGCCAGCCGGGGCTGTCGATGAGGACCGGGAGCTGCGGCCATGTCCTGGGCAGGCGCGGCTTCTCCCCGGCCGGAATGTCCTTCACCTTCAGGGCCCCCGGTCCGCAGGCGTCGTCGGGCACGAGGACGACCCAGTGCGAGTGCCACCGGCGGCCGTCGTTGGCCGGGTCGCCGTCCCCGTCCTCGTCGAAGAGGGGCGTGTCGTCGAAGTCCGGATGCGCGGTGACCGCAAAGGCCAGGGTCCCGGCCTTGTTTTCGAACCCGACGAGGGCGGGATCGAGGGAGGTCGGCCAGACATAGGACCACACGGGTGCGCCCCCGAGCTTGCCCGCAGGCTTGGGAACGGCCCGTCCTGCCTCGCCCTTCAGCTTCATCGTGAAGACGAGGGCCTCGCCGTCCTGGCGGATGCCGGCGGCAAGGATGTCGAACGCGGCCCGTGTCTTGCCGGACCCTTGCGCCTCGATCTCTCCCGCCGAGGCGGGCGCGGCGGCGAGCAGGAGGAGGGCGGTAGCGCCCAGGAGAAATCCCGAACCGGTCATCGGAGCACCTATTACGTTGCAAAATTAGTATCGAGTCGATACATTCATGTTGCTAACGGGGCGATCTCCGCCTGTCAATATTGATAGCGAGTCGATATCAATGCAGCCATCCTTGGACATGGCCCTCCATGCCGCCCACCTGATCGAACGCATCGGACGGCTGGTTCAGGCGGAGGAGCAGTCGGGCGGATTGCCGCCGGTGCAGTGGGACGTGCTGCGCTATCTCGCCCGCGCCAACCGGTTCTCCCGCAGCCCCGCCGTCGTTGCCGCCTATCTCGGCTCGACGCGCGGCACGGTCTCGCAGACCCTGATCGCCCTGGAAGCGAAGGGCTACGTGGAGCGCCGCCCGAGCGAGCGCGACCGGCGCTCCGTCGATCTCGCCCTCACGGAACGGGGACGGGCGGTGCTTGCGGCCGATCCCCTGCTGACCCTGGCGGACGACATCGCGGCCACCGCCGGAAAGGGCGCCACGGAGCTGGCCCGGGCGCTGGAGCGCGTGCTGACCGCCGTCGTCGAGCGCAACGGGCGCAAGGCTTTCGGGCTCTGCCGGAGCTGCCGGCATTTCGGAGAGGGGAGCGGAGCCTCGCCGGAGCTGCGGCACCGCTGCGGCCTTCTCGGGCTGGACCTGTCGGACGCGGATGCGGGCCAGATCTGCGCCGAGTCGGCGAGGCCGGACGCGGCCTGATTTCCCGGCGGGCGGCCCAGCCTGCGGCCGTTCCAAAAACAAAGGCAGCGCCTCGACAGCGCCACGGCCTGCGTCTAAAACCGGCCGCACAGGCATTGTCCGGGCGATCAGCCCATTGCGAGCATTGAATTTCATGAGCGGCGTCAACGAAATCCGGTCGACCTTCCTCGAATACTTCGCCAAGAACGGCCACGAGGTCGTGGCCTCGAGCCCGCTCGTGCCCCGCAACGACCCGACCCTCATGTTCACCAATGCGGGCATGGTGCAGTTCAAGAACGTCTTCACCGGTGCGGAGAAGCGCCCCTACAGCCGGGCGGCGACCGCGCAGAAATGCGTGCGCGCGGGCGGCAAGCACAACGATCTCGACAATGTGGGCTACACGGCGCGGCACCACACCTTCTTCGAGATGCTGGGCAACTTCTCCTTCGGGGACTATTTCAAGGAGCGCGCGATCGAGCTCGCCTGGAACCTGATCACCAAGGAGTTCGACCTGCCCAAGGACAAGCTCCTCGTCACCGTCTACCACGACGACGACGAGGCGGCGGGCCTGTGGAAGAAGATCGCGGGCTTCTCCGACTCCAAGATCATCCGCATCCCGACCTCCGACAACTTCTGGCAGATGGGCGATACCGGCCCCTGCGGCCCGTGCTCGGAAATCTTCATCGACCAGGGCGAGGCCCTCTGGGGCGGCCCGCCCGGCAGCCCGGAGGAGGACGGCGACCGGTTCCTGGAATTCTGGAACCTCGTCTTCATGCAGTACGAGCAGCTGGAGCCCGGCAAGCGCATCGGCCTGCCCAAGCCCTCCATCGACACGGGCATGGGCCTGGAGCGCATCGCTGCGATCCTCCAGGGCGTCCATTCCAACTACGACACGGACCTGTTCCGCGCCCTCATCGAGGCGGTGGCGCACGCGACCGGCGTTGCGCCGGAGGGCGAGCGCAAGGCCTCGCACCGGGTGATCGCCGACCATCTGCGCGCCTCGTCCTTCCTCGTGGCGGACGGCGTGCTGCCGTCCAACGAGGGCCGCGGCTACGTGCTCCGTCGCATCATGCGCCGCGCCATGCGCCATGCGCAGCTCCTCGGCGCGCGCGATCCGCTCATGTTCCGCCTCGTTCCGACCCTCGTGCGCGAGATGGGGCAGGCCTATCCCGAGCTGGTGCGCGCCGAGGCGCTCATCACCGAGACCCTCAAGCTGGAGGAGACCCGCTTCCGCAAGACCCTGGAGCGCGGCCTCGCCATCCTCGACGAGGAGACCCGCAGCCTCACCAAGGGCCAGAACCTCTCGGGCGAGACGGCTTTCACCCTCTACGACACTTACGGCTTCCCCCTCGACCTGACCCAGGACGCCCTGAAGCCGCGCGGCATCGGCGTCGATACGGAGGGCTTCAACGCCGCCATGGAGCGCCAGCGCGAGAAGGCCCGCGCGGCCTGGTCCGGCTCGGGCGAGGCGGCGACGGAGACCGTCTGGTTCGCGGTGAAGGAGCGCGTCGGCGCGACCGAGTTCCTGGGCTACGACACGGAGACCGCCGAGGGTCTGGTCCTCGCCCTTCTGAAGGACGGCCAGGAGGTGAAGGGCCTGGAGGCCGGGGAGACGGGTCTCGTCATCCTCAACCAGACGCCCTTCTACGGCGAGTCCGGCGGCCAGGTCGGCGACACGGGCATCATGCAGGGCGAGGGCGCCCGGGTGCGCGTCACCGGTACGGAGAAGAAGCTCGGCGACCTGTTCGTGCACCACGTCCTCGTGGAGCACGGCACGCTGAAGCTTGGCCAGTCGCTCGAGTTGATCGTGGACCATGAGCGCCGTTCGGCCGTGCGCGCCAACCACTCCGCCACCCACCTCCTGCACGAGGCGCTCCGGCAGGTGCTGGGCGACCACGTGGCGCAGAAGGGCTCCCTCGTGGCGCCGGAGCGCCTGCGCTTCGACTTCAGCCACCCCAAGCCCCTCGGGGAGGAGGAACTGGCGGAGGTCGAGGCCATCGCCAACCGGGTCCTCCTGCAGAACGAGCCGGTCGTCACCAAGCTCATGGGCGTGGAGGAGGCCATCGAGTCCGGCGCCAGGGCGCTCTTCGGCGAGAAGTACGGCGACGAGGTGCGCGTGGTCTCCATGGGCCGCGCCGACGGGAACAGGCCGTTCTCCGTGGAGCTGTGCGGCGGCACGCATGTGAACCGCACCGGCGACATCGGCTTCGTCACCATCGTCTCCGAGGGCGCGGTCGCGGCGGGCGTGCGTCGCATCGAAGCGATGACGGGCGATACGGCGCGCCGGCATCTCGAAGGCGAGAGCCGCAGGCTCAAGGAGATCGCGGGCCTCCTCAAGACGCCCGTCGACGAGGCGACGGACCGGCTCGCGGCTCTGCTGGAGGACAAGCGCAAGCTGGAGCGCGAACTCGCCGAGGCCCGCCGCAAGCTCGCCATGGGCGGCGGCGCGGGCGCGAGCGAGCCGGTGCGCGACGTGGGCGGAATCAAGCTCATGGCGCGGGCGGTCTCCGGCATCGAGATGAAGGACCTCAAGAGCCTCGCCGACGAGGGCAAGAAGCGCATCGGCTCCGGCGTCGTCGCGATCGTGGGCGTGGCGGAGGACGGCAAGGCGGGCATCGTCGTCGGCGTCACCGACGACCTGACGGGCAGAGTCGATGCGGTCAGCCTCGTGCGCGCGGGCGCCGAGAAGCTCGGCGGCAAGGGCGGCGGCGGGCGCCGCGACATGGCCCAGGCGGGCGGTCCCGACGGCGCCCAGGCGGAGGCGGCGCTCGCGGCTGTCGAGGCGGCGCTCTCCACGGCCGCGTAAGGCGGAGGCGGCGGTGCCCCGGGAAGCGTCCCATCCGGTCCGGCGCCGCCTCTACGAGATCCTGGAGCGGAGCAGCGCGGGCGATCCGGTCATCCACGCGGTCCATGCGGTTCTCGTCACCCTCATCGTCGTCAACGTGACGTCGGTGGTGCTCGAAAGCGAGCCGTCGCTGCACGCATCCTACCGGGGGCTCTTCATCGGCATCGAGATCGTCAGCGGGATCGTCTTCACGGCGGAATACGCCGCCCGCCTCTGGTGCGCGCCCGAGCACACGCCCTGGCGCCACCTCAGGCCCTGGCAGGCCCGCCTCCGATGGGCCCTGCATCCGCAGTCCCTCGTCGATCTCGCCGCCATCCTGCCGTTCTATCTCGCGTACTGGGATGTCGGGAACCTGCGCACGTTCCTGCTCCTCAGGCTGTTCCGGTTCTTCAAGCTCGCCCGCTATTCGCCGGGCCTGACGAGCCTGGCGGAGGCCGTCGTCTCCGAGCGGCGGGCGCTCGTCGCCTGCGGCATCATTCTTCTGGGCACGATGCTCCTGGCCGCCTCCGCCATGAACTTCGCGGAGCGCGAGGTGCAGCCGGAGGCGTTCGGAACCATTCCGCAGGCCATGTACTGGGCGGTGGTGACCCTGACCACGGTCGGCTACGGAGACGTGGTTCCGGTGACGCCGCTCGGCCGCGTCATCGCCGGCGTCACGGCCATCGCGGGCCTCGTCATGCTCGCCCTGCCGGTGGGCATCATCGCAAGCGCCTTCGCGCGCGAGATCCACCGGCGCGACTTCATCATCACCTGGAGCATGGTGGCGCGGGTGCCGCTGTTCGCCGAACTGAGCGTGGACGAGGTGGCCTCGATCATGCATCGCCTGCGCTCCCAGAGCTGCGCGCCGGGCGATATGGTGGTGCGCAAGGGCGAGATGGCCCATTCCATGTACCTGATCGCCTCGGGCGAGGTCGAACTCCTGCTGCCCGGCGAGACCGTGCGGCTCGGCCCCGGCGACTTCTTCGGAGAGAGAGGCGTCCTGGAGCGCCGGAGGCGCAGCGTGACCGTGCGGGCCGTCACGCCCTGCAAGCTGCTCGTGCTGGACGGGGACGACCTGCACCGGCTCATCGAGGAGAATCCCGCCATGGCCCGCCACATCGCCCGCACCATGGAGGAGCGGGGCAGCGGCCGCGAGACCGTCTGACATCGTTGCCGACATCGCGCGATCCGTCGTCCAGGCAGAAAACGGGCTGCGGAATCGGGTCGCGGCCCGGGTCCGGATGTCGGACCCACTTCCCGAGCGCGATGCTCAGGAAAGGACGACATCGATGACCATGCTTCTGAACAGAACGGCGATCGTGACGGGCGCCAGCTCGGGGATCGGATATGCGACGGCGAGGCTCTTCGCCCGGGAGGGCGCGAAGGTCGTTGCCGCCGCGCGCAGGGCGGAGGCGCTGGACCGGCTCGTCCGCGATATCGAAGAGGAGGGCGGCACCGCAATTGCCGTCGCGGGAGACGTGCGCGAGGAGGCTTTCGCAAAGCGCCTCGTCGACGTGGCGACCGGCCATTTCGGCGGGCTCGACATCGCCTTCAACAATGCGGGCATCAACGGCGAGATGGCGCCGACGCCGGAGGTCTCGCTGGAGGGATGGAACGATGCGCTCGCAGCCAATCTCACCGCAGCCTTCCTGGGGGCGAAGCATCAGATCCCCGCCATGCTCGAAAGGGGAGGCGGGTCCCTGATCTTCACCTCCACCTTCGTGGGCTACACCGCCGCCTTCCCCGGCGTCGCCTCCTATGCGGCGAGCAAGTCGGGTCTCATCGGTCTGACGCAGGCGCTGGCCGTCGAGTTCGGCTCGCGCGGCATCCGCGTGAACGCCCTCCTTCCCGGCGGCACCGACACGCCCATGGCCGAGGCCTGGACCTCGACCCCGGAAGCGAGGGCCTTCGTGGAGGGCCTGCATGCCGTCAAGCGTCTCGCGCGCCCGGAGGAGATCGCCCGTTCGGCCCTCTTTCTCGCCTCGGACGCTTCCAGCTTCACGACGGGGACGGCGCTTCTCGCCGACGGCGGCGTATCCATCAACCGGACCTGACGGAGCACCCGGGCGGTGCGTATCCACACCGCCCATCCCTGGAGAGGGATTGCAGCCCGAGGCTCATCGGCGGCAAGCCCGTCGTCCGGCGCGTTCGCCGACCTCCCGGTCACGACCGGGAGGCCGACGGGCCGAGCCCGGCCTCGATCTCCTCCACGGTCACGCCCGTCTTCTCGGCGAGGGCGCGCACGGTCGCGCGGTGGTCCCAGGGTCTTTCTCCGCGGCGGGCCTCGTCGAAGAGGCGGCGGTACTCCCGCAGGGCATAGTCGAGGGAGCTGTCGGGCATGGCGTCGTCCTTGCTCATGGATCGTCCTTTCCTGTCCTTGCGCGGCACGGGATGCGCATGGGGCAAAATCCGCCGAGGACGGAAAGGTTTCGCCGAACCTGGGCGATGGCGGCGCCGCTGCCGGAGCGGCAGAAAGCAGAAAGCCCGGCGCAGGGCCGGGCTTCCCGTCGTTCTCGGTTCTCTTCCCGGCGTCGCCGGGGCGGCGATCAGGCCGCCATCGCCTTCTTGAGGTTCTCGTCGATCTTGTCGAGGAAGCCGGTGGTGGAAAGCCACTTCTGCTCGGCGCCGACGAGGAGGGCGAGGTCTTTGGTCATGTAGCCGGACTCGACCGTGTCCACGCACACCTTCTCCAGGGTCGCGGCGAACCTGGCGAGCTCGGCGTTGTCGTCGAGCTTGGCCCGGTGGGCGAGGCCGCGGGTCCAGGCGAAGATGGAGGCGATGGAGTTGGTGGAGGTCTCCTTGCCCTTCTGGTGCTCGCGGTAGTGGCGCGTCACGGTGCCGTGGGCGGCTTCCGCCTCGACGGTCTTGCCGTCAGGCGTCATCAGCACGGAGGTCATGAGGCCGAGCGAGCCGAAGCCCTGGGCCACCGTGTCGGACTGCACGTCGCCGTCGTAGTTCTTGCACGCCCACACGTAGCCGCCGGACCACTTGAGGGCGGAGGCCACCATGTCGTCGATGAGGCGATGCTCGTAGGTGAGGCCGAGGGCCTCGAACTTGGACTTGAATTCGGCGTCGTAGATCTCCTGGAAGATGTCCTTGAAGCGGCCGTCATAGGCCTTGAGGATCGTGTTCTTCGTGGAGAGGTAGACCGGGAAGCGGCGGTTGAGGCCGTAGTTGAAGGAGGCGCGGGCGAAGTCGCGGATCGACTCGTCGAGGTTGTACATCGCCATGGCGACGCCGGCATCGGGGAACTTGAACACTTCCTTCTCGATGACCGTGCCGTCCTCGCCCTCGAACTTGATCGTCAGGCGGCCCTTGCCGGGCACCTTGAAGTCGGTCGCGCGGTACTGGTCGCCGAAGGCGTGGCGGCCGACGACGATGGGCTGGGTCCAGCCGGGCACGAGGCGCGGAACGTTCCTGCAGATGATCGGCTCGCGGAAGATCACGCCGCCGAGGATGTTGCGGATCGTGCCGTTGGGCGACTTCCACATCTCCTTGAGGTTGAACTCCTTCACGCGGGCCTCGTCCGGCGTGATCGTGGCGCACTTCACGCCGACGCCGTACTTCTTGATCGCCTCCGCGGCTTCCACGGTGACCTGATCGTTGGTGGCGTCCCGGTTCTCGATGCCGAGGTCGTAGTACTTGAGATCGATGTCGAGATAGGGGTGGATCAGCTTTTCCTTGATGAAGTGCCAGATGATGCGGGTCATCTCGTCGCCGTCGAGTTCGACGACCGGGTTGGCCACCTTGATCTTCGCCATGATCTTACCTTGCGCTTGAAGCCTGGGCTGCCCGCCGGGCGGCAGGCACATGGCGCGGGCTATAGCGCGACTGGGCGGATCGGGGAAGGGTCGACTTTCGCAGGAACGTCAGCGCCGGGCGGCCCGCGCGCCCTTCCCCTTGGGCTCTACGCAGGGCGTCGCGCTGAAGAGCGAGTTCGCAGTGGCCGCCTTGCCGCGCAGGCTCTCGTCCGTTCCCGGACTGGCGATCAGGCGCCCGGTGGCCTTGAGGAAGGCCCTGTCGCACGCGCAGGCGCCGCGCCCCATCCGCTCGTAGCAGAGATCGTGCGCCCGGCAGGCGGCGTCGAGCGCGTCCACGGGAGCGGCCCTGTTGGCATCGCCCGCACCGCACCAGTGGCCGTGGAAGAGCGGGGCGGGAGGCGTGGCGGGCTCGCCTCCGACCGGCGGAGCGGCGAGGGAGGCCCCGGCCGGCACCAGAAGGCCGAGAAGGGCGGAAAGGAGGAACAGCCGGCGCATGGACGCTCCACAACGAACAGGGACTGAGACTGGCGAGGTGCAGGAAGAAATGGCTACGAGCCTCCTATGTTCCGTGAAAGGCCGACCAGGGAGGTTGCGCCGGCCCGCCGGGCGTCAGCGGGCGGGCGCGCCGGCGGGCCTGGAGGCCCCCTGCCGCTGGGCGCGCTGGCTCAGCCACACGCTGAGGAGCACGATGGCGATCCCCGCGAACTGGGCGGCCGTCAGGCGCTGGGAGAGCGCGACCCAGCCCAGGATCACCGCCGTGACCGGGCTGAGGAGGCCGAGGGGCGCGATGGCGGAGGGCTCGAGCCGAGCGATGCCCCTGAACCAGAGGATGTAGGTCAGCGCCGCTCCGACGAGGCCGAGATAGGCGAAGCCGAGGAGATTGGCTCCCGTGAGCGGAGGCAGGGGCGGCTCCAGCCAGAGGGCCGCCGGAACCAGCAGCAGCCCGCCCGCCGCGAGCTGCCAGGCGGTGAAGGTGAGAAGGGACACGGGAGGCTGCCAGCGGCGGGACAGGACCGTCCCGCCCGCCATGGACAGGGCCCCGGCGAGCCCGGCGGCCACGCCCGCGGGATCGAGCGCCACCTGCGGCGTCAGGACGAGCAGCGCCACGCCCCCGACGCCTGCCAATGCGGCAGCGACGGCCAGCGGGCGGATGGGGGTTCCCAGCGCCAGCCGGGCCAGGAAGATCACGATCAGCGGCTGGACCGCGCCGACGGTCGCGGCCATGCCGCCGGGAAGCCGGTAGGCCGAGATGAACAGCATCCACCAGAACACCGCGAAGTTCAGCGCCCCGAGGATGAAGGTCCTGGCCCACCAGATTCCGAAGGGCAGCCGCCGGACGACGAGCAGCAGCAGGAGGCCGGCCGGCAGCGCCCGCAGCATGGCGACGGTCAGGGGATAACCCTGGGGCAGGAGCTCGGTCGTCACGAGATAGGTGCTGCCCCAGATCGCGGGGGCGATGGCCGTGAGCGGAAGGTCTGTGGCGCGGGACATGGCAGGCTTTCGATTTATCTTGACGTCAAGATATGCCCATTTTGCTTGACGTCAAGATAATTTCGTGGAGATCCTGCCGCATGGATCACGTCGACAGGATTCTCGCCCAATGGCGACGCGAGCGGCCCGATCTGGACGTGGCGCCGATGGGAACCATCGGCCGTCTCGGGCGGATCGCGCGCCGCCTTTCCGCGGAGATGGAGAAGACCTTCGCCGCCTTCGGGCTCAACGGGGCGAGCTTCGACGTCCTGGCGACCCTGCGCCGTTCCGGGCCGCCTTATGCCCTCTGCCCGGGAGACCTGATGGCGACCGCGATGGTCACCTCCGGCACCATGACGAACCGCATCGACCAGTTGGAGAAGGCCGGTCTTGTCGAACGCAGGAACAATCCGGAGGATGCGCGCAGCGTCATCATCGCGCTCACACCCAAGGGCTTCGGCCTCATCGAGGAGGCGGTCGCCGCCCATGTGGCGACGCAGGCCCGCCTGATGTCGCCCTTGTCGAAGGACGAGCGCGCGGAGCTCGACCGGCTGCTTTCCACCTTTCTCTCCCGCATGGAGGACGACAGGGCCGGGGACGCTTGACTTCGCCCCGGGCGGTCGTGTCATCCCTTCGCCCGCTTCAGCGCCTGTCGAGACCGCCGCCATGAACCATCCCGTCATCGTCCTGGTCGAGCCGCAACTCGCCGAGAACATTGGCATGGTTGCCCGCGCCATGGCGAATTTCGGCCTCTCCGAACTGCGCCTCGTCGCGCCGCGCAACGGCTGGCCGAAGAAAGGCGCCCATTCCGCCGCCTCGGGAGCGACGCACATCCTCGACGGGGCGAAGCTCTACGACACCGTGCGCGACGCCATCGCCGACCTGCACTACGTCTTCGCCACCACCGCCCGCGAGCGCGGGCAGATGAAGCGGGTCTTCGGCCCGGAGCCGGCCATGGCGGAGGCGCGCCGGCGCATCGGCGAGGGGCAGGGAGTCGGCATCCTGTTCGGCCGCGAGCGCACCGGCCTCGAGAACGACGAGGTCTCCCTCGCCGACGCCATCGTCACCTTTCCCGTCGATCCGCGGTTCTCGTCCCTCAATCTCGCGCAGGCGGTGCTCCTCATGGCCTACGAGTGGCAGCGCCACGCGACCGGCGGCACGCTGCCCTTCGGCGGCCGGGAGGCGCTGCCCGCATCCCGGGAGACGCTGATCTCGTTCTTCGACTACATCGAGGGCGAACTCGATGCGGTGAGCCATTTCCCCGAAGACAAGCGCCCGGTGATGGTCCGGAACATGCGCGACATCTTCCACCGTCTCGCGCTGACGGAGCAGGACGTCCGCACCCTGCGCGGGGCGATTCGTGCCCTTGCGGAAGGACGCCGCTTGAGAAACCGTTAAAGGTCTTCTGCTTTGATGCGGAACGCGAAGGTCTTTCGCCTGTGAACCGGATCAGAGACGCATGATGCGCCGCCCGCTTTCCGTCCTTCTCCTCCTCGGCTCCTGCCTGGTGGCGCCGGCAGCCTTCGCCGCCTCGCCGCCGAAGCAGCCGGAGCAGGGCCCCGGCGGCGCGGATTATCCCGTGTCGAAGGTGGTGAAGCGGGCCGTCGGCACGGCGAGCGCCGCGACCTTCGCGTTCCACGGCGCCGAGCCCGCCTCCGCCCCCCGCCCGGTGGCGGTGTTCTTCCATTCCTGGGGCGCCACGAACCCGGCGCTCTACGGCGGCTGGATCGACCACCTGGCGCGCAAGGGGTGGCTCGTCCTCTTCCCGCGCTTCCAGGACGTGAACCGCACGCGCCCCGCCGATGCGTCCGCCCTTGCCGCCTCTCTCGTGAAGTCCGCCCTGGACGCGCTCGCCTCCGACGACGCGGCCCGTCCGGATTCCGGGCGCGTGGCCTATATCGGGCACCTCGCAGGCGTGCCCATCGCCCTCAATCTCGCCGCGGCCGCGAAGGACGAGGGCCTGCCCGTCCCGAAGCTGATCTTCGGCGCGATGCCCGGCGGCATCGCCTCCGACCCGAAGGCGAGGGGCATTCTCCTGTCCGACCTCTCCGCGGTGGACGCCTCCACGCTCCTCGTCACGATCAGCGGCGACCGGGACTACCTGCCGACCGATAAGGCCGCCCGGCGCATCCTGAAGGAGACGGAGGCGGTGCCCGCGAGCCGCAAGCTGTTCATGCGCGCGAGTTCGGACGACCACGGCTTCCCCGCGCTCACCGCGACGCTGGCCTCGCCCGGCTCGCCCAAGACGGACTACGACGCTGCCGCCATCAAGGTGCAGCCCGATCCGCCGAGGGATCCCAAGCAGAAGAACGCCTGGCGCTGGAGCGCGGACATGGCGCTGACCGGCGAGCAGACGATCCTGACGGCGCAGCTCGGCAACAACCCCACCGACACCCTGGACTACCTGGCCTTTTGGAAGACCTTCGACATGGCGGCGGAGGCGGCCTTCGCCGGGCGCGACGGGGCCTCCCTGGCGCGGGATCCGAAATTCGTCGACATGGGCACCTGGAGCGACGGCTGGCCCGTGCGGCGCCTCTCCGCGCAGATGCCGAAAGGGCAGGCGGAGGACGAGAAACCCGAGAAGGGCCCGCGCCGGAAGCTCAATCTCGCCCCCTCCGAGACCCGCCAGAGCCTCACGGAGTTCCTGAGCGGACGCTCCTGATCCCCCAGCCGGGTGAGTGCCCATGCGTATCGATCTGCTCGCCGGAACCGCCTATAACCCCGCGGCCATGCCCTCTCCCGCGCCGACCATCCTCGTCTTCGATTCCGGCCTCGGCGGCCTCACCGTATTCTCGGAGGTCCTGAAGGCGCGTCCTGACGCGCGCTTCGTCTATGCGGCGGACGACGCGGCCTTTCCTTACGGCCGCCTGCCGGAGGACGTCCTGGTGGCGCGGGTGATGACGGTCATGGAGCGGCTGATCGGCCTGCACGATCCGCAGCTGGCGGTGATCGCCTGCAACACCGCTTCGACCCTGGTGCTGCCGCATCTGCGCCGCCGCTTCCCGATTCCCTTCGTCGGCACCGTCCCGGCCATCAAGCCCGCCGCGGAGATCACCCGCAGCGGCCTCGTCACGGTTCTCGCAACGCCCGGCACCGTGGCGCGGGACTACACGCGCGGCCTCGTGGAAACCTATGCCTCCGGCTGCCGGGTGAACCTCGTCGGCTCCACGAGGCTCGCGGGCCATGCGGAGGCGGAACTCGAAGGGCGGCCCGTCCCCGACGAGGCGTTGCGCGCGGAACTTGCGCCCTGCTTCGTGGAGGAGGGGGAGCGGCGCACCGACGCGGTGGTGCTCGCCTGCACGCACTATCCGCTGCTCCTGCCGCGCCTGAGGGCTCTCGCGCCCTGGCCTGTCACATGGATCGACCCGGCTCCCGCCATCGCCCGCAGGGTCGTGCAGCTCCTGGGAAGGCCGGTTCCCGGGCACGAGGAGGGCGACGACGAAGCGATCGCCGTCTTCACCTCCGGCAAAGGGCTGACCCCGGCGCTGCGCTCCGCCCTCTGGCAGAGGGGATTGCCGGCGGCGACGGTGGAGGACATGCCGCTCTGAGAGCGGTTTTCCTCAGCGCCGCGACAGGCGCACGCCGAGCGCCTTCATGCCGCCAAGCAGCACCGCGCCGTAGAGAACCGCGCCGCAGGCCCCCAGGATGGCGAGCTGCGTCTCGCTGCGCCACGCGGGAAGCGTCCCGGTCCAGCGCGAGAGAGGCCCCGGCGCATACCATGCGAAGGCCGTGAGGGCCGCGCCCGCGAGCAGGATCGCGAGGCAGGTCCGCACGAGGCCGGAGCTCGGGTCGTTCCAGCCGCGGCGATAGGCGAGCACGAAGAGCAGGATCAGGTTGATCCACACGCCGAGCGCCGTTCCGAGCGCGAGGCCGACGACGCCGAACGGCCCCATCAGCACGATCTTCAGGAGCACGTTGGCGGCCACCGCCGTCAGGGACGCGTAGAGCGGCGTCACCGTATCGGAGCGCGCGTAGAAGCTCGCGAGCGCCGAGCGGATGAGCACGGCGGCGGGAAGGCCGATGGAATAGGCGGCGAGCGCCGCGCCCGCGCGGGAGGCCGCCTGCGCATCGAAGGCGCCGCGCTGGAAGAGGGCCGTCATGATCAGATCGGGCATCGTCACGAAGGCAACCAGGAAGGGAGCCGCGAGCGCCAGGGTGAGGCCGACCGCGCGGTTCTGGGCCGCATGGGCCCCGGCCTCGTCGCCGCCGGCGATGCGCCGGCTCATCTCCGGCAGGAGCACCGTGCCCGCGGCGATGCCGATGACGCCGAGGGGCAGCTGGTAGATGCGGTCCGCGTAGTAGAGCGAGGAGACCGCGCCGGTCGGCAGGAAGGAGGCGATGATCGTGTCCGCGAAGATGGCGATCTGCACGCCGGCCGACCCGATCACGGCCGGGCCCAGGGTCTTGAAGAAGGAGCGCATGGCGGGGTCCGGCCGCGGCCTCTCGATGCCGGGCGCGATGCGCCGGCGATGCGCGTCCCACCACACGAGGCCGAGCTGCAGGACGCCCGAGACCGTCACGCCCCATGCCGCAGCATAGCCCGCGTTCGGGAACAGGAAGGCGAGGGCGAGCGCGGCGATCAGCGAGACGTTGAGCAGGACCGGGGAGGCCGCCGCCACCGCGAAGCGCTCGTGGGCATTGAGGATCGCCGAGAGAATCGTGACGAGGGTGATGAAGAGAAGATACGGAAACGTGATGTAGGTGAGCCTTACCGCGAGGTCGAACTTGGACGGCTCGTCGGAGAAGCCGGGCGCGAGCAGGTTCACCACGGTCGGCATGGCGAGGAAGGCGAGCGCCAGCAGGGCGAGCTGCACGACGAGCATCAGCGCGGTGATGCGGCTTGCGAAGGAGCGCGCCTTCTCCTCGCCTTCCTTCTCGAGGACCTGCGCGTAGGTCGGCAGGAACGCGTTGTTGAATGCGCCTTCGCTGAAGATCTGCCGGAAGTTGTTCGGGATCTTGAACGCCACCACGAAGGCGTCGGCGATGGGGCCGGTGCCCATCACCGCGGCGATGACCACGTCGCGGATGAAGCCGGTGAGCCGGGAAACGAGAGTCCAGCCCCCGACGGAAAGGATCTTCCGGAACATGGATCAGGCCTGGCGCAACCGGGCGTCCTCGCGGACGAGGCTCGCGCTGACCTCCGCCGCGCCGCCCAGCCGCTCCTGGACCACGTAGAGCGGCCGCCGCTTCACCTCCGCGAAGATGCGGCCCACGTATTCGCCGACGATGCCGAGCGACATGAGCTGGATGCCCGAGAAGAACATGACGGAGACGATCAGGCTCGGGAAGCCTGGCAGATCGGTGCCGAAGAGGAGCGTGCGCACGAGGAAGTAGAAGGCCGTGGCGATGGAGAGGAACGAGATGAGGAAACCGATATAGGTCCACACGCGCAGCGGCACGGTGGAGAAGGCCGCGATTCCGTCGAAGGCGAAGCGGAACAGCTTCCGGAAGCTCCACTTGGTCGTGCCGTGCAGGCGCTCCTCCACCACGAACGGCACTCCGATGCTCCTGAAGCCAATCCAGGCATAGAGCCCCTTCGAGAATCGCGCCTTCTCGCCAAGGGTCCGGAGCACCTCGACGCCCTTGCGGTCGATGAGGCGGAAGTCGCCGGCCCCCTCCGGCAGGGCGATCTCGCCGAAGCGGGCGAAGAGCCGGTAGAAGAGGTGGGCGAAGCCGCGTTTCACGCGGGTCTCGTCGGAGCGGTCGGTGCGCTGGCCGTAGACCATGAGATAGCCTTCCTTCCAGCGTTCGACGAACGTCTCGATCATCTCCGGCGGATGCTGCAGGTCGGCGTCCATGATCACGACCGCGTCGCCTCGGGCATGATCGAGCCCCGCCGCGATGGCGACCTCCTTGCCGAAATTGCGGCTGAACGACACGGCCCCGATCCGCGGTTCGCCTTGGCTGAGGCTCCTGATCCGGTCCATGGTATCGTCGCGGCTCCCGTCGTCGACGAAGATCACCTCCCACCGGGCGGTGATGCGGTTCAGGACGGGCAGCAGCCGTCCGCAGAGCGGCGCAATGTTGGCGCTCTCGTTGTGGACGGGGATGATCACGCTGAGTTCAGGCGACGCCACAAGACATTCCTTCGACCGGGGTTCCTCGGACCTGGGGCGCATTGAGACCCGAGTTTTCTCTTTTGCTCAAGAGGGATAGGGTGCGGCAAAGCCGATTTCGAGGTGAGAATGAGCGCGCAGCGCCAGGTAGTGCTTTGTGCCGACGATTTCGGCCTGACGGACGGGGTGAGCCGCGGCATCCTCGATCTGATCGGGCGCGGCCGCGTTTCGGCGACCGGCGCCATGACCAACATGCCGGGCTGGCGCCGCGCCGCGCCCGGGCTCCGGCCCTACATGGGCCGGATCGGGATCGGGCTTCATCTCAACCTCACCGTCGGCGCGCCGATCCAGCCCATGCCGCATCTGGCGCCGGACGGCAGCTTCCCGCCCCTGGGGCGCCTCCTCTCCGGCGCCCTGCGCGGGCGGCTCTCGGTGGAGGAGATCCGGGAGGAGATCCGCCGCCAGCTCGTGGCCTTCGAATTGGTGCATGGCGCCGCGCCCGATTTCGTCGACGGGCACCAGCACGTCCACGTCCTGCCGCCGGTGCGGCAGGCCCTGTTCGCGGTCCTGGTCGAGGGCGGCTATGCGGGCCGCCTCTGGCTCCGCGATCCCTCCGACCTCGCCACGTCGATCCTGCGGCGGCCGGTCGGCCGGGGAAAGGCTCTGATCGTCAAGGCGCTGGCGCGCGGCTTCCGCGCGCAGGCCCGCGCCGCAGGATTTCGGACGAACGAAGGCTTCTCGGGCTTCGCGCCCCTCGACCTTTCGATCCCGCCCGGGCGCGTCTTCGCGTCCGCGCTCTCCAATCTCGGGCCGCAGCCGGTGGTGATGTGCCATCCGGGCCATGGGGACGACGCGCTGCGCGGGCTCGATCCTGCCGTGGAGAGCCGTCCGGAGGAACTGGCCTATCTGAACTCCGATGCCTTCGGGGCGCTCCTGGAGGAGCGGGGCGTCGCGCTCTGCCCCGCGCCATCGGCCACGGTTCCGGCGCGGCAGCCGGCGGCGTGAGGCCTGCCGGCCCAAACTCCAAAGCATCGAGCGCAAAAATGGGAACCGGTTTTGCGCGAAAAGATGCGTGAAATCATAAGCCTGGGGCATCGAACGTGGGTTCGAATTTCCGTTCGATGCTCTAGCCGAGCGGCCGCGTCGCCTCCTCCAGCCAGGAGCGGGTCTCGCCGTCGAGATGCGGGCCGATCTTGGCGCGCACCTCCGCGTGGTAGCCGTCGAGCCAGGCGGTCTCGGCCTCCGTAAGCAGCGAGGGCTCCACGAGGCGCAGGTCGATGGGGGAGAAGGTCAGGGTCTCGAAGCCCAGCATCTCCCGGTCCCCGCCGGGGATGGTGCGGGGCTCCACGAGAATCAGGTTCTCGATGCGGATGCCGTAGGCGCCCGGCTTGTAGAAGCCGGGCTCGTTGGACAGCATCATCCCTGCCTCGAGGGGCGTCGTGCCCGTCTTGGCGATGCGCTGCGGCCCCTCGTGCACGGAGAGATAGCTGCCGATGCCGTGGCCGGTGCCGTGGTCGAAGTCGAGACCCGCCTCCCACAGCGGCTGACGGGCGAAGGCGTCGATCTGGGCGCCGCTCGTCCCCTTCGGGAAGACGCACCGGGCGATGGCGATGTGCCCCTTCAGGACCCGCGTGAAGCGGTCCTTCATCTCGGCAGTCGGCTCGCCCACGATGACCGTGCGGGTGATGTCCGTGGTGCCGTCCTCGTACTGGGCGCCGGAATCGATGAGGAAGATCCCGTTCCGCTCGATGGTCCGGTTGCTCGACCGGGTCACCCGGTAGTGGGGGAGGGCGGCGTTGGGGCCTGCGCCCGAGATCGAGGGGAAGGAGACGTTCCTTAGGGCGCCCGTCTCCAGCCGGAAGGCTTCGAGCGCCTCGACCGCGTCGATCTCCGTGAGGTTGCCCTTCGGGGCTTCCCTGTCGAGCCACGCGAGGAAGCGGGCGACGGCGACGCCGTCGCGCAGGTGGGCCGCGCGGGAGCCGGCGATTTCGGCCTGGTTCTTCACGGCCTTCATGAGGGCGACGGGATCGGCTCCGACATCGGCCTTTCCGCCCGCCGCCTCGATCCGGCGGATCAGGGCGACCGAGCCGGTCGCGGCGTCGATGCGGACCTTCTCCCGGCCGTGGCCGAGATCGTCCAGGGCCCCGAGGAAGCCGGTGATGTCGACGAAGTCGGCCAGGTCGCCGACGGCGGCGCCCGCCTCGTTCGTCATCTTGTCGCGGTCGAAGAACAGCCGCGCCCGGCCTTCCTTCGGGACGATGGCATAGCCCAGGGGAAGCGGCGTGTGCCCCACGTCGCCGCCGCGGAGGTTGAAGGTCCAGGCGAGGTTGTGCGGGTCCGAAATGACGAGGGCGTCGAGCTTGTCCTCCGCCATCTTGGCCCGCAGGCGCTCGAGCTTGGACGCGGCGGTCTCGCCCGCATAGGCGATGGGATGGGGAAGGACCGGCGCCTTCGGGGGAGCGGGCCGGTCGATCCAGATCACGTCGATCAGGTTCATGTCCACCGGGGCGAGCCTGCCCCCGGCGCGGGCGGCGGCCTGCTCCAGGCGCTTGAGGCCGTCGCTGGTGTGCAGCCAGGGATCGTAGGCGAGGACGCCGCCGGCGGGCAGGTTCGCCGCGACCCAGTCCTCCACCGAGGTCTCCGCCATCTGGACTGGGGCGATCACGGAGGTGTCCACCTGCTCCGACGCCTGGACGGTGTAGCGCCCGTCGACCACGAGCGCCGCCTTGTCCTTGAGGATCACGGCGGTGCCCGCGGACCCGGTGAAGCCGGTCAGCCAGGCCAGCCTCTCCGCGCTCCTGGGTACGTACTCGCTCTGGTGCTCGTCGGCGCGCGGGACGATGAAGCCATCGTAGCCCCGGCGCGCGAGCTCGGTACGGAGCCTCGCGATCCGTTCCGGACCTTGGGCGGGGGAGGTGGAATCGTCGAAACTCTGGAAACGGGCCATGGAGGGAGGAACCGGGCTGGTCAATGGGGGCGCCAAGCTAGAGCATTTTCAGGCCAAATGAGAACCGATTTTCCGTGAGGCGATGCGGAAAGCGGGAACATCGGAAGCGCGCCGGTCGAAATGACGCGGGTGGGAGGGCTCAGCCATGGCGGAGGTCGGCGAGGCTGCCCCGCCAGGGGCACGGCGACCCTCCTCTGAGATGAGATGCCCTGTTCCCATGCACGATTTGCCTGGCAGGCAGACAATTCATAAAGTGAATTGCATTCCAGGCATGGCTCACATGCCGTGGCCCGGGCTTCTCGAATAGGTCAGAACTGCTTACCTTTATGGCAACGATAGAACGAGGAACGTCGAAGGGTCATCGCCATCGGTTTGGGAGATGAACCAATGCCAGCAGTCACCGTCAGCCCCGCCGTATCGGGGATCAACCTGCCGTCCGGGCGCACGCCTCTCGCGCGGCGCATGATCGACCTTCTGGCCGCCGGCCGGGCCAGCGCCGCCGCACGGCAGCTTCGCCCCTATGAGGCCGCCCTGCGCGAGCTTCCCGCCCGCTACGGCGCGCCGGTCGCCGCCGGCCGTCCGTCCTTCGATCGCTAAGGGAGCAAGACCGATGATCGTCGCCCTCATTCTCAAGGCATTCCGGACGGCCCGCGACGTCTGCGTCGAGGCTTTCGCCCTGCGTCAAGCCCTGGCGAGGCGCTACCCGGGCGTCGAGGCCGAATAGGTCTCACGCCGGCGGGGCCGCGGATGCGCACCGCCCCGCCTCAGCACCAGCGCGACCCAGCCTTCCAGGTCGTAGCGGCGCTCCAGGTGCCAGCCCTGCGCCGCATAGGCCGAGAGTACGCCCGGCACGTCGCGCACGAGGAGTCCCGAGAGGATCAGGATCCCGTCGCGGGTCGCCACCCGGGCGAGGGACGGGGCGAGAAGGCGCAGGGGCTTCGCCAGGATGTTGGCGAAGATCAGGTCGAAATGGCCCGGCCTGTCGGCCATGGCGTTGCGCACCCCGGGACCCACATAGAGCTTCATCCAGGGCGCGATCCCGTTCAGCCGCGCATTCTCCCGCGCCACCCGGACGGCCTCCGGGTCGATGTCTCCCGCCACCACCGGCCGCTTCAGGACCTTCGCCGCGGCGAAGGCCAGGATGCCGGTCCCCGTCCCGACGTCGAGGACGTGGCGCGGCCTGCGGCGCTTCAGCTCGTCCACGAAGGCGAGAAGGCAGCTCTTGGTCGTTCCGTGATGGCCGGTGCCGAAGGCGAGGGCTGCCTCGATCTCGATGGAGAGGTCGTTGGAACGCCGCACATGCCTGTCGTGCGATCCGTGAATCAGCAGGCGTCCGGCCCGCACGGGATTCAGCCCTTCGAGGGAGGCCTTCACCCAGTCCTGCTGCTGGAGGGGCAGGAACACGCCCTTGTCCGCCTCGGCCCCGACGATGGGCCGGAGCAGGTCGCGGATGGCGGTCTCGTCGGGTTCCCGGGCGAAATAGGCCTCGAGCAGCCAGGGACCGTCCTCCTCCGTCTCGAAGGCGGCGACGGCCGTCTCCGTCGGATCGAATATTTCCCCGATCAGTTCCGTCATGGCGCGGGCCGAGCGCTCGTCCGTCGTGATGCGGAAGATATGGGTCGGGCGGTTGGGGTGCAGTCCTTCGAGCATGGGATCCGCTTAGCGCATTTCCAGGGGCAGGGGGAGGAGGGCGGCGCCGGAAATTGCGGCAGCGGCGGGGCCGCAAGGGGAGGGCTCCCGTCCTTCTTCAGGAAAAGGCCCGGGAGCAGGCTGCCGACCCGCTACGCCCATCCCGCCCCACCCGTGGCGGGCCTGGAAGCAAGGACTGCGAGGCCATTGCGCCGCCGCGCCGGCGGCTACGGCTCCACCGGCTCGGCTTCGCGAAGGGCCTTCAGCCGCTCCGCCTCCTGCAGGCGGTAGTGGCGCTGCAGGTCGGTGATGTAGTCGCGCACGATGGGCGCGGCGTCGCGGCGCCGCGCGAGCTGCATGTGGAACACGAGCTGACTGCCGGTAAGGAACATGGACTCCGCGCTGACGAGATAGAACTCCCACATCCGGCAGAACCGCTCGTCGTACATGGCCCTGATCCTGTCCCGGTTGGCCTCGAAGCGCCGGTACCAATGGTTCAGGGTCTTGGCGTAGTGCAGGCGCAGGAACTCGAGGTCCGTCACCCACAGGCCGTTCCGCTCGACCACGGGAAACACCTCCGACAGGGCCGGCGAGTAGGCACCGGGGAAGATATATTTCCGCAGCCACGGACTCGCGGTTCCCGGCGGGCTCATCTTGCCGATGGAGTGCAGGAGCATCAGCCCGTCGTCGTCGAGGAGAGCGTTGATCTTGGCGAAGAACTCCCCATAGTGCTGCACGCCTACGTGCTCGAACATGCCGACCGAGACGATGCGGTCGAACCGGCCTTCGAGCTTGCGGTAGTCGACGAGCTCGAAGCGCACGCGATCGCCGAGGCCCGCCCGGCGCGCCTTCTCGTTCGACAGGGCGTGCTGCTCCTTCGAGAGCGTCACGCCGGTCACGTCCACGTCCTCCATGGCCGCGAGGTAGAGCGCGAGATCGCCCCAGCCGCTGCCGATGTCGAGGATCCTGAGGCCCGGCTTGAGCTGCAGCTTCGATGCGATGAGGCGCAGCTTGTTCTGCTGCGCCTCCTCCAGGGTATCGTCGTCGTGCAGGAAATAGGCGCAGGAATACTGCATGCCCTTGTCGAGGAAGAGCCGGTAAAAGTCGTTGCCGAGGTCGTAGTGGTGGGCCACGTTCTTCTGCGCCTGTCCCACCCGGTTCGCCTGCTGGAATCGCTTCACGGTGCGCGAGATGCGCTTGAGGACGCTCTGCAGGGGATAGTTCGCGAGCGTGGCCCGGTTCAGGGAGAAGAGGGTGATGAAATCCCTGAGCGTGGAACCTTCCTCGAAGGACATCCGCCCGTCCATGTAGGCCTCGCCCGCATGAAGCTCCGGGTTGAGGAAGAGCTTGTGGTAGAGCGACCGGTCGGTGAGCCGCATGGCGACCCTCGGCTCTGGGGTCCCGGCGAAGAGATGCTCCTTCCCGTCCGCATCGATCACCTTGAGCGTCCCGGTGCGCACGAACGACTTCAGCATGTGGGAGAGAGGAAACATGCGGGCCTCATTCTCGCGTGTCTGACGCGAGGGATGGTTCCACAGTTGCGGAGGCGTGGCTAGGGGGCGCTGCCGGCTGTCGCGACCCAGCGAGAGCAGGGAGCGTAACCACGCCCCGTCCCGTCAGCCGAGCGCCTCGACGAAGCTGTCGAGCACCATTTTCCGTCCGGCCTTGTCGAATTCCACCGTGAGCTTGTTGCCGTCCACCGCCTCGACGGTGCCGGGGCCGAACTTGGTGTGGAGCACCCGGCTGCCGACGGAAAAGCCGGAGCCGCCGGTGGACTTCGCGACGAGCTCGCCCTCGATCGTCATCGGCCCGCGGCGGTCGCCGGACCGGTAGGCCGAGGAGCCTCCGCCCCCGGTCGCGGCGCGGTGGGCCTGTGCCCGCTGCCAGCCCGGCGTTTGGTAGCTGGATCCGGCGAAGGGCGCCATGCGGTCGAAGCGGGAGCCTTCGCCGAAGCCGCCGCCATAGGAGAAGGTCGCGGGCGCTTCGACGATCTCCACGTCCGACTCCGGCAGGTCGTCGATGAAGCGGCTCGGGACCGTCGAGTTCCAGAGGCCGTGGATCCGGCGGTTGGAGGCGAAATAGATCTTCGCCCGGCGCCGGGCGCGGGTCAGCCCCACATGGGCGAGGCGGCGCTCCTCCTCCAGTCCGGCGCGGCCGCTCTCGTCGAGGGCGCGCTGGTTCGGGAACAGGCCTTCCTCCCATCCGGGCAGGAACACGGTGTCGAACTCCAGCCCCTTGGCCGCATGCAGCGTCATCAGGCTCACGCGCTCGGAGGTGTCGGACTCGTTCGCCTCCATGACGAGCGAGACATGCTCCAGGAAGCTCTGCAGGTCCGGGAACTCCTCCATGGAGCGCACCAGCTCCTTGAGGTTCTCCAGCCGTCCCGCCGCGTCCGCCGATTTGTCCTTCTGCCACATCTCGGTGTAGCCGGACTCCTCCAGCACCGTCTGCGCCACCTCGGACTGGGTCATGGTCTCGGAGAGCTTCGACCAGCGGCCGAAGGAGATGAGGAGGTCGCGCAGCGCCGCGCGGGGCTTGGGCTTCAATTCGTCGGTCTCGACGATGAACCGTGCCGCCTCGAAGAGCGGCACGCGCGCCGCGCGGGCATGGTTGTACAGGACCTGGATCGTCGCGTCGCCCAGGCCGCGCTTCGGCACGTTGACGATCCGTTCGAAGGCGAGGTCGTCCGCGGGCTGGTTGACCACGCGGAGATAGGCGAGGGCGTCGCGGATCTCCGCCCGTTCGTAGAAGCGCGGACCGCCGATGACGCGGTAGGGCACCCCCAGCGTCACGAGGCGGTCCTCCAGCTCGCGCATCTGGGCGGAGATGCGCACGAGGATCGCGATCTCGGACAGGGGATGGCGCTTCGCGTGCAGCGCCTCGATCTCCTCGCCGATCAGGCGCGCCTCGTCCTCCGAGTCCCAGGCCCCGGTGATGGTGACCTTCTCGCCCGGCTCGTCCTCGGTCCGCAGGGTCTTGCCGAGGCGGCCCTGGTTCTTGGCGATGAGGCCCGAGGCGGCGGAGAGAATGTGCCCCGTGGAACGGTAGTTCCGCTCCAGGCGGATCACCGTGGCGCCGGGGAAGTCGTGCTCGAAGCGGAGGATGTTGTCCACCTCCGCCCCGCGCCAGCCGTAGATCGACTGGTCGTCGTCGCCCACGCAGCACAGGTTCTTGCGCGCCTGGGCGAGGAGCCGGAGCCAGAGATACTGGGCGACGTTCGTGTCCTGGTACTCGTCCACCAGCATGTAGCGGAAGCGGTTCTGGTACTGTTGGAGGATGTCCGGATGCTCGCGCCACAGGCGCAGGCATTCCAGCAGCAGGTCGCCGAAATCCACCGCGTTGAGGGTCTTGAGGCGCTCCTGATAGGCCCGGTAGAGCCGGCCGCCCCGGCCGTTGGCGAAGGCGCCCGCCTCGCCGGCCGGCACCTGCTCGGGCCCGAGGCCACGGTTCTTCCAGCCGTCGAGGATCCCGACGAGCTGCCGCGCGGGCCAGCGCTTCTCGTCGATCCCCTCCGCCTCGATCACCTGCTTCATCAGGCGCAGCTGGTCGTCTGTGCCGAGGATGGTGAAATCCGAGCGCAGGTCCACGAGCTCGGCGTGCCGGCGCAGGATCTTGGTGCCGATGGAGTGGAAGGTGCCGAGCCACTGCATCCCTTCGGCCACCGGGCCGATGAGGGAGCCCACCCGCTCGCGCATCTCCCGCGCCGCCTTGTTGGTGAAGGTCACGGCGAGGATCTCGAACGGGCGGGCCCGGCCGGTGGCGATCAGGTGGGCGATGCGGGTGGTGAGCACCCGGGTCTTGCCCGTGCCCGCGCCGGCGAGCACGAGAACGGGACCCTCGGTCGCCTCCACGGCGGCGCGCTGCTCGGGATTGAGGCCCGCGAGATAGGGCGACTGCGGGGCGACCGCGGCACGGGCGCGGGCGCTCAGGGAGCCGGCGGCCGGCTCCAAAGCGGCCTCGCCCCGCGGCTCGGGTCTGTGTTCAGGCTGATTCATCGGGCCGACCATGGATCAAAAGGCGAACGGCGTCGAGCCCGGAATGGGGGCGATCCTGCCGCAGGCGCAACTTCATTGTCGAGAAGGACGCCACGCGCCATATGGGGAGCGAGGACCCGGAAAGGAATGGCCATGCGCAAGGCACCGAAGACCGTCGTCTGCCTCTCCCTGGCGCTGGCCGTGGCCTGGCCCGCGGCCGCGCAGACCCGCCTGCCGCGCAAGAGCCCGGCGGAGCGGCGCGTGCAGGAGATCAACCGGGATCTCCAGCAGCAGCAGCGCCTCCAGCGCTTCGAGCAGCAGAACCAGTTCGAGACCAACCAGCTCCGCCAGAGCATCGACCGGCAGAGGACCTTCGGCAACCCGACGCCGCCGGCCGGAATCAGGACCTGCCCGGCGGGCTCGGTGGGGTGCTGACGCGCTTAAGGGGTTGCGCCCTCAGTGACGGGTGCCGGAGGCGAGCGCCGGCTCCCGCAGGGGGTTCAGGGCTTCCGTCCGGCCGGGAATTCCGATGACGCGGCCGAGGGTCTGCGGCCGGGCGAGGCGGGCATGGGTCGCCTTCATGATCGCGAGATTGGCCAGGATATCGTCGGGGAAGGGCGCGACCTTGCGCGTCGCCATGTCCACGTGGAGGCTCAGGCCCTCCGACGTCGCGGACAGCCAGCCCTCCGCGGCGTGGCGGATCTCCATGTAGAAGTGAAGGCGCTTCTCGTCGAAGTCGATGAGCTGGAGCGTGACGCGCACCGCGTCCTTGGCCCGCAGCTCGCGCTTGTAGAGCGTGTGCGCCTCCGCCGCGAAGAAGGAGGCGTTGCGCTCCTCCAGATAGTCCTGGCCGAGGCCCACGAGGCCGAAGGCCTCCTCCACCGCCCTGTCGAACAGGACATGGTAATAGGCCATGTTCATGTGCCCGTTGTAGTCGATCCATGCCGGCTGGACGCGCATGGTCGATGAAACGAACGGGGCGAAGAAGAAGACGGGTGCGCGTTCGTCCATGATCAGTGCTCTCCTTCACTGCCGATCATGCTTCTCACGCCTCCCCACATCGCAACACTAGCACGTTTCCCGTGCCTGGCCAGTAGGCTGGTTCGTCATTCCTGGCCGGAGTGTCGCCTTTGCAACGGTTCTGGTAGTCATGGGACGAGTCAGCATCGCAAACGGACCTGAAGCACCGATGAACGCGACCCGTGCGTCCCGCCATACGAAACCGGACCAGACCGCCTTGGTTCCCCTGCTGGACGAACTCGTGAGGCGCTTCGGCGACAGGGTCGCCACGTCGGAGGCCGTGCGCCTGCAGCACGGTCATTCCCTCACCTGGGTCGCGAACCAGCCTCCGGACATGGTGGTCTATCCCCGGACGACCGAGGAGGTGTCGGAGATCGTCAGGCTGTGCCTGCGGCACGACGTGCCGGTGATCCCCTTCGGCACGGGCACCTCCCTGGAGGGACATATCAACGCACCCTACGGCGGCGTCTGCGTCGACCTGAGCCTCATGAAGCGCATCGTCTCCGTCCACGAGGAGGACCTCGACTGCGTGGTGGAGGCGGGCGTCACCCGCAAGGAGCTGAACGAGCACCTGCGCGACAAGGGGCTGTTCTTCCCCATCGATCCGGGCGCCGACGCCTCCATCGGCGGCATGGTCGCGACCCGGGCCTCGGGGACCAATGCGGTCCGTTACGGCACCATGCGCGACGCGGTGCTCTCGCTCACCGTGGTCCTGCCCGACGGCGAGGTGATCCGGACCGCGAGCCGGGCGAAGAAGAGCTCCGCCGGCTACGACCTGACTCGCCTGTTCGTCGGCTCGGAGGGCACCCTCGGGATCGTCACGGAGATCACGCTGCGCCTGCATGGCATCCCCGAGGCCATCTCCGCCGGGATCTGCCCATTCCCTAACGTCAAGTCCGCCTGCGACGCGGTGATCATGACGATCCAGTCGGGCATCCCCGTCGCCCGCATCGAGCTTCTCGACGAGCTTCAGGTGAAGGCGGTCAACCTCTATTCGAAGCTCTCGCTGCCCGAGAGCCCGCTGCTGCTCCTGGAGTTTCACGGCTCCGCCTCGGGCGTCCAGGAGCAGGCGGAGCGCTTCGGCGACATCGCAGCCGAGTTCGGCGGCGGCCCGTTCGAATGGGCGACGAAGCCGGAGGAGCGCACCCGCCTGTGGCAGGCGCGGCACGACGCCTACTGGGCCGCGCGCGGCCTGCGGCCGGGGGCGCAGTCGGTCGCGACGGACGTGTGCGTGCCGATCTCCCGCCTCGCGGAATGCGTCGACGAGACCAAGCGGGACATCGCCGCGAGCGGCCTGATTGCACCCATCGTCGGCCATGTGGGCGACGGCAACTTCCACGTCCAGCCCCTCGTGAACACGGACGACCCGGCAGAGGTCGAGGCCTGCGAGGCTTTCGTGGACCGGCTCGTGCGGCGGGCGCTCGCCATGGAAGGCACCTGCACGGGCGAGCACGGCGTGGGTCAGAAGAAGATGAAGTATCTCCAGGTCGAGCACGGGGCCGGGGCGCTTGCCCTCATGCGCGCCTTGAAACAGGCGGTCGATCCGCACAACATATTGAATCCGGGAAAGATTGTTGCGTTTTGACAGTGGATGGAAACCGCGATCCGCTCCCGATGCTGAGGCCCTTGGGCTAAAGATCTTGCGACGAAACGGAGAAAAGGCCGCCTCTTGCGCGACATCCTGACGATTATCGCTTCGATCGTGATCCTCATCCTGGCGGTCGCCGTCGCCGCCCCTCCCTTCGTGGACTGGGAGGCGCATCGCAGCTCCATCGATCGCCTGATCTCGCGCGCATCGGGGACCGAGGCCCATACGGAGGGCCGCATCGGCGTGCGCATCCTGCCTTCGCCGCGGCTGCGCTTCGACCGGCTGCGCCTCGGCGGAAAGACGCCGGATTCGCCGTCCCTGACGGCGGATCTCGTCTGGGCCGAAATCGCGCTGACGCCGCTCCTGCGCGGGGAGGTGCGCTTCACCGAGACGCGGATCGGCCGGGCCGATATCCGCATCCCCGTCGCGCCGGACGGAAGCTGGCGCGTGCCGCAGGACCTGACCGCCGGCAGCGCGCGCGGGCGGGAATTCGCCATCGACAGCCTCAAGGTGGCCCAGCTTCTCGTGACGACGCAGACGCCCACGACCGGGCGCACCGACCAGGCCTATGCGGAGAACGTCTCCATCGAGGGCCAGAAGCTCGTCGGCCCCTGGCGCGTCGAGGGATCCACGGCGGGCGTCCCCTTCCGCCTCGTCACGGGGGAGCTGACGCCGGACCGCACCGTCCAGCTCAGGCTGAGCGGCGGCGGCGACGTCTATCCGCGCTTCGACGTGGAGGCGAAGCTCGCCCTCGACGGCGAGAGCGCCTCGCCGCCGGTCCCGATCCTCGCCGGGAAGGCCAAGATCCTCTTCGGCCCTCCGGCCCAGGTCGCGGCGGCCGGCATTCCCATCCCGATCGTGATCGAGACCGAGTTCAAGGCCCACGAGGGCGCGGTGGATCTCAGCCCGTTCACGCTGGAGGCGGGGGAGGGCGGCGCCAGCCTGCGCATGGCGGGCGAGGGCAGCATCGGGCTCAACGATCCGCGCATCCGCCTGAAGCTCGAAGGGCGCAGGCTCGACGCGGACAGCTTCATCCTCTCCTCCAGCGGGCAGGACTTCACAAGCCGCCTCGGGGAGTGGTCCCTGCCGCGCGTCTCCGTCCCCCTCGATCTCGATCTCAAGATCGACAGCATCGGGCTGGCCCAGGAGGATCTCTCGAATGCGATCCTGCGCCTGACCCTCGACAAGGGCGAGGCGAGGATCGAGCGCATCGACCTGCTGGCGCCGGGCGACACGCGGATCGCCATGGAGGGAACGGTCGGCCTGACCACGAAGGGCGGGGCGGACGGCAAGGTCGCGCTCGCCTCCGGCCAGTCCGACCGGTTCGCCCGCTACCTCGAGCGCCTCGGCCTGCGTTCGCCCTTCCTCAAGGCCCTCGACGGGCGGCCGCTCGAAATGTCTTCGGACGTGGCCTATTCGAACCCGGTCATGTCGCTCAGCCGGATGCGCGTGAAGGCCGGCGAGGCCGTCCTGACGGGGAACTTGCGCTACACGGCGCCCGAAGGCGACGGACGCGGCAAGCTGGAGGCGCAGGTCGCGATCCAGAACCTGAACCTCGACCAGCTCCCGCGCGTCTCCAGCGTCTTCGAGGCGACGCAGAATCTCGATGTCGGCTTCATCCTCGATGCGCGCAACGTCCGCGCCGGCACCCGGCCCGAGGCGGGCAGGATCACGGCGCGCATTCTCTCGGACGGTCCCGCCCTCCTCGTCGAATCCCTCGACATCGTGAACCTCGCGGGTGCCAATGCCCGCGTCAGCGGGCGCATCGCGCCGGACGGGTCGGGGCGCATCGCGGGCAAGGTGACGGCGCAGCGCGCCGCACCGCTGGTCGATCTTCTCGGCAGCGTCTGGATCGGCGGCATCTCGAAGCTCGTGCCGTATTTCCTGCGCGAGGGCGATCTCGACCTCGACATCGTGACCGAACGCGTGGCGCCGCCGCCCAACTCCACCGAGCTGCGCCTGCGCACCACCGCCAAGGGCACCGCCGCCGGCGGCAGCTTCCTGGGTTCCGTCGACTCCCTCGACGGACGGACGGAGAATCTCGACGTCACCCTCGGCACGGACAATACCGGGCGCTGGGTGAACCGCGCGACCGTCCCGTCCCTGAACCGGCCGTCCCAGGTCATCCTGCGCGGCACGCGCGTCAGCTCGGGGCGGTTCAACGTCACGGTCTCGGGCGATGTGGGCGGCGTGAAGGTCACGACCCGGCGTCCCTTCGCCCTGAGCGCGGACGACGACGTGATCGACAGCGGCGAGGCGGAGATTGCGACCGCCGACATCGCGCCGTTCCTTCTCCTCCTCGGCGACGGCTCGGGCGTCGCCTCGCCGGTCCCGGCGCAGGGCCGCATCACCCTGGGACGCGAGCGGGACGCCTCGCTCCTGTCCGTCACCGGGCAGATCGCGAACGGCAACGTGCAGGCCCGGCTCGCAGTCCGCTCCCGCTCCGACATTACCGGCGACGTCTCCCTCGACCGCCTGTCCCTGCCGTGGCTCGTGACCACGCTCGCCCTCAACACGCCGCCGGGCCCGGATGCCAATGCAATCTGGTCGACGGCCCGCTTCGGGCAGAGCGCGCGCCTCGTCACGGGAGGCCAGGTCGCCTTCAAGGTGGCGAACCTCGACCTCGGCCGCGGGATCCAGGCGACGCGGGCCGGCTTCGCGGTCGAGGCGACGCCGGACGGCGCCGCGCTCCGCAATTTCGACGCCGCTCTCGGCAGCGGACGGCTCACCGGCTCGGCGACCGTCACCCGCCAGGGAGCTCTTGCTTCCGTCGTGGGGGAGGGCGCCATCGCCGACGTGCCGCTCTCGGCGCTGGCGGGACCGACGCCGTTCGAGGCGCGCCTGACGGGGAGCCTCAAGTTCGGCTCGGCGGCCGACAGCATGGCCGGGCTCGTCGCCAATCTCGGCGGCGCGGGGGAGTGGCGCGTCGCGGACCTGCGCCTGCCCGACACGGACCCTTCCGCCTTCGAACGCGCCCTCAAGCGCCTGCTCGCCGATGCCGACCCGCTCGCGGAGGGCAAGGCGGAGGCGGTCCTGGGCATGGAGCTCGCCCGCGCCGCGCTCGCCGCGCCGACGGTCTCGACCTCCGCGGCCCTGGTCTCCGGCTCCCTCCGGCTCTCGCCCTTCGTCGTCCAGAACGCCGCGGCCTCGTGGCAGGGGGCCGTCACCTACGACCTGAAATCCCTCGCGCTCGAAGCCCGCGGTACGCTGGCCGCGAAGGCGGCTCCCCAGGGCTGGGTCGGCGCGCCGCCCTCCGTCGGGCTCGCCTGGCGCGGCTCCCTTGCGGCGCCGGTGCGCGAGATCGACGCCGGTCCGTTCCGCAACGGCCTTGCCGCCATCGTCCTGAAGCGGGAACTGGAGAAGATCGAGGCCTTCGAGAAGGCGCAGGCCGAGCGGCAGCGGCAGATCCAGGCGCAGCAGGAGGCGGAACGCCGCGCCAAGGCGGCCGCCGAGGAGGCCGCCCGCCAGGCGAAGGCGCGGGAAGAGGCGGACCGGGCCCGCATCGAGGCGGAGCGGATCCAGTCGCAGCAGAGGAACGATCCGAACGCGGCCCTGCCGCCGCCTGACGGGCCGACCGCCGCCCCCTTCACGATGCCGCCCCTGACGCCTCCTCTGGAGATCGCGCCGCCGCCGGCGATCAACGTTCGCCCGGGCGGCTGAGCCTGTCCCTCAGGTCCTGGAGCACGAACACGCGGATGGCGGAGGAGAGGTTCTGCGCGCCGCGCTCCGAGTCGATGCGGCCGATCAGCGCCTGAACGGAGAGGGAGCGCCGCGCGGCGATCTCGCGCAGCGCTTCCCAGAACGGCTCCTCGAGGGAGATGCTCGTCCGGTGCCCGGCGATGGAGACCGAGCGCTTGAGGATGCCGGAGCCCATGTCAGGGTTCGTCCCCGTCGCGCCTGTGACCGTCGAGGCGGCGCTCGCTTAAGGCTTTCTCGGCCTCGGTTTTCTCCCGCTCGGCCTTGGTCCGGCCGAACAGGAGGCGGTTCTCGGCGGCGCGGGCCTCCTTCTCGGCCCGCGCCTTGCGTTTGCGCGCCTGGCGCAGATTGACGATCTCCGCCATCGGCGCCTCCCGGCTAGCCTGGCGAGAGCATGGTCTCGGGCCGGACGACCGCGTCGAAATCGGCCTCGGAGACGCCCGCCTTCAGGGCCTCTTCCTTCAGGGTCGTGCCGTTCTTGTGCGCGGACTTCGCGATGGCGGCCGCCTTGTCGTACCCGATCTTCGGCGCGAGGGCGGTGACCAGCATCAGGGAGCGCTGCATCAGGTCCTTCAGGCGCTCGTGGTTCGGCTCGATGCCGGCCACGCAGTTGTCCGTGAAGCTGACCGCACCGTCCGCGAGGAGGCGGATCGACTGCAGCACCGCGTTGGCGATCACCGGCTTGAACACGTTGAGCTCGAAATGGCCCTGGCTCGCGGCGAAGGTGACGGTGGCCTGGTTGCCGAGCACCTGGGCGCAGAGCATCGTCATCGCCTCCGCCTGGGTCGGGTTCACCTTGCCGGGCATGATCGACGAACCGGGCTCGTTCTCCGGCAGCGAGATCTCGCCGAGGCCGGAGCGCGGGCCGGAACCCATGAGGCGGACGTCGTTGGCGATCTTGAACAGGCCCGCCGCGAGGCTCGCCAGGGCGCCCTGGGTGAAGACCAGAGCGTCGTGCGAGGCGAGGGCCTCGAACTTGTTGGGGGCCGAGGTGAAGGGCAGGGCGGTCAGCTCCTTGACCTTCGCCGCGAAGCGGTCGGCGAATTCGGGATGGGCGTTGAGCCCGGTGCCGACGGCGGTGCCGCCCTGGGCGAGGGCATAGACGCCCGGGAGCGTCGCCTCGATGCGGGCGATGCCGAGCTCCACCTGCATCGCGTATCCGGAGAATTCCTGGCCGAGGGTGACCGGGGTCGCGTCCTGCAGATGGGTGCGGCCGATCTTCACGATGTCCTTGAACGCCTTCGCCTTGTCGTCGAGCGCCTTGTGCAGGTGCTTGAGGGCCGGCAGGAGCCGGTCGTTGATCTCGCGCGCCACCGCGATGTGCATCGCGGTCGGGAACGAATCGTTCGACGACTGGCCCATGTTCACGTGGTCGTTCGGGTGGACCGGCTTCTTCGATCCGCGTTCGCCGCCCAGGCGCTCGATGGCGAGGTTGGAGAGGACCTCGTTCATGTTCATGTTGGACTGGGTGCCGGAGCCCGTCTGCCACACCACGAGGGGGAACTCGTCGTCGTACTTGCCCTGCACCACGTCGGCGGCGGCGCTCGCGATGGCATCGGCGAGGCGCGGCTCGAGCTTGCCGAGATCCTTGTTCACGAGGGCGGCCGCCTGCTTCACGATGGCGAGGGCGTGAACGAGGGGAAGCGGCATCCGCTCGCCGCCGATGCGGAAGTTCTGGAGCGAGCGCTGCGTCTGGGCACCCCAGAGCTTGTCGGAGGGAACTTCGATGGGGCCGAAGGTATCCGTTTCGGTGCGGGTTGAGGGCGACATCCTGACCTCTTTCTATGGGGGTTCGTGTTCTTATCTCAAAGATCGCGGCCCGCAACAGCGAACGAGCGCGAAGGCATGGCAAATTCCCCCGAAGGCTCCCCGAGCGACCTCTCCGGCGCCGCCCGCTTCCGCCCGCCCGCGCCCCCGCCCCGGACCGAGCCCATGGGGCTCCTGGCATTCCTCCTCGCCGTCCGCCGGAACCCGCTCGCCACCTGGATGGAGAAGCATTTCGAGGAGCCGGTCGTCTCCGGCGAGGGCGTTCTCGGGCGGATGACCGTGGTCAACGATCCCGCGATCATCCGCCACGTCCTCGTCGACAACGCCGCCAACTACCGCAAGGACGACCTGCAGATCCGGATTCTCGCTCCGGGCCTCGGGCGCGGCCTCCTCACCGCCGAGGGGGAGGAGTGGCGCCTCCAGCGGCGCACCCTCGCCCCGCTCTTCACCCCGCGCGCCGTCGCCGGCTTCTTCCCGGCCATGGTGGAGGCGGCGGACCGCCTCGTGCGCCGCTGGCGGCGCCGGCCCGACGGGCGGGTGGTCGACGCGTCGCTGGAGATGACCCGCATCACCCTCGACGTCCTGGAGCGCACCATCTTCACGCAGGGCGTCGCCCGCGACCCGGATGCACTGGCCCGGGCCATCACCCGCTATTTCGAGGGAATCGGCCGCGTCGACCCCATCGACATCTTCGGCTGGCCGGACTGGGTTCCCCGCATCGGCCGTCTCAGGGCGCGGCCGGCGATCCGCTTTTTCGAGGAACTCGTCGACCGGCTGATCGAGGCCCGCAAGGCGCTGATCGCGCGCGGGGAGCCCGCCCCGCGGGACCTCCTGACCCTGCTCCTCGGAGCGGCCGACCCGGAAACCGGGCGGGGCCTGAGCGACGAGGACGTGCGCTCCAACATCGTCACCTTCATCGGCGCCGGTCACGAGACCACCGCCAACGCCCTGTCCTGGTCGCTCTATCTCCTCTCGCAGGACCCGAGGTCCCGGGCGCGGATCGAGGAGGAGGTGGACCGGGTGCTGGGCGACGGACCGTTCGCGTTCCACCATCTCGACAGGCTCGTCTTCACCCGCGCGGTGATCGACGAGGCCCTGCGGCTCTATCCGCCCGCACCGTTCCTGAGCCGCGCCGCCATCGCCGACGACCGGGTCGGCGATGTGGACATTCCCGCGGGCTCCATCGTGACCGTCGCTCCCTACGTGCTGCACCGGCACCGGAGGCTGTGGCGCGATCCGGACGCGTTCGATCCCGAGCGCTTCCTGCCGGAGAACCGGGATCGAATCGACCGTTTCGCCTATCTGCCCTTCGGGGCGGGGCCGCGGGTGTGCATCGGCGCGGCTTTCGCGCTCCAGGAGGCGACCGTGGTCCTCGCCAGCGTCGTGCGCGCCGCCCGCCTCGATCTGGTGGAAGGCCACGAGGTCCGGCCCCTGCACCGCATCACCTTGAGGCCGCAGGGCGGGCTGCCGATGCGGCTGACGCATCGCAGGCGGGAAGCGTCCGGGAGCGGGGCCGCTCCGTCGGCGGAGCTTTCGGGCGCTCTCGGGGAGGAATAGGGAGGGAGCGATTCCGCGAAGGCGGAATCAGTTCTTCTTCCGGAAGGCGTCGAGGCTGACGACCTGGGCGCTGCCCTCGGGCTTGGGCTCCTCGGCCTTCGCAGGGGCTGTCGCCTCGGGTTCCGGGCGGTCTGCCTTGGCCGCGGGCTTCTTCTCCTCCGGCTTCCGCTCGGCCGGAGCGGACTTCGGCCGCTTGAGCTCGACCGGCTGCGACTCGCCCGTGCGCTTGGGCGCGGGCTCTTCCTCGGCCTGGCCTTCCTCCTCCTCGCCCTCGCTGCTGAACTTGAGGCCGAACTGCACGGAGGGATCGAAGAACCCGGTCAGGGCATCGAAGGGAATCAGCAGCCGCTCCGGCACCCCCGAGAAGGACAGGCCGATCTCGAAGGCGTGCTCCGTGACGCTCAGGTCCCAGAACTGGTGCTGGAGGACGATGGTCATCTCCTGCGGGTACTTCTCGCGCAGGCGGTTGGAGAGGCGCACGCCGGGATAGTCGGTGCGGAAGGAGATGTAGAAATGATGCTCGCCCGGCAGGCCGTCCCTGCTCGCGTCGACCAGCACCTTGCGCACCACGCCTTTCAGGGCGTCCTGCACAAGAAGATCGTAGCGGATCAGGTCTTTACCGGCCATGAGGGAGCCCTTGCAGACAAGGCGGAGAGAAGGTGGAGGCTTCTGTTGCCAGGTGCCTCCGGACCCCGCCTAACGGTGCTAACCGCTAGGGCTTCGAATCGGCCTTGGGGACTGCTTACGCAGCCACCGCAACCGGAGCATAGTTGTCGTTGGCAACTATTGAATCGGCCCGATAACGGCGGAACCATGCCGAGCGAAAGTCTATCCTTTACGCCCTCGTCGATCCTATTTCGCCCCCGCCGAAACCCAAGCGGTGCCTGGGTTTGGGTGGAGGCGCCGGGTACCGCCCCCGGGTCCGATGGGTTTATTCCGATAGCCGTTTATCGCCATAGCCGACCTCGCGGCCGGCATCCCCAATATAGGAAAGACGCACGCATTTTGAAAGAGCGGGGGACAAGTTCCGCGGGGACGAAATGCGCTCTCGGAACCTCCGGGCGCCCTGCCCTATAAAGAGGCGAGGAGCACGTCATGCAGGCCTATCACGACCTTCTCAGGCGCATTCTGGACGAGGGAGTCCGCAAGGAGGACCGCACCGGCACCGGCACCCTTTCGGTGTTCGGCCACCAGATGCGCTTCGACCTCAGCCACGGCTTCCCGCTGGTCACGACGAAGAAGCTGCACCTGCGCTCCATCGTCCACGAGCTGCTCTGGTTCCTGAAGGGGGACACCAACGTCCGCTACCTGCAGGAGAACGGCGTCACCATCTGGGACGAGTGGGCCGACGAGAACGGCGATCTCGGCCCGGTCTACGGACAGCAGTGGCGCTCCTGGGCGAAGCCGGACGGCGGCACCGTCGACCAGATCCAGTGGGTTCTCGACGAGATCCACCGCAACCCCGATTCCCGCCGCCTCGTCGTCTCGGCGTGGAACCCGGCGGACCTGGACAGGATGGCGCTGGCGCCCTGCCACTGCCTGTTCCAGTTCTACGTGGCCGAGGGGCGGCTCTCCTGCCAGCTCTACCAGCGCTCGGCGGACGTGTTCTTGGGCGTGCCTTTCAACATCGCCTCCTATGCGCTCCTCACGCACATGATGGCGCAGGCCACCGGGCTCCAGCCGGGGGATTTCGTCCATTCCTTCGGGGACGCGCATCTCTACCTGAACCATCTGGAGCAGGCGCGCCTGCAATTGTCGCGCGAGCCGAGGCCGCTGCCGAAGCTGCGCCTCAATCCGGCGGTGCGTTCGCTCTTCGACTTCACCTTCGACGACATCGCCATCGAGGGATACGATCCCCATCCGGCGATCAAGGCTCCCGTCGCGGTGTGACGCCATGGGCCGGCGCGAGGTCATCGAGAGCGCCGTCAGGATCCTCGCCCCGCGCATCCCGCGGCACGAATTCGAGGCGGTGACGGATCACGCCCTCGGCAGCCGGGGCCTGCACACGGCGACCCCCGAGACCGCCGCCTGGCTGTCCCT
Source organism: Microvirga thermotolerans (assembly GCF_009363855.1). Classification (GTDB taxonomy): domain Bacteria; phylum Pseudomonadota; class Alphaproteobacteria; order Rhizobiales; family Beijerinckiaceae; genus Microvirga; species Microvirga thermotolerans. The sequence goes on from NZ_CP045423.1 coordinate 1,528,726, forward strand.
GGTGTCCTACATCCGCCACCGCCTCACCGACTACGACGCCCTGCTCGACGACGGCTACGACGTGGACAGCGCCCGCTTCTTCGTCCTCGACCACATGAACGAGGTCCTGGAGGAATGGGGCTCGCCCCGCCGCGTCCAGGCGGAGGACGAGCCGGATTGAGGCTCGACAGGGCGGCGAAGCTTGGGCACAACGGCTCCATGACCGCCGTTGCATCCTCCTCCCAGTCTCTCGTCATCCGCCGGGCCGAGGCCCGCGATGTCTCCCTGGTCCTCTCCTTCATCCGCGAGCTCGCCGACTACGAGCGCCTCGCCCACGAGGTCGATGCCGGCGAGGGCGACCTCGCGGCCGCCCTGTTCGGGCCGAATCCGCGCGTCTTCGCCGACATCGCCGAATGGGAGGGCGAGCCCGCCGGCTTCGCCCTCTGGTTCTACAACTTCTCGACCTTCCGCGGCCGGCACGGGATCTACCTGGAAGACCTTTTCGTGCGGCCCGCCTTCCGCTCCAAGGGAATCGGCCGGGAGCTGCTGCGCCATCTCGCCCGCATCTGCATCGCCGAGAACCTGCCCCGCCTCGAATGGTGGGTCCTCGACTGGAACGAGCCCGCCCTGCGTTTCTACCGCTCCATCGGCGCCGTGCCCATGGACGAATGGACCGTGCAGCGGGTGACGGGGGAGGCGCTGGAGAGGCTGGCGGGATGAACTTCGCCGGTTGAAGGACCCGTTGTATAAACCGTATAAACTGCCGCTGCGATGCTTTCGGTGAGGATCGCATGTCCGCATGACGGAAGACGCCTTCGCCGCCTGGATCGAAACCCACTCCGCTCCCCGAAGGTCCCCATGAGCCTGCCTCTCATCCTCGTCGTCGCCGTGGCCGACAACGGCGTCATCGGACGCGACAACCGCCTGCTCTGGCGCCTGCGCACCGATCTCAAGCGGTTCCGGGAGCTGACCTGGGGCAAGCCGATGATCATGGGACGCAAGACCTTCGAGTCCATCGGCAAGCCGCTGCCGGGGCGCGAGACCGTCGTCCTCACCCGCGATCCGGGCTTCGCCGCCGAAGGCGTTCATGTGACGAGGAGCTGGGACGAGGCCGTCGCGAAGGGCGAGGAGATCGCCCGCCGGATGGGGGCCGACGCCGTCGCGGTCGCAGGCGGGGCCGAGATCTATGCGCTCGCCCTGCCGCATGTGACGCGGATCCATCTGACGGAGGTTCATGTCGCTCCCGAAGGCGACGCCACCTTTCCGGACTTCGACCGTACGGCCTTCCGCGAAGTCGGACGCAGCGACCACCCCAAAGGGGCCGATGACGAGCACCCGTTTACCTTTATCGACCTCGAACGCCGGTCCTGACTGCGGCCAAGGTTGACGAAAGCCGCCACAATCCCCAAGTCGCAGCCTTGACAGGCGGGAGAAAGACCACCCACAACCGCCTTGAGGTTCCATCGGCTCGTGCGGCCGGTCTTTTCAGAGTGAGGAAAGGCAACCATGCCTTGGAGTAACCAAAGCGGCGGCGGGCCCTGGGGCCAGCGCGGAGGCTCGGGAGGCGGCAAGAGTCCCTGGGGCTCGGGCGGACCTTCCGGCAATGGAACGCCCCCCGACCTGGAGGAGATCCTGCGCCGCGGCCAGGATCGGCTGAGGGACATCATTCCCGGCGGCTCGATGGGCGGGAAGGGCCTTGCGGTCCTGCTGCTCGGCGCCATCGGCATCTGGCTGCTCACGGGCTTCTACACGGTCCGCCCGAACGAGGTCGGCATCAACATGCTGCTCGGCCGCTTCACCGGCACCTCGGGCGAGGGCCTGCGCTACAATCTGCCCTATCCGCTCGGCCGGGTGCTCAAGCCGAACGTGACCGAGCAGCAGCGCATCGAGGTGGGCTACCGCTCCACCCCCTCGGGGCAGGGGCGTCCCCGCGACATGCTCGAAGAGAGCCTGATGCTCACCGGGGACGAGAACATCATCGACATCGATTTCGACGTGGTCTGGCAGGTCAATCCCGCCCGCCCGCAGGACTTCGTCTTCAACCTCCAGAACCCGGAAGGCACCATCAAGGCCGTCGGCGAGAGCGCCATGCGCGAGGTCATCGGCCGCCGCCGGATCCAGAACGTGCTCACCACCGAGCAGGCGAGCGTCGCGCAGGAAGTGCGCCAGATCATGCAGACGACCCTCGACGCCTACGGCGCCGGCGTCCTCATCAACGTGGTCCAGCTCCAGGCCGCGCAGCCGCCCGCCGAGGTCCGCCAGGCGTTCTTCGACGTGAACGCCGCGCAGCAGGACGCGGTGCGCGTGCAGAACGAGGCCGAGACCTTCGCGAGCCGCGTGGTGCCCGAAGCCCGCGGCGAGGCGGCCCGCACCGTGCAGCAGGCCGAGGCCTATCGGGAGCAGGCGGTGGCCGACGCCACCGGCCAGGCGGCCCGCTTCCGCCAGATCTACGAGGCCTACAGGCAGGCGCCCGACGTGAGCCGGGAGCGGATGTTCCTCGAGACCATGGAGCGCGTGATGTCCGGGGTCGAGAAGGTGATCATCGACCAGAACGGACAGGGCGTCGTCCCCTACCTGCCGCTCATGCAACTGCCCCGCCAGCCGGCCCAGGGCGCGCCTTCCAGCCAGCAGGGAGCCACCCGATGAACAGTCCAGCCCTCCGGACGGGCCTCGTCATCCTCCTGGCGATCGCCGCGATCGCGCTCTACAGCTCGATCTTCATCGTGCAGCAGACGCAGTATGCGCTGGTGCTGCGCTTCGGAGCGGTGCAGTCGGCCCTGCGCGAGCCCGGACCCTACTTCAAGGTGCCGCTCATCGACACGGTGACCTATTTCGACAAGCGCGTGCTGGACCTGGACCTGCCCGTCCAGACCATCCTGTCCGCCGACCGGCAGAACCTGGAGGTGGACGCCTTCACCCGCTACCGCATCGTGGACCCGCTCAAGTTCTATCAGGCGGTCGGGAGCCTCGAACTGGCCAGGCAGCGGCTTGCGAGCTTCACCAACTCGGTCATGCGCAACGTTCTCGCCAGCGCTTCCCGGGACGCCATCGTCCGCACGGAGCGCAGCGAGCTCATGCAGCGCATCCAGGAGGACGTGAACCGGCAGGCGCAGAACCTCGGCATTGAGATGATCGACGTGCGCCTGACCCGGGTGGACCTCCCGGCGGCCAACAGCCAGGCCGTCTACCAGCGCATGCGCACGGAGCGCGAGCGCGAGGCGGCGGACCTGCGCGCCAACGGCCAGCAGCTGGCCCAGACCATCCGCGCCAAGGCCGAGCGCGAGGCCACCGTGATCCGCGCCGAGGCCAACCGGCGCGCGGAGGAATTGCGCGGACAGGGCGATGCGGATAGGAATCGGATTCTGGCCGAGGCTTTCGGCCAGGACCCGGACTTCTTCGCCTTCTACCGATCCCTGCAGGCATACGAGACGGGTCTCAAGTCAGGAGAGACGCGCCTCGTGCTGAGCCCGAATTCCGATTTCTTCCGCTACTTCAACGACCCGTCCGGCCGTTCGAACGGGGCCCAGGCGCCCGCACGGCCGGCCCAGCCGGCTCCGGCCCAATAAGCGTCCCATGCAGGATCTCGTCGCAGCCCTCGGCCTCGCTCTCGTGGTCGAGGGCATTCTGTTTGCGGCGTTTCCCGACGGCATGCGCCGCGCCATGTACGAGGCCGCCCACAGCCCGAGCGACCGGATGCGCCTGGTCGGGATCCTCTCGGCCGTCGCCGGTCTCGTGGTGATCTGGCTCATCCGGCAGTTCGGGTGACGGCCTGGAGCATTTTCAGGAGAAGGAAACCGGTTTTCGCTGGCGCGGCCCTCCGGGTCCGTCCGACAATGCGGCAAACCAGAAGCTTCGGAGCGGAGTGCGATTCCGCCGAAGCGCAATCCGCTCTAAGCCCCTCTTCCGCCGCATTCCGCGCTTGAATGGCGAAGCAGAGGGACAATCTATATCCACGGCTCTCCAAGAGAGGAACTTCAATGACCCAAGCCCTGAGCGCGCTGGCGCCTTCCGGAACGGTGCGGCCGAACCGCCTGTCCCGCAGGCTGGCCGCGTCCTGCTTCGCCGTCGCCGCCTTCGTTGCGACCGCGCTGCCGATGGCGGCGCAGGCCCGTTCCGCCCCGGAATCCTTCGCCGACCTCGCCGAGGAGGTGACGGGCGCCGTCGTCAACATCTCCGCGTCGACCACGGTCGAGGCCAAGAACCGCACGCTGCCCCAGCTGCCGCCGGGAACCCCCTTCGAGGACCTGTTCGAGGAGTTCTTCAACCGCCGCGGCCAGGGCAACGGCGACACGCCGCGCCAGCGCCGGTCCAACTCCCTGGGCTCGGGCTTCGTCATCGATCCGTCGGGCATCGTGGTGACCAACAACCACGTGATCGGCGACGCCAACGACATCAGCGTGATCTTCTCCGACGGCACGCGGCTCAAGGCGGAGATCGTCGGCAAGGACAGCAAGGTCGACCTCGCGGTCCTCAAGGTGAAGACCGACAAGCCGCTCAAGGCGGTCAAGTTCGGGGATTCCGACGCCCTGCGGCCCGGCGACTGGGTGCTGGCGATCGGCAACCCCTTCGGCCTGGGCGGCTCGGTGACCGCCGGCATCGTCTCGGCCCGAGGCCGCAACATCGATTCCGGCCCCTACGACAACTACATCCAGACCGATGCGGCCATCAACAAGGGCAATTCGGGCGGTCCGCTCTTCAACATGAAGGGCGAGGTGGTCGGCATCAACACCGCCATCCTGTCGCCCACCGGCGGCTCGGTGGGCATCGGCTTCGCCGTGCCGGCCTCCACTGCCGCGCCGGTCATCGAGCAGCTCCGGCAGTACGGCGAGACCCGCCGCGGCTGGCTCGGGGTGCGCATCCAGAGCGTGGACGACGCCACCGCCGAGGCGCTCGGCCTCGGCACGGCGCGCGGCGCGCTGATCGCCGGCGTGGACGAGAAGGGTCCCGCCAAGCCTGCGGGCCTCGACGTGGGCGATGTGATCGTGCGCTTCGACGGCAAGGAGGTGAAGGACTCCCGCGACCTGCCGCGCATCGTCGCCTCCACGCCGGTCGGCAAGACCGTCGACGTGGTGGTGGTCCGCAAGGGCAAGGAGGAGACCAAGAAGGTGACCCTCGGACGCCTGGAGGACGGGGAGAAGCAGGCCAACCTGCAGCAGCCCTCCACCGACACGCCGACGGTGACCCGGCAGGCCCTCGGCCTCGAAATGGCGACCATGAGCGAGGATCTCCGCCGCCGCTACGGTCTCAAGGACGACCAGAAGGGCGTCGTGATCACCCGCGTCGATCCCAACTCGGCCGCCGCCGACAAGCGGATCCAGCCGGGCGACGTGATCGTCGAGGTGGGTCAGGAGCCGGTTTCCAGCCCCGCCGACGTGACCAAGCGGATCGACGCCATCAAGAGCCAGGGCCGCAAGTCCGTCCTGCTTCTCGTGGCCAATTCGCAGGGCGAGGTCCGCTTCGTGGCCCTGTCCGTCGAATAGCCGGCGAACGCGCCGACATGGGAGGAAGGGCGGCCTGCGGGCTGCCCTTTTTCGTGAGCCGTCAGACCGTCGCGCCGGAGCGGCGGTTCACGCCCCGACGATCTCTCCCTCGCGATACCCCTGGGCGTAGAGAAGCGCCGTCAGGTCGGCGTGGTCGATCCGGGCATGCGCTGCGGCGGCAACGGCGGGTTTTGCGTGGAACGCGACGCCGAGTCCGGCTTCGCCGAGCATGGCGAGGTCGTTGGCGCCGTCGCCCACCGCCATGGTGTCCTCCCGCGACAGGCCCAGGCGCTCGCGCAGCTCGATCAGGGTCGCGAGCTTCGCCTCCCGTCCGAGGATCGGCTCCTCGACCTCGCCCGCCAGCATCTCGCCCTCGACGATCAGGCGGTTGGAGCGGTGCTCGTCGAAGCCGATCATGGCGGCGACGGGGCCGGTGAAGAGGGTGAAGCCGCCCGAGACCAGGCAGGTATAGGCCCCGTTCGCCCGCATCGTCCCCACCAGGGCGCTCCCGCCCGGGGTGAGGCTGAGCCGGCTCGAGATGATTTCGTCGACCACCTTCACGGGGAGATTCCTGAGGAGCGCGACGCGTTCCCGCAGGGCGGGCTCGAAGGCGATCTCGCCGCGCATGGCGCGCTCGGTGATCTCGGAGACCTCCGCCTTCAGGCCGACATAGTCCGCAAGCTCGTCGATGCATTCCTGGCCGATCATGGTGGAATCCATGTCCGCCAGGAACAGGCGCTTGCGCCGGCCGGCCAGGGGCTGGACGATCACGTCCACGGGCTCGCCCCCCAGGACCCCGCGCAGGATCTCCGCGATGTCCCCCGGTGGCCGCCCCGCGGGCACGACGAGGTCGGCTGCGATTCCGCTTGCCAGGATGGCCGGTTCCGTCTCTTGTCCCAACGCCTTCGCCGCGGTCCTGACAAGGGCCTCGGTGAGGACCGGGCGATTGGGGTCGGCGACGAGCGTCGCGACGAGATCGGGGGAAGCAGCCATCGTGGAGACCGGGTGTGAGTGACGTTGGGATCGGCGCGGTTCTCATTGCAGGGCCGACCGCATCAGGCAAGTCCGCTCTGGGCCTGCGCCTCGCCCGAGCCCTCGACGGCGTCGTGGTGAACGCCGATTCCATGCAGGTCTACCGCGACCTGCGGGTACTGACCGCCCGCCCCACGCCGGAGGAGGAGGCCCTCGCGCCGCACCGGCTCTACGGCCACGTGGATGCCGCGGTGAATTTCTCGGTCGGCCGCTACATGGCCGACGCCACTGCCCTCCTGGCGGAACTGCGGGGCCGGAAGCTCCCGATCTTCGTCGGCGGAACGGGGCTCTACTTCAAGGCCCTGACCGAGGGTCTCTCGGACATCCCGCCCGTGCCGGAAGCGGTGCGGGAGGCGGTGCGCCGAGAGAGCGAGGGGCTGGACACCCCGGAGCTCCATCGCCTTCTCGCGGAGCGCGATCCGGAAACGGCGCGGGCCTTGCGGCCGTCCGACCGCCTGAGGGTCCAGCGGGCGCTCGAGGTCCTCGCCGCGACCGGAAAACCCCTCGTGTCCTTCCATGGCGCCCGCCAGCCGGGGCCTCTGGCTGCCGTGCCGGTGGTGAAGCTCTTCCTCGCGCCGGAACGGGAGACGTTGCGCCGGCGCATCGACGCGAGGTTTCTCGCCATGATGGAGGGGGGAGCCCTGGAGGAGGTGAGGGCGCTCGGGGAACGCCGCCTCGATCCCATGCTGCCCGCCATGCGCGCCCACGGCGTGCCCGGCCTGCTCGCCTATCTCCGCGGCGAAATCTCCCGCGAGGAGGCCATCGCCCGGGGACAGGGGGACACGAGACGCTACGCCAAGCGCCAGTTCACCTGGTTCCGGCACCAGCTGCCGGACTGGGAGTGGGTCGCGCCGGAGGAGGGGTTCGACAGGGTTCTCAGGCTTATCGGTGAGCGATAGGCTTCAGGAGAAGTATGCGTCCCACATGAGATTCCGGAATAGGAGGCCGGGATCATAGTGGCGCTTGCGCTCAATGAAGGCGTCATACTGCGGATAGGCGCGCCGGACCTGGTCCCTCCGCGCGTGCAGGCGATAGGGCAAGTAGAAGCTTCCTCCGATCTCCAAGACGCCGTCGATCAATTCTTCGGTCATGCGCATCATGCCGGCTTCCGCCTCCGGAGACATTTCCTGCGAGAATGACATGACCGCCGCTATTCTCTTCATCGGTGAATAAGCAAGGACGCTGAGATCGTCCTGATCGACATATCGCAGAGTAATGTTGAGAAGGTCTTGACCTGAACGCGGAATGACCTTCCTGCAGAGAGAAAGAAACTCCGCGAACTTCTCCGGCGGGACGAAGTATTCGTGCAGGATATCCGTGAAGCGTCGGTTCCTGCCTGCCAGTTCCGAGACCGGCGAGTTCAAGAGCGTGTTGCGGGTAAAGGTCCCGGACGAAAGCGACGGAGCGACAACGGTCTCCGCGAACCAGCGGATGCGCTTGCCCGTATCCCATCCGGTCTGGGCCCGGTAGATCTCGCGCATGAGCAGAGCCATTTCGCTGCCCGATGCAGCGGGAGGGATTGTGCCGTCAGGCGCCGGCTCGCGGCGAAACGCGACGAGAATCGCCTCGTGAAGGAAATTCGCCTCGGCGACGGAGACGCGGCCATATGCCATGGATGTCAAGGGATCGCTGGTGGCCTTCAGCAAGCGATGGGGAAAGTCCTCGGCGGGAAATGTGCTGAAGGTCGGCTTCAGCAGGGTATTGGGGACCATCTCGACTTCGAGATCCAGAATGATCCCGAACAATCCATAGCCACCCAATGCAAGGGCAAACAGCTCTGCGTTTTCAGTTCGTGAGCAGTTCAGGATTGTTCCATCGGAAAGCATGATGCGAATGGAGCGAACGGTCGTCCCGAACGGGCCATGAGGGACGGCCCAGCCATGGGCATTGACGGAAAAGGTGCTTGCGACACCGAAGTCATTGTTCGACTGCATCACGGCGGGCGAATACCCGAGCGGGTCGAGGGCTTCGATCACGTCACGCCAGCGGGTTCCGGCTCCGACGAGATAAACGCCTTTCTCTGGAAGCAGATAAAAGCGGGAAGGTGCGAGGGTGATAGCCGTTCCATCGCGTGGCAGGCTCTGTCCCCCAAGGGAATGCCGCGCCGCTCCAACGGCAACCGGCCTTTTCGCGGTCGATGCCTCCTTCAGTTCCTGCCGAAGCCGTTCGATGAACGCTCCATCCTGGGTCTCCGCCATCCAATGTCTGGCAACGGGGGTTGGATTGAGGCGGCTCGCATCGTTTAGAACGAGGCGCGGCTCAGCGGCGTAAGCCTGGAGCCGGTTCAGGGGCAGGGCTGCGCTGCCGGCGCCAACAATCAACGAGCGTCTGGTCAACTCTTTCATCAATTGCGTAATAACACTGCAAAACAGAAAGAGAAATGGCTCTTGGCTGGGACCGTCTGATAAGCGTCTATCAATGCCCGCTCGTTCCGGTCGCCATCTGGTAGAAGGTGATGACGATCTCGAAGACGATCAGGATGACGATGATGAGTTCGAGCCGGAGGGAGCGCTCGGTGTCGATGAGGTCGGTGAGGGCCTGGGTCGTGTCGCCGATCACGTCGAGCTTGCGGTAGAGGGCGTTGGCCCGCTCCTTCAGCTCGTACTCGTCCTCCAGGCGGGCGTAGAGGCGCTCCAGGTCGGGCCGGTCCCAGAGCACGTCCGGCTTCTCCTCCACCGCCACGCGGCCCGAGACCCGCTGGCGGACGAGGAGGGCATTGCCCACGTGCTTGAGGATCTCCCGGCGTCCGCCGGGGCGCTTGCCCTTCTCGGCGAGGAAGCGGGCGAAGGGCTCCATCACGTCGAAGACGGCGGCCGCCTCGCGCTCGTCCCGGGAGAGGGCGGCGCTCTTAGCGAGGGCGTCGGCGATCACGATGAGGCGCTCCGTCGAGAGCGTCCGCACGTAGATCGGCCCGCCCGGGGGAATCTGGTCGTCCTTGTCCGGGGAGATCTCGATGACGGCGGTCTCCTCCTCGTGGCGGGCGAACTCACCGACGATCCGCTGGCGGAGGCCGCGGATCACCTCGTCCTCCTCCAGGGGGGTGAGCCCCACGAGGACCGCGACCCCGAAGCGGAAAAGAGCCACGAAACCCTCCTGCCCCGCCCGGAAGGCGAGGGGAGACGTGGAGAGCACGTCGCTGCGCTCGAGCCCGGCCACGTCCAGCCTGTCGCCCAGAAGCAGGGCGCGGGCGGTGATGCGCGGGCCGCGGGAGGGAGTGTCGGAGGGGGAAACGGTGTCGGTCATGATCAACAGGCTGATGGCTCCGGCACCATAAGAGCTAGACCGTGGAATGCAAAAGGCGAGGCGCTTGACCGGATGAAAAGCATGGGCTAGCGTCGGCGCAACTTTCGAACAGGAAAGCCGCATTCATGCGCAAGCTTATTCTCGTAGTAGGAGCGCCATCGACGGAGCGGGGCTGAACCCGCAGGTCCGGCGATGGCGCACAGGCCCCCACTGGGGCCTTTTTTATTGCCCAAATTCCCCCACGACAGCGAAGAGACCAGACGGAGCGAGAGACATGAGCGAGACGATGACGGGAGCCGAAATGGTGATCCGCGCTCTCCAGGACCAGGGGGTCGAGCACATCTTCGGCTATCCCGGAGGCGCCGTGCTGCCGATCTACGACGCCCTCTTCCACCAGGACAAGGTCCGGCACGTCCTCGTCCGTCACGAGCAGGGGGCGGTCCATGCGGCCGAGGGCTATGCCCGCTCCTCCGGCAAGCCGGGCGTGGTGCTGGTGACCTCCGGCCCCGGCGCGACGAACGCGGTGACGGGCCTGGCCGACGCCATGATGGATTCCATCCCGCTGGTGTGCATCACGGGGCAGGTGCCGACCCATCTCATCGGCTCCGACGCCTTCCAGGAATGCGATACGGTCGGCATCACCCGCCACTGCACCAAGCACAACTACCTCGTGAAATCCATCGAGGACCTGCCGCGGATCCTGCACGAGGCGTTCTACGTGGCCACGAACGGGCGGCCCGGCCCCGTGGTGGTGGACCTGCCGAAGGACATCCAGTTCAAGACCGGGACCTACGTGCGCCCGGCGAACAACCAGCACAAGACCTATCATCCCAACGTCAAGGGCGACATGGAGCGCATCCGCGCTGCCATCGAGCTGATGGCGAAGGCGAAGCGGCCGGTCTTCTACACGGGCGGCGGCGTCATCAACTCGGGTCCGCACGCCTCCGCGCTCCTGCGCGAGCTGGTGCGGCTGACCGGCTTCCCCGTCACCTCGACGCTCATGGGGCTCGGCGCCTATCCGGGGTCCGATCCGCAGTTCCTCGGCATGGTCGGCATGCACGGAACCTACGAATCGAACCTGGCGATGCACGAATGCGACGTGATGATCAACATCGGCGCGCGTTTCGACGACCGCATCACGGGCCGGCTCGATGCCTTCTCGCCCTATTCCAAGCGCATTCACGTGGATATCGACCCGTCCTCGATCAACAAGAACGTGAAGGTGGACATCCCCATCGTCGGCGACTGCGCGCACGTGCTCGAGGACATGGTGCGCCTGTGGCGGCAGAATGCGCCGCAGGTGGACAAGGTCGCTCTCAAGGAGTGGTGGAACAAGATCGAGGGATGGCGGGCGCGCAACTGCCTCGCCTACCGGAACTCCTCCGAGACCATCAAGCCGCAATACGCGATCCAGCGCCTCTACGAGCTCACCAAGGACCGGGAAACCTACGTCACGACGGAGGTCGGCCAACACCAGATGTGGGCGGCGCAGTACTTCAGGTTCGAGGAGCCGAACCGCTGGATGACGTCCGGCGGCCACGGCACCATGGGCTACGGGCTGCCCGCGGCGGTCGGCGCGCAGCTCGCGCATCCCGACGCCCTCGTCATCGACATCGCGGGCGAGGCCTCGATCCAGATGATGCTGCAGGAAATGTCCACGGCCCTGCAGTACGACCTGCCGATCAAGGTGTTCATCCTCAACAACGAATACATGGGCATGGTGCGCCAGTGGCAGGAGCTCCTGCATGGCGGGCGCTACTCCCACAGCTATTCGGAATCGCTGCCCGACTTCGTGAAGCTTGCCGAAGCCTACGGCGGCGTCGGTCTCCGCTGCGAGAAGCCGGCGGAGCTCGACGACGCGATCCGCACCATGATCGACACGAAGCGGCCCGTCATCCTCGACTGCATCGTCGACAAGACCGAGAACTGCTTCCCGATGATCCCCTCAGGCAAGGCGCACAACGAGATGCTGCTCAACGACTATCTCGGCGAGGCCGGAACCGACATCGGCTCCGTCATCGACGAGAAGGGCAAGATGCTGGTCTGATGTATGAGAGAGAGAACCCCTCTCACGGATCGGAGAGGGGAAAGGGTCCTGCCATGCCAACGCTCGTGATCGGCAACAAGCTCTATTCCTCCTGGTCGATGCGGCCGTGGCTGCTGATGAAGCAGCTCGGCGTCGCCTTCGACGAGGTGCTCGTTCCGCTCGACCTCCCCGACACCCGGACCCGGGTGCTCGCCTATTCGCCCGCCGGCAAGGTGCCCGTTCTCGTCGACGGGGACGTGACCGTGTGGGAAACCCTCGCAATCATGGAATATGTCGGCGATGCCTATGGCGCGCCCGTCTGGCCGGAGGACCGCAAGGCGCGGGCCATGGCGCGGGTGGTGGCGAGCGAGATGCACGCAGGCTTCCAGGCGTTGCGCTCGGCATGCCCCATGAATCTCGGCAAGAAATACGCAACCCGCGACAGGGGCGAGGCGGTGGCCCGCGACGTCGCGCGGTTCTCCGAGATCGTCCGGGATGCGCGCAAGCGCTTCGGCGTCGGCGGCCCGTTCCTGTTCGGCGCCTTCTCGGCGGCGGACGCCATGTATGCGCCCCTCGCGACCCGCCTCGACACCTATTCCATCCCTCTCGACGGCACCACGCAGGCCTATGTGGACGCAATCCTCGCCTTGCCCGCCTTCCAGGAATGGCGGCAGGCCGGGCTGAAGGAGGAATGGGTGGTGGAAGCCGACGAGGTCGACGAGGAGCCGGTCGCGGTCTACCGCGGCGCGGCCTGAGGGAAGCGCAAGCCCGGCGCAACCAGAGCCATCCCACAACCAAACCGGAAAACCATGAGCCAGATGAGCACCCACTATCCCGGCGCAACCCGGGTCGAACCCATCAGCCGGCATACCCTCGCGATCATCGTCGACAACGAGCCGGGCGTCCTCGCCCGCATTGCGGGCCTGTTCTCGGGACGCGGCTACAACATCGAGAGCCTCACCGTCACGGAGACGGAGCATGAGGCGCACATCTCGCGCATCACCATCGTGACGGCGGGGACGGACAGCATCATCGAGCAGATCAAGAGCCAGCTCGAGCGTCTCGTGCCCGTTCACCGGGTGGTGGACCTGACGCTCACCGGCGATGCGGTGGAGCGGGAGCTCTGCCTCGTGAAGGTGGTCGGCAAGGGCGACCACCGGGTGGAGGCCATGCGCCTCGCCTCCGCCTTCGGCGCCCGCACCATGGACGCGACCCTCAACTCCTTCGTCTACGAGCTCACCGGCACGACCGAGGAGGTGGAACGCTTCATCAAGCTGATGACCGCCGTCGGGCTGGTCGAGGTGTCCCGCACCGGCGTCGCCGCCATGGCGCGCGGGGCGGAGAGCATGTGAGCCCCGTCCCCGTGCCCTCCTTCCATGAAAGCTATCTCGGCCGCCTCCGCGGCGTGGTGGGCGACCGCCTGCTGCTGATGCCCGGCTCCCGGATCGTCATCGAGGGGGAGGGCGGCCGCGTCCTCCTGCAGCGCCGGTCGGATTTCGGCGTCTGGGGTATCCCCGGCGGCGTGCCGGAGGAGGGCGAGGGCATCGTCGATGCGATCGTCCGCGAGACACGGGAGGAGACCGGGCTCACTGTCCTGGATCCGAGGCCGTTCGGCTATGCATGTCATCCGGATTTCGAGACCATCCGCTACCCGAACGGGCATGTCTGCCAGTATTTCTCGCTCATGTTCTGCGCGACCTCCTTCGAGGGCGCGCTCGGCGGGAGCGACGGCGAGAGCCTCGAACTCGCCTGGTTTGCGCCCGAGTCCCTTCCCTCCATGCTGCCGAACATGCGCCGGAGCGTGGAGGCCTATGTCCGGTTCAAGACGACCGGCGCGTTCCAGATGATATGAGCACCCTTCGACTAGCCCCTGAAACCGTCCTCCTCCAGGAAGGCGGCCTCCTCCGCGGTGGTCTCCCTCCCGAGGATGCCGTTCCGGTGTGGAAAGCGGCCGAAGCGGGCGATGACGTCGCGGTGATGGCGCGCCCACTTGATCGAGTCCGGATCGCCGAGGGCCTCGTTGAGGACCACCGAGCGCTCCTGGTGGCGCAGGGATTCGGAGTGCATGAAGGGCAGATAGAAGAAGCGCCGCAGCGCAGGGTCGACCCGCATGTCGTAGCCGCGCTCGATGGCGCGGTCGGCGGTGAGCAGCGCGGCAGGATCCGTCTTGTATACGTCGCGGGTGCCGCGGAACATGTTGCGGGGGAACTGGTCGAGCAGCAGCACGACGGCGAGCGCACCTTCCGGGGACAGCTCCCATTCGTTCAGGTCGCCGCGTGCGGCGGCCTGATAGGTGGTCATGAAACGGTCGCGGCAGGCGCGGTCGAAGGCCTCGTCCTTGGCGAACCATTTGTCGGGGCCGGCCTCGCGCCAGAAGGCGAGGACGTCCTGCGGAGAAGCGTATTGATCCATGCGTGCGATTCTCCACGAACCGCACGTCATTGCAATCAGGCGGGCGTTCCGGCTGTCGAAGGGGCGCTCTGGGCCGAGAAGAAGAAGACGCGCACCAGATTGGCGAAGAAGGTCAGCACGCCCGCAAGGGCGACGAAGGCCATGCCGACCGCAAGGCCCGGACGCTCATGAACGATCGACAGATAGATCCCCGCAGGAAATCCGAAGGCGGAGACGCCCGAAAGGACGAGATGAGCCTTCGCGAGCCAGGACGCCTGAAGAGCTGGATAGGACCGGTAGATCAGCCCGAACAGGGCGAGGGAGGTCCAGCCGAGCAGGTTCAGGTGCGCATGGACCGGTGCAAGCTGGAAGTCGTGAGCGGCCCCCATGTTCATCCCCAGGACGAGACCGGTCGTGAGGCAGAGGACGGAGAGCAGGATGAAGGTGATGTCGATTCGCGGCATGAGGCCTCCGTAGCGCAAGGTAATGTTATGTCTTTAGCCGAGGAGAAAGGAGAGCGCAATCCGTGTGAAATGCGATTTCTCGCGAACGAAAATAACGGTTTCGCCGCTTCCTTTTGAAACAAAAGGTCGATAAGAAGCCGCCACCCGCCAAGCCCCGTAATGGAAGGGGCGTATCGAACAATACGAACGTTGAAGGAAGAGAAGGCAGCCATGCGCGTTTATTATGATCGCGATGCCGACATCAATCTGATCAAGAGCAAGAAGGTCGCCATCGTCGGCTACGGCAGCCAGGGGCATGCCCATGCGCTCAACCTGCGCGACTCGGGGGTGAAGGACATCGCCGTCGCGCTCCGGAAGGGCTCGTCCTCCGCCGCAAAGGCCGAGAAGGAGGGCCTGAAGGTCATGGAGGTGGCCGAAGCGGCCCGGTGGGCGGACGTGGTCATGATGCTGACCCCGGACGAGCTCCAGGCCGACATCTATCGGAACGAGCTTCACGACAACATGAAGGAGGGTGCGGCGCTCCTCTTCGCCCACGGCCTCAATGTCCACTTCAACCTCATCGAGCCGCGCAAGGATCTCGACGTGCTCATGGTCGCGCCGAAGGGGCCGGGCCACACGGTGCGCTCCGAATACCTGCGCGGCGGCGGCGTGCCGACCCTGATCGCGATCCACCAGGATGCCACCGGGAACGCCCATGACCTCGGCCTCTCCTATGCTTCCGCCAACGGCGGCGGCCGGGCCGGAATCATCGAGACCACCTTCAAGGAGGAATGCGAGACCGACCTGTTCGGCGAGCAGGTGGTGCTGTGCGGCGGCCTCGTTGAACTCATCAAGGCGGGCTTCGAGACGCTGGTCGAGGCGGGCTACGCTCCCGAGATGGCCTATTTCGAGTGCCTTCACGAGGTGAAGCTGATCGTCGACCTCATTTACGAGGGCGGCATCGCCAACATGAACTACTCGATCTCCAACACCGCGGAGTACGGCGAGTACGTCACGGGTCCCCGCATCATCACGGCCGAGACCAAGGCCGAGATGAAGCGCGTCCTCGAGGATATCCAGAGCGGCAAGTTCACCCGGGACTGGATGCTCGAGAACAAGGTGAATCAGACCTCCTTCAAGGCGATCCGCGCGCGCAATGCCGCGCACCAGATCGAGGAGGTGGGCGCTCGCCTGCGCGAGATGATGCCCTGGATCAAGTCCAAGGCGCTCGTCGACAAGAGCCGGAACTGATCGCAGCCTGTGGAGCGGCTTGCGGTCTCGCGTGACCGCAAGCCGCTCGCAGGTTTCTCGCCTGGCACATGTCCGGGCGAACGACGGGCTTTCGCATTTCCCGACAAAGCGTCAGGCCCGCGAGAGGCAAGCACTTTTCGCAGGGACCCTGCGCCGAACGGGCCGAACGGAAAGCGGCGGCGCGATGCAAAAAAGAAAGGGGCGGTTGAGCCCACCCCTGTTGTTGTTGCAGCCCCCACGGGTGAAACGATTCACGCCACGTGATGCAGAAGCAGGACGATGGCGCTGACAATGCATAGGACATGCCCCAGCACGCGATACCGGGGCATGCAGAACTTGAAGATCCCATAGCAGATCGCCAGGGCGAGCAGGAGCCCCCAGAAACTCTCGACCAGACGGACGAGGCCCTCTTTTTCGACCGAGGGGTTGGAGATGCTCCATGTCTCGAAAAGCCAGAGCGCCGCGAACGCGATACCCCCGGTCCACCACCCGAGGTTCTGCCACGCAGGCGGCAGACCGGGCAGGGGCCCCCCTACCGCTCCGGCCGTGAGCCGGAGGGTGGAATCGTCGTCGTACCAATCGTACGGATCTGACGGGCTCTGTTTCATGACATTGCTTTGCGTTAAGGCAATGCCGCGTTGTAGCATTGCTATACGCGCCTGACACCTGTCGAAACAGAGAGGAAGGCCCAGAAAATGCCGTAACGGAGCCGGTCGCCGCGCTACTGGGTGTTGCTCCTCGTGTTGTCGGCCTTGTTGTTGCTTTGCTTGCCGGGGTCGAGGCGCTTCTTGGTGGTGCCGCCGGAGCCCCGGGTCATGTCGCCGGGATGCTTCTTGCTCTCTGCGGAATTGTCGCCGCTCATCTTGCCTTTACCCATGAAAACCTCCTCGGATGCAGGGGGTCAATGATGCGGGCTACGGGCGGTTCCCTCCGCCGGGCGGCTGTTACCAGAAGAAATGGCGGGCGAGGCCGGCTCCCGGCGCGAGGAGGACGAAGCCCCACACGAAGGCGGAGGCGAGATTCGCGGCCTGGAAGAGGATCGCAGGCATCAGGAAGATCCCGGCGATGAGGGGAATCACCGCCCGGGCCGGTCCAAAGAAGCGCCCGAAGAACACCGCCCAGGGGCCGAATCGCTCGAAGAAGCGCTCTCCGCGTGCGATCAGGCCCGGCTTGCGGGATAGGGGCCATACACCGTAGGCGGCCGTCTTGTAGTGCCGGCCGACGGCGTAGGAGATCCAGTTGCCGAGGATCGCCCCCGCCACCGCTCCCGCCCAGCTCTGCCAGAACGGGATCTCCGCCGCCGCGATCAGGAAGCCGGCCGCCACGATGACGGTGGTGGCGGGCAGGAGCAGCGA
Organism: Microvirga thermotolerans; assembly: GCF_009363855.1. GTDB lineage: Bacteria > Pseudomonadota > Alphaproteobacteria > Rhizobiales > Beijerinckiaceae > Microvirga > Microvirga thermotolerans. The sequence continues at coordinate 1,545,926 of NZ_CP045423.1, forward strand.
CACGAAGGCAAAGGATTCGCCGAAGGTCATGAGGCCCAGGATCAGCGGCGCGAGCTCCCGGTGGGCACGGATGAAGTCGAGTACGGCCTGGGTGAGGTCTTCCAGGTTCATGAATCCTCTCCCGTGGCCCGGCGGGCGATGCGGGGGCGTTCCTGGCGGGAACGCGGCGCCATCGTGATCGATTCCATCACAGTCCGCGATTTGATGCGAGGATAACGATGCGCTAACCGGAGGCGGTCAGCGGGGCAAGAGCCATGAACGTTCTTTCGATCCAATCCCACGTCGCCTACGGCCACGTCGGCAACGCGTCCGCCGTCTTTCCCATGCAGCGCCTCGGCGTCGAGGTCTGGCCGATCCACACGGTGCAGTTCTCCAACCACACGGGCTACGGCTCCTGGAAGGGGCGGGTCTTCGACGGCATGACCATCGAGGAACTGCTCGACGGGATCGCCGACCGGGGCGTCCTCGCCCGCTGCGACGGCGTGCTTTCCGGCTACATGGGGTCTCCCGACATCGGGACGGCGATCCTCTCGGCGGTATCGCGGGTCCGCGCCCTCAATCCCAACGCCCTCTATTGCTGCGATCCCGTGATCGGCGACGTGGGGCGCGGCGTCTTCGTGCGCCCCGGCATCCCCGAGTTCATGAAGGAGCAGGCGGTCCCCGCCGCCGACATCGTCACGCCCAACCAGTTCGAGCTCGACTATCTTTCGGGCGTGACGACGGAATCCCTCGCCTCCGTGAAGGAGGCGGTTTCCGCGGTCCATCGCATCGGGCCCAAGGTCGTGCTCGTCACCTCGGTCGTGTCCAGCGAGACGCCGGAGGATTCGGTCGACCTGATCGCGGGCCAGGGCGGGCGCTTCTGGCGCGTGCGCACCCCGCGCCTTTCGCTCAGCGTCAACGGGGCGGGCGATGCGATCGCGGCCCTGTTCTTCGTCCACTATGCCCGCACGCTCTCCGCGGCGAAGGCTCTCGAGAAGGCGTCCGCCTCCGTCTTCGGCCTGCTCAAGCGGACGGAGGAGGCGGGCTCGCGGGAGATCCTCACCATCGCGGCGCAGGACGAGTTCGTCGCTCCCACCCACCGCTTTCCGGCCGAGGAGATCTGATCCATGGCGCGCCGCTTCGTCACCCTCGACGTCTTCACCCGCCGGCCTTACGCCGGCAATCCGCTCGCGGTCGTCCTCGATGCCGACGGGCTCGACGGCGGCGCGATGCAGGCCATCGCCCGCGAGTTCAACCTGTCGGAGACGGTCTTCGTTCAGCCGCCGGCCGATCCGCGGCAGCGGGCGGACATCCGCATCTTCACCCCGGCAAGGGAGCTGCCCTTCGCGGGCCATCCCACCGTCGGCACGGCGGTGCTCCTCGCCCTGCTCGACCGGCAGGGCGCCGCCGGGGCCGTCGCCTTCGGCCTGAAGGAGAAGGTCGGCATCGTGCCCTGCGCCGTCGAGATCGCGGGCGAGAGCGAGGGCCGGGCCCGCTTCAGGCTCCCGCGCCTGCCCTTCGCCTGGGGAGAGGGCAAGGAGTCGAGCGACTGCGCCTGGGCGCTCGGCCTCGACCCGACCGAGATCGGATTCGAGCGGCATGTGCCGAGCCGCCACTCGGCGGGCGTGGCCTACGATCTCGTTCCCGTCGCCTCCCTGGATGCGCTGGCCCGCGCGAAGCCGCAGGGCGAGGCCTTCGACAAGGCGTTCGGCGACAGCGACCACCCGGCGGCTTATGTCTATGCCCGCATTCCGGGGGCCGAGGGCCTCCGCTTCCGGGCGCGGATGTTCGGACCCGGCATGGGCGTGGCGGAGGATCCCGCCACCGGCTCGGCGGCAGCCGCCTTCGCCGGGGCGCTGATGCAGTGCGAGCCCCTGGGCGACGGCGAGCACGACGTGGTGATCGAGCAGGGTGTGGAGATGGGCCGCCCCAGCGAGATCGCGCTCCAGCTGACCATCGAGAAGGGGGCGCTGGTCTCGGCGGAGATCGGCGGGCACGCGGTCGTGGTGAGCCGCGGCGAAATCCTCGCATGAGGCGGGAGCTCGCCATCACCCGCGTGGCGCGGGTGGAAGCCGTGTCCCGGCCGTTCGCGTGGCGGTGGGCGGAGGAGAACCGTGCGGCCATCATGGAGAACTGGCGCCGGCGCGTCGCCGCGACGCCCAAGATGTTCAACGGCCGGGTGCTCCTGGTGAGCGACATCGCCGTGACGCCGGATCTGTGCCGCAACACCTATTTCGAGACCGACTACGCCAACCTCGTCGCCTGGATCGACATGGGCCATCCGGATCCTGGCGTGGCGAACGGCTTCGCGATGGCAGCCCTGCGCGGCAGCGACGGAGCCTATATCTGCGGCGTCATGAGCCACGACACGGCGAATGGCGGCCGCGTCTATTTCCCGGCCGGAACGCCGGACCGCTCCGACCTGCGGGACGGAGGCCGGGTGGACCTCGCCACCAGCCTCACCCGCGAGCTGCGGGAGGAGACCGGCCTCACGGAAGCGGATTACACGCTGTCGGACGAGTGGATCGTCGTCGAGCGCTGGCCCGCGGTCGCCCTGATGCGCCACGCCACCCTGCACATCCCGGCCGCGGAGGGCGCGGAGAGGATCCGCGCCGCCATCGCCGCGCAGGAGCACCCGGAACTCAGCGACGTCCGCATCGTCCGCCGTGCCGAGGACATCGACCCGAAGACGATGCCGCTCTTCCTCCAGTCGTTCTTCCGCTGGAGCTTCTCGACGTCCGGCCCTCAGCGATAGCCGTACCGGGCCTTGGTCGCATTGACCATGCGGATCGCCTCCGCCTCGCGCCCTGCGGCGCAGGCCGTGTCCGCCGGACCGAGATCCCTCTCCACCCGGTCGTAGACCGACCGGTTGACGTGACCCATGGCGAGATCGTTGCTCATGACCGCGCGGTAGCGCTCGATCTCGCCCCGGCAGCCCGCGCCTTCCGGCATGCGGAAGCTCGACGGCGTCGCCGCGGACGCCGCGGGCGGAGCGGTCTGGTTGCAGGCGGCGAGCGGAAGCGCCGCCAGGCCGGCGAGCCACAGGGTGCGGACGGCAAGAATCATCGGAACGTACTCCCCTCGTATCGATGCGGCATTCGGTAGTAAGGATCACCGGTATCCCGGTAAATAACCGATCCGAACAGCTTATGGTCCGTCCTGGTCATCCAGAAGCTGCTCGGGCGGCAGTGGAACTCAAAGCTGACCGCGTACCTGGACAAGCAGCCGGCTCGGGTCCAATGACTTTGCTGATGGCGTCAGGCCCGCTCGATGCGGCCGGAGTAGCATCCGCGCCTGGCGTTGTGGACGTGGATGTAATCGACCTGTGGGTTCGCGAAAAGGCGCTCGATGAGCCCCTCGATTTCCTTACCCTCGACGATGTCGGCATCGAGCATCATCCCGGCCGCGTCATAGGCGCGCAACGACAGAAGCCGTAGGCGCATGACCTCGGGGATGTCGTTGACGCGGTCATAGGTCTCCTCCGCGCCCTCGCGTACGAAGATCGCGTGGGTCGCACGGTATGGCGTCCCGGCGGGCTGGCAGACATGGTTGAGGAGCAGGAGGGTCTCGCCCACCCTGGCCTCGCGCATTTCGATGCGGTCTGGATAGCCAGGACTCTCATTGGCCACGTAACGGATCACCCCATGGGTGGCGAGGTCCCGCTCGCTCAGCCCGTAGAGGTGACGGAACGGCTCCGGCGACAGCCCGACGACACGAAAGTCCATAAACGACCTCCTTGTTGATGTTGATCGGCACCTCGAACATCAATGCCGGTGCAGTCGGCGACCACCCGATTCCTGTGATGGATCTGGCATCCGGTAACCTTTCCACCTCTCCGTTGGCGGCATGTGCTACCGAATGCCGTATCGATGCCTCTTCGGGCTCTGCTCCCAATTAGGGCATTCTTCCTGGGCGGCAATTCACCGTATTCTTGCGATCCCGCCGCAAAGGGACGAGAGACATGCCGCGAACGCCTGCGCCCGAGGATGTGCCGCGCGCCTTCATCGAAGCCTGGAACCGCCACGACATGCCCGCCCTCGCCGGGCTGTTCGCGGAGAAGGCGCACTTCGTCAACGTCGTCGGCCTGTGGTGGAAGAGCCGGGACGAGATCGAGGCCGCCCACGCGGCGACCCACGCGACCATCTTCAGGGAGAGCCGCCTCACGGGCGAGGTCGGCGCGGTGACGCCGCTCGCCCCGGGCCTCGCCGCGGTCCATCTGGTCTGGGAGATGACCGGCCAGGCCGGAACCGACGGGGCGCCTGCCGGACCGCGCCGGGGCATCCTGTTGTTCGTGCTGAAGGAGGAGGGGAATCGGTGGCAGGTGGCGGTCGCCCAGAACACCGACATCGTCCCCGGAGTCCTGGCTCCCGAAGCGCGTCCTTAGGCGCCGTCCGCTCCGGTATGGCGCGAATTTTTCGTGCGCGACGTTCCGTCCGGGGCGTTCGTTTGTTTCAAGCGCTTGCCATCCGGCCCGGGCGCCGCTACAAACGGCTGCACCGCGACGAGCGGTCTTGAGGAGGAATGGGACGCGATGTTCATCGGCTCCCGCAGCGCCAGGACGAAAGGCCCCGCTTCCGCGGCGGCCTCCGCGCGCCTCCTTGGTCTCCTTCTCCTTAGTCGCCCCTGAGGGTCGGCTGGGCGCTGCCGCCTGGGCTCTCAGGGGTTTCGCGATGAGGAACCAAACGAGAGCGCCGCGCCGCTCGCCCCGAGAAGGATATATTCGATGACCGTTTCCCCCGCCGCCGGATCCTCCAAGGACCGCGTTCTGATCTTCGACACGACCCTGCGCGACGGCGAGCAGTGCCCCGGCGCCACCATGACCCTGGAAGAGAAGCTGGAAATGGCCGAGCTGCTCGACGCCATGGGCGTCGACATCATCGAGGCCGGCTTCCCCATCGCCTCCAACGGCGACTTCGAGGCGGTATCCCTCATCGCCCAGCAGGTGAAGCGGGCGACCGTGGCGGGCCTCGCCCGCGCCATCTCCGCCGACATCGCCCGGGCGGGCGAGGCGGTGCGGCATGCCAGGCGGCCGCGCATCCACACCTTCGTCTCCACCTCGCCGATCCACCTGGCGCACCAGATGCGCAAGACCGAGGAGGAGGTGCTGGAGATCATCGCCGCGACCGTCGGCCAGGCGCGCAACCTGGTGGAGGACGTGGAGTGGTCCGCCATGGACGCGACCCGCACCTCCATCGAGTATCTCTGCCGCTGCGTCGAGGCCGCCATCAGGGCCGGCGCCACCACCATCAACCTGCCCGACACGGTGGGCTACGCCACGCCCGACGAGTACCGCGCCATGTTCCGCGCCGTGCGCGAGCGGGTGCCGAACGCCGACAAGGCGATCTTCTCCGCCCACTGCCACAACGACCTGGGCCTGGCGGTCGCGAACTCGCTGGCGGCCCTCGAGGGCGGCGTGCGCCAGATCGAGTGCACCGTCAACGGCATCGGCGAGCGGGCCGGCAACGCGGCGCTGGAGGAGATCGTGATGGCGATCAAGACCCGCGGCGACGTGCTGCCCTACGAGACCGGCATCGAGACCACCATGCTCACCCGCGCCTCGAAGCTCGCCTCCGCCGCCACGTCGTTCCCCGTGCAGTACAACAAGGCCATCGTCGGCCGGAACGCCTTCGCCCACGAGAGCGGCATCCACCAGGACGGCATGCTCAAGCATGCCCAGACCTACGAGATCATGACGCCCGAGAGCGTCGGCGTGACGAAGACCAGCCTCGTCATGGGCAAGCACTCGGGCCGGGCCGCCTTCCGCAACAAGCTGGAGGAGCTGGGCTACAAGCTCTCCGACAACCAGTTCCAGGACGCCTTCGAGCGCTTCAAAGACCTGGCCGACCGCAAGAAGCACGTCTACGACGAGGACATCGAGGCCCTGGTGGACCAGAACATCGCCATGGCCCACGACCGCATCAAGCTGGTCTCCCTCTCCATCGTCGCCGGAACCCGCGGCCCGCAGCGGGCGACCATGAAGCTCCAGGTCGACGACCGGATCGTCACCGAGGAGCAGGAGGGCAACGGCCCCGTGGACGCCACCTTCAACGCCATCAAGGCCCTGGTGCCGCACGAGGCGGTGCTGGAGCTCTACCAGGTCCATGCGGTGACGGAGGGCACGGACGCGCAGGCGGAGGTCTCGGTGCGCCTCTCGGCGGACAACCGCAGCGTCACCGCGCGCGCCGCCGATCCCGATACCCTGGTCGCCTCGGCCCAGGCCTATCTCGGCGCCCTCAACAAGCTCCTGAGCCGCGGCGCCCGGCTGCACGCCCAGGCGGCGGAATAGGCGGGAACGGTTCCGCCGCTCGCAGCGCATCGCGGCCGGCCCCGCGCCGGCCGCCTGCGACTCAGTATTCCTGGCCGGTCGGCCTGAACAGGATCTCGCTGACGTCCACATCGTCGGGCTGGCTCATGGTCGGGCTGGCTCACGGTTGGGCTGGCTCATGGCGAAGGCGACCATGCCCGCGAAGGATCCGGCCGGGATGGCGCCCTCGCAGGCCTTGCGCATGCCCTCCGCGATGTCGGGTTCGGCGATGCCGCCGGACCGCCGCTCGCCCCGGCGATGCCGGCCGCCTTGTCCTCGATGCCCTGAGGCTGGCGTATCCTTTCCTGTGATCTCGCATCCACCGGATCCGCGACGGCTGTGTCGGCGCCGTCCCCCGCCACGCGGGCGGACGGAGGGCGGTCGATCCGTCCTTCGGTGCCGCTCCTGCGACCGCGTCAACCGACCGCGTTGGGCGGGAGAGCCTGCGCACGTGCCGCGCCCTCAGGGTCGGTCAGGGAGGCCATGTCGATCACGAAGCGATAGCGCACGTCCGAGCGCTCCATGCGCGCGAAGGCCTCGTTGATCCGGTCCATGCGGATGGTCTCGGTTTCGGGCAGGATGTTCTTGCGCGCGCAGAAGTCGAGCAGTTCCTGGGTCTCGCGGATGCCGCCGATGGGCGAGCCCGCGACGCGACGCCGCCCGAGCAGGAGCGGAACGGAGGACATCCCGTCGAGCGGGCCGATCTGGCCCACGATCACCAGCGTGCCGTCCACGTCCAGCAGCGGCAGATAGGGATCGAGCTCGTGCTTGGTGGGGACGGTGTCGATGATGAGATCGAAGGTGTTCGCCGCCTGTGCCATCGCATCCGGATCGGTGGAGACGAGGAGCCGGTCGGCGCCCAGCGCCAGCGCATCGGCTTTCTTGTCGGGCGTGCGGCTCATGACGGTGACATGGGCGCCGAGGCCGGCGGCGAGTTTCACCGCCATGTGGCCGAGCCCCCCTAGGCCGATCACGCCGACGCGGCTGCCGGGACCCACGTTCCAGGTGCGCAGGGGCGAGTAGGTGGTGATGCCCGCGCACAGGAGCGGGGCCGCCCGGGAGAGGTCGAGCCCATCCGGAACGCGCAGGACGAATTCCTGGCGGACCACCACGTGCTTGGAATAGCCGCCCTGGGTCATCTCCTGCGTGATGCGGTCGAAGCCGCCATAGGTCATCGTGTTGCCTTCCCGGCAGAGCTGCTCCTCGCCCCGGCGGCACTGGTCGCAGTGCTGGCAGCTGTCGACCATGCATCCGACGGCCACGTGGTCGCCCGCCTTGAAGCGCGTGACCTCGGGGCCGACCTCGATCACGCGACCGACGATCTCGTGGCCGGGAACGACCGGGTAGTTGGACCAGCCCCAGTCGTTGCGCGCCCAATGCAGGTCCGAGTGGCAGACGCCGCAATAGAGGATCTCCATCGCGACGTCGTTCGCCCGCAGCGCCCGGCGCTCGAAGGAGAAGGGCTGAAGGCGCGCGCCGGCGGAGGGGGCGGCGTAACCGAAGGTCTTGTAGCGGAAGCTCGTCATGGCGTTTCTCGTTCGGTTCCTGTTGGGTTGAGCGTGGATGCCCCGGCCGGGCGCTGCCCCGTGATGCGGTCACCCGGCCCGGTACTGCTCCTCGCTCACATGCTCCAGCCACTCGACCGCCTTGCCGTCGAGCGCCTCCTGAATGGCGATGTGGGTCATGGCCGTGGTCGGACCCGCCCCGTGCCAGTGCTTCTCGCCCGGCTCGAACCACACCACGTCGCCGGGCCGGATCTCCTCGACCGGGCCGCCCTCGCGCTGGGCGAGCCCGCAGCCGGCGGTGACGATCAGGACCTGGCCGAGCGGGTGGGTGTGCCAGGCCGTGCGGGCGCCCGGCTCGAACGTGACCGCGTTGCCGGCCGCCCGGGCGGGAGCCGTGGCCGGGAACAGCGGATCGATGCGCACCGTGCCCGTGAACCACTCCGCCGGCCCTTTGCCGGACGGTTGCGAACCGCTTCGCCTGATCTCCATCGTGCTCATCCCCTTCGAGTGTCGTTGTTCCGGCGCGCCGATGCCGTCTGCCGGGGTGCCGCGTGTGATCTAGGGCACGCGACTGCGGGCGGTTAGAGGCGGCAGGCCGGCGAGCCTGCCTGCGCGGCTCGGGAGATTCCACGGGCGGTCCGGCGCTTCGGCCGTTCGGGGAGACGCGACTGTCCCGAGAGAAGGGGCGTGCGATGCCTGCATGTCGAGCGCCTCACCGGCGCAGGATGGCGCGCAGGCTTTCGCGCTGCTCGCGCCAGTGGACGCGGGCCTGGTGCAGGCCCTCGCCGACGGCCTCGGCGAACATCTGGCGGTGGGCGAGATAGCAGGGCGGCCCGTAGCCGCCCTGGCAGCCGTGCTCGCGGCGGCAGGCCCGGCGACGGCAGCGGGCGGGCAGCTGCAGCACGTCGGCGAGGCGGCGCAGGACATCGTCGGGGTCGGGAAGCCTGGAGAGAATGCGGTCGGCAGGAGACATGAACGGTTCTCGTGAAATCGATGCATGGAAACGATGTGGAAGGCACGCCGCCGCGTCCTCCGGGCGCGTGGGCCCGGAGGGGCGGCGGGGTCGAGGGGGCACGAGGATCGCTCCGGCTCGGGGGAAGGAAGGGGTGAAGGCAATGAGCCGCAGCGTCATCGCGCCCGGTTCTTTTCCGGCGGACCGGCGGCGGAGGCTCCGGGGATGGCCCGGACGCGGGACGGCGTTGACGAACGCCGGCGGCGCCGGACGGCCCGGAGCCCCGGCGGTGCCGGGGCCGCCCGCGGCCGGCGCGTGCGTGGCGCGCGGGCGCGGGACCGGTCCCGTCCCCGCATTCGGCGACGCCTCGCGAGCGCGCCCCTCGGCGGGACGGGATGGTTACGATATAGCCGAGCCTGGCGCCGCTGTCAAGAACGAAAGCGGAACATTATCGCGGACGCGCCCTGCCGGGACGCGCAGCGGGCAGCGCCATGGCCGTCGCGGGGCACGCTTCGAGGGGCCCGCCTGTCCGGACGGCGGCCGCCGCGGCGTCTTCGCCCTGCACCGCAGGGGTGATGGGCTCCGGGCTCGCCTGCGGCGCCCCGGAATGACGGAGGGCGAGGGAAGAAGGGCGCGGCGAGACGGGAAGGACAGAGGGCGATGGAGGCGCGGCGCATTCCCTCCCCCGCCGGTCCCGGGTGTTCCCGGGATCGGCTCTCTCAATGCGCAAGTCGGGAGCACCCGGCTTGCGAGGGGGAGGGCCAGGGTGGGGCCGGCGCCACGATTCCGGAGCGAGGCGCCCGCACCCCCCTCCAGCTCTCCCCCGCAAGGGGGAGGGCCCGGTGGCGCTTGCCGAGGAAGGGGGAGAGGGCAGGGTGCTGCTGCCTGGGAATGCCCGAAATGCGCGGGCACGGTCGCGCTTCGCGCTGCAATGGATGCTCGATGTCCGGCCCGGCCCGCGGAGCGACCCGGTACCGGAATCGGGTCTTGGCCGGGCCTCGCCCTCGACCGGCCGGTGACGCGCTGGAGGGCCAGGGGAACACCGCGCCGGGCGCCGCAGCCCGAGGAACGGGGTCCCTGACGAAAGGTTGCGGAAGCCATCCCGGCGCCGAGGCGAAATCCGCCACCCGATGAGGCAAAAAACCTCTCCGAACGGGCTAGACAGAGGCCGTGCCGTTTGTTACACGCACGGCCTCTTCGGCGAACAACGCAAGCGCCGAACCGCTACGGCGACGGGTGTATAGCTCAGTTGGTAGAGCAGCTGACTCTTAATCAGCGGGTCCAAGGTTCGAGTCCTTGTACACCCACCATTCATTTCAGCGAAAACGGCAGGTTTTCCAAGTCGCCGGAGAAGGCGGCATCTCTCAACAAGTTGGCTTGACGAGGGCCGTCTCTCCGCCCCGTTTCTCGGCGGCTGAGCGCCACCCATAGGCGTCTTCAACCGGCGTTTTCTCCACCGCGAAACGTTCATTTTCCGGGCTCTGAGGAGCGGTTCGAATCGCGACTGAGACTTGTCTTGGCCTCGGACCAGGTGCTCATGGTCAGCTTATCGCATTCAAGCTGCCTGTCTGAAGCCACGGCTGCACTTCCGAAAACGACCCTGCTCAGACGGGCATCGTCAAGTCGCTGGAGAAGGATACGCCAGTCCTGGTTCGGAACTGAAACAGGCGACAGTCCCAGCGCCGTTTACCTCGGCCCAGGCCTGGAACGTCCGGCGTGGGCACGGCGATGATCAGCGGCATTGGTGTTGGCAGGGCGGTGGAAGAGGTTTGCCATCCGGTCATGAACCGCGAGAAAGCGTTGGGCCTGACCGGCTGACTTGAAGCGTTTCACGATGCGCTCGCTTTACAGCCGGTTTGCGCCGCGCGAGCACGGCTGCTCTGAACAGGGCATCGGTGAGAAAGCGCGAATTCAAGCGGACACCTGTCGCGACACTCCTTTCAAGTGATCGCGAAGGACGTGCTGGTCCGAGAAGTTCACTCGATGTGCACGTCGGATGTCCCCCCGGCCAAAGGGACGTTCCCTGAAGTCCAGGGCGCCATGGTCGCAGACGATGTCGTCCACCAGCCACTCGATGCCGGCCTTGTGCGATGGTCGCCGACGCTGCCGAGCGATCCAATCGCCACCTCCTCCACGCTATCCATCGCGGCGGCGCACTTTGCCGCGAGAATGCTTGTCAAGCCTGTGGCAAGTCCAATTGAAGGGAGAACGGAGGATTCTGCTGTTCGCAACTGCTCAATCTGACAAAAGAAGTCCGCATCTGCGGTGATGTCGATATAGTCGGTACCGCAGCCCCGGCGAGATAGCATCGGATCTCGGCGTCGGTCTGTCGGCTCTGGGCCGCTGGAACGACCGCGCGGTAACCGAGACTTCTTCAAGATCTTGAGATCCGAGCCGGTCTGGCGCGCCGTCGTCCAGACGAGAGCCGAGGCCGAGGAGGCAACCGGCCGTTACATCGACAGCTTCTACAATCCCATCCGGCGCCATTCGACGCTCGACGACGTCAGCCCAGTCCCATTCCACCCGGTCGGGCCGAATGGGGCTGGGCCGGCCTGCCGCTCCACCTCCACCTCCGGCAAGACCGCTGTCCACACGCCCTGGCCGTGCCCTTGCGCTTCACGAATACTCAACCTAAGCTTGCCCAATAACAAAAGACCAACCGGTCGAATCGTGCGGGGGCTTCGGGAGGGAACGCTTGAACAAGCGCTTCCATGGCGGACGTGATCGGCCCACCGGTGCCGGGGCGTCGACCTTTTCGCGGTCGAAGACAGGGCAGGCCGCGCCTCTCCGACCGCGGGACATGAGCCATGTCGCTCGTTCTCGATAGCGTCACCAAGACGGTCGGCGCGCAGACGCACATCGCGGACGTGTCCCTTGCCCTCGAGCGGGGCTCCCTCAACGTGCTCCTCGGAGCGACCCTCGCCGGCAAGACCTCGCTCATGCGGCTGATGGCGGGCCTGGACGCTCCGACGCAAGGGCGTGTCCTCGTCAATGGAAACGACGTGACGGGCTGGCCCGTGCAGCGGCGCAGCGTGGCCATGGTCTATCAGCAGTTCATCAACTATCCGTCCTTCTCCGTCTACGAGAACATCGCCTCCCCCCTGCGGGTCGCAGGCCTCCCCAGGCACGAGATCGACGTCCGCGTGCGGGAGGCGGCGAAGCTTCTCAAGCTGGAGCCGTATCTCGACCGCAGGCCGCTCACCCTCTCGGGCGGCCAGCAGCAGCGGACCGCCATCGCGAGGGCGCTGGTGAAGCGGGCCGATCTCGTCCTGCTCGACGAACCGCTCGCCAACCTGGACTACAAGCTGCGCGAGGAACTGCGGGAAGAGCTGCCCCGGGTCTTCGCGGCCTCGGGCGCGATCTTCGTCTATGCCACCACCGAGCCATCGGAGGCGCTGCTCCTCGGCGGCAACACGGCGACCCTCTTCGAGGGACGGGTGACCCAGTTCGGGCCGACGCCGCAGGTCTACCGCCATCCCAGCGACATCACTACGGCGCGTGTCTTCTCCGATCCGCCGCTCAACACCCTGGGCATTCGCAAGGAGCGGGGCGCCGTGTCCCTGAGCACTGGCGGAGACGTGCGCGCGGCCGGAATCCTGGCGGCAGTTCCCGACGGGACCTACACCTTGGGCTTCCGCGCCCACCACCTCGCGCTCGATCCGCCGCAGGGCGAGGCAATCCCCATCGCGGCGGCGGTGTCGGTCGCCGAGATCGCGGGTTCGGAAAGCTTCGTGCATCTCGACGCGGGCCATCACCGCTTCGTGGCCCTCGTTCCCGGCGTCAAGCGCCTCGAACCGGGCGCGCCGGTGACCGCCTTCGTGGACCTGCGCCACGTCTTCCTGTTCGACGGCAGCGGCCGTCTCGCGGCGGCGGATGCCGCGCAACGGGCCGCATGAGGAGGGCGCCATGGCACGGATCACGCTCGATCACCTGGCCCATTCCTACCGGTCCGATCCGCGCGGTCCGCAGGACTATGCGCTGAAGGAGATCCATCACGTCTGGGAGCAGGGTGGCGCCTATGCGCTGCTCGGCCCCTCCGGATGCGGCAAGACCACCCTGCTCAACATCATCTCGGGCCTCGTTCATCCCACGCGCGGGCGCATCCTCTTCGACGAGCGGGACGTGACCGACCTGCCGACGGAGGCGCGCAACATCGCGCAGGTGTTCCAGTTCCCGGTCGTCTACGACACCATGACCGTGCGCGAGAATCTGGCCTTCCCCTTAAGGAACAGAGGCGTGTCCCGCGAGCGGGCGAGGGCGCGCGCCGAGGAAATCGCCCGCCTGCTCGACCTGACCCGCGTGCTCGGCCGCAAGGCCAGCAACCTCACTGCCGACCTCAAGCAGAAGATCTCGCTGGGGCGCGGCCTCGTGCGCTCCGACGTAGCGGCGATCCTCTTCGACGAGCCGCTGACGGTGATCGATCCTCATCTCAAGTGGCAGCTCCGCTCGACCCTCAAGGAGATCCACCGCGCGCTCGACATCACGATGATCTACGTGACCCACGACCAGACGGAGGCCCTGACCTTCGCGGACAAGGTCGTCGTCATGCACGACGGCGCCGTCGTGCAGACGGGGACGCCCGAGGAGCTGTTCGAGCGTCCGGCCCACACCTTCGTGGGACATTTCATCGGCTCGCCGGGCATGAACATCCTGCCGTGCAGGGTCGAGGGTGCGACCGCCCATGTGGACGGGGCGACGGTTGCGCTCCGGCGGGCCTACCCGCGCCTGCCGGAGACCGAACGGATCGAACTCGGCATCCGCCCGGAGTTCGTGCGCCTGTGCCGCAGGGGCGAGGGCCTGCCCGTGCGCCTGCGGCGCATCGACGACATCGGGCGAACGCGCATCGCCCGGGTCGAGATGTCGGGCCGTCCGCTTGCCGCGAGCGTTCCCGACGATATCTCCGTGGAGGGCGACGAGGCCGCGCTCGCATTCGATCCGCGCCACATCCACATCTATGCGGGCGGGCACCTCGTCGCGGGCGAGCCGGTGGAGGGGGGCTCACCATGACGAAGACCGTCAATCAGCGCGCGTGGTTCCTGGTTCTTCCGGTCTTCGCCATCGTCGCCTTTTCGGCGGTGCTGCCGCTCATGACCGTGGTCAACTACTCGGTTCAGGACACCTTCGGCAACAACCAGTTCTTCTGGAACGGCGTCGGCTGGTATCAGGAGCTGCTCGATCCGTCGAGCGAGCTCGGCGGCCGCTTCTTCGGCGCGCTCTGGCGTACGCTCCTGTTCTCCGCGATCGTCCTGCTGATCGAGGTGCCGCTCGGAATCGTCGTCGCCCTGTCCATGCCGCGCGAAGGCTGGAAGGTGGCCCTGTGCCTCGTGCTGATGGCGCTGCCGCTCCTGATCCCGTGGAACGTGGTCGGCACCATCTGGCAGGTCTTCGCCCGCGGCGACATCGGGCTCCTCGGCTGGGCGGTGAACCGCCTCGGCATCGACTACAACTACACCGGCGACTCTTTGGATGCCTGGATCACCATCGTCGTGATGGACGTGTGGCACTGGACGAGCCTCGTGGCGCTCCTCTGCTATGCGGGCCTGAAGTCGATCCCGGACGCGTACTATCAGGCAGCGCGCATCGACGGCGCCTCCCGCTGGGCGGTGTTCCGCACCATCCAGCTACCCAAGATGCGCCGTGTCCTGCTGATCGCCGTGCTGCTGCGCTTCATGGACTCCTTCATGATCTACACCGAGCCCTTCGTTCTCACCGGCGGCGGGCCGGGCAACGCGACCACGTTCCTGTCCATCGACCTGGTGAAGCTCGCTCTCGGGCAGTTCGATCTCGGCAAGGCGGCGGCCATGTCGATCGTCTACAACCTGATCATCCTGGCCATCTGCTGGGTGTTCTACACCGTCATGACCGGCGTGGATGCGGAGCGCGAGAGGGTCGAGGCATGACGGACAGCGTCGCGATGGGCCGCCCGGGAGCTGCGGGCATGGAGGGGACGAAGGAGAGGAGTCGCGCCGTCGCCGGGCCTCGCGTCGGCGGCAAGGCGGCGGTAATGACCCTCTACCTCCTGTTCCTGATGCTGCCGATCTACTGGCTCGTGAACATGAGCCTGAAGACCAACACGGAGATCACGAGCGGCCTGACCCTGTGGCCCCGGACCCTGACCTTCGAGAACTACGTCAGGATCTTCACGGACGAGAGCTGGTACTCCGGCTATATCAACTCGCTCACCTACGTGGTCATCAACACGCTGCTGTCGATCTCCTTCGCGCTGCCCGCGGCCTACGCGTTTTCACGCTACCGGTTCCTGGGCGACAAGCACCTGTTCTTCTGGCTGCTCACCAACCGCATGGCGCCGCCGGCCGTGTTCGCGCTGCCCTTCTTCAACCTCTATTCGGCCATCGGCCTGTTCGACACGCCCTGGGCGGTCGCGCTGGCCCATTGCCTGTTCAACATTCCGCTGGCGGTCTGGATCCTCGAGGGCTTCATGTCCGGCGTGCCGCGGGAGATCGACGAGACGGCGGCCATCGACGGCTATTCCTTCCCCCGCTTCTTCGTGAAGATCTTCATGCCGCTGATCGCGAGCGGCATCGGCGTCGCGGCGTTCTTCTGCTTCATGTTCTCCTGGGTCGAGCTTCTGCTGGCGCGCACGCTGACCGCGGTGAACGCGAAGCCCATCGCCGCCACCATGACCCGCACGGTCTCCGCGGCAGGCATGGACTGGGGGCTGCTCGCGGCGGCGGGGGTGCTCACCATCGTGCCCGGCGCTCTCGTGATCTGGTTCGTGCGCAACTACATCGCCAAGGGCTTCGCCCTGGGCCGGGTCTAGAGGAGACGCGCCCCATGCCCGACTTCGCCTGGATGGCCTGGACCTCGCAGACCGCGCTCTTCTTCGTCGGCATCGCGAGCCTGCTCCTGGTCATGACCCTGCTCGCCATCGCCCGGCCCGAAACGGAGCGGGTTGGCGTCCTGCGCATCCCGACCACCCGCGGCGACCGGCTGTTCATCAGCCTTTTGGGCGCCGCCTTCATCCATTTGACCTGGCTCGGGCTCGTGGGGTCCGATCTATGGTGGGCCTTCGGCCTGTCCCTCGTCTACGCGGCGGCCGTGTTCCGCTACGTGTGAGGCAGGGCCTCGGAGACTCTGCGGCGAGCCGCCGAAGAGAGCAACCGACCGGCAATGAGACCGGTCGCACACGGGAGGAAGATCCAATGGTACCAAGCTCGCGTCTCAGGCTCCTGGTGACGGCCAGCGCGCTGGCGATGGCGCTCGGAACGGGGGGAGCCCTTGCCGGCATGGAGGAGGCCCGCCGCTGGGTGGATACCGAGTTCCAGCCCTCGACCCTGTCCAAGGACGAGCAGATGAAGGAGATGGAGTGGTTCGTCAATGCCGCGAAGCCCTTCGTCGGCATGGAGATCAACGTGGTCTCCGAGACGATCACCACCCACGAGTACGAGGCGCGTACCCTCGCCAAGGCGTTCACGGAAATCACCGGCATCAAGGTGAACCACGACCTCATCCAGGAAGGCGACGTGGTGGAGAAGATCCAGACGCAGATGCAGTCCGGCCGCAACATCTACGATGCCTGGGTGAACGACTCCGACCTCATCGGAACCCACTTCCGCTACAAGCAGGCCATTGCGCTCGACGACTGGATGGCGGGAGAGGGCAAGGACGTCACCAGCCCGACGCTCGACGTGAACGATTTCATCGGCAAGTCCTTCACCACCGCGCCGGACGGCAAGATGTACCAGTTGCCCGACCAGCAGTTCGCGAACCTCTACTGGTTCCGGTACGACTGGTTCACGAGGCCTGACCTGAAGGAGAAGTTCAAGGCGAAGTACGGGTACGACCTCGGCGTGCCGGTGAACTGGTCGGCCTACGAGGACATCGCGGAGTTCTTCACCAACGACGTGAAGGAGATCGACGGCGTCAAGGTCTACGGCCACATGGACTATGGCAAGAAGGACCCGTCGCTCGGCTGGCGCTTCACCGACGCGTGGCTGTCCATGGCCGGCAACGGCGACAAGGGAATTCCGAACGGCCTGCCGGTGGACGAGTGGGGCATCCGCATGGAGGGCTGCCGCCCGGTCGGTTCCTCCATCGAGCGCGGCGGCGACACCAACGGGCCGGCGGCGGTGTATTCCATTGCCAAGTATCTGGAGTGGATGAAGAAATATGCCCCGCCGCAGGCGAACGGCATGAACTTCTCCGAATCCGGGCCCGTTCCGGCGCAGGGCAACATCGCCCAACAGATCTTCTGGTACACCGCATTCACCGCCGACATGGTGAAGCCGGGGCTGCCGGTGGTGAACGAGGACGGCACGCCGAAGTGGCGCATGGCGCCTTCGCCGCATGGCGCCTACTGGAAGGACGGCATGAAGCTCGGCTATCAGGACGCCGGCTCCTGGACGCTCCTCAAGTCCACGCCGGTGGAGCGGCGCAAGGCCGCCTGGCTCTACGCCCAGTTCGTCACCTCGAAGACGGTCTCCCTGAAGAAGAGTCACGTGGGTCTGACCTTCATTCGCGAGAGCGACATCTGGGACAAGAGCTTCACCGAGCGCGCGCCCAAGCTCGGCGGTCTGATCGAGTTCTATCGCTCGCCGGCCCGCGTGCAATGGACCCCGACCGGCAACAACGTGCCGGACTATCCCAAGCTCGCGCAGCTCTGGTGGCAGAACATCGGGGATGCCGCATCCGGCGCCAAGACGCCGCAGCAGGCCATGGACGCTCTCGCGGCAGCGCAGGATGAAGTGCTCGGCCGCCTGGAACGGGCCAATGTGCAGGGCGAGTGCGGCCCGAAGCTGAACCCGAAGACGTCCGCAGAGGAGTGGTTCAAGAAGGCCGAGGCCTCGGGCAACATTGCACCCCAGCGCAAGCTCGCCAACGAGAAGCCGAAGGGCGAGACGGTGGACTACGACACACTCATCAAGAGCTGGCCCGCCACGCCGCCCAAGCGCAGCTGACGGCGCGGTTCCTGGCGGCGGGGCGCCCGCCCCGCCGCCAGGCCGTGAAGGTTCGGAAGGGTTTTCGACGGAGAATGAAGCCGGGGCCTTCTGCGATCCGGTCGCAGGACCGCCTTGCCGCGGTATCGGTCTTACAGGGCTGCCAGTCGGTCCGGACAGCCTGCGACTGCGGCCTGATCGCAGGCTCTCTGGGCACGACCGACATTCAGGATTCCTATTAGTAGCGTTGCATGTTTCATGGGCCTCCAGATTCAATCCGGAAGCGGATGGTTGGCCAAGCGCTATGAACTGACCGGCGACCAATGACAGCGCATCGAAGGATTGCTGCCGGGCAAATCCGGCGATCCGGGGTGGGGCGGGCGGGATAGCCGGCTGTTCGTCAATGGGGTGTTGTGGGTCCTACGCTCTGGCGCGCATTGGCACGATCTTCCCGAGCGCCATGGCAAAGGGAAGACCTCGCCCTGGCGCTACAGTTGCACCTTTCGTTTGCGATGTGAGGCTTGCGCCGTCGCCTGATGCGCGCGGCGCCAGGCGGACCAGGCGATCACGACGGCCGGCTCGATGCGGCGTTGCTGGAGGCGTGTGGCCAGGCTGCGGATTTCCTGGACGGACCGGCGTGCCAGCGCTGCAGCCTGGCTTCGTCGTTTTTCGGGTGACGTGAGCGTGTTGGCGCGCTCGCGCACCACCGCCATCATGGCAAACGCCAACATCACCAGCGACACATGCCGGTGCCTGCCATGCCACGAGCGGGTCTCGTTGTGGGTCAACCCCAACTCGGTCTTGGCGGTCTCGAACGCATCCTCGATCGCCCAGCGATGGCCCTCCGCCCGCACCAGGGTCTCGATCGGCGTGCCGGCTGGACACCAGGTCGAGAAGAACGCCAGATCTCCATCACTGAGGCTGCGCCGGATCAGCAGGCCGCGCGTCCACAAGCCGGCGAGGTGTTCGTTGTATTCCTCCGCCTCAAGATCGGCGAGTTCGAGATAGGCCCGTTCATACAGGCGCGCTCCCTTGGTGCCGTCTCCCGCCGACAGGCGCTTCCATGCCCCAGGGGCGAGTTCCTGTGCGATCTCCTCGGCGGTGCCGGCGACTTCTGGCTTGCCGATCCAGGAATTGAACGGGTCAGTCGCATGTGCGCCCAGCACATAGCCATTGCCGGCCCGGCGCAACTGCATCTCGATGCGTGGGTGTCTCCTTGGTTCCAGGTCAATGCTCAATCAACCTGATCCAATTCCATCAGGTCAGGTCAACATCCCACCATCTGTCATCCGATACCAGGTTATAACGGCGGATACGTAGAGCTTGTGGAGAGCATGGAGGGGCAGCGGCTTGATCGGCGAGAATGGCAGCGGCAATGCTTCTGCATCGCCTGTCGCAACATATTCGGCCATTGCCCTGCCCATAGCGGTCTGAAGCCCTACGCCGCGCCCCTGGCACCCGATATCGATGAGCAGACCGGGAGCAGGCTCATGCAGGTGAGGCAGGAAATCCTTCGTGATGGCAACCCGGCCGCACCACCGGTAATCGAAGCCGATGCCCCTCAGTTGCGGGAACATCTTCCCCACGATGCGCTCAAGATGAGCCCAATCCCCCGAGCCCTTCGGCTCTCTGAACGGCCCCCGACCGCCCATCAGGACCCGCCCGGTATGGTCGAGGCGGAAATAGAGGAGAAGCTTGCGCGTGTCGGAGCTGACGTGCCCCTCGGGTAAGATCGACCTGCGCAGGTCGTCTGACAGTGGCTTTGTCGCCACCTGAAACGAATTGGCAGGAATGATCGTCTCGTGTAGCCGCGGCCAAAGACCGCTCGTATAGCCATTGGTGCAGACGACCACACGGTCTGCCGTCACGGTCCCGCCGCCCGGGCACGCCACCGCCCATCGGCCATTTGTCCTGGTGAGGCGCGTCACGGGGGTATCTGTGTGGATCACGGCGCCGGCCTTCTGCGCCGCTCGTGCAAGGCCCCGGGCATAGCTCAAGGGTTGAATGCCGCCGCCGCGCCCGTCGACCCACCCGCCGACATAGCGATCGGAGCCAAGAAGTTGCTGCGCCTCCGCCTTATCGAGGATCCTTACAGGTGCGCCGCGCTCTCCCCATTGTTCGGCTCTCCTCCGCACCTGTTCGAGACCCGCCGGTATGTGCGCTCCCTGTATCCAGCCTTTCCGAGTGCGCGGCACGTCCATTGCATGTTTCTCGATGAGATCGAAAACGAGATCGGCCGTTCCTCCGGCGAACGCGGCAAGGCGTTCGCCGCGTTCTTTCCCGAACATGCCCACGAGCTCTTCAGGATCGTATTTGAGGCCAGGAATGACCTGCCCACCATTGCGTCCTGAGCCGCCGAAGCCGATCTCCCTCGCCTCCAGGACCACAACTCGGATCCCGCGCTCGGCAAGGTGCAGGGCTGTCGAGAGACCGGCATAGCCTGCTCCGACAATAGCGACATCGGCAGTCGTTGAGGTATCAAGCCGCGCCGTCTCCGGAACCGGCGATGCGGTGGCCGCCCAGAGCGAAGGCTGAAGGGGAAATGGTTGCGCCATGGAACTTCTCTCACAAAGGATGTGTAACCCGCCGCAGGAAATCCTTGGTCCGTGCATGCTGAGGAGCATTCAGGATTTCACGGGCTTGACCCTGTTCGACGATGGTGCCGCCGTCGATGAAGAGCACACGATCGGCTACCTCCTTCGCGAAGCCCATTTCATGGGTGACGACGACCATCGTCATGCCGTCGTCGGCCAGCTTGCGCATTACTCCCAGCACCTCGCCAACGAGTTCGGGATCGAGGGCCGACGTGGGTTCATCGAAGAGAATGGCCTTAGGCTGCATCGCCAGCGCTCGCGCGATCGCGACTCGCTGCTGTTGTCCGCCGGAGAGTTGAGGCGGGTAGGCGTTCGCCTTCTCCGCCAGGCCAACCTGCGCGAGCAGATGGCGGCCACGCTCCACCGCCTGCAGACGCGGCTCCTTTTTGACAAAGATCGGGCCTTCGATGACGTTCTCCAGTGCCGTACGGTGCGGGAACAGATTGAACCGCTGGAACACCATCGAGACTTGCGTCCGCACGGATACGATCGATGGCGAGTTGCGGTCGACCTTGTGGCCTTCGACAAGGATCTCTCCAGTGTCATAGCTCTCAAGTCCATTGATGCAGCGGAGGATCGTTGACTTTCCGGAGCCTGAGGGGCCGATGATGCAGACGACTTCGCCTTTGGCGACCGAGGCGCTGACGCCGCGCAGGACATGATGCGTGTTGAAGCTTTTATGAACGTCCTTGAGCTCAATCATGCTTTGCCCTGCCTCTTCTCGAAGTGGCGTACGAGCAGGATCAATGGCACGCTCATAGCAAGATAGATGAGTGCTACGAGGGTGAAGACGCTTGTATTCTTGAATGTGGATGAGGCAATGAGCTTGCCCTGCAGGGCCAATTCGGCCACCGTGATCGTCGATGCCTGCGACGAGTCCTTCAGCATCATGATCATGACATTGCCGTAGGGCGGGAGTACGATCTTGACCGCTTGCGGCAGCACGACGCGCCGCATTGTCATCCACCAGCCCATGCCGATGGCCTGTGCCGCCTCGATCTGACCGCGATCGATGGCTTCGATCCCGGCTCGAAAGTTCTCTGCCTGGTAAGCCGAATAGGCTATGCCCAGTCCAATGATGGCTGCTTGCAAGGCCGTCAGCGACACGCCCAGGTCAGGCATGACGAAGTACAGATAGAAGAGCTGGACGATGATGGGAATGCCGCGGATGACGTTGACGATGCCCGCGCTTGCGTTCGCGAGCAGCCCAATGCCCGAGACGCGCATCATTGCCCAGAGAAGGCCGAGCAAGGTCGACAGGACAAGCGAGCCGAACGTGACAATGATCGTCAGCTTGACCCCCTGGAAAAGGATCGGCAGGAACTCAACGGAATCGCGCAGGAAACTTTGCATTGAACACCGTCAGGGCAGGAACCGGCAGCAAGCGGGGACGGCAGCCCGGCTTTGCCGGGCCGCCAGGATTACGTCGATCAAGACGCGCCAGATGCCTTGATTCCCCATTTAGCCAGGATCCTGTCGACTGTTCCGTCGGCCTTGAGTTTGGCGAGGGAGGCGTTGATCTTCTTCAGGAGTTCCGTGTCAGATTTGCGCACGCCGATTCCGACCGAGCCGACGATGCTCGGCTTGAACGATTCGACCAGGCGGACTTCAGGAAACATTCCCTGCTTGAGGTTGTAGGCGAGAATAGGATAGTCGGCGAAGCCCGCTTGTAGGCGTTTCGTGTTCACGTCGCGCAGGATGTCGGGGATGGTGTCGTAGATCTTCACTTCGGGAAAGAAGCCTGACTGCTTCAGGGGCTCGACGAAGGCCGTGCCGACCTGCGCACCGACCACGGTCCCCTTCAGATCCTCGAACTTCGTGTAATTCTTGGTGTCGGATGCGGGGACGATCAGGCCCTCGCCGTAAGCGTAGACCGGGTCCGAGAAGTCGATCACTTCCTTGCGCTGCGGCGTGATGAACATTGCCGCGGAGATGAGGTCGATCTTGTTCGAGGTCAGCGAGGCGATCAGGGTGGAGAATTGCATCGGCTCGATCTGAACCTTGAACCCGGCATCCTTGCCGATCTCTGTTATGAGGTCGACCATGATGCCCTGGATCGTGTTCGACTTCGTGTCCAGGAAGGTGAAAGGAACACCGGTCGGCGTCGAGCCGACCTTCAGCACCTGCTGAGCGGAAGCAGGGGATAGAGTGGCGAAAGCCAGAACCGCAGTTGCGGCTAGTGCGAGGCGCTTCAGGATCATTTGTGGTCTACCTCCGGGGCTGGCGCCGGCTCTGGATCCGACGCTCTTATGAACGGGAAATCTGGCGGTGTTTTTTCATCGCAATGAAAATTTGGTCACAAATTTGTGGACCGTGCAAGCAATTTTCACGATAATGAATTTTCTAACGGCGCTTTTTTGCAGCGCCTTCAAAGGACAGGATGAGTTTTGGTGATCCCATGAGCGCACCTGGGATGAGCGGCGCTGCTCAACAGGCCATGGAGCTTGAAGTCGGACAGCGGATCCGCGCCCTGCGGCGTATGCGCCGGCTTTCGCTCGAAACCGTCGCGAGCCGCACCGGCCTCTCCATCGGCTTTGTCAGTCAAATCGAGCGTGGCCTGTCGTCGCCGTCCCTGCGAGTTCTGGCGATGCTTGCCGATGCGCTCGGTGTAGGTCTGGCCGCCTTGTTCGGTACGGACAATAAAGATAGCAATGGAGATGCCGTCGTTACCCGGGAGCGGCAGCGGCCTGATCTCAAAATCTGGCGGTCGGGCATATCGAAGCAACTGCTGAGCGCAGCTGGGTCCGAGGGTCGGCTCAACCTGTTCCTGGTGCGGATGCAGCCCCTTGCGAGCACGGGCGATGAACTCTACACCCATGACGGCGAGGAAGCCGGTTTGGTGCTTGAAGGAGAAATGACGCTGGTCGTCGACGCCGAAAGTTGGACGTTGGGCCCCGGGGACAGCTTCCGCTTTGCGAGCCGCCGACCGCATCGCTTCGGCAACCCTTCCCAAGACACGAATACCGTCGTGTTATGGGTGAACTGTATCACTGGCTCATAAGAGCTGTGATGAAATCCGGGACACAGCTGCAATGGCCTTTGCGGTTTATGGGAGACCGCCGGTCGACGATCCGCTCTGTTGTGTTTGTTCAAGTGTCGCCGGCTTTCGGTCGGCACGATCCCGTCGTGCGGTCCGGTGGCAAGGCGGATCGCCAGTGCCGGGCTGTCGCTAGTGGATCCATCTGATCGACCCTATGACGCTCCATCCGCGCAGAACCGGGGCGGCTTGGCGCTCCCTGCGCAAGGCCCTGAAGGCGAGGGGTAACTTTCGGCCGTGCACAGATGCCGTGCATCGCGCCTCAAAATACCTGAACAACGCGATGGAAGCGGGTCGCCGCGCATCCCCACGCGTCATGAGCCGCCCGCGGCTTTCAGGGAATGGGAACAGGCACAGCGACAATCAGGGACTTTCCGGTCACGCGCGTGATCTGTCGTGGTCTTTGCATGCTGCCGGCACCGGGGGCGCTGGCGGAATCCGCCTCCTCGACCGCTCTTCGGTTGGCGCCCGAACGAGCCGGTTGATCGGCTCGTTGCGCCGCTCTCAGGTTCACGCAACAAGGCTGCGCTTCCGGGCGGCCCCATCCGGCGGCCCAAAAGGGCTGAGATATCCTGATGCAGGCCCCATCCGTTTTTCCAATTAGAAAAAACTTGACACAAAAATTTTGTCAGAAGATAAAAACTTGGGAAAAAATTAGCAATGCGTGAAAAACTGGACCGCGCAGATCGGCGTCTCGCCAAATTGCTGTCTCGCGAAGGGCGCGAGGGCGTAAACGACTTGGCTGCGCAGCTGGACCTGAGCCCGCCGACAGTCCGGTCGCGCCTCAAGACCCTGATCGAGCGCAATCTGCTGAAGATCGTCGGCGTGCTCAACGTCGCCGAACGTCCCGAGTTGATCGTCGCCATCGTCGGCATTCATGCCAATGGACACGGCCGCCTCGATGAGATTGCCAAGCGCATGGCCGAGTTGCCCTTTGTCACATCCGTCAGCATCGTGACTGGGCGCTACGACCTGATTGCGGAAGTGCTGTTCGAAGGTGACATGGAGGATCTCTATCGTGTCACCAGCACCCTGTTGCCAGGCCTTGCCGAGCCGGGGGTGATCCGGGGCAGCGAGACCTTCGTGGTGATGAAGTCCCACAACAAGTGGGTCAGCCTGCCGAAAGGCGTCTGGGATGAGGATTCCGGCGATGCCACCGCGGCTGCCGGATCGGGCCGGGAGTGACGGTCGGCCCCAACAAAACCGTCCGCCGGAGTCACCGGCACTACATGAGCAAGGGAGTGAAGAGATGAGAAAAATCAGTGCCTTCATCATGACGGCGGCGCTGGCCATCATGGGGCAAGCCGCGAGCTCGGCGAAAGTCGAGGCGGGCACGCTGGACGAAATCCTCAAGCGCGGCGAACTGCGCGTAGCCGTCCAGACGCAGGGTCCTCCGTTCTCGTTCATGGACAAGAACGGCAAGCGGACGGGCTCCGCCGTCGAGCTCGCGAAGCTGATGGCCGACAAAATGGGCGTCAAGGTCGTATATCTCGACTTCGACTGGGACGGCCTGCTGCCGGCCCTGATGTCGGGCAAGGCGGATATCCTGGCCGCCGACATGACGCCGACCCTGGCGCGCGCCACGAAGGTCGCCTTCACCAAGCCGTTCATGTATGTCGGCGCGGTCGCCTTCGCCAAGGGCGGCGGCGCGTTCAAGTCGCTTGAAGACTGCAAGAAACCCGGCGCCACCATTGCCGTGCTGCTGGGCTCATCCGGCGAAAAGCTTGCACCGACCGTGTTCCCGCAAGGCAAGATCAAGTCGTTCAAGGGCGGCGGCACGCTGCTGCTGGATGCGGTGGCGGGCGGCCAGGCCGATTGCGGGCTGAACGACAATTCAGCTGTCGCGGCTCAGGCCTCGGCCTACGATCCGGGCACGATCGCCATCTTCCCGGAACTGCTGTCGAAAGAGCCGCTGGCCTATGCGGTGCGTTACGACTCTCTGGACCTGCTGACCTGGGCCAACCTGTTCATCGACACCGCCACGCTCGACGGCAGCCTGCAGGCGAACCTCGATTATTGGGTGACCTCGGCGAAGTGGAAGGCCGAGCACTAAGATCCGAAGGCTCCGCGGAACCGATCCGCGGAGCCGTTTCCGATATGTCCCAACCCTGCGGAACACCATGCTGGGATCGTTGAACACGCGCGTGATGCTGGAATACCTGCCCGACATCTGGCAGGGATTTCTGTCAACGCTGATGTTGTCGGCTGCAGGATTCGCAGGCGCTCTGGCGCTGGGAATTGTTGCTTGCGCATTGAGCATTCAGCCTCTGCGCTGGCTGAGGCTTTCGGCCACCGTCTATATCGACACGATCCGCGCGACGCCGTTGCTCGCACAGCTTTACTTCATGTATTTCGGCCTCCCCCGGCTGGGGGTCGTGCTGCCCGAGGTGCTCATCGGCATCATCGTCCTGTCGCTGAATTCAGGGGCCTACGTGGCCGAGATCATCCGCTCGGGTATCCTGTCGATCTCGCGCGGTCAGGTCGAGGCGGCGATCAGTTCGGGCATGACTTATCTGCAGCGCATGCGGCTGATCATCCTGCCCCAGGCGTTGCGCCCCACCATATCGCCTCTCATCGGGCAGGCCATCGTGCTGGTCAAGGACAGTTCGCTCCTGTCGCTCATTTCCGTGGTGGAGCTGACGCGAGCCGGCCAGATGATCGCCATCGACCGCTTCATGCCGATCGAGGGGCTCGTCGCCACCGCGCTGGCCTATCTTGTGCTGTACTATCTGCTCAAATCTCTCGCAGGAATCTGGTCGCACCAGAACCGCCTGCCAGGTCGGGCCTGAGGGGGCGCGCATGTTCTGGCTGCAATTGAACCGCGTCATCGGTTACTGGCCCGTGCTGCTCAAGGGCATCGGCATGACGCTGGCCCTTTCGGTGCTTTCGCTCCTGATCGGCATCGTCATCGGCTTTGCCTTCGGCATTCTGCGCGCCGGGCCGAACCGGACACTCTCCCGGGCGGTCGGACTTTACGTCGATTTCTTCCGCGGCACGCCCTTCCTCGTGCAGGTGTTCATCGTCTTCTTCATCCTGCCGGAGATCGGGATCGAACTGTCGGCCTTCACGGCCGGGGTGGTCGCCCTGTCGAACGCGGCCGCCTGCTTCATCGGCGAGATCGTCGCCGCGGGCATTCAGTCGGTTCCCGCCGGCCAGACCGAGGCAGCCGCGGCCTCTGGCTTCACGCGCGCTCAACAGATGCGGCTGATCGTCCTGCCGCAGGCCGTGCGCGTGGTGACACCTTCGCTGGTGGGACAGTTCGTGCTCATGATCAAGGACAGTTCCGTGGTCTCGGCGATCGGCCTTCTGGATCTCACGCGCTCCGGCTGGATGATCGTGCAGAGCGTTCCGAACGGCTTGCTGGTCTTCGGCATCGTCGGCATCGGCTATTTCCTGATCTGCTACCCACTGATCTGGCTCTCGCGCCGCATGGAGCGGCGCGGCCAGGCTCCCATCCTGTAACCCGGCAGTGGCCCACTGCCGGTCAAGGAAGCCACCCATGATCGAATTCACCAACCTCAATAAATGGTTCGGCTCTCTCCATGTGCTGAAGGATATCGACCTCTCTGTCGCCAAAGGTGAGGTGGTCGTGGTCTGCGGCCCCTCCGGGTCGGGGAAGAGCACGCTCATCCGCTGCGTCAATGGGCTGGAGCCCTTCCAGAAGGGAAGGCTCGTGGTCGACGGCTTCGATCTCGGCAGCAGGTCCGCGCGGCTGCGCGAACTGCGGATGGAGGTCGGCTTCGTCTTCCAGAGCTTCAACCTCTATCCGCACAAGACCGCCCTGGAAAACGTGACGCTCGCGCCGATCCATGTGCGCGGTCTGTCGAAAGCCGAAGCCGAGGACCGCGGCCGCGCCCTGCTCGAAAAGGTCGGCCTGGCCGACCGGATGCAGAACTACCCCCACCAGCTCTCCGGCGGCCAGCAGCAGCGCGTGGCCATCGCCCGCTCCCTGTGCATGCAGCCGAAGATCATGCTGTTCGACGAGCCCACCTCCGCTCTCGACCCCGAAATGATCAACGAGGTGCTCGACGTGATGGTCAGTCTGGCCCGCGAGGGAATGACGATGATGGTGGTTACCCACGAGATGGGCTTTGCCCGCAAGGTGGCCGACCGGGTGATCTTCATGGATCGGGGCGCCATCGTGGAAACGGCCGATCCCGAGAGCTTCTTCACCAATCCCCGAAGCGAGCGCTCGCGCGATTTCCTGAGCAAGGTGCTGCACCACTGACCGCCGGCGCCTTGGTTGAAGCGGCCGCTTTGAACGGATGATTTCCTTGGAACAGCACTCGAAAGACCGGGGCGGCGCTGCTGTCGCCGTTGTCGGCGCCGGAATCGTCGGCTGCGCCACGGCGCTGGCCCTGGCATCGGAAGGCCACCGGGTTACAGTTTTCGATCCGGATGCCCCCGGGGCCGGCACCTCGTCTGGCAATGCCGGCGCCATCGTGACCGGCTCGGTCACGCCGACCGCCACGCCCGCCGTGCTGAAGGCACTGCCGTCCTATCTCCTGGACAGAAGCTCGCCCGCCGTGCTGCGCCTGCGGCATGCGCCGAAGGCCCTGCCCTGGCTCCTGCGCTTCATCCGCGCCGGCATGCCGGCGGAGGTGAATCGCATTGCCGCTGCCCTCAGCCCCCTTGTGTCGCGCTCGCTCGAGGCTCATCGCGCCCTGGCTGCGCTTGCAGGGGCCGACGGGCTGATTACCCAGGAAGGCTGGCTCAAGGTTTATGCGAGCGAAGCCGAGTTCGCCGGCTCGGCCCTCGATCGCCGGCTGATGGACCGGCACGGGGTGAATTACCGGATTCTCAGCCGGAAGGAGGTCACCGACCTCGAGCCCAACCTGGACCCTGCACTCTGCGCCATCGGCTTCCATCAGCCGGAAAGCGGCTTCGTCCGCTTCCCGCAGGGGTTGGCGCAAGCCTATCTTGACGCTGCGGTCCGCCGGGGCGCGAGGCACCTGCGCCAGAAGGTGCGTGGCGCCGCCCGCCGCTCCGGAGGAGTCACTGTTCATGCGGAAGGCGGGGCCAAGGACTTCGACAGGCTCGTGATCTGCGCGGGAGCTTGGTCGGCTCCTCTGGCCCGCACGCTCGGCGACCGGGTCAGCCTCGACACGGAGCGCGGCTATCACATCGGCTTCGGCCCCGGCACAGCGTCGTTGATGCGTGGCCCTGTGGTCTTTCCGGCGCTGTCGATGGTTCTTACGCCCATGCATGATGGCATCAGGCTGGTGAGCGGGGACGAGCTCGCCGGTTTGAACGCACCGCCGGACTACCGCCGCATTCGGGCGTTGATCCCGCGGGCGCACCGTGCCCTGCCGGCCCTGCGCGAGGCCGCCCCCGCAACAGAGTGGATGGGATTTCGCCCGTCTACCCCGGACTCGCTGCCCGTGATCGGGCCATCGGCTCATGGCGGCGAGGTGATCTACGCTTTCGGCCACGGTCACCTCGGCCTGACGCTTGCCGCCATCACGGCACGAATGGTGGCAGACACCATCGCCGGCCGCCCGGCAGCTTTCGATCCCGCGCCCTATCTTGCAGCACGGTTCTGAAATGACGGATGTCCCCATCACGGTTGCCGGTCACCCCGCATACACGGGCTCCCTGCCGGAGGCCGTTGACGTTGCCGTGATCGGGGGCGGCATCATCGGCCTCATGGGAGCCTGGGCGCTCGCGGCCGAAGGTAAGCGGGTGCTGCTTTGCGAAAAGGGCCGTCTCGCAGGCGAGCAGTCGGGTCGCAACTGGGGGTGGATCCGCCAGCAGGGCCGCGACATCGCGGAACTGCCGATCATGATGGAGGCGATCCGCCTCTGGGCCGACCTGCCGGATGCCCTTCGGGCTGCCATCGGCTTTCGCCAGCAGGGGATCACCTATCTTGCCCGCACCGAGGCGCGCATGGACGCCTTCGCCCGCTGGCTCGCTCTCGCCCGTCCCTATGGCATCGACACCCGCCTGCTGTCGCGCCGCGAGACCGAGGCCCTCCTGCCCAATGCAGCCGGATGGGTCGGGGCGCTGCATACCCCGTCGGACGCCGTGGCCGAGCCCTTCGTCACCGTGCCCGTCCTCGCCCGCGTAGCGGCGGAAGCGGGGGTGATCATCCGCGAGGGCTGCGCGGTGCGCGGGCTCGAGACCTCGGGCGGCTGCCTCTCCGCCATCGTGACCGAGGCCGGCATCGTGCGCTGCACACAGGCCGTTCTCGCCGGGGGCGCTTGGTCTGCGCTGTTCCTGCGGTCCCATGGTGTCGACCTGCCCCAACTTTCAGTTCTTTCCAGCGTGTCGGCCACGCCCCCCCTGCCTGAGTTCTTCGGGGGCGCCGCCTGCGACGACCGGTTCGCCATCGGCCGCCGTGCGGATGGCGGCTATACCCTTGCACCGTGGTCGTTCCATGAATTCTTCATTGGCCCGGACGCTTTCCGGAACCTGCAGGCCTTCCTGCCTCAGATCCGCGCCGACCTGTCGAGCACGCATTTCCGACCTGCCGCGCCCAAGGGCTATCCGGATGCATGGGGCACGCCGCGCCGCTGGAGGCTGACCGACGAGACCCCGTTCGAGCGGTGCCGCATCTTGAACCCGCGTCCCAACAAGGCGGAGCTTGCTCGCCTGCGAACCCGCTTCGCCAAGACCTTCCCTAAGATAGGTAAACCGGAAATCGCCGCGACCTGGGCAGGCATGATCGACGTGCTGCCTGATGCCCTGCCGGTGATCGATCATACGCCTCTTCCTGGCCTGATTATCGCCACAGGAATGAGCGGGCATGGCTTTGGCATTGCCCCTGCCATTGGCAAAGCGATCGCCGACATTGCCCAGGGCCGCATTCCGAGCCAGGACCTGACAGCCTTCCGCTATGAGCGCTTCAGGAAGGGAACCGGCCTGGGCCAGAGCAGTGCTCTGTGAGCGCAATTATTCCTTTTGTCCAGCACCGGAAGACGAACGGCTGCGGCCAGAATCCACCGTTCCTCGCCGCCTGTCGAGCGCGGCACCGGCGCCAGCCCGAGCCAAGCGACAGAGTCGCGGCCCAGGCGGAATGTCTCCGCCGGCGATGCCGGCGCCTCGATAGCGGTGGCAATCGGTGGACGCTACCGGGAACGCGCTCATGAGCCGCTGGGTCGTGTCGCGGTCTTGGCGCGGGTAGCGATCTCGGCATCGAGTGAAGCAATCTGCTTTTGCATGTGGCGCAATCCCTGAACGAGAAGGGCAAGGCAGGAGCATGCGGCCTACGGCACACCTGAGGAGGGATCTTAAACCGCTGGGATGAGGCGCTCGACGTCAGAGAGGCCTTGCAATGCGATCAGCCAGCGCTTGGAAAGATGGCCGCGGATCGCATTAATGATTTGGGTGCGCCGGCCGACAACCACATTGCGGGTCCGGAGATCACGGCAGAGGTCTGCCTGGCTTCACACTTCACCCCCACAAAGCGCCCGATCGGCTGCCCGTGCCGGCATCAGATCCATCTCATGGCCGAGGGCAGCGAGCTGCCGCCCAACCTGTCGAGCCCTGGCCCAGGCCTCCAGGCCGATGCCGGCGTTCCCGGCAAACTCGGGCGACCTGCAAACTCCCTGGTAAGGCGCGCCTGAAGCCTGGAAATCCTCCTGCTTCAGGAGAGGCCCCGTCTTTGGAGAAAGGCCGAACCGCGCCATCGCCGCCTTCAGAGAAGCGTGATCGCTGGACACTCACGCCGGGAGCGCCGTTAACCAGGATTCTGTGCCGCGCGCATAATCCTGCCGGACCTACTTTTCCTGCGGAACTTCTCGTCTAGATGTGTGTTTCTAGGGGTCGTGCTCCGTCACGTGACCAACCCAGTTGCGACAGAGCCGCGACCCAAGGGGATCCAGGCGACCGCAGGCCTGGTGCCGAGCCACGGGGGCCCATATGTCACAAGTTGAATCTCGCTCTGGGCAGCTTGACCAGAAGTTGCTGCTGAAGACCCTGCGCGCCTTCCGGCGGGGGGATTTCTCGGTCCGTTTACCATCCGATCTGACGGGCATCGACGGCGAGATCGCCGAGACGTTCAACGATATCGCCGAACTGAACCAAGGCGTCGCTCGGGAACTCGACCGGGTGGCGAAGGTGGTCGGCAAGGAAGGCAAGATCGAAGAGCGGGGACGCTTGGCAGGGGCAACCGGCTGCTGGAGTGAGTGCATCGACTCCGTCAACGCCATGATCGGTGATATCGTTCAGCCCACCGTCGAGGTCGCGCGAGTGATCGGCGCCGTGGCGAAGGGCGATCTCAGCCAAACGATTGAGCTTGAGAGCGACGGGCGCCCCCTGCGCGGCGAGTTTCTGCGCATCGGCAAGATCGTCAACACGATGGTGGGTCAGCTCGGCAGCTTCGCATCGGAGGTGACGCGCGTCGCGCGTGAGGTCGGCTCCGAGGGCAAGCTCGGCGGCCAAGCGAAGGTCCGCGGCGTCGCCGGCACCTGGAAGGACCTGACCGACAACGTCAACCTGATGGCGGCCAATCTCACCGGCCAGGTGCGCAACATCGCCGAAGTCACCACCGCCGTGGCGAACGGCGACCTGTCGAAGAAGATCACCGTGGACGTGAAGGGCGAGATCCTGGAGCTGAAGGATACCATCAACACCATGGTGGACCAGCTCAACTCGTTCGCCTCCGAGGTGACGCGCGTGGCCAAGGAGGTCGGGACGGAAGGCAAGCTCGGCGGCCAGGCGCAGGTGCGCGGGGTCGGCGGCGTGTGGAAGGACCTGACCGACAACGTCAACATGATGGCGGCGAACCTGACCGGCCAGGTGCGCAACATCGCCGAAGTCACCACCGCCGTGGCCCGCGGCGACCTGTCCAAGAAGATCACCGTGGACGTGAGGGGGGAGATCCTCGAGCTCAAGTCCACCATCAACACCATGGTGGACCAGCTCAACTCGTTCGCCTCCGAGGTGACGCGCGTGGCCAAGGAGGTCGGGACGGAAGGCAAGCTCGGCGGCCAGGCGCAGGTGCGCGGGGTCGGCGGCGTGTGGAAGGACCTGACCGACAACGTCAACATGATGGCGGCGAACCTGACCGGCCAAGTGCGCAATATCGCCGAAGTCACCACCGCCGTGGCGAACGGCGACCTGTCGAAGAAGATCACGGTCGAGGTGCGCGGCGAGATCCTGGAGCTGAAGAACACCATCAACACGATGGTGGACCAGCTCAACTCGTTTGCGGGCGAGGTGACGCGCGTCGCGCGCGAGGTGGGCTCCGAAGGCAAGCTCGGCGGCCAGGCCGAGGTCCGCGGCGTCGCCGGCACCTGGAAGGACCTGACCGACAACGTCAACCTGATGGCGGCGAACCTCACCGGCCAGGTGCGCAACATCGCCGAAGTCACCACCGCCGTGGCGAACGGCGACCTGTCGAAAAAGATCACGGTCGAGGTGCGCGGCGAGATCCTGGAGCTGAAGAACACCATCAACACCATGGTGGACCAGCTCAACTCGTTTGCGGGCGAGGTGACGCGCGTGGCGCGCGAGGTGGGCTCCGAAGGCAAGCTCGGC
Source organism: Microvirga thermotolerans (assembly GCF_009363855.1). Classification (GTDB taxonomy): domain Bacteria; phylum Pseudomonadota; class Alphaproteobacteria; order Rhizobiales; family Beijerinckiaceae; genus Microvirga; species Microvirga thermotolerans. The sequence continues at coordinate 1,578,674 of NZ_CP045423.1, forward strand.
GGCCAGGCCGAGGTCCGCGGCGTCGCCGGCACCTGGAAGGACCTGACCGACAACGTCAACCTGATGGCGGCGAACCTCACCGGCCAGGTGCGCAACATCGCCGAAGTCACCACCGCCGTGGCGAACGGCGACCTGTCGAAGAAGATCACCGTGGACGTGAAGGGCGAGATCCTGGAGCTGAAGAACACCATCAACACGATGGTGGACCAGCTCAACTCGTTTGCGGGCGAGGTGACGCGCGTCGCGCGCGAGGTGGGCACGGAGGGCAAGCTCGGCGGCCAGGCGCAGGTGCGCGGAGTCGGCGGCGTATGGAAGGACCTGACCGACAATGTCAACCTGATGGCGGCGAACCTCACCGGCCAGGTGCGCAACATCGCCGAGGTCACCACCGCCGTGGCGAACGGCGACCTGTCCAAGAAGATCACCGTTGCGGTCGAAGGGGAGATCCTGGAGCTGAAGTCCACCATCAACACCATGGTGGACCAGCTCAACTCGTTCGCCTCCGAGGTGACGCGCGTCGCGCGCGAGGTGGGCACGGAGGGCAAGCTCGGCGGCCAGGCGCAGGTGCGCGGGGTCGGCGGCGTATGGAAGGACCTGACCGACAACGTCAACATGATGGCGGCGAACCTCACCGGCCAGGTGCGCAACATCGCCGAGGTCACCACCGCCGTGGCGAACGGCGACCTGTCCAAGAAGATCACGGTCGAGGTGCGCGGCGAGATCCTGGAGCTGAAGAACACCATCAACACCATGGTGGACCAGCTCAACTCGTTCGCCTCCGAGGTGACGCGCGTGGCGCGCGAGGTCGGGATCGAGGGCAAGCTCGGCGGCCAGGCCGAGGTTCGAGGCGTCGCCGGTACCTGGAAGGACCTGACCGACAACGTCAACCTGATGGCGGATAACCTCACCGGCCAGGTGCGCGGCATCGCCAGCGTCGTGACCGCCGTCGCCGCAGGCGACCTGAAGCGCAAGCTCACGGTGGAGGCCAAGGGTGAGATCGCGGCCCTTGCGGAAACCATCAACGAGATGATCGATACCCTCGCGACCTTTGCGGATCAGGTCACGAACGTGGCGCGCGAAGTGGGCGTCGAAGGCAAGCTTGGCGGACAGGCGAGGGTGCCCGGCGCCGCCGGCCTGTGGCGCGATCTGACAAACAACGTGAACCAGCTGGCGGCGAACCTGACCACCCAGGTGCGAGCCATCGCGGAGGTTGCCACAGCCGTGACCAAGGGCGACCTGACGCGATCGATCGCCGTCGAAGCCTCGGGCGAGCTGGCTTCGCTCAAGGACAACGTCAACGAGATGATCCGCAACCTGCGCGATACGACGCAGAAGAACGCGGAGCAGGACTGGCTGAAGACCAATCTTGCCAAGTTCACCCGGATGCTGCAGGGCGAGCGCGATCTGACCACCGTGTCCAACATGATCCTGTCGGAGATCGCGCCGCTGGTTAATGCGCAGCAGGGCGCCTTCTATACGGTTGAGAACAATGGCGACGAGCCCGTGCTCGAGCTCGTCGCGTCCTATGCCTTCACGGAGCGGAAGCATCTCAACAACCGCTTCCGCCTCAAGGAGGGACTTGTTGGTCAAGTCGCTTATGAGAAGAAGCGCATTCTTCTCACCAATGTACCTGGAGACTACATCACCATCAGCTCGGCGCTTGGCGAAGCGCCGCCTCTCAACATCATCGTACTGCCGGTTCTCTTCGAACAGGACGTGAAAGCCGTAATCGAGCTCGCCTCGTTCAGCCGGTTCTCGGAGACCCATCAGTCCTTCCTGGAGCAGCTGACCGAGTCGATCGGCATCGTTCTCAATACGATTGCTGCGAATATGCGCACGGAAGGCCTGCTCAAGCAGTCGCAACTTCTTACGGCCGAGCTTCAGAGCCAGCAGGAAGAGCTAAGGAACACGAACGACCGGCTGGAGCAGCAGGCGGCTACGCTTCGCCGGTCGGAAGAACTCCTGCGCCAGCAGCAGGAGACCTTGCAGAGGACGAACGAAGAACTGGAAGACAAGGCACGCCTGCTCGAACTGCAGAAGCAGGAGGTCGAGGCGAAGAACCTAGAGGTATCGATCGCCAAGACCGCCTTGGAGGAAAAAGCGGAGCAGCTATCCCTCACCTCGCGTTACAAGTCGCAGTTCCTGGCCAACATGAGCCACGAGTTGCGCACCCCCTTGAATTCGCTCCTCATTCTCTCAAAGCTGCTGACCGAAAACACGGAGGGCAATCTCACCGAGAAGCAAAGGGAGTTCGCGAAAACCATCCATGCCGCAGGCTCGGATCTGCTGGCGCTCATCAACGACATCCTGGACCTGTCGAAGATTGAATCGGGTACGGTGAGCCTGGAGGTGTCGAGCGTCGGCTTCAAGGATCTTGCCGACAACATGGAGCGGACTTTCCGCCAAATTGCGGAGGAGCGCGAGCTCGACTTCCACATCGAGATCGACCCAGCGCTGCCGGCGACCGTCCGTACCGACAGCAAGCGGCTACAGCAGGTGCTGAGAAATCTTCTCTCCAACGCATTCAAGTTCACGGAGAAAGGAGGCGTCACGCTCCGGATCGGCACCGCGCAGGGGTCGCCCCTCAGGGCCGGTAGCGAATGGATCGCCATCTCAGTCATCGATACGGGCATCGGCATACCGGAGGACAAGCAACGCATCATCTTCGAGGCCTTCCAGCAGGCTGACGGCACAACGAGCCGCAAGTACGGCGGCACAGGTCTCGGTTTGGCGATCAGCCGCGAAATCGCACGGCTCCTCGGTGGCGAGATCGTGGTGTCGAGCGCTCCCGGCCGGGGCGCCACCTTCACCCTGTTCCTGCCGCAGGAGCCTCCGGCCAATCATGGCACAGCTGAGACAGCGTCCACCGAGCGGGTGAACGGCGACGGAGCGGGGCACCACATCGGCGGCCCGGACAGGGGCGGCTTCGTGCTCCGCCAGCCTTCCTCCGCGATGGCTCTCTCGGCGTCCCTCGACGATCGTCATGCGATCACTACGGGCGACCGGATCGTTCTCATCGTCGAGGACGACGCCATGTTCGCGTCGGTGCTGCTGGAGCTTGCCCGAGAGCAAGGCTTCAAGGGGCTCATCGCCATGGACGGCGCCGCGGCGCTTGCGCTTGCACACCGCTACAAGCCGCATGCCATCACGCTCGACATCGGGCTGCCCGACATGGACGGGTGGGCCCTGCTCGACCTGTTGAAGCACGATCCAAGAACCCGTCACGTGCCCATTCATGTCATTTCCGTCGATGACCAGAAGAAGCGCGGTCTGAGGGCAGGAGCATTCGGGTTTCTTGAAAAGCCGGTCGATCGTGAATCCCTGATGGCGGCTCTCAATCGCACGAAGGAGTTCATCGATCGTCCTGTGAAGAAGCTCCTGCTCGTCGAGGACGATGAAAATCAGCGCATGAGCCTGACGGAACTCCTGCAAGACGAGCAAGTGGAAGTCACGGCCGTTGCATCGGCAGAGAGTGCCCTGGAGACGATCAGGGCCCGTCGGTACGACTGTGCAATTGTGGACCTCGGTCTTCCCGACCTGCCCGGCGCAGAGTTGATCGAGCGCATGCGCAAGACGGAGGGCAACGAGGACCTGCCAATCGTGATCTACACGGGGCAGGACCTGACGCGGGAGGAAGAGAGGCGTCTGGAGAGCATTGCCGCCACGGTAATCGTCAAGGACGAGGGATCTTCCCAAAGGCTGCTGAACGACACGGCGCTCTTCCTGCATCGGGCGATCGCCGCCCTTCCGGACGAGAACTCCATCATCGTCCCACGCAGGGCCAGCGACGCGCTCGAGGGCCGGACGGTTCTCATCATCGATGACGACATGCGCAATATCTTCTCGCTCACGAGCGCGCTCGAGCAGTACGGGATGACGGTGGTCTTCGCCGAGAACGGCCGCGAGGGCATTGAGAAGCTGATGGCTTCTCCGGAGGTGGACCTCGCTTTGGTCGACATCATGATGCCGGAGATGGATGGCTACGAAACCATGCGGGAGATCCGCAAGATCCCCCGCTACCGCAACCTTCCGCTCGTGGCGGTCACCGCGAAGGCCATGAAGGGCGATCGGGAGAAGTGCCTGGAGGCGGGGGCGACCGACTACGTGTCGAAACCTGTGGACATCGATCAACTTCTTGCCGTCCTGCGCGTTCAGCTCAGTCGAAGCACCTACGTTCCCGATAGGCGGGAAACAAATGGCGCCGCAGAAGCCGGGCTGAATTCATGATGCGGGATGTGAGGCTGGACGGCATGCGGCACGATGCGCCCGAGGTGGCATCGGGCCACGTCTCGCCTGCCCCCATTGTCGCGAAGGTGCTGGTCGTCGATGACGATCGCCGCAATCTTCTGGCGGTCGAAGAGATACTTCGCGCAACCGGCATCGAGATCGTGACGGCCGACTCCGGCGAGGCCGCCCTGCGCCATGTGCTTCAGGACGACTTCGCGGTCATCCTTCTCGACGTGCAGATGCCCCGGATCGATGGATACGAGGTTGCCGGTTTGATCCGCAACCGCCCGCGTTCGTCGCGGGTGCCCATTTTGTTCCTGACGGCTTACAACAAGGACGATCTCCACGTCTTCAAGGGCTACTCGGCCGGCGCGGTCGATTACGTGTTCAAGCCCATCGAGCCCCTGATCCTGAAATCCAAGGTCGACATCTTCGTTGACCTTTATCGTAAGACGGAGGAAATCCGGCGCCAGGGCGAGCAGGAGCGTCTCCTGCTCATGGAGAACCTGCGGGTTCGCAGCGAGAAGCTGCGGGCCGAGCAAGCCCTGCGCCGCCGCGAAGAGCATCAAGCCATTGTGCTGCAATCCCTGCCGATCGCTCTCTACACCGCATCCCTCCAGGAGGACCATCGCCAGCTTCACTTTACGAGCGAGAGCATCGAGCGGATCACAGGATTCGAGCCGAGCGCCTTCCTTGCCAGCCCTGACTTCTGGTCGTCTCGCATTCATCCGGAGGATCGCGAGCGGGTGCTGGATCAGCTGAGCCGACTTGCCGAGGAGGGGGCGGTGACCCTGGAATACCGCTGGCGCTGCGCGGACGGCGTGGAGCGGTTTTTTCTCGACCAGACCGTCCTCATGCGCGACGGCGAGGGGCGGCCCCGCGAATTCTTCGGGATGTGGTTCGACATCACCGAGCGAAAGCAGATGGAGCAGAACCTGCTGCACGCCAGCAAGCTGGAAGCGGTCGGGCGCCTGACAGGCGGCATCGCCCATGACTTCAACAACATGTTGAGCGTCGTGATCGGCAATCTCGATCTGCTGCGAAAAACCGTTCAGGGGAATGAGAAGGCCATACGGCGTATCGGAATGGCCCTGGAGAGCGCGCAGCACTGCGCGGACCTGACCCACAGGTTGTTGACGTTCTCACGGCGTCAGTCGCTTCAGGTGTCGACCATCGATGTGAACGTTCTCATGCCGAACCTCCTGGAGCTGATGCGGCGCACTCTCGGCGAGCGCATCAATGCGAAGCTTCAGACGGAAAGCGGGATCTGGCCGATCCGCGTGGACCGGGCGCAGCTGGAGGCGGCCCTCCTCAATCTTGCGGTCAATGCCCGTGACGCCATGCCGGATGGCGGCGATCTGACCATCACCGTCGAGAATCAGGTCATAGGTGAGGGTGGGGCCAGGCCGGCCGGCGAGTTCGTCATGATTGCGGTCAGCGATACCGGCGTGGGAATGCCGCCGGAGGTGCTGGAGCGAGTCTTCGAGCCGTTCTTTACAACCAAGGAGAGCGGGAAGGGAACCGGTCTCGGGCTGAGTATGGTCTACGGGTTCGTGCAGCAATGCCATGGTCATGTGGAGGTGGCGAGCGAACCGAATGCGGGAACGACAATCCGCATCTTTCTGCCCCGGTGTCGCGAGGCCGTGGAGATCTCGGCGGAGGCTCCTGCTGACGTCGCGCATCCGTTCGGCAACAGCCAGCACGTGCTTGTCGTGGAGGATAACCCGGCCGTGCGCCAGGTGGCGACCTCGACGCTCCGGTCGCTGGGTTTCAAAGTGACGGAGGCCGAAACGGGCGATATGGCGGCCCGAATCCTGGAGTCCAGTCGAGACGTGAGCCTTGTGCTCTCCGACGTGCGCATGCCCGGCGAAATGTCAGGCATCGATCTCGCCAGGTTCATCCAGCGCGAGATGCCTCACATTCAGGTGCTGCTGACAACAGGCTATTTTGATGGAGAGGAGAGGGTGGAGGACCTCAATCTGCTCTACAAGCCATACCGTGGGACGGACCTGGCCGAAAAGATCCAGGCCCTGATGGGTGCAGCGCAGCCCGGCACGATCCATAGCTTGCCGGCGCACAGGACCGCCACAGGCTAAAGTATCGCGCGCAAAACCGGTTCCCACTTTTGCGCGCGATGCTTTAGGCGAACAGGAAGTCGCTCGCCTTCAGGCTCGCCAAGCCCTTGACTGTGATGTCATTGTCGGCATCGAAGCGGATGATGCTGTCCCCGCTAACGACATCGATGGTCAGGTCCGAGAAGCTGTGGATGCCGTCCGCCGCAAAGGCGGTCAGGTCGATCCAGTCGCGAAAGGTCTCGAAATCGCCGATCGTGTCGTGCCCGGTGGGCGGGCCGAATACGAACGCATCTGCGCCGGGGCCGCCAAACAGGTAATCGTCGCCGCTGCCGCCGGCCAGCGTGTCCCTGCCGGTCCCGCCGTCGAGGACGTTGCCGGTGCCGCCTGCGACGGTGAGCCAGTCGTTCCCGGCCCCGCCATGGAGGAAGCTCGTGCCGGCGACCGAGTCCGCCGCGACCGTGGCCGTCAACGTGTCGTGGCCGTTGCCGCCATCCAGATGGTTCTCTGCCCTGAGGCTCCCTCCAAAGGAGAACGACGTCACCGAAAGGAACGCTGCAAGAGTGTCGTCCCCACCGCCGCCGCTGAGGCGGTTCTGCGCGTCGGCGTCTCCCGCTCCGCCATGAACCGTGAGGTCGGCTCTCAAGGTGTCGCGACCGTTACCGTGACCGCCATCGAGGAGGTTCAATGCCCTGAGGTCAAATCTTGAACTCGAGGCTGTGGTGGTCGCAGTCAGGACGTCGTCGCCGATGCCACCGTCCAGGCGATTGGTGGTATCCTTCTCGCCGTACACGACGGACGCGATCCTATCGTCGCCCTCATCGCCCCAGAGCTCGTTCGTGATGACCGTGTCCCGACTGTTGGAAGATGCCCGGCTCATCGCCGACAGGGTGTCGTCGCCGCTGCCGCCCCGGAGCTCATTCAGCAGCGGGCTGTTGTAGCGCGCAGCGGCGATGACGGTAGAATCCAGGACATCGCCCCCGTCCCCGCCAAAGATCTTGGCGGTCGCGCTGCCCAAGGCGGATCCGAATCCGACCGAACGGGTGAACGCCGTGATCTGATCGCTCCCTGACCCGCCGTCGACCATGGTTCCCATGACGTTATTGGCGTCATGCTGCCCCTCGTTATCCGCAATGGCCTTGATGGTGTCGTTGCCGGATCCGCCGAAGACATCGACCTGATAGGCGTCGATCCTGGCGGATGTCGTCCCATTCAGCCTTGCCGTGGCATTGATGGTATCGTTGCCGAAACCGCCATCCACCAGGATATATGCGGACAGAACCTGCTGCTGTTCAGGATTGGTATTGTCGCCCTGGAGAGCAATGGTTGCGTTCAGTGTATCGTCTCCCTTCTCGCCCAGCTGGATTGCGACCGCATTCAGCGTTTCCTGAGGCTGCGCCGTCAAAGCGAGGTTGGTGGTCAGCGTGTCGTTCTCGCCGCCGCCGATCAGGGCGGTCCGGTTGAAGGTGCTGCTCAGGACGTCGTCGCCGTCCCGGCCCTCCACGACATCGTTGTCCGCCGCCGCTGCTAGCGTGTCGTTGCCGGGCGTGCCGACGATCCTCTCATGAACGGGATCGATCAGGAAAAGCCAGTCTCTCGATGGAGCGTTGGCGCCCATGCGCGTGTCGCCGATCGCCTTGCTGAAGATTGCCATGATTGTTCCTTCGACAATGTATGCCCCAAGAACTTCTCGTGAGGGCCCGCACCTGCCGCTGACATCAGGCTGGCCGCTTCTGAAAATGGCGGCTCGGATGCCCTTCAGGTTGTCTCAACCGGAATCCGACGCCCCGTCACATTGCCGCGGTCGGCGCCACTTGCCGAACGAGCGGCTGCTCGCGGATCACGCCACTCGAAACCGCTTTGGCGATGCGAACGCGGCATCGCCAATGCATTCAACCGATCCGCCTTCAGTGGTTGCTGTCGGCCGTGAGCAATAGATGTAAAACGCCATCGTGCTCACACGCTCTGCAATCCATGCTCACACGGTCTATTATCGTGATTACTAGAGGCGCCGGCCGCGATTCTTTCAATCGTTCTTTCGAAGTAATACCCGACAAGAGAATTGCCGACGCGTATTTGCAAACGCGGGCATGGCGTGACTTGCCATTGGGCGGAGGCTGTTGAGGGAGATCGGCATGGCTGCGCTCCGGATCCGCCAGGACTCCTCACCCGCCGATTTGCGCGAGCGCTCCACGCGAAAGGGGACGCCCGGGCCTGCCTGCGTTTGCGGGCCATTGCCGTTGCCGTGGAGCCGCGGTTCTCACGGCTCCGAGCCGATGCGGATGGTCCCGGACGCCTTCGAGACGACCTCGTCCACGAACAGATCCACGAAGGCTTCCGCGGGTTTCGACAGGGGCAGGCCGGGGAGGGAGATGATGCCGTATTCCAGCGTGCGCACGGGGCGAAAGGGGCGCATCACGATCTCGGGAGAGCGGAAGAAGCTTGCGATCAGGGCCGGAACCACCGCCACGCCGAGTCCGGCCGCCGCGCAGGCGCAGGCCGCCTCGACCGAATGGACCTCGACCCGGCAATGGTGCGGCGCCCCGGTCTCCCGCAGCTCGTATTCGAGTTCGTGCCGCGCGGTTCTCTGCCGGCCCAGCAGGATGAGATCGTTGCGGGCGAGGTCCTGCAGCTCGATGTGTTCTTTCGACGCGAGCGGGTGCCCCCGTGCCATGACGCATGTGGTTTCGCCTCGAAGGAGCGGACGCACCTTGAAGCCCTGGTCCTCGGTCGGCAGGCGTACGAATCCCAGATCGGCGCCGCGCGCCTGGATCATCTGCTCGATGGCGCCGTAGGGGCCGGACAGGGTTTCGACGACGGCCTTGGGGTAGATGCGGAAGTACCGGGAAAGGACCTGCGGCAGGAGGCTGGTGGTGATGCTGTGGGGAAACGCGACCCGCAGCAGCGTATCCCCGGCCGCCCCCGCCTTGATGTCCGCGGCTTTTCGCCTGACCCGCGCGAGGACTTCCGTGAGTTCTTCCACCTCGGGCACGAGCGCTTTCGCCTCCGGTCTCGGGATCAGGCGCCCCTTGTCCCGGATGAACAGTTCGAAGCCGATCTCGGCTTCGAGGGCGGCGAGCTGCCTGCTGATGGCCGATTGAGAGATACCCAGAGCCGCCGAGGCGCCGACCGTCGAGCCGGTCGCCATGATGGCCTTCAGCACTTCGAGCTGCTTCAGGTTCATGGCCCGGGGCGAACCTTAAGCGTGACCAAGGTTTTGCAAAATTTCATCGCCCTATCTCATTTCCTCATACTGTTGCGCCTTCCCGGGGAGCTTGGGTAATTAACATATAAAGCCACGATAAAAGTGCGTCGATGAAACATTATCTGCGGAAAGCTCCGAAATTTCATGTGAGCCGCTGCCGGTCGCAGCTGCCGGAGCGCTTTTCATGACTGTTTTCATCATCAGGCGCCTCTCCCAAAGTCTGCTGGTCCTCTTCATCACGTCGATCGTCGTCTTCGCCGGCATCTACGCCATCGGCAACCCGGTCGATATCCTGATCGCCGGAGACGCGACGCCTGCCGAGCGCGAGCAGGCGATCAGGGCGCTCGGGCTCGACCGGTCCCTCGTCGAGCAATACGGCACCTTCATCTGGAACGCTCTCCATGGCGATCTGGGCCGTTCCTTCGTGTTCAACCAACCCTCCATCGACCTCATCCTCAACAGGATGCCGGCGACGCTCGAACTCGCCTTCGTCGCGCTCGCGCTCTCGCTCGTCGTGGGAATTCCCCTGGGCCTCTGGGCCGGCCTGAGGCCCGGCACGGCGGTGGACGAAACCGTCATGACCGGATCGATCCTCGGCTTCAGCCTGCCGAATTTCTGGCAGGGCATGATGCTGATCATGATCTTCTCGGTCTGGCTGGGATGGCTGCCGTCCACCGGGCGTGGCGAGGTGGGAAGCATTCTGGGCGTAAGGACCAGTCTCGCGACCTGGTCCGGACTGACGCACCTCATCCTGCCGGCCCTCAACCTCGCTCTCTTCAAGATCTCGCTCGTCATACGCCTCACCCGCAGCGGCGTGCGCGAGACCATGCCGCTCGACTTCGTGAAGTTCGCGAGGGCCAAGGGCCTCTCCGAGAAACGGATCGTCGCGGTGCACGTCCTCAAGAACATCCTGATCCCCATCGTCACCGTGGTCGGCGTCGAGTTCGGCAGCCTTATCGCCTTCGCCATCGTGACGGAGACGATCTTCGCCTGGCCGGGCATGGGCAAGCTCCTGATCGACTCGATCATGCGCCTCGACCGTCCGGTCGTGGTGGCCTACCTGCTCGTCGTCGTCACCCTGTTCATCGTCATCAACTTCGTGGTCGACATCCTCTATTCGCTGCTCGATCCGCGGATCCGCCTCGGGAGCGCGCCATGACGGCCGCCGTCCTTCGGAAGCCGAACTCCGAGACGCTCCTCGGACGCGCTCTCAACGGCCTGCTTAAGAGCCCGAAAGCCACCGTCGCCGCCGTCGTCCTCGTGCTGCTGCTCCTCGCGGCGGCCGTCGGGCCGTGGCTCGCGCCGCAGAACCCTTACGACCTGATGCAGATCAGCATCATGGATGCGCGGCTGCCTCCCGGCTCGGAAAGCGTTGATGGCGGCATCTACTGGCTCGGCACGGACGGGCAGGGACGGGACATGCTGTCGGCCATGATCTATGGCCTGCGCACGAGCCTTGCGGTCGGCGTCGTCAGCGGCGTCGTCGCGCTGGGGGTCGGCACCGCGCTCGGCCTGATGGCGGCCTATTTCGGCGGACGCGTCGATGCGCTGATCATGCGCCTCGTCGACCTCATGCTCGGCTTCCCGACCATCCTCGTAGCCCTGATGCTGCTGGCCACGATCGGCCAGGGCGTGGGCAAGGTCATGTTCGCCCTGGTGCTGGTCCAGTGGGCGCTCTTCGCCCGCGCCGTCCGCGGCGCAGCGCTCGTGGAGAAGGGCAAGGAATACGTAGAGGCGGCGGCCTGCCTCGATCTGAGCAAGGCCCGCATCCTCTTCGGCCACCTTTTGCCCAACTGCCTTCCGCCCCTGATCGTGATCGGCACGCTGCAGGTCGCGAACGCCATCTCGGCGGAGGCGACCCTGAGCTTCCTCGGCATCGGACTGCCGATCACCGAACCGTCCCTGGGGCTGCTCATCGCCAACGGTTACGAGGTTCTCATGTCGGGGCAGTACTGGATCAGCGTCTACCCGGGGCTCCTCCTGGTCCTTCTCGTCTTCAGCATCAACATCGTCGGCGACCGCCTGCGCGAGGTGCTGAACCCGCGGCTCGAGCGGTGAGGGGAGTGCCATGAGCGGTTCGACATTGATCGTCGAAAATCTCCAGACCCATTTCTTCACCGAGAAGGGCGTCGTCAAGGCGGTCGACGGCGTCAGCTTCGAGGTCGCCCGCGGCGAGGTGCTCGGGCTCGTGGGCGAGTCCGGATCGGGCAAGTCCATCACCGGCTTCTCGATCCTCGGGCTGGTCGATCCTCCCGGCCGGGTCGTGGGCGGACGGATCCTCTTCCAGGGACAGGATCTCGTCGGTCTTCCGGCCCATGAGATGAGGAAGCTGCGCGGACGGCGGATCGCGATGATCTTCCAGGATCCCATGATGACGCTGAACCCCGTGCTCAGCATCGGCACGCAGATGGTCGAGACGGTTCTCGCCCACGAAAAGGTGAGCGCGAAGGAGGCGCGGGCGAGGGCGCGCGACACGCTCGGCATGGTCGGAATTCCTTCGCCCGAGGAACGGCTCGCGGCCTATCCGCACCAGTTTTCCGGGGGCATGCGCCAGCGGGTGGCCATCGCCATTGCGCTCCTGCATCGTCCCGAACTCATCGTCGCGGACGAGCCGACGACCGCCCTCGACGTCACCATCCAGTCGCAGATCCTCGCGCAGATTCAGACGCTTTCCAGGGAACTCGGCATGGCGCTGGTGTGGATCAGCCACGATCTCGGGGTCGTGGCCGGCCTCGCGCACCGCATTGCCGTGATGTATGCCGGGCGCATCGTCGAGGCCGGGCCTACGGACGACGTGCTCGACCGCCCCGTCCATCCCTATACCGTCGGGCTTCTCCAGTCGGTCGCCGCGAACGTGCCGCGCGGCGCGCCGTTGAAAGCCATTCCCGGCATGGCGCCATCCCCGCTCCACCGGCCTTCCGGCTGCGCCTTCCGCACGCGCTGCGCCTTCGCGACGGAAGTCTGTGGGACCGAACCGCCTCTCGAGAGCGCCGGACCCGTTGCATGGCGCTGCTTCCATCCGCAGGTGAGGAGGGCCGCATGACGCCGCTGATCGAAGCTGCCGGCATCTCCAAGCGTTTCGTCCGCGATCTGGACTATGCCGAGCGGATCGCCCGCTTCCTCGGGGCCGACCTGAAGCCCCAGGTCGTCCACGCCGTCGATCGTGTCGACCTCAAGATCATGCCGGGCGAGGTGGTCGGCCTCGTCGGCGAATCCGGCTGCGGAAAATCGACTCTCGGCCGCGTCCTGGCGGGAATCATGCCCCAGAGCGACGGAGCGGTCTTCTGGAACGGCCGTGACCGGCGGGAGCTTCCTCCCAAGGAGGCCCGCGCGGCGCGTCTTTCGGCTCAGATGATCTTTCAGGATCCGATGTCGTCGCTCAACCCGCGCAAGCGGGTGATCGACATCGTCGGCGAAGCGCCCGTGGCGCACGGCATCGTCCCCCGGCGCGAAAAGGCGGATTATGTCGCCGGCCTCATGGAGCGGGTCGGCCTCGATCCGAACTACCGCGAGCGCTTCCCGCACCAGTTCTCGGGAGGACAGCGGCAACGGATCGGCATCGCCCGGGCGCTCGCGGTCAAGCCGCGGTTCATCGTCTGCGACGAGTCCGTCGCGGCCCTCGACGTGTCGATCCAGGCGCAGATCATCAATCTGTTCATGGAACTGAAGCGCGATCTCGGCCTGACCTATCTCTTCATCAGCCACGACATCGGCGTCGTGAAGCATATCAGCGACCGGGTTGCGATCATGTATCTGGGCCGCATCGTCGAGAGCGCTCCGGCCGAGGCGTTCTTCGAGCGGCCGAACCATCCCTACACGGTGGCGCTCCTCGACGAGGTGCCTTCCATCGCCAACCGGCGGCGCATCTTCTCGCCGATCAAGGGCGAGATCCCGTCGCCGCTCGCCCCGCCCGGCGGTTGTCATTTCCATCCCCGCTGTCCGCACGCTTTCGACCGTTGCCGGCGCGAGGCGCCGCCTCTGCGGGAAATCGCGCCGGGCCACATCAGCGCCTGCCATCTCAACGAGGCCCGTACACCCGGCGAGCGGCGCGAGACCGCTGCCGCATCCTGATCCAGAAGGGAGAACAACATGAAGCCACTGTCGCGCCTGAAGAGCCTGGGCATCACCGTTTCGCTGGTGGGGCTCCTCGGGATTTCGCCCTCCTACGCGGCCGACCTGATCATCGGCAGCTCCACCGAGCCTTCGGCGCTCGATCCTCATTTCTCGCGCACGGGCAACAACCAGAACATCGCCGCTCAGATCTTCGACCGGCTCATTTCGCCCGATCCGAACCTCCAGGTCACGCCCGCCCTGGCGGAGTCCTGGCAGAACATCGACCCGACCACGTGGCGCATCAAATTGCGGTCCGGCGTGACCTTCCAGGACGGCAGCCCGCTCAGCGCCGAGGACGTGGTGTTCTCCCTCAACCGGGTGAAGGACATCCCGAACAGTCCCGCGCCGTTCACGGGCAATGTCGGCTCCATCGCCGGCATGACCGTCGTCGATCCCCTGACGATCGAGTTCAAGACGAAGAATCCCACGCCCGATTTCATCGAGCAGGTGGGCCTCGTCTACATCGTCCAGAAGAAGCTGGCGGAGGGTAAGACCATCGAGGCCTTCAACGACCGCTCCGCCGCGGTCGGAACGGGCCCCTACAAGGTCAAGGAATGGGTCCCGGGGGACCACGTCACGCTCGTGCGCAACGATTCCTATTGGGGCAAGAAGCCCGCCTTCGAGAACGTCACCATCAAGTTCATCGCCAACGACGCGGCGCGCGTGGCCGCCCTGCGCTCCGGCTCCGTCGATCTCATCGACGCCGTGCCGCCGGGCGACGTGAAGACCCTGTCGGGCGTGAACGGCATCAAGCTCTGGTCGATCCCCTCGGCGCGCGTCGTTTATCTCGCCCTCGATGCCAGCCGGGACGAGAGCCCGTTCGTGGTCGGTCCGGACGGCAAGCCCCTGAACCCGAACCCGCTCAAGGACGTGCGCGTCCGCCAGGCGCTGTCCAAGCTCGTCAACCGCCAGCTCATCGTCGACCGGATCCTCGACGGCGCCGGAGAGCCGGCCGGTCAGATCGTTCCTGAAGGGATCGGCGGCGCGGATCCGTCCCTGAAGCCGCCGGCCGTCGACATGGAGGGCGCCAGGAAGCTGCTCGCCGAAGCCGGATATCCTCAGGGGTTCGGCCTGACCCTGCACACCTCCAACGACCGCTTCCCCGGGGATGCGGAGACCGCGCAGGCGATCGGGCAGATGTTCGCCCGGGGCGGCATCAAGGTGAACGGGGTCGTGGCGCAGCCGTACAATGTCTATGCCTCCGCGGCGGGCAAGCAGCAGTTCAGCGCCTTCATCTTCTCTCTCGGAACGACGACGCCCACGTCGGCGACGAGCCTCCGCAACCTCCTGATGACTCCCGACAAGGAAGCCGGAACGGGCTCCTTCAACCGCACCCGCTACTCCAACCCGCAATTCGACGCGAAGATGAAGGAGGCCACGTCGGAGTTCGACCCGCAGAAGCGCGTCACCCTCCTGCAGGAAGCGACCCGGATCGCCATGAATGACGTGGGCGTCATCCCCCTGTTCTGGCCTAAGGTGTACTGGGCGTCGAAGGCGAACGTCACCTACACGCCCAACCGCGGCGAGGATCTGATGGCTCCCCTCGCGGGGATCGCTCAATGAGCTCCCAGGCCGTTCGACAGACCGCCGCCTCCACGGCCCGCGCCGTGGAGGTTCTCGCCGACGATGTCGTGGTGCACCGGGATGTGATGGTCCGCATGCGCGACGGGGTTCATCTCGCGACGGACGTGTATCGTCCCGCCGTCGGCGGGCAACCGGTCGAGACGCCCCTCCCGGTCATCATGGAGAGGACGCCGTACGGCAAGACGCAGCGCTCGCGTTCGGAGATCGAGCCTGGCATGGACAGGCCCATGACGCGGGCCGAGGTCGCCATGCATTTCGTGAGGGCGGGCTTCGTGGTGATCTATCAAGATTGCCGCGGGCGCTACAATTCGCAGGGCATGTTCACGAAGTACCTCTCCGAAGGGCCCGACGGCTACGACACCTGCGCCTGGATCGTCGAGCAGCCCTGGTGCGACGGAAAGATCGGCACGATGGGGCTTTCCTATGCGGCGCACACACAGGCTGCCCTGGCCTGCCTGAATCCGCCGGGGCTTGCCTGCATGGTGCTCGATTCCGGAGGCTTCTCGAGCGCCTACCGCACGGGCATTCGCCAGGGCGGTGCGTTCGAGCTCAAGCAGCTCACCTGGGCCTACAACAATGCCAAGGAGAGCCCGGAGGCGCAGAGCGATCCGCTCATTCTGGGCGCCCTGGAGGCCGAGGACCTCAAGGCTTGGTTCCATGTCCTGCCGTGGTCCGAAGGGCGCTCGCCGATGCGGTGGGTGCCCGAATACGAGAGCTACGTGCTGGAGCAGTGGCGCCAGGGCACGTTCGGCGACTACTGGAAGAAGGTGGGGATCTATGCCGAAGGGTCCTACGACACCTTTCCGCAGGTGCCCGTCGCTCTCCTGTCGAGCTGGTACGATGCCTATGTCCGCACCACTTTCGACAATTACGAAGGCCTGACGCGCGGAGGGCGTCCGGTTTCCCTGATCATGGGGCCGTGGCTGCACGGGAACCGCAACACCACCGTTTCGGGCGACGCCTATTTCGGCGAGAGCGCCACGATTTCAGGCAACGTCACCCCGTCCTGGCTGGAGTTCCGGCGGCGCTGGTTCGCGCGCTGGCTCAAGGCGGATCGGAACGGCGTCGATGCCGAGCCGCCGGTTCGCCTGTTCCTCATGGGCGGGGGAACGGGACGCAGGACGGAGGCGGGAAAGCTCGACCATGGGGGCCGCTGGATCGAAGCGGCTTGCTGGCCGCTCCCCGAAACCGAATTCCGGCCCTTCTACATTCGCGACGACGGAGCGCTGCGCGAGACGCCCGCCGAACAGGACGCGCCGCCGCTGAGCTACGATTTCGACCCTTCCGATCCTGTTCCGACCATCGGCGGCGCGCTGACGAGCGGCCAGCCGGTCTTCGAAGGCGGGGCTTTCGACCAGCGCGAGGCGCCGCAGTTCTTCGGCTGCCGCCATCCGGGGCTTCCGCTTTCCGCCCGCCGGGACGTCCTCTCGTTCGAGACGCCGCCCCTGGAGCAGGATCTCGCCGTCGTCGGTCCCATCACGGTCGAGCTCTGGGTCTCGTCCGATGCGCCGGATACGGATTTCACCGCGAAGCTGATCGACGTCTATCCGCCGTCCCGCGACTATCCGACGGGATATGCCATGAACCTGACGGACGGCATTCTGCGCTGCCGCTACCGCAAGTCCTGGGAGCATCCGGAGCCCATCGTTCCGGGTGAGATCTTCCGGATCGTCATCGAGCCTTTCGCGACCGCGAACCTGTTCGCCAAAGGGCACCGGATCCGGCTCGACATCTCCTCGTCCAATTTCCCGAAGTTCGACGTGAACCCCAATACGGGCGAGCCCGAGGGCAGGGGGCGGACCCGCAGGATTGCCCGCAACACCGTCTATTGCAATGCGGTCCATGCCTCCCGGATCATCCTTCCCTGTGTGCCGCCGCAACAGATCAGGGCCCTGAAGGGAATTCCGAGCGGATAGAGCCCGAAGCCGGTCCGCCACAGGCCGGCCGCGCCGGCTTCGCCTCCCATAAGGAATCCTGCGCAAGAGGATCGGGCGGGAATTCGAATTTCCGCCCGCTGCCCATGTTCCGGCTGCGAGCCTCTTTCACGCAAGACTCGTTCTCGCCTCGGTGTTCGAGGGTTCGCCACGAGTATGGGCGCGGAGACGCGCCACATGGCAGCTCGTCGACGGCTCCCGCCCTTCGAAAGCCCTGTCCAAGAGGTCGAGAATCCCTCTTCGGAAGGTTCGCAGGCGCGCGTCCCGTCACGATATTGCCGAAGGTCCATGTTCCTCCGGCTCGACCGATCTCGGTCGCTCACGGACTGGTCCCGATGAGCTATCGCTGGAACAGCCGTCTGCGGGTGATGACGGACAACGGACCGGGTTCCGTCGCGCGGCTGCTCCGGAAGCGCTGCGGCTGCTTTGGATCCGACGCATCCGCACCCGTCCTTCCACGCCCAAGACCAGCGGCCAGGCCAGGCGCTTCATCCAGATGCCGCGTCACCTCAAGGCCGCATCCGTGGCGATGTGAGGAGGTGAGCGAGGGCCAGCGCTCCTGCTCCAGGCTGAGGCGGGCTGGAGAAGAAGAGACGGCGATCGGATTGGGGGTAAACCTGTTTTGACGGGGGAAGCAGGAGGCTGGCCGGGCTCACGCCTCGAAGACTTGCCCCACCGGTAAGGAAGCTTTTAGGCTCTGAGCAATGCTCGCATCCGAAGGACATTCGCGAATGAACCTGCGTTTCGTTGAAACGTTTCTGTGGGTCGCGAGGCTGGGGAGCTTCAGCGCAGCGGCTGAGAGACTTCACACGACGCAGGCGGCGATCTCGAACAGAATTGCTACGCTGGAGCGGGATCTCGGGGTGCGGCTCTTCGAGCGGGACGTTCGTTGTGTCCGCCTCACCGGACTGGGGCAGCAGCTTCTTCCGAAGGCCGAGGAGCTGGTGCGGGTCGCCGGCGAGTTCCGGGAGGCCGTGAGCGATCCCAGCATCCTTCGGGGGTCGATCAAAATCGGCACGATCGACTCCATCGTCCATGCCTGGCTGCCGCAGTTCATCGACCGGATCCGCGCACGCTATCCGAGCGTCGCCATCGACCTCAACACGGACACGAGCCTCAACATCGCCCGCGAGGTCGCCGAACGGCGCATCGACCTCGCGCTCATCATGGGCCCGGTGATCGCACCCGACATCATCAATCTCGACTTGTGCACCTTCGCGTGCACGTGGCTCGCCAGTCCGAAGCTCGGGCTGCCGGACAGGCCCCTGGCCCTGGCGGAGATCGCCGACCATCCCATCCTGGCCTATTCCAAGGACAGCGTTCCCCATCACCGCATCCTGCGACAGCTCGCGGATGCAGGGATCGAGGATCCGACGATCTACAATTCGAACTCCCTTGCCACCATCATCCGGCTGGCGCAGGACGGGATCGGCATCACGCCGCTCCCGAGGGTGATCGTGCGGGAGCAGCTCGCGGCCGGGACGCTCGTGCCGCTCGACGTGACCCCAGCCTTTCCCCCCTTGAGCTTCCATGCGGTCTATTCCGACCATCCCGACAACCTCATTTCGGCTGTGGTGGCGCGGATGGCTCAGGAGGTCGCTCAAGGGTTCTCTCAGGCGCAGGCGGACGGGGCTTCCTGGTGAGCCGATGGCGACGCACCCCTCTTGTGCGACGCACCACAAGGAAAACTTGGGCTCCAGGCAAAGTATTTCGTGTTTGTCCAGGCTCGAGAGACGCGCTCACATTCGGCCACAGGTTCAATGGAGGCCGTGACGTGAAAGTCAGTTTAGTTCAGATGAATTCCCAGAACAACAAGGCGGAAAACCTCAAGACCGCCGCCGCGATGATCGAGAAGGCGGTCGCCGAGGAGAAGCCCGACCTCATCGTGCTTCCGGAATATTACGCTTATCTCGGCGAGGGCCGTGACAATATCCACGACAATGGCGAGGCCTTCCCCGAGGGTGAATCCTACAAGCTGATGTCCGGCCTCGCCGCCAGGCATGGGGTGACGATTCACGCCGGCAGCGTCGTCGAGAAGCACGGCAACAATCACTACAACACGACCGTCGTGTTCGGCCCGAGCGGCGACGAGATCGCCCGCTACCGCAAGATCCACCTGTTCGACGTCGACGTTCCCGGCGGCATGAGCTACCGCGAGTCGGACACGATCAGCCGCGGCCAGGACGTGGTGACCTACAAGGTCGGCGACGTGACCGTCGGCTGCGCGATCTGTTACGATATCCGCTTTCCCGAGCTCTTCCGCAAGCTGCGCGATGCGGGCGCCGAGGTGATCGTGCTGCCTGCCGCGTTCACCCTGATGACCGGCAAGGACCATTGGGAGACGCTGGCGCGCGCCCGGGCGATCGAGACCCAGACCTATTTCCTCGCGGTCGGACAGGTCCTCTCCCATGCGGACGGCAAGAAGTGGTGCTGGGGACATTCCATGGTGATCGACCCGTGGGGACATATCGTGGCCCAGTGCTCCGACAGGGTCGCGAGCACCAGCGCGCGCCTCGATCTCGACTATGTCGGCCACGTGCGTCGCAACGTGCCGGTCGCCCAGCACCACGTCCTGGCTTGAGGAGAGCGACCATGTTCACCGTCAACCCCATGCCGCAGCAGATCTCCCGGGAGCTGGTCGACCTGCTGGAGAAGGTCGAAACGGCGACCGTCGGTCACTTCCTGCATTCCGGCTTCGTCGATCGCGAGTTGCGCGCGGTCCTTCCCGACAAGCGCGTCGCCGGGACCGCCGTCACGGTGCGCCTGCCTCATGCCGACAGCACGATTCTGCACTACCTGACGAAGCTCGTCCGGCCTGGGGACGTCGTGGTCGTGGACCGCTGCGGCGACGACAAGCATGCCTGCTGGGGCGGCGTGATCACCCATTCCATGAAGATGGCGGGCGTGAAGGCCGGCGTCGTCGACGGCCCTGCGACCGACTTCTCGGAGATCCGCCGGGTCGAGATGCCCATGTGGTGCCGCGGCCCGTCGCCGATCACCACCAAGATCCTCGGGCTCGAGGGTGCGATCAACGTGCCCGTCACGGTGGGCGGCCAGGTGATCGAGCCGGGCGATGCGATCCTCGCGGACGAGAGCGGCGTCCTCGTGCTCAAGCCGGAGGAGGCGAAGGCGGTCGCCGAACGGGCGATCGGCATGCAGGAGAACGAGATCAAGCTGCTGGAGCGGCTTCGCAGCGGCGAGAAGCTGCCGGACATCTCCGGCGCGACCCGCCTCGTGGAAGAGAAGGCCCGGCGCGTCGCCTGACGCGCCGGTTCGAGAAGCGCAATCAGAGACAGACAGAGGGA
Organism: Microvirga thermotolerans; assembly: GCF_009363855.1. Classification (GTDB taxonomy): domain Bacteria; phylum Pseudomonadota; class Alphaproteobacteria; order Rhizobiales; family Beijerinckiaceae; genus Microvirga; species Microvirga thermotolerans. The sequence continues at coordinate 1,599,114 of NZ_CP045423.1, forward strand.
CCAATGACCATGAAGACGTTGCGTATTCTGCTCGGCGCCTCGGCGGCCGCTTTCGTTGCCGTGTCGTCCGCCTCGGCCCAGACGAAGACGGTGACGCTCGCCGCCTATAGCGGCATTTTCCAGGATCATTACACCAAGGCGGTGATCGAGCCGTTCATGAAGGCGCACCCGGACATCAAGGTGCAGTTCTACGCCATGCCGAACTCGGCGCAGATGCTCGGCACCCTGCGTGCCCAGAAGGCCGCACCGCAGATCGACGTCATGATCATGGACGTGTCGGTCTCCAAGGCGGCGACGGACGAAGGCCTTTTCGACAAGATCGACGAGAGCGTGTCGAAGAACGTGGCGGACCTCTATCCGGCGGCCCGGATCGAGGGCGTGGGCGGCGTCGCCGTAACCTTCGACAATCTCGTGCTGCTTTACAACAAGGACCAGGTGAAGGCAGCGCCGACCTCCTGGAACGCCCTCTGGGACAAGCAGTATGCGGGCAAGGTGGCGATTCCGGCCGTACCGGACATCCAGGGCACGACCCTCACGATCATCGCCAACAAGATGGCCGGGCAGGACGACTACAAGAAGAGCGTCGAGCCTGGCATCAAGAAGCTGGGAGAACTCGCTCCCAACGTCCAGACCTGGGATCCGAAGCCGGACGTCTATACGCCCATCGCCAACGGGCAGGCGGCGCTCGGGATCGGCTGGAACGCACGTGCCCAGGTCTACTCGGATACGTCCGGCGGAAAGCTCGGCGTCGTGCTGCCGGAGGAGGGCAGCGCGTTCCAGATCAACACGATCAACCTGGTGAAGAACGCCCCGGCGGGCGACGCGGCCAAGACTTTCATCGACTATGCCCTCAAGCCGGAGACACAGGCGGCCTTCACCGAGGCGATGTTCTACGCGCCGACCAACAAGAAGGCGCAGGAGAAGATCTACAAGGAGGCCCTGGCCCGCACGGCCGCCGGCGCGATGGACAGGATGATCGCCATCGACTGGATCGCCGTGGCCGGCATTCGCGACGCGATCACCGAGCAGTGGCGCCGCCGCGTCATTCCGCTGAGCCGGTGACGCGCCTGCCGCAGCCGAAGGCCCGCTGGAGAACGCCATGATGCATCAGACCATCCGTACAGGGAGCCCGACCGTGTCGGGCGACCGCGCCGTGCACCTGCAGCTCGATGGGCTCACGAAACGTTACGGCGATTCCGTCGCCGTGGCGGCGCTGGATCTGGCGGTCCCGAAAGGGGAGCTCGTGGCGCTCCTGGGGCCATCCGGCTGCGGCAAGACAACGACGCTGCGCATGGTGGCCGGTCTCATCCGGCCGTCGGCCGGGCGCATCGTCGTAGGGTCGCAGGACATCACGGCGATGCCGCCCTACCGGCGCGACATGGGGCTCGTGTTCCAGTCCTACGCGTTGTTCCCGCACATGACGGTGGCCAGGAACGTGGCCTTCGGCCTGGAGATGCGCTCCGTGCCGAGGCCCGAAATCGAACGGCGGGTGAAGGAGGCCCTCGCCATGGTGCGGCTCGAGGCGCTGGCCGAGCGCAGGCCGCGCGAGCTGTCCGGCGGCCAGCAGCAGCGGGTGGCGCTCGCCCGTGCCCTCGTGATCCGTCCTTCGATCCTGCTCCTCGACGAGCCGCTCTCCAATCTCGACGCGAAGCTGCGCGACGAGATGCGCAACGAGATCCGCGACATCCAGCAGAGCCTGGGCATCACCGCCGTCTTCGTCACGCACGATCAGGTGGAGGCGCTCAGCATGTGCGACAAGGTCGTCGTCATGCGCGGCGGCAAGCTCGAGCAGGTGGGAACGCCGGTCGATGTCTACGAGCATCCCGCGACTCCGTTCGTCGCGTCCTTCGTGGGCCGCACGAATCGGCTGGAGGGACAGGCGCAGGGCGACGGGCGCGTCGTCATCGGTGCCATGGAGGTGCGCGTGCCTGGCCGGCCCGGCGGTAGGGTCGAGGTCATGGTTCGCCCGCACCGCATGAATCTGGTCGAGGCTGTCTCCGGCGGGGAGAGGGCCGCGGAAGGGACGAACCGTCTCGAAGGGCGCCTTGTGCGCGTCACCTTCGTGGGCGACCTGCTCCAGTACCACGTGGACGTCGGAGGAGCGGAGATCGTCGTCGAGAAGGCCTCGGATCACGGCCGCGGCTTCCTGGCGGTGGGAACGCCGGTCGCGGTCCTGTGGCGCGTCGACGACACCATGGTGTTCGGGAGGGGGGCATGACGGCCGTCGCAGCCTCCGCAGGGCCCGCGATGCCGCGTCCGGTCCTCGACCGGGCGGGAACGGCGACCCTGCTTCTGCTCCCCATCGCGCTCATCAACACGGCCGGCTTCATCCTGCCGGTCCTCAACCTTTTGCGGATGTCGTTCAACGAGGCCCTTGCCGGCGGCGGCGTGCGCGAGACCGTGACCCTCGCCAACTGGATCGGCCTCTTCGGCGATTCCTTCTATGTGGAACTCATCGTCAATTCGATCGCTGTGAGCCTCGGCATCACGCTGGCGACCCTCGTGGTGTCGTATCCGATTGCGCTCTACCTCCACCGCAGCTCGGGACGCTGGCGCACCTTCCTGACCGTGCTGGTCATCTCGCCGCTCCTCACCTCGGCCGTCGTGCGCACCTATGGCTGGATCGCGCTGCTCGCCGACCAGGGCCCCATCGTCGGAGCCCTCGCGGCGCTGGGAACTACGCCTCCGCGGCTCATGTTCAATACGACGGGCGTCGTCATCGGCCTCACCGAGATCCTGATGCCCTACATGATCCTGTCCCTTCTCGCCGGTTTCGGCCGTCTCGACCCGCGGGTGGAGGAGGCGGCGATGACCCTCGGCGCCCCGCCCGCCAAGACCTTCTGGCGGGTGATCCTGCCGCTGACCATTCCCGGAATTGCGCTCGGATGCCTTCTCTGCTTCGTGCTGGCGGTCTCCTCCTTCATCACGCCGAAGCTGCTCGGGGGCGGGCGGGTCTTCCTGCTCGCGACGGAGATCTACGACCAGGCGATCGTCACCCTGAATTGGCCGCTCGCCGCGACGCTCTCGATGCTCGTGCTGATCATCTTCGGAGCCGCACTCGCCGCCTATGCCCGCGTCCTTCGCGCCATCGACTAGGAGCCTGCCATGGAATCCCATGAAACGTCCTGGCCCATGAAGCTCCTCGTGGCGCTGATGTTCCTGTTCCTTCTGGCCCCCGTGATCCTCGTGGTGCCGATCTCGTTCAGCGGGGAACAGATCCTCTCGTTCCCGCCGGCGAGCTGGTCGCTGCGCTGGTATGCGGCGCTCGCCCACAGTCCGGAGATCATCTCCGCTTTCTGGACGAGTCTCGTGCTGGGCACGATCGTGACGGTCATATCCCTCGCCGTCGCGGTGCCGGCCGCCTACGTGATCGTCCGGATGCGCACGTTCGGCTCCGCCTTTCTCTACAACCTCTTCACGGCCCCCCTGCTGCTGCCGACCATCGTCCTGGGGCTTGCGATCCTCATCGTCTTCGCCTCGGCCGGTTTCCTCGGTACGTTTCCCGGGCTCGTCGTCGGCCATCTCGTCATCACGCTGCCCTATGCGCTGCGCGTCCTCGCCACGACCTTGGGCAATCTCAACCTCGCCTGCGAGGAGGCAGCCTCCACGCTCGGGGGGCGTCCCCTGACGGTATTCCGCCGCGTGACGCTGCCCATGATGGCGCCCGGCATCGTGGCCGCGACCGCCCTGTGTTTCCTCGTCTCCTTCGACGAGGTCGTGATCACGCTTTTCCTCACGGGGCCGCGCCTGACGACCTTGCCGGTGGAGCTTTTCCACCATGTGGAGAGCCGCGCCGACCCGCTCGTCGCCAGCGTGTCGGTGCTGCTGATCCTTCTGACCCTGGCCGTGGTGATGGTCGTCGACCGTACGGTCGGCTTGTCAAGAACCTTCGTGAAGTGAGAGCCTTTCAGGCCTCGCCCGAACAGGCGGGATATCCTCGGCGTCGGCCGTCGCCTGCCCAGGTTCGTGCCTATGGAAGAACGAGCGGCGCATCCGCTCCGGCACGCCCGCCGTCCTGATCGGTCAACGAATTGTCCACTCCGGTCAAGCAGCTGCGCACGATCCGTGTGAGATTGCCCGATGTCATCGCCGATGTCTTGGAGTGGAAACCGAATATGTCCGTCATGGACGGCAATCCCTTGGCCGGAACCCACAGCCGCAGCCTGCCGCGACCCGGCATGGTCTGGCTTCCCGGCGGCACGTTCCGCATGGGTTCGGACCGGCATTATCCCGAGGAGGCGCCGGTCCACCGCGTGACGGTGGACGGCTTCTGGATGGACGCCGCCCCGGTCACCAACCGCCAGTTCCGCGCCTTCGTCGCAGCGACGGGACATGTCACGGTGGCGGAGAAGAGGCCCGATCCGAAGGACTATCCCGGCGCGCTGCCGCACATGCTGAAAGCAGGATCGCTGGTGTTCAGCCCGCCGGACCATCCGGTTCCCCTGAACGACTGGAGCCGATGGTGGGCGTTCGTGTTCGGGGCGAACTGGCGCCGCCCCTATGGCCCCGGTTCCTCGATCGAAGGTCTGGACGATCACCCGGTGGTGCACGTCGCCTATCCGGATGCCGAGGCCTATGCCCGCTGGGCCGGCAAGGAACTGCCGACCGAGGCCGAATGGGAGTTCGCGGCCCGCGGGGGGCTCGATGGAGCCGAGTTCGCCTGGGGCGACGAGCTCACGCCGGACGGCCGCCACATGGCGAACACCTGGCAGGGCCTCTTCCCGTTCCAGAACAGCCGCGAGGACGGCTACGAGCGCACCTCGCCGGTGAGAGCCTATCCGCCGAACGGCTACGGCCTCTACGACATGATCGGCAATGTCTGGGAATGGACGGGCGATTGGTACGAGCCGAAACACCCGGCCGACGCGGCCAAGCCCTGCTGCATCCCCTCGAACCCGCGCGGCGGGCGTGAGGAGGCGAGCTACGATCCCTGCCAGCCGGAGATCCGGATTCCGCGCAAGGTGCTCAAAGGCGGCTCGCATCTGTGCGCCCCAAGCTACTGCCGGCGCTACCGCCCGGCGGCCCGCCATCCGGAACCCGTCGATACCTCCACCAGCCATGTCGGCTTCCGCTGCGTGGTTCGGGAGACAAGGGGGATGCGGTGCCCGACCCCGTGACAGCCAATCAGTTGCTGCTGGCTCGCTTCGTGGTCGTCGTTGCCGCGGTCCTCGTCGGGCTCGGCCTGGTCTGGTACGGGTTCTCGACCGAGGTCCTGGGGCGGATCTGGCGCAACATCGCCGAGCGGCCCAGCGGCCCCCTGACTTTCCGCTTCGTCCTCCAGCCGACCATGGCGGCCATCGTGGCCTTCCGCGACGGGACGACCGACGCACGCCTCAACCGCTCGCCGTACCTGTGGACCCTCCTCACGGACCGGAACGGGAGCGCCGAGCGCCTGCGCGAGGGGGTGATCGCGACCGCGCGGATCATCCTGTTGGGCTTCGTCATGGACGGGATCTACCAGGCGTTCGTACTCGACGCGTTCTTCCCGGCCGAGACGGTGCTCGTCGCGATCCTGCTCGCGTTTCTTCCCTACCTTCTCCTGCGAGGGCCGTTCTGCCGCCTTGCCGGGTGGTGGTTACGCCGCAGATCCGCCGATGCGGCATCGTGAGGAGTGCATCATGCCGACCGCCCGCTCGCACACCGTCCATCGCCGCAGAGGATCCCGCGATGGGCCGCGGCACTGCCGTCTCGCGCAGGAGTAGCGGACGCGGGGAAAGACAGGCCAGCCAGTGTGTTTGCGTGTTTCGTCCAGCCAGTTCGACCTAGAGGAGGCGTGCAATGGCGAAGAAACCGAACTTCCTGATCCTATGGGGCGACGATATCGGCCAATCGAACCTGAGCATCTTCACGAAAGGGCTGATGGGCTATCGCACTCCGAACATCGACCGCATCGGCGAGGAGGGTATGCTCTTCACCGATTACTACGGGGAACAGAGCTGCACGGCGGGCCGTGCGTCCTTCATCACCGGACAGTGCGGGCTGCGCACGGGCCTGACCAAGGTAGGCCTGCCGGGCGCCGAACTCGGCATGCGCGCCGAGGACCCGAACATTCCGGAACTGCTGAAGCCGTTGGGATACGTGACCGGCCAGTTCGGCAAGAACCATTTCGGCGACCGTGACGAGCACCTGCCGACGATGCACGGCTTCGACGAGTTCTTCGGCAACCTCTATCACCTCAACGCCGAGGAGGAGCCGGAGCTTCCCGACTATCCCAACGAAAAGGATTTCCCCAACTTCAGGAAAAACTTCGGTCCGCGCGGCGTGCTGCACTGCTGGTCGGACGGCAAGGGCGGACAGAAGATCGAGAACACGGGCCCGCTGACGAGGAAGCGGATGGAGACCGTCGACACCGAGTTCCTCGACGCCGCACAGAGCTTCATCAGGAAGGCGGCCAAGGACGGTAAGCCCTTCTTCGTCTGGTTCAACACGACGCACATGCACTTCCGCACGCACATCGAGGAACGAATCCGCGGCCAGGCAGGGCGATGGCAATCCGAGTATCACGACTGCATGATCGAGCACGACAAGCACATCGGCAGGATGCTCGACCTGCTCGACGAGCTCGGCATCGCCGACGACACGATGGTCATGTACAGCACCGACAACGGCCCGCACATGAACTCGTGGCCGGATGCCGCCATGACGCCGTTCCGCAACGAGAAGAACTCGATGTGGGAAGGCGCCTACCGCGTGCCGTGCCTGGTGCGCTGGCCGGGCGTGGTCAAGCCTGGGACGGTCTGCAACGAGATCGTCAGCCATCTCGATTGGCTGCCGACCATCGTGGAGGCGGCCGGAGCCCCGGACATCAAGGAGAAGCTCAAGAAGGGCGGATACGAGGCGAACGGCAAGAAGTTCAAGGTTCACATCGATGGCTTCAGCCTCATGCCGTACTTCACTGGAAAGGCCAAGCAGCACGAGCGGAAGGGGTTCTTCTACTTCACCGATGACGGCGACCTCGCCTGCCTTCGCTTCGATAACTGGAAGTTCGCCTTTATGGAGCAGCGGGCCCGCGGCACGCTCCAGATCTGGGCCGAGCCGATGGTAACGCTGCGCGTTCCGAAGATCTTCAATCTGCGCACCGATCCCTATGAGCGCGCGGACATCACCTCCAACACTTACTACGACTGGCTGCTGGACCACGCCTTCATGCTCGTCCCCGCACAGGCGGGCGTGGCGGAGTTCCTTGGGACGTTCAAGGATTTTCCGCCGCGTCAGAAGGCGGCAAGCTTCGGCATTGATCAGGTTATGGAAAAGATCATGGAGGCCGCAGGAGGGGGCCACCATTGAACCTTCCAAGTTCTGATTGAGCGGTTTGCAGGAGGGACCCGACCAGCAACGGGCTGCGGACAACGACGGCAACAGAGCGGCGGGCGGGAATCCGTCCGCCGCTCCCGAGACGCGGCATGGTTTGTACGGCCCGTGGCGGGCGCCGTTTTCGTGCTGCGGTTCTGCCAGACGAGGATGATCCTGACGATGGTTGATCCCAAACCGAAGTACCCTGTGAGCGATGACGTCTCCGTGGAATTGTCCGCACGCCGGACAGGCATGTCGTTTCAGCGCACCCGCATGAGTGCCGACCGAACCCTGATGGCGGTAATCCGGACGTCGCTGTCGCTCATAGGCTTCGGATTTACGATCTTCCAGTTCTTCCAGAGACTACGCGAAGCCGGCACGCTGACACAGGTCGGCTCCGCCCGGAACTTCGGCATCACCCTGGTCGCGCTCGGCATCCTGATGCTGGTCGGCGGTGTCGTCTATCACATCCAATACATGCTTGGCCTGCGCGCGCAGCGCAAGGATATGACAAACGCTCGGTTGATCCACGGCGAGAGCGGCTTTCCCGTGTCGCTGACGTTGATCACGGCCGTTCTCCTGCTCGCAACAGGCGTTGCCGCGATCATCAGCATGATCTTCCAGATCGGGCCCTTCGACTGAGGGGACGTCGGTCCACCCAATCGCAACGCCGGGGTCCAGGATGCCGAACATGATGCGACAATCTGGAACGGACCGTATTCCAGCGCAGATTTGGCCTCTTGGGCTTAAGAGGCGCCTAAAGCATCGGACGGGCATTCGAACTCATGTCCGATGCTCCAAGCTACCGATTTCGATCATCTTTTCGCGCAAGACCGGTTCCCACTTCTCCCGAAAAGGCTCTAGAACCCGCTCCACGGGTTCAGATTGATCGCGTGCGCCAGCGACTCGAACCGCCGGCTGCAGGCCAGGTGATAGTCGCCGGTCAGCCCCTGGGATCCATCGGGATCGCTCCGGAACTCCACCCGCTTCGTGCGGTCGTTTGGCAGGATCATGCGCTTGCAGGCTTGGCACAACGGGCCGCTCTGCCCGCCGCCATAAGGAAACTTGTCGTCGAGGAACACGCAACTCTCCGATCTTGTCACAGGCCGCCCGTGTCCCCGGCAGGGCTGCCGCAGACCGACGTTCGGTTGGTTACCAGATCCCCCTCCAACGTTGCTTCACGGCTCTTGTTCCGGCCAACGCCTTTTGGCGGCAGGCAAATGGCCAAGCACATCATACGTTTAGAGGCTGCGCAGCTTCACCCTCAAGGTTGCCCGCCGCGCCTGCGTGGATCACGTGAGAGCCGAACCGGGCCTGTCCGAGCGACCGGTCTGCCCGGCTCCCGGCCAGCACCGTTCCACGTAGGCCGCAAGATCCCATCGCACCCGACGACGAAGCGGCTCTCCCTCCGTTTTCATCGCCAGTGCGCAATCCGTTCTCAGAAGCCGCTCTCGCGCACCAGCACGGTGACGACACGACGCCAGACCGTTCGAAGAATACTCGCGGAGCGGCCGCTCAGGTGAACGGTCCCGGGCTGCGCCCGGGTCGTCCGCAGCGGTTGCGAAGTCTCCAGGATGACCCGGTAGAGGGGCAGTTCCGGAACGACGGCCTCGTCCACATAGGCCTCGATGCGCGCCTGCGAGAGATCGGCGATGGAGGCCAGCTTCTCTCCCTGCTTGACCCATTCGCCCTCCGCCATGGGATCTGCGAGCTCAACGACGGTTCCCGAGACCGGGGCTCTGATGTCGAGGCGCTCCAGCTCGACGGCGAGCGCGTCCCGCTCGGCTTTCGCTCCCTCCCATTCGTGGGCGAGAATCCGGGATCGTGCGAGGGATTCCGCGTTCTGCGACGTCGCGGCGATCTGATCCGCCAGGGCCCTTACCTTCCGCTCGGCCTGCGCGGCCTTGTAGGCGAGATCGGGAGACGTCATGCGGAAGAGGGATCTCTCCCTCGTCGACCGGCGCTTGCGCAAAGGCCGGCTCGCACCAGGCGCGAGAAGGATGAGGGTCGTAACGGCTGCGCGCTCTACGAGGCTTCGTTTCCTGACGTCTGTTCGGACATGGCCCTCCTGGAGCTCCGTTGCGGTCGAATGAAGGCGCCACCACAGCGGCGATGTTCTTCGGGACCGCCTCCAGGTTCGGAACCTCGATCTTGCCCGCCGACCATTCGCGCGACTTCTGCTTGATCGCCGCCACGAAACTCGGGAGGTTCGCGCTGTCGACTGGGCGCGCTGGTAGCCCTTGCGCGACAGCTGATACTGCTGCGCCGCGAGGTCCGATGGAACGGACAGGGTCGGCGCGTCGGAAACCGGCGTCACCATGATGGTCACGATGCGCGTTGTTAAGAGTGCGCTCGACGTGCCGTCGGCGAATGCGAAGTCGCCCGGATCCGCCGAAGGATTGTCGGTGTCGACGAATCCCTCGCTGCCGCGCGGGGCTTCATGCGGTGCCCGCGCTCGGGCTGCGCAAGATGATTTGACGAGAATGTCGCAGGCACATCGCTTGGCACGATCCCGCCTTCGCGTCCGAGGCTCAGGCGGCGCCTTTCCGCGGAGTTCAGGCCCACCGTGTCAGCGCGGTATCGACCGTCAGGACGCCCCCCGCGATCCTTCGGATCGAAGACGGCGTACGGGAGAAGCGCGGGGCAGGAGCGGGCTGGACCACGTCGTCGACCTCGACGAAGGTCTGCCGCGCCGCCATGTGCGGATGCGCGGCGGCCTCCTCCAGCGTCAGAACGGGGGTGACGCAGGTGTCGATGCCGCCGAGGATCGCGCACCATTCGTCCCTGGTCTTCAGCTTGAAGCGCTGCTCCAGGAGCGCATGCAGCCGATCCCAGTTCCGAGCGTCTTCACGGTCGGGCAGTTCGCTCCGGGCAAACCCCATACGCTCGCAGAGCAGATCGTAGAACTTCGGCTCGAGAGCTCCGACCGAAAGGTGCTTGCCGTCGGAGCACTCGAAGGTGCGGTAGAAGGGAGCGCCGCCGTCGAGGAGGTTTGCCGCCCGCCTGGAGGTCCAGCGTCCCTGGCTCGACAGGTCCGAGAACATCGCCATCAGGGACGCCGCGCCGTCGCAGATGGCGCAATCGACGACCTGGCCCAGGCCGGTCTGACGGGCCGAGACGATCCCGGCCAGGATGCCCGCCACGAGATACAGGGCTCCGCCCCCGTAGTCGCCGACGAGATTCAAGGGGGGAACCGGCCGGTCCGCCGGGCCGATGGCCGCGAGGGCGCCGGAAAGGGAGATGTAGTTGATGTCGTGGCCTGCCGTCCGGGAGAGCGGCCCCGTCTGGCCCCAGCCGGTCATCCTGCCGTAAACGAGCCTGGGGTTGCGCTTCAGGACGATATCGGGGCCGAGGCCGAGCCGTTCCATCACACCGGGCCTGAAGCCCTCAATCAGGGCGTCCGCCCGCTCGACGAGCGCCAGCACCTGCGCCACCTGCGAGGCGTCCTTCAGGTCCACATGAAGCGTCGGACGCCCCCTGCCGACGACGTTCTTCGAATAGGCATCGCCACCGCCGGGCCGGTCGATCCGCAGGACATCCGCTCCCATGTCCGCCAGAAGCATCGCAGCGAAGGGACCGGGTCCGATGCCCACGAACTCCAGGATCCGCAATCCGGAGAGAGGTCCGCTGCCGGTCTCTCCCCCGTCCCTTGCCGATGAAGGCTGCATGTCCGTCTCACCTGAAATCTGCGCCGGTTCCGGAGGGCGTCACAGGGACGAGGCGTATTCGCTTCTCAGTTCGCGCTTGAGCAGCTTGCCCGCGGTATTGCGCGGAAGCTCGTCGCGAAAGATGATCCGCTTGGGAAGCTTGAACGGGGCCAGCCGGGTGCGCGCGTGCTCGATCAGCGCCTCGGCGGTCACGTCGTGCCCCGGCCTGAGGACGACCACGGCGGTCACCGCCTCGATCCATTTGGGATCGGGGAGGGCGATCACCGCGACTTCCGACACGGCCGGATGGGTGAAGAGAGCCTCTTCCACCTCGCGGCTCGCGACCATCGTGCCGCCGGTCTTGATGACATCCTTCACCCGGTCGACGATGAAGAGATAACCCTCGTCGTCCATGTAGCCGATGTCGCCGGAGTGGAACCAGCCTCCCTCGAAGGCCTCCTCCGTCTCCTGCTGCTTGTCCCAGTATCCCAGGAGGAGCTGGGGCGAGCGGTGGACGATCTCGCCATAGGTGCCGCTCGGGACATCCCGCAGCTCCGTGTCGACCACGCGGGTTTCGACCGTCATGATCGGCCGACCGGCCGAAGCGGGCCTGGCATCGTGCTCTTCCGGGCGGAGCACCGTCGCAAGCGGCGCGATCTCGCTTTGGCCATAGCAGTTGAACGGCCGGGCTCGGGGGAGCCTGCGGCGCAGCTCCTCCAGAACCGGGACCGGCATGATCGAGGCGCCGTAATAGAGATTCTTGAGCGAGGTCAGGTCGCGCCTGTCGAAGTCCGGATGCCGCAGGAGGCTGATCCACACCGTCGGCGGCGCGAAGAACGATGTGATGCGATGCTCCTCGATCAGCCGGAGGCAGACGTCCGGCGCCGGCGCCTCAATCAGGATCGTCGATGCACCGAGGAGAAGCTGGGGCATCGTGAAGACGTGCATCTGGGCCGAGTGGTACAGCGGCAGGGCGGCGAGTGCCAGGTCCTGGCGCGTGAACTCCAGCTCAACCATGCAGGCCATGTATTCGGCCATGAGGGCCCGGTGGGTCATCATGGCGCCCTTGGGGGCCGCCGTCGTTCCGGACGTATAGAGGAGCTGAACGAGATCCGTCTCGTCCGCATCGGAATCCCGCGCGGGCCCGCGCGGCTTTCCGAGCGCGGTCGCAAGCACGTCGAAGGAGGACGAGCCGCCGGAGAAGGTCCCGCTGATCCTGAGCCTTGGAAGAAAGGCCGAAACGGCCGGCGCGAGAGCCGTGTCGAAGAACAGGGCCTGGGCGCCGGACTGCTCCACGATGTACGAAAGCTCCCGCTCCGTCAGCGCATAATTGATCGGAACGTGCACGAGCCCCGCCTGGGCGCAGGCGAGCCAGAGAATGAGATAGGCGTCCGAGTTGCGTCCGTAGGCGCCGACCCGGTCGCCCCGCTTGAGGCCGGCGGCCAGGAGAGCCTGCGAAACGGCATCGACGGCGGAGCCGAGTTCCGCATAGGTCCAGATCCGGTCCTTGAACGTCAGCCCCGGGCGCGGCCCGTTCCGGCGCACCGATCGGTGGAATGCATCGGAGATCGTGTTGCGCCGCGCCTTGGCGCCGATGGGGACCTCGACTCCCTGCCCGTCCATTGCATCCTCCCGTTCCCCGTCATCGATTCCGCCGGCGAACCCGAGACCGAGATCGCTCGGGTCTGAGAGAATTCGCCTTCGTGCAACAGCTCTGCGGCAGGTTGCCGGCGCTTCATTCTTTTCCTGAAGGGTAGGAGGGCTCGTTCTTTCAAGTCAAGACGAAGGTGCGGGAAGGCAGCGCCGAGCGGCACACGCCGGCACCTCGGTCCGGCGAGCGCTTCGGGACGTCGGGAGAGGGGAGGGCGGCCGTATCGTTCGTGTCCCGCCGGGCGGATCAACGGGTCAGGGCCCTGGAGATGACAATGCGCTGGATGTCGCTCGTCCCTTCGTAGATCTGGCAGACGCGCACGTCCCGATAGATGCGCTCCACCGGGAAATCCTCGGTGTATCCATAACCGCCGAAGATCTGAATGGCATCGGAGCAGACCTTCTCGGCCATCTCCGAGGCAAAGAGCTTGGCCATGGAGGCTTCCTTGAGGGCGGGCCTGCCCGCATCCCGCAGCGAGGCTGCGTGGAGCACGAGGTGCCGCGCCGCTTCGATCCGCGTCGCCATGTCCGCAAGGCGAAACGCGACGGCCTGATGGCCGATGAGCTTGCTGCCCATGCTTTCCCGCTCGTTCGCATAGGCAAGCGCCGCTTCCAGGGCGGCACGCGCCATCCCGACCGATTGCGCCGCGATGCCGATCCGTCCGCCTTCGAGGTTCGAGAGCGCGATGCGGTAACCCTCTCCCTCCGCGCCGAGCAGGTTCCCGGCCGGTATCTCCAGGTCATCGAAGGCGATCTGAGCCGTGTCGGACAGGTGCTGCCCCAGCTTCTTCTCGATGCTCACGACCCGGTAGCCCGGAGTCTTGGTCGGCACGATGAAGGCCGAGATGCCACGCTTGCCGGCCTCGGGGTCCTTGACGGCGAAGACGATGGCGATGTCGGCGTTCTTGCCGGAGGTGATGAACTGCTTGGTGCCGTTCAGCACCCAGCCGGAGTCGGTCCGCCGGGCGCGCGTCCGCAGGGCCGAGGCGTCGGATCCGGCATGAGGTTCGGTGAGGCAGAAGGCGCCGAGCCATTCGCCGCGGGCCATCGGACGCAGGAACTCCTCCTTCTGTGCATCGGTGCCGTAACGCAGGATCGGCACGCAGCCGACGGAGTTGTGCACGCTCATGATGGTGGAGATCGCGCCGTCTCCCGCGGCGATCTCCTCGAGAGCGACCGCATAGGCGACGGTGTCGCTCATGGCGCCGTCCCACTCTTCGGGAACGAGCATGCCCATCAGGCCGAGCTCTCCCATTTCCCTGATGACTTCCCTGGGGAAGTGGTGCGTCCGGTCCCATTCGGCGGCGTTGGGAGCAAGCCGCTCCGCTGCGAAGCGGCGCGCCATGTCGCGCACCATCTCCTGGTTCTCGTCGAGGATCATCGGCTTCGTCCTTCGGCTCTGTCCGTTCCCGAGCAATGCGCGGCGGAACGGGTCGGGGCGCCTGGCGCCGTCGAGCCGTCCCCTTGTGCTGCCGGGATCGATGCGGCAGTTCCAGGCCCCGCGCCCGAGGCGCGGGGCCTTGTCCTTCTCAAGCCGGTCAGTCTTGACCCTGGTTGATCACGATGGGCGAGAGCTTGTTCGCCTGGAGGCCGTACTTCTTCAGGATCTCGTCGTAGATCCCCTTCTGCTGCAGGCGCTCGATGCCCTCCTTCACGGCATCCCGCAGCTGCGTCTCGGTCTTGAGGACCGGGATGCCGGAGAGCGACGTCGTGAAGGCCTCGCCGATCAGCACATAGGTGTTCGGCTCCTGGGACTGCAGATAGGCCAGGGTCTCATTGCCCTGGACCGCGGCATCGATGCGCTGGGTCTTGAGCTGCGTGCGGGCATCCGCCGAGCCTTCGGTGCCGACGGCTTCGATGGGAGGCTTGCCCTTGGCGACGCAGTGCGCCTGGCTCCATTCGGTGATCTGGCGCGGCCAGTTCGTGGAGCGGCTGGCCCCGACCTTCTTGCCGCACAGGTCCTCGGGCGTCTTGACGGTCGCCGCCGAGGCGGACGTGACGTAGAACTGCGCGCCGGATTTCATGTAGTCGACGAAGTCCACGATCTCGCGGCGGGCCGGCAGGTCGCTCATCCCGGCGAGCGCCAGGTCGACGCGGCCCGTCTGAAGCGAGGGGATCATCTGCGCGAAGGCGATCTCCTGCCACTCGATGGCGACGCCGAGCTCCTTGGCGAGGGCTTCGCCGAGATCGATGTCGAAGCCGGTGAGCTTGTTGGTGGCCGGGTCCTTGAACGTGATCGGCGCATAGTTCGGCATCGTCGCAACGACGATCTTGCCTGCCTTCTTGATCCGGTCGGGGAGCTCCGCCGCATGGGACGGAACCGCAAGGCCCAATGCGAGCGCGCTCGCGAGCAAACCTGCCATCAGTTTCATTGTGGTCGATCCTTTCCTGGGAACGTTCTTCAAGCCAGAACCGCGGCGATAAAGTCGCGGGTCCGCTGCTGCTGCGGATGCACCAGCACCTCCTGCGGCGGGCCTCGTTCCACAATGGCCCCCCGATCCATGAAGACGACTTCGTTCGCCACCTCGCGGGCGAAGCCGAGCTCGTGCGTCACGACGATCATCGTCATGCCCGAACTGGCCAGATCTCTCATGACCGCCAGAACCTCGCCGACGAGCTCCGGGTCGAGCGCCGAGGTCGGCTCGTCGAACAGCATGAGCTTCGGCTTCATGGCGAGCGCGCGGGCGATCGCGATGCGCTGCTGCTGGCCTCCGGAGAGCTCGGACGGATAGGCGTCGCGCTTGGCGGCGAGGCCCACGCGCTCCAGGAGCGCCATGGCCTCGCCTATAGCGTCCTTGCGGCGGCGCTTCTGGACCGTCACCGGACCTTCGATGATGTTCTCGAGGGCCGTCATGTGCTGGAACAGGTTGAATCGCTGGAAGACCATGCCGCTCGTCAGGCGCTGGCGGGCGATCTCCGCATCGTTCAGCTCATACAGCTTGTCGCCGACGCGGCGATAGCCGATCAGCTCGCCATCGACCCAGATCGCCCCGGAGTCGATCCGCTCGAGCTGGTTGATGCAGCGGAGGAACGTGCTTTTGCCCGATCCCGAGGGGCCGACGATGCAGAGCACCCGGCCGGCGGCGATCTCGATGGAGACGCCGTCGAGCGCCTGAACCGAGCCGAAGGTCTTGCGCACGTCGGCTGCAACGACGATAGGCATCATGGCTCAGCCCTCCATCGCCGGGCGCAGCGCCGGGCGGGCCCGGCGGCGGCGCGAGCCCTTGGCGAAATAGCGTTCCAGGAAATGCTGCCCGATGCTCAGGATCGTGACGATGATCAGATACCAGCCCGCCGCGACGATCAGGAGCTCGATGACGCGGGCGTTGGCGTAGTAGATCGTCTGGGCATTGCGCAGCACCTCGGCGAAGCCGATCACGCTCGCGATGGACGTGAGCTTCACCATGCTGATCACCTCGTTGCCGACGGGCGGGATGATGACCCGCATGGCCTGCGGAAGCACGATGCGCCGCAGGGTCGTCAGGCGCGTCATGCCGATGGCCTTCGCCGCCTCGGTCTGGCCCACGTCGACCGAGAGGATGCCGGAGCGCACCACTTCCGCCGTATAGGCCCCCTGATTGATGCCGAGGCCGAGGAGGGTCGCCACGAACGGGGTCATCACGTCGACCATGCGGGCCTCGAAGAGGCCCGGAATTCCGATGCGCGGGAAGACGAGGGCCAGGTTGAACCAGATCAGGAGCTGGAGAAGGAGAGGGGTGCCGCGGAAGAACCAGATGTAGAAGACCGCAACTCCCTTGAGCACCGGATTGGGGGACATGACCATGACCGCGAACAGGACGCCGAGCGCGATGCCGAGCGCCATGGCGCAGAACGTCATGATGATCGTGTTGCCCAGACCGCTCACGATGGCCTGCGCCGTGAAGAACTGGCCGACGATGTGCCAGTCGATCTGCCCCTCCGCGAAGGCCTTCGCCAGGTAGCCGAAGGCGAGGAGGATCAGGATGCTGGCGATCCAGCGTCCGTAGTGGCGGCGCGGCACATGGGTCAGGTGAGCGATCGACGGATCGAAACGCCCGGTCCCCGTCTCCGTGTCCATCGCAGAGGATACGGTGTTGCTGCTCATCCCGGCTCTCCCCGTTCGTTCCCGTTCAGTATCGCGGGCCGTCATAGCACATTGCCCACGCGCGCTGCCCGTCGAAATCCGAACGCAGGCGCGCCAGCTGCTCGGCCACCCGGCGCGGCGCCGTGCCCCCGTAGCCGTCGCGGGCTCCGACGGCGGCCTCGGGCGTCAGGCCGGTCTTGACGGAGGCATTCAGGCGCGCATCGACGGCGGCGAGATCCTCCTCGTCCAGGTCCTCGAGGCCGATCCTCCGGTCCTCGCAATAGCGAACCAGGCGGCCGGTGATCTCGTGCGCCTCCGAGAAGGGGACGCCCCGTCGGGCAAGCCAGTCGGCCACCTCCGTGGCGAGCGTGAAGCCGTCCGTCGCCTGCCGCCGGAGCTCGTCGACATCGACGCGCATCGTGCGCACCATGCCCGCCATGGCCGGCAGCACCGCGCCGAGGGTGTCCACCGCTTCGAAGGCGGCCCGCTTGTCCTCCGCGAGGTCGCGGTTGTAGGCGAAAGGCAGCCCCTTGAGGGCCGTCAGCATCGTGCCCAGGCCGCCGACGAGGCGCGCGGCGCGGCCGCGCGTCAGCTCCGCGATGTCGGCGTTCTTCTTCTGCGGCATGATGGACGAGCCGGTCGCAAAGGCGTCGTCGAGCTCGACCCAGCGGAACTGGCGCGAGGACCAGAGAAAGATTTCCTCGGCGAGCCGGGACAGGTTCACGCCCATCATCGCGGCGACGAAGAGAAACTCCGCAACGTGGTCGCGGCTGCCGACGGCGTCGATGGAGTTCTCGCAGGGACCGTCGTAGCCGAGCTCCCGAGCGGAGAGCTCAGGCTGCTTCGCGATGGCCGAGCCCGCGAGCGCTGCCGCCCCGAGCGGGGAGCGCGCGGCGCGCCGGTCCCAGTCCTGCATCCGCGCGATGTCGCGGGCGAAACCCTGGGCATGGGCGAGGAGCTGGTGCGCAAAGCTCACCGGCTGGGCCGGCTGGAGATGCGTGAAGCCCGGCGCCACGGATTCGAGGTGCCGCTCGGCCTGAAGCGCGAGGGCCTCCTGAAGGGCCAGCAGGTCGAGGACGATGCGGCGCCCCCGGTCCCGCAGATAGAGCTTGAGATCGTTGGCCGCCTGATCGTTGCGCGAGCGCCCGGCCCGGAGCTTGCCGCCCAGGGGGCCCAGTTTCTCGGTGAGGGCACGCTCCAGAAAAGTGTGCACGTCCTCGTCCGTATCCGCCGGGAGAAGGGTTCCCGCCGCAATCTCGCTTCCGAGGGCCGCAAGCGCCGCTTCGATCGCCTCCCCCTCGGCCTGCGTGAGCAACCCGGCCCTCACGAGTTCGCGCGCATGGGAGACGGAGGCCGCAAGGTCGTAGGGAGCCAGACGGAAATGGCTTGCATCCGAGCGGGAAAGGGCCATGAGCTCGGGCGATGGGCCGGCCCGGAATCGCGATGCCCAAAGAACGTTTGCCGCCGTCATTGCCGTTTCCCCCTTGCCCCGCTGATGTTCCAAGGGAACCTGCGACTGGCAAATGAAAATTCGTCGCCTTGGTATTCCTTCTTGGAATAGAAGGGGTGATTCCTCTTCGTCAGTCCAGCCTCGGCCGTTCCATGAGCATCCAGCGTCTTCCCGGTTCCATGACAGCCCTCCGCGTCCTGCTCGCCATTGCCGAGCATGGCACGGCCTCCGCCGCGGCTGAGGCCGTCAGCCTGACCCAGAGCGCCGTCAGCAAGCACCTGCGCGGGCTGGAGGAGACCCTCGGGATCGCCCTTTTCGCCCGCGGCAGCCGCGGCCTCGTTCCGACGGAGGCCGGGCGCCTCTATGTGAAGCATGTCCGCCGCGCGCTGGCCGAACTTGAGACGGCCGGCGCGCAGATCTCGGCGCTGAAAGCGTCGCCCTGGTCGGTGAGGCTCCACGTGCTGCCGATCATCGGGGATCGCTGGCTCGTACCCCGCTTCTCCCGTTTCGCGGAGCTCCATCCCGAGGTCGACGTCCAGTTCACGACCTTCGTCACGGCCGACACCGCCGAGGCGGCCGACGGAGTGTTCCGTTTTGGAGAGGGAGACTGGCCAGGGCAGCGGGCCAGCTATCTGTTCGGCCGGGACGTCGCCCTCGTCGGCGCGGCATCTTACGTCGCCCGGCTCGGCGGCATCGAGACGGCGCAGGACGTTCGCCGTTACACCGTCCTCGACCATTTCCAGACCCCGTTGCGCTGGAGCGAGTTCGGTGCCGCGCACGGGCTCGATGACTTCAACCCCGTCCACACCATCCGGTTCGGATTCTACTCCCTGGTGATCCGGGCGGCGATTTCCGGCCAGGGCCTGGCCCTGGTCCCGCGGCGTCTCGTCCAGGAGGAGCTCGAGACCGGCCGCCTCGTCAATCCGGCCGGCCTCGGCTTCCGGAGCCGCCACGGCTACTGGTTCACCACGCCGGAGGACCGCCCGATGCGCCCCGGGCTCGAGGCGTTCCAAAAATGGCTGCTGGCTGAGGTGCAGGCGGGCTGACGGCGGGACAGGCGGCGTTCCGCCCGCGCGAGAGCCTGCCCGCGAGCTACCCGCCCGGCTGCGGGCTTCCTCGACGTCGGGGGCCGACCGTCTGACGGGTGGTGCGCCTGCGCGTCGCCGCCTTCAGGAGCTTGCGGAAGGTCGGGCATTCCAGATGCGTCGGAGCCGGGCACTCGGCGACGTGCCGCAGGGCATTGCGCAGCATCCGCAGGTCGAGGATCTGCCGCTGCAGGTCGTCCGCCCTGGCATGCAGCCGGTCGCGGGGGATGTCCGGCCGGCCGTCCTCCCGGAACATGCCTGCGATCTCCGCAAGGGAAAAGCCGGCGGTTTTCCCGAGTTCGACGAGGGAGAGCTTCAAGAGGACATCGGCATCGAACTGCCGCCGCAGGCCATGCCGACTGAGCGAGCGGATCAGGCCGATCTCCTCGTAGTAGCGCAGCGTCGAGGGTGGCACGCCCGATTGCCTGGCGACCTCCCCAATGTCCAGAATTCGCATGCTTGACCTCAAGTTGACTTGAAGTCGTACGGTGACCCGAATCGTCGATTTGAGCAAGAGGCACGCGATGGAACGCAATCCCTTCCCGAGACCGGTCTGGCGGGACCCGCGGGCGGTCGCCCTGCTGGCGGCCGCGTCGCTCACCACCATGGCGAATGCCACGATTAGCCCGGCGCTCCCCGGCATCGAGCGCCTGTTCGCGGACGACCCGAACGCCGCGATGCTGACGCGCCTGCTGGTGCCCGCGCCTTCGCTCAGCGTCGCCATCTTCGCGCCCTTCGCCGGCCTCGTCGCCGACCGGCACGGCCGGCGGCGGCTGCTCCTGGCCGGGGTCGTCCTCTTCGTGCTGGCCGGCTGCGCCGGGACCTTCCTCCCCGATCTTCCGACCATCTTTGCCAGCCGCCTGGCTCTCGGGGTCGCCGTCGCCCTCATCATGACGGCGCAGACCGCGCTGATCGGCGACTACTTTTCCGGCGACGACCGGAATGCGCTCTCGGGGCTCCAGATCTCGGCCCGGAACTTCGGCGGCCTCGTCTTCATCTCGCTTGCCGGATGGCTCGCGATGGTCTCGCCGCGCCTGCCGTTCGCCATCTACGGAGTCGCCGCGGCCCTCCTGCCGCTGATGTGGAAGGTCGTCGTCGATCCGCCGCGGGCCTCGCCTCGGCCCGGTGCCCGGCAGGAAGACGACGGCCGCGGGGATTCCTCCTGGGGGCTCGTCTTCGCATCGCTCGTGCTTCTCCAGGCGGCGACGAACATGATCTTTTTCATCATGCCGACCCAGCTGTCGTTCTTCTTCGAACGGGCAGGCCATAACGGCGCCGCGATGACCGGCTCGGCGCTCGGCATCCTGACATTCTCGGGCGGCTGCTTCGCGCTGATCTATGACCGGATCCGCCGGGCGACCGGTTATGCGGGCATCTTCGCGTTGGGCTACGGTGCGACGGCGGCCGGGTTCCTCCTGCTGTCCCTCCATGCGACGGCCCCGGCATCGCTCGTGGCGTCCGCATCCATCGGCGCGGGCTTCGCGCTGGTCTCGCCGAGCTTCGTGACCCTTGCGTTGAACCTCGCTCCGCTCCGACGGAGAGGGACGGCCGGGGGCATCCTGACTGCATCGGTCTTCGTAGGCCAGTTCTGCTCGCCGCTCCTCACCACGCCCTTCATCGCATCCTACGGTTATGAGGGGCTGTTCCGAAACGCCGCTCTGCTCCTTGCCGCGATGGCTGCCGCAGCCGGCTCGAAGAGCTGCTGGAACCGGCTTCGGGCATCGAGGGGTCGGGCCCTGTCCCTGGAATAGGGACCCACGCCGGTGGCTCGTTGCTGGAAACGGAGAGCGATTCGGCGCGCAAGGGAATCTCCATGCCTCCTGCGGGCTTCACGAAAGCTTCAGGACGAGGGCGACCGCTGTCGAGGCGAGCGCTTCGTGAAGGCCGACCCTCACCCGGGTGGCGCAAGCCGCGTGGGCGCGACCGGCGATGCCATGGCGGTGTAAGACGGCTTGCCAGCAACGGCTGGCTCGCCGACGATGCCGGCGGGCCGGACTCCGGTTCGGACCCTTCCGTCCTCCAGAACGTGATTTCTCCATGCGGGAACGCGCCTCTCTGCTCCTGAAGATGTTCCAGGCCGCCGTCGCGGCTGCCGATCCGGCCCTGTGCGTTCCGCCTGCCTTGCCCGCGCGGCCGCGCGGGCGGACCATCGTGGTCGGCGCCGGAAAGGCCTCCGCCGCGATGGCACGGGCCGTGGAGAGGGCATGGGACGGACCGCTCGAAGGGCTGGTCGTGACGCGCTACGGTCACGCGGTTCCCTGCGAGCGGATCGAGATCGTGGAGGCGGCTCACCCCGTGCCCGATGCGGCCGGCATGAGGGCGGCCGGGCGGATTCTGCGCATGGTGTCTGGCCTTTCCGCCGACGATCTCGTGCTGTGCCTGATCTCCGGGGGCGGCTCGGCGCTGCTGAGCCTTCCGGGGCCGGGCCTCACGCTGGCGGACAAGCAGGCCGTGAACAGGGCTCTCCTGAATTCGGGCGCGAACATTGCGGAGATGAACTGCGTCCGCAAGCATCTCTCCGCCATCAAGGGCGGGCGCCTGGCCGCGGCCGCGGCGCCCGCGCGCGTGGTGACGCTCCTGATCTCGGACGTGCCGGGAGACGATCCGAGCGTGATCGCCTCCGGCCCGACGGTGCCGGACCCGACCACGAGGGAGGACGCCCTCGCCGTTCTCCGGCGGTACGGGGTCGAGCACGGGCCCGCATTCCGCCTGCTGCGGGATCCGTCCTGCGAGACGCCCAAGCCGGACGATTCGGCCTTCCTCCATGCGTCGACCCGGCTCGTCGCCACGCCGATGATGTCGCTGCGCGCCGCCGCCGAAGTTGCCCGCGGCGCCGGGTACAGGCCCGTCATCCTGGGCGACGCGATCGAGGGAGAGGCCCGGGAGGCGGGGATCGTGCATGCGGGCCTGGCCCGCTCCGTCCTGGTCCACGGCGAGCCTGCCGCGGCTCCGGCGGTGCTGCTTTCCGGCGGCGAGACCACGGTGACGGTCGGCGGAAGCGGAAAGGGCGGCCGCAACACGGAGTTCCTGCTGGGCTTCGCCCTCGCCCTCGGCGGCGCCGAACGGATTGCCGCAATCGCCTGCGACACGGACGGCATCGACGGGTCGGAGGACAATGCCGGAGCGCAGTGCTTCCCCGACACGCTGGCGCGGATCCGCGCGGCAGGCCTCGACCCGTTCCAGCTGCAGCGGCAGAACGACGCCTATACGGCCTTCGCCGCAGCCGGCGACCTCGTCGTGACGGGCCCGACCCTCACGAACGTCAACGACTTCCGCGCAGTCATCGTCGGATAGGCGGCGCCTGCCGAGCAGGTCGTCGTCCCGTGCATCTCACTGATAGAACGTCCACAGGAGGTTCTCGCTCAGTTCCTTCAGCGCTTCGACCGCATCCGGCCGCTCCCGCGCGACGGCGGTGACGATCGCGTCGGCCAGCGCGAAGGTCGCCGACGGGGAGTTGGGCAGGAGCCGGCTTCGCGCCGGGGCGAACAGGGTCATGTCCGCCAGGCGCGCGAGCGGGGAGGTCGGGGCATCCGTGAGCGCCAGGACCGTCGCGCCGCGCTCCTTGGCGAGGTTCGTCAGTTCCACCGTTCCCCGGGAGTAGCGCGGCATGGAGATCGCGATGACGAGGTCGCCCGCCCGCGTCGACATCATGTGCCGGATGGCGTGCTCCGGCCCCACCCGCGAGGACGCGAAGATCACGCTCGCGTCGAGATAGAGCGCAAGCCCTTCCTCGAGATAGGCGGCCACATGATGGCTCGCGCCGGATCCCACGATGAAGATGCGGCGGGATTTCAGGACGGCGTCGATGGCCCGCGAGCAGACGCCTTCCTCCAGCGTGGAGATCGCCTCGGAAAGGTTGTTCTCCTGGTCCTTGAGCGCGTTGACGAGAGTCGCGAAGGTCGAACCTGCGACGGCGCGCGCGCCCGCGAGCCCGTCCACCGGCGCCATCGCGACCTTGAGGGCCGCCGAGAGGGCGGCGCGGAACTCGCCGTAGCCGTTGTAGCCGAGACTGCGCACGAAGCGCGTGACGGTGGCCGTCGAGGTGCCGCTTCGCTCCGCGAGCCCTTCGATGGTCATCGTCGCGGTGTCGAGCGGGTTCTGGAGCACGAAGTCCGCAGCCCGCCGGTGGGTGCCGCTGAGCGACGGGTAGGCGGCTGCGATCCGGTTGGCGAGATCCGTCGTCGGCTTCAGGACGGGCGACATCGACGCTCCACGCAGATTGACGTCAGAAATTTTTCATGTTCTCTAAATTCAGAAAATAAAACTGTCAAAAACCAGATACAAGGGAACGGAGAAGTTCAATGCGCAACCGTATGATGTTTGCGTTCGTGGCCGGCACGTGCCTGCTGAGCGCTCCCGCCTGGGCTCAGTCCCTGCGGATCGCGCTCAGCTCGGAGCCGACGGCGGTCGACCCACACTATCACGATCTGACGCCGAACAACGCCCTCGCGGCGCATATCTTCGAGGGCCTGACCAAGCAGGACGAAAAGCAGAAGCTCCATCCCGGGCTCGCGACGTCGTGGGAGAACGACGGCAAGACCAAATGGACGTTCAAGCTCCGCCAGGGCGTCACGTTCTCGAACGGCAAGCCCTTCACCGCGGACGACGTGATCTTCACCTTCTGCCGGACCCTGAAGAACGAGACTGCCATCGCCGGCTCATTTGCCGACATCACGGGCAATTTCGCATCCGTCGAGGCGCCCGATTCGCAGACCGTCGTCATCACCACGAAGACGCCGGACCCGCTGCTGCCGAACTTCCTCTCCAGCGTCGGCATTCTGAGCGCGTCCATCGTCGCGCACGACAAGCTGACCTTCGATCCCGCCAAGAACTGCGGCGTCACGGGCAACTGGCCCGTCGTCGGCGACTTCAACGACGGCAAGCTCGCCATCGGAACCGGGCCCTACAAGCTGAAGAGCTACGTGAAGGGCACGGGCATCGAGCTGGAGCGGAACGAGACCTACTGGGGTCCGGCCGAGCCCTGGGCGAGCGTGCGCTTCGTACCCGTTCCCAACGCCGGCCCGCGTCTCGCGGGGCTGCTCGCGGGCGACTACGACGTGATCGAGAATCCGGCTGCGCGGGATCTCGGCCGGATCAAGGACGACAAGCGCTTCGGCTACGTGATCACCCCCTCCACCCGCGTCATCTACTTCCAGCTCGACGTGGAGCGCGACCAGAGCCCGTTCGTGAAGTCCGAGGACGGCAAGAACCCGCTCAAGGATCCGCGCGTCCGCAAGGCGATGTCCCTCGCCATCGACCGCGACGCCATCGTCAAGCGCATCATGGACGGTGCCGCCGAGCCGGCCAACCAGTTCCTGCCGACCGGGATGTTCGGGACGCTGCCGAACCCGCCCAAGCTGGCCTACGATCCCGCCGAGGCCAAGAAGCTCCTGAAGGAGGCGGGCTATCCCAACGGATTCCAGGTCACCCTGTCGACGACCAACGACCGTTACATCAACGACAGCCAGATCGCGCAGGCCGTGGCCCAGTATCTGACGCAGATCGGCATCCGCGCCGACGTGGACGCCATGACGCGCGCCATCTACTTCCCGCGCCGCTCCAAGAAGGAGTTCAGCGTCGCGCTGGGCGGCTGGGGCTCCACGAGCGGCGAGGCGTCCTCCTTCCTGCGCCAGTGGCCCGCGACTCCGGACGAGGCCAAGACCATCGGCGGCTCGAACTACGGCGGCTACTCGGATCCCGAGTTCGACAAGCTCATCCGCGCCGCGATCACGACCCTCGACGATGCCAAGCGCTCCGAACTCCTCCAGCAGGCCGGGGCGAGGGTGCTCGAAAGCAATGCTTTCATCCCCCTGCATTTCGAAAGCACCGTCTGGGCCTACAAGGCGAACCTGACCTATGCGGGCCGGACGGACCAGTTCACCATGGCCATGTCGGTCAAGCCGGCGAAGTGAGCCATGGGTGAGGGCGCCTATCGCCGGGAGCGCACCCGATGACGGCCTACGTTCTGCAGCGCCTGATCCAAAGCGTTCTGGTCCTGCTCGCCGTTTCGATCGTGGTCTTCTTCGCCGTCTACGGCATCGGGGACCCGATCGAGCTCCTGGTGCCGCCGCAGGTGAGCGCGGCCGAGCGCGAGGCGATGATCCGTCGCCTCGGGCTCGACCTGCCCGTCCTGCAGCAGTATCTCGCCTTCCTGGGCAATGCCCTCAAAGGCGATCTCGGGCGCTCCTTCGTGCATGGCGTGCCGGCCGTCGACCTCATCCTGGCGCGGCTGCCGGCCACCTTCGAGCTCGTCCTCCTGGCGATGAGCCTCGCGGCCCTCGTCGGCGTGCCGCTCGGCCTCCTCGCCGGCCTCAACCCCGAAAGCCGTCCGAGCCGTGCGATCATGGCGGGGACGATCCTCGGCTTCTCCCTGCCGAGTTTCTGGAAAGGCATGATGCTGATCCTGCTCTTCAGCGTCGCCCTCGGCTGGCTGCCGACGGCGGGGCGCGGCGAGACGGTCTCGTTCCTCGGCGTCCAGACGAGCCTGCTGACGCCCGACGGGCTGAAGCACATCGCGCTGCCGGCCCTCAATCTCGCCATCCCCAACATGGCGCTGATGATCAGGCTGGTCGCAGCGGGCACGACGGAGGCGATGACGCAGGACTATGTCAGGTACGCACGCGCGAAGGGCGTCCGCCGCAAGCGCATCGTGGCCCGGCACGTGCTGCGCAACATCCTGATCCCGGTCGTGACGGTTGCGGGGATCGAGTTCGGGAGCCTCGTCGCCTTCTCGACCATCACCGAGACGGTGTTCGCATGGCCCGGCATGGGCAAGCTCCTGATCGACAGCATCTATCACCTCGACCGTCCGGTGGTGGTCGCCTACGTGATGCTCGCGACCCTGCTGTTCGTCGCCGTGAACTTCCTCGTCGACGTCCTCTATGCCGCGCTCGACCCGCGCGTGAAGCTGACGGGAGAGATGGCATGATCCCGTCCAAGGCGGGCGCGCCGGCCGTGGCGTCCCCTTTCGACACGCCGTTGCGGAAGAAGGTCCTCCGCCGGATCCGGAGCCGCCCCACCACGCGCGGCGCGGCGATCCTGCTGGGCATTCTCGTCCTGCTCGCGCTCCTTGCGCCTATCATCGCGCCCCAGAACCCCCACGACCTCGCTTCCCTGAGCGTCATGGACAACCGTCTCGCGCCGGGATCGCAAGGCATGACGGGGATCACGTACTGGCTCGGAACTGACGCCCAGGGACGGGACATGCTCAGCGCGATCCTGTACGGCCTCCGAACCAGCCTTCTCGTCGGGTTGACCTCCACGGTCGGCGCCCTCGTCGTCGGGATCGCGGCCGGGCTGGTCGCCGCCCAGTTCGGCGGAGCCGTCGACGCGGCGATCATGCGCGTCGTGGACTTCATGCTCGGCTTCCCGTCGATCCTCGTCGCGCTCGTCCTGCTCGCCTCGATCGGCCGCGGAATCGACAAGGTGATCCTCGCGATCGTCCTCGTTCAGTGGGCGCAGTACGCGCGGCTGATGCGGGCGGCTGCGCTTGTCGAAAGACGCAAGGAATACATCGAGGCGGCGGTGAATTTCGGTCTGCCGACCCGGCACATCATGCTCGCGCATCTTCTGCCGAACTCCATCGGCTCGGTGCTCGTCGTCTCCACCATCAGCATCGCGAACGCGATCACGCTGGAGGCGACGCTCTCCTTCCTCGGGGTCGGCGTTCCGGTGACGCAGCCCTCCCTCGGCCTCCTGATCGCCAACGGCTTCGAGTTCCTCCTCTCCGGGGAATACTGGATCGCCGTCTTCCCCGGCATCGCTCTCGTGCTGCTGATCATGTCGCTCAACCTCGTCGGCGACCGCCTGCGCCGCAGCTTCAATGTGAGGGGGCCATGACATCGCCTCTGCTCGAAGTTCGCGGCCTCAGGACCGTGTTTCACGATCTGAAGGGAGCCTGGCCGGCGGTCGACGGAGTGGATCTCGTCGTGCAGCCGGGAGAGATCGTGGGGCTCGTCGGCGAGTCCGGTTCCGGAAAGTCCGTGACCGGCTTCTCGCTGGTCCAGCTCATCGACCCTCCGGGCGAGGTCGTGGCGGGCGACGTGCTGTTCAAGGGAGAGGACCTGCGGCGGGCCTCCGAGGAGCGCCTGCGCGCGCTGCGCGGCGACCGCATCGCCATGATCTTCCAGGACCCCCTGATGACGCTCAACCCGGTCCTGAGCATCGGCGAGCAGATGTGCGAGGCGATTCTCGAGCATCGCGACTGCAGCCGACAGGAGGCCATGAGGGAAGCCGCGCAGGCCCTGGCGCGGGTCGGCATCCCATCCCCCGAAACGCGCCTGAGGCAGTTCCCGCACGAATTCTCGGGCGGCATGCGCCAGCGCGTGGCCATCGCGACCGCGCTCCTGAACGGGCCCGACCTGATCGTCGCCGACGAGCCGACGACGGCGCTCGACGTCACGATCCAGAGCCAGATCCTGTTCGAGGTCCAGAAGCTCAGCCG
This sequence comes from Microvirga thermotolerans, assembly GCF_009363855.1. Taxonomy (GTDB): domain Bacteria; phylum Pseudomonadota; class Alphaproteobacteria; order Rhizobiales; family Beijerinckiaceae; genus Microvirga; species Microvirga thermotolerans. The sequence continues at coordinate 1,626,745 of NZ_CP045423.1, forward strand.
GGAGACGGGGGCCGCCGTGCTGTGGATCACGCACGATCTCGCCGTCGTGGCGGAGCTCGCCGACCGTGTCGCCGTCATGTATGCGGGACGCATCGTCGAGGAGGGGACCGTCGACGAGGTTCTGGACCGTCCCCGCCATCCCTATACGCTGGGCCTATTGGGCTCCTCCGCCGCGATGGTCGAACCCGGCGAGCGGCTGAGGCAGATCGACGGGGCGGCGCCGAGCATCGATGCGCGTCCCAGCGGATGCCCGTTCCGGCCGCGCTGCGGGCGCGCCCTTCCTGTCTGCGCGGAGGTCGATCCGCTTCCGCAGGTCCAGGACGGGCACCGCTTCCGCTGCCACAATCCAGTGCCCGAGGGCAGTGCTCCATGACCGCGCCTTTCTTCGAACTGCGGGGGGTGAAGAAGCACTTCCGCGGCAAGTCGACCGTCGCACAGCGCCTCCTCGCCGCCGTCGGCCAGGCGCCGCCTCCGCCCGTCCTGCGGGCGGTCGACGGCGTGGACCTCACCGTCGCCCGCGGCGAGGTGTTGGGTCTCGTCGGCGAATCCGGCTGCGGCAAGTCGACCCTCGCGCGCATCGCTACCGGCATCCTCAAGCCGACCGAGGGCGATGTCGTCTACGACGGGCGGCCGGTTGCACGGCTGAAGGGGAAGGAGCGGCTGGACTATCTGCTCAAGGTGCAGATGGTGTTCCAGGATCCCTATGCCTCCCTCGATCCGCGCATGCAGGTGCACCGCATCGTCGGCGAGGCGCTGCGCGTCCACCGCCTCCTGCCGAAGGGCGAGATCGATGCGGCGGTGGACAAGGCGCTGACCGAGGTCGGCCTCGATCTCGCCTACCGGAACCGGTATCCGCATCAGTTCTCCGGCGGCCAGCGCCAGCGCATCGGCATTGCCCGCGCGCTGGCCGTGAAGCCCGATTTCCTGGTCTGCGACGAGCCGGTCTCGGCGCTCGACGTGTCGATCCAGGCGCAGGTCATCAACCTGTTCATGGATGTGCGGGAAAGGCACGGGCTGACCTATCTCTTCGTCAGCCACGACCTCGGCCTCGTCCGGCACATCAGCGACCGCGTCGCCATCATGTATCTCGGGCGGATCGTCGAGGTCGGCCCCGCCTCCGCCGTCTTCGCCGCGCCGGCGCATCCCTACAGCGCGGCGCTGATCGCGGCGAGCCCGTCGGCCGCGCGGCGCAAGCGCGCGTTCCAGCCGCTGAAGGGCGAGCTGCCGTCGCCTCTGGCGCCTCCGAAAGGGTGCCCGTTCCACCCCCGCTGCGACCGCGCCATGTCGATCTGCCGCGAGGTCCGCCCGGCCCTCAAGGAGATCGCTCCCGGCCGCAGTGCCGCCTGCCATCTGCACACTTCGGAAACCGCATGACGACGACAACGCTCAATCCCGGGATCGGCCGCAGCACGCTTCCCTTCATCGATCCGTTCCATCCCGAGCGGCCGCTCGAGGTGAATTTCTACCGACCCGCCTCGCACGGCCCGGACGATCCGGTGGTGATCGTCCAGCACGGCATGCTCCGCAACGGGGACGAGTATCGGGACTTCTGGATTCCCGCTGCGGAAAGGCACCGGATCCTGATCGCCGCGCCGACTTTCTCCGACGGGCGCTTTCCGAAGGCGGAGAGCTACAACAACGGCCTGGTCCTCGGGGAGGACGGCGCCGTGCGCCCCTTCGAGAACTGGCTCTACGCCGTGCCGGGCCGGGTTTTCGCGGCCCTGCGGAAGGGCGGCGTGACGCGCCGCTCCAAGGCGCGCCTCTTCGGTCATTCCGCGGGCGGGCAGTTCGCGCACCGCCTGCTCGCGACCCAGGATCATGAGCCGTACGAGGCGGTCATCGCCGCCAATCCCGGCTGGTACACCCTGCCGACGCTGCAGCGCGCCTTCCCCGAGGGGCTCGGCGGGGTCGGCCTCGACGAGGCGGCGCTGGCCCGCTGGTTCGCCTACCCGATGCATATCTTCGCGGGCGACCGGGACATCAGCGTGAGCGATCCGAACCTGCCTGCGCAGGACGAGGCCCTGAGGCAGGGACCGCACCGCTACGCCCGCGCCCATTACGTCTACGACTTCGCCCGGCAGGAGGCCGAGCGCCGCGGGCTTCCCTTCCGCTGGCAGCTGGTCCGCGTCGAGGGCGTGGGGCACGACGGCGCGGCGATGTCGCGGGCCGCGGCGGCCTTCTGGTTCGAGGGCCGCGTTCCGCCCGCCGACGAGCTGGTGTCCGAGCAGGCCGCGGCCCTGTGACGCGCCGGGGCGGTTCGGGGGCGTGCGGTCTTGCCGTCGCCCGTCCCGTCGAAGACAGTTTCGCCGCGCCGGGCACCGGCGCCCGCACGGGTTGGACTTCGGAGTGAGAGATGAACGTTCGGAATGAGATCTGGCAGCACGTCGACGCCGCGAAGGACCGGCTCATCGACCTGAGCGACCGGGTCTGGGGCATGCCCGAGGTCTGCTACACCGAGGTGCGCTCGGCGACGGAGCACGCTGCGGAACTGCGCCACCAGGGATTTCGCGTCACGGAGGGCGTTGCCGGCATTCCGACCGCCGTCATCGGCGAGGCGGGGGAGGGCGGTCCGGTCATCGCCTTTCTCGGCGAGTTCGACGCGCTGCCCGGCCTGAGCCAGGAGGCGGGCGTCGCCGAGCACCGGCCGGTGGAGCCCGGCGGGCACGGGCATGGCTGCGGCCACAACCTGCTCGGGGCGGGCGCCATGCTGGCGGCCGTCGCCCTGAAGAACTGGCTGGCGGAGAAGGGTATCCCCGGCCGCGTCCGCTACTACGGCTGCCCCGCGGAAGAGGGGGGAGCGGCCAAGGCCTTCATGGTGCGGGCCGGGGCCTTCGACGATGCCGACATCGCCATTTCCTGGCATCCCTACAGCTTCTGGGAGGTCGCGCCCGCCCTGTCCCTCGCCAACACGCGTGCCGACTTCACCTTCACCGGACGCGCGGCCCACGCGGCCGCCTCGCCCCATCTCGGGCGCAGCGCCCTGGATGCCGTCGAGCTCATGAATGTCGGCGTCAACTACATGCGCGAGCACATGCCCTCCGACGCCCGCGTGCACTATGCTCTCCTCGACACCGGCGGCATCGCGCCCAACGTGGTGCAGGCCCGCGCCCGCGTCCGCTATTCCATCCGCGCGATGGATCTGCCCGGCATGCTCGAGCTGGTGGAGCGCGTGCACAGGATCGCGCAGGGCGCGGCCCTCATGACCGAGACGAGCGTCGAGATGCGCATCGTCAGCGCCGTATCGAACACCCTCGGCAACAGGCCGCTGGAGCAGGCCCTGCACAATGCCATGGAAGAGCTCGGCCCGCCGCCCTTCGACGAGGCCGACCGCGACTTCGCCCGCCGGATCCGCGCGACCCTCTCCGAGCAGGAGATCGCATCCGTCTACCGGGCCGTCGGCCAGCCGCGGACCGATGCGCCGCTCGCGGACTTCCTCGTGCCCCTCGACGCTCCGCGCAAGCCGATGATCGGCTCCACCGACCTCGGCGACGTGAGCTGGGTGGTGCCGACGGTGCAGGCGCACGCGCCCACGGTGGCCATCGGTACGCCGTTCCACACCTGGCAGGTCGTCGCCCAGGGCAAGGCGCCGGCGGCGCACAAGGCCATGGTCCACGTCGCCAAGGCCATGGCCGCGACGGGCATGGCAGCGATCATCGATCCGGGCCTCGTGGCCGCCGCGAAGGCCGACCTCGCCGGACAGACCCGCGACACGCCCTACGTGAGCCCACTGAGGAACGGCGTCGAGCCGCCGCTCGACATGTCGATCAACTGATCGGATGGCGAGGGACGCGGCGCATCCTCAGGGGCCGTGAGCACCGCTCCGCCGGGACGCGGGCGGGGAGACGCCCGTTCCCTTCGTTGATCTGACGCAATGAGCGCCTGCGCCGGGTGAGTATGCTGATCTCCGGATACCTGCCGGAGGTTTGTCATGACATCGAAGGAAAACGGGAAAGCCGCGCGTCGTCCGCGAACGTGGCCGCTCACGGCGAGGGTGGAGCGCCAGGCCGCCCTCTTCGGAGAGATGATGGAACGGATCGGAGCGAATCCGGGAGCGGCCGCGCGGGAGCGGTTCGCGGGCGGCTTCGCGGCTGCGTGCCGGCGCTGCCTCCTCTGCCGGAACGCGACGGAATGCAGGCACTGGCTTGACGAGGGCGGTGCGGGCCATGCGCCCGACTTCTGCCCGAACGCTGCCTTCCTCGACCGCGTCAGCCGGACACAGGCGGATGTCCACCGGGCCTGACGACGGAAAGCGGCCTGCGGTTCCGCGACGGCGCAGGCCGCTTCCAGAGCATCATGCGGGTGAGCCTCAGAACATCTTGGACGGCAGCCACAGCGTCAGGGCTGGCACGCTGACCAGGATGACGAGGCGCACGAAATCCGCCAGGATGAAGGGCAGGATGCCGCTCACCACCGTCCGCTGGGTCAGCCCCGGCATGGTCGCCTGGACCACGAACAGGTTCATGCCGACGGGCGGCGTGATCAGCCCGATCTCGGCGACGGTCACGATCAGGATGCCGAACCACACCATGTCGTAGCCGAGGGTCTGGGCCACGGGGGCGAGGAACGGCACGGTGAGCAGGATCATGGACATCGAGTCCATGAAGCAGCCGAGCACCACGTAGAAGACGAGGATCAGCACCAGCACCGCCGTCGGGCTCAGGCCGCTGCTCTGGATCAGGCCGATGAGGCCGCTCGGCAGGCCCGTCGTCTCGAGGAAGTAGTTGAACAGCGACGCGCCGATCAGGATGAAGAAGATCATCCCCGTCAGCGATGCCGTCTCGCGGACGGCGTCCCGAAGAGCGGCGCGGTCGAGTTCGCCCGAGAGCACGGCGAGGACGAAGGCGCCGACGGCTCCGACGGCCGCCGCCTCCGTCGGGGAGAACAGGCCGAAATAGATCCCCCCGATCACCAGTCCGAAGAGCAGGACGACGCCCCACACGCGGCCGAGCGTGGAAAAGCGCGTCGCCCAGTCGGCCCTCGGGGTCGGGGGGGCCAGTTCCGGCGACAGCTTCACCTGAACGACGATGGCGATGCAGTAGAGGATCGTTCCGACGATGCCCGGGATGATCGCGCCGATGAAGAGCTGGCCGATCGAGGTCTGCGTGAGAATGCCGTAGATGACGAGCAGGATCGAGGGAGGGATCAGCACGCCCAGGGTGCCGCCGGCGGCGATGGCGGCCGAGGAGAGGGAGTTGCTGTAGCCGTGCCGCTTCATCTCGGGGATCGCGACCCGGCCCATGGTGGCGACCGTGGCGAGGGATGAGCCGCAGATGGCGCCGAACAGCGCGCAGGCCCCGACGGCGGTGACCGCCAGCCCGCCGCGGATGTGGCCGAAGAAGCCGTTCACGACGTTGAAGAGCGACCGCGACAGGCCGGCCCGCGCGGCGAACACGCCCATCATCACGAACAGGGGGATGACGCTGAGCGAGTAGGGGAAGACCGCTTCGAAGGGAGACGATCCGAGGATGAAGGCCGCGCCCGTCCATCCGTTGAGGAGCCAGAAGCCCGCGACGCCGACGACCGCCATCGCGACCGCGACGGGAAAGCCGAAGGCGATCAGAGCCAGGGCGACGACGAAACCCAGGAAGCCGATGAGTGCCGAGTTCATGATGCGGCCTGCGCCCGTTGAGGTGTGACGATCGTGAGAACGGCGGCGACGATGGACAGGGCCGTGCCGACCAGGAGGGGCACCCAGTACCACATGATCGGTATGCCGAGTTGCTGGGAGCGGTCGCCGAACGTCAGCTGCTGCTGGAAGGCGTCGTAGCAATAGACGAGCATCAGCGCGAGAAGGCCGGCTGCCGTGACGCTCGCGACTGCGCGCAGGAGCCGCTCGGCCGCCTTCGGGAAGGACTCGACCAGAAGGTCGACCCCGACATGGGCGCCCGTGAGGAACGCATAGGGAATCACGAGCCAGGCTCCGGCGACGACGAACAGCTGGACGAGATCGACGACGCCGAGGATCGGCGTGCCGATCTGACGGCCGACGATGTCGGCGACCGTCACCAGCGCCGCGGCGGCATAGGCGAGAACGCCCGCCACTGCGCAGGCGGCGATGAGCCCGCGGAGGATATGAGCCAGATTTTTCATGGATGTTCCGCTATCGGGAAAGGAGAAGCCGCGCGGCTCTCGACGCGCGGCTTAAGGACGGGATCGACGATCACTTCTCCTTTTGGGCGAGGCGCTTGCGCATCTCGTCGACGATCTGCTGAGCGTTCTCGACCTGGGCCGAGGTCTGCTTGATGTAGGCGTCGATGGTGGGCTGCAGCGCCTTGCGCCAGCGCTCGCGCTCCTCGTCGCTCAGCTTGATGATGGTGTGGCCGGCCTGCTCGGCCTCCTTGCGGCCCGCCTCGTCCCACTTGTTCCACCAGGCGCCGAACTTCGCGACCAGGGCGTCGCCCGATGCCTGATCGATGCACTTGCGCACGTTCTCCGGCAGCGAGTCGTACTTGCGCTGGTTCATCACGAAGAAGAAGGGAACCGTGTAGGTGCCGGCCTCCAGGTGGTACTTCAGGACCTCGTTGAGCCCGTAGGACTTCACCGGATCCCAGGGGAAGACCGTGCCGTCGATGACGTTCTTCTGGATGTTCTCGTAGACCTCGCCGGGCGGCAGGCCCTGAGGCGTGGCGCCGAGGGCGGTCAGCATCTCGGAGACGGCGGGGCTCGGCGTGCGCAGGCGCAGGCCCTTCAGGTCCTCCATCTTCTCGACCTTCTTGTTCGAGGTATGGATGAGGCCGCCGTTGTGCGCGTGGAGCGCCAGCACCTTCAGGCCCTTGTACTCGGGGGCGAGATATTCCGGATACATCTCCCAGAGGGTCTTGCTGGCCGCGCCCGCGTCCTTCGTCATGAAGGGCAGCTCGATCAGCGACGTCCGCGGAAAGCGCCCGCGCGGCGTCCCGTGCAGGCCGTGGGCGATGTCGACCACGCCGGCGAGCACCTGCTCCTGCTGCTTGGCGATGTTGCCGAGCTGGGTGCCGCCGGGGAAGATCTCGAACTTCACCGCCCCGCCCGTGCACTGGGTGACCTGCTCCGTCCACGGCACGATGAAGTCCGTATGAATGCCGTGAACCGGCGGCAGGTAGTGGCTGAGCTTCAGGGTCGTCTGCGCCGCCGCCGGCATGGTGGCGGCGCACAGCGCGGTCGCGGCCAGAGCCGCCAGCTTCGTCAACGATTTCATTGGGTCCTCCCGGATTTGCCGCGATCTTGCGGATTCTGATTTCGGATTCCAATAGGAATGTGGGCCATGACGTAGCGTCGCCGCCCGCGCCTCACAGGGCGAGGGAGAGCTTGCCGCTCCTGGCCCGCGAGCAGCAGACCATCATGCGCCGGTTCTCCGCCCGCTCGGACTGGGTGAGAACCTTGTCGCGATGGTCGACCTCCCCCTCGATCAGGTTGACCTCGCAGGTTCCGCAAAGCCCTTCCTCGCAGTCGCTCGGCACGTCGACGCCGACCGCGCGCAGGGCCTGGAGAACCGTCTGGTCGGGCGGCACGTGGACCGTCAGGCCGGAATCCCTGAGCTCGACGTCGAAGCCGATTTCCCTGCTCGGGTCGAGCTGCGTGCCGGCCGAGCTGAAATGCTCCACATGCAGCATGCCGTCCGGCCAGCCCTCCGCGAGCCTCTCCAGATGGGTCAGGAGCCGCTCCGGGCCGCAGGCATAGACCTGCGTCCCGGGCTTCGCGTCGCGGGTGAGCGCCTCCAGATCGAGGCGCCGGCCCTCGCACGAGGGGTAGAGATGCAGGCGCTCGCCGTGGTCGCGCCGCAGCCGCTCCACGAAGGCCATGGTCTCGAGCGCGCGGCCGGCATAGTGGATCGCATAGTCCTTGCCGAGACGCTTCAACCTGTCGGCCATGGCGACGATGGGCGTGATGCCGATGCCGCCGGCCACGAGCAGATAGGAGGAGGCGCCCTCCTCGAGGCGGAAGTGGTTCTTGGGCCCGCCGATCCGGACGAGCATGTCCGGGCGGATCCGCTCGTGGATGAAGGCCGAGCCGCCGCGCCCCTGCGGGTCGCGGAGAACGGCGATCTGGAAGGTGTACGGGTCGTCCTGGTCGCCGCAGAGGGAGTACTTGCGCACATAGTCGCCGATCGTCACGTCGAGATGCGCGCCGGGGCTCCAGCGCGGCAGCCTGCGGCCCCTCGGATCCTCGAGCGTCAGACGGACGATCCCATTCGCTTCGGCGTGCACCTCGCGGACGCGCAGCTGGCGCGCGGCATCGCGCTTGGCGGGCGCGCCGATGGGGAAGGCGGTGAAGCGCTCCAGAATCGCCGGGTCGCGACGCTCGGGATTGGCGGCCGGGTCCCATTGCACCCAGAGATGGTCGGGCCCGCGGAAGGAGGTGTTGGGGAGATAGGTGAAGGTCTGGTTCGGAACCAGCTCCATGTGCGGCAGGCGCCGCGTCAGCTCCTCCAGGAAGATGCGCATCTCCATCCGCGCGAGGTTCTTGCCCATGCACTGATGGCTGCCGTAGCCGAAGGTCAGGTGGTCGGTGGTGTTGTCGCGGTAGATGTCGAGTTCGTCCGGGTTCTCGAAGTGCCGTCCGTCGTGGTTGGCGGAGGCGCTCACGATCAGGAGCTTCGAACCCTTCGGGATCTCCACGTCGCCGATGCGCGTGTCGACGGTCGCGATCCGCCGCCAGGCGACCACCGAGCCGGAATAGCGCAGGCACTCCTCCACCGCGTTCGGGATGAGGGAGGGGTTCTCGCAGATCTCCTGCCAGATCTCACGGTTCTCCAGCAGCAGCCGGAACATGTTGGCCGAGGCGTGGGCCGTCGTCTCGTGTGCGGCGACGATGCCGGCCATCATCATGGAGTGCAGGTAGGAATCGGTGACGACCTCAGGCAGGTCCTTCTGCTTGCGGATTCCGTAAGGCATCCAGCCGTGGCGGTCCGGATCCTGGCGCATCTTCTCCAGCACCTTGCCGGCGTACTGCCAGAACTTGCCCACCGTCTCCGCGACCGCCACCTGCTCCTCGGGCGAGGGGCGGCCCCAGGTGTTGACCGTGTGGGCGATGGAGTATGTCCGCAGCGTGTCCATGTCCTCCTCGGGCACGCCGAGGAAGTGCAGGGCCACCGTCAGAGGGATTTCCCACAGCATCTCGTCGACCAGGTCGGCTCGGCCCTTGTCGGCGATGCGGTCCACATATTCCCGCGTCAGCCGCCGCACCATCCCCTCGTGATGCGCCAGCTCCTCGGGCGTGAACGGCTCCATGAGGGCGCGCCGCCGCTCCATGTGCGCGGGCTCGTCCTCGTTCACGAGCGTACGGTTCATTCCGTAGTTGTAGCGTTTCAGGGTGTCCTGGGCGGCCTGCGAGACGGGCGTGATCTTCTCCAGGGCGATGGAGGGGGAGAACACCCGGTTGTCGCGGAAGATCGCCTTCACGTCCTCGTACCGGCTCACCACCCAGTAGCCGAGCTTGGGGCTGTAGAAGACCGGCTCCTGCTCGCGGGACCAGCGCAGCGCCTCCGCCGGGTCGACCTGGTACGGCCCCTCGAACGGATCGAAGGCGGCGGCATTGGCCGAGATGGGGCAGCCGGTGGGGGAAAGGGCGGGAGCGCTCCCGGGCGATGCGCCGCCGAACGGGCAGCGGCCGCCCTGCAGCGGGCCCGGATTCGCGGCCTCCGGCAGCGCGGTGCCGACGCGCGCGGTGTCGATACGGGGTTGCGTCATCTCGAAGCCTCCTACCGTGCTGCTCGGGTCCGTGCTATTTACGAATAGCGCACAATTATGTGCGCACATCGAGCATACAGACAGTTTCGGCCGGGAATCAAGACAGGCGCGGGCGGGACGAGGGTCGTTCGGCACGGTTTCCGGCGCGCCGCTGCGGCCTTGCGACGGTGAGCGAAACGCTCGAGAGAGCTGTCGGTCCGGGGGAGAGGCGCATGAGAGGCGGGAAGAAGACGGGGACGGAGCCGGGCGGGCACGGGCAGAAGACCGCGCCCGCCAGGACGAACCAGCTTCAGACCCTCGACCGGGGCCTTCAGGCCCTCGGCATCGTCGCGCAGAGCGCGAGCGGCATCACCATTGCCGACCTTGCGGCACGGCTCGATATCCACCGGGCCATCGTCTACCGAATCGTCTCGACGCTCGAATCCCATGCCCTGGTCTCGCGAACCCCGGAGGGGCAGATCCATCTGGGGGGCGGAATCCTGGTGCTGGCCTCCCGGTTCGAGCCGCAGTTGCGCTCCATCGCCCGGCCCATGCTGCAGAGGCTGGCCCAGGACACGCGGGCGACGGCCTTCATCTCGGTGGCCCAGGCGGAGGAATGCGTCGTCATCATGGTCGCGGAGCCGGAGGAGGGCCTGCTGCGCGTCGGGTACCGGGTCGGCAGCCGGCATCCGCTGACGCTGGGGGCCGCGGGCATCGCCATCCTGGCGGGCCGGCCGGAGGGGCCCGACGATCCGGAGGCCGTCCGACAGGCGCGAAGGGACGGCTTCAGCCTCACCAGGGGGCAGCTCCAGCGCGGCGCCGTGGGAGTGGCAAGCCCCATCCATCTGCCGGACCGGCCCCGCACGGGCTTCGAGGCCTGCATCGGCGTCGTGGCCATGGACGATCTGGATACCGAAACGGCGATTGCCGCCGTCAGGTCGGCGGCGCGCAAGCTCGCCTCGCTCATGCAGGCCTGACGGCCCGCTCCGCCCTGCGGTTGTGCGCAAAGCCCATCGGCTGCTCCGGCAGACCGCGGGCGCGCCATATCGCCTCCTTCCAAGGTCAAGCTTTGTCCGGTAGAGAGGCCGCTTTCATCGGCGGCGCCGTCCGGCGTTGCAGAATTTTGCTCATGTCAACGCCACATCGTTTCATTCGGTCGTTGCTGGACCTCGGAGCCCGCTTCCTGCCGCGCGGCGGCGTCGTCCTCCTGCTCGGGACGCTGTCGGCCCGGGCGATCTCGACCTGCGGGCTGCTCGTCACGGCGGCGCTCCTGGGACCCGCGCCCTATGCCGCCCTCGGCGTATATGTCGGTGTCCTGTCGCTCCTCTCCGTAGCCGCCTGCGGGCGCTACGAGGCCGCGATTCTCGCGGTGAGGGACGAGAGGGATGCGCGCTCCGTCGTCCTGCTCTCGCAGCGGATCTGCGCCCTGTTCCTCCTTGCCGTATCCGCCTTCTGCGCGCTGGCGGTCGCGATGGGGTGGAACGTGCCGCTCGGATTGCCCGCGGCCGCGCTCGCCGTTCTGCCGCTCGGCATCTTCGCCCGCGTCAAGCTGCGCATCGAAAGCCTCGTGCTCACCCGGTCCGGCCGGCCGCGGATCCGGGCGCGGGGCGCCGTCGCGCAGAGCATCGCGCAGCCGCTGGTCACGCTCGCGATCTATGGCATGGCCGTCGACCCGGTCATGGCCCTAGTGCTCGGAGACTGCGTCGGGCATCTGGTCGCCGCGAGCATTCTCCGGGTCGGCAACCGTGCCTGGCGCGAGGAGAACCCTCCGCGCGGCCGCCTCGTCCAACATGCGAAGGCATGGCGCCAGATGCCGCTGCCGGGTCTGCCGAACGCCTTCCTGAGCATCGCCTTCGATGCGGCGCCCGCCCTGCTCGCCGGTCTCACGCTGCCGCCCCATCTCGGCGGCCAGATGATCCTCGCCCTGCGTCTTCTGGACATTCCGGGCTTTCTGGTGAGCTTCGTCGCGGTGCCGACGCTCCAGCGCGCCATCGTCGAGGACAGGACACCGCTCCGATACACCCTGCGGCCCGTTCTCCGGCTTGCCGTCCTGCTCGGCGGCACGTTCCTGGCGATCGCGGGCGCGGCTCATGTCCTCTCGCCGCTTCTCCTGCACACCCGGTGGCCGGAGCTGTTCCGGCTCGTTCAATGGTTCGCACCGAGCGCCGCGCTCCTGGCCTTCATCAATCCGCTGATCGAGCTCATCGCGATCTACGGCGTGGAGGTGCAGGCCTTCCGGCTGCATCTCGCCTCGCTTTTCGTGCTTGCCCTTTGCACGGGAGGGCTTCTGGTCTTCGGGGAAAGGGTGCCCTCGCTTGCGCTGCTCATCGCGCTCGCGGCCCTGGCGCGCGTCATCCTGTTCGCGCGTCTGCTCGTCGCCCAGAGCCGGATCGAGCGGGAGAGGGTTGCCCGACGCGCCTGAACGGCCGCGCGGAAACGGGCCCGTCAGGCCGGTTGCATGGCGGCGGCGATGGATAATAGCCTGTCGTTACGCCGTCGGACGGCGGATCCTGTCCATGTCCCTGTGAGCTGCAGATGAGCGACATCTCCGTGCCGAGGCGGCACTTCCTTCTCGCGTCCCTCGCGGGAACGCTCGCCCTGCGGCCGTTCGGGATTCTCGAGGCGGCGCCGCGCCTGCCGGACGATCCCTTCACCCTCGGGGTGGCTTCCGGCGCGCCGCGTCCAGACAGCGTCGTCATCTGGACGCGGCTTGCCCCGAAGCCGCTCGAGGGTGGCGGGATGCCGGAGACTCCCGTCGCCGTGGACTGGCAGGTCGCCGAGGACGAGAGCTTCCGGCGGATCGTCCGGAAGGGGCGCGCCGTGGCCGAGCCCGCCTCGGCCCACGCCGTCCATGTGACGGTCACGGGGCTCCGGCCCGCGCGATGGTACTGGTATCGCTTCCGCGTCGGCCGCGCGGCGAGCCCCGTCGGCCGCACGCGCACCGCGGCAGCGCCGGGCATGACCGGCGACCTGCGTTTCGCCTATGCCTCCTGCCAGCAGTACGAGCAGGGCTACTATGCCGCCTATGCGGAGCTCGCGCGCCGCGACCTCGACTTCGTCGTCCATCTGGGCGACTACATCTACGAATCGTCCTGGGGCTCGCGCCATGTGCGCAAGCACCAGGGCGGCATTCCGACCACGCTGCCCGAGTTCCGCGAGCGCTACGCCCTCTACAGGCTCGATCCGGACCTCCAGGCGGCGCATGCGGCGTTTCCCTGGCTCTCGATCTGGGACGATCACGAGGTTGCAAACGATTACGCAGATGACCGCTCTCCCGCCATGGCCGACCGGGACCAGTTCCTGAAGGTCCGCGCTGCCGCCTACCAGGCCTATTACGAGCACATGCCCCTGCCGCCGGCCGCGCGCCCGCGCGGCCCCTCGGCCGTCATCTACGACAGGTACCGGTTCGGCGACATGGCGAGCGTGATCCTCCTCGACGACCGGCAGTACCGCTCGCCGCACGCGTGCCTGACAGGACGCAGCGCATCGCCGCGCGCGGACTGTCCGGACCGTCTGCGGGAGGACCGCACCATGCTCGGCGCCGAGCAGGAGGCGTGGCTCGACAGAGCCCTGGCCGGAACCCGGACCCGCTGGACCGTCATCGCGCAGCAGACCCTCATGGCGGAGCGCGACCTCGATCCGGGCGACGGCCATGGCTACTGGATGGACGGGTGGGACGGCTATGCCGCCGGGCGCCGGAGGCTCCTCGACGGCATCTCCGCCCACCGCGTGGCCAACCCCGTCGTGATCGGAGGCGACGTGCATGCGTTCTTCGCGGCGGATCTCAAGCGCGACTTCCACGACGAGAAGGCGGAGGTGATCGCCACGGAATTCTGCGGCACCTCCATCACCTCGGAAGGGCCGAACGCCAAGGGGATTGCAACCGTGCGCGCCAAGAACCCGCACATCCGCTATGCCCGCGGCGACAAACGGGGCTTCGCCACCGTTTCCCTAAGGAGCGGCCACTGCGCGGTGGATTTCGAGGCCGTGGAGAACGAGAAGGAGCGCCGCTCCCCGGTCTCCCGCATCGCCTCCTTCGTCTGCCTCGACGGCCGTCCCGGCGTGCAGGAAGCCTGAGACGGAGGCCGGGGCCGGTCCTCAGATCGCGATGCCGGTGGCGAGGGCGCCGAGCAGGGCTCCGGCCAGCACGCATCCGTCGTGGAGGCCGAGCTGCCAGCGCGAGGGCTCTCCGTCCCGATGGAGCCACAGGGTCGTGCCGAGGGCGGCCAGGGACCAGCCGATCCCCAGAAGCGCCGCCGACAGCGAGAAAAGGGGCGCGGTGGAGGAGAGGGAGAAGATCAGGGCCCCCGCCCCGAGGGCAGCGCTTCCGCCTCCCGCGATCCAGAGGGGACGGACCGAGGGCAGGCCCGCGAGCACGAGCGACGGCGCATACATGGCGACCACGTGCCATGCGACGACGCCGGAGACCGCCCCCGTCAGGCCGCACCCGACCATGGCGATGGGGGTCGCGCCCATGAGGGCGGTCATCGTGAACCAGGCGGCGGCGCCGACCAGCGTCGGCAGGAGAACGGCCCGCCACGGCTTGCCTTGCCGGGGCGCGGTAAGCTGCGTGTGCAGCGGCCGGTAGGGCAGGGCTGCCGTGGCGGCGAGGGATCCCACATGGGCCAGGGCCGCCGCCGCGCCCATGCCGACGAAATCGCGCGGCGCGGCGAGGGCCTCCGCCGCCCGGGCGATGCCCGGCGCTGCGACCCCCGCGATTGTCGCCGCTCCGAACACCAGCAGCAGCGCGGACGTGCCCCTGGCGCCGATCCCTGCCGCGGCATGGCGGTAGAACAGGCTGAACCCGCCTGCGACCCCGAGCCAGAACGCGCCCAGGACCAGGGCGCCGAAGTGCCACCCGGTCAGAGCCCAGACCAGCATCAGGCCGCCCGCGATCCCGATGCTCGCGCCGAGGGAGAAGGCGGCGCGCCGGCCCAGCGCGTCGAGCAGGAGGGAGGCGGGAAGCCCTGCGACCGCCGCCCCCGCGTAGAAGGCGGTGTAGGGCAGGGCGGCCGCGGCCCGGCTCGGCGCAAGGGACAGGCCGGCGAGCGGCAGGATGCCGAGGATCAGGACTTGCGACAGGACGGACAGGGAGAAGGCGGCGGCGAGCAGGGCGGTCCCGCGCCGGTCGGCCTCGCCGTCGCCGGGTACGATGGCGCAGGCGCAGTCGAGCCGACCTGCGCGCGGAAGATCCGTGGAAGCCGTCATGGCGTCACGTCGTCGTCGCTGAGCACGCGCAGCGCCGCGCCCTGCACGTCGTCGTACTGTCCGTTCCTCAGCGACCACAGGAAGGCGGCGAGGCCGCAGAGGCCGAGCATCAGGGCCGTCGGGACGAGGAAGAGGAGAACGTTCATGGTTCAGGCTCCCTGAAGGACGGCGGCCGCGGATCGCCGCCGCGAGGCGTTCGGCTGCTGCGCGGGTGCGCGCACGCCGCGGGCCCGGAGCGCGTTGAGCGTCACGAGGCTCGACGAGCCGGACATGGCGAGCGCCGCCACGAGGGGGGTGACATAGCCGAGGAAGGCGAGCGGCACCGCGAAGAGGTTGTAGACGAGGGCGATGACGAGGTTCTGGCGCATGAGGGCATGGGCGCACCGGGAGATCGCCACCGCCTCGGCGACCGGCGCGAGCCTGTCGCCGAGGAAGACCGCATCCGCCTGCGCCTGCGTCAGGTCGGCCGCGGTGATCGGGGAGATGGAGACATCCGCTGCCGCCAGGGCCGGGGCGTCGTTGAGGCCGTCCCCGACCATGAGAATGCGGCGCCCTTCGCCCTTCAGGCGCTCCAGGACGGCGATCTTCTCGGCGGGCTTCGCGCCGCCCTGCCAGCTTCCGATGCCGAGCGTCCCCGCGACGGGAGCGACCGCCTCTGGCCGGTCGCCCGAGAGGATGCGGCAGTCGAGGCCGAGCGCCTGCAGCGCCCTCACGGTTCGCGCCGCATCGGGCCGCAGGGCCTGGCGGACGCGGAGAACGGCGCGCTCCCGGCCGTAGGAGAAGGCGATGAGGGAGGCCTGCGCGTCCTCGGCGGCCGCGGCGGCGGCGAGATCCTCGGCGCCGCAGAAGGCCGGGCTGCCGAGACGAAGCTCCACCCCGTCCACCACGGCGCGGACACCCTTGCCGGGCTCCTCGACCGCGCCTTCGAAGGGGCGGGCGTCCCGCGCCTCCCTGGCTGCGGCCGCGGCGAGGGGATGGTGGCTCGACAGGGCGAGGCGGGCGGCCGCTTCGAGCAGGTCGGGGCGGATCGCCGCCGTGTTGGCGATCCGCGCCTCCGGCAGGGTCAGGGTGCCGGTCTTGTCGAACACGACCGTGTCCACGGACGCGAGGCGCTCCAGGGCATCGCCGGAATTGAGCAGCACGTTCGCCCTGAACAGCGCCCCTGAGGCGACGACCTGCACGACGGGGATGGCGAGGGCGAGCGCGCAGGGGCAGGTGATGATGAGCACCGCGACGGCGGTGATGACCGCATCGTGCACCGAGGCCCCGGTGGCGATCCACACGATGGCCGTGAGGGCGGCGGCGATGTGCACCACGGGTGCGTAGGCGCGTGCCACCCTGTCTGCCAGTTGGCGGTAGCGCGACTTCGCGGCGGATGCGTTGTCGAGGAGGCGCTCGACCTCGTCCAGCAGGGTTCCCTGTCCCGCCGCGGTGACCTGCACCGTCAGCGCCCCGGCATGGTTGAGGCTCCCCGCATAGACCGCGTCGCCGCCGCCGAGGGCGCGGAGCGCGGTTTCGCCCGTCACGAGGCTCTCGTCCGCCTCGGAGGTGCCGGACAGGACGACGCCGTCGACGGGGATGCGCTCTCCGGGGCGGACCAGCACCCGGTCGCCGGGCGCGAGGGCCGCGACGGGAACGAGGGTCGCCTCGCCCTTGGCGTCGAGGCGATGGGCGACTTCCGCGCGGAGGGAGGCGAGGTTGCCGGCGACCGCCCGCGTCCGGCGGCGCATGGCCTGGTCGAGGTAGCGTCCGCAGAGGAGGAAGAACAGGAGCATCACCACGGAGTCGAAATAGGTATGCTCCGCGTGGTTGACGGTCTCGATCACCGACATGACGAGCGCCAGCAGAATGCCGATGGTGATCGGCACGTCCATGTTGGTGCGCCCCTTCCTCAGGGCGCCGAGGGCGCTGCGGAAGAAGGGCTGCCCCGCATAGGCGACCGCCGGCAGCGAGATGAGCGCCGCGAGCCAGTGGAAGAAGTCGCGCGTCTCCGGCGAGATGTCCGTGACGTTGCCCGACCACACGGAAACCGCGAGCAGCATGATGTTCATGGACGCGAAGCCCGCCACCGCAAGGCACTTGAGGAGCCACTGCGCCCTGCGTGTCTCCTCCTCCTCTGCGGCACGGGCCTTGAAGGGATGCGCGCGATAGCCGAGCCGCCTCAGCTCCTCGACGGCGCGCGCCGGATCGAGACCGCCGGTCCATTGCAGGGACAGGCGGTGGGTCGTGTAGTTGAGCCGCGCGGAGAGAAGGCCGGGAAGGTGGGAGAGGCCGCCCTCGATCTCGCCGATGCAGGCCGCGCAGTCGATTCCCTCGACGGCGAGATCCAGATGGGACGTGCCGTCGTCCTGGCGCTTCACGTAGACGGAGAGGTCGAGGGTCTCGGCCATGAGGCCACTCCTTTACAGAGCGATGCGGCTTCGCGAGCGGAACACGGTTTCGTCGCCCCGCCGGAGGCCGATCACCAGGTCCCACTGGCCCCGGTGCACGGGCGCGTCGCACTGGAAGCGGCCGGGTGCCACCTCGACCGCCTGGAGGACGAGGTCGTGGCGCCGGTCCGTGGGATGGGCGAGGCGGATTTCAGGGACGAGCCCCGCGATCGCGCGGTTCTCGGCGTCGCGGGCGCTGATCGCGATGCGCGTCGCCTCAGCGCCCCGCTGCACGGCGGCCTCGACCGACCAGTGGCGCGCATCCTGGGCCTGTGCGGCCGCGACGTCGTTCTTGAAGGCGAGCCCGGCCTTGTACGCGCTGTCCGTCTCGACGCCGCTGAAGCTCGAAACCGCGATCCGGGCCATGATGATGTTCGCCGCGAAGACGACCGAGAAGAAGGCGACCAGATAGAGAAGCACCATGCGCCCGGTGAGGGGGCGGGGAGTGCGCGCAGGGCGAGAGACAAGGGTGACGGGCATGGCGGTCGCTCCTCAAGGTGCCATGAAGTGGTCGCCGGCGTGGGCCGTCTCGCCGCTCGCCGTATCGGTCAGGGTGAAGCGCAGGCCGGTCGAGGAAGGCGGCTTCCCGCCGGCGGTGACGAGAGCCCGCGCCTCGAGGGTCTGGTCGGGCCCGACGACGATCACGGCGCGGCCGGCCTGGTCGACCTGGCCGCCGACCACGTCCAGCCTGGCGTCCGGGAGGCCTTCCACCTCCAGGGCGTAGCGGCGCTCCTCGAGGTTCTTGTTGGCGACCCGGATCGTGAAGCCGTTGCGGATGGAGCCGTCCGACAGGCGCACGAAGAGCGGGTTCCGGTCGTGCATGACGCTGAGATCCGTCGTGTGCCGCATGGCGAGCGAGACGAGCATGATCGCCCCGACCGTCACGATGAGGCCCGCATAGAGGATCGTCCGGGGCCGCACGATGCGTCGCGTCTCGGGGCGTCCTTCGATCCTCGCCTGCACGTTCATGTCGGTGTCGTAGGCGATGAGGTTCGGCGCACGGCCGATCTTCGCCATCACGGTGTTGCAGGCGTCGATGCACAATCCGCACTGAATACAGTCGAGCTGCAACCCCTTGCGGATGTCGACCCCGGTCGGACAGACGGCGACGCACTGATCGCAGTCGATGCAGTCTCCGGCCGGGAGGCCCTGCTTCTTGAGCGCCTCGTTCTTCTTCATGGAGCCGCGCGGCTCGCCCCGGTCGTAGCGATAGGTGACATTGAGGGCGTATTCGTCGGTCAGCGCCGCCTGGATGCGCGGCCACGGGCACATGTAGGTGCAGACCTGCTCCCGCATGAAGCCGGCCAGCGTGTAGGTGGTGAACGTGAGAATGCCGATCCAGATATAGGCGATCGCCGGGGCCTGGAACGTGAGCAGCTGGCCGACGAGGGTGGGGGCGTCGGCGAAGTAGAGCACCCAGGCGCCTCCGGTCCACCAGGCGATGAGGAGCCAGATCGAGTGCTTCAGGATCCTCAGGGTGACGATCTCGAGGATGGCCTTCTCCTTGGCGCGCTTCGTCCTCTCGCGGCGGTCGCCCTCGATGAGCCGCTCGACCGCGTAGAACAGGTCCGTCCAGACCGTCTGCGGGCACAAATAGCCGCACCAGACGCGCCCCGCGACCGCATTCATCAGAAAGAGCGTCAGCGCCGCCAGGATCAGCAGGCCGGTGATGTAATAGACCTCCTGCGGCCAGATCTCGATGAAGAAGAAATAGAACCGGTGATTGGGAAGATCGACGAGGATCGCCTGGTTCGGGGCATGGGGGCCGCGGTCCCAGCGGATGAAGGGCAGGAAGTAGTAGATGCCGAGGGTGACGGCGAGCACGATCCATTTGATCGTGCGGAAGCGTCCCTTGACGGCCTGCGGATAGATCTTCTTGCGCGGAACGTAGAGGGGCTGCTCGTCCGCCCGTTCGGCGGCGTGCGAGGTCAGTTGTCCGGCAAGGGGAGCGTCAGCCATGGAATCCGTCGCAGGTGCTCATCGCGAAAAACCGCCCCTTCATAGGTCCGGGGCGGGAGAGTCGCTTTGATTTGGGTCAATGGAGCGGGCCGGCGTTCCCGGCCCGCCGCGGCGACAGGGAAGGGCTACTGCGGGCGTCCGCCTCCCAGGGAATGCACGTAGAGGGTCAGGGCCTTGATGGTCGTGTCGTCGAGGCGGCCGTGCCAGGTGGGCATCACGCCCCCGCGGCCGTTGACCAGCCCCTCCACGATCGTGGCCTTGCTCGAACCGAACAGCCAGATCTGGTCGGTGAGGTTCGGCGCCCCGAGGTCCTGATTGCCCTGGCCCTTGTCGCCGTGGCACGCGGCGCAGTTGTCCGCGAAGACCTTCGCTCCGGCGGCGAGATCGGCGCCCCGGTCCACCGGCAGGCCGGACAGGGAGCGCACGTAGTCCGCCACCTGCGAGATGTCCTGGCGCTTGAGCATGCCGTCGCGGCCGAAGGCCGGCATCGAGCCCTGGTGGCCCTTGTCGCTCGTCGAGCGCGCGCCGTACCGGATCGTCTGCTCGATCTGGGCGAGCGTGCCGCCCCAGAGCCAGTCGTCGTCGTTCAGGTTCGGGTAGCCCTTGGCCCCGGCGCCGCCCGCCCCGTGGCAGGGAGCGCAGTTGTCGCCGAAGGCGGCCTTGCCCTGCGCCCGGGCGAAGGCGAAGAGTTCGGGATCCTGGGCGACCTGCTCCAGCGGCGTGTCCGCCAGCTTCGCGGTCATGCCGGCCCGCTGGCTCTTGAGGGAGGCGAGGTCCGCCTCGATCGCCTCGCGCGAGTGCCAGCCGAAGACGCCCGTGGTGTAGGACGAGACGAGCGGCCACGCCGGATAGGCGATGCAGTAGGCGACGGCCCAGACGATGGTGGCGTAGAAGGTCCACAGCCACCACCGCGGGAGCGGGTTGTTCAGTTCCTGGATGTTGTCCCAGCTGTGTCCCGTCGTGGCGACCCCGGTGACGGAATCGACGGGGCCCTGCGTTTCATGGGCCATGGATCAGTCCTCCTGAAGAGGGATGCGCGCGGCCGCGTCGAAGCGGTTCTTCCGCGAAGGGGCGAGGGCATAGACCACCACCGCCGCGAAGACGGCGACGAAGTAAGCGAGCCCCCAGGTCTGGGCGAATTCTGCGAGGAACTTGTAGGTCGCTGGCATGGATGGGGTCCTCAGCGCACGTTGGCCTTGTTGTCGTAGAGCTTGAAGTCGACCTGCGTGCCGAGCATCTGCAGGTAGGCGATCAGCGCGTCCGCCTCCGTCACCCGCTGCGGGCTGCCGCCGAAGTTGCGCACCTGTGCGCCGGGATAGCGCTTGACGAGGTCGTCGGCGTTGGGCGCGTCGGTCGTCGCCTGGGTGCGGATGTCGCTCGCGGCCTTCGCGATCATCTCGGGCGTGTAGGGCACGCCGAGCGCGGCCTGCACCTTCATGTCCTCGGCCACGTGCTCGGCGTCGAGGTCGTTCTTCGCCAGCCACGGGTAGGAGGGCATGATCGAGCCGGGCACTACCGCGCGCGGATCGTTCAGGTGATCCCGATGCCACTCGTCGGAATACTTGTTGCCGACGCGGGCGAGATCGGGGCCGGTGCGCTTCGAGCCCCACTGGAACGGGCGGTCGTACATGCTCTCGGCCGCGAGCGAGTAGTGGCCGTAGCGCTCCACCTCGTCGCGCAGCGGGCGGACCATCTGGCTGTGGCAGTTGTAGCAGCCTTCGCGCACGTAGATGTTGCGTCCGGCGAGCTCGAGGGGGGTATAGGGCCTGACGCCCTCCACCTTCTCGATGGTGCTCTTGAGGTAGAACAGGGGCACGATCTCCACGAGGCCGCCGATGGCGATGACGATCAGCACCCCGATGAGGAGGATGATCGAGTTCGTCTCGAAGATCTTGTGACGGGACCAAAGGGACATGATCGGTTCCTTTACTCCGCAGCGGCCAGGACCGGCTGCAGCGCTTGCGGCTCTTCGGCGGCCGCCTGGCCGACCGTGATGGTCTTCCAGACGTTCCAGGCCATGATCAGGCTGCCGGCGACGAAGAGGGCGCCGCCGAGCGCGCGGATGAGGTAGAAGGGATGCATCGCCTCTACGACCTCGATGAACGAGTATTCGAGGAAGCCGAGGTTGGTGTAGGCGCGCCACATCAGGCCCTGCAGGATGCCGGCGACCCACATCGAGGAGATGTACAGCACGATGCCGAGGGTCGAGATCCAGAAGTGCCAGGAGACCGCCTTCATCGAGTAGAGGCGCTCCTTGTTCCAGAGCCAGGGCACCAGGCAGTAGATCGCGCCGAACGAGACGTAGGCGACCCAGCCGAGCGCGCCGGAATGGACGTGGCCGATGGTCCAGTCGGTGTAGTGCGACAGGGAGTTCACGGCCTTCACCGACATCAGCGGGCCTTCGAAGGTGGACATGCCGTAGAAGGCGACCGACACCACCATCATGCGCAGGACCGGATCGGTGCGCAGCTTGTCCCAGGCGCCCGAAAGGGTCATGAGGCCGTTGATCATGCCGCCCCAAGAGGGCATCCACAGCATGATCGAGAACACCATGCCCAGCGTCTGCGCCCAGTCGGGCAGGGCGGTGTAGTGGAGGTGGTGCGGACCGGCCCAGATGTACATGAAGATCAGGGCCCAGAAGTGGATGATCGAGAGCCGGTAGGAATAGACCGGACGCTCGGCCCGCTTCGGGATGAAGTAGTACATGATGGCGAGGAAGCCGGCGGTGAGGAAGAAGCCCACCGCGTTATGGCCGTACCACCACTGCACCATCGCATCCTGGACGCCCGACCACACGATGTAGCTCTTGGGCGAGAAGAGCGAGACGGGAATGGCCGCGTTGTTGCCGAGATGCAGGACGGCGATGGTGAGGATGAAGGCGAGATAGAACCAGTTCGCCACGTAGATGTGAGGCTCCTTGCGGCGCATGACGGTGCCGAGGAACACCAGCAGATACGCCACCCACACCACCGTCAGCCACAGGTCGGCATACCATTCGGGCTCGGCGTATTCCTTGCTCTGGGTGATGCCGAGCAGGTAGCCCGTTCCGGCGATGACGATGAAGAAGTTGTAGCCCAGCACGACGAACCAGGGCGCGATGTCGCCCGCAAGCCGCGCGCGGCAGGTCCTCTGCACCACGTAGAACGACGAGCCGATCAGGACGTTGCCGCCGAAGGCGAAGATCACGGCCGACGTGTGCAGGGGACGCATCCGCCCGAAGGACAGCCAAGACGTGTCGAAGTTGAGCGAGGGGAAGGCCAGCTGCAGGGCGATGAGCAGGCCGATGGCGAAGCCGGCGATGCCCCAGAAGACTCCGGCGATGGTCGCGAACTTCACCGGCCCCATGTTGTTGTTCGGCTTGCCGCCGATCGTCAGAGGCGGCAGCTCCGCAGGCCTGTCGTAGTAGCGGTCGACGATCTTGAACGCAGCGGCGCCCGCCGCGGCGGCGAAGAGGTAAGCGTGGAAGGCGTATTCCGGGGTGTACGCTTTCGCCGCGATGATGATGCTCAGGAGCGACAGGGCGGCGAATGCGAGCGCGGAGCCCGCTTCGCCGAAGGTCATTCCCTTGGAGATTGTTGCCGTATGAGCCATGGCCTCGACCGTTCTGATGGGAGGCGAGCACGCAGCTTCGCCGTCTGCTCCCCCCTTAAGGGTTCGAGGCGGCAAGGCATTGATTCAGATCAATGGGTCTCCGGGCGGGCCTGCTCCGCTCCCATTCTTGCCGACGAGGCTCCTCCGACCCGGCGCGGGATGGCCAGGCCCGATCCGGCGCAGGCACGCTTTCCGGCGCGACGTGCACTTTCTTAGGGGAAACTTTACCTTGCGGTAGGATTGCTGGGGACAGACAAGAACCCTTCCAGGAGAACGGTCATGCGCCGCCCCCTTCTCGCCGCAGCCTTCATGCTCGCCTTCACGGCTCCGGCCGCCGCCCAGTCCAGCCCGCCGCGCACGGATGAGCAGGCTCCCGTGACCCGGGCCGAGATCCGCGAGCTGATCGAGGCGGCCCAGGCCACGGCCAAGGCCTCCCGGGAGAACGTGAACTATTCCCGGGCCGTCCCGGACCTGCTCTTTCAGATTCTGGCCAAGCTCGACAAGATCGAGGACAAGCTCGACAAGGTCGAGACCACCCTCAAGGCGGAACGCGCCTCTTCCCAGAAGAAGCGCTGACCGCCGCAAGCGGGGCTCAGTCGCGCGGGGCCGTCCGGTCTCGCGCCTCTTCCTCGCTCCTGAGGTCGCTCAGGAAGTTCGGATTGGTCCAGATATCGGATGCGGGCACCCAGCCGACAGGCTCCTGCGCCTTGGGCACGAGATAGACGAAATCCTCGGCGATCTTCTCGATCGTGCAGGGATACGCCCTCCGATCCCCGGGAGGGCGGTAGATCACCGTCGCCCCTTTCCTGACGGAACCCGTCGCAAGAAACATGGGAGCGCCGGAGGCCGGAGCCTCCTTTCCCGAGGCGTCGGGCTGCGGCCCGTTGCTCCGTCTGGCTCGGTAGCGATCGAGCGCCGCGATCGCCGCCCGGGCACGATCCCGGTAGCGCTCCGTGACCACTCGCAGGACAGGGCCGTTGCCGCGGCCCGGATACCAGGATGTCCCGCCGATCTTGGCAAGCTCGGCGGCTACGATTTCGACCTCTTCGTCATTCATGGCGTCTTTCCTGTCCGGGCGGCCGGGGCCGCCCGTGCGTCCTCCGAAAGCCTTGGATTGCGAGTTTGAGCTGATGAGCGGATGAGATCTGTCTCTGGGACTGGGTTCCTGCCTTCGTCTGGATAATGAAGATTTTCAGTTTGCGGCAAATCGCGGGAATCGTAAATAGGATGCTTGTTCTATTCGTTCCTGCGCCAGTTCGTCATTCTGTTGCAGAAAATGAGATTTTCGTCGGACGAATTCGTGATAGTTACTGAATTGCGCCCGTCCGCGATCTTCGTTCTGCTCCGGCAGTACGCAGGGTTTTCGTCGGAGCGCCGGCCGGCGGGAGACCGAGTCACGGCTCCGCTCAGGACAGAAACGAGGAGCGACGCATGAGGGGATCCCGAGGGTGGCAATTGCGGGAGGCGACCGTTCCGCTGGTCTTCCTCCTTCTCGTCTCCATATTCGTCGCGGTCCAGTTCCTGGCCACTCCGCCGGCCCTGGGCAGCCTGAGCCTGCTCGCGCCCCCGCAGACGTCCAGTCCCCGGGCGACCCTCGAGGACTTCCGGAGCAACGTGAGGCGCGCCACGACGCTCCTGATGGACGCCTACCGCGAGAACAGCGCCGAACCGGGTCTGTTCTGGAGCCGGAGCGTCAAGGAGAAGGTCAAGGAGGCCGAAGCACTCCTTGCGCGGGCGGCCCGGGCGCTCGATCTCCGGGATGTCCCGCCCGTGGAGCTGGAGCACCGGCGCCTCGAATCGACCCTGCTCCTGAAAGAGGTCCTGGACCGTCTCCCTCTGCCGCCCCCTGCGGCCATTCCCGGCGATGCCGAGGTAGACAGGAGCCCGATCCCGAGCTGGACGATTCCCGGGACGGAAATCCGCATCGTCCGGGTCACGGACGGCCCGCGCGCGGGGGAATATCTGTTCTCGGGTGAGACGGTGCGGCAGCTCGAGTCCCTTTACCGCCTGATCCGGGAACAGCCGGATCTCAGCGGGGTCACGGCGGATTTCTACGATTTCTACAGCCAGTCGCCGGGTCATCTCCTGCCGCCGAAATGGTACGGCCTGATCGAGAAGCTGCCCCGTCCTTTCCGCGTGGAGATCGAGGGGCAGGCGGTCTGGCAATGGATCGGGTTCTTCCTGGCGGCCGGGCTCTGCGCGGGGGCGGTGTTCGCCGTACATCGCCTCGTGCGGCGGGTCGGACGCCGCGGCGGCATGGTCGCCTCGCTCCTGGCGACCGTTCTGGTCCCGGCGACGATGGCGGTCGCCTGCATCTTTCTCGTCTACGTCGCCGATTACCAGATCAATCTGACGGGGCGGGTGAACGAGGTGGTCGACGAGATCGGACAGGGGCTCGCCTATCTCGCCCTCATCTGGGCCGTCCTGAAGTTCTCCAACGGTCTCGCCGGGCAGCTGTCCTTCACGCGTTCGGAGAGCATCGACGCCCATCTCGCGCGGGCGTCGGTGCGCATCGGCGGGATCGCGGCGGCCATCGTCCTCCTGATCTACGGGGCCTCCTATCTCGGCATTCCGCTCGCGGGCCTCCTGGCCGGTCTCGGCGTCGGCGGCCTCGCGGTGGCGCTGGCGGCGAAGCCGACCTTGGAGAACTTCATCGGCGGGCTCATTCTATATGCGGACCGCCCGGTGCGGGTGGGAGACCTGTGCCGCTTCGGGAATCTCGAGGGCCGGGTGCAGGAGATCGGCATCCGCTCGACCCGCATCCGCGGGCTGGACCGGTCCCTCATCACGATCCCGAACGCCACCTTCGTGAACATGAACATCATCAACCTGACCAACCGGGACCGGATGCCCTATGTCAGGACCGTCGGTCTCCAGGCGACCGACAGCGTCGCCATCCGCCGCGAGGTGGAGGAGATCGCCAGGATCGTGGCGCAGCATCCGGAGATCGAGCCCGACTCGGTCCAGGTGCGCCTGCGCGACGTGCACGAGGAAAAGCCGAAGGCGGAGATCCAGGCCCTCATCACGACGTCCCGCTGGGATCGGTTCCTGCAGATCCAGCAGGACATCGACCTCATGCTCCGTGACGCGTTCGCGGCCTCGAAGGAAGCGGACGCGCCGGCGGAAGCCTCCAACGTCTATTCGCTCAAGGAATCCGAGGAGACTCAGGCGCCCAAGGTCTCCACGGCGTCGTGATACGGGGCGGGAGCGGGCTCCCGCCCGTGCGGAGGCGTCCTATTCGATCCGCACGATCTCGGCTTCGGTATGGGCGACCGAAACGGCGTCGCCCACCTGCTTGCCGAGCAGCGCCTGCGCCAGCGGCGACACGTAGGAAATGCTGCCCTTGGCCGGATCCGCCTCGTCCTCGCCGACGATGCGGTAGGTCTGGGTCCGTCCGTCGTCCCGCACGAAGGTGACGCGCGAGCCGAACCGCACGTGGGAGAAGTCGGTGGGTTCGGGCACGAGCTCCGCGGTCGACTTGCGGTGGGACCAGTAGCGCAGGTCGCGCGCGACGCGGGCGATCTCGCCCTTGTCCTCGGCTTCCTGGGCCTGGGCGAGGCGGTGCTGCAGGTCCGCCACCATGGCGTCGATCTGGGCGAGCCCGGCCGGGGTGACGAGGTTCTGGTGCGGGCTGATCGGGCGGTCCGGCAGGTCCTCGAAGGCCTCTCCGCGGTCGTCTTCCCGAACAAAGGCACGGCTCATCGCTGCGACCCTCCGCTTCAGGATGAAAACGATTCCGGGCCGGGTTTGTTCGGCCAAGCTCCCTGCGCAGGAAGGATGAGGGCCGTCCGCCTCTGCAGCAGGCGCATGCCTCTTAAGGATGATGGTCCTTGCGCAGATGCCCTACGATCCCGCCGGGGAACGCATAGACGCTCACGATGAACAGGATGCCGAGCCACAGGAGCCAGCGGTCCGGGTGGACCAGGTCCGGCAGGAGCGGAAGGCCCGCCAGGGCGGCGCTGCCCGCGCCCATCAGCACCTGAAGGTAGCTCTGCGCCAGCACGAACAGGGTCGCGCCGAGAACGGCCCCGTACAGGGTGCCCATGCCGCCGATCACAACCATGAGCAGGATGTCGATCATGATCGAGAAGGACAGGGTCGTGTCCGGCCCGTTGTAGCGCAGCCAGAGCGCCATCAGGGCCCCGGCGACGGTGGCGGCGAGGGCGGAGATCACCGAGGCCGCCGTGCGGTAGGCGACCACCCGGTAGCCGAGGGCCTCCGCCCGGAACTCGTTCTCGCGGATCGCCTGCAACACCCGCCCGAAGGGCGAGTTCACCACGCGCAGCAGGAGGAGGAAGCCGAGAACCGTCACGGCGAGGATGAGGTAGTAGGCGAGGATGCGCCCGTTCACGCTCACGCCGAGGACCGGCTCCGCGAAGGGGCGGAAGGCAGGTCGCAGCTCCGCCGGAAGCTGGAACGACAGCCCGTCCTCCCCGCCGGTGATGCCCGACATCTGCGAGGCGAGAACGGCGACGGCGGAGGCGACCGCGAGGGTGATCATCGAGAAGAAGATGGCGCGCACCCGCAGCGACAGCAGGCCGATGGCCGCCGCAAGGACGGCGGAGAGGGCGAGGCCCAGCGCGAGGCCGATGGCGGCGGACCCCCACGAGGGGCCCAGGCGCTCGAGCGCGATGGCGATCCCATACCCGCCGATGCCGAAGAACATGGTGTGGGCGAACGACACGATCCCGGTGTAGCCGAGCAGCAGGTCGTAGCTCGCCACGAGAAGGATGAAGACGCAGATCTTCGCCGCCGTGCTCAGGGGCTGGCTGCCGGAGAACAGGAACGGCGCGGCCCCGAGGCACAGGACGATGCCGAGCAGGATGACGGACAGCACCCAGGACCGGGGCGTGTCGAAGGACAAAAGCCAGGCCAGGGGGCCGCGCGGCCTGCGGGGGCCGTCGAGGGCGGCTGTCGGGGCGGGGGAGCTTGTCATCGGCGTGCCACCGGGAACAGGCCCTGGGGACGCCAGATCAGCACCAGGGCCATCACGAGGATATTGGAGACGAGGGCCAGCTTCGGCGCGAGGAAGCCCACGTAGTTGGCGACGAGGGCGACGAGGATCGACCCCACGAAGCAGCCGCCGACGGAGCCCAGGCCGCCGACGATGATGACGATGAAGACGAGCACCATCACCTCCATCCCCATGCCGGCGGTCAGGGTCTGGCGGTAGAACGCCCACATCACCCCTCCGAGCCCGGCGAGGGCCGAGCCGGCGACGAAGACGCTCACGAACAGGCGGCGGATGCGGTAGCCCAGCGCCTCGACCATCTCCGGGTTCTCCACGCCGGCGCGGATGAGAAGGCCGATCCGCGTCCGGTTGAGGAGGAGCTGCATGGCGACGAAGACGAGAAGCCCGACGCCGACCGCGAACACCCGGTAGCGCTCCATCACCACCTCGCCGAAGACGAAGGCGCCGCGCAGGGTCTCGGGGAGCGGAATGGGGATGGGAGAGGCGCCCCAGATGGCATGGATGGCCTGCTCGGCCACGATGAGGCCGCCCATGGTGACCAGGATCTGCTTGAGGTGGCTGCCATAGACGGGGCGCACGATCACGCGCTCGAACACCGCGCCCACCGCGGCGGTCAGGCCCATCGCGACGGCGATGCACAGGAGCAGCAGGGCGAGGTTGAGCCAGACCGATTCCGCGCTCGCCCAGCCGGCGAGGGGCCCCAGCACGATGAGCGTGGCATAGGCGCCCAGGGAGATGAAGACCCCGTGACCGAAGTTGATGATGTCCATCAGCCCGAACACGAGGGTGAGGCCCGAGGCCATGAGGAAGATCATCATGCCCATGGCGAGCCCCGCCAGGGTCAGCGTCACCCAGGCGGAGACATCGCCGACCAGCGGCAGGGCGAGGAGCGCCAGGGCCGGAACGAGGGCGAGGGGAAGCCAGTCGGTCCGGGCGCGGGGCAGCTCGGCGGCCTGGACGTCGGCAGGAGGGGCTTCGACGGCATCGCTCATTGGTGGGCATCCAGGCTGAGGCCGAGGAGGCGCTGCTGCAGGGCCTTGTCGGCGACGAGGTCGCGCATGGCGCCGGAATGGACGACGAGGCCGTCGTCCATGACGATCACGTTGTCGCCGAGCTGCGATGCGGCATGGAAGTTCTGCTCCACGAGGAGGATCGTCTCCCCGGCCGCCTTCAGGGCGCGGAAGGCCTCGATCATGCTGCGCACCATCACCGGCGCCAGGCCCTTGGTGGGCTCGTCGACCAGAAGGAGGCGGCGGGGCTCGGCGATGGCGCGGGCGATGGCGAGCATCTGCTTCTGTCCCCCGGAGAGGTGGCCGGCCGGGAGGTTCCAGAACCGCTTGAGGGCCGGGAAGAGGCCGAGCATCCAGTCGAGCCGCGCGGGATCGACGGGACCGCTGCGGGCCGCGAGCACGATGTTCTCGCGCACGGTGAGATCGCTGAAGATGCCCATGGATTCGGGGACGTAGGCGATGCCCGCCCGGGCGATGTCCGGCGTCGGGAGTGCGGCGATCTCGCGCCCGTCGAACCGGATGCTCCCGGAGGAGGCCTGCCACAGGCCCATGATCGTGCGCAGCGTCGTCGTCTTGCCGGCGCCGTTCCGGCCGAGCAGCATGGTCAGCTCGCCGGCGGGCACCTCGAGATAGACGCCGTGGAGGATGTGATAGGGGCCGATATGCGTGTGCACCCCTTCGAGCCGGAGGAGGGGCTCGGGAAAGGTCGAAGCCGAGGTCCCGGCCGGGGTCTCAGCCATGCGCCGCCTCCAGGCCGAGATAGGCTTCCTGCACGATGGGCGAGGCGATCACCGCCGCCGGCTCCCCGTCGGCCACAAGGGTGCCGTTGTGGAGCACCACGATGCGGTCGGCCAGGGAGCGCACCACGTCCATCTTGTGCTCCACCAGGAGCACGGTCGCGTCGCCCCGTTCCTTGATGTCCTGGATGAGCTCGAGCACGGTCGGCACCTCGTCGACGCTCATGCCGGCGGTCGGCTCGTCGAACATGAACACCCTGGGATCCATGGCGATGAGGAGCGCCACTTCGAGCTTGCGCTGGTCGCCGTGGGAGAGGGCGCTGGGCGTGACATGGCGCTTGTCCGCCAGGCGCACCCGTTCGAGAATCGCCTCGGCTTTCGCGATCAGGTCGCGGCGGCCGCTCCACACGGAGAGGAGCGTCCACCCGGCCTCGGCGCGGCTCTGCACCGCGAGCCGGACGTTCTCCAGCGCCGTCAGGCGCGGGAACAGATTGGTGAGCTGGAAGGCCCGGCCGAGCCCGCGCTTCGCCCGCGCTGAGGGCGCGAGCCCGGTGACGTCTTCGCCCCCCACCAGGACCTGTCCCGCGGAGGCGCGCAGCTGTCCGGAGACGAGATTGAAGTAGGTGGTCTTGCCGGCTCCATTCGGGCCCACGATGGCGGTCAGCGTCCCGGGCGTGAAGCGGCACGAGACGCCGTTGACGGCCACGTGGCCGCCGAAGCGGATGGTGAGCCCGCGCGTTTCGAGCGCGGGCGCAGCGGTCGGGGACGTCGGCGACACGGACGGGTCAGCGCTTGTTGCGGACCGGGATCGGCAGCTTGTCCGCGGGGATCGTCTCGACGAGGTCGAGCAGGTCGTTCTGGTCCTTGCCGTCCGCCTTCACCTTGAAGTGATACATGACCTGGAGCGCCTGATGGTCCTCCTTGCGGAAGGTCATGGGTCCCTTGGGCGTCTCGAAGGTCATGCCTTCCATCGCCTTCACGAGCTTCTCGGGATCGGTCCCGCCCGCCTTCTCGATGGCGGTGAGGGCCGCCGAGGCGGCCGCGAAGCCGCCCGCGGTGAAGAAGTCCGGCGGCGCGCCGAAGCGCTTCTGGTGCTCGGCCACGAGCCAGTCGTTCATCGGGTTCTTGGGGGCGGCGTAGTAGTAGTAGATCGCGCCCTCCATGCCGGGATAGTTCTTGTAGATCTGCATGGCCGGCAGGATGTTGCCGCCGGGAGCGATCTCGATGCCGTAGCGCTCCGGCTTCAGGTCGGCGATCTTCGGCAGGGGATGCTGGCCGGCCCAGATGATCTCGATGATCTTCCGCCCCGGCTTGTCCTTGAGCGCGTCGAAGAGGCGCTGCGCGGAGGCGGTGAAGTCGGTGGCGTTCTGGGGGGCGTATTCCTCGAACACGACTTTCGCATTCGGCCGGATCGCGGCCAGCGCGCTCTTGAGCGCCGCGACGCCGTCGCGGCCGAACGCATAGTCCTGGGCGAGAGTGGCGATGCTCACCTCGCCCGTCGCGGGAACGGCGGCCGCCGCGCCATAGGCGTCCTGCGTGGAGTTGCGGGCCGTACGGAAGATGAAGCGGTTCCACTTCTCGCCGGTGATCGCGTCGGCGACCGCGGGCTCGACGATGAGAACCTTGCCGTTCTCCTCCGCCACCGGCAGCATGGCGAGCGCCGCGGCGGAGGACGTGGTGCCGACGGCGATGTCGACCTTGTCGTCGTTGTAGGCCTGTTCCAGCAGGGTCTTGGCGAGATCGGCCTTCAGCTGGTCGTCCTTCACGATCACGTTGATCTTGCGGCCCTGCCAGGACATCGACCCCTTTGTGAGATATTCGAGGCCCATCATGAAGCCGGCTTCCGTCTGCTTGGCATAGGCCTCCAGCGGCCCGGTCTTGCCGGCGATGAGCGCGATCTTGATGTCCTGCGCCAGGGCGCCGGAGGCCATGAGCAGGCCTGCCGTTGCGGCAGCGAGTTTCAGTGTCAGGCGCATGCGTTCCCCCTTGCTGTTTCGATCATTGACTGCGCCGCGCGCAACGATGTCAAGCGGGGCAGGAGGACGAGCCACAGATGTCGTGAAGACGGCGCAAGCGCGCCCTTCGCTCAGGCCTCGGGCAGCACGGGCGTCTCGATGTCCTTCTCGACGCGCCCGCGCCGTGCCGCCTGGTGCTCGAGGAGCAGGAGCACGAGGCCCGCTCCGCAGATGACGGCGGCGCCGACGAGGGTCCAGAAGCCCACCACGTCGCCGAAGAACAGGTAGCCGAGCACGATGGCCCAGACGATCAGGGTGTACTGGTAGGGCGCGACCACGGAGGCGGGCGCGAGCTTCAGGGAGCGGTTGACGCAGGCATGGCCGGCCATGGACACGATCCCGAGCAGGAAGAGGGCGGCGAGGTCGAGCGGGCCGGGCGTCACCCAGGAGAAGGGAATCGTAGCGAGGCCGAACGCGAGGGCGCCGAGGATCTGGCCGAGGACGAGGGTCGCGTCGTGGGTGTCCCGCAGCTTGCGGGTAGCGATCATGAGGAGCGAGTAGAAGACGCTCCCCGTCAGAGCGATCAGGGCCGGCAGCGAGAGCGAGGCCGGGGACGGGCGCAGGACGATGAGCACGCCCACGAATCCGACCGCGATGGCTAGGATCCGGGGAGGGTCGAGCCGCTCGCCGAGCATGAACACCGCGAAGGCCGCCACGTAGATGGGGCCGGCGAGGTAGTAGGTCATCACGTCCGCCAGGGGCAGATAGGTGACGGCCCAGTAGAAGCAGGCGACCTCCAGGGTCGACAGGACGACGCGCAGGAGATGAAGCCCCGGCTGCGGCGGAATACGGAACGGCACCTTCTGCCTGCGCATGAGGGGGAGCAGGACCGCGAGGGCCGCGATGCTGCGCAGGAACAGGAGCTGGCCGACCGAATAGGTGGCGACGAGCCACTTGCCCATCACGTCGTTCATGGCGAACAGGAAGACGCCGAGCAGCATCAGCCCGATGCCGAACACCGCGCCGGAGCGGATCTTCGGGGCGGATGGCGTTTCGGGGGTCTGCATGGTCTGTCTCGTCGGGCGGGCGCCGGATGCGCGTTCCGCCTTCATGGTCGATGCCCCGGCATTACTCAAGAGTCCCGTCCGCATTCCGCCCCCGAGCGGCGGGCATGGCGCGCCGGGCGGGATCAGAACGTCCTGGCTCCGTTGACCGGAAGCATGATGGCGTAGAGGGAGGTCGTGGCGCAGATGTAGAGGCGGTTGCGCTTCGGGCCGCCGAAGACCACGTTCGCGACGGTCTCGGGAACGAGGATCTTGCCGATCAGGGTTCCGTCCGGGTCGTAGCAGTGGACCCCGTCTCCAGCGCTGGTCCAGATCCGGCCCGCCTCGTCGAGGCGGAAGCCGTCGAAGAGCCCCTGGGTGCAGGTGGCGAAGATCCGCCCGTTGCGCAGCTTCCCGGAGGGATCGACGTCGAAGACGCGGATGTGGCGCGGGCCGTCCGTCACATGGGTCGCGCCCGTGTCGGCCACATAGAGGCGGGTCTCGTCCGGAGAGAAGGCGATGCCGTTGGGGCGCACGAAATCGTCGGCGGCAATGGCCGCCTCTCCGGTCTGGGGATCGACCCGGTAGACGTGGCAGGCGCCGATCTCGCTCTCCGCGCGATGGCCTTCATAGTCGGAATCGATGCCGTAGGTCGGGTCGGTGAACCAGACCGACCCGTCCGACCGCACCACCACGTCGTTGGGGCTGTTGAAGCGCCTGCCCTGGAAATGGCTCGCGATCACGGTGATGGAGCCGTCGTGCTCCGTGCGCGTCACGCGCCTGTTGCCATGCTCGCAGGTGACGAGGCGCCCCTGCCGGTCCACGGTGTTGCCGTTGGAATAGCCGGAGGGCTGGCGGAAGACGCCCGCCTGTCCGGTCGCCTCGTCGTAGCGCAGCATCCGGTCGCCGGGCACGTCGCTCCACACGAGGTAGCGCCCCGCCGGGAAATAGGCCGGCCCCTCGGCCCACCGGCATCCCTCCGCCAGCTTCTCGAGGCGGGCGGAGCCAATCACGAGGCGGCGGAAGCGCTCGTCGAGGACGACGGCCGGGTTCGCGATCATGCGATCCTCACGGGGCGGGGACCTTCGGTCCCGAGTGCCGGTTCCTTTGCGTCAATGAGCCATCAGGACGGGGATCGTCGTGCTGCTGAGGATGTGGCTGGTGGCGCCGCCGAAGAACATCTGCCGCAGGCGGCTCTGCGTGTAGGCGCCCTTCACCAGGAGGTCGCAGCCGAGCGCCGCCGCCTCCGCGAGGATCGCCTCTCCCGGCCTGTTCGAGGGATCGGCCGCCACGATGGCGTCGGCGTTGATGCCGTGCATG
Organism: Microvirga thermotolerans; assembly: GCF_009363855.1. Taxonomy (GTDB): domain Bacteria; phylum Pseudomonadota; class Alphaproteobacteria; order Rhizobiales; family Beijerinckiaceae; genus Microvirga; species Microvirga thermotolerans. The sequence continues at coordinate 1,660,616 of NZ_CP045423.1, forward strand.
CGCAGGGAACGCACGAGCTCCGAGCCGGAGGGGCCGGGCACGCCCCAATCCTCCAGCTCCAGCACGACCGTGCGGCGGGCCCTGGCGAGGAGCGGCATGGCGCCCATCACCGCCCGCGCCGTCTCGGTGCTGCGGTTCCAGGCGATCACGGCCACGGTGCAGAAGGAGGAGGGCGCCTGGGGCGGCGCGATGAGCACGGGACGTCCGGTCTCGAAGAGGGCGGCCTCCACGGTGGACAGGCGCGTGTGGCCGTCGGCGCCGTCCGGACGCCCCACCACCGTCACGTCGAAGACGCGCCCGTAGGCCCCGAGGAAGGCATCCTCCATCAGCCCGTCCTGGCGCCAGCCGAAGCCGAGCCCGGCAAGGGACGTGGAGGTGCGCGGCACCCCCTTGCTAATCATGAAGGCCTCGAAGCGCTCCCGACAGGACTTCGCCATCTCGGCCCGGTTCTCCGGCGTCACGGGCGACGGCACGCCGATGGCGATGTCGACGGGCAGGACCACCGGATAGTCGGGCGTGATGGCCAGGCCCTCCATGTAGCTGTCGAACATCTGGCCGAGGTGAAGGGCGGTCTCGAGAGCGGGCTCGACGACGCCGTGATCTTCGATAGGGACGAGGATGCTTTTCATGACCGATATTGTCGCGCCCAAGCCTCGCCTCCGCAAGCCCCCCGGCCCAGCTTGCCGCGGCCGGCCGCGGTGCGGCGCGCTCCGCCAGGGATTCCCTGGCTATTCGACCTTGAACTCGCCCGGTTTCCACGTCGCCTTGGGATATTGCGGGTCCATGTCCTCCAGGGTCGCCTTGACGATGCGTGCGACGATCCCGTTGCGGACCCACTTGCGGTCCGCCGGGACCACGTACCAGGGCGCCCATTCGGTGGAGCATGCGTTCAGCAGGGCCTCGTAGGCCTTCTGGAAGTCGTCCCAGCTTTTGCGGTCCTCCAGGTCGCCGGGGTTGAACTTCCAGTGCTTCCTCGGATTGTCGAGGCGTTCCTGAAGGCGCTCCTTCTGCTCGTCCTTGGAGATGTGGAGCATGAACTTCAGGACGACCGTGCCGTTCTCCGTCAGCATCTTCTCGAAGGCGTTGATCTGCTCGTAGCGCTGCTCGATGACCTTGTCCGGCGCCAGGCCGCGCACCTTCGCCACCAGCACGTCCTCGTAGTGGGACCGGTTGAAGATTCCGATCATGCCGCGCTTCGGGCATGCGAGATGCGCGCGCCAGAGAAAGTCGTGGGCAAGCTCGGTCTCGGTCGGACGCCGGAAGGCCGTCACCGACACGCCGATGGGGCCGGTGGCGTTGAAGACGCCGCGGATGGTGCCGTCCTTGCCGGCCGTGTCCGTTCCCTGAAGGACGACGAGGAGCGAGCGCCGGCCCTCGGCATAGAGGCGGTCCTGGAGCGCATCGATGTCCCGCGAGAGCCGGTCGGTCTCCGCCTTGGTGGCATCCTCGTCCTCGAAGGCCGAGCCGTCGCGCGGATCGATGTCCTTGAGCCGGAACTCCTTTCCGGGGCGGACCATGAACTTCTCGGCAAAGGCGCGGCTTCTGTCCGACATGAGGTCTCCTCGGATGGCTGGGACGGTCTGGAGCAACCATAGGGCGCCCGCGCGGTGAGGGAAGGCGGATCATGCCGCCTTTACTCCCTGCTTCGAGGATCCTAATCAGAAGCGGCCAAGCTCGAGAACCGCAAAAGGCCGACAGGATGATCGCCCTCTACTACTTTCCCGGCAATGCCAGCCTTCTTCCGCACATGATGCTGCGGGAGATCGGCGCCCCCTTCGAGCTCCGGCTCGTCAACCGGGACCAGAATGCCCAGAAGAGCCCCGAATATCTCAAGCTCAACCCCAACGGGCGGATCCCGGTCCTGGTGGACGGCGACCTCGTCCTCTTCGAGACGGCGGCCATCGCGCTCCACCTCGTCGACACGTTCCCCGATGCCGGCCTTGCCCCCGCCGTCGGCACGCGCGAGCGGGCCGAGTTCTACAAGTGGATGATCCACCTCACGAATACGCCCCAGGCGGAATACCGGGCCTGGTTCTACCCCCATGAGCATGCCAGCGACGAGGCGGCCGTGCCGAGCGTGAAGCAGGCCGCGGAGCGGCGTCTGAACCGGATGTTCGACGTGATCTCCGAACAGCTCGGCGACAGGACCTGGCTTCTGGGCGACAGGTTCTCGGCCGCGGACCTGTTCCTGCTCATGCTCATCCGCTGGGGCCGCGGCATGCCGCGGCCGCCCCGCACGATTCCCAACCTCAATGCCCTGGCCGAACGGGTTCTCGCCCGTCCCGCCGTGCAGCAGGCTTTCGAGGCGGAGGGCCTCAAGGCGCCGTTCGTCTAGAGCGTTTCCAGGAAAAGCGGGACCCGGTTTGCCGTTCGAGAATGCGGCAACCCAAGGACCGAGGAGCGGCTCGCGGTTCCGTCGAGACGCAAGCCGTTCTGACGGGCGGCTGCGCGTGCGAACGCCTTCTTGACCAAGATCAATCGGGGCATCCCGCTTCCATGGGAGAGTGGCATCGGACCGCAAGAGGAGGAGACGATGCCGCTTTTCATCACGCAGGGCCGCTTCACGTCCGACGCCATGAAGGGAATGCTGGCGAAGCCGGAGGACCGGACGGAGGCGATCAGCGATCTCCTGGCCAAGTCGGGAGGCAGGCTGATCGCCTATTACTATACCTTCGGGGAATACGACTTCCTGATCGTGTCGGAAGGCCCGATCGAGGGCGTCGCCACGTCGGCCATCGCCGCCATGGCGGGCGGCGGGGTGACGGATCTCAAGACGACCCTTGCGATGACGGCGGCCGACATGAAGACCGCATTCACGAAGGCGGGGTCGGTGGCAAAGACGTTCCGTTCCGCAGGGGCTCAGGCGCACTGAGGACGGCGGAGCAGGAAGCCGGGCGGGGATGCGCCTGCCCGCATCACGCCCGGCGCTTTGAGGCCTTGCCGCCTGCAGGCAGGACCTGATCGAGCCTGCCGATGTCCGCCCATGGATCCTGCTTCAGGGAAGCGAGCCGCTTTCTCAGGTTGCGGACGGTGAAACCGTTCGGGGCGACGTCGGCAAGCTCCTCCCAGGAGACCGGCGTCGACACGGGCGCGCCGGGCCGCGCCCGTGTCGAGTAGGGCGCAACGGCAGACGCCTCGCGATTGTTGCGCAGATAATCGATGAAGATCCTGCCGGCGCGCTCCCGCTTCACGGAGGTGGTCGTGTAGCGGTCCGGCTCGTCCGCGGCCATGGCCTGCGCCAGGCCGCGGGAGAACCGCAGCGCTTCGTCCCATGGGGCCCCCGGCGTCAGGGGAGCGACCACGTGGACTCCCTTGCCGCCGGTCGTCTTGACGAAGCTTTCGAGGCCCGCGGCCTTCAGCCGCTCGCGGATCGCACGCGCTCCTTCGACGACGCGGGTCCAGGGGACACCCTCACCGGGGTCGAGATCGAAGATCAGCCGGTCGGGACGGTCGAGGTCGGCGAGGGTCGCGCCCCAGACGTGCATCTCCAGGACGCCGGCCTGCACGAGGGCGACCACGCCGCGAATGTCGCCGACCGTGAGCACATCCATCTCTCCCCCCTCGTCGCGCACCGTCTCGCGATGGACGGCATCCGAGAGCCCGGCCCAGGAATGGCGCTGCACGAAGCAGCTCTTCTTCGCGCCGGAGGGACAGCGGATCAGGGTCAGGGGCCGGTCGACCAGATGCGGCAGGAGCCACTCGGCGATGTCCACGTAGAATCCGGCGAGTTCCTGCTTGGTGAGGCCCTGGTCCTCCCACAGGATGCGGTCGGGATGGGTGAGGGCGATGCCGGCGATGGCGGTCCCGTTGGCGCTCATGGTCTTGGCTCCGCCGCTCTCGGATGCGGACAGGGCGTGCCGCTTCTCACGCGTCACGTCCTTCGCGTCCTTGTCTTCGCGCAGTCCCTTGAATGCGGCGTGCCGCACGATCCCGTCGGCGGTCCAGCCGCGGAACTCCACCTGTCCGATCAACTCGGGACGCACCCACACGACCCCGCGCCGCTGCTGCGCGCCGAGCCTGCCCGAGAACGGCGGCCTGTCGGTCCTCAGCGGACGGAGGCGCCTGAACAGATCCCGCGCCAGGTCCCTGGTGAAGCCGGTGCCCGTCCGGCCCGCATAGGCCAGCCGGTCCTTGTCGTAATAGCCCAGGACGAGGGAGCCGATGGCGTTCTCGTAGGCCGTCGAAGGCACATAGCCCGCGATGACGAATTCCTGCTCGTCCGTGCACTTGGTCTTGACCCAGTCCTCGTTCCGCCCGCCGCGGTAGGGTAGGTCGACCCGCTTCGAGACCACGCCCTCGAGGCCCTTCCGGCACACGGTCCGGATCATGGACCCGCCCTGCGTGCGGTGCTCGCTGTAGCGCACCGGGCCGGCCTTGCGGGATTTCGCGAGGAGCTTGGCGAGCCTCGCCTTGCGCTCGCCGAGCGGGAGGGGGCGCAGGTCATCTCCGTCCCGGTAGAGCAGGTCGAAGGCGTAGAAGACCGCATCCGACGCGACGCCCTTCGTCTCGCTCGACAGGGCCTGCTGCAGGGCCGCGAAACTCGAAACGCCGTTCTCGTCGAGCATCACCGCTTCGCCGTCGAGGATCGCTGACTCCACCGGCAGGGCGGAGAGCGCGCCGGCAATCCCAGGAAAGCGCTTCGTCCAGTCCTTGCCATTGCGGGTGACGAGGCGGACCCTGCCGTCCGCGACGAAGGCGAGGAGACGGTATCCGTCCCACTTCACCTCGTGGATCCAGCCCGGGCCGGTGGGGACCTCCTCCACCAGGGTGGCGAGGCAGGGTTCGACCTTGTCCGGCATCGGGCCCGCCTGCGGGGAGGGCTTCGCGCGGGCCTGCGCCTTGGAAGGCGCGGCTTGGGCCTTCTTCTTGGCCGCACGTTTCTTCGCCGCCTTCCGTCCTGCGATCTCGTCGAGGGAGCGGCCGGTTTTGACGGAGAGGGGCGCCTCCTCCAGGATGTCCGGGTCGTCGGGGCCGCGCGCGTGCTCGTCGTCGCCCTTGATGAGCAGCCAGGAGGACCGCTTCTCGCGCGGGTGGCGCATGCGGATCAGGTGCCATGTGCCGCGCAGCTTCTCGCCGTCGAGGCGGAAGCTCAGGCGCCCCGTGGCATAGTCTTCATGGGGATCGCCCTCGGGCGTCCACGTGCCCCGGTCCCAGAGCATCACGGTCCCGCCGCCATACTGGCCCTCCGGGATCGTGCCTTCGAAATCGCCGTAGTCGACGGGATGGTCCTCGACCTCCACCGCGAGGCGCTTCTCGCCGGGAACGAGGCTGGGGCCCTTCGCGACGGCCCAGCTCTTGAGGACCCCGTCCATTTCGAGGCGGAAGTCGTAATGGAGGCGGGAGGCGTCGTGCTTCTGGACGACGAAGGAGGACCCGCTCCGGCGGGAGGTTGCTCCCTTCGGCTCGGAAGTCTTGGTGAAGTCGCGCTTGGCGCGATAGGTCGCGAGCTTTGCCATGGCGCGGATTCAATTCGCGCCATGGCATCCGGTTCCGAGCCGCCCTAGGAGGCGAGGGAGGCGCCCGCGGCGACCTTCTCCCGCTCCTGCAGGAAGGCGGCGGCGATGAGGTCGCGGGTGTATTCCTCCTGCGGACGCTCGAAGATGGCGTCGGCGGAACCGCGCTCCACCACCTTGCCGCTCTTCATGACCATGATCTCGTCCGACAGGGCGCGGACGACCGCGAGATCGTGGCTGATGAAGACGTAGGCGAGGCCGTGGGCCTTCTGGAGGTCGCGCAGGAGCTCGACGATCTCCTTCTGCACCGACCGGTCGAGGGCGGAGGTCGGCTCGTCGAGCACGACGAGCTTCGGATGAAGGATCATCGCGCGGGCGATGGCGATGCGCTGGCGCTGGCCGCCCGAGAACTCGTGCGGGAAGCGGTTGCGCCAGGCGGGCTCGAGCCGCACCTCCTCGAAGGCCTGCGCCGCGCGCCGGTCCCGCTCCCTGCGGGAGATGCGCGGATCGTGGACGAGGAGCCCCTCCGTCACGATCTCGCCCGCGGTCATGCGCGGGGAGAGCGAGCCGAACGGGTCCTGGAAGACCAGCTGCAGGTGCCGGCGGAGGGGACGCATTCCCGCCCTGTCGAGGGGCATGAGGTTGCGGTCCTCGAAGCGGACCATGCCGCTCGCCGGCTGGAGCCGCAGCACGGCGCGGCCGAGGGTGGACTTGCCGGAGCCGGACTCGCCCACCACGCCCACGGTCTCTCCGGCGCGAACGGTCAGGCTCACCCCGTCCACCGCGTTGAGCACGTGGATCGGCTTGCCGAACAGGCTCGACTTCAGCACGAAGGAGACGCGCACGTCCTTGGCCTCCAGCACGACGGGAGCGCCGGCGGGGACGGGCTCCTTGCGGCCGGTCGGCTCCGCGTCGATGAGCATCCGCGTGTAGGGATGCTTCGGCGCGGCGAAGATCTCGCGGGTCGCGCCGCTCTCCACCACCTCGCCGCGCTTCATCACGTAGGTGCGGTCGGCGAAGCGGCGCACGATGCCGAGGTCGTGGGTGATGAACACGATCGACATGCCGAGCCGCTTCTGGAGATCGGCGAGGAGCTCGAGGATGCGCGCCTGCACGGTCACGTCGAGGGCCGTGGTCGGCTCGTCGGCGATCAGCACGTCCGGATTGTTGGCGAGCGCCATGGCGATCATCACGCGCTGGCGCTGCCCGCCGGACATTTCGTGCGGATAGGAGTCGATGCGCCGCTGCGGATCGGGAATGCGCACCAGCTCCAGCAGCTCGATGGCGCGCTGGCGCGCCTGCGCCTTCGTCAGGCCCCCGTGCGTGACGAGGGGCAGGGCGAGCTGGTCGCCGATCCGGTAGAGCGGATCGAGGGAGGTCATCGGCTCCTGGAAGATCATGGTGAGCTTGGAGCCGCGGTAGCGGTTGAGCCTCTCGGGCGACAGGCCCACGAGCTCCTCTCCGCGGTACTTCACCGAGCCCTCCGCCCAGCCGTTCGAGGCGAGCAGGCCCATGACGGACATCATGGTCTGGCTCTTGCCTGAGCCGGATTCGCCGACGATGGCCACCGTCTCTCCGGCGTTCACGTCGAGATCGATGCCCTTGACCGCGTGGAGGATGCCGTCGCCCGTGCGGAACCGGACATGGAGGTTGCGGACTGTCAGAACGGATTCAGCCATGTCAACGGTCCTTGGGATCGAGAGCGTCGCGCAAGCCGTCACCAATGAAGTTGAGGCAGAACAGGATCGCGATCAGGGTAAGGGAGGGGTAGATCAGCATCCAGGTGGCGCCCTGGATGTTCTTGGCGCCCTCGGAGATCAGCACGCCGAGGCTGGTGTTGGGCTCCTGCACGCCCAGGCCGAGGAAGGAGAGGAAGCTCTCCAGGAGAATGACCTTGGGCACGAGGAGCGTCATGTAGACGACGACCGGGCCGAGGGTGTTCGGGATCACGTGGCGGCGGATGATGCCCTTGGTCTCGACCCCGAGCGCCTCGGCCGCCTGCACGTATTCCTGGCGCTTGATGGACAGGGTCTGGCCGCGCACGATGCGGGCCATGTCGAGCCACTCCACCGCGCCGACCGCGATGAACATCAGGATGAAGTTGCGGCCGAAGAACACGACCAGCATGATGACGAAGAAGATGAACGGCAGCGAGTAGATCACGTCCACGATGCGCATCATGATGAGGTCGGCGCGCCCGCCGAGATAGCCGGAGGTGGCGCCGTAGACCACCCCGATCAGGATGGCGACGAAGGTGGCGAGGAGGCCGATGGCGAGCGAGATCTGCCCCGCCTTCATGGTGCGGGTGAGCAGGTCGCGGCCATTGGTGTCCGTGCCGAAGAAGAAATATTTCTTCTTCAGCGGCACCTCGACGACGAGGCGCCTGCCTTCGTCGGTTTTCTCCACCACCTTCGCGGCTCCGAAGAGGTCGGAGCGCTCGAAATAGGCGAGGAGCCGATCGTCGATGGGCCGCTGGCCCACAAGGGTGACGTTCACCGTGTCGCCCTTGATCTCGATGTTCTCGGGCTTGCCGCGGACGCGGGCGCCGATGCGCTCGATCTGCGGCGCGATCTGGTCCTGCTTGGGGTAGGCCTCCAGGCTCGCGGGGACCTTCACGTAGTCGGGATAGACCTGGTCGAACGGGTGCCCCGTGAAGAAGGGCCCGAACACGCAGGCGATGGCGATGAGGCTCAGCAGGACGATGCTGGCGACGGCAGCCTTGTTGCTGAGGAGCCGGCCCCGGGCCTCGACCCAGAGGGAGCGTCCGGCGACGGGTTCGGCAAGGGTTTCGATGGGAAGTGCAGCGCCTTCGGCCATGGCAGCCCTCAATCGTAGCGGATGCGCGGATCGACGATGGCGTAGAGGATGTCGACCACGAGGTTGAAGATGAGAACGAAGACCGCCACGACCACGACGGTGCCCATGACGAGCGTGTAGTCGCGGTTCAGCGCGCCCTCGACGAAGTAGCGGCCGATGCCCGGCAGGCCGAAGATCGTCTCGACGACCACGGAGCCGGTGAGCAGGGCGGCCGCGGCCGGGCCGAGATAGGAGATGACCGGCAGGGATGCCCCGCGCAGGGCGTGCCGCACGATCACGTGCCAGGGCAGGCCGAGGGAGCGGAGGGTCCTGATGTGGTTCGAGCGCAGGTTCTCGATCATCGCCGCGCGGGTCATGCGCGCCACCACCGCGATCTGCGGCAGGGCGAGGACGATCACCGGCATGACGAGGTTGCGCGGCGCGCCGTTCGCCCAACCGGCGACGGGAAGCCAGGCGAGGGCAAGGCCGAACACGATCTGGAGCACGGGCGCCACGACGAAGTTCGGAATGGTGAGGCCCATCGCGCCGAGGCCGGTGACGAGATAGTCCGCGAGGCTGTTCTGGCGCAGCGCGGCCACCGTTCCGAGGGTGCCGCCGACGAGGATCGCCAGAGTGATGGCGAGGGCGCCCAGAGTCATGGAGATCGGCAGGCCGCGGGCGAAGAGCTCGCCGACGGTGAAGTCGCGCAGGATGAAGGAGGGGCCGAAATCCCCGCGCATCACGGCGGACAGATAGAGCCAGTATTGCTGGATCAGCGGCTTGTCGAGCTGGTAGATCCGATTGAGGTTCTCCATCACCTTGGCTTCGAGGGGGCGCTCGAGGTCGAACGGGCCGCCGGGCGCGAGCCGGATCAGGAAGAACGAGATCGTCACGATGACGAAGAGTGTCGGTATGGCCGTCAGAAGACGGCGCGAAATGAAGGAGAGCAAGACGCCTTCTCCTATTGAGAACCTGAAAAATAGAAAAGAGGCGGCCCGATAGGGGCCGCCTCTTCCGCCTTAGCTTACTGTTCCTTCGACAGGAAACGCGACGGATAGACGCCGCGCGTGTTCTGCACGAAGCCCTTGATCTTCGGCGAAATCAGGTTGCTCTTGCCGTAGTACATCACCGGGATCCACGGCATGTCCTTCATGAGGATCGCCTCGGCCTTCTTGAAGATCTCGGCGCGCTTCTTGAGGTCCATTTCCACGGCGGCCTGCTCCAGGAGCTTGTCGAACTCCGGATTGTTGTACTTGCCGTAGTTGAAGCCCTTGTTGTCGCTCTTCAGAAGGAAGAGGAAGTTGTTCGGATCGGAGTAGTCCGCGATCCAGCCGTAGCGGGCGATGTCGAAGTCGCCGCCGTCGCGCAGATGGGCGAAGTGGGTCTTGCCGTCCGTGTTGATGAAGGACGTCTCGATCCCGGCCGGCTTGAACTGCTCGGCGATGGCCACCACCGTGTTGCGGTTGTTGTCCGTGGTGTTGTAGCGGATCTCGAGCTTCAGCGGCTTGCCCGGACCGAAGCCGGCTTCCTTGAGGAGCGCCTTGGCCTTCTCCTCGCGGTCGATGGGCGACATGTCCTTGTAGTCCATGTAGGCCGGCTCGCCGTAGTTGCCCACGCCCGGAGGCATGAACGAGTAGCCGGGCTGCATGGTCTGGCCCCAGATCTGCTCGGCGATGAACTCGCGGTCGATCATCATCGACAGCGCCTGACGCACGCGCACGTCGTTGAAGGGCGCCTTGGAGGAGTTCACGACCAGGAACCAGCTGCCGAGATACGGACCGAGCTTCACCTGATCCTTGAAGCGCTCCTTGAGCGACTTGATCTGATCGGCCGGCAGCTCATCCATCGAATCGAGCTCGCCCGCCTCGTAGCGGCGCACGGCGGCGGCCAGGTCCGGATGCGGGATGAAGTTGACCGTGTCGATCTTGACGTTCTTGGCGTCCCAGTAGTTCTCGTTCTTGACGAGCTTGATGTGGGAGTTCGGGGCGAACTCGGCCAGCTTGTAGGCGCCGTTCGTCACCATGTTGCCGGGCTTCACGAAGTCCTTGCCGAACTTCTCGACCGATCCGCGGTGGACGGGCAGGCTGGTCTGGTGGGTGAGGAGCTCGATGAAGTAGGGCGTCGGCGCCTCGAGGGTGATCTCGACGGTCTTGGCGTCGACCGCCTTGACGCCGAGCTCTTCGGGCTTCGCCTGACCCTTGTTGATCTTCTCGGCGTTCTTGATCGGATAGAGGATGTTCGCGTACTTCGCGCCGGTCGCCGGATCCATGATGCGGCGATAGGAATAGACGAAGTCCTCGGCCGTGACCGGGTCGCCGTTGGACCACTTGAGGCCGTTGCGCAGCGTGAAGCGGTAGGTCTTGCCGTCGTCGCTGATCTCCCACTTCTCGGCCTGGCCGGGAACGGCCTGGCCCTGAGCGTTGTAGGTCACGAGGCCTTCGAGCATGTCGCGCAGGATGTGGGCTTCCTGGACCGTCGAGGTCTTGTGGGTGTCGAGCGTTTCCGGCTCGCCGGTGTTGCCGCGGTTGTAGACGACCTCGGCCGCGGCCGGCCCGAGCAGGGCGGCGGTGGCGACGGCGGCGAGCGCCATTTGTTTTATCCAGGACATGGACGCGTTCCCTTTCTGGTGTTTCCAGGTTTCTTGGAATGCCTCGATCACGGTCATTTAGGACAGTGATCTTGACTCATTTGTTGTTCAATCAACCGTTTCTGTCCAGTGGGTAATGAAAATATAGGCTGGACAGGGGTTTAAGCCCGATTTCCTCCCTCAGGCCCCGGTGTCGAACGTCAGTCCCGCCGCTTCGATGCCCGCCGCGGCGGCGATCTCGTCGTTGTCGGACGTGTCGCCCGACACGCCCACGGCGCCCAGGATCCGCCCCTGGGCGTCCTTGATCAAGACCCCGCCCGGCACGGGCACCAGCTGGCCCCCGACCGCATGGGTCGCGGCGGCGACGAAATAGGGGCGGTCCGTCGCCATCTTGTGCAGGGCGCGGGATCCCACGCCCAGGGCCAGGGCGCCGTAGGCCTTGCCCATGGCGATCTCGGCCCGCTTGAGGCTGGTGCCGTCCTCGGACGCAAGGGCCTTCAGGGCGCCGCGGCCGTCATAGACCGCCACCGAGAGGGGCTTGAAGGACCTCTCGCGCGCCGCCTTCAGGGCGGCCGCAACGATGGTCTGCGCAGCGTCGAGGGTGAGTTCGGTCACGTTCGCTCCTTTCGCGATCATATAGGACAACGTTGCTCTTGGGCGAGACTTTTCGCGCCCGTGCGCCCTTCGTCAGCGCAGGACGGCGTCCTTGCCGGCGAGCCAGGCCGCCACGGCGCGCCTCTCGTCGAGGGTCATCTCGGTGATGTTGTTGGGCGGCATGGCATGGGTGAGCACCGCCTGGACGCGGATGAGCTCCGCATGGCGGGCGATGCTCTCGGGCGTATCGAGCCGGATGCCCTTGGGCGCGACGGCGATGCCGTCCCAGACCGGCTCCGCGGCATGGCACATGGAGCAGCGGGACTGGATCGCGAGGACCGCCTCGTCGAACGCGGCGGCGAGGGCCGCCGGGCTCCCCTCCGCAGGGGCGCCCGCCAGGTTCGCGCTCCCGGGCTTGCCCGCGATCGACAGCCAGATCGCCAGGGCGATCGCCCCGGCCGCGACGGCCCAGGTCCACCAGGGAGAGCCCTTGTCCGCGTGCCGGGAATTGAAGAAATGCCTCACGACGGCGCCCGCCACCAGGACGCAGCCGACGATCCCGACCGCATATCTCGACGACCACGCCAGCGGGTAGTGGTTCGAGAGCATCAGGAACAGCACCGGCAGGGTCAGGTAGTTGTTGTGGGTCGAGCGCTGCTTGGCCTGCTTGCCGAGGGCGGGATCCGGCGAGCGTCCGGCGATGAGGTCCGCCACCACCTTCTTCTGGTTCGGGATGATGACGAAGAAGACGCTCGCCGACATCCAGGTCGCGATCATCGCTCCCGTGTGGAGAAAGGCCGCCCGGCCGCTGAACAGCCGGGTGAAGACGAAGGCGGTCAGGAGAATGTAGACGAAGAGGACGGCCCCGAGCGCGACGTCGTTCCGGCCCAGCGGCGAGCGGCAGAGGCCCTCGTAGACCAGCCAGCTCAGGGCGATGCCGCCGATCCCCACGAGCGGCACCTGCCACGGGGCCAGGGCCCGCACTGCCGGATCGACGGTGTAGAGGTCGGCGTGCAGGTAGTAGACCCAGACGATCAGGAAGAAGCCGGTGATCCAGGTGGAATAGCTCTCCCACTTGAACCAGGTCAGCTCCTTCGGCAGCTCCGGCGGCGCCACCAGGTACTTGCGCATGTTGTAGAAGCCGCCGCCATGGACCTGCCAGGCCTCGCCGCCGACGCCGGCCGGCAGGCCCTCGCGCTTCTTCAGGCTGAGGTCGAGGTGGATGAAATAGAAGGACGAGCCGATCCAGGCGATGGCCGTGATCACGTGAAGCCAACGCAGGAGCTGGCTGATCCATTCGGAAATCTGCGGGTCGATCATGCGGCCCCTTATCGCGAAAACGGGTCGTAGCCTAGGGCCGCCTCCGCATTTGCGAAAGGCCTGCGGGCAGGCTTTTTCAACAGGAACCGTGGGGGCGCAGACCCTGCGGAAGGGCGGCGCCCGCCCGGGCCGCTTGACGCGGAGGCCCCCAGTCCGACAATCCCTCTTCCTCATCCATCCCGCCGCCGCGGCGGCGCCTGCGCGACAGGGGTTTCCATGGGCCGATTGTCCACCCACGTCCTCGACACCGCCAACGGCCGTCCCGCCCGGGGCATCGCCGTCGAGCTCTTCCTGCTCGAGGGGGAGTCGCGCCGGGCCGTGACCCGGGCCGTCACCAACGCGGACGGGCGCACCGATGCGCCGCTCCTGTCGGGCGAATCCTTCCGGACCGGGACCTACGAGCTCGTCTTTCAGGTCGGGGCCTATTTCCGGGCGGGGGGGACGCCGCTGGCCGATCCGCCCTTCCTCGACGTCGTCCCGATCCGCTTCTCCATCGCCGAGCCGGACGGGCACTATCATGTGCCGCTCCTCGTCTCGCCGTGGAGCTATTCCACCTATCGAGGCAGCTGACATGGCCGAAACCTCCTATCCCCGCGACCTCGTCGGCTACGGCCGCAACCCGCCCCATCCGCGCTGGCCCGACGGGGCGCGGATCGCCGTCCAGTTCGTCGTCAACTACGAGGAGGGCGGGGAAAACTGCATCCTCCACGGCGACCGGGCATCGGAGGCGTTCCTGTCCGAGATCGTGGGCGCGCAGCCCTGGCCGGGGCAGCGGCACATGAGCATGGAGTCGATCTACGAGTACGGCTCCCGCGCCGGGTTCTGGCGCCTGTGGCGCATGTTCACCGGGCGCGGCCTGCCGGTCACGGTCTACGGCGTCGCGACCGCCCTGATGCGGAATCCGGAGGCGGTCGCCGCCATGAAGGAGGCCGGCTGGGAGATCGCGAGCCACGGCCTCAAGTGGATCGACTACAAGGATTTCTCCTCGGACGAGGAGCGCGCGCACATGCGCGAGGCGATCCGCATCCACACGGAAGCGACGGGCAGCCGCCCGCTCGGGTGGTACACGGGGCGCACCTCCGAGCACACCAACCGGCTCGTCGCAGAGGAGGGCGGCTTCCTCTACAGCGCCGATTCCTATGCGGACGATCTGCCCTACTGGGAACCGGGCCCGAAGGGGCCGCTCCTGATCGTGCCCTATACCCTCGACGCCAACGACATGCGCTTCGCGACGCCGCAGGGGTTCAACTCCGGCGACCAGTTCTTCGCCTATCTCAAGGACACGTTCGACACGCTCTACGCGGAGGGCGAGCATGCGCCGAAGATGATGTCGGTGGGCCTCCATTGCCGCCTCGTCGGCCGGCCGGGGCGGGCGGCCGCCCTCGCGCGGTTCCTCGACTACGTGATGTCCCACGATGCGGTCTGGGCCGCGCCGCGCATCGACATCGCGCGGCACTGGATCCGCCACCACCGCCCCGCCGGGCTCAAGCCCAGCACCATGAGCCGGGCGGTCTTCGTGGAGCTGTTCGGCGACGTGTTCGAGCATTCTCCATGGATCGCCGAGCGCGCCTACGACGAGGGCTTCACCGCGGCGCAGGACACGGCGGAAGGGCTGCACGCGGCCATGGTGCACGTGCTCTCCCAGGCGAGCCGCGAGCAGAAGCTGGCGCTGATCCGCGCGCATCCCGACCTCGCGGGGCGGCTGAAGCTGGCCGACCTCACGTCCGATTCCCGCAGCGAGCAGACCTCGGCGGGCCTCGACAGCCTGAGCGAGGAGGAGCGCGACCGCTTCCTTTCCCTGAACGACGCCTACAAGCAGAAATTCGGCTTCCCGTTCATCATGGCGGTGAAAGGCCGGACGAAGGAGGAGATCCTGGCCGCGTTCGAGGAGCGCCTCCGGCACGATCCGGACCGCGAGTTCGACACGGCCGTCGTGCAGATCGAGCTGATCGCGCTCCTGCGGCTGAAGGACCGGCTGCCTTCGCTCGCCGACGTGTTCTCGTCGCTGGCCTGAGGGTGGAAGGAGCGGGCGCGCAAATGCGGTATCCCGAAAAGGGGAGGGCCGGCGCGCCGCGGAGCAAAGGGCTGCGAGCGGAACCGTGCCGGTCGACTTCGCGTCTACCGTTCCGGAGCGGCATACCGATGCCGGCGAACGGAGGAGGATGTCATGGGATTGTTCAAGTTCATCAAGGATGCGGGCGCGAAGCTGTTCGGCGGCGGAGCCCAGGCGGCGACGGCGGACAGCCTGAAAAAGGAGGTCGAGAACCACGGCTTCGACGCGAACAAGTTCAACATCGACGTCCAGGGCGACAAGGTGAAACTCTCCGGCCAGGCCGTCAGCCAGGAGGAGGCGGAGAAGATCATTCTCTCCCTCGGCAACACCTACGGAGTCGCGGAGGTCGACACCTCCGACCTCCAGGTGCAGCAGCCGGCGAAGCCTTCGGTCATGTACACGGTTCAGAAGGGCGACACCCTCTGGGCCATCGCCGAGAAGCACTACGGCAAGGGAAAGGGCGCCAAGTACACGGAGATCGTGAAGGCGAACTCGCCGCCCGTGAAGGATCCGGACATGATCCAGCCAGGCTGGGTCCTGCGCATCCCCGAACTCACCTGAACGCGCCGATTGCATGCCCGCGGGCCGCGCGCCTATGATCGCGGGGACGCATGGAGGCATTGCATGAACGGTCCGGTTTCCGCCGTCGATCTCGACCGGGAGGAGGTCAAGAAGGGGCTCGAGGACGGCTCCATTCTTTTGGTCGACGTCAGGGAGCCGCAGGAATACGCCGCCGGCCATATTCCCGGCTCCGTATCCCATCCGCTCTCGACCTTCGATCCGGATGCGTTGCCGGCCGGCCGGCGAATCGTATTCTCCTGCGCCGCCGGCGTTCGTTCCCTGCGCGCGATCGAGTTCGCACAGGCCGCCGGGCGCGACCTCCGCGAGCACTACCGGGGCGGGTTCAAGGACTGGGTCGCGGCGGGCGAGCCGGTCGAGTAGCCGCCGAGCGCCACGCTCTCCTCACACAGTTGTGTTGAGCCGCCCGATTGCCCGGACGATGCCGAATGTGTGCTAATGCCGCAGGGCCGGGGTGAATCAGAACGAACCGGCCGTTGGGCTTACAGGGGAATGATTTCATGAAGCGGAGTATGATTGCGGCCGGGCTCCTGGCCATCGGGGTGACGGCGGCGCTCGCGCAGGCCGATGTCGTCGCGCAGCGGCAGAAGCTGATGAAGGAGAACGCCGAGCATTCGCGCACGATCGGCGCCATGCTCAAGGACCAGGCGCCGTTCAACCTCGCCCAGGTCCAGGCCGCCCTGAAGACCTTCGACCACACGGCGAAGACGGGGCCGATCCTTTTCACGCCCGATTCCAAGGACGGCAACTCGAAGGCCATGCCCGCCGTCTGGGAGAAGAAGGCGGAGTTCGATGCGCTCTTCGCCAAGTTCGGGCAGGATGTCCAAACGGCGCATTCCGCCATCAAGGACGAAGCCAGCTTCAAGGCCGAAATGCCGAAAGTTCTCCAGAACTGCGGCACCTGTCACAAGACCTTCCGTCAGCCTGTCGGCTAGCGAAGCGGAGGCTGCCCGCGAGAGCCTCAAGCGCAAAATCGGAAACCGGTTCTTGCGCGTAAAGAGGCTCGAAAGCGAAAGCCTGGAGCATCGGACGTGGGTTCGCTTCCGCGTCCGCTGCTTTAGTCCGGCGCCGCGCCGCCCGTTGGAGCGCAATGTCGGGCGCGGCGTCTTGCAGGATTGGCGTCTGCGGCATGCGGGCGCCCGCTCTTGCGGAGGGTTGGGATCCAATGCGCAAAATCCTTGCCGTGGTCCTTGGACTGGTCGTCCTTGGGGGCGTCGCGTTCATGGCGCTCACCTCGCCGACCGCTTGGCATGTGATCCACGGAGAGGCCGGGATGGGTCCCGAGGCCCTCGCCGTCGCCGGGCATCGCCCCGATCCCGAAAAGGGACGCCTTCTCTTCTTCGCCGGGGGCTGCGCGTCGTGCCACGCGACCCCGGGGCAGGACGACAAGACGCGCCTCGGTGGCGGCTATGCGCTCAAGTCTCCCTTCGGCACCTTCCACGTGCCCAATCTCTCGCCGCACAGGCGGGACGGAATCGGTGCCTGGACGGAGGCGGATTTCGTGCGCGCCATGCGCGAGGGCCTTTCGCCCGACGGCCGCCATTACTATCCAGCCTTTCCGTATACGTCCTATCAGCGCATGAGCGCCGCCGACCTGGGCGACCTGTTCGCCTTTCTGATGACCCTGGCCCCGGTCGAGGGCAGGGCGCCGCCCCACGACCTGCCGTTCCCCTTCAACATCCGGCGCGGGGTGGGGCTCTGGAAGCTCCTCTTCCTCGATGGACAGGCCTTCATGCCCGATCCGGACCGGTCCGCGCAGTGGAACCGGGGCGCCTATCTGGTCGAGGGGCCGGGACACTGCGCGGAATGCCACAGCGAGCGCAACGCGCTCGGCGCCATCCTTCCCGAGCGGCGCTTCGCGGGCGGGCCCGATCCCGAGGGGCGCGGCACGGTGCCGAACATCACCCCGAGCCCGAGCGGGATCGGCGGCTGGTCGGCGGAGGAGGTGGTGACGCTGCTCACGACCGGCGAGACCCCGACCTTCGATACGGTCGGCGGACCCATGGCCTCGGTGGTGCGCAACACGTCCCAGCTGCCGGAGGCGGACCGCAGGGCGATGGCCGAATACATCCTCTCCCTGCCGCCGCGGGAGGGATACAAGAAACCCAAATAGAGCCTTTTCAGGAGAAGTGGGAACCGGTTTTCGCTGACGCGGCCCTCCGGGTCGCTGGCGCGGCTCTCCGGGGCCGTCCGGAAATGCGGCAAACCAAGAGCGTCTGAGCGGAGTGCGATCCATCGAAGCGCAATCCGCTCTAGGGGCGGAAGCGCTGCTCCGCTCTCGGTCGCGTCAGTCCATCACCGCGGCCTTGAGAATGCAGACCATGGTGGCATGGCCGGGGCCATCGCCGACCGCGCGCACCGTGTGCCGCCGGTCGCAGCGGTAGCGCAGGGTCTCGCCGGCCTTGGCCCGCTGGACCACGCCGCCCACCTCCACCTCGAACTCGCCGGCGAGGACCGACAGACACTCCACCGAGCCGCGCTGGTGGCCGTCCGAGTCGAGGACGCCGCCCGGCTCCGCCTGCACGTCGTACCATTGCAGCCACTCGATGGTCTTGAGCCAGCCGATGATCGCCAGGCGCACCTTGCCGTCCTCGGAGACGAGGATGGGGGTGTCGGCGCGGGTCGACTTCTCGATGAAGGGCTCCTCGTCGCTGGTGGCGAGGACCCGCTCGATGGACACGTCGAGGGCCTGGCTCAGGCGCCAGATGGTGGCCAACGTCGGGTTGGTCTCGTTCCGCTCGATCTGGCTGATGATCGACTTCGCGACGCCCGACTGCTCCGCGAGCTCGGACAGGGACAGGTTGTAGGCCTTGCGCAGCCGCTGAATGGTCTTGCCCAAATGGCCGGAAATGACCTGCGCGCCGGTCTCCAGCTCCCGGTGCCGCTCCTTGCCTTCGACGCCCATCTCACTCGCCTCTGTTCTGAATGACAGAACAATCGTTCCGCAAACCGGTTGTGGGGTAACGGATGATGCGGGTCAAGCGGGCGGGCGGCCCGGTCCGGTTTTTCGCCCTTGCGTCACCCGGAATCGACGCCGGTTCGCCTATCCGCCCGGCCGCTGGGCCGCGGTTTCCAGCTCCTTGGCCCGCTCGAGCCCGAGCCGGCGCTCCCGCCAGACGATGAAGAGCCCCGTTCCCGCGACGATCGCGGCGCCGATCATCACGGCGGCGGTCGGCAGATCCCCGAAGACGAACCAGCCGAGCAGGAGCGCCCAGATCATCGTGGTGTACTCGAAGGGCGCGAGAATCGAGGTGTCCGCATAGCGGTAGCTCTGGGTGAGCAGGATCTGGCCGATGCCGCCGAGGGTGCCGACGAGGACGAAGAACAGGAGGTCGGACAGGGGCGGCGGCTTCCAGCCGAGGGGGAGGGTCAGGAGGGAGAGGCCGGAGGCCAGGATGAAGAAGTAGAACACGATGGCCCCGGTCCGCTCCGTCATGGTCAGGCGGCGGACCTGGATGGTCGCCCCCGCCGAGCAGAAGGCGCCGACGAGGGCGAAGAAGGCGCCGAGGCTCTGCCCGCCGCCGGAGAGCGGATTGAGCCTCAGATAGGGGGAAAGCATGATGAGCACGCCTACGAAGCCGATCCCGACGGCGGTCCAGCGATAGGCGCGGACCTTTTCCTTGAGAAGGAGGGCGGCCAGGATCACCACGATGAGGGGGGAGGCGTAGCCGATGGCGATGGTGTCGTGGAGCGGCAGGTAGGCGAGGGCGGCGAAGCCGAGATACATCCCCGAAGTGCCGATGAGCCCGCGCAGGAAATGGCCGGGAATGTTGTCGGTCCGGATCGCGTTGATGAGGTCGCCCTGCCAGGAGAGCCAGATCAGCAGCGGAATGAGCGCGAAGACCGACCGGAAGAACACGATCTCCCCGACGGGGTAGAGGGACGTCAGCGTCTTCAGCCCGGCGGACATGAGGGTGAAGACGAAGGCGGAGAGGACTTTGAGGGAAATCCCCAGGAGAGGTTTCACGGTGGGGGTGGCTTCATGGGTTCGAGTCGCTGCGGCGAAAGGTAGCCAACCACGGGCGGTCCGCTGCGTGAACCCCTTGCGGACTCAAGGATCCCTGCGTCCCGCGCATGGGTCGGCCGCCGCTGTCACAATTCTGCAGGCGATCCGTCACGGGGGTGAGATGCGAATCCGGTCAGCTGCCGGCCGATTTCCAGGAAAGGGTGCGGCATGGCCCAGGATCTTGGTCTCATTCGCGTGCGGACGCTCTTCCTGTCCGACCTCCACCTCGGCACCAGGGGCTGCCAGGCCGAACAGCTGCTCGCCTTCCTGAAGGCCTACGACGCCGACACCATCTACCTCGTCGGGGACATCGTCGACGGCTGGCGGCTGAAGTCCGGGTGGTACTGGCCGCAGGCCCACAACGACGTGGTGCAGAAGCTCCTGCGCAAGGTGCGCAAGGGAACGCGGCTGATCTACATCCCCGGCAACCACGACGAGTTCCTGCGCGACTATCTCGGCGTCCATCTCGGCGGGATCGAGCTCGCCGATTCCGCCCTTCACGAGACCGCCGACGGCCGGCGCTATCTCGTCATCCACGGCGACCAGTTCGACCTCGTCGTCCGCCACGCACGCTGGCTCGCCCTCCTGGGCGACGGGGCCTACACCCTGGCCCTGACGTTCAACACCTACCTCAACGTCGCGCGCCGGCGGCTGGGGCTCACCTACTGGTCCCTGTCGTCCTGGGCCAAGCTTAAGGTCAAGAACGCGGTGAACTACATCGGCCGGTTCGAGGAGCTCCTTGCGGCGGAGGCCCGGCGCCAGGAGGCGGACGGGGTCATCTGCGGGCACATCCACCACGCCGCCCTGCGCGACCTTTCGGGCGTGCGCTACGTGAACACGGGGGACTGGGTGGAATCCTGCACCGCCATCGTGGAGCACTACGACGGAACGCTCGAGATGATCCGCTGGGCGGAGGCCCATCGGACGATGCCGGTTCCGGCCGCCGCGGCGTCGCTGCGGAGCGAGGCCGCCTGATGCGCCTTCTCATCGCGACGGACGCCTGGCGGCCCCAGATCAACGGCGTCGTGCGTTCCCTCGAGCACATGGCGGCGGAGGCGCCGTTCCACGGGGTGGAGGTCGCATTCCTCACGCCGGAACGCTTCCGCTCCTTTCCCATGCCGACCTATCCGGAAATCCGCCTGTCGCTGGCCCGGACGGCCGCCGTGGCCGCTATCCTCGACGCGGTGAGGCCGACCCATGTCCACATCGCCACCGAGGGCCCCATCGGCCTCGCCGTCAGGCAGGTCTGCCTCCGGCAGGGCAGGGCCTTCACCACGAGCTATCACACCCGCTTCCCCGAATACGTCTGCGCCCGCCTTCCCGTCCCGAGGGCCGCGGTCTACGCGGCCCTGCGCCGCTTCCACAACGGCGGGCGGGGGGTGATGGTTTCCACGCCCTCCCTTGCCGAGGAGCTCGGGCGCCACGGTTTCCGCAACATCCTCCGCTGGACGCGCGGGGTGGACACGGACCTCTTCCGGCCGCGCCGGGAGCGGGCCCTCGACCTTCCCCGTCCCGTCTTCCTCTATGTCGGACGGGTCGCGGTGGAGAAGAACCTCGGCGCCTTCCTGTCCCTTGACCTGCCGGGCACGAAGGTCGTGGTCGGCGACGGGCCCTCCCGCGCGGCCCTGGAGAGGGCGCATCCCGGCGTGCGCTTCCTCGGCGCCCTCGCGGGCGAGCCCCTGGCCCGGGTCTATGCCTCGGCGGACGTGTTCGTGTTCCCGAGCCTCACGGACACCTTCGGCATCGTGCTTCTGGAGGCCCTGGCCTCAGGCCTGCCCGTCGCGGCCTACCCGGTGACCGGCCCCCGCGACGTGATCGGGACCTCCGGCTGCGGCGTCCTCGACGCCGACCTGCGGCGGGCGGCCCTTGCCGCCCTCGGCATTCCCCGCGACCGATGCCGGGCCTACGGCGAGACCTTCACGTGGCGCGAGAGCGCCCGCCAGTTCTTCTCCAACATCGAGGCGGCCTGCGGCGCGGCCTGACCCGTGCCTTCTCAGTTGAGGAAGGCGGGTGTCGTCTCATTCGCCGCGAAGCCCGCCGCGATCCGTTCCGGGGCTGCCTCCGGCGGCGCCTCGTCGCCGTCGCAGAGCGCGATCATGGTCCGGATCCGGCCCTCCAGGAAGCGCAGGGTCTCGAGGATGCGGGCGATGCGACGGGCCGCCTCCTCGTTCCCGGCCGGAGGCGGGGGCGGCTCCGGGGAGGGCGCCGCAATGTCGGCCTTCGTGTCCTCGATGGCGCCCGCCATGTCGAGGAGGCTCGCGCGGATCCGGTCCATGGTGCGGGCCGTCGACTCGTCGGCGATCTTCTTCTCGAGGCGCGCCACCGCCGCCAGGACCGCTTCCGTGTCCGCGGTGCGGTTCCGCCGGGCGTACTCCCTCAGGAACCAGCGTCCGCGGGTCGTTTCCATGACCGCCGCCTCGATGGCCTCGTAATCCCCGGGACCGAACGTGACGGGCGGCTCTTCATCCGGCATGGTGGCACCCATTCGCGGCCTCGACCTCCGATTCTCGACGCCTTCAGTGTTTCGAAAGCCGGGGGCGGCTCAAGGCCTTCCTTAACGTTATCAACGACCTTACGCCGTGCCCTCGCTCCCGTCCGCCGCCGCAATCCGCCTTTCGGCCCTCCATGCCGCGAGTTTCTTCAGCCACGGCTTCTACCTCCCGTTCTTCCCCCTCTGGCTGAAAAGCCGCGACCTGGACCCGGCGCTGATCGGGATCGTGGTGGCGATTCCCATCGTGGTGAGGATCCTCGCCACCGCCCCGCTGCTGAGCCTCGCCGACCGCTCATTCGGGCCGCGCCGGCTGCTGCTTGCGAGCCATCTGGGGCAGATGGCGGTCTTCCCGCTCCTCCTGCTCGCGACGAACGACATCGTCATCGTCGGCCTCGTCGGCCTCGTGGCGGTGGCCCAGGCGGCAGTGATCCCGGGCAACGACCTCGTGACCACGGTTGCCGTGCAGCGCGACCCGGGTCTCCATTACGGCCGCCTCCGGGGCTGGGGCTCGATCTCGTTCTTCGTCGCCAACATCGTCGCCGGCTATCTGGTCGGCGCGTTCGGCGCCGACGCGATCCCCGTCGCCCTCACGGTCATCCCCCTTCTCGGGATCGGCGCGACCCTGGCCGCCGTCCCGGCGCACGGGGCGGACCGGCCGTCGAAGGACGATCGGCAGGCGGCGTCCGCCGCGGGGCTGCCCCTCGTGCTGTGGCTCGTCATGATCGGCGCGGCGATGACGCAGGGCGCCCACGGGGCGCTCAACGCCTTCGCCAGCATCTACTGGCAGTCCCAGGGCTTCGCGGATTCGGTCATCGGCTATTTCTGGGCGGCCGGCGTGATCGCGGAGATCGTCGTGTTCATGATGCTCGGCAGCGCGGTCGGCCGCACGTCGGGCCTGGGCCTGATCCTGATCGGATCCGCCGCCGCGACGTTCCGGTTCGGCATGATGTCCCTGCATCCCGGGCCGGCCGTGACGCTCGGTCTCCAGACCCTCCACAGCCTTACCTTCGGCGCATCGCACATCGGCGCCATGGCGGCTCTGACCGCCCTGGCTCCGCCCCACGCCAAGGGCCGCGCCCAGGGCATCTACGGCTCCCTCGCGGCCCTGTTCACCGCCGCCTCCACCATCGCCAGCGGGATGATCTACAAGGAGGCCGGGGCGGCCGTGTTCGCGGCCATGGCGCCGCTCGGCGCCGCGGGCTTCCTCCTCACCTTCGCCGCCGGGCGGATGCTGAAGGCTCAGCCCCAGAGGGCCGGTTCCGGCGGGTAGACGACGCTGCCCTCGTACCTCAGGCCGGGCTCGCGGTCCTGCGCGAGAAGGAGCGGGCCGTCGAGGTCCACGAAGCGGGCGCGGGGCGCGAGCACCAGGGCCGGCGCCATGGCCAGCGATGTGCCGACCATGCAGCCGATCATGAGCGAGAAGCCGCGCTCCTGCGCCGCGTCGGCCAGGGCGAGCGCCTCGGTGAGGCCGCCCGTCTTGTCGAGCTTGATGTTCACTGCGTCGTAGAGCCCGACCAGCCGGTCGAGGCTCGCCCGGTCGTGGACGCTCTCGTCGGCGCAGATCGCGACCGGGCGGGAGACCTTCCCCAGAAAACCGTCGTTCGCGGCCGGGAGAGGCTGCTCCACGAGGGCGAAGCCCGCCTCCGCGCAGGCGGCGAAGTGCGCGGCGAGGTTGTCCTCGGTCCAGCCCTCGTTGGCGTCGGCGATGAGGGTCGCCCCGGGAGCGGCCCGGCGGACGGCGGCGATCCGCTCCAGGTCTCCGCCGGGAGCGCCGAACTTCACCTTCAGGATCGGCCGGTCCGCCGCCTTCGCGGCCGCCTCGGCCATGGCCTCCGGCGTGTCGAGGCTGATGGTGTAGGCGGTGGTCGCGGCGGGCCACCGGGTCACGCCCGCGGTCACGTGGGCGCGGACGCCCGAGCGCTTGGCGTCCAGGTCCCACAGGGCGCAGTCGAGGGCGTTGCGGGCCGCGCCCGCGGGCATGGCGGCCTGGAGCGCCTCCCGGGTCATGCCGGCCTCGATCTGCGGCCTCAGGGCCTCGATGGCCGCCGCCACCCCTTCGACGGTCTCCCCGTAGCGGGCGTAGGGCACGCATTCGCCCCGGCCCGTCGCCCCGTCCTCCCGGATCGTCGCCGTGACCACCACGGCCTCGGTCCGCGATCCGCGGGCAATGGTGAACTTTCCGGCGATGGGGAACCGGTCCACGGTGACGGTCAACTGACGCATTCTGGCCTCTTTTCTTAACTTCGGCTCGACTTGTGCCTTGGCGACACGCTATCACCAAACGGAATCGGTGCCGGAAGGATGATCGTGGCGCAGAGCATCTTGGCTCAAGAGCCGCAAGTCGAAATCGAAGGAGCCGGCGACCAGGTGACGGCGAGGCTCGCCGGGCACTGGATCGCCGAGAACTCCGCGCGGGTGGAGTCGCTGGCGGCGGAGATCGCGGCCGGCGCGGACTATCATCGCGTCATCATCGATCTCGGCCAGGTGGGACGCCTCGACACCCTGGGCGCCTGGGTGCTCGACAGGACCCGCCACGAGCTGGGGGAGCGGGGACTCACCGCCGATTTCGCCAACGCCTCGTCCGAGCAGCAGATCCTGCTGGACGAGGTCGCCTATCGCGGCTTCCAGGAGCAGAAGGTCGTCAGGCGGTCCAAGGTCATGGATTTCCTGGTGGACGTGGGCAAGACCGTCCACGGTGCCGGGAAGGACCTCATCGACGGCGTCGCCTTCCTGGGCGAGCTGGTCTCGGCCCTCGTCCGCGTGGTCCTCAACCCGCGCCGCTTCCGCGGAACCGCGGTGGTCAACCAGATGGAGCAGATCGCCTATCGCGGCGTGCCCATCATCGTCCTGATCTCGTTCCTCGTCGGCTGCATCATCGCGCAGCAGGGCATCTTCCAGCTCCAGCGCTTCGGCGCGACGCCCTTCGTGGTCGACCTGATCGGGATCCTGGTCCTGCGCGAGCTCGGCGTGCTGCTCACCTCGATCATGGTGGCCGGCCGGTCCGGGTCGGCCTTCACGGCCGAGATCGGCTCCATGAAGATGCGGGAGGAGATCGATGCACTGCGCGTCATGGGGCTCGACCCCATCGAGGTGCTCATCGTGCCGCGCATCCTCGCCCTGGTGATCGGGCTGCCGCTGCTCACCTTCATCTCCTCCATCGCGGCGCTCACCGGGGGCGGCATCACCGCCTGGCTCTACGGGGACATCAGCCCCGACGTCTATCTCTCCCGCCTCAAGGCGGCGCTGGCGCTGAACACGTTCTTCGTCGGCATCATCAAGGCCCCCTTCATGGCCCTGGTCATCGGCATCATCGCGACCCTGGAGGGGGTGGCGGTGGCCGGGTCCGCCGAGTCCCTGGGCCGGCACGTGACCTCCTCGGTGGTGAAGGCCATCTTCATGGTCATCGTTCTCGACGGCCTCTTTGCCATGTTCTTCGCGGCGATCAGGTACTGAGCATGGACACGCGGCGCCCCCCTTCGGCCGAGAACCGGGAAGTCGTCATCCGCGTCCGCGGCGTCGAGGTCGGCTTCGGCGAGAAGACCATCCTCAAGGGCCTCGACCTCGACGTGTACCGGGGCGAGATCCTGGGCTTCGTCGGCGCCTCGGGCCAGGGCAAGTCCGTCCTCACCCGCGCGATCCTCGGCCTCGTGCCCAAGCGGGCCGGGACCATCGAGGTCCTGGGCCAGAACCTCGACGAGCTGTCTCCCTCCGAACGGCGGCTCCTGGAGCGGCGCTGGGGCGTGCTGTTCCAGCAGGGGGCCCTGTTCTCGGCCCTCACGGTGAAGCAGAACGTCCAGGTGCCGATGCGGGAATATCTGAACCTGTCGGAGCGGCTCCTCGACGAGCTTGCCATGCTCAAGATCGAGATGGTCGGCCTCAAGCCGGATGCCGCGGACAAGCTTCCCTCGGAGCTCTCGGGGGGCATGATCAAGCGCGCGGCGCTCGCACGCGCCCTGGCCCTCGACCCGGATATCGTCTTCCTGGACGAGCCGACCTCCGGCCTCGACCCCATCGGCGCGGGGGAGTTCGACGAGCTGATCGCGACCCTGCAGCGGACTTTGGGGCTCACCGTATTCATGGTAACCCATGATCTCGACAGCCTTCACACGGTCTGCGACCGAATCGCGGCCCTTGGGGAGGGCAAGATCCTGGCGGAAGGGCCCATCGAGGCGATGCTCGCATCGGACCATCCTTGGCTCCGCGCCTATTTTCACGGGAAACGGGCCCGCGCGGTCCTGGCCGGCGACGCTTAAGGTTTGTGATGGAAACGCGCGCGAATTACGCATTGATCGGGCTGTTCACGCTGGCGGTGATCGCGGCGGGGTTCGGCTTCGTCTACTGGTTCTCCGGCGGCGACCGCGGCCAGACGCGCCAGGCCATCCGCATCGTCTTCTCCGGCTCCGTGTCGGGCCTTTCCAAGGGGTCCACGGTGTCCTTCAACGGCCTCAGGGTCGGGGAGGTCACCGACATCAGCCTGCTGCCCGAGGACCCGCGCCGGGTCGTCGCCATCGTCCAGGTGGACAACAACACCCCGATCCGCACCGACACCCGGGCCCGGCTCGAGTACCAGGGCCTCACCGGCGTCGCGACCATCGCGCTCTCGGGGGGCGAGCCGGGCTCGCCCCAGCTGGTGGCCGGCCCGGGGCAGCCCCTGCCGACGATCTTCGCCGACCGTTCGGACTTCCAGGACCTGATCGAGACGGCCCGCACCATCGCCCGGCGCGCGGACGACGTGCTGGAGCGCGTCGGGCGCGTGATCTCCGACAACGAGGGGGCCATCAACCGGACGGTCCAGAACGTGGAGCGGTTCTCCCAAGCCCTCGGCGAGAATGCGGAGGGCATCGACCGCTTCCTCGCCCAGGTCGGCCAGGCGGCCGAGAAGGTCGGTCCTCTGGCGGAGAAGCTCGAGACCCTCGCCACCAATCTCGACGAGGTGGTCCGCTCCGTCGACCGCCAGCGCGTGGCCCGCATCGTCGAGAACGTGGACAACTTCACGCAGGGCCTGAGCGAGAGTCGCAAGGACATCAACGACGCCCTGCGCGACGCGGCGAGCCTCGTCGCCCGGCTCAACGACGCGGCGCCTAAGCTCGACACCGCCCTCGACGACATCACCAGGCTGACGAAGGCCATCGACCCGGCGAAGGTCGGGCGCACGGTGGACAACGTGGACGTTTTCACCCAGACCCTCAGCCGCCGCAGCGCGGACGTGGACAAGGCGATCCAGGAGGCGCGCTCCATCACGGAGAAGCTCAACAAGTCCGCCGACCGGATCGACGCAGTGCTCGTGGCCGCCGAGAAGTTCCTCGGCTCCGCCTCGGGCGAGGAGGGCAAGAGCGCCTTCGAGACCATCAAGGAGGCCGCGACCTCCGTCCGCGAGCTGGCGGACAACCTGAACGAACGCACCACCGGCGTTCTCACGGGCCTCGGCCGCTTCACGGATTCGGGCCTGCGCGAGTACGAGGCGCTGGCCGTGGAGGGGCGCAAGACCCTCAACGACATCAGCCGCGCGGTGCGCAGCATCGAGCGTAATCCACAGCAGTTTATTTTCGGTGGCCGTCCCAACCTGCCCGAATACAATGGCCGCCGCTAAGCTCTGATCCGAATGTACAGGTCCTCCGTGCTCCCCACCCCCACGGACCGGGTCCGGTCCCTCCTGCGCCTCTCGCCGGTCGTGGTCCTCGCGATGGTGGCGGCCGCCTGCTCCTCCGGGCCCGCGCCGACGACCTACGACCTCTCCGCGCCGACCACCCGGATCAGGGGCGCCTCCGGCGTGCAGGTGCTGGTCAACGAGCCCGCCGCCCTGCAGGCCCTCTCGACCCAGCAGATCATCGTGAAGGACGCCTCCGGCACCATCAC
The DNA here is from genome assembly GCF_009363855.1 of Microvirga thermotolerans. Taxonomy (GTDB): domain Bacteria; phylum Pseudomonadota; class Alphaproteobacteria; order Rhizobiales; family Beijerinckiaceae; genus Microvirga; species Microvirga thermotolerans. The sequence continues at coordinate 1,688,351 of NZ_CP045423.1, forward strand.
CTTCCTCGGGGGCGGGCAGTGGGCCGACAACCTGCCCCGGCTCATCCAGACGCGCCTGATCAACACCTTCGAGAACGCGTCCCAGATCCGGGGCGTGTCGCGCCCGAGCAGCGGCGCGGTCGCCGACGTGCAGCTGGTGTCCGAACTGCGGCGCTTCGAGGTCGCGACGCCCGGCAACGAGGCCGTGGTCGAGATCGCCGTGAAAATCGTGAACGACGCGAACGGACGCATCGTCAACGGCCGCATCTTCCGGGCGCAGGTCCCGGTCGCCGCCGTGGACGCGGCCAATGCGGCGCGGGGGCTCGACGAGGCGCTCTCCATCGTGATGCTCGACATCGTGCGCTGGGTCAGCACGAGCCGCCTCCCTCGGCGCGAGGAGGTCGGCCAGACCGCCAGCATCCCCCCGGCCTGAAGCGCCTGCTGGGGCGGAGGGCCGGCTCCCGGCTTTCCCAGAGCATTATCAGGAGAGGTGGGAACCGGCTTTCGCTGACGCGGCCTTCCGGGTCCGTCCGAAAATGCGGCAAACCCAGGACCTCGGAGCGGAGCGCGATTCCATCGAAGCGCAAACCCCCTCTAGCACGTCAGCACGTCCGTCGCGCGGTGGTCTCCGGGCACTCCCTCGTAGAAGACCACGGTCGATTCCGAACGGTCGGTCCGCAGGCGCAGGATCGCCTGGTATTCGGGCGAGGCGTACCAGGCGCGCACCCGCTCCATGTCGGGGAAGGCGATGACCACGAGGGCCCCGTCCCAGGTGCCCTCCACCGTTTCCGGGATCCCTCCGTGAATGAGGAACCGCCCGCCGAAAGGCGCGAGCGTGGCGTCGATCCTCTCGAGATATTCCACGATCTCCGGCCCCATGAGGACATTGCGCAGGTGGCCGATGGCATAGGCGGGCAGGGCGGCTGCGCGTGTGGCTGCGTCGGACATGAGAGGTCTCCTGGCTCGTTCCGCCCGGTCGTTCGGGCAGGAGAACCATGGAGGAGCCCCGGCGGGCGGTCGATGACGTCCGAGGTCATGATCCGAGGGCAGGGCCCGTCGACGGGCAACGAAAAACGCGGCCCGGAGGCCGCGTTTCCGAAAGGCTTCAGGGGGGCTGTCCGGCTCAGCCGAACCGGCCGCTGGCATGAGCCAGCATCGTGTAGACCTTGCCCGTTTCCGAGGTCAGGTAGGTCTTGGTCAGCATGGAGTCCCGGTCGTCGCGGGAGACCTCCGCGAGCAGGCGCTCGAACTCCTCCACGTAGCGGTCGACCGTCTGCTTGAACTCCGGATCCCGCTGATACTTGCGGCGGATCTCGTCGAAGGTCTGCTGGCCCTGGAGCGTGTAGAGCCTGCGGGTGAACACGTTGTGCTCGCCGCGCCGGTAGCGGTCCCACAGCTCCACCGCCGCGTCGTGGTCGATCATGCGGGCGATGTCGACGGAGATCGAGTCGAGGGATTCCAGGCTGTTCAGCCGGGAGCGGTCCGGGCGTCCGGCGCGCGCGGGCTCGGCCTGCTCGTCCCGCGAGGCGCGGTTGAGGAGGTCGGACAGCCATCCGCCGCCGCGCATCGCCTCCCTTGCGGGCTCCTCGCGCCGGGGCGCGGGCCGCTCGGCGGCGGGGGGCGCCTGGCGAAGGGGCGCGGCCGGAGCGGGGGCAGGGGGCACGGGCGCCGCTGGGGCCTGGACCTGAGCGGGCGCCGGCGCCGGCTTGGCCTCCGGCTGCCGGGCGACGGTGGGGGCGGGCGCCGGGCGCTGCTCGACCACCGCCGCCATGGCGGCGACCGAGGCCTCGCCGGCCCGGCGCGCCTGCGCCGCCGGGACCGCGTCGACCACCCGGCTCGACCGGGAGACCAGGGCGGAGAGCTCGTTCAGGGCCTTAATCTGGTCGGCCACGACCCGGCGCATCTGCGCGGTGGTCTCCTGGGTCTCCTGGGGCAGCTCGACGACGCCGCGGCGGAGCTCCGCGCGGGTGGCCTCCAGCTCCCGCTGGATCTGGCCCGTCATGCCGCGCAGCTCGCCCATGGTGTCGCGGAACTTCGCGGTCGCGGCGTTGAGGGCTTCCGCCATCTCGGCGGCGGCCTGCTCGTAGGCGGTGCGCAGGGCTGCCGCCGTGCGCTCGCCTTCGGCACCGCTGGAGGTGCGGATGCGCTCGAACTGCTCGCCGATGACCTGGGTGGTCGCCTGGGCCGTCTCGGCCAGGATCGCGCCGACCTGCCGGGCCTTCGCCTCGGCGTTCTGGAGGGAGCCCTCCACCAGGGAGGAGAAGGAGCGGGTGACGGACTCGAGCTCCTCCGAGCGGGCGTTGATGCGCGACAGGAGGTCGGCGAGCGCGGCCTCGCGGCCGGCGAGGGCGGAATTGACCCGCGTTTCCGCCTGCTCGAGGGAGGCGGCCGCCTCGTTGAGAGCCTGGATCTGCGCACGGACGCCGTCGGTGAGGGCGCGGCCGCGCTGCTCCAGGGCATAGGCCAGGTCGGTGGCCTGCTGAATCGCGCCCGACGAGACGGAGCGCAGGGCCTCGACCTGGTCGGCCACCTGATCGGATGCGCGACCCGTCTGGGCGGCGATCTCGGAGAGGAGGCTCTCGATCTGCTGGACGCGGCTGGAGAGGCCGTCCTCGATGGCGCCCAGGTTGCCGCTGGCGCTCGCCGCCACCTGCTGGAGCAGGCGGTTGGCATCCTGAAGGCGCCCGAGGACGTCCGTCAGCTCGCCGCGCAGGCGCTCGTTGGTCTCCACGAGGGTCGAGACGCTGCGCTCCGTGCCCTGCTCGATGGCGGTCCGCAGGGCCTCGGTGGACTGGGCGTAGGACGCGGTCAGCTCCATCGTGCGCTCCTGGAGGGAGGCGAGCATGGCGCTGCTGCGCTCCTGCAGGCTGTCGACGACCGCGTTGCTGCGCTCCTCCAGGTCGCGCAGGGCCGTGCGGCTGACGGTCGCGATCTCGTTGCTGATCGCGCCGCCGCGCTCGCTGAGGTTCTCCACGAGCGATGTGCCCTGCGTGTCGAAGATCTCGCGGATCTCGCCGATGCGGTTGCCGAGCGTGCCGAGAACGGCCTGGCTCCTGTCCTCGATGGCCTCCGCGACGCCGGAGAGGCGGTTGACCACCCGGTCCTCGAAGGCGGAGACGCGCTGGTCGAGGGTCGAGGCGATCTCCTCGGCGCGGGTGCCGAGGGTCTCGTTGATCCGCGCGGCGCGGTTGCCCAGCGTCTCGCCGATCTGGTCGGCCCTGCCGGCGAGGGTCTCGGCGATGGCATTGCTCTTCGCAGCGAGGGCCTGGCCGATCTCGTCCATGCGCGCCTGCAGGGAGTTCGCCACGTCGCGGCCGCCCTCGGCCATGACCCGGGCCATCTCTCCGGTGCGGACGACGAGGGCCTCGTTGAGGGCGGAGGCGCGGGCGCCGAGGGCCTGGTCCACCCGCTCGACGATGGTGTCGAAGCTGGTCGCGATCTCGGAAACCCGGCGGGAGGCGTGCTCCTCGAAGGCGGTGAGGCGGGTCTCGATCGTCCCCGTGGCCTCGCGGGTGCGCTCGGAGAAGGTTTCGGCGAGGGCGCGGCCCTGGACGGTGATGAGGCGGTCCATCTCCTCGAAGCGGCCGCTGATCGTCTCGGTCAGGCTGCCCACGTCGCGGGAGATGCGCTCGGCCACGTCGCCGCCGCGGTTCATCACGTCCTCGAAGGCGGCCAGGCGGGTGCCGAGGGTCTCCTCCATCTGGCGGCTGCGGGTCTCGACGGTCTGGGTGAGGTTCTCGGCCGTGCGGTTGAGGGCCTCGTTGACGCGCGCGCCCTGGGTGGCGATGGCGAGGACGATGTCCTTGCCCGTGCCGGCGAGGCGGGTCTGCGCCTCCTCCGCATGGCGGCCGAGAATCTCGGAGAACTGCTGGCCCCGGGTTTCGAACTCGGACTGGAAGGCATCCACCTTCGCGCCCATGAGGGCCGCGATGCGCTCGCCCGTCGCCGAGAGGGTGTTCTCCAAGGCCTCGCCCCGGACCGTGACCGTATCGCTGACGCGTTGGCTGGCGGTCTCGAGGCGGGCGGCGAGGTCTTCCACCCGGGTGCCGATGGCCTCGTCGGCGAGGCGCACCGCGCCTTCGAGCTGCTCGCGCACCTCGCTGCCGCGCAGGGAGATTTCGCGGGTGACGTCGGCCGCGGTCGTCGCGAGCCGTTCCCGGAACTCGTTGCCGCGGACCACGATCTCCTCCACGACCTCGCTGCCCGTGGAGGCGAGCTGCTCGCGCAGGGTGCGGCCCCGGCCGGACATCTCCTCCAGGAAGGCGGAGGTGGTGCTGGCGAGCTCGGTGCGCAGGGCGGCGCTGCTGCCGGTCAATCCCTCGACGATGGAGCTGCCGGTCGCGGCAAGCTGCTCGCGGACCGCGTTGCCGCGCAGGACGATCTCCTCGCCCACGGCGGTGCCCGCTGCGGCGATCTGGTCGCGCATCTCGGCCGTGCGGGCGCTGATGTCGTCCGCGATGACGCCGCCGGTGGCGGCGAGCTTCTCGGTGATCTCGGCGCCGCGCTGCGCGAAGCTGTCCTCCAGGCTGCGGGCGGTCTGCTCGAAGGCCTCGCGCACGTCGTTGCCCTGCTGGGCGAGGGCCTCGATGACGCCGCGGCCGGTCTCCGCGAGGGTGCGCGTCACCTGGCTCGCGCCGTCCTGCAGGTGGCGGGTGAGCACGTCTCCGGTGCGCTCGAACGCCCCGGTGATGTCCTGCGCCTTGCTTTCGAGAGCGGTCGTGATGCGGGTGCCGACCTCGGCGATGCCCGACTTGATGTCCTCGCTCGTGCCGGACAGGCGATCCACCAGCTCGACGCCGCGGTTCGCCATTTCCTCGACCACGCGCTCCCCGGCGCGACCGAGGGCCTGGGTGATCTGCTCGCCCCGCTCCTGGAGGGAATGGGTGACGCGGTCGCCCGCCCCGTGCACGGACGAGACGACCCGTTCGGCCGCCGCCTCGAGTTCCTGGGTCAGGCTCTGCTGCGAGCCGGTGATGGCGCTGCGGACCCGCTCCGCATTGGAGACGATCGCCTCACGCTGCGTCACCAGCTCGTCGATGAGCGAGCGGATGCGGATCTCGTTGTCGGAATAGGCGCGCTCCAGGGTGGAGATTTCGCTGCGCACGAGGGTTTCGAGCTCGCCGGCGCGGGCGAGCGCGCGCTCGACGCCGTCGCCGACCGCGGCCACCTCGCGGCGGACCGCCTGGGACACGGAGAGCACCGCATCGGTCGAGAAGCTCTCGGGCTGGGCGAGGCGCACGGCGACCTCGCCGACCGCGCGCGCGACCTGCTTCATCTCCTGCGAGCGGACGGTGAGCATGGCCGCGATGAAGAAGAGGAGGATGGGCGCGGCCAGAACCGCGCCGGCGACGGAGAGCTGCGGCACGGTGTAGGCGGCCAGCAGCTGCTCGGGCGTGGCGATGCCCTGCGAGTAGAGCAGGAAGGCGGCGCCGCCGAGCCACAGGAGAGAGGCCAGGAAGGCGAAGGCATAGGGGCGTCCGGAGGGGCGGACCTGGAGGGCCTGGAGCATGACGCCGACATTCTGCCGGTCGTCGTTGGCGACGGCGCTGCGGTCGGGGGCGACGAAGCCGGAGCGGGGCGCTTCCTCCAGTTTAGGATCGCGGATGTCCGCCGTATCCGTGGAGATCTCGGTGTCGAGGCTCGCGAACGGGCCCTTCGTGAAGTCGTGATCGTCGATATCGGGCAGGCGCGGCTCTTCAGGGGTTGCCTGCGACCGTTCGGGAGACGTCGGCAGCGCGTCGTCCAGGTTCAATGCCTGCTCGACGGCGGACAAGGCCGCTTCGGCCGGATCTTTCATCTTCTTCTTCTCGGTCGCCATGATCGCCCTCGTGACGCAACAGACGGTGGTCGAAGCTGCCGGCAGCGCAGATGATAACGTCCGTGCAAGCGCTTCGCCCGAGCCGTAAAACCCTTTCGAGTCTTACGTTCGGTAACCTGCCATTTACCAAGTAAGTCTAGCTGCCGGGCCGATGGATGGAAACCCGACGTCCCCCGCCTCTTGCGAACGTCGTTAACGGCTCAGTAACCAGCTGTGCCGGGCAAATTGCGGCAGGATAACGGCGGGACGCTTCCGACAGCGGCTCGTTTTTCCCTTTCCGCTCCATTAAATATGCGCCGTCAGTCAGAGGTCCGCAATGGTGAAGATCACGTTCATCGACCCCGAGGGCACGGCCCGGACGGTCGAGGCCGAGGAGGGGTCGACGGTGATGGAGGCCGCCGTCCGCAACGGCATTCCCGGCATCGAGGCCGAGTGCGGCGGCGCCTGCTCCTGTGCCACCTGCCACGTCTACGTGGACGAGGAGTGGGAGGCGGCGACGGGCTCGCCGCAGCCGATGGAGGAGGACATGCTGGACTTCGCCTACGACGTGCGCCCGAACTCGCGCCTGTCCTGCCAGATCCGCGTCAGGCCCGAGCTCGACGGGCTCGTGGTCCGCACGCCGATCCGTCAGGGCTGACCTGCCCTGCGACGGCCGCGCCACCTTTCGGTTGGGCTTTCCGGCCAAGCTGCGCTAAATCCTCTCGCCAGCCGCGCCGCCCGGGATCGAGCGGCGGCGCGCGAGAGGGAGCCTCCATGTTCAAGACGATCCTCGTCCCCGTCGACCTCGCCGAAGTCGAAGCCGCCAGGCCTGCCATCGACCGGGCCGTGGAGCTGGCCCAGGCGTCGGACGGCACCATCCGCCTCATCTACGTGCGCTCCGTGGTGCCGGTGACCTACATGGAGTTCGTGCCGCCGACATTCGACGAGGAGCAGCAGAGCGACGCGGAGCGCAAGCTCGCCGATGTTGCGGCGACCGTGAACCTGCCCTCCGACCGGGTGTCGGCGGTGGTGCGGCTCGGCTCGACCTACGGCGAGGTGCTGAGCGAGGCGGAGAAGACCGGGACGGACCTCATCGTCGTCGGTTCCCACCGGCCGAGCATGGCCACCTACCTCCTCGGCTCCAACGCCTCCACCATCGTGCGCCACGCCAGGTGCTCGGTACTGGTGGTGCGCGCGTAATCGCGCCCGCCATTCCGATACGGCTCTGTCATTCCGGGGCGAGCGGAGCGAGAACCCGGAATCCATAACGGCCGTCGGAGCCGGACAGGGCGCGGCGGCTCATGTTTTTCCGTTCGGCAACGCCGGCGCAATGGCTTCCGGGCTCGCCTGCGGCGTCCCGGAATGACAGCGGGGCGTGCACGCATCGACGCCGCAAGCGCTACGGCGGGCGTCACGACCCTTGCGGCATCAGTTCCTCGGGCGGCGCGTCCGGGCTGAAGGGGCGGGGCCGGTTGAGCCTCACCAGGGGCTCGAGCTGCCAGATGCCGACGAGCGCGAAGAGTCCTCCGAGGAGAGCGATGCCGGTCGCGTTCATCTGCAGCGCGCGCCAGACGAGATAGGCCATCGCCAGGAGCGAGGCCAGGGTCAGCGCGGCGGTGGCGACCCAGACGGGCCGGCTCTTGCCGGCCACGAACCGCGCCTGCGGGTTCGCCCCGGCGATTGCGGAGAACAGGCCCCGGGCGAAGCGCCGGTACTCCTCCGGCTGGCTCCGCGCCTCGACGAGGCTCCGCCACGTCAGGGAGGAGAAGGCGAAGGTCCTGCCGTCCTGCATGCGAATGCGGGTGCGGTACACCTTCTGCCCGAAGCGTCCCGGTTCGTAGGTCATGCGCACCGTCTCGACCGCTCCGAGGCTCACCTCGTGCACCTTGCGGCCGGAATCGACGGTCAGCCTTTCGCCCTTGAGGGTGAAGGAGATCGGTCCGCCCACGGGGCGGGGGCTGTGTTCGTAGCGAAGCGTCATGCGGAACAAAGGGTCATTCGGAGCAAGGACACGGGCGTCAGCGCACCAGCTCCCGCATCGCCTGGTCGATGCCCTCGAGGGTGAGGGGGAACATGCGGTCGGAGAAGATCTGGCGCAGGAGCGCGATGGACTGCGTGTAGCCCCATTGGGGCCGCGGCACGGGGTTGAGCCAGACCGCGCGGGGGAAGTGGTTCAGGATCCGCTCCAGCCACACCTGGCCGGGCTCCTCGTTCCAGTGCTCGACCGAGCCGCCGGGCATCTTGATCTCGTAGGGGCTCATGGAGGCGTCGCCCACGAAGACCGCGCGGTAGTCGGCGGGATAGGTGCGGATGACGTCGAGGGTCGGGATCCGCTCCTCGAAGCGGCGGCGGTTCTCCTTCCAGAGATATTCGTACACGCAGTTGTGGAAGTAGAAGTGCTCGAAGTGCTTGAACTCGAGCCGCGCGGCCGAGAACAGCTCCTCCGCCGCCTCCACGTGCCAGTCCATGGAGCCGCCGACGTCGAGGAACAGGAGCACCTTCACCGCGTTCCGGCGCTCGGGGCGGAGGCGCACGTCGAGATAGCCCCTGTGGGCGGTCTCGTGGATCGTCTCGTCGAGGTCGAGCTCCTCCGGCGCGCCGGTGCGGGCGAAGCGGCGCAGCCGCCGCAGGGCGAGGCGCATGTTGCGGACGCCAAGCTCGACGCTGTCGTCGAAATCCTTGAACTCGCGGCGATCCCACACCTTCACCGCGCGGAAGTTCCGGTTCCCCTCCTGGCCGATGCGGACCCCCTCCGGGTTGTATCCGTAGGCGCCGTAGGGAGAGGTGCCGGCGGTGCCGATCCACTTGTTCCCGCCCTGGTGCCGCCCCTGCTGCTCCTTCAGGCGCTGCCGGAGCGTTTCCCAGAGCTTCTCCCAGCCCATCGCCTCGATCTGGCGCTTCTCCTCCTCGGTGAGGTAGCGCTCCGCGAGCCGGCGCAGCCATTCCTCCGGGATCGCCGCCTCCTCCTCCATGGCGCGGCCCAGGGTCTCCAGCCCCTTGAAGACCTGGCCGAAGACCTGGTCGAAGCGGTCGTAGTGGCGCTCGTCCTTCACGAGGCAGGCGCGGGACAGATAGTAGAACTCCTCCACCTTCTTGTCGGCGAGGTCCTCGTCCAGCGCCTCCAGGAAGGACAGGTACTCCCGCAGGGAGACGGGGACCCTGGCGGCGCGCAGCTCTGTGAAGAAGTTCAGGAACATGGCGCCAGTGTCCGGCAACGGCGGGCGAGGTCAAGCGGCAATCGCCGGCCGCGTCACGGTCTCGCCCGGCCCGCGGTCTCGCCCGGGCCGGCCGCTGCCGCCGGTGCGGCCTTCCCCACCGTCCGCCGGGCGCGGAACTCCGTCCTGTCCTGGCCGCGCCTGACGCTGCTTTCCTTGAGAAGGGCGCGGAACTCGTCCCGGCGCTCGTGGATCGAGGCGATCACGAGGCCCATGGGCACGCCGATGTCGCTGAGAACCGCCTCGCTGAGCTGGAGGGAGGCCTCGATGGTCTCCGGCACAGCATCGTCCACGCCGCGCCTGTAGAGCTCCGCCGCGTGCCGCGCGTCCCGCGCCCGGGACACGATGGTGATGTCCGGGCGTTCCCTCCGGGCCGCGCTCACGACGCCCTCGATGGCGCTCGGCGCGTCCAGGGTGATGACGAGGGCCCGGGCCTGCTCGATTCCGCAGGCCCGCAGCAGCTCGGGATAGGACCCGTCCCCGAAATAGACCGGCCGCCCGGCGCGGCGCTCGGCGGCGACGCGGACGGGATCCATGTCGATGGCCACGTAGGGCACCTTGTGCCGTTCCAGCATGTCGCCGACGAGCTGGCCGACGCGTCCGTATCCGGCGACGATGACGCGGCCCGGCTCGGCCGGGGCGGGCATGACCGTCAGCTCGGGGTCGAGCGGGCGCCTCAGCTCCAGCCGCCGGCTGAGGCGGCGGCCGAGGCGCGCGAGGAGCGGGATCGCGACCATGGTGAGCGTGGTGACGACAAGGAGGTTCTGGCCGATCCCGGCCGGAACGAGGCCCGCGCCGACGGCGCTGCCGAGGATCACGAGGCCGAACTCGCCGCTCGGGCCGAGGAGGAGCCCGGTCTCGACGGCGTCCGGCGCGCTCAGGCCGAAGGGCCGGGCGAGGAGGGCGATCAGGAGCGCCTTCACGGCGATGGTCGCCGCCGCGACGGCGAGGATGAGGGCGGGAGCCTCCAGGAGGCGCATGGGATCGAGGCTCATGCCCACGGATACGAAGAAGACGCCGAGCAGCAGGCCCTTGAAGGGCTGGATCGTCACGTCCACCGCCCGCCGGTACTCGGTCTCCGACAGGAGCACCCCGGCCAGGAAAGCGCCGAGCGCCATGGAAAGCCCGCTCGCCGCGGCGACCAGGCTCGTGACCAGGACCACGAGCAGGCAGGCGGCCATGAAGAGTTCCGGACTCTTGGTGGCGGAGACGAGCTGGAAGAACGGACGCAGCACCAGGCGCCCGAGACCGACGATGGCCCCGAGGGCAAGAACCGCCTGCAGGAGCGCCCAGGCGAGGGAAGCGGTCGTGATCTCCGGCTTGTCCGCGTCGAGGACCGCGATGGTGAACAGGATCGGCGCCACGGCGAGGTCCTGGAAGAGCAGGGCGGAGAAGCTCGCCCGCCCGACCGGCGTGTTCAGCCGCTTCTGCTCGGCGATGACGGGAATGACGATGGCGGTGGAGGAGAGGGCGAGCGCCAGGCCGACGAGGATCGCTCCGGCGACGCTGCCGACGAGATGGAACGCCAGGGCGCCGAGGGCGGCGGCGCAGAGGATCGCCTGGAGGGAGCCGAAGCCGAACACCAGGCGCCGCAGGGTACGAAGGCGCTGCCAGGACAGCTCGATCCCGATGGTGAAGAGCAGGAACACCACGCCGAACTCGGCGATGTGGGACGTACCTTCCGGGTTGGTGAAGGTGATCCAGTCGATCCACGGATGGGCGGGCACGAGACGGCCCAGTCCGAACGGGCCGAGCAGCATTCCCGCCGCCAGGTACCCGAGAACCGGGCTGACCCGGAGCCGGTGGAACAGGGGAACGACAATGCCTGCCGTTGCGAGGAAGAGAATGGGTTCCTGGTAGGCTTGCAGGTTGATCGCGGCTGCCATCGTCTCCGTCCGATTCCCCTCAATCATGGGAGGAAGGCAGACGCGCGCGCAAGGGAAAGATGCGCGCATTTCGAAGCAGTTAGCGCAAGACATGGGCAGCCGTGCGCCCTCTCCCGCATCCCCGGCCCCATCGGTTCCGGGTTCCGCCTCGCGGCCCCGGAACGACGGCGGGAAAACGGGAGCGGGATGCGTGTCTCGCTCCCGAGGAAGCCCGGGATCCGGCGGGGCGGGCCGGTCGAACTACCCGAGCGTCGCCAGGGCCTGCGACAGGTCCGCCACCAGGTCGTCCGGATGCTCGATGCCGATGGAGACGCGGATGGTGGCATCGGTGACGCCGAGACGGTCGCGGGTTTCCTTCGGCACGCCGGAATGGGTGGTCGAGGCCGGGTGCGAGATGAGCGATTCCGTGCCGCCCAGGCTCACCGCCAGCTTGAAGACCTGCAGGGCGTTGAGCACCTTGAAGGCCTCCGCCTCGCCGCCCTTCACGTCGAAGGAGAAGGTGGATCCGGGCGCCGTGCACTGGGCATCGTAGACGCGCTTCGCGGGCGAGTTTTCCGGCAGGTAGGCCAGGTGGTGGACCTTCGCGACCTTGGGGTGCTCGCTCAGGAACCTGGCGACGATCTCGCCGTTGCGGTTCGCCGCGCTCATGCGCAGGGCGAGGGTCTCGAGGGAGCGGCCGATCATCCAGCAGGAATGCGGGTCGAGCTGGGTGCCGATGGCCGACCGCAGCAGGCGGACGGGCTTCATCAGCTCCTTCGAGCCGAGCGCCGCGCCCGCGATGAGGTCGGAGTGGCCGCCCACGTACTTCGTCAGCGAGTAGAGCGAAATGTCGGCGCCGTGCTGGATCGGCTTCTGGTAGAGCGGGCCGAGCAGGGTGTTGTCGCACAGGATGACCGGGCGGTGGCCGCCCTGGGCGGCGGCGGTCTCCTCGGCGACCCGGCGGATCATGGCGATGTCGACGAGGGTGTTGAGCGGGTTCGAGGGCGTCTCGATGAGGACGACCGAGACCCGCCCCTTGGCCCGCGCCGCCTCGGCGGCGGAGCGGACGCTCTTCTCATCGATCCCGTCCCCGAAGCCGACCGAGTGGATGCCCAGATTGGCGAGGGTCTTGGCGATCAGGGTCTCCGTGCCGCCGTAGAGCGGCTGCGAGTGCAGGATCACGTCGCCGGGCCGGGCGAAGGCGAGGATCGTGGTCGAGATCGCCGACATGCCCGACGAGAAGAGGAGGCCCGCCTCCGTTTCCTCGAAGATGGCGAGGCGGTCCTCGACGATCTCGGAATTGGGGTGGTTGAAGCGGGAATAGACCAGGCCCGCAGCCTCGCCCTGGGGCGGCTCGCGGCGGCCGGCCACGTAGTCGAAGAACTCCTTGCCGTGCTCGGCGCTGGTGAACACGAAGGTGGAGGTCAGGAAGACCGGGGGCTTCACGGCGCCTTCCGACAGGCTCGGGTCGTAGCCGTAGCCGAGCATGAGGGTCTCGGGCCTCAGCTTGTGGTTGCCGATGCGATCCTTGTGGTAGCGGTTGTAGGGCATGGTGCGAGTCCTCTCCTTTCGAACCGACTTACCCTATGAGGACGGTTGCCGAAAGGTGACGTCTGGACATAGTTTCGGGACGGTGCACCCGGCCGCCCGGCCGGCGGACGATTGACGAGGCGAAGGACGAAGGGAAGGGCTATGGCGCGTTTCGAAGGCACCGATACCTATGTGGCCACCGAGGACCTGAAGGTCGCGGTCAACGCCGCCATCGTCCTCGAGCGGCCGCTCCTGGTGAAGGGCGAGCCCGGAACCGGCAAGTCGGTCCTCGCCGAGGAGGTCGCCAAGGCCCTCGGGGCGCCGCTGCTGACCTGGCACGTCAAGTCGACCACCAAGGCCCAGCAGGGCCTCTACGAATACGACGCCGTCTCGCGCCTGCGCGACAGCCAGCTCGGCGACCCGCGGGTGTCGGACATCCGCAACTACATCAGGCGCGGCAAGCTGTGGGAGGCCTTCGAGTCCGAGCGGCGGCCGGTCCTGCTGATCGACGAGATCGACAAGGCCGACATCGAGTTCCCGAACGACCTGCTGCTCGAACTCGACCGCATGGAGTTCCACGTCTACGAGACCGGGGAGACGGTGCGGGCGAAGCGGCGCCCGGTGGTCATCATCACCTCCAACAACGAGAAGGAGCTGCCGGACGCCTTCCTGCGCCGCTGCTTCTTCCACTACATCCGCTTCCCCGATGCCGAGACCATGGCGCGGATCGTCGAGGTCCATTATCCCGGCCTCAAGCGCCGCCTCATCGAGGAGGCCCTGCGCATCTTCTTCGAGGTGCGCGAGACGCCGGGCCTGAGGAAGAAGCCGTCCACCTCCGAGCTCCTGGACTGGCTGAAGCTCCTCGTCTCCGAGGACATCGGCCCTGAGCAGCTGCGCGAGCGCGATACCCGCAAGCTCATTCCGCCGCTGCACGGCGCGCTCCTGAAGAACGAGCAGGACGTGAGCCTCTTCGAGAAGCTCGCCTTCCTGGCGCGGCGGGAAGGGCGCTGAGCGGCCATGCTTCGTCTCCTCCTCCTCCGCCATGCGAAATCCTCCTGGCCCGCGGGCGTTCTCGACGTGGAGCGTCCGCTCTCGCCGCGCGGGCGCAAGGCGGCGGTGCTCATGGGCGACTATCTCAAGGAGGAGCGGCTCGTTCCCGATCTCGCGCTGATCTCTCCCGCGCGCCGAACGGAGGAGACCTGGGACCTCGTCCAGCCGGCCCTGGGGGAGGTGGAGTGCCGCCGCGAGCCGCGCCTCTACGAGGCGACGGCCGCGCGCCTGCTCACCGTCGTCCAGGAGGTGAACCCGGTCAACCGCAGGCTCCTGATGATCGGCCACAATCCGGGGTTCGAGGACCTCGCGAAGATGCTCATCGGCGACGGCACGCCGGAGGATTGCAGCCGCCTTTCCGGGAAGCTCCCGACCGCCGGTCTCGTGGTGGTCGACTTTCCCGGTACGGGCTGGGAGGACGTGAAGGCGCACAGCGGTCGCCTGGAGCGCTTCGTCACCCCCAAGTCCCTCGGGGCCGGCGAGGACGATTAGTCCGCTCGTCCCGCCGCCATGGAACGGCCATCCTCCGGGATGAACCTTCCGGAAGGAGTGCCGTTGTGCACAATGCACTCACGGGGAAACAAGCCTTCACGGGCCCATCCGGACCATGCTGCCTCATACCCTCGCCGCATTGCTGATGGCCGGCAGCGCGCTCGCGGCCAACAAGGCGGAGCTCGGCCGCGACATGCTGGCCGAGGCCGTCGGGAGCCGGCAGGAGGCGGCGGTTCGCTACGTCTCGGAAGCGCGGGAGGTCACCAACTGGCGCATGGAGACCGTGGACGCCCTCGAGCCGAAGCCGGTCGCGCTCCTCGCCGCCCTGTTCCGGGCGGACAGGCCCGTCGTCACCCGCTGCGTGAAGCTCAACAACTACTGGTGCATCAAGAGCGCGCGCTGGGACGGCGAGATCGGCAGGGACGCCGAAGGCCATGTGGGCTTCGCCTCCGCCGAGCACGGGGCCGACGCCGCGGCCCGGCTGCTGCGGCGCTACTATCTGGAGTTCAACCGCAGGTCCGCCCTCGACATCGTCCGCCGCTGGGCGCCGGCCGAGTGCAACGTGGCGACCGGCATCGGCGATCTCGCCGTCCTGGCGGTCAAGGGCATCGGCGGAACCGTGCGCGCCCGCTGGCTCGCTTCGCACCGGGGCGTGAAGCTCACCGCCGTGGGCAAGGGCGGAAGGCCCGGCCGGGTCTCCGTGGTCATCCCCCTGAAACGGAGCCCCTCGCGGGTTCCCGAGTACCGGGTGCCCGACATCGCGGTCGGAATGGGCGAGAGGCCGAAGCCCGTCCGCCGGAGCGAATCGCTGTCCCGCACAGCGAAGGCCGCGCCTTCCGCCAAGCCCGCTCAGCAGAAGGCCGTTCCCCAGAGAACCGCCTCGGCCCCCGCGCCCAAGGCCGCGCCCCGGAAGGAGGCCGCCGCCTGCGCGCCCGACGAGCAGCGCCTGCGCAACTACGCGGCCCGTATGGTGGCGGACCTCGCGGGCATCGGCCCGACGGACGATCTCAGGCTCTTCGGGCCGGACGGGACCCCCACCGCGAACCTGGCGCCGGTGATGCTCGCCATGTCGGCCGTGGAACTCGGCATGCTTCGTGCGAGCCCCGATCTGGTCGAGGCGGCGGTCCGGCGGCTGGGCGAGCAGGTCGCCGCGAGACGGGCCGCCCTCGCAACGGAGCCGGACGGCACCGTTCCTTGACACGAAGGGCGTTTTCCACTAGGGCATCCCGGTTCGCGCGGTCCGGCAACGGCCGCGCAAACTTTTTACGCTCCCGTGGCCCGGCCTCCGGCCGGCCTGTCGTCCCGCAAGGGAAGAGGAGGGCGCGTTCCTCGAAACTTTCGACACTTGAGAGGAATCGCGATGTCGAAGCGCATTCAGGCCAAGCACAAGCTTGACCGCCGCATGGGCCAGAACATCTGGGGCCGCCCGAAGAGCCCCGTCAACCGCCGCGAATACGGCCCCGGCCAGCACGGCCAGCGCCGCAAGGGCAAGCTCTCCGACTACGGCACGCAGCTGCGCGCCAAGCAGAAGCTCAAGGGCTACTACGCCAACATCACCGAGAAGCAGTTCCGCCGCTACTACGCCGAGGCGATCCGCCTGCGCGGCGACTCCGGCGAGAACCTGATCGGCCTGCTCGAGCGCCGTCTCGACGCCGTTGTCTACCGGGCCAAGTTCGTCGCGACCCCCTTCGCCGCGCGCCAGTTCGTGAACCACGGCCACGTGAAGGTGAACGGCCGCCGCGTCAACATCCCGAGCTACCTCGTGAAGCCGGGCGACGTGATCGAGGTGAAGGAGAAGTCCAAGCAGCTCGAGGTGGTCGTGGTGGCGAGCCAGCTCGCCGAGCGCGACGTGCCGGACTACATCGAGGTCGATCACTCCAAGATGACGGCCAAGATGACCCGCATTCCGACCCTTTCCGAGGTGCCGTACCCGGTCCAGATGGAGCCGAACCTCGTGATCGAGTTCTACTCGCGCTGATCGGCGCGGGACACTTCGCAGACCGGAAAGGCCGCCGAATGGCGGCCTTTTCTTTGCGCGGCATGGGATTTTGCGCGGAATGGGACGGGGGACCGGCGCCGCGCCCTCCGCGCTTACGGGGGGCAAGCCCGGTCGAGGCGGCCTCTCTCGATGTCCGGTTTCGGGCGACGGGTCTTACGGCTGCCTTGAGGCGGGGGGCTGGCCGCCCGGACCCTGCATGCCGCCGGGGCCGCGATGGTGCATCATGTCCATTCCCATGCGCCCGCGATGGCCGTCGCCGCGCCAGCCCATACGGCCCGGGCGGCCTTCGCGCATGAGCACCGGAAGGAGCCGCTTCTGGCGGTCGTCGAGGGAGGCCCAGAACGGCTTCATGGCGGTCGCGAGGGCGTTCAGGTTCTCGGCGCCCCTGGCGGCATTCTGAGCCCGCCGCTCGAGCCGCTGCATCAGGTCGGGCCGCTCGCTGCCGCTCCTTTGGGCCCGGTAATCCTCCATCATCTGCCGGCGCGAGGCGGCCTGCGCCCGGAGGGCCTGCTCGACGGGCCCCCAGAGCTTCTGCTGGTCGGGGGTGAGCTTGAGCCCGGCCTGGATGGCGGCGATGCGGGCGTCCGTGAGGGATTCGAAGTCCTCCCGACTCATCGGGGCGCGCGGGCCGGGTCCGCCCGGACCGCCCGCGGGGGGAGGAGCAGGCTGCGCATAGGCCACCGTGCCGGCAATCGCCAGGGCGGACGCAGCGGAAAGGATGGCGAGGATCTTCATGCAAGTCTCCTCCTCGGTATCGGGGACGTCAGGATGGGTCCATCCTGCTGTCCCCCGCATGACCGCCGCATGAACTTTTCGTCATGTGGCGGGCCGCAGCGTCTTGAGGAAGCCTGCGAACCGCATCAGCCCCTCGGGCCAGGGGCCGTGGCCGCTCTCCGTGTTGATGTGTCCCGAATCGCCCGCGTCGACGATGGCCGAGCCCCAGGCGTAGGCGATGTCCTCGGCCTTCGCGTAGTCGCAGTGCGGGTCCGTGCGGCTCGCCACGAGGACGGAGGGAAAGGGCAGGGGATCGCGGGGGATCGGCGCGAAGGCGCGGTCGATCGCGGGCACGAAGCCGGGTCGTTCCGCATCGGGCACGCCGACGAGAAAGGCGCCCGAAACCCGGTTCGGAGGCAGGAGGGGCGCCGCATGGGCGATGGCGAGGACGCCGAGGCTGTGGCCGACGAGGACGACGGGCAGCGCCGCCGCCGTCACGTCCTCGACGATCTTCGCCACCCACGCGTCCCTGTTGGGGAAGTCCCAGCTCTCCTGCCTCACCCGCCGGGCAGTGGAAAGCTGCCGCTCCCAGCGGCTCTGCCAGTGATCGGTTCCCGAATCCTGGTAGCCCGGGACGATGAGGATGTCGCAGTCGGATGTTTTCATGAGCGGGAGGTAGAGGCCCGTGGGCCTCCGTTCAAGGCAAAAGCTCAGGCGCTGCGCTTCAGCTCCGCGGTTTCGGCGGCCCTGAGGGCGGCCTCGCGCTCGGCGATGTAGTCGCGGGTGAGCGGCACCGTGTCGTTGCGCTTGGCGAGCTGGATCTGGAACACCACCGCGTCCTGGAAGCGGAACGCCGATTCCGACATCGCGAGGTAGCATTCCCACATCCGGCAGAAGCGCTCGTCGTAGAGGCGCAGGACCTCCTCCCGGTGCGCCATGAACCGCTCCCGCCACTTCTGGAGCGTGAAGGCGTAGTGCAGGCGCAGGATCTCCACGTCGGTCACGATCAGCCCGGCCCGCTCCACGGCGGGCATGATCTCCGAGAGGGTCGGCAGGTGCCCGCCGGGGAAGATGTAGCGCGCGATCCACGGGTTGGTGGGGTAGGGCTGGCCGGTGCGGCCGATGGTGTGGAGCAGCATCACGCCGTCCTCCTTGAGGAGGCGGTGGCAGGTCTGGAAATAGGCGTCGTAGGAGGGCACGCCCACGTGCTCGAACATGCCGACCGAGACGATCCGGTCGAAGCTGCCCTGCGTGGACCGGTAGTCCTCGAGCTCGAAGCGGACCCGGTCGGGAAGCCCCGCCGCCACGGCGCGCCTGCGCGAGACGTCGAGCTGCTCCTCCGAGAGGGTCACGCCCTTCACCGCGCCGGCGCCCGCGACCTGCGCCATGTAGAGGCCGAGCCCGCCCCAGCCGGAGCCGATGTCGAGGACGCTCTGCCCCGGATCGAGCAGGAGCTTCGCGGTGATGTGCCGCTTCTTGGCGAGCTGCGCCTCCTCCAGGCTGGCGTCCGGACGGTCGAAATAGGCGCAGGAATATTGCCGGTCGCTGTCCAGGAAGAGGGCGTAGAGGCGCCCGTCCAGGTCGTAGTGGTGGGCCACGTTGCGCTTGGAACGGGCGGCGTCGTTCTCGCTGCGCAGCTGCATCCAGGTCCTGATCTTGCGCAGGCGGTGGAACGGCAGGTCGTCCAGCTCCCCATGGGTGTCCTGGAGAACGAGCTGGAGCAGGTCGTAGATCGTCCCCTGCTCGATGACGAGCCGACCGTCCATGAACAGCTCGCCGAGCTTGAGCTCGGGATGGAGGCAGAGGGCGAGCTGGGCGGCTTCGTCGGTGAAGCGGATCGCGACCTTGGGGTCGGTGCCGTCGCCGAAGGTGAAGCTCTGCCCGCCGGCGGTGGTCATGGTCAGGGTGCCGCGTCGCACGGCCCGGGTCAGACCCGTCTTGAGAAGTCTCTCCGACAGCATGGACAATCCCCGTCGTCGTTTGTCTCTCGGCGGGGATTGTCGCGCATTGCGGAAAGATTTCCAGCCCTCCGGCTATGCCTGAGCCGCGCCGAAGACCCGCGCGAAGATCGTATCGACGTGCTTGAAGTGATAGCCAAGGTCAAAGCACGCCTCGATTTCCGCCGGAGACAGGTACGCGGTCACGTCGGGATCGTTCTTTAGTAGGGTCAGGAAATCGCCTTCCCCCCGCCAGACGGGCATCGCGTTGCGCTGGACCAGGCGGTAGGCGTCCTCGCGGGAGGCGCCCTTCTGGGTGAGGGCGAGGAGGACCCGCTGCGAATGGACCAGCCCGCCCAGGCGGTCCAGGTTCTTCCGCATGTTCTCGGGGTACACCACCAGCTTGTCGACCACGCCGGTGAGCCGGGCGAGGGCGAAGTCGAGGGTCACGGTGGCGTCCGGGCCGATCATGCGCTCGACGGAGGAATGGGAGATGTCCCGCTCGTGCCACAGGGCGACGTTCTCCATGGCGGGCATGGCGTAGGCGCGCACCATACGGGCGAGGCCGGTGAGGTTCTCCGTCAGCACCGG
Source organism: Microvirga thermotolerans (assembly GCF_009363855.1). GTDB lineage: Bacteria > Pseudomonadota > Alphaproteobacteria > Rhizobiales > Beijerinckiaceae > Microvirga > Microvirga thermotolerans. Next base: position 1,707,520 of record NZ_CP045423.1, read on the forward strand.
GTTGCGCTTGTGCGGCATGGCGGAGGAGCCCTTCTGCCCCGCGGAGAAATATTCCTCCGCCTCCAGCACCTCACTGCGCTGGAGATGGCGGACCTCGACCGCCAGGCGCTCGACGGAGGAGGCGATCACCGCGAGCGTCGCGAAGAACATGGCGTGCCGGTCGCGCGGGATGACCTGGGTCGAGACGGGCTCGACGGAGAGCCCCATCTTCTCGGCCACGTATTCCTCCACGCGCGGGTCGACGTTGGCGAAGGTGCCGACGGCCCCGGAGATGGCGCAGGTCGCCACCTCGCGCTGCGCCTCGATGAGACGCAGCTTGCAGCGCTCGAACTCCGCATAGGCCTGGGCGAGCTTGAGGCCGAAGGTGGTCGGCTCCGCATGGATGCCGTGGGAGCGGCCGATGGTCGGCGTCATCCTGTGCTCGAACGCCCGGCGCCTGATGGCGGCGAGCAGCTCGTCGATGTCCCTGAGGAGCAGGTCGGACGCGCGCACCAGCTGCACGTTGAAGGTGGTGTCGAGCACGTCGGAGGAGGTCATGCCCTGGTGGACGAAGCGCGCCTCGGGCCCGACGATCTCGGCGAGATGCGTCAGGAAGGCGATCACGTCGTGCTTCACCTCGCGCTCGATCTCGTCGATGCGCGCCACGTCGAAGGTCGCCTTCGAGCCCTTCTCCCAGACGATCCGGGCGGCCTCCTTCGGCACCACGCCGAGCTCGGCGAGGGCCGTGGTGGCATGGGCCTCGATCTCGAACCAGATGCGGAATTTGGTCTCGGGCGACCAGATGGCCACCATCTCGGGGCGGCTGTAGCGGGGGATCATGGGCTCACACTTCCAGACGGGGGGATTTCCCCCGCGCGGTAGCATGCCGGCCGCGCGATCTCAACGCGCCTTTTCCCCCGCCTCCCGGATCGCGGCCATGTTGCGGGCATAGGCCTCCGGCCCGCCCTTGAAGGTCGCAGACCCGGCCACCAGCACGTTGGCGCCCGCCGCCGTGACGAGGGGAGCGGTCTCGGCCGTGACGCCGCCGTCGATCTGGATGTCGATGTCCCGGTCCCCGACCATCTCCTTGACCCTCCGCACCTTGTCGCAAGCCGAGCCGATGAAGGCCTGCCCACCGAAGCCTGGATTGACGGTCATGAGCAGCACGAGGTCCACGACGTCGAGGACGGGCTCGACGGCGCTCTCGGGGGTGCCCGGATTGAGCACGATGCCCGCCTTCTTGCCCAGGGACCGGATGGTCTGGAGGCTGCGGTGGACGTGCGGCCCCGCCTCGGGGTGGATGCTGATGATGTCGGCCCCGGCCTTGGCGAAGGCCTCGAGGTAGGGGTCCACCGGCGCGATCATCAGGTGCACGTCGAAGGGCTTGGCGGAATGCGGGCGGAGCGCCTTCACGACGTCCGGGCCGATGGTGATGTTCGGGACGAAGTGGCCGTCCATCACGTCGATGTGGATCCAGTCGGCGCCGGCCGCGTCGACGGCGCGGACCTCCTCGCCGAGCTTGGAGAAATCGGAAGCCAGGATGGACGGGGCGATCAGAAGGGGGCGTGTCATGTCCGGGCCGGTAGCACGAGCCTTTCCGCACGGCAACGGCCTTGGCGCGCCCGCCGGCCCGCCGGTCCGAGAGAAGCTGGGGAGAGGGCCTTTTGCCACAGGAAAGGCGTGGACGGCCTCTGAGGAAGGGGAGTAAAGAAGCGGTCGCACGCGGGCGGCGCCCGCGCGACCCTTCAAACGACGCTGGAACGGGGCGGGATCTTCATGCGCAAGGATGTTGTGGTTCTGGGGGCGGGCATCGTCGGCGTGTCGATCGCCGTGCACCTGCAGAAGCGGGGACGCTCCGTGCTCCTGGTGGACAGGCGGCAGCCGGGGCTGGAGACCTCCTTCGGCAACGCGGGCCTGATCCAGCGCGAAGGCGTCTATCCTTATGGCTTCCCTCACGATTTCGGCGCCCTGCTGCGCTACGCGCTCAACAACACCATCGACGCCCACTACCATCTGGCGGCGCTGCCGAAGATCGCGCCCTTCCTGTTCCAGTACTGGATGCATTCCCGCCCGGCCCAGCACAAGGCCATCGCGCGCCTGTACGCCCCGCTGATCGAGCACAGCGTGACCGAGCACATGGCCCTCGCCGAGGAGGCGGGCTCGGCCCAGCTGATCCGCCCGACGGGCTGGATGAAGGTCTTCCGCACCGACCGGGCGATGGAGGAGCAGGTCCGCGACGCGGAGCAGGTGAAGCGCGATTTCGGCGTCAACTTCGTCGCCCTCGACGGCAGGGCCGTGGCCGAGCGCGAGCCGCATCTCACGGCCGATCTCAAGGGCGGCATCCACTGGACCGACCCGGCTGCGATCTACGATCCGCACGCCCTCGTGATGTCCTACGTGGAGCTCTTCGAGCGCCTCGGCGGCGAGGCCGCCGTCGGCGACGCGCGGACCCTGGAGCAGGCCGCCGCCGGCGGCTGGCGGCTCCAGACGGAGAAGGGGCCGGTCGATGCCGGGGCGGTCGTCGTCGCCCTCGGCCCCTGGGCCGACGCGGTGACGCGGCGCTTCGGCTACCGCTTCCCGCTCGCGGTGAAGCGCGGCTACCACATGCACTACAAACCGAAGGGGAACGCCGTCCTCAACCGGCCGACCCTCGATTTCGAGCGCGGCTACTTCCTGGCGCCGATGGCGCGGGGCATCCGCCTCACGACCGGGGCGGAGTTCGCCGACCGCGACGCGCCGAAGACGCCGGTGCAGCTCGCCCGCGCGGAGCCCATCGCCAAGGCCTTCTTCCCGCTCGGCGAGCGGGTCGATCCGGAGCCGTGGATGGGAATGCGGCCCTGCACGCCGGACATGATGCCCATCATCGGACCCGCGCCCCGGCACCGGAACCTCTGGTTCGGCTTCGGCCACGCCCATCACGGCATGACGCTCGGCCCCATCACCGGCCGCCTCATGGCGGAGATGATCGTCGGAGAGACGCCGGTGATCGATCCCAAGCCCTACCGGCCGGAGCGGTTCTGAGCGAACAGGTCCCGCCAGGCCGGCAGGGCGCCCGGGAAGGGCAGGGCGGCGGCCTCGTAGACGCCGCGGGCGACGGCGCGGGCGAGGCAGTCGGCCGCCGCGACCGTGATGTGGGTGAAGTCCGCCGCCTCGTCGCCGAGCGGCTTTCTCCCCGTGGCCGCCGTGAAGATCGTATCCCCGTCGAAGAGGCCGTTCGCGAAGCGCAAGGAGCGGGCGAGGCCCCCATGGGACGAGACGGCGAGCCGCTTCGCCTGGGCCTTGGAGAGGATGGCGTCGGTCGCCACGAGGGCGATGGTGGTGGCCGGCTGCGGGCCGCCCTTCCAGACCGGGCGCCTGTCGTCGGGCGGGACCGTCCCGGGCAGGCCCAGCCCGCCGAACTCCCCGCCCTCCTCCAGGGCTGCCGCCCAGAAATGGGGCCCGTTCCCGATCACCGCCGACGCGATGGCGTTCACGACCACCAGGGCTCCGACCGTGTGACCCGAGGCGGTGACGGCGCTCGCGGAGCCGAGCCCGCCCTTCAGGTTCGCCGTGGTGGCGCCGTAGCCGCCGCCCGCGGTGCCGAGGGCGAAATCCGGCCCCGCGTTCCGCGCCGCCTCGTAGGCGAGCTCCCGGTAGGGCGGGTAGCGGCCCCAGTCCTTGTCGCCGCCGTTGAGCATGTCGAAAATGGCCGCCTGCGACACCAGGGGGATCCGGACGTTGCCGACCTGGAAGCCGATTCCCCGCTCCCGCAGGAAGGCCTGGACGCCGCCCGCCGCGTCGAGCCCGAGGGCCGAGCCGCCCGAGAGCACGACCGCATGGATGCCGGGCACCATCTTGTCCGGCTCGAGGAGGTCCGTTTCCCGCGTGGCCGGCGCGCCTCCGAGCACGGCGCAGGAGGCGACGGTCGGCGTGTCGAAGAGGGCGACGGTCACGCCGGATGCGAGGGCTTCGTCCTGGGCGTTGCCGACACGCAGGCCGGGAACGTCGGTGATGAGATTGCGCAGGTGCGTTGCGGGTGGGCGCGTCATGGCAGGCAAGGCAACCGCAGAACGGCTCCGTTCACAAGCCGGAGAGCCGCGCCCGCGCCGCCTTTCCTGTGGGCAGGCGAAGGGGTAGAAGGCCCCATGCTCAGCGTCTCCTTTCCGGCCGCGGCCCTCGGCGGCCTCATCAGCTTCTTGAGCCCCTGCGTCCTGCCGCTGGTTCCGCCCTATCTGTCGTTCCTGGCGGGCACCACTTTCGACCGGCTGAGCGCGGGCGACGGCGCCGTGCGCCGCCGGGCCATGCTGGCGGCGCTTCTCTTCGTGGCGGGGTTCTCCACGGTCTTCGTGCTCCTCGGCGCGACCGCCTCGGCGCTCGGGCAGACCGTGCGGCAATATCTCGACGTGCTGAGCACGCTCGCCGGGATCGCCATCATCGCGATGGGCCTGCACTTCCTGGGGCTGTTCCGGATCGGGCTGTTCTACCGGGAGGCGCGCTTCTCCGTGAACCGGCCCATGGGGCTGTGGGGCGCCTACGTGATGGGCCTCGCCTTCGCCTTCGGCTGGACGCCCTGCATCGGGCCCGTTCTCGCGGCCATCCTCGCCGTGGCGGGATCGGAGACGAGCGTGTCGCGCGGCGCGCTTCTCCTCGCGGCCTATTCGGCGGGGCTTGGCATTCCGTTCCTGCTCGCCGCCTTCGCCATGAAGCCCTTCGTGGCCCTCACCAAGCGCATGCGCTCGCACTTCGCGATCGTCGAGAAGACCATGGGCGTGCTCCTGGTCCTCACGGGCATCGCCTTCCTCAACGGCTGGATCGCCGCCATGTCGTTCTGGCTGCTGGAGACCTTCCCGGTCCTGGGGCGGCTGGGATAGGCCGGATGTCCTCCCCGCGGGCGGGGAGGACGCGTGCGCGGCGGCGGATGCCGCCTCAGATGCAGCGGCCGCCGTCCACTTCCAGCACGACGCCGGTGATCATGCTCGCCTCGTCCGAGGCGAGGTAGAGCGCCGCGTTGGCGATGTCCTCCGGCTTGGAGAAGCGCCCGAGCGGGATGGAGTTGATGAACTGTTCCCGCTTCTGGGGCGTGTCCTCGCCCATGAAGGTGGCGAGCAGCGGCGTCTCGCCGGCGACCGGGGCGAGGGCGCAGACGCGGATCCTGTCGGGGGCGAGCTCGACGGCCATGGACTTGGTGAGGGTGTGAACGGCGCCCTTGGTGCCGTTGTACCAGGTCAGGCCCGGGCGGGGCCGGATGCCGGCCGTGGAGCCCACGTTGATGAAGACGCCTCCGCCGCCCTGGCGCATCACCGGCACCGCGGCCTGCGCGAAGAGGTAGATCGACTTCACGTTGACGGCGAAGATCCGGTCGAACTCCGCCTCGTCCACCTCCAGCATCGGCCGGTTGCGGTGGCTGATGCCGGCGTTGTTCACCACGATGTCGAGCCGGCCGAAGGCGTCGAGGGTCTTCTTCACCGCATCCTTCACGTCGGCGGCCTTCGAGACGTCGGCGGCCAGGCCGATGGCGGCGGCGCCGATGCGGCCGGCGGCGGCCTTCGCAGCGTCCTCCTTGATGTCGACGATGGCGACCTTCGCGCCCTCCGCCGCGAACTTCTCGACGATTCCCAGACCGAAGCCGGAGCCGGCGCCCGTGACGAGCGCCACCTTGCCTTCGAGGCGTTTCATCTTCTTCCCCTTGTGACGATGTGAGACTTACCCGTGCGCGATCACGAGCGTCCTGGTGGTGGTGAATTCCACGAGGCCCTCGAAGCCCTTCTCGCGTCCGTGGCCCGAGCGCCCGAACCCGCCGAAGGGCAGCTCGATGCCGCCGCCTGCGCCGTAGCAGTTCACGAAGACCTGGCCGGCGCGCATGGCGCGGCCGACGCGGGTGGAGCGCATGGCGTCGCGGGTCCAGACCCCGGCCACGAGCCCGTAGGCCGTGCCGTTGGCGAGCCGGATCGCCTCCGCCTCGTCCCCGAACGGCGTGGCGACGAGCACGGGGCCGAACACCTCCTCCTGGGACAGCAAGCTTTCGTGAGGCACGGGCGCGAAGAAGGCCGGCGCCACGTAGAAGCCGCCCTCGGGCGCGTCGGCCGCGATTCCGCCCGATGCGGCGAGGCTCAGGCCCTCGCCCTTGCCGCGCTCCAGGTAGGACTGGACCCGGCGCTGCTGCGCCTGGTTGATCATCGGGCCCAGGTCGGGATCGGCCTCGGGCCGGCCGGCCCGGAGGACGGCGAAGCGCTCCGCCACCGCCGAGACGACCTTGTCGAAGATGCCGCGCTGGATCAGCAGGCGGCTGCCTGCGGAGCAGGTCTGCCCGCCGTTCTGGATGATGGCGTTGACGAGGACGGGCAGGGCACGCTCCAGGTCCGCATCGTCGAAGACGACCTGGGCGGACTTGCCGCCGAGCTCCAGGGTCACGCCCACATGGTTCTGCGCGGCGGCGGTCTGGACCGCCGTTCCGGTCTCCGGGCTGCCGGTGAAGGACAGGAAGTCGATCCCCGGATGGGCGGCGAGCGCCGCGCCCGCCACCCGGCCGAGGCCGGTGACCACGTTGAGTGCCCCGTCCGGCAGGCCGACCTCGCGGGCGAGCGCCGCCACCCGCAGGATGGTGAGCGAGGCGTCCTCGGCGGGCTTCACCACGGTGGCGTTGCCCGCCGCGAGCGCCGCGCCGACCGAGCGGCCGAAGATCTGCATGGGATAGTTCCAGGGCACGATATGCCCCGTGACCCCGTGGGGGACGCGCTCCACGCCGATGAAGTGGGTGTTGAGATAGGGAATCACGTCCCCGTGCAGCTTGTCGGCGGCGCTGCCGTAGAATTCGAGATAGCGGGCGAGGGCGATGGCGTCGGCCCGGGCCTGGCGCAGGGGCTTGCCGTTGTCCCGGCTCTCCAGGGCCGCGAGGGCGTCCGCCTGCGCCTCGACGGCGAGGGCGAGCTTGACGAGAAGGCGGCCGCGCTCGGTCGCGGTCAGCCGGGACCATTCGCCCTCGAAGGCGCTCCGCGCGGCCTTCACCGCGGCGTCGACGTCCTGCGCCGTGCCCGCCGCGATGCGCGCGAAGACCTTGCCGTCCACGGGCGAAAGGACATCCAGCGTCTCGCCGTTCGAGGCCGGCACCTGGCGGCCGCCGATGAGGTTCCGGTGCACCATGTCCGGTGCGACGCTCGCTTGGGCCTGATCGTTCACGTCGGCTTTCCTCCTCATGTCATTCGGTGCGTGCCCGGCACGGCGGCCAGGAGCTGGCGGGTATAGGGGTCACGCGGCGCGGCGAAGAGTTGCGCGGTTTCCGCCATTTCCACAATCCGGCCTTTTTGCATGACTGCCACGCGGTCGCAGATCTGGGCCGCGACCCGCAGATCGTGGGTGATGAACAGAATGGCAAGGCCCAGCTCCTCCTGAAGGTTGCGGATGAGCCTGAGGATCTCCGCCTGGACCGACACGTCGAGGGCGGAGACGGCCTCGTCCGCCACCAGCACGTCCGGGCGCATGGCGAGCGCCCGGGCGATCCCGATGCGCTGGCGCTGCCCGCCCGAGAATTCATGAGGGTAGCGGTCCAGGGCCTGGGCGGGAAGCCCGACCGTCTCGATCAGGTCCTTCGCCCGCGCCAGCGCCGCCTCGGGCTTCTCGCCCTGCATGATCGGCCCCTCCGACACGATATGCCCGACGGTGCGGCGCGGATTGAGGGAGGCGAAGGGGTCCTGGAAGACGATCTGGATCCGGCGGCGGTGGGGGCGCAGGTCGCGCTGGGACAGGCGGCCGAAGGGAAGATCCCCGACCGTGATGCCGCCCCCGTCCGGCTCGATGAGGCGCAGCACGCAGCGGCCGACCGTGGACTTGCCGGAGCCGGACTCGCCCACGAGCCCGAGGGTCTCGCCCCGGCGGATCGAGAAGCTCACCGCGTCGGCGGCCTGGACCTGCCGGCTCTTCCGGAAAAGGCCGCGCCCGCCGTAGGTCTTGGTGAGGGAATCGACCTTCAGGAGGATCGGCTCGCCCTCCAGGGCCTTCGGGGGAGGGGGGACGAGGGAGGGCACGGCGGCCAGGAGGCGCTTGGTGTAAGGATGCGCGGGGCGCGTCAGCACCTGGTCGGCGGTCCCTTCCTCCACCAGCCGTCCGTGCTGGAGCACGGCGACGCGGTCGGCGATCTCGGCCACCACGCCGAAATCGTGGGTGATGAACAGGACGGCCGTGCCCTTCTTGCGGCGCAGGTTGTCGATGAGCCTGAGGACCTGGGCCTGGGTCGTCACGTCGAGGGCCGTGGTCGGCTCGTCCGCGATCAGGAGCTTCGGCTCCAGGGCCAGGGCCATGGCGATCATGACCCGCTGGCGCTGCCCGCCCGAAAGCTCGTGGGGATAGGCGCGGGCGATCTGTTCCGGGTGCGGCAGGTTCACCTCCGCGAGGAGTTCGAGGGTGCGCCGCTCCCGCTCGGCCTGGGTCAGAACCCCATGGGCGCGGAAGGTCTCCGAGATCTGGTCGGCGATCCGCATAACCGGGTTGAGGGAGGTCATCGGCTCCTGGAAGACCGTGCCGACCTGCCGCCCGCGCAGGTCGCACCAGCCTGCCTCGTCCAGGGAGAGAAGCTCGGTCCCGGCGAGCCGGATCGAGCCGGAGAGCACCTCGACCCCGTTGGGCAGGAGGCCGATGGTCGCCATGGCGGTCATGGACTTGCCGGAACCCGATTCGCCGACGACGCACAGGGTCTCCCCCGGCGCGATGGAGAGGGACAGGTCGCGGATGGCGTATTGCCTGTCCGCGAGCCGCGGGAGCCCGATGGAAAGCCCCTCGATCGCCAGCACCGGGGCGCCGCTCGCCGTCATGTCGTCCTGCTCCTTCAGCCGCCGCCTGCAGGCGGGCCGTTCATCCTCCCGATATGGGCCGTTACGTCAATCCACCGGGAGGGCCGCGGCGGTCGGGCCGAGGGTTTCCCGCCGCGGTCATTCCAGCGGGATCGTGAGGTCGTAGACGACCCCGGTCGGGGGAAACGCAACCGATACCGTGCCCGCCATCTCGCCCTCGATGCTGCGCCGGATGAGGCGCGATCCGAATCCCTGCCTGCGAGGCGGCCGGGCAGGAGGCCCGTCGAGCTCCTGCCAGTGCATGCGCAGCAGGGAGCGGCCGGTTTCGCCCTTCGAGACGGACCACCGGATCTCGATGCGGCCGGACGGGGAGGAGAGGGCGCCGTATTTCACGGCATTCGTGACGAGTTCGTGGAGCACGAGTCCGAAATTGATGGCGTAGCGGGGCGACAGGGTCACCGGAGGACCCAGGATCGAGACGCGCTCGTCGCCGCTCCTGCGGTAGGGCGCCAGCTCCTGGTCGACGATGTCCCGCAATCTGGCCTCCCGCCAGGAGCTGCGCGTCAGGAGGTCGTGCGTCTTGGACAGCGCCATCAGGCGCCCCTCGAAGGCGTCCTTGAAGTTGGACAGGTCCGGGGAGGTGCGCAGGGTCTGGCTGGCGATGGACTGAACGGTCGCGAGCGTGTTCTTCACCCTGTGGTTCAATTCCCCGAGCAGGAGCTTCTGCTGGCTCTCCGCCCGCTTGCGGTCCGTGATGTCGTGGAAGACGCCGACGAACGTCACCGGCCTGTTCTGCGGGTCGAAGAACACGCGCCCCTTCGCGCTGAGCCAGCGGGTCTCCCCGCCCGGCGTCCTGATCCGGTACTCGTCTTCGTATGACCCGTCGGTCGTCACGGCGGCCCGCATCCTGTCGAGGACCCGCTCGCTGTCGTCGGGATGGACGAGGCTGCGGAATTCGGAAACGGTGATGGACCTCTTCTCGGCGGGGAGGCCCAGCAGGCCGGCCGCCTGGGCGGACAATCCGCCGAGGCCCGTCGCATGGTTGTACCACCAGGTTCCCATGCGCCCGGCCTCGAGGGCGAGGCGCGCCTGCTCCTCGCTGGCCTGGAGGGCGTGCTGGCGCTCCGTCACGTCGTCCATCAGGTCGTTGAAGGCCTCCGCCAGGATGCGCAGCTCCCTCGGCGCGCCGCGCGGATTGATGCGCGCGCGGTAATTCCCCTGCCGCCAGGCGCGAACCCCGTCGGTCATGGCGGCGAACGACGTCGTGACGAAGGCGCGGCTCGTCAACGCGGAAAGGGAGAGGGCGAGGACGAGGGCCGCTCCGATGAGCATGAAGCCGCGCTGCGCGGCCCGGTTGATGCCCTCGAACGCCTCCTTCCAGGGCAGCCCGACCGCCACGTACATGACCCGCGGCGGAACCTGCACCGTCGCATGGCCGATGATGCGCCTGATCCCGTCCTCGGTTACCGTCCGCAACGACTCCGCGTCGCTGCGGCTGGCCTGCGCCAGAACGTCGTAGGAGATGCGCTTGCCGATATAGCTGTCGTGCAGCGGCTCGCGGGCGACGATCGTGCCGCCGGAATCGGCAACGGTCAGGGAACCGTCGGGAGGCAAGGCGCGCAGCTTCAGGTTCTGGTCGAGCCAGTTCAGGTCGAGCGCCGTGGCGAGCACGCCGACGGTCCGCCCGTCCTCCGCCACGATGGGAAGGGCGAAGGGAAGGACGGGACGCATCTCGATCCCGCCTTCGGAAAAATCGGGCGTGTACTGCCCGGCCACGAAGCGCCGGGTCGCCAGCGCATCCTGGAAGTAGACCCTGTGGCCGAAGGTTTCGGCCGCCGGGGCAGCCGCGTTCCGGCAGCGGACGACGCCTTCGAGGTCCAGGACGACGAAGGCCAGAAGGTGAGGGACCTTCTTCTGGAGGGACCGAAGATAGGCGTTGCAGGCCTCCGCCTCGAAACGGCGCACGGCCGGTGTCTCGTCCACGGCGATCAGAAGGCTCTGGATGCCGTCCAAGACGCGCTCCAGCTCGGACCCCGCCAGCCGCGCCTGGCGGAGGACGAGATCGCTGATTTCGGCCTCGCGGGCGCGGCGCAGGGAGACTTCCGTGTAGGTCCAGATCGCGATCGCCGGCAGGACAGAGATCAGGGCAAGAAGGAGCAGGCGCCTCGTCAGGGTCATGCAAAGATCCAGCCCCTCGGCTCCTGGATCGTTCCCTTGAAACGGCGGAAGCGACCCGGCTTTCGATTTCACGCAGTTCCGGACGGGTAACCGTTTCTCACTCCCGTTCTCGCTCACTTGGAATGACTCTAAGGGACCACGAAGTCCCTCGAGCGTCCATCTTTCGTTCGCCAAGCCGGCATTCTGCGATCTTGCATCTCGCTGCCGGAGGTGTCACGGAGCGTAAATGGCTCCACCCCTTCTTACCCTTCAGGATGTCGCTCTCACCTTCGGCGGCACCCCCCTGATCGAGCGCGCCGAACTCTCGGTCGCTCCCGGCGAGCGCGCCTGCCTCGTCGGCCGGAACGGATCCGGGAAGTCGACCCTCCTCAAGATCGCCGCAGGTCTCGTCGAGCCCGATCGCGGCACGCGCTTCGTGCAGCCGGGAGCGACGATCCGGTATCTCGCCCAGGAACCGGACCTGAGCGCCTTTCCCACCACGCTCGCCTACGTGGAGGCGGGCCTGGGACCGGGCGACGACCCCTACCGTGCGCGCTATCTCCTTGAGCAACTTGGTCTTTTAGGCGAGGAGCGGACCGCCGACCTGTCCGGGGGCGAGGCGCGGCGGGCGGCTCTCGCGCAGGTTCTCGCCCCTTCTCCCGACATCCTCCTGCTCGACGAACCGACGAACCACCTGGACCTGCCCGCCATCGAGTGGCTGGAAAGCGAACTGAAGGCCCTCCGCTGCGCCCTCGTCCTCATCAGCCACGACCGCCGCTTCCTGGAAAACCTCTCCGAGGCGACGATCTGGCTGGACCGGGGCGTGACCCGCCGCATGGACCGGGGCTTCGCCCATTTCGAGGCCTGGCGGGACGGAGTCCTGGAGCAGGAGGAGCAGGAGCGGCACAAGCTCGACCGCAAGCTCGCGGCGGAGGCGGACTGGCTGCGCTACGGCGTGACCGCGCGCCGCAAGCGCAACGTGCGGCGGCTGAACAACCTCCTCGCCCTGCGGCAGCAGCGCAAGGAGCAGAAGCGCGCCGTCGGCACCGTCAACATGACTCTCGCCGAGGCGGAGCAGTCCGGGACCCTCGTCGTCGAGGCCGAGAAGATCGCCAAGTCCTACGGGGGGCGGCCCATCGTCTCGGACCTGTCGATCAGGATCCTGCGCGGCGACCGTCTGGGCATCGTCGGCCCCAACGGGGCGGGAAAGACCACCCTCATCAACCTCCTCACCGGCGTGATCCCGCCGGACGAGGGCCGGGTGCGCCTCGGCGCGAACCTGCAGATGGTGACCCTCGACCAGCGCCGCGCGAGCCTCGATCCCGACGCCACCGTGGCCGAGACCCTCACGGGCGGGCGGGGCGACACGGTGACCATCGGCGGCCAGACCAAGCACGTGGTCGGCTACATGAAGGACTTCCTGTTCGCGCCGGAGCAGGCCCGCACGCCCGTGGGCGTGCTCTCCGGGGGCGAGCGCAACCGGCTGATGCTCGCCCGCGCCCTGGCGCAGCCGTCGAACCTGCTCGTCCTCGACGAGCCGACCAACGATCTCGACCTCGAGACCCTCGATCTCCTCGAGGAGATGATCACGGACTATTCCGGCACGGTGATCCTCGTGAGTCACGACCGCGACTTCCTCGACCGCACGGTGAGCTCCGTGCTGGTCTCGGAAGGAGACGGCCGCTGGATCGAGTACGCGGGCGGCTACTCGGACATGGTGGCCCAGCGGGGCGCGGGGGTGCAGGCCCGCACCGTCGAGAAGGAGGCAAGGCCCAGATCCGAGAAGCAGGCCCCCACCCCGCAGGCTTCCGCCGCGCCCAGGCGCAAGCTCTCCTTCAACGAGCAGCACGACCTGAAGACGCTGCCGAAACGCATGGAGGAACTGGAGGCCAAGATCGCCAAGGTGCAGGAGATCCTGGCCGACCCGGACCTCTACGCCCGCGATCCCGCCCGTTTCCAGAAGGCGATGGACACTCTCGCCGCTCTCCAGGCCGACCTCGCGGCGGCGGAGGAGCGGTGGCTCGAGCTGGAGATGCTCCGGGAGGAGCTGGAGGGCTGACCCTCCCCTGTCAGGCCATGCGATGCCGCAGGCCGTTCACCTGCGCGTCGAGATGGGCCACGAGGTCCGGCGGCAGCTGCAGGTTCGATGCGAGCTGCTGGAGATAGGCCTTCTCCTCCGCCATATCGGCGTCGCCGATGGCCATGAGGGAGGCGGCATAGAGTTCCGCCGCCTGCGCCTGCGTGCCGGCGAGCCGCGCGATGGCCGCCGGATCGGCGGGCTTGCCCATGACGTCCATGAGGAAGCCCTTCTCCTCGGCGCCGAGGCCGAGGGTCCGGATCTGGTCCTGGATCCGGACGCTCTCTTCGCCGTCGAGGTGCCCGTCCGACTTCGCCGCCGAGATCATGGCCTGGACGAGGGCCACGCCGAACTCGCGCCCGTGGCTGTCCTTCTCTTCGCCGATGTGGAAGCCGCTGCCCTGCGGGATCTGGGACGGAAGGTGCTCGGGACCGGCGGTGGCGCCGGGCACCTGCCGGTTCTGCCAGTCCTGGTAGGCCTTCATGGCGATCGCGGAGAGCACCGCGAGGCCGCCTGCCTTGAGCAGAGATCCGCCGGCGGAGCGGCCCGCCTTGGAGCCGAGGATCAGCGAGAGGAGGGCGCCGCCGGCGAGGCCGCCCATGCCGCCCATGCTCCCCGAGATCTGCCTGGTCAGATCGCCCAGGTTCCCGGGCAGGCTCCCGAGATTGCCCTGGGGCGATCCCGGTCGGTTGGCCGAGGGCTGCCCGCCCGACCGGTTCTGGCCGTTCAGGAGGCCATCGAGAATGCTGCCGAGATCCATGTCCGTTCTCCCCGTTGCGACGGCGTTCTGCCGACGGTTGAAAGTCGCGCCGCTCGAAACGGTTCCTCGGGGGCGATCCGGACGGTCAGGCCGGAGGCGTGATTCCCGAGGAGAGAAATTCGAGCCTGTTGCCGCACGGATCTGCCACGTAGAAACGGCGAATTCCGGGCAGGGCATCGTCCCACGAAGGCTCGTGCCCCGCCTGGGCGAGAGCGGCGGCCAGCGCATCGGGATCGGCTACGACAAATCCGGGGTGCGCCTTCCGGGCGGGGCGGAAATCTGCCTCGACCCCGAGATGGACCGCGGCGTCGCCGGCGCGCAGCCAGAGGCCGCCGCGCGCCGCGAGGGAGGCGGGTTTTTCCACCTCCTCCATCCCGAGCAGATCCACGTAGAACCGGCGGCAGGCGTCCTCGGCGCCGGGCGGAATGGCGAGTTGAACGTGGTCGAGACGGAGAATCATTCCCTGGCGTAGGCCTTCACCGTCTGCTCGATGGCCCCGAAGATCGAGTGGCCCTGCCGGTCCTTCATCTCGATGCGCACGGTGTCGCCGAAGCGCAGGAACGGCGTCTTCGGCTCGCCTTGCAGAATCGTCTCCACCATGCGCTGCTCCGCGATGCAGGAATAGCCGACGCCGCCCTCGGTCACGGGCCGGCCGGGGCCGCCGTCCGGACCCTTGTTCGACACGGTGCCGGAGCCGACGATGGTCCCCGCGCCCAGCGGCCGCGTCTTCGCCGCGTGGGCGATGAGCGCCGGGAAGTCGAAGGTCATGTCGGTGCCCGCGTCGGGCCTGCCGAAGAGACGGCCGTTGAGGGTCGAGAGCAAGGGCAGGTGGACCTTGCCGTCCTTCCAGGCGTCGCCGAGCTCGTCCGGCGTGACGGCGACGGGGGAGAAGGCGGAGGAGGGCTTCGACTGGAAGAAGCCGAAGCCCTTGGCGAGCTCCGCGGGGATCAGGTTGCGCAGGGATACGTCGTTGACGAGCATGACGAGGCGGATGGCGTCGAGCGCCTCCTGCCGCGTCGCGCCCATGGGCACGTCTCCCGTGACGACGGCGATCTCCGCCTCGAAGTCGATGCCGTGAGCCTCGTCCATGGCGAGGATCGGGTCGCGCGGGCCGAGGAAGGCGTCGGAGCCGCCCTGGTACATGAGCGGATCCGTCCAGAAGGAGGCGGGCATCTCCGCGCCGCGCGCCTTGCGGACGAGCTCCACGTGATTCACGTAGGCGGAGCCGTCGGCCCACTGGTAGGCCCGGGGAAGCGGCGATTCGCAATCGTGCTCGTGAAAGCGGATGGCGGGCACCGAGCCGTGCTCGAGCTGCTCGGACAGATCCTGGAGGCGGGGCGCGATCCTCTCCCAGTCGTCGAGGGCTTGCTGAAGCGTGGGAACGATGAAAAATGCGTCCGTTGCACGGGTGAGGTCCCTTGAGACGACGACGAGACGGCCATCACGGCCTTGTTTGAGGGATGAGAGCTTCATAGCCACCGACCGGGTTGTTATGCTTCACTGAGCTTGCAACGAAACGACTTGCGGGGAAACGCCAATGACGACCACCATGAAAAGAAGAACCTTTCTCGCGGGCGCAGGGCTCGCCGCGGCCGCCGGGACGGTCGCCGCGCCCGCCATCGCGCAGTCCGCGCCGGAGGTCCGCTGGCGTCTGACCTCGAGCTTCCCCAAGTCCCTCGACACGATCTTCGGAACCGCCCAGATCTTCGCCAAGTACATGGCGGACGCGACCGACGGCAAGTTCCAGATCCAGGTGTTCGGTCCCGGCGAGATCGTCGGCGGCCTGCAGGCGATGGATGCGGTCGAGAACGGCTCCGTCGAGTGCGCCCACACCCCGACCTATTACTACATCGGCCGGGAGCCGGCGCTGGGCGTCGCCACCGGCCTGCCGTTCAGCCTCAATGCGCGACAGGCCCATTCCTGGTGGCATTTCGCCGGGGGCAAGGAAATCATCAACGAGATCCTGGCGAAGTACAACTGCACCTCCCTGGTCTGCGGCAATTCCGGCGCGCAGATGGGCGGCTTCTTCCGCAAGGAGATCAACACCGTCGACGACCTGAAGGGCCTCAAGTTCCGCATCGGCGGCCTCGGCGGCCAGGTGCTGGCGAAGCTCGGCGTGGTACCGCAGCAGGTCGCTCCCGGCGACGTCTATCCGGCTCTGGAGCGCGGCACGCTCGATGCGGCGGAGTTCGTCGGTCCCTACGACGACGAGAAGCTCGGCTTCCTGAAGGTCGCCAAGTACTATTACGCGCCCGGCTGGTGGGAAGGCGGCGCCATGCTGCACCTCGTCATCAACCAGCAGAAGTGGAACGAGCTGCCCAAGCATTACCAGGCCATCATGTCCAACGCCGCCGAGGCGGCGAACAACTGGATGCTGGCGAAGTACGACGCGGTGAACGGGCAGGCCCTCCGGCGCATGGTGGCCAACGGCGCGGAGCTGCGCACCTTCTCGCAGCCGATCATGGAAGCCTCCCTCAAGGCGGCGAACGAGCTTTATGCGGAGCTTTCCGCCAAGAACGCCGACTTCAAGAGGGCCTACGATTCGATGGTCGCCTACCGGAACGACGTGCTGCCCTGGTGGCAGCTCAACGAATACGCCTTCGACACCTTCATGATCCGCACCCGCGGGCGCGCGTAAGCCTTGCGGAAGGATCCGGATGCCGGCCGCCATGGAAAATGGCGGCCGCGCCGGTCCGGTGCGATTCTAGCGGCCGGGCCTGCCGCCGTGCTCGCGGCGGCGACGCTCGGGAGCGATGGGGGCGAGCTTTCCCGGCGCCTCGACCTCCTGTCGCAGTTCCGCGCCCAGCTCGCCGTCTCCGGCCTCGTCCCGGGTGACGGTGCCTGATCGAGGGCGGGCTGGATGCCGCCTTGAAATCCCATCGTCGGCCCTCGGACTTGCCGGGGGCGCTAGCCCGCTCAGATCCTGCACGCGGTCGGTGGCGTCGAGCGTTTTCGTGGACGGCCGCTTTGGGGTCAGGATCCAGGGCGCCCGGGACGGACCGACCGCCCGAGTTGACAGGATTGCCAATTTGGTTGTCGCTTGTTGCAGAGTTTCCCGGTGAGCCCATGTCATCTTTGACGTTTTGCGACTGGGATGGCCGCCCCGCGGTGCTTATGTCCGAGCCCTTGGCCGCAGCGTTCGCCGTGCTGGTGCCGGAAGCTCCCTGGGAAACGGTAGATTTCCTTGACGTCTTCCATGCCGCCGGCGTGCTGTCGGAAGAGACCTGGCGCTCCAAGTTCGAGGGCGAGTTCGGCCCGCTCGACCTCTCGACCCTGCCGAGCGCCGCCGCCCAAGAGTCCCCCGTTTCGCCCAATCCGACCGGATAGGTTTCACGCTGCCAAGCTCGAGGCACGTCCGCGCCCGATCGAGCGCGGGAAGCCGGGTCCCGTGTTCGTGAAGGCGCCGCCTTTCGGTTGCGCGCGCAACGTTGATGGGATATTGGTTGCACAGGCAACGGTTCGACGAATGACGGCATCCCGATCCACCGCGCGCAAGGACGCCTTCGAGCCCAAGCTGGTGCTCGAGGAGTTCCTACCCTACCGGCTCAAGGTCCTGGCGAGCCTGACCTCGAACGCGCTCGCCCAGATCTACGCGGAGCGCTTCGGCCTCTCGATTCCCGCCTGGCGCGTCATCGTCACCCTCGGGCAGTACGAGGTGCGCACGGCCCGCGATATCGCGGCGCACGGGGTCATGCACAAATCGACGATTTCCCGCGCCGTCTCCTCCCTGGAGCAGCGCGGTCTCATCCAGCGCCGTCCGAACGAGGACGACCGGCGGGAGGAGTGGCTCGCGCTGACCGCCGAAGGGCGGCGCATCTACGAATCCCTCGCTCCGCAGGCCCTCGGCTTCGAAAGCCAGCTCCTGTCCGTCCTGACGCGGGAGGAGCAGGCGCTGCTCGTCACACTCATCGACCGGCTGACCGTGCGCGCCCGCGCGATGGCTCCGGAGGGAGATATCGAACCGTGAAGCTCTACACCTATTTCCGCTCCTCGGCCGCGTTCCGGGTCCGGATCGCCTTGAACCTGAAAGGGGTCCGCTACGAGGCGGTGCCTGTGAACCTGCTGAAGGGGGAGCAGAAGGCGGAGGGATACCGGCTGGTGAACCCGCAGGGGCGCGTGCCCTCCCTCGATCTCGGCACGACGGTGCTGACCCAGTCGCCTGCGCTCCTGGAATATCTCGACGAGGTCTATCCCGAGCCGCCGCTCCTGCCGGTCGGCGCGGTGCAGCGGGCGAAGGTCCGCGCGGTAGCCAGCATCGTCGCGTGCGACATCCATCCGCTGAACAATTCCGGCACCCTGGCCTATCTCAAGAACAGGCTCGGCCACGACCAGGCCGCCATGGACGCGTGGTATGCCCACTGGGTGCGGGAGGGCTTCGATGCCATCGAGAAGATGATCGAGCCGGGACCCTATGCCTTCGGCAACCGCGTCACCCTGGCCGATCTCTACCTCGTGCCCCAGGTGTTCAATGCGCGGCGCTTCAACGTTCCCCTCGACGACTACCCGAAGATCCGGGCGGTCGACGCGGCCTGCGCCGATCTTCCCGCCTTCCGGGATGCCGCGCCGGCGAACCAGCCGGACGCGGCCTGAGACCCGCGTCCCGCCCTGGAGCGGGCGGAACGCCTCGCAACGGCCGGCCCGCGACGATGCGGCCGGAGGATGAACAGGAGGAAACCATGGGACCGTTCCCGCACGACGCGCCGCCCCCCGCCATCTCCGACGAGAACCCGATGGGCACCGACGGCTTCGAGTTCGTCGAGTTCAGCCATCCGAACCCGGAGGAACTCGATCGGCTCTTCAGGACCATGGGCTTCTCGCCGGTTGCCAGGCACCGGTCCAAGAAGGTGACGCTCTACCGCCAGGGCGACATCAACTTCATCGTCAACGCGCAGCCGGGCTCCTTCGCCGAGCGCTTCGCCCGCCAGCACGGACCCTGCGCCCCGGCCATGGCCTTCCGGGTGGTCGATGCGAAATACGCCTATGAGCGGGCGCTCTCCCTGGGGGCGAAGCCCGCGGAGACGCAGGCCGGGCCGAACGAGCTCGAGATTCCCGCCATCGAGGGCATCGGCGGGCTGCAGATCTACCTGGTCGACCGTTACGGCGCCAAGGGCTCCATCTACGACGTGGACTTCGAGTGGTTCGGCGAGAGGGATCCCAAGCCCAAAGGCGTGGGACTCTATTACATCGACCACCTGACCCACAACGTCTATCGCGGCCGCCTCAACGAGTGGGCCGCATTCTACGAGAAGCTCTTCAACTTCCGGCAGATCCGCTACTTCGACATCGAGGGCAAGCTGACGGGCCTCCATTCCCGCGCCATGACGAGCCCCGACGGCAAGATCCGCATCCCGATCAACGAGGATGCGGGCGAGAGCGGCCAGATCGAGGAGTACCTGCAGGAATACAAGGGCGAGGGCATCCAGCACGTGGCGCTGGGCTCCCACGACCTCTACGAATCCATCGAGAGCCTGCTCGCGGCCGGGGTCGAGTTCATGCCGGCGCCGAACGACATCTACTATTCCCGCGTCGACAAGCGGCTGCCCAACCACGGCGAGCCGCTCGACCGCCTCAAGAAGAACGGCATCCTCATCGACGGGGAGGGGGTCGTCGAGGGCGGCTTCACCAAGGTCCTGCTCCAGCGCTTCGGCAAGACCGCCATCGGCCCGATCTTCTTCGAGTTCATCCAGCGCAAGGGCGACGAGGGATTCGGCGAAGGCAACTTCAAGGCGCTGTTCGAATCCATCGAGGAGGATCAGATCCGCCGCGGCGTCCTCAAGCCGAAGGTCGCCTGACTCCGCGGCGCGAGTCGCCCTGACGAATCGAAGGCCGGGCCCGTCCCGGCCTTCTCCGTTTCCGGCAAGGCCTCCACATTCCTGCCCGACTTGCCCCGCGATCCTGCCCTTCCGGAACCACCTGAGCCAGGGGCGATTCCGCCGCGGCGCGCATCGGGCCTTGCTGAAAAAGGCCATATTTATTAATGCTTTGTTAGCAAATCGGCCCGGGCCTTACCGAAAGGTAAAGATCCCTCGCCGCGAACGTTGCCTTTGTGCAACATGCCTACGAAAACCCCCTCTCGCGGCCCCTTTTGCGCCTTCATTCGGTTGCCTCCCGAACCGCTCTCGCTAATGTGACCACAGCGACGGGGGCACCCCAGTCGTGATTTGTCGGTTCCAACCACGATGGTGGGGTCGTCAGGTCTCTAGGGGAAAAGGGACGTGTCCAGGCTTCTTCGAGGCCGCCCGGCACAAAGCCCAGCCCCCCAGGGTCTCGAAACTTTGGAGGTCAACCAATGAAGCTCGTTAAGAGCCTTATGCTCGGATCGGTCGCGGGTCTCGCCGCCGTTGCGGGCGCTCAAGCTGCCGATCTTCCCGCGAAGAAGGCCGCTCCTGTTGAATACGTTCGCGTCTGCTCCACCTACGGCGCAGGCTTCTTCTACATCCCGGGCACGGAGACCTGCCTGCGCGTCGGTGGCCGCGTCCGTGCGGACTACCTGTACGACACGCCGCTGCTCCGTGGCGATGACGCCGTCGGCTTCCGTGCCCGCGGCCGCATCCAGCTCGACGCCCGCACGGCGACCGCTTACGGCCTGCTCCGTACGTTCGTGCGCTTCGAGATCACCCGTTCGTCCGGCACGCCGTTCGGCAACAACGGCTCGATCGCTCAGGGCGCCAACGTGGCCGAGGCCTTCATCCAGTTCGGCGGCCTCACCGCCGGTCGCGTGACCTCGTTCTTCTCGAACGGCGATCTGCCGACCGGTCACATGGGCACGCTGCGCTTCGACGACGCTCCCGACGTCGACCTGCTCGCCTACACCTTCAGCTTCGGCAACGGCTTCTCGGCCTCTATCTCGATCGAGGACGGCCTCGAGCGTCGCCAGAACGGCTTCATCGCCGGCGGCCCGGCCGCGATTGGCCTGATCAACGCCGGTCAGCGCGCTCCGGACCTCGTCGGTAACCTGAAGTACACCGGCACCTGGGGTACGGCTCAGCTCTCCGGTGCGGTTCACCAGATCCGCAGCAACAACCTGCTGACCTTCGCCACTCCGTTCGGCCCGGTCACCGACTATCCGGACACCGAGTACGGCTTCGCCGTCGCCGGTACGGTCGGCGTGAACCTGCCGCAGCTCGCCCCCGGCGATGCGCTCTGGTTCGCTGCGACCTACGCCAACGGCGCCATCGGCTACCTGAACGGCGGCACGAACGGCTCCAACGGCACGATCATCGGCCCCGTCACGCAGTTCGGCACGGGCCAGATCCTGATGGCCGACGCCTACGTGAACCCGCTGAACGGCGACCTCGAGAAGAGCAAGGCCTGGGCGATCGCCGGTGGTCTGCGCCACTACTGGACCCCGCAGATCCGTTCGAACTTCTTCGGTTCGTACATGCGGGTGAACTACGGCGGCGGCGCCTCCACGGTTCTCGCCAACGGCGCGACCGTCGGCCTCGTCGACTGGAACGAGCTCCGCGTCGGTGCCAACATCTTCTGGCAGCCGGTGTCGGGCCTCGATCTGGGCCTCGAAGTGATCTACGCCAAGATCGATCCGCGTGGCCGCGTGGCGGTGCCGAACCCGGCGCTCGTCGGCAACCTCAGCGGCACGGTCGGCAGCTCCGACGCGATCGAAGGCCGCTTCCGCGTCCAGCGCGACTTCTAATCGGTTCAACCCGATCGGTCAGGGAAACCCCGGTGGCAACACCGGGGTTTTTCCTTTGGCGGGTGCGGGAGCGATTGCGGCCGAGACCCGGGAAGATCGCGCTCCATCGCCCGGAGCCGTCCCTCCGCCTCTTGCGTGACGGAATGGTCTCCGGCCTTCGCCGAGAGGGATGAACCGGAAGCCGATAGGGCGCTGAGCCGCCGCTCCTGCCGAGGGTGGGGTTCCTGTGAGAGAGAGCCCAGCGGGAGAGAAATTCCGAGAGCGGCTCAGGCCGGAACCGGCCTGCTTCGCTCCGCTTCCTCGACGAGGCTCCTGACGGCCCCGATCAGATCGCCCTCGATCGGAGGGGCGTGGCCCTGGCCGGGCACGGTGACGGCCTTGAGGCGGGGATGGGCCTGCCGCATCTTCTCGAGAGTCTCGGCGCTCAGGAGGTCCGAGTTCGCGCCCCGGATCGCGAGGACCGGAAACGGTTTCAGGCCTTCGAAGAGGGGCCACAGGTCGGGCAGGGGCATCTCGAGGTCGAGGGCCTCGAGGGTCTTCATGAGCAGGGGGTCGTAGCGGAGGACGAGGCGTCCCGCGTCCTCCCGCCAGGTTCCCCGGGCCTGCTTCAGCCATTGCTCGTCGGTGAAGGCGGGGAACTGCGCGTCCGAGATCCGCTTCAGGAGGTCGGCGCCCTCCTGCAGAGTGCCGGGCACGGGGAGCCTGCCCACATAGCCCTTGATCCGCATCAGCCCCTTGCCCTCGATGGTCGGCCCGACGTCGTTGAGGACGGCGGCGGCGATGACCGTCGGGCGAAGGGCCCCGAGCGCCATGGCGATGAGGCCGCCCCGGGACGTCCCCACGAAGACCGCCCGATGGATTCCCGCAGCGGTCAGGACCTGGAGCACGTCGTTGGCCTCCACGCGCACATCGTAATTGCGCCAGTCCTTGTCCCAGTCCGAGCGGCCCCGGCCCCGGTAGTCGAGGCTGAGGACCCGCCGCGGCCGGGCAGCGTCGCCGGCGAGGCTTTCGGCGAGGTCGTGAAAGTCCTCGGAGGTCCTGGCGAGTCCCGGCAGGCAGACCACCGGCAGAGCGTCGGAGGGATCGGGTCCGTAGTCGCAGGCGTAGAGGCGCAGGCCATCCGCGGCCGATACGAAGAGATCCCGGTAAAGACTGCCCATCTGCCGCTCCGAATCCCGCTGAGGCGGTCGCATCCTGCCTCAATTCACCGGGCGCGTCGCCTCCGCCGTGAGGTCGGTTCCGGCCGTGGCGGGCGCGGGCGGGGAAGGGTGCCTGAGCCGCTGCCGGTAGACGTTGAGGTTCTCCAGCACCCGCTGGACGTAGTTGCGCGTCTCGGAGAAGGGGATTCTCTCCACCCAGTCGACGGGATCGACCTCGGGATCGCGGGGATCGCCATAGGCCTTGATCCATTTCTTCACGTTTCCGCCGCCCGCGTTGTAGGAGGCGAAGGCGAGAATGTGGGAGCCCTTCCAGTCGTCCATGAGCTCACCGAGATGGGCCGAGCCGAGCTTGGCGTTGTAGGCCGGATCGGTCACGAGCCGGTTGAGATCGAAGCCGAGACCGACGCGCCGGGCGGTTTCCTTCGCCGTCGCCGGCATCAGCTGCATGAGCCCCCGGGCCCCGGCGCTGGAGACGGCCTGGGGATTGAAGGCGCTCTCCTGCCGGGCGATCGCGTAGACCATCGCCGGCTCCACCTCCTCGCCGACGGGGTCGAAATCGGGAACGGCGGCAAGCGGATAGGCGTGCATGTCGAGCGGAATGCCGCGCTGCGAGGCCAGCTTGCCGACGATGAGCACGGCGCGGGCGTTGTTGCGGGCATTGGCGAGGCTGGCGAGGGCGTCGAGCCGACCCGGATCGTCGAGCGTTTGGGCCAGCTCCGTATAGAGCCGGAGCGTGAGCTCAGGCTCGTCGAGGTCCTGAAGCGCCTTCAGGGCCTGTATCGGGGTGAGGCCTTCGAAGGTCTGGCGTTCCTCCTCCGCGAGGGGGGCGACGGTCCTCAGGGCGATGGTCTGGCCGAGCTTCGAGCGGGCGAGCTGGCCGTAATAGGTCGTCGGCCTGTCCGCGGCGCGCTCGTAGTGGAGCTGTGCCTCCCGGAACGAGCCCGCCGCTTCGGCGGCGCGGGCGCGCCAGTAGGCGATGCGGGAGATCGAGATGGGGGTCGTCGCCACTTTCTCGGCGGCGGCGAAATGCTCGGCGGCGGTGGCCGGCTCCTTGAGGAAGCGCAGGGCGATCCAGCCGGCATGGAAGGCGGCCTCGATCCGCTGCGCGGGGGATTCCGGCGCCGCCTGGCTCGACACCTGGTAGGCGGTCCGCGCGTCCCCCTTGTCCAGGAGCGCGCGGGCGACGAGCCGGCGCTCGTTCCACCACTCGTCCCCGTCGACGAGGAGTTCCGGGTCCCGCGGCGCCTGGGCCATGACGGCGGCCGCCTCGGCGAGCTTGTTGGCGCGGCGCAGGTAGAGCGCCCGGGAGAAGAGGTAGGAGGGGTCCTTGCGCAGGCTCGCCGGCACGGCGGCAAAGGCCTTCTCCGCCTTGCGCTTGCCCTGATAGACGCCCATCCGGGCCTTCACGAGCGTCTCGTAGTCCTTGCCCGCGTAGCCGGCCGCGCGCAGGGCGGCGCCCCAGGTTTCCTTGAAGAGGAGGCGCTCCATCCGGTAGCGATGGTCCACCTGCTGCAGCGCGCCGGGAAAGCGGTCGAGGATCCGGCCCTCCCATTCGGAGCCGAAGGAGTCCTCGCGCCACACCTGGCGGATCAGGGCGTTGGCCTCCGCCTCCTGGCCGTCTCCTTTCAGGGCGAAGGCGAGGGAGATCCGGCCGCCGGCCGTCATGGGCTTCTGCTGGGCGAAAAACGCGCGGACCTGCGCGGCGGGCCTGCGCTCCGCCACCAGGGCCTCCTCCGCCCTGCGGCGGAACTGGGCCGTCTGCGGCCAGTCGGGATAGGTGCGCTGGAAGGACATGATCCGCTCGAATCCCATCGGAATGCCGCTGCGCAGAGCGAACCATTCCGCAAGGGCCACCGAGGAGGGCTCGGTCAGCTTCGTTTCGAGGATCTGGGCCTCCGTCCAGTCCCCGGTGCGGAAGGCCTTGAAGATGAGGGGGAGGTAGTCCCGATCGCGCAGGGGCGCGATAGGCGGGACGTAGGCGTAGCCGTCCACGGAGCCCGTGGTCTCCGGATCGGCGGGAACCCGTGCGTCCGCGGCGGGGCGGGGCGGTCCCTCGGGCGGAGGGGCGGCCAGGGCGGCAGGGCAGGAGAGCAGAACAAGAGCGGCCGACGCCGTCAGGCGTCCCAGGAGACGGGTCTTGAGGCTCATACGATCCCCTTGTCGTCGCACGTGCCGTATTCGGCGACGTTGTTCTTGAGGAAACACCATGTCGCGGGCTAGGACAACTCTCGACAGGGGTGTTTGCGCCGATGCGCCGCAGGCCCTATGTGTAGGTCCGCAAGTCTCACCCCCCGACGAACGCTGCTTTTGCGAGGAAGAACATGAAGCAATTCAAAGGCTCCATCACGGCTCTCGTAACCCCATTCAAGGATGGGGCCGTGGATGAGGCGGCGTTCCGGAAACATATCGACTGGCAGATCGAGAACGGGACGAACGGCCTCGTCCCCGTGGGCACGACGGGCGAGAGCCCGACCCTGAGCCACAAGGAGCACGACCGGGTGGTCCAGATCTGCGTGGAGCAGGCGAAGGGGCGGGTTCCGGTGATCGCGGGAGCCGGGTCCAACAGCACCGAGGAGGCCGTCGGCTTCTCCCGCCATGCCGAAAAGGTCGGCGCGGACGCGCTCCTGATCGTCACGCCCTACTACAACAAGCCGACCCAGGAAGGGCTCTACCGGCACTTCAAGGCGATCAACGACGCGGTCGGCATCCCGATCTTCATCTACAACATCCCCGGCCGTTCGGTGATCGACATGTCCGTGGAGACGATGGCCCGGCTCTACGAGCTGAAGAACATCGTCGGCGTGAAGGACGCCACGGCCAACATGGCCCGCGTCAGCCAGCAGCGGCAGGCCATGGGGCCCGACTTCATCCAGCTCTCCGGCGAGGATGCGACCGCTCTCGGCTTCATGGCCCATGGCGGGCACGGCTGCATCTCCGTCACGTCCAACGTGGCGCCGCGGCTCTGCGCCGAGATGCAGGCCGCCTGCCTGAAGGGCGATTTCGCGACCGCCCTCAAGATCCAGGACCGACTGATGCCCCTGCACGAGGCGCTCTTCGTCGAGACCAACCCCGCGCCGGTGAAGTATGCGGCCTCGCTGCTCGGGCTGATGGAGGAGGATGTCCGCCTGCCCATGCTGCCCGTGTCGGAGCCCACCCGCCAGCGGGTGCGGTCCGCGATGGTCCATGCGGGCCTGATCAACGCGTGAGCCGATGAAGAGCGATCCCAAGAACGCCCACCGCATCGTCGCCGACAACCGGAAGGCGCGGTTCAATTACGAGATCGTGGACACCTACGAGGCCGGCATCGCCCTGACCGGCACGGAGGTGAAGTCCCTGCGCCAGGGCAAGGCGACCATCGGAGAGGCCTATGCCGGCCCCTCCGGCGAGGAGCTCTTCCTCTTCAACGCCTACATCCCCGAATATCTCCAGGCGAACCGCTTCAACCACGAGACCCGCCGGCCGCGGCGGCTGCTCCTGCACAGGCGGCAGATCGACAAGCTGATCGGCGCCACCCAGCGCGAGGGCTTCACCGTCATTCCCCTCAAGATCTACTTCAACGACCGGGGGCGGGCGAAGGTGGAACTCGGCCTCGGACGCGGCAAGAAGCTGCACGACAAGCGCGAGACGGAGAAGGAGCGCTCCTGGAACCGGGAGAAGGCGCGCCTCATGCGGGAGAAGGGCTGACGGCCGGCTTCCCGCAAGGGCGCGGACTTCGTCCGCCTTCAGATTTCCAGGTCGTCGTCCTGGGCCTGGCGGATCCCGTAGCGGCGCTCCAGGCCGCCGTTCTGCGGCGGCTGATGGCGCGAGGGACGCTCGGGGCGGTCGCCGTTCTCGCCGGACGTCCGTGGCGGCCGCTCGGACGGGTCGCGGCCGATCTTCGAGGCGAGCTGGGCGAGGTCGAGGAACTCGTCGGCCTGGCGGCGCAGCTCGTCGGCCACCATGGGCGGCTGGGTCGTCACCGTCGAGACGACCGAAACCCGCACGCCGCGGCGCTGCATCGCCTCCACCAGGGAGCGGAAGTCCCCGTCGCCGGAGAACAGGACCATGTGGTCGATGTACGGGGCGAGCTCGAGGGCGTCGATGGCGAGCTCGATGTCCATGTTGCCCTTGACCTTCCGGCGGCCCGCCGAGTCGACGAACTCCTTCGTGGGCTTCGTCACGACCCGGTAGCCGTTGTAGTCGAGCCAGTCGATCAGCGGACGGATGGAGGAATACTCCTGGTCCTCGACGAGGGCGGTGTAATAGAAGGCCCTGACCAGCGTGCCGCGGCTCTGGAACTCCTTCAGCAAACGCTTGTAATCTATATCGAAACCAAGGGTTTTTGTCGTAGCGTAAAGATTGGCTCCGTCAATGAAGAGCGCGATCCGTTGCTGGCCTGCCATATGGAATCTCTTGCTTGATCTGGCTGGGCCTTCGAAACAACTTGCTTGACAAAGCGACATCAAAATCTCGCGTTTCAAATGCAATCACGCGACTTATTTGCGACGTGCCTGGAAACAGGCTGTTCTAGAAACCCATCAGACGAGTAAAAAGCTTAATCGGCACGAGTAAAGCCATGCGGCTTCTACGTGTCAAGGTAATGCTCTAAAAAAGCCATATTTCTTTCAGCGGAATCAATCCCTTCGCTATGTTGTGATGTTCCGGCTGCCCGGCTTCACCGCCGGCAGGGCCGCAAGCTCCGGCGGCAGCTTGTCGGCCGGATAGGCCGGGATGTCGAG
The DNA here is from genome assembly GCF_009363855.1 of Microvirga thermotolerans. Classification (GTDB taxonomy): domain Bacteria; phylum Pseudomonadota; class Alphaproteobacteria; order Rhizobiales; family Beijerinckiaceae; genus Microvirga; species Microvirga thermotolerans. Next base: position 1,734,784 of record NZ_CP045423.1, read on the forward strand.
CTTCACGAGGGAGACGAGCGGCACGCCGAGGTCCGCCCTGCCGCCCGAGCGGTCGATGAGGCAGGCGGCGCCGAGGATGCGGCCGGGATGCTCGCGCAGGGCCGCCAGGCATTCCCGCGAGGAGAGGCCCGTGGTCACGATGTCCTCGACCATGACCACCCGCGCGTCCTCGGGAATCGCGAAGCCGCGCCGCAGGGCGAAGACCCCGTTCTCCCGCTCGACGAAGATCGCCTTGCAGCCGAGATGGCGGGCGGTCTCGTAGCCCGGCACGATCCCGCCGATGGCCGGCGACACCACGTAATCCACCTCGCCGTAGGTCTCGCGGATCTTCTGTGCGAGGGCCCGGCAGACGCGCTCCGTGCGCGCCGGGTCCTGGAACACGAACATCTTCTGCAGGAAGACGGGGCTGTGCAGGCCCGACGAAAGAATGAAGTGCCCTTCGAGAAGCGCGCCGGCGGAACGGAATTCGTCGAGTACGTCTTCGGGGGTCATGGCTTCGTCTCCTGCTTTGCCGCTCTTTGGCAGGCGCCACGTCATGGCGCAAGAGGCCGCGGCGCATGCCGCTCGGCTCCGCGGCCATGGCGTCACGGCGCCGGAAACCGCAGGGCGAGCAGCATCAGAGTGGCGAGCGCACCCATGGCGAGGAGGCCGAAGGCCCAGTCCCGGCGGCGGAAGCGGGGGGCGTTCATGAGCGTGCGGGGGCCGTCCGGCGAAAGCCCGCGCGCTTCCATCGCGACGGCGGTGCGGCCCGCGCGTCGGATCGCGAAGGCGAGGAGCGGGACGATCAGGCCGAAGAGCTCGAAGGGTCCCGGAATGCGCCGCGGCGGGCGCCCGCTCTTCATGGCGCGGGCGAGGCGCATCTGCTGCGCTTCGGAAGCGAGGTCCGGAACGAGCTGCATGACCGCGAACAGGGAGTAGCCGATCCGGGGAGGCAGCCCGAACGTCGCCATCAGGGCGCGGACCATCCCGTCCGGATCGGTGGTGAGGGCAAAGACCATGGAAATCGCGCCGCAGGCGAGAGCCCGCAGGAACAGCGTCATCCCGGCGGAGAAGGCCGGCGATGCGAAGGCGGCCTCCCTGGCCACGTGCAGGGCGAAGTCGCTTTCCCGGTGGAAGAGCAGGGACGTGGTCAGGAAGCCGAGGCCGAACAGGGCGAAGGGAACCGACAGGACGAGGAGCCTGAGCGGCGAAACGGGGCCGAGGATCGCGAGCGCCAGCGCCGGCAGCAGGATGCACGCGAGCTGGAACCGGGCATCGAACACCAGCATGGCGGCGAGGAGCCAGGCGATGCAGACCGCGAGCTTCACGATGGGGTGGATCGTGCTCAGCACGGGGCGCTCCGTCGCAGCCAGAGGCGGGCAGGCGCGCAGGACGGCGCGGCCAGCCCCGCGCATGCCAGGAGCGCCGCATCGAACAGGAGATCTTCAGGCCGCCCTTCCGCCAGGATGCGTCCATCGCCGATCACGATGGCACGCGTGCACAGGCGCAGGGCGAGGTCCATGTCGTGGGTCACGACGGCGAGCGCGCGTCCTTCGCCGCCAAGGGCTGCGATCTGCCCGGCAAGGGCCGCGACGCCCTTCGCATCGAGCCCTGCGGTCGGCTCGTCCAGCACCAGCAGCGGCCAGCGATCCGCGGCCGTGAGGCTGGCGAGGGCAAGCCGCCGCTTCTGGCCCTGGGACAAAGTGAACGGGTGGCGGCGCTCCAGGCCGGAGAGGCTCCAGGCGGCAAGGACGGCGTCGAGGCGGCGGCGCCTCTCGCCCTCCGCCATGCGCTTCGGCAGGGAGGAGAGGATCTCGTCCGCGACGGTTCCGGCGACGAACTGGTTCTCCGGGCGCTGGAAGGCGAGGCCGCCCGGCGCTCCGCGGCGGGTGCCCCCGCGCAGGGGCAGGAGCCCGGCGAGGCACGCCCCGAGAGTCGACTTGCCGGCGCCGTTGGCTCCCAGGATGCCGAGAATCTCGCCCTCGCGGATGGCGAGGTCTATCTCCCGCAGCACCACGGGGCCGCGGTAGGGTGCGCAGTCGGCCTTCCTCAGTTCCGCCACCGCCCGGCCCGCCGGGGCCGCAGGTTCCGGCCGGCGGGAGGCGAGAAAGGCCTCCACGGCGGGACGTGCCTTCGCGAGGGCGGCCGGCGGGACCGTTCCGGGATCGAGATGCGCCAGCGCCTCCTGCACCGAGAGAGGCGGAATGACCGGCGTCATCCCGGCCGCCTCCAGGGCGCCATCGAGATCGCTCGCCGCAGGCCGCCAGATGCCGTGGGAGCGCAGCAGGTCGCGCTTCTCGCGAAACAGCCGGCGCGGCTCGCCCTCGGCGAGGATCGAGCCCTCCGGCCCCAGCACCGCCACCCGGTCGATGGAGCCGATCGGTCCGTCCAGCCTGTGGTCGACGATGAGGACCGTGCGATCCTTCTCCCTTTGCATCAGCAGGCGATGGAGCCGCTCCGCCGCCTGCGGGGCCAGGTGCGCGGTCGGTTCGTCCGCGACGAAGAGCGGCGCGTCCTGAACCAAGGTCGCGGCGAGCGCCACCAGCTGCCGCTCGCCGCCCGACAGGGTCATGGAGCGGCGCTGGAGCCAGCCCTCCGGCAGGCCCGCCCGCTCCATCGCCGCCCGCACGCGGGCCGAGATCTCGGCCGGGGGCAGGGCGCGGTTCTCGAGGGCGAAGGCGATCTCGTCCTCGACCCGCATGCCGCACAGGGTCTGGTCCGCGTCCTGGAAATACTGGGCGACGTCCTTCGCCCAGGCCCAGGGCTGCCGCTCCCTCGCATCGCGCCCGAAGAGAGACACGCTCCCGCGAACCTCTGCCGGGACGCTGCGGGGAATCAGCCCCGTCAGGGTCAGGAGCAGGGTCGACTTGCCCGAGCCGGAGGGCCCGAGGAGGAGGAGCCGCTCGCCCTGCCGGACCGCGAGATCGACCGGGCCGACCGCGTCCCGGGGCGCGAAGGGGTAGCGGACCGATGCGGCCCGCCATTGCGCGGCGGGGATTGGGTCAGGCTGCGACGGAGCGCTTGTCATGGTCGATGGCGAGGCCGGTGAGCGCGCCGGTGCGATAGAGAGCCTCCACGATGACGTGCCCCAGCCAGCCGCCGAGCAGCGCGCCGCTCGCGCAGCGCAGGACGAACATCGCGGCGAGAAGGCCCGGCTGCAGGGCGCCGTAATTGAAGCGGACCCAGGTGTAGGCGAAGGAGAACACCGCCGCGCCGACGCCGGCCGCCATGAGGACGGGGAGCGAGTAGTTCCGCCAGCGGGTCGCTGCGAACACGGCCTCGGCTCCCGCACCCTGGATCGCGCCCGAGAGAAGGAGGATCAGGCCGCCCGGGCTGCCGAGAAGAATCTCGACGCCCGCCGCCAGCACCTCCGCGGCGAAGGCCGCGCCCGGCTTGCGGATGACGGCCGCCGCCACGATGGAGGCGACGAACCAGAAGCCCATCGCCACGTCCATGGCGAGCGGGCCGAACACCGCCTGCGCGATCAGCCAGACCTGGACCCAGGCCAGGTAGAGCACCGCGAAGACGGCGCCGAGCACGGTGACGATGAGGGTTTCCTTGAGAGTCCAGCCGCGTTGACGGAACATGTGCACGATCCCGGGTTGTTTCGGTGAGGGAGAAGGGGAAGAGGAAGGCGGAAGCGGCCGCGCTCAGGCGCGGGTCGGGCTGTTGGCCGACACCTTCATGTCGAGCGCCACATGGCCCTCCGCGGCGCCGAAGCGCAGGAAGGCCTCGCTCAGGGTCGCGAAGACCTGGCCGGCGTCGCCGCGCAGCTTGGTGCAGAAGTTCTTCGACCTGTCGAAGACGCCGGACTGCTTCAGGAAATCGATGCAGCCGTAGATCTCGTCCATGTGGTGCCCGCTGCCGAGCGGGTAGAGCGAGAACTGCGCGGCCACGGGCTGTCCGACGAGCGGCGCGGCCCTGACGGCGGCGAGGGCGGACGCGATGCGCCGGTCGAGCGGGAGAGCGGGGCCCTCCGTCCCGGCGGGCGTGCAGATCGGGTCGTCGGGCTCGCCCGGACAGCCGCGCGAGACGGTTGCCGCCAGAACGCAATGGGTGCCGCCGCTCGCTGCGGCGACGAAAAGGTCGCGCATGGCCGGGAAAAGCCTGTCCGGCGGGCCGACGATGAGGGTCGAGATGTCGTCCGTTTCGATCCGGAACGACGGGCGGTAGGGATCGAGCGCCTTGAGAGCGTCGAGGATGATGCGGACGAAGTCGTCCGCCATGGGATAGAGGGAAATCTGCGCGCCGGAAAACATCGTCGCCTCGCTCCGCTGGTATTATCCAGATCAGCTGAAGGGTCCGCCGGCTTCGCGCCGCCATCTCAGCCCCGGCAATACGGAGCACCCCTGTCGAACGGACGAGGCTTATCACCTTTCGCTGGGGAAATGCAATTGCCATGGAAGCGCCGTGCGGCTCTCCTCCCTGCAAGGGTAGCGGGAAGGAGCGGCGCGGCGGATCCTTACGCCTGCCGCGCCGCCTCGACGAAGGCGTCGAAGACCCTGTGGCCGCGATGGTCGGGGGGCATGGCCTCCGGGTGCCATTGCAGGCCGATGGCGAAGCGGTAGGCGGGAACCTCGATGGCCTCCACCACGCCGTCCGGCGCATGGGCGCAGGCGACGACCTTGCGGGAGACCTCGACCACCGCCTCCCGGTGAAAGGTGTTGACCTCGATCTCCGGCGCGTCCGCCATCCGCGCGAGGGCCGTGCCGGAGACGATGCGGGCGGGGTGCAGGAGGCCTTCGCCGTCGTGGGGAATGATGTCCGGCCGCAGGGCGCGGATCTCCGACACCATGCGGCTGCCATGCAGGCAAGCCAGCATCTGCATGCCGTTGCAGATCCCGAGCACCGGCTTGTCCCTTTCGAGAAAGGCCTCCATCAGCGCCCGGTCCACGGCGAGGCGGTCGGAGCGCGGGAACCGCGAGGCGTCGCCGTCCACGTACCACTCGGTCGGAAAGTTGATGCGGCCGCCGACGCTGATGAAGCCGTCGAACTCCCTCGCCGCGAGCGGCGTGAGGTCGGCCACGTAGGGGATGCCGAAGGGCAGGCCGCCGGCGCGGACGACGGCGTCGAAATAGCTCTTCGACATGTCGTAGCGAGCGCCGCCCGCACTGGTGTTCTCGCCGAGGATGATGGCGATGCGCGGCTTGTCGTTCATGAGGTCCTATCCGTTCACCCGGTCGACGCGGCTCACCACCGGCTTCGTGCGCAGTTCCGCGATGATGGCGTTGAGATGCTTCAGGTCCCACACGGCGAGGTCGATGGTGATGTCCGTGAAGTCCTGCGTGCGGCGCTTCATGGACACGTTGTCGATGTTGCCGTCGTGGTCCGCGATCACCTGCGCGATCTGCGCGAGCGACCCCGGCTCGTTGATGGATTGCAGCTTGATGCGGGCGGGGAAGCGCTGCGGATCGTCGGGCTCCACGTCCCAGCGCACGTCGATCCAGCGGTCCGGCTCGTTGTCGAAGGCCGCCAGCGACGGGGACTGGATCGGGTAGATCGTCACGCCCTCGCCAGGCGTCAGGATGCCGACGATGCGGTCGCCCGGAACCGCGCCGCCCTCCGGCGCGAAGCGCACGGGCATGTCGGCGTTGAGACCGCGGATCGGGATGGGATTGGATCCCTGTTCGCCGAGAGCCTTCGCGGCGCCGTTGGGCTTCCTGGCCTGCGCGGCGGCATCGGAGCCGGCCGTGCGCCGCTCCTCCTTGTAGTCGGGGTAGACCGCGCGGACCACGTCGCCGGAGAACATCTCGCCGCGGCCGACGGCGGCCAGCACGTCCTCGATGGAGGAGCGCGCCAGGCGGGGCAGGGCGCCCTTCAGCTTCTCGTCCGAGAAGACGCGGTGGGCGCGCTCGAAGGCCCGCTCCAGGATCTGCCGCCCGAGTCCCGTGTATTGCTGGCGCACGGCGGCGCGGGTCGCCCGGCGGATGGAGGCCCGAGCCTTGCCGGTGACCACGAGGGACTCCCAGGCCGCCGGGGGAGTCTGTCCCTCCGCGCGGACGATCTCCACCTCGTCGCCGTTCTGCAGCTCCGTGAGGAGGGGGGCCATCCGTCCGTTGATCTTGCAGCCCACCGCCGTATTGCCCACGTCCGTGTGCACCGCATAGGCGAAATCGATGGGCGTCGCGCCGCGGGGCAGGGCGATGAGGCGTCCTTTCGGCGTGAAGCAGAACACCTGGTCGTGGAAGAGCTCGAGCTTGGTGTGCTCCAGGAACTCCTCCGGGGTGTCGCCCTCGGCGAGCAGGTCGATGGTCCGGCGCAGCCATTGATAGGCGCGGCTCTCGGTCGCGAGGCGCGAGGGGTCGTTGACGCCTTCCTTGTAGAGGGCGTGGGCGGCGATGCCGTATTCCGCCACTTCGTCCATGGCATGGGTGCGGATCTGGAGCTCCACCCGCTGGCTGCCGGGACCGATCACGGTGGTGTGGATGGAGCGGTAGTCGTTCTGCTTCGGCGTGGAGATGTAGTCCTTGTAGCGGCCCGGAACCATCGGCCAGCTGGTGTGGACGACGCCGAGTGCCCGGTAGCAGGCGTCCACCGTGTCGACGATCACCCGGAAGCCGAAGATGTCGGACAGCTGCTCGAAGGAGACGGACTTGCGCTCCATCTTGCGCCAGATCGAGTAGGGTCGCTTCTGCCGCCCCGTGACGGTCGCCTCGATCCCCTGCGCCTTGAGCTTGGCCGTGAGGTCGCGCTCGATCTCGTCGACCAGCTTCTCGCTCTTCGCGGTGAGCTCGCGCAGGTGCCGGCTGATCGCCTCGTAGGCCTCCGGGTCCAGGTGCTGGAAGCTGAGATCCTCCAGTTCCTCGCGCATCTCCTGGATGCCCATGCGCCCGGCGAGGGGGGCATAGATGTCCAGGGTCTCCTCGGCGATGCGCTTGCGCTTCTCCGGGGGCATGAACTGGAGCGTGCGCATGTTGTGCAGCCGGTCCGCAAGCTTGACCAGCAGGACGCGCACGTCGTCGGCGATGGCGAGCAGCAGCTTGCGGAAGTTCTCCCCCTGGGCCGCCTGCTTGGAGACGAGGTCGAGGCGCTTGATCTTGGTGAGCCCGTCGACGAGAGCCCCGATCTGGGGGCCGAAGGTCTTGTTGATCTCCTCCAGCGTCGCCTGGGTATCCTCGACCGTGTCGTGGAGCACGGCGGCGGCGATGGTGGCGTCGTCCAGCTTGAGATCGGTGAGGATGGCGGCGACTTCGAGGGGATGGCCGAAGAACAGGTCGCCGGAAGCCCGCTTCTGGTTGCCATGGGCCATCATGGCATACACGTAAGCGCGGTTGAGAAGCGCCTCATCGGTCGAGGGGTTGTAGCGCTTGACCCGCTCGACAAGTTCATACTGGCGCATCATCCGGCGGCCATCTCCTTTCCGATCCGTGTAGCTGGCTGAAGTTAAAAGGATATTGTGGAAGGGCGCGCCACCGCAAGGTTTCTTGCCGCGCCCGTCGTGCCGACCAGAAAAAAAGCCCGGCCGGAGCCGGGCTTTCGACAGTCGTCCTATCGCAGGGAGCGGAGGCTACTCGCGCTCGTCGTCGTCCGAACCGCTGTTGCTCGGGGGAACGAGGCCTTCGAGCCCGCGCAGCAGGTCTTCCTCGCTCATGCGGTCGAACTGGACGTCCGTGTCGTTGTCGCCGCGGGCGGTCGCGGACGCGGCGGCGGCGGTGTTGCCGAGAAGCGGCACGGCCTCGGCCTCCGGCTCGTCCACCTCGACGTATTTCTGCATCGAGTGGATGAGCTGCTCCTTGAGGTCGTCGGGGGCGATGGTCTCCTCGGCGATCTCCCGCAGCGCCACCACGGGGTTCTTGTCGCGGTCGCGGTCGACCGTGAGCGGCGAACCCGAGGAAATCAGGCGGGCGCGATGGCTGGCCAGCAGCACGAGCTCAAACCGGTTCTCGACCTTGTCGATGCAATCTTCGACGGTCACACGAGCCATGAAGAGGCTCCTTCTTGAGGTTCGGGAATTTCGGAAGACGCACCCGTTACACCGGATCGCCCGGGAAGACAAGGGATCCCTGAGGATCCTCAAGGATCCCCGGCCCTTTGCCCGGTTCCGCTCCGCACGGCTGCGCCGGTTCCTACCGTTGCGGTATATGGCATGTGGAGCGGAAGTCGCAAGGAACGATGCGGGTCCTCCTTCATGGGGCCCTGGCCTCTCTGGCCCTCGCGCCTCTTCTGCCGCTCTGGGGACGTCTCGCCGAATCCGGCCGGATCGACGCCTGCCTGAATGCGGCGGCCGCTGGAACTATGAACAGGGCAAGTGCGAAGGGGAACGCCCCGCACCTTGACTTGGCCGGCTCCCGGTGCGAGTCCCGCCAGGTTTCTTATGGATTCAGGGGCGGTTTCGCATGAAGCGCGCATTCATCTTCCCCGGGCAGGGGAGCCAAGCGGTCGGAATGGGCAAGGCCCTCGCGGAGAATTTTCCGCAGGCCCGGGCGGTGTTCGACGAGGTGGACGATGCGCTCTCCCAGAAGCTCTCGACGCTCATGTGGGAAGGGCCCGCCGACGACCTCACCCTCACGGCCAATGCCCAGCCGGCGCTGATGGCGGTCAGCCTGGCGGCGATGCGGGTGCTGGAGGCCGAGGCCGGGCTCGACCTCAAGGCCCAGGCCGCCTTCGTCGCCGGCCATTCCCTGGGAGAATATTCCGCTCTCGCCGCCGCCGGCAGCCTCTCCGTGGCCGACACGGCGCGGCTCCTGCGCATCCGCGGCAATGCCATGCAGAGCGCCGTCCCGGTGGGGCAGGGCGCCATGGCGGCTCTTCTCGGCCTCGAATACGAGGCGGCCCTCGAGGTCGCCCGCGAGGCGGCGCAGGGGGAGGTCTGCGACGCGGCCAACGACAACGGCGGCGCCCAGGTGGTGGTGTCCGGTCACAAGGCCGCGGTGGAGCGGGCGGTCGCCATCGCCCAGGGCAAGGGCGCCAAGCGGGCGGTGATGCTCAACGTCTCCGCTCCCTTCCACAGCGCGCTCATGGCTCCGGCGGCCGAGGCGATGCGCGAGGCGCTCGCCACGGTCGCGGTCCATGCTCCGGCCGTTCCCCTGGTCGCCAACGTGACGGCCGCTCCCGTGACCGATCCCGATGCGATCCGCGAAGGCCTCGTCCGCCAGGTGACGGGGACGGTGCGCTGGCGCGAGAGCGTCGCCTTCATGGCCGCCCAGGGCGTCGAGTCCTTCGTGGAGGTCGGCTCCGGCAAAGTCCTGACGGGCCTCGTCAAGCGCATCGCCCCGGGGGCGACGGGCTCCGCCGTCGGCACGCCCGAGGATGTCGCCGCCTTCAAAGCTTCCCTCCAAGGATAAGGACAGCCCCATGTTCGATCTCACCGGCCGCAAGGCTCTCGTGACCGGCGCCACCGGCGGCATCGGCGGCGCCATCGCCCGCGCCCTCCACGCCCAGGGCGCGACCGTCGCCCTGTCCGGCACCCGCCGCGCCGCCCTCGACGAATTGGCGGGCGCCCTCGGGGAGCGGGTCCATGTGATCGAGGCGAACCTGGCCGACAAGGATTCGGTCGAAGCTCTCGTCCCGGCTGCGGAATCGGCCATGGACGGCCTCGACATCCTGGTCAACAACGCCGGCGTCACCCGCGACAACCTGTTCCTGCGCATGAAGGACGAGGAGTGGGACACGGTCCTCGCCGTGAACCTGACCGCCGCCTTCCGTCTGTCCCGCGCGGCGGTGAAGGGCATGATGCGCCGCCGCTACGGGCGGATCGTCAACATCGGCTCGGTGGTCGGCTCCACGGGCAATCCGGGCCAGGGGAACTACGCCGCCTCCAAGGCGGGCCTGGTGGGCATGACCAAGGCCCTGGCGGCCGAGGTGGCCAGCCGCAACATCACCGTGAACTGCGTCGCGCCGGGCTTCATCGAATCTCCCATGACCGATGCCCTCAACGAGAAGCAGAAGGAGGCGATCCTCGGCACGATCCCCATGGGCCGCCTCGGCCAGGGTGGCGAAATTGCAGCGTCGGTCGTCTACCTCGCCTCGTCCGAAGCCGGCTACGTCACGGGGCACACGCTCCACGTGAACGGCGGAATGGCCATGTTCTAGAGACACTTGCGGCCGGGGGCGAAATCTGTTCGCGAGCCCCGGCCAGCCTCTCGCCAGACGCGTCAAGCTTGTGTTAATCATGAGTCCGTTCGGGTCGGAGGGGTTGACCGACGCTGAAAAATGCGGCTTTGCACGGCATAAGGCAGTCGTTTCGGCGTTAACAGCTGAGCAGCTGATCTGAGTTTCAATTTCAATCCGCCCAGTTCCTGAGGCGGCAGCCACTGAGGAAAATACGATGAGTGACGTCGCTGATCGCGTGAAGAAGATCGTTGTCGAGCACCTGGGCGTCGACGCCGAGAAGGTGACCGACAATGCCAACTTCATCGACGACCTGGGCGCCGACAGCCTTGATACCGTCGAGCTCGTCATGGCGTTCGAGGAAGAGTTCAACGTCGAGATCCCGGACGACGCGGCCGAGACGATCGTGACGGTCGGCGACGCGATCCGTTTCCTCGAGAAGAATGCGGCCTAACAAGGCGTTCGGGCGTCGGGCGATTCCATCCGACGCCCTATTTTTGTTCATGGGGCAGGAAACGGCATGAGGCGCGTTGTCATCACAGGTCTTGGCATGGTCACGCCGCTCGGATGCGGCGTCGAGGCGACGTGGTCACGGATCCTGAAGGGCGAGAGCGGCGCCGGCCGGATCGAGACGTTCCGGGTGGACGATCTCGCCTGCCAGATCGCCTGCCAGATCCCGACCGGCGACGGCTCCGACGGCACCTTCAACGCCGACCAGTGGATGGAGCCCAAGGAGCAGCGCAAGGTCGATCCGTTCATCGTCTACGCCATGGCCGCGGCGACCCAGGCCCTCGACGACGCGGGCTGGAAGCCGACGACCTACGAGGACCAGTGCGCCTCCGGCGTGCTCATCGGTTCCGGCATCGGCGGCATCGGCGGCATCTACGAGGCCTCCCAGACCCTGATCGAGCGCGGCCCCCGCCGCATCTCCCCCTTCTTCATCCCGGGCCGCCTCATCAACCTGGCGGGCGGCTACGTCTCCATCGCGCACGGGCTGAAGGGCCCGAACAACGCGGTGGTCACCGCCTGCTCCACCGGCTCCCACGCCATCGGCGACGCGGCGCGCCTCATCGCCCTGGGCGATGCGGAGGTCATGGTGGCGGGCGGCACGGAATCGCCCATCAACCGCCTGTCCATCGCGGGCTTCGCCGCCTGCCGGGCCCTGTCCACGAGCTTCAACGACGACCCGACCCGGGCCTCCCGTCCCTACGACAAGGACCGCGACGGCTTCGTCATGGGCGAGGGCGCCGGGGTGGTGGTGCTCGAGGAGTACGAGCACGCCAAGGCCCGCGGGGCCAAGATCTACGCCGAGGTGATCGGCTACGGCCTGTCGGGGGACGCCTATCACATCACCTCGCCCTCCGAGGACGGGGACGGCGCCTATCGCTGCATGAGCGCCGCCATCAAGCGCGCGGGCATCTCTCCCTCGGAGATCGACTACATCAACGCCCACGGCACCTCGACCCCGCTCGGCGACGAGCTGGAGCTCAAGGCGGTGGAGCGCATCGTCGGCAACGCGGCGGGCAAGCTCGCCATGTCCTCCACCAAGTCGGCCATCGGCCACCTGCTGGGCGCGGCGGGTGCCGTCGAGGCCATCTTCTCCATCCTCGCGATGCGGGACGGGATCGTTCCTCCGACCCTCAACCTCGACAATCCCTCCGTCGAGACCGCCATCGACCTGGTGCCCCACAAGGCGAAGAAGAAGGAGATCAACGTGGCTCTCTCGAACTCCTTCGGCTTCGGCGGGACCAACGCCTCCCTGATCTTCCGTCGCGCGGCCTGAGCCGCGCGAGGGCGCTCTACGGCTTTTCGCCATAATCCCCGTTAGGGTGTCGAAGAGCCGGAACACCGCCGGCGGGCACCGGAAAAGCGACGTGATGTTCGGCCGAAAGAAGAAAACTCCTCCTCCCGCTGACATGGCGTCCCAGGACGTGCAGCAGCCCCGCGTCGCGCCGCGCTCTCCGAGCGAGGCCATCAAGCCCATGGCGGCGCCGCCCCCGCCGCCGCGCCTGCGCTGCCGGCGGGGAGGCATGCTCTCCCTGCTCAGCGGCTTTCTGACCCTCTTCGTCGCCATCGCCGTGGCGGTGGCGTTCGGCTTCGGCGTGATGCACCGGGAGGTCACGGCCAGGGGGCCGCTGCAGAACGACAAGGTGGTGCTCATTCCGAAGAACACGGGCACCAACGAAATCGCCGACATCCTCAAGCAGGAGGGGGTGATCGAGCGTCCGCTCCTCTTCGAGATCTATGCCCTGGTGAACCGGCAGCGCGGCCAGCTCAAGGCGGGCGAATTCCTGTTCAAGGCGGGGACCAGCATCGAGGAGGCCATCGAGACCCTGGTCCAGGGCAAGGCGATCCTTCACTCGGTCACCATTCCCGAGGGGCTCACCAGCCAGCAGATCGTCGCCAGGCTCTACGAGAACGACATCCTGACCGGCGACGTGCTGGAGACGCCGCGCGAAGGGACCCTCCTGCCCGATACCTACAAGTTCGAGCGCGGGACGACCCGCCAGCAGATCATCAACTCCATGCAGACGGCCCATCGCCAGGCCCTGTCCCAGATCTGGCAGCGCCGCTCCGCCGACCTGCCGGTCAAGACGCCTCAGGAACTCGTGATCCTGGCCTCCATCGTCGAAAAGGAGACGGGCCGTGCCGACGAGCGGCCCCGGGTCGCCGGGGTATTCATCAACCGGCTGATGAAGCGGATGAAGCTGCAGTCGGATCCGACCATCGTGTACGGTCTCGTCGGCGGCAAGGGCACCCTCGGCCGCGGCATCATGAAGAGCGAGATCGAGACCGCGACGCCCTACAATACCTACGTCATCGAGGGGCTGCCGCCAGGGCCCATCGCCAATCCCGGCCGCGCCGCCATGGAGGCGGTGGCGAACCCGTCGCGGACGAAGGAGCTCTACTTCGTCGCCGACGGGTCGGGCGGCCACGCCTTCGCCGAAACCTACGAGCAGCACCAGCGCAACGTGGCCCGCTGGCGGCAGGCGGAGAAGGCGCGCGCGGCCGAGCCCGACGTGGACCGGGTGGACCCGGAGGCGGATATGCGCGGCACCATCGCACCGCCGTCCGGCGGCCTGCCGGACGGCAAGCGCAGCAAGGCGTTCGACGCGAGCGAGGGTACCAGCAAGGACCCGCTGAAGAACAAGACCTTCGACCTCAACTCGCCCAAGACCGTTCCCGTCCTGAGCCAGCCCTGAAGCCGGGCATTTCCGCAGCCTCGCTGCTTGTGGCGCGGCGCGGCCGCCATTATGGTCGCGCCGACTTTCCTGAGCGCCCGAGGTTCACCGCATGGCGATTGCGAGCATGACCGGTTTCGCCCGCGAGGCCGGTATCACCGGCCCCTATCAGTGGGCCTGGGAGATCAAGACCGTGAACGGCCGCGGGCTCGAGGTGCGCGTGCGGACGCCGGCCGGGCTGGAGGCCGTCGGCGAGGAGGCGCGGAACCAGATCCTCAAGGCCCTGACCCGCGGCCAGGGGCAGCTGAACCTGACTCTCGTGCGCACCTCCACCGCCCCGAAGCTCCGGGTGAACCAGGAGGCGCTTCAATCGCTCCTGTCCGCCATCGGCGCCCTGTCCTTGCCGGAGACGGTGAAACCCGCCTCCCTCGACGGATTGCTGGCCGTGCGCGGCGTCGTGGAGATCGACGAGGGCGCGGCGGAGCCGGGCCAGGACGAGGCGCTCGTTCCCGCGCTCAGGAGCGCCGTGGCGCCGCTCGTCGAATCGCTCAAGACGGCCCGGCTTCAGGAAGGGCTGTCCCTGGCGGGCGTGCTGCGGCGGCAGCTCGATCTGATCGCGGAGCTGGTCGACCAAGCCGAAGCCGCCCCGGCGCGGCAGCCGGAAGCCGTCCGGGCCAAGCTTCAGGCGCAGATCGCGCAGATCCTCGAAGCCGGCGGTTCGACGCTCGACCCGGCGCGGCTCCACCAGGAGGCGGTGTTGATCGCAGCCCGCGCCGACATCCGCGAGGAACTGGACCGGCTGCGCGCCCATGTGGAAGCGGCCCGGGGGCTCCTCGCCGAAGGGGGCGCCGTCGGGCGGCGGCTCGATTTTCTCGCGCAGGAATTCGGCCGCGAGGCCAACACGCTCTGCGCGAAGGCGAACGACGTCGCCCTCTCGCGCATCGGGCTCGAGCTGAAGGCGGTCGTCGAGCAGTTCCGCGAGCAGGTGCAGAACGTGGAATGACGGAGTTGAAAGTGGTTGAACTCAAGCGGCGCGGCCTTCTGCTGATCCTGTCCTCCCCGTCGGGAGCCGGAAAATCGACCCTGACCCGCAACCTGGTGCGGGAGGACCGCGGAATCCGCCTGTCGATTTCCGTGACGACCCGCGCCAAGCGCCCCTCCGAGATCAACGGGGTGCACTATCACTTCATCGAGGATATCGCCGATTTCGAGGAGATGCGCGACCGGGGCGACCTTCTCGAATGGGCGCAGGTGCACGGCAACTACTACGGCACGCCGCGCAAGCCCGTGGAGCAGGCGCTCGCCCGCGGCGAGGACGTGATGTTCGACATCGACTGGCAGGGCACCCGCCAGATCGCCGAGAAGATGCGCTCCGACGTGGTCAGCGTCTTCATCCTGCCGCCCTCCATGGCGGAGCTGAAGGCGCGCCTCGAGCGGCGGGCCGAGGACACGCCGGAGGTGATCGCGCGGCGGCTGCGCAACGCGCGCGACGAGATCGCCCAATGGGCGGCCTACGACTACGTTCTGATCAACGACGATCTCGACCGGACCTTCGGCGACCTGAAGTCGATTCTGGCCGCTGAGCGCCTGCGCCGGGAGCGGCAGGTGGAGCTCGCCGGCTTCATCGACGAACTGCTTGCAGCGCCGGTGGAGTAGGGCGTCGGCCTCCCGTCCTCCGCGCCGCGTTCCGCGGCCGTCCGGGAAACGCCGGCCCGTGTCCCTCTCCGCAACGGGAGGCGCAGCGGATCATGCTGCCACTGTCGTTCCGGGACGGTCCGGAGGACGGGGCCCATGACCTCCGAGCTTTATAAGAAAGACGCAGCGGTTGTCGTCGCTGTCGCTCTGCCCAGCAAGCGGTTATGGGTTCCGGGCTCGCCTGCGGCGCTCCGGAATGACGAGCGCTGCTCTCTTCCCCATAATGAAATGGGCCTGCCCGAAGTCTACCGGCTGCGCGGCGTCTCTCCGAACCGCGCCGCGTCGAGCGCATTCGCCAGCGCCACATAGCTCTCCACCGGCACGTTCTCGGCCCTGACGGTCTCGTCGAGGCCCGCGGCCGCAATGACGGCGGTCGGGTCGGGCGTCAGGGATTTCAGGCTCTGCCGCAGCATCTTTCGCCGCTGGCCGAAGGCGGCGCGGGTGACGGCTTCCAGGGTTCTGATCCGGCAGGGCAGGGGATCCGGGCGCGGCACGAGGTGGACCACGCTCGACGTGATCTTGGGCGGGGGCACGAAGGCCGAGGGCGGCACGTCGAAGAGGATGCGCGCTCTCGTCCGCCAGCCGCAAAGGACTCCGAGGCGGCCGTAGTTCTTCGGATCGGTCTCGTCGGCCACGATCCGCTCGGCCACCTCCCTCTGGAACATCAAGGTGAGCGAGTCCCACCAGGGCGGCCAGTCCTCTCCGGAGAGCCACCCGGTCAGGAGGGCGGTCCCCACGTTGTAGGGCAGGTTCGAGATGATCCGCACCGTGCCATCGCCGACCATCGGCCGCGGATCGAAGGCGAGGGCGTCGGCTTCGACCACGTCGAGGCGCCCCGGATAGCGGGCGGCGATCTCGGCAAGGGCCGGGAGGCAGCGCGAGTCGCGCTCGATGGCGACGAGCCTCTTCGCTCCGGCGGCGAGGATGGCGCGGGTCAGCCCGCCGGGACCGGGGCCGACCTCGATCACGGTCGCCTCCTCCAGGGGGCCCGCCGAGCGGGCGATGCGGCTCGTCAGATTGAGGTCGAACAGGAAATTCTGGCCGAGGGACTTCTTCGCCATGAGCCCATGGGCGCGCACCACCTCGCGCAGGGGAGGCAGATCGTCGATCCGGCTCATGAGCCTGCGTCCCTGCCCGACAAACGGGCGGCGAGCCGCAGGGCGGCCAGGAGGCTGTCCGGGCGGGCGGCACCTCTCCCCGCGATATCGAAGGCGGTGCCGTGGTCCGGCGACGTGCGGACGAAGGGAAGGCCGAGGGTCACGTTCACCGCCTCGTCGAAAGCGATGGTCTTGATGGGGATCAGGGCCTGGTCATGGTACATGGCGAGCGCCGCGTCGTAGCGGCTGCGCGCCCGGGCATGGAACATGGTGTCCGCCGGCAGAGGCCCCGTGGCCTCGATCCCGTCGGCGCGCAGGATCTCCACCGCCGGCGCGACGATCCGCTCGTCCTCGTGTCCCATGGCGCCGTTCTCGCCCGCATGCGGGTTGAGGCCAGCGAGGGCGAGCCTCGGGCGGGCGATTCCGAACCTCTCGCGAAGATCCTTCGCCACGATGCGGCCGGTCCGGACGATGAGGTCCGTGGTCAGGGCGCCCGGAACGGCGGAGAGGGGAATGTGCACCGTCACCGGCACCACGGCGAGCGTCTCGCTCCAGAGCATCATGACCGGGTGGGGTTCCTCTCCGCCCTGCGCGGCGAGGGAGGCCAGGAACTCCGTATGGCCGGGATGGCGGAAGCCCGCCTCGTAGAGCACGTGCTTGGCGATGGGGTTAGTGACCACCGCCGCGCCCTCGCCGCCGCGCACGAGGGCGACGGCGGTCTCGATGGACTCGATCACGGCGCGGGCCTGGGCCGGGTCGGGCCGGCCCGGACGAGCGCCGGCGACCCGCTCGCCGAGGGGAATGACCGGCAGCGCCTCGTCGAAGACCGACGCCGCTTCCGACGGCGCCACAGCCCGCACGGGGACGCGCCATCCGAAAGTGCCGGCCAGAGAGGCGAGATGGTCGGGATCGGCGACGGCGGCGAAGGGAGCGATCCCCTCCTCCCGCCGGAGCCAGGCCATCAGGGTCAGTTCGGGGCCGATCCCGGCGGGGTCGCCCAGCGTCAGGAGGAGCGGGCGCGGCGCCTGCGCGATCACTTGGCCGCAACGCCGTCTTGCGACGACTCGCCTCCGCCGATGTTCTGGTTGAACGTCACTTCGCCGAGCGTCCGCAGTTCGAGGCGCAGGAGAACCGTGTGGTTGCGGTCCTTCTCGCCCGAGGTGATCGAGACGTCGCGCGGGGAGACCGAGTAGCTCACGGTGAAGACGGTGCACTCGTCCACGTAGCCGAGGCCGACCGACATGGAACTCACATAGACCGAGTTCTGGCGGTTGTAGACCGCCGCCGCCGGGTTGGCGGCGTACTGGAGGGCGAAGGCATCGCGCGCCAGCAGGTAGCGGTCGAGGTCGAGGAGGAGCGAGCCGGTCAGATACCAGTTCGGGGTGATGTTCCACGTGCCCGAGGTCAGGATGCCCTCGCGGCGGTGATCGAAGCCGATCTCCGGCTGGGCGGCGTAGCGGGCATAGGTGAGGCTGGCGGTGAACGGGATGTACGGGTTGAAGTTCGCCGTCACGCCGGTCTCGATGCGGTTGACGTCGAGGTTGTCCTTGTCGAAGCGGCCGCGGGCCACGAATGTGAAGTTCTTGTTCGGCGAGAGCTGGAACCGGCCCACGTAGTCCGAGACGCGCGTGTCGAGACCGGAGGACAGGCCCGTGTTCACCAGGTCGGGCTTCGCGAAGGAGTTCGTCCCGGCGATCTGATAGGACTGGCCGAAGAGCAGGTTCGCGTAGAAGTCGTTCGCGCCGGTGACGGTGTACTGGATGCCGACATTGGCGCGGGTGCCGCCCTCGACCCTGTCGTAGCCGGAGAACTTGTTCCAGTCGAAGAGGGACGTGTCCTCGAAGACGAGGCTCTGCGCATCCTCGTTGGGAAGCTTACCGATCCGGGTCTCGCTCGGGCGGGCGATGATCTGCGCGATGGGCTCGATCACCTGCTTGCCGGAAGTTCCGAGGCTCGCGACGAACGGGAAGCGGTACTCAAGGCCGATGGCCGGCATGCCGCGGAAGGAGAACTCGTCGTCGCCGCTGATGAAGTTCGGCAGCTGGTTGTTCTGATAACCCGTCAGGTCGGGGGACACCTTGAAGGCGTCTCCCCGCACATAGGCGAAGGGCGTCCAGACCTGGCCGGCCTGGTCGATGAACTCCCGCCGCCAGGACAGGTTCACCGAGGCGCGGGTCGTCGCGCCGCTGATGCCGCGCACGAGGCAGGAGCCCTTCTCGAACACGGCGCAGGTCTCGTAGAGGCCGAAGAGATAGGTAAGCTGCTTCGGCACCTGCTGGTACTGGGCCGCCTGCCGGGTCAGGCTCGTCACGTTCGCATCGATCGTGAGCTCGCCGCCGATCCCGGCGGGCGTGATGCGCTTGTTGTAGTCGACGACGGGGGCGACGACGGGCTGCTGCTTCTGCCAGTCCGTGCTGGACAGGCCCTGGAAGTAGTAGCCGCGCATGTCGAAGAACGAGCGGTCGCCGACACCCTGCAGGTAAAGGGTCGAGATCGACTCCTTTATGTAGAGGGAGCTCAGGCTCTCGCTGCGGATGCGGTAGTTCTGGAGGAACCACTTGTCGGAAACGAGGGCGATGTCCCAGCCCCATTTCCAGCGCTCGTTGAGATAGAACAGGCCGGTCGATTCCAGGGAGCCGCGCTCCGTGCGGTCGCCTGGACCATAGGGGGAGGCGAGAAACGCGGCCGGCTCCTGTTGGGAGATGCCCGAGGCGCGGATGTTGTAGGTGCCGTTGTCGAGCCGGTGCCGCCACTCCACCTGGCCCAGAAGGCCCTGCCGGGTCAGGTAGGTCGGCGTGATGGTGAGGTCGTAATTGGGCGCCAGGTTCCAGAAGAACGGGACCGAGAGTCCGTAGCCCAGGGAATTCGAGTAGACGTAGCGCGGCGACAGGAAGCCGGTCTTGCGCTTCACCGTCGGGTCCGGCGTCCAGAAATAGGGCAGGTACGCGACGGGGATGCCGTAAACCTCGAGCGTCGCATCCTCGTAGTAGATGGTCTGCTCGCTGTTGTTGTGGATGATCTTGGCGGCCTTCACCTGCCAGAGCGGCGGCTTTTCCGGATTCTCCTTGCACGGTTCGCAGGCCGTGTAGGTGCCGCGCTCGAACACGGTGGTCTCGCCCTCCGACCGCTCGGCGCGGGGCGAGGAGAACCGGGTCGTGACGGGGACGCCGTTCTCCACGGTCTTCTGGACCACACGCAGCGAATCGATGAAGCCGTTCTTGAAGTCGTCGGTCAGCTCGAATCGGGAACCGGTGGTGACGCCGCCCTTCTCGTCGGTCAGGCGGGCATTGCCTTCCGCATAGACGCGGCCGGTGTTCCGGTCGTAGGTGACCCGGTCGGCCTGGAGGGTACGGCCCTGGTAGTTCAGCTGCACGTCGCCGGAGGCCGAAATCGTGTTCTTGTCGTTGTCGTAGACGATTTCCTTGGCGTCGACGAGGAGGCGGTCGGTGCCCGTGCCGGACTGCGCCTGGCTGCCGAGCCGCTCGTTGAGGGTCTGGGCAAGGACGGGGGTCGACCCGACGGCGCACAGAAGCGCCATCGCGACCGCAGACGTTGCGATCGTTGTCCTGACCCGAGCCATCATCACTCCTTGCAAGGCCTGTCCCGCGAGGACCATCAACCGTCCTCTTGGTACAATAAGGCGAGAGTTCCCAACAAGCTGCCGACGACGGCAGGGAGCCAGGCGGCGACCGCCGTGCTGATGAGGCCGGAGGCTCCAAGCTCCGCCATGAGCTCCGTCGCGACATAAAGCACGAAGCCGGCGGCAACGCCACCCAGAACCATCATCGCCACACCGCCAAATCGAAAGAATCTTAACGAAACGGATGCCGCTACGAAAACCATGGCGATGAAGAGCAGCGGCCGCGCCAGGAGCACGTCGTAGTGGAGGCGGTAGGCGGTGGTGTTGAGATCGGCCTTTTCCAGGCGTTCGATGGTTTCCTTGAGCTTCCAGAACGGCACCGCGTCCGGATCGGTGAAGCTCTGGCGGACCTGGGAAGGTTGGAGATTCGAGGCGATCAGGTAGCGGTCGTAGACGTGCGGCTCCTCGACTGCCGAGAGCACGCGGGCGTCCTTCAGCTCCCAGTAGCCCTCGTGAAGGGTCGCCTCGCTGGCCTCGATTCGCTGGCTGAAGGCCCCCGTGCCGTCGAAGGTGTAGACGGTCACCCCGGTGAGCGTCGCCGAATCGGCGAGGGACCCTTCCGCGCGAAAGATCGCCTGCCCGTCGATGCTCTTCTGGCGCAGCCACAGGGCCTTGCCGTTGGGCTGGAAGGCGCGGGCGAAGACCTTCGCCTCGATGTTCGTCGCCCTCTGCTTCAGCACGGCGGAGACCGGGTTGTAGACCGTCACCGACAGGGCGCCGATCAGCAGGGCGACGAAGAGGCCGGGCTGGAGGAACTGCCAGGCCGAAACCCCGGCGGCGCGGGCGACCACCAGCTCGAGCTTGCGGCTGAGCTGGAGCAGGCTGGCCATGCTGCCGAAGAGCACGGCGAAGGGCATGATCTGCTCGGCGATGGCCGGCGTACGGAACAGGGCGAGCTGGGCCATCATGGCCGGGGTCGCTCCCTCGGCCTCGCCGGCGCGGCGCATCAGCTCGACGAAGTCGAGGGTGTAGACGAGGGCGAAGACGGTCATGAAGACGAGGAAGATCGTCTTCAGGAACTGCCGCGAGAAATAGCTCCCGAGCGTGGCGCCGATCAGCATGGTCAGGCCTTCTGGAACCGGTTGCCGCGCGAGGGGACGAGGGAGCCCAGCAAGGCTCCGGCCCTGGCCCGGAGGCTGCGCATCGCCGCGCCCTGGAAGATCATCAGGAGCGACAGGGCGATGGCGAGCAGGGGGACCCCGTAGACGCCGACGACGGCCGCAGGCGTGCGGACGACGGCGCTCGAGGCGGCGAAGCCCGCGATGCGCAGGACCACCACCCCCAGGACCGCGGCGGCGATGGCGAGGCCGCGGCCCTGGCGGGTGGTGCGGGCCTCGCCCAGGGCGGCGAAGGCGATGGTCATCATGGCGAGGGGATAGAGCCAGGCGGAAAGCCGGTCGTGCAGCTCGGCCCGGAAGCGGCCCTCCTGGTACTGGTAGAGAAACTCGTTCTTGTCCGGGAACAGGAGCTGGGTCGTGCTGCGTTCGCGCGGCTTGTAGACGATGTCGCCGTTCTCCTCGTTGAAGGCGGCGAGGTCCACCGCATAGCGCTCGAAGGCGACGATGGAGGAATCGCGGCTGTTCGGCTCCTTGCGCTGGACGCTGCCCTTCTCGAGGACGAGATAGGCCTGGCCGTTCGTTTCGATGGTCTGCCCCCGCTCCGCAAGATAGACGACGGCTTTGTCCTTCACCCGCTGGTCCTGCATGAAGATGCCGAGGAGGGCATCCCCCTGCCGCTCGCGGTAGTGGAAGGTGATGCCGTTGTCGAGGGTGATGAACTGGCCCTCCTTGGCCATGGTGGCCACGAAGTCCGCCCTGATCTTCGTCACGAGGTTGCGCAGCTCCTGGAAGCTTGCCGGCATCAGGTAGACGGTGATGATCCCGACCACGAAGCACACGAAGGCCGCCAGGACCAGGAAGGGCCTGAGCAGGCGGCGCGGCGGCATTCCGGCGGCGCTCATCACGATCAGCTCCGAGTCGCCGTTCAGCTTGTTGAGGGCGTAGAGGGTGGCGAGGAACAGGGCCACGGGGGAGATCACGTTGATGAGGGCGGGGAGGGAGAGGCCCGTCACCGTGAAGAAGATGAACAGGGTCTGGCCCTTGCCGGTCAGCAGGTCGAGCTCGCGCAGGGCCTGCGTGATCCAGATCACCCCCGTCAGGGCGACCAGGCACGCAGCGAAGGCGGAGAAAGTGATTTTCAGGATATAACGTTCGATCAGTGTCATGAAGCCCATCGCGGCCGGCGCCCGGGTCCTGGGTACTCTGTGACAGGCCCGGAAGGCAAGACCGGCCCCCTCTGCGAGAGACGCTCCAAGAGCTTGAGATTGCGCCGCTTTCGCGGCAATGCTGCGTGATCCCGCGGCCGAAGTGGGATATGTCACCATGGGTCGCAGGCGGGAGCATGGCCCCGCCGGCGGTCGCTTCGCGTGATTTCACGAGCGTTTTAAGGGTTCCCGAGAGGATTTCATGGCCGACAGCATCAAGATCGACTTCCAGGCTCCCGCCGCTGCGGAAGGGGGCGACATCGTCGTGTTCGTCGGCGAAGCGCTCAAGCCGTCCCCGGCGGTGGCGAAGCTGCTCGGCCAGAAGGCGGTGGACCTGATCGCCAAGGTCGCGGCGGTCGAGAACTTCAAGGGCAAGGCCAGGTCGGCCCTGACGATCGTCGCGCCCTCCGCCCTTTCCGCCGACCGGCTCGTGGTGGTGGGAATCGGCGGCGAGAAGGACCGCTCGGAGCTCGACTGGGCCCAGCTCGGCGGCCTCGTCGCCGGCAAGGTGAACGGCAAGACCGCGACCGTCTGGGTCGACCTGCCGGGCGTGACGGCAACCCCTGAGAACGTGGCCGACATGGCGCTGGGGGTGAAGCTGCGCCGCTACAGCTTCGACCGCTACAAGACCAAGAAGGACGACTCGAAGAAGGACGGCACGGGCCGCTTCGTCTTCGCCGTGCCGGATCCGGCCGCCGCCAAGAAGGCCTTCAAGGCCGTGGACGGCGTGGCGGGGGGCGTGGCGGTGGCGCGGGACCTCGTCAACGAGCCCCCGAACGTCCTCGGCCCGAAGGAGTTCGCGGCCCGGGCCGAGGCCCTGTCCAAGCTCGGCGTCGAGGTGGAGATTCTCGACGAGAAGGCGATGCAGAAGCTCGGCATGCGGGCGCTGCTCGGCGTGGGGCAGGGCTCGTCCAGGGGCAGCCGCGTCGTCATCATGCGCTGGAACGGCGGCAAGGCCGGCGCCCAGCCCATCGCCTTCGTGGGCAAGGGCGTGGTGTTCGACTCCGGCGGCATCTCCATCAAGCCCGGCGCCGGCATGGAGGACATGAAGGGCGACATGGCGGGTGCGGCCTGCGTGGTCGGCCTGATGCATGCGCTCGCCAGCCGCAAGGCCAGGGCGAACGTGATCGGGGCCATCGGCCTCGTGGAGAACATGCCCGACGGCAACGCCCAGCGTCCCGGCGACATCGTCACCACCATGTCCGGACAGACCATCGAGATCGTCAACACGGACGCCGAAGGGCGGCTCGTCCTCGCGGACGTGCTCTGGTACGTCCAGAACAGGTTCAAGCCCAAATTCATGATCGACCTCGCCACCCTCACGGGGGCGATCCTCGTGGCCCTGGCGCAGGAATACGCAGGCCTGTTCTCCAACAACGACGAACTCGCGCAGCGCATCGCCGAGGCGGGGAGGGCGACGGGCGAACGCGTGTGGCGGATGCCCCTCGGGCCCGAGTTCGACAAGATGATCGAGTCGAAGTTCGCCGACATGAAAAACTCGGGGGGGCGCTATGGCGGCTCGATCACCGCGGCCGCCCTGCTTCAGAAGTTCGTCAACGGCGTTCCCTGGGCGCATCTCGACATCGCCGGGACCGCCATGGGCTCGCCGCAGACGGAGATCAACAAAGGCTGGAGCTCGGGCTGGGGCGTGCGCCTCCTCGACCGCCTCGTGCGCGACCACTACGAGGGATGACATGAAACCCGTGGAAGAGGACGCCGGGGTGCCGCCTCCTGCAGCGGGAGGGCGCCTGTGACCGAAGTTCTCTTCTACCATCTGCAGCGCCAGCCCCTCGAGGCGGTCCTGCCGACCCTGCTCCAGAAATCCCTGGAGAGGGGCTGGCGCGCCGTCGTCCAGGCGACGACCGAGGAGCGCATGTCCGCCCTCGACGACCACCTCTGGACGTTCGCCGACGAGAGCTTCCTCCCGCACGGGACGGACCGGGAGGCCCATGCGGCCGACCAGCCGGTGCTCATCACCCTGAGCGGCGGAAATCCCAATGGCTCGCAGATCCGCTTCCTCGTCGAGGGGGCGGGCCTGCCGGAGGACCTGTCCTCCTACGAGCGCATCGCCATCCTCTTCGACGGCAACGACCTCGAGGCCCTCGCCCTGGCGCGCGACCACTGGCGGGCGGTGAAGGAGGCGGGGCACGACGCCACCTACTGGCAGCAGGACGAGCGGGGGCGCTGGCAACGGAAGGCGTGAGAGATGCCGGCGAGCAGGAACGGAGGCCGGCGTCCTCCGTTTCAGGAAAGCCTTGAGGATGATCCCATGAAACGAATGCCGCGCCTTTCCCTGCTTGCCGCCCTGTGGCTCGCGCTCGCGCTGCCGGTCGCCTCCCATGCCCAGGAGCGGGCGGGGCAGGAGCACAGGGAGCAGCCCCAGCAGGAGCAGCAGCGGCAGCGGCCCTCCGGCGATGCCCAGCGACTTCCGCCGGAATCCGTGACGCGCCACACCCTGGAGCTTCCCGGACGGACCCTGCGCGTCACGGCGACGGCGGGGAGCCTGACCCTGACCGATCAGCAGGGCGCGCCGCAGGCGGAGATCGGATTCGTGGCCTATGTCCGGGACGATGCCGACCCGGCCGCGCGCCCGGTGACGTTCGCGGTGAACGGCGGGCCGGGCGCTTCCTCCGCCTATCTCAACCTGCTCGCCATCGGGCCGTGGCGCCTCGACCTCGACGGGCCGGCGATCAGCCCCTCCGCGCCGCCCGTTCTCGCGCCCAATGGGGAGACCTGGCTCGACTTCACCGATCTCGTCTTCATCGACCCGCCGGGGACGGGATACAGCCGCGTGATCGGCGGCGATCAGGTGCGCGAGCGCTTCTATTCCGTCCAGGGCGACATCGAGGGGCTCGCCGCCTTCGTCATGCGCTGGCTGAAGGAGAAGGGCCGGCTGCAGTCGCCGAAGTTCTTCGTGGGCGAGAGCTATGGCGGGTTCCGCGGCCCTCTCCTGGCGCAGAAGCTCCAGAACGACCAGGGAATCGGCTTCAGCGGGCTCGTCCTCGTCTCCCCCGTTCTCGATTTCGGCTGGCTCGACCAGCGCAGCGGCGCGCCCTGGGCCCAGGCGGCGCTGCTGCCGTCGCTCGCCGCATCCGTCCTCGCGAAGAGCGGCCCCGTCACGCGGGAGGCGCTCCGGGACGTCGAGCGCTATGCCTCGGGGGAGTATCTCCTCGACCTGATGCGCGGTCCCCGGGACACGGAGGCGGTGGAGCGCGTCAGCCGGCGCGTCGCCGAGATCACCGGCCTCGACCCGGCGCTCACGCGGCGCCTGGCCGGCCGGGTCGATCCGCGCACGTTCCAGCGGGAGGTCCGGCGGAGGGTAGGCGAGGTGGTGAGCGCCTACGATTCGAACGTCGCCTCGGCCGATCCGGAGCCGCATGCGAACGTGTCGCGCTTCGAGGATCCGGTCCTGTCCGCGATGACCGCGCCGCTCACGAGCGCGATTCTCGATCACCTGACCCGGACCCTGAACTACCGGCCCGAGGGGCGCTACAACCTGCTCAACGAGAACGTGAACCGGTCCTGGCGCTGGGGCGGCGGCCGGAACGCCCCCGAGAACACGGAGGAGCTGAAGAGCGCCATGGCCCTCGACGGCGCCCTGCGGGTCCTCGTCGTCCACGGCTTCACCGACCTCGTGACGCCCTACTATGCCAGCCAACTCCAGCTGGACCAGATCCCCGACCTCGGCCCCGAGCGGCGCCTTATGCTCAAGGTTTACGACGGCGGCCACATGTTCTATTCGCGCGATGCCTCGCGGCGGGCCTTCCGGGACGACGCGCGGGCGCTCTTCGAAAAGGCCCTGCAGGCGCGGGCCGCGAAAAGGGACTGACACCGGCATGCGCATCCCGTCCATCCTCGCCATGGCCGCCGTCGCTTTGGGCCTCGCGGCCTGCAACGGCACCCGCACCGAGACACCCGCCGTCGCGGCGGCTTCCGCGGCTCTCCCCGCGCCGGCACAGGCCGCTCCTGCCTTCTCCGGGCCGGTCCTCGGCCCCGACGGGCAGTGCCAGGGCGCTCCCTCCGGCGCGGCGACGGCGATCGAGCCCGGGATCGGCGAATGCGATCTCGTACGCCTCAAGGGCAAGCCGCCGACGGACGTGCTCGTCGGCGAGAGCGGCAAGGGTCAGCGCGAGGTGCAGGTTCTCTATTCCGAGCCGGGCGGCCGGGAACTCTACTTCTTCGTCAACAACCGCCTGGACCGGATCGTGAAATAGGATCGCCCGGCCGCGGCGTCGCGCGCGCCTTCCAATTCCGGCGAGCGGTCCGCGGTCTCAGGATGCCCCCGCCGCCTCGATCTCGCCGCTCACCGTCAGCCACTCCTCTTCCGCCGCCGCGAGGGCCTCGGCGGCCTCGGCGCGCATGCGGGAAAGCTCCGTCGCCTTGGCGGCGTCCTTCTGGAAGGCGGTTCCGTCGGCGAGGGCGGCGTCGACCTTGCCGATGACCTCCGTCAGCTTCGCCATCCGGGCCTCGAGCGCCTCCAGCTTCTTCCGCAGGGGAGCCAGCGCGACCCGGCGCTCGGCGGCCGCGCGGCGCTCCTCGGTCCGGGAGGCCTGGGCGGTCTGCGGCCGGTCGTCCTTGCGCTGGGGCGCCAGTTCGCCCGAGAGGACGAGCTGGCGGTAGTCGTCCATGTCGCCGTCGAAGGGCTTCACCGTGCCGTTGCCGACGAGCCAGAGCCGGTCTGCGCAGGCCTCGATCAGGAAGCGGTCGTGGCTCACCAGGACCACGGCGCCCGTGTAGTCGTTGATCGCTTCCATGAGGGCCGCGCGGCTGTCGATGTCCAGGTGGTTGGTCGGCTCGTCGAGGATGAGCAGGTGAGGGCCGTGGAAGGCGGCAAGGCCCATGAGGAGCCGCGCCTTCTCTCCGCCGGAGAGGGCGGACACCGGCGTGTCGGCCTTGGCGCCCGGAAAGCCGAACCGCGCCGCCCGGGCGCGGGCCTTGGCGACGGGCGCATCCGGCATGAGGGCGGCCACGTGCTCGAAGGCGGTCGCGGAGGGGTTGAGCTCGTCCACCTGGTGCTGGGCGAAATAGGCGACCTCCATCTTGCCCGGCCAGCGGATGTCGCCCTTCAGGGGCGGCAGGCGCCCGCCGATCAGCTTGCAGAAGGTCGACTTTCCGTTGCCGTTGGCGCCGAGGAGCGCGATGCGGTCGTCCGGCTGGATCGTGAGGTTCAGCCGGTCGAGGACGACCCTGTCCCCGTAGCCTGCGGCGGCTCCCTCGATCGCGATCAGGGGCGGCGCGATGGGCCGCTCGGGCCCGGGCAGGTCGAAGGGGAGGACCTCGTCCTCGACGATGGCGGCCACCGGCTCCAGCTTCGCGAGCTTCTTGACCCGCGACTGGGCCTGCCGGGCCTTGGAAGCCTTGGCCTTGAAGCGGTCGATGAAGGACTGGAGGTGCTTGCGCTCCGCCTCCTGCTTCGCTCTCAGCTTGGCGGTCAGCTCCCGCTTCTCCGCCAGCTGCCGGGCGAAGGACGTGTAGCCGCCGCGATAGAGGGTGAGCTTCCCCCGGTCGAGGTGCAGGATGTGATTGACGCAGGTGTCGAGCAGCTCCCGGTCGTGGCTGATGACGAGGACCGTATGCGGATAGCGGCCGAGATAGTCGTAGAGCCAGAGGGTGCCTTCCAGGTCCAGGTAGTTGGTCGGCTCGTCGAGAAGGAGCAGGTCCGGCGCCGCGAACAGAACCGAGGCGAGGGCCACGCGCATCCGCCAGCCGCCCGAGAAGGAGGAACAGGGCCGGGCCTGCGCCTCGGCATCGAAGCCGAGGCCGTGGAGGATCGCCGCGGCGCGGGCCGGCGCCGAATAGGCGTCGATGTCCATCAGGCGGGTCTCGATCTCGGCGCGGCGGAGCCCGTCCGCCGTCTCGGCCTCCGCGAGGAGGGCGGTGCGTTCCCGGTCGGCCGCGAGCACGACCTGGAGAAGGGTCTCCGGGCCTCCGGGGGCCTCCTGCGCCACGGCGCCGATCCGCACGCCGCGGGGGAGGGAGATGTCTCCGCTCTCCGGCGCGATCTCGCCCTGGACGATCCGGAAGAGGGTGGTCTTGCCTGCCCCGTTGCGCCCGACGAGGCCGACCTTGCTGCCGGCCGGCAGGGCGAAGGAGGCCCTGTCCAGGATGGTCCGGTCGCCGATGCGGTAGGTCAGGTCGTTGACGTGAAGCATGCGGCCTTTTGGCCCGCAGGCGTCCTCAAGGCAAGGCCGGACTTCCCTTGCAGCACGCGCTCCCGGCAGGGGACAGTCAACGCGAACGATGAGGCTCGGCCGTTGCTTTCGCTTGACTTTGGCGGGTAATGCCATCACAGACACGCCGAAAATAAGCACGCCGCTCTCGTCCGTATCACGTCTTCCTGCGAACTCCGTGGTGCGGCGTCGAGGTCGCGAAGGGGTTAGTCAGGAGCCTGAAAATGCATGCAAATCGCGCGGTGAAGACCGATGCGGCGCCCGTGAACGTGTCCGAACTGCTCGCGAGCTTCAAGGCCCGCAAGGCGCGAATCGGCATCGTCGGACTGGGCTATGTGGGCATTCCCCTCGCCCTGACGGCCAACAAGGCCGGTTTCGAGGTCCTCGGTTTCGACATCGACGCCCCCCGCGTCGACCAGCTCAACCGGGGCGAGAGCTTCATCAAGCACATCCCGGCCAACCTGATCGCGGAGGCGGTCAAGGGCGGCAAGTTCCAGGCCACCGCCGATTTCGACCGCCTGAACGAGCCCGACGCCATCCTCATCTGCGTTCCGACCCCCCTCACCAAGCACCGCGAGCCCGACCTCTCCTATGTGGAGAACACCGCCCGGGCCATTGCCCCGCGCCTGCGCAGGGGGCAGCTGATCGTCCTGGAATCGACCACCTATCCCGGTACCACGGACGAGGTGATCAAGCCCATCTTCGAGGCGACCGGCCTCAAGAGCGGCGAGGACTTCTTCCTGGCCTTCTCGCCGGAGCGCGAGGACCCCGGCAATCCGGACTTCGGCACCTCGACCATTCCGAAGGTGGTCGGCGGCGACGGACCCGATGCCCTTGCCCTTGCGGAAGCCCTCTACGGCCAGTTGATCGTCAAGACGGTGCCCGTGTCCTCGGCGGCGACCGCGGAGGCGGTGAAGCTCACCGAAAACATCTTCCGCGCCGTCAACATCGCCCTCGTGAACGAGCTCAAGGTCGTCTACGCGGCCATGGGGATCGACGTGTGGGAGGTGATCGACGCCGCGAAGACGAAGCCCTTCGGCTTCATGCCCTTCTATCCGGGCCCCGGTCTCGGCGGGCACTGCATCCCGATCGACCCGTTCTACCTGACCTGGAAGGCGCGCGAATACGACATCGCCACCCGGTTCATCGAACTCGCGGGTCAGATCAACACCCGCATGCCCTACTACGTGGTCAACAAGCTCGCGGAGGCGGTCGACCGGAACGGGCGCGCCTTCACGGGCTCGAAGATCCTCATGCTCGGCATCGCCTACAAGAAGAACGTGGACGACATGCGCGAGAGCCCCTCGCTCAAGCTCATCGAGCTGATCGAGGCCCGCGGCGCGCATGTGGACTACTACGATCCCTTCATCCCGGTGATCCCGCCGACCCGCGAGCATGCGGAGCTCGCCGGCCGCAAGTCCGTCTCCCTCGATCCGAAGACGGTCGCCGCCTATGACGCGGTGCTCATCGCCACCGATCACGACAACGTCGACTACAAGCTCGTCGTCGACAACGCGAAGATCGTCGTGGACACCCGCAATGCCTGCGCCCGCGCCGGCATCGCGGACGGCCGGGTCGTGAAGGCCTGATCGCCTTTACCATCATCCAAGAGAGACCATCCGAGAAGAACAGCGGACTGAAGGGCGCGTGATTATGTCGAGCGATGTGCGGGTAGCGGTTGTCGGCTGCGGGTACTGGGGCAAGAACCTGGTCCGCAATTTCGCCGAGCTCGGGGCCCTGGAGGCCCTGGTCGACGCCCACCAGCCCACCGTCGAGGCCCTCATCGCCAAGCACGGCGGGCGCGCCCTGAGCTTCGAGGCGGCTCTGGCGGATCCAGGCATCCATGCGGTTGCCATCGCGGCGCCCGCGGCCCTGCACTACAGGCTGGCGAAGCAGGCTCTCGAGGCCGGCAAGCACGTCTTCGTGGAGAAGCCCCTTGCGCTCGAGGTGAACGAGGCGAAGGAGCTCTGCGCCCTGGCGGAGCGCCTCGACCGTCGCCTCATGGTCGGTCACCTGCTGCAGTACCACCCGATCTTCCTGGAACTGAAGACCCTGGTGCGCGAGGGCAGGCTCGGCCGCCTGCAGTACGTCTACTCGAACCGGCTGAACCTCGGAAAAATCCGCCGCGAGGAGGACATCCTCTGGTCCTTCGCGCCGCACGACCTCTCGATGATCCTCTCCCTCGTCGGCAGCGAGCCCGAGAAGGTGGAGGCGGTCGGCGGCTACTATCTCCACGACGCCATCGCGGACGTGACGACGACCCATCTCGCCTTCCCAGGCGGAGAGCGGGCGCATGTCTTCGTGTCCTGGCTGCATCCGTTCAAGGAGCAGAAGCTGGTCGTCGTCGGCTCCGAGGCCATGGCCGTGTTCGACGACGGCGAGGCTTGGGATCGCAAGCTGCTCCTCTACCCGCACAAGGTGGAGTGGAAGGACAACATGCCGGTACCGGTGAAGGCCGACGCCATTCCGATCACCGTGCCGCAGGACGAACCCCTGAAGCAGGAGTGCCTGCACTTCATCGACTGCGTGCGCACCGGCGCGACGCCGCGCACCGACGGCCGCGAGGGCCTGCGGGTGCTCACCGTGCTCTCCCGCGCGGCCGAGGCCCTGCGCCAGGCCCGCTCCAACGGCGTCCAGGCCCCGGCTGCCGCTGCGCCGGCCCCCGCCAAGCCCCGCGTCGCCAAGGACTATCCCGGCGTGATGATCCACGAGTCGGCCTATGTCGACCCCGGCGTCGAGATCGGCGAAGGCTCGAAGATCTGGCACTTCAGCCATATCCTCGGCAACGTGACGCTCGGCAAGAACGTCAATGTGGGGCAGAACGTGGTGATCGGACCGAAGGTGACGGTCGGCAACAACGTCAAGATCCAGAACAACGTCTCGGTCTACGAGGGTGTGACCCTGGAGGACGGCGTGTTCTGCGGCCCGTCCTGCGTCTTCACCAACGTGAACAACCCGCGCTCCGAGATCGCCCGCAAGTCCGAGTACCGCCCAACCCTCGTGAAGCGCGGCGCCTCGATCGGCGCCAACGCGACGATCGTCTGCGGCCACACCCTGGGCGAATACTGCTTCATCGCCGCGGGCGCCGTGGTCGCCAAGGATGTCCCCGCCTTCGCGCTCATGGCCGGCGTCCCGGCCAAGCGCATCGGCTGGATGAGCCATGCGGGCGCCAAGCTCGGCCCGGATCTCGTCTGCCCCGAAACCGGCCGCCGCTACCGTGAGACCGGCCCCAACACACTTGAGGAGATTGCGTGATGTCGGAACCGATTGCCTTCATCGACCTGGCGGCCCAGCGCGAGCGGATCGGCTCCGCCATGGACGAGGCCATCCTGCGCGTCGTGAACCACGGCGGCTACATCATGGGCCCCGAGGTCAAGACCCTCGAGGCCGACCTGTCCGCCTTCTGCGGCGCCAAGCACGTGATCTCCTGCGCCAACGGCACCGACGCGCTCGCCATGGTCCTGATGGCCAAGGGCGTGAAGGCGGGCGATGCCGTGTTCTGCCCCAGCTTCACCTTCGCCGCCACGGCCGAGGTGGTCGCCTGGGTCGGCGCCACCCCGATCTTCGTCGACGTCCGCGAGGACACCTTCAATCTCGATATCGCCAGCCTCGAAGCCGGCCTGAAGACCGCCAAGTCGCTCAACCTCAACCCGGTGGGCGTGATCCCGGTCGACCTCTTCGGCCTGCCCGCCGATTACGAGCCCATCGAGACCTTCTGCAAGCGCGAGGGCCTGTGGCTCATGTGCGACGCGGCCCAGAGCTTCGGCGCCTCCTACAAGGGCCGCAAGGTCGGCGTGATCGGCGATGCGACGACCACGAGCTTCTTCCCGGCGAAGCCTCTCGGCTGCTACGGCGACGGCGGCGCCATCTTCACGAACGACGACGAACTCGCCACGGTCCTGCGCTCGATCCGCGTGCACGGCCAGGGCACCGAGAAGTACGACAACGTCCGCATCGGCGTGAACGGCCGCCTCGACACCATCCAGGCCGCCGTGCTCATCGAGAAGCTCAAGATCTTCCCGAGCGAGATCGAGGCCCGCGACCGGGTCGCGAAGTACTACAACGACAACCTGCGCGACGTCGCCCTCGTCCCGGAGGTTCCGGAGGGCTACACCTCCGTCTGGGCCCAGTACACCCTGCGCATGGGCAGCTTCGACCGCGAGCAGTTCCAGGCCGACCTCAAGGCCGCCGGCATCCCGACCGCGGTCTACTATCCGAAGCCGCTCCACCAGCAGACCGCCTACAAGGGCTATCCGGTGGCCGGCAACGGCCTGCCGGTCTCCGAGCGCCTCGCCAAGGAGGTCGTGAGCCTGCCGATGCATCCCTACCTCACCCCCGAGGTGCAGGACCGCATCATTGCGGCCGTGAAGGACGCCCTCGTCAAGCAGCGCAAGGCTGCCGCTGAGTAAGGGATTCAGAAAACCGATCGTCGCGAGAGAGCCGGGCCGCAAGCCCGGCTTTTTTTCGTCGAGGTTACAAGTTGACGTAACAATATTTGGCCCTAGCTTGGCCTTGTCCTGCTGCTATGAAGACGGAAGGTCTCTCAAGGGGGCGAAGACGATGCGGCTGTCCGGGGTTCAGCTCTTCAAGGATCTGGGGATCGATCTCGCGCCCTACGAGGCGCGGGCGCATCTGCGCCGCTTCGACCCGGAGGAGATCCTGCTCGATTTCGACGACCTGTCCACGGACGTCTATTTCCTGCTCGCGGGCGAGGTGCGGGTCCTCATGCGCACCGCTTCGGGCAAGGAGGTCATCCTCGACGAGATGAAGTCCGGCGAGCTGTTCGGGGAGCTTGCCGCCCTGGACGGCATCAAGCGCTCGGCGAACGTGACCGCCCTGACGAAGGGAGAGGCCTGCGTGATGCCCGCGGCCGTGTTCCGGGAACTGCTCTTCTCGAATGCCAAGGTGGCGGAGCGGCTGTTCTGCCTTATGGCCTCCCGCATCCGCGAGCTCAACGCCCGCTTCGTCGAGCAGACCGTCCTCGACCTTCGGCACCGCCTCTATTCCGAGCTCCTGCGCCTTTCGGTGCCGCGTTCGGACAGGATGGGGGAGCGCGTGATCACGCCGCCGCCGTTCCACCACATCATCGCGGCGAGGATCGGCTGCCGCCGGGAGCAGGTGACCCGCGAGTTCACCATGATGTCACAGGAAGGGCTCATCGAGCGCACGCGCGGCGCCCTGATCCTGCTGCAGCCGGAGGTCCTCAGGGCCCGTGTGGCGGAGGCGCTGCGCGAGGACGCCTGGCGCGGGCCGCGGCATTAGAGCCTTTTCAGGAGAAGTGAGAACCGGTTTTCGCTGGCGCGGCCCTCCGGGTCGCTGGCGCGGCCCTCCGGGTCCGTCCGACACTGCGGCCAATCAAGAGCTTCTGAGCGGAGTGCGATTCCATCGAAGCGCAATCCGCTCCAGAGCATCGAGCGCAAAAAAGGGAACCGTTTTGCGCGGAACGAGGCTCGAAATCGAAAGCCTGGAGCACCGGACGTCAGTTCGAATTCTCGTCCGATGCACAGGCGGATAGGGTAGGGCGCCCGGATCGCCCGTTGCCGGGCCCCGTCGGCTTCATTTTTTTCCGTAGGCGGCGAAGAACACCCGCAGCGCGTTCTCGACGTTGCGGCGGATCTCCTCGTCCGTCGGGCGGCTGCCGACGGCGAACAGCAGGCGGCGCATGACGCCCGATTGGCAAAGGTCGAGGAAATGCTGGGCGGCAACCCCGGTGTCCTCAATGTCCAGGCGGCCGGCGGCGACCTGGCTGTCGAGATAGCCCTTGAGGCGGGCAATGCCCTGGCAGGGGCCTGCTTCGTAAAACGCGTGGCCGAGCTGCGGCAGCTTGTTGGCCGCGCCGATCACCATGCGCACCGAGGAGATGTGCTCGGGGTCGCCCATGCGGTTGAGATAGCTCGTGCCCAGCCGGGCCAGGACGCCGCGCACGTCGGGATCGTCTGCGTCGAGCCGGAAGAGTACCTCGGCCAGGCAGCGTTTCTCCTCGACGGTCAGGGCCTCGAAAAGCGCTTCCTTGCTGTTGAAGTAGACATAGAGAGTCCCTTTCGAGACCCCTGCCGCCTTCGCGATCTCCCCCATGCTCGCGCCGTCGAACCCCTGCGCGAGAAAGACCTGTCGGGCTCCTTCCAGGATCTGCCGGCGCTTGGCGTTGTCCGTGCCGTCCTCGGAAGCGGCGGGCGCCGGCGCGAAACTCGCGTTGCTCATGTGCGTTTTGTCACCTCCCGACAGGTTCTTCTCCATTGACCGAACCGTTCAGTCAAACCATATAAGGATCCCGCAGACGGATTCCAGTGTGCGCAGTGCCGCGGTTCGAGCCCACGTGGCCGGCATGCGAAGGTTGGCAAGACATGGCATATCGCGACGACGATACCCGATCCAAGGGCGAAGGTCCCTCTCCACAGGCGGACAGAGCTCCGCGGCCTGCGCCTGAGGCGGAGGGGGCAGCCGCCGTTCCGCAGGGAACGGGGGCGCCGGAGGGCAAGTCGCAGTCCCGGAAGAAGGCCAGGTTCGGCAAGAAGCCGGTTCTCCTCGCTGTTCTCCTCGCGGGCCTCGGGTTCGGCGGCTATGAGGGATATCATTGGTGGACTGTCGGCCGGTTCACGGTCTCGACGGACGACGCCTATGTCCAGGCCGACATCACGATCCTGTCCGCCAAGGTCTCCGGCTACGTGTCCTCCGTTGCGGTTTCCAACAACCAGAGCGTCAAGGCCGGCGACCTGATCGCCAAGATCGACGACGGCGACTACCGGCTCGCCCTGCAGGCGGCCAAGGACAAGCTCGCCACCCAGCAGAGCGCCGTCGCGCGCATCGGCCAGCAGATCGAGGCCGCCAGGGCTTCCGTCGCCCAGGCGGAGGCGCAGGTGGCCGCCGCCAAGGCGGAAGCCGAGCGCGCCGCCGGGGATTTCGCGCGCCAGCAGCAGCTCGCCCAGTCCAACTATGCCAGCAAGGCCACCTTCGAGAACGCCAAGGCCGAGCGCGACCGTGCCGATGCCAACGTGAAAAGCGCTCAGGCGGCGCTCGCCCTGGCGCAGGCCAACGTTGACGTGCTCGCCGCCCAGCGGGCCGAGGCCCAGCGGGCCGTCGCGGAGCAGCAGACGGCCGTGGAGAAGGCCGAGCGCGACATTTCCTTCACCGAGATCCGCGCCCCGGTCGACGGGGTGATCGGCAACAAGGCCGTGGAGGTCGGGACCTTCGTGCAGCCAGGGGCGCGGCTTGCCGCGATCGTGCCGCTCGACAGCGTGCACGTGGACGCGAACTTCAAGGAGACCCAGCTCGCCGCGCTCAGGCCCGGCCAGAAGGTCCATCTGACTGTCGACGCCTACCCGGAGGCGGACATCGTGGGCACGGTCGAGAGCGTCGCTCCCGCGTCCGGCGCGGTGTTCAGCCTGCTGCCGCCGGAGAACGCGACCGGCAACTTCACCAAGATCGTCCAGCGCGTCCCCGTCCGCATCGAGGTGTCCGAGGAAGCCGCCCGCACGGGCATGCTGCGACCCGGCCTCTCGGTCGTCGTGAGCGTGAACACCCGCGAGCAGGCGGAGCCCCGGCAGACGACGCAGGCCGCCCGGCGCTGACGGTCCGAGGCACGCCAACCAGTCAGGACGCACCATGGCCGCTTCCGCCGCCATAGCCGAAGGGACCCCGGTCTCCCGGCCCGCAGCACCCGCGAAGCCGGCGCCCGTCGGCGCGCGCCGGACCTTCGCGTTCATCTGCATGGTGTTCGGCATGTTCATGGCGATCCTGGACATCCAGATCGTCTCCGCTTCGCTGGCCGAGATCCAGGCCGGGCTCTCGGCCTCCGCCGACGAGATTTCCTGGGTGCAGACGAGCTACCTGATCGCGGAGGTCATCATGATCCCGCTGTCGGGCACCCTGTCGCGCGTGCTCTCCACCCGGTGGATGTTCGTGATCTCGGCCGGCGGCTTCACCTTCATGAGCTTCATGTGCGCCATGTCGTCCTCGATCAACGAGATGATCCTCTGGCGCGCCCTCCAGGGCTTCATCGGCGGCGGCATGATCCCGACCGTCTTCGCCTCGGCCTTCACGATCTTCCCGCCCGAGAAGCGTCCCGTGATCTCGCCGATCATCGGGCTCGTGGCGACGCTCGCGCCCACCGTGGGGCCGACCATCGGGGGCTACCTGACCGACCTGTTCTCCTGGCACTGGCTGTTCCTGGTCAACATCGTGCCCGGCATCTTCGTCACGGTCTCCACCTACCTCCTCGTGGACTTCGACGAGCCGAACCTGGACCTGTTCAAGACCTTCGATTGGACAGGGCTCGCCTTCATGGCGGCCTTCCTGGGCTCGCTGGAATACGTGCTGGAAGAGGGACCCAACAACGACTGGTTCCAGGACGAGGCGGTGGCGGTGCTGGCGGCAGTCTGCGCCGTCGGCGCAATCGGGTTCTTCTACCGGGCGCTCACGGCGAAGCAGCCCATCGTGGACCTGCGCGCCTTCAAGGACCGCAACTTCCTGGCGGGCTCCTCCTTCAGCTTCGTCCTGGGGATCGGCCTCTACGGCCTCACCTATCTCTACCCCCTCTATCTCGGGCGGGTGAGGGGCTACTCGTCCCTGCAGATCGGCGAGACGATGTTCGTTTCCGGCGCCAGCATGTTCCTGATGGCTCCCGTCGCGGGGCGCCTGTCGCGCTCGCTCGACCCGCGGGTCATGATGGCCATGGGTTTCGGTTCCTTCGCCCTGGGCACCTGGCTCATCACGGGCCTGACCAAGGACTGGGACTTCTGGGAGCTGTTCCTGCCACAGGTCCTGCGCGGCGTGGGGTTGATGATCTGCATGGTGCCAATCAACAACATCGCCCTTGGAACCCTGCCGCCCGAGCGGATCAAGAACGCCTCCGGTCTCTACAACCTGACCCGCAACCTCGGCGGCGCGATGGGCCTCGCCATCATCAACACGGTTCTCAACAACCGGCTCGACCTCCATCTCCAGCGCCTCCACGAGAGCGTGAACTGGGCGCGCGCGACGGCGGTCGAGACCCTCGACGCCATGACCCGGACCTATCAGGGCCTCGGCTCGGACGCGGGGGCGGCGGCGCTCAAGACCATGACCCGCCTGGTGAGGCAGCAGGCGACGGTCATGTCCTTCGCCGACGTGTTCTACCTCCTTACCTTCCTCTTCCTGGCGCTCATCGTCGCTCTGCCCTTCGTCAAGAAGCCGAGCGCCGCTGCCTCCGGCGGCGGGGGGCACTAATCCCGAAGGATATCGACCGGCCGCCGCCGCTCCGGCGGCTTGATCCGCCTCCGCGAGATTCCCATCTCATGAGAGATGGCCGGGCTCCCGGGGAAGCCCGGCCGAACGGGCGCCGGCGCGCCCCGGCGCTCTCGGGTCCATGTTGCTCGACGGAGGATATGGCGATGAGAAGCTTCGATTTTTCCCCTCTCTACCGCTCCACGGTCGGCTTCGACCGCCTCTTCGACATGCTCGACCAGACCAGGGCCGAGGCAGCGCCCGGCTGGCCGCCCTACAATGTGGAGAAGTGCGGCGAGGACCGCTACCGCATCACCATGGCCGTGGCGGGCTTTTCTCCCGACGAGATCGAGATCGTCCAGCAGGAGAACGCCCTGAACGTCACCGGACACAAGCCCCCGGAGGACGGGGACGTTCAGTATCTGCACCGGGGCATCGCCACGCGCAGCTTCAAGCAGACGTTCAACCTGGCCGACTACGTTACGGTAACTGGGGCGAACCTCGACAACGGCCTGCTGACCATCGACCTGGTCCGCGAGATTCCCGAGGAGATCAAGCCCCGCCGCATCGAGATCGCGAGCGACGGCCACAGGACGGTCGAGCACGGGAAGGCAGCCTAGGCCGGTCGAGTCGCCCGGACCCGTCGCGGGAGAGCTTCGGACCGAAACATGGAAGGAGGATGCCATGAACATGCGCGATCTGATCCCCTGGGGCCGTCACCAACTCGGCTCGGGCCGGTCCCGGGAAGAAGGGGACCCCTTCATGACCCTGCACAGGGAGATGAACCGCCTCTTCGACGACGTCTTCCGCACCTTCGACATGAGCCCGTTCGGCGGCGGCATGGGAGGCATGGGCCGAATGGCGGGCTGGCCGAGCCTCGAGGTCGTCGAGACGGACAAGGACGTCCGCGTCTCGGCGGAACTCCCCGGCCTCGAGGACAAGGACGTCGAGGTGCTCATGAACGACGGCGTCCTGACGATCCGCGGCGAGCGGAAATCCGAGGTCGAGGACAAGGACCGGTCGTTCAGCGAGCGCTATTACGGCCGGTTCGAACGCCGAATCCCGATCCCCTGGGAGGTGGAGGCCGACAAGGTCGAGGCCTCGTTCCGGAACGGACTGCTGACCGTGACCATGCCCAAGTCGGCCCAGGCCGCCTCGCACGTCAAGCGAATCCCGATCAACGCCGCGGAGGCGACGAAGCACTGACCTGAGGTCAAAGCGGCGGGGCCCGTCCCCGCCGCACCGTGAGCCGGACGATGCGGTCCCGCCCACCGGCGAGGCCTCCGCCGGGGGCCTCTGGCCGCCTTGGGACGAGGGGGTTCATCCTGTTGTTTTCGCCGCACTTTCATCCTAGTTTGCGCGCTCCGTTCCAACTCTGACCCATGCCGGATACGCGACCAAATTGCCCGTTCCCCTCAAGTCCGCTTCCATCGGCGCCGTGCGCCGTTCGTTTGCGCCCTGGTCCGACCCTCATGCCGTCCCGCTGATCCGGGTCGAGAACGTCACCAAGCGGTTCGGCGAGGCGATC
Source organism: Microvirga thermotolerans (assembly GCF_009363855.1). Lineage (GTDB taxonomy): Bacteria > Pseudomonadota > Alphaproteobacteria > Rhizobiales > Beijerinckiaceae > Microvirga > Microvirga thermotolerans. The sequence goes on from NZ_CP045423.1 coordinate 1,773,589, forward strand.
GCCGTCGACCACCTCTCCCTGGACATCTTCGAAGGTGAGTTCTTCTGCCTGCTCGGCCCGTCCGGCTGCGGCAAGACCACCCTCATGCGCATGATCGCGGGCTTCGAGGAGCCGAGCGAAGGACGCATCGCGCTGGCGGGCAAGAGCCTCGCGGGCGTGCCGCCCTACCGGCGGCCGGTGAACATGATGTTCCAGTCCTACGCGCTCTTCCCGCACATGAGCGTGGAGAAGAACATCGCCTTCGGCCTGAAGCAGGACGGCCTGCCGAAAGGGGAGATCGCCGCGCGCGTCGGCGAGATGCTCCGCCTCGTGCAGCTCGAGAAGCTCGCCAGGCGCTATCCGGCGCAGCTCTCCGGCGGGCAGCGCCAGCGCGTCGCCCTGGCGCGGGCGCTCGCCAAGCGCCCCAAGGTGCTCCTGCTCGACGAGCCCCTCGGCGCCCTCGACAAGAAACTGCGCGAGGAGACCCAGTTCGAGCTCATGGACATCCAGCACGAGCTCGGCATGACCTTCATCGTCGTGACGCACGACCAGGAGGAGGCCATGACCATGGCCGACCGGATCGCGGTCATGGACCACGGCCGCATCGTGCAGGTCGCGACCCCCGGCGAGATCTACGAGCAGCCCAAGACCCGCTTCATCGCCGAGTTCGTCGGCGACGTGAACATTCTCGAAGGGCACGTCCTCGGGCAGGAACAGGGCCTGTGGCGCGTGCGCTCCTCCGCTGCCGCCGAGCCCCTCACCATCGACGACCCGGACGAGGTTCTCCACCAGGACCAGGCGGTGGCGATCGCGGTCAGGCCGGAGAAGATGGCCATACAGCGGGACAGGCCGGAGGCGGGCTCCCAGAACGTGCTCGGCGGAGAGGTCTGGGACATCGGCTATCTCGGCGACTGGACCGTGTACCGGGTCAAGCTCGATTCGGGCGCCATCATCCGCGTGACCCGGGCGAACCGCTCCCGCTACGTGGAGAATCCCATCGACTGGGACGAGCGCGTCTATGTCACCTTCGCGCCGGATGCGGCGGTGATTCTGGCGGAATAGCCATGATCGTGCGGTCCTTTCCGAAGAAGCTGGCCTCCGCCCTGGTGCCGGCCGTGCCCTATCTCTGGCTCGGCCTGCTCTTCCTCGTGCCGTTCCTGATCGTCCTGAAGATCAGCCTGTCCGATCCGGCGGTGGCGCAGCCGCCCTACAAGCCGGTCTTCGACTGGAGCGATATCCTCGGCTTCTTCGGCCAGCTGGATCTCGAGAACTTCGAGACGCTCACGGGCGACGATCTCTACCTGAGGGCGACCCTGTCGTCGGTGCGCATCGCCGCGGTCTCGACGGCGCTGCTGCTCGTCGTCGGATTCCCCATCGCCTACGCCATGGCCCGCGCGCCGGAGCGCCACCGGCCGCTCCTCGTGGCCATGGTGATCCTTCCGTTCTGGACGAGCTTCCTGATCCGCATCTACGCCTGGATTGCCATCCTCAAGCCGGAGGGGCTCCTCAACCAGGTCCTGATGAGCATGGGTCTGGTCGCTGAGCCGCTGACCGTCCTCAACACGGAGACCGCCGTCTTCATCGGCATCGTCTATGCCTATCTGCCGTTCATGGTGCTGCCGCTCTACGCGACTCTCGAGAAGATGGACGACACCCTGATCGAGGCCGCGCAGGATCTCGGCTGCCCGCCCTGGCGCGCCTTCTGGACGATCACCGTGCCGCTCGCCATGCCCGGCGTCATCGCGGGTTCGCTCCTGTGCTTCATACCGGCAGTCGGCGAGTTCGTGATCCCGGACCTCCTCGGCGGCTCCGAAACCCTGATGATCGGCAAGCAGCTCTGGAGCGAGTTCTTCTCCAACCGGGACTGGCCGCTCGCCTCGGCGGTCGCCATCCTCCTCCTCATCATCCTGGTGGTGCCCATCGTGATCTATCGCGACGTGGAAGCGCGCCGGCTGGAGACCCGGCCATGACGCGCCGCCTGAGCGTCTTCAACGTCACGGCGCTGGTTCTCGGCTTCGCCTTCCTGTACCTGCCGATCCTGCTGCTGGTGGTCTTCTCGTTCAACGCGTCCCGGCTCGTCACCGTCTGGGGCGGGTTCTCGACCCAGTGGTACGTGGCGCTGTTCCGGAACGAGGCGCTCATGGAGGCCGCCTGGGTGACGCTGCGGATCGCGCTCCTGTCCGCCGCGCTTTCCACCGTGCTCGGGACGCTCGCCGCCCTGGCCCTGACCCGCTACGGCCGCTTCCCGGGGCGGACGCTGTTCACGGGCATGGTCTATGCGCCCATGGTGATGCCCGAGGTGATCACCGGCCTGTCCCTGCTGCTGTTCTTCGTGGCGATCGGGCTCGACAGGGGCTTCCTGACGATCACCCTGGCGCATACGACGCTCACCATGTGCTTCGTCACGGTGGTGGTCCAGGCGCGGCTCATGACCTTCGACCGTTCCCTGGAGGAGGCGGCCATGGACCTCGGGGCGCCGCCGCTGCGCACCTTCTTCTCGGTGACCCTGCCGCTGATCTCCCCTTCGATCGTCGCCGGCTTCCTGCTCGCCTTCACCCTGTCGATGGACGATCTCGTGATCGCGAGCTTCAACGCGGGTCCGGGGGCGACGACGCTGCCCATCAAGATCTACAGCCAGGTACGCCTCGGCCTGTCGCCGGAGGTGAATGCGGCCTCGGCCATTCTGATCGGCATCGTGGCGGTGGGCGTCGTCACGGCGACGCTGCTCAGCAAGCGCTCGGCCCTGCGCTCCCGACGCAGCGCTCACTGAGCGGTCGCGAAGGGGGCGCTTTCCACGCCGAGGAGGGGGCGCGCCGCGCCGGAGCGCTCGATCAGGGAGCGCGCGTCGGGCGTGATCGCGATGTCGTCCCACCCGCCCGACACGTCGAAGACGATGGCGGGCGCGAGGGGCGGGCTTGGCGTGAGCGGCGAAACCTCGACCTTCATGCTGATGCCGCGTTCGGGCAGGGAGACCTTACCGTGCAGGCTGGTAGAGAGGGTGGGGGTGCTGATGCGGCTGTCCACGATCTCGCCGATCCCGCCGCTGATCGCCAGCTGCGCCTGCACCTGGTCGAAGGGGGTGCGACCCCCTTTCCAGGAAAGGGAGGCGGAGAGGGGCCGCTTCTCGACGCGCTTCACGGCGTCGTTGAGGGCGATGCCGACGAGCTCCCCTTCCTTCACCGTCACCGTCGAGCGTCCCTGGGCCTGGCGGACCACTTCCGCCGGAGTGGCGCCGGCGCCCTCCAGAGCGAACTGGCCCTGCGCGCTTCCCGTGATCCAGCGCGGCTGGCCGATCTCCGACAGGAAGCTGGCGATGTTCACCCCGTCGAACAGGCCCTGGCTCTTCACGTCCACGCCCTTCTCGAAAGCGATGAGGGCAAGGCGGCCCTTGAGGGTGCCTTCGTGGAAATCGGCGCGGCCGAGGGAGGCCTCGATCCGGCCCGGCCGGACCAGGATGCTGGCGGCCATGTCCCCGAGATGCAGGCGCCCGAGCTGCGCCTTCATGGCCGACAGGCGCAGGTCCAGATCGTTCCCGGTGACCTGGGTGAGATTGATCGCCTCCTCGCTCCAGGAACCCGACCCGGCGCGCGCCTGGGCGAGGGGCTGGACGAAGTCGGACAGGTTCAGCCGTTCCGCCGCAAGGGTCCCCGCGATGACCGGACGTTCCGCGTCGAGGCGGACGGCCAGCGTGCCTTCGAGGGTGTCGGAGCCGAGCGTGACCGTCACCGAGGGCCAGGAGATGCGGCGGCGGTTGACGGACAGGTCGCCTTCGATGGCGACGGCCTGCATCAGCGAACCGAAGGGCAGGCCGATCCCGCTCCAGCGCAGGAAGTCGCGCATGGAGGCCGCGCTCAGGAGGCTCTGGCCGGTGAAGCGCGGGTCGTCGCCGATCTGGGCCTCGCCCTGGATGGAAAGGCGCCCCGCCGGGACCGAGAGGGTCAGGGCGAGCGGGCTCAGCTGATCGGAAGCGAGGCGGACCGGGTCGAAGGAGGCGCGGTCCACCGCGACCCTCTCGCCGCGCCACACGGCGGATCCGACCGCATGCAGGGGCTCTCCGACCCCGTTCCAGTTGACCAGGAGGTTCAGGTCGGACAGGCCGGACGCAGGAAGGTCGGTCCAGCGGATGGAGGAGGCGGCGACGATCAGGCGCCGGGCGTGGGTCTCGCCCATCCGGTCCCTGAAGAGCCGGGCCCAGTCGATCCCGCGCAGCGCCGCCGCCGCGGCCGTGATCCGGGCGTCGTTCAGGGCGATCTCCGACAGCTCGATTCGCCCCATGAACAGGGGGAGGATGCGCAGTTCGCCGCGCAGGGTCGCCCCCTCTGCCTTAAGGGAATGCTTCGGATAGGAGAGGGTGACCTCCTCGAACTTCACCCGCGGCGTCGGCAGGAGTGCGAAGGTGCTGCGGCCGGATACCGCAACGGAAAGGCCGTACCGTCCCTGGAGATGCTCGGTCACGGCAGCCGCGAGCCCGCCCGGGCTGAGGGTCCAGGGGGCGGACGCCGCGCCCAGAAGGGCGAGCGTGGCCAAGGCGATGAAAAGGACGAGGCGGCGGGACATGAACTGTGATCGGGGCCTTTGGCTCCGCCCTGGGCAGGGCCCGGGCGGGATGGTGGCGGCGGCGCATCCGCTGCCGGCGATATCCTTACCTCCATACGAAGGGATTGTCTAAATTGAGGCCAGGTTGCAGGGTGTCGCACAACCGCCCCCGGGCGGAGTGAAGCGGAACAGACCCGAGAGGGTTCGCAAGAGGGTTTGCAAGAGGGTTTGATGGACAAGGTTTACAAGGATGCGCGCTCGGCCATCGCCGAGCTCGTCAAGGATGGCATGACCATCATGGCAGGGGGATTCGGCCTTTGCGGCATTCCCGAGGCCCTGATCGAGGCGATCCGGGAATCGGGCGCGAAGGACCTCACCTTCGTCTCCAACAATGCCGGCGTGGACGGGGTCGGCCTGGGCCGCCTCCTCGAGACGCGCCAGATCCGGAAGATGATCTCGTCCTATGTGGGCGAGAACAAGCTGTTCGCGCAGCAGTACCTGTCCGGGGAGCTTGAGCTGGAGTTCAACCCGCAGGGGACGCTCGCCGAGCGCATCCGCGCAGGCGGGGCGGGCATCCCGGCCTTCTACACCAAGACCGGCGTCGGCACCCTGATCGCCGAGGGCAAGGAGGTCCGCGAGTTCGACGGCGAGAAGTACGTGATGGAGCGCGGCATCTTCGCCGACCTGGCCGTCGTCCATGCCTGGAAGGGCGACACGGAGGGCAACCTCGTCTACCGCAAGACGGCGCGTAACTTTAACCCGATGATGGCGACGGCCGCGCGGATCACCGTCGCGGAGGTCGAGCACCTCGTCGAGGCGGGGGAGATCGACCCCGACTGCATCCACACGCCGGGCATCTACGTGCAGCGAATCGTGCACGTGCCCAACCCGGTCAAGCACATCGAGCAGAGGACGACCCGCAAGCGCCTCGAGGGCGCGGTTCCGGCGGGCGCAGGGGAGGAAGTCTGATGGCCTGGACACGCGAACAGATGGCGGCGCGCGCGGCGAAGGAGCTGCGCGACGGGTTCTACGTCAACCTCGGCATCGGCATTCCGACGCTCGTGTCGAACTTCATCCCGAAGGGGATGCGGGTGCAGCTTCAGTCCGAGAACGGGATGCTCGGCATGGGTCCCTTCCCCTACGAGGGCGAGGAGGACGCCGACCTGATCAACGCCGGCAAGCAGACCATCACCGAACTGCCGACCACGAGCTACTTCTCCAGCGCCGATTCCTTCGCCATGATCCGCGGCGGGCACATCGACCTGTCGATCCTGGGCGCCATGCAGGTGGCAGAGAACGGCGACCTCGCCAACTGGATGATCCCCGGCAAGATGGTGAAGGGCATGGGCGGCGCCATGGACCTGGTGGCGGGCGTCAAGCGGGTCGTCGTGGTCATGGAGCACACCGCGAAGGGCAAGGACGGGTCGGAGGAGCCGAAGCTCCTGAAGGCCTGCACCCTGCCGCTCACCGGCGCGGGCGTGGTCGACATGGTGATCACCGATCTCGGCGTCTTCACCATCGACAAGAAGGGCGGCTCCGGCATGACCCTGATCGAACTCGCCGACGGCGTCTCGCTGGACGAGGTCAAGGCCAAGACCCAGGCGGACTTCAAGGTGGCGCTGCAGAACGCGCGCTCGAACGCCGCGTAGGGAAAATAGCCATGTCGTTCCGGGGCCGCGAAAGCGGTGCCCGGAATGACACGGTCTTCGGCGCCTGCGGGGCCGACTTTTCTGCGCCCGCCCGGAAGGACGGCATCGTGCCGCCTCGGGAGCCGGCCGAGCCGGCCTTTCCCGGCCCGGTTTCGGCGCTACGCACCAGCTGGATCACCGGCGCAAGCCCGACCAGGACGATGACGAGGGCGGCGAGGGAGCCGTCCTCGAAGGCCCCGCGGGACGCGTGGCCGTAGACGAGGGTGGCCAGCGTCTCCGTGTTGAGGGGGCGCAGCAGCAGCGTCGCCGACAATTCCTTGATGCAGTCCACGAAGACCAGCAGCGCGGCGCTCGCAAGGGCGGGCCGCAGGAGCGGGATCTGGATCTTCAGCACGAGTTCCCGCGGCCGGGCGCCGAGAATGCGGCCCGCATCCTCGATTCCCGTGGAGACCCGCTCCAGGCCCGCCGAGAGGGAGCCGGTGGCGATCGGCAGGAAGCGGATCAGGTACGCGATCACGATCCCGCCCGCGGAGCCCATCAGGACGAGGCCGATCCGCTCCCCCGTGAGAGCCCGCCAGAGGGAGCCGAGGCTTGTGTCCAGCGCAACGAGCGGCGTGAGCAGACCGAGGGCCAGGACCGTTCCCGGCACCGCGTAGCCGATGCCGGCGATCGCCAGCGCGGCCTTGGTCAGCCGCAGGCGCGCGAGTCGCGAGGCGGTGACGAGGACGATGCCGAAGGCGAGGGTGGCGATGGTGGCCGCGCCCGACAGGCCGACCGTCGTGAGAAGGTGGCCGACGAAAGCCTCGTCGATCTGCTCCGCCAGACCCCGGCGGAACACCTCGCGCAGGAGGAATGCGATGGGAAGCACGAAGCCCATGACCACCGGCAGGGCGCAGAACAGGGTCGCGAGCCAGCGCTGGCGGCCCGAAAGATCGACGGGCTGCGTCACCCGCGGACGGCGGGTGGAAAGCGCATAGCGCCGGTCGCGACGGCCGCGGCGCTCCATGACGATCAGCGCGAGGACGATGGCGAGCATCACGCAGGCGATCTGCGCGGCGCCCGCGAGGCTGCCGCGATTGAGCCAGGTGGTGAAGATGGACACCGTGAGGGTGCGCACACCCAGGTATTCGCTCGCGCCGATGTCGTTGAGAGATTCGAGGAGCGCGAGCGACAGGCCTACCGCAAGGGCCGGACGGGCGAGGGGAATGGCGATGGCGCGGAAGAGCGTGTAGCGGCTGGCCCCCAGGGTGCGCGCCACCTCGATCATGCTGGCGCTCTGCGTGAGGAACATCAGGCGGGCGGCGAGATAGACATAGGGATAAAGCACCGCCGACATCACGAAGACGCAGCCGTAGACGGAGCGGATCTCCGGGAACCAGTAATCGCCCCGGGACGACCAGCCCATGAGGCTGCGCAAGGCCATCTGCACCGGCCCCGCCGCGTCGAAGATCTCCACGTAGATATAGGCGGTGATGTAGGTCGGCACCGCGAGCGGCAGGGGCAGAAGGGCCGCGAGGATGCGGTGCCCCGGGAAGCGGTGAGCGGTGACGAGCCACGCGGCCCCGATCCCGACGATGCCGGTGAGAAGCGCGACGCCGCCGAGCAGGAGCCCCGTGTCGAGAAGGGCCGCAGGCAGGATGTCCGCGGTCACCTGCGCCCACAGGGTCGCCTCGCCCTGTGCGGCGATGCGCACCAGCGAAAAGAGCGGCGCGAGGACGAGCGCCGCGATGCAGGTCACCACCGCGACGGACCAGAGCGGCGCGCCGTTGAGGGCACGCCGCAGAGCGGTCGCGGAGAGGCGGTGGGACGCGGCAAGCGTGCTCATGGCGGCTCAGGAAACGGCGCGCCCGTGGCGGGCGCGCCATCGCTCTAGCGGTCGAAGCCGACCTTGTCGACGAGGGCGCTGGCCTTGGCGCGGTTCTTGGCCACCTCGGCGAGGCTCATTTCCTCCGCTTGCAGCGGTCCGAAGGACTTCACGAGCGGGTTGATCTCGATGCCGGGCCGGACGGGGTACTCGTAGTTCACGTCGGCGAAGACGCGCTGGGCTTCCGGGGAGGTCATGAACTCCATGAGCTTCAGGGCGTTCTCGCGGTTGGGCGCGTTCTTCATCATCGCGATGCCGGAAACGTTCACGTGCGTGCCGCCGCCCTTGAAGGTCGGCAGGATCACGTTGATCGCCTCGGCCCACTTCTTCTGGTCGGCATTGGTGCCGTTGGTCATGAGGCCGACATAGTAGGTGTTGCCCAGGCCGATGTCGCATACGCCGGCGAGGATGTCCTTCGCCACGTCGCGGTCGCCGCCCGAGGGCTTTTTGGCGAGATTCGCCTTCACGCCCTTCAGCCATTCCTCGGTCGCCGCCTCGCCGTGCTTCACGATCATCGCCGCGGTCAGGGCGATGTTGTACTGGTGCTGGAAGGAGCGGGTGCAGATCTTCCCCTTCCACTTGGGGTCGGCGAGGTCCTCGTAGTTGATCGCCTTGTCCTTCACCCGATCCTTGGAGGCGTAGATGGCGCGGGCGCGCATCGAGAGGGCGTACCAGCGCCCCTCGGGATCGCGCAACTGCGCGGGAATGGCGCCGTTCAGCACCTCCGACTTGACCGGCTGGGTGATTCCCAGATCGACCGCCTCCTGGATGCGGCCGATGTCGACGGTGATCAGCACGTCCGCGGGGCTGTTCTCCCCTTCCGCCTTGATGCGCTCCGCGAGCCCCTGCTCGGAGAAGATCGCGTTGACCTTGATGCCCGTCGCCTTGGTGAACTCGTCGAGGGTGGCCGAATACAGGCCGGGCTCGCGGTTCGTATAGACGTTGACGACGCCCTGGGCGGAGGCAGAGAGGGTGGAAGCCGCAAGAGTGCCGAGAACGGCTGCTCCCATCAGCAGATCCCGAACGCAATGTCTCGTCATCATGAAATCCTCGATAGCAGGTCGCGGGCAACAGGCCCGATCCGGCGCGGAGGAACCACGCCGGCGTCCCGAGGTCAACAAAAAAGTCTGAAATTTCAATGATTTATAGAAATTCTAAACTGGAGTCAGCTTACAACTTTTCTAAGCTGAGACGGGCGCCCTCGTCTCCGCCGGCCCCTTCGCTGCGCTCCGCAGGCGGGCGATCTCGTTCTCCATCCGCTCCATGTTGAGGAAGAGCCGCTCGGTGGTCAGGCGCAGGAAGTAGAAGCCGAACTCTGGGTTCTGGAAATAGAGCTGCCGGACCTCGTCGTAGGTGATGCTGAGGACCTCGCCCTTCTCCAGGCATTCGAGCGTCTGGGTGCGCCGGTTGTCCGGGGACAGGAAGCCCATTTCCCCGACCACGCGGCCCTGGGGCAGCTCGATGCCGAGCTCCCTGAGGCGATAGCGACCGGAGAGCGTGTAGAACATGCAATCGGCCCGGTCGCCCTTCGCGAACAGGATTTCTCCCGCCTCGACCGAACGCTGGCGCATGAAGGGCTTCAGCCAGTCCATGGAGAGGTCGCTCTGCGATGCGGCCTTCACCTTCTGGATGAGCCTGAGCATCTGGTAGAGGCGAAAGCCGTTCAAGGGGAGCAGGATCAGGTTGACCGTCATGCTCGGGTAAAGATGCATGAGGCTCGCATAGGTGAGGGAGACGACGTTGGTCGCGATCCCGATGCAGCGCAGCGGGATGATGGTGCGCATCGCGCTGCCCGTGATCGAAAGCGCCGCGCCCAGCCATCCGATCGCCTCGATCCACGTCATCCCTGCCCCCATCGCTGCATTTCCGTTGGGGCATATAACATTTCGGCGAAGAAGTCAGGCGATGTGCGATGTCGCACATTACGCAAGGGAAGGTGCGGGTGGCGAATGTCGCCGCTTCCCGACGCGAGGTCTGTGCGCAGCTTCGGTTCCGCTGGAAACCCGGCGCGTATCAGAAGCGGAAGCCTGCGCCGACCCCCCGTCCCGTCATGACGGGCTCCACGGTCGGCGAGGCGGGAGGCGGTGCATCGAGGCGGCTCGGCACGTCGATGGAGCGGCGCCGGGGAGCCGCGCTCGCCTGGCGCGAGGCCGGCATTGCCTTCTGGGCCGAGCCGGCGATCGAGGGCGGCGGAGGAACGGGCGTGCGCGGCAGGACGCCTTGCGGCGCGCTGGTGTTGCAGGCGGCAAGGATGCCGGAAAGCAGGAGAAGGGCAGGGAGCGACGCCGGGATCCGCATGTGCTGTTCCGTAATTGACGCAACGTCAGATGCGCTAACTAAGCCATTCCCCGCAAAAGTCGAGTCGGCCGTCCGCCTGCCTGGCGGAGGTCGCCGTGCATGAAAAAGGCCCGGCGGTAACCGCCGGGCCTGTCTGTCGCGGATGCGACGTCTCGGCTTAGTAGGTCGAGAACTTGTAGTTCAGGCCGGCGCGGACGACGCCGAACTCGGCGTTCTTCTTGTCGCCGTAGTACCCGAAGTAGTTGTTCTTCGTGTCGAGGTTCACGTACAGACCTTCGATCTTGGCGGTCAGGTTGTTCGTGAAGGCGTACTCGACGCCGCCGCCGACGGTCCAACCGGTGTTGGTGCCGTTGTCGGAGCCGTAGAAGTAGCCGAGGCCCGGGTAGTAGAACGAGCTCGCGCCGTTGGCGACGTCGCCGTAGGCGAAACCGCCGGTCACGTAGACGAGGGCGCGGTCGAAGGCCACACCGGCGCGGGCGCGGACGGTGCCGAACCAGTTGCCGTTGGAGCTGTCGCGGTAGTAGCCGCCCACGTAGAAGTTGCGGTTGCCGCCGCCGATGTCGGCGTACTGGATGTCCGTCTCGAGACCGAGGACGAACATGCCCATCTGGTAGTTGTAGCCAACCTGGGCGCCGCCGACGAAGCCGCCGTCGCTGCCGCCACCACCGTAGTAGCCGAGCACCGGATCATAGTAGCGGTTGTTGTCGTTGGTGTTCCAGCCGTAGCCGGCGTTCACGCCGACGTAGAAGCCGGTCCAGGTGAAGACCGGAACCGCAGCGATGACCGGCGCCGGAGCCGCGCGGGACGGCAGGTCGGCGGCCTGAGCGGCCGAGGCAGCGATCGCCAGAGCCGCCGTACCGGCGAGCAGGCCGAGGAGAGATGAACGCATGAGAGCTTCCTCTTGCTTGAGTTGAGAAGCCGCACATTACTTAGAGTCCTCGGTTTTGGGTATTGCTGTTTAGCAACACCACTAACAAAAACTAAAATGATACATTTGAACGCAATAGAGTTACAAGTTAACAATATTGAAACTATGAAATAGTATCAAGTTGACGCGACCCCTTCCTTGTGCACCAATTACTTTAGCGATTTTCCAGAAACCCTGGGAACTTGCCTTGAGGAGAGAACTTAGCCCTGTCGCAATTGCGGCAGGGCTTTTTCATTGAAACTCCGCGCGGCCGCTCTTGATTCCAGTGTCGGTCCGTGCCGCTTCGGCTCCGCCTCGACGCGCGACGAAACGGACTCATATGAGCGGCATGGACCGGGACGAGCCGAAGGAACGGGAGGATGCGATGCGCTGGGGGCAGGATGCGAAGCCGCGAACGGGAGCCGCAGCCGGGCGGACCCGCATGTCGTCTCCGGGGTTCGCCCGTTTCGCGGCCGTCCTCGCGCTCGTCGCGGCGGTGCCCGGCGTCGCCGAGGCCGGCTGCCAGGACTCGCCGGACCGCGGCGTCAACTGGTCCGGCTGCTCCAAGCCCCGCGTGATGCTCTCCGGCGACGACCTGACGGGTGCGGCCTTCAACGGCACGGCTCTCGCGGCAAGCGATTTCGCCAATGCGGTGCTCGCCGGCGCGAGCTTCGTGGGAGCGGAGGTGAGCCGGACGCGGTTCGACAGGGCGAATCTCGCGCAGGCGAACTTCGAGAAGGCCATGGGGTGGCGCACGAGCTTCGTCGGCGCGAACCTGCAGGGCGCGAGCTTCGTCCTGGCCGACATGAGCCGCTCGAGCTTCGCGAAAGCGCTGCTCATGGGGGCGAATCTGTCCAAGTCCGAGCTCAACAGGTCGGACTTCAACGGCGCCGACCTCTCGGGCGTCGATCTGTCGAAGGCGGAACTGGCGCGGGTCTCGTTCCGGAACGCGAAGCTGAAGGGCGCGAACATCAGCTACTCGAATCTGTCCCGGGCCGACCTGGGCACCGCCGACCTCTCCGGCGTCAATCTCACGCGCTCGTACCTTTACCTGACCCGGTTCGGCGCCGCCGATCTCTCCGGGGTCGTGGGCCTGACCCAGTTTCAGCTCGACATGGCCTGCGGCACGGCGCAGACGAAGCTCCCGGCCGGCCTCTCCCGTCCCGCAGGCTGGCCCTGCAGCGACGCGGAGGAGTGATGCGGGAGGGATCCGTCAGGCCTCGTCCAGGACCGGCCTCTGGAGCCGGTCCCTTTCGCGGCTCGCGGCGATCTTCGCGTCGACGACCCGCTCGATCGCAGCCGTGATCTCGCTCGCCAGGTCCGGATCCGCGAGAGCGGTCTTGAGGAGCCTGTAAAGGCTGCCGGCGGCGAACTCCGTCTCGCCCAGGGGAAAGGCGTGGGGGAGGTGAAGATCGGATGGCATGTCGCCGTCTCCGTGCATAAGCGGCGCCTCGTCCGGGAGCCCGCGCCGACGAACGATAAACCGGGGAGCGGGACTTCCCGATTTCCATAGATGGGTACTCCCGAACGGAAACGGGGAATCGGCCCTGCCGGAATCCGATATTCTCGATGGGCACGGCACCGATTCGCGGGGCCGGCCTCGCCCAGGCTCCATTCACGGCACGGACCATGTCCCGACACAGAACCGCCTCTCCGGGCCGCCCGCTTGTTCCGGCCGCATCGGCGCCGATCGTCGAGACGCAGCGGCTTCGCCTGCGCGGTCACCGGGCCGACGATTTCGACGCGAGCGTCGCCCTCTGGTCGGAGCCCGTCACCATCCGGTTCATCGGCCCCGGACGCCCCTTCACCCGGGAGGAGAACTGGGCCCGCCTCGTCCGCTATGTCGGCCACTGGTCCCTGCTCGGATACGGATACTGGGCGGTCGAGGATCGCGCGAGCGGCGCCTTCGTGGGCGAGGTGGGATTCGCCGACTTCAGGCGCGAAATCGAACCGTCCATCGACGGGATGCCCGAGATGGGCTGGGTCATGACGCCGGAGGTCCACGGCCGCGGCTACGCGACCGAGGCCGTCCGCGCGGCGCTCGCCTGGGGCGACGCGCATTTCGGGCTCGTCCCGACCGTCTGCCTCATCAGCCCCGAGAACCTGCCCTCGATCCGGGTGGCGGAGAAATGCGGCTTCCGCCCGTTCGAGCGCACGACGTACAAGGACAAGCCGACCGTGCTCTTCCGCCGCGAGCCGGGCGGCGTGTAGAGCGATGCCCGCGGAACGGGAACGGCCGGGCCGCGTTGCCCGAACGACGGAGAGGAGAACAGCGCGTGACCCAAGACATCGGCCATGCCGGCGTCCGCGACAACCCTGCAAGACGGCGCTTCGAGCTCGAGATCGACGGCCAGGTGGTCTTCGCCGATTACGACCGCAGCGGGACACGACTCGTCATCCGCCATGTGGAGGCGCCGCCGGCGCTGCGCGGCACGGGAGCCGCGGGCGCCCTGATGCGCGGCGTCGCCGAGATCGCCCGGTCGGAAGGGTGCACCATCGTGCCCCTCTGCAGCTATGCCGGCGCATGGCTTCGCCGGCACGCAGAGTATCACGACCTTCTCGCCTGAGCGCGCCTCATGCGCCCTCGCTGAGGCGGGGGACGAACCAGTCCCTCGCGAGCGCCACCACCTGCTCCAGCGTCCCCGGCTCTTCGAACAGATGGCCGGCGCCGGGCACGACCGCCATGCTCTTCTCGCAGGCGAGCGCACCGTAGGCCGTCCGGTTCAGGTCGATGACCGGGCCGTCTTCCCCGCCGACGATCAGCAGCGTCGGGGCGCGGACCCGGCCGAGAGCCGCGCCCGCCAGGTCGGGCCGCCCGCCGCGCGAGACGATGGCGGCTACGGGGTGGGGGGAGATGGTCTCCGCCACGAGCGCAGCCGCGGCGCCCGTGCTGGCACCGAAATAGCCGATGCGCCTGTCCCGCAAGGCCGTCCCGGTGCGGACCCAGTCCGTCGCCGCAGCCAGGCGCTGCGCGAGGAGGGGAATGTCGAACACGTTGTTCCTGTCCGCCGCCTCGTCCTCGCGAAGAAGATCGAAGAGCAGGGTGCCGAGGCCCGCCGCGTGCAGGCCCTCGGCGACGAAGCGGTTGCGCGGGCTCAGGCGGCTGCTGCCGCTGCCGTGGGCGAAGAGGACAAGGCCCGCACCCTCCCGGGGAGGGACCAGATTCCCCTTGAGCCCAAGCGGCCCGATCGTGACTTCCATGGCGGAGTGGCTCAAGTGGCTCATGGGACCCTCCTTGTCGAAGCGGCGAGGGGCGGGCCCCGCCGGCTCCATCGCACGGGTTTAGGGCGCTCATTGGCCCATTCCATCCTCATCGCAAGGCGGATCCCGCCTCAGGCGGCGGGGGGCCCTTCACAAGCTGGGAAGTATCGTGCAGCCTTCCGCCTCCCTCCCAAGTCATGACGCTTGGCGATCCGTTCTGCCGCGGCGACAATGAGTGTCGCTGCGGGTAGGCATGGGAGCGACGAATGGCTTCCTTCCCGCCGAAGGCCCGGCGCGGCTCCGCAGACGGGCCGCCTGCGGACAGCTTCGAAACCCTTCTGTCCCGCCACGAGGCGGCATTCGCCGGCGGCCGCAAGCCTGCGAGCGATCCCGATGCGGGCGCGGCCCAGGCGGCCAAGGAGATCGCCGCCCGAATCCAGGCGGCAGTTCTCGAGTCGGGCGTGATCGAGGAACCCGAGACAGGCGGAGCGCCGGAGGAGCCTCCCGCAGACGGGGATCTCGCCGCGCCGACTCTGTTCGACGAGGAGTTCCGGACGCGCATCATCGCCCATGTGCGCAAGGGCCTCGCGCAGGAGGCGGAAAACGGAACGGACACCGACCGTCGCCAGCTCGCCTGTTTCGAAGCCGCCGTCGCGGACGGATCCATCGTGGTGGAGCGCGCCGAGCGGGTCGAGGGGCTGGCCTATCGCGCGATGCGCTCCGTCCTTTACGGATCCGACGGCCGCGTCATCGACGACGGTTCCAGCGAGAGCTGGGATGACGACTTCGTCCTCGCCCAGATGGCTCAGGGGCGTGCCATCATCATCGGGACCGCCGAGGCCATCGGCGACGCCCTTCCGAGCCACTATTACGTGAGCTTCCCGAATCCCGATGTCCTCCTGACCTTCGACCAGCAGCTCTACCGGCTGGCGCGCGAGCAAGCCGAGGAGCCTTTGAGCGAGCGGAAGTCCCCGTCAGGGTTCTTCTAGGGAAAGTTCCGTTGCGTTAACCCTTTGTTAACCATATCGGGGCGAGCATGGTCTCGCCGGTCCGGGGTTCCGGTCCGGCAATCTTCCCGAAATGCAGGCGAGGCGCGGATGTACCGTCTCGTTCTGCATGGGAAGCCGCGTCGAAGCGTATTTTCCAGAACAGCGTCACATTGCCGTTTTCAGTCTCGTCCGAAGGCGAGGGCCGGGGCCCTCGCGGGGAGGGTTGTCGATGCTCATCCTCGATCCGATCTCCGGGGAGCTGGTTGAAATCAAGGAATTGCCGGGACAACAGCTTTAGAAGATGTCTTGGACAAGCCTTGGAAGGGCTTCGCGTGGGGGCAGGCGAAAGGTTCTTCCAGGCAATAAATCCTTGCGATGGGAAACTCCGCAAAGCGCCGGCATCGGCGCTTTTTCTTTTGACCTCTCTTGTCTAGAGCCGCGACGTTCCAGGCGGAGCCCGCCGCCATTCGCCGGACCGCGCGACCCGGGCGCCGCGACCGCGGCCGGGCTGCTTTCTTGCTTTTTCCGGTCCTGAATCGGCCCGCTTCCAAAAGTTCAACGCATTTCCGCAAGCTGCCGCGGACCGTAGCCGCATTTATAGGGTGAGAATGGTCGCGGAACGGCTCTCGAACAAGGCGCGAACATCCGAGGGGGCGTATGTTATGGCTTCTGAGGGCGCAAGAAGAACAAATCGAGAGTTCCCATCACAACTTGATGATTGCTTGGCCGGCATTCATGAGGAAACGGCGGACCGAAACGAGTTCAAGACGTTCTCTATAACTCCTAAGGATTAAGAGCGCTCATTACGGATGAGGGGCAGTTCGAATCCGCTGGCAGCGCGTTTAATGTCCGAGGGATTGTTACGTTCCGAGGGGAGACGTTGATGCGCACTCTGCCGAAATTCCTGATGGCCACGACGGCGTTCCTTGCCGTGGCAAGCACCGCCGCCCCGCCCGCTCAGGCCATGGGCAAATGGCGCGCCTGGTGGTTCCATCACCATCATCCGGGAGGCTCTCCCGGAGGTTCCCCCGGCGGTTCGCCGGGCGGCTCCCCTGGCGGTACGCCCGGAGGTTCCCCGGGCGGCGGCTCCAATCTCGGCGCGCCGGGGCCGATTGCGGGCGCGGGCCTGCCCTTCATTCTTCTCGCCGGCGGCTACGTTCTCGTCCGCCGTCGCCGCAATCGCCGCCGCGCGATGATGCAGCAGGCGGAGGCTCCGACGGTGCAGACCGCTCCCCGCTGAGGAGGGGCTCCGGTCCCAACGCACGTCATTTCCGGATCCGGCTGAGGTCCCTACGCTTCAACCGGGTCCGCAAGGCCGGGTATATGCGGGTCAGCGCCATCGACGGTTTTGGCCTCGCCTCCTCGTTCCGCGTGTTTCCATGACCCGGAGGACGATCCCGAAGAAGCGTCGAACGCGATCTCCGGAGCTGCCTGAGGCGGGGGCGCCGCGCGCCCTCCCGGCGCATGCGCCGGACCCTCCACGATTTTTGCGGCCAAGGTGAATCGGTCCGCTCGCGCAGGCGTTACGGGTCGATGAGACCGATCGACAAACACGAATTCGGTGCCCTGTGGGCGCTTCTGTCGGGCGTCGGCCTGTCCGCCCTGGCGATCCTGATCGCGCTCTATGCGATCCACGGCTGAGCCGCGCACAGGAACGGCGGCGGCAAGCGGCGGCGCGCGGGACGCGGTCAAGCGTCATGACTATGGGACAGGCACCTGCGTCGTGCCGATGCGGCGAGCGAACGCCTCGGTCAGCGGGCTGGCTGTGAGGCCATGGGCCAGGATGCTGAGGATCACCGTCCAGGCGACCGTTGCCGTAAGGACATCGCTGGCCGGCAGGTTCGCATCGAGCACGATGATGGCGAACACGACGCTCGCCAGGCCGCGGGGGCCGAACCATCCGAGAAAGAGCTTGCCGTCGCCTCCCAGATCCGTGCCGGCCATGGCCAGCCAGACCGGTCCCATCCGAATGACCGTGAGGCTCAGAACGGCATAGGTCGCGATCTCCCAGGTCAGCCGGCCGAGAGCCTGTCCGATGACGGCTGCCCCGAAGAGCACCCACGTCAGAAGGCCGAAAAGATCGCCGGCGCCTTCGGCCGAAAGAAGGAGCTCATGCTTCCGCTCCCGGTGCCGGGCCATCCCGCCGGCCACGACTCCTCCGGCGAAGCAGGCGATGAATCCGCTTCCGCCCAGCGCCTGGGCGGCCGCGAAGGTGGTGAACGCCAGCGCGACCGCGGGTAGCTGCCGCCAGGTCGCGCTCGACCAGCCTTGGTCGGCGGACAGCCGAAGCGCCCAGACGCCGGCGGCCGCAAGCCCTGCGCCGACGGCAAGTCCGATCCCGATTTCCTGCGCGAAGTGGTGGAGCACCAGTTCCCACGATCCCGCACCGTCGACGGGTTCGGCCGCGAGTGCCAGCAGAACGAGGAGAATGGGCACGCAGATGCCGTCGTTGAGGCCGCTCTCCACGTTGAGGCCCTCCCGGATCCGTGCGGGAACGGAGGGGTTGACCACAACCGCCTTGCCGAGGGCCGCATCGGTCGGGGCCAGCATCGTGGCGAGCAGGGCGCTCTCGGTCATCCCGAACGCCGGGAAGAGCAGGGCGGCTATGGCGGTGCCCAGCAGGATCGTCAGGGGCAGGCCGATCAGCAGAAGGCGCTCCGGAATCGCATAGCTGATCCTGAGAACCCTGAGATCGGCGTTGGCCGCATCCGTGAACAGGACCAATGCCAGGGTGAGCTCGGCCAGGGTCCGGAGGCTCCGCGCATGGACATCCAGAGCGAACCAGTTCAGGACCTCCGGGCCGACGGCGAGCCCGAATGCGGCGAACACGAGAGCCCCTGCAACGGGCGTGCGCTCGAGCCGCCCCGCCACGAGGGCGTATACGAACGCGAAGGCGAACAGGATGGCCATATCCCGGTACATGTTCGACCGCCTCCATTCACGGCGGGCTCAATCCTCGTCCACGATCCTCAGCCGCGCTCGCTTGACGAACAGGAGGCGATGAAGCTCCGGTTCGCCCACCACCTGACAGAGTTCCCGGAAGCCGAAGAAGGGGAGCAGGGCGAAGAACAGGAGCAGCGTCGTCGTGAGAATGCCGAACGGCGTGCCGCCGCCGACCTCGGAAAGGCTCTCCGCAAGATCCTTGCCGCGGAAGTGCCCCACGACGATCTCCTCCAGGATCTCGAAGGTCACAAGCAGGACCGAGTATACGGCTGCCTTCAAGGCCATCGCATAGACGAGCGGCTCTCGCTCGTAGCGCTCGCCCACCTTCAACTCCTCCGCCACGAACACGATCTTCGCCAGCACGAGCGCATTCACGACCGCGAAACCCTGCCGGTAATGAATGCCGCTTTCCGAAAGGATCAGCGACTTGTGCAACGCCGAGACGGCCAGCAGCCCCCAAAAGTAGAGAAAGATGATCCCCAGGCGCTTGAGGCCGGAGACCGCTCTCTCCCTGCGGCTGAGACTCGCTGCATCGGACATCGGTCCCTAATCCTCGCTCGGAACGCGTCTCGTGGAGCCGATCTGCCGCCGGCCCGCGAGAGCGCCGGATCGAACGCGCGGAATGGGCCGGAGGCCTGGCCTCCGGCCCACCCACACCGCGCCGCCACCGCCGCTGGACGTGCGGGTCAGGCCGCTTCGCGTTTCTCGCGCAGGAGGTGGGCGAGTAGCATGCGGCGCGCACGCCGGCGGCGCAGTATCTGGCTGCCGATCAGAAGGCGCATCAGCCGGCGTTCGCCGCCGCCTTCCTCGCCCTCTTCCTCTTCGCCAAAGTCCTCCTCCTCGCCACGCTTCTCGCGCAGGAGGTGGGCCAGGAGCATGCGGCGGACGCGCCGGCGCCTCAGGATCGCGCTGCCGACCAGAAGGCGCAGGATGTGACGGTCCTCATCGCCGCCTTCCTCCTCTTCGCCGACATCCTCATCCTCTTCCTCTCCCCGTTTCTCGCGCAGGAGATGGGCGAGGACTGCGCGGCGCATGCGCCGCCGCCGCAGCAGGCGGCTGGCGATCAGAAGGCGCAGGATCCGACGCTCCTCGTCGCCGCCTTCCTCACCCTCCTCGTCCTCCTCCTCGCCAAAGTCTTCGTCCTCGCCACGCTTCTCGCGCAGGAGGTGCGCGAGAAGCAGCCGGCGCATGCGCCGGCGGCGTACCGCGCGGGCGGCGAGGGGGAGGCGCAGGACCCGGCCCATGTCGCCGCCGTCCTCGCCTTCCTCCTCGCCCATCTCTTCCTCGCTGAAATCCTCGTCCTCATCCTCGTCTTCGCGCCCCTCGCGCAGGAGGTGGGCGAGCAGGAGGCGACGCATGCGCTGGCGCTTCAGCATGCGGCTGCCGATCAGGACGCGCGCAAGGTCCTCGTCACGAGCGTTCAAAGCCATGATCATCTCCTTTGTTCGATCAGGTTGTCCTGGAGGCGGCGCGATCTGGTCCCGACTCTTCCGGCGGTGCCCCCTTGGGGCCCTTGGAGCGGGATTCGAGACTGTGGTGGATCAGCGTTCCCACGATGGCCCGGTCCAGCACATCGCGCCGCATCAGGCGGGCGGCCGGGCTTTCCTCGATGAGGGGCTTCAGCAGGATGCGGCGGAGATCGGCATCCTCCCTGGCTTCCTTGGCCTCGCCGGGCTCGTCCTCGCCGCCCAGCACGCAGGCGATCCCGGCTTCGAAGGCCTGCTCGAGAAGCTCCTCCAGCCTGGCCCGGCCGTTGTTCTTCGCGAGGCTGATCTTCTCGTCCTTCGAGAGTTCGTGGCGCGCGCCGGTGGCGTCGATGCCCTCGATCTGAACGATCTCGCCGGTGTTTGCATCGACCGTGAAGGCGAAGCGGTCCAGCCGGGCCTGCGGCGACGACGGATCGGAGGGGGTATGCTTCCGGCCTTTCCGTGGCGGGCTGGCGGATCTGTTGCTGTCGACCATGTGGAGTTCCTCCTGCGAATTCCCCCACTGCCCCGGAGGCTTCTTGCGGGCCTCGTTACAAACTGTCCTGAGGCCGTTCGCGTCAGGTCCGGCGCTTCAGAGCCAGGCCCATGCCGATCCAGCCGATCCCGGCGAAGATCAGGTCGATGCCGAGAAAGATGCCGAGCACGAAAAGGCTCGAGACCGGCCAGTGCGCGAGGATCATTCCGCCCACGAGCACGGTGACGACGCCCGACAGCGCGACCCAGACCCAGGGTGCGCCTTCGGTCATCTGCATGGCCAGAAAGATGCGCAGGCATCCCGAGACGATCAGGACCGCACCGAGCATCAGCGTCAGGACGGCGGCGGCCAGAAGCGGGTTACGGAAGGTCACGATGCCTGCGACCACGTAGAGCGCGCCGAGAAGGGCCCAGAGAAAGAACTTGCCCCAGCTCTTCACGCCGAAGGCGTTGACGATCTCGGCAACGCCGCTCACGAGCATCATGACGCCGACGACCGCCACGGAGACGGCCGTCGCCATGACGACGCTGCCGAGGGCGACGAGGCCGGCAATCAGGAAGATCGCCCCGAGCGCGACGATCCAGCCCCATTTGACGCGCAGCGGCTCGAGTTCCCGGTCCATGTGCCCCGGAACCGGCGTGCCGATATTGGCCGTATTGGACATGGGAAAGCCTCCTCAAAAGGATCCGTTCGGCGGCCTGTCGGGAACTTCCCGCTCGAGGTGGGATCGAGACGGGATTCCGCTTTCCCCGGAGACGGTGAACGGATCGATTCTGTGTTGCGACCGAGCCGTCGTCGACGCGACGGAGGATACGAGGCGCCAGGGCGTCGAAAGCGGCCTTCATTGCATCGCTCCCTCGGGATCGAAGCATTACGCTACGCTGGCCTTTGTTCAGTCTTCGAGAGAGCCGATAAGATCATGACCGGCCACGGCCTGCTTGACCGAGCAGGACAATGCCTGAACCTTTTGCGACACCCGTCGCCGCGGTTCATGCGGCGAAAGCGCCGCGCAGCCGGGAGCTTGGCTGGCCGGGGCCCGCCGTCTCGCAGGTTCGCCCGCCCGGACCCGCCCGCGTCGGGAATCCGATGAAGGGGCATGAACGTTGCGCCTGTGGCGCTACAGTCCAGCCGGCTCGGTCCGCGGCTCTGATGGTGGCCTGGGCCATGCAGGAGGGGGCTGCGCGGTCTATCGATCTGCCGAATCCGCAGGCGAGGGAGGATGCGAAGCTTCCGGAGCGGGAAACGGAGTTCCGCTGAGCAGCGACACCGATGCGCCACAGCCGCGTGAGCGGGTGACGCGCGAAAAAAGCTTCTTGGATTTCAGGGGCTTAAAGTGGCTGGGGGACCTGGATTCGAACCAAGACTAACGGAGTCAGAGTCCGCTGTTCTACCATTAAACTATCCCCCACCGGTCCCGATATCGCCGCCGCCGGAGAAGATCTCGATCCGGAGGAGGGGGTCGGGCGTTCGTGGTGGCGCTGAGATAGGGATTTTTTGGGACGCGGTCAACCCTCTGGATGACGCTTCGTCGGTTCGTCCCGGATCTCCGCCGGCGATGAGCGGCGGAAGATCATGGGGACCGGCCCGTCAGGCTTCCCGGCGGAAAGTCGTCCTGGGTGGCGAGGTCCACGAAGTCGATCAGAACCTCCGCGATTCGGTCCGCGTCCGCCTCGGCGACGTCGATATCCAGGCGCCGCGTCTCCTTGGGCAGGTACATGTAGAGGTGAACCGTTCCGGTCTCCGCGAGATCCGCCTCCAGGCTTCGGGTGGTCTTGCGCCCGTCGACGAAGAGGTCGAGGCGGCCCCGCCCGATGGAGGGAAAGCCCCGGTGGGAATAGTCGTGGGCCCCGACCTCGCTCACCCTCAACTCGGCCCCGATGGCGACGAGCTTCCGGTTCAGGTCCTCCAGGAGGGGAGGAAGCTTGTCCCGGACCTTCAGCCACGCCTTGAGAGCGGCCCGTTTCCGGGCGGCCCTTGCGGCAGCCTCCCGTGCCGCCGATGCGACGCCTGCCCCGGCATCCCGCCGTTCGAAGGCCTCGCGGAACAGAACCCGCTCGAGATGCCGCTCGTTGTCCTCTCGGTTCATCCCTGTCCTCCGAGGCGATTACCGGCCGAACCGAACCGGCCCGGCTTCCGAATCGGGATTTTAGGCAGAGTCGGCCATGGGACCTTGCGCAGGATCAATATCCCTCGTTGCCAAGCGAGGATCCGGTCGGGCAAGAGGGTTCAGGGATCGTTCAACTCTGCCGCTCCATTGTTCCGTATGGAACCGGGCCGGATTCAGGTCCCGGCAGGAGACAAGTCATGACATTCGGTCGAAGGGTCCCGCGCTGGACCTTGGGGGCAATCGCCGGGGCTCTGGCTCTCGGGGCCGCGGGTGCGAAGGCTGCGCCCCTTCCCGTGGGCCCGGTGGAGGCGCCGGCAACCCTGCGGCAGGTCCAGTTCTTCTATGACGGGCCGGACTACGACGATCCGCCGCCGCCCCGCTATTACGGCCCGCCGCCGCGCTACTACCGGCCTCCGCCGCCCCCGCCGGGCTACGGTTACTACTACGACCGCGAGGCGGCGAAGGAGTACATGAAGGACTACCGGCGCGCCCAGAAGGAGATTGCCAAGGATCAGATCCGCGCCTGGAACCGCCGCAACGGCTTCTGATCCCGCATCCGGGGGCGGAGAACCTCTCCGGCTCGCCGAACGCTTAATCGTCCATCGCGCCGCCTTCGGGCGGCGTGTCCATGTCGAGTTCCGAGCGGAGCCGGGCGTCGTCCTCGGCCTCCGCGTCGGCCGCGGCGATTCGGTCGTAGCGGTCGAGGGCGCCCTGGAGGATGTAGGCCGCGGCCATCTTGTCCACCGCCTCCGCCCGCCGCGCGCGGGAGGCGTCCGCGTCGAGGAGGGTGCGGGTCACGGCGAGGGTGGAGAGCCGTTCGTCCCAGAACAGGATCGGGCCGCCGTAGATGGGCTTGAGGTTGCGCACGAAGGCGCGGGTCGCCTGGGCGCGCGGGCCCTCGGTGCCGTCCATGTTGAGGGGCAGCCCGACCACGAGCCCGCCCACGTCGTAGCGGTCGATCAGCGCCTTCAGGCGCTGGGCGTCGGGGGTGAACTTCACCCGCTTGATGGTCTCCAGGGGAGTGGCGATCCGCCGCTCCACGTCGGACAGGGCGAGGCCGATGGTCTTCGTACCGAGATCGACCCCCATCAGGCGCGCGCGGGCGGGCAGCCCCTGCATGAGCGCGGTCAGCTCCTGGTCCTTGGCGGGCAAAGCGGCCTCCTTGTCGGCGGGCACTTTACAGGAAGAAGGGGCGGGCGTCGCCCCGGCCGGTCACGTCTCACGTCTTTCCTTACGGTACCGGATTGCCTAGCTTTCCGGTCGCCTGCGGCCTGCCTGCGGCCTGCCTGCGCCCTGCCGGCCATGGCCGCGCGCCGCTTCCGCTCCATCTCTTTCGGGAATCGAGGGTTCCGCCATGAAAATCACCTGGTTCGGCCATTCCACCTTCCGGCTCGACTTCGCGAACAGCGTCGTGCTCATCGACCCGTTCTTCACCGGGAATCCGGCCTTCGAAGGGCGGAAGGAGCAGGCCTGGGAGGGGACGACGCACATTCTCGTGACCCATGGCCACGGGGACCATGTGGGCGACACGGTCGCGATCGCGAAGGCGACCGGCGCGACGGTGATCACGAATTTCGACCTGTGCATGTATCTGGCGAAGCAGGGGGTGGAGAAGTTCGATCCGATGAACACGGGCGGGACCATCGCGCAGGACGGCTTCACCGTGAGCATGGTCCGGGCCGACCATTCCGCCGGACTCGTGGAGATGGGCGTGAACTTCCCCCTCGGCAGCGCCAACGGCCTCATCGTGAAGGCGCCGGGCGAGCCGACCGTCTACCACATGGGCGACACGGACATCTTCGGCGACATGGCCCTGATCGCCGAGATCCACCAGCCGGACGTGGCGCTGGTGCCGATCGGCGACCGCTTCACCATGGGACCGGAGGTCGCGGCGCTCGCCGTCCAGCGCTATTTCAAGCTCAAGGCCGCCATTCCCTGCCACTACGGCTCCTTCCCGATCATCGAGAAGACGGCCGACAGGTTCGTGGCGGCCCTGGACGGGAAGGGGACCCAGGTGGTGGTGCCCCACAAGACGGTGGGCGTGCGGATCTGAGGAGGCGCGGACGACGCCTCATCATCCTCCGGAGAGGAAATGGAGCCGTCATTCCGGGGCCGCGCAGCGGAGCCGGGAACCCATAAGCACCGACGTTTCAGGACAAGGCATCGCGTCACCCTTGTGCTTTCCGGGCTCCGGCAACGGCCATGGATTCCGGGCCCGGCCAAGGGCCGTCCCGGAATGACGGAGGAGCGGAGGGACGGACGGCGGCGCGATACGCCGTTTGTCGTCCCACTTCCGTCATTGCGGGCCCAGGCGGGCGGGTGTTATAGCGCGCCCAACTGCATCAAAGGGTTTGGCCATTCATGTCGGTCGATCAGAAAACCGTCCGCCGCATCGCGCATCTGGCGCGCATCGCCGTCCAGGAGGAGGATGTTCCTCATCTCCAGGACGAGCTCAACGCCATCCTCTCCTTCGTCGAGCAGCTCAACGAGGTGAACGTGGACGGGGTCGAGCCGATGACCTCCGTGACCCCGATGACGATGAAGAAGCGCCAGGACGTGGTGACGGACGGCGAAAACGCCGAAAAGGTGCTTCTCAACGCCCCCGCCCGCGAGGACGACTTCTTCGTCGTGCCGAAGGTGATCGAGTAGCGCGGCCTTCCCCTCCGCTCCCTGCGCAGGCGCGGCCGAGCGTCCGCAGGACCCCCAGGAGGCATCGCGGCCGAAGCCGGCCCGGACGCCCCGAGACGCCCACAAGAGACCAAGTCCCGTGACCGAACTGACCCATCTCACCATCGCAGAGGCCCGCGACGGGCTGAAGGCCAAGACCTTCTCCGCCACGGAACTCGCCAAGGCCCATCTCGACGCCATCGAGAAGGCGAGGGCGCTCAACGCCTATGTGCTGGAGACGCCCGAAAAGGCGCTGGCCATGGCCGGGGCCTCCGACGAGCGCATCGCCAGGGGCGAGGCCCGCCCCCTGGAGGGCATTCCCCTCGGCATCAAGGACCTCTTCTGCACCGAGGGCGTGGACTCCACCGCCGGGTCGGACATCCTCAAGGGCTTCAAGCCCCCCTACGAGTCGACCGTCACGCAGAACCTCTGGAACGACGGGGCGGTGATGCTCGGCAAGCTCAACATGGACGAGTTCGCCATGGGCTCGTCCAACGAGACCAGCGCCTTCGGCCCGGTCGTGTCGCCCTGGCTGCGCGGCAACACCGACCGCCGCGAGGCGGCCCGCACGCTCCTGAACGGCGCGGTCCATCTCAGGATGTCCGACTCCCAGGCGGCGACCCTGGAGGCCGGCGGCTACAAGGATCTCCTGGTGCCCGGCGGCTCCTCCGGCGGTTCGGCGGCGGCGGTGGCCGCCCGCCTGTGCCTGGGCGCGACGGCGACGGATACGGGCGGCTCGATCCGCCAGCCCGCGGCCTTCACCGGCACCGTCGGCATCAAGCCGACCTACGGGCGCTGCTCCCGCTGGGGCACCGTCGCCTTCGCCTCCTCCCTGGACCAAGCGGGGCCCATCGCCCGCACGGTGCGCGACGCGGCGATCATGCTGCGCTCCATGTCCGGCCCGGATCCCAAGGACACGACCTGCGCTGACCTGCCGGTGCCGGATTTCGAGGCTGCCGTGACGCGCGGCGTGAAGGGGCTGAAGATCGGCATTCCGAAGGAGTACCGGGTCGAGGGCATGTCCCCGGAGATCGAGAAGCTCTGGCAGCAGGGCACGGAATGGCTGCGCGCCGCCGGGGCCGAGATCGTCGAGGTCTCGCTGCCGCATACCAAATACGCCCTGCCCGCCTACTACATCGTCGCTCCCGCCGAGGCGTCCTCGAACCTCGCCCGCTACGACGGCGTGCGCTACGGCCTGCGCGTGAACGGCAAGGACATCGTCGACATGTACGAGAAGACCCGCGCCGCCGGGTTCGGCCGCGAGGTCAAGCGCCGCGTCATGATCGGCACCTACGTGCTCTCGGCGGGCTACTACGACGCCTACTACGTGAGGGCGCAGAAGATCCGCACCCTCATCAAGCGGGACTTCGAGGAGGTCTATGCGCAGGGCGTCCACGCCATCCTGACGCCGGCGACGCCCTCCAGCGCCTTCGGAATCGGCGAGAAGGCCTCGGCCGACCCGGTCGAGATGTACCTCAACGACATCTTCACGGTGACGGTGAACATGGCGGGCCTGCCCGGAATCGCCGTTCCCGCCGGCCTCGACTCCCAGGGCCTGCCGCTCGGCCTCCAGCTGATCGGCCGGGCCTTCGACGAGGAGACGCTCTTCGCCGCCGGACAGGTGATCGAGGACGCGGCCGGACGGATGGAGCTGCCCGGCGCCTGGTGGACCCAGGCGTGACGCCGCCCGTCATCGGCATCGGCGTCTGGCTCTGGGGCGCCTTCGATCCGGTCCTCATCCTGGTCGCCGCCATCCTGGGCTGGAAGGCCGACCAGGCCGGCAAGGTGGTCGTCGCCGCCATCGGGGCTCTGGCCGTCGCGGTCCTTGCATCCTGGCTCATCACGGGACTGAACATTCCCTGGTTCGCCCCCGTGAGCCACGACAGCCCGATGCTCCTGCCCGTCCGGGCCGTCGCGGCGCTGATCTGGGCCGGCGGCGCCTATGCGGTGCGGCGCGTTACGGGGCGCTAGGGCATTGGGCCAAAAAGGGGATTCCACTCCCGGGGGCGATGCGGCGCTCTAGGTTTCGGCGATGCCGCTGGTCAGGGTCGGGGCGAGCAGGGCCTTGTCGATCTCGTCGAGGGTCGCCTTCTCCGCATCGCTCACGGCGACGCCGCCGAAGCCGAGGAAACCGCCTTCCTTGCCGGCCTCCGCCGTCTCCTGCGCCACATGGCGCAGCCATGTCCTGAAGGCGGGTGCATCCTCCGGGGCCTTCTCCTGGAGGAGGGTGGAAACGGCGCGAAGCTCCGCGATGGCCTTGCCCTTCACCTCCGTGAACTGGCTGCCCCTGAACCTGTCCTGGAAGGAATGGCGCACCGCGTCCCGCGTCGCCGGATCGGCGATGGCCTCCGCCACCTCCCTGACGAGGGGGCTGGCGCCCGCATCCTGCTTCGCCTCGAGAAGGGCCCAGCCGCTGGACATGGACTCCTTCAGGAGGCCCCAGAGGCCGCTCGGCTCAGCCGCGGTGATCGCCATTCCGGCCACCATCGGGCTCGCGACGATCCTGGCCCATTCGTCCGGTGTGAAATTCGCTTTCCCGGCCATCTTCGATCCCCTTTCCCGGCTGTGGCGGAAGGATCCGCCGATGCCTCAATCCCCGTCGGCTCGGCTCAGTTCCGTAATCCCGAAGGTGGTGCAAAGCCCTTCACGCCCGGCCGCGGTGATGGAGAGGGCGCGGCTGTCCTTGATCCGCTCCACCCAGCCGAGCTCGAAAACGCGCCTGCACAGGGCCGCCCCGAGCCGTCCGGCCAGGTGAGGGCGCCGCTCGCTCCAGTCGAGGCAGGCCCTGCACAGGGCGCGGCCGCGGGCGCCGCTCCGGTCGAGGTCGATGCCGAAATCGCAGAGGAACCGCCGCCCGTCCTCGGTCAGGGCGCCCGCCTCGTCGGACAGGACGATATGGCGGCGCTCCACCAGCGCATCGGCGATGGCGGTCCCCAGCCGTCCCGCGAGATGGTCGTAGCATGTCCGTGCCCGGCGCAGGGCCACGTCCCTGGGCCCGACCGGGCGGTGGCGCTTCGGGCCGGAGGAGGCGACCGCCATGAGCGCCTCGATCGCCTGCGCGACCTCGGGC
The DNA here is from genome assembly GCF_009363855.1 of Microvirga thermotolerans. Classification (GTDB taxonomy): domain Bacteria; phylum Pseudomonadota; class Alphaproteobacteria; order Rhizobiales; family Beijerinckiaceae; genus Microvirga; species Microvirga thermotolerans. Next base: position 1,801,761 of record NZ_CP045423.1, read on the forward strand.
GAGGCGAGCCGGTAGTAGCGATGCCGCCCCTGCCGCGCGACCGTGACCAGGTTGGCCTCCGCGAGCCTGGCGAGGTGCCCGCTCGCCGTCGAGGCGCCGACGCCGCCGTGCCAGGCCAGCTCGCTTGCCGTAAGCGCGCGGCCGTCCATGAGGGCCGAGAGGATGTTGGCCCGCGCCACGTCGCCCATGAGGGAGGCGATTTCCGCGAGGGTGATGCCGGAGACCATGTTCGTCATGGCCCAAGTCTAGGGGAAAGTCGCGCGAAGGTCAGTGCAGGACGTTTCGGTCGTGGCCGAAACGTTCCGGTCGGGCGGCTGGGGCATCCCATCCGCCCCTGAACGGGTTCGATGCCGAGAGCCCTGCCTCGCAGAGGCCCGCAGCAGGCCTCAGGACGTCCTGCGGAGCCGAAAAGAATGAGCCTGACCGCGGTGCGGCCAGGCTCATGAACGCAGCGGAACGCTTTTGCTTACTGCTTCGGTGCCGAGCCGGTCGACGGAGCCGCCGGAGCGGTCGTGGAGCCGCTGCCGGTCGGGCCGGCGTTCGGCGAGTTCGGGGACGACGGAGCCGTCTGGGTCTGTGGCGCCGTGGTGCTGCCCGTCGTGCTCACGTCGCGGTTGCCGCCGTCATAGAAGAGGAAGGCCAGCAAGCCCAGCGCGATCACGAGACCGCCGATCAAGTAAGCGAGCGTATTGGATCCACGAGCCTCACGGTCGTACACCTCGTTCTCGCGGTTGTAGAGGTTGGGATCGCGATCCATCGGATCTACAGCCATCGTTGTCTCCTTGACCATTAACCAGGCGAACAACGCTCGATTGGGGCCGGGGTTTCATCCAGGCTCGGCTTTAAGGTTAAATATCTGTGCACAAATTATAAATGAACTTAACAATACTGTTGGGTAATCTGAACGGATGTTCAGGTTCGAAAGGGGTTGACCGGAACCGCCCGAGGCTCTTACTCCGGTTCGAAACCACCGCAATCGGAAGGCGCGAGGCCGCATGAACGCTCCGGTCAATCCAAAGAAGCTCATCAAGGGTGCGACAGGCGATTGGGAGGTCGTCATCGGCATGGAGATCCATGCCCAGGTGACGAGCCAGGCCAAGCTGTTCTCCGGGGCGTCCACGGCCTTCGGAGGCGACCCTAACAGCCACGTGTCGCTGGTGGACGCTGCCATGCCCGGCATGCTGCCGGTCATCAACGAGGAATGCGTGCGCCAGGCGATCCGCACCGGCCTGGGCCTGAAGGCGCAGATCAACCTCAGGAGCACCTTCGACCGGAAGAACTATTTCTACCCGGACCTGCCGCAGGGCTACCAGATCAGCCAATACAAGAGCCCCATCGTGGGCGAAGGCAAGGTGATCGTCGACGTGCCGGAAACCGGCGAGACCATCACCGTGGGCATCGAACGCCTCCATCTCGAGCAGGACGCAGGCAAGTCGATCCACGACCTGCACCCGACCATGAGCTTCGTCGACCTCAACCGTTCGGGCGTGGCCCTCATGGAGATCGTCTCCAAGCCGGACCTGCGCTCCTCCGACGAGGCGCGCGCCTACGTGACCAAGCTGCGGACCATCCTGCGCTATCTCGGCACCTGCGACGGCGACATGGAGAAGGGCAACCTTCGCGCCGACGTGAACGTCTCGGTGCGCCGCCCCGGCGAGCCGTTCGGCACCCGCTGCGAGATCAAGAACGTCAACTCCATCCGCTTCATCGGCCAGGCCATCGAGGTGGAGGCGCGCCGCCAGATCGGCATCCTGGAGGACGGCGGCGTCATCGAGCAGGAGACCCGCCTCTTCGATCCCGGCCGGGGCGAGACCCGCTCCATGCGCTCCAAGGAGGAGGCGCACGACTACCGCTACTTCCCCGATCCGGACCTGCTGCCGCTCGAGTTCGACCAGGCCTATGTGGACGAGCTCGCCCGGCACCTGCCCGAACTCCCCGACGAGAAGAAGGCCCGCTTCATGGCCGATTACGGCCTGCCGGCCTACGACGCCGGCGTCCTCGTGGCGGAGCGCGCCTCGGCGGACTTCTACGAGGCCGTGGCCAAGGGCCGGGACGGCAAGGCCGCCGCGAACTGGGTCATCAACGAGCTGTTCGGCCGCCTCAACAAGGAGGGCAAGGACATCGCCTCCTCGCCCGTCTCCGCGGATCAGCTCGGCGGCATCATCGACCTGATCGGCGAGGGGGTCATCTCCGGCAAGATCGCCAAGGACCTGTTCGAGATCGTCTTCACCGAAGGCGGGGACCCGCGCCAGATCGTCGAGGCGCGCGGCATGAAGCAGGTGACCGACACCGGCGCCATCGAGAAGGCCATCGACGCCGTGATCGCCGCCAATCCCGACAAGGTCGAGCAGACCAAGGCCAAGCCGACCCTGCTCGGCTGGTTCGTCGGCCAGGTGATCAAGCAGACCGGCGGCAAGGCGAACCCGCAGGCCGTGAACGAGCTGCTCAAGGCGAAGCTCGGGATCGAGTGACGGGCCGGGCGCCTCGTCATCCCGGTCTCGCCTGCGGCGCCCCGGAATGACGGGGTGAGTGAGGCATGCGGGAGGCGCCGTCACGGGATTTCGTAGACGGCGAACTCGGCATGCGTCCCGCGCAGGGCCTTGCGCTGGAGCGTGGGGTGGAGGCCGTGCGCCGCGATGACCTGGGAGGTCTGAGGGTCCTCCACGACGGCATCCGTTGCGAAGATGGAGCGGGATTCCGCAAGACCCTGGACCCGCGAGGCGATGTTCACCGTCTGGCCGAAATAGTCCTGGCGGTCGTTGAGCATCACGGCGAGGCAGGGGCCCTCGTGGATGCCGATCTTGAGCAGAAGGTCCTCGCTCCCGCGCTGCTCGTTGATGGCGCGCATGGCCTCGCGCATGCGCAGGGCCGCCGACAGGGCATGGTCCGGCGTCGGGAAGGTCGCCATGACCGCGTCGCCGATGGTCTTCACCACCGCTCCCGCCTCCGAGGCGACGATCTCGTTCAGGACACGGAAATGCTCGCGCACGAGATCGTAGGCGGCGAGATCGCCGACGCGCTCGTAGAGCTCCGTCGAGCCCTTCAGGTCCGTGAACAGGAAGGTGAGGCTGGTGATCCTCAGCCGCTGATCGATGTCGAGCGTGTCGGTGCGGTACAGGTCCCGGAAGGTCTGGTTCGACAGAAGGCGCTTGGCCGTGAGGAACGGCCGCCGCCGCCCGAGCAGCTCGTGCAGGCGGTCATTGGCGATCCAGACGGTGGGGAGCACCCGCTTCGACGTCCTGTTCTCCAGGAACAGGCGCAGCGGACCGGGGCGCAGCGTCACCGGCTCGTGGCGCGCATGCCCGCCGTTGTAGACGAGGGACAGGCTCTGGCGCTCCCGCGTCGGCTCGCCCTTGACGTCGATGAACTGCGCGTGGTGGGTGATCGGCTCGAACACGATGATGAATTCGGAAGGGAGCTGCAGGGAGAGGGAGGCTCTCTCGCCGGGCGGCAGCTCCATGGAATCGAGCACGATCTCGTCGAGGATCTCCCGGAACCGTCCGTCGTCGGGCAGGTCGACGCCCGAGCCCCAGAAGAACTGCCTGATGTAGTCCGGCATGGGCAGGGCATCGGGGTCGTGGGCGGCGATCCGGCGCACGCGCGGCGAAACGGTGAAGGTCACCTCCACCATCTCGTCGAGGGTCGGCTCGTAGCCCGCCCCACACAGGGCGCAGCTGTAGGCTTCGTGCCGCACGGTCCGGAGGCTCGTGCCCGCATCGAGCACGCCTCCACATCCGGGGCAGAGGACGTTCCAGGACATCTCGAAGAGTCCGAGCCGGGCGGCATGCAGAAAGGCTGCGATGGTGCGCTCCTCGTCGAGGCCGTGCCTGGCCGCGAAGACGAGGGCGTTGATGCGGTTCAGTTCCGGATCCGGCGCGCCGTCGATCAGCCGCTCGATCGCGTCGACGACCTGGGGATCTGCCGATTGTCTGAGGATTGCGAGAAGTTTCCGATCTTCACTCATGGTCCGCCCTCCTTCGAGGTGCAGATTGAGCCCTGAGCCCTGAGTGGCCTGGCGTGCATCGGAGAAGCGCTCTCGCGTATGCAGGGCCAGCCCGCGGATGCCGCAGAGGATAGCACTTCCCGGCGACAATGGCTTGCAAATTGAGGAAAGGCCCTCCACCGCAACGGCGAAGGACCGAAAGAACCTTGTCCGATGTCGCGCGCCTGCCTCGGCGTTCGGGAGCAGGCGATCGGCGGAGCGGGGACGGCGCCCGGCGCCTCACCGGCGGCGCCAGATCTTCCCGCTCCCCGTTCCGCCGGTCGGCAGGGAATAGGCGTATTGAGCGGTTCCGTCAGGATTCATCTTCATGTTCATCTGGCCGCCGGTGCCGAAGTTGAACGACAGTTCCGACGGCGACCGCCGGACATTGTAGACGCCGTTCTGCCGGCCCTTGAAGTAATAGGCGACGGTGTCGCCCGACACGGTTACGGTGATCGCATCCGGCCGGCCCCAGGTACCGTCCCATGTTGCTGCGGGTGATTGAGCGTCGGCCTTCCCGAAGGCAAGCAATAGAAGAACCGTTCCAAGTAGAGCTTTCGAAAAGACATGCACCGGCATGTTGTTTCTCCCCTCTTCAGGGCGAAAGATACGCTAAACATGCTGTGAGGATCTGCGTTCTTTCGAGCTACTCCCGCACCTCGTTCGAGCAATCGTGCCTTTCCTGGAAATCCTGGACGGGAATGCTTCCCGTGGGGGAGGGGATGTCCAAGACCTGCCGCGGAGGCTCCGCCGCTCACGCGACGCCGAATTCCTCCGCGTAGCGGTTGGCGACGCGGGTCTGCCACAGGCACAGGGCAGGCGTGACCACGAGTTCGAGGAAAAGACCTCCGAGCATGAAGAGCGAGGGCAGTCCCGTCAGCATCAGCCCGACGAGCCGTCCGAGGCCGCCGACGGCGACCAGGAGCGTGAGCAGCCGGAAGCGCCCGGTCTTCGCCTCGATTCCGGGCACCGTGCTCCAGAAGCACAGGCCGATGCCGAGGAGGAGGGCGGACAGGAAGCGGAAATGGCTCTCCGCCGAAATGCTGACCGCGTCCCCCGTCAGGGCCTGCCCGAACAGGACTCCGTAGAGGCCGATGGCCACCGGCAGGATCGCGAGGATCGCCACCGCCTGCTGCAGAAGCCGCCGTTCCTTTTCCATGCCGCCCTCGCCCTGGACCTGCTCCTCCCGGCATTGTGGGTGTTTCGTCCCATGAATCAATCCGGCGAGCCGATCCGATGCTCCCGTCCCGTCAAATGCAAGTCGCCTGTGGACCCGAATGGCCGCGTCAGCGACCCCAGAGGGCCGCGTCGGCGAAAACCCGGTCCACATTTGCGCGCGATGCGCTAGTGTCCGCTCCGGCCAAGCCAACCCATCGCACAGGTGCAAACATGACTGCCCGTTTCGAGCTTCACGGCATGTTCGTCTCCGGCCCGACCTACAAGGTCGGCCTGATGCTCTCCCTTGCCGGGGAGCCCTTCGACTACGTCCACCTCAACCTCATGGAAGGCGAGCACAAGCGCCCGGCCTATCTCGCCAAGCAGCGCTTCGGACAGGTGCCGATGCTGGTGGACCGTTCGAACGGGCGCCACCTCTGCCAGTCGGCGGCGATCCTGGAATACCTTGCCGACACCCTCGGCAAGTTCGGCGGCGCGAGCCTCGACGAGCGCCTGCGGGCGCGCGAATGGCTCTATTGGGATTTCGACCGGCTGGCCGCGCCGCTCTACAGGGCCCGGGTCATCAAGGCAGGCTTCCGCCCGGCGCCGGCGGAGGTCCTCGAGGATTGCCAGGCCGCGGCCAAGACAGCCCTGAAGGTCCTCGACACCCATCTTGCCGGCCGTGACTGGCTGGTCGGCGAGGGCGTGACCGTCGCCGACATCGACATCTACGGCGTCGTGGCCTTCGCCGGCGCTGCGGGAATCGACCTTGCGGACTATCCGCAGGTGGCGGCCTGGGCGAAGCGGGTGGAGGCGCTGCCGGGCTTCCAGCCGGCCGATGCCCTGCTGCCGAAGACCTCGCGCGAGGCGGCATGAGCCCCGCGAGCGCGATCGCGATCCGCGAGGCCGAGCGCGGCGACCTGGAGGCCATCGTCCGCCTGCACGAGGAGGATGAGCTCGGCACCCATGGCGACGCATGGACGCCGGAGACCCGCCCGGCCTACGAGGCCGCCTTCGACGCGATCGCGCGAAGCCCCGAGAACAGCCTCTACGTCGCCCTGGACGGGGAGGAGATCGTCGGGACCTTCCAGCTCACCTTCATCCCCAACCTGACGGGCCGCGGCGCCCTGCGGGTGAAGGTCGAGAGCGTGAAGGTGAAGGCCGCCCGCCGCTCCGGCGGCATCGGCGCGCGGATGATGGCCTTCGCCGAGGAGGAGGCCCGCCGCCGGGGCGCGCGCATGCTGGAGCTCACGTCCAACAAGACCCGCAGGGACGCCCACCGCTTCTACGAGCGCCTGGGCTACGCGCGCAGCCACGAAGGGTTCAAGAAGAGGCTTTGACCCTGGAGCGAACCGAACGGGGCGCGTCCGGAAACGGCGCGCCCCGCGCCCGTCAGGCCTTGTCGCCGCCCTTGAGGCGCTTGTTGCACGCGCTCCAGAATTTCGGCCACTTCATGTCCTTCGTGACATTGCCCGAGGCCTTGGCCGCCTTCCATTCGGCACTGCACTTCGACATGCGCTCGCGCGCGGCGAGCTGGCCGGCGGTGGGCTCCTTCTTGGACTGGGCGAGGGCCGGAAGCGGCATCGTCAGGAGAAGCGCCGCCGCCGCGGCAGCAATGGTGCGAGAGACGGGACTCGTCATCGGATAACCCCCCAATAAGCGCCGCGTCGTGGATGTGGGCGCTTTCGCATGTCTCTTACGAAATAACGCAACATGCAAGGTGCGCAGGGACGTCATGCGCCCTGTCCACGGGAAATCGTTGCGCATGCTGGCGACGGACCCGATCTTATGTCTTAACGTCGCGCGTCGAGCGTTCAGTCAACGACCGGAGAGGCATGTCATGGCGGCCGCCGCCCAACAACCGATCGAACTCTATTACTGGCCGACTCCGAACGGGTGGAAGATCACCATCATGCTGGAGGAGACGGGGCTTCCCTACAGGGTCCATCCGGTGAACATCGGCAAGGGGGACCAGTTCAAGCCCGAGTTCCTGGCGATCTCGCCCAACAACAAGATGCCCGCCATCGTCGATCCCGACGGCCCTGACGGAAAGCCGATCTCCGTCTTCGAGTCCGGCGCGATCCTGCAGTATCTCGGCCGCAAGACCGGCCGGTTCTATCCGGCCGACGAGCGCCGCCGCGTCGAGGTCGACCAGTGGCTGTTCTGGCAGATGGGCGGCTTCGGCCCCATGCTCGGCCAGACGCACCATTTCCGAATCTACGCGCCCGAGAAGGTGCCCTACGCCATCGAGCGCTACACCAACGAGGCCAACCGCCTCTACGGCGTTCTCGACAAGCGCCTGGCGGATCGGGAATTCGTGGCGGGCGAGTATTCCATCGCCGACATGGCCATCGCGCCCTGGGCGAAGCTGTGGGAACGGCAGGGCCAGAACATCGACGACTTCCCGAACGTGAAGCGCTGGCTCGCCGCGGTGCTGGCGCGCCCCGCCGTCGCCCGGGGCATCGCCGTCAGCTCCGAGGACCGGGAGAAGACCGACCTCAAGGACCCCGCCGTCCAGGCGGTCCTGTTCGGGCAGAAGGCCCGGTAGGCTGCAACATTCGCCGCTGCCGTGCCGGGGCGGCCTTCCGGGCCGTCCCGGCACGATACCGGAGCCTAGCCGCCTTCAATTGATCTTCGTCCAGGTCTGCGAGCGGCAGATGAGGCCGCCGAGGATGCAGCCGGAGAGCTGCATGGCATTTCCGCCCTTGAAGCTCATCTTGCCGGTATAGGTCTTTCCGTCCTTGTAGTTGTAGAGCTGGCCGGTGAAGCCGTCGCCGGAGGGCCGGATGTCGGTGATCATCTGGACCCCGACGAGGTTGCGGCCCCTCAGGTTCGGGTCCGGGTTGTTCACGTCCTTGGCCTCGCCCTGGACGGAGACGATGGTGCCGCAATAGGCGTTGCCGCATTTCGCGACCCTCACCCGGGTCTCCTTGCTCTCGCTGAGATAGATGCCGCTCGGGTCGGCGGATTGCGCCAGGGCTGGCCCGGCCAGGACGGCGAGGCCGAGGGTGGCGGCGAGAACGGCAGGCTTCATGTTTCACTCCCGAAAATGCGGTCTCTCGAAGGACCCTGCCGGAGAGATTAGAGCATCCCGGCCGCAAGGGTACCGGGTTGCGCACAGGAAAATCCCCTCAGGCGGGCAGGGCGGCCGGCGGCCCACCCCGCTTCTTCGCAGGCGCGAAAGGCCTTGAGGCCCAGGGATCGCGCCGTTATAAGCGCCGCACTTTCCCATTTGCTTCGCAAAGAGTGAGTTTCATGGCCATCGAGCGCACCTTCTCCATCATCAAGCCCGACGCGACCGAGCGGAACCTGACCGGCGCCATCAACGCCCTCATCGAGAAATCCGGGCTGCGCATCGTGGCCCAGAAGCGCATTCTCATGTCCCGCCGGGAGGCCGAGACCTTCTACGCGGTTCACAAGGAGCGCCCCTTCTTCGGCGAGCTCGTGGACTTCATGACCTCCGGCCCGGTCGTCGTGCAGGTGCTCGAGGGCGAGAACGCAGTCGTCCGCTATCGCGAGATCATGGGCGCCACCAACCCGGAGAGCGCCGCCGAGGGCACGATCCGCAAGCTCTATGCCAAGTCCATCGGCGAGAACTCGGTCCACGGCTCCGACAGCCAGGAGAACGCCAAGATCGAGATCGCCCAGTTCTTCTCGGGCAACGAGATCGTCGGCTGATCCGCCTTTTCGGGCAACGACGCGATCCCCGGGCTGGTCCCGGGGATTTTTTGTTTCCCGGCTGCGTCGCGCCTCCCGCGCGTCGCCCGCGAGAAGCGCGCTTCCCAAGCGGACGGACTTGTCCGAAGATGCCTCGCCATGAATCAGAGCCCGCGCATCGAGCGTCGCCCCTCCGTCTGCCCGCATGACTGCCCGTCGACCTGCTCCCTCGACGTGGAGGTGATCGACGGGCGCTCCATCGGGCGCGTGCACGGTGCCAGGAGCAACAGCTACACGGCGGGGGTGATCTGCGCCAAGGTCGCCCGCTATGCGGAGCGCATCCACCACCCGGAGCGGCTGCTTTACCCCATGCAGCGCACGGGCCCGAAAGGATCCGGGCAGTTCGAGCGCATCTCCTGGGACGAGGCGCTGGATGCGGTCGCCGAGGCCTTTCTCCGGGCCGAGGCCGGGTTCGGCCCGCAATCCGTCTGGCCCTATTACTACGCGGGCACCATGGGCTACGTGATGCGCGACGGCATCAACCGCCTGCGCAACGTGAAGAGATATTCCGGCCAGTATTCCACCATCTGCACGGCGACCGCCTATACGGGCTTCGTGGCGGGCACGGGCAGGCTCGCGGGCCCCGACCCGCGCGAGATGGCGAAGGCGGACTGCGTGGTGATCTGGGGCACGAACGCGGTGCACACCCAGGTCAACGTGATGACGCACGCCCTGCGCGCCCGCAAGGAACGCGGCGCCAAGATCGTCGCCATCGACATCTACATGAACGCCACCATGAAGCAGGCGGACATGGCGCTGCTCGTGAAGCCAGGTACCGATGGCGCGCTTGCCTGCGCGGTGATGCACGTGCTGTTCCGGGACGGCTATGCGGACCGCGCCTACCTTGCGCGCTATACCGACCGTCCGGAGGAGTTCGAGGCCCATCTGCAGAGCCGCGATCCGCATTGGGCGGCCGCGATCACGGGCCTGAGCGTCGAGGAGATCGAAGCCTTCGCGCAGCTCGTGGGCGAGCGCCGCCGCACCTATTTCCGCCTCGGCTTCGGCTTCGCGCGCCAGCGCAACGGCACCGTGAACATGCACGCGGCCTCCTGCATCCCGGCCGTCACGGGGGCATGGCAGTACGAGGGCGGCGGCGCCTTCCACAGCAACGGCGCGATCTATCGCTGGAACAAGACGATGATCGAGGCGCTCGACGTCGCCGACACGACCGTGCGCCGGCTCGACCAGTCCCAGATCGGCCGCGTCCTCACCGGCGACGCGGAGGCGCTGTTCCACGGGCCGCCCGTCAAGGCCATGCTGATCCAGAACACCAACCCGGTCTCCGTCGCCCCGGAGCAGGAGCTGGTGAAGAAGGGCTTCGCCCGCGAGGACCTTTTCGTGTGCGTGCACGAACAGTTCATGACCGAGACCGCGCTCATGGCGGACATCGTGCTGCCCGCGACCATGTTCATGGAGCACGACGACCTTTATTCGGCGGGCGGGCACCAGCATTTCCAGCTCGGTCCCAAGCTCGTGGAGCCGCCGGGGGAATGCCGCTCCAACCACGAGGTGATCCGCGCCATCGCCCGGCGCGTCGGCGCGTCGCATCCCGGCTTCGAGATGGAGCCGCGCGAGCTGATCGACTGGACCCTGAGGCATTCCGGCTGGGGATCCATCGAGGACCTGGAGCGCGAGGTGCACAGGGACGTGCAGCCCGCCTTCCGCGAGGCGCATTACCTCGACGGCTTCGCCTATCCGGACGGCCGATTCCGCTTCAAGCCGGACTGGACGCGCATTCCCTCGGGCAACAACGGGCCCATGGGGCCGTGGACCGCGCTCCCCGCCTTTCCCGACCATTGGCCCGTGACGGAGGAGGCGACCGGCGAGCATCCGTTCCGCCTCGCCACGAGCCCGGCCCGGAACTTCCTGAACTCCTCCTTCAACGAGACCCCGACCTCGCGGGCGAAGGAGGGGCGGCCGGAGGTGATGATCCATCCCCTCGACGCGGCGCCGTTCGCCATCGCGGACGGGGACTGGGTGGTCCTCCGGAACCGGCGCGGCGAGGTGTATCTGCGCGCGCGCCTCTTCGACGGTGTGCGCCGCGGGGTGCTGATCGCGGAAGGCATCTGGCCGAACGCGGCGCATCCCTACGGGCGCGGCATCAACACGCTCACCGGCGCGGATCAGGTCGCGCCCTACGGTGGCGCCGCGTTCCACGACAACCGGGTGGCGCTGGCGAAGGCGGAGCCGGGGCGCGGCTTCCCGCTGCCGGAGGCCGGTGCGGCGGAGGCGGAGCCCGCCGTTGTCTAAGTCTTAAGGCTATTGCCGGGCGCCCCTTGACCGTGGCGGAGCGAGCCTATCCTTAAGCTTGATCGTTTCCTTCCTTCAGGAGCCCCCATGAGAGCCGTTCTCCGTCCGGTGCTGGCCGCCATCGCCATCGCCGCCTCGACCCATGCCGCCCTTGCCGCCGCCTCCAACATGCCGACCCAGTACCAGCCGGACCCGGCCCTCAAGACGGCGAGCATGGGCGAGCTGCAGTCCCGCGTGCGCCAGGCCTGCGCCGTGACCCAGGCGCGGATGCAGAACGTGAGCGAGCTCTCCATGTCGCGGAAATGCGACTGCTATGCGGGCCGCACCATGCGCGCCCTGAGCGCCGACGAGGTGCAGGCCTACCGCGATACCGGCGTGTTCAACGAGACCGCCCGCGCCAAGGCCCTTGGAGCGCTGGACGCCTGCAAGCTGCCGCGGCCGCAGATGTAAGGGGCGTCCGCCCAGCATCGCGATGGGGCGAGGGCCTGCGTCTCGATGCACATGGATGCGCCGCTCTTCTCCCTCTCCCGGTTGGGGAGAGGGGCGGGGAGGGGAAGTGCCGTTCCGGATAGAGCATTTTCAGGAGAAGTGGAAACCGGTTTTCGCTGGCGCGGCCCTCCGGGTCCGTCCGAAAATGCGGCAAACCAAGAGCTTCGGAGCGGAGTGCGATTCTGTTGAAGCGCAATCCGCTCTAGACTTGCAATTCCCGAGCCGGTGCCTCGTGCCGGCCTCTCCTCCCCATCCTGCCGCAACGGCAACCGCGTTGCAGGGCGGCCGAGCCTCAACGGGGCGAACGCAATGCCCCGTCGGCGCTCCAGCCTTCCGCGAACACGACCCGTCCGCCGTCGAGCCGCGCGCGGCCCTCGCAGATCATGCGCAGGGCCTGGGGGTAGAGCAGGTGCTCCTGCGCCAGGACCCGGACCGCGAGGCTGTCCTCCGTGTCGCCGGGGACGACCGGCACGGCCGCCTGGGCGACGATGGGCCCGGCATCCAGCTCCGGCACGACGAAATGCACCGTGCAGCCGTGCACCAGCACGCCTTCTTCCAGAGCGCGCCTATGGGTGTGCGTGCCGCGGAAGAGCGGCAGGAGGGAGGGATGGATGTTGATCATCCGGCCTTCCCAGCGCCCCACGAACCAGGAGGTGAGCACACGCATGAAGCCCGCGAGGCAGATGAAGTCGATGGCGCGCTCGCGGAGGGCCGCATCGAGGGCCTGCTCGAAGCTCTCGCGGGTGGAATAGGCCTTGTGGTCGATGGCGAGGGCCTCGATCCCGGCCGCTCTCGCGCGCTCCAGCCCGCCCGCGTCCGGCCGGTTCGACAGAACGAGCGCGATCTCGCCCGGGAAGTCGGCACCGCGCGCCGCTTCGATGAGCGAGACCATGTTGGAGCCGCGCCCGGAGATCAGGATGGCGATGCGGCGGCAGGTCATGGGAGCGCCAGGCGTCCCGCGGTTGCGACCCGCTCGCCGCCCTCGTGGGCGATGGTCTCGCCGATCCGCACCGGATTCTCGCCGGCCTCGCGCAGCCGCGCCGCGACGGCGTCGGCTTGGTCGGCCGCCGCGACCGCGATCATGCCGATGCCGCAATTGAAGGTGCGCAGCATCTCGGCCTCCGCGACCCCGCCGGTCGCCGCCAGCCAGCCGAAGACCGGCGGGACGGGAATGGCGTCGAGGTCGAGCCGCACGCCGATGCCTTCGGGCAGGACACGGGGAATGTTGTCGGGAAAGCCGCCGCCGGTGATGTGGCAGAGCGCGTTGATGCCCCCGCCGGACCGGAGGGCGGCAAGGAGGCTCTTCACGTAGATCCGGGTCGGTTCGAGGAGGGCCTGGGCGAGGCTGCGCTCCGGCGCGAAGGGCGCGGGCGCGTCCCAGGCGAGGCCCGACACCTCGACGATCCGGCGCACGAGGGAGAAGCCGTTGGAGTGGACGCCGGAGGAGGGAAGGCCGATGAGGACGTCCCCGGCCGCGACCGCCTTCGGCAGCAGGGTGCCGCGCTCGGCGGCGCCGACGGCGAAGCCCGCGAGGTCGTAGTCGCCCCGGGCGTAGAGCCCCGGCATTTCGGCGGTCTCGCCGCCGATGAGCGCGCATCCCGCCAGCCGGCAGCCATCGGCGATGCCCTTCACGATGGCGACGCCGACCTCCGGCTCCAGCTTGCCAGTCGCGAAATAGTCGAGGAACAGGAGCGGCTCGGCCCCCTGGACCACGATGTCGTTCACGCACATGGCCACGAGATCGATGCCGATGGTGTCGTGGATGCCGGTGTCGATGGCGATCTTCACCTTGGTGCCGACCCCGTCGTTGGCGGCCACCAGGATCGGATCCTTGAACCCGGCGGCCTTCAGGTCGAACAGCCCCCCGAACCCGCCGATCTCCGCATCGGCCCCCGGCCGGCGCGTGGCGCGCACCAGAGGCTTGATCCGGTCGACCATGGCATTGCCCGCGTCGATGTCGACGCCCGCCTGGGCATAGGTGAGCCCGTCCCGCTTCTTCTCGCTCATCGGCATTCCCCGTCCATGCGGGGCAGTAAGGCGAGAGGGGGCCGAAAGGCAAGGGGGTTTCTGAGCCGGAGTTCCGATCCGCCGCGGCCCGCGCCTACGGCTCCAGCCCGGGAGACGCGTTCCGGACGCGCGGCGAGCGGAAACGAGGAGGGCCGGGACATCCCGGCCCTGGCCGTCGACGAAGATCTTGCCCTTCCAGGCCCCGGTTGCCTGCTCCGGAAGGGGCAGTCTGCCTCCGGCACCTTAACGTCCGAAGATGCCCTTGAAGAACTGGGCCACCTTGTTGTGCTTCTTCTTGCGGTCCACGTCGGCCTGGCTCTTGACCCAGGCGATCTGAACCACCCGGCGCTCGCCCACGAAGGGCCGGTGGCCGTGCCAGGAATTGTCGGAGCGGAGGAAGGCGAACATGGTGCCCATGGTGGGCGGCACCTCGAGCGCGTAGGGCTCGAAGTTCTGGCCGTCGTAGAGGACCCGCAGGCGGCCGCCGTCGCCCTGGTTCCACTCGTCGTTCATGTAGACGAGCATGGTCATGACCTTGGACGGGCCGTCGGTGTGGATCGCGCCGTATTTCGGCTGCGACCGCTTCATGATGGTGGTCAGGCGCGGGTACTGGTGCAGGTTGAGGCCGAACTTCTTCGACAGCTCCTCCGTCAGCTCCGGGCCCTCCAGCTCTTCGATCAGGGTCTTGAAGCGGCCGTGGAGCTTCACCTCGTCCACGGTGAGGTAGCCGGGCTTCTCGATATCGGGGAAGTCGCGCCGCAGGTCGTCGATGACGTCCGCCTTGAGAAGATGATCCGCCAGAAGGAAGTCATAGGGCTCCTTCGAGGTCTTGGCGTTGCGGACGGCATTCAGATCGATGGTTTGCATGGAGCGCTCCCTGGCGACAAGGTTGCGAATTTCTACCCTAGTTAGAAAGAAAGGTCACCACTCTGACCAGGCCGCGCCTCCCGCGGGCGGGCGCGACGAGACGGCGCAACCGGTCCGCCGGTTGCAGGATCGCTCCCGGCAGGGTCTGCCCGTGGCCGGAACGGCCCCGGAATCATTGCGCTCTGGAAGCGACGGGCCCGGTCATTCGATCTCGATGACCGCGCTGCGCTTGAGGAGCTTGGTGAGGGCCTTCAGCCGGCCCTCCAGACGCTCGTTGGCGAGCGGCGCCATCGAGGAGGGAAGACGCAGGACGATGCGGTCGTCCTCCGCGACGAGCGGCGCCCGGGGAAGGATGCCTTCCATCGCCACGGAAATCGGATAGGCGATCCGCATGAGGGCCGCGAGAAGGCGCGCGCGCTCCATGAGCCGGGGGCCGGCAAGCGCCACGATGCGCGAGCCCACCTTGTCGGGCGACAGGCCCTCGTGGCGGAAGAAGATGGAAAGGGCGAGATAGGCCCGTCCCGGATGGTCGAGGCCGACGAAGGCGCCGTAGGCGATGAGGTTCAGGCTCTGCTCGCCCCGATAATCGGGATGGGCCCGCCAGCCGATGTCGGCGAGCAGGCAGCCCGCATGGCGCAGGCGCCGCTCGTATTCGGTCTCGGGAAGGCCGATGGATTCGATGAAGCGGCTCGTCCATTCCCACAGCTCCTCCCCATGGCGGGGAGAGCGTGAGCGGAGGAGGTTGAGGTCGCCCGCCGCCCGCAGGAGCGGGTCGAGCCGGCGCTTCTCCTGGTCGAGCTTGTCGTAGAGAAGTCCCTCGCGGACGCCGAGTGCGGAGACGGCGATCTCCCGCGGCATGCCGAGCCGGATGATCTCCTCCAGAAGGATCGCGCCGTAGGCGAGGAGCGGCCGGCGCGCCTCCGACACGCTCTCGATGTCCTTGAGCGTCTTGGCGTCCGCCTCCTCGACCAGGTGGAGGAAGTCCATGCTGTCCCGCGGGTCGATGATGTAGTTGTGCATCACGTGGAGCGGATAGCCGGTCACCGCCTGGTGCAGCCGGGCGAGGGCCCGCCAGGTGCCGCCGACCGCATAGAAGGTGCGGTCGTGGAGGCTTTCCAGCTGCCCCGCCGCCCGCTCCAGGGTGGAGCGCACGATCTTCTGCGCCTTCTTGAGGGAGCCGCCGCTCAGGTCCAGGAGCGCGAGGCCGCCGAGGGGCATCGAGACCCCTTCCCCGACCCGGTCGCCCTTCACGTCCACCAGCTCGAGGCTGCCGCCGCCCATGTCGCCCACCACGCCGTCGGGCCTGTAGAAGCCCGACACGACGCCATAGGCGGAGAGCTGCGCCTCCTTGGCGCCGGAGAGAAGCTCGATGGGGCAGCCGCAGGCGCGCTCCGCCGCCGCGAGGAAGGCCGGCCCGTTGGAGGCGTCGCGCGCCGCCGCCGTGGCGAGCACGTAGATCTCCGACACGCCCATGGTGTCGCAGAGCACCCTGAAGCGGGCGAGGGCCCGCAGCGCCCGGTCCACCGCATCGTCGTCGAGCCGCCCGGTGGTGGCCACGTGCCGTCCGAGGCCGCAGAGGACCTTCTCGTTGTAGATCGGCGTCGGCGCGCGGGAGACGCCCTCGTAGGCGACGAGGCGAACCGAGTTGGACCCGATGTCGATGATGGCGACGGGGCTGCCGATCTTGAGCCGCCCCTGCGCCTCGCTGCGCTGCGTGAGCACCATCGTCAGCGCAGCCCCCGCTTGGCGAGCGCCCTGGGGCTCGACGTCTTGAGGGACTTGCCTCGTCCGGACAGGCTGGGATTCGTCATGAAGTACCTGTGGGCGTTGAACGGCTCCTCGCCCTTGGCGGGGGCGATGCGGCGGCTCGTGCCGTCGGAGAGCACCATCCAGCTCTGCTCGTTGTCGAGAAGGTTGGCGAGCATGATCTGGTCGAGGACCTGCTGGTGGACCGTCGGGTTGAGGATCGGGAGCAGCGCCTCGACCCGGCGGTCGAGGTTGCGCGGCATGAGGTCGGCGGAGGAGATGTAGACGTGCGCCTTCGGATTGGGCAGGCCGAAGCCGTTGCCGAAGGCGTAGATCCGGGTGTGCTCCAGGAAGCGCCCGACGATGGACTTGACCCGGATGTTCTCCGACAGGCCCTTGATGCCGGGACGCAGGCAGCAGATGCCGCGCACCACGAGGTCGATCTGCACGCCCGCGGCGCTCGCGTCGTAGAGCGCGTCGATGATCACCGGGTCCACGAGGGAGTTGCACTTGCCCCAGATCGCCGCGGGGCGCCCGGCCTTGGCGTGGGCGATCTCCTCGCCGATGTGCTGGAGCAGGCGCTGCTTCAGGTTGATGGGCGACACCGCCATGCGCTCGAGCTCCGCCGGTTCCGCATAGCCGGTGACGAAGTTGAAGATGCGCGACACGTCGCGGCCGATCACCGGGTCGGCGGTGAAGAAGGACAGGTCCGTGTAGATGCGGGCGGTGATGGGGTGGTAGTTGCCCGTGCCCACGTGGCAGTAGGTGATGAGCTGGCCGCCCTCGCGGCGCACCACCATCGACAGCTTGGCGTGGGTCTTCAGCTCGATGAAGCCGAACACCACTTGGGCGCCCGCGCGCTCCAGGTCGCGCGCCCAGCGGATGTTGGCCTCCTCGTCGAAGCGCGCCTTCAGCTCGACTAGGGCGGTCACCGACTTGCCCGCCTCCGCCGCCTCGGCGAGGGCGGCGACGATGGGCGAGTTCGACGAGGTGCGGTAGAGGGTCTGCTTGATGGCGACCACGTTCGGGTCCCGCGCCGCCTGATGCAGGAACTGCACGACCGCGTCGAAGGATTCGTAAGGATGATGGACGATGATGTCCTTCTCGCGGATCGCGGCGAAGCAATCCCCGCTGTGCTCGCGGATGCGCTCGGGAAAGCGCGGGTTGTAGGGCTTGAACTTGAGGTCCGGCCGGTCGAGGCTCACGAGCTGCGACAGGTCGTTGAGGCCAAGCATGCCGTCGACCACGAACAGCTCGTCCTCGGCGATCTCCAGCTCCTCCACCACGAACTGCCGGAGGTCCTCCGCCATCGCCGCCTCGGCCTCGAGGCGGATCACGCTGCCCCTGCGGCGGCGCTTGAGGGCCGTCTCGAAATGCCGGACGAGGTCCTCCGCCTCTTCCTCGACCTCGATGTCGGAGTCGCGGATGACCCGGAACGCTCCCTGCCCCTGCACGCTGTAGCCGGGGAAGAGGCGGCTCGTGTAGAGCACGATCATCTGTTCCAGGGCGATGAAGCGCGTCGAGCCGGTCTCCGAGAAATCCGGCAGGCGGATGAAGCGCTCGGCCTTCACCGGGAGGCGGATGAGGGCGTTCAGCACCTTCCCGTCGCTCTGGCGCACCAGCTTGAGGGCGATGGACGAGCCCAGGTTAGGGATGAAGGGGAACGGATGGGCCGGATCGATGGCGAGCGGCGTCAGCACGGGGAAGATGTGGTTGAGGAAGTAGTCCTCCAGCCACGAAGCCTCGGGTTTGGTGAGCCCCGCCCCGTCCACGAGGACGATGCCTTCCTCCTGGAGGGCGGCCCGCAGCTCGCGCCAGCGGGCCTGCTGGTCCGAGGCGAGCTTGGAGACCTCCACGGCGATCCTGGCGAGCTGCTCCTGCGGGGTCAGGCCGTCCTGCGAGGTCGTCGCGACCCCGGAGCGGACCTGCCCGCGCAGGCCCGCGACGCGCACCATGAAGAACTCGTCGAGGTTGTCCGCCGAGATGGACAGGAACCGCAGCTGCTCCAGGAGCGGATGGTTGCGGTTCGCGGCTTCCTCGAGGACGCGCCGGTTGAACTGGAGCCAGGAGAGTTCCCGGTTGATGAACCGCTGCGGGAACTGGCGCAGGATCGCCCCGTCGAACTCGATGTCCGGCGGCGCCTTGGGCGCCGGCGCCTCGCTGACGATCTCTGCCTCATCCAACACGAGCGCGCTGCGCACGTCCGCCTCCACCGTTTTCCGCGAGGTCCGTTTTGGTTTGGACTTCGTGACGGTTTCGCGACGGCCGGCTGCCGAAGGCTTCACGTCGTCTTCAATCGATCTCATCCGCGTCCCGAATGGCCCCGAGAACTTCCGATGCGATGGCGCGCGAGACGCGGCGTCCCCGACTGAGGGCCTCCTTGTCGAGGAGCGTCACCACCTCGGCCGCCTTCGTGAGCGACCGCTCGATGCGCAGAGCAATGTAGTCGACAACGCTGGTGTCGACCACCAGTTGCCGATCGACGAAGAGCTTGACCAGAACCGCCTTGAGAAGCGCGTCGTCGGGCGGCTCCAGAGAGACGGCCGTCGCGAGGCGAAGCCGCGACAGTAGGTCGGGCGTACGGATGCCCCAGGCGTCCGGCGGCGTCTCGCAGGTCATCAGCACGAAGGCCTTCCGCTCCCGGGCCAGGTTGAGCAGGTGGAACAGGGCGGCCTCGTCCCGGTCGGCCCGGTCGATGTCCTCGATCGCCAGGGCTCCGTTGGAGACGAGATGCGGAACCTTGTCGCCCGTCACCTCGAAGGCGTCCACCGTCCAGGCGCGGGCGGTCTCGGCCCAGATCGCCGCGAGATGGCTCTTGCCGCTGCCGCGCGGGCCCGTGAGCAGGAGCACCGTGTCCGGCCATTCGGGCCAGCTCTCGATGATCGCATAGGCCTGCTCGTTGGACGGGCTGACGAGAAAGTCCTCCCGGCCGAAGCGGGGGGCGAGCGGCAGGTCGAAGGCGAGCTGCTTGGGGCCCTCACGCATCGAACTCGATCCGTTTCTTGTCCGTTTCGGGACCCGGCATGAGGATCACCGGGTCCGTGCCGCGATAGAAGGGGCTTGCAAGGTACTGCCTGAGGGCGAAGCGGGCGATGACGCCGATCGCCGCCGCGAGGGGCACGGCGAGCAGCAGCCCCACGAAGCCGAACAGGGCGCCGAAGGCGAGCAGCGCGAACATCAGCCAGACCGGATGGAGCCCGACGGAATCGCCTACCAGCTTGGGGGAGAGGATGTTGCCCTCCACGAACTGGCCGAACACGAACACCCCCAGGGTCGCGAGAATCCAGGTCCAGTCGGGCCAGAACTGAACGATGGCGACGCCCAGGGACAGGATCAGGCCCGTGAGGGAACCCACATAGGGGATGAAGCTCAGGATTCCCGAGGTCATGCCGATCATGGCGCCGAAATTGAGCCCGATCAGCGACAGGCCGACCGCGTAGAACGTGCCGAGGATGATGCAGACCAGGGCCTGCCCGCGTACGAAGCCGGCGATGGCCGTGTCGATGTCCCGGGCGATGGCCCGGATCGTGTCCCTCTGACGCACCGGCATCCAGGAATCGACCGCGGCGACCATGTGGTCCCAGTCCACCAGCATGTAGAAGGCCACCACCGGCGTCACCACCAGGAGGGAGAAGATGCTGAGCAGCGCCTGCCCGCCGGACCAGAGGGACTGGATGAAGGTGCCGGCCCAGGCGATGCCCTGGCTCAGGAGGTTGCCGACGGAGGTCTGCATCTCGGAAAGCGCGCCCGCGCCGCCCAGCTTCTCGACGAGGGGCCCGCCCTGCTCGACGGCAAGCTGCTGAAGCCGGGCCACGTAGCTTGGCAGCCGCTGGACGAAGGCGCCCACCTGCTGTGCACCGAGCGGCACCACGACCACCAGAAGGACGATGAAGAGCAGGACGAAGATGATGAGGATGACGAGGCTCGCCCCGAGGCGGCCGATCCCGATGCGCTGGAGCCGGTCGGCCAGCGGGTCGAGGAGGTAGGCCAGCGCGAAGCCCGCGACGAAAGGCAGGAGCACGGTCCGCAGGACGAGGAGCAGCATCACCGTGACCGCCAGGGCCACGGTCCAGAATGCGATCTGCCTTTGGACCGTCATTGCGCCGTCCCGCCTCGTTCCGCCTCAGCCCGTCATGTGCCGGAGCCACCCTCCGAGATAGGCACCCGCCGAGGCTACGGTCAAGGCGGCCACGATCCCCATCATCGCGATCCGGACCGGCTCGGCGACCGTGACGTCGAAGGCGTTCGCGGCGAGGACGAAGGCGGCGAAGGCGATCTGCGCGCCGGTGTTGAGCTTGCTGACCAGGAGCGGCTTGATCGCCACCGGCCTGTGCATGATCCAGGACAGGAGCACGGCCCCGACGATCATCGCATCCCGGGACACGACCGCGATGGCGAGCCAGCCGGGAATGGCTCCCGCCACGGCGAGGGTGACGTAGATCGACACCAGGAGCGCCTTGTCCGCCACGGGGTCGAGATAGGCCCCGAACTCGCTGCGCATGTCGAAGTGCCGGGCGATGAAGCCGTCCGCCGCGTCGGACAGGCCCGCCGCGACGAAGAGCACGAAGGCGGCGTCGTAGTGCCCCTGCACGATCATGACGATCAGGAGGGGAACGATGACGAGCCGGGCGATGGTGATGAGGTTCGGGATGGTCATCGGACAAGATGATGGGGTGCCCGGACCTCGTCCGCAACGGCCAAGCCCGGCGGAACCCTGCCCGGGATCTGTCGCGAGCGCGAGGCGCGGCCCTGCCGTGTCCCGGGACGGACCCTCACTGCCGCCGACAGGAACGGCCGGCCGCTCAGGCCGGCGCGACGGCCCGCATCTTCACCCGCCCGCGCTCCAGCACGAGGCCGAGCTGCCCGTTCTTCAGCGCCAGGGCCTTTTCCCCGAACAGGGTCCGCCGCCAGCCGTGGAGAGCAGGGACGTCGGCCGCGTCGTTCTCGGCGATGGCTTCGAGGTCGTCCACCGTGGCGATGATCTTGGGCGCAACGCCCTCCTGCTCGGCGACCGCCTTGAGCAGCACCTTCAGGAGATCGACCACCGCGCCGGTGTTGCCGCGTCCCCGGCTGCGCTCCGGCATGGGCACCGTCGCCGGGTCGCGGGCGAGACCGCGCTCCACGGCCTCGAGAATGTCGGCCCCGGTGCGCGAGCGCTCGAACCCGTTCGGGATCGTGCGGAGGCGGCCCAGGGCCTCGACGCTGCGGGGCGCCGCGATGGCGATGTCGACGAGGGCGTCGTCCTTGAGGATGCGCCCGCGCGGCACGTCCCGGCTCTGCGCCTCCCGCTCGCGCCAGGCGGCAACCTCCATGAGCACCGCGACCTCCTTCGCCTTGCGCAGGCGCCCGGCCAGGCGCTTCCAGGCATGCTCCGGGTCGGCCTGGTAGGTCTCGGGGGAGGAGAGAATGGCCATCTCCTCCGCCAGCCAGGCGGAGCGGCCGTTCTTCTCGAGCTGGGCGGTGAGCGCCTCGTAGATCTTCACGAGATGGGTGACGTCGGAGAGGGCGTAGGTGAGCTGGGCGTCGGTGAGCGGGCGGCGGGACCAGTCGGTGAAGCGGGAGGACTTGTCGATGCGGGCCTTGGCGAGGTCGTTGGCGAGCTGCTCGTAGGAGACCGAGTCGCCGTAGCCGCACACCATGGCCGCCACCTGGGTGTCGAACAGGGGCGCTGGCACCATGCGGCCCAGGTTCCAGACGATTTCCAGGTCCTGCCGGGCGGAGTGAAACACCTTGACCACGCGAGGATCGGCCATCAGCCCGAGGAAGGGCTCCAGGTCCATGTCCGGGGCCAGAGGGTCGACCAGCACGGCATCGGCCGGGTCGGGACCTGCCATCTGGATCAGGCAGAGCCGGGGGTAATACGTGGTCTCGCGCAGGAATTCCGTGTCGACGGTCACGAAGGGATGGGCGGCGAGGCGCTCGCAGGCCCTGCGGAGATCGGCGGTCGTAGAGATCAAGTCCATGGGGAAGGGTTTTTAGCGGAGTGCGAGCGATCCCGCGACACCTGTTCTTTAGAACGGGAGCACAGCCGGGGCAAGGATGAGGGATTCGGCCCCGCCGGGGCGGGAGCGCCGCCCGCTCCCGTTGCGGAGGGTGAGACCGGCCTATGCCGCCCCCGTCGCATCCGCCAGACCCGGCGAGGTGTCGATGAAGGCGAGCGAGCCGGCATCCGTCGTGCCGGCGACCCGCCCGTCGCGAAGGACCACGATGCGGTCGGCGGCGCGAATCGTATCGGGACGGTGGGCGATCACGACGCGCGTGATCCTCAGCTGCGCCAGCGCCCGGTTGACCTCCCGCTCCTTGTCGATGTCCAGGCTCGAGGTGCCCTCGTCCATGAAGAGGATCTTCGGCCTGCGATAGAGGGCGCGCGCCAGGAGGACGCGCTGGCGCTGGCCTCCGGAGAGGATCGTGCCCATGTCGCCGACGAGGGTGTTGTAGTTCATCGGCATGGCCATGATCTCGTCGTCGATCCCGGCCAGCCCGGCGCATGCGCGCATCCAGTCGAGGTCGGGAGCCGCTTCGAAGAAGGAGATGTTCTCCGCCAGGGTCCCCGACAGGAGATGATCGTCCTGCATGACGACGCCGACACGGTCCCGGAAGGCGCGGATCCCCACGTGATCGAGCGGCATCCCGTCCACGAGCACCGTTCCCGTCCGCGGCCTGAACAGGCCGAGCATGATCTTGAGAAGGGTCGTCTTGCCGCCGCCCGAGGGCCCGGTGATCGCCACGAACTCCCCGGGCTCGATCCTGAGGCTGGCGCCCGACAGGACGTCGGGTTCCGTGTCCGCATATCGGTAGGTGACGTCCCGGAGTTCGATCCCGCCCTCGATCGGCCGCTCCACGAGTCCGTGCGCTCCATGGCCGGGCTCCTTCTCGGTCAGGGCGATGTCGGACAGGCGGGACACGTAGAGGTCCAGAAGCCGGTACTGGGCCGTCATCTCGATCAGGCTGGTGGCCTTGTCGAGGAACTGCTGCTTGTAGGACATGAAGGCATAGAGCATCCCGACGCTCATGTCGCCCGCCATGACGGCGCGCGCGCCCAGATAGACCACGAGGACGTTCTCGAGCCCGTAAAGCAGCTGATTGGCCGTGGAGAAGCCGATCGAGAGGCGGTTCTGCCGCATCCCCTTGTTGATCATGTCGGCGTAGCGGTTCTGCCAGAGGGCCTCCCGGTCGGGCTCGCGGCCGAAGATCTTGATGCTCTGGATGGCCCGGACCGTTTCGATGAAGGTCGTATCCTCCTTCGCCCCGGCCTCGATCGCCTCCTCCTGCGCCTGGCGGAGGACGCGGTACGATACCAGCCGCAGCAGGGCGTAGAGCGCGAGGGCGGCGAAGACGACCGCGGAAAGGGCGGGGCTGTAGACGAGGATCATCGTGAGCGTCAGAACCGCCATGAGGCCGTCGACGGCCGCCTCGATGAGCCCCTGCGAGAAGAGGTTCTGAATCGGGACCGTGGCGCCGAACCGGGAGACGATGTCGCCGATATGCCGCTTCTCGAACCATTCGAGCGGCAGGCGCAGAAGGTGGTGGAAGAGATTCGCGCTCATCTGGAAGTTGAGCGCGTTTCCGAGGAACATCAGGACCTGGGCGCGGAGCCACGACGCGCCCACGTTGATGAGCAGCAGAAGCGTGAAGCCGATGGCAAGCGCGCCCAGGAGGCCCGTGTCCCCCTTCATGACGGCCTCGTCCACGACGAGCTGCATGTAGAAGGGGCTCGCCAGGGTGACGAGCTGAAGGATCGCCGTCAGAACGAGCGCCTGTCCGAGGGCCCGGTTCATGCCTGCCAGACGCCCCCAGAACGCGGAGAGCGGCAGCTTGGCGGTTTCCTTCTTCCTCTCGAAGCCGCTAGTCGGCGTCAGTTCGAGGGCGACCCCGGTGAAATGCCTGCCGGCCTCCTCCAGGGTGCAGGTGCGGATGCCGAAGGCCGGATCGTGGATGACGATCCGCCGGCCCTTCACAGCCTTCAGCACCACGAAATGGCTCATGTCCCAGTGCAGGATGCACGGGGTCCTGATCGCGCCCAGCTGCTCGGGCTCCAGTCGCAGGCCGCGCCCGGTCATCCCGATGCGCTGCGCCAGCCCGAGGATGTCCCGGAGGGTCGTCCCCTTCAGGGACACGGAGAACTTGCGCCGCAGCCCGATCAGGTCGATCTCGTAGCCGTGATAGGTCGCGATCATGGCGAGGCAGGCAAGCCCGCATTCCGCCGCCTCGGACTGCATGAGCATCGGAAGGCGCGGGCCGCCCGCGAAATCGATCTTCTCGAGGACGTTCACATGCGCCCCCGGATGCTGAAGAGCGGTTCGAGGAGCCAGGCGAGGAGGGAGCGCTCCGCGAGGACGATGTCCGCCTGCACGGACATGTCGGGCTGGAGGGGGACCTGACGCCCGAAGGCCTGGATCCTCTGCTGCCTGAGACGTGCGGTGACGCGATAGGACGGCTCCCTGAGAGCGACCTTGCCGAACACCTCGTTGGGCGCCAGGACGACCTGCGAGACCGTTTCGACGACGCCCTCCTGGCTGCCGAACTGCTGATAGGGGAAGGCGTCCAGCATCAGGCGAACCGGCTGGCCCGGCTGCACGAACCCGATGGCCCGGCTCGGGACGAAGAGCTCGGCCCGCAATTCCGTCCCTTCCGGCACGAGGGTGAGGAGAGGGCGGTCGGAATCGACGATCTGGCCGGGGGCGACCTGCAGGGCCGTCACCCGGCCCGCGACGGGCGCCCTGACGACCTGCGCCCCGCGCGCCTCGATCTCGGCCCGTTCCCGCTCCCGCTCGGCGAGACTCAGGCGCAGCTGGGACAGGCGCTCGCCCGCCTGCACGGGAAGCTGCTCGCGCTGCAGTTGCGCCTGCTCGAGATCGCGCGCGATGGCGGCCTGCTGCCGGTCGAGCTCGGCGAGAGTCTGACGGGCAGAGAGGAGGACCCCCTCCTGCTCCTGAAGGGCGACCTTCGTCCCGTTTCTCCTCTGATAGAGCTCGGCGAGGGTCTGCCGGCGCTCCTCCGCGGCCACGATGCGCTGAGCCTGGATAGCCCTTTGCACGGCGACGGCCTCCAGCTGCGCCCGGATGCTCTGGATCGACGCATCCAGACGGACGGCCTCGTTCGCGACCCGCGCGGGGTCGGACGCGATCTGCTCCTTGATGAGCGCGATTTGGGCGTCCAGATGGGTCAGAAGGGTCGCGCCGAGCGTGCGGCCGCCTTCCAGGCCCTGTTGCGCAGCGACGGTGAAAAGGATCTGGCCGGCCACGACATGGTCGCCCTCGCGCACGTCGAGGTCCGTCAGAACCCCTCCGCGCTGAGCCGAAACCCGGACGACGCCAGCCTGCGAGACGAGGATGCCCGTAGCCGTCTCCTTGCGGGCATATCCGGCCGTCGCGATGAAGGCGACCAGCATCCCCGTCGCGGCAAGGAGGAATCCCCCGAGCAGCCGCCATGACAACGGGGCGGCCGGCATGGAGGCCGCCGTGTGCTCGCGTCCCGTAAGAACCTGTGACCGGAATAACTGGTGCTTCAAAGTCAGGAACTGCCCTTAAATGTGAAACTTAGTTTCACAGACGGGGCGGTTTGACAAGACGCGGGGACGACGGGGAAGGCGGCACAGGCCTCACGGAAGATTGCGCAGCTGCAAGAAATCCGACCGTGCCGGCAGTGCGGCAGAGCACATGGCTGGCGCATATTTCTTGCAGATCTGCAAGCTCGCCTTGCAGAGTTCACATGTGAATTGTTCCGAGCTAAACCAGAGGTTGGTGGGAATAAGAAATGTTATCACGTCTTATTTCTTGAGCTTTGGGCCCATGAGGAACAAAGCTCTTTTGGAGGATTACAAGATGAAAATCGCGATTTCCGAGCTGCATCCGGACGATCTGGAGCGTGTATCTGGAGGGATGATGCGCATCCCGCTTGATGTCTATCTCTCCTTGTATGGCGGTGTCAGCTATGGAGGCTCGGGAGGCAATACTTCGACCGGTATCGGAGCGGGTGGGCTCAAGAACGCCCCGGTCTCCAGCACGCCACCGAGGCAGAATCCCGTCGTGTCGCGCTATGCAAGAATGCCCAGGGGCGGAATGTCCGCCTGGGATTATGTGACAAGCCCTGATTCATGGTCGTTCAGGCCGTAACGCCAGCTGAGGAGGGGCTGGGACTGCTGCTTTGCGGCTGCAATCCCAGCTTCCAGCACGCATTCTGCTCCGTGAGCATGGGCGGGGGCTTTATTTTGCAACTGTCGTCAACTTGCGACGCTCTTTCGCCTGCCGCTCCGCCCGCTTCATGAGCCAATCGATGATATTCCTGTCCACGACGAGCCCGGTCTCGGCGTCGACGAGGCGCTCGATCCGGTCGGCTCTGAAGCCCCGGTAGCCGTCGTCGGCCATGTCGATGCCGCCCAGGATCGTCTTGCCGGGACCGACCTTCAGCTCACGCGCGATGATCCAGCGCCGGCTCGGGTTGCCGGCCTGATCCGTATAGTGAAGCTCCAGCGCGCCCTCCATGGGATAGACGTGCCACGCCCCCTCCGTCCGCTCCTCTACGGGAGCGTTCCGGGCCGGCCTCAGCAGCGATGCGACATGAGCGGGAATCATGGATAGCATATGGCGATTCA
The DNA here is from genome assembly GCF_009363855.1 of Microvirga thermotolerans. Classification (GTDB taxonomy): domain Bacteria; phylum Pseudomonadota; class Alphaproteobacteria; order Rhizobiales; family Beijerinckiaceae; genus Microvirga; species Microvirga thermotolerans. Next base: position 1,828,568 of record NZ_CP045423.1, read on the forward strand.
TGTTTTGTTCTTCAAGATTCCGGGTGCTGGCCGGAGACGATTTTTGGCCCGGGCCGGGCCGGTGAAAATGACCGTTCCGCCTTGACATCCCGAGGCCCGCATGAATGTTGCGCCTTTGATCCGAACCGCTTCCCTTCAGCAGGCTTCCATGTCCGCCTCCATGCACCGTTATCGCTCCCACACCTGCGGCGCCCTCCGCGAATCCGATGTCGGCCAGGTCGCCCGCCTGTCCGGCTGGGTGCACCGCATCCGCGACCACGGCGGGGTGCTCTTCATCGACCTGCGCGACCATTACGGGATCACCCAGTGCGTCGTGGATCCCGACTCGGCCGCCTTCGGGCTGGCCGAGACCGTGCGCTCGGAATGGGTGGTGCGGATCGACGGCAAGGTGCGCAAGCGCCCGGCCGGGACGGAGAACCCGGACCTGCCGACCGGCATGGTCGAGGTCTACATCACCGACATGGAGGTGCTCGGCCCGGCCGAGGAGCTGCCGATGCCCGTCTTCGGCGACCAGGAATACCCCGAGGAGACGCGCCTCAAGTACCGCTATCTCGACCTGCGCCGGGAGAGGCTGCACAACAACATCATGAAGCGCGGCGCGATCATCGATGCCCTGCGCCGGCGGATGAAGGAGAGCGGCTTCTTCGAGTTCACGACGCCGATTCTCACCGCCTCCTCGCCCGAGGGCGCGCGCGACTTCCTGGTGCCCTCGCGCATCCATCCCGGCCGCTTCTACGCGCTGCCGCAGGCGCCGCAGCAGTACAAGCAGCTCATCATGATCTCCGGCTTCGACCGGTATTTCCAGATCGCGCCCTGCTTCCGCGACGAGGATCCGCGCGCCGACCGGCTTCCGGGCGAGTTCTATCAGCTCGACGTGGAGATGAGCTTCGTCACGCAGGAGGACGTGTTCCGCACCATGGAGCCGGTGATCCGCGACACCTTCAAGGAGTTCGCGGACGGCAAGCCGGTGACGGAGGTCTTCCCGCGCATTCCCTATGCCGAGGCGATGCTCAAGTACGGCTCCGACAAGCCGGACCTGCGCAACCCGCTCGTCATCGCCGACGTGTCGGAGGTGTTCGCCCGCGAGGACGTGACGTTCAACGCCTTCAAGAACGTCATCAAGTCCGGCGGCGTCGTGCGCGCCGTCCCGGCCCCGGGCGCCGCCGCGCAGCCGCGCTCCTTCTTCGACAAGCTCAACGAATGGGCCCGTTCCGAAGGTGCGCCCGGCCTCGGCTACGTCGTCTTCGAGGAGGAGGGCGGACAGGTGACGGGCAAGGGGCCCATCGCCAAGTTCATTCCCGAGGCGGCGCAGGCGGCTCTCCGCGAGGCGGCCGGCGTGAAGGCGGGCGATGCGGTGTTCTTCTCCGCTGGAGTCGAGGACAAGGCGGCCGCGCTTGCCGGCAAGGCCCGCGTGCGCATCGGCGACGAGCTGTCCCTGAGCGACAAGGACCAGTTCGCCTTCGCCTGGATCACCGACTTCCCGCAATACGAGTGGAACGAGGACGAGAAGAAGATCGACTTCTCCCACAATCCCTTCTCCATGGCCAACATGGACCATGATGCCTTCATGGCCCTCGACCCCTCGGACAAGGAGCGGATCCTCGGGATCACGGCGCTCCAGTACGACATGGTCTGCAACGGCTACGAGATGGCCTCGGGCTCGATCCGCAACCACCGTCCCGACCGGATGGTGAAGGCCTTCGAGATCGCCGGCTACGGCGAGAAGGAGGTCATGGAGCGGTTCGGCGGCATGTACCGCGCGTTCCAGTACGGCGCGCCGCCCCACGGCGGCATGGCGGCCGGCATCGACCGCATCGTCATGCTGCTCTGCGGCGCGCAGAACCTGCGCGAGATCACTCTCTTCCCCATGAACCAGCGGGCCGAGGACCTGCTGCTCGGCGCGCCCACCGAGGTGACGGCCAAGCAGCTGCGCGAGCTCCACATCCGGCTCAACCTGCCGGAGAAATGAGCAGCGCCCCGCGCGACCGGGATACGCCCGTGGTCACCGCCATCGTCGTCGCCTTCGACAGCGCCCATGCGCTGCCGGACTGCCTCGGCGCGCTGCGGGGAGAGGGCGTGCCCGTGATCGTGGTGGACAACGCCTCGGGGGATGCCAGCGCCGCCGTCGCGGAGGCGGCGGGCGCGCGGGTTCTCCGCAATGCCCGTAACGAGGGCTACGGCCGCGCCAACAATGCGGGCGTACGGGCGGCGGAAACCGAGTTCGTCCTCGTCGTCAATCCGGACGTGACCGTCGGGGAGGGGGCCGTGGCCGCCCTCGTGGGCGCGGCGAGGCGCCATCCCGATGCCGGGCTCTTCGCGCCGAAGATCGTGGAGCCGAGCGGGCGGGTCTTCTTCCAGCCGCGCTCGCTCCTTGCGAGCCGCCTTCCCAATCCCGGCGGAAGGCTCGTCCTGCCGGAAGGGGAGGCCTGCGCGCCGTTCTTCTCCGGCGCCTGCTTTCTCATGCGCCGCGATCTCTTTCTCGAACTCGGCGGCTTCGACGAGGAGATCTTCCTGTTCTACGAAGACGACGATCTCTGCCGCAGAATCGAGGATTCGGGCAGGGCGCTCGTCTATGTCCCACAGGCCGTGGTGAAGCACGGGCGCGGCCGCTCCAGCGGATCCCGGCCGGGCCTGGTCTTCAGGTCCCGCTGGCACCAGGCCTGGTCCCGGGCCTATGTGAGCCGGAAATACGGCCTGCCGGATCCGGCGCCGGCCATGCTCGCCGTCAACGCCCTGAAGGCGCTGGGGGCGATCCTGACCTTCCGGCGCAGCCTCGTCGAGCGCTACGGCGGCTCGGCCGCCGGGGCATGGGCCTTCATGCGCGGCCGCAGCGCCCTGCGGCAGGAGGGATTGTCATGAGAATGCCGGCCTTCCTCGCCGAGGCGCCGACCCTGTCCACCGCCATCGGGCAGGAGCGGAACAACTTCACGCTCATCCGCCTGCTGCTCGCGCTGGCGGTGGTCGTTTCCCACGCCTTCAGCGTCACCACGGGCGAGGTCATGGACGAGCCGCTCGCCGCCCTGACGGGCTTCACCCTCGGCGAGCATGCGGTGAACGGGTTCTTCGCGATCTCGGGCTTCCTCGTCACCATGAGCTTCGACCGGCGCGGCTGGCGCGACTACGCTCTCGCCCGGACGCTGCGCATCGCGCCCGGCCTGATCGTCGCCACCCTCGCGGTGTCGCTTCTCCTCGGCGGCGCGATGACGCGGTTGCCGCTGACGGACTATCTCCAGAGCGAGGAGCTGCGGCGCTTCATCGGCGCGACCCTTTCGCGCTTCAAGAGCAACATCGCCCTGCCGGGCGTGTTCGAGGACAACCCTTTCCGCTTTCCCATGGGAACGGTCTGGACCCTGAAATACGAGGTGCTCTGCTATGCGGGCGTGTTCGTCCTCGGGCTGGCCGGCCTGCTGCGGTCGCGGGCGGCGTCCCTCGCCCTGGTCGCGGGGCTCGCCGTGGCGCTCGTCGGCCTCGATCTTTTCCGTCCCGGCGCTCCGAAGGGCATGGAGACGGCCCTGCGCCTGCCGCTGATCTTCGCCTTCGGCGGCGCGCTCTACGTCTGGCGCAGCCGCGCCCGCCTGTCCGGTGCGCTGGCGCTCGCCCTGTTGGCCGCCGCCGCGCTCGGCCACGGCACATTCCTCTATAAGACGCTGCTCTTCCTCGGTTCCGCCTACGGGATCCTCTGGCTGGCTCTCGCCCCTGCCGCCACGCGCTTCGGGTGGGAGCCCGGGCCCGACCTTTCGTACGGAACCTACCTCTACGGCTGGCCGGTGCAGCAGGCGCTCCATGCCCTGGTCCCTGCGGCGGGCGCCCTGGCCCTGCTCGGACCCTCCATCGTCCTGTCGCTCCTCGTCGCCGCGATCTCCTGGTACGCGGTGGAGAAGCCGGCGCTGGCCCTCAAGGCCAAGGCCCTGGGGCGGCGCACGCTCAAGACGATTGAGCCCGCAGCACCCTGACCGCCGCGATCAGCTCCCGCACCCGGTCGCTCTGGAGGAGGGGGATGAGCACCGCGATCTTCTCCCGCGGCAGGTCCCACCAGGCGGATTCGAGCAGCCCCTCGATGGTGGCTTCGTCGAAGCGGTAGCGCAGGATGCGGGCCGGGTTGCCCCCGACGATGGCATAGGGAGGCACGTCCTTCGTCACCACCGCATGGGCCGCGACGACGGCCCCATGCCCGATGGTCACGCCGGAAAGGACGATCGCCCCCGACCCCAGCCAGACGTCGTGCCCGATGGTCACGTCGCCCCGGGATGTATGGTAGTCGTCGGTCTGCGGCGCGGTCGGCCACAGGTCGCGCAGGGCCGAGAAGGGGTAGGTGGTGGCCCAGTCGGTGCGGTGGTTGCCGCCGAGCAGGATCTCCACCTTGTCCGCGAAGGAGCAGTAGCGGCCGACGGTCAGCTTCCGCCCCGATTCCGGAAAGCGGACCTTGGGCCGGCCGTAGGAGAACTCGCCGATCTCGAACCCGTAGCGGCTCACGAGACGGGCGAGGTGGAGCCGCGTCTGGTTGTGCGGGTTGCGCCAGTTCTTGAGGCGATGGCGGAGTCTCATCGGGGAAGGCCGCCTGCGGACAAGAGCGTTGACGCGGACAGGCAAGGGGCGCACAAGAGCGCCCACCTGAAACGAAGCGCGGTGGCGTGAGGAGCGTTGGGGATGGCTGAGAACATCTCGCAGGATCTGAAAACGGGCGCGATCTTCTATCATCGCAACCCGCGTCCGGGAAAGCTCGAGATCCAGCCGACGAAGCCCCTCGGCAACCAGCGCGACCTCGCCCTGGCCTATTCCCCCGGCGTCGCGGCGCCCTGCGAGGCCATCGCTGCCGACCCGGCGGAGGCGGCGAACCTGACCTCCCGGCAGAACCTCGTCGCCGTCATATCCAACGGAACCGCCGTGCTCGGCCTCGGCGACATCGGCCCGCTCGCCTCCAAGCCCGTGATGGAGGGCAAGGCCGTCCTGTTCAAGAAGTTCTCGGGAATCGACGTCTTCGACATCGAGGTGGCCGAGAAGAACGTGGACAGGCTCGTCGAGGTGATCGCCGCCCTGGAGCCGACCTTCGGCGGCATCAACCTCGAGGACATCAAGGCTCCCGAATGCTTCGAGGTGGAGGAGCGGCTCAAGGCCCGTATGGGAATCCCGGTGTTCCACGACGACCAGCACGGCACGGCGATCATCGTCGCCGCCGCGGTCATGAACGCCCTGGAGCTCGCGGGCAAGCGCATCGGCGAGGTGAAGATCGTCACCTCCGGCGCAGGCGCCGCCGCGCTCGCCTGCCTCAACCTTCTCGTGTCCCTCGGCGCGAAGCGGGAGAACATCTGGGTCACGGACATCGAGGGCGTGGTCTACGAGGGCCGCGAGGCGCTCATGGACCGGTGGAAGGCGGTCTATGCCCAGAAGACGGATGCGCGCACCCTGGCGGACGTGATCCAGGACGCGGACATCTTCCTCGGCCTCTCCGCCGGGGGCGTGCTCAAGCCGGCCCTGCTGGAGAAGATGGCGCCGCGCCCGCTGATCCTGGCCCTGGCCAACCCCTATCCCGAGATCATGCCGGAGGAGGCGGAGGCCGCCCGGCCGGACGCCATGATCTGCACCGGGCGGTCCGACTACCCGAACCAGGTCAACAACGTCCTGTGCTTCCCGTACATCTTCCGCGGCGCCCTCGACGTGGGCGCCACCACCATCAACGAGGCGATGAAGGCGGCCGCCGTGACGGCGATCGCGGGGCTTGCCCGCGAGGCCCCCTCCGAGGTGGTGGCCCGCGCCTACGGGGGCGAGGCGCATCCCTTCGGGCGCAAGTCCCTGATCCCGAGCCCGTTCGATCCGCGCCTGATCCTGCGCATCGCTCCGGCCGTGGCGAAGGCCGCCATGGAAACCGGCGTCGCCACCCGGCCGCTGGCGGATCTCGATGCCTACGCCGACTCCCTCACCCGGTTCGTCTTCCGCTCCGGTTTCGTCATGAAGCCCATCTTCGCCAAGGCGAAGGAGGCTCCGAAGCGGGTCATCTATGCCGAGGGCGAGGACGAGCGGGTCCTGCGGGCGGTCCAGGTCGTCGTGGAGGAGGGGCTCGCCCGGCCGATCCTGATCGGGCGTCCCAACGTGGTCGAGACGCGCATCAAGCGCTTCGGCCTCTCCATGGTGATCGGCCGCCACTTCGACCTCGTGAACCCCGACGACGATCCGCGCTACCGGGACTACGTCGCGACCTACGTGGAGGCGGCGGGGCGCAAGGGGATCACCCCCGATGCCGCCAAGACCCTCGTGCGCACCAACTCCACCGTCATCGGCGCCCTCGCCGTGCGGCGGGGCGATGCGGACGCGCTGATCTGCGGTCTCGAGGGCCGCTTCCAGTCGCGCCTGAAGCATATCAAGGACATCATCGGCTTCGCGCCGGGCTTCCGCGAGATGGCGGCCCTGTCCCTGGTCATCACCTCGAAGGGCGCGTTCTTCCTGGCCGACACCCACGTGCAGCCGAACCCGGACGCCGAGGCCATCGCCGACATGACCATCGCCTGCGCGAGCCATGTGCGCCGCTTCGGCCTGGAGCCGAAGATCGCCCTGGTCTCGCATTCGGATTTCGGCTCCGCGGACACCCCCTCAGCCGTCAAGATGCGCAAGGCCCTGGAATGCATCCGCGACCGCGCGCCCGATCTCGAGGTCGACGGCGAGATGCAGGCGGACGCCGCCCTCTCGGCGGCGATCCGCGAGCGTGTCTATCCCGGCTCGCGCCTGAAGGGCGAGGCGAACGTGCTCGTCATGCCGAACCTGGACGCGGCGAACGTGGCCTTCCAGTTCACGAAGATGCTGGCCGATTCCCTGCCGGTGGGGCCGATCCTGATCGGCCCGGCGAAGCCCGCGCACATCCTCACGCCCTCCGTCACCGCCCGCGGCATCGTCAACCTCACCGCCATCGCCGTGGTGGAGGCGCAGGCGGCCGAGCGGGAGCCGGCGGCCGTTTAAAGGAGTTTGGCGATCATGAACTCCGGGCGCCGCGCCGCGGCGCCGGAACGGTGAGGGAACGGAGAGGGCCGGATTCGGCTCCGGCCCGCTATTCCGCGCTCGCCGCGATGTCGAGCCGCTCGACGACGGCTGCGGGCTCCGGGGCCGCGACGATATCGGCGACGCCGAGGCCGGCGGGGTCCTTCGCCCGGGCGGTGACCGTGATGCGGCCGGGCTTGGCGATGAAGCGGGAGATCGCCTGGCTCAGGACCTTGGCCTGCTCCGAGCTGCCGAGCACGGTCGGCACGACCATGGCCGCCCCGGCCGCATAGGTGCGGCGGAGCGCCTCCGGCGTCGTCTTCTGCTCCTTCGCGGCCTGGGCGAGATAGCGGTCGAAGAGGCCGCCGTTCTCCACCGTGAGGCGAAGCTCCCGCGCCCTCGCGCCGATCAGGGCGACCGTCGCCAGGGCCGTGTCGGGATTGAAGACGTCCTTGCCGACATTGCCGAGCGTTCCGGTCAGGGCGATGCGTCCCATGTCCTGTCCCTGAACCGATACGTCCTGGAGCGCGAGTTCCTGCGCGGTCTCGCTCCAGCGCGCCGCGAAGCCCATGGACAGGTCGAGGGACCGGTAGCCCATGCCGGTCAGGGTCCGGATGCCCTCGTCGGCGCTGTTCTCGGGCAGGGGCACCGCCAGGTTCTGCAGGTCGATCCGGAGAACGGTCGGGATGGCGTTCATGGGCTCGCCGGCGGCGACCTCGAACGCCTTGAGGCTCGCCTTCACCCGGTCGAACCCGTTCGCCTTCGTCTTGTCGCTCGGGATATCGATCGTGATCCCCGCAATCCGCATGGTGCCGAGCTTCGGGGCGAGGCCGCGCAGGGTGGACGCGTCGATCTCCTTGAGCGGCCTGTCGCCGATCCCCTTCAGCGTCTCGAAGGTGGACGCGAAGGAGAAGCCCGTGAAAGCGATGGTCTCGATGCCGATCCGGCCGTCCTCCCGGCGGAATTCCATGCCCTCCATCCGGGCGTCGGCCGGCTCTGCGCCCTTGGCGCTCGCATAGGCCATCCGGCGGATCGTGGAGACCGCCTCTCCCTTGCCGTCCTCCGGTCTGACCTTCATCTCGATCCCGGTCGCCTCGACGAGGCCGATATCGAACGCCGTCAGGATGTCGAGGATCGCCGCACGAAGGCGGTTCTTCTCCTCTTCGGTGGGCTTTTCCTTGTCGGCCAGTTCCGTGAGGATGGCCATGGTTCCCGCCCAGGAATCGCGGGTGCCGCGGGCCATGAAATCGCGCCCGCCGAGATGGGCGATCCGGCCCTTCGCTCCGCTGCGCCCGTCCACGAAGTCGAGGTCGTCGATGGAGAAGCGCCCGTAGATCCTCGCAAGGGGACCGGGCGAAGCCTCCTTCGCCTCGTAGATGCGGGCGAGGGCAGGGGCATCGAAATCGGCGATGGAGAGGCGGCCGTAGCTGACCGCCGTCTGGTCCGTGCCCCTCGTGATCAGGGTTCCCGTCGCGCTGGCGGTGGCCTCGGCGACGCGGCCCTGCCGTATGTTCGAGAGAACCACGTTCCTGTAGATGGCCGACTCGTTCGTGCCCGCGACGGTCTGCTGCACCTTGAGTTCGGGGATCGTCACCTGGGCGGCGTCGATGCGGGAGAGGCGGGTGGCAAGGGGTTCGGCCGAGGCGGCGGAGAAAAGGGCCTCGATCTCGGCCCGGGGCGTCGTCACGCCGCTGAACGCGACGGTGCTCGCCTGAACCTTCGTGGAGCCGAAGGAGAACGCGACGTTCTCGAGGGTGAAGGCCTGGGGCGTCTGCGCCAGGGCGGCGCTCCAGAGGGGAGCCCGCACGGCGCCCACGGTGACGCTGCCCCCCGGCGCGCCGAAGGACAGGTCCCGGAGGACGACCGGTTCCAGCTGAAGCCCGACGGCGGCCGCCGCGAGGGCCAGGGCGCAGGCGCCCGAACGGTGAAGAAGGCCCATGACGTCTCCTGGAATGCGAACCCCGCCCGGGCCGGCGGCACGGACGGGGAAAGGATACAGGAAATCGCGACGAAATGTTTAAAGGGAAAACGACGTGCCGCAGCCGCAGGAGGCGGTGGCGTGCGGATTCTCGATCTTGAACGACTGGCCGATCAGGTCGTCCACGAAGTCGATCACGGACCCGTCCATGTACTGGATCGACACCTGGTCGACCACGACGGCGGCCCCGTCCCGCTCCACGAGGAGGTCGTCCTCCTGCCGCTTCGACTCGATGTCGAAGGCGTACTGGAACCCGGAACAGCCGCCTCCGTTGACGCTGATTCTCAGCATCGAGCCCTCCGGCTCGGTGGCCATGATCTCGTTGATGCGCTTCGCGGCGCGGGGAGTGAGGGTAATCTCGGCCATCGGTGAATCCGTCGAGAAACGTAACCTTGGACAACGTCTGCAGAGCAAGGTAAGTGCCCGCTGACAAGGCTTCAACCCGGGGAAGACGCGTGCGGCCCTTTGGCGAGAGATGGCGAGCGCCCTATGCCTGCGACCCGCGGGCGAGCCGCGGGCGCCTGTATCCGGAGGCTCCTTCGCCCACGCGCAGCGAGTTCCAGCGGGACCGGGACCGTATTATCCACTCCACCGCCTTCCGCCGCCTGAAGCACAAGACCCAGGTCTTCGTCTATCACGAGGGCGACCACTACCGGACCCGGCTGACCCATACCATCGAGGTCAGCCAGATCGCCCGGGCGCTCGCCCGCTCCCTGGGCCTGGACGAGGATCTCGCCGAGGCCCTGGCCCTGTCCCACGATCTCGGCCACACCCCCTTCGGCCATACGGGGGAGGACGTGCTCGACGAGTGCATGGCCCGGTTCGGCGGCTTCGACCACAACGCGCAGGCCCTCCGCATCGTCACGCGCCTGGAGCGCCGCTACGCGGCCTATGACGGGCTCAACCTCACCTGGGAGACCCTGGAAGGGCTCGTGAAGCACAACGGCCCCCTGATCGATGCGGCGGGCAGGCCCACGCTCCGCTACGCCCGCCGCGGCGTTCCGCTCGCGATCCTGGAATACAACGCCCTCCAGGACCTGGAACTCTCGACCCATGCCGGCGCGGAGGCACAGGCCGCGGCCATCGCGGACGACATCGCCTACGATTCCCACGACATCGACGACGGCCTGCGGGCCGGGCTCTTCGATATCGAGGAGCTGCGGGAGGTCCCGTTCCTCGACGACCTGCTGCGTGAGATCGACGGCCGCTATCCGGGCCTCGAGCTCTCCCGCCGCATCCACGAGTTGACCCGCCGGGTCATCACCCGCTTCGTGGAGGACGTGGTGCGGGAAGGGGAGCGCCGCCTCGCGGCCCTGGATCCCGCAAGCGCCGAGGAAATCCGGCGGGCATCCGAACCGGTCCTGTGGTTCTCCGCGGAGATGCGGGAGGCCGACGCGGACATCAAGCGGTTCCTCTATGCCCGCATGTATCGCCACCCGTCCGTGATGAGCGTGCGCCGCAAGGCGGACGACATCCTCCGGGACCTCTTCCGCCGCTTCAGGGAGGAGCCCCAGGCGATGCCGGAGGAGTGGCGGGCCGGGCTCGCCGGGGCCGACGAGGCCCGCCTCGCCCGCCGGGTGGCGGACTACATCGCCGGAATGACCGACGGCTACGCCATCCTCGAGCACCGGCGCCTGTTTGACGTAACTCCCGAGTTGCGCTAGCGCACGACCGACTTTGCCGGCGGCGCCGCGGCGCCAAGGCGTTCCAAGGGCCGTTCGCCCGATCGAGACAGAGTACCATGAACATCTTCGGACTGTTTGAGCAGCGGGTTGCGGAGGCGCTCGGCCGCCTGGCCGAGGCGGGTCGGATTCCGTCCGGTCTCGACGCCAGCCGCGTGGTGGTCGAGCCGCCGCGGGACCCGTCCCATGGGGATCTCGCCACCAATGCCGCCATGGTGCTCGCGAAGGAGGCGCGGACGAGCCCGCGCGCCCTGGCCGACCTGATCGCCGCTGACCTGCGCGACGACCCGCGGGTGGCGAAGGCGGAGGTCGCCGGGCCCGGATTCATCAACCTCAAGCTGGTTCCGGAGGCCCTCCACGGCATCCTGCGCGCCGCGGTTTCGGAGGGGGAGGATTTCGGGCGCAGCCGCCAGGGCGAGGGCAGGCCCATCAACGTGGAATACGTCTCCGCCAATCCCACCGGCCCCATGCATGTGGGCCACGGCCGCGGCGCGGTGTTCGGGGACGCCCTGGCCGCCCTGCTGGGCTTTGCCGGCTATGCGGTGACACGGGAATACTACATCAACGACGCGGGAGCGCAGGTCGACGTGCTCGCCCGCTCCGCCTATCTCCGCTACCGGGAGGGCCTGGGCGAGGACATCGGAGCGATCCCGGAAGGGCTCTATCCGGGCGACTATCTCAAGCCCGTCGGGGAGGCCCTCGCCCGCGAGCACGGTCCCTCGCTCCTCGGCAAGCCCGAGTCCGAGTGGCTTCCGCTCGTCCGCGAGGCGGCCATCGGCGCGATGATGGACATGATCCGCGAGGATCTCGCCGCCCTCAACATCCGCCACGACGTGTTCTTCTCCGAGCGTTCCCTCCAGCAGGACGGGGGCGGCGAGGTCGCCAGGACCATCGCCGAGCTGGAGGCCCGGGGCCTCGTCTACATGGGCCGCCTGCCGCCGCCGAAGGGCCAGAAGGACGACGACTGGGAGGACCGCGAGCAGCTCCTGTTCAAGGCGACCGAGTTCGGCGACGAGGTGGACCGCCCGCTCCTGAAGTCGGACGGGTCCTACACCTACTTCGCCTCGGACATCGCCTATCACCGCTCCAAGTTCGAGCGCGGCTTCGCCACCATGATCGACGTCTGGGGCGCGGATCACGGCGGCTACGTCAAGCGCATGCAGGCGGCCGTCAAGGCCGTCACCGGCGGCAAGGGCGACCTGGACGTCAAGCTCTGCCAGCTCGTCCGCCTCCTGCGCGGCGGCGAGCCGGTCAAAATGTCGAAGCGGGCCGGGGACTTCGTGACGTTGCGTGATGTGGTGGATGAGGTCGGCCGCGATGCGGTCCGCTTCATGATGCTGTTCCGCAAGAACGACGCGACCCTCGATTTCGACCTGGCCAAGGTGGTCGAGCAGTCGAAGGACAATCCGGTCTTCTATGTCCAGTACGCCCATGCGCGCTGCGCGTCGGTGTTCCGGCAGGCCCGCGAGGCCTTCCCGGACGGTGACTTTTCGCCGCAGAGCCTGGCCGGGGCGGACCTCTCCGTTCTCCAGGACGAGGCGGAGATGGATCTCGTCCACCGGATCGCGCAATTCCCGAGAATGATCGAAGCTGCCGCAGAGGCACACGAGCCTCATCGGGTGGCTTTCTACCTCTACGACGTGGCGAGCGCCTTCCACAGCTTGTGGAACAAAGGCAAAGACTTGCCGCAATTACGCTTTGTTAATCAAACTGATAAAGATTCAACAAAAGCGAGGCTCGCTCTCGTGCATGCCCTGAAGGGCGTGCTGGCTGCGGGCCTTGCAATCCTGGGCGTTACGGCTCCCGACGAGATGCGTTGACGTTCCGAGACGAAGAAGCCGTCTCCGAGCGCCCGCGCCGGGTTCCTTAACGTCGTGCCGATGCGGACGATGGGCGTCCGCATCGCATTACCGGAGGTCCGGCGCGATGAGCGAATCAATGAAGCCCCGTTTTGCGGTCGATCTGAACGAGATCGAGCGGCAAATCGCCCAGGCGCAGAGCGCCCCCGCCCAGCCCGCCGCTTCCGGCGGTCGCAGCGACCCGCTGGTGGAGCTTGCCCGGATCGTGGGGCAGGAAGATCCCTTCCAGTCCCTTCTGGCGAACGACGCGCCGGCGCGGCCCCGCGCGGCGCCGGCGGCCGCCTCCGACGGCCTCTTCGCGGTCCGCCCCGGCACCGGGCAGGCGGGCGCCTCCTACGCGGCCCCGGCCCACGATGCCCGGGCCTATGACACCCGGTCCTACGCGGAGCCGGCACCCTCCGCCTCCGGGCAGGCCTATGCCTATCCGGCCCAGGATGCCGCCTACGATCGGGGCGGCTACGGGCAGGACTACTACGGCGACGGTGGCGATCCTCGGGCCGACGAGGCCTACGGCACCGACTACGACGCCTACGAGGCGCCCGGGAAGACCCGCTCCCGCAAGGGACTGATCGTGGTCGGCGCCGTGCTCGGCGCCGCGGTGATCGGCGGCGGCGCGGCCTTCATGATGGGCGGTTCCCACGCGGCCCTCGGAGGCGGCGAGCCGCCCCTCATCAAGGCCAGCAACGAGCCGATCAAGGTCCAGCCGCAGAACCCGGGCGGGGTCGAGATCCCGAACCAGAACAAGCAGATCTACGAGCGCTCGAACCAGAACGCCGAGACCAAGGTCGTGAGCCGGGCGGAGCAGCCGGTGGACGTGCAGCAGGCGGTGCGGATGAGCGCCTCCGAGGCCACGGGGGCGACGGGCGGCGCCCAGCCTCCGGCGAACGGGCTCAATCTCGGCGAGCCGCGCAAGGTCCGCACCGTGACCGTCCGACCCGACGGCAGCATGGCCCATCCGGAAGGGGCAGGCGCCAAGCCGGCCGCGGTCGCCGCGGCTGCCCCGGCCATGACCATGCCCGCCGCGGCCCAGCCTCAGGCCGCACCGGCGCCGCAGCCCAAGCCCGCCGCGGCGACGCCCGCCGCCTCCACGCCGAAGCCCGCTCCCGTGGCTGAGGCCCCGAGCGAGCCCGCGGCGAAGCCGCAGCCGCAGCGGGTCGCCTCGGCCCAGCCGGCCGCCGTCCCGGCTCCCGCGGAGCCCGCGGCGTCCTCCGGCGGCTTCGCCGTCCAGCTCGGCCTCGCCAATTCCGAGAGCGCGGCGCAGAAGGTGCTCTCCGGCTTCCAGAAGAAGTATCCGGATCTGGAGGGGCAGCCTGCGCTGATCCGCAAGGCCGAGGTGAACGGCAGCACCATCTACCGGGTCCGCGTCGGTCCCATGTCCCGCGACGAGGCCGCGACCCTCTGCTCGAAGGTCCAGGGCCAGGGCGGGCAGTGCTTCGTGGCGAAGAACTGAGCCTGCGCGGGGCTTCGGAACCCACAGCTCGTTCGGGCCGCCGCAGCCATGCGGCGGCTCTTCTCCTTGACCCTGCCGGGAAGGGGACTTAAGGCGCGGAGACCATGACCCGCGCCTTCATCGCCGGATGCTCCGGCACCGCCCTGACCGCCGACGAGGCCGCCTTCTTCCGGGACGCGGCGCCCTGGGGCTTCATCCTCTTCAAGCGCAACGTCGAGAGTCCCGATCAGGTCCGCGCGCTCTGCGGCGCCCTGCGGGAGACGGTCGGGCGGGAGGACGCGCCGATCCTGATCGACCAGGAGGGCGGGCGGGTCCAGCGGCTCGGGCCGCCGCACTGGCCGAAATACCCGGCCGGGGCCACCTATGGCCGCCTCCATGCCAACGATCCCCTGGTGAGGCGCGAGATCGCCCGGCTCGGCGCGCGCCTCATGGCCCACGACCTGAGGGCGGTGGGCATCACCGTCGACTGCCTTCCCGTGCTGGACGTTCCGACCCCCGGCGCCCACGACGTCATCGGCGACCGCGCCTACGGAAAGACGCCCGAGCCGGTGGCCGTGCTCGGCCGGGCGGCCGCCGAGGGGCTCCTGGCCGGAAGCGTGCTGCCGGTCGTCAAGCACATGCCGGGCCACGGCCGCGCCGGGGCCGACAGCCACCTGGCCCTGCCCGTGGTGGACGCCTCCCGCGAGGAGCTGGAGCGGCACGATTTCGCACCCTTCCGCATCCTGTCGGACATGCCCCTCGCCATGACCGCCCACGTGGTCTACACGGCGCTCGATCCCGAGAACCCGGCCACCACCTCGGCGACCGTCATGTCCGAGATCGTCCGGGGGCATCTGGCCTATGACGGCCTCGTCATGACGGACGACCTGTCCATGCAGGCCCTGTCGGGCTCCTACCGGCAGAGGACCGAGGCGGCCTTCGCCGCCGGGTGCGACATGGCCCTCCACTGCAACGGCCGCATGGACGAGATGATCGCGGTCGCCGAAGGGGCCCCGCTCCTCGAGGGGGACGCCCTGCGCCGCGCCGAGGCGGCGCTCCGGCGCATCCGGCACGAGGCGGAGCCCTTCGATCCTGTGGATGCGCGGGCGAGGCTCGATGCCGCCCTTGCGATGGTGGCCTAGGCGGCCGATGTTGGGAGCCGACCGGGCCGAGGAGAGCTGATGGCAGAGGCCTTACCCTTCGAGGAGGATGCCGCCCCCGTGGAGCGGGCCGAGACCGAACCGGCCCTTCACGTGGACGTGGACGGCTTCGAGGGTCCGCTCGACCTCCTGCTCGAGCTCGCCCGGCGGCAGAAGGTCGACCTCCACAAGATCTCGATCCTGGCGCTCGCCGAGCAGTACATCGCCTTCATCGAGGAGGCGCGGCGGATGCGGCTGGAGCTGGCGGCGGACTATCTCGTGATGGCCGCCTGGCTCGCCTATCTCAAGTCCCGCCTTCTCCTGCCCGAGCCGCCGAAGGGGGAGGAGCCGAGCGCCGAGGATCTCGCCACGGCTCTCGCCCTGCGCCTGCGCCGCCTGGAGGCGATCCGCGAGGCCGCCAAGAAGCTCGGGGAGCGGGACTGGCTCGGCCGCGACGTCTTCGCCCGCGGCGCGCCGGAGCCGGTCGTCGTCCGCCGGGACGCCCGCTACGAGGCGAGCCTCTACGACCTGCTCAAGGCCTATGCCACCCAGCGGCAGATCCGGCTCAACACCCGGGTCTCCCTGCACAAGCGCACCGTCTGGTCCCTCCTCGACGCCCGCGAGGCGCTGGAGCGGCTCGTCGGGCACTTGAGCGACTGGACCACCCTCGACAGCTATCTCATGCAATACATGGTCGAGCCCTCCATGCGGCCGACCGTGCTGGCCTCCGCCTTGTCCGCGACCCTGGAGATGGTGCGGGAAGGAAAGCTGACCGTCCGCCAGGACGAGGCTTTCGCTCCCGTCTGGGTCAAGCCGGTCAGGGATCCGGCGGAGGCGGGAGCCTGACATGGACACCAGCGAAGACACACTCGCCGAGGCTCCGGAGACCGCTCCGGCCGAGGCCCCCCGCGTTCCCGACCATCGGGAGGCCGTGCGCATCGCCGAGGCGCTGCTTTTCGCCTCGGCCGCGCCGCTCACCGTGGACGACCTCGCCGGCCGCCTGCCGGAGGGGGCGGACGTGGGCGCCATCATCGAGGACCTGACGGCCCATTACGCGGACCGGGGCGTCAACCTGGTGCGCGTCGCGGGAGGCTTCGCCTTCCGCACGGCGAGCGACCTGTCCTTCGTGCTCGCCCGCAACGTGGTGGAGCAGCGCAAGCTCTCGCGCGCCGCCATGGAGACGCTCGCGATCATCGCCTATCACCAGCCGGTGACGCGGGCGGAGATCGAGGAGATCCGCGGCGTCGCCACCTCCAAGGGCACCCTCGACACCCTGCTCGAGACCGGCTGGATCCGGCTGCGCGGGCGCCGCAAGGCGCCGGGGCGGCCGGTGACCTACGGCACCACGCCGCAGTTCCTCGAGCATTTCGGGCTCGACGCCATCGAGGACCTGCCGGGCCTCGAAGAGCTGAAGGGCGCGGGCTTCCTCGAAGGGCGCGTGCCGCCCGACCTGTCCGTGCCGGTGCCCTCCGACGATCAGGCCCTGCGCGAGGACGAGGAACCTCTGGACCACGACGATCTTTTCCGGCCCCTCGACATCGACGAGGGCGGGGCGGACGCGGAATGAGCGAGGGACGCATCCCGGCGCGGGACCGCTTCCGCCTGCCCCGGTGGGGCCAGCGGGGAACGGCGGGCGCCTCCATTCCGGCGCAGCTGAGCTTCGACGGCATCGTCCAGACCTACGGCGACACGCGGGTCCTCGACGGGGTGTCGCTCACGGTCGAGCCGGGGGAACTGGTGTGCCTCCTCGGCCATTCGGGCTGCGGAAAGACGACCCTCCTGCGCATCGCCGCCGGGGTCGAGATGCCCACCTCCGGCCGGGTGCTGATGGACGGGCTCGAGGTGAGCGGGCCGGGCGCCTACGTGGAGCCGGAGCGGCGCGGCATCGGCCTGATGTTCCAGGACTATGCCCTGTTCCCGCACATGAGCGTGCTGCAGAACGTCATGTTCGGCCTCAGGGACCTTTCCGCCGCCGAGGCGGGGATCGCGGCGCGGCGGGCGCTCTCCCGGGTCGGGCTGGAGCATTACGCGGACGAGTTCCCGCACACCCTC
Source organism: Microvirga thermotolerans (assembly GCF_009363855.1). Classification (GTDB taxonomy): domain Bacteria; phylum Pseudomonadota; class Alphaproteobacteria; order Rhizobiales; family Beijerinckiaceae; genus Microvirga; species Microvirga thermotolerans. Next base: position 1,845,673 of record NZ_CP045423.1, read on the forward strand.
TCCGGGGGCGAGCAGCAGCGGGTGGCCCTGGCGCGGTCCATCGCCCCGCGTCCCGGCGTCCTGCTCATGGACGAGCCCTTCTCCAACCTCGACCGGCGCATGCGCGACGCGATCCGCGACGAGACGGTCGCGATCCTGCGCGAGACCGGCGCCACCACCATCGTCGTCACCCACGATCCGGAAGAGGCGATGCGCATCGCCGACCGGATCGTCCTCATGCAGGCCGGAACGGTGATCCAGCAGGGCACGTCCGAGGAGATCTACAAGCGCCCGGCCAGCCTTTTTGCCGCACGGTTCTTCTGCGATTTCAACGAGGTCCGCGGCGTGGTAAGAGGGGGGCAGGCATCCTGCCCGGTCGGAGTCTTTCCGGCGCCGCACCTTCCCGACGGCCCGGCCGTCGTATGCGTGCGGCCCCAGGGAGTGAGGCTCAAGCCGCCCGGCTTCTGCCTGCCGGGGCGGGTGGTGTCCCGCCGGTTCCTGGGAGAGATCGACATGGTCCACATCGACGTCCAGGGCGTCGACAGGCCTCTCCAGGCCCGCATCCACGATCCCGCTCCCGTCAAGGAAGGACAGGATGTGGGAATCGAGATCGACCCGAAGGATGTCCTTGTTTTCGCCGCCTCCGATCCCTAGGTTGGCGGCACGTTTCAGTTGAAGACCGCGCCCTCGGGAGGCGCAGGAGGATTGCCATGGGTGGCGCGAGTATCTGGCATTGGATCGTCGTGGGTCTGATCGTCGTCCTGCTGTTCGGACGCGGCAAGATTTCCGACATGATGGGCGATGTGGCGAAGGGCATCAAAGCCTTCAAGAAGGGCATGGCGGAGGACGACACGCCCGCGAAGCCCGTCGAGCCCGCCGAGCCGGTGCGGACCATCGACCACCAGGCGAACCCGTCCTCGACCGCGCCGACCAACCAGAAGGTCGGCTGATCGCCGGTGGGGCCGTCCCGGCTCCGCGGGAGATCCGGGCGAGAGTAGCGTTCTGGGCAGGGTTGAGGCCGCGCCATGTTTGACATGAGCTGGGGTGAGGTGATGGTCATCGGCGCCGTCGCGCTGATCGTCATCGGGCCGAAGGACCTGCCGAAGGCCCTGCGCACCGTCGGGCAGGTCACCGGCAAGCTCCGCCGCATGGCCGCCGAGTTCCAGGGCCAGTTCCATGAGGCCATGCGCGAGGCGGAGCTGGACGATGCCAAGCGGCAGCTCCAGGGCCTGAACGAGTCCGTCTCCTCCCTGAACAAGGGCTTCAACCCCATGCAGACGATCCGGGACGAGCTGAAGGGCGCCGTCGAGGGAAGCCCCGGCCAGGACAAGAGCCCGGCCGAGACGGTTTCCGACGCTACGGCGCAGGGCAGGGGGGAGGCTTCTCCCCCGGCGCCCGTCGAGCCCGCGGTCGCGCTCCCCGTCCCTTCCGTTCCGCCCATCGTCGATCCGGCGGAATCCATCGCCGAGACCCTGAGGAAGGAAGCCGAGGCCCGGGAAGCCGCCTCGCAGCCCCCGCCGGCCCCGCCGCCCGTTCCGGCAACGGACAAACCTGACGCGAAATCCGAATGAGCAACGAGGAAGTGGATGAGGTCGAGGCGTCGCGCGCGCCGCTGATCGAGCATCTGACCGAACTGCGCGCCCGTCTGATCAAGGCGCTTCTCGCCTTCGTCGCGATGTTCTTCGTCTGCTTCGCGGGGGCTCGGTACATCTACAACGCCCTGGTCTGGCCTTATGTCGTCGCGGTCGGCTCCCCGGAGAAGGCCCACCTCGTCTACACGCACGGGCTCGAATACCTGTTCACGCAGATCCAGGTCGCTGCCTTCGGCGCTGGCTTCCTCGCCTTTCCGGTGATCGCGGTCCAGATCTACAAGTTCGTCGCGCCGGGCCTCTACAAGAACGAGCGGCGGGCGTTCCTGCCCTATCTCATCGCGACGCCGGTCCTCTTCGCCGTCGGCGCGGCGGTGGTCTACTTCATCGCGATGCCCCTGCTCATGCGCTTCTCCGTGGGCATGCAGCAGCTCGCCACCGATTCGGCGCCGAGCATCGAATTCCTGCCGAAGGTGAGCGAGTACCTCTCGCTCATCATGACCCTGATCTTCGCCTTCGGCATCTGCTTCCAGCTGCCGGTGGTGCTCACCTTGCTGGCGCGGGCCGGGATCATCGATTCCGAATTCCTCAAGAGCAAGCGGCGCTACGCCATCGTCGTCGTGTTCGTGATCGCGGCGGTGCTGACGCCGCCGGACGTGATCAGCCAGTTCGCCCTTGCGGTCCCCACCCTGCTTCTTTACGAGGCGTCCATCTTCTCCGTCCGCATGGTGGAGAAGCAGCGCGCGGAAGCCGAGGCTGCGCGCGCGGCGGCCGGGTAGGGAAGCGTCCCCTTTCAGCCGCCCGCCAATCTCGGCATTGATCAGGGGGCGGCCATGCTGCAACAAAAGGGCCGCGTCTTTCAGTACGGTCGGTCCCATGCATGACATTCGTTCCATCCGCGAGAACCCCGCGGCTTTCGACAAAGGCCTCATGAACCGGGGCATGGAGCCCTTGTCCGCCGCCCTGATCGCCCTCGACGACCGGCGCAAGAGCGCCGTGTCCGCCCTCCAGACGGCGCTTGAGCGCCGCAACGCCCTCTCCAAGGAGATCGGTCAGGCCAAGGCGAAGAAGGACGAGGCCCGCGCCCAGGAGCTGATGGCCGAGGTGGCCCGCCTCAAGGAGAGCGTGCCCGTGCTGGAGCAGGAGGAGCGCGAGGCCGAGAAGGCCCTGTTCGAGGCGCTCGCGGCCGTCCCCAACATTCCGAAGGAGGACGTGCCCGTCGGGCCGGACGAGACCGGCAACGTGGAGCGCCACCGCTACGGCACGCCGCTCACCCTCAACAGCGCGAAGCAGCACTTCGAGATCGGGGAGGGGCTCGGCCTCATGGATTTCGAGGCCGCCGCGCGCATCTCCGGCTCGCGCTTCGTCGTGCTCAAGGGCGGCCTCGCCCGCCTGGAGCGCGCGCTCGGCCAGTTCATGATCGACCTGCACACGACGGAGCACGGCTACACGGAGGTGAACCCGCCGCTCCTCGTCCGCGACGAGGCGATGTTCGGCACCGCGCAGCTGCCGAAGTTCGAGGAGGACCAGTTCTGGGCCCTGCCGGGCTCGTCCCTCGAGACCGTCCTCGCCTCGGCCGTGAACGGGACGGCCGATGGAGAGGCCGCCCGGAAGGCGGTGAAGGAGGCCCGCTACGGCCTCATCCCTACCGCCGAGGTCTCGCTCACCAATCTCGTCCGCGAGCAGATCCTCGCCGAGGAGGAGCTGCCCCTGCGCTTCACGGCCCTGACCCCGAGCTTCCGGGCCGAGGCGGGCGCGGCCGGGCGCGACACCCGCGGCATGATCCGCCAGCACCAGTTCGTGAAGTGCGAGCTCGTCTCCGTCACCACGCCCGAGACCTCCGCCGACGAGCACGAGCGGATGCTGACGAGCGCCGAGAACGTGCTCAAGAAGCTCGATCTGCCGTTCCGCACGGTGACGCTCTGCACCGGCGACATGGGCTTCGCCTCGGCCAAGACCTACGACATCGAGGTGTGGCTGCCGGGGCAGGGGATGTACCGGGAGATTTCGAGCTGCTCGGTGTGCACGGACTTCCAGGCAAGGCGCATGAACGCCCGCTATCGCCCCGCCGACGGCAAGGGGCCGCGCTTCGTGCACACCCTCAACGGCTCGGGCCTCGCGGTCGGGCGCACCCTCGTCGCGGTGCTGGAGAACTACCAGAACGAGGACGGCAGCGTGACGATCCCGACGGTGCTCCAGCCCTACATGGGCGGGCTCGCCCGCCTGGAGCGGATGGGCTGACATGCGCATCCTCTGCACCAACGACGACGGCATCCACGCGCCGGGGCTGGAGGTCCTGGAGAGCATCGCCAGGGCGCTGTCGGACGACGTGTGGGTCGTCGCGCCGGAAACGGACCAGAGCGGCGTCGCCCATTCCCTGTCGCTCAACGATCCCCTGCGCCTGCGCAAGGTGGGGGAGCGCCGCTTCGCCGTGAAGGGAACGCCGACGGACTGCGTGATCATGGGCGTCCGCCACCTGCTCCGGGACCGGAAGCCCGATCTCGTTCTCTCGGGCGTCAACCGCGGGCAGAACGTGGCGGAGGACGTGACCTATTCCGGCACCGTCGCCGGAGCCATCGAGGGCACGATCCTCGGCATTCCGTCCATCGCGCTGTCCCAGGCCTATGGCGCGGGGCGCCGTCACGATCTCAAGTGGCGCTGCGCCGAGCACCACGGCCCGAAGATCGTCCGCAGGATCCTCGACGTCGGGATCGACCCGGGGATCCTCATCAACGTCAACTTTCCGAGTTGCGAGCCCGAGGAGGTCGAGGGCGCGGCGATCTGCAACCAGGGGCAGCGCACCCAGGAGCTGCTGCGCCTCGACGAGCGCGAGGACGGGCGCGGGAACCCCTATTACTGGATCGCCTTCGAGCGCAAACCCTTCACGCCCGGCAACGGCACCGATCTCTGGGCCATCGCCAACCGGCGGATCGCGGTGACGCCCCTGCGCCTCGACATGACCGACGAGCCGAGCCTGACGCGCTACGCCCAGGCCTTCGACTGAGGAGGTCCCGGCCCGATGAAGGATCCCGCTCCCGGACCGGACCCGATCGACCTTCCCTTCGACGGAGAGGGGGATCGCCGCGCCGAGGAGCAGGCGGTCGGGGTCGCCTCCTTCATCCTTTCGCTCCGGGCGCGGGGCATCCGCGACACGGCGCTCCTGCGCGCCATGGAACTCGTGCCCCGGGAGGTGTTCGCGCCCCGGCGCTTCAGCGATCTCGCCCGCACCGACGTGGCTCTGCCCCTGCCCTGCGGACAGACCATGACGGGACCGGGGACCGTGGCCGCCATGCTGCTCGCCCTGCGCCTCGCGCCCGGCCAGCGGGTCTTCGAGGTCGGGACCGGCACCGGCTACGTGACGGCGCTGCTCGCCAGGCTCGGAGCGGAGGTCGCCACGGTCGAGCGGTTCAGCACCCTTGCGGAAAGCGCGCGCCAGCATCTTCGGATCGTGGAGGCGGGCAAGGTGCGCATGGAGGTCGGCGACGGGCTCGCGCTGCGCCCGCGCGAGCGGTTCGACCGGATTCTTCTGAACGGGACGGTCGCCGGGATCCCGGAGGCCGTCACGTCGCTTCTGGCGCCCGCAGGCCGCCTCGTGGGTGCCCTTGCCGTCGAAGGGCTGCCGCGCCTCGTCACCGTCGTGCGGACGGAGGAGGGGGAACTGCGGCAGGAGATCGGAGGTCCGCTGCGCCTGTCGCCCCTGGTGCGGGGCGTCGCCGAGACTCTCTGACCGGGCCTCGGGCCGGCGCGAAAATTTTTCGCTTAACGTTACGACAAAATTCAGGCCGGCAACGGTTGTTTAACCTCAATACGCTTTTAATGCCGCCATCGAGTTGCGTCGGTTGGGGTTAAATTATGCGGCAGCGTAGGAGTTCTGGGCATTGGGTCGCTATTTCGCGGATCGCGCTGGTGAGCGTGATCGGCAGCGCCGCGGCAGCCTGTAGTTCGGACACGATGCGCTTCGCCGACAATCCGTTCTCCAATCCCTTCGCGGCGAGCGAGCGGTTCGAGGGCGGTGCGAAGGCTTCCGCTTCCCAGTCCCAGCCGCAGCAGGTGGCCGCCGTGCCGACCGCTCCGGTCCAGTCGCAGGCCTTGCCGCCCGTCCAGTCCCAGCCCCTGTCCCAGCCGGTCGCGCAGCCGACGCAGATGGCTTCCGCGCCGGTCCAGGGCGCTTCGGGCGGCGCAGGCGGATGGTCCGCCGCCGGCGGGACGGCGATCACCGTCGGCAGCAACGACACGCTCAACGGCATCTCCCAGCGCTACGGCGTGCCGGCCAATGCGATCCTGGCCGCCAGCGGCCTGTCGAGCCCGGCGCAGGTGAAGCCCGGCCAGCGGCTGGTGATCCCGGTCTACAACGCCGGTTCCGCCACCCAGGTCGCCTCGGCCGCGCCGGCGCGCGGCGTCGCCCCCGCCCCGCAGACGGCTTCCGCTCAGCCGAAGTTCCGCCTGGTCGAAAACAGGAAGGCGGAAGCCGCTCCCGTGGAGCCCGCCGGTCCGGCCAAGCGCGTCCGCCCCGGCATGGCCGTCGCCAAGTCCGAGCCGGCGACCTCGCCCGCCGCGCCCGCGCCTGTGAAGGTCGCGACGGCGGGGAGCGAACCCCTCGTCTCCGCGCCCAAGCCCGTGGAGCCGCAGCAGAAGGTCGCCGCCGTCGCCGAGCCGCAGCCGGTGAAGCCTGCCGCGACGCCGCAGCCCGCCGCTCCCGCGGTGGCCGCCGCGCCTGCGCCGCAGCCGGCCGCCAAGAAGGAACAGGTCCAGGAGCCGGAGCAGACCGCCAGCCTCTCCGAGCCGGCGGGCGACTTCCGCTGGCCGGCCCGCGGCCGCGTGATCGCCGGGTTCGGCGCGAACGGCGGCAACGAGGGCATCAACATCGCCGTTCCCGAGGGCACGCCCGTCAAGGCGGCCGAATCCGGCGTCGTCACCTATGCCGGCAACGAGGTGAAGGGCTACGGCAACCTCGTGCTCATCCGGCACGACAACGGCTACGTCTCGGCTTATGCCCACAACGGCTCGCTGAACGTGAAGCGCGGCGAGCAGGTGAAGCGCGGGCAGGTGATCGCCACCTCCGGCCAGACCGGCAACGTCACCTCGCCCCAGCTCCACTTCGAGATCCGCAAGGGCGCGACGCCCGTAGACCCGCTCAAGTATCTCGGCAGCTGATCGCGCATCGAGGGTTCAGGTCGGTTCCCCTCCCGGAACCGACCCCGAGAGGGGACGGTGGAGCTCAGCCGCCGTCCCTTTTCCGTTTTGGGGCGACGAGACCGCGCTCGAGCCGATTCCTTCATCGCATGGCATGATTCCGGGACGCCATAGGCGTGCCCCGGAATGACACAGGGCATGAACACGCGTAGCCGGGCTGAGCCTGCCGCGGCGCGCCGGCGCCGACCCTGTCCCGTGGGGTCTCAGATCGCCTTCCCCTGCCGGCCCGCCAAGTCCTGGATGTACTGCCAGGCCGTGCGGCCGGAGCGGGCGCCGCGGGTGGTGGCCCATTCCAGGGCCTCGGCCCGGATGGCGTCCCGGTCGCCGGAGAGGCCGAGATGGTCCACATAGCCGAACACCATGTCCAGGTACTCGTCCTGGCTGCACTTGTGGAAGCCGAGCCACAGGCCGAAACGGTCCGACAGGGACACCTTCTCCTCCACCGCTTCGCCCGGGTTGATGGCGGTGGACCGCTCGTTCTCCATCATGTCGCGCGGGAGCAGGTGCCGGCGGTTGGACGTGGCGTAGAAGATCACGTTGTCGGGCCGCCCCTCGATCCCGCCCTCCAGCACCGCCTTCAGGGACTTGTAGGAGGTGTCGTCCGTGTCGAAGGAGAGGTCGTCGCAGAAGATCACGAAGCGGTGTCGGTCCTGGCGGAGCAGGGCCATGAGGTCGGGCAGGGTCTCGATGTCCTCCCGGTGGATCTCGATGAGCTTGAGCGGGCGCGATTCGGGCGCCCGCGCATGGTTCACCTCCGCATGGACCGCCTTGACCAGCGAGGACTTGCCCATGCCCCGGGCGCCCCAGAGCAGGGCGTTGTTGGCGGGAAAGCCCGCGGCGAAGCGGCGGGTGTTCTCCGCAAGGGTGTCCCGCACGCGGTCGATCCCGCGCAGGAGGCTCATCTCCACCCGGTTGACCTTCGGCACCGGGGCGAGCCGCCGGGCGGCCGGCTGCCATACGAAGGCGTCCGCCGCCGTAAAATCCGCGTGAACGGCGCCCGCCGGGGACAGCCTGTCGAGGGCGTCCGCGATGCGGCGCAGGAGGTCGAGGGCTTCGGGGGAGGAGAGGCCCGGGACTGGGTCCGAAGGGCGGGACGGGCCGGAAGCGGGATGGGACATGGTGCGTCTGGAGGGTGAAAAACCCTGCTTATCGCGGCGGCGCGGCAGCGTCCATGGCGCTCGGCTCTGGAAATCCCCGCAACTTCATTGATTTCGCGAGGTCGATGGTTATAGTCCGCCGCGTTTCAACGCTGTTGCGGCGCGGGCGGGCCCTCGGACCCCGCCACGCGCCTTACGCCATGGAGAGCCGCTTGTTCATCACGCCCGCCTTCGCGCAAGGGGCCCCCGCCGGGGGAGACATGACTTCGCTGATCACGAATCTGGTCCCCTTCATCCTCATTTTCGTCATCATGTGGTTCCTCATCATCCGGCCGCAGCAGCGCCGGGTGCGCGAGCACCAGGAGATGATCAAGAACGTGCGCCGCGGCGACACGGTGGTGACCTCCGGCGGGATCGTCGGGAAGGTCACGCGGGTCCTCGAGGACAGCTCCGACATCGAGGTGGAGATCGCGGACGGGGTGAAGGTGAAGCTCGCCCGCGCCAACATCTCCGAGGTCCGCTCCAAGGGCGAGCCGGTGAAGGCCTGACCGGCCTTCGTCCAGAATAGGTTGAGTCGACGATGCTGCGCTTCTCGAAGACGAAGATCATCGCCACCATGGCGGTCATCCTGATCGGCCTTCTCCTCGCCGTGCCGAGCCTGATGAGCCGCGAGGAGCGCGAGGCATTCCAGCGCTCCCTGCCGGGATGGGTGCCGTCCTGGCTGATCCCGTCCCGCGCCGTCGTGCTCGGCCTCGACCTACAGGGCGGCTCCCACGTCCTCCTGGAGGTGGACGTGCCGGACCTCCTGCGCACCCAGAGCACGGCCCTGCGCGACGACGTGCGCCGGGTGCTCCGCGAGGCCCGCGTCTCGCCGCAGGGCGGCATCCAGCTCAACCCGCGCGGGGTGCAGATCCGGGTGCCGGATCAGGCGGACCGCGAAAAGATCCTGCCGCGCCTGCGCGAGCTGGCCCAACCCCTCGGCAGCGCCGTGCTCGGCCAGGGCGGCGGCCGCGACCTCGAGGTCACGAGCACGCCCGACGGCCTGATCACGCTCACCTACACGGATGCGGGCATCAACGAGAAGGTGCGCCGGGCGGTCGACCAGTCCATCGAGGTGATCCGCCGCCGCATCGACGTGACGGGCACCACGGAACCGAGCATCCAGCGTCAGGGCGCCGACCGCGTCCTCGTCCAGGTGCCCGGCCTGCAGGATCCCCAGCGCCTCAAGGAGCTGCTCGGCCGGACCGCCAAGCTCGAATTCCGCCTGCTCGGCCAGCAGGGCGCCGCCGACGTGGACATGCTTCCCATGCGCGAGGCGGGCGGGCAGAAGGTCCCGGTCGAGCGCCGGGTGATCGCCGAGGGCGGCGACCTCGTCGACGCCCAGCCGGCCTTCGACAGCCGCACCAACGAGCCCATCGTCAACTTCCGCTTCAACATCCGGGGCGCCCAGCGCTTCGGCCAGGCGACCTCCGAGAACATCGGCCGGCCGCTCGCCATCGTCCTCGACAACGAGGTGATCTCGGCGCCGACCATCCAGTCCGCCATCACGGGCGGCTCGGGCCAGATCTCGGGCCGGTTCACCGTTCAGCAGGCGCAGGACCTCGCCGTGCTCCTGCGGGCGGGCGCGCTCCCGGCCAAGCTCACCATCGTCGAGGAGCGCACGGTCGGGCCCGGCCTCGGTCAGGATTCCATCGAGGCGGGCAAGAAGGCGACCTACGTGGCCGCCATTCTCGTGATGCTCTTCATGTTCGCCACCTACGGGATGTTCGGCCTGTTCGCGAACATCGCGCTCCTGGTCCACGTGGGCCTCATCTTCGGCCTCATGTCGGTGCTGGAGGCGACCCTGACCCTGCCCGGCATCGCCGGCATCGTGCTCACCATCGGCACGGCGGTCGACTCGAACGTGCTGATCTACGAGCGCATCCGCGAGGAGGCCCATGCGGGCCGCTCCATCCCCTCCGCGATCCAGGCGGGCTTCGAGCGCGCCTTCGCGACCATCGTGGACTCGAACAGCACCATGGCGATCGCCGCGGTCATCCTGTTCTTCCTCGGTTCGGGACCCGTGCGCGGCTTCGCGGTGGTCTTCATCCTCGGCATCCTGACCACGGTCATCACCGCCGTGACCCTGACGCGCATGATGATTGCGCTCTGGTATCACTGGATGCGTCCGAAAGCCCTTCCTTTCTAAGGAATCCGTAACGTGCGCCTCATCCGCATCTGGCCCGAAAGCGCCCATTTCGACTTCATGCGCCTCCGGCGCTTCTCATTCCCCCTGTCCGCGACCCTGTCGCTGCTGACGGTCGTGCTGCTCTTTACCGTCGGCCTCAACTTCGGCATCGACTTCCGGGGCGGGACGCTCATGGAGCTCCAGGCGAAATCGGGCCGGGCCGAGGTCGCCAAGCTGCGCCAGACGGCGGAGGGCTTCGGGTTCGGCGAGGTCGAGGTGCAGGAGTTCGGCACCGCGGGCGGCGTGTCGCTGCGCTTCCCGATCCAGGCGGGCGGCGAGGCGGCGCAGAGCGCCGTCGTCCAGAAGGCCCGCGACACCTTCGGCAACGAATACGAGTTCCGCCGCGTCGAGACCGTGGGGCCGCGCGTTTCCGGCGAGCTGGTCCAGTCCGGCACCATCGGCGTGATCCTGTCGGTGATCGCGGTGCTGTTCTACCTCTGGTTCCGGTTCGAGCGCGAGCTCGCCATCGGCGCCATCGTCGGCACCCTGCACGACATCGTCCTCACCGTCGGCTTCTTCGTCATCACCCGGCACGAGTTCAACATGACCTCGATCGCCGCCATCCTCACCATCGTCGGCTACTCGCTGAACGAGACGGTGGTGGTGTTCGACCGCACCCGCGAGCTCATGCGCCGCTACAAGACCATGCCGGTGGAGGAGCTCCTGAACCTGTCGATCAACACCACCATGTCGCGCACGGTGATGACGGCGACCACCACGGCACTTTCGCTCCTGGCGCTGGTGATCTTCGGCGGCCGCGCCATCGAGGGCTTCGCCCAGGTCATGCTCTACGGCGTCGTCGTCTGCACCTATTCGGCGATCTTCATCTCCTCGCCGATGCTGATCTACATCGGCCTGCGCAGCACGGAGACCGCCAAGGCGCCGGAGGGCAAGGTCGCCCCGGCGGAGTGAGGCTCATGAGCGGCGGCCGCATCTACGACGGCTTCGTGCCGGGGCGCTACCCCATCGACGCCTACGGCAACGGCGGCTTCCGCTTCGCCGACATGTCCCATCGGGGCTCGATCCTCGCCCTGCCGTCGGGGATCATGGCGTGGCGCGTCGCCTCCCTCGCCGACGTCACTGAGGAATCCCTCGGCCCCGTCTTCGCGGAGGCGGCCGAGATCGATCTCCTGCTGCTCGGGACCGGGGTGGACGTGGCGGCCATATCCGAGCGCCTGCGCCTGCGCTTCCGGGAGGCGCGCATCGGCCTCGACGTGATGCAGAGCGGGGCGGCTGCGCGCACCTACAACATCCTGCTCGCCGAGAACCGCAAGGTCGCGGCGGCGCTCATCGCCGTGCCGTGACATGGCGCATGAAATGGCCGACGATCTGACCTTCGCCTATTCCCACTGCGAAACGCTCGTCCGCGAGGCCGACCCGGACCGGTTCTGGGCCAGCCAGTTCGCCCCGGCGGACAAGCGGCCGCACATCCATGCCCTCCATGCCTTCAGCTACGAGATCGCACGGGTGCGCGAATCCGTGCGCGAGGCGCTCCTGGGGGAGATCCGGCTGCAATGGTGGCGGGATGCGCTCCAGGGCGAGTCGCGGGGCGACGTGCGGGCGAACCCGGTCGCCGCCGCGCTCGACGACACCATCGTCAGGTTCCGCCTGCCGCGTTCCGCGCTCGTGAGCCTCATCGATGCGCGCATCTTCGACCTTTACGACGACCCGATGCCGTCCCTCAACGACCTCGAGGGCTATTGCGGGGAGACGTCGTCGAGCCTCATCCGCCTCGCCAGCATCGTGCTGGCGGGCGGCGCGGACCCGGGCCACGCGGACGCGGCGGGCCATGCCGGCGTCGCCTACGCGATCACGGGACTCCTGCGGGCCTTCCCGTGGCATGCGCGCCAGGGTCAGGTCTTCGTTCCGGCCGACATCCTGGCGCGGCACGGGGTCGTGCGCGACGACATCGTGACCGGGCGGGGCGGTCCTGGACTGAAGAGCGCGCTCGCCGACATGCGGGCGGTGGCGCGCCGGCATCTCGACCATGTCAGGACGCTGCGCCCCACCATCCCCGAGGCGGCGCAGCCGGCCTTCCGCGGGCTCGCCCTGGTGGAGCCCTACCTGCGGCAGATGGAGCGGCGGGACTACGATCCCTTCCACACCGACCTGGACCTGCCACGCTGGCGCAAGATCTGGATTCTGTGGCGGGGACGATTCTGAGACCGCCCGTCATTCCGGGCGGCGCTCGCACCGTCCCGGAGTGACCGCGGTTCACTCCGCAGCCGCAGGCATGTCCTGGGCCGCCTTCCAGGCGGCGAGGTCGGCGCGGGCGCGGTCGGTCAGGGCCCTCTTGCGGGCGACCGCCTTGGCCGGACCGCGCAGGCGCTTGCCGTTCCCGTCCTTCACGGCGAACTCCACCGGCGGGAACAGGCCGAAATTCACGTTCATCGGCTGGAAGGAGCGCGGCCCCTCGTCGATGGTCTCGATGTGGCCGCCCGTGATGTGGTTGATGAGGGCGCCCATCGCCGTCGTGGCGGGAAGAGGCGGCAGCGCGCGTCCCAGCCGCTCCGCGGCGGCGAAGCGGCCGGCCATCAGGCCCACGGCGGCGCTCTCCACATAGCCCTCGCAGCCCGTGATCTGGCCGGCGAAGCGGAGCCGCGGCATCGCCTTCAGGCGCAGGGTGGAATCGAGGAGCTTCGGCGAGTTGAGGTAGGTGTTGCGGTGCAGGCCGCCGAGGCGGGCGAACTCCGCATTCTCAAGCCCCGGGATCATGCGGAAGATCCGGGTCTGCTCGCCGTACTTCAGCTTGGTCTGGAAGCCCACCATGTTGAACAGGGTGCCGAGCGCGTTGTCCTGCCGCAGCTGCACGACGGCATAGGGCTTCCTGTCCGGGTTGTGCGGGTCCGTGAGGCCCACCGGCTTCATGGGACCGTGCCGCAGGGTGTCGCGCCCGCGCTCGGCCATCACCTCGATGGGCAGGCAGCCGTCGAAATAGGGGGTGTTGGCCTCCCACTCCTTGAAGCTCGTCTTGTCGCCCGCGATGAGCGCGTCGACGAAAGCCTCGTACTGGTCCCTGTCGAGGGGGCAGTTGATGTAGTCGGCTCCGGTCCCGCCCGGCCCCGCCTTGTCGTAGCGGGACTGGAACCAGGCCACGTCCATGTTGATGGACTCCCGGTACACGATGGGCGCGATGGCGTCGAAGAAGGCGAGCTCCTTCTCGCCCGTCAGGGAGAGGATCGCCTCCGCCAGGGCGGGGGAGGTGAGGGGACCCGTCGCCACGATCACGGAGCTCCAGTCCTCGGGCGGGAGCCCGGCGACCTCGCCGCGCTCGATGGTGACGAGGGGATGTGCCTCGAGCGCCGCCGTCACCGCCTGGGAGAAGCCGTCGCGGTCCACCGCGAGGGCGCCGCCGGCGGGGACCTGGTTGGCGTCGCCCTTCGCCATGATGAGCGAGCCGAGGGCACGCATCTCCTGATGGAGCAGGCCGACCGCGTTGGTCTCCGGGTCGTCGGAGCGGAATGAGTTGGAGCAGACGAGCTCGGCGAGACCGTCCGTCTTGTGCGCGTCGGTCCCGCGCACGGGGCGCATTTCGTGGAGGACCACGGGAACTCCGGCCTGGGCGATCTGCCAGGCCGCTTCCGAACCGGCGAGACCGCCGCCGACGACATGGATCGGTTGAAGCTTGCTCATGGGTTTCCTCTCGAACGGGCTTTGTTGACCCGTCGCCCCTGCCGGGTCAAGCTGAACCATTCCCTTTCGCAATCAGGTTCCGGATCATGGCGATGACGCGACCCGTCGTGCTTATAACAGGTGGCAGCCGCGGCATAGGCGCTGCGGTGGCGCAGCTCGCGGCGCAGCGCGGCTACGATGTGGCGATCGGCTACCGATCCGACAGGGACGCGGCCGAGCGGGTGGCGGACGCCTGCCGCGCGGCGGGCGCCTCGTCGGTCGTCTGCCAGGGCGACACCGCGAGGGCGGAGGACGTCGTCCGCATCTTCGACGAGGCGCAGGCAGCGCTCGGTCCCCTGTCCCATGTGGTGAACAACGCGGGGATCACCGGCCGGTCGGGCAGGCTCGACCGGGCGGAGGACGACACGGTCCGCGCCTGCATCGAGGTCAATGTCCTCGGGGCGCTCTGGGTGGCGCGGGAGGCGGCGCGCCGGCTCTCCACCCGCCATGGCGGAAGGGGCGGGTCCATCGTCAACGTCTCCTCCGTCGCCTCGCGTCTCGGCAGCGGCGGCGAGTACGTCTGGTACGCGGCCTCCAAGGGCGCGGTGGATGCCCTGACGGTCGGCCTTGCCCATGAGCTCGCCGCCGACGGGGTGCGGGTGAACGCGGTATCGCCCGGCATCACGCGCACGGAAATTCACGAGAAGAGCACGGGCGACGCCGCCCGCGTGGAGCGTCTCAGCGCCAACATTCCCCTGAAGCGGCCCGGCGAGCCGGAGGAGATCGCCGAGGCGATTCTGTTCCTCATGTCGGATGCCGCGTCCTACATCACGGGTGCCAACATCCCCGTGTCGGGCGGCAGGTAGGGTGGGAAAGCAGGGTGGGAAGGTCCTGAAAAGCAAACGCCCGCCGGAGGCGGGCGCGGCTCTTGCTGCAATGCAGCAATCTATTACGCGGTAGCGTGCTGGCGAGCGATGCTCTCGATCTGGAAGCGGGAGATGCCCAGATCGTCGAGTTCGCGGTCCGAAAGCTGCGACAGCTCGCGGACGGTCTCGCGATAACGCATGTAGGCGCGGATCTTAGAGAGGATGTAGGTCACGAACATTGGAAGCTCCTGAAGTTAGCCGGCCCCGGACGACCGGCGGCCTTTGTTCTTGCGTGTGCAATGCAGCATATAGGGGCGTGCGGCGCCGAAGAGGAGTGGTGATAATGTAGGGCTGTTATGCTTTAGTAGCATGGCATCCTAAGGAGACGTTAACAGCCATGTCGCTCGCGCATCGAGAATCGGCCAAGCTTCCTTCTGGGGCATCTTCCGTTCTCGCCGTGTCTATGCGTGTGTAAAGGCCAAGCTTTCTGGTAAGTCTCGCTTCGGGTCAAGAAGATGAATGAATATTCATCTGATATCACGCAGTAGTAAACATCTGTAATATTTGTCTTGGCAGGAACCCGATAGCCAAGATGGCGTTTCCTCCCCACGATTTCTTAGGAGGAGACACTGCGATGAAGAAGATCGCTTTAGGTCTGGGCCTTGCCCTGCTCAGTACGACCGTTTACGCCCAGGCGCCCGCCGGCTCCGTCACGGTGGACACGCCGCAGGCCAAGACGGAGTCCAGCTCGACCATCCTGCGCCGGGGCGGCGACCAGCCTGCTGGAGGCGTCGAGACGCGGGTTCGCACCCGCGTGGACACCGGGGTCCGTGCCGGGGTCGAAACCCGCGAGCGCAGCGGCGTGACCGTCCACCGTACCCGCACGGTCCGCGAGGTCGAGGAGCCGAGCGTCTCCGTCACGCGTCACCGCACGGTCTCGACCTATGACGAACCGGACACCGTGGTCCATCGCACCGTCGTCAAGAAGAAGCCCACCGCGAAGAAGGTCGTGGTGAAGACGAAGAAGAAGCCCTCCACCAAGGTCGTGGTGAAGAAGCGCCGCCACTACGTGGTGCACGAGCCCGTCGAGGTCCGTCGCCATACGGTGCGTCGCTACGAGGTGGACGAGCCGAGCGTTTCCGTGACGCGCAGGACCGTGCGCCATGTGCGCGAGGAAAGCCCCCGCGTCGGCGTGTCGGTGGAGCAGCACCGGACCGGCGTTCGCTCGGGGGGCGACGTGAACGTCTCGACCTCGGTCCGCGAGCGGTCTTCGCCGGAGGCGACGGGCTCGGTCTCCGTCCGCAGCCGCACGAACGGCTCCGGCAGCATCCGCCTGCAGCAGCCGGGCGCCTCGTCGGGCAGCATGAACCAGTAACCGTTGCGTCCATCACCTGGAAAGGGGCCGGTCTTCGGCCCCTTTCCATATCTTACTGCTACGCTCCGGCTTGCCGCAGCGATCCTGAAGGGCCACAGTGCGACAACGGAACCCGGCGGCCGGGGGGGCGCCATGCGGCAGGCCATCGTTTTTCTTTTCAGCAACTTCACGCTCACGCTCTTCGTCGTGGGGCTGATCGCAGCCTTTGCCGCGCTCCTGCGCCGCCCGCGACCCTGGAGCGGGCCCGAGATCGTCGAGGCGGTCCTCTCCTGGTTCCTGTTCTTCTCCCTGGGCGTGAGCTTCTTCTACAACTTCGTCATGCACGTCTTCTTCTCGGAAGTGGCGGCCGCCTTCATCGGCTGGCAGACGAGCCCGTTCCAGAAGGAGGTGGGCTTCGCGAGCCTTGGGTTCTCGCTTGTCGGCTTCCTGGCGTTCAGGGGAGGCTCGGGCCTGCGTCTTGCCGCCATTCTGGGCCCTGCCTGCTTCCTCTGGGGAGCGGCCGTCGGCCATGCGGTGCAGATGGTCGAGGCGCACAACTACGCGCCGGGCAACGCGGGCGTGATCTTCTACACGGACATCCTGCTGCCGCTGTTCGGCTTCGCGCTGCTCTGGATGAGCACGGCGTGGGCCATGCCTGCCGCCCGCGCCGCGCATTCCTCCTGAGCCGCCCTCCCGTTCGTGGACCGGCTACGCCCGCTTCTTCGCCCCGACGATCCCGCTGGCGAGCAGGACGCCGCCGGTGGCGAGGCCGATACCGATCATCGCGTTGAGGCTCGGGATCTCTCCGAGCATGGGGATCGCCAGGAGCGCCGCCAACACCGGGCCGAGGGGCGAAAGGGCCGCGGCGCGGGACGCGCCGAGGCGGTCGATGGCGTAGCCGTAGAGCACGAGGCCGACGACGCCCGAAAGGAAGCCCTGGAGGGTCGCCTGGAGCACGATGGCGCCGCCGAGGCCGCTCACGGCGGCGCGGGCGAGCGAAGGCGCGCCGAGAGGAATGAGGAGAACGAGCGACCAGAGCCCGACGAGGCCGGCGGCCTGGAGCGCGGGAAGGCCGCTGCGCTTGTAGGCATGGGTGTAGATGCCCCAGAGGCAGGCTCCGCCCAGGAGCAGGAGATGGCCGCGCCATGCCCCGCCCGCGCCTTCGATGAGATGGCCTCCCGCGACGGCGATGTCCGCAAGCAGGATCAGCGCGAAACCGGCGAGGCGGATCCCGCCGAGCGCCTCGCCGAGGACCAGGTAGCCGATGGCCGCCACGAAGAGCGGCATGGTGCCGGGGAGCAGGGGGCCGATATCGGCGGCGGGGGCGTATTCCATCCCCGTGCCGGCGACGAGGAAGAAGGGCGCGCCCGAGCACAGGAGGCCGAGCTTGATCCTCAGCGGAAGGTGCTTCGGCCAGATTCCGTCCCGCAATGCCACGGGCGCGAGCACGATCGCGGGGACGGCGAAGCGCAGGATGCCGACGGCGGCAGGCGGCAGATCGTGCGTTACGGCATGGCGCGTACCCACCATCCAGAAGGCCCAGATCACCACCGTGACGATGCCCGCCGCCCAGCCGAGCAGGGCCCGGCGCTCGATGGAAGGGGCGGGTGGCCTGCCGGGCAGAGGCGCGTCTGAGGCGGATGTGTCGGACATGGAGGCCTCCTTGGGATGGGAGGCGGAGAATGCCAGAAGACGCCGGGGCATGTCCTTGCGAAGTTGAGCCCCGACATGCTCAAATCGTGGCAGAAAATTGCGCGAGAACCGCTTAGGAGCGCACGAGTGCCCTATATCAACCTGGATGCCCTCGACCTGAAGATCCTCGCCGCCCTCCAGGAGGACGGACGGTTGACCAACAACGAACTGGCGGACCGGGTGGGATTGTCTCCCTCGCCGTGCCTCCGGCGGGTCCGGCGCCTGGAGCGGGACGGCTTCATCCGCGCCTACCGCGCGGTGCTAAACCGGGATTCGGTGGGACTGGGGCTGACGGTCTTCGTCGAGATCAAGGTCGAGAAGCACTCGCGCGACAACGCCAAGGCGCTTCAGGACGCGCTCTCGAGCCTGCCAGAGGTGGTAGCCTGCCATATGGTGTCGGGCACGGCGGATTTCATGGTCGAGATCGCGGTCCCCAACCTGAAGGCCTACGAGCGCCTTCTCACTGAGACGCTGCTCACCCTGCCGATGATCGGCGACATCCGCTCCAACTTCGTGCTGACCCGGGTCAAGTCGGAAGCGCCGCTGCCTCTCGGGCATCTGAAGCGTGGCCCGAGATCCGGCGAGGTCGTGCCCGCAGCGGATTGCGACTGATCGGCTATCAACCGGAGGTGCCGCCGCACCTGGGCCGCCATGGGGCAGGGGCGTCTTCATGAAGCCTGGGCATGGCTGCCCGGCAGCCTGCGCCAACGAGGACACGTCCTTATGTCTTGGACGGACGGTCGGGTGCGTGTAATAAACCCTCTCGCAACACGGCTTCTTTCGCAATTTTAGGTCTTGTCATGCCGCAGTACCGTTCCCGTACCACCACCCATGGCCGCAACATGGCCGGCGCCCGCGGGCTCTGGCGCGCCACGGGCATGAAGGACGAGGATTTCGGCAAGCCCATCATTGCCGTGGTGAACTCGTTCACCCAGTTCGTGCCCGGTCACGTCCACCTCAAGGACCTCGGCCAGATGGTGGCCCGCGAGATCGAGAAGGCGGGCGGCGTCGCCAAGGAGTTCAACACCATCGCCGTGGACGACGGCATCGCCATGGGCCACGACGGCATGCTCTACAGCCTGCCCTCCCGCGAGATCATCGCCGACTCGGTGGAGTACATGGTGAACGCCCACTGCGCGGACGCCATGGTCTGCATCTCGAACTGCGACAAGATCACCCCCGGCATGCTCATGGCCGCGCTGCGCCTCAACATCCCGACCGTCTTCGTCTCCGGCGGGCCCATGGAGGCGGGAAAGGTCAATCTCCGCGGCAAGCTGAAGGCCATGGATCTCGTGGACGCCATGGTGATCGCCGCCGACGACAGCTACACCGACGAGGAGGTGAAGGTCGTCGAGCGTTCCGCCTGTCCGACCTGCGGCTCCTGCTCCGGCATGTTCACGGCCAACTCCATGAACTGCCTCACCGAGGCGATGGGTCTCTCCCTGCCGGGCAACGGCACGGTTCTCGCGACCCATGCGGACCGCAAGCGCCTCTTCGTGGAGGCGGGGCATCTCATCGTCGACCTGGCCCGCCGCCATTACGAGCAGGACGACGGCTCCGTGCTGCCGCGCTCCATCGCGAGCTTCGAGGCGTTCGAGAACGCCATGACTCTCGACATCGCCATGGGCGGCTCCACCAACACGGTGCTGCACCTCCTGGCCGCCGCCCACGAGGGCGAGGTGAACTTCACCATGAAGGACATCGATCGGCTCTCCCGCAAGGTGCCGGTGCTCTGCAAGGTGGCTCCCGCCGTGCCGGACGTGCACATCGAGGACGTGCACCGCGCCGGCGGCATCATGGGCATCCTGGGCGAGCTGGACCGCGCGGGCCTGATCCACAGGGACGTGGCGACCGTCCATAGCGAGAGCCTGGGCGCCGCCCTCGACCGGTGGGACGTGATGCGCACGAACAGCGAGAGCGTCCGCACCTTCTACCAGGCCGCCCCGGGCGGCGTTCCGACCCAGGTGGCCTTCAGCCAGGACCGCCGCTGGGAGGAGCTGGACCTCGACCGCAAGAACGGCGTCATCCGCGACGCGGCGCATGCCTTCTCCAAGGACGGCGGGCTCGCCGTGCTCTACGGCAACCTCGCCGAGGACGGCTGCATCGTGAAGACCGCGGGCGTGGACGAGAGCATCCTGACCTTCAGCGGCCCGGCCAAGGTGTTCGAGAGCCAGGACGACGCGGTGAAGGGCATCCTCGGCGGCGCCGTGAAGGCCGGCGACGTGGTGGTGATCCGCTACGAGGGCCCGCGCGGCGGCCCCGGCATGCAGGAGATGCTCTATCCCACGAGCTACCTGAAGTCGAAGGGGCTCGGGAAGGCCTGCGCCCTCATCACCGACGGCCGCTTCTCGGGCGGCACCTCCGGCCTCTCCATCGGCCACGCCTCTCCCGAGGCGGCGGAGGGCGGCCTCATCGCCCTCGTGGAAGAGGGAGACCGGATCGAGATCGACATCCCCAACCGGTCCATCCGGCTCGCCGTGCCGGACGAGGAACTCGCCCGCCGCCGCGCGGCCGAGGAGGCGAGGGGCGCCAAGGCCTGGAAGCCGCACGCCGAGCGCCAGCGCAAGGTCTCGACCGCGCTGAAGGCCTATGCCGCCATGGCCACCAGCGCCGCCCGCGGCGCGGTGCGTGTGCTGCCCGAATAAGACCTTCCTTCAAGGTCGCTCGATCTGTCGATCCGGGCCCCGTCACGCTTCGCGCGTGACGGGGCCTTGCCGTTCGAGTCCTGCGTCAAGGCTTCGCGGGTCACGGATCTTTGAACGGCCGCGAGGTATGCGGCGGCGGGCCGGGAAAGGGCGAAAGGGTCGTGGAAACAAGGGATTGCGGCCAGCTCTTCGAACGGCGCCTCATGGTCCCCCTGTGCCGCCTCCCGCTCCGGCTCGCCGAAACTTTGGGGAATGGCTCGCGTTGGCCCCCACCAGACGGTGGATTTTCCCACCCATCCCAACCATGGAGAGAGACGACATGAGACGGACGATCCTGACGGCTGCCCTCGGCATGTTCCTCGCCGGGACGGCCGGAGCCATGGCGCAGCCTTACCTCTATCCCGCGCCGGTTCCGAACGCGAGCGGTTCGCAGGCCACCAATCCGGGCACCTATGGAGCCACGGCCGAGCCCGGCACGGTCGTGGTCGTGCCCGGTCAGGGCGTGGCCGTGGGCACCTGCCCGCCGCCGCCCAATGCGAGCGGCTCCCTGGCCACCAATCCCTGTTCCTACCACAACATGGGAACCGCGCCCGGCATGGACGCGATGAGCACCGGTTCGATCGTCGTGCAGCCTGGCCCCATGGTCGTGCCCGGGCCCGTGCCAGGGCCCATGTACGTCCCCGGCCCGGTGCCGAACGCCAGCGGCTCGCAGACCACCGATCCCGCCACCTACGGCGATACGCTTCCGCGTTGACCGTCCGGCTCCTGCCGGTCCCGCAAGGCCCTGGCCGATTTGCCCCGGCTGGGGCCTTTTTCATGTGTGCAGACGACCGCCGAGAATTGCCGCCCATGCTGGAAAGACGCTAACAAAATATCGTGCATATATTGTCCGGTCGAAACGGTCCGGTCGAACGGTCGAAAAGGGAGGGTGTGGCAGGTGACTCGCCGGGCGGGACTGATCGGCGTCGGGGTCGCGGCCCTTCTCGGTGCAGCGGGCTGCGCGACATCTCCGGACCGCCCCAGGGCGAGCTCAAGGCCATCCTCAAGAAACAACTCGGACATTGCTACATCCTGCCCGTCCAGGCGCGCAGCGAGGCGCCGGTCGTCGTCGAGATCCGATTGAACGACGAGGGAGCGCTTGCCCATGCACCCAAGGTCGTCGATGGCGATCCCCGGTCGCGGATCGCCGCGGCGGCCGTAAGAGCCGTCGAGCGGTGCACGCCGTTCAGGATCCCGGCGGACCTTGCGAAAAGAGATCCTTCCTGGAGGCGGCTCAGGATAACGTTCGATAATCCCTGAGAGCTTTGCGGAGCCCGCACGAGGCGGGGCGCCCTACTGCGCGGGCCGCACGCCCTCGGCCCGGATCACCGCCCGCAGCGGCCCGTATTCCGTCTGCTTGCGCAGATCGAGCTGGACTCGCCCGCTCGCGCCGGTGCGAACGCCGTCCGACCCGCGGGCGCGGCCGGTGCCGAACACGGTCTCCGCGCGGACGCGCCCGCTGATGCGCACGCAGGTGTCGGAGCCCTGAAGGGCCGAGAAGCCCGGCGGGCAGGCCTGGGCGGGAGAGGAGGCGAGCGGCGCCGCCATGGCGATGCTCGCCGCGGCAAGGATGAAACGGGTTCTCGCCATGCGCATGGGCTCCTCGGCAGAAACGCGGTCCATTCTAGAGCGGATTGCGCTTCAACGGAATCGCACTCCGCTCCGAAGCTCTTGGTTTGCAGCATGTTCGGACGGACCCGGAGGGCCGCGCCAGCGACCCGGAGGGCCGCGCCAGCGAAAACCGGTTTCCACTTCTCCCGAAAATGCTCTAGCGCAGGATGCCGAGGCTTACTCATCCTTTTCGGGCCGGCTCTCGACGGTGCGCGAGAATGTTGACGAGTCTGCCGAAGGGGTCGCGGACATAGAAGCGGCGGACGCCCCAGGGCTCGTCCGCGGGGCCGTATTCGATGGCGAAGCCAGCCTCCCTCATGCGCTCGTAGGCTTCATCCGCATCGTCCACCTCGATGGAAAGGTCGGGCACCGGTGTTCCCGACCCGCCCTCGGCGGCGATGCCGATCTGGATGTCCATCGGCTCGGCGAGGCCGTAAGTGACGATCCAGCCGTGGTCCATCAGGAGGTCGAGGCCGAGGATGTCCCGGTAGAAGCGCTCCGCGGGGGCGGAGTTCTGCCCCTGGATATTGGCGACGATGCGCTTCACCTTCATGGGGTTCGCTCTCTCATGCGTCCCGTTCGAGGAGCACGGGCAGGATCTGCCTTGCAATGAGCATCGCCGGTTCGACGTGTCGTTCGTCGTAGGCGCCCTCCCGGTCGAGAAGGTTGACGGTGCCGAGCACCGCGCCGCCGAAGACGACCGGCAGGTTCATCACGCAGCCCAGGCCGAGGCCGGTGATGGTCTGGTGGTCGGGAAAGAGCGGCGCGAAGCCCGCCGGCGTCCTGGCGAGGAACGGCTTCATCTCCTGGCGCACCTGCTGCGTGTAGGCGTTGGGAAGGATCGGCTTGCGGCCGCCGACCGGATAGACCTCGGGATTGGTGGAGTGGATGCGCTCCACCTCCCGGCCTCCCGCGAGCATGCGGGTGACCGTATAGAGGCGATGGCCGACAGCCTCCGCGAAAGCCTCCCCCGCCGCTTCGAGCACCGTGCGCGGCTGATCGGGCGCGGCCCAGGCGTCCTGGATCTTGAGGAGCAGAGGCATGAGGTCTGTCATCGTGTCTTCCTTTCGAATGGAACCTGCGGTGGATGGAGGCGGTGTCGGGCCCGCGAGAGTATCCGGTCCCGCCCGATTGTCATCACGGGCCGGCATTCGGGCGGCGGAGAAGGCGGCTTCATCGCTCCGGCCCCCGAAAAGGACGGGGCCGGACGTATCCGCCCGGCCCCGCGTCGCATCGTTTTCCGCGATGGACCTCAGGCCGCCTTCACGCCGTCGAGGAAGCTCGCCACTTCGTCGCTGAGGCTCGACGAGTGCTGCGCGAGGCTCTGCGCCGCGCCGAGCACCTGCGAGGCGGCGGCGCCGGTCTCGCCCGCGCCGTGGCGCACGTCGTCGATGCTGCCCGTCACCAGTTCGGTGCCGCGGGCGGCCTCCTGCACGTTGCGGGAGATTTCGGAGGTCGCTGCGCCCTGCTGCTCCATGGCTGCGGCGATGGCGACCGAGATCTGCGACATCTCCGTGATCGTCTGCACGATGGACTGGATGGCGTTCACCGCCTCGGCCGTCGCCTGCTGCACCGAACCGATCTGGTCGGAAATCTCGCCCGTCGCCCTGGCGGTCTGGTTGGCGAGCTCCTTGACCTCGCTTGCCACCACCGCGAAGCCCTTGCCCGCCTCGCCGGCGCGGGCCGCCTCGATGGTGGCGTTGAGGGCGAGCAGGTTGGTCTGGCCGGCGATGTTGTTGATGAGCTGGATCACGGTGCCGATCTTCTCGGCGGTGTTGGCGAGCTCCTGCACGATCCCGTTGGTGCGCTGCGCGTCGGCGACCGCGCGCTCCGCCACCTGCGAGGACTGGTTCACCTGCGAGGCGATCTCCCTGATCGAGATGGAGAGCTCCTCCGTGGCGGCGGCCACCGTCTGCACGTTCATCGAGGTCTGTTGCGCGGCGGAAGCGACGCTCACCGCCCGCTCGTTCGTCCGGTCCGCCACCTGGGCCATCGACTGGGCGGTGGCCTGCATCTCGGACGAGGCGGCGGACAGGCCCTGCGTCAGCGCCAGCACGTTGGCCTCGAACTGCCTCGTCAGGCGGTCGAGCATCTCGGCCCTGCGCATCTTCGCGTCGGCCTCCTCCGCCGCCTGCGCCTCGGCCTCCGCCTTGGCGATCATGGCATCCTTGAAGACCTGGACGGCACCGGCCATGACGCCGATCTCGTCGCGCCGCGACGTTCCCTCAACCGGCACGCTGAGATCGCCGGCCGCCAGAGCGCGCATGCTGACGACGAGCTTCTGGATGGGCCGCGAGATGCTGCGTCCGAGACCGAAGGCGACGACGATCTGGAGAACGATGGCGGCGCCGATCAGGCCGAGGAAGAGGTTCCGGTAATAGGCGGCGATGGCCTCGAGGTCGTCGATGTAGACGCCCGTGCCGATGAGGAGCTGCCACTTGGGAAAGGGCGCGACGTAGGTCAGCTTCGGGCTGGGAACGGTCTGGTTGGCCTTCGGCCAGTGATACTTCACGAAGCCGCCGCCCTCCTTGGCCCGGTCCACCATCTCGACCACGAATGCGCGCCCGTCGGAATCCTTCAGGCCGGACTGGTCCTTGCCGATCAGCTGCTTGCTGAACGGATGCATGACGGTGACATGGTTGAAGGTGTGGCTGAAGAAGTACTCCGAGCCGGCGTAGCGAAGAGCCTCGACGGCGGCCAGAGCGCGCTTCTTGGCTTCCTCCGCGTCCATCTCGCCCTTCGCAGCCTTCGCCTCGTACTCGGCCATGATGCTGATGGCGACGTCCGTCAGGTGCTTGAGCTCGGTCTGCTTCTGGCTGACGAGAATGTTCGAGATGGTTGCCGATCCGTAGATGGCAAGGGCGACGAGGGCGACGATGCTCGTCGCCATGCCCGCGTAGAAGCGCCCGCTGATATTCCACAATTTTGCTAAAGACATCTTGCCCCCATTGGTCTTCCCTCCGGCCCGATGCTGGCTTCCCCCAGGCCCGTGCTTCGTTTCGCGGCACGATGTTCGACGGTGGCGGAGCAAGCCGGAGGACCGGACGACGAAAGATCTACAGGGCCAACGTTACGAGGAGCTTACGTTGCGTCAGAAATCTGCCGGGAAGAAGCGTATCTCAGCCGGTTTCTTCGGATGATCCGGCACGAATACGCTCGGACGACCGCTCGGGCGCTCGCTTCGCAGGGATCCGGAGCGGGCGGCGGGCCGGCTCCGGCCTTTCCGACAGCGGTTCCTAATGAGCCTCGCTCGCCCGCATCGCCTCGACGCGGATCTCTTCCGTGAGCTGCGCCTTGAGGTCCGAGAAGGCCGCGCTCGTCTTCATGGTGTAGTGGCGCGGGTGCGACAGGTCGACCGGAATGTCGGCCTTGATCCGCCCGGGGCGCGCGGTCATCACGATCACGCGGGAGGCGAGGAAGATCGCCTCCTCGATGTCGTGGGTGACGAAGAGCACGGTCTTGCGCTCCCGCTCCCAGATGCCGAGCAGGAGTTCCTGCATGAGCGAGCGCGTCTGGTTGTCGAGGGCGCCGAAGGGCTCGTCGAGGAGCAGGATGGCGGGGTCGTTCGCCAGGGCCCGGGCGATCGCCGTGCGCTGCTGCATGCCGCCGGAGAGCTGCTTTGGATAATGGTTCTCGAACCCGCGTAGGCCCACCTTCTCGATGTAGGAGGCGACGATCTCGCGCCGTGTGGCGGGCGGAACGCCCTTCTCCCGCAGGCCGTAGGCGATGTTCTCCGCCACCGTGAGCCACGGGAACAGGGTATAGGACTGGAACACCATGCCCCGGTCCGCTCCCGGCCCCGTGATCTCCCGCCCCTTGAGAAAGACCTTGCCCGCGCTCGGCCGGTCGAGCCCCGCCACGATGCGCAGGAGCGTGGATTTCCCGCAGCCGGACGGACCGAGAATGGTGATGAAGTCGTTCTCCGCGACGGCGAGGCTCGTCGGCTCGAGCGCGCGCACGGGATCCCGGCCGCGCGCGCCGGGGAAGACGCGGGAGACGTTGTCGATGGTGAGGATCGTGTCGGTCATGCGAGCCGCCAGGGAAAGAGCGTCCGGTTCAGGGCCTTGAAGAGGAAGTCGGAGATGAGGCCGATGATGCCGATGACGATGATCCCGAAGATCATCTGCCCCGTGGCGAGGAGGGCCTGGCTGTCGATGATCATGTGCCCGATCCCCGAGGAGGAGCCGATGAGCTCGGCGACGATCACGTAGGTCCAGGCCCAGCCGAGCACGAGCCGCAGGATCTCGGCGATCTCCGGCGCGTTCGCCGGGATCAGCACACGCCTGACCACGCCCCGGTCCGTCGAGCCCAGCGTATAGGCGGCCTCCACGAGGTCGCGGCGCGTGTTGCCGACGGCCACCGCCACCATGAGGACGATCTGGAAGACGGAGCCGATGAAGATGACGAGGAGCTTCTGCATCTCGCCGATGCCGGCCCACAGGATCAGGAGCGGGACGAAGGCCGAGGCCGGCAGGTAGCGGGCGAAGGAAATGAAGGGTTCGAGGAAGGCCTCGAAGGGCTTGTAGGCGCCCATCATCACCCCGAGCGGCACGGCGACGGCTGCCGCCAGGATGAATCCGCCGACCACGCGCCAGACGGTGACGCCGATATCGGCGAGGAAGCCGAACCGGGTCAGCAGCAGCCAGCCGTCATGGACCATGGAGATCGGATCCGCGAGGAACGTGCGCGAGACGTATCCGCCGAGGGTGGCGAAGGCCCAGGCCGCCACGAAGAGCACGAAGAAGGAGATGCCAAGGACGATGCGGGTTCCCTGGCTCACGGGTTCTAAGGGACGGGTCATGCGAGGTCTGCTCCGCCGCCCGCGGTGACCTCGGGGAGATCCGGCCGGGCGGCATGGGAGTTTCGGGAGGTCGGCGGCGGCCCGGGCTTGCGCAGGACCGCCGCGGCGTTGCGGGTTACTGGATGAAGCTGGTGTCGGCCAGCGCGTTCATGTCCGGCTTCTGCTTGATGATGCCCACTTCCAGGAGGAGGTCGGCCGCCTCCTCCGAGAAGGTCTTGAACTCGCTGGCGAAGAACTTCCTGTTCGCCTCGCGGTCCTGCCAGCGCAGGAACTTGGCGGAGGCGGCGAAGGCCTCGCCCGTCTGCTTCACGTCCGCGCCCATGATCTCGTAGGACTTCGCCGGTTCCTTGGCGATCATGTCGAGGGCCTCGAAGTAGCTGTCGGCGAGGGCCTTCGCGGCCTTGGGATTGTCGCTGAGGAATTTCGGCGTGCAGCCGAAGGTGTCCATGACCATCGGATAGTCGAGTGTGGTGGCGATGATCTTGCCCGCCTGCGGCGCGGCGCGGACGGAGGAGAGATAGGGCTCGTAGGTCATGGCGGCGTCGTTCTGCCCGGCGATGAAGGCCTGGGCGGCGGGGCCAGGCTCCATGTTGACCACCGTGACGTCCTTCACCGAAAGGCCGTTCTTCTTCAGGATCCAGGCGAGGGCGAAATAGGGCGAGGTGCCGGGGGCCGAGGCGGCCACGGTCTTGCCCTTCAGGTCCTTGATGGAAGCGATGTCGTTGCGGACCACCATCCCGTCGGCGCCGTAGCTCTTGTCGAGCTGGAAGATCTGCTTCGTGGGAACCCCGTTGGCGTTCCAGACGATCCAGGTCTCGACGGTCGTCGCGGCGCACTGGATGTCGCCGGACTGGATCGCCAGGTGGCGGCTCGCCTGCGGCACCTTCTTCAAGGTGACGTCGAGGCCGTTCTTCTTGAAGATTCCGGCCTCCTTCGCGAGCGTCAGGGGCGCGAAGCCCGTCCAGCCCGAGATGCCGACCGAAACCTTCGTCTCCTGCGCCGCCGCGGAGCCGGCCGCCAGCGCGAGAAACGCCAGTCCACCCATGAGTGCTTTCATCGTGACCTCCACTTTACCCTTCGCCTTGCCCTCTGGACCTGCCGACCCCTCCGGTCGATCTGCTTGTTGCTTCGCAGGTTCCGCAAGCGCGTGCGAGGATCGCATCACGCCCGCGCGTCGATGTCAAATGTATAGACATGAAGATGTGCCGCAACGTCATGCACGATGGCTAAACGGCATCCTCCCCTGCCGAATCCGCGGGCGCGATCTCGACAAGGACCGCCCGTCCGGGACCCGAGAGAGGGATGAGGTCCGGCATCGTGTCGAGGACCAGGGCGTCGAGAGGCCCCAGGCTGTGCACGGTCGTGTCGAGGGCCACGTCGACGGGGCCGTCCAGCGCCACGAGGAGGGCGGCGGCGGTGCCTTCGGAGACCAGCGCGACGCCGGAATCGAGAAGGCGCGTGCGGTGGCGGAACTGCCCGCGCCTCGTCATCACGTTGAGATCCCGAATCGGGCCGGACAGGAGCCGTCCGGAGGTTCGGTCGTCGCCCGAGAAGGACAGCTTGGCGGAGGGACCGTCGAGCCGGTAGGGCACGCCCTCCACCGTCAGCTCGATGCCGCCGCCCTCGACGACGATCAGCGTCCGGTCGATGCCCGGAAAGACGGAGAACGGACCGTCGGAAGCGACGTCCGCCATGCTGACGCGCCAGCCGAAGGTGTCGAAGGAGGATCCCGGCGGGAAGGCGGCGACCTCCGCGGTGGTGCCGCCGCCGTTCTTCCAGGGAACCCTGGCGAGGTCGCTTTCGCGGATCACGCGTCCTGCCATCGGAGGGGCCTCAGCGCAGGCTGGGCAGGTTGAGCCCGTGCTCGCGGGCGCATTCGATGGCGATCTCGTATCCGGCGTCCGCATGGCGCATGACCCCGGTCGCCGGATCGTTCCACAGCACGCGCTCGATGCGCCGGGCCGCCTCCGGCGTGCCGTCGCAGACGATCACCATGCCCGAATGCTGGGAGAAGCCCATTCCCACGCCGCCGCCGTGGTGCAGCGAGACCCAGGTGGCGCCGGAGGCGCAGTTGAGCAGCGCGTTCAGCAGCGGCCAGTCGGACACGGCGTCCGAGCCGTCCTTCATCGCCTCCGTCTCCCGGTTTGGGCTCGCGACAGAGCCCGAGTCCAGATGGTCGCGGCCAATGACGATGGGCGCCTTCAGCTCGCCCTTCGCCACCATCTCGTTGAAGGCGAGGCCGAGGCGGTGACGGTCGCCGAGGCCGACCCAGCAGATGCGGGCGGGAAGGCCCTGGAACCTGATGCGCTTTTGCGCCATGTCGAGCCAGTTGTGCAGGTGCCTGTTGTCCGGCAGGAGCTCCTTCACCTTCGCGTCCGTGCGGAAGATGTCCTCCGGGTCGCCCGAGAGGGCCGCCCAGCGGAACGGGCCGATGCCCCGGCAGAAGAGGGGGCGGATATAGGCCGGAACGAAGCCGGGGAAGGCGAAGGCGTCCTCCACGCCTTCCTCCTTCGCCATCTGGCGGATGTTGTTGCCGTAGTCGAGGGTCGGCACGCCGTCCTTGTGGAAGGCGAGCATGGCGCGCACGTGCTCGGCCATGGAGCGCTTGGCGGCCTGCTCGACCGCCTTCGGATTCTTCTCGCGCTTCTCCTCCCATTCGGCGAGCGTCCAGCCCTTCGGCAGATAGCCGTTCACGGGGTCGTGGGCGGATGTCTGGTCCGTGACCGCGTCGGGACGGATGCCGCGGCGATGGATCTCGGGGAAGATCTCGGCCGCGTTGCCGAGAAGGCCGACGGAGAGGGGCTTGCGCTCTCGGCAGGACTGCTCGATGAGCGCGAGGGCCTCGTCCAGGCTGTCGGCGCGGCGGTCGAGATAGCCCGTGCGCAGGCGCATCTCGATGCGACTCGGCTGGCACTCCACCGCAAGGCAGGAGGCGCCGGCCATGGTGGCGGCGAGGGGCTGCGCGCCGCCCATGCCGCCGAGGCCCGCCGTAAGGATCCAGCGGCCGGACAGGTCGCCGCCGTAATGGCGGCGGCCCACCTCGACGAAGGTCTCGTAGGTGCCCTGCACGATGCCCTGGCTGCCGATGTAGATCCAGGAGCCGGCGGTCATCTGGCCGTACATCATGAGGCCCTTGCGGTCGAGCTCGTGGAAGGTGTCCCAGGTCGCCCAGTGCGGGACGAGGTTCGAATTGGCGATCAGCACCCGCGGCGCATCCGGATGGGTGCGGAACACGCCGACCGGCTTGCCGGACTGGACGAGCAGCGTCTCGTCCGCCTCGAGATTCTTCAGCGCGGCGACGATGCGGTCGAAGCTCTCCCAGTCCCGCGCCGCGCGGCCGATGCCGCCGTAGACCACGAGCTCGCCCGGCTTTTCCGCCACGTCCGGATCGAGGTTGTTCATGAGCATGCGCAGGGGCGCCTCCGTCAGCCAGCTCTTGGCGGACAGCTCGGTTCCGTGCGCGGCGCGGATCACGCGGGCATTGTCGATGCGGTTCATGGGCGGTTCCTCTCAACAGGTCGTTTCGCGAAAGCGAGGCAGGCTTCCAGGATGCGGATGAGCGTTTCGCGCATCGGGGCCGCCACGGCGTCGTCGTAAGGGGTGGGCCATGTGTCTGCGGCGACGGGGCCGAGCGGCTCCTTCATGTAGCCGCGGCAGGCGAGCTCCATCTGGATCGCGTGGATTCCGGCGTCGGGACGCCCGAGGCTGCGGGTGATGTAGCCGCCCTTGAAGCGGCCGTTGACCACGTGGGTGAGGCCGCTTTCCGCGCACAGCTTCTCCACCGCGCCGCTCAGCGGGGCCGCGCAGCTGACGCCCCCGTTCGTCCCGATGTTGAAGTGGGGCAGCGTCCCCTCGAACAGGCGCGGGATCACCGAGCGGATCGAGTGGCAGTCGTACACCACCACGTGGCCGTGGCGCTCGCGCAGGCGCCCGGCCTCGGCGCGAAGGGCCGCATGATAGGGGTCGAAGAAGCGCTGCCTGCGCTCGGCGATGGACGCCGCGTCGGGCTCCGCGCCCGCCACGTAGAGCGGCTCCCCGTCGAAGGTGGTGGTAGGGCACAGCTCCGTCGTCGCCTGGCCAGGATAGAGCGATGCGCCGCTCGGGTCCCGGTTCACGTCGATCACCGTCCGCGAGATGGCAGTGCGGATCACGGTCGCCCCGAGGCCGGCCGCGAAATCGTAGAGGCGCTCGATCCACCAGTCCGCGTCCTTGCGGGCGAGCCACGGAGAGACGAGGCCCCGGTCGTACGGCGCGGGAATCTCGGTGCCCGTGTGGGGCAGGCTCACGATCAGCGGCGCCTCGCCGCGCGCCACCGTCAGCCAGGGGAGGGAGGCGGGCTCCGTCACGGCTGCCTCCCTGCAACGGCGGGAAGGAGAGCCGTTCCGGCCGCCTCGGCCAGCGCGCCGGAGGCCACGAGGGATGCGGCCTCCTCCATCTCCGGCGCGAGATGCCGGTCGTCCTCCAGGTGGGGCACGCGGGCGCGCAGGAGCGCCCGGGCACGCTCCAGCGGCTCGCTCGACTTCATCGGGGCGTGGAAGTCGCATCCCTGCGCGGCGGCGAGAAGCTCGATGCCGATCACGTTCGCAGCGTTTCTCGCCATGGGCACGAGCCGGCGTGCGCCGTGGGTCGCCATCGACACATGGTCCTCCTGGTTGGCGGAGGTGGGGATGGAGTCGACGCTCGCCGGATAGGCGCGCTGCTTGTTTTCGGACACGAGGGCGGCGGCCGTCACCTGCGGGATCATGAAGCCGGAATTGAGCCCCGGCTTCGGCGTGAGGAAGGCCGGAAGGCCCGAGAGCGCCGGGTCGACGAGCATCGCGATGCGGCGCTCGGAAAGGGAGCCGATCTCGCACAGCGCCATGGCGATCATGTCGGCCGCGAAGGCCACCGGCTCAGCGTGAAAGTTGCCGCCCGAGATGACCTCGCCCGTCTCGGAGAACACGAGCGGGTTGTCGGACACGCCGTTCGCTTCGGTCGCAAGCGTCTCGCCGGCCTGGCGCATCAGGTCGAGCACGGCGCCCATCACCTGCGGCTGGCAGCGCAGGCAATAGGGGTCCTGCACCCGGTCGTCGTTGGTGAGGTGAGAGGCGCGGATGGCGCTGCCCCGCATCAGGGCGCGCAGGGCGGCGGCGACCTCGGCCTGCCCGCGGTGGCGCCGCAGGTCCTGGATGCGCGGATCGAAGGGGCCGTCGGAACCCTTGGCCGCGTCCGTCGCCAGCGCTCCGGTCACGAGGGCCGCCTGGAACACGCGCTCCGCCTCGAAGAGCCCGGCGAGGGCGAGCGCGGTCGAGACCTGCGTGCCGTTGAGCAGCGCGAGGCCCTCCTTCGGGCCGAGCGTCAGCGGTTCGAGCCCCGCCGCCCGCAGCGCCTCGGTGGCGGGCACCGGTCGGCCTTCCGCCAGAAAGGCGCCGACGCCCATGAGGGCCGCCGTCATGTGGGCGAGGGGAGCGAGGTCGCCGGACGCGCCCACCGAGCCCTGGCCGGGAACGACGGGAACGAGGCCCGCCTGGAGACACCGTGCGAGGTGCTCGATCGTGCTCCAGCGCACGCCCGACGCACCCTGGGCGAGGCTCGCCAGCTTGAGCGCCATGACGAGACGCACCACGGGCGCGGGCAGAGGCTCGCCGACTCCCGCCGCGTGGGAAAGCACGATGTTGCGCTGGAGCGTCGTCAGGTCGGAGGTGCCGATGCGCACGCTCGCCAGCTTCCCGAAGCCGGTGTTGATGCCGTAGACCGGGGCGCCCTTGGCGACGATGGCTTCGACCGTGCGGGCGCCCGCCTCGACCTTCGGGCGGCAGCCGGTGTCGAGCGCGACGGCGGCGCCGCGATAGACCTCGCGCCATTCGGCGAGCGCGACGGAGCCGGGTGTGAGCGTGACGGATCGGGTCAATGTCCCCTCCAGATGCGGGTGTGCAATGGATTGAAGCCGATGCGGTAGACGAGCTCGGCCGGCCGCTCGATCTCCCAGATCGCGAGATCGCACCGCTTGCCGGCCTCGAGGGTGCCGATCTCGTCGAGGCGGCCGAGGGCGCGGGCCGCCTCGCGCGTGACTCCGGCGATGCATTCCTCGACGGTGAGGCGGAACAGGGTCGCGCCCATGTTCATGGTCAGAAGAAGCGACGTCAGCGGCGACGTGCCGGGATTGCAGTCGGTCGCGAGGGCAATCCGCGTCCCGTGGCGGCGGAAGGCCTCCACCGGAGGCTGTTTTGTCTCCCGCAGCATGTAGAACGCGCCGGGCAGGAGCACCGCCACCGTGCCCGCCTTCGCCATCGCCGCCGCGCCTTCCTCGTCCGTGTATTCCAGATGGTCGGCCGACAGGGCGCCGAAATCGGCCGCGAGCTTCGCGCCGTGGAGGTTCGAAAGCTGGTCCGCGTGGAGCTTGACGTTCAGGCCGAGGTCCTTCGCGGCTCGGAATACGCGCGCCGTCTGCTCCGGCGAGAAGGCGATGCCTTCGCAGAAGGCGTCGACCGCATCGGCGAGGCCTTCGCGGGCGAGGGCAGGCAGCATGTCCCGGCAGACCGCTTCGATATAGGCGTCCTTGTCGCCGTTCGCCTCGGGCGGCAGGGCGTGGGCCCCGAGAAAGGTGGTCGTCACCGCCACCGGGCGCTCCGCGGCGAGGCGCCTGGCGGCGCGCAGCATCCGCGCCTCGGTCTCGGTGTCCAGGCCGTAGCCCGACTTGATCTCGACGGTCGTGCAGCCCTCGGCGAGGAGGTGGTCGAGACGGGGGAGGGCACCGGCCACGAGCGCATCCTCGCTGGCTGCCCGGGTCGCCTTCACGGTGGAGAGGATGCCGCCCCCGGCCCGGGCGATCTCCTCGTAGCTCGCACCCTTCAGGCGCAGCTCGAACTCGTGGGCCCTGTCGCCGCCGAAGACCAGATGGGTGTGGCAGTCCACGAGACCGGGCGTGATCCACCGGCCATCGCAGTCGATGCGCTCCGCGGCGTCCCACCCGCCCGGAAGATCGCTCATGGAACCCGCGAAGGCGATTCGTCCGTCCCTGGCGGCGACGGCGCCGCTCTCGACGATGCCAAGTCCGCCTCGGCTCTCGGACAGGGTTGCGAGGCGGGCATTGTGCCAGATCCGGTCGAAGCGCATGGGGCTCTCCTCTGACCCGTTAATGTCTATACATAAGCGCGAAACAAATTTATTGTCTAGACTTATTCGACGGGCTGCGGTGGATTTGCAGACAGCGCGTCCGGAGCCCGGGGAGGCAGGGGATCATGGCGGAATCGACGCAGAGGCTGTTTCTGGAGCATGCGCTGCTGCCGGGGGGCTGGGCGCGGAACGTCGCGGTCGAGGTGGAGGGGGGCGCCATCCGTTCCGTGACGCCCGACGCCTCGCCCGACGGGTGCGAACGGATCCCCGGCATCGTCCTGCCCGGTCTTCCGAACCTCCACAGCCACACCTTCCAGCGCGGCATGGCGGGGCTGGCGGAGACGCGCGGCCCCAGCGGAGACAGTTTCTGGACCTGGCGGCAGGTCATGTACCGCTTCCTCGCGCATCTGACGCCGGAGGACGTCGAATCCATCGCAGCCTTCGCCATGATGGAGATGCTCGAAGGCGGTTTCACGTCCCTCGCGGAGTTTCACTACCTTCATCACGACAGGGACGGTCGTCCCTATGCCGAGATCGGCGAGATGGCCGGCCGCATCGCGGCGGCGGCGGCTCTCACGGGCATGGGGCTCACGCTCCTGCCGGTCTTCTACGCCAACGGCGGCTTCGGAGGCGTGTCGCCCAACGAGGGGCAGCGGCGCTTCGTCTGCGACGTGGAGAGTTTCGGCCGCCTCCTCGAAAGCTCCCGGAGGGCGGCCGCCACCCTCGACGATGCGAAGGTCGGGATCGCTCCGCACAGCCTGCGGGCGGTGACGCCCGAGACTCTCGCCGAGGTTCTCCGTCTGGTGCCGGAAGGGCCCGTTCATATCCATGTCGCCGAGCAGACGAAGGAGGTCGAGGACTGTCTTGCCTGGTCCGGGCGACGTCCGGTCGCCTGGCTCCTCGATCATGCGCCGGTGGACCGACGCTGGTGCCTCGTCCACGCGACCCATCTCGATGCGGACGAGGTGCGGCGGTTCGCCTCGACGGGGGCGGTCGCGGGACTGTGCCCGCTCACGGAGGCGAACCTGGGCGACGGAACCTTCTCGGGCCCCGCGTTCCTCGATGCGGGCGGCGCCTTCGGCGTCGGCTCCGACTCGAACGTCGAGATCGCGGCCCCGGGCGAACTGAAGCAGCTCGAATACAGCCAGCGGCTCGCGCGGCGGGGCCGCAATCTGCTCGCGGAGAGGGAAGGGGAATCGACGGGACGAAGCCTCTACGGGCGCGCCCTCACAGGGGGCGCGCAGGCGCTCGGACGGCGTGTCGGAGCGATTGCGCCCGGCTGTCGCGCCGACCTTGTCGCGCTGGATGCCGCGCATCCGGACCTGGCCGGGCTGTCCGGCGACCGCATCCTCGACGCATACGTCTTCGTGACGGGGCGAGCGGCCATCGACAGGGTGGTCGTCGGCGGCAGGACGCTGGTGGAGCGCGGGCGGCACCGGGACCGGGACGCCATCGCGACCCGCTACGTCCGCACCATGGCGAGGATCAGGTCATGACGGAAGGCGCACAGGCCAAGCCCGACGTCGCGGGCTCGAAGCATCTCTACCAGCGCATCCGCGACGACATCGAGGCGCGGATCATGTCCGGCGAATGGCCGCCCGGACATCGGGTGCCTTTCGAGCACGAGCTGATGGCGGAATACGGCTGCTCGCGCATGACCGTGAACAAGGTGCTCTCGACCCTCGCCGCCAACGGGCTCATCACCCGCCGCCGGCGCGCCGGCTCCATCGTCGCGGAGCCCAGCAAGGAGCGGGCGGTTCTCGAGATCCAGGACTTCGCGCTCGAGGCGGCCCGCACCGGAACGGTCTATCGCTTCAAGGTCCTTCGCCGGGAGATCGAGCCGCTCGACGTCGCCGGAGCCCAGCGCACCGGGCTGCCGGCAGGCATGCGGATGCTGTGCGTGACGACGCTCCACCTCATGAACGGCGTTCCGAGCGCCTACGAGCAGCGGCTGATCCATCTCGAAACCGTGCCGGAGGCGGCGGAGGAGACGTTCGCCGAGCTGCCGCCGGGCACATGGCTCCTGCGGCGCGTGCCGTGGACCGACGCCGAGCATGTCGTCCGCGCCGTCAATGCGGACAGCGTGCTCGCCAGGCGGCTCCAGATCCAGACGGGCGCCGCCTGCCTGGTGCTGGAGCGCCGCACCTGGCAGGCGGGCAGCTTCGTCACGGAGGCCCGCATCGCATATCCGGGCGAGCGGCACCACCTGGTCGGCCGCTTCTCGCCCGCCACGTCGGGCCTCTCCTCCGGGGCCTGAAGCGCCGGAGGAAGCGCGGCCGGGTCGCGGCTTAAGGACGCTTCGGGATGTCGAGCCCGCGTTGGACGGCAGGGCGGGCGAGGCCCCGCTCCAGCCATGCGGGAACGTTGCGGAGCGTGTCGAACCGGACGAGCTCGCCCGCGCCGTAGAAGCCGATGAGATTGCGCACCCAGCCGAGGAGCGAGATGTCGGCGATGGTGTAGTCCGGTCCCATGATCCACTCGCGCCCGTCCAGCCGCTGCTCGAGCACGCCGAGCAGGCGCTGCGATTCGGCGCGGTAGCGTTCGAGGGGACGCTTGTCCTCGATCTCCCGGCCCGCGAACTTGTGGAAGTACCCGAGCTGGCCGAACATCGGGCCGACCGCCGCCATCTGGAAGAAGACCCACTGCACGGTCTCGTAGCGCCGTGCGGGATCCTTCGGCAGGAGCTGCCCGGTCTTCTCGGCGAGGTAGAGCAGGATCGCGCCGGACTCGAACAGGGCCAGCGGCTTGCCGCCCGGACCGTCCGGATCGACGATCGCCGGAATCTTGCCGTTCGGGTTGAGCGAGAGGAATTCGGGCGTCCAGGTCTCGTTCTTGCCGATGTCGATCAAATGGGGCTCGTAGGGAAGGCCGGTCTCCTCCAGGGCGATGGAGACTTTCACGCCGTTCGGCGTCGGGAGGGAGTAGAGCTGCAGGCGGTCGGGATGCCGGGCGGGCCAGCGCTTGGTGATGGGAAAAGCGGAAAGGTCTGACATCAGGAACTCCGAAATGGACGGCGCCATCCGGGCGGAACAGGGTCGCAAGGTCAAGCTTCGAAAATGCAAACGCCATTGGCGTTCGAGACGATGCGCCTCGCCGGGTGCCGGCGCAGCCGGGGTTGATCGCCGCCGACCCGGTCGGCCATAACCGTCCTTCGGAGGCCGCGCGGCCTTGCCCCCAGTGCGCATGCCGGAGATTTCCATGTTTCTCACGAACCAGGACGTGGTCGAGCTGACCGAGTGGCGCCGGGGGCTCCACCGCATGCCCGACGTCTCGGGAGAGGAGGCGAGGACCGCGGAAACGGTGGCGGCGCTCCTGGCCTCGACCGGGGCCGACCGGATCGTCACCGGCCTCGGAGGTCATGGCGTCGCCGGAATCTACGAGGGCCGCGAGCCGGGGCCGACCGTGATGGTCCGCGCCGAGCTCGACGGTCTCCCGATCCAGGAAATCTCGGATGTTCCGCACCGCTCCGCCGTGCCCGGCAAGGCCCACCTGTGCGGCCATGACGGACACATGGCGATCCTGGCCGCCCTGGCGCGGGGCCTCGGCCGCCGCCGCCCGCAGCGGGGCCGCGCAGTTCTCATGTTCCAGCCGGCCGAGGAGGACGGCTCCGGGGCCGCCGCCGTGGTGGAGGATCCGAAGTTCCGCGAGATCGCCCCCGACTTCGCCTTCGCCCTTCACAACCTGCCGGGCATGCCCCTCGGCAAGGCGGCGCTGATCGAAGGCCCGGTGAGCTGCGCGTCGCGGGGCATGCGCATCGCCCTGATGGGCAAGACCGCCCATGCCTCCATGCCGGAATTCGGCCTCTCGCCCGCGGATGCGGTCGCGAAGCTGATGCCCGCGCTGACGGGGCTTGGCCGGGGCGGCCCCCTCGACGAGGGGTTCGCCATGGTGACGGTGACCCATGCCCGCGTGGGCGAGCCCGCCTTCGGCATCGCTCCGGGATACGCGGAGATCTGGGCGACGCTCCGCACCTTGACGGATGCGGGGATGGAGGGACTCGTCTCGCGGGCCGAGGCATTGGCGGCCGACGTGGCGAGGGAGCAGGGGCTCGGCCTCGAGATCGCCTATCGGGACGTGTTCCGCCACTGCGAGAATGCGCCGGAAGCCGTGGCCCACCTGCGCCGGGCTCTCGACGCGGAGGCCGTTCCCTGGGACCGGGGCGACCTGCCCATGCGCCCGTCGGAGGATTTCGGCCGTTTCGGCGACGGGGCCTGCGCCGCCATGTTCTTCCTGGGCGCCGGGGAGAAACACCCGAGCCTGCACAATCCCGACTACGATTTTCCGGACGACCTGATCGCCATCGGCGCCCGCGTCTTCATGCGGACCCTGCGAGACATGCTCGGGTAGGGCCGCGCACGCGTTGCGAAGGAGCGCATGCGCGAATTGACGTAGATCAAGAAGCCTCTTGGCGCTTCGGCTAACGTAATTTCCCGGTCGCGTCCTCCCGACCGGATCAACCTAGCCATTGCCGCGCCCTGCGCGAACCGATCAAAAGGCGAACTGCATGTCCGTGACATTTCTCCAAAGAGAGGCCGGCTCCTGTCCCGCTCGCGACGAGGGACAGGTCCTGACGGTGCTCGTCGGCAACAACCCGATCCTGTTGGCCGGCCTCCAGCAGATGCTGGAGGGGACCCGGTTCCAGGTCCAGGAGGAGCTGGAGCAGCGTCTGGGATCGGGACGGTCTTTCGGCCGCATGCCCGGCCTGATCGTGGTCGACGCGGCTCGCTTCGCCGAGCGGACGATCTCTCTCGTCGAAGATCTCAGGAGCGAGTACCCGGACGGACGGATCGTGCTTCTCGCCGACCGTTTCGAGCCGGACTTCGTCGGACAGGCCCACCGGGCCGGTGCGGACGGATTCTGCCTGACGAGCACGGATGGGACCGTGCTGGCCGCAGCCCTCGAACTCGTGATGCGCGGCGAGGTCGTCTTTCCCTCGACCTTCGTCCTGTCTCTGCTGAGCGCCGGACCGGCCCTCCGGGAACTCGAACGGAGCGCAACCCTCGGGTCCGCGGGCGATTCGTCGGACATGCACAGATTGTCGGGTCGGGAGGCCGAGATCCTGCGCCGTCTGATGGAAGGCGCGCCCAACAAGGTCATCGCGCGCAAGCTCGGGCTTGCCGAAGCCACGGTCAAGGTTCACGTCAAGGCGATCCTGAGAAAGATCGGCGTGCAGAACCGGACGCAGGCCGCCATGTGGGCCGCATCGCGGGATCTCTCGGCGCTGCAGGCGGAGGCGTCGCCGCTCTCCGCCCCGCTCGAGACGGCCGGGTAGGACGCTCCCGGAGCGGAGGAGAAGCCGGGTTCGGGTGTCGCCTCCCCATCAGGTGGTCCTGGCGGTGAACACGTATCCGATCCCGCGCACCGACTTCACGAGGGTCGGGTGCTTGGGATCCGCCTCGATCTTGCGGCGCAGCCGCGCCACCTGGGCATCGATGGAGCGGTCGATGGCCTCCCACTGACGCCCTCGGGTGAGATCCATCAGCTGGTCGCGGTTCAGAACCCGGCCGGGGTGGCGGGCGAAGGTGGCGAGGAGGTCGAATTCCCCGGTCGTGAGCGGAACCGCCGAGCCGTCGGGCGCCTTCAGCTCCCTCCGGGCGAGGTCGAGCTGCCAGCCGTCGAAGCGGATGATTTCCTCCGTGGAGAGTTGCGTGCCGGCGGCCGAATCGGCTGCTTCTGCGGGTGCCGCGGGCAGGAGACGTCGCAGGACGCTCTTGATCCGGGCGAGAAGCTCCCTGAGGTGGAAGGGCTTGGCGATGTAGTCGTCGGCCCCGAGTTCGAGCCCGACCACCATGTCGACCATGTCCGAGCGGCCGGTGAGCATGATGATGCCGAGGTTGCTGTAGCCGGGCTGCGAGCGGATCTCGCGGGCCAGCTTGAGCCCGTCCTCGCCCGGCAGGACCAGATCCAGAAGAACCAGGTCCACCTTGGTTCGGGCGAGGCTCTCACGCATCGCCCGACCGCTTTCGGCTGAACTGACCTGAAAGCCTTCTTCCGACAGATAGCGCGAGAGCATCTGTCGGATCTTGGGATCGTCATCGACGATGAGAATGTGTGGAGTATCCGTCACCCTGCCGTCGTCCTGGGAGGTCGGGCCAGTCTTCTCGCGCATTGCCCGTTTCTTTATCGGGCAAGGCATTACGGTTGGGAACCTATCCTAAAGGGCCAGTAAGATTGAATATTTTCACCGATCGTCCGCCAAGGGAAGGGGGCTCCTTCTCGCGAACGCAGGAATTTTCGGGGGCGGCTTCGTAACATTCCGTTACGAAACGAGACATAATCGCACAGTCCGAAAGTACGTCTGTGACATTCGCCTGCTTTGGTCTGGGCAACTCAGATCGTGACCGGAGCCCCCCATGTATGCCTCCCGACTCGCCTCGATGCCCGGCGTCGCGATGCTTCCGGCGCTCGGCCTGCCGCCGGAGGCTCCAAGCCTGGATGCCCTGTTTGCCGCCCAGCCCACGGAGAGCCTTGCTCCCGGCGCCGCGCTGTTCTGGGAAGGCGATGCGGCCGACTATTTCTACCGGGTCTCCGAGGGCTGCCTCCGTCTCTATCGCATTCTGCCGGACGGGCGCCGGGCCATCATGGGCTTCGTCTTCGGCGGCGAGATGG
The DNA here is from genome assembly GCF_009363855.1 of Microvirga thermotolerans. Lineage (GTDB taxonomy): Bacteria > Pseudomonadota > Alphaproteobacteria > Rhizobiales > Beijerinckiaceae > Microvirga > Microvirga thermotolerans. The sequence goes on from NZ_CP045423.1 coordinate 1,886,082, forward strand.
TCGGTCTCTCCTGCCTCGACATGCACCGGTACACGGCCGAGGCCGTCACGGCGGTGCGCGTCCGCCGGCTCAGCCGCAGCCGCCTCCACGCGATGGGCGAGGGAGCCGGAGAACTTCAGCGGCTCCTTTTCACCCGGCTCTTCGAGGAGATGATGGCCGCCCACCGCCATATCATCGTGCTGGGCCAGATGGGGGCAGAGGAGCGGGTCGCCCATTTCCTGGCATCGGCAGCCTGCCGCACCCGCGCGGATCGGAAGAGGCCGGTGGTCCTCGACCTGCCGATGACCCGTCTGGACATCGCCGACTATCTCGGCCTGACCATCGAGACGGTCTGCCGCATCCTTTCGAAATTCAAGCGCGACGGGCTGATCGCCCTCGAAGGCCGGCACAGGGTGATCCTGCGCAGCCTGCGGACACTCCAGGAAATCGCCGGAGAGCCGGACGGCTTCGATGCCGGCGACATCCGGGAAGGGCGGGCTCGGCATCTCGCGGTCGAGGCGCACTGAGCCGCGCCAGCAGGGCGACCGGGACGGGGTACGCCGTCCCCATCAAGAACGGGAACAGCCAAGGGGAAGCAACATGAAGTGGCAGAGCATTGCAGCCGGCGGCACCGGGCCGACCTTCGAGCGTGTCTACAACCTCTTCCGGAACAGGGAGGCGCGCGATCTCTGCTGCGCCGCGCCCGAGGACCGTCCGGTTCCGGCGTTCCTCGACGGCGAGGCCTGGGAATATGCAGGCACCCTGCGCGAAAGCGACGCGCCTCTCCTCGGCTTCGACCGGACGGCAGCCGAACTCGGCGCCCGGCTGAACGGGTTTCACCTGTTCCAGTTGGCGCGTTCGAATAACGATGGGCGGACGGTCACGGCCGATCGTTGCGATGTGATCTATTTCTCTGCGCTGCGGCCTGGCAGAATGGATTTAGAGCTTCGATCGGTCGGTCGCAAAGGATCCCATGGGCTCCTCGGCTCCGCCCGGGATCCTCGAAGGACGTCGACGTGCGGCGTCCTGAGCGGCGAGGCGGGAAGTGCCCATGCGCCGAGGGCTGCGTGTCGGGCCGCTCGAGACTGATGCCTCCGGCGCTCCCGGTGTCGGGGCATTCCCTTTGTGAGGCCCGGGCAGCGGCGGCGCGTCGAGAAGGAGCGTGGCACATGTTGGATGGTGACAAGGAGCCGGCTCGGACCGACATGGCAATTGCATCGGAGCCTCCGGCCGAACGGATCGCCTCCGCCCCCTCGAGCGAGGACCTCTTCCGCAGCCTGGCCGAGCTCAGCCCCGACGGCATCCTCATCAATGCCGGCGGGCGCTTCACCTACGCAAATCCCGCCGCTCTCCGCCTTCTGGGAGCGGACTCGCCCGAACGGATCCTGGGCCGCTCGCCGTTCGAGCTCATCCTGCCCGCCTTTCACGACATGGCCCGGGAGCGCATCGCCAGGGTTCTGCAGGGACACACCAATCCGCTCGTGGAGATGAGTTTCAGGCGTCTGGACGGCGCCGAGATCGTCGTCGAGGTGACCGCCGGTCCGGTTCCCTGGAAGGGTGAGACGGCCGTTCAGGTGCTGCTTCGCGACGTCAGCGAGCGCAGGCGGGCCGAGGAGGCACGCAGGCTCAGCGAGGCCAGGCTGCGGATGGTCCTGGAGGCCATTCCCATCGGTGCGGTCGTCGGCGACGGCACCGGCCGGATCGTCGAAGCCAACAAGGCGTATCTCGATCTGATCGGCAGCACGAAGGACGATCTTCTCTCCGGGCGCGCGCGCTGGGATGCGGTCACGCCGCCCGAGTGGATCGCCGCCGACCGGCGTGCCATCGCCGAGACGCGCGCGCGGGGCGTCTCGGCCCTGTACGAGAAGGAGTATGTCCGCAACGGCGAGCGAATCCCGGTCATGCTGCGGCTCGCGGCGATCGACGGCGGCGAAACCCTGGTAGGGTTCGCCTTCGACCTCAGGGAGCGCAAGGCAGCCGAGGCGGCCATCCAGGAGAAGACCGCGGAATGGGAGGCCCTGGTCGAGACCGCTCCCGTCGCGGTCTGGTATGCCTACGACTGCGAACTGCGCGAGGTGAAGGCGAACCGCTATGCCTCCGAACTGCTCGACGTCCCTCTCGTCTTCGATCTATCGGACTGGCAGAAGCAGGGGATTTCCAATCGACGCATCTTCAAGGACGGGGTCGAGGTTCGGCCGGATCAGGCGCCGCTTCGCCGCGCCATCCGCGGCAGCGAAATCCGCGGCGAGGAGTGGGAGGTCCGCTTCGACGACGGGCGCAGCATCTTTCTCCTCTACAACGCCTCGCCCCTGCGGAACCGGCAGGGCGAGGTGGTGGGAGCCATCGCCGCGGCCGTGGACATCACGTCGCGCAAGAAATCGGAGGCCGGCCTGGGCGAGCGGGAAGCGCGGCTCCAGTCCATCCTCGACACGGTGCCGGAGGCCCTCGTCACCATCAGCGAGCGCGGCACCATCGAATCCTTCAGCCGCTCCGCCGCGGCCCTGTTCGGATACAGCGCCGACGAGGTCATCGGCCGGAACGTGAACATTCTGATGCCCTCGCCCTATCGCGAGGAGCATGACGGCTACCTGCAGCGATACCTGAGGTCGGGCGAGAAGCGGATCATCGGCGTCGGCCGGGAGGTGATCGGTCGGCGCAAGGACGGCAGCACCTTCCCCATGGAACTCGCCGTCGGCGAGGTGGAGATCGGCGACCAGCACATGTTCACCGGCTTCATCCGCGACCTCAGCGCCCGCCGGAAGATCGAGCAGGACCTCCGTCAGGCGCAGAAGATGGAGGCCATCGGCCAGCTCACGGGCGGCGTGGCTCACGACTTCAACAACCTTCTCACCGTCATTCTCGGCAACCTGGAAATGCTGGGATCGGAGATCGCCGACGAGCGGCAGCGGGAGCTGCTCAGGGAGGCCTGCGAGACGGCGGAGCACGGGGCCCAGCTCACCGAGCGCCTGCTCGCCTTCGGCCGCAGACAGCCATTGCAGCCCAAGCCCACCGACGTAGGCGACCTTCTCGGTGCGATGACGCCGCTCTTGCGGCGGACCCTCGGCGAGACGGTGCGGGTTGCGGGCCGGTCGGACACCGACCTGTGGAAGGTGCTGGTCGATCCGAGCCAGCTGCAGAACGCGCTCCTCAACCTCGCCATCAACGCCCGCGATGCGATGCCCGGCGGCGGCAGCCTGCTGATCGCGGCCGAGAACGTCGAGATCCGCGCAGACCAGGCCTTGCTGCATCCTGAGATCCAGGCCGGCCAGTATGTCCTCACGACGGTGACGGATACCGGAACCGGCATGCCGCGAAACGTGCTCGAACGCGCGTTCGATCCTTTCTTCACGACCAAGGAGGTCGGCGCCGGCAGCGGTTTGGGCCTTTCCATGGTCTACGGTTTCGTCAAGCAGTCCGGCGGACACATCACCATCGACAGCGAGCCCGGCAGCGGCACGACGGTCCGCATGTATCTGCCGCGGGCGCTTCCGGCGGAAGATGCGGCCGAAATCCGATCTTCCGGGGTTGCCGTGGAGACCTTCCATGCGAAAGGCGAAACCGTCCTCCTGGTGGAGGACGAACCGCGGGTGCGGCGGGTGACGCTCGCGCGGCTCCAGGGACTCGGCTACAACGTGCTCGACGCCGCCCACGGCCCGGCCGCTGTGGCGCTGCTCGACCGGCATCAGGATATCGACGTCCTGTTCACCGACATGGTGATGCCCGGCGGCATGACGGGGGCCGACCTGGCGGACGTGGCGCGGGCGAAACGTCCGGGGATCAGGGTGCTGCTTACCTCCGGCTATGCCGAACCCGACATGGTGAGGCGCGGCCGCTCGGCGGATGCCGGATGGCTGAGGAAGCCCTACAGCACTCTGGAGCTCGCGCGGACCCTCCGGGAGGTGCTCAAGCCCGCCTGACCGCGGTCGCCCCATCGCCGCGCCCATCCGCGCCGTTACGAATTGTTACCAAGCCGCACACATTTTTACTCCCGCGCCGTCTCCGCGTAACAGAGGCAGGCTCTTATGGCCTCGTCGACGAGGCCGAGAGTCTTCCATGAACGTGAGCGATCACCTCTCCATTCCCTCATCTGGCGTACCGGTCGATCCGTCACCCTCGGCAGCTGCCGGAATGGTGGGCTTCGCTGTCGATCCCGTTTTTCCCATCCGCGTATCCCTGAACCATCGCCGATAACGGCAGGGGAGACGGCCATGCCCATCTTCGACTCGCTTGCGGTCAACGACAACGACGAGGCGCAGGCCTTTCTCAGGGCGGTGCTGGCGGCACCGGCCCGGCGGGCGGCGCCACGGCATCCCGACGAGGATGCCCGGCTGTTCGGTGTCGGGATCGGGGCGCCGCCCCGGCACGCCAGGCCGGGCGTTCCGCTCATCGTCGGCGTTGCGGTTTCCATTGCGGTCGTCCCGCCGGCAGAATCGTCGACTTCGTCCTTTTGCAGGAGGCGGCTCCCATGATCGCCGCAGTCACGATGGCCGTGCCTCTTGCCCTCGCAATCCTCCTCTCGGGCGTGACACTCCTTAAGGCCGGATCGCAGCGGCGGCCATCGCCCGCGCGTGGGGTCGGTTCGGAAACGGTTACCCGACGGTACGGAAAGCCGAGCACTGGACGTCTCGGGAGCGGACCCTCGGCGACAGGACAGAAACTCGGGAAGGTGGTTTCATGACTTTCAACAGGCGTGCGATCGACGGTTTCGGCCAACGTCCGGTGATGTATTCCCCCGAAATTCTGCCGCGGCTTCAGTCGCTTCTGGCGAGGCTGGCGGATATCGATTTCGCGTTCGAGAGGGATCTCGAATCCGTTTCCAGGGGCGAGGTCGACGAGCGACTGAAGCGCAAGGAGAGGGCGATCCTCCGGACGCGCCATCGTGACCGGCGGGCGCCGTACCTGCGCGATATCGCCGCGCTGCAGGCGCGTATCTACGATGCCTCCGGCCGCGAGGGCTGAGCCATCGAATCATCTCCAGGACACGGGAAGCCGCACGGGCGGCGCCATCGCACCGACATCGGCGCATGGCCCGGAACGGCAGGGCAGGGATGTGCCGTCGGCCCGGTTCCTTCCTTCCGTGAGCCGGACGGCTGCGGCGCAACCTGCGGCCGCCCGGCGCCTCCTGCGCACGACAGGATTGTGCCCGCGTCTTGACCTATCGCAAAAGCCGACACCGGCGAAGGCTCTATTCTCCGCAGACATTCGGGGGCCGCCCCCAGACGGAGCAACGGCTCCGGGATCGCGGCCTCCGAGGAGAGGGTCATGACGAACGCTTCCAGCCTTCGCGTCCCTTCGCCGAAGTCATGGTTCGATCGGTTCGGAATCGAGCCAAGGAAGCTTCTTCTCATCTGCCTCGCCTTCGACGCCACCGTCTTCGTGATCGACGTCCTGCTGCCGGTCGAGTATTCCGTCGGAATCCTCTATGTCGGCGCGACGCTGCTGGCATTCTGGCTGCCGCGGTCCCGGGCGACGGTCGGACTTGCGCTCCTGGGAACGGTGCTGCTCGTTTCAGGATATCTCGCCTCGCCGATGAGCCATGCCTATGGCTCTTCGGAGACGGTCGTCAACCGGACGCTCGCGCTGCTCGTCATGTGGTGGACGGCCGCTCTCGCCAGCGCCCACCAGGTGGCCCGCTCGGCCCTGGAGCGGAGCGAAGCCTATGCCCGCGCAAACGAGGCGCGGCTCCGTTCGATCCTCGAGACGGCCCCGGAGGCCCTCATCACCATCGACGAAGGCGGCCGCATCGAATCCTTCAGCCGCTCCGCCGCGGCCCTGTTCGGATACGAGGCGCACGAAGTCATGGGGCGGAACGTGAACATGCTGATGCCCTCGCCCTATCGCGAGGAGCATGACGGCTATCTCTCCCGCTACCGGAGGACGGGGGAGAGGCGCATCATCGGCATCGGGCAGGTGGTCAGCGCCCGGCGGAAGGACGGCACGGTCTTTCCCATCGAGCTTGCGGTGGGCGAGGCGATGGTGGGAGAGCATCGCCTGTTCACCGGTTTCATCCGGGACATGACCGCCAAGCAGAGGATGGAGCAGGACCTGCGGCAGGCGCAGAAGATGGAGGCGGTGGGCCAGCTCACGGGCGGTATCGCCCACGACTTCAACAACCTCCTCACCGTCATCCTCGGCGATCTCGAAATGGTCGAGATGCGGCTGAAGGACGGGCCGCTGCTGGAGCTCGTGAAGGAGGCTCGCGAGACGGCGGAGCACGGGGCCCAGCTCACCGAGCGCCTGCTCGCCTTCGGCCGCAGGCAGCCGCTTCGACCAACGCTCACCGATGTCGGGAAGCTCCTGGGGGACATGGAGACGCTGCTTCGCCGTACGCTCGGGGAGGCGGTCGAGGTCAGGACGCAGGGCGGGGCAGGGCTTCCCAAGGTCGAGGTCGATCCCAGCCAGCTCCAGAGCTCGATCCTGAATCTCGCCATCAACGCCCGCGACGCCATGCCCGGCGGCGGCAAGCTGACGATCTCCGTGGCGAACGCGGTGATCGATTCCGATGACGCCAGCCTTCGTGCCCAGATTCGCCCTGGCCGCTATGTGGTCATTTCCGTCAAGGACTCCGGAAGCGGAATGTCCCGGGAGGTGCAGGAGCGCGCCTTCGATCCGTTCTTCACGACCAAGGAGATCGGCGCCGGCAGCGGGCTCGGCCTTTCCATGGTCTACGGCTTCGTCAAGCAGTCGAAGGGCCATGTCCGAATCGACAGCGAGCTCCGCCACGGCACGACGGTGAGGATTTATCTTCCCGCTTCGGACAGGACCTCTCCGAAGAGTGCCGCCCTGCGCGGCAAGGCAACCGAGGCCCTGCGCGCCCGCGGCGAGACCGTCCTCGTCGTGGAGGACGAGCCGCGCGTGCGGCGACTGACGACGAAACGGCTCCGGGACCTCGGCTATCAGGTGCTGGAAGCCGCCAACGGGCCCGCCGCTCTTGCTATACTCGATGCCGAATCCCGGATCGACCTGGTGTTCACCGACATCGTCATGCCGGGCGGCATGACGGGGGCCGACGTCGCGAGGCACGTCCAGGACAGGAGGCCGGAAATCAAGGTGCTGTTCACCTCCGGCTACGCGGAGCCGGATCTCGTGAAGCAGGGACTGGCCAAGAGCGCCTTCTGGCTGAAGAAGCCGTACACCACCGCCGACCTGGCCCAGACCCTGCGGCGCATCCTTGATGGTGCGCGCTGAGCCGGGCGCTCACCCGGCCGCGGCGTCCCGCAAGGCGCCGAGGACATCGACGGAGGCCCATCGCTCCCGGATCTTCCCGTCGGCAATGCGCCAGAACACCATGCCGGTGAACTCGACAGGCTTGTGGGAGGCAGGGATCCCACGGAAATCGGCCTTGTGTGTTCCCCGCCAGCGGGCGCGGACGGCCACCCGGTCGCCTTCGGCGACCATGTCCTCGATCACGACGTGGAGATCGGGAAAGACCTTCTTCAGGCCTTGGATGTGCTGCTTGACTCCCTCCGGCCCGAGGCGCGCCCCGGCGGCATGGTCGAAGAAGTCGTCACCGACCTGTGCGTCGATGGCAACGGGATCGAAATTGTTGGCCGTCGCCTCGTAATGGGCCCGGACCAGGTCCTTGTTGCGTTCCAGGGTGCTCGACATGCTGAATTCCCAACCGAATGCGTAGCGCTCAGGGTCGCGCGCGGCGTCTGCTCCACTCTGGAGGCCGCCAGGGCGGCAGGCAGCCTCGCCGGAGGCCGGACGATAGCGACGGACGCGCCGATGGCAAGGCAAATCGCATTCGTCGAATTGGCCTCGCATCTACCGACGGAGGATGGGGATCGGTTCCCCGGAGCGGGACTCATCTCCTCGCAGGGGCGGATTGCGCGCCCAGGGCCATGTCGAGACGCAGAGCCGGGTTCTTCGGCGCATCCGGTCCATGGCCATGCAGCCCCGGCGGATCGCCGAGGTCCAGGCCGCCATCGTCGAGGTGGGCATAGGCAGTCGGGTCGTAATGCGTCTCCGGTCCGACCAGGCATTCCGCGAGGCCGGCGCGAACGCCCTCTTCGTCGATGCCGTTGCCGATGAACACCAGTTCCTGGCGGCGGTCTCCCCAGGCGGGATGCCAGCGCTCATGAAGATAGGCGAGGAACGGCGGAACGTTGGGCCAACGGCTCCTCGGCACGGCGCACCACCACAGGCCCTTGAAATTCAGGCGCAGCTGGGCGCCCGCGACCGAGAACTCCACGACGTTGTCCGGATGCGTCGCGAGCCACAGATGCCCCTTGGCCCGCAGCAGGCCGGGCAAGGGGCGGTCGAGAAAGGCCTTCAGCCTCGCGGGGTCGAACGGACGCCTCGCCCGGAAGACGAAGCTCGATATGCCGTACTCTTCCGTCTCCGGCCTGTGATGGGCGCTGCCATGCAGTTCCTTGAACCACAAGGGGTGCGTTGCCGCCTTTCCTTCCCGGAACAGGCGGGTGTCGAGAACCCGGCCGGCCGGGACCTTGCCGAAGTCGGTTTCGAGAACGACGGCGTCCGCATTGAGCGCCCGGACGACGCGGCGCACCCGGTCCCGCTCCGTACTCTCGACTGACGAGACCTTGTTGATGACGATCAGGTCGGCGAACTCGATCTGGTCGACGAGGAGATCCGCAAGGCAGCGTTCGTCATCCTCCGTCGCCGCCTGGCCGCGCTCGCGCAGGAGGTCCCGGCTTTCGAAGTCGCGGAGGATGCTTTGAGCGTCGACGACGGTGATCACCGCATCGAGGCGCGCGATGTCCGAGATCGCGAAGCCGTCCTCTCCCCGGAACGAGAAGGTCGCCGCGATCGGCAGGGGTTCCGCGATGCCGGTCGCCTCGATCAGCAGATAGTCGAAGCGGTTCTCGCGGGCGAGCCGTGCGATTTCCTTGTGAAGGTCGTCCCTCAGGGTGCAGCAGATGCATCCGTTCGTCAGCTCGACCAGCTGCTCCGACGTATGGGACAGGTCCGCGCCGCCGGAGCGGATGAGATCGGCATCGATGTTGATCTCGCTCATGTCGTTGACGATGACGGCGACGCGCCTGCCTTCCCGGTTGTTGAGAAGATGATTGAGGAGCGACGTCTTTCCCGCGCCCAGGAAGCCGCACAGGACGGTCACGGGAAGGAGCCGTCCGGTCTGTCTCGTCGAGGCTGAAAGGGTCATCGCTCAGGCCGCCAGGGGGTTGAAGACCACGTCCACGAAATAATTCGTGGAGTTGTAGGAGCTCGCCGGGAAGAGCCCCGACGGGCCGTAGGCATAGACGCCGTTGTTGCCCGCCGGAGCGGTGAGCGGCCCGTTCGTGACCGGAGCCGTGAAGTAGTTGGATGTCGAGGCATAACGCCCGTTGCTGTGATAGGAGACCACGTAGGTCTCGTTGTCGTTCACGGCGACGGGCGTCGTGAAGTACGCGGTCTGCCAGCCGCTGGCCGTTTCGTTGGTGAAGGTGACCGTTCCGAGCAGGGTGCCGGTCGCGGTCCACAGGTGTCCCTCGTGGGTGCCCGTGTCGCCCGAGCCCTTGTAGAACTTGACCGCGCTCACCGTGCCTGCGCTGCTGGTCTGGAAGCGCATGCCGAGTTCCACGGAGTTCGGATCGGCGTTCGAGAGCACCGCGGGGGTCGCGGAAGGCGAGAACAGGGACACGGCCGTCGCGCTCTCCTCGACGACCGACAGGCTGACGGAGGCGGAGGAGGTTCCCCCGCGACCGTCGGCGATCGCGTAGGTGAAGCCGGCGCTTCCCACGTAACCAGGGTCGGGCGTGAAGGTGACGGTGTTCGCCTGTGCGTTGAACGTCGCCGTGCCGTTGGTGGCATTGCTCACGCCCGTGATGGACAGGGTGTCGCCGTTCGGGTCCGTGTCGTTCGCGAGGAGCGATCCCGCGGCGATGGTCAGGGCGCGGTCCTTCGCCGTTGCGAAGCCGCTGTCCGCCGTCGCGGCCGGCGGCTGGTTCTCCGTCGCTGCGGGGTTGAACAGGACATCCACGAAGTAGTTGGCGGATCCGTAGCTGTTGGTGGGGAACGCGGGCGTGGAGCCGTAGGCATAGACGCCGTTGTTGCCGGCCGGAGCGGTCAGCGGCCCGTTCGTGACCGGAGCCGTGAAGTAGTTGGATGTCGAGGCATAGCGGCCGTTGCTGTGGTAGGAGACCACGTAGGTCTCGTTCGGGTTGATCGCGATGGGCGATGCGAAGGTGGCGGTCTGCCAGCCGCTCGCGGTCTCGTTGGCGAAGGTGAGGGTGCCGAGCAGGGTGCCGCTGGCGGTCCAGAGCCGGCCTTGGTGGGTGCCCGTGTCCCCCGTTCCCTTGTAGAACTTGATCCCGCTCACGGTGCCGGCCACGGAGGCCTGGAACTTCATGCCGAGCTCGACGGAGTTCGGATCGGAGCTCGAGAGCACCGCTGGCGTGGCTGAGGGCGAGAACAGCGAGCGGGGCGCCGTACTGGGATCCGTCACCGTCAGCGCGACGCTGGCGGAGGCCGTGCCTCCATGGCCGTCGGAGACGGTATAGGTGAAGCCTGCGCTTCCCACATACCCTGCGTCGGGCGTGAAGGTGACGGTGTTCGTCTGCGGATCGAACGCGACCGCTCCGTTGGTCGCGCCGCTCACGCCCGTGATGACGAGGGTGTCGCCGTTCGGGTCGGTGTCGTTGGCCAGGAGAGACGCGGCCGAGATCGTCAGCGCATCGTCCCGGCTGGTGGTGAAGCCGCTGTCCGCATTGGCCGTGGGGGGCTGCTGGGGGCCCGGATCGAAGATCACGTCCACCCAGTAGTTCGCGTTGTAGCCGGATGAATTCGGGAAGAGGGCGCCGTCGCCATAGGCGTAGACCGAGGCGCTCGCCGGAGCGGTCAGCGGCCCGGAGGTGATGGGAGCGGTGAAGTAGTTCGACGTCGTCGAGTAGTACTTGGTGTGGTAGGAGGCCACGTAGGTCTGGCCGGGCACGATCGCGATGGGCGTGGAGAAGGTCGCCGTCTGCCAGCCCGAATAGGTCATGTTGTCGAAGGTGGCGGTCGCCAGCAGCGTGCCGTCGGACGACCAGAGATGGCCGACGCGCTCCCCCAGAATCTGCGCCGGCTTGTAGAAGCGGATTCCCGTGACGGTCCCGGCGGCGGAGCTGGTGAACTTCATGCCGAGCTCGACGCTGCGGGCATCGACGTTGAACAGGGTCGTCGGCGTGTCCGAGAAGTTGAAGAAGCTGCTGGTCAGGGCCGGCTTCACCGTGACGGAGATCGGCGTCGTCGCCCCACCCAGGTTGACGCTGTCGTCCACCGCGCGGGCGAGCACCTGATAGGTGCCGCTGTCGGGGGCCTGCCAGGTATAGGTCCAGGTCTCGCGACCCGTCGCCTTGTGCCAGCTCTGGCCGCCGTCCGTCGAGACCTCGACCCCCGCCACCAGGCCGCCCACATCCGCCGCGGTGCCGGAGATCGTGACGTACTGCCCCTCGTAGATGTCGGTCGTCCCATTGGGGAAGGTGAGGGTGGCGGTGGGGGCGGTGCGGTCGGTCGACGCGGCGGCGAGGACGAGGCTGGCCTGGAGCGTCTGCGGCTGGACGCCCATGTCCGCGAACAGGTTCACCATCGCCTGCTGGACGTTGGGATCGACCGGCGTCGCCTCCACGTAATTGTTCTCGTCGAGGCCCCAGGACCAATAGACGGTGCCAGCGCCGAACACGAGGGCGCCGCTGGAAGCCCGATAGAGCGTGAGGCTGTGCGTCGCCGTTCCCGGTCCGACCGTCGAGCCGTAATCCTGAAGGAGCGTGTTCACGCTCACGCTGGAGAGGGACAGGTTGATCAGCCCGGCCGGGCGGAACCCGTTGTCGACGTCGGAGTCCCACTCGTAGCCGAGCAGGTTCTTCACGAGAGACCCCGTCTCGCCCGGTTGCAGGTTGGCGATGTCGGTATTCCGCCAGAAGCGGAACTTCGACATGTCGTAGGGAATGGTGATCGTATCCCTGCGGTACGAGTCCACCATGAACATCGTGCCGGTCAGGGAGTTCTCGGGCTCCTGACCCGGCTCCGCGAAGCGGGGGTCGCGCCAGGTGCCCGTGCCCGTCGCCGACGGGTCGATATTGGCATGGGCGAGACTCTCCTTGTAGCAGACGAGCGTGCGGTAGGGCGTCCCGTTCCCGTCGATGCTCGTCTCCCAGCGGATCTTCCAATAGGCCTCGTTGCCGCTCCAGAAGGCGAGGTTGACGCCCGCGTCACGGGCCGTCTCCACGTTCGCGCGCTGCTCGGCTGACCAGTACTCGTCGTGGCCGACGGAGAGAAAGACCTTGCTGTTGAGGAGCTGGGCGCCGTCCCGCGCCGCATCCACGCCGGAAATGTAGTTGATGTCGTAGCCGTTCCGCTCGAGCCAGCGGATGGCCTGGTACTCCGCGCCGAAGATGAAGTCCCACGGGCCGCCGGTGGGGCTCGCGGTGGTGATGTAGGGCCGGTTGTAGCTCACCGCATAGGCGCGGCCGATGGCCGTCACGCCGCAGCTGCAGTTCGGCGGCATGTAGGAGATCATGTCCTCCGGGTTGAGGGGAACCTGCCCGTAATAGAGGCTCGCCCCGCCCCAGGCATTGTAGGCCGTCCAGGTGGTGTCGGAGGTCTGGAACGTGATGTCGCTCCGGTCCTCGTCGTTGCGCACGATGAACGGGATCAGATTCGTTCCCGGCGTTCCGTCCTCGCGCACGAGCTTCGCGAAGTATACGCCCGAGACCGCATCCGCCGGCACTTCCCAGCTCGCCGAGACATCCCAGTTGCCGCAGTCGATGAGGCCGGTGGAATAGTCGACGATCGGGTGCGGCTGCACCTGCGCCGCCGTCAGGTTCTTCTCGATGGTCGCGACCTTGCGCGCCCCGGCGCCGCCGTAATACCCGAGGCGGTAGATATCGAGGCGGTATTTCGTCGAGTCGGTCGCGATCTTGAAGTCGACGGTCTGGCCGTGATTGACGCTGATGTTGGTGGCGAAGCCCTGGATGTTGGTGTCGCCGACGCCGTCCTTCAGCCCCCACTCGCTCTCCGGCGATCCCTGCTTCTGGTTCTCGAGCACGATGGCATTGAGGGCGGTGGCGGACTGCGTGCCGGGACCGCCGGATGCGGCAGGGGCGGCCATGGGGGACGCGAAGGTCCGGGTTGCCGTGCCGGAGGCAGTCGCGTCGGCCGTGCCCGTCGCGTCCGGGAAAGCGTCGGCTCCGGTGGGAGGCGGCTGCGATACGGCCGTTTCCGGGGGCGAGGAGGGCGAGGGAGCGCCGGATGCGGCCGCCGCGGCACTCGACTCCTGTGGCTCCGATAGGTTCGATCCCATGGCCGACATGCTGGAGAAGGTGGCGAAGGTGGCGGGCTGCACCGGGTATGGGGAGGCGTCGATCCGCAAGGTCCCGACAGGCGAGGGAGCCGGTGCCGGCAGGGGATCGAGGTGGCTGGGCGGCGGCGCATCGAAGCCGGGGCTCGGGGAACTCGGCGCATCGGCGGGCCCGTCGCTTCCGCCGGACGGCGGCATCGCGCTTTCTCCCGTCGGCAGGCCGCTGCTGGCGGAGCCGGTGACCGTTCCGTTCTGTCGGAGACGGAACGGGTTCTCCCCGGATTCCCCGTCCGGCTGGAGTTCCGCCCCGTCCTCCAGGCTGCCGCGAAGAAACCGCAAGCGCTTCAGCATGCTGAGGATCAGTTGTTCGTCCGTCACGCGCATGGAGGTCCCTCTCGCGGATTCAGGCAGGCGGGGGCGCGGAATAGCGTCGCCTCGACGGAGGATATTCAGCCGCGTCCGGTCCGGCAGGCGCGCAATGGTAGACTTCCTCTTCAGGATAGGTGAATCGGTTTAAGCCGCGGAAGCGGCTCCTACGGCCAGGAATAAGAGCGCTTCGGTATTACCGGCGCCCGGGGACGGTCCCCACGTGCTGTCCTGATCTGTCAAGAGGCTGGCCCCCCCGGCCAAGCACGAGGCGTGCCGCAGGCCTAGCATGCGCCGTGTCCTTGGCCGTTCTCTCGCAGGGCAGGGACGTTCCGCACGGCCCGGCTAGTCCTGCGTGGACGCGAACAGGTCATGCGGGATACGCGGGGCCCCTTGGGCCGGCCGGTTCCAGGACCGGCGAAATTCCGCAATGCCGTGCAGTCCGGCGATTCGCAGCGCCTCCTGCACCGCGTGATGGTCATCGTCTGCGAGCAGGAGGCCTCCATGAGAAAGCTCGCCATTCTCGCCGGTGCCGGTCTTGTGACCCTGGGCGGCCTGGCCGCTGCGCAGGCGCAGCCCAATCCCATCCAGGGGACGCCCGGCTCGGCCTTCCCGTACGCGGCGCCCAACGAGGTGCAGATCATCAATGGCGTGCCCTGCCGCACCCTGCTGGTGCCGGGCAATCTCCGCGTGCCCATTGAGTGCGCCGGTCCGGTCTCGACCGGCACCTTCGAGCCGGGCGTGACGGGGAGCATTCGGGTCGAGGAGCAACAGGGGGCGCCGGTTTCGGGGACTCCCGGCTCGCCCTTCCCCTATGCGACTCCGAACGAGATCCGGATCATCAACGGGGTTCCCTGCCGGACCGTCCTCATCCAGGGATCGAACGTCCGCGTGCCGATAGAGTGCGCCCGGTAGCGGCACGCCCGTTCCCCGTTCGACCGGGACCTTGACGGGCACCGGGGTGCCTGTACTTGAGGGCCGTGCCGCATGCGAACGGGGGAACGGATGGGCAGGAGATCGAACATGGGCGCGGCGGCCGGGGCGATGATGATGGTCCTCCCGTCCCTGGCCGTCGCCGCGGATTTCGGGCTCACGGTCGACCTCTCGTTTTCTCCCAAGGCGGCGGCGAAGCTCTCCTCGCTTTCGGAAGGCGTCGTCGTGGCGGCGTTCTTCTCGGGACCGCCAACGCCCGCGGCTCGGAAGAGGGCCGACGAGACCGGTCGGATCTTTCTCGGCAACGAGAAGGTCACAGTGGAGAGCGATGTCCGCTCCGCCCGGTTGACGGGCAGGGTCGTTCCCCGCAACCGGCTCGACTGGGTCGAGGACCGCAAGGTCGAGGTGCTCGTCAACGTGTACTCGGCACGCCGCAGGGGGCCGGACAACATCCTCGACTGCGACGTCTTCGAAGGCGAGGTGGCCGAAGCGGCGAAGGCGCCCGTGAGGATCGGCTGCAAGCTCATCGGGGAGTGAGCGGCGCCCACGCCATTCGCCGCACGTTCGTCAGGTAGCCCGCGCCGAACGCGAACGTCCGCCGGGTGGAGAGTCGACGAGGCGGGGAAGCATGTCCTGCCTGTGCCCGGCCACGACGACGATGCGCTTCACCTCGCCCTGCAGATAGGCCTGGAGGAACCGGTCGTAGTTCCGGAACGAGATGCAGCCGTTCGAGTCCCCGTTCGGGCCGAGCATGTAGGTGTGCGCCAGGATTCCGTCCCGACCGTGGATCGCGGCGCTGCCGCCCACCGGGGTCATGCGCAGGGCGCGCACGCCGTGGAAGAGCTTCTCCCGCTCGGTGAGGATATAGGTGCCGGGAGGCGTCGGGCCGCGCATCCGCACGTGGACGTAACGCGGATCGTCGAGCTTGTCGCCGAGGCCCGAATGGGCCTCGAGCCTCTCCCCGTTCGGCATGATCACCACCTTGGCGCTGATGTCGTACACGGCGGTCCTGCCATCCGGCGTGACGCCGGTGCCGAGCCGCGCGCCCGGTGCGATGCTCCCCGTTCCGTTCTCCAGCGCGGCGTAGGCGAGGGCGGACTCGGGCGGGGAGGCACGCTTGATGCCGAAGAGCTTCTCGATGAACGACGGGCCGTCCGCCGCTGCGGCCGGCTGCGCCGTGCCCGGCGGTGCGACGCTCCGCGCCGGAGCGGCGGCACGGGCGGCAGGCGCCGCCTCGGCGGGTTTCTGCATCCTCAGGTCGGCCGGTCGCGGAACCGGCAGGGGCACGGGCCGCTCGGCCTGAGCCAGCCGCATGGGCGGAACCGGCGGGGTCTCCGCCTCCGGCACCGCGGCCACGGCCGGTTGCGGCGCCGGCTCCTGCCGCGCCGGGGGCGGCGCAAAGGACGGGCCGAGCGGAGCGTTCTGCGCGAGGCGCAGCCGCTCGGGGACAAGGGTGGGCGTGAAGTCCATGACGGCCCGGTCGTAGATGCGGCCTGCGGCGGACGCTTCCGCAGCGGGCGACCGCTCTGCCGGGACGGCGGAGGACAGGGCGGGCGTGCGGGCGGGGTGCTGGATCAGGAATGCGGCGGGACCGGCGGCGAGCGCCAGGAGCGCCGCCGTGAGGAGAAGGCGGCCCCGGCCGCGGCGCCGGACGCGCCCGCCTGACGGATAGGGTGTGTGCACCATGGCGAACTCTACGCAACACGCCGCCGCGCACGGCACGCCGACCGGGTGCGGCCGCCGTGCGCGGAAGGTCAACTCGACTGCGCCCCATGAAAGGCCAGTTTGGTTAAGGGACGGATAATCGGCCGTGCGGAGAAGGTGCGGCTGCGCACGCGCCGGAGCGGCCCGTGCGCGCCCCAGGTAGCCTCAGGCGCGCTCCTCCCAGATCCTGGCGAGTTCGACGATGGTGCGGACCGCCTTCTCCATGTCCTGGCTGCTGACGAATTCCAGCGGCGAGTGGAAGGCATGGCCGCCGGCGAAGAGGTTGGCGCAGGGCAGGCCCATGAAGGAGAGGCGCGAGCCGTCCGTGCCGCCGCGGATGCTGCCGCGCACCGGAGTCATGCCGGCCCGGCGGATCGCCTCCACCGCATGCTCGACGATCTCCGGGTGCCGGTCGAGCACCATCTTCATGTTGCGGTACTGGTGCTTGACCTTGAACGTGTAGCTGGAGCCCGGATAGCCCTTCAGCACGTCCTTCACGATCTCCTCCAGGAGCGCCTCCTTGCTCGCGAGGCCTTCCTCCGTGAAGTCGCGGACGATGAAGCTGAGGTTCGCCTTCTCCATGACGCCGGAGACGGCGATGGGATGGATGAAGCCCTGGCGGCCCTTCGTGGTCTCGGGCGCCATGTCCCTTGGAAGGCGCTCGACGATGGCCCCCGCGATCTTGATGGCGTTCTCCATCTTGCCGTAGGCGAAGCCGGGATGGATCGCCACGCCCTTGATCGCCACCTCCACCCCGTCGGCCGAGAAGGTCTCGTCCTCGATGGTGCCGGCCGTCTCGCCGTCCAGGGTGTAGCCGAAATCGGCGCCGAGCTTCTCGAGGTCGACCTTGTCGACCCCGCGGCCGATCTCCTCGTCCGTGGTGAAGAGAATGCGGATCGTGCCGTGCCGGATGTCCGGGTTGCTCATCAGGAATTCGGCCGCGGCCATGATCTCGGCGATGCCGGCCTTGTCGTCGGCGCCGAGCAGGGTCGTGCCGTCCGTGGTGACGATGTCGTGGCCGATCATGTCCTTCAGCACCGGATGCTCGGCCACCCGGATCACCTGGCTGGGATCCCCCGGCAGCTGGATGTCGCCGCCCTGGTAGTTCCTGACGATCTGCGGCTTGACGCCCGCGCCGGAGAAGTCGGGCGCCGTGTCCATGTGCGCGCACAGGCAGATGACGGGAACGTTGTTCTTCGGGCTGTTCGACGGAATCGTCGCATAGACGTAGCCGTGCTCGTCGAGATGCGCGTCGGAGACGCCGATCGCGTGGAGCTCCTCGACCAGCAGACGGCCGAGGTTCTTCTGCTTCTCCGTGGAGGGCTGGGACGAGGACGCGGCGTCGGACTGGGTGTCGATGACGACGTAGCGGAGGAATCGGTCGGTGACGCTGGCGGGCATGGGAAGATCCATTCTCGGGAAGATCCGTTCGGCAGGAGGGGCTGAGGGACTTGTAACGGGGCTGGCGCCCGCTGTCATGCCCGCCACCTGCCCTCTCCCTCCCCGGGTCGCGAATTGCGCGGGCCGCCCCGGACCGGCCCGGCCATGCCGCCGGAGATGAGACGTGAGAAGCACGCACGCCGCCGCGTCCTCCGGGCGCGTGGGCCCGGAGGGGCGGCGGGGTCGAGGGGGCACGAGGGTCGCTCCGGCTCGGGGGAAGGAAGGGGTGAAGGCAATGAGCCGCAGCGTCATCGCGCCCGGTTCTTTTCCGGCGGACCGGCGGCGGAGGCTCCGGGGATGGCCCGGACGCGGGGCGGCGTTGACGAACGCCGGCGGCGCCGGACGGCCCGGAGCCCCGGCGGTGCCGGGGCCGCCCGCGGCCGGCGCGTGCGTGGCGCGCGGGCGCGGGACCGGTCCCGTCCCCGCATTCGGCGACGCCTCGCGAGCGCGCCCCTCGGCGGGACGGGATGCGTCACGATATAGCCGAGCTTGGCGCCGCTGTCAAGAACGAAAGCGGAACATTATCGCGGACGCACCCTGCCGGGACGCGCAGCGGGAGAGCCGTTGCCGTCGCGGGGCACGCTTCGGGGGGCCCGCCTGTCCGGACGGCGGCCGCCGCGGCGTCTTCGCCCTGCACCGCAGGGGTGATGGCTTCCGGGCTCGCCTGCGGCGCCCCGAAATGACGGAGGGCGAGGGAAGAGGGCGCATTCCCTCCCCGCGGATCCCGGGTGTTCCCGGGATCGGCTCTCTCAATGCGCAAGTCGGGAGCACCCGGCTTGCGAGGGGGAGGGCCAGGGCGGGGGGGGCGGCGCCACGATTCCGGAGCGAGGCGCCCGCACCCCCCTCTCCAGCTCTCTCCGGCAAGGGGGAGAGGGCGCGGCCGGTCAGCGCTGGGCGTGCCGGTGGCTGCCGCCGCGGTGATGCTGGCAGGTGACGCTCGGGTTGTAGGGTGCGAACACCCCGTTGGGGTTCTCCCTGTAGATCCAGACATGCCGGTCGTAATGCGGCTCGAAGCCGTGCGCCTCGTCGACGGCGGTCGCCGGGTCGTCCGCCATGCTGTCGTAGGCGACTCCATGGAACTTCGGGAGCTCGCGGTTGCCCGCCGCGTGCCAGGCCTTGCGGAAGACGAGGTTCTCCACGGCCACGAGCTGGAGCGACCCGTCGGCCTGCGGCTCGTAGATGAGGATCGCCGGGTTGCGGAAGTCCGTATGGGTCCCGACGCCGTCGACGCGCGGATTGGGCGGCGCGGTGATGCCGAGCAGGTCCGGGCGGAAGAAGTGGATGCCCATGGCGCCCAGTTCCGCGGGCCTGCCCATCATCTCCGCCGTGTCGCACGCATCCGTGGGATCGCGAAGGTAGCCTTCGGAGAGGGCGACGTTGACGTCCCTGAACCGTTCGGTGGCCTTGCGCACCTCGTCCAGGCTCGGCTCGCCCTGTGTGGCGGCGGCCGGAGCGGCGGCGCTGGCCGGAGCGGCGGCGACGGTCGCGGCCGGCGGCTTGTGCTGGTGGCCCTCATGGGCCAGGGCGGAGAGAGCGGGGATCGCGGCGGAGGCGAGGAGGCCGATGGCCGCGGCCGTACAGCGCAGGTGATGGCTGCTCATGGCGAGGTTCCTTCGATTTCGAGTGGTGTCATCGTCCGATGGGGAATCGCAATCGGGTCCGAACCATCGGGAACAGAAGGACTGTAGCGGCGGCATCTTTCCGCGGCTCTCGCCGGAACTTGCCGCTCTTTTCCGGGAAAGAACCGGCGACCGCGGCGGCGGGTGCGGAGACGACGGGCGGCGATGCGGGAGCGAAGGGCCTCGGGCCGGGCGCGGCGGGCGGCGCCGCGCTTCGGCGGCCGGAGACGCGAAGCGCTCAATCATCAGGTCCTGCCAGAACGATGTGCAGCCACATGTTGTCGATGTGCCGATCCGATGGCTGTTCTTGCTGTTCCCAACCAGGATCGGTCGTACCAGCGTGGCAGGATGCCGCTCCTCGTGGCTGTAGGAAACTTCCCCTTTACAATCTATAAACGTTATACTCTAATGTTCATAGAGTGAAGTGGCCTATTCCGCCTCCGCGGAAATTGAGCTGTTTGAGCACAATATGTGGGGGCAAAATGAGAGCGCGGGGAGCCGTATGGGGGCCATTCATCCTATGGGTTTGGATGGCCGCAGCCTCGGCGCAGGAGCCTTCCCGAGCCGAGCGTTTCGCGGATTGGGAGGTCGTCTGCTCCTCGACTCTGCACGCCGAGTCATCCACGCCGCCCTCGAAGACCAATTGCCAGGCCGTTCAGCGCCTCACGGCTCAGGGCAGCGAGGAGACTGTCTTCGCGCTCACCGTCGTTCGGGACGACCAACGCGTCCCGGTGGCCATCGTGTCGATCCCGCTCGGCGGCTACATCGCCCGTGGGATTGAGCTGAGCGTGGACGGCAAGAAGCCCTATAAGGTGCTGGTCGAGACCTGCAACGCCGCCGGATGCCATGCGGGCTTTCCGCTGTCCGGCCAGATCGCCAAAGAGTTCCGCTCCGGTAAGCTGGCCAGCTTCCGGCTCTGGTCAGCGAAGGACAAGTCGGCTGACGTGACCGTCTCGCTCAAGGGATTCGCCGAGGCACTGGCCCGCCTGGAGCGCTCCTCATGAGGCTGCCCCTGTCTCTCGTCGCGCTCATCGGGCTCTGGGGTGCAAGCCCGGTCTCAGCTCAGGTCGCGCCGGATGGCGGAACGCGCACGAGCGTGACGACCGCGAGTACGGGCCGGGTCAAGGTCAATATCGCTCCGGCCAATCCGAGCGGGATCAGTCACAACACCTATACGGACTTCTCGGCCCCGAAGCCCGGCCTCGAGCTCAACAACCGCGGCATCGATGCGTCGACCATCGTCAACGAGGTCACATCGAGCCGGCGGAGTATCTTGAACGGTCCGATTGAGGTTATCGGGTCCCGCGCCCATGTCGTCGTCGCCAATCCGAATGGGATTACGGTGGATGGCGGCCGCTTCATCAATACCGGTGGCGTCGCGCTCTCGGGCGGAAAGGTCCGGTTCGAGAATGCCGCGGCCGGCCTGGTCAATACGGTCGTGACCGCCGGGACAGGCGACATCGCTATCGAAGGCGCCGGGCTCTCGGGCGCAATGACGACCCTGCAGCTCGTGGCAGGCCGTCTGAAGATCGATGGGCCCGTCAGCAATGAACAGGTGAGCCCGAGCGCCGACATCGCCCTGGTTGGCGGACGCTCCGAAGTCGAGCTGGACTCGAGCGTGTCGCCCCTGACCACGCTGCGCCCCTGGGCATGGCGCCGGGCTTTCGATGGCGCGGCGAACGGGATCGTCGTCGACGTGACGCCACGCGGCTCCCTGTCGGCCAGCCGGGTGCGCATTGCCGTCAATGGACGCGGGGCGGGCGTGAGCTATGCCGGCAAAGGTCAGGCCACCATCGGCGACTTCACGATCTCCGCCGACGGCAAGGTCTCGACCAAGGGCGCAACGCTCAAGTCCGAGAAGAGCCTCAAGATCGAAGCGAGTGCGATCGACATCCGCAACAGTGCGTCCCGACAAAGCACCGTCAGCGCGGTGTCGGGATCCGTCCGCCTGGTCGCGAACTCCGGCGACATTACGCTTCTGGGGCAGGTGACCGGCGCCCAACGCGCGGAGGACGACCCGCTCGCCAAGGGCGGTGTTACACTGAAGACCGCGCGGGACATCAAGCTGCTGAGCGAGAACGGCAAGCGACTGGCGATTGCCTTCGCGTCGAAGGACGACCTTGTCGTGGAAGCCGGCCGCAATGTCCTGAACGACACGGGGCGGCTACTGGCGAACGCGACCGTTGTGATGCGGGTCGCCGGCAGGATCGATAACCTGACCGGCGTATCCGGAGCCGGAACGGCTCCCATCCAGACGATGGAGCGTCGCCAGTCAGGGTTTCTGGAATCGCTGTTCGGGATCCGGCGTCGCAAGCATACCGTGACGGGTGATTTCGGCACGGCCCGGATCCCGAACCAGCTAGGTTACATCTCGGGCGAGGCTGTCGACATCCAGTCCGGTGCGGTCACAAATTCAGGCGAGATCGATGCCCTGGACGGCGCCCTTCTCATCAACACGGGCACGCTCGTCAACCGGGGACTCCCGGCCGGCACCTACCGGATCGAGAAGGAGTGCGGCCTCACATGCTGGAGCCGTGCCTCGAGCAACGTGAGCTTCCTTGGCGGCGTCATCAACGCTGCCGGCAGTGCTGCGATCACGGCGAGCGCGGTCGTCGAGAATGGCGGGCAGATCACCTCGTACGGCAACCTGTCCGTCACAGCGCCGCGGGTGATCGCGCGGGCGACGTTCCTGCCAGACTTTTCCGAACGTCCCGCGGGCCTCTTCAACGGCTTCGCGGGACCGAAGGCGATCCTGTCCCTGTCGCCGAGCGGCGGCATGTTCCTGGCGCCAACCGGAACCGTGACGGTCGAGAGTCCTCAACCGGTCGTCCTCGAAGGCGGTCTCATCGAGGGGAAAGTGGCGACCGTGATTTCTGGCGGGACTGATGTCAAAGATCCCCCGAAGGCGATCTTCCTCGGCGGCACGAGCCATATCGGCCTGCTCGGCTTCCTGTTCGAGTGACCGTCATGCCGCTGTTCACTCAAAAGGAGCAGGGCCTTCCGCGCCGGGTCTATGGTGCGGCCATCGCGCTCATGGGCTTTCTCACGGCTGCGGCGAGTGCACGCGCTTCCACCGCTCAGCCTGAGCCCGAAGGACCTGTGCTGACGTTCGCGACCAAGTCGACAACACAGAAGTCGGCCGGTTGCTCGCCCGTGCGCCAGATCGACGTGCGCGGCGTCGTTTTCATCGATGCCGAAGCCCTCAGGCAGAAGCTCTCGCCGCTTGCTGTTGGCTGCGTCGGCAATGACGAAGTCAAGGCCCTGCTCGCTGTGGTCAACGAGGCTTATGCGGATCAGGGTTATGTGACGACGCAGGGCTACCTGCCCGAGCAGGACATCCGCGCCAGCCGCCGTCTCGTCATCAACATCGTCGCCGGGAGGATCGACAAGGTGGTCTACCGGGAGGGGCGAGGCGACGAGGCGCTGCCGTTCCGTGAGCGCATGTCCAAGGGCTGGAACCAGGTTGTCGCGGTGAAGGGCGTATGGGGGACACTCACGGCGCTGTCCGCCCTGTTCGACCGTCTCGACGATCCCCTGGACGATTTCCAGATCCTGCCGCGCGACCTCGAGACGGATCCGAAGCTCTGGATGAGCTTCATCACCGGATCGGGCGACGTGGTGCAGATGGATCTGGTCCAGCAGGGCATCGACCAGATCAACCGCGTGGCGTCAGCGCGCGCCCAGGCGAAGCTCGAGCCCGGCGAGCAGCCGGCAACCTCGATCATCGTGGTCGAGAACAACCGTGAGGATTCCTTCCGTCTCAACCTTGGTTACGAGACCAATGGCGTCACGCTCAACGGCTCTGGGGCCACGATTCCGCACCGTCTCAAGATCGATGCCGCCAAGGACAATCTCATCGGCATCAATGACGCTTGGCGGCTGTCCTATGCGGGCGCTCTCGACTCGAACGAGGCCCGGGCCGCGTTCTCTCTGCCCTTCCGCCGGTTCACCTTCTCGGTCGATGGCAGCTATTCGGAGTCGCTGAGCGAGATTACGCGCGGTGTCGAAATGTTCTCGCGCGGCGGCAATGTCTCCGGCACCCTCGGGTATCTGGTCCATCGCGAGAGCAGCCGCCAAGTCACGCTCGATTCGACCTTCGGATGGCGTCGCAACGAGCGCTACATCAACGGTGCAGGCCTCACACCGGAGATCATCAGCTTCGGCCGCATGGGTCTGACGGAGACGCGCAGCTTCGAGAGCCTGCAGTTCAGCTATGGCGCGGGCCTGGTGCACGGGTTTCCGATCCTCGGAGCGATCGACGATCCACCGTCGATTGACCGCTCCGTGCCGCGTGCGCAGTTCTGGAAGATCGACGGCAATGCCTCTCTGGCCAAGTCTCTGCCCGAGATCGGCCTGCTCAGGCTCGATCTGAACGCTCAATGGGCCGCGCATCCGCTCTATTCCGATGAGCAGCTGGTGCTCGGATCGGTGGCGACCGTGCGTGGCTTTACCAGCACAGCGTCCCGCGCCGACCGCGGCTTCGTGCTGCGATCCGAATTCGCTCCGCTCATACCGGTCGACGCGCTGCTCGGCCAGCGTAAGGACGATTGGATGTTTCTGGCCGAAGTTCTATCCGGGCTGCAACCGTATCTCTTCTCCGATTACGGCTTCGGACAGGACATCGCCAACCGGGACGATCTGCAGCGGGCCAGCATCGGCGGCGGCATCCGCTACCGCCATGGCCGCGTGAAGCTTGATGTCAGCGTCGGTGAACCCGTGTTCCGGCGTGGTGGCGGATCCAGCAAAAAGCGGCATTCGCCGGAAGCCTATCTCACCCTCTCCGTAAAATTGCTGTGACGACAAGGAGTCTCATCGATGAACCTGCGCCTCTCGCTTGGAGCTGCTGCGATCTGTGCCATTGCAACAGTGGCATCCGCCCAGACCAAAGCGCCCGCCGCGAAGCCGCCCCAGGAGAAGAGCCAGCCGGTCGCGCCGGCACCCGCAGCTGCTGCACCGGCGTCCAGTGGCGATCCGCTCAAGGACGGCCTCGCCAGTCTTGAGGCCCGCAACTACGAAGCCGCGCTCCAATCCTTCAACGAAGCCTACAGTGCCGGCAAGGCGGACGGCGCTTTTTATCTCGGCCGGATGCTGGAACTCGGTGTGGGCCTGCAGGCCGATCCCGAGAAGGCGCGCATGCTCTATCTCGCGGCGGCCGATAAGGGTAGCGCGAAGGCTCTGAACCGCATCGGCTTGATGGCGTTCCGTGGCGAAGGCGTGCTGCAGGACTACAAGGCCGCCCGCGAGACGATCTGCAAGGCAGCCGATCTCGGCGACCAGGACGCGCAGTTCAACTGCGCGGGACTTCTCGCGCAAGGGCAGGGGGGCGACAAGGATGCCGCCAAAGCCATCGGATTTTACGAGAAGGCTGCCGAGCAAGGCCATATCGGCGCCATGAACGCGCTCGCCTATGCCTATCGCGATGGAACGGGCGTCCAGCAGGATGCCGGCAAGGCGCGCGCCTATTTCGAGAAGGCGGCGGCGAAGGGCAACCCGGTCGGGCTGTTCGAGATTGGTGCTTTGTATGAAGCCGGCAACGGCGGCACGCCCGATCTCGCGAAGGCGCATCTCTACTACAACCTCGCCTCGGCCCGCCAGCACCCGCAGGCGAGCGAAGCGCTGCAGCGGGTCTCCGCTGCTCTGGCTCCGGCCGAGGTCGAGAAGGCTCAGGCCGAAGCGCGAGCCTGGAAGGCAATCCCTTAAACAGATCGATTGCCCAGGAGGATCCGGTCCGGATGCTCCTGGACTTCCATAAGTCGGCCTGCCGGCCGAAGCGGCAGGAGAGGGAGACGGGGGCTATGGCGAAACGGGATGTTGCTCACACAGATGTGGCGGTGTATTCGGGAGTGCTCAGCACCAGAATGCGGCAAGGACTTTGGGGTCGTCTTGGCCTTACCCTGGCCTGCGTCTCTCTCGCCACGTCGCTCTCGGCGCCCTTCGCCAACGCACAGGTCATCAAGGACCCGCGCGCACCAATCACCTTCCAGCCGAAGGTCCGCGCATCGGCCAACGGCACGCCCCTGGTCGACATCACCAAGCCGTCGTTCGGCGGCATCTCGCATAACAAGTTCCAGCGCTACGACATCGACACCCGTGGCGTCATCCTCAACAATTCCAAGCTCGGTGGCACGTCCATCATTGGCGGCAAGGTCACGGCCAATCCCAATCTCGTCGGCAGCCGCCCGGCCCGGGTGATCCTCAACGAGGTGACGAGCGCGGCCGCTTCGACGCTCAACGGGCCGACCGAGGTTTTCGGCTCGAAAGCCGATGTGATCATCGCGAACCCCAACGGCGTCGGCTGCGTCGGTTGCACCTTCATCAACAGCAACCGCGTGACCCTGTCGACCGGAACGCCGCTGCCCGATTATCGACGAGGCACCGTGAGCTTCGACGTCGAGCGCGGCAAGGTCTCTATCGCAGGGCAGGGCCTGTCCAGCGGCGGCAAGCCCCTCGATGCCGTGGCCCTCATCGGGCGGCAGATCGAAGTGAAGGGCCCCGTCGAGGCCAAGGAAACCGTGCGCCTCAGAGCCGGCGGCATGGTCTACAACTTGGCGGGCGACACGGCCATCACCAAAAACCCGTCCCAGCTGCCTGCTATCACCGGTCCAGCCATCCGCTCCGGCGCCGCCGGCAGGATCAAGGCTGGCACCGTCTCAGTTATCTCGCGCGACGTCGATCTCGGTATTCAACTGAACGGAAAGCTCGAGGCCTTATCCGGAGAGGTCGCGATCCGCTCGTCCGGGGACCTGAGCCTCGCCGCGTCTTATGCGAAGAGCGATGTGACGCTCACAGCCGATGGTCAGGTCACTCTGACAGGCAACAATCAGGCACTCGGCAGGATCTCTGTCTCGGGCAAGCGCATCAAGGTTGGCCTGAACAGCGAACTGGCAGCCAATGATGCCGTCGTCCTGGAGGCACTGCAGTCACTTGCCACCCGCGGCGTCCTGCAGGCCGGCAACACCATCAGCCTGG
Source organism: Microvirga thermotolerans (assembly GCF_009363855.1). Taxonomy (GTDB): domain Bacteria; phylum Pseudomonadota; class Alphaproteobacteria; order Rhizobiales; family Beijerinckiaceae; genus Microvirga; species Microvirga thermotolerans. Next base: position 1,912,332 of record NZ_CP045423.1, read on the forward strand.
TCTCCGGTGGAGAGCTTGTCGCTGAAGGAACGATCGCCGCCAATGGCGAAGTCATGCTTGAGGGACGCTCGTTGCGGACCATCGATCTGAAGATCGGCGGCGGCGCGGTGTCCGTGATGGGTCTCGACGAGGCGCGGATCGACAACACCACTATCGTCGCCGGCGTCGACAGCGTCAAAGTCGCTGGCCGGACGGTCGAGCTGGGAACTGGCACGGCCTTCGATGCCCTAAACCGCATCGTGATCGATGCGAAAGGCGATCTGATCAACGGGACAGTTCTCGATTACGGCAATCTCGACCTGTCGGTCCGCAACACCTACACGAACGCGGCCGGGGGGCAGCTTGCACTCGACCACATTGTCCTGTCGTCCTCGAATACGATCGTCAATGCCGGCATTCTCTACGGCCGGATCAGCACCCTCATCGACGCCGGAACTCTGTCCAATACCGAAACCGGCGTCATCTACGGCAAGGATCTGACCCTCAAGATCGCCGGCGATCTCACCAATCTCGGACAGATCGTGTCCGATCAGACCCTCAAGATCGTGGCGGGCGGTACGGTTGCCAACGATAATCTCATCCAAACTGGGGGTGCGTTGAAAGTAACGGCCGCTGGCTACCGGGCCAATTCGGCCGCCGCCGTTCTTGCCGGCCTGACCGCCGATCTGATCGTCTCAGGAGCCTTGGAGAACAGTGGTCACATTCTCGGTGAACAGCGCCTCACCGCGAGCGCCGCCTCCCTGTCCAATCGTGCGACCGGTGCGATGAACGCGGGCCTGAGCACTCTTTCCATTGGCGGGGATGTCCTGAACGAAGGAACGATCGGCAGCGTCACAGATCTATCGATCACGACGCAAGGCCACCTGACCTCTCCGGGGTCTCTGCTTTCCAGCGAAGGCAACGTGACACTGACGGCAGCCGGCAAGGTTACGAGCGGTGCCGACCTGATCGCTCATGGCGCCGTGACGATTAACGCTGCCGCCTTCGACGGCATATCCGCGAGCGGTCGTGTCAGCGGAGCGAACGTAACGATCGGCGTGTCCGGAGCATTCACGAGCAAGGGTCTTGTGAATGCGGAGAATTCCCTGAGCATTAATGCCGGAACCATCAAGGTCGGACCGTCGGTGCCGCAGAGCGATGCCGGAACACTTGTCGGCAAGACCATCGTGCTCACCTCCGCTGGCGATCTCGTCAATGACGGCATGATCAGCGCAACAGGCGATGCCGCGTTGCCCGATTTTCGGATCACCGCCGCCAATGTGCAGAACAACGGTGCCATTGTCGCCGATGACGACCTGAGCCTGAATGCGGTAAACTATACCGCAGCGGCCCAAGGACAGCTGGGGGGCAGGACGCTGACCGTTCGCCTCGGGAACGGCGTGTTCAAGAACTTCGGCCTTGTCTCGGGCGCGACCCTCGTGGACATCCAGGCCGGCCGGCTGGAAAATGGCCCGACCGTCGCAAACACCCATGCGGGCCTGATCCTGGGGGAGACGATCAAGCTCGGAACCTTGGCCAATGCCATCGCGAGTATGAACAATCTTGGCTCAATCGAAGCTGCGAATGACATCACGATTTACGTCGGGAACCTCAGCAACGCTGGCAGCATGCTGGCGGAGCGGAATGGCACGGTTACAGCCAACCAGGTGCGCAATGATGGTTCGATGGTGGCAGGCGAGGCTCTGACCGTCGCTGCCGCATCTTATGCTGCCACCGCGCAAGCCCTACTCTCATCGAAGGTGACCAAGCTTGGTACAGATACGAGACACATCCAGATCGACAATGCCGGTAAAATCCTCGGCGCAAATTCGCTGACCGTGCATGCTGGTTCACTCATGAATCGGGGAGCCTCGTCCGTCCTCGGCGGAGCGAGCGCGAACGTGACAGCTCATGGCATTCTCACGAACGAGGGGAACATCACTGGCGACAATGCCCTAACAGTCACAGCCGTAGGAACAACGACAAATTCCGGGCGCATCATCGGAGTTGAGGGCTCCCTTACCCTTAACGCATATGGTGGGGTGACGAATTCCGGCGATATCCTTGCCAGGAACAATCTGACGCTGACGGCGCCGTGGTTCTCGAATGCTTCGACCAGCGCGAGCCTGGGTGCGGACACGGTCACGGCAACGATCGCAGGAGCGTTACAGAACTATGGTCTGGTCGCCGGCACGACCCGGCTGACCCTGTCGGCGAGTGACATCCTGAACGGCCCGTCCAGCGGTGACACCATCGGTGTGATCAGCGGCGGCGCGATGAACCTGACGATTGGCTCTAACCTGACCAATCAGGGCGTGCTGCAGACAACGAATGCCGGCCTTACTCTCAATGTGCCGGGGACGCTATCGAACACTGGAAAGATTTCCGTGAATGGGGATCTTGCTCTTACACTACCAAACGGATTCACCAATGCGGGAGAGGTGGTCGCCAGTAGCGGGATCTCGTACTCTGGTCCCAGATATGTTGGGCTTACGGGATCAGCTCTCAACGCCTTTAATATAGATCTATCTGTATCAGACTTCTCAAATGCAGGGAGCCTGGAAGCGGTTTCGCAACTATCCGTTACTGCATCAAATATTATCAATTTAGCTGGCGCATCTATCAAGGGTTATAACGTCGATTTGAACGGTTCTGCGTTACAGCCAAACACAATTCGAAACTGGGGCACTGTCTACGGGGAAAATTATCTTTCAATCTACTCTCCTGCGGCTGGCGGAGAGTTGAGTAATTTCGGCACCCTGGAAAGCGCAAACCTCATCGACGTCCGCGCTTTGGGAGTGCTCGTCAATTCAGGAAAGATTCTTTCAAGAGGGACACTCAGTGTTAATACCACTAATTCTGCTGCGGGTAATCTCGATTTCATAAATCAAAGCAGTGGGCGGATACAGGCAGACGCGGTTTCGATTGACTATGTCCGCTCTATACTCAATCAAGGACATATTGTCGGAGCAGCATCCGTTAGTCTCTATGCCGGAGACATTAAAAATCGTGGTGCAAGTGCGGCGAACTACGCATTGATCTCAGCACCCGTCGTGAGCCTCGATGCAGGTCGGGTAAATAATGATCTGAATAGCGAAATTCGTGCTGAGCAGTCTGCGACGATCAATGCTGATACGATCAATCAAGCCTTCCTCACACGTGATACGCGCGATACGGGGCTGTTCGTCTTCGGTAAGGACCTCAATGTCTTTCTATATGGGCAGGGATACACCTTCACGGGAGACTTGAAAGTAAAAGGGAACCTCAATTTTCAGACATATGGCAATATTATCAATACATATGTCGTTGCGGCCGAAGGAAATGTGACCCTTGATTCATGGTCAGGTTCGATCAGAAACGGAACCAGCAACGGATCCGATCCAGGTACGATTTCTGCTGGCGGCACCTTGGTTCTCGATGCCTATACAAACATTCTGAACTATGGCTCCACCATCCTGGCGAAGGGAAACATTACTCTGTCTGCGCTCGAGGGCATCATCAATACGGATGTCGTCAAAGCCGATGGTTCAGTCAAACGAGCGCTGATTCAATCCGTGGCCGATGGAATCAAAGGGCGGGCCAGAACGATCGAGAACCGTGGCTCGACGATGAGTGCCGCGGGAGGCGATCTCTTCTTGCGGGCATCATCCATCAAGAATCTGACCGAGAACAGTCAGCAAGCCCTCATGTATGCTGCTGATGAGGCCGATATATCCCAACTCACGCTGGACACCGGCACCATTCAAGCCGGCACGGTCATCATTGGCGGTAACGTTGTACGGATTGGCAACCCGAACATCGGCAACGCGCCACCTAGGATTCCTCCCTCCAGCATCAATCTCACGAACGGTTTCAACCTGGCCGGAGCCGGCTTTAGCCAAGGGGAAGGCAACGTCTACGATCCAGCGTCAGTGGCGACGAACGCCGGCGTTGCCGGCAAGGATGGCCAAAACATCACCGCGAGTGTCGTTGCCCATGGACAGCCGATCGCCACCTCCGGTCCACGGGTCATCGGCAAGGTGAGCTTTCTCTACGCGGTTCCCTTCGACACCAGCGCGGACCGCAATCCGAGCTGGATCTTCGCATCGGTCGGAGCCGGTACCACGAACCTGACCTTCTTCGCAGATCCGGCGGCGGAGCGCATGCTTATCCAGGATGCACTGGTGCAGCAGACGGGGCGCGCCATCCTAGATCCCAAATACAAGAACCCGAAGGAGCAGCAGGAGGAGTTCTATCAGGGTACCGTCGATTTCCTGAAGGCCAATGCCGGCGTCAAGCTCGGAGACACGCTGAGCAAGGCGCAGCGCAAGAAGGTCACGAAGCCGATCCTCTGGTACACATGGAAGATCTTGCGCGGCAAGCGCGTGCTGGTGCCCGAGCTGATCCTGCCTGAGAAGGATCTCAAGAAATACGCCTATACGCCCGGCGCCGGTACGGTGCTCGGGGAGAATGTCGAGATCAAGGGCGACAAGGTCACCAACACCGGCACCGTCCTGGCGACCGCAAGCCTGAACATCTTTGCCAAGGAGTTCGTGAACGAGCGCAAGGTGATCGACGGCAAGCTGCAAACGGGCGGCGTCGTCAGCGCCAAGGACCTCTATATCGAAACCAAGAAGGACATCACCAATCGCGGCGGCACCATGCTCGCCGGCACCTCCCTTGCGCTCAACGCCCGCGGCAACATCAACATCGAGACACAGAAGATCGTCACCACGACGACGGTCGCCGGCGGCAAGAACTGGAGCACCGCCAGCACAACCAAGAACATCGGCGGGCTCGTTTCCTCCGGCGGCACGCTTTCCATGAGCGCGAAAAAGAAGATCGAGATCATCGGCTCCACGGTCACGGCCAAAGACGACATCAATCTCGTCGGCAAAAAAGGTGTGACCGTTGCGGTGGCGGTCGATACGGAGGATTTCGCGTCGGGTGGCAAGAAGAGCGGCTTCTTCAAGAGCTCGAGTTTTTCTAGCAATCTGGCGACCGAGACCAATCGCGGTTCCTTGGTCTCCTCGTCAAAGGGCAACGTGAACATCCGCACGGAGAAGGGCGACCTGACGGTGGCCGGCAGCCATGTCTCGGCGCAGAAGAACGTCAATCTCCTTGCCGGGTACGATGCCGATGGGAAGCGTGTCAAAGGCTCGAAGGCCTCGGTCAACATCGAGTCGGTCCAGGATACGGTAGACTCGTCCTTCACCCAGAAGAAGAGCGGCGTCGGCCTGTTCTTCGGCGATGGCGGGTTCGACATCTACCGCAAGACCTCCATGGCCGGCACGACGAGCATCGGCACCAACATCGCCTCGTCGATCTCGTCGAAGGACGGCAACGTCAACGTCAAGGCGGCACGCGACGTCAACATCGAGGGCTCGGCCGTCACGGCCAAGCGCCAGATCCTCATCGACGCCAAGCGCGATGTGAACATCGATCCCGGCCAGCACGAGGCGGCGCAAACCTTCACCAGGAAGGTCAGCGGCATCGGCGTGCACGTGTCGGGCGGCGACGGCGGCTTCGGCATCCAGGCGGGCTATCACGGCTCTTCGATGAGCAATGGCCAGGCGGCGACCCGGGTGGCGCGCTCGATCCTGAGCGGCGACGAGGGCATCTCGATCCATGCGGGCCGCGACTCGACCATCGTGGCGGCGACGATCGCCTCGCGGAAGGGCCAGGTGAAGATCGATGCGGGCCGGGACAACAAGATCCTGGCCGGCACCGACACCGACCGCTCCTACCAGACCAACAAGGAGGTGTTCGCCGGCATCAAGCTGCAGGTGAGCCAGAACGTGAGCGGGGCGCTGCGGCAGATCGCCCAGACGCCGGAGCTGGCGCGCTCCGGCTACGGCAACCCGGCCTTCAAGGCGATCGGGACGATGAGCGCGGCGCTGAACCTGACGCAGGGCGCGCTGTCGCTGTCGAACCCGACGATCAGCGCCACCCTGACGGTGGGCGCCTCCGGCTCGAAAACGCAGAGCGTGGCGTGGTCGAACACGGCGGTTGGCACCACGATCAAGGGCAATGCCTTGGTGCTCACGGCCGGGCGGGACGTGCATCTTCAGGGCGTGCAGGCGAAGATCGCGACCGACATCGCGATCGACGCCAAGCGGCACGTGACGATGGAGAGCGCGCAGTCGACCGCCGGCTCGTCCTCGTCGTCCTCGAGCTGGAACGTCGGCGTGGGCCTGGGCGGCAGCTGCAGCGCGGCGAGCGGCTGCAGCGGCGGCATCTACCTGGAGGGCGGAGCCTCGCAGGCGAAGGCCCATGACTGGAGCGTGACGCAGCTCAACACGCACCTGAATGCGGGCGGCAACGTCCACCTCGGTTCGGGCCGGAACACGACGCTCGCCGGGGCGGTGGTCAAGGGGGCGACCATCGATGTGGACGTCAAGGGCAACCTGACGCTGGCCTCGCGCCAGGACACGGCGCATGGCAGCTCGTCCTCGTCGAACATCGGCGGCTCGCTGACGATCGGGCTCGTGGGGCCGTCCTCGGTGTCGGTCTCAGGCGGCGGCAGCCGCAGCACGTCGGATCTGGCCTGGGTGAGCGAGCAGACCGGGCTGTTCGCGGATGGCACGCTGACCGCGACGGTGGGCAAGCATACGCAAATCAACGGTGCGGTGCTGAACTCCGCCACCGGCCAGCTGACGCTCGACACCGGCACGCTCGGGTTCAAGGACCTCCGGGACCACGACCGGGGCAGCTCGGTCTCGGGGCAGGTGGGTCTGGGGATCGGCACGCAGCCGAACGGGGCGGGCCAACCCGGCGAGCCGAGCGGCACGGTGTCGGGTTCTTACGCCAGCTACGATCGCGAGCAGACGACGCGCGCCACGATCGGCGAGGGCACCATCGTCGTCCGTGACAAGGACAAGCAGAAGCAGGATGTTGCGGCGCTCAATCGAGACGTGGATCAGGCTCAGGTGATCACAAAAAATGAGCGCGAGGGAGTAAGTGTTTACGTATCCGACTCGTCTGTTCGAGAGGCTATCAAAGCAGTTGAATTCGTCGGCAAGAGCCTGAGCCAAATCTCGACCGGGGTGTTCTCCAAGCTTGGTCAGGGCGGCAACAAGACATTCCAAGATCTGGCCGACGCCAAACAACAGGGAAAGCTAACTGACGAAGATATCGTCACTCAGCTTTCTCAATGTCAGAGTCACACGTTCAATCTTTTTAATATTTTTGTCTCGCCTGCTCATGCGGCAGAAACCTGCGGTGTGAAAACATCGGACGGACGTTACATTCCGTTTTCACCGGCGGACAAAGAACGTTGCGTCGACACATATGTGCAGATCCTGGGAAAGTCGCTCGAATACGAACTTAACGGGAAGGAAAGAAGCGAGCTTGTTTGCCTTGACTGCGGTCCTGGCGGTACAAGGGTTACTTACCCGGCTTTTTCGGGGCAAGGTGATGCAATAAACGATCCCACAAGAGTAAATGTACCCTTTGTTGGAGCCGTTCCTCCAGGTGCATACTATCTCGTAGCGCGAGAATCTGGAGGAACACTTGGATGGCTAAAAGATGCATTCCGATCACTAGGTGGGAACGACAAAAATAATTGGTTTACGCTTGTGTCGGCAGAGACGCTGTCGGGTAGGGTGCCAGTGGGTGATGTAACGAGAGATTCCATCAGGCTGCATCCAGGCAGCGTAAGTGAAGGATGCATTACGTTATGCTATATGGCGGATTTTACTCAACTTAGGCAGCAATTGCTTGGTGGGCAGCCGAATTTTGCACCTGGGAGTGATAAACAGGTATTCGGTACGATAATTGTTTACCCGGCACAAAAGAGCACCAACGGTAGGGATTGATCAAAGATGATATTCGAATCAGTCCGGTATGTGTTGGCCTATGTGATAGCTCTCTTGATATGGGGCTGTCTTCTAGTCCCGCTGCCATTAACGGATGAGCGTCCTTTGTTCGTGGCATTAAGCGTAGCCCCTGTTATACTTGCTTCGCTGATGTATTTTTTAAATTCGCGAGCACAGAAGGTATATCTCGCAACATTGCTATGTGTTGCGGGTTCAGCGGTTTTGGCATTGCTAATTATGGCAACAGCTTACGGAAGCCTGATGCCTCAACAATACTTTTTGGCTCAACTGCTAGGAGTGGATGGCGAAGCCGCGGGTGATGCCAGGATTGCTGAGCAATTCTTTAAGTGGTGGGCTTTAATAACTATAATTATATTAATTGCCGTATTTCTAGCATGTAAATATAGAAGTAGAAGTTTTAAATCGAGCCGTAAAACTTGACTGTTTTAAGTGGTATAGGGGGGCTTCAACCCGGCTGGTGGTCAGCGGAGCGTGCCTATTACTGTGGATGACGACATCGCGCTGCTGGCGGGGCTCAATCGCGAGAGTTCGTACCAATCGGCCAAGGAGGTGTGCGCCAGCTCCAGCAGGCGCCGGCCACCTTCACGTCCGGCCACGGCAATGCGGGCCTGAAGGCGATCGGCATCGCCAGCGGCACGCTCCAGGCCCTCGACGGCATCAAGCAGCTCACCAACCCCACCGTGAGCGTCAGCGCGACCGTGGGCGCCTCCGGCTCCCGCGCCACGAGCCAGTCGGTTTCGGTGACGGCGGTGCCGACGACGATCAAGGCGGGCTCGCTCAGCCTGAACGCGGGCCGGGACATCCGGCTGGTCGGCACCCAGGCCGATGTGGTCACGGACATCACCCTCACGGCCGGGCGCGACCTCAAGGTGGAGAGCGCCCGGTCCTCCACGGCGACCTATTCCTCCTCGTCGGACTGGCATGCCGGCGTGGGAGTGGCGGCCAGCGCCGGGGCGTCGGGCTTCACGCTGGGCCTGACGGCCGAGGGCGGGCTGTCGCGGGCGAACGCGTCGTCGTGGAGCGAGACGCAGGTCAACGCGCAGCTGAAGGCCGGCGGCAAGGTCGCGGCAACCACCGGGCGGGACGCGACGTTCGCGGGCGCGACCGTAAAGGCGCAGGACATCGTGCTCGACGTCGGGCGCAACCTGACCGTGACCTCACGCCAGGACAAGGCGCATGGCAGCACCTCGTCGATGAACGTGGGCGGCAGCGTGACGGTGGGGCTGATCGGCCCGTCCTCGGCCTCGGTGAACGTCGGGGGCGGCAGCGGCTCGTCGGACAAGGCGTGGGTGAGCGAGCAGACGGGGCTTTATGCCACCAACCGGCTCGACGCGCGGGTGGAGAAGCACACGCAGCTGAACGGGGCGGTGCTCAACGCCGCCACGGGTCAGCTGACGCTCGACACCGGCACGCTCGGGTACAAGGACCTCCGGGACCACGACCGGGGCAGCTCGGTCTCGGGGCAGGTGGGGGTGTCGACGCCGGGCACACCGGGCCAGCTGCCGGGGGTGACGGTTCAGGGCTCGTACGCCAGCCATGACCGCGAGCAGACGACGCGTGCAACCGTCGGCGCGGGCACGGTGACGGTCCGCAACGAGGCCAAGCAGAAGCAGGACGTCAAGGGCATCAACCGCGACGTGACGCAGGCGCAGGTGATCACCAAGGACCGCCGCGAGGGCGTCAACGTCTATGTGTCGTCCGATGCCATCAAGGAAGCCGTTACGGACTTTGCAGGAATTCGGCAGAACTTCGCTCGCTTGCCACAGGCTTTGGCCGACGTCCCGACTACCATCAAGCAAGCCATACGTGACACAGCCGAGGCTCTCGACCTCACTGGTAAGACGTTCGACCAAGCTGCCGACGCAATGATCGATCAGCAAGTGAAGAAAGGAGAGGTTTCTGCGGAAGACGGCAGGAAGCTCAAGGCGATCAAGGAAAATATCGCCAAGAAAGAAGTTCAAGATGCGGTGGTCGGCTGCGTCGGACGCCAGGGCTTCAATATGCACGACCTGCTGTTCACGCCGGCCTATGCACAGGGTGTCTGCACCATCGCCATCGACGGCACGATGATGCCGATCGATAGACAGCTCGCGAGCCGTGCGCTTGCGGTGATTTATGAGGCTGGTGTTGCCGCTGGAGCCGGGACCCTGGCTCTCGCAGGCGCCTTCCTGATCGCGTCGACCAACTCGACGGGTGGTTCGCTCAACAGAGAGATCGTCGAGGATGACGGGACGAAGATCGTCCTGCGTGGCTCCGGGGCGACATTCGAGAAGACACTGTCCGTAATCAGTCCTACAGGCGAGGAGACGCGCTATGTGATCGACCGTCTTCCGTCCGGTGAGTTCGCCGTTAAGGAGGGGTTCACGATCACGGATGCCGGGACGAAGAAGATCGGCGAGCAGGAGATGATGGATATTGCCGACAAGGCTCTGTTCGGCACCGGCATCATCGTCGCCATCAATGGAAATCCAGATCAAAAATATTATCCTGCTCCTAAGTCGCCTGAGCAGATAACCGGGTTCCCAGGCCTAAAAGAAGCCAAGAACGTTTCTGGCCGTCCAAGATGGACCGATGGCAAGGGCAAGATTTATGAATGGGATAAGCAGCACGGTACTCTTGAAGTCTATGATAAAACTGGAAAGAAGCATCTTGGTGAGTTCGATCCAAAAACCGGCAATCAAACCAAGCCGCCCGTGCCGGGTAGAACGACAGGGAAATAACATAATGCAAAAAATTATCCGCTACGTCTCTTTTTACGAGAAAGGTGAAGATGGCAGAAAGTTAGGAGAGTTAAGCCTGCCCGATGACAGTCTTGAAACGTTAAAATGCATATTTGATCCGCCTTTAGACGATCCATTTATGTATGATAATTACTATGTAACTGAGAAAGCGGCTAAATGTATTAAGAAAGAATTTGGAATGCATCTGGAATTGGATAAATATGACTATTCTGTTCAATGCGGTTATACTGATTGAAGATGCGTCGGAAGATAGCGCGATATATCGCTATTTATCAAAAATATGACTCTGGGTACTTGGCGCGAATTGATCTTCCAGATGATAGCCTGAATGAGCTTAGAGCCCGTTTGGAAATTCAGGAGTGTGCATTTCTTCGGATGAGGTTTCCGCCCATTGCGACGAGGATCATGGCGTGTGAGCCGTCGATGCGGCGCTCGTAGTCGCGCACGAGCCGCCGCCAGCGGATCATCCAGCCGAAGGTCCGCTCCACGACCCAGCGGCGTGGCAGGATCTCGAAGCCCTGGCCGTCGTCACGTCGGCGGACGATCTCGACGATGAAGTCGAGATAGGCAGCCTTGTCCATCAGCTTGAGCCTGTCATAGGCGCCGTCGGCGAACAGGTGCTTCACCCAGGGCCAGCGCTTGCGGATGGCGTCGAGGATGGCTTGCGCTCCGGCACTGTCGGAGATGTCGGCCGGCGTCAGGTTGACCATCAGGAGCCGCCCGTCGGTATCGACCGCAATATGGCGCTTGCGCCCGACGATCTTCTTGCCGGCATCGTACCCCCTTGTTGCGGCAGAGGGTGCCTTGACCGATTGGCTGTCGATCACGGCCGCTGTCGGGCTCGCCTCACGTCCGGCCCGCTCCCGATCCAGCATCAGCTCGACATCATGGATGGTTTGGAACAGGAAACGGCGGGCCAGTTCGCGGAACCACCCGTAGACCGTGCGCCAGTGCCCGAAATGGATCGGCAGCATGCGCCAGCCGCAGCCGGAGCGCACCAGGTAGCGCACCGCGTTGATCACCTCCCGGAACTCCACCTCGCGTGGCCGGCCACGGCGACCCGGCGCGGGCATGAGCGGTGCGATCCGCTCCCATTCCTCATCCGTCAAATCGGACGGGTAACGCTTCGTCTTCCGGGCGATCCTGGCCATCCGGCCCCGCTGCTCTGGCGTCCACATCCAGAGCTTGAATCACAACCAAGGCCCGACAGGAATCCCCTTATGGCGATTTCCCAAACAGGCTCTAATATCGCGCGAGGCAGAGATGCGAAGGCATCCTGCCCGTTCTCCCCGGAGGCCGGGCTTTTTCGTTTGGGTCGCACAGAGGTTCATCTGTCCTCCCCAGTGGGTAGGGGAGCCATATGCCTCTGCTCTATGGTAGATCGCCGGCCCTAGCGACGTTGCCCCTGGCTCCTTGTGTTCCGCTGCGGTTTGTCCGATGTCGGCGGGCAGGGGCAGCGCGCCCAATGGTGGTTTCGGCGATGATCCGGTCCATGTGCTCGCGCGCCTCACGTTCCGTTCCGAAAGTACCACAAAGTTCCAGCTGCCTGCGGGAGCCGCTGAAAAACTCGACGGTGGGGCGACGTCCATTGACATAGCGGACGGATTCGACCCGGCCTATGCTCTCACAGGTCCATTCATTATCGGACACGCGCACCCAGCGGCGGGCGAAGCCCAAGCGTTCGAGGGCCTCGCGGAAGGCCGCCGCACTGGCATAGCGCCGCGTTGGATCCGGTTCACAGGCCTTCCTCAGGATCGACTTGAGCACCCTCGGCAGGTAGGGCTTGAACCCAATTCGCCTTGCCATCGTCCCGTTGCGAAGATCCGTCTCCCAAGCCCCGGCATCATCGATCACGGTTCCCCAACCCGGCATGTTGTTGGCCACCCGCAGCAAGGTCAGGCCTGCGGCGAAGACATCACCCAGCGGAGAAAACTCGCCCGAGTTGACCGCCTCGGGCGCAGCATGAAACTGGTAGAAAAGATCGGTCACCCTGATCCCCGTCTGGGGTTGGATGATGGTGCCAAAGTCGGAGAGCTTCGCCTTGTTCTGCGCGAGCATGATGTTCGCGGGCTTCACGTCTCGATGCACGATCCCTCGCGTGTGGGCGTGCTCCAGGGCGAAGAGCACCTCCTTCACCGCTTGCACGCCATCGATCAGGGGGACGAATCCCTGCATCAGCCGGTCGCCGAGCGAACCACCCTCAATGAACTCCATCTCGATGAGGACGAAGCCGTCGATTACGTCCGCGCCGTGAATTTTCACGACGTGGTCGTGGGAGCAGAGGTTTTGTGCCTGCGCCTCGACCACGGCGCGGTGCGTGGTCGGATCGGTGACCTCGATGATCTTGAGAGCCGCAGGGCGGCCCACGGGCCGATTGATGACGTGGTGGACCTCGCCGAAATGGCCATGGCCAAGCGGGCGTATTACCTCGAACTTGTTGAGGAGAACCTCGCCGGGTTGCACGCGGTAAGTATGCTCAGGCATCGAGGGTCATCCATGCGGCGAGTGCAGCCAACTTTTCCGGATCACCCCATTTCTCCGGGCGGTTGGCGATCATCTCATCGCAGGCCTCGAACTTGTTCCCGACAAACCCCAGGGCCTTCTTGGAAAAGGACTGGGACACATACTCGCTGATCGGCAGGCTGCGGTCGTGGGCCACGAGGTTCAAGATGCCGAATGGGAAGGTGAGATAGGCTACCTGATCAGCGCTGTTGGCGTCGAGGGACAATCGATAGGCGAGTCGGCCCGGCGCAGTCCGAGAGATGATCTCTCCGAATGTTTGTTTGAAGTAGTTTGCGAGCGCGATCCTAGGCTGGTCAGGATCGAAGCGGTCGCGGTTATGCGAGACGTAGACGGGCTCACGGCGTGTGCCGCTCAGGACACAGTGCCAGAGCTCGCCCTTCTTGATGTTGAAACCGAGTGCCGACACGTGCCTGGCCCCCATCGAATCTGATTGGCGCCGGGCATGCGTCCGTGCGCTCGCTGTTTTACGATCGCCATTACCGCTGCGGATCCGCTGCGAGGATGGCTACTGTTTCTTGAGCATCCCCAATCCGTCTCGCACCTTCCCAGCAGGAGCTCGGGTGAGGTGGACTAACGATGGCTGAGGATGCACTCATGCAAAGCACGGACGTGGTCTTCGCAGCTTGCCATATGCGACTGCGGCGGGCTGATGTGACAATTGAGTCAGGCTGAAGGGTAAATTCAGCCTAACTATGGTTCCACTCTCAGCCATCCTATGCGGGTGCCCACAACATCAGCGACCTGATCTCGCGGCCATTTGCCATGTCGTCGATCCGCAGCTTTCACACATAAAGCACTTTCCGTTCCTTACGATGCCAAGAAAACCGGGGGCGGTGAGGTCCGACAGTTCGGGCCCTAAGGACGCCCCTGGGAGATCTCTGAAATCCAATGCGGGCGTCCTCACTTTTGCTTGCCGACAAACTATAGCTACCTATGCCGACACACATCCTGCTTGTGCCGACAAACTATGGGTGTCGGCACATCTAGGTCGTTTTGCCTTACGAACACCCCGTCGTGCTGCCGCACGTATCGCACTTCAGGCAGGTCCCGTTCCGCACCAGCGTGAAGTTGGCGCATTCGGGGCAGGCTTCGCCGACGTAGCCCTTCATCTTGGCCTCCGCGCGCCGGTCGGCGAGGGAGGGGGAGGTGGCGGGCGGGGAGAAGGCGAGTCTGGCCATGTCGGCCTCGCCGACCTGCCGCTCCTGCGGGGCGGGCTGGGCGAGCTCGCTCTTGAGGGCGTTCGCGCCGACCGTCGCCGGGCCGGTGCCCGTGCGCTGCGCGGCGCCGCCGCCTCCGGGGATGAGCATGAGGCGGTCCACCGTGCCGCGGGTGAAGCCGCGGGAGACGATGGCCGCGGCGGGCGCGGGCTCCGGCGCCTTCGACTGGGCCTCGCCCTGGCCGATCGTGGTGGGCCCGGCCTCCGACGGATCCACATGGGCGAGGTCGTTGCGCCCGAGATAGGACACGGCAAGCTCGCGGAACACGTAGTCGAGGATCGAGGTCGCGGACTTGATCCGCTCGTTGCCCTGGACGAAGCCGGCCGGCTCGAAGCGCGTGAAGGTGAAGGCCTCCACGTATTCCTCCAGCGGCACGCCGTATTGCAGGCCGAGCGAGATGGCGATGGCGAAGTTGTTCATCATCGCCCGGAAGGCCGCGCCCTCCTTGTGCATGTCGATGAAGATCTCGCCGAGCCGCCCGTCGTCATACTCGCCGGTGCGCAGATACACCTTGTGACCGCCGACCACGGCCTTCTGGGTGTAGCCCTTGCGCCGGTCGGGCATCTTCTCGCGCTCGCGCACGGCGACCACGCGCTCGATCACCTTCTCGACGATCTTCTCCGAGAGGTTCGCCGCCTTCGCCGCGGCGGGCAGGGCGGCCAGCGTCTCGGCGGCGTCCTCCGCGTCCTCCTCCTCGTCGGCGATGAGCGCCGCGTTGAGGGGCTGCGAGAGCTTGGAGCCATCGCGGTAGAGGGCGTTCGCCTTCAGTGCCAGCTTCCAGGAGAGCATGTAGGCATTCTTGCAGTCCTCGACCGTCGCGTCGTTCGGCATGTTGATGGTCTTGGAGATGGCGCCCGAGATGAAGGGCTGCGCCGCCGCCATCATGCGGATGTGGCTCTCCACCGAGAGGTAGCGCTTGCCGATCTTGCCGCACGGGTTGGCGCAGTCGAAGACCGGGTAGTGCTCCCGCTTCAGGTGCGGCGCGCCCTCGAGGGTCATGGCGCCGCAGATGTGGATGTTCGCCGCCTCGACGTCCGCCTTCGAGAAGCCGAGGAAGGCGAGGAGGTCGAAGGACGGGTCGTTCAGCCTGTCGGCCGGCACCTTCAGGGTCTGGGTCAGGAAGTCCTCGCCCAGCGTCCAGCGGTTGAACACGAACTTGATGTCGAACGCGCTCTTCAGGCCCTTCTCCACCGCGTCGATCTTCTCGGGGGTGAAGCCCTTCGCGGCGAGGGAGCCGGGATTGACGGCGGGCGCCTGGCGCATGGAGCCGTGGCCGACCGCGTAGGCCTCGATCTCGGCGATCTCGGACTCGCGATACCCCAGGGCGCGCAGCGCGTCGGGTACGGCCCGGTTGATGATCTTGAAGTAGCCGCCGCCGGCGAGCTTCTTGAACTTCACCAGCGCGAAGTCGGGCTCGATGCCGGTGGTGTCGCAGTCCATCACCAGGCCGATGGTGCCGGTGGGCGCGATCACCGTGGCCTGCGCGTTGCGGTAGCCGTGCTTCTCGCCGAGCTCCAGGGCGCGGTCCCAGGCGCGGCGGGCGTGGTCGACCAGGTCACGGTCGGGGCAGGCGGCGTGATCGAGCGGCACCGGGTTCACCGAGAGGCCCTCGTAGCCCTCCGACAGGCCATGCGCGGCGCGGCGGTGGTTGCGGATCACGCGCAGCATGTGCTTGGCGTTCTTCGCATATTCCGGGAACGGGCCGAGCTCGCCCGCCATCTCGGCGGAGGTGGCATAGGACACGCCGGTCATGATGGCGGTGATCGCGCCGCAGAGCGCGCGGCCCTCGTCCGAGTCGTAGGGCAGGCCCATGGTCATGAGCAGGCCGCCGATATTGGCATAGCCGAGGCCCAGGGTGCGGTAGGCGTAGGAGAGCTCCGCGATCTCCCGGGACGGGAACTGCGCCATCAGCACCGAGATTTCGAGAACGACGGTCCAGAGGCGGCAGGCATGCTCGAAGGCGTCCGCGTCGAAGCGCTTGGCCGCCCGGTCATAGAACTGGAGCAGGTTCGCGGAGGCGAGGTTGCACGCCGTGTCGTCCAGGAACATGTATTCCGAGCACGGGTTCGACGCCCGGATCCGGCCGCCTGCGGGGCAGGTGTGCCAGTCGTTCATGGTGGTGTTGAAGTGCAGGCCCGGATCGGCGGAGGCCCAGGCGGCGTAGCCGATCTGCTCCCACAGGTCGCGGGCCTTCACGGACTTGGCCACCTTGCCGTCGATGCGGCGGATGAGGTTCCAGTCGCCGTCCTTCTCGACCGCGCGCAGGAAGTCGTCGGCGATCGAGACCGAGTTGTTGGAGTTCTGGCCCGAGACCGTGAGATAGGCCTCCGAATCCCAGTCGGTGTCGTAGATCGGGAAGTCGATGTCCGTGTAGCCCTGGCGCGCGAACTGGATGACGCGCTTGATGTAGTTGTCCGGAACCTGCATCCGGCGGGCCTGCTTGATCTCCTTCTTCAGCGCCGGGTTCTTCTCCGGGTCGAAGCAGGCGTCGCCCTCCGCCTCGCAGTTCACGCAGGCCTTCATGATGGCCTTGAGGTGCTTGGCGGCGATCTTGGATCCGGTGACCAGGGCGGCGACCTTCTGCTCCTCCTTCACCTTCCAGTCGATGTAGGCCTCGATGTCCGGATGGTCGACGTCGACCACCACCATCTTGGCGGCGCGGCGGGTAGTGCCGCCCGACTTGATGGCGCCCGCCGCGCGGTCGCCGATCTTCAGGAACGACATGAGGCCGGAGGAGCGGCCGCCGCCGGAGAGCTTCTCGCCCTCGCCGCGCAGCTTCGAGAAGTTGGAGCCCGTGCCGGAGCCGTACTTGAACAGGCGCGCCTCGCGGACCCACAGGTCCATGATGCCGCCCTCGTTCACCAGGTCGTCCTCGACGCTCTGGATGAAGCAGGCATGCGGCTGCGGATGCTCGTAGGCCGACTTGGACTTCGTCAGCTTGCCGGTCCTGTAGTCCACGTAGTAGTGGCCCTGGCCGGGGCCGTCGATGCCGTAGGCCCAGTGCAGGCCGGTGTTGAACCATTGCGGCGAGTTCGGCGCCACCATCTGGTTGGCGAGCATGTAGCGCAGCTCGTCGTAGAAGGCCTGGGCGTCCTCCTCGGAGGAGAAGTAGCCGCCCTTCCAGCCCCAGTAGGTCCAGCAGCCGGCGAGGCGGTCGAACACCTGCTTGGAGGAGGTCTCGGAGCCGTAGCGTTCGTTCTCGGGCAGTTCGGCGAGGGCGGCCTCGTCGGGCACCGAGCGCCACAGCCAGGAGGGAACGTCGTTCTCCTCCACCCGCTTCAGGCGGGCGGGAACCCCGGCCTTGCGGAAGTACTTCTGGGCCAGCACGTCGCAGGCGACCTGGCTCCAGGTCTCGGGGACCTCGATGTTGTCCAGCTTGAAGACGACCGAGCCGTCCGGGTTGCGGATCTCGCTCGTCGCGAGCCGGAAGGCGAGGGAGGAGTAGGGCGACTGCCCGCTAGTCGTATAACGCCGCTCGATCCGCATCGGTCTGTTTCCTCTTGTCAGGGACAAAACGTCCCTGGGCCGCGAAACGCGTCCGCGGCACTTAAGCCCCACGTAATGTTTTGACGCCCCCACGGTCCGTTTGGCCGGACCGCCACACGCAGCACGCCCGAGTCTCGTCTCCTTCGGACACCACAGGCCCCGCGGCAAACCGTTTGCCGCGCGGCTCTGACGCTGACTCTTGGGAGATTCCAACCCCTCTTTTCAGAGGGGCTGCCGGTCTCAGATCGGCACTCCGGCAAGCTAGTCATCTTGGGAGCCTTGCGTCAAGAACTTGTAGCGACGGCCTCTGTTCCAACTATATATAGTGGGCAGATGTTAAAAATGTGGAAAAGTTGCTAAGCCTCGGAGAATCCTTTCAGAATCCCGGCACCCGCTTGTCGGTGACGTAACGGCGTCGATTTCGGATCGGGGTTAACGGGGCACGGGAGGCGACACGGTGGCCTCCGGCGAGGGAGCCGGGACGGGTGGGCCCGAAGGGGCCGGCGAAGGCCGGAAAACCCGGAGTCCGGGGAAATCCCGGCCACGAATCGCATCCCCGGCGCGGAAGGGAAACGGGCAAGGGAATCGCCCCACGGGAAGGCTGGACTTCGCGGCGGGCTGAAGCCATATTCCGCCCGAATTTTCGAACCCCTTCGGCGGCAGCGATGAAACAGTTTTGGACGCAGTTCTTCACCTGGTGGAACGGGACGACCCTCGGCACCCGCTTCCACACCTGGCGCCACGGTCATTTCGTCGGCACGGACGAGTTCGGCAACAGGTACTACCGCTACGTCCAGCCCCAGCCGATCGATTCCAACGTGGGCGCCGAGCGCCGCTGGGTGGTCTACAACGGCGACGCCGACGCCTCCCGCGTGCCCCCCGGCTGGCGCGCCTGGCTCTGCCACAACGGCGACGTGCCGCCGAGCGAGGAGGCCTATGCGCCGCGCCCGTGGGAGAAGCCGCATCTGCCCAACATGACCGGAACGGCCATGGCCTACCGGCCTTCCGGCTCCATGCTGTCGACCGGCAAGCGTCCCTCCGCGACCGGCGACTACGTGCCCTGGACGCCGGGAGAGTAGGGGGCCTGCGGCCCTCCGGCGCCATGCTGAACAGCCAGAGACCCCGAGCCTGCGTCGAGTGCGGCCTACCTTACGGGCATTCCGACTTCGCCTATCACGCGGGCCGGGTCCAGAAGGGGCCCGCCTATTGGTCCGACCGGGGGCTTCTGTGCTCCAGCGCCTGCTCCACGGCGCATTTCGAGCGGCGCGCGAAGGAAGGCGATCCCATGCGGGAGCCCGCGCCCAATCCGCTGGAGAAGCGCTCCTTCTTCTCCTGAGAATCGCTCAGCCTTTCGGCGGCGGATGAAAGAAGGACTGGGGGCGCAGCGGCGCCTCCCCGAACAGGCCGAAGGCCTGGATCGCGTGACCTCGCGGGACATCCACGTTGCGGGCGACGCCCGCTCCCTTGAGCACGCCGCCGCGGGAATCGGGGTCGGGGTCGCGATGGGTGCCCCCGTCGCCCAGGCGGCAGTTCTGGCAGCGGATGGGGCCGAGGACCTGGGCGCCGCGGCCGATTCGATTCGACAGGGTGAGCGAGCCGCCGCCGAGGAGGCGCGCGCCGGAGCCGACCTCGACGACCGCTCCGTCCTCGGCCTTGATCGTGAAGCCGCCCTCCTCGCCGATCTCCGCTTCCGCCCCGATTCTGACATGCCCGCCGGCCGCGACGATGCGGGTGCCGGGAAAGCACGCGGTCCCCGGGCCGAGCGAGAGCGCGCCGCCTTCCAGGCGCTGCAGCACCGTTCCGGGCCACAGGACGACGCCTTCGCCGAGCACGACGCCGGGAGAGACCAGGACGACTTGGGGCGAGGGGAGGATCGCGCCTGCGCCTGCCAGGGCGGCGGTTTCCTCGAGGGTGAGGAAACCGAGGGCGCGGCGGGCCGCGTCGGCGGCCGGGACTTGCATCTCCATGGGGGCTCCGCGGGTCGGGGACGGCAAGCGTAATTTATTCGTGGCGGAAGGCCATCCCTCCCGGACTTGCCCTTTTTCGAACACCGTTGCCGTGTTAACGCGTGCCCACGATGCAGGAGACGGCCACGCTTGGCCGTCCGACCTCGAGGGCTTGGGCGAACACAATGAATCTCGGTTGCAAGCGGGCCATCCTGACGCTCGCCATCGTGGCGGGCTCCACCGGCGCGGCCCATGCGGACAGGATCAAGAACCCCACGGGGATCTTCTCGGGTCTCGACAAGATCACCGGGCGAATCGTGTCGTTCGAGGTGGCCGTGGGCGAGACGGTCCAGTTCGGCTCGCTCCAGATGACGCCGCGGGTCTGCTTCACCAAGCCGCCGACCGAGAATCCCAACACCACGTCCTTCGTCGAGGTCGAGGAGACCGACAAGGACGGCAAGCCCCGGCGGGTCTTCTCCGGCTGGATGTTTGCCAGCAGCCCCGGCCTGCACGGGATCGAGCACCCCGTCTACGACATCTGGCTCGTGGACTGCAAAGGCGGCACCGAGGTCATTTCCGAGCCGAAGGAGGTGGCGGAGGAGCCGCCGCCCCTCGAAAGCGAGCCGCGCCGGCCCGTGGAGGCGTCGCGTCCGGGCGACATCATGAGCCCGCCGGGCGCGCCCGCGCAGGCGGCGCCCGCGCCGCCGCCCGTGCAGACGGCGCCGCTGCCCCGCCAGCCCGTCCGCCGGGCGCCCGCGGCGCCGATCCTCGGAAACGAGCGGTCGAACGACCGCTGAGCGGCGGGAGCCGGTTCCTTCTCGCCTCGCCTTGAACCGGCCTAGGGTTTCGCGGGCTCCGCGAGCGCGGCGAGAATCTCCTCGCCCCGCACGGGCGCGTCGTCCGGCCAGACGTTCCACTCCGCATCGATGTCCATGGCCGCGCGGAGCATCTGCTTGTAGGTCCGCCGCGGCACCTCGACGGCGCCGAACTGCGCGAGGTGAGGCGTGACGAACTGGGTGTCCAGCAGGGTGAAGCCGCCGCGCCTGAGGCGGGCGACGAGATAGGCGAGGGCGACCTTCGAGGCGTCGCGCTCCACATGGAACATGCTCTCGCCGAAGAAGGCGCTGCGCAGGCGCACGCCGTAGAGGCCGCCGACCAGACGGTCGCCGTCGTAGACCTCGACCGTATGGCAGTAGCCGGCGTCGAACAGCTCCCCGTAGAGCTCGCGGATGCGCCGGCTGATCCAGGTCTTCTCCCGGTCGGGCCCCGGGGCGGCGCAGCCCGCGATCACCGCGTCGAAGTCCCGGTCCGTGCGGATCTCGAACCGGTCCGAGCGGATGGTGCGGGCAAGGCGCTTGGGAATGTGGAAGCCGTCCAGGGGAATGATGCCCCGCTCGCGGGGCTCGACCCAGAACAGGGACGGGTCGTTCGCGTCCTCCGCCATGGGGAAGATCCCCGCGGCGTAGGCCCTGAGGAGGATCTCAGGGGTGATTTCGAGAGCGCGGTCCGAAGCTCTGCTCATGGATGGGAACCCGATGACGGCATGATGCCCGAAAAATAGGGCGTCATGAAGGGGTTGTCAGCGGACGCTTCGGGAGGACCGGGGCGCCCGTCGGGCCTTTCCGTTTTGGACGGGCCGGGCGGGGAACCGCTTCCCGCCCGGCCCGAGAGGGGCCCAGAGCATCCGACGAGAATGCGAACTCACGTCCGATGCGCCGGGCTTTCGATGGCGCGCATCTTTTCGCGCAGAACGGGTTCCCGCTCTTGCGCTCGATGCCTTAGCCGTTCGATCCGCCCTGCTCGCCCTCGATGCCCCCGGTCTTCAGGAAGTTCTCGAGCCAGTGGATGTCGTACTGGCCGTTCTGGATGTCCGGGTTGCGGACGAGGGTCCGGAACAGGGGCAGGGTGGTGTCGATGCCGTCCACCACGAACTCGTCGAGCGCCCGGCGCAGGCGCATGAGGCACTCGTTGCGGGTGCGCCCGTGCACGATGAGCTTGCCGACGAGGGAGTCGTAGTGGGGCGGGATGCGGTAGCCCTGGTAGGCGGCCGAGTCCACGCGCACCCCCAGGCCGCCCGGCGGGTGGAAGTAGCTGATGGTGCCCGGCGAGGGACGGAAGGTGGACGGATGCTCCGCATTCACCCGGCACTCGATGGCGTGGCCCTCGATCTTGACGTCGCTCTGCTTCACCGAGAGCGGAGCGCCCGCCGCGACGCGGATCTGCTCGTTCACGAGGTCGATGCCGGTGATCATCTCCGTGACGGGATGCTCCACCTGGATGCGGGTGTTCATCTCGATGAAGTAGAACTCGCCGTCCTCGTACAGGAACTCGATGGTGCCGGCGCCGGCATATTGCAGTTCCTGCATGGCCTTCGCCACGATGCCGCCGATGCGGTCGCGCATCTCGACGTTGAGCGCCGGGGAGGGGCCTTCCTCCCACACCTTCTGGTGACGGCGCTGCAGGGAGCAGTCGCGCTCGCCGAGATGGATCGCGTTGCCCTTGCCGTCGCCCAGCACCTGGATCTCGATGTGCCGCGGCTTCTCCAGGTACTTCTCGATGTACACCGCGTCGTCGCCGAAGGCGGCCTTCGCCTCGGTCCTGGCGGTCTGGAGGGCATGGACGAGGTCCTCCTCGGTGCGCGCCACCTTCATGCCGCGTCCGCCGCCGCCCGCGGCGGCCTTGATGATGACCGGGTAGCCGATGTCCTTCGCGACGCGCTTGGCTTCCGCCTCGTCGGTGATGCCGCCCTCGGAGCCGGGGACGCAGGGGATGCCGAGGCGCTTCGCCGTGCGCTTCGCCTCGATCTTGTCGCCCATGATGCGGATGTGCTCGGCCTTGGGGCCGATGAAGGCGATGCGGTGATGCTCCAGCACCTCGGCGAAGCGGGCGTTCTCCGAAAGGAAGCCGTAGCCGGGATGGATGGCGTCGGCGCCGGTGATCTCGCAGGCGGCGATCAGGGCCGGGATGTTGAGGTAGCTGTCGCGGGCCGCGGGCGGGCCGATGCAGACGCTCTCGTCCGCGAGGCGCACATGCATGGCGTCCGCGTCGGCGGTGGAATGGACGGCGACGGTGGCGATGCCGAGCTCCTTCGCCGCGCGCAGGATGCGCAGGGCGATCTCGCCGCGGTTGGCGATGAGGATCTTGTCGAACATCGCGGTTACTCGATCACGAGCAGCGGCTCGCCGTACTCGACCGGCGTTCCGTCCTCCACCAGGATGGCGGTCACGGTGCCCGCGCGCGGCGCCGTGATCTCGTTGAAGGTCTTCATGGCCTCGACGAGGAGCAGCTTGTCGCCGGCCTGCACCTTGGAGCCGACCTCGACGAAGGGCTTCGCATCGGGCGACGGACGGCGGTAGGCCGTGCCGACCATGGGCGAGAGGACCGCGCCGGGATGGGCGGCGGCGGATTTCGCGCTCGGCGCGGCGGCTTCCGCCGCGACCGGAGGAGGCGCCACCACCGCGGGCGGGGCCGCGGCGGGGGCCGGAGCGGCGACCGGAACCGTCACCGCCGCGGTGACGGTTCTCGCCACGCGGATGCGAAGGTCGCCCTTCTCCACTTCGATCTCGGTCAGATCGGTGTCGGCGATCAGCGATGCCAGTTCACGCACGAGATCGGGATCGAAAGGGTTGTCCTTGGCCATGGGGCTCACCTCTTATCGTTGAGGAATTCAGTGGGTGGAGGGCTTCGCCTGCTGTGCGCGCTCGATCAGGACGCGGTGGATGGCCTCGAGGCCGAGCACGTAGCTCCTGGGGCCGAAACCGCAGATCACGCCCACGGAGACCGGGGCGATCAGCGAGCGATGGCGAAAACCTTCGCGGGCATGAACGTTCGAGAGATGCACCTCGACCGTGGGAGTGGCGCTTCCGGAGATAGCGTCCCTCAGGGCGATCGAGGTGTGGGTGTAGGCGCCGGCATTGAGGACGACGCCGGCTCCCTGCGCTCCGGCCTCCTGGATCCAGTCGACCAGATGCCCTTCGTGGTTCGACTGGCGAAAGGTGACGGAGACGTTCAGCGCCTCGGCCCTCTCCCGAACCATCCGCTCGATGTCCGGCAGAGTGTGCCGGCCATAGACTTCCGGCTCGCGGCGGCCGAGCAGGTTGAGGTTCGGTCCGTTGAGGACGTGGACGTTGATCATGCGCGTGGAGCGTTCCAGAAGGCTCCGAAGGGTGGAGCCGAAACGCCCTCTTAGCCAAAAGGCGAAGCCGGGGAAAGGGGAAAACCAAGGCTTTCCAAAGCCCAGCTCGCCCTTTGAGGCTTACGGAGCGGCAGATTCCGGCCCCGCCGGGCTCAGCAGCTCGCCTTGCCGCACTGGCGGACGTTGGCGACCACCTGCTTCAAGGGCTCCAGGCCGACCGCGCCGGGAATGATCTCGTCGCCGACGATGAAGGCCGGGGTGCCGGTCAGGCCGAGCTTGTCGCCGAGAGAGGCGTTCTCCTGGAGGGCGGCCCGCACCTCGGGTCCGGCCATGTCCTTCTGCAGGCGGGCCATGTCGAGGCCCATCTCCTTGGCGACGGCGAGCGCCCGCTCCCCGTTCACGCGGCCGCGGGTGGCGAGGACCCTGGTGTGATACTCGAACAGCTTGTCGCCCTTGAGCTGGCTCCCGACCGCGAGGCCGACCCGGCTGGCCTCGACCGAATCCGGCCCGAGGACGGGGAAATCCTTCAGTACCACCCGGAGCTTGGGATCGTTCTTGACCAGGGCCTGGAGGTCGCCGAGCGCCTGCTTGCAGTAGCCGCAGTTGTAGTCGAAGAACTCCACCAGGGTCACGTCGCCCGAGGGGTTGCCGACGACGAAGGAGTGGGGCGCGTTGAGAAGCGACTGGCGCGTTTCCTTCAGGGCGCTGGCCTGGGCGACGCGCTGGCTCTCGGCCTGGCGCTTCTCGAGCTCGGCGATGACCTCCTGAAGCACCTCGGGGTTCTTGAGCAGGTACTCCCTGACGACCTCGCCGATGGCCTGCTTCTGCTGGTCGGTGAACTCGGCCTTCTGGGCCATGGCGGGCGCGCCGAAGGCGAGAGCCCCGAGGACGAAGGCGGCCTGGCAGAATCTGGAGAGCGGGAAGCGCATTGTCCGTCCTTTGCGGGGCTGGCCCGGGGACAGGCCCTGCCTGCCTCCGGTCGAGTGATCGGGCCGCGACTGCACGGGCGGTGCCGGGGCGGCCGTTTCCGGCGAGAGTTACGGGTTCGGGGCCGGTGCGTCAAATCACGCGTTCGTTGTTCGGCGGCGCGGGCCCGCCGGCGGCTCTTGCGCCTTGAGGCGCGGCGCGGGAGGCGCTACGACGGGCCCTGCCATGACCAAGCCCTTGCCCGATCTGCCCCAGCCCGCCGTCGCCCGCCGCATGGAGCGCGTCGCCTCCTTCCTCGCCATGGACGTGCTGAGCGCCGCTGCGGCCAAGGAGAGGCGCGGGGACAGCGTAATCCACATGGAGGTGGGGCAGCCCTCCGCCGCGGCTCCGCGCGCCGCCCGGGAGGCGGCCATGGCCGCCCTGGAGCACGGCCGGATCGGCTACACGGAAGCCCTCGGCATGGCCGCGCTGCGCGAGCGCATCGCCCGGCACTATCGCGATACCTACGGGGTGAGCCTGTCGCCCGAGCGGGTGGTCGTCACCACCGGTTCCTCGGCCGGATTCGTCCTGGCTTTCCTGAGCCTTTTCGACCGGGGGCAGCGGGTCGCGATCACCGCGCCGGGCTATCCGGCCTATCGCAACATCCTCGAGGCCCTCGACCTGGAGCCGGTCGTCATTCCCCTGACCCGGGCGGACGGCTGGATCATGACGGCCGCGGCGGTGGAGCGGGCCCATGCGGAGAAGCCCCTCGGGGGCATCCTGGCCATGAGCCCGGCCAATCCGTCCGGAACGATGATCGGCCGGGAGGCCCTGCGGGCGCTCGGCGAGACGTGCCGGCGGCTCGGCCTCTGGTTCGTGTCCGACGAGATCTACCACGGGCTGACCTATGGGGAACCCGCGACGACGGCGCTGGCCAGCGACGACGATGCGGTCGTGATCAACTCGTTCTCGAAATACTACTGCATGACCGGCTGGCGCATCGGCTGGATCGTGGTGCCGGAACGGCTCGTCCGGCCCATCGAGCGGCTGGCCCAGAACCTCTACATCTCCCCGCCCTACCTGTCCCAGGTCGCGGCGCTCGCCGCCTTCGACGCCGTGGACGAACTGGAGGCGGTGAAGGCGCACTATGCCCGCAACCGCGCCATGCTCCTGGAGGAGTTGCCGCGTCTCGGCATCGCCGACATGCACCCGGTGGACGGGGCCTTCTACATCTATGCGGACATCGCCCGCTTCACCAACGACTCCATCGGCTTCGCCAGGCGCATGCTGGAGGAGGCGGGCGTCGCCGCCACGCCCGGCCTGGACTTCGACCCCGTCGAAGGCTCGCACTATCTCCGCCTCTCCTTCGCGGGTTCGGAGGCCGACTGCCGGGAGGCCGTGAACCGCCTGAAAGCCTGGTTCGGGCGGGCAGGATAGGCGCCGTCCGCTCCTTCTCCTGCCGCTTCCGAACCCTGTCCTTGCCGCCATGAACGCCAATCACCTCGATCTGCCGGTCCGCCACTGCGCCGTCGGCCCGGACACCTTTCCCTTCATCGAGGCCGGGACGGGCAGCCCGGTTCTCTTCCTGCACGGCGCCCTCGGCGACCGGCGGACCTTCGGCCCGCATGCGGCCATCCTGTCCCGCCGCTTCCGCTGCCTCTCGCCGACGCAGCGCCATTTCGGGGACGCGGCGTGGCGGGCCGACGGCCCGCGCTTCGGCGTCGCCACCCATGCGCGGGACCTCGCCGCCTTCCTCGACGCCCTCGGCCTCGGCCCCGTCGACGTCGTGGCGTGGTCCTATGCCGGTCACGTGGCGCTGGAGGCGGCCCTGAGCCGCCCGGATCTCTTCCGCCGGATCCTGGCCTACGAGCCCGGCGTGCGGACGATCCCGCTGCCGCCGGAGGAACTCGCCCGCTTCGGAGAGGACGCGCAGGCCATGTTCGGGCCGATCTTCGAGGCCGTATCCCAGGGCGCCCTGGAAGAGTCGGTCCGCCGCCTGATCGACGCCTCCGGCGGTCCGGGCCATTTCGACGCCCGTCCCGAGAAGCGCCGCAGGATCCTGCTGGAGAACGCCCACACCATGCCGCTTCTCCTGGCGCAGGAGGAGCCGCCCGCGACGGCCTGCGAGGCGCTGCGCGGCCTTCCTATGCCCGTCACGGTCGCCTGGGGAGAGAGGACACGGCCGGTTTTCAAGGTCCCGGCCCAGGCGGTGGCCCGCTGCATCGGCAAGGGGCGGGGCATCGAAGTTCCCGGCGTCGGCCATCTCTGGCCCGACGACGACCCGCAGGCCTTCTCCGCCTTCGTCGAGGGCTGGCTCGACGACAGGCTCTGAACGAGCCCGCCGCCCTCCAGTCAAAGGAAGAACAAAAAATCCCCGGCGCGAGGGCCGGGGATCATTCCTTTTCAGTGTTCGCCGGTTCAGTGGCCGCTGAGCACCGACTTCGCGCGGGACCACCAGCCGGCCCGCTTCGGGCGGTCCGGGTCCGGGGGCGTCAGGACGACGGCCACCGGTTCGGGCTCGGGGACGACCGGCTGCGGCGCGGGAGCCGGTTCCTCTTCCACGGCAGGAGCGGGAGCCGCGATGGGGCCGGATTCCGCGGCGAGAGGCTCGGCCTCCGGAGCCGGGGCCGGTGCGGCGGCCTCGGCCGGAGCGGGCTCTGCGGCCGCGGCCTCGCCTTCGCCCTCCTGTTGCGCCACGAAGCCTTCCTCCATGGCGAACTCGACAGCCGCCTCGTCGCGGCCGCGCCCGCGTCCGCCACGGCGCCCGCGGCGGCGGCGGCGGCCGGGGCGCTCGTCTCCCTCGCCCGCGGCGGCCGCGTGCGCCTCGTCCTCGGCTTCGGAGAGGCTCTCTCCGACCTCTTCGCCTTCCCCGGTGGGGGCGGCTTCGCCTTCGAGGCCCTCGGCCTCCTCGGCGTGCTGCTCGGGACGGGCGCCGTCACGATCCCGGCCGCGGCGGCGACGACGGCGACGGCGGCGGCGGCCGCCTTCGCCTTCCTCGGCCCGCTCCTCGCCGGCCCGGGCCTCCTCGGCCTGCTCCTCGCCCTCCGCGGCCTCGGTCTCCTCCTCGGAGACCTCCTCCGGCGGCATGATCGCGTCGATCTGGATCCCCGTCGCCACGGACTTCTGCTCGAGGCGCAGGGCGGGCTCGCCCCGGTCGATGGCGTAGGTGGTGGTGCCCATCAGGCTGTCGTCGGCCACGACGGCGATCGCCACCCCGAAGCGGTCCTCGAGCTCGCGCAGGTGAACGCGCTTCTGGTTGAGGATGTAGAACGCCGCTTCCGTCCGGGTGCGGACGACGAGGTTGTAGCCCGCGTTCTTGATCAGCGTCTCCTCGATGGAGCGAAGCACGTGCAGGGCGACGGACGGCGTCGAGCGGACGAAGCCCGTTCCGGCGCAGTGCGGGCAGGGGACGGAGGAGGATTCCAGAACCCCCGTGCGGATGCGCTGGCGCGACATCTCGAGGAGCCCGAAGGGCGAGATCCGGCCCACCTGGATGCGGGCGCGGTCGTTCTTCAGGCACTCGTTCAGCTTCTTCTCGACGGCGCGGTTGTTCCGCTTCTCCTCCATGTCGATGAAGTCGATCACGATCAGGCCGGCGAGGTCGCGCAGGCGCAGCTGCCGGGCGATCTCCTCGGCGGCCTCGAGATTGGTGCGCAGCGCCGTGTCCTCGATGTTGTGCTCGCGGGTGGACCGGCCGGAGTTCACGTCGATGGAGACGAGCGCCTCCGTCGGGTTGATGACGAGATAGCCGCCCGACTTCAGCGTGACGTGGTTCGAGAACATCGCATCGAGCTGCGCCTCGACGCCGTACTTGGCGAAGAGCGGCTGCGGCTCGCGGTAGGGCTTCACGATCTTGGCATGGCTCGGCATGAGCATGCGCATGAAATCCTTGGCCTCCCGGTAGCCTTCGTCTCCCGAGACCAGGATTTCGTCGATGTCCTTGTTGTAGAGGTCGCGGATGGCGCGCTTGATGAGCGAGCCCTCCTCGTAGACGAGGGCGGGCGCCGTGGAGTTCAGCGTCAGCTCGCGCACGCTCTCCCACAGGCGCATGAGGTATTCGTAGTCGCGCTTGATCTCCGGCTTGGTGCGCGAGGCGCCGGCCGTGCGCAGGATGATGCCCATGCCCTCCGGCACCGCGAGATCCTGGGCGATCTCCTTCAGGCGCTTGCGGTCGGCCGCGTTGGTGATCTTGCGGGAGATGCCGCCGCCGCGCCCGGTGTTCGGCATCAGCACGGAATAGCGGCCGGCGAGGGAGAGATAGGTTGTGAGGGCGGCGCCCTTGTTGCCGCGCTCCTCCTTCACGACCTGGACCAGGAGGATCTGGCGGCGCTTGATGACTTCCTGGATCTTGTACTGCTTGCGCGGGACGCGGGGGCGCTGGGGAACGTCCTCGAGGGCGTCGCCGCCGCCGAGCTGCTCGACCGCGTCCTCGTGCTCGTCCTCTTCGTCGTGCTCCTCGTCCTCCTCGTCCGCGGCCTCCGTGGAAGCCTCGCCGGCCTCGTGGGAGCGGGCGCGGGCCGTCTCGCCGGTTTCGCCGCCGTTCCCGTCGGCGCTTTCCGCGAGTGTCTCAGGTCCGGCCTCGGCCGCCGTCCCTTCCGCAGCCTCGGCGGAGGCCAGGGCCAGCCCCTCCTCGCCGTGGGCCGCGCCTTCGGCCGCCTCGGCGGAGGCGGCTTCGCCGGCATCCGCATCCGGGGTCGTCACCGTCTCGTCGGAGCGGGCGCGCTTGGCCGAGGAACGGCGGCGCCGGCTGCGGCGCTCCTCCTCGAGCTCCTCCTCCCGCTGGGCTTCGGCCTCGGCCTCGAGGAGCGCCATGCGGTCGGCGACGGGGATCTGGTAGTAGTCGGGATGGATTTCGCTGAAGGCCAGGAAACCGTGGCGGTTCCCGCCGTATTCGACGAAGGCTGCCTGGAGGGAGGGTTCGACCCTTGTGACCTTCGCGAGGTAGATATTGCCTCGCAGCTGTTTCCGGTTAGCGGATTCGAAGTCGAATTCTTCGACCTTCTGACCACGTACCACCACGACCCGGGTTTCTTCCGGGTGGGAGGCATCGATGAGCATCTTGTTTGCCATGTTGAACTCTCGACATGGCGACCGGGGGCAGAGCCTGATGCAGGAGCCGCACTGAGGACGGACGGCCGCGCCGCAGGGTGAGGCGGCGGGCTGGATTTGCTTTCGGATTGCGCTCGGTCGCCATCGTGCGCCTCAAGGGGGCGCATTCTGGGTTAAACCGGGCCGAGACCATGCCGGGATAAGCGGGGCATGGGGCGCGAAACCGTTCGCGCGCATCAAACGGCGCCAGGACGAGAGTCAGTGCTGACTTCGCTTGCGCAACCATTCAACGACGGCCCTTTCGAAATCGATGAGCCAGTCTGCACTGGCCACCGGCATAAAGGCGAATTCATCGCCATCTGAGCCTGTCCGCGAGCCTGTCGAGGATGGCGGAGGGAGCCGGCGGATCGGTCAACACAACCGTCTCCACGCACTCTCCGCCAGAATCGGCCATGCCGGACGGGATCATCATCATTACAGAGCGAACGATGCGTTTGGCAAGGTGCTGAGACACTGTGTCATCGTTGCAACAGGTATGAAACAATAGTGCCGAAGCGATGAGGTTTCATTAACCAAGCGGGGTCTATGGAGGTAGAGGGGTCGTAGAATCCGCCGCGCCCGGAACGCTCATGACGCGCTTCACACGCCTTCTCCGCCTTCTCCTCGCGCTTGCCTGCCTCGCGGCGGGAAGCCATGGAGCGTCGGCGGCCGGCGCCCAGGCGGCCGCGGGCGTCGTCGCGGCGGACGTGGCTCTGGAATCGGACGCGGGGCGCACCCGCTTCCGGATCACCCTTTCCCGGGAGGTCGCGGTGCAGACGCACGTGATGGAGCGGCCGGACCGCCTCATCGTCGACCTGCCGGAGGTCACCTTCCATCTCCCGCCGGAGAGCGGGCGCAAGCCCTCCGGCCTCGTCTCGTCCTATCGCTACGGGCTCTTCGCCCCCGGCCGCTCCCGGGTGGTGATGGACCTCGCCCAGCCGGCGACCGTTTCCGCGATCCGGACCGAGCCCGGCGCCTTCGCCGGCGCCGTCGTGCTGGTGATCGAGCTGACCCGGACCGACCGGGACACGTTCCGCAAGGCCGCCGCCCTCAATGCCAGCGCCGCGCAGGCCCAGCCCGGCGAGGGCGGAGGCGCCGCCCAGGCCGCCCAGGACAGGCGCCCGGTCATCGTGATCGACCCCGGCCACGGCGGCATCGACCCGGGCGCCAACGCCCTGACGGGCGCCTACGAGAAGGACATCGTCCTCGGCTTCGCCCGGTCCCTCAAGAAGCAGCTGGAGGCGAAGGGCCTCTACCGGGTCGTGTTGACCCGGGACCAGGACGTGTTCGTCTCCCTCGGAGACCGGGTCCGCGCCGCCCGCGCCGCCCGCGCGGACCTGTTCATCTCGATCCATGCGGATTCCATCTCCGGCGGCCAGGAGGTCCGGGGGCTGACCGTCTACACCGGGTCGGAGCGGGCCTCCGACGCGGACTCGGCCCAGCTCGCGGACCGCGAGAACAGGGCCGACGCGGCGGCGGGCGTCGACGCCGGAGACGGCGCGGACGAGGTCTCGGACATCCTCCAGGACCTGACGCTGCGCGAGACCCGATCCTTCTCCCACCGCTTCGCCGGGAGCCTCGTGGGAGAGCTCGTGTCCGTCGCCCGCCTGAACAAGAACCCGCGCCGGGAGGCGGGGTTCAGGGTCCTCCGGGCCTACGACGTGCCCTCCGTGCTGGTGGAGCTGGGCTACCTGTCCAGCCGCCAGGACCTGGATCTGCTCATGTCGGAAGAATGGCGCGGCAAGGCGACCGCGGCCATGGCCGTGGCCGTGGACCGCTTCTTCGCCACGCGGCTCGCCCGCCAGGGCGCTGCCGCAGTTTTACCATAGAAACGGTGTGGATACCGATGGCGGGAGCGTGATTCCTCGGGTAACAGGGCTGTCGGACCGATGCGCCGGCCGCCGGGGGCGGGGACAGCGTTGCGGTTCTCAGACAGCAGGCGCGGCAAGCGCCGGTAACGGATTACTTTCGGATGCGCTTCGTCCTACGATTCTTCGGGTTTCTTTTCAGCGTCGGGGCGATCTTCTTCCTGATCGGCGCCGTCGTGCTGGCCTACGGCTACTGGACGTTCTCCAAGGACCTGCCGGACCATGCGCAGCTCGCCAATTACGAGCCGCCGGTCATGACCCGCGTCCACGCCTCGGACGGCAGCCTCATCGCCGAATATGCCCGCGAGCGGCGCCTCTACGTGCCGATCCAGGCCATTCCGAAGACGGTGGTTTCCGCCTTCCTGTCGGCCGAGGACAAGAACTTCTACAAGCACGCCGGCATCGACCCCGAAGGCATCGTCCGCGCCATCCTCGCCAACCTGCGCTCCGGCGGCCGGCGGGAGCAGGGCGCCTCCACCATCACCCAGCAGGTGGCGAAGAACTTCCTCCTCACCAACGAGCGGACCTACGAGCGCAAGATCCGCGAGGCGCTGCTGGCGCTCAAGATCGAGTCCACCTTCTCGAAGGACAAGATCCTCGAGCTGTACCTCAACGAGATCTATCTCGGCCTGAGCAACTACGGCGTGGCCGCGGCGGCTCTGAACTATTTCGGCAAGTCCCTGCACGAGCTGAGCATTTCGGAGGCCGCGTATCTCGCCGCCCTGCCGAAGGCGCCCAACAACTACCATCCCTTCCGGCAGCGTCAGGCCGCCATCGACCGGCGCAACTGGGTGATCGACCGGATGGTCGAGAACGGCTACGTCTCCCGTCAGGCGGGCGACGCGGCCAAGAAGGAGCCGCTCAACGTCAACCCGCGCGTGGTGTCTCCCAACAGCATCGCCTCGGGTTATTTCGCCGAGGGCGTGCGCCGCGACATCGCCGAGCGCTACGGCGAGGAGAAGCTCTACGAGGGCGGCCTCGTCATCCGCGCGACCCTCGATCCCCAGCTCCAGGCCATGGCCCGCCGGGCCCTCGTCGACGGTCTCGTCCGCTTCGACCAGGCCCGCGGCTGGCGCGGCGCGCAGCAGAAGCTCGACCTCGCCGGCCGCGAATGGGGCTTGGCGCTCGCCGAGGTCCCCTCCCTCGGAGACGTGCAGCCCTGGCGCATGGCCGTCGTGCTGGAGGTCTCCGGCGGCCGGGCCCGCATCGGCCTGCAGCCGAAGAAGGACGCGGCGGGGCGGGTGGTCCAGGAGCGGGAGACCGGCATCATCGCCGCCGAGGGCGTGAAGTGGACCCGCCGCACCGTCGACAAGGCCCTGTCGCCGGGCGACGTGATCTACGTGGAGCCCATGGACGGCAAGGACGACCAGTACCGGCTCCGACAGATCCCCGAGATTTCCGGCGCCATCGTCGCCATGGATCCCTACACGGGGCGCGTGCTCGCCATGGTGGGCGGCTTCTCCTTCGACCAGAGCGAGTTCAACCGCGCCAACCAGGCGATGCGCCAGCCCGGCTCGTCCTTCAAGCCGATCGTGTATGCGACGGCCCTCGACAAGGGATACACTCCCTCCAGTCAGATCCTCGACGCCCCCTTCGTCCTCGACATGGGGCCGGGGCAGGCGGCGTGGGCGCCGTCGAACTACGACGGAAAGTCCTCGGGCCTGCGCACCCTGCGCTACGGCATCGAGCACTCCAAGAACCTGATGACCGTCCGCCTGGCCAACGAGATCGGCATGCCGGCCATCGCCGAGTACGCCCGCCGCTTCGGCGTGTACGACGACATGCTGCCGCTGCTCTCCATGTCCCTGGGCGCGGGCGAGACGACCGTCATGCGCATGACGGCGGCCTATTCCATGTTCGTCAACGGCGGCCGGCGCATCAAGCCGACCCTGATCGACCGCATCCAGGACCGTACCGGGCGCACGATCTACCGCCATGACGACCGCAGGTGCGACGGCTGCGACGCCGACCGCTGGGACGGCAGCGGCCCGCCGAAGCTGGTCGACAACCGCGAGCGGGTTCTCGATCCGCTCACCGCGTACCAGATGACCTCCATCCTCGAGGGCGTCGTCCAGCGCGGCACGGCGCAGACCGTGAAGGCGGTCGGCAAGCCTCTGGCGGGCAAGACCGGCACCACCAACGACGCGAAGGACGTGTGGTTCGTGGGCTTCTCGCCCGACCTCGCGGTGGGCGTGTTCCTGGGCTACGACAAGCCGCAGTCGCTCGGCAACGCGGCGACGGCAGGCCAGTACGCCGCCCCCGTCTTCCGCGACTTCATGCAGATGGCGCTCAAGGACAAGCCGGCCACGCCCTTCCGCGTACCGCCGGGCATCAAGCTGATCCGCGTCAACGCCTCCACCGGCACCCGCGCCGGGCCGGGCGAGGGCGGCGGCGTCATCGTCGAGGCCTTCAAGCCCGGAACCGGGCCGCCGGAATCCTACGTGCCCCCGGAAGCCGAGGTGCCGCAGGCCGAGATGTCTCCCGAGGCCCAGCGGGCGGTGGGGGTCGGGATCGGCGGATTGTACTGACGCCGCTTCCTCCCCACATGACCGGCACCCCCCGGAGCCGAAACGCCGGGCGGGCTCTCCGCCCGCCGAGGAGTTCCTTTACACGCGGCGGTGCTCCCCTTAAGACACCGCGGCATTCATGGCACGAACATCACATTGGACAATGCGAGCCGAAATCGAGCATCTCGTAGACGAGACCAAGCAGTCAGTCGGGCTGCTGAGGAGGCATCTTTGACTGGGACAACGCCCAGCGACGCCTCGCGGAGCTGAACGCCAGCGCCGAGGACCCCAACCTCTGGAACGATCCGGAAGCCGCTCAGAAGCTCATGCGCGAGCGCACCGGCCTCGAAGACCAGATCTCGGCCATCAAGCGGATGGAGCAGGAGCTCGAGGACGCGATCACGCTGATCGAGCTCGGCGACGCCGAAGGGGACGAAGAGACCGTCAGGGAGGGCGAGGAGCAGATCCGCGCCCTTCAGGCCGAGGCGGCCCGCCGCCAGGTCGAGACGCTGCTGTCCGGCGAGGCGGATGCCAACGACACCTATCTCGAAGTCCATTCCGGCGCCGGCGGCACGGAGAGCCAGGACTGGGCCGCCATGCTCCAGCGCATGTATGCCCGCTGGGCCGAGCGCCGGAAGTACAAGGTCGAGGTCCTCGAGGTGACGGACGGCGAGGAGGCGGGCATCAAGAGCGCCACGCTCCTCATCAAGGGCCACAACGCCTACGGCTGGCTCAAGACCGAGTCGGGCGTGCACCGGCTCGTACGCATCTCGCCCTACGATTCCAATGCCCGCCGCCACACGAGCTTCGCCTCCGTGTGGGTCTATCCGGTGGTGGACGACCGGATCAACATCGAGATCAAGGAGTCGGACTGCCGGATCGACACGTTCCGCTCGTCCGGCGCCGGCGGCCAGCACGTGAACACCACCGACTCGGCCGTGCGCATCACGCACATCCCCACCGGGATCGTCGTCGCCTGCCAGCAGGAGCGTTCGCAACACAAGAACCGCGCGACGGCCTGGAACATGCTGCGCGCGCGCCTCTACGAGCTCGAGCTGAAGAAGCGCGAGGAGAAGGCGAACGCGGAGGCCGCCGCCAAGACGGACATCGCCTGGGGGCACCAGATCCGCTCCTACGTGCTGCAGCCCTACCAGATGGTGAAGGACCTGCGCACGGGCGTGCAGTCCATGAGCCCGCAGGACGTCCTCGACGGCGACCTCGACGCCTTCATGGAAGCCTCGCTCGCGCAGCGCGTCTATGGCGGCGCGGCCGAGGTCGAGGACATCGACTAGAAAACGACCCGCGGGCGACCAGGTCGCCCGCCGGTTTTCCCGTGCAGAGGATCCGTAAGGCGGCTCAGAGCGCCTTCGCCGCCTCCAGCACCTCCCGCGCGTGGCCGGGGACCTTCACCTTCGGCCAGATCTGTGCGATCCGGCCGTCCCGGTCGATGAGGACGGTGGTGCGCTCCACGCCCATGTACCTGCGGCCGTACATGCTCTTCTCCACCCACACCCCATAGGCCTCCAGCATCGCCTTGGTCTCGTCGGAGGCGAGGGGAAATTCGAGTCCGTACTTGGCCCGGAACCTGTCGTGGCTCTTCACGCTGTCCGGCGAGACGCCCACGATCTCCGTGTCGGCGGCCTCGAA
Source organism: Microvirga thermotolerans (assembly GCF_009363855.1). GTDB lineage: Bacteria > Pseudomonadota > Alphaproteobacteria > Rhizobiales > Beijerinckiaceae > Microvirga > Microvirga thermotolerans. The sequence goes on from NZ_CP045423.1 coordinate 1,948,192, forward strand.
GTCCTTCCGCAGGGCCTGGAACTCCTGCGCCTCCTTCGTGCAGCCGCTGGTGTCGTCCTTCGGGTAGAAATAGAGGACGACCTTCCGGCCCCGGAATTCTTCGAGACCGATCCGGCGGCCGTCCGTCGCAGGCAGGGAGAAGGGGGGAGCCGCGGCTCCGGTGGTGACGGTCATCGTTCGCCTTCCTTTCGACCGAATGTGATGTTTGGAGACGCCTGCGCTGGGCGCAAGAGATGGTCGCGGCAGGCGCATAAGAACGCTAAGGTCCATCTGATTCCCGCATCCGGCTGAAAGTGCAAGGTCCGGGCCGCCCAACGAACAGAGCATGAAGCCGTTTCTCCGCACCAGATCGCCCCGGCCCAAGCCGGCGAAGCGCAGCGCCGTCCGGCGCGTGATCCGCGGTGCCCTCTATGTGAAGCTCGGCCTTGTGCTCTTCGCCTGCATCGCCCTGGGCATCCTCTACATGCGCCTTTCGGCTGGCCCCCTGTCCTTCGGCCGCCTGCCGGAGCGGGTCGCGGAGGCGCTGGCGTCGCGGATCGGGCCGGGCTGGTCCGTGACGCTGCGCAACACGGCCATCGGCCTCCAGGGAAGCTCGCCCGTCCTCATGACCGATGGCCTGGACGTGCGCGGACCCGACGGGGCGCTGGTCCTGCGGGCGCCCTCGGCCCTCGTGAGCGTCGACGGCTTCTCGCTCCTGTCCGGCAATCTCCAGCCGAAATCCATCGAGCTGCGCGACCTGCAGCTGCGCGTCCTCGTCAACCGCGACGGTTCGCTGACCTTCGGCTCCGTGCCGGGCGGCGATGCCGGCGAGGCCGGTGCCGCGTCGTCCGCGCCGGCCGCGTCCTCAGGACGCGCCGAGGAGGCGGCGGCATGGAAGGCGCACGGCTCGCCCGGCGCCTCTCCCGTTTCGGGGGCGGTCGGGTCCCTGTTCGAGCTCGTCATCGGGCCGCAGAGCATCCTCAGCACCCTCGATCGGGCCCGGGTCGCCAATGCCCATCTCGTGTTCGTCGATGCGGGCGGCCGCCAGAGAGGCGGCTTCGACCGGCTGGACGCGACCTTCGACTGGTCGGAAACCGGCGGGCGCCGGTTCTCCGCCACCGTGGAGGGGCCGAAGGGCAGCTGGCAGCTCGGCGGCGACGCGCGGGTGGAGGGCGGCGGGTACCGGGCCGCCATCGCCGCCGACGGGGCCCCGATCCAGGACATCCTGCTCCTCACCGGCCTGTCCGCCCTTCCGGCGACCACCGATCTCGCCTTCTCGGGCCGGGTCGATGCGGCCTATGCCGACGGCCGCGTGACCGAGCTCAAGGCCAGGCTCGATGCCGATGCCGGGGTGGTCCAGATCGACGACAAGGACACCTCGCCCCTGAAGGTCGATCATGCCGCCATCGAGGCCTCCTGGGACGAGGCGGCGAGGGCGCTCGACCTCTCGCTGCTCGAACTGGTCGGCGGCGGCAACCGCGTCCGCCTCCAGGGGCGCCTGCTCACGGCCGTCGAGAAGGAGGGCTGGCGCCTGTCCCTCGCGGGCCGGGACCTGATCCTGTCCGGGCCGGCGGACGGAGACAAGCCGGTGAGGATCGGCACGCTCGGGGCGGACCTGTGCGGTCCCGACGGCGTGGCACTGAAGAGCATCAGGCTCGAGGGCCCCGAGCTTTCGGCGGAGATCGGCGGCATCCTGGGCACCCCGGCGGATCCGCACGGGCTCAATCTGACCGTCCGCGCGGCCAGGACCGACGTGCGCAACGCGATCCGCATCTGGCCGGAGGCCGTGGCGCCGCCGGTCCGCACGTTCCTCAAGTCCAACCTGAAGGCGGGCCTTCTCGAGACCTTCGCGCTGAAGGTGGCGATGACGGGCGACGACATCGTGAAGGCCGTGTCGGGCGGCCCGATCCCGGAGGAGTCGCTGGCCATCGACTTCGCCATCTCGAACGGTGTCCTGAAGGCGGCGGAGGGCCTGCCCCCCGTCTCGGGAATGTCGGTCACGGGCCAGGTGACGGGAAGGAAGGTCATGCTCCAGGCGCCGACCGGGCGCGTGGACATGCCGGGCGAGCGCAGCCTTGCCGCGTCGGAGGGTACGTTCCGGCTGGAGAACTATTGGGACGACAACGCGCTGGCGAAGATCGACTTCCGGCTCGCGGGCAGCGCCGAAGCCCTCGGCGCCCTTCTCCAGCAGCCGCTGGTCCACGAGATCGCGGGATTCGACGTCGACCCCGCGACCATGAAGGGGAAGACCGACCTGCGCGTCGGCATCGGGCTTGCGGTCAACAACGTCCCGGCCTTCGCCGACCTGCCGCTGAAGGTTTCGGGCACCGTCAGCGAGTTCGGCATCGACAAGGTGTTCGGCAAGGACAGGCTGGAGAACGCCAACCTCGCGATCGCCTACGACCGGGGCAACCTTGCCATCAAGGGCGAGGGCAGGATGGGCGGCAGCCCGGCCTCCATCGACGTCCGCAAGACGCCCGCGGGAGGCGAGGCGAACGTGGCCTTCAGCCTCGACGACGCGGCCCGCGCCAGGCGCGGGCTCGCGTTCGGCTCCCAGCTGACCGGGCCGCTGCCCATCAAGGCGAGCCTGCCCCTCGGGTCTTCCGCCAAGTCCGGGATCCGGGTCGAGGCGGACCTGACGAAGGCGGGCGTGGATCAGCTCATTCCGGGATGGGTCAAGCCGGCGGGGCGCCCCGGCAGGCTGAGCTTCGTGATGGTCGAGGGGCCGACGGTGGAGATCCGCGACCTCCAGCTCGAGGCGGGCTCGGCGCAGCTGAGCGGCAGCGCCGTCCTTTCGGCGGAAGGCAGCCTCGAAAAGGCGGATCTTTCCACCTTCAAGCTCTCTCCCGGCGACGACATGCGCGCGCAGATCGACCGGGTCAACGGCGTCTACAAGGTGACCATCCGCGGCAATGTCGGCGACGCGCGCCCGTTCACCAAGACCGTCGGCGCTCCCGCTCCCTCCGCCGGGCGCGGCGGGAACGCGCGGGATTCGAAGGATTTCGACCTGGATGTCGCCCTCAACATCCTCGCGGGATACAACAGCGAGGCGATCACCAATGCCGCCCTCAGGCTGTCCATGCGCAAGGACAGCATCCGCCAGGTGGAGATGAAGGGCAGGCTCGGGGCGACCGACATCGTCGCGAAGACCCTGAACCATCCGGGAATGGGGCCGACCATCGTGCTCCAGGCGCAGGACGCCGGCGCGCTCCTGCGCTTCCTCGACATCTACAGGCGCATGGTCGGCGGCGACCTCGTCCTCCAGATGGCCGCGAGCGACGGACCGCAGGCCGGGATGCTGACGCTGAAGGATTTCGCCCTCAAGAACGAGCCGGCGCTGCGGCGCATCATTCCGACCCAGACGCAGGTCGTCGCGGGCCAGGACCGGGCAGGCAATCCGCAGGCGGTGCGTGTGGACGTGAACGAGGTGACCTTCACCAAGGCGCGGGTGGAGTTCACGCGGAATGCGGGGCGCCTCGACTTCAAGGACGCGGCGATCTTCGGCGACCAGGTGGGTTTCACGCTCAGCGGCTACATCGACAACGCCCGCGACCGGATGGACATTTCTGGGACCTTCGTGCCCGCCTACGGCCTCAACAACGCCTTCGCGCAGGTGCCGCTGTTCGGCCCGCTCCTCGGGGGCGGGCAGTACGAGGGCCTGTTTGCGGTCAATTTCCGCGTGGCGGGGCCGAGCGAGTCGCCGACCCTGACCGTCAATCCCCTGTCGGCCGTGGCACCCGGCTTCCTGCGGAAGCTCTTCGGCGCAGGCGGCGGAGCGGCGCAGGCGGGCGAACCGCCGGCGATACCCGACCGGTAAGGAAAAGGCCCGGCGCCATGACGGACGCCGGGCCTTCGCAACGCGTCTCCATTGACGCCCGACAGCGGGCAAGAACGCGAGTGGCTTCTTAAACCGCGCGCAGGAGCACGTGTTTCTTCTTGCCGAAGGAGAGCTTGATGACGCCTTCGGCCGTCACGTCGGACGGGCCGAGGACGCCGCGCTCGTCCGTCACCACCCGGTCGTTGACCCTGAGGCCGCCGCTCTTGACCTGGCGCCGCGCCTCGCTGGTGGAGGGGAGGAGCTTCGCATAGTCGGGGCCGAAGGCGGCCAGCACGCCGAGTCCCTGGGCAAGGGACGCGGCGGGGATCTCCACCGTCGGCAGCGTTTCGGCGAGCGCGCCCTGCTCGAAGGTCTTCATCGCCGTCTCGGCGGCCTGCTCCGCGGCCTCGCGTCCGTGGATCAGCGCCGTGGCCTCCGTGGCGAGCACCTTCTTGGCCTCGTTGATCTCCGAGCCCTTCAGGGCGTCGAGCCGGGCGATCTCGTCGAGGGGCAGGGTGGTGAAGAGCCGCAGGAAGCGGGAAACGTCCGCGTCCTCGGTGTTGCGCCAGAACTGCCAGTAATCGTAGGGGCTCAGCATGTCGGCATTGAGCCAGACGGCGCCGGAGGCGGTCTTGCCCATCTTCGCGCCCGAGGCGGTGGTCAAGAGCGGGCAGGTGATCGCGAAGAGCTGCGGCGTGCCGAGGCGGCGGCCGAGGTCGATGCCGTTGACGATGTTGCCCCACTGGTCCGAGCCGCCCATCTGCAGGATGCAGCCATAGCGCCTGTTGAGCTCCACGAAGTCGTAAGCCTGGAGGATCATGTAGTTGAACTCCAGGAACGACAGCTCGTGCTCGCGCTCGAGGCGCAGCCTCACGCTGTCGAAGGACAGCATGCGGTTGACCGAGAAGTGGCGGCCGATGTCCCGCAGGAAATCGATGTAGTTGAGCCGGGTCAGCCATTCGGCGTTGTCGACCATGACGGCCTCCCGGACCCCGTCGCCGAAGGCGATCAGGCGGGAGAAGACGCCCTTCAGGCTCTCCTTGTTCTCCTCGATCTGCTGCGGCGTCAGGAGCTTGCGGCTCTCGTCCTTTCCGGAAGGATCGCCGACCCGGGTCGTGCCGCCGCCCATGAGGGTGATCGGCCTGCCGGCGCCCGTCTTCTGGAGCCAGTGCAGCATCATGATCGAGAGCAGGTGGCCCACATGGAGGGACGGGCCGGTGCAGTCATAGCCCACATAAGTGGTCAGCCGGCCTTCGAGAGCCGCCGAGTCGATGCCCTCGAAATCGGACGTCTGGTGAATGAAGCCCCTCTCGGTGAGCACCTTGAGGAATTCGGATCGTGGCGCGTTCATCGCGGCTCTCGTCTCTTAAAGGAAGGCGACGGGCGCTCTTCTAACAGGTTGCGGCCAGGATTCCATCCCGGACGGGGTGCCGGGGCCGTTCTTTCGCGGGTCTCTTGTCAGGGTTCATAGGTGAACTATAACATTATATCATTAACGAACTGTGAGGCTCCCTATGATCCATGCAGACCATCTCGAGACCGAAGCGGATGTCGGGCCCGGCGTCGACCACGGCAACCAGAGCCGTCTACATTCGGAGGAATACGGCTCAGAGCAGACCGATCGAACTGTGTCCTCGGACGTTTCCTTCGGCGGGGACGCCCAATGGGCAAGTCTGGCCCAAGGGGGGCCTTTCTCCTGGATTTCCGGCGCTTATAACTGGGTGAGCCACAACATTTCTGGCTTGCCTCTGGGGATCTTCTCCGCCGCCGCGGCCGGTCTTCCGAACGTTGCGATCGCCGGCACCAGGTACTACGCCCCGACCCATATCGACCGGGACGTGCTGGCGCTCTTCTCCGGGTCCCAGTGGGCCAAGGGCTCGATTTCGTACAGCTTCCCCGATTCCCGTTGGGATTACGAGTGGATCAATCCGAGCGCTTCCGGCTTCAAGCCGGCCTCGCAGGCGACGCAGAACGCCTTCCACGGCATCTTCAAGGGGGCGCCCGGTGTGATGTCTCTGACGTCCCTCGAGTCCTTCACGAACGCCACGTTCGTCTATGCGGGCCGGGACGGGGCCGATATCAAGCTGAGCGCCTTCCAGCCCGGCAGCGTCATCAACCGCAGCCATGGGTACTATCCGGGCGTCCCGGTCTACGGCGGCGACACCTGGATCACCAACGCCCACGAGACGCCGGCCTTCAGCATGCTCGGCACGTATCAGTACTATCTGCTCCTGCACGAGCTCGGGCATTCGCTCGGGATGAAGCACACGCATGACAGCGGCGGAAACCTGCCGAAGATGAGCGCGGGACACGATTCCACCGAGTTCACGGTCATGTCGTACAACGTCACCGGCCGCCCGCAGACGTTCATGATGTACGACATCGCGGCCCTGCAGGAGATGTACGGCGCGGACTTCACGACCAACAGCGGCAACACCGTCTACAGCTGGAGCCCGCAGACGGGCGAAACCTTCGTCAACGGCGTCGGCCAGGGCAAGCCCGGCTACGACAACAAGATCTTCCTGACCATCTGGGACGGCGGCGGCAACGATACCTACAATTTCGAGAACTACACCTCGAATGCGGTCATCGATCTGGCGCCCGGCAGCACCTCGCTGTTCTCCCCGAGCCAGCGGGCCGACGTCAGGGTCAACGGCAACGTCTACAACGCCCTCCAGTTCAAGGGCGACAGCCGCTCGCTGATCGAGAACGCCTGGGGCGGATCGGGGCACGACAAGATCCTCGGCAATGCTGCCGCGAACCAGCTGAGAGGAAACGGCGGAAACGACACTCTCTCAGGCCGGGATGGAAACGACACTCTCATGGGAGGCGACGGGAGCGATTTCCTCGCTGGCGATGCCGGGTCCGACACTCTTTACGGCGGCACGGGCCACGATTCGCTCTGGGGTAGTACTGGACAGGACAGCCTCTACGGCGAAGACGGCGACGACTTCGTCGCCGGTGAGAGCGGAAATGACTTTCTTGCCGGCCATGCCGGCGACGACCGGATCTACGGCGGCACTGAGCACGACACGCTCTGGGGCGGCACCGGTCAGGACACCCTTTGGGGCGAGGACGGGAACGACTTCGTCGCCGGCGAGGACGGCAACGATTTCCTGGCTGGGAACGCCGGCGGCGATATTCTCTTCGGCGGTATTGGCGAGGACAGTCTCTACGGTGGTACCGGCGGCGATAACCTCTACGGCGAGAACGGCGACGACTTTGTCGCCGGCGAGGACGGGGCCGACAATCTCCAAGGCGGCAACGGCAACGACCGCCTGATCGGCGGGAGCGGAACCGATACTCTCTACGGTGGAGCGGGCAACGACTATCTCGACATGGACGACAGCGCCTCCGCCGGCGCCGACTCCCTCTACGGCGAGGACGGCAACGACGTCCTCGTCGGCGCCGGCATCGGCAGCAGGCTGTCGGGAGGAGCGGGGCAGGACATCTTCGCGATCCGTCCCTGGACCAAGACCACGATCACCGACTTCTATTCGGGCCCCGCGGGAGCCGACCAGATTCAAATCTGGAACAAGCCCCTGTTCGCGAATTTCTCCGTCATGATGGCGTCTGCCCGTCAGATCGGAAGCGACGTGGTGATCGCCAAGGGAGACTTCAGCCTCACCTTGAGCAACACGCAGCTGTCGTCGCTCGCCGCAAAGGATTTCCTGTTCCTCTGACAGGCGGATTGCTCGCATGAAAAAGGCGGGGCGTTCACGCGCCCCGCCTTTCGTTCTGTCGGGTGATTTCAGAGAGAGGCGGCTTCAGGCCTCCGCCTCGACCTTGCCGAGGCGCTTGTCGAGATATTCGTCCACGGCCACCATCAGTTCCTCGATCTTGCCGTCGAAGAAGTGGTTGGCGCCCTCGACCACCGCGTGCTCCAGCTTCACGCCCTTCTGCGTCTTCACCTTCTCGATGACACTGACGACGTCCTTCACCGGCGCGACGCGGTCCTCGGAGCCGTGCACGAACAGGCCCGAGGAAGGGCAGGGGGCGAGGAAGGAGAAGTCGTAGCGGTTCGCCATGGCGGCAACGGAGATGAAGCCCTCGATCTCCGGACGGCGCATGAGAAGCTGCATGCCGATCCAGGCCCCGAAGGACACGCCGGCGATCCAGCAGGCGCGGGCATCCGGGTTCATGGCCTGGGCCCAGTCGAGCGCCGCCGCGGCGTCGGACAATTCGCCCTGGCCGTGATCGAACGTGCCCTGGCTGCGGCCGACGCCGCGGAAGTTGAAGCGAAGGACCGAAAAGCCCCGGTTCACGAAGTCGTAGTACAGGTTGTACACGATCTGGTTGTTCATCGTGCCGCCGAACTGCGGATGCGGATGGAGCACGATGGCGATGGGAGCCCCTTTCTGCTTGGCTTGCTGGTAGCGACCCTCGATGCGACCAGCGGGCCCCGTGAAGACGACTTCAGGCATGAATTCGAACCTCTCAACCGACCTCTCGCGCACCGAGAGGGAAAGCGCTGCAGCCTTGACTTCAGGCCCCTTGTACCGGTAAAATTTTTAGAACTGTTCTAAATTGTTATTGTGTATCTCGATGCCTGCCCTCGGCGCCAGCCTGACGGGCAGGTCGGAGAGAATGTGGTTGCGGTGCTTTAGCATGGCAACCGGGGGCGATTGCAAGATTTTCGTGCGGCACGGGAGCGGGATGGCAGCGGATCGGCGCATTTACCTTGACTACAACGCCACCGCGCCGGTGCGGCCGGAGGTGGCGGACGAGGTTCTGCGCGCGCTGGAGCTTCCCGGGAACGCCTCCTCCGTCCATGCGGAGGGCCGCGCGGCGCGGGCCTGCATCGAGCGGGCCCGGGAGAAGGTGGCCGCCCTCGTCGGCGCGAGAGCCAAGGACGTGATCTTCACGAGCGGCGGGACCGAGGCGAGCAACATGGTGCTCTCGCCGTCCTTCCGCCGCCTCGGCGAGGAGGGGGCGAGCCGCCTCCTGATCGGCGCCACCGAGCATCCCTGCGGCCTCAACGGCCACCGCTTCCCTCACGATGCCGTGGACATCCTTCCGGTCGGCAGGGACGGGATCGTCGATCTTGGCCGGCTGCGGGAGAGGCTCGAGAGCCTCGCTCCCCGGCGGGCGCTGGTCTCCGTCCAGCTCGCCAACAACGAGACGGGGGTGCTCCAGCCGCTCGCCGAGATCGTTCGCCTCGTCCACGAGTTCGGCGGCCTCGTCCATACGGACGCGGTGCAGGCCGCGGGGAAGATCCCCGTGGACATGCGGCGGCTCGGCGTGGATGCCCTGACCCTCTCCGCCCACAAGCTCGGCGGGCCCAAGGGGGCGGGCGCCCTGGTCCTCGCCTCGGACCAGCTGGAAGTCGCCGACAGGCTGATCCGCGGCGGCGGGCAGGAGAAGGGCCACAGGGCCGGGACGGAGAACGTCGCCGCCATCGCAGGCTTCGGCCGCGCGGCGGAACTGTCTCTCGCCGAGCTCGACCGGGAGGCGGTCCGGCTCGAGGGCCTGCGCGACGAGGCCCAGACCCTCGTCCGGCGGATCGCCCCGGATGCCGCCGTCGTCGGAGAAGCTGCGCCGCGGTTGCCCAACACCTTGGCTTTTGCGATACCCGGCCTCAAGGCCGAGACCGCCCTGATCGCCTTCGACCTGGAAGGAATCGCCCTGTCCTCCGGCTCGGCCTGCTCCTCGGGCAAGGTCCGGCGCTCGCACGTCCTCGACGCCATGGGGCTGGATCCCGCCGTGGCGGAGGGGGTGCTGCGCGTCAGTTTGGGGTGGAAGACCACGAAAGACGACGTGATCCGCCTTGCGGAGGCGTGCGAAAGGGTGGTCAACACCCTATATAAGCGGAGAGCAAGCGCAGCCTGACCGGCCACGCTTGCCTTTCCATGTCATCAACCCGCGGCCCTTGAAGCCGTGAGCGGTGGGAGAGACACATGCCTGCAGTGCAGGAGACGATCGACCAGGTCCGGTCGATCGGCGTAGACCAGTACAAGTACGGCTTCGAAACCGAAGTCGAGATGGAAAAGGCCCCCAAGGGCCTCTCCGAGGACGTCATCCGCTTCATCTCGGCCAGGAAGGGCGAGCCGGAATGGATGCTCCAGTGGCGTCTGGACGCCTACAAGCGCTGGCTCACCATGAAGGAGCCGACCTGGGCGCGGGTGTCCTACGACAGGATCGACTACAACGACATCTACTACTACGCGGCCCCGAAGAAGAACCCGGCGCCCAAGTCCCTCGACGAGGTGGATCCCGAGATCCTCAGGACCTACGAGAAGCTGGGCATTCCTCTGCGCGAGCAGGAGATCCTGGCCGGGGTCGAGCCGCAGAGCCGGGTCGCCGTCGACGCGGTGTTCGACTCGGTGTCCGTCGCGACGACCTTCAAGGAGGAGCTGAAGAAGGCGGGCGTGATCTTCATGCCCATCTCGGAGGCGATCCGCGAATATCCCGATCTGGTGCGCCAGTATCTCGGCTCGGTCGTGCCGGTGACCGACAACTTCTTCGCGACCCTGAACTCGGCCGTCTTCACGGACGGGTCCTTCGTCTACGTGCCGCCGGGCGTGCGCTGCCCGATGGAGCTGTCCACCTACTTCCGCATCAACGAGAAGAACACAGGGCAGTTCGAGCGCACCCTGATCATCGCCGACAAGGGCTCCTACGTCTCGTATCTCGAGGGCTGCACGGCGCCCAAGCGCGACGAGAACCAGCTCCACGCCGCGGTGGTCGAGCTGATCGCCCTCGACGACGCGGAGATCAAGTACTCCACGGTCCAGAACTGGTATCCCGGCGATGCCGAGGGCCGCGGGGGCATCTACAACTTCGTGACCAAGCGCGGCGACTGCCGGGGTCGTAACTCGGTCATCACCTGGACCCAGGTGGAGACGGGTTCGGCCATCACGTGGAAATACCCGTCCTGCATCCTGCGCGGCGACAATTCCCGCGGCGAGTTCTATTCCATCGCGGTGTCGAACGGCAGGCAGCAGGTGGATTCCGGGACCAAGATGATCCACCTCGGCAAGAACACCACGAGCCGGATCATCTCCAAGGGCATCGCGGCGGGCCGGTCCGAGAACACCTATCGCGGTCTGGTTTCGGCGCACCGCAAGGCAACGGGCGCGCGCAACTTCACGAACTGCGACTCGCTCCTGATCGGCAACGAGTGCGGCGCGCACACGGTGCCCTACATCGAGTCGAAGAACGCGAGCGCGGTGTTCGAGCACGAGGCGACCACGTCCAAGATCTCCGAAGACCAGATGTTCTACTGCCAGCAGCGCGGCCTCTCGGAAGAGGAGGCGACGGCGCTCATCGTGAACGGCTTCGTGAAGGACGTGCTGCAGCAACTCCCGATGGAGTTCGCCGTGGAAGCCCAGAAGCTCATCTCGATCTCGCTCGAAGGCTCGGTCGGTTAATCGGAAGGCAGGAACGTGAATGTCCGGGGCGATCCCGGGCATGACGCGAAAGGCTTCAAGCCCGTCATGGCCGGACTTGGTCCGGCCGTTCACGCCAAACAACGGAATACTCAGATGCTCGAAATCAAGAACCTGGTGGTCCAGATCGAGGACAAGCGCATCCTCAACGGGCTCGACCTCACCGTGAACGACGGCGAGGTCGCCGCCATCATGGGGCCGAACGGCTCCGGCAAGTCGACCCTGTCCTACGTGATCGCCGGCAAGGAGGACTACGAGGTCCTCGACGGCGAGATCCTGCTCGACGGCCGGAACCTCCTGGAGATGGAGCCGGACCAGCGCGCCGCCGCCGGCGTGTTCCTCGCCTTCCAGTATCCGCTGGAGATCCCCGGCGTCGCCTCCATGACGTTCCTGAAGGCGGCCCTCAACGCCCAGCGCAAGGCGCGCGGCGAGGAGGAGCTGAGCACCCCGGACTTCATCAAGCGGGTCAACGCCGCCGCCGCTCAGCTCGAAATCCCCAAGGAGATGCTCAAGCGCGCCCTCAATGTGGGTTTCTCCGGCGGCGAGAAGAAGCGCATGGAGATCCTCCAGATGGCGCTGCTCCAGCCGCGCTTCTGCATCCTGGACGAGACGGATTCGGGTCTCGACATCGATGCGCTTCGCATCGTGTCCGAGGGCGTGAATGCGCTCCGCTCGCCGGACCGCTCCTTCCTGGTCATCACCCACTACCAGCGCCTGCTCAACCACATCGTGCCCGACACGGTGCACGTCATGTCGGCCGGGCGCATCGTGAAGTCGGGCGGCAAGGAACTGGCCCTCGAGCTCGAGGCCAACGGCTATGCCGACTACCGGGACAGCGAGGCCGCCTGACATGGCCGAGATCGCTCTCATGAAGACGCCCGCCGAGACGGGGCTGGCGCAGGCCTTCGAGTCCGCCAAGGCCCTGCTCCCGGGCGATACGGAATCCCGGGCGAAGGCCTTCGAGGTCTTCAGCCGCAACGGCCTGCCGCACCGGCGGGTCGAGGAGTTCAAGTACACGGACCTGCGCGCCCTCATGCGCGAGGCCGCACCGTTCGCGAAGAAGCCCTCCGCCGAGGAGGCGCGGGCGGCTCTCGCGGGCGCCAGGGCCTTCGCGGGCGTCGCGGCTCTCGAGGTGCCGTTCGTGAACGGCCACTTCGTGCGCGAGGCGGTGTCGTTCGAGACCCTCCCCGAGGGCGTCGAGATCGTTCCGCTCGCGGAGGCCCTCGCCTCCGGCCACGACTGGCTCGCGCATCTGAGCCCGATCCCCTGGGCGGCGGAGAACCCGGTCTATCAGCTCAACACCTCGTTCATGGCGGATGGGGTGATGCTGCGCATCGCCGGTCCCGTGGAGATGCCGGTCCACCTGCGCTTCGTCACGGCGAGCGAAGCCGGGGTGGCGACGGCGACCCGCGTGCTCGTCCTCGTGGAGAACGGTGCCTCGGCCACGATCCTGGAAAGCCACGAGAGCAACGACGGCGCGGGGCACCAGCCCAACGACGTGGTGGAGCTGATCGCGGGCGACGAGACCAACGTCCGTCACGTCCGGCTGAACGCGGAGGGCGACCGGGCGCTGGCGCTCTCGACCCTGGCCGCCAAGCTCGGCGCGGAGGCGCAGTTCACCAGCGTCAACCTCACCGTCGGCGCCGCCGTTTCCCGGCATCAGGTCTTCGCGCGGTTCGACGGCGAGAACGCGCGGGCGCAGATCAACGGCGCGACGATGGTCAAGGGACGCCAGCACGCGGACTCGACCCTCGTGGTCGAGCACGGCGCGCCCCATTGCGAAAGCCGCGAGCTGTTCAAGACCGTGGTGGACGACGAGGCGACGGGCGTGTTCCAGGGCAAGATCATCGTGCCCCACCACGCCCAGAAGACCGACGGCCGCATGATGTCTGCAGCGCTCCTCCTGGGCGAGGGCGCCGTGATGAACAACAAGCCGGAACTGGAGATCTTCGCCGACGACGTGCAGTGCGCCCACGGCGCCACCTGCGGCCAGCTGGACGAGGACCTTCTGTTCTACCTGATGGCACGCGGCCTGCCGAAGAAGGAGGCCGAAAGCCTCCTGATTCAGGCCTTCCTGGGCGAGGCGGTCGAGTTCGTCGACAACGACGCCGCGCGCGAGGCTCTGGCCGGCACGGTCGAGGAGTGGCTGAGGGCCCGCTCGTAGGACCCGATGCGTCATGGCCGGGACGAGCCCGGCCATGACGACAGAGAGAGGTGAGACGATGAACGCACCTGTAAAGCCCTACGACGTCGAGGCGGTCCGGGCCCAGTTCCCGATCCTGTCGAGCGAGGTCTACGGCAAGCCCCTCGTCTATCTCGACAACGCGGCCTCCGCGCAGAAACCGCGGGCGGTGATCGATGCCATGGTCGACACCATGGAGACCGCCTATGCCAACGTCCATCGCGGCCTGCACTTCATGGCCAACGCCGCGACGGAGTCCTTCGAGCGGGCCCGCGAGACCGTCCGGACCTTCCTGAACGCGGAATCGGCCGACGAGATCGTGTTCACGAAGTCGGCGACCGAGGCGTACAACCTCGTGGCGGATTCCTTCGGCCGCATGGCGATCGGGGAGGGGGACGAGATCATCCTCTCCATCATGGAGCACCACTCCAACATCGTGCCCTGGCACTTCCTGCGCGAGCGCAAGGGGGCGGTGATCAAGTGGGCGCCCGTGGACGAGGAGGGCAACTTCCTCCTGGAGGAATACGAAAAGCTCTTCTCCAGCCGCACGAAGATCGTCGCCATCACCCACATGTCGAACGTGCTGGGCACCGTGACGCCGATCAAGGAGATCATCCGCATCGCCCATGCCTATGGGGTGCCCGTGCTGGTGGACGGCGCCCAGGGGGCGGTCCATCTCGACGTGGACGTGCGCGATCTCGATGCGGATTTCTACGTGTTCACTGGCCACAAGGTCTACGGCCCGACCGGGATCGGCGTTCTCTACGGCAAGAAGGCGCTTCTCTCCCGGATGCCCCCCTACCAGGGCGGCGGCGAGATGATCCGCGAGGTCCGGCAGGACGCCATCACCTACAACGATCCCCCGCACCGGTTCGAGGCCGGGACGCCGGCGATCATCGAGGCGGTGGGGCTCGATGCGGCCCTCCGGTTCATGATGGAACTCGGCCGGGACAGGATCCGCGCCCACGAGGCCGCGCTCTCCGCCTATGCGCACCAGCGGCTGGGGGCCATCAACTCCCTGCGCATCTACGGCCGCGCCAGGGAAAAGGGCGCCATCATCGCCTTCGACATGAAGGGCGCCCATGCCCACGACATCGCAACGGTGATCGACCGCCAGGGCATCGCCGTGCGCGCCGGGACCCACTGCGCCATGCCGCTCCTGGAGCGGTTCGGCGCGACGGCAACCTGCCGCGCGTCATTCGGGCTCTACAACACCCTGGAAGAAGTGGATAAACTGGCCGAGGCCCTGCAGAAGGCCGAGGCCCTGTTCGCGTGAGGATTGCTGTGAACGACCTGACCCCGATCAACGATGCGCCCAACGCGCCGCAGGTGGCTCCCAGCGCCGGAATCCCGCCGGAAGAGCTCGACCGCATGACCGACGACATCGTGGCCGCCCTCAAGACGGTCTACGATCCCGAGATCCCGGCCGACATCTACGAACTCGGCCTGATCTACCGCGTCGAGATCGACGACGACCGGCAGGTGACCATCGACATGACCCTCACCGCGCCGGGCTGCCCGGTGGCCGGGGAGATGCCCGGCTGGGTGGAGAACGCCGTCTCCGCCGTGCCCGGCGTGCAGGGGGTCAAGGTCAACATGGTCTTCGATCCGCCGTGGGACCAGAGCCGCATGTCCGACGAGGCGCGCGTCGCCCTCGACATGTGGTGATCGGCCCCGGCTCAGGCGCCGTCCCCAGGGCTGACCGGCTTCCTGAAATACACACCCGCTCCGTCTCCTCGAAGCCGAGCGCCTCGTGCATGGCGTGCGAGACGGTGTTGGACAGGTCGGCGTCGGAGGCCATCTCCCGGCATCCCTTCGCCTTGGCCCAGGCCTCGAAGGCCTGGACGAGGCGCCGGGCGATCCCCCGGCGCCGGTGGGGCGGTGCCACGTAGAGCCCCTCCAGGAATGCAACGGGAGAGGTCGAGCAGCCGTTCACGTAGTCGCGCCGGAGCGACGCCTCTGCGAAGCCTACGGGGCCGTGCCCGTCGAGGTGGGCCAGGAAGGCCACGCCGCCGTCCGGATCCTCCAGGATGGACAATGCCTCCCGGCGATGCTCCTCGAGGCTCGCCTCCGGCCAGAGGGCATGCCGCAGGCGCGCCCATTGCGGGACGCTCTGCGGATCGCCTTCCGCGATGCGGATCGGATCGGGCCCGCTCATGAGGAGGTCGCCGGCCGTGGGGGGATGCTGTCGGCGAGGGCCCCGAGGCCGAAAGCCAGCACCAGTCCGACCGCGATGGTCGATATCAGCGGCGTGTGATGCGGCATCGGCTCTCTGTTTTCTGGGACGGCCCTTTAGATTGGATCGGAGGACCCAGCGTCAACCTCGGCCGTAGGGAGCGGGCCGATAAATCTCGACGCCGGGCCTGCCATCGCCTATCTATCGGGAAACGGAACTCGTTCTGCCCGGGCCTTGAACCCGGACGTCAGGAGAGAAAGCAATGGCTCTACCCGGTTTCAAGGTCATCACCTTGACCGACGCGGCGGCGAATCGCGTCAAGGAGATCATCGCCAGGGCCGACAGGCCCATCGTGGGCGTGCGCGTCGGCGTCAAGAACGGCGGCTGCGCCGGGATGTCCTACACCATGGAATATGCGGAGAGCGTCTCTCCCCTCGACGAGGTCGTCGAGGACAAGGGCGTGACCGTCCTGATCGATCCGAAGGCCGTGCTCTTCCTGCTCGGCACGGAGATGGACTTCCAGACCACCAAGATGGCCTCGCAGTTCGTCTTCAACAATCCCAACCAGACCTCGGCCTGCGGCTGCGGCGAGTCGGTGGCCATCACGCCCGCCGCTCCCGACAAGCTCCAGGCGGCCCACTGAAGCCTTCCTATGGATGCCGATGCCATCCGGGACGTCTTCCGGGGCCTCGGGCCGATCCGCATCCGCCGCATGTTCGGCGGCCACGGGATCTATCGTGGGGATGCGATGTTCGCCCTCGAGGCGGGCGGGGAGCTCTACCTGAAGGCGGATGCTCGGACCGCGCCTGTCTTCGAGGCCCTGAACTCCCGGCCCTTCGCCTATGCGAGCCGGAATGGCCGGACCACCGTCATGAGCTACTGGCTCATGCCCGAATCCGCCATCGAGGACGAAGCCGAGGCGCAGCGCCTCGGGGCCCTGGCCCTCGAGGCCGCCTTGCGCGCGCGGGCCGCGAAGCCCTCCCGAAAGGCCGCGAGGCCGCCGCGCCGGGCGTGACGCCCGCGGACGAAGCCTCTCCGGCAAGCCGGGTTCGGGCGGCCTCGGCCTATTTCGCCTTTTTCGCCGGCACCGGCCGCAGGAGGAACGCGGGCACGTGATCGCCGAGGCCGACCACGGGCTCGTCCGCATCATGGCGCTCGCGCCGGCCGGAGACGCGCTGCGCCGCCTTCTCCGCCGGACGCTCCCGGGAAGGAGCCTTTTCCTTCTGCGGGGCGGGCGTGTCCTCCGCCGGCATTCCGGCGCCTGCGCGGGCGACCTTGCGGCCGCCGCGGGAGCGTTCTCCCGTACCGCGCCCGCGCCGGGAGGACGGGCGCGTGTCGGACGAGGCCGGGCGCTCCGCGAGGGTCGGCCCCTCCCAGGGGATGGACTGGCCGATCAGCTTCTCGATGGCGGCAAGCGACTTCTCGTCGCCGGGGCCGACGAGGGTGAAGGCGAAGCCGGTCCGCCCGGCGCGCCCCGTCCGGCCGATCCGGTGGACATAGTCCTCGGCGTGGTGCGGCACGTCATAGTTGAACACGTGGCTCACCGCCGGAATGTCGAGGCCGCGGGCCGCCACGTCGCTCGCCACGAGGAGCGGGATCTCTCCGGTGCGGAACGAGTCGAGGGCCGCCATGCGGGCGCGCTGGTCCATGTCCCCGTGCAGGGCGGCGGCGTTGAAGCCGTGCTTCTGCAGGGAGCGGTGGAGCACGGCCACGTCCCGCTTGCGATTGCAGAAGACGATCGCGTTCTTCAGGTCCGTCGCGCCGCGGATCAGGTCCCGCAGGGTCTCGCGCTTCTCGTAGTCCTGGGAGCCGGTGGCGACGAGCCGCTGGGTGATGGTGGATGCCGTGGTGGCGGCGCGGGCCACCTCGATCTTCACCGGGTTGTGCAGGAAGGCGTCGGCGAGGCGCTGGATCTCCGGCGGCATGGTCGCCGAGAAGAACAGGGTCTGGCGCGTGAACGGCACCAGCTTCACGATGCGTTCGATGTCCGGGATGAAGCCCATGTCGAGCATCCGGTCGGCCTCGTCGATCACCAGGAGCTCGACGCCGGTGAGCAGCAGCTTGCCGCGCTCGAAATGGTCGAGCAGACGGCCGGGCGTGGCGATGAGCACGTCGACGCCCCGGGTGATCTTGGCATCCTGGTCGCCGAACGAGACCCCGCCGATCAGGAGGGCCACGGAGAGCTTGTGGTTGACCCCGTAGCGGTCGAAGTTCTCCTCGACCTGGGCGGCGAGTTCCCGGGTCGGCTCGAGGATCAGGGTGCGCGGCATCCGCGCCCGGGCCCGGCCGCTCTCGAGGAGCGTCAGCATCGGCAGGGTGAAGGCGGCCGTCTTGCCGGTGCCGGTCTGAGCGATGCCCAGCACATCCCGGCGTGCGAGCACGTGAGGAATGGCCTGGGCCTGGATCGGCGTCGGCTCCGTGTAGCCGGCGGCGGCGACGGCCTGTTGAACTTTCTCGCTAAGTCCGAGTTCGGCAAACGACATGAGTGGATCTAACCGTTGAGAGCTGAACGCGCTTTCAATGCCGGCCGCTCGATACGGCAACAAACAGGCGCAAAACTGGTTTCACCTGAGATTTTCTGCTCAAGCAAGGATGCGGCGGACCATAGGACAAGCTATGGCCTTGTCAATCCAAGGAAAAGGCTCAATGGCCGAAACACTCGTATTGATTCCCGGACTCGCCAATACATCCAGCCTCTACGAAGCGCAAATCCGGGCGCTTTCGCCGCTGCCGAAAGTCGTGGTCGCCGACCATGCGCGGGACGACTCGATGGCGGGAATCGCCGCCCGCCTCCTGGCCGCGGCCCCGGAGCGTTTCGCCCTCGCAGGGCTGTCCATGGGCGGCTACGTGGCCATGGAGGTCCTCCGGCAGGCGCCGGAGCGGGTCGAGAGGGTGGCCTTCCTGGACACCACCGCCCGCCCGGACACGGAGCAGGCCCGGGAGGAGCGCCTGCGCATGATCGCCCTCGCGGAGGGCGGGCGATTCGAGGATGTCGTCTCCCGGCTCTGGCCGCGTCTCGTTTCGAAGCGGGGGCAGGAGGATGCCGGGCTGAAGGCCCGCGTGACCGGAATGATGCGGGAGGTCGGACCGGAAGCCTATGTCAGGCAGCAGCGGGCCATTCTCTCCCGCCCCGATTCGCGCTCCCTCCTGCCCCAGATCGAAATTCCGGCCCTCGTGCTGGTCGGGGAGGAGGATGCGATCACGCCGCCGGACGTCGCCCGGGAAATGGCGGAAATGATCGAATGGGCCTCCCTCGTCGTGGTGCCGGGCGCGGGACACCTGTCGACGCTCGAAAGGCCGGAGGAGGTGAGCCGCGCGCTCAGGATCTGGCTCGAAAAGGCGTGAAGAATCAGGACGCCGGGTCGGTCGCGCCGCCGGAATGCGCAGGAAGTCCGGGCGTTTCTTTCCGCCGCAGAGTGCAAGGAAGCCGGTGGGGCTTGCGTTCGCCGGTGAGCGCAAGCCTTTCCGGGCCGGGGCAGCTGCCGATCGGCGTCATTTGAAAATTGCCGCTACGGTTTCGGGCCGCTGTTGCAAGTGTGTAACAGACATTCGCACATGTGTTAGTTAATAGCATTGCAAGTATGGCTTTCCTCACATCAGGACGGATCCAATGAAGAAGATTCTGCTCTCCTCCGTGGCCCTGCTGGGCTTCACCGCCGGCGCGATGGCCGCCGACCTGCCGTCCCGCGCGGCTCCGGCCCCGGTCGTCGCTGCGGTTCCGGTCTTCACCTGGACCGGCTTCTACGTCGGCGTGAATGCCGGCTACGGCTGGAACACCAGCAACAAGTCGCCTTATTTCTTCGACCCGGTGCTCGGCTATAGCGGCGACGGCGGCAACGACGGCGGCTTCGTCGGCGGCGCCCAGGTCGGCTACAACTACCAGATGGGCATGTTCGTCCTCGGCCTCGAGGCCGACATCCAGTACGCGGACCGCAGCCGGGATCGTGGCTATTACGCCCTCGGCTATGCCTATGACCGCTCGTCCGACGACTGGTTCGGCACCGTCCGCGCCCGCGCCGGCGTGGCCTTCGACCGCGCGCTCGTCTATGCCACCGGCGGCTTCGCCTATGGCGACGGGAACGGCGGCTGGACCGCTGGCGGCGGCCTGGAGTACGCCTTCACCAACAACCTGAGCGCCAAGGTCGAGGGTCTGTACGTGAATCTCGATCATGGCCACCGGAACGACGGCTACGTCGTCGGATACTCCGCCGGCCGCGGCAAGGACGAGTTCGGCGTGGTCCGCGCCGGCCTGAACTACCGCTTCGGCTCCTACTGATAAAGAACTGCCGCCAAGGCAGCGAGGCCCGGCGGGAACGCCGGGCCTTTTCGTTTTTCGTCCGGTCCTTGGCCTGGTGAGGTGAGGCTTTCCGGAGCGGAGGCCTTCGTCCGCCGCGCCCGACATTCAGCGCGTCATTGAACGCGAGCCGTCATAGCGACGCGCGCAGCGCGGTCGCTGCGGCGACGAGAACGAAGAGAAGACCGGCGCCGCGTCCGATCCAGGCGGTGACGCGAGGACTCGCGACGAGGACGGTCCGCGCGCCGTCGGCGGCGAGCGCCAAGCCCCCATAGACTGCAAGCTGCACGAGCACGGTCATGAGGCCCATCACAAGGGCCTGGGCCCAGATCGCGCCGTACCGGGGCAGGAGGAACTGCGGATAGACGGCGAGGACGAAGAGATAGGCCTTGGGGTTGAGAAGGCACGTGACCGCCCCCTGGCGAAAGGCGATCCAGTGGGAGCGCGCGCCCGGACCGTCGACCGTTCCGAGCGAGATGGAACTCCGCAGCAGGGTCAGTCCGATCCAGGCCATGTAGGCCGCGCCCGCATAGAGCAGCACGGTGAAGACCCGAGGAGCCAGGCCGACGATCAGGCTCACGCCGAGGGCTCCGAACAGCGTGTGCGCGGCGCCTCCCACCATGATGCCGGCCGTGGCGGCGAGGCCCGCGCGCCGTCCGCCGGTCAGGGCATTGGTGAGGACGAACAGCATGTCCATGCCGGGAATGACGACGATTCCGAAGAGGAGGGTGAGGAAGAGCCAGAGATTCGCGCTATAGGTCATTGTCAGGAACTGCCGGGAGACTTTCCCTTGAATGACCCAACGGCTCTTGCTTTCCAACGGGTTGAGGGCTCGTACCGGACGCCGCAACTGACAGCGTTCTGTCAGTAGGGAGGGATGCCGCCATGCGGAAGGCCTCCAGGCTGTTCGAGATCGTCCAGATTCTCAGGCTCGCGGACGGTCCGGTGACGGCCGCCGGGATGGCGGCATCGCTCGGGGTCGCGTCCCGCTCGGTCTATCGCGACATCGCCGCCCTGCAGGGGATGGGGATCCCCGTCCAGGGCGGCCGCGGCATCGGATATCGCCTGAAGCGGGGGTTCGAACTGCCGCCGCTCATGTTCTCCATCGACGAGACGGAGGCGCTCGTGCTCTCGCTGGCCCTGCTGGAACGGATCGGCGACGACGGGCTCAAGCGTGCCGCCAGGCAGGCGGCTCAGAAGATCGCGGCGGCGGTGCCGCCGCCCCTCCGCCAGGTTCTCTCGGGCAGCGCCCTTCATGCCTGGGGCGCCATTGCCCCTGCGCCCGCCGGAATCGACCTTGCGGCCGTGCGGGCGGCGCTCCGGGAGGAGCGGGTGCTCGAGATCGCCTATCGCGATGCGGAAGGGCGGGCGACGCGGCGGCGGATTTGGCCCATCGCGCTGATCTACTACGCGGAGCGGGCCAACATCGTCGCCTGGTGCGAGCTGCGGCAGGACCTGCGCCAGTTCCGGACGGACCGGGTGGAGGCGAGCGCCGCCACGGAGACCTTCTTCAAGGGACAGGGCGACGACCTGCGGCGCGCATGGGTCGCCGGGTGGACGGGGGATCCGGCTGCGGCTCCGGCCTGAGCGCATCCGATTGGGGCGGCCGAGCCGACCGGGCACGAAAAAGCCGGAGCCCCGAGAGGCTCCGGCTCCGGAGGGCCGCCATCCGCGGCCAGTCCCGTCCCGCCCGATCAGCAGGAATAGTACATCTGGAACTCGACCGGGTGCGGGGTCATCTCGAAACGGGCGACCTCGGTCATCTTCAGCTCGATGTAGCTGTCGATGAAGTCGTCGTTGAACACGCCGCCGGCCTTCAGGAAGGCGCGGTCCTTGTCGAGGCTCGCGAGCGCCTCGCGCAGCGACCCGCAGACGGTGGGGATCTTCTTCAGCTCGCGCGGGGGCAGGTCGTAGAGATCCTTGTCCATCGCCGGGCCCGGGTCGATCTTGTTCTGGATGCCGTCGAGGCCGGCCATGAGAAGGGCCGCGAAGGCGAGATAGGGATTGGCGGTCGGGTCGGGGAAGCGGACCTCGACGCGCTTCGCCTTCGGCGAGGTCGTCCACGGGATGCGGCAGGAGGCGGAGCGGTTGCGGGCCGAATAGGCGAGCAGCACCGGAGCCTCGTAGCCGGGAACGAGGCGCTTGTAGGAGTTGGTCGACGGGTTCGTGAAGGCGTTCAGCGCCTTGGCGTGCTTGATGATGCCGCCGATGTACCAGAGGCATTCCTGGCTCAGGTCCGCGTACTTGTTGCCCGCGAACATGGGCTTGCCGCCCTTCCAGATCGACTGGTGAACGTGCATGCCCGAGCCGTTGTCGCCATAGACGGGCTTCGGCATGAATGTCGCCGTCTTTCCATAGGATTGGGCGACGTTGTGAATGCAGTACTTGTAGATCTGCATCTCGTCGGCGGTCCGCACCAGCGTGTTGAACTTGGTGCCGAGCTCGTGCTGGGCCGAGGCCACCTCGTGGTGGTGCTTCTCGACCGTCACGCCCATGGCCGCCATGGCGGCGAGCATCTCGCCGCGCATGTCCTGGCCGGAGTCGAGCGGCGGAACCGGGAAGTAGCCGCCCTTGATCGGGATGCGGTGGCCCAGGTTGCCGCCCTCGTAGTCCGTGTCGCCGTTGATCGGCAGCTCGGAGGCATCGAGCTTGAAGCCCGTGTTGTAGGGATCGGCCGTGAACTTCACGTCGTCGAACACGAAGAACTCGGCCTCGGGGCCCACATAGACCGTGTCGCCGATTCCCGTGGACTTCAGGTAGGCTTCCGCCTTCTTGGCGATGCCGCGCGGGTCGCGGTTATAGGGCTCGCCGGTGGCGGGCTCGAGGATGTCGCAGACGATCGACAGGGTCGCTGCGGAGAAGAACGGATCCATCTGCGCGGTCGCCGGATCGGGCATGAGGATCATGTCCGACTCGTTGATCGCCTTCCAGCCCGCGATGGACGAGCCGTCGAACATCACGCCGTCGGCGAACACGTCCTCGTCGATCATCGACTGGTCGAACGTCACGTGCTGCCACTTGCCGCGCGGGTCCGTGAAACGGAAGTCGACATACCTGATGTCGTTGTCCTTGATCGCCTTGAGCACATCCTTGGCGGTCTGCATGATCGTCTCGTCCTCTTCTGGCCGTAAATCGTTGCCCGCAGCCGGCGGCGGCGGAATGCGCGGCGAGCTCAGATCGCGTCGGATCCGGTTTCGCCCGTTCTGATGCGGACGGCTTCTTCCACCGTCGACACGAAGATCTTCCCGTCCCCGATGCGGCCTGTCTGCGCGGCCTTGCGGATCGCCTCGATGGCGCTGTCGACCATGTCGTCGGCCAGCACGATCTCCAGCTTCACCTTGGGGAGGAAGTCGACCACGTATTCGGCGCCCCTGTAGAGCTCCGTATGGCCCTTCTGGCGTCCGAAACCCTTGGCCTCGATGACCGTGATGCCCTGGAGGCCGACCTCCTGGAGGGCTTCTTTGACTTCATCGAGCTTGAAGGGCTTGATGATGGCTTCGATCTTTTTCATTCGAGGACCGCCCGCTTCGCGTTTTGCCGCTTTTAGCACCACCGGCTGGGGGCTTCCATGGCCGGTGCGTTCCCGACCCCTCGGTTTTGCCCCGGAAGGAGGCAGGCAATGATCAAAGTTTGGGCAAATGCCGCATTCGCGAACGGCTACGGTCACAACCGGACCGCAGGAGCACCATGACACGCCCGGAACCGCTCCCTCTCGCATACCAGATGAGGCAGGCCGACGCCGCGGCGATCGCGGCCGGCACTCCGGGACTGACGCTCATGAAGCGGGCCGGCCACGCCGTGGCCGAGGCAGCCCTGCGCATGGCGCCTCCCGGTGCCCGCGTGGTCGTCGCGGCCGGGCCGGGCAACAACGGGGGAGACGGCTTCGTGGCCGCCGCCCTGCTGGCCGGGCGGGACTGCCGCGTCACCCTTGCGTTGCTCGGAGACCGCGAGCGGCTGAGGGGCGACGCCGCCCTGGCGGCGGCCGAGTGGCAAGGGCAGGCGATCCCCGTTCGGGAGGCTGCGTTCGACGAGGCCGACCTGATCGTCGACGCCCTTTTCGGAACCGGCCTCCAGCGCGACCTCGAAGGAGAGGCGCGACAGGCGGTCGAGCGCATGAACGCCTCCGGCCGGCCGGTGCTCGCCGTGGACCTGCCTTCGGGCATCGACAGCGATTCGGGGGCGGTCAGGGGAGCGGCCGTGCTCGCGCAGCGCACGGTCACCTTCGCCGCCCGCAAGCCCGGCCACCTGCTTCTGCCGGGCCGCCGCTTCGCCGGGACGGTGGAGGTCGCCGATATCGGGATCGATCCTCACGCGAGGACGTCCGGTGTCGAGACCTTCGCCAATTCGCCGGGCCTGTGGCGCGAGGCGCTGCCGAGGCCCGGCCTCGATTCCCACAAGTACGACCGGGGCCACACCCTGGTCCTGTCAGGCGGGGCGACCCGGACCGGGGCGGCCCGGCTGGCCGCGCGGGCCGCCCTGCGGATCGGCTCGGGCCTGGTGACCGTCGCCTCGCCGCCCGAGGCCCTGGGGATCAACGCCGCGCAGCTCACGGCGGTCATGCTGCGCGGATGCGACGGGCCGGAGGGGCTTTATGCGATCCTCAAGGACGAGCGTTTCAACGCGCTCCTGCTCGGGCCCGCCCTCGGCGTCCATGCGGCGACCCGGGCCATGGTCACGGTCGCGATCCACGCCCGGCGCTCCCTGCTCCTCGACGCGGATGCGCTGACATCCTTCGAGGGGCTGGCCTCGGAACTGCATCGGGTCTTTCACGGAGCACCGGCGGTGCTGACGCCGCACGAGGGCGAGTTCGCGCGCCTCTTCAAGGGGCACCCGGACATCCTCGATCCGCCCTCGAAGCTGGAGCGCGCCCGCCGCGCCGCCGCCTATACCGGCGCCGTGGTGGTGCTCAAGGGCATGGACACGGTGATCGCCGCCCCCGACGGGCGCGCCGCCATCAACGAGAACGGGACCCCCTATCTCGCGACCGCGGGCTCCGGCGACACGCTCGGCGGAATCGTCGCCGGGCTGATGGCCCAGCACATGCCGGCCTTCGAGGCGGCCTGCGCGGGTGTCTTCATCCATGCGGCGGCGGGGGCGGGCTTCGGGCCGGGGCTCATTGCCGAGGATCTGGCGGACCTGATCCCCGGCGTGCTGAGGCAGCTCCTCAGCTGACCTCGATCCAGGTCCACAGGCCCGCGTCGAACCGCTCCATCGCCGTCGAGGCGAGGAGCCACCGGCCCGGATTGTCGGCCACGAAGGCGATCCGGACCGTCTTGTTCTCCGGAACCTGGACCGTATCCAGGAAATAGGGCTGCCAGCCGTCGTCGAGGGCATGGAGAAGGCGGAAGACGTGGCCGTGCAGGTGGAAGGGCTGCACGAGGGGCGTTCTGTTGATCAGGGTCAGGACGACGGGCGAGCCGCGCCTGACCTTGAGGAGGGGCGCCGCCGCGTCCCCCGCCGCGCCATTGAGGGTCCAGGGCGCGGGCTTTCCGTCCTCGCCCTGGATGAGCACGTCCTTGCGGGCCGCCTTCTCCAGGGCGATGGCGCTGGGCAGCTTGCCGTTGGGCGCAAGCGGCGAGGGCGCCGGGCGCGCCGGGCCCGGATCTCCCGCCGCCGCGATCTCCGCGAGAGGAAAGCCGTTGCCGACGAGGGCAACGACGCGTCCCGTCTCGGCGGCCCCGGCCGGGAGGTCCACGAGAAGGTCGTAGCGGCTGCCCGGCGCGAGGGGCAGGGAGGCCCGCAGGGGCTCGAACGTGTCCGTCGGCTGCCCGTCCACGGCGATCACCGTGGCCTTCAGGCCGTCGAAGCGCAGGCGAAAGGCCCGGGCATTGCAGGCATTGGCGAGGCGAAGCCGCACGCGGCCCCCGGGCGGCGCCTCGACCCGCCACGGCGCCGGCGCGCCGTTGACCGTCAGCAGGTTGCCGAGCCGACCGCCGGGATTCGGGCCCGCGTCCGCAGGAAAGGGTGCGAGGGCGCCGTCCTCGCCGAGGCTCCAGTCGTCGATCAGGAGCGGGACATCCAGGTCGACCGGCGGCGGGGCAGGCTCCTCGACGACCAGCAGGGCCGACAGGCCCCGCTCCAGCGGCTCGGCGCTGCGTCCCAGGACGCAGGGGCGGATCAGGAGGGTGCCGGGATCGGGTGGGGTCTGACGGTAGGTAAAGGTCTCGCCCGGAGCGACAGGAGGCTGCGTGAGCCCTCCGACCCCGTCCATGCCGTTGAGGCCGCGCATGCCCTGGACGTGCAGGCTCAGGGGCAGGGCCGTGCCGTTCCTGAAGGTGAAGGCGAGGGGGGCGCCTGCCTTGAGCCGGAAGGCGGGGTGAAGGCGGTCGCCCAGGGTCAGGATCTCGGCTTCGGCAGCGGCATCCGGGCGCAGGCGGCGGCGGCCCGGGGCGGCGACGAGTTCCCCGGGGAGGGGCAGCCAGGGGTCGGAGGCGCCGGGCGCGGCCGTGCCGGACCGACGTCCGAGCCCGAAGAGCAGCGTTGCGAGACCGGCGGTGGCGGCGCGGCGGGTGATCATGCGGCGGAGGCCCTTCTGGCGGCGTTCGGGAGGTCCGGGGTACAGGCTTGAACGCGAACGGCCAAGTTTTGTTGCTTCCCGGCCGGCCGCAACCCGCAGCCGAACACGAACTTTTTTGATGCGCCCGCCTTCAAGCGTGCTATAGAGCCCCGTCCCGGACGAGGGGTGCATCGCGCCGCCTCCCGCGCGGGCGTGGCGGAATTGGTAGACGCACTGGATTTAGGTTCCAGCGGCGAAAGTCGTGGGGGTTCGAGTCCCTCCGCCCGCACCAACTCCGTCTGGGTTGGTCTCCGGACGGCTCCCGCGGGCCTGTTTGACGGCGGCGAGCCGCAACGGCCGGAGCCTGGGACGAAGATTTTTTCGAGTAAGCGAAGGCGATATAACCATGCAGGTGACGGAAACTCTGTCCCAAGGCTTGAAGCGAGAATTCAAGGTCGTTCTCCCGGCGACGGAGCTGGAGCAGCGTCTCAACGACGAGCTGTCGACCCTTAAGGACCGGGTGAGAATCAATGGTTTTCGTCCCGGCAAGGTGCCGGTGGGGCATCTGCGCAGGGTCTACGGCCGCTCGGTGATGGCCGACGTCGTCCAGAATGCCGTCAACGAGGCCAACCGCCGGATCGTCGAGGACAACAGCCTCAAGCTCGCCCATGAGCCCCAGGTGAAGCTGCCCGAGAGCAAGGACGAGATCGAGAAGGTCATGGACGCCAAGGGCGATCTCGCCTTCACGGTCGCGCTCGAGGTCCTCCCGGTCTTCGAGCTGGTCGACCTGTCGGACGTGACGGTGAAGCGCCCCGTCGCCGAGGTGACGGACGCCGAGATCGACGAATCGCTCGAGCGGATGGCCAAGCAGAACCGCTCCTTCGAGCCCAAGAAGGGCAAGGCCGCGGAGGGCGACCGGGTGGTCGTCGACTTCGTCGGCCGGATCGACGGCGAGGAGTTCCAGGGCGGCAAGGGCGAGGACATCCGAGTGGAGCTCGGCTCCAACACCTTCATCCCGGGCTTCGAGGACCAGCTCGTCGGCGTGAAGGCCGGCGACACCAAGGTCGTGAAGGTGACCTTCCCCGCCAACTACTTGGCGGCGCACCTCGCCGGCAAGGACGCGGAGTTCGACGTCACCGTGAAGGAGGTCGAGGCTCCGGGCGAGCTCAAGATCGACGACGAGCTGGCCAAGGGCTTCGGCATGGAGTCCCTGGACAAGCTGAAGGAGGCCATCCGCAGCGCCATCCAGCGGGATTTCGACGCGCAGTCCCGCCGCAGGGTGAAGAAGGACCTCCTCGACGCCCTGGACGAGAAGTACAGCTTCGAGCTGCCTCCCAGCCTGGTCGAGCAGGAATTCGCCGCGGTCTGGGCGCAGGTCGAGGGCGACATGCGCGCCAACAACCGCACCTTCGCGGACGAGGGCACCACCGAGGAGGAGGCCCGCGCCGAGTACCGGAAGATCGCGGAGCGCCGCGTCCGCCTCGGCTTGGTGCTTGCGCAGATCGGCGAGAAGACCGATATCAAGATCTCCGACGACGAGGTCACCCAGGCTCTCGTCGAGCGGGTTCGCCAGTACCCTGGCCAAGAGAAGCAGGTTTGGGATTTCTACCGCAAGAATCCGCAGGCTCTGGCCGAAATCCGGGCGCCGCTTTTCGAGGAAAAGGTCATCGACCACATCCTGTCCCAGGTGAAGGTCGTGGACGAGACCGTTTCCAAGGAAGCGCTGTTCGGCGACGACGAGGGCGAGGAGGGTGCCTCCGAGTCCAAGCCGAAGTCGAAGGCGAAGGGCGCCAAGAAGACCAGCAAGAGCGAGTAACGCGCTTTTCGGGCGTCTCGCCGCTTGCATCATCTACCGGCCGCGCATCCGCGCGGCCGCCTTTGGAGCAGTGAGACGATGAGAGACCCGGTTGCGTTGTACAACAACACGCTCGTCCCGATGGTGGTCGAGCAGTCGAATCGCGGAGAGCGCGCGTTCGACATCTATTCGCGTCTCCTGCGCGAACGGATTATTTTCCTCACTGGGCCGGTGGAGGACTATTCGGCCTCGCTGATCGTGGCGCAGCTCCTGTTCCTCGAGGCCGAGAACCCGAAGAAGGAAATCTCCTTCTACATCAACTCGCCGGGCGGGGTGGTGACCTCCGGCCTGTCGATCTACGACACCATGCAGTTCATCCGCTGCCCCGTCTCGACCCTGTGCGTCGGACAGGCGGCCTCCATGGGCTCGCTCCTCCTGGCCGCCGGCGAGCCGGGGCAGCGGTTTGCCCTCGCCAATGCCCGAATCATGGTTCACCAGCCCTCGGGCGGCTACCAGGGCCAGGTGACGGACATCATGATCCACGCCCGCGAGAGCGAGGCCCTCAAGCGGCGGCTCAACGAGATCTACGTGAGGCACACGGGCCAGGACATCGCCTCCGTCGAGCAGGCCCTGGAGCGCGACAACTTCATGACGGCCGATGCCGCCAAGGAGTTCGGGCTGATCGACCAGGTCCTGAGCAAGCGCCCCGAGCCGGCCGCGCCGCAGCCCTGATTCCGAATTGCTGGGGATAAATTCGGGGCCGGTGCGTCTTTTTGGCGTCCTGCCCCGTTCCTATTGATCGCTACCCGCTCGCGTGTTTGCATGCGGATTCGGGGCGCGGTCCGATAGGGGGCTCGAAATTTCTAAGCGCTGGAACCTTTCATTAGCTCCAGCGCTCCTAAACTAAAGGATGCCGGGCCGGCACGAGCCGCCCCGGCGCCGATTGGAGATGTGATAATGACCAAAGCTGGCGGCAACGACTCCAAGAGCACGCTTTACTGCTCCTTCTGCGGCAAGAGCCAGCACGAGGTTCGCAAGCTGATCGCTGGCCCCACCGTGTTCATCTGCGATGAATGCGTCGAGCTGTGCATGGACATCATCCGCGAGGAATCCAAGTCGTCGCTGGTGAAATCTCGCGACGGCGTCCCGACCCCGAAGGAGATCAGCCGCGTCCTCGACGATTACGTCATCGGCCAGGAGCACGCCAAGAAGGTGCTCTCTGTTGCGGTGCACAATCACTACAAGCGGCTGGCTCACGCGGCAAAGCACAACGACGTGGAGCTCGCCAAGTCCAACATCCTGCTCATCGGGCCGACCGGCTCGGGCAAGACGCTGCTCGCGCAGACCCTGGCCCGCATCTTGGACGTGCCCTTCACCATGGCCGATGCCACGACCCTCACCGAGGCCGGCTACGTGGGCGAGGACGTCGAGAACATCATCCTGAAGCTGCTCCAGGCGTCCGACTACAATGTGGAGCGGGCGCAGCGCGGCATCGTCTACATCGACGAGATCGACAAGATCTCCCGCAAGTCGGACAACCCCTCCATCACCCGCGACGTGTCGGGCGAGGGCGTGCAGCAGGCCCTTCTGAAGATCATGGAGGGCACGGTGGCCTCCGTTCCGCCCCAGGGCGGACGCAAGCATCCCCAGCAGGAGTTCCTGCAGGTGGACACCACCAACATCCTGTTCATCTGCGGCGGCGCCTTCGCGGGGCTGGAGCGGATCATCGCCGGTCGCGGCAAGGGCACGTCCATCGGCTTCGGGGCCACTGTCGAGGCGCCGGACGACCGCCGGACGGGCGAGATCTTCCGCGGCGTCGAGCCCGAGGACCTGCTGAAGTTCGGCCTCATTCCCGAGTTCGTCGGCCGCCTTCCCGTGCTCGCGACCCTCGAGGACTTGGACGAGGAGGCCCTGAAGCGCATCCTCCAGGAGCCCAAGAACGCGCTCGTGAAGCAGTACCAGCGCCTGTTCGAGATGGAGAACGTGAGCCTGACCTTCCAGGAGGAGGCGCTCACCATGATCGCGCGCAAGGCGATCGAGCGGAAGACCGGCGCGCGCGGCTTGCGCTCCATCATGGAGGGCATCCTCCTCGAGACCATGTACGAGCTGCCCGGCCTCGACTCCGTCGAGCAGGTGGTGATCGGTCCCGAGGTGGTCGAAGGGAAGGCCAAGCCCCTCTTCATCCACGGCGATCGCGGCGACCAGACCGCGAGCGCCAGCGCCTGAGGAACAGCATCCGTGCCGGGCGCCGTCCTTGAAACCGGGTGCCCGGCACGCCACATTGTCTCTTGCGCGACCGCCGTTCGCTCATCGCTCCGAGGGGCGGCGCCGCGTACCGGACGCAGCCCGTCACAACAGCTTGAGCGTTCCGGTTACCCGTCCGCAGACCCGCTCAGGGGAGGGGCTCGGCGGACGCTGCGAAAGGATGTCGTCTCATGACACAAACGAAGCCACGTCAGCCTGTCGTCCCAGGCTCGACAGGAACCTATGCGGTTCTGCCTCTGCGCGACATCGTCGTCTTCCCGCACATGATCGTGCCGCTCTTCGTCGGCCGCGAGAAGTCGATCCGCGCGCTGGAGGAGGTGGTCAAGGGGGACCGTCACATTCTTCTGGCCACCCAGATCGATGCGACGGACGACGATCCGGCGACGGATGCGATCTACAAGGTCGGTACCCTGGCCAACGTGCTCCAGCTCCTGAAGCTGCCCGACGGCACCGTGAAGGTGCTGGTGGAGGGCGCGAGCCGCGCCCGGGTGAAGGCCTATACCCGTACCGACGAATACTACGAAGCCGAGGCCGAGGTGCTTCCCGACTCGCTGGGCGACCAGATCGAGGCCGAGGCCCTGGCGCGCTCCGTCGTGTCCGAGTTCGAAAACTACGTCAAGCTCAACAAGAAGGTCTCGCCGGAGGTCGTCTCCGCGGTGACTCAGATCGACGAGCCCTCCAAGCTCGCCGATACCATCGCCTCGCATCTGGCGATCAAGATCGCCGACAAGCAGGCGATCCTCGAGATTCCGACCGTCGCCCAGCGGCTCGAAAAGGTGCTCGGCCTGATGGAGAGCGAAATCTCCGTCCTCCAGGTCGAGAAGCGGATCCGCACCCGCGTGAAGCGTCAGATGGAGAAGACGCAGCGCGAGTACTACCTCAACGAGCAGATGAAGGCGATCCAGAAGGAGCTCGGCGACGACGAGGGTCGCGACGAGCTGGCCGAGCTCGAAGAGAAGATCGAGAAGACCAAGTTCACCAAGGAAGCCCGGGAGAAGGCGCTCGGCGAGCTCAAGAAGCTGCGCCAGATGTCGCCCATGTCCGCCGAGGCGACTGTGGTGCGCAACTATCTCGACTGGCTGCTCGGCATTCCGTGGAACCGCCGCTCGAAGATCAAGAAGGACCTTAAGGCGGCCCAGGACCTGCTCGACGCCGATCACTACGGCCTCGAGAAGGTCAAGGAACGCATCATCGAGTACCTGGCCGTGCAGCAGCGGGCCAACAAGCTCACGGGGCCGATCCTCTGCCTCGTCGGCCCTCCCGGCGTCGGCAAGACCTCCCTCGGCAAGTCCATCGCCAAGGCGACGGGGCGCGAGTTCGTCCGCATGTCGCTCGGCGGCGTGAGGGACGAGTCCGAGATCCGCGGCCACCGGCGGACCTATATCGGCTCGATGCCCGGCAAGATCATCCAGTCGATGCGCAAGGCCAAGACCTCGAACCCGCTCATCCTGCTCGACGAGATCGACAAGATGGGCATGGACTTCCGCGGCGATCCGTCGGCGGCGCTCCTCGAGGTGCTCGACCCCGAGCAGAACAACTCGTTCAACGACCATTACCTCGAGGTCGACTACGACCTGTCCAACGTGATGTTCGTGACGACGGCCAACACGCTCAACATCCCGGCGCCGCTTCTCGACCGCATGGAGGTGATCCGCATCGCGGGTTACACCGAGGAGGAGAAGGCGGAGATCGCCCGCACGCACCTCATCCCGACCGCCATGAAGAAGCACGGCCTTGGGGAGAAGGAGTGGTCGATCGACGACGAGGCGCTGCTCATGCTCATCCGGCGCTACACCCGGGAGGCGGGCGTGCGCAACCTGGAGCGCGAGATCTCCAACCTGATCCGCAAGGCGGTGAAGGAGATCCTCATCTCCAAGGTCAAGACGGTCGAGGTGACGACCGCCAACCTGCCCGACTTCCTCGGCCCGCCGCGCTACCGCTACGGCGAGGTGGAGGCGGAGGACACGGTGGGCGTGGTCACCGGCCTTGCCTGGACCGAGGTGGGCGGCGAGCTGCTCACCATCGAAGGCATCATGATGCCGGGCAAGGGCAAGATGACCGTCACCGGCAATCTCCGCGACGTCATGAAGGAATCGATCTCGGCCGCGGCGTCCTACGTCCGCTCCCGGGCCCTGGATTTCGGCGTCGAGCCGCCCCTGTTCGACCGGCGGGACATCCACGTGCACGTGCCGGAAGGCGCGACGCCCAAGGACGGCCCCTCCGCCGGCATCGCCATGGCGACCGCCATCGTCTCGGTCGTCAGCGGCATTCCGGTCCGCCGCGACATCGCCATGACCGGCGAGGTCACCCTGCGCGGCCGGGTGCTGCCGATCGGCGGGCTCAAGGAGAAGCTCCTGGCGGCGCTGCGCGGCGGCATCAAGAAGGTCCTGATCCCCGAGGAGAACGCCAAGGATCTGGTGGACATCCCGGCCAGCGTGAAGAACGGGCTCGAGATCGTGCCCGTCTCCCGCATGGATCAGGTCCTCCAGCACGCCCTGGTGCGCATGCCGGAGCCGATCGAGTGGGACGAGGCGGCGAGCCCGAGCCCGACGAAACCGGCCGAGGTCGAAGACGATTCGGTCGGCGTGATCGCCCACTGAAACTTACGTTACGTCACGTTTTTGACGGCGCCCCCGGATGCGAATCCGGGGGCTTTTTTCGGTGTGGAACCTTCCAGAATGGCTTGTTTCGGCCGTTTCGGGGCTTGCGTGCGGCCCAGCTTTGCGCCACACGGTCTCTTTGAAACGGTGGCACACCCAGCGTGGCCGCCGGCATCACTGGAGGATATCAAATGAACAAAGGCGAGCTCGTTGCGGCCGTCGCCGACAAGGTGGGGCTGTCTCGCGGTCAGGCCGGTGAGGCCATCGACGCCGCTATCGAGGCCATCACCGCCGCGCTCAAGAAGGGCGACGAGGTGAAGATCGTTGGATTCGGCACCTTCGTGGTGACCAACCGCGCCGCCGGCGAGGCGCGCAACCCGCGCACGGGCGAGAAGGTGAAGGTTCCGGCCTCCAAGACCCCCAAGTTCCGCGCGGGTGCGGGCCTGAAGGAAGCCGTGAACGGCAAGTAACCCTTCACAGGCGATCTTTTCTTGCCGAGAAGGCCGACCGCGCTTGCGTTGTCGGCCTTCTCTTTTTATGTCAGGCGCAGACGAGGGCGGTTAGCTCAGCTGGTAGAGCATCGGTTTTACACACCGCAGGTCGGGGGTTCGAACCCCTCACCGCCCACCATTCTCCCCACGCCCGATCCCTGTCCCGTCCCTCTTCCCCCATAGCCTTCGACTGCATGCCGGGGCGGCCCTGGGGGATGCCGCCCGGCCGCGATGGACAGGACGATCCGCTTCCCCGATGCAGGCATGCCCGTCGTGGACCGAGCCGGCTCCGAGCCCGCCCTGGATTCGCCCGACCGGGCGGCGCGCGATTCCTGGGCCACGATCCGCACGGATCGCTTGACAGAACCCGGGGGCGACCTTAAACCGCCCCACACCGCTTCGGCGGTTCCATGCGCGGGCGTAGCTCAGTCGGTTAGAGTGCCGGCCTGTCACGCCGGAGGTCGCGGGTTCGAGCCCCGTCGCCCGCGCCATTGACGGCCAGAAGAGCCGCACCTTCTCCCCTCCGGCCATTCGCCTCGTTGCCTGCCGTCGCGGCGGAATCCGCCGCTCATGGCCCGCGAAGCTCCGCCCTGCAGGCTGTCCCTGAGGCGCTGCGGCATAATTTTTCGCCTCCCGGTGAAGCAAAACCGGCAAGCTCGACGTTATCGGCCATCAGGAGAGGCGTCGTTCCATGTCAGTATCCAAAGTCTTCACCGATATGTCCAACTGGGTCGCGCAGATGTCCGGGCGCCCCATCACCTTCGGCGTCTGCCTGGCGATCATCGCGGTCTGGGCCCTGAGCGGCCCGGTCTTCGGATTCTCCGACACCTGGCAGCTCATCGTGAACACGGGCACGACCATCGTCACCTTCCTGATGGTCTTCCTGATCCAGAACACGCAGAATCGGGACGGCGCCGCGATCCAGGCCAAGCTGGACGAACTGATCCGCGCTAGCGCCGCCCAGAACGTCTTCATCGGCATCGAGCACCTGACCCAGGAGGAGCTGGACGAGATCCGCGCCCGGTGCGAGGCCAAGGCCCGGATGGAGTCGAAGATGGAAACCGCCGCGAACGCCGCGAACGTGGCCGAGGACGCCGCCAACCGCAAAGCGGCCACCGCCGCAAAAAGGGCGACTTCGTAGTTTTGAAACGTTCTTTTGCGGCACCGCAAACACTTGTCAGGGAAGGGGATCTCGGCTAAGCCTCCCCCCGCAATCCATGTGTGTCGCAGGGCCTTTCAATAGGCCGTCTGCGGCTTAATTTCATGGTTTGGCGCCGGCTTCGTACCGGTTTTGTTCCTTTAGGTGTCGCATGACGAATCTCCTCGCCGACTACCTGCCTCTCGTGATCTTCATCGGCGTGTCGCTCCTGATCGGGGTGGCGCTGCTCGTGGCGCCGTTCATCGTCGCCTACAGCCGTCCCGACACGGAAAAGCTTTCGGCCTACGAGTGCGGGTTCAACGCCTTCGACGATGCCCGCATGAAGTTCGACGTGCGGTTCTACCTGGTCGCGATCCTCTTCATCATCTTCGACCTCGAGGTGGCGTTCCTGTTCCCTTGGGCCATCACCTTCGGAACCCTGGGCTGGTTCGGCTTCGTCTCGATGATGATCTTCCTGGCCGTGCTCACGGTCGGATTCGTTTATGAGTGGAAGAAGGGAGCTCTGGAATGGGATTGATCGCCGATAACCGGGCTCCTCTCGTCGCTCCGGCTCCGAAGGGTGTCATCGATCCCGCCACGGGACTGCCCGTAGGATCGACGGATCCCTATTTCGTCTCGATCAAGGACGAGCTGTCCGACAAGGGCTTCCTCGTCACCTCCACCGAGGACCTGATCACGTGGGCGCGCACCGGCTCGCTCATGTGGATGACCTTCGGCCTGGCGTGCTGCGCGGTCGAGATGATGCAGATGTCGATGCCCCGCTACGATGCGGAGCGGTTCGGCTTCGCTCCGCGCGCCTCGCCGCGCCAGTCGGACGTGATGATCGTCGCCGGCACCCTGACCAACAAGATGGCGCCCGCGCTCCGCAAGGTCTACGACCAGATGCCCGAGCCGCGCTACGTCATCTCCATGGGTTCCTGCGCCAATGGCGGCGGCTACTACCACTATTCCTATTCCGTCGTGCGCGGCTGCGACCGCATCGTGCCCGTCGACATCTACGTGCCCGGATGCCCGCCCACCGCGGAGGCGCTGCTCTATGGCGTCCTGCTTCTCCAGAAGAAGATCCGCCGCACGGGTACCATCGAGCGCTGAGAAGGTCATCGCATGAGTGCTGAACTGCAGGCCCTGAGCGATCACATCGCCTCGTCCCTCGGCGAGGCGGTGACGGCGCGCGAGATCGCCTACGGCGAGCTGACCCTCGTCGTTCGCGGGCAGGACATCGTCAGGGCGGTCACGTTCCTGCGCGACGACCCGCAATGCCGCTTCGTCTCCTTCATCGACATCTGCGGCGCCGACTATCCGGGGCGGGAAAAGCGCTTCGACGTGGTCTACCACTTCCTGTCTCCCTACCTGAACCGGCGCATCCGCCTGAAGGTGGAAACGGACGAGGTGACTCCCGTCCCGTCCGTGTCCGGCATCTTCCCGGCGGCGAACTGGTTCGAGCGCGAGGCCTACGACCTCTACGGGATCCTGTTCTCCGGGCACCCGGACCTGCGCCGCATCCTGACCGATTACGGCTTCGAGGGCTTCCCCCTGCGCAAGGACTTCCCGCTCACGGGCTTCGTCGAGGTCCGCTACGACGAAGGCCAGGGCCGCGTGGTCTACGAGCCGGTGAAACTCAGCCAGGAATTCCGCAACTTCGATTTCCTCTCGCCGTGGGAGGGGACGGACTACATCCTGCCCGGCGACGAGAAGGCGAAGGCCTGAGGCGGAGAGGACAGCGCATGGGCGAGCATAACATCCGCAACTTCTCGATCAATTTCGGGCCCCAGCACCCGGCGGCGCACGGCGTTCTGCGCCTCGTGCTGGAGCTCGACGGCGAGGTGGTCGAGCGGGTCGACCCGCATATCGGCCTCCTGCACCGCGGCACCGAGAAGCTGATCGAGTACAAGACCTACATCCAGGCCAATCCCTATTTCGACCGGCTCGACTACGTCGCGCCGATGAACCAGGAGCATGCCTTCTGCCTGGCGGTGGAGAGGCTCCTCGGGATCGAGGTTCCGCGGCGTGCGCAGCTGATCCGCGTACTCTATTCGGAGATCGGCCGGCTCCTGTCGCACCTTCTCAACGTGACGACCCAGGCCATGGACGTCGGCGCCCTCACGCCGCCTCTCTGGGGTTTCGAGGAGCGTGAGAAGCTGATGATCTTCTACGAGCGCGCTTCCGGCGCGCGCATGCACGCCAACTACTTCCGCCCGGGCGGCGTCAACATGGACCTGCCGCCGGAGCTCATCGACGACATCGAGGCCTTCTGCGATCCGTTCCTCAAAGTGCTCGACGATCTCGACGAGCTGGTGATCGGCAACCGCATCTTCAAGCAGCGCAACGTTGACATCGGCGTGGTGTCCCTCGAGGACGCCTGGAAGTGGGGCTTCTCCGGGGTCATGGTGCGCGGCTCCGGCGCCGCGTGGGACCTGCGCAAGGCGCAGCCCTACGAGTGCTACGAGGAGATGGAGTTCGACATCCCCGTCGGGCGCAACGGCGACAACTACGACCGCCAGGTCATCCGCATGCTCGAGATGCGCGAGAGCGTGAAGATCATGCGCCAGTGCATCGCCAAGCTGCGGGCGCCGGACGGGCAGGGGCCCGTCACGACCCTCGACGGCAAGGTCGCGCCTCCCTCGCGCAGGGACATGAAGCGCTCCATGGAAGCGCTCATCCACCACTTCAAGCTCTACACGGAGGGCTTCCACGTCCCGGCGGGCGAGGTCTATGCCGCCGTGGAGGCTCCGAAGGGCGAGTTCGGCGTCTATCTGGTGGCGGACGGCACCAACAAGCCGTATCGCTGCAAGATCCGCGCTCCGGGATTCGCCCATCTCCAAGCCATGGATTTCATGTGCCGCGGCCACATGCTGGCCGACGTCGCGGGCATCCTGGGCTCGCTGGACATCGTGTTCGGCGAGGTCGACCGGTAATTCGTCGGGACCTGGCGCCGCCCGGGTCTTTCCGCGCCGCCGGCGCGGATCGAGGTTCAAGTCGTGCATGGCAGGCCGCAGGTGGCCTGCCATGACGATGAGGAGAAGAGTTCTATGGCCGTTCGCAAGCTCGCGCCTGAGGAAATACAGCCCGAAAGCTTCACGTTCTCCCCCGAGAACATGAAGTTCGTGGAGCAGCAGATCGCAAAGTACCCGCCGGGGCGCCAGGCCTCCGCGGTGATCCCGCTCCTGTGGCGCGCCCAGGAGCAGGCGGGCGGCTGGCTCCCGCGCGCGGCCATCGAGAAGGTCGCCGAGATCCTCGACATGCCGAAGATCCGCGTGATGGAGGTGGCGACCTTCTACACGATGTTCAACCTGGAGCCGGTGGGTAAGTACTTCATCCAGTTCTGCGGCACGACGCCCTGCATGCTGCGCGGGGCGGGAGACATCAGGAAGGTCCTGGAGCGCCGGATCGGCGAGCAGAACCACGTGACGCCGGACGGCACCTTCTCCTGGCTCGAGGTCGAGTGCCTGGGCGCGTGCTGCAACGCGCCCATGGTGCAGATCAACGACGACTACTTCGAGGACCTCACGCCGGAGAACTTCGAGAAGCTCCTCGACGACCTCGCGGCGGGCCGCCCGGTCAAGAAGGGCTCGCAGATCGGCCGCCGGTCCTCCGAGCCGCATGAGGCCGTGAAGACCCTCACCGACCCGAGCCTGTACGACGGCTCGCAGATCGGCGCATGGCGCAAGCGCTTCGAGGAGGAGGCCGCGAGCGCCGCGGCGACCGGCGAGGCCGCGGCAGCCACCGCTTCGGCTCCCTCGACGCCCAAGCCCGCCAAGCCGGAAGCCGGCCGCGCGATCGAGACCGAGAAGGCCGACACCCCCGCCAAGCGCGCCAAGGAGGGCGAGGCGCCCGTAAGCCCGGCCGAGCGCAGGGAGGCGTCCGACGCCTCCAGGGCGACGGCGGCCGAGCCGCGCACCGAAAACGCCGATGCGCCGGCCCCGCAGAGCGACAAGTCCTATGTGGGAACGCCGAGCAAGCCCGGCGAGGGCCGCCCGACGGCCGACGCCCCGACCGCCCCGGTCGCCGGAACCCCGCCTTCCGATACGCCTGCGCGCCGGGACGGCAGCGAGAGCAAGCCGGACGTGACTCTCGACAAGAGCAACAAGCCGTCCTGACGGAGTGAACTGACATGCTTCAGGACAAAGACCGCATCTTCACCAACCTCTACGGCTTCCACTCGCCGGATCTGCAGGCCGCGAAGATGCGCGGCGCCTGGGACGGGACCAAGTTCCTCCTCGAGAAGGGACGCGACTGGATCATCGACGAGATGAAGAAGTCCGGCCTGCGCGGCCGCGGCGGCGCGGGCTTCCCGACGGGCCTGAAATGGTCCTTCATGCCCAAGCAGTCGGACGGCCGGCCGCACTACCTCGTCGTGAACGCGGACGAGTCCGAGCCGGGCACCTGCAAGGACCGGGAGATCATGCGGAACGATCCGCATCTTCTCATCGAGGGCTGCCTCATCGCCTCCTTCGCCATGGGCGCCAACGCCGCCTACATCTACATCCGCGGCGAGTACATCGCCGAGCGGCATGCGCTCCAGCGGGCCGTCGACGAGGCCTACGAGGCCCGGCTCATCGGCAAGGACAACATCCACGGCTATCCCTTCGACCTCTACGTCCACCACGGCGCGGGCGCCTATATCTGCGGCGAGGAGACCGCTCTCCTCGAGAGCCTCGAGGGCAAGAAGGGCATGCCGCGCCTCAAGCCCCCGTTCCCCGCGAACATGGGCCTCTACGGCTGCCCGACCACGGTGAACAACGTGGAATCCATCGCGGTGGCGGGCACCATCCTGCGCCGCGGCGCCTCCTGGTTCTCCGGCATCGGCCGTCCGAACAACGTCGGCACCAAGCTCTTCTGCGTGTCCGGGCACGTGAACAAGCCCTGCAACGTGGAAGAGGCCATGGGCATCACCTTCCGCGAGCTGATCGACACCCATTGCGGCGGCATCCGCGGCGGGTGGGACAACCTGCTCGCCGTGATCCCCGGCGGCTCCTCCGTGCCCTGCGTCCCGGCGGACCAGATCATCGACGCGCCGATGGACTTCGACACCCTGCGCGGGCTCAAGTCGGGCCTCGGCACGGCGGCGGTGATCGTCATGGACAAGTCCACCGACATCGTTCGTGCGATCGCCCGCATCTCCTACTTCTACAAGCACGAGAGCTGCGGCCAGTGCACGCCGTGCCGCGAGGGCACCGGCTGGATGTGGCGCGTGCTGACCCGCATGGCCGAAGGCCGCGCGCAGAAGCGCGAGATCGACATGCTTCTCGAGGTGTCGACCCAGATCGAGGGCCACACCATCTGCGCGCTCGGCGACGCGGCGGCCTGGCCGGTTCAGGGCCTCATCCGCCACTTCCGGCACGAGATCGAGAAGCGGATCGACGACTATGCGGCGAACCCGCATTCCGAACCCGTCATGATTGCGGCGGAGTGAAAGTGAAGATGGCCAAGATCATCGTTGATGGCGTCGAGGTCGACGTCCCCGCCGACTACACCCTGCTCCAGGCCGCCGAGGCGGCGGGCGCGGAGATCCCGCGCTTCTGCTTCCACGAGCGGCTGTCGATCGCCGGCAACTGCCGCATGTGCCTCGTCGAGGTGAAGGGCGCGCCGAAGCCGGTGGCCTCCTGCGCCTGGGGCGTCCGCGACTGCCGGCCCGGCCCCAACGGCGAGCCGCCGGAGATCCTGACCAAGTCGCCGACCGTCAAGAAGGCGCGGGAAGGGGTGATGGAGTTCCTCCTCATCAACCACCCGCTCGACTGCCCGATCTGCGACCAGGGCGGCCAGTGCGACCTGCAGGACCAGGCCATGGCCTACGGCGTCGACACGAGCCGCTACCACGAGAACAAGCGCGCCGTGCCGGACAAGTATCTCGGCCCGCTGGTCAAGACCTCCATGAACCGCTGCATCCACTGCACGCGGTGCGTGCGCTTCACCACCGAGGTGGCGGGCGTTCCCGATCTCGGCGCGATCTGGCGCGGCGAGGACATGGAGATCACGAGCTATCTCGAGCGGGCGCTCGGCTCGGAGCTGCAGTCCAACGTGGCGGATCTCTGCCCCGTCGGCGCGCTCACCCACAAGCCCGAGGCCTTCCACTACCGGCCCTGGGAGCTCGCCAAGACCGATTCCGTCGACGTGATGGACGCGGTCGGATCCTCGATCCGGGTCGATTCCCGCGGCCGCGAGGTCATGCGCATCCTGCCGCGCGTGAACGAGGCGGTGAACGAGGAGTGGATCACCGACAAGGCCCGCCACATCGTGGACGGCCTGCGCCTGCAGCGGCTCGACCGGCCCTTCGTCCGGGTGGACGGGCGGCTGCGTCCGGCTTCCTGGCAGGAGGCCTTCGGCGCCATCGCGGCGAAGCTCAAGGGCACGGACTCGAAGCGGGTCGGCGCCATCGTGGGCGATCTCGCCGCGGTGGAGGAGATCTTCGCCCTGAAGCTGCTCATGGACAGCCTCGGCGTGGCGAACATCGACGCCCGCCAGGACGGCACCGTCCTGTCCCCGGCCCACGGCCGCGCCTCCTACCTGTTCAACACGACCATCGCCGGCATCGAGGATGCGGACGCGATCCTCATCGTGGGCTCCAATCCCCGCGTCGAGGCCTCCCTCGTCAACGTGCGCATCCGCAAGCGCTGGCGCATCGCCCCGCCGCCGATCGCTCTCATCGGCGAGAAGGTCGACCTGACCTATCCCTACACCTATCTGGGCGCCGGGCCGGACACCCTCGGCGAGCTTCTGGCGGGGCGCCACAGTTTCGCCGAGGCGCTGAAAGGTGCCGAGCGGCCGCTCGTCAT
Source organism: Microvirga thermotolerans (assembly GCF_009363855.1). Classification (GTDB taxonomy): domain Bacteria; phylum Pseudomonadota; class Alphaproteobacteria; order Rhizobiales; family Beijerinckiaceae; genus Microvirga; species Microvirga thermotolerans. The sequence goes on from NZ_CP045423.1 coordinate 1,989,607, forward strand.
CGTGGGGCAGGGGGCTCTCGCCCGTGCCGACGGTCTCGCGATCCTCTCCCAGGCGGCCCAGCTTGCCCAGGCCGTCGGGGCGGTGAAGGAGGGCTGGAACGGCTTCTCCGTCCTGCACACGGCAGCCGCGCGGGTCGGCGCCCTCGATCTCGGCTTCGTGCCGGGACCGGGCGGGCTCACGGCCCGGCAGATGGCCGAGGGCGGCGTGGACGTCCTGTTCAACCTCGGCGCCGACGAGATCGCCGTCGCTCCGGGCGCCTTCGTGATCTACCAGGGCACCCACGGCGACCGCGGCGCCCACCGCGCCGACGTGATCCTGCCGGCGGCGACCTACACGGAGAAGTCCGGCACCTACGTGAACACCGAGGGCCGCGTGCAGATGGCGAACCGCGCCGCCTTCGCCCCGGGCGAGGCCCGCGAGGACTGGGCCATTCTGCGCGCCCTCTCCGACGTGCTCGGCCACCGGCTGCCGTTCGACTCCCTCAGCGCCCTGCGGGCCAGGCTCTACGAAGCCCATCCGCACTTCGCCGCCCTCGACGGGATCGAGCCGGCTGACGTGGCCGCGGCGGTGAAGACGCTGGCGGGCCTCGGCGGGACGCCGGGCCGCGAGCCGTTCGCAAGCCCGATCAAGGACTTCTATCTGACGAACCCGATCGCCCGGGCATCCGGCGTCATGGCGGAGTGCTCGGCGCTCGCGCAGGAACGCCGGCTCGCGGCGGCCGAGTAAGGGGACAGGGCCATGGATTTCTCCGACATGCTCCTTTCGGTCGCGATCATGCTGGGCAAGAGCCTGCTCCTGCTGGTCGCGCTCCTCATCTTCATCGCCTACGCCCTCTATGCGGACCGCAAGGTCTGGGCGGCCGTGCAGCTGCGCCGCGGTCCGAACGTGGTCGGTCCCTGGGGTCTGCTCCAGTCCTTCGCGGACCTTCTGAAGTTCGTTCTGAAGGAGCCGGTGATCCCGGCGCCCGCCAACAAGGGCATGTTCCTGCTCGCGCCCCTGGTGATGTGCACCTTGGCCCTCGCGGCCTGGGCGGTGATTCCCCTCGACGCCGGATGGGCCATCGCCGACATCAACGTGGGCATCCTCTACATCTTCGCGATCTCGTCGCTGGGGGTCTACGGCGTGATCATGGGCGGCTGGGCCTCGAACTCGAAGTATCCGTTCCTCGGGGCCCTTCGCTCGGCGGCGCAGATGGTGTCCTACGAGGTCTCCATCGGCTTCGTCATCGTCACGGTGCTGATGTGCGCGGGCACCCTCAACCTCTCCCAGATCGTCGAGGCGCAGAACACGCGCCTGGGCATCCTGGGCTGGTACTGGCTGCCGCTCTTCCCGATGTTCGTGGTGTTCTTCATCTCCGCCATGGCCGAGACGAACCGCCCGCCCTTCGACCTGCCGGAGGCCGAGTCCGAGCTCGTGGCCGGCTACATGGTCGAGTATTCCTCGACGCCGTACCTGCTCTTCATGCTCGGCGAGTACGTGGCGATCATGACCATGTGCGCGCTCGGCACGATCCTGTTCCTGGGCGGCTGGCTGTCGCCGATCCCCTTCGCCCCCTTCACCTGGGTGCCCGGGGTGATCTGGTTCGTGCTCAAGGCGAGCTTCCTGTTCTTCCTCATCGCCATGGTGAAGGCGATGGTGCCGCGCTACCGCTACGACCAGCTGATGCGCCTCGGCTGGAAGGTGTTCCTCCCGCTCTCGCTCGCCATGGTCGTGATCGTGGCCGGCGTCCTGATGCTGACCGGCACCGCGCCGGGCATGCGCTGAAACGTCAAGGAGATCGGCTCATGAAGCTCGATCAGGTCGCAAAGTCGCTCCTCCTGAAGGAGTTCGTGTCCGGCTTCGTGCTGGCCATGAAGTACTTCTTCAAGCCCAAGGCGACGATCAACTACCCCTTCGAGATGGGCCATCGCGGCCCCCGCTTCCGGGGCGAGCATGCCCTGCGCCGCTACCCGAATGGGGAGGAGCGGTGCATCGCCTGCAAGCTGTGCGAGGCCATCTGCCCGGCCCAGGCCATCACCATCGAGGCCGGTCCGCGCCGCAACGACGGAACCCGGCGCACGACCCGCTACGACATCGACATGGTCAAGTGCATCTACTGCGGTATGTGCCAGGAGGCCTGCCCGGTGGACGCCATCGTGGAGGGGCCGAACCTCGAGTTCTCCGTGGAGACCCGCGAGGAGCTCTATTACGACAAGGCCAAGCTTCTCGCGAACGGGGAGCGCTGGGAGCGTGAGATCGCGCGCAACATCGCGAAGAACGCCCCCTATCGGTAGTCGCCGCCGGCCCGGAGAGGGCAGGGGGCAAACAGGTCCGGCGGGTTGTTCCCTCCGGATTCGCGCATTATAGACGGGCCGTCGGATCCACCGGCGCCACGTTGGGAAGGGGCCGCGACGGTGCGGCTTGAGCTTGAAGCATGACGGTAACTGCCGCCTTCTTTTATCTCTTCGCGACCATTACCGTCGCCTCGGGATTCATGGTGATCGCGTCGCGAAATCCCGTGCAATCGGTGCTTTTCCTCATCCTCGCCTTCGTCAACGCGGCGGGGCTGTTCCTCATGATGGGGGCCGAGTTCCTGGCGATGATCCTGGTCATCGTCTACGTGGGCGCGGTCGCGGTGCTGTTCCTCTTCGTGGTCATGATGCTCGACGTGGACTTCGCCGAGCTGCGCCAGGGCTTCCTCCAGTACCTGCCGGTGGGGGCGCTGATCGGCGTGGTCTTCCTCCTGGAGCTGGTCCTGGTCATCGGCGCCTACGTGATCGACCCGAGCCTGGTGCGCACCGCCGCCGTGCCGATCCCGGCCGCGGACGTGATGACCAACACGGAGGCCCTCGGCCAGGTCCTCTATACCCGGTATTTCTACTTCTTCCAGGCGGCCGGCCTGATCCTGCTGGTGGCGATGATCGGCGCCATCGTGCTGACCCTGCGGGAGCGCGTGGGCGTGAAGCGCCAGGACATCTCCCGGCAGAACGCCCGGACCCCGGAGGAAGCCGTGCAGATGCGGAAGGTTCCCTTCCGCCAGGGCATCTAAGGAGCGCATGCGATGGTCATCGGTCTCGGACACTACCTCACCGTTGCCGCCGTGCTCTTCACGCTCGGCGTGTTCGGAATCTTCATCAACCGGAAGAACGTGATCGTCATCCTGATGTCGATCGAGCTGATCCTGCTCGCCGTGAACATCAACATGGTCGCCTTCTCCACCCACCTCAACGACATCGTCGGCCAGGTGTTCGCCCTGCTGATCCTCACGGTGGCGGCGGCGGAGGCCGCCATCGGCCTCGCCATTCTCGTGGTGTTCTTCCGCAACCGCGGCTCCATCGCGGTTGAAGACGTCAATATGATGAAGGGCTAAGCCCGAACCGGATCGACCATGTATCAAGCAATCGTCTTCCTGCCGCTCGTCGGCTTCCTCATTGCAGGTCTGTTCGGGCGGATCATCGGCCCCCGGCCCAGCGAGATCGTCACGACCGCGCTGCTCTTCGTGGTCGCGGCCCTGTCCTGGGTGGCGTTCGTCCAGGTCGGCTTCGGCTCGGGCGCGACCCGGGTGCCCGTGGCCCAGTGGATGTCCGTCGGCGACCTGCAGGTGGATTGGGCGTTCCGGATCGACACCTTGACCGCGGTCATGCTGGTCGTGGTCAACACGGTCTCCGCCCTCGTGCACCTCTACTCCATCGGCTACATGCACGAGGACCCGCACCGGCCGCGCTTCTTCGCCTACCTGTCGCTGTTCACCTTCGCCATGCTGATGCTGGTGACCGCCGACAACCTGGCGCAGATGTTCTTCGGCTGGGAAGGCGTGGGCCTCGCGAGCTACCTGCTCATCGGGTTCTGGTATCACAAGGAATCCGCCAACGCGGCGGCCATGAAGGCCTTCATCGTCAACCGCGTCGGCGATTTCGGCTTCATTCTCGGCATCTGCCTCGTCTTCGTGCTGTTCAACAGCATCGCCTTCGACCAGATCTTCCCGCGCGTGGCCGACCTCGCCGACAAGCGCTTCCACTTCATCGGGGTGGACTGGAACGCCCTGACGCTCGCCTGCCTGCTGCTCTTCATGGGGGCCATGGGCAAGTCGGCCCAGTTCCTGCTGCACACCTGGCTTCCGGACGCCATGGAGGGCCCGACCCCCGTCTCCGCGCTCATCCACGCGGCGACCATGGTGACCGCCGGCGTCTTCATGGTCGCGCGCCTGTCGCCGATCTTCGAGTACGCCCCGACGGCGCTCACGGTCGTCACGGTCATCGGCGCCATCACCGCCTTCTTCGCGGCGACGGTCGGCCTCGTGCAGAACGACATCAAGCGGGTGATCGCCTACTCCACCTGCTCGCAGCTCGGCTATATGTTCGTGGCGCTGGGCGTCGGCGCCTACAGCGCAGGCGTGTTCCACCTGTTCACCCACGCCTTCTTCAAGGCCCTGCTGTTCCTCGGCGCGGGCTCGGTGATCCATGCCATGCACCATGAGCAGGACATCCGCAGCATGGGCGGCCTGCGGCGCTTCATTCCCTTCACCACCGCGATGATGGCGGTGGGAACGCTCGCGCTCACCGGCTTCCCCTTCACGGCCGGCTACTATTCCAAGGACGCGATCATCGAGGCCGCCTTCGCCTCCCATTCCTCCGCCGGGAACTTCGCCTTCCTCGCGACGGTGATCGCGGCCTTCATGACCTCCTTCTACTCCTGGCGCCTCTTCTTCATGACCTTCGAAGGAAGCGCGCGCTGGGCCGACCCGCACCATCGCCACGCGAGCGCCCACGAGGGCGTGGAGCACGATGCCTCCGGCCAAGACGTGGAGCCCGCCTCCCATGCGGACCACGAGCACGGCCATCACGGCGCCCATACGCCGCACGAGAGCCCGCTCGTGATGCTGGTGCCCCTGACGGTCCTGGCCATCGGCGCCCTCGTCGCCGGCGTGGTGTTCCACGAGGCCTTCCTCGGCCACGGCTACGAGGCGTTCTGGAAGGGCGCCGTCTTCACGCGGCCGGATAACCACATCCTCGAGGCGATGCACCACATCCCCGGCTGGGTGCCGCTGCTGCCGACCGTCATGATGGCCCTCGGCTTCGCACTCGCCTACTACATGTACATCGTCGATGCGAAGAAGCCCGCTCAGCTCGCGGCGGACCACCCGATCCTGTACCGCTTCCTGCTCAACAAGTGGTATTTCGACGAGATCTATGACGCGATCTTCGTCCGTCCCGCGATCCGGCTCGGCCGCATCCTATGGCGCACGGGCGACCAGAGGATCATCGACGGCCTCGGGCCGGACGGCGTCTCGGCCCGCGTCCTCGATGTGACGCGCGGCGTGGTCCGGGTCCAGACCGGCTACGTCTACCACTATGCCTTCGTCATGCTGATCGGCGTTGCCGCCCTCGTGTCCTTCTATCTCTTCAGGGGAACGCATTAATGTTCGGGTTCGGCATCCTCTCCGGACTTCTCGTCCTTCCCCTCGTCGGGGCGGCCTTCATCCTCACCCTGAGGGGCGACAGCGAGGCGGCGCGCAACAATGCGCGCTGGATCGCGCTCGTCACGACGGTGGTCACCTTCCTCCTGTCCCTCGTCGCCTGGAGCCGGTTCGACGCGTCGTCCTCCGCCTTCCAGCTCGTCGAGACCCATGCCTGGCTGACGGATACGATCCGCTTCAAGCTCGGCGTCGACGGCTTCTCGATGCCGTTCATCCTGCTGACGACGTTCCTGATGCCGTTCTGCATCGTGGCGTCGTGGCGGTCCATCGAGCACCGGGTGAAGGAGTACTTCGTCGCGTTCCTCGTCCTCGAGATGACGATGATCGGCGTCTTCGCGGCGCTCGACCTCGTCCTGTTCTACCTGTTCTTCGAGGCGGGCCTCATTCCGATGTTCCTCATCATCGGCATCTGGGGCGGCAAGCGGCGCATCTACGCGAGCTTCAAGTTCTTCCTCTATACGCTGCTCGGCTCGGTCCTGATGCTCCTGGCCATCATGGCCATGTACTGGGCGGCCGGAACGACGGACATCCCGACGCTCCTGAAGTTCAAGTTCGCCGCCAATCTCCAGATCTGGCTGTGGCTCGCCTTCTTCGCGTCCTTCGCGGTCAAGATGCCCATGTGGCCGGTCCATACCTGGCTGCCCGACGCCCACGTGGAGGCGCCGACGGCGGGTTCGGTCATCCTGGCGGCGATCCTCCTGAAGATGGGCGGCTACGGCTTCATCCGCGTTTCCATCCCCATGTTCCCGGAGGCCTCGGCCTACTTCGCGCCGCTGGTCTATTCGCTCTCGGTCGTGGCCATCATCTACACCTCGCTCGTGGCGATGGTGCAGGAGGACATGAAGAAGCTCATCGCCTATTCCTCGGTGGCGCACATGGGCTTCGTGACCATGGGCCTGTTCAGCATGAACCCGCAGGGCATCCAGGGCGCCATGTTCCAGATGGTGTCGCACGGCCTCGTCTCGGGCGCGCTCTTCCTCTGCGTCGGCGTGGTCTACGACCGCCTGCACACCCGCGAGATCGCGGCCTATGGCGGCCTCGTGGAGCGCATGCCCTTCTACGCGGTGGTGTTCCTCATCTTCACCATGGCCAATGTGGGCCTGCCCGGCACCTCCGGCTTCGTGGGCGAGTTCCTGACGATCATCGGCGCCTTCCGGTCGAATTCCTGGGTCGCCCTGTTCGCGGCCTCGGGCGTCATCTTCTCGGCGGCCTACGCGCTGTGGCTCTACCGGCGCGTGGTCTACGGGGCGCTGACGAAGCCCTCGCTCCAGGGAATGACCGACCTGAACGGACGCGAGATGCTGACGCTGGTGCCGCTCGTCCTGCTGGTCATCTATTACGGGGTGCAGCCCGGCCCGATCCTCGACACCTTCGCCGCGCCGACCAACGCCCTCATGCAGGGCTACCAGGCCGCGCTCGAAACCGTGAAAACGGCGGCTGCCGCCGCACACTGAGGTCACGATGAATACCGTCCTCGCCTTTCCCGCCCTCGGACCCGCGCTGCCGGAGATCATCCTGGCGGCCGGAGCCCTCGTCCTGGTCCTGTTCGGCGCCCTGCGCGGCGAGCGCTCGACCGGGACCATGAACGTCGTGGCCCTGGTGCTGCTGGCGCTGGCCTTCGTCGCCGTGCTCATGCTGCCGTCCGCCCGAACGGAGACCATGGGCGGCTCCTTCGTGGTGGACTCCTTCGCGAAGTTCATGAAGGCGCTGACCCTGATCGCCTCGGCGGGCGGCGTGATCCTGTCCATGGACTACATGCGGCGCGAGGGCATCGCCCGCTTCGAGTACCCGATCCTGATCGTTCTCTCGACCATCGGCATGCTGATGGTGATCTCTGCGAACGATCTCATCGCGCTCTACCTGGGCCTTGAGCTCCTGAGCCTCTCGTCCTACGTGATCGCCGCCTTCGACCGCGACAACGTGCGTTCCACCGAGGCCGGCCTGAAGTATTTCGTGCTCGGCTCCCTGTCCTCGGGCATGCTTCTCTACGGCGCGTCGCTGGTTTACGGCTTCACCGGCACGGTCTCCTTCCCGACCATCGCGGCCTCCCTCCACGGCAGCGTGAGCAGCGGCCTCATCTTCGGCCTCGTCTTCGTGGCGGCGGGCATTGCCTTCAAGATCTCGGCCGTGCCGTTCCACATGTGGACGCCCGACGTCTACGAAGGCTCGCCGACTCCCGTGACGGCCTTCTTCGCCGCCGCTCCCAAGATGGCCGGCATGGCGATGGCGGTCCGCGTCTTCGTCTATGCCTTCCCCGGCATCCTCGGGCAGTGGCAGCAGATCATCGTCTTCATCTCCATCGCGTCCATGGCGCTCGGCTCCTTCGCCGCCATCGGCCAGCGCAACATCAAGCGCCTGATGGCCTATTCCTCCATCGGCAACGTGGGTTACGCGCTGATCGGGCTTGCCGCCGGCACGCCCGAGGGCGTCCAGGGCGTAGTGATCTACATGGTGATCTACCTCGCCATGACGCTGGGCACCTTTGCGGTGATCCTGGGGATGCGCCGCGGCAACGTGATGTTCGAGCGGATCGACGACCTTTCCGGCATCGCGCGCACCCACCCGGTCCTGGCCTTCTGCCTGGCCATGATGATGTTCTCGCTCGCGGGCATTCCGCCCCTGGCCGGGTTCTTCGCCAAGTTCGCGGTCTTCAACGCCGCCATCAAGGCGAACCTCGTGGCGCTTGCGGTTATCGGCGTGGTGACGAGCGTGATCGGCGCCTACTATTACCTGCGCATCGTCAAGGTCATGTACTTCGACGAGCCCGGCGAGCGCTACGATGCCATGCCGGCCGGCGTGAAGCTCGTGCTGGGCCTCTCTAGCATCTTCGTGGTCCTCTACGTGCTGGTTCCGGCGCCGCTGAACGCCGCTGCGGTGGCGGCCGCCAGGTCCCTGTTCTGACGTGCGCCTGTCGCGCGAGGCCGAGACCGCCGGCTACAGGCTGCTCTCGCTCGAGGCGACGGGCTCGACCAACGACGATGCGCTCGCCGCGGCGCGGGGCGGCGATCCCGGAAGGCTCTGGATCGTCTCCGCCGAGCAGCGGGCGGGGAGGGGGCGCCACGGCCGTCAGTGGTCGTCGCCCTCCGGCAACCTCTATGCCAGCCTTCTGCTGATCGACCCCTGCACGGCGGCCCTCGCGCCGCAGCTCGGCTTCGTGGCCGGCCTCTCCCTCCACGAGGCCGTCGAGGAGACGACGGGCGTCGGCCATCCGCGCCTCGCCCTCAAGTGGCCGAACGACCTGCTCCTGGACGGCGCGAAGGTGTCCGGCCTCCTCCTCGAAGGGCATCGCGTCGGCGGCTCCCTCGCCATCGTCATCGGAATCGGCGTGAACGTCGCCTTCGCGCCGCAGGGCACGCCGTATCCCGCCACGGCGCTTCGCACCCTCAAGCCGGATCTGCGGCGGGAGGACGTGTTCGCCGCTCTCTCGGCCGCCTTCGCCCGCACGCTCGGCGCCTGGCAGTCCGCCGCGCGCCTGAGCCCGTCCGATCCCTTCGGGCCGATCCGCCGCCTGTGGCTCGAACGGGCCGCCGGGATCGGTGCCGAGGTCAGCGTCCGGCTGCCCTCCGGGACGAGGAAGGGGCGCTTCGAAGGTCTCGACGCCTCCGGGCGGCTGCGGCTCGCCACGGCCGCCGGCACGGAACTCATCGATGCAGGCGATCTTTATTTTCCTCATTTGCAGCGCGATATAGACAACCCCTCACCGGGCACGACAAGGTCCTGACGAATGGCTTCCTCTCACGACGAACTGGTATTCCTGCCCCTGGGAGGCTTGGGCGAGATCGGGATGAATGCCGCGCTCTACGGCTTCGGCCCCGAGCTCGACAGGCAATGGATCCTGGTGGATTGCGGCATGGGCTTCGGCGGGGAGGAGCACCTGCCGGGGATCGATCTGGTCTATCCGGACCTGCGCTTCATCGAGGAGGAGAGGCACAACCTCCTCGGCATCTTCATCACCCATGCCCACGAGGACCATATCGGCGCCCTCGTCGAAATGTGGCCGCGCCTGCGCGCGCCGGTCTATGCGACCCGCTTCGCGGCCGGGCTTCTGGAGACCCGGCGCCTCTCCGAGCCCGGCGCGCCGAAGATCGAGATCAAGGAGATCGCGCCGGGCCAGCGCATCAAGGCCGGCCCGTTCGATGTCGAGTATGTCCCCGTGGCGCATTCGATCCCGGAATCGAACGCGCTCGCTATCCGCACCCCGCTGGGGCTCGTGGTGCATACGGGCGACTGGAAGCTCGACCCGACGCCCTATCTCGGCAGCCTGACCTCGGAGGAGGCGTTCCGGGCCCTCGGCGACGAGGGCGTTCTGGCGCTGGTCTGCGATTCCACGAACGTGGTGCGCGAGGGCGAGAGCCCGAGCGAAGCCGATGTGGCGAAGAACCTCGCCACCCTCATCAAGGATGCGCCCCATCGCGTGGCGATCACCACCTTCGCGTCGAACGTGGCCCGAATCCGCTCCGTCGCGGAGGCGGCGCGCGAGTGCGGGCGCGAGGTGGTCGTCGTCGGGCGCGCCATGGAACGCGTGATCGACGTGGCCACGGAGTGCGGCTATCTCGACGGCCTGCCGGAATTCCGCAAGCCCGACACCTTCGGCTACCTGCCCCGGGACAAGGTGGTGGCGCTGCTCACGGGCTCGCAGGGCGAACCGCGCGCCGCGCTCGCCCGCATCGCGCAGGACGAGCATCCAGACATTGCCCTCTCGCAGGGGGACAGGGTCATCTTCTCGTCGCGGGCCATCCCGGGGAACGAGAGGGAAATCGGCGCCATCATCAACAGCCTCGTGGAGCAGGGCATCGAGGTCGTCACGGACCGTTCGGAGCTGGTCCACGTCTCGGGGCACCCCCGCAGGGGGGAGCTCGCGCAGATGTACCGCTGGACCCGGCCGCGCATCGCGATCCCAGCCCACGGCGAGGCGCTGCATCTGGCCGAGCATGCGAAGTTCGCCCGCAAGCAGGGGGTCGAGGAGGTGGTCCAGGCCCGCAACGGCACCCTCGTGCGCCTCGCGCCCGGAACGGCGGAGATCGTCGACCGGCTTCCCGCCGGGCGCCTCTACAGGGACGGCAACATCGTGATCGAGGCCGGCGAGCGGGCCCTACCGGAACGGCGCAAGCTCGCCTTCGCCGGCATCGTCACCATCGCCATCGCCATCGACGACAAGGGCGAGCTGGCCGGCGATCCCATCGTGGACGCCATGGGCCTGCCGGAGAAGAACCGGCAGGGCGAGAACATGCTGGACCTCATCGCCGACACGGTGGGAGACGTGCTGGACGGCATGCCCAAGGGCCGCCGGCGCGACCCGGAGGCGGTCGAGCAGGCCGTCCACAGGGGCGTCCGGGCGGCCGTCAATGCGGCCTGGGGCAAGAAGCCCGCCTGCCATGTCCTCGTCGTCGAGGTATAAGGACAAGCTTCGACAGGAGGTGCGGGAATGATCGGCCGTCTCAACCACGTCGCCATCGCGGTGCGCGATCTCGCGGCGGCGTCCGAGGTGTATCGGACAACCCTGGGGGCCGAGGTCTCCGCCCCCGAGGCGCTGCCCGAGCACGGGGTGACGGTGGTCTTCGTGACGCTTCCCAACACCAAGATCGAGCTCCTGGAGCCCCTGGGAGCGGAATCTCCCATCGCCAGGTTCCTGGAGCGCAACCCGGACGGGGGCATCCACCACGTCTGCTACGAGGTCGACGACATTCGGGCCGCCCGGGACAGGCTGGTGCGAAACGGGGCGCGGGTGCTCGGCTCCGGCGAGCCGAAGATCGGAGCGCACGGGAAGCCCGTGCTGTTCCTGCATCCCAAGGATTTCCTCGGGACCCTCGTCGAGCTCGAACAAGCGTGAGGCAAGGCATTGATCCAAACGGTTAAGTTTCTCGCCGCATCCTTCTGGACCACCGCCGCCACGGTGGTGGCGGTCTCGGCCCTGGCCATCGCCGTCGTGGTTTCCCTCTTCGGTCTCAGGGTCTCCGGAGGAACCGCCCTCTATTTCATCATCTGGTGGACGCTGCTCTTCGCCGTCCTGCCCTTCGGGGTGCGCAGCCAGGTGGAAGCCGGGGAGGTCGTCCGCGGCAGCGAGCCGGGCGCCCCGGCCGCTCCGGCGCTGCGGGAAAAGGCCCTGTGGACGACCCTGGTCTCTGCGGTCGTTCTCGTGGTCGTGGCGGGCGTCCTGCCGCTCTCGGGGCTGTAAAGCCCGGCACGGCCCGTTCGGACAAAAGAAAAAAGCAAGGCTTTCGCCTTGCTTGAACTGCCTTTGGCAATGTTTGATCCTTGGCCTTCTGGTGCCGTCGCCTCTCATGGCGCACGAGGATCTTGTTCCTCCCGAAACTCGGACCGCAACCTCTGACCTATACAGGCAAAGACGTAGCAACAGTTTTATAGGCGCCTGCGAAACGGATGTCACCTTTTTTGGCAGCGGCTGATGCAATTTTCGGCACAATTCCCGTTACTCTTTCGTATAAGGGGGGCGATGGCGCCTCCGTCCGGCGAAGACAGCTTGTCTTTTGCCGAGGGGCGCTGTTGTGTGCTGAGAACGAGTCGTCACCCGTCCACCTGTCCGAACGATCCTGAAGGCGTTCCATGCGTTTGAGCCGCTACTTCCTGCCCATCCTCCGCGAGACGCCGAAAGAGGCGGAGATCGTGTCCCACCGCCTCATGCTGCGCGCCGGCATGATCCGCCAGGAGGCGGCCGGCATCTATGCGTGGCTGCCGCTGGGGCTGAAGGTGCTCAACAAGGTCAACGCGATCGTCCGCGAGGAGCAGAACCGCTCCGGCGCCATCGAGCTGCTGATGCCGACGATCCAGTCAGCCGACCTGTGGCGCGAATCCGGACGCTACGACGCCTACGGCAAGGAGATGCTGCGCATCCAGGACCGCCACGAGCGCGAGATGCTCTTCGGCCCGACCAACGAGGAGATGATCACGGAGATCTTCCGGGCCTACGTGCGCTCCTACAAGGACCTGCCCCTCAACCTCTACCATATCCAGTGGAAGTTCCGGGACGAGGTGCGCCCGCGCTTCGGCGTGATGCGCTCCCGCGAGTTCCTGATGAAGGACGCCTATTCCTTCGACATCGACCAGGCCGGGGCGCGCCACTCCTACAACAAGATGTTCGTGGCGTATCTGCGCACCTTCGCGCGCTTGGGCCTGAAGGCGATCCCGATGCGGGCCGATACGGGGCCGATCGGCGGCGACCTGAGCCACGAATTCATCATTCTCGCCTCCACGGGCGAGAGCGAGGTGTTCTGCCACGCGGACTACCTCGACTTCCCGATCCCTCCGGAGACGACCGATTTCGACAACGTCGCCGGCCTGCAGAGCGCCGTCGACAAGTGGACCTCGCTCTACGCCGCCACCTCCGAGATGCACGACGAGGCCGGATTCGCCCAGGTGCCGGCGGACAAACGGATGTCGGCCCGCGGCATCGAGGTCGGCCACATCTTCTACTTCGGCACCAAGTACTCGGCGCCGATGGGGGCGAAGGTGATGGGGCCCGACGGGCAGGAGCACGAGGTCCACATGGGCTCCTACGGCATCGGCCCGAGCCGGCTCATCGCGGCGATCATCGAGGCCAGCCACGACGAGAACGGCATCGTCTGGCCCGAGGCCGTGGCACCCTTCGACATCGCGCTCCTCAACCTGAAGAGCGGGGACGCGGCCACGGACGAAGCCTGCGACGGCCTCTACCGCCAGCTCGCCGCTGCGGGCTACGACGTGCTCTACGACGACCGCGACGAGCGCCCCGGCGGCAAGTTCGCCACGGCGGACCTCATCGGCATCCCGTGGCAGATCCTGGTGGGGCCGAAGGGTCTCGCCGAGGGGAAGGTCGAACTCAAGCGCCGTGCGACGGGCGAGCGCGAGCTGCTCCCGCTCGACGGCGTGATCGCGCGGCTCGCAGGCCGCCCCTAAGGACGCGATGGCCAAGGCAGCGCAATCCGGAACGAAGCCGTTCTCGCTCTTCGAATGGATGCTTGCCGCGCGCTACCTGCGCACGCGGCGGCGGGAGGGCTTCGTCTCCGTCATTGCAGGCTTCTCCTTTCTCGGCATCATGCTCGGCGTCGCGACGCTGATCGTCGTGCTCTCCGTCATGAACGGGTTCCGCAAGGAGCTCCTCGACAAGATCGTCGGCATCAACGGCCATATCTTCGTCGCGCCCATCGAGACCCCGCTCACCGACTACGAGGAGGTCACGAGGCGCATCGCCGCCGCGCCCGGGGTGAAGCGGGCGCTGCCGATCATCGAAGGACAGGCCTTCGGCTCGTCGCAGTACGGCGGCAGCGGCGTGCTGGTGCGCGGCATTCGCGGCGAGGACCTGCGCAACATCGCCCACATCGCCAACAATCTCCGGCAGGGCACCCTGGAGAACTTCGACCAGGACGGCGGGGTCGCCATCGGGCGCAGGCTCGCCGAGGCGCTCTCCATCCAGGCGGGCGACACCCTCACCCTCATCACCCCGCGCGGCGCCTCCACGCCTTTCGGAACCGCACCGCGCATCAAGGGCTACCCGGTCAAGGCGGTGTTCGAGATCGGCATGTCGGAATTCGACGCGAGCTTCGTCTACATGCCGCTCAACGAGGCGCAGAGCTACTTCAACCGGCCGAACGACGTTCAGCTCATCGAGGTCTACCTCGACAATGCGGACAAGGTCGACGAGGCCCGCGCCGCCATCGAGGAGGCCGCCGCCCGGCCGATCCTCATGACGGACTGGCGGCAGCGAAACCGCACCTTCTTCGGGGCGCTGGAGGTGGAGCGGAACGTGATGTTCCTGATCCTGACCCTCATCGTGCTCGTGGCGGCCCTCAACATCATCTCCGGCCTCATCATGCTGGTGAAGGACAAGTCCAGCGACATCGCGATCCTGCGCACCATGGGCGCCACGCGGGGGGCGGTGATGCGGGTCTTCCTCATCACGGGCGCATCCATCGGCATCGTGGGGACCATCGCCGGATTCGCGCTGGGCCTCGTGCTGGCTCTCAACGTGGAGAGCATCCGCAATTTCATCTCCTATCTCACCAACACGAACCTGTTCCCGGCGGAGCTCTACTTCCTCAGCCGCCTGCCCGCGGACGTGAACCCGACGGAAGTGGCCACCATTCTCGTCATGGCGATGGTCCTGTCCCTGCTCGCAACCCTCTATCCCTCCTGGCGCGCCGCAAAGCTCGATCCGGTCGAGGCGCTGCGCTACGGGTGAGCCATGTCCTCCGGCCAGACCAAACCCGCCCTCTATCTCTCGCAGGTCGAGCGCCGCTACCCGCAAGGGGAGGGGTTCCTCGAGGTGCTGCGGGGAGCGGACCTTGCGATCTGGCCCGGCGAGATCGTCGCGCTCATCGCCCCGTCGGGAACCGGCAAGTCGACCCTGCTCCACGTGGCCGGACTGCTGGAGAAGCCCGACGGGGGCGAGGTCTTCGTCGGCGGGCGCCCGACGGCCGCCATGAGCGATGCGGAGCGCACCCGCCTGCGGCGCGAGGAGCTCGGCTTCGTCTACCAGTTCCATCACCTCCTGCCGGAATTCTCCGCCCTCGAGAACGTCGTGCTGCCCCAGCTCATCCGCGGCCTGAGGAGGGACGAGGCGAAGGAGCGGGCCAAGCAGATCCTGACCTTCCTCGGGCTCGGCAAGCGCCTCGACCATCGGCCCGGCGAACTGTCCGGCGGCGAGCAGCAGCGGGTCGCCATCGCCCGCGCGGTCGCCAATGCGCCGCGCCTGCTCCTGGCGGACGAGCCGACGGGAAACCTCGACCCGAACACCTCCGACCGGGTCTTCCAGACCCTCGTCTCCATCGTCCGCGCGTCCAAGCTCGCGGCGCTCATCGCCACGCACAACCTCGACCTCGCGGCCCGGATGGACCGGCGCGTGACCATCCGCGACGGGCGGATCGTGCAGCTGCCCTGAGCGGGGACGGCCCAGCCCAGCCGCCGTCTCGAAGAAGGTGCCCTTCCGGAGCCTCTCCGCCACCCCGCACTCCGCCGTCAGGCTCGCGCAGGCCTGTTCCGTCGCTCCCCGCCATCCCCCGCTTATCGTCATGGCCGTCTCCGGAGGTGCTCCAGGGATCGGCCCTCTCGCTGCGCAAGTCGGGAACACCCGACTTGCGAGGAGGAGGGTCAGGGCGCGGGGGCAGCGCCACGATTGCGAAACGAGGCGCGCCCACTCCCTCTCCAACTCTCCCTCGCAAGGGGGGAGAGGGCAGGGCGGCGCCTGCCGGGAGTGCCGGGATTGCGGGAAGGATGCGGTCAGACCCGTCGAAACCTCCATCCGGTCGACCTCGAGCCACGTGCCCTTCCGTTAAGACTCCGTTGACTCACCCGGAAGGGCAGCAATATCCACGCCTTTACACAGAACATACACCGAACAATGATGAACCTATCAGGAACACGGAGGTCATCATGCTTCGCATCATTCTCGAGACGGCGGCCGAAATCGCGTCCCTCGCCATGTTCGGATCCGCGATCGCCCTGTGGGCCCTGGCCTTCACCCCGTTGGCCTGACGCGGGATTCACAGGAACGACGTCCGCGGCAAGGTTCGGGTGAGGAGAATCGTGCCACAATACGCGCCCGGTCGAGTTCGGTTTCCGAGTTGGGTTTCATGGCGCGCGTCCTTCACGACATCGGCTTCGTGCATCTGCACGTGCATTCCTCGTATTCTCTGCTCGAGGGGGCCCTGAAGATCGCGCAGCTCGCCAAGCTCGCCGCCGCGGACCGGCAGCCGGCGCTCGCGCTCACCGACACCAACAACCTGTTCGGCGCCCTGGAGTTCTCGGAGAAGCTCGCCGGGGCCGGCATCCAGCCCATCGCCGGCGTGCAGCTCTCGGTCTGCTTCGAGGAGCCGGACCCGGTGGCGCGGATCGTGCCCCAGCCCGCCAGCGTCGTGCTGCTGGCGCAGACCGACGAGGGCTACCGCAACCTCATGCGCCTCGTGAGCCACGCCTATTTCGGCGTGCCGCTCGGCGAGCCGCCCCGGGTGACGGCTCCCGACCTCGCCCGCCACGGCGAGGGGCTGATCGCGCTGACCGGCGGCTTCACCGGACCGCTCGATTCGGCGCTGCGCACCGGGCGGGAGGAACTCGCCCAGGCGCGGCTCGACATCCTCAAGGACGCCTTCGGCCACCAGCTCTACGTGGAGATCCAGCGCCACGGCCTCGACGAGGAGCGGATGGTGGAGCCGGCCCTGATCGGCCTCGCGGACCGCAACGGCCTTCCCGTCGTCGCCGCCAACGAGCCGTTCTTTTCCGCGCCGGGCGACTACGAGGCGCACGACGCCCTGCTCGCCATCGCCGAGGGGCGGATCGTCTCCGACGACAACCGCCGCCGTCTCTCCCCGGAGCATTACTTCAAGACGCGCCGGCAGATGATGGAGCTGTTCGCGGACCTTCCCGACGCGCTCCAGGCCAGCGTCGAGATCGCCATGCGCTGCTCGACGCGCGTGCGGACGCGCAAGCCCATCCTGCCGAGTTTCGGCATCGGGCCCGATGCCGCCGCCCTGGACGAGGGCGAGGAACTGCAGCGCCAGGCGGAGGAGGGGCTCGCCAAGCGCCTCGCCGCGCACGGCCCGGCGCCGGGCCTGACCGAGCAGGATTACCGCGACCGCCTCGCCTACGAGATCGGCATCATCCGGAAGATGAAGTTCCCCGGCTACTTCCTGATCGTGTCGGACTTCATCAAGTGGGCGAAGGACCACAACATCCCGGTCGGGCCGGGGCGCGGCTCCGGCGCGGGCTCCCTCGTGGCCTATGCGCTCACCATCACCGACCTGGACCCCCTGCGGTTCAGCCTGCTCTTCGAGCGCTTCCTCAATCCCGAGCGCGTCTCGATGCCCGACTTCGACATCGACTTCTGCGTGGAGGGGCGCGAACGCGTCATCGAGTACGTGCAGCGGCGTTACGGCGAGGAGCAGGTCGCGCAGATCATCACCTTCGGCACCCTGCTCGCCCGCGGCGTCATGCGCGACGTCGGCCGGGTGCTGGAGATGCCCTACGGCCAGGTGGACAAGCTCACCAAGCTCGTGCCGCAGAACCCGGCCAATCCCGTGACCCTCGCGCAGGCCATCGAGGGGGAG
The DNA here is from genome assembly GCF_009363855.1 of Microvirga thermotolerans. Taxonomy (GTDB): domain Bacteria; phylum Pseudomonadota; class Alphaproteobacteria; order Rhizobiales; family Beijerinckiaceae; genus Microvirga; species Microvirga thermotolerans. Next base: position 2,007,098 of record NZ_CP045423.1, read on the forward strand.
CCGAGGCTCCAGGCGGCCATCGAGGAGGAGCCGGTCGTCAAGCGCATGCTCGACATCGCGCAGAAGCTCGAGGGCCTGCACCGCCACGCCTCCACCCACGCCGCGGGCGTGGTGATCGGCGACCGCCCGCTCCAGGAACTGGTGCCGCTCTACCGAGACCCGAAGACCGGGATGCGCGTGACCCAGTTCAACATGAAGTGGGTGGAGCAGGCGGGCCTGGTGAAGTTCGACTTCCTCGGCCTCAAGACCCTGACCGTGCTGCGCACGGCGGTCGACCTCATCCGTCGCAAGGGCATCGAGATCGATCTCTCGGCGCTGCCCCTCGACGACCGGAAGACCTACGAGATGCTGCGCCGGGGCGAGACGGTCGGCGTGTTCCAGGTGGAATCGGCGGGCATGCGTAAGGCTCTCGTCGAGATGGAGACCGACCGCTTCGAGGACATCATCGCCCTCGTCGCCCTCTACCGTCCGGGCCCGATGGCGAACATCCCCGTCTACTGCGCCCGCAAGCTCGGCAAGGACGAGCACAACAAGAAGGACTGGTATCCCCACGAGAAGCTCGAGCCGATCCTCAAGGAGACCTTCGGCATCATCGTCTACCAGGAGCAGGTGATGGAGGTCGCCAAGGTGCTCGCCGGCTACTCGCTCGGCGACGCCGACCTGCTGCGCCGCGCCATGGGCAAGAAGATCAAGGCCGAGATGGACGCCCAGCGGGAGCGCTTCCTCACCGGCGCCGCGCAGGGCGGGCTCGACAGGGCCAAGGCGAACGAGATCTTCGACCTCCTCGCGAAATTCGCCGACTACGGCTTCAACAAGAGCCACGCCGCCGCCTATGCCCTCGTCGCGTTCCAGACGGCCTATCTGAAGGCCAACCATCCGGTCGAGTTCCTGGCCGCGTCCATGACGCTCGACCTCGACAACACGGACAAGCTGTCGGAATTCCGGCGCGAGGCGCAGCGCCTCGGCATCCGGGTCGAGCCGCCGTCCATCAACCGCTCCGGCGTGGTCTTCGACGTGAAGTACGACGCGGACGGGAACGGGGCGATTCTCTATGCGCTCGCCGCCGTGAAGGGGGTGGGCCGCCAGGCCATCGAGGCTGTCGTGGAGGCGCGGGGCGACAGGCCGTTCGAGAGCCTTGCGGACTTCGCGCGGCGCATCAATCCGCGCATGCTCAACAAGCGTACTCTCGAGAACCTGATCGCCGCCGGCGCCTTCGACGAGATCGAGCCCGACCGGGCCAGGGCCTGCGCCGCGGTGGACGCCATGATGAGCCTCGCCCAGCAGTGCCACGAGGCGGCGAACGGCGGCATGACCGACATGTTCGGCGGCGTCGCCTCGGCGGACGTGCCCCTGCGCGTGTCCTCCTACGAGCCGTGGCCCGCGGCGGTGAAGCTGCAGAAGGAATACGACGCGGTGGGCTTCTTCCTCTCGGGCCACCCGCTCGACGAGTACGGCGACCTCCTCAAGAAGCTGCGCGTCCAGAGCTGGGCCGACTTCAGCCGCTCGGTGAAGGCGGGCAATTCCGTGGGCCGCGTCGCCGCCACGGTCCTCGACCGCCAGGAGCGCCGGACGAAGACCGGCAACAAGATGGGAATCATCACCCTGTCGGATCAGACCGGGCAGTTCGAGGCCATCGTCTTCTCGGAAGGCTTGCAGCGCCTGCGCGACATCCTGGAGCCCGGCAACGCCGTGGTCCTGATGCTCCAGGCCGGGGTCGAGGGCGAGGAGGTGAGGGCGAGGATAGGCATGGCCGAGCTCCTGGAGGAGGCCATCGCCAAGCACCAGAAGGGCATGCGGATCTTCCTGCGCGACGAGCGCCCCATCGCCAGCGTCCAGGAGCGCCTGCGGGCCAAGGGGGAGGGGGAGGTCTCCCTGGTCCTCATCCTCGACGACGGCGACCGGGAGGTGGAGGTCAAGCTCCCCGGCAGGTACATGGCAACCCCCCAGGTCGCAGGCGCGATCCGCGCCGTGCCGGGGGTGGTGGACGTGCACATTAACTAGCATCGGGCCGCAGACGCAGGACCGGGCCGGTCCAAGCCGCTCCGGAAGGCGGGCGAACCCACTCTTCCGCTTGCATTTCCACCCCCGACCCCCTATATGCGCGCCTATCCCACACGCGGAATCAACCTCGTGAGCCCATGAGGTATCCCGGTGGCCGGCTTGAGCCGGTCCACTCTTCCGCGGAGGCTTAACCGGAGAAAAGAAATGGCGCTTCCCGATTTCTCGATGCGTCAGCTGCTGGAAGCTGGCGCCCACTTTGGCCACCAGGCCCACCGCTGGAACCCGAAGATGGCTCAGTACATCTTCGGCACCCGCAACAACATCCACATCATCGACCTGGCTCAGACGGTGCCCATGATGCACCGCGCCCTCCAGGCCGTCAGCGACACGGTGGCCAAGGGCGGCCGCGTGCTCTTCGTCGGCACGAAGCGCCAGGCCGCCGACGCGGTGGCCGAGGCGGCCAAGCGCTCGGCCCAGTACTACGTGAACTCCCGCTGGCTCGGCGGCATGCTGACCAACTGGAAGACGATCTCCCAGTCCATCCAGCGCCTGCGCAAGGTGGACGAGATCCTCGCCGGCGGCGCCCAGGGCCTCACCAAGAAGGAGCGCCTCATGCTCTCCCGCGAGAAGGAGAAGCTCGAGCGCGCCCTCGGCGGCATCAAGGACATGGGCGGCGTTCCCGACCTGATCTTCGTGATCGACACCAACAAGGAGCAGCTCGCGATCCAGGAGGCCAAGCGCCTCGGGATCCCGGTGGCCGCCATCGTCGACACCAACTGCGATCCGGACGGCATCACCTTCCCGGTTCCGGCCAATGACGATGCCGGCCGCGCGATCTCCCTCTACTGCGAGCTGGTCTCCCGCGCCGCCCTCGACGGCATCTCCCGCAGCGCGAGCGCCATGGGCATCGACGTGGGCGAGTCCGAGAGCCCGCTGGTCGAGGAGCTTCCGGCCGACGACGCCGGCGCCACGGGCATTGACGAGCAGTTCGAGCGCCTGGCCGCGCCCCGCGGCGCCCCGGACGACCTGACCAAGCTGACCGGCGTCGGTCCGCAGCTCGAGAAGAAGCTCAACGAGGCCGGCATCTTCCACTACTGGCAGATCGCCGCCATGAAGCCGGCGGATGTCGAGCAGCTCGACAAGGAACTGAAGCTGAACGGTCGTATCGACCGCGACGGCTGGATCAACCAGGCCCGTTCGGCGTTCGAGGCGGCCTGAGGCCTGCCCGGCGCCGCTCCCGGCGCCAAGAGACCGTGACCGATCAGCCCGGCGTTCTCTGGACGCCGGGCTCCCTCTATGTACGAACCTGCGAAAGGACGAGCCATGGCGAACATTACCGCTGCGATGGTGAAGGAGCTGCGCGACAAGACCAGCGCCGGCATGATGGATTGCAAGACCGCTCTCGCCGAGACCAACGGCGACATCGAGGCTGCCGTCGACTGGCTGCGCAAGAAGGGCCTGTCGAAGGCCGCCAAGAAGGCCGGCCGCGTCGCCGCCGAGGGTCTCGTCGCCGTCGAGTCCTCCGGTCACGCCGCCGCGATCCTCGAGGTCAATTCCGAGACCGACTTCGTCGCCCGCAACGACGGCTTCCAGGCCTTCGCCCGCGAGGCCGCCAAGATCGCCCTCATGGGCGACGGCACCATCGAGTCCCTCGAGGCCGCTCACTTCCCGGGCTCGCAGGTCACCGTGAAGGACCGCCTCCAGGAGCTCATCGCCACCATCGGCGAGAACATGACCCTGCGCCGCGTCGCGAAGCTCACGGTCTCCAAGGGCGTCATCGCATCCTACGTGCACAATGCGGTCAGCGAGGGGCTCGGCAAGATCGGCGTCCTCGTGGCGCTGGAGTCGGAGGGTGACGTTGAGGTCCTGAGCGCGCTCGGACGCCAGATCGCGATGCATGTCGCGGCGACGAACCCGATCGCGGTCGACGCCTCGGGCATCGATCCGGCCACCGTGGAGCGCGAAAGCGCGATCCTGCGCGAGAAGAACGCCGGCAAGCCCGACCACGTGATGCAGAAGATCGTCGAGAGCGGCCTGAAGAGCTACTACAAGGAGGTCACGCTCCTCGAGCAGTCCTTCGTGCACGACCCCTCGAAATCCGTCGCCCAGGTCCTCAAGGAAGCCGAATCCAAGGCCGGCAAGCCCGTCGCCCTGAAGGGCTTCATCCGCTTCGCCCTCGGCGAGGGCATCGAGAAGGAGGAAGCTCCCGATTTCGCGGCGGAAGTGGCCGCGGCGGCCGGGGTGAAAGCCTGAGGCCTCTGTCTCTCCTCGAACGGCGGCTCTTCAGCCGCCGTTTTCATGAGAGCCCGAGAATGCTTCACTCAACGGAAGGGGCATCGCTTCCGGAGGGAGCGTTCCATCCACAAGAAAGAGAGGTCTGGCAGTGACGAGATTCCGGCGCATCCTGGTGAAGCTTTCCGGCGAGGCCCTGATGGCTCCCGACGGCTACTGGCTCGATCCTCAGATCCTCTCCGGCCTGGCCGAGGACCTGGCCGAGGCCACCCGCGCCGGGTTCGAAATCGCCCTCGTGATCGGCGGCGGCAACATCATCCGCGGCGCGCGGATGAGCGCCGCCGGCTGGATCGACCGCCCGACGGCCGATTCCATGGGCATGCTCGGCACGGTCATGAACTCCCTCGCCATCGAGACCGCCCTGAACGCCGCGGGGGTGACCGCGCGGACCATGGCGGCGGTCTCGATGCCCACCATCTGCGAGACCTACGCCCGCCAGCCGGCCCTGCACCATCTGGACAAGGGCCAGGTGGTGGTCCTCGCCGGGGGAACGGGCAACCCCTTCTTCACCACCGACACGGCGGCGGTGCTCCGGGCGGCGGAGCTTCGCTGCGACGCGGTGCTGAAGGCGACCCAGGTGGACGGAGTCTATTCCGCCGATCCGAAGAAGGATCCCGCCGCCGTCCGCTTCGACCGACTGACCCACGACGAGGCCATCGCCAAGGACCTCAAGGTGATGGACACCGCCGCCTTCGCCCTCGCGCGGGAAAGCCGCCTTCCGATCATCGTCGGCTCGGTCCACCCGCCGAGCTCGGTCACGGCGATCCTCAAGGGGGAGGTGCGCTCGACCGTGGTCGCCCCTTGATGCAACCCTCAGGGAAGCGTAAGCCCGTTGAGTCAGTTTGAGTTTGGGATCAGATACGATGGCAACGACTTTTGACCTCGAAGACGTGAAGCGCCGCATGCAGGGCGCGATCAACGCGTTCAAGCACGACCTCGGCAGCCTTCGGACCGGCCGCGCCTCGCCCAGCCTTCTCGACCCGATCCAGGTCGACGCCTACGGCTCCCTGATGCCGATCGCCCAGGTCGCGACCGTGAGCGTGCCCGAGCCGCGGCTCCTCAGCGTCCAGGTGTGGGACCGGGGCATGGTCGGAGCCGTCGAGAAGGCCATTCGCGATTCCGATCTCGGCCTCAACCCGCAGACGGAGGGTCAGGTCATCCGCCTGCGCATCCCGGAGATGAACGAGCAGCGCCGCAAGGAGATGGTGAAGGTCGCCCACAAGTACGCCGAGGAGGCGCGGATCGCGATCCGCCACGTGCGCCGCGACGGTCTCGACCTCCTGAAGAAGCTCGAGAAGGACGGCCATATCGGCGAGGACGACGCCAAGCGGCAGGGCGACCAGGTCCAGAAGGCGACCGATCACTTCGTCGCCGAGGTCGACACGCTCCTGAACGCCAAGGAAAAGGAGATCATGCACGTCTGACCCCTCAGGCGGCATGGATGGACCCATGAGCGGAGAAGCGAAGCGTACGGTTGCGGCCCTTCCCGGCGAAGGTGTGGGGGAGGGAATGCCTGCGCATGTCGCGATCATCATGGACGGCAACGGACGCTGGGCGGCCCGGCGCGGCCTGCCCCGCTTCGAGGGCCACCGCCGGGGCGTCGAGGCGATCCGGCGCGCCGTCCGCACGGCGGGCGACCTGGGAATCCGCTACCTGACGCTCTACAGCTTCTCCGCCGAGAACTGGCGCCGCCCCGCCCAGGAGGTGTCCGACCTGATGGGGCTCCTCAAGCGCTTCGTCAGGCACGACCTCGCCGATCTCCACGCCGGCAACGTCCGCGTCCGCATCATCGGTGCGCGGGAAGGTCTGGCACCCGACATCCGCCCCCTGCTGGACGAGGCCGAGCAGCTGACCCAGGGCAACACGGGCCTGACCCTGGTGATCGCCTTCAACTACGGCGGCCGCCAGGAGATCGTCCGCGCCGTGCAGGCCTTGGCCCGCAAGGTCCGGGAAGGGGGCCTTGACCCCGAGGCCATCGACGCGGCGGCCCTGGAGGCCCATCTCGACACCGCCGGCATTCCCGACCCGGATCTGGTGATCCGCACCTCCGGCGAGCAGCGGGTCTCGAATTTCCTCACTTGGCAGACAGCCTATTCGGAGTTCGTCTTCATCCCGGATTTCTGGCCCGATTTCGACGAGGCGACCTTCCGCGCCGCTCTCGACGAATATTTCAAGCGCGAACGCCGCTTCGGCGGCCTCAGCGCCAGGGCGGTGTGACGATGGCGCCGGACGAGGGTGCGCCTCCTTCCCCGGATCCCGCCGGGAAACCCCGCAGCGAGCTTGCGAAGCGGGTCGCCTCGGCGGTGGTGCTGATTCCTCTCGCCCTGGCCGTGGCCTGGGAGGGCGGCTGGGCTTTCGCCCTGTTCTGGCTCGCTGCCGGCATCGCCATGATGGTGGAATGGACCAACATGACCCGGGTGGAGCCGCGCCGCCCCGTGCAGGCGGCCCTGGGCCTCGGCCTCGCCGCGCTGACCTTCGCCCTCCTGAACGGCCTGTCCCTCGCCGCGGGCACTGCCGTCCTCGTCGCGACCGCCGTCCTGGGAGCGGCCCTTGCGCGGGGAGGGCAAGGAAAGCTCTGGGCCGTCGGCGGCTTCGCCTACGGGGCGGTCATCGTGCTCGTGCCGCCCATCGTCCGCGAGCATCCCTATCTCGGCCTCGTCGGGCTCCTCTGGATGTTCGCCGTGGTCTGGGCCACGGACATCGCGGCCTATTTCACCGGCAGGCGGCTCGGCGGGCCGAAGCTGTGGCCGCGGGTGAGCCCCAAGAAGACCTGGTCGGGCTTCGCGGGCGGCCTCGTGGCCGGAACGCTCGGGGGGTTCCTCGTGGTGTGGGTCTCCCAGCGCTTCGGGTGGATCCAGCCCTTCAGCCTGCGCAACACCGTGCTCCTCTCCATCGTCGCCTCCGTGGCGAGCCAGCTCGGCGACCTGGGGGAATCGGCCCTCAAGCGGCACTGCGACGTGAAGGATTCGAGCCACCTCATCCCAGGCCACGGCGGCGTGATGGACCGCCTGGACGGGTTCTGGGCCGTCTCCCTGATCCTCGGCGCCGTCCTCCTGACCGTTCGACTGGCAACCTGACACCGATGACACGCACCCTCACCATTCTCGGCGCTACGGGCTCGATCGGCCGCTCCACGGCGGAGGTGGTACTCGCCCACCGCGAGGAGCTGCGCGTGGAGGCGGTGGTCGGAGGCCGCGACGCCGAGGCCCTCGCCAAGGTCGCGATCAGGCTCGGCGCGCGCTTTGCCGCTCTCGCGGACGAGCGGGGCGGGCCGGCCCTGAAGGAGGCGCTGGCCGGCTCCGGAATCGGCTCGGGCGCGGGGATCTCGGCCGTGACGGAGGCCGCCGAGCGGGACGCGGACGTGGTTCTCGCGGCGATCAGCGGCACCGCCGGTCTGCGCCCGACCCGGGCGGCCCTCAGGGCCGGGCGGCGCATCGCCCTCGCCAACAAGGAGAGCCTCGTCTGCGCGGGCGAGGCCTTCATGGCCGAGGCGCGACGCCTGGGGGCAGAGATCATGCCCGTCGATTCCGAGCACAATGCCCTCGACCAGGCCCTTGCGGCCGGGCGGATCGGCGACGTGGAGAAGGTGACGATCACGGCGACCGGCGGCCCCTTCCGGACCTGGAGCCGGGAGCGCATCGCCCGGGCGAGCGTGGCCGAGGCCTCCGCGCATCCGGTCTGGTCCATGGGCTCGAAGATCAACATCGATTCCGCGACCCTGATGAACAAAGGGCTCGAACTGATTGAAGCCCATCACCTTTTCGGGCTGGGAGCGGACCGTCTCGACGTGCTCGTCCATCCGGAGGCCATCGTTCACGGCCTGGTGCAGTGGACGGACGGCGCCGTCACGGCGGGCCTGGCCCTGCCGGACATGAAGGTTCCCATCGCCAACGCCCTGCGTCACCGTGAGCGCCTTGCGATGGCGCTGCCCCGTCTCGATCTTGCCTCTATTGGACGTTTAAGCTTCGAAGAGGCCGACGAGACGCGCTTTCCGTGTCTCGCGCTGGCCAGGGCTGCGCTTCGTGCCGGAGGTGCGATGCCGACCGTCCTCAACGCCGCCAATGAGATCGCCGTCGCGGCCTTCATGGGTGGGAGGATAGGATTTTATGCAATTTCGGAAAAGGTTGAGACGGTTTGTTCAATCTTTTCTGGAAGAAATCTGACGGCACCGGCAACCATAGCGGAAGCGCTAGCGATCGACGAGGAGGCCCGTGAGGCGGCGCGGCGGCTCGTCCCCGCCTGAGGCCGCGACGGTCGCGGCTCGAGCGATGGGAAAGGGATGACGATGGACTTTCTGGCGACGATCACGGGAGCGACAGGCTCCTTTCTTCTGACCATCATCTCGTTCCTGGTCGTGCTCACGGTGGTCGTCTTCGTGCACGAGTTCGGCCACTTCTGGGTGGGGCGCCGCTGCGGCGTGGGGGTCACGGCGTTCTCCGTCGGTTTCGGGCGCGAGATCTTCGGCTGGACCGACCGGCACGGCACGCGCTGGAAGATCTCGGCGATTCCCCTGGGCGGTTACGTCAAGTTCGTCGGCGATCTCAACGCGGCCAGCGTCCCCAACCGGGATCAGCTCGGCCACATGAGCGCCGCCGAGCGCGCGGTGAGTTTTCCCCACCAGAATGTCCTGAAGCGCGCGGCTATCGTTGCGGCAGGTCCGATCGCCAATTTCCTGCTCGCCATCGCGATCTTCGCCGCCTTCAACTATGTGGGCGGCCGGCAGGTGCTGGAGCCGCGCATTGAGGCGGTGCAGCCGGGCAGCGCCGCCGAGAAGGCCGGGTTCCAGCCCAAGGACCTCATCCTGTCCATCGACGGGCGCCAGATCGAGACCTTCGCCGACATGCAGCTGCTGGTCAGCTCCAGCGCGGGCGAGGCCCTGACCTTCGCGGTGGACAGGGGCGGGCAGACCGTGACGCTCACCGCCACGCCCAACTTCGTCGAACGGTCGACGCCCTTCGGCAAGCAGCGCATCGGCCTGCTCGGCGTCGAGGCCTCCCGGGATCCCGCCGCCATCAAGCGGATCTCGTATACCCCCCTCGGAGCCCTGAAGGCGGGCGCCGTGGAGACCTGGAACCTGGTGGAGCGGACCCTCAACTTCATGCGCCGTCTCGTCCTGGGCTGGGAATCGACCGATCAGCTCTCCGGCCCCATCGGAATCGCCAGGGCGTCGGGCACCGCCTTCGACGTGGGCGGGGTCGCGAGCCTCATCAGCCTGATCGGCTTCATGTCCGTCTCGATCGGTCTCATTAACCTTTTTCCAATTCCGTTGCTCGATGGCGGACACCTTCTGTTCTACGCCATCGAGGCCGTTCGCGGCCGGCCCCTGAGCGAGAAGGCCCAGGAAATCGGCTTCCGGATCGGCTTCGCAATCGTTGCGATGCTTATGCTTTTCGCAACCTGGAACGACATTGTTCACCTTGGCACAAGTTTTCTGGCTCGCGGAACGTGACAAGGACGCCACGCAGGGCAAAAATGCTACTGTGTTGGGGAAAGCGCCGTTTGCAATGACGGCGAAAGTTTGTACAAGCGGATCACACCGATAAGGTTGGGGCCCTGCGTACCCAGCCCGCGGAGTGATCCGCTGTAGGACAAAAGATAAAGAGACGGGCCAGTTGATGATGTCGACGACCACGCCACGCCGGAGGAAACCGGCCGCCACCGCCATGATCGCCGTCAGCGCGATGATTGCCGGAATCACTGCCGCCGACACCGCCTTCGCCCAGCAGAGCAGCCGTCGGGCCTCCGTCGCCCAGGGGCCGATCGTCAACCGGGTGGTGATCGAGGGCAACAAGCGCGTGGAGAAGGCCCTCATCGAGGGCGAGCTTCAGGCCCGGGCCCGCGCCCCGTACGACCAGCGCACGGTCGATGCCGATGTCCAGCGGATCCTCGAGGTGTACCGCCGGTCGGGCCGCAGCCTGGCCCAGGTGACCCCGCGCATCGTCGACCTGCCCAACGGCCGCGTGGACATCGTCTACACCATCGTCGAGGGCGACAAGACGGGCGTGAAGGAGATTCGCTTCGTCGGGAACAGCCAGGTCTCGTCCAGCCGCCTGCGCAGCGTCATGACGACGACCGAGTCGAACATCCTCAGCTTCCTCAAGAGCACCGACGTCTACGACCCGGCCCGCCTCGCGAACGACCTCGAGCTCATCCGCCGCTACTACCTCAAGAACGGTTATGCGGACTTCCGCGTCGTCTCCAGCGACGTGCAGTTCGACCCCAATGCCGGCGGCTACGTAGTGACCATCTCGGTGGACGAGGGGCCGCAGTACCGGGTCGGCAGCGTCAACGTCGATTCCCGCATTCCCGAGATTCCCGTGGAATCCGTGCGCGGCGACCTCTCGACCTCCGCCGGCTCCACCTATAACGCCGACGCCGTGCAGCGCTCCCTGCAGGACATGACGCGGGACATCGCGCGCCGCGGCTATCCCTTCGCCCAGGTCCGTCCCGTGGCGACCCGCGATCCGGCCACCCAGACCATCAACCTCTCCTACGTGATCGAGGAGGGGCCGCGGGTCTACATCGAGCGGATCAACGTCCGCGGCAACACCCGCACCCGCGACTACGTCATCCGCCGCGAGTTCGATCTCGGCGAAGGCGATCCCTACAACCGCGTCCTCATCGACCGGGCTGAGCGCCGCCTGAACAACCTCGGCTACTTCAAGACGGTCCGCATCTCCAACGAGCCGGGCTCCGCGCCCGACCGGGTGGTCGTGAACGTGGACGTCGAGGATCAGTCGACCGGCTCGTTCTCGATCTCGGGCGGCTACTCCACCGCCGACGGCATCATCGGCGAGGTGGCGGTCACCGAGACGAACTTCCTCGGCCGCGGCCAGTTCGTCCGCGTGGCGGGCCAGCTCGGCCAGCGCACCAACGGCGTCGACTTCTCCTTCACGGAGCCGTACTTCCTCGGCTACCGCATGTCGGCGGGCATCGACCTGTTCTCGAAGTTCAGCGACCAGACCAAGTACGCCCGCTACGAGAACCGCGTGACCGGCGGCCAGCTGCGCCTGGGCCTGCCCTTCACCGAAGAGTTCACGCTGACCCTGCGTTACTCGCTGTTCCAGCAGGACCTGAAGATCCCGAACGACCTCAAGCAGCCCTACAACGACTGCTCCGAGCCGATCCCGGGCTACACCACGCTCAATGCGAACGGCACGCCGAACCGCTTCTTCTGCGAAGGCAACGGCGAGGCCTCGCTCGCGATCAAGGAATCGCAGGGCAAGACCCTGACCTCGCTTGCGGGCCTGACCTTCAACTACAACACCCTCGACAGCACGAAGGACCCGCGCAACGGCTTCTACGGCGAGGTGAAGACCGATTTCGCCGGTCTCGGCGGCGACTCCCGCTACTTCCGCGCCACGGGCGACCTGCGCTACTACAAGGAGCTGTGGGAGGACATCGTCGGTATCGCCCGCGTCCAGGGCGGCCACATCATCGGCTTCGGCAACGAGAACAGGGACCGCGGCGCCGGCGGCGGCGATCTGCGCATCGTCGACCAGTTCTTCCTCGGCCCGACCCTGGTGCGCGGCTTCGCCACCAACGGCATCGGCCCGCGCGACATCTCGAGCTACGACGTGAACGCCAACGCCATCGGCGGCACCACCTACTTCGGCGGGTCGCTCGAGGTGCAGTTCCCGATCTTCGGCCTCCCGCGCGAGCTCGGCCTCAAGGGTGCCGTCTTCGCCGATGCCGGCACGCTGTTCGGATACAAGGGCCCGACCACATTCGACACGAACGGAAACGGCTTTATCGAGGGCTACTCGCCGACGCTGGGCTGCGCCCAGACCTCGACGGTGGCGCAGGAGTGCATCCTGGTCCGCGACAGCCACAAGATCCGCTCCTCCGTGGGCGCCTCGATCCTGTGGACCTCGCCGCTCGGCCCGATCCGCTTCGACTACGCCATCGCGCTCTCGAAGGACGAGGGCGTCCCGACGGCGAACGGGGTGAAGATCGGCGGCGACCGCACCCAGGCCTTCCGCTTCTCCGGCGGCACGCGCTTCTAATCACGAACCGGGGAGGGCGCCCGCGCGGCGCCCTCGCTTCTTTTTCATGACAGATTTGAACTTCTTCCCGCAGAGCCGGACGCTCACGTTGCGTCAGGTGGCGGAGTTGGCCCATGTCACGCTCCCCGACGGTGCCGACGGGGAGCTTTTGCTTCGTGGCGCGGCACCGCTCGAGACGGCCGGTCCCGGCGACATTGCCTACATGGACAACGCGGCCTACGGGGAGGCCCTGAGCCGCACGAAGGCCGGAGCCTGCCTGGTGACGACGCGCTTTGCCGCGAAGGTCCCCGCACACACCGTCGCGCTCGTGACGCCCCAGGCCTACCGGGTCTTCGCGCAGGTCCTGGCGCTCTTCTTCCCCAGCGCGATGCGGCCCGAATCCGCCTTCGCCGCGACGGGAATCTCGCCGGGCTCCTTCGTTCACCCGACGGCGCGCCTCGAGCACGGGGTGAAGGTCGACCCAGGGGCCGTGATCGGGCCGCATGCCGAGATCGGCGCCGGCACCCTGGTGGGTGCCCACGCAGTGATCGGCGCGCATGTGAAGATCGGGCGGGACTGCGCCATCGGTTCCCATGTGTCCGTTTCCCACGCCTTCCTCGGCAACCGGGTCATCCTCCATCCGGGCGTGCGCATCGGGCAGGACGGGTTCGGATTCGCCATGGGCCCCCAGGGACATCTGAAGGTGCCGCAGGTCGGGCGGGTCATCATCCAGGACGACGTGGAGATCGGCGCCAACACCACGGTGGACCGGGGCGCGAGCCGCGACACGGTGATCGGGGAGGGGACGAAGATCGACAACCTCGTCCAGATCGCCCACAACGTGGTGATCGGCCGCCACTGCGTGATCGTCGCCCAGGTCGGCATCGCCGGCTCCACCACCATCGAGGACTACGTGGCCCTGGGCGGCCAGGTGGCGGTCAAGGGGCACCTGCGCATCGGCATGGGCGCCCAGATCGCGGCCACGAGCGGGGTCAACGACGACGTTCCCGCCGGCGCCCGCTGGGGCGGCATCCCCGCCCGCCCCGTGCGGGAGTGGTTCCGCGAGATCGCCGCCCTGAAAAAGCTTGCATCCAAGAGCGATTCCGGCGATTCCGCCACCAACGACGGTCCGTCTTCCTCGGCCTGAAGACGCTCGAGAGCCCCGGAGTGAATGACATGAGCGAAGCGCCGACCACGCTTCACACCGCCGACATCATGCGGATTCTGGATCTCCTGCCGCATCGCTACCCGTTTCTGCTCGTCGACAAGATCGTCGAGATCGACGGCGACAATTCCTGCATCGGCATCAAGAACGTCACCTTCAACGAGCCCCAGTTCACGGGGCATTTCCCGTCGCGGCCGATCTTTCCGGGCGTCTACCTGATCGAGGGCATGGCCCAGACCGCCGGGGCCATCTGCGTGGCTTCGCGTCTGTCGCAGCAGGCCAAGCCGAAGCAGGTGTTCTTCATGACCATCGACAAGGTGAAGTTCCGCAAGCCGGTCGAGCCGGGCGACCGGGTCGAGTTCCACATGAAGAAGCTCAACAACCGCCGCAACATGTGGTGGTATCGCGGCGAGGCCAAGGTGGACGGCGCCCTCGTCTGCGAAGCCGAGGTCAGCGCCATGCTGGTGATGGACTGATGGAAACCTTCATCCATCCCACCGCCGTGGTGGAGGACGGCGCGGTCATCGGCGCAGGGTGCCGGATCGGCCCGTTCTGCACGGTCGGCCCGGACGTGGTCCTGGGCGAGGGGTGCCAGCTCATCAGCCACGTGGCCGTGGCCGGGCGCACCACCATCGGCCCCCGCACGCGCATCTTTCCCTTCGCCTCCATCGGCCATATCCCGCAGGATCTGAAGTACCGCGGCGAGCCGTCGACCCTGACCATCGGCGCCGACTGCATGATCCGTGAGGGCGTGACCATGAACCCCGGCACCGAGGGCGGCGGCATGCAGACCGTCATCGGCGACCGGTGCGCCTTCCTGGCCAATTCCCACGTGGGTCACGACACCCGCGTGGGGAACGACTGCATCCTGTCCAACAACGTCATGCTCGCGGGTCATGTGACGGTGGGCGACTACGTGATCTTCGGCGGCGGCTCCGCCGTGATCCAGTTCGCCCGCGTCGGCTCCCATGCCTTCGTGGGCGGCATGTCGGGACTGGAGAACGACCTCATCCCCTACGGCATGGCGATGGGCAACCGGGCGCACCTGGCGGGCCTGAACATCGTCGGCCTGCGCCGGCGCGGCTTCACCCGCGAGCAGATCCACGACATCCGCCGTGCCTACCGGCTCCTCTTCGCCGACGAAGGCACCCTTTCCGAGCGGGTCGAGGACGTGGCCGCGGAGTTCGACAGCCATCCCTTCGTCCACGAGATCCTGGACTTCATCCGCGCGGGCAAGGACCGGGCGATCTGCACGCCGCGGGAGCCCGTCGGTTCCGGCGGATGACCGGCGCGGGACCGATCGCGATCCTGGCCGGGTCCGGGCAGCTGCCCATCCAGCTGGTCGAGCACCTGGAGCGGACCGGGCAGGAATGCCGCGTCCTGGCGTTCCGCGGCTTCGCCGCGCCGGAACTGCGCCGGCGCGCCGATGCGACGGCAGATCTGCTCGATCTCAAGACCATCATGGCGACCCTGGAGGGCTGGAACCCCCGGGCCGTCGCCCTCGTCGGCGCGGTGCGTCGCCCCGGTTTCTCGGCGCTCCTCGGAGCCTATTCGCTCTTGCGCAACCGCCAGGAGGTGAAGGAGGTCATCGCCCGGGGGGACGACCAGGTCCTGCGCGGCGCGGTGATGCTGCTGGAGGAGCGCGGGTATCGCGTCGTCGGCGCCCATGAGCTCGCTCCCGGCCTCGTCGCCCCCATGTCCCTGCGGGGGAAGCGGGCGCCCGATGCGGACGACCGGCAAGCCGTCGCCTTCGGCCTGGAGCTCCTGTCCTCCCTCTCGGCCTTCGACATCGGCCAGGCCGCCGTCGTGGCCCGCCGGCATGTCCTCGCCGTCGAAGGGCCGGAGGGGACGGACCGGATGCTGCGCCGGGTGGCGGGCTTCCGGCAGTCCTGGCTGGGCCTGCGCCGCCGCCGGGAGGGCGGGGTGCTCATCAAGGCGGCGAAGCGCGGGCAGGACCTGCGCGTGGACATGCCTGCCATCGGCCCGCGCACCGTCACCGAGGCGGCCCGGGCCGGTTTGTCGGGCATCGCGGTGGGGGCAGGATCGACCCTCATCCTGGAGCAGGAGAAGACCCTCCGCCTCGCCGACGCGCATGGCCTCTTCCTGATCGCCGTCGATCTCCCCTGGATGGAGCCTCCCCGTGACTGACTCGAGCCCGCTCCTCATCTGGATGGTCGCCGGGGAGGAATCGGGCGATCAGCTCGGGGCGAAGCTCATGCGGTCCCTCAGGGCCCGCCTGGGGCCGGACAGGGTCCGGTTCGAAGGGGTCGGAGGCCACGCCATGGGGCGGGAGGGGCTCAGGAGCCTCTTCCCCCTGGAGGATATCGCCGTCATGGGGATCTCCGCCGTCATCGCCCGCCTGCCGACGATCCTGAGGCGGATCCGGATGACGGCCGACGCGGCGGTCGCGGCGAAGCCGGACCTCCTCGTCATCGTCGACAGCCCCGATTTCACCCACAGGGTCGCGAAGGCGGTGCGGGCGCGGGCGCCCGGGATCCCCATCGTCGATTATGTCAGCCCCTCGGTCTGGGCCTGGCGTCCCGGACGGGCGCCGAAGATGCGCGCCTACGTGGACCATCTCCTGGCCCTGCTGCCCTTCGAGCCCGAGGCCCACCGCCGCCTCGGCGGGCCGCCCACCACCTATGTGGGCCACCCGCTGATCGAGCGCCTCGGCGAGATCAGGCCGCACCCCGGCGAGCGGGGGCGGGCGACGGACGGCCCTATCAAGCTCCTGGTGCTGCCCGGCAGCCGCCGTTCCGAGGTCGGCCGGCTGATGGAACCCTTCGGCCGGGCGCTCGACCTGCTGAGGCAGCGCTCGCCGCGCCCCTTCGAGGTGACCGTCCCGGCCGTGCCGCATCTCGTGGACGAGATCCGGCGGAGGGCCGGGACCTGGACCGTGAAGCCGCAGATCGTGGAAGGAGAAGCGGCGAAATGGGCCGCCTTCAGGGAGGCGGATGCCGCGCTCGCGGCATCCGGCACGGTGACGCTGGAACTCGGCCTCTCGGGCGTGCCCATGGTGGTGGCCTATCGCGTCTCCAAGATCGAGGAAGTGCTGAAATACCTCATCAAGGCGCCCTCCATCGTGCTGACCAACCTGGTGCTCGGGGAGAACGTGATCCCCGAACTGATCCAGTGGGACTGCACGCCCGAGAAGCTCGCCGACGCGCTCCTGCCCCTGTTCTCGGACACCCCCGAGCGCCGGAGGCAGATCGAAGCCTTCGGCCGCATGGACGACCTCATGCGCATCGGCGACGAAGCGCCGAGCGAACGGGCCGCCCGGATCGTCACCGAGGTGCTGGAGCGCTTCAGGGGCAACGGGGCCACGGCTTGAGACCGGCGGGCCTCCGCCGATGCGCATGCAAGGGACATCCTGCGCAGCCAAAGAAAAAGGGGCCTTTCGGCCCCTTTGTCGCTTCCCGGATACGCCGCCTTACCCGCGCTGGGCGAGGGTGACGTAGTCGCGCTTCGGGGCACCGGTGTAGAGCTGGCGCGGACGGCCGATGCGCTGGGACGGATCCTCGATCATCTCGCTCCACTGGGCGATCCAGCCGACCGTACGGGCCAGCGCGAACAGCACCGTGAACATGGAGGTGGGGAAGCCCATCGCCTTGAGGGTGATGCCCGAATAGAAGTCGATGTTCGGGTAGAGCTTCTTCTCGAGGAAGTACTCGTCCTTGAGGGCGATCTGCTCCAGCTCGATGGCCACGTCGAGCAGCGGGTCGTCCTTGATGCCGAGCTCGTTCAGGACCTCGTGGGTGGTCTTCTGCATGATGCGGGCGCGCGGGTCGTAGTTCTTGTAGACCCGGTGGCCGAAGCCCATGAGGCGGAACGGATCGTTCTTGTCCTTCGCCTTGGCGATGTATTGCGGGATGCGGTCGGGCGTGCCGATCTCCTCCAGCATCTTGAGCGCCGCCTCGTTCGCGCCGCCGTGGGCAGGCCCCCAGAGGCAGGCGATGCCGGCCGCGATGCAGGCGAAGGGATTGGCGCCCGACGAGCCGGCGAGCCGCACCGTCGAGGTGGACGCGTTCTGCTCGTGATCGGCGTGGAGGATGAAGATGCGGTCGAGCGCCCGGGAGAGGACCGGGTTGACCTTGTACTCCTCGCACGGCACCGCGAAGCACATGCGCAGGAAGTTCGAGGTGTAGTCGAGGTCGTTCTGCGGATACACGAAGGGCTGGCCGATGGAGTATTTGTAGGCCATGGCCGCGAGGGTCGGCATCTTCGCGATCATCCGCATGGAGGCGATCATGCGCTGCTGCGGGTCGGAGATGTCCGTCGAGTCGTGATAGAAGGCCGAAAGGGCGCCGACGCAGGCCACCATGATCGCCATGGGATGCGCGTCGCGGCGGAAGCCCATGAAGAAGCGGTTCATCTGCTCGTGAACCATCGTGTGGCGCGTGACGCGGTAGTCGAAATCCGCCTTCTGGGCCGCGGTCGGCAGCTCTCCGTAGAGAAGCAGATAGCAGGTCTCGAGGAAGTCGCCGTGCTCGGCGAGCTGCTCGATGGGATAGCCGCGATAGAGCAGGACGCCCGCATCGCCGTCGATGTAGGTGATCTTCGACTCGCAGCTCGCCGTCGAGGTGAAGCCCGGGTCGTAGGTGAACATTCCCGTCTGGCCGTAGAACTTGGAAATGTCGACGACGCTCGGTCCGATGGTGCCATGCTTCACCGGCAGTTCGACCGACTTATCGCCAATATTGAGCGTGCAGGAATTGGAGCTCATGCGTCTTCGCCCTTTCAACAAGAGGCCGGGCCTAACCTAGTGCAGCCGCGGGACTGGAGAAGGTCTCCTGAAGGCTGCCGAACCGAGGTCGCCGGTCGGTGGGAGGATGGCGTTGGGTAGCTTATCCGTGGGGGAGGGGCAAGCACGTCTAAAGACGAGTGCGCCAGCTATGCGGCCGGCGCAGCGCTCATCTGGTCGCGCAGGCGCGACAGGGTTTCGTCCTTGCCGAGCACCGCCATCACGTCGAAAAGACCCGGCGAGGTCGCCCGCCCGGTCAGCGCGGCGCGCAGGGGCTGCGCCACCTGGCCGAGCTTCGCGCCGACCGCTTCCGCATGGGCGCGGACCACCGCCTCCACGGCTGCCGCGGTCCAGTCCTCCACGGCTTCGAGCTTGGCGTCGATCCCGGCGAGACGGGGCCTGCCCTCGGCCAGGAGGGTCTTCGCCTTCTCGTCCAGATGGAGCGGCCGCTGGGCGTAGAGGTAATAGGCGCTGTCGAGGAGCTCCACGAGGGTCTTGGCGCGCTCCTTCAGGCCCGGCATGGCGGCGACGAGCTTCGACCGCAGGCCCGGGCTGAAGGTGCGGCCGAGATGGTGCTCGTCGCCCTGCAGCTCCGGGAGCAGTTGCTCGAGGGCGTCCACCAGCTCCTCGTCCGGGGTCTGGCGCATGTAGTGGCCGTTCAGGTTCTCGAGCTTGGCGAAGTCAAAACGGGCAGGGGAGCGGCCGATGTTCTTCAGGTCGAAGGCATCGACCATCTCCTGCGTGGAGAAGATCTCCTGGTCGCCGTGGCTCCAGCCGAGACGGACGAGGTAGTTGCGCAGGGCCACCGGCAGGTAGCCCATGCTGCGGTAGGCCTCCACGCCGAGCGCCCCGTGCCGCTTGGAGAGCTTCGCACCGTCCGGACCCAGGATCATCGGCACGTGCGCCATCTTCGGCACGTCCCAGCCGAGCGCCTGGTAGATCTGGGTCTGCCGGGCGGCATTGGTGAGGTGGTCGTCGCCGCGGATCACGTGGGTCACGTTCATGTCGTGGTCGTCCACCACCACGGCGAGCATGTAGGTGGGCGTGCCGTCGGAGCGCAGCAGGACCAGGTCGTCCAGGTCCTTGTTCTGCCACACCACGCGGCCCTGGACCGCATCCTCCACGACGGTCTCGCCCTCGGTGGGAGCCTTGAGGCGGATCACCGGCTTCACGCCGGGAGGGGCCTCCGACGGGTCCCGGTCGCGCCAGCGGCCGTCATAACGCAGGGGGCGGCCCTCCTTGCGGGCCGTCTCGCGCATCTCCTCCAGTTCCTGAGGGGTCGCGTAGCAGTAATAGGCGCGGCCCTGCGCGAGGAGGGACTCGGCCACCTCCCGGTGACGGGCGGCGCGGGAGAACTGGTAGACCACGTCGCCGTCCCAATCGAGGCCGAGCCATTTCAGGCCGTCGATGATGGCCTGGATGGCGGCCTCCGTGGAGCGCTCGCGGTCCGTGTCCTCGATGCGCAGGAGCATCTTGCCCCCGTGCCGCTTCGCATAGAGCCAGTTGAACAGGGCCGTGCGCGCACCCCCGATGTGCAGGAAGCCGGTGGGGGACGGGGCGAAGCGGGTGACGACGGTCATCGGCGTAGGAAACCTCGGCAGGAAGCGAATGACGGGCCGGGCGGGCCCGCGGGAGCGCCCGGCGCGAATCCACAGGATGGACTTGGCCGGAACGTGGGGTCGTCTACCATGTAATCCACCCCGACGTTAAGCCGCACCGATGGCCGGACCGGACAGAAGAGAGGGAAGCCTGACGCCGCGCCCGCACGCCGGGACGCTCGCGCTGGCGCGCGGGGGTGCGTTCTCGCCGCCGGCGGTCCTGCCGGATCTGCGGGGGTGGGCCGGGCGGGCCCTGGCCGTCGAGGTGGCCCAGCGCCGCCTCTTTCCCTGGATCGCCGTCGCCTTCGGGTGCGGCATCCTGCTTTTCTTCCAGGCGGAGGAGCCCAGCCTTCCGGCGCCGCTCGCAGGCCTGGCGCTCTCGGCCGCTCTGGCCTGGGGCCTGAGGAAACGGCCCGTCGCGCTTGCCGTGTTCGTCGGGATCGCGGCGATCCATGCGGGCTTCCTGGCAGGCGGCCTGCGGGCGAGATCGGTGGCGGCGCCCGTCCTCGCCCGCGTGACCATCGCGCCCCTGACGGGCTTCGTCGAGTCCGTGGAGGACCGGGCTGAAGGGCGCCGGATCCTGGTGCGGGTCGCGCGGATCGAGGGGCTCGCGCCGGAGGCGACGCCCTTCACCGTGCGCGTGAGCGCGAAGAATGCCGGAAAGCTGGCGCCCGGCCTGTTCATCGAGGCGAAGGCGCGCCTTCTTCCCCCGCCCCAGCCTGCATGGCCCGGGGGCTACGATTTCGGGCGCGACGCCCGCTTCCGGCGGATCGGCGCCGTCGGCTCCCTGCTCGGACCGGCGAAGGTGGTCGAGCCTCCCGCCGGCCCGCCCTGGACCCTGGTCGCGAGCGCCCGGATCGACGCCGCCCGCAATGCCCTTACGGAGCGGATCGCATCCGCCATCGGCGGGCCTGCAGGCGGGGTCGGTGCGGCGCTCGTCACCGGCAAGCGCGGCCTCATCGGGGAGGCCACCAACGACGTGCTGCGCGCGGCGGGCATCTACCACATCGTGTCGATCTCGGGCCTTCACATGGTTCTCGCGGCCGGAACCTTCTTCTGGCTCGTGCGCGCGATCCTCGCGCTGATCCCCGCCATTGCGCTGCTCTGGCCGGTGAAGAAGATCGCCGCTCTCGCCGCCATGGTCGGCGCCGCCGCCTATTGCGTCTTCACCGGCGCCGACGTGGCCACCGAGCGTGCCCTCGTCATGACCCTGGTGATGTTCGGCGCGGTTCTCGCCGACCGGCCGGCGCTCAGCATCCGCAACCTGTCCATTGCCGCGATCCTGGTCCTCGCCCGGGAGCCGGAGGCCCTGCTCGGCCCGAGCTTCCAGATGTCCTTCGGCGCCGTGGCGGCGCTCACCGCCGCCGCGCCGCTGCTTTCGCGCATGGGCGAGAGCCTTGCGGGAGACGGGGCGTCCGCCACGCCCCTCGGCCGTGCGGCCCGATGGGTCGCGCGGCACGGCCTCGGCCTCTTCGCGACGACCCTGGTGGCGAGCCTCGCGACGGCTCCGTTCGCCGCCTACCATTTCCAGACGGTCAATCCTTACGGCCTCATCGGCAACGCGCTGGCGCTGCCCCTCGTCTCGGTCGTCGTCATGCCGGCGGCGGTGCTGGGCGTGCTGGCCTACCCGTTCGGCCTCGACCGCCCCGTCTGGCAGGTGATGGGCTATGCGGTGAACCACGTGCTCGACGTCTCGGCCTGGGTCGGCGGCATCGGCGGCGCCACCCTGGTGGTGCCGGCCCCGAGCCTCGGGGCCTTCGCCCTCGCGAGCGCCGCGCTCCTCCTCATGACGCTGCCGGCTTCGTCCCTGCGCTGGCTCGCGGTCCTTCCCCTCGGAGCCGGGCTCGCCGCCGCCGCACCGGCCCGCTACGACGCCTTCGTCGACCGGGAGGGAGCCGGCGCCGCCGTTCGCGGACGGTCGGGAGCCCTCGTCCTGGTGGGACGTCCCTCCAGTTTCGTCACGGAGCAATGGCTGCGGGCGGACGGGGATTCCCGCCGTGCGGACGATCCGTCCCTCAGGGAGGGGTCCCGCTGCGACCGGGGCGGCTGCATCGTGGAAGCGGCAGGCCGGCGTCCGGTCGCCTTCGTTCAGGACATGGCGGCCTTCGAGGAGGACTGCCGCCGCGCGTCGGTGATCCTGACCCGGCTCAAGGCCCCTGCCCGCTGCGCCGCCGGGCTCGTGCTCGACCGCGACGTGCTGGCCGCCTGGGGCGCGACGGCCCTCCGTTTCGTGGAGGGGAACGCGGTCGAGATCCTGTCCGTGCGCAAGGGGAGGGAGGTGATCCCGCTGTCCGGGGCGGCGGCCGCTCCGGTCTCTCCGGACATGCGGAGCCGGCCGCAGTCGGCGCGGCCGGTTCCGGAGCAGGATCTTCCCGACGACGAGGTCAGTAGCGGCGAACCAGACTGACCAGCTTGCCCTGGATCTTCACCCGGTCGGGGCCGAGGACGCGGGTCTCGTAGGCCTGGTTGGCAGCCTCCAGCGCGATGGACGAACCGCGGCGGCGGAACCGCTTGAGGGTCGCTTCCTCGTCGTCGATGAGGGCCACGATGATGTCGCCCGTGTTCGCCGTGTCCTGCTTGCGGATCACCACCAGATCCCCGTCGAGGATGCCGGCCTCGACCATCGAGTCCCCGCGGACCTCGAGGGCATAGTGCTCGCCCTGGCTGAGGAAGTCGTGGGAGAGGGTGATCGAGTGGCTGCGGTTCTGGATCGCGGAGATCGGCGTACCGGCCGCGATCCGGCCCATGACCGGGATCGTGACGTCGCGGGACTTCTCCTCCGCCGCGGGGGCCGGAGCGGGCGGCGCCTTGGCGCGGCCTGCCAGCCCGCCTTCCACCACGCTCGGGGTGAAGCGCTTCTGACCGGCAGCGCCGCTCACCGTCTCGGGGAGGCGAATCACCTCGAGGGCGCGCGCCCGGTTGGGCAGGCGCCGGATGAAGCCGCGCTCCTCCAGGGCGGTGATGAGACGGTGGATGCCGGACTTGGACTTGAGATCGAGCGCGTCCTTCATCTCGTCGAAGGATGGTGGAATGCCGGTCTCCCGCAGCCGCTCATGAATGAAGCGGAGCAATTCGTGCTGTTTGCGCGTCAGCATGGCTGGCCCTTACTGCTCCGGTAGGAGCGATTCTGAAAACAAAGCGGGAACAGGTTAGCCGTTCTTGCTGTGTTCCGCAACCCTATGGCTACGCTCGCGAACGCGATTTCAGCAGAAACGGTCCAGCCGGACGATCCGGCAGGGCGCCCCCGCCGCAGCCGCGGGCGCGTGGGGCGGGCGCACGAGGAGGGCATCCGAGCGGCCGAGAACGCCGAGCATGGACGAGTCCTGCCGCGCGTGCGGCATGGCCACGGGCACGGCGAGGGGGCCGGCGGCGGTTTCGATCTCGCGCAGGGCCAGGGCTGCCCGCATGTAGTCCTGCCTGTCGCCGTTGGCGGGAAGGTCCGCCCCCAGAATCGCGCTCTCCGTCGGGTCGGCGCCCGCCTGCGGATCGCCGCAGAGGGCGCGGATCGCCGGAACCAGGAACAGCACCGCGCAGACGAAGGTGGAGACCGGATTGCCCGGCAGCCCGAGGAGGAGCATTCCGCCGAGGCGGCCGTGCATCAGGGGCTTGCCGGGCCTCAGGGCGACACGCCAGAAGCCGAGGTCCATGCCCTGGCCGGCGAGTGCCTTCTGCACCAGGTCGTGCTCGCCGACCGACGCGCCGCCGAGCGTGACCAGGATGTCGGCCCGCGCCGCGCGGGCGGCCGAGATCCGCTCTTCCAGGGATTCGAGGGTGTCGCGGGCGATTCCGAGGTCGAGCGCCTCGCCGCCCGCCTTCTCCACGATGGCGGCCGTTCCGGGAAGGCTGGAGGCCATGATCTGGTCGGGGCCCGCCCTCTCGCCCGCGCGGACGAGCTCGTCCCCCGTCGCAAGGATCGCGACGCGCGGGCGGCGACGCACGGCGATCGCTCCGTGGCCCATGGCGGCCGCGAGGGCGATGCGGCGGGCATCGAGCCGCGTCCCGGCGGGGAGGAGAACGTCGCCGGCACGGAAGTCGAGCCCGGCCGGACGCACGTGCCGCTGCGGGCGCGGCGTTTCCTTCAGCACGACCCGGTCGCCTTCCGCCTCCGCATCCTCCTGCAGCACGACCGCGTCGGCGCCCTCGGGCATCGGCGCGCCGGTGAAGATCCGCACGGCCTCGCCCGGGCCGAGCCTGCCGTCGAAGCGGCGCCCTGCCGCGCTGACGCCGATCACCCGCAACGTCGCCGGCGCCTCGGGACAATCGGCGCTACGCACCGCATACCCGTCCATGGCGGAGGCCGGGAAAGGCGGCTGGTCCCGAAAGGCGGCGAGGTCCTCCGCCAGGGTTCGGCCCGCGCAGGCAGCGAGCGGCAGCCGCTCGGCTTCGACCGGCCCCGGCACGCTCTCCAGGGTCCGGCGAAGGGCCTCCTCGACGGGGATCAGGCTCACGGACGCCTCCTCACGGCGCCTCGAATGTGCCGGAGCGCCCGCCGCTCTTCATGCGCAGGCGCACGTTGTCGATCCGCATGGTCCGGTCCGCCGCCTTCACCATGTCGTAGACGGTCAGGCAGGCCACGGAGACGGCGGTGAGCGCCTCCATCTCCACGCCGGTACGCCCCGAGACCTTCACCTCCGCCGTCACCCGCACGCCGGGCAGGCCGTCGTCGAGCACGCAGTCCACCGCCACCTTCGAGATGGCGAGGGGATGGCAGAGGGGGATCAGCTCATGGGTGCGCTTCGCGGCCATGATTCCCGCAAGCCGGGCGGTGCCGAGCACGTCGCCCTTCTTCGCGTCGCCCTGGCGGATCAGCGCCACGGTCTCCGGCTGCATCGTCACGACGCCCTCCGCGATGGCGGTGCGGCTCGTCACCTCCTTCTCCGACACGTCGACCATGTTGGCCGCGCCGGAGGGGTCGAGATGGGTGAGCGTCGTCATGCCGCTTCGCCGAACAGGAGGCGGCGCGTCGCGGCCGCCACGTCCGCCTGCCGCATCAGGCTCTCGCCCACGAGAAAGGCGCGGATGCCGACGCGCCCGAGGCGCTCGATGTCGGGCAGGGTGAAGATGCCGCTCTCGCCGACGACGATGCGGTCGGCGGGAATCGAAGGAGCCAGCTCCTCGCTCACGCCGAGCGATACCTCGAAGGTGCGCAGGTTCCGGTTGTTGATGCCGAGGAGCCTGGTGCCGAGGGGCAGGGCCCGGTCGAGCTCGGCGCGGTCGTGAACCTCCACGAGCACGTCCATGCCGAGGTTGTGCGCGGTCTCGACGAGAGCGCGGGCCTCAGCGTCCGTGACGCTCGCCATGATGACCAGGATGCAGTCCGCGCCCCAGGCGCGGGCCTCGTACACCTGATAGGGATCGAAGAGGAAGTCCTTGCGCAGGACCGGAAGACCGGATGCCTCGCGGGCCTGCATCAGGTATTCCGGCCGTCCCTGAAAGGACGGCTCGTCGGTGAGGACGGAGAGGCAGGTGGCTCCGCCCTCGGCATAGGCGCGGGCCAGCGAGGGGGGATCGAAATCGGCTCGGATCAGGCCCTTGGAGGGGCTTGCCTTCTTCACCTCCGCGATGAGCGCGGGGCGTCCTTCGGAAAGATGCCGGGCGATGGCCGCGACGAAGCCTCGGGGGGCGGGAGCCGCAAGCGCGCGCCTCTCGATCTCCGCCGGAGGAACGGCGGCCTTGGCGGCGGCGATCTCATCGCGCTTGTAGGCTTCGATCCGGGCGAGAACGTCGCTCATGCCCTTCCTCCGGTTCAGGAATTCGAGACCTGGATCAGCCGTCCCAGGGTGGCCTTCGCCGCGCCGCTGTCAAGCGACCGGGTCGCCCGTTCGAGGCCCTCGCGCAGATCGGAGGCCGCGTCCGCGATGACGAGGGAGGCCGCCGCGTTCAGAAGGGCCACGTCGCGGTACGGGATCCGGGCGCCTTCGAGCACGGCGCGCAGCTGTCTGGCGTTGTGCTCGGGATCGCCGCCCTTGAGGTCCTCGGGCCTCGCAACGGGCAGGCCGAGTTCCTCGGGCGTCACCGTGAACCGGCGCACGGTCCCGTTCTCCAGCGCCGCCACGTGGGTCGGGCCGGTCGTGGTCATCTCGTCGAGCCCGTCGGAGCCGTGGACGACCCACAGCTTGGTGGAACCGAGCTCCTTCATGACCTGCGCCAGCGGCTCGAGCCAGGTCTCGGAGAACACACCGAGCAGCTGACGCTGGACGGAAGCGGGATTGGCGAGGGGGCCGAGCAGGTTGAAGATCGTGCGCGTGCCGAGCTCCACGCGCACCGGCGCCACGTGACGCATGGCGGCGTGGTGGGTCTGCGCGAACATGAAGCACAGACCCGCCTCCTCGAGGCACCGCTCCAGCCCCTGAGGATCGAGGCCGAGCTTCACGCCGAGGGCGGAGAGCACGTCCGCCGTGCCGGATCTCGATGAGGCGGCGCGGTTGCCGTGCTTGGCGACCTTGACGCCCGCGCCCGCGACGATGATCGCGGCCAGAGTGGAGATGTTGTAGCTGCCGGAATGGTCGCCGCCGGTCCCCACGATGTCGATGGCCCCTTCGGGCGCGTTGACCCTGAGCATGCGTCCGCGCATGGCGGATACGGCCCCGACGATCTCCTCCAGCGCTTCGCCGCGCACCCTCAGTGCCATGAGGAAGGCGCCGCTCTGCGCGGGCGTGACCTCGCCGGAGAGAATGTCGTCGAATGCGGAGCGCGCCTCCTCGCGCGTCAGCGACGCGCCGGTGGCGACCTTGGCGAGGTAGGACTTGAACGATTCCATGGATGTTTCAGTGTCCGGCAGCGGGAGCGCCGTCGCGTCCCCGGCGATGAGCGGCGTTCCAGGAGGCCGCGAGGTCGAAGAAATTGCGCATGATGGTGGTGCCGTGCTCCGAGAGGATGCTCTCGGGATGGAACTGCACGCCGTGCACGGGCAGGGAGCGGTGGGAGAGCCCCATCACGAGGCCGTCGGCAGTCTCCGCCGTCACCGCGAGGTCCGCGGGGCAGGTCTCCCGGTCGACGATGAGCGAGTGGTAGCGCGTCGCCTTGAAGGGGCCGTTGATGCCGCGGAAGATCGTTTCGCCGCGATGCTCCACGTCCGAGACCTTGCCGTGCATGGGCAGGGGAGCCCGGCTGACCTTGCCGCCGTAAGCCTGGCCGATGGTCTGGAGACCGAGGCAGACTCCGAAGACGGGGACCCGCGAACCGGCCCGCTCGACCAGGTCGAGGCAGATCCCCGCCTCGTTGGGCGTGCAGGGGCCGGGGGAGAGGACGATGGCGTCGGGAGCCGCGTCCAGCACCTCGTCGGTCGTGACGGCGTCGTTGCGCACCACCTCCACCTCCGTCACGAGCGGCGCGACGAGGTGGACGAGGTTCCACGTGAAGCTGTCGTAGTTGTCGATGACGAGAACGCGGGTCATGGCGCCACGACGTTTGCGCATGGGCCGGGCCCGGTCAAGGGAAGCGTTGCCGCCGCGATCATTGGCCGATCCTCGCGCGGCTGGCGAAGCGCACCGCCTCCTCCGCCGCCCGGAACAGGGCCTTGGCCTTGTTGATGCATTCCTGCTGCTCGGAGTCCGGGTCGGAGTCGTAGACGATCCCGGCTCCGGCTTGCACGGCCATGCGCCCGTCCTTCACCAGGGCGGTGCGCAGCACGATGCAGGTATCCATCTGGCCGTCGGCGCCGAAATAGCCGATGCAGCCGGCATAAGGCCCGCGCTTGTGCTTCTCGAGCTCGTCGATGATCTCCATGGCCCGCACCTTCGGCGCGCCCGAGACCGTCCCGGCGGGAAAGCCCGCGACCAGCGCGTCGAGGGCATCGCGCTTCGGATCCAGGCGCCCCTCCACGTTCGAGACGATGTGCATGACCTGGCTGTAGAATTCCAGGAAGAAGGAATCCGTCACCTCGACCGAACCCATGGTGGAGACGCGGCCCACGTCGTTCCGCCCGAGATCGAGAAGCATGAGGTGCTCGGCCCGCTCCTTCTGGTCGGCGAGGAGGCTTTCCGCGTTCGCCCGGTCCTCCGCCGCGGTGGCGCCGCGGGGGCGCGTTCCCGCGATGGGGCGTATCGTGACCTTGCCGTCCCGGACCCGCACCAGGATCTCGGGCGAGGAGCAGACGATCTGGAAGTCCTCGAAGTCGAGATAGCAGAGGAACGGGGCCGGGTTCACCCTGCGCAGGGACCGGTAGAGGGCGAAGGCGGGGAGGGGAAACGGCGCTTCGAACCGCTGGGACAGCACCACCTGGAAGATGTCGCCGGCGCGGATGTATTCCTTGGCCCGGGCGACCATGGCCTTGAACTCCTCCGGCGTCGTGTTCGAAACCGGAGGCTCGAAACGGACGGCGGCGGGGTCGGTCCGGTCCTCGACCGGCAGGGGAGCGTCGAGGGCGAGGCCCACCTCGTCCAGTCGGGACAGGGCCGATTCGTAGGCGGTTCTCGCGGAAACGCCCGCCTGCGGCCGCACGGGGGTAATGAGGGAGATTTCGTCCTTCACCGCATCGAACACGACCATGACGGTGGGGCGGACGAGCACCGCGTCGGGAACCTTCAGCACGTCCGGGTTGGGTTCCGGCAGCCGCTCCATGAGGCGGACCATGTCGTAGCCCAGATAGCCGAAAAGGCCCGCCGCCATGGGCGGAAGATCGTTGCCCAACGGCAGGGCGCTCTCCGCGATGAGTGCGCGCAGGCTTTCGAGGGGGTGGCGCGGGTCGGGCTCGAAGCGCCCTTCGCGGTCCAGGGCCTTCCGGTCGACGGACGCGGCGCCGTTCTCGCAGCGCCAGACGAGGTCGGGGTCCAGTCCGATCATGGAGAAGCGGCCCCGGACCGCGCCGCCCTCGACCGATTCGAGCAGGAAGGCAGGTCCCCCCCTGCCGTGCCGGAGCTTGAGGAAGGCCGCGACCGGCGTCAGCAGGTCGCCGACGAGGGTCGCGCGCAGCACCCCCGCCCGCCCGCCGTCATAGGCTCGGGCGAAGGTCTCGAAATCGGGCGTGACGGCCATCGGATCAGAGTTCGCTGCCGCCGGTGGCCTGGCGCAGGGCCTGCTGGTTGACGGTGACGCCCAGGTCCTTGCGGATCTGCGCGATGTACTCGTTCACCAGGTCGTCGCCCATGCCGTTGCGGAGCTGGGTCTCGACGCGCTGTGCCTCCGGCGCGTTCGGCGCGAGGGCCGGAACCGAGGCGGAGGTCACCTTGAAGACGGCGCGGGCTTCCGTTCCCGTCGCCGCATTTCCGGGCTTTCCGACCGGGACGGAGAAGATCCGGGTTACGGCATCGGCGCCCAGGTCGTCCTTCGCGGCGCCGCGGGCGAGATCGGACGCGGTCTTGACGGAGGCTCCGGCGCTCTCGGCGACGGCCTCGATGGCCTCGCCCTTCTCCAGGCGCTCGGTCAGCTCCCGGGCCTTGTCGGCGAGGCGCCGGGAAATCTCGTCCTCGCGCCACAGGGCGGCCACCCGGTCGCGCACCTCGTCGAGGGATTTCTCGCGGGCGGGCTCGATGCCGGTGACGTCGAACCAGACATAGCCCCCGTCGGGAATGCGCAGCGGCTCGTTGTCCACGCCGATATCGGAGGCGAAGGCCGCCTTCACGACCGCGTCGCGGGCCGGGACGTTCACCGGGTTGCCGGCCTTGTCCAGACCCTGGCCGTCCACGGCGGGCATCTGCACCAGCGTCAGGCCCTTGTCCTTGGCGATATCGGCGAGCGGGCGGGCGCCGGCGCGCTGGTCCTCGATGGCGTCGTGGACGCTCTCGATCTGCTCGCGGGCCCGGGCCTGGGCGATCTCGGCGCGGATCTCGCCGGCGACCTCCTCGAAGGGTTTGACGGCCTCCGGCTCGATCTTCGTCACGCGGACCAGGACCGGTCCGAAGCGGCCGTCGACGGGACCGCTCGTGGCGCCCTCGGCCAGGGAGAAGGCCGCCTCCGCCACCGCCGGGTCGAGCATCTCGCTCCTTGCGAAGGTGCCGAGCTCCAGGTCCTGGGGAGAGACTTTCCGCTCCTCCGCGACGGATTCGAAGCTCGCGCCCTCCTGGATCCTCTTGAAGGCCGCCTCGGCCTCGTCCCGGGACGGGAAGGCGATCTGCTGGACGGTGCGCTTCTCGGGCGTGCCGAATCTGGCCTTCTCCTGCTCGTAGCGCTGCCGGGCGTCGGCGTCGCTCACCGCCTCGGGCTTGGCGAGGGAGGCCGGGTCGAGGGACATGACGGAGAGGGCACGGTACTCGGGCGCCTGGAACGCGCTCTTGCGCTCGTCGTAGAAGCTCTTGAGCTGCTCCTCGGTCGGGGCGGGGATCTCCCCGGCGGCGGCGGAGGTCAGCACGAAATAGGCGGCGGCCCGCCGCTCGCTGGCGTAGCGGTTGAAGGCCTCGCGGGCGGCCATGGGCACCGTCAGGTCGCCCGCAATGGCCTCGGCGAGGTGGATCCGGGCCATCGCGCTGCGCTGCTCGCGGACGAAGCCGGCCTCGGAGAGGGAGGCGTTGCGGAGCACCTGCTCGAACAGGGCGCGGTTGAACTGACCGTCGGCGCCGCGGAAAGCCGGATCCTCGATGATGGTGCGGGCCACGAGCTGGTCCGAGACGCTCAGGCCGAGCCTCTTCGCTTCCTCAGACAGGATCGCCTCGTTGATGAGGTTCGTCAGGACCTGCTGGTCGATTCCGAAGAGGCGGGCCTGCTCCGGGGTGATGACGGTGCGGAACTGGCGACCGAGGCGCTGCAGCTCGTTGTTGTAGGCCGTCCGGACCGCCTCGATGCCGATGTCGGTCTTGCCGACGCGGGCGACGGAGGTCGGCGGGGTCGCCCGGAAGATGTCGCCGATGCCCCAGATCGCGAAGCTGACGATCAGAAGGCCGAAGAAGATGGCGGCGATGATCTTGCCGATCAGGCTCTGTCCGGCCCGGCGCATTCCTCGAAGCATAAGCGAACCCGTTCTCTCGAAACTCGTTAGAGACGGCGATAACCGATCAGCGGCCCGGGGAAAAGGGCAAGTCTGGTTGAAAGAGGCTCCAAGTCTCTGGTAGTGCCACCTTATCAAGCGTGACAGGAGTGCCTGAATGAGCGTCGATCGGCCGCGCCCGCTGGTGGCGGGAAACTGGAAGATGAACGGGTTGAAGTCTTCCGCCAAGGTGTTGAGCGAGATCCAGGCAGGCTACACGCCGGGTCTGAAGGCCAAGGTGGAGCTCGCGGTCTGCCCGCCGGCCACGCTCATCGGAATGTTCGCCATGATGGCCGTGGGATCGCGGGTCGCCATCGGAGGCCAGGATTGCCATCCCAAGGAAATGGGCGCCTTCACGGGCGATCTCTCCGCCGAGATGCTGGCCGATGCGGGGGCGACCTACGCCATCGTCGGCCACTCGGAGCGGCGCCAGTACCACGGCGAGAAGGATGCCGACGTCTGCGCCAAGGCCCTGGCGGCCCACCGCGCGGGGCTCACGGCCATCGTCTGCATCGGCGAGACGCGGCAGGAGCGGGAGGCGGGCCGGACCCTCTCCGTGGTCAAGAAGCAGCTCCGGGGCTCCGTGCCCGCCGACTCGAACAGCCACAACCTGGTCATCGCCTACGAGCCGGTCTGGGCCATCGGCACGGGCCTGACGCCGACCCCGGCCGACGTGGCGGAGGTCCACGCCCTGATCCGCGACGAGCTGCGCCGCCTCGTGGGCAAGGGAGAGCATGCCAAGGTCCGCATCCTCTACGGCGGGTCGGTGAAGCCCTCCAACGCGGCCGAGCTGATGGCGGTGGCGAACGTCGACGGCGCCCTCGTGGGCGGGGCGAGCCTCGTCGCCGCCGATTTTCTCGCCATCGCCGGGGCCTATCTCGGCTGACCTTTCGTCAAAAGGGCGCTTGCGGGACTTTGATCCCGTGCACACCTATGCTACAGCCCGCCCCAACGACAGACGCGTGCGAGCGGCTGACGCCTTCCGGCGCGGCCGCTTGAGGTTTTTGGAACGATGCAGACGGTTCTCATCATTGTTCACCTGATCATAGTCCTCGCCCTCATCGGCGTGGTCCTCCTGCAGCGCTCGGAGGGCGGCGGCATGGGCCTGGGAGGCGGCGGAAGCGGCGTCTCCGGCTTCATGACGGGACGCGGTCAGGCGAACGCCCTCACCCGGACGACGGCGATTCTCGGCGGGCTTTTCTTCCTCACCAGCCTGGCCCTCACCATCATGGCGGGCTACAGCGGCGCCCCCCGCTCGATCATCGACGGCGCGGCTCCCGTGTCGCCGGCCGGGCAGGCGCCCGCCGGCGGGCAGGGCGGCAACGTCCTCGAACAGCTCCAGCGCATGCAGGGGGACCAGCCGGCGAGCCCGGCTCCCGCCCCGGCCCCCGCGCCGGCGGCACCCCAGGTGCCTCAGTCGCAGTGACGAACAGGGCCGGGAGTTCCGGCCCTCTCTTTTTGTGGATGGCAGACGAGCAAACCGGTTCGCGATTGCGAATCGGCGCTCATTATTGATGGATAGGGGTCCATGACGCGGTACGTATTCATCACCGGCGGCGTGGTGTCTTCGCTCGGCAAGGGCTTGGCTTCTGCGGCCCTCGGAGCGCTTCTCCAAGCTCGCGGTTACAAGGTTCGGCTTCGCAAGCTCGATCCTTATCTCAATGTCGATCCGGGGACGATGAGCCCCTACCAGCACGGCGAGGTGTTCGTCACCGACGACGGAGCCGAGACCGACCTCGACCTGGGGCATTACGAGCGCTTCACCGGCGTTCCCGCCACCAAGGCCGACAACATCACCACGGGGCGGATCTATCTCGACATCATCACCAAGGAGCGGCGGGGCGACTATCTGGGCGCCACGATCCAGGTGATTCCCCATGTCACCAACGCCATCAAGGAATTCGTGCTCAACGGGAACGAGGGCTTCGACTTCGTCCTGGTGGAGATCGGCGGCACGGTCGGCGACATCGAGGGCCTGCCCTTCTTCGAGGCCATCCGCCAGCTCGGCAACGAGCTCGACCGCGGCCAGGCGATCTACACCCACCTGACCCTTCTGCCCTACATTCCCTCGGCGGGCGAGCTCAAGACGAAGCCGACCCAGCACTCCGTCGCGGAGCTGCGCTCCATCGGCATCCAGCCCGACATCCTGCTGTGCCGGACCGACCGGGAGATCCCGCGGGAGGAGCGGCGCAAGCTCGCCCTTTTCTGCAACGTCCGCGAGACGGCGGTGATCGAGGCGCGGGACGCGCCTTCCATCTACGACGTGCCGCTCGCCTATCACGAGGCCGGGCTCGACAGCGAGGTGCTCGCCGCCTTCGGCATCGAGAACGCCCCGGCTCCCGACCTCAGCCGCTGGACCCGGATCTCCAGCAGGGTCCACAATCCCGAGGGCGAGGTGAACATCGCCGTCGTCGGCAAGTACACGGGCCTCAAGGACGCCTACAAGTCGCTCATCGAGGCGCTGCACCACGGCGGCATCGCCAACCAGGTGAAGGTCAACCTGAACTGGATCGAGAGCGAGGTCTTCGAGCGCGAGGATCCGGCGCCGTTCCTGGAGGGCATCCACGGCATCATGGTGCCGGGCGGCTTCGGCCAGCGCGGGGCCGAGGGCAAGATCCGCGCCGCCCGCTTCGCGCGGGAGCGCAAGGTGCCGTATTTCGGCATCTGCTTCGGCATGCAGATGGCGGTGATCGAGGCGGCCCGCTCCCTCGCCGGGATCGAGAACGCCAGCTCGACCGAGTTCGGCCCGACCCCGGAGCCGGTCGTGGGCCTGCTCACGGAATGGCTGCGCGGGAACGAGCTCGAAAAGCGTGCCGCCGGCGGCGACCTTGGCGGCACCATGCGGCTCGGCGCCTATCAGGCGACCCTGAAGCCCGGCAGCAAGGTGGCCGAGATCTACGGCGGAACGGAAATCTCCGAGCGCCACCGCCACCGCTACGAGGTGAACATGAGCTACCGGGAGCGGCTGGAGGCCAAGGGCCTGCGCTTCTCCGGCGTCTCGCCCGACGGGGTCCTGCCGGAGATCGTCGAGTACGAGGACCATCCCTGGTTCATCGGCGTTCAGTACCATCCGGAGCTGAAGTCGCGGCCGTTCGACCCGCATCCGCTCTTCAAGAGCTTCATCCACGCCGCCGTGGAGCAGAGCCGGCTGGTGTAAACCGGCCGGTCAGGACGGAGGCGAGGCATGAGCCGCCGCATCGACCATCTCGTGATCGCCGTCCGGGACCTCGACGGGGCGGCCTCCTTCTACCGGCGCCTCGGTTTCCAGGTCGGCGCGCGCAACCGGCATCCCTGGGGCACCGAGAACCGGATCGTCCAGTTCCGGTCCTCCTTCCTCGAACTCATCACCGTCGGGGAGGGGGCCGAGATCGCGTCCCATGCGGAGCGGAGCTTCAGCTTCGGCGCCTTCGTGCGCGACTACCTGAGCGAGAGGGAAGGCCTCGCCATGCTGGTGCTCGACAGCGCCGACGCGCAGGCCGACGCGCAGACCTTCTCCCGTCAGGGCATCGGCGCGTTCGAGCCGTTCCGTTTCGAGCGCAGGGGCGTCCGCCCGGACGGGACGGAGGTGCGCGTCGCCTTCAGCCTCGCCTTCGCAACCTTGCCCGACGCGCCGCGCGCGGGCTTCTTCGTCTGCCAGCAGCATTACCCGGAGAACTTCTGGAATCCGGCGTTTCAGGTGCACGACAACCGGGCGGAGGACGTGTCGGCCGTGGCCCTTTCCGCGCCCGACCCCGACCGCTGCGAGGCGTTCCTCTCCGCGTTCACGGGAGAACGGCCGGTCCGGCCCGCCCTGCACGACCTGTCCTATCGTCTGAGGGGCGGCCATCTGGACGCGATGACGCCGGACGACGCCGGCGAAACCTACGGGTCGGTGGAGGCGGAGCTGGATCGGCCGTCCTTCGTCGCCTTCTCGGTCCGAATCGACGATGTCGCCCGCCAGGCCAGGTGGCTCGACGCGGCGGAGATCCCCTATGCCCAGATCGGAACGAGGGTGGTCGTGCCCGCCAGCGCCGCCATGGGGGTCGCGATCGCCTTCGAGGCAACGTAATAGAAACCCTCGCCTGCTACAGGTCCCTTTCAGCCTCTGTGGATCCAAGGGGGACAGATCGTGGCTTCTTCTCTGGCGGGCCTGCCCGATTTCCTGATTTTCTTCGTCATCGCGACCGTTCTGGTCGCGCTCTACCTCGCCATCTATACCCTGGCGACCATGCACAACGAGTTCGCCCTCATCCGGGAGAACGTGATCTCCGCCGCGACCTCCCTCGGCTTCAGCCTCGTCGGCTTCGCCCTGCCGCTCGCCAGCGCCATCGTCCATGCCCAGACCATCGTGGATTGCCTGATCTGGGGGCTCGTGGCGCTCGCCGTGCAGATCACCGTGTACTGGCTCGTCCGCATCGTCATGCCGAACCTTTCCCAGCGGATCGCCGCAGGCGAGATGGCCGCGGCCCTGTTCCTCGGCGCCGCCTCCCTTTCGGCCGGCATCATCAACGCGGCGGCGATGACGTTCTGAGACGCGGGCCATGCGCGGGGCGACGGCCGGTCGTCTTTGCCTCCGGCCGCAAAACAGGGTAGGGGGACGGCCATGACCAGCACCACGTCCCCCTCCGCCGTCGTCCAGGTCGGCTCCGTCCGCTTCGGCAACCGTCTTCCGCTCGGCATCATCGCCGGGCCCTGCGCCATGGAAAGCCGTGAGCATGCGCTCGAGATGGCCTCCGCCCTGAAGGAGATCGCAACGAAGCTCGGGCTCGGGCTCGTCTACAAGTCCTCCTTCGACAAGGCGAACCGCACTTCGGTCTCCAGCGCCCGGGGCATCGGCCT
Source organism: Microvirga thermotolerans (assembly GCF_009363855.1). Classification (GTDB taxonomy): domain Bacteria; phylum Pseudomonadota; class Alphaproteobacteria; order Rhizobiales; family Beijerinckiaceae; genus Microvirga; species Microvirga thermotolerans. The sequence continues at coordinate 2,042,598 of NZ_CP045423.1, forward strand.
CGACAGGGCCCTGTCGATCTTCGCCGAGGTGAAGGAGAAGCTCGGGCTTCCGGTCCTGACGGACGTGCACGAGAGCGGCCAGTGCGCGCCGGTGGGCGAGGTGGTCGACGTGCTCCAGATCCCGGCCTTCCTCTGCCGCCAGACGGACCTGCTGATCGCGGCGGCGAAGACGGGCCGGGCGGTCAACGTGAAGAAGGGCCAGTTCCTGGCGCCCTGGGACATGGCCAACGTCGCCGAGAAGGTGCGGTCTTCGGGCAATCCCAACGTGATGCTCACCGAGCGCGGCGCATCCTTCGGCTACAACACCCTGGTGTCGGACATGCGGGCGCTGCCGATCATGGCGGAGACCGGCGCGCCGGTGATCTTCGATGCCACCCACTCCGTCCAGCAGCCGGGCGGCAGGGGGGCGACCTCCGGCGGCCAGAGGGAGTTCGTCCCGGTCCTTGCCCGGGCGGCGGTGGCGGTCGGCGTCGCCGGCGTCTTCATCGAGACGCACCAGGATCCCGACAAGGCCCCCTCCGACGGCCCCAACATGGTGCCGCTGAAGGAGATGGAGGCGCTCCTCGCCCAGCTGAAGGCCTACGACGCCCTTGCCAAGGCTTCCCTGGCCTGACGTCATTCATGCTCTCTGGCGAGGGCAGGTGCGCGTTGCCGGCTCTCCGTCACGCGCTCCGGCCGTGGTAAGGGAGGCATCCCGCCCATATCGAACCGCCCGGGAGCCATGTCCTCGCGCAGCCTGATCCGGATTCTCGCCGTCAGCGGCTTTGCCGGCACGTTCTCGTCCCGCGCCGTGGAGCCCATGGTCGGGATCATCGCGCGGGATTTCGCCACCAGCCCACAGACCATCGCCCTTCTGTCCGCGGCCTTCGCCCTTCCTTACGCCTTCATCCAGCCCATCCTCGGCCCCGTCGGCGACGCTCTCGGCAAGGAGCGGGTGATGAAGGTGGCGCTCGCCCTGCTGTTCCTCGCCCTGGCGGGATCGGTGGTCGCGCCGAGCGTGACGAGCCTGTTCGTCCTGCGCATCGTCGCCGGGACGGCCGCCGGCGGGGCGGTGCCCCTTTCCATCGCGCTGATCGGCGACCGGGTGGAGATGGCCCAGCGCCAGGTGGCGCTCAGCCGGTATCTGGTGGCGGTCATCATGGGCCAGCTCGCCGGCTCGTCCTTCGCCGGGCTGATCGCCGAGTTCGTGGGCTGGCGCGGGGTGTTCTCCCTTTCCACCGGTCTCATGGCCGCCGCCCTCGCGGCGACCGTCATCGGCTTCCGCGATGCGCCCGCGGGCGGCCGCTTCGACATGGGCGACGCGATCCGGCGCTACCGGGACATCCTGTCGAACCCCCGCGCCCTCGCCCTCTTCGCCTTCGTCTTCGTGGAGGCCGTCTCCCTTTTCGGGATCTTCCCCTATATCGCGCCGCTCCTCGAGGAGAGCGGCGGCGGGGGGGCCGCTCAGGCGGGGTTCGCCATCGGCGGCTTCGCCGTGGGAGGGCTGCTCTATTCCCTCCTCGTCACCTGGCTCCTGAGGACGCTCGGCATCCGGAGGCTCCTCGTTGCCGGCGGGGCATGCGCCTGCGCGGCCCTCGTCGCGCTCGGCTTTACGGCGGACTGGCGCGCCTACGGCGCCTCGCTGATCCTCATGGGCCTCGGCTTCTACATGCTCCACAACACCTTCCAGGCCCAGGTCACCGAAGTCGCCCCCACCGCGCGGGCCTCGGCGGTGGCGCTTCATGCCTTCTCGTTCTTCGTGGGGCAGGCCTTGGGAGTCGTCGTCATGGGCTTCGGCCTGCGCCATGCCGGGCTGACCGCCTCCACCGGGATCGCCGCCGCCGTGATCCTCGGCGTCGGCGTCTCGGCCTCGGTGATTCTGATGCTGCCCCGGTTTCAGACCCGCGGGCGGTAGGGCGCGACGCCCTGGTCCGGCAGCCAGAGGTTCTTCGGCAACTCGCCGGTCTGCCAGAACACGTCGATGGGGATGCCGCCGCGGGGATACCAGTATCCGCCGATGCGCAGGAAGCGCGGCTCCAGCAGTCCGGCGAGCCGCTTGCCGATGGCGACCGTGCAGTCCTCGTGGAACGCGCCGTGGTTGCGGAAGCTGTGCATGTAGAGCTTGAGCGACTTCGATTCGACGAGCCACGGGCCGGGCACGTAGTCGATGACGAGGATGGCGAAGTCGGGCTGGCCCGTCACCGGGCACAGGGAGGTGAACTCCGGGACCGTGAAGCGGGCCAGGTAGTCGGTGTCCCGATGGGGGTTGGGAACCCGGTCGAGCTTCGCCTCCTCCGGCGAGGCGGGCAGGGCGGTCGCTTGACCGAGCTGGAGGGTGTGATCCGTCACGGCATTGTCCTCGAATGGTTGTGTTGAACCGCTGCGCCGTCCTTGCTCACCTGCGCATTTCGGTCAATAAGCCCTAGAAAGACGTGAGGCCGCACCTTTCGCCTTGTGAGGAGCTTTTTCATGACCGCTATCATCGACGTCCACGCCCGCGAAATCCTCGACAGCCGCGGCAACCCGACCATCGAGGTGGATGTGACCCTGGAGGACGGGTCCCTCGGCCGCGCGGCGGTTCCCTCCGGCGCTTCGACCGGCGCGCACGAGGCCGTGGAGCTGCGGGACGGCGACAAGAAGCGCTACCTCGGCAAGGGCGTCACCAAGGCGGTCGAGGCGGTGAACAACGAGATCCTCGACGCCATCGGCGGCTTCGACGCGGAAGAGCAGGTGCTCATCGACGAGACCCTGATCGAGCTCGACGGGACGCCCAACAAGTCGCGGCTCGGCGCCAACGCCATCCTCGGCGTCTCCCTCGCCGTGGCGAAGGCCGCCGCCGACGCGGTGACCCTGCCGCTCTACCGCTACGTGGGCGGCACGCAGGCCCGGGTCCTGCCGGTTCCGATGATGAACATCATCAACGGCGGCGCCCATGCGGACAACCCCATCGACTTCCAGGAATTCATGATCATGCCCGTGGGCGCGCCGACCCTGTCGGAGGCGGTGCGCATGGGCGCCGAGGTGTTCCATACCCTCAAGAAGGCCCTCAAGGACGCCGGCCACAACACCAACGTGGGCGACGAGGGCGGCTTCGCCCCGAACCTTCCCTCCGCCGAGGCGGCCCTCGACTTCGTCATGACCTCCATCGAGAAGGCCGGCTACAAGCCGGGCCAGGACATCGTGATCGGCCTCGACTGCGCCTCGACCGAATTCTTCAAGAACGGCTCCTATGTCTATGAGGGAGAAGGCAAGAAGCGTTCTCCGCAGGAGCAGGCCGAGTACCTCGCCCAGCTCGTGAAGGCCTATCCCATCGCCTCCATCGAGGACGGCATGGCCGAGGACGACTGGGAGGGCTGGAAGATCCTGACCGACCTGATCGGCGGAAAATGCCAGCTCGTCGGCGACGACCTCTTCGTCACGAACGTGACGCGGCTCTCGGACGGGATCCGCAAGGGCGTCGGCAACTCGCTGCTCGTGAAGGTGAACCAGATCGGCACGCTCACCGAGACCCTGGCCGCGGTCGACATGGCCCAGCGCGCCGGCTACACCGCCGTCATGTCCCATCGCTCCGGGGAGACGGAGGATTCCACCATCGCCGACCTCGCCGTCGCTACCAATTGCGGGCAGATCAAGACCGGCTCGCTCGCCCGCTCCGACCGGCTCGCCAAGTACAACCAGCTCATCCGCATCGAGGAGGAGCTCGGCGGGCAGGCGCGCTATGCGGGCAGGGCGGCGCTGAAGGCGTCGATGTAACGAGACACTAATGTTTCAATTGAGACAGGGCTGCTCAGGGCAGCCCTTTTTGATTGTGCACCCACGGTTCCACAGTTATGACTTGGCTTGTCCCAACTGCCTTAATCAGCAAGCTGCATCTGGGGCCATCTAGACCACCGACAGCTCTGTGGCTGTGATGACGGGTTGGGCGCTATTCGCCATTTGCAGCTGATGGTTTTGCCCGGGGCCTCTCTTGCAAGAGCGGATCACGGATCAGATTTTTGAGATGACTTTAAGCGAGCATAGCCTCGTTTGATGGCAATCCAGAGATCGCCATCGTGATCGGGTCTATTACCTAGTTCCTCGCCAATCCTCTTCGCATTTTCATTAAAATGTTTGGCAGTAAGCCCCAGTACGAATGCCCCCAGGATGATCTTGGCTCGGTCTGAATTAAGTCCGCGCGGAAGCTCAAGTGCCTTACCGGTTAGTTCAACCACGCAATCGTCAGCAAAACGGTACTCTCGGTGCCAGTTACGGCGATTCTCTTCGCTTGGATCTCCTTGAGCGGACATCTCGAAATCTTCTTGGGTCCGGATCTCATTCTCACCTATCATAATGGCGCCTCCTGGCTTTGATCGCCCCCCTCTCATGAAAGATCAGTTGGAGCGGGTTCGATAGTGAGACAATGGAGTATCCCTAGTATGCTCAACTCCATTTCTCAGAGCGGCCAATTTCAATAGCTTCTTAACCATGTCGCCGGTAGAAATACCCCATGGTCATCCGCAGGCGCGCACGACGAATTCTGATTCCGCTGGTGCTCTACAGCATCTCCGCGGCGGTGGTTGCGTATTTCGTGCATCATGCGCACAGCGGGGCGCGCGGTTTCCAGGCCCGGGAGCAATACGAGGCGCAGGCGGCCGAGCTGAACAAGGAGCTCGCCGCGCTCAAGACCGAACGGACGGATTGGGAGCGCCGCATCGCCCTTCTGCGGAGCGAGCAGATCGACCGCGACCTTCTCGAGGAGCGGGCCCGGATCGTCCTCGGACGTGTGCACCGCAACGATCTCGTCATTATCCTCGGAAACGACGAGAACAAGCCGTAATTTCCGCTAAACTCGATTCAAGTTAATTCGGAATTTCATAGCTCTGGCAGAAGATTAGAGCGTTCACCGTAGTGCCCGTGCATACTTCCGGGCCTCTCGCTTTCCGATTCCGACTGCGCTACAACTTTCGTCGAGGAAACCCTTCGGAGGACCCGATGGCTGTTGCTGCCCGCAAGGCAGGCCGCGCCGCATCCGGCACGGCCAACAAGTCAACTCCCAAGAGCTCGTCGAAACAGGCTCTTAACTCCCCCCAATTCGACAAGGACCAGGATCTCCACGCCTACCGGGAGATGCTTCTGATCCGCCGCTTCGAGGAAAAGTCCGGCCAGATGTACGGCATGGGCCTCATCGGCGGCTTCTGCCATCTCTACATCGGCCAGGAGGCGGTCGTCGTCGGTATGCAGATGGCGACGAAAGACGGCGATCAGGTCATCACCGGCTACCGCGACCACGGCCACATGCTGGCCTGCGGCATGGACGCGAAGGGCGTCATGGCCGAGCTCACCGGCCGCCGCGGCGGGCTGTCCAAGGGCAAGGGCGGCTCCATGCACATGTTCTCGAAGGAGAAGCACTTCTACGGCGGCCACGGCATCGTGGGCGCGCAGGTCTCCCTCGGCACGGGCATCGCCTTCGCCAACCGCTACCGCGGCAACGACAGCGTCTGCCTGACCTATTTCGGCGACGGCGCGGCCAACCAGGGCCAGGTCTACGAGAGCTTCAACATGGCGGCGCTGTGGAAGCTGCCCGTCGTGTACGTGATCGAGAACAACCGCTATGCGATGGGCACGGCGGTGAACCGCGCCTCCGCGCAGACGGACTTCTCGAAGCGCGGGGTGTCCTTCGGCATTCCGGGCGAGCAGGTGGACGGCATGGACGTGCGCGCGGTCTACGCGGCAGGCCAGCGGGCCATCGAATACGCCCGCTCCGGCAAGGGCCCGTACATCCTCGAAATGCAGACCTACCGCTACCGCGGCCACTCCATGTCCGACCCGGCGAAGTACCGGACGAAGGACGAGGTGACCCGCATGCGCGAGGAGCACGATCCCATCGAGCAGGTCCGCCGCCGGCTCCTGGAGAGCTGGAGGCTCTCGGAAGACGAGCTGAAGGCCATCGACGGCAAGGTGCGCGAGATCGTGAACGAGGCGGCGGAATTCGCCACGCACGATCCGGAGCCGGATCCGTCCGAACTCTATACCGACATCGTTCTCGAGCCGGCGCGGTAAGGCGCCGGAGCGTTTCGCCTCAGCGACAATCACACAAGAGTCTTCCATGGCGATCGACATTCTCATGCCCGCCCTCTCCCCGACGATGGAGCAGGGCAAGCTGGCCAAATGGCTCAAGAAGGAAGGAGACCCGGTGAAGCCGGGCGACGTTCTCGCGGAAATCGAGACCGACAAGGCCACCATGGAGGTGGAGGCAGTGGACGAGGGCGTTCTCGCCAAGATCCTGGTCTCCGACGGCACGGACAACGTGGCCGTGAACACCCCCATCGCCATCCTGGCGAGCGAGGGGGAGGACGTCTCGGCGGCGGCGGCCAGGGCCCCCGCGCAGCCGAACGGCCCGGTCCCCGCGTCGCAGCAGCCCGCCCCCGTTCCCGACATGCAGGCGGAGGGCATGACCGACCGTCCTGCTCCCGCGGCCCGCGAGCAGCAGGCGCCCCTCTCGGCTCCGGCCGCCCCCGCACTCGTCGCGAACCGCGGCTACGACGCCTCGGCGGAGGTGCCCGAGGGCACGGAGATGGTCACCATGACGGTCCGCGAGGCCCTGCGCGACGCCATGGCCGAGGAGATGCGCCGGGACGAGAGCGTCTTCGTCATGGGCGAGGAGGTGGCCGAGTACCAGGGGGCCTACAAGGTCACCCAGGGCCTGCTGCAGGAGTTCGGCGCCCGCCGGGTCATCGATACGCCGATCACCGAGCACGGCTTCGCCGGCGTCGGCGTCGGCGCCGCCTTCACAGGCCTGCGCCCGATCGTGGAGTTCATGACCTTCAACTTCGCGATGCAGGCGATCGATCAGATCGTGAACTCGGCCGCCAAGACCCTCTACATGTCCGGCGGCCAGCTCGGCTGCCCCATCGTGTTCCGCGGCCCGAACGGCGCGGCGGCCCGCGTGGCGGCTCAGCACAGCCAGGACTACGCGGCCTGGTACTCCGCCATTCCCGGCCTCAAGGTCGTGATGCCCTACACCGCCGCCGACGCGAAGGGCCTGCTCAAGAGCGCGATCCGCGATCCCAATCCCGTGATCTTCCTGGAGAACGAGATCCTCTACGGCCAGTCCTTCCCGGTGCCGAAGCTCGACGACTTCACGGTTCCGATCGGCAAGGCGCGCATCCACCGCGAAGGCAAGGACGTGACCATCGTCTCCTTCGGCATCGGCATGACCTATGCCCTCAAGGCGGCGCAGGAGCTCGAGGCCGAGGGCATCCAGGCCGAGGTGGTGGACCTGCGCACCATCCGTCCCATGGACACTGAGACCGTCGTGGCTTCCGTGATGAAGACAGGCCGCTGCGTGACGGTGGAGGAGGGCTTCCCGCAGTCCGGCGTCGGCGCCGAGATCGCGGCGCGCATCATGGAGCACGCGTTCGACTATCTCGACGCGCCGGTCGTGCGCGTCACCGGCAAGGACGTTCCCATGCCCTATGCCGCGAACCTCGAGAAGCTGGCGCTCCCGTCGGTGGCCGAGGTGGTGCAGGCGGCGAAGGCGGTTTGCTATCGGTGACGTCATGACAGAACGGAAATTCGAGGCCCTCAACGTTCCGCCCGACGCCCTGGAGAAGGGCGGCATCGAGATCCTGAGGGCCTCGGTGTCGGAGGGGGCGGTCAGCATCGCGCTGCGCCGCGCCTTCGACGATCCGTTCACCTGGGGCGTGCTCCTGGTGGACCTCGCCCGTCACGCCGCCCGGATCTACGGCATGGAAACCGAGTATTCGGAGGAGGAAGCCATGCGGGAGATCGTCGCCGGCATCCAGGCCGAGCTGGAGGACCCGTCCGATCCCGGCTCGACCCAGGCCCTCAACTAGCGCGTCCGGAGGCGGAGACTGGCCCCCAGGCGCCACGGACACGGTTCATCAACCCATTCGATCAGGATCCTCAAAACGCCATGCCCATCAACGTCCTGATGCCCGCCCTCTCGCCCACCATGGAGAAGGGCAACCTCGCCAAGTGGCTCAAGAAGGAAGGCGACACGGTGAAGTCCGGCGACGTGATCGCCGAAATCGAGACCGACAAGGCCACCATGGAGGTGGAGGCGGTGGACGAGGGCGTCCTCGCCAAGATCCTGGTGCCCGAGGGCACGGCCGACGTGCCGGTGAACCAGCCCATCGCGCTCATCGCCGGTGAGGGCGAGGATCCGAAGAGCGTCTCGGCCCCGTCTGCCGGGACCCCTGCGCCGAAGGCCGAGGCCGCGCCTGCCGCGCAGCCCGCTTCTGCCCCCGCACCGGCGGCCCGGCAGGCTGACGCCGTTCCCGGCGACCGCTCCGCCCACATGGCGGATGCCCGCGCCAACGTTGCGCCCGCCGGGCCGGCGCCGGCGGCGCGTCCGAACGGGGCGGGCGAGGGCGCGCAGCGCATCTTCGCCTCGCCGCTCGCGCGCCGGATCGCCAGGGAGGCGGGGGTCGACCTCGCCTCGATCCAGGGCTCAGGACCGCATGGCCGCATCGTCGAGAAGGACGTCCGCGCCGCGATCTCCGGCGGCGCCAGGCCCGCGGCCGCGCCTGCCGCCATGCAGGCTCCCGCGGCGCAGCCCGCGGCCCCGCAGCTCGCGCCGAGCATGGGCGCGGAGCAGGTCAAGGCCATGTTCGAGCCCGGCACCTACGAGGAGGTGCCCCTCGACGGCATGCGCAAGACCATCGCCAAGCGGCTCGTCGAGTCGAAGCAGACCGTGCCGCATTTCTACCTGTCGCTGGATTGCGAGCTGGACGCCCTCATGGCCCTGCGCGAGCAGATCAATGCCGCCGCGCCCAAGGACAAGGACGGCAAGCCGGCCTACAAGCTCTCGGTCAACGACTTCGTCATCAAGGCGCTCGCCGTCGCGCTCCAGCGCGTGCCCGCCGCCAATGCGGTGTGGGCGGAGGATCGCATCCTGCGGATGAAGCACTCGGACGTGGGGGTCGCGGTCGCCATCGAGGGCGGCCTGTTCACGCCGGTGATCCGCAGGGCCGAGCAGAAGACGCTGACCGCCATCTCCGCCGAGATGAAGGACCTCGCGGGCCGCGCCCGCAACCGCCGCCTCAAGCCGGAGGAATACACCGGCGGCTCCACGGCGGTGTCCAACCTCGGCATGTTCGGCATCAAGAACTTCCAGGCCGTCATCAACCCGCCGCACGGCACGATCCTCGCCGTCGGCGCGGGCGAGAGCCGCATGGTTGTGAAGGACGGCGCCCCGGCCGTGGTGCAGGCCATGACCGTGACGCTCTCCTGCGACCACCGGGTGGTGGACGGCGCCCTCGGCGCCGAACTGCTGGCCGCCTTCAAGCAGCTCATCGAGAGCCCGATGGGGATGCTGGTCTAACCGGTAACGTCATGGCCGACCTCGTGCCGGCCATCCACGCCTTCCTTCAACGGTCCGGCTCTCAAAGACATGGATGCCCGGGCCAAGCCCGGGCATGACGGGGGAGTTTTATGGCAAACCAATACGACATCATCGTCATCGGCGGAGGTCCGGGCGGCTACGTGGCGGCGATCCGCGCGGCGCAGCTCGGTTTCAGGACCGCGGTGGTGGAGCGCGAGCATCTGGGCGGCATTTGCCTCAACTGGGGCTGCATTCCCACCAAGGCGCTGCTGCGCTCGGCCGAGATCTACCACTACTTCCAGCACGCCAAGGATTACGGCCTCTCGGCCGAGAAGATCGGCTTCGATGCGGGAGCCGTGGTGCAGCGCTCGCGCGGCGTCTCGGGCCGGCTCAACGGTGGCGTCGGCATGCTGCTCAAGAAGAACAAGGTCGACGTGATCTGGGGCGAGGCGACGATCTCCAAGCCCGGCGAGGTCGTCGTGACGGCGCCGAAGAAGCCCGCCATGCAGCCGCAGGTGCCTCCGCCGAAGGGAATCCTGGAGCCGGGCACCTACCAGGCCAAGCACATCGTCGTGGCCACCGGAGCCCGCCCGCGCGTGCTGCCCGGCATCGAGCCGGACGGCAAGCTGATCTGGACCTATTTCGAGGCCATGGTCCCGAAGGAGATGCCGAAGTCGCTCCTCGTCATGGGCTCGGGCGCCATCGGCATCGAGTTCGCCTCCTTCTACCGCACCATGGGCGCCGAGGTGACGGTGGTCGAGGTGATGCCGCAGATCCTGCCGGTCGAGGACGAGGAGATCGCCAAGCTCGCCCGCAAGCGCTTCGAGAAGCAGGGCATCAAGATCCTGTCGGGCGCCAAGGTCACGAAGGTGGAAAAGGGCGCCAACTCCGTCACGGCCACCATCGACGACGGCAAGGGCGCGCAGACGATCACGGCCGAGCGGATGATCTCGGCCGTGGGCGTCGTCGGCAACATCGAGAATCTCGGGCTCGAGAAGCTCGGGGTGAAGATCGAGCGCGGCACCATCGTCACGGACGGGCTCGGACGCACGAACGTGCCCGGCATCTACGCCATCGGCGACGTGGCGGGCCCGCCCATGCTCGCCCACAAGGCCGAGCACGAGGGCGTCATCTGCGTCGAGACCATCAAGGGCCTCCACACGCACCCCATGGACAAGGGCAAGATCCCCGGCTGCACCTACTGCAATCCGCAGATCGCCTCCGTCGGCCTCACCGAGGCGAAGGCGAGGGAGCAGGGCTACGACATCCGCGTCGGCCGCTTCCCCTTCGTCGGCAACGGCAAGGCCATCGCGCTCGGCGAGCCCGAGGGCCTTGTGAAGACGATCTTCGACAGGAAGACCGGGCAGCTGCTCGGCGCGCACATGGTCGGCGCGGAGGTGACCGAGCTGATCCAGGGGTTCGTCATCGCCATGAACCTGGAGACCACCGAGGAGGAGCTGATCCACGCGGTGTTCCCGCATCCCACGCTTTCCGAGACCATGCACGAGAGCGTGCTCGACGCCTATGGTCGCGTGATCCACGTGTGAGGAAAAAGGCGGCTGACCGCCTTCGGCTTTCCCTGCGAGGCCGGGCCCGGTGCCCGGCCTTTCGCTTTTCGGGCTGCGCCGCCGCGTCCCGCTCAATCCTGCTCGGTATCGGGGACGCCGCTTTCGAGCTCCGCGAGCCAGACTCCCGGCCCGGCGTCGGACGGAGCCCGCCAGTCGCCGCGCGGGGAGAGGGAGCCGCCGGAGGAGATCTTCGGCCCGTTCGGCATCGCCGTCCGCTTGAACTGGCTGGTGAAGAAGCGGCCGAGAAATACCTTCAGCCAGCGCTTGATCTCGGCCAGGTCGTAGGACCGGCGCGCGCCCTCGGGGATGTTGGGCGGCCACGCGCCGACCTCGGGGTCCTTCCAGGCGTGCCAGGAGAGATAGGCGATCTTCGAGGGCCGGAAGCCGTAGCGCGTCAGGTAGTAGAGATTGAAGTCCTGCAGCGCGTAGGGGCCGATCGTCGCTTCGGTCGACTGGATCTGCCCGGAGGCGTCCTGCGGCACCAGCTCGGGCGAGATCTCCGTTGCGAGGATCGCATGGAGGATGCGGGCCGTCGCGTCGTCCACGTCGCCCGATGCGGCGACGAAGCGGATGAGGTGCTGGATCAGCGTCTTCGCGACCGACGCGTTGACGTTGTAGTGGGACATCTGGTCCCCGACGCCGTAGGTGCACCAGCCGAGGCCGAGCTCCGACAGGTCGCCCGTGCCGACCACGATGCCGCGGTGGTGATTGGCGAGCCGGAACAGGTAGTCCGTGCGCAGCCCCGCCTGAACGTTCTCGAAGGTCACGTCGTAGACCGGCCGGCCCTCGGCGAAGGGGTGGCCCATGTCGGTCAGCATCTGGCGAGCGGCGGGCCGGATGTCGATCTCCGAGGCGGTGACGCCCAGGGCCCGCATCAGCGCCCAGGCATTGCCCTTGGTCCCCTCGCTCGTCGCGAAGCCGGGGAGGGTATAGGCGAGGATGTTGGTGCGCGGCAGGCCGAGCTTGTCCATGGCGCGGCAACTGACGAGCAGCGCCTGCGTGGAGTCGAGGCCGCCGGAGACGCCGATGACCACCTTCTCGGTGCGCGTTGCCTGCAGGCGCTTCGCCAGGCCCTGGACTTGGATGTTGTAGGCCTCGTAGCAGTTCTCCGCGAGCTTGGCGGGATCGGAAGGGACGTAGGGGAAGCGCTCGACCGGGCGCCTCAAGGGGAGCGCCTCTTCCGGCGCGTCGAGCCTGAAGGGGACGATGCGGAAGTCGGCGGGCGTAACGGCGAGCTCCCGCCCGCAATCGCCGAAGGTGACCCGGCGCATCCGCTCCTGGCGCAGGCGTCCCAGGTCCACGTCCGCCACGGCCATGGTGGAGCCGGAGGGGAACCTTTCGGTCTCCGCAAGCCGCAGGCCGTCCTCGAAGATCCCGCCGTGGCCGTCCCAGGCGAGGTCGGTGGTCGATTCGCCGGGACCCGCCGCCGAATAGGCATAGGCCGCGATGCAGCGGAAGGACTGGGAGCCGCACAGCAGCCTGCGGTCCTCGGCCTTCCCGATGGTGATGTTGCTGGCCGACAGATTGAGAAGGATCTCCGCTCCGGCGAGGGCGGCGGCCGTGCTCGGCGGCTGCGGCACCCACATGTCCTCGCAGATTTCCACGTGGAAGGTGAAGGCGCAGCTTCCCGCGGAGCGGAAGAGGAGATCCGTCCCGAAGGGAACCCGCGCTCCCGCGATCGAAATCTCCGCGCCGCGGATGCCGGCGCCGGGCGTGAAATGGCGGCGCTCGTAGAACTCCCGGTAATTGGGCAGGTAGGCCTTGGGGACGACGCCGAGAACCCGCCCGTCGTGGATCACCACTGCCGCATTGTAGAGCCGGCCGTCGCACCGCAGCGGCGCGCCGACTGCGAAGGCCGGGAACAGGCCGACGCTCTCGGCCACGAGCCGGGCGATGCCGCGCTCGACCGCCTCCAGGAGAGCGTCCTGCTGCAGAAGATCGTCGATGGCGTAGGCGGACAGCCCGAGTTCGGGAAACACCATGAGGGCGATGCGCTCCCGGTGCCCCTGGCGCAGGAGGTCGAGGGTCCGCTCGACGTTGAACGGCGGATCGGCCACCTCGATCTGGGGCACGCAGGCCGCGATGCGGGCGAAGTCATGACGGTAGGGCGAGAAGAACGAGATCATTCGACGTCCGATCGGTGCTGCCCCATCTTTGGGGCGCGGCCCGCCGCATATCAAGCTCGCATGTCCGCCGTCCTGCGCATTTCGTGCCTGCGCAGCGGCATCTCTGGGCGGCGAGGGGGGAACCCTCGCCGCAGCCGTCGTCGGATGGGCTCCGCTCCCCAGCATTGCCCATCCGCGCGGTCCTCCCTGCGGGCCGCGGGTGCTGCCGCGATCAGCAGGGAAGGGAGGTGTTGGCGGTTAACCCGCTCAGCGCTTGGTAACGACGACCTCGAGATACTCGCTCGGCACGATCATCGCATCGCCGCCGCTCCGGTTGAAGCGCCCGATCAGCTCCGCGATGTCGGACTGCAGCGCCGCCTCGCGGACTCCGTCGAGGGAGCCGAAGGCGCGATGGGTCGGGCCGTAGTAGGTCTTGAAGACCTCGATCCAGTGAGCGGGCGACTTGTAGCGGAAGTTGAAGTACCGCGAGGTCACGCGGACTTCGAGCCCGGGGAACAGCTCCTGAAGGCGCGCCTGGGTGCCCCACAGCGCTGGCGATTTCACGCCTGCCGGCGGCGGCACGTAGCGGCCGATGGTCTTGAAGAGCTGACCGATGAAGCCGTCCGGCGTCCAGTTCGCCAGGCCGATGCGCCCGCCGCGGCGGCACACCCGGACCAGCTCGCTCGCCGCTTTCTCCTGATCCGGCGTGAACATCACGCCGAAGGTGGACAGGACGACGTCGAAGCTTCCGTCGTCGAAGGGGAGCGCTTCGGCGTCGGCCTCCTGGAAGAGGATCGGAAGGCGTTCGGCCTGGGCCCGCTCACGGGCCTGGTCGAGCAGGGCCCCGACATAGTCGGTGGCAGTGACCTCCGCCCAGCGGCGCGCCGCCGCAAGCGACGCGTTGCCGTTGCCGGCCGCGACGTCGAGCACCCGCTCGCCGGCCCGCAGGTCCACCGCTTCGCAGACCAGCTCGCCGACGATCTGGAGCGTCGTCCCGATCACTCCATAGTCGCCCGCGGCCCAGGTTGCCTGCTGGCGCTGCTTGACGGCTGCGAAATCGGCCGGTGCCGGGACGGGCGGGCGCGGGGCCGCGGAACCGGTGGCGAGGGACGGTTGTGATGTAGATGTCATAGGAACCTCCTGTTTAGGCGGCCCAAACTCACGTAAACGAGCCGATGCCCTCAAGTTCGGTTTCTGAACTGGCGCGAGGTCGGCATTTGTGTTCCCCTTTGCGCATGGCCGAAGGCGGATACAGTCAGTTCTGCCCCGTTGCGAAAGGGGCCGAGATCGTCGCCACCCGGTGGACTCCGCTGGTGCTGCGCGAGCTCATGTTCGGCGAAATGAGCTTCAACGACATCCACCGCGGCGTGCCCCGGATGTCGCGTGCGCTCCTTTCCGAGCGCCTCCGGCAGCTGGAGAGCGACGGGATCGTCGCCAAGGTGCCGAGGGAAGGCAATCCCGACAAAGGACATCTGTGGAAGCTCACGGAGGCAGGCGAAGCCTTGCGGGAGGTGATCGAAAGCCTCGGGCGGTGGGGGCTGGCCCATGGACGCCGAAGGGTCACGGGAGACGACTACGACTCCACCGTGCTGATGTGGGCCCTTCGACGCCGGGTCGACCGGGAGGCGCTTCCCGCCCGGCGCGTGGTGGTCCGCTTCGACCTGTCGGGCATCCCCCACTGCCGGACGGGCAGGCGGCTGCATTGGCTCGTCCTGCAGCGCGACCTCGTGGACGTCTGCCTCAAGGACCCGGGTTATCCGGTGGATTGCATCGTATCGGGCGGCATCGCGACGCTGGTCGACGTCTATCTCGGGCACCTGAACTGGCGGGAGGCGACGCACCGCGCCCTCGCCGTCGAGGGCCCGCGCGACGTGGCCGGCAATCTTGACCGCTGGCTGCGGCTCGACCGGGTGGTGGGCCGCGATCTCCCCATCGTCCCGCCCCGGGCGCGCTGAAGCAGGCTCCGAGGAGGCCGCCGCGGGCCAGGTCCGGCAAGGATTCCTCGCGTGCCCGGCACCCATCGCAGCTCCGCCATGGCCGGCGGGCATGACGCGGGATTTGCGAAAGGACAACGAAACCCTTAAGTCATCCCCATATGCCTTCCGGCTCCGATCTGCGCTCAAGGTTCACGCTTCATGGCCGTCGTTCTCGACCTTCTGAACAAGGACAACCGTCCCCGCCACCCGGAAAAGGCACACCGGCCGGACCAGCCCGTGCAGCAGCGCAAGCCCGACTGGATCCGCGTGAAGGCTCCGGGCTCGCCGAAATGGGCAGAGACCAACCGGATCGTGCGGGAGAACAAGCTCGTCACCGTCTGCGAGGAGGCGGGCTGCCCGAACATCGGCGAGTGCTGGGAAAAGAAGCACGCCACCTTCATGATCATGGGCGACACCTGCACGCGGGCCTGCGCCTTCTGCAACGTGAAGACAGGCCTTCCGGGGCCGCTGGACCCGCTGGAGCCGGAGAACGTGGCCAAGGCGGTGGAGAAGCTCGGGCTGGAGCACGTGGTCATCACCTCGGTGGATCGGGACGACCTGCCCGACGGCGGCGCCCGGCATTTCGCCGACGTGATCCATGCCATCCGGACCCGGTCCCCGAAGACGACGGTCGAGATCCTGACGCCCGATTTCCTGCGCAAGCCCGGCGCGCTCGAGGTTGTCGTGGCGGCAAAGCCCGACGTCTTCAACCACAACCTGGAGACGGTGCCCTCCAAGTATCTGAAGGTGCGTCCCGGCGCCCGCTATTTCCACTCCATCCGCCTGCTCCAGCAGGTGAAGGAGATCGACCCCACCATCTTCACGAAGTCCGGCATCATGGTCGGCCTCGGCGAGGAGCGGAACGAGGTGCTCCAACTCATGGACGACCTGCGCTCGGCGGACGTGGATTTCATTACCATCGGCCAGTACCTCCAGCCGACGCGCAAGCACCACCCGGTGGAGCGCTTCGTCACGCCGGAGGAGTTCAAGGCCTATGAAACCACCGCCTACGCGAAGGGTTTCCTTCTCGTGTCCGCGACGCCGCTGACACGCTCCTCCCACCATGCGGGCGAGGATTTCGCCCGCCTCAAGGCGGCGCGCCTGGGCGCTCTGAAGGGGTGAGACTTCGCGCGATGCGCCGGATCCTCGTCATCGGCTCGCCGGGGGCGGGCAAGACCACGCTGTCCCGGCGGATCGCGGAGGCGCTCGGCCTGCCGCTCGTCCACCTCGACCGGGAGTACTGGCGTCCGGGCTGGGTGAAGCCGGCGGAGGACGTCTGGGACCGCCAGGCCGCGACCCTCGCGGAGCGGTCTGCCTGGGTCATGGACGGAGAATACTTCGATTCCGCCAATCGCCTGATCGACCGCGCCACGGCGGTCGTCTGGCTCGACCTGCCTCCTTGGCTGTGCCTGCCGCGCGCGCTGCGGCGGCTCGCGCTCAACTATCGCCGGGAGCGGGTGGACCTCGCTCCGGGGTGTCCGGAATATTTCAACTGGGACTACGTCACCTTCATCCGGGACATCTGGACCTATCCGTCCCGGACCCGCCCGGGGATCCTCGCCCGCCTCGACGGCCTGAGGCCGGACCAGGAACGCATCGTCCTGCGCACCCCGCGCGCGGTGCAAGCCTTCGCCGACGGTCTGCCGTCCATCCTCGCAGAGGCCGCCTGACATGCCCTCATTCCGTTCGAACCGGCTGGTGAAGCACACCCCGGAGCAGATGTTCGCCCTCGTCGCGGACATCGAGAAGTATCCGGAGTTCCTGCCCCTGTGCGAGGATCTGCGCATCGTGCGCCGGGCTCAGAGCGGGGAGGGGATCGAGACGCTCGTGGCCATCATGACGGTCGGATACAAGGCGATCCGCGAAAGCTTCACGAGCCGCGTCGAACTCGACAACCCGCGCCTGCGCATCGACGTGGAATACGTGGACGGGCCGTTCAAGTATCTCGAGAACCGCTGGATCTTCCGCGAGACGCCGAACGGCACCGACGTGGATTTCTACATCAACTACGAGTTCAAGAGCTTCTCGCTCGGCCTCCTGATGGGCGCGGTGTTCGACAAGGCGTTCCGCAAGTTCGCGGAGGCTTTCGAGGCCCGGGCCGACGAAATCTACCGTTCCCCCTCCGTCACCGGCGCCTGACCGTCGAGGGCCCGTTCGAGGAGCCCCAGCGCCTCCGCCACGGCGCGGCGGCGCACGTTCTCGCGGCCGATGTCTCCATAGCGACGCTCGAGATGGATCGTCTCGCGGCCCCTCTGCGCCAGGCCGAAATGCACGAGACCCACCGGCTTGGCGGCGCTCCCGCCGCCCGGCCCCGCGATGCCGGTGATCGCCACCGCCACCTGGGCCCGTGAATGCGCGAGCGCTCCCTCCGCCATGGCCCGGGCGACCGGCTCGCTGACGGCGCCGTGCGCCGCGATCAGCGCCATGGGCACGCCGATGGCCTCCGCCTTGGCCTCGTTGGAATAGGTCACGAAGCCTCGCTCGACGACGGCCGAGGAGCCGGCGATTTCCGTGAGGAGCCCCGCGACGAGCCCGCCGGTGCAGGACTCGGCGGTGGCGACCATGAGGCCCCGCCCGGCATAGGCGGCGATGAGGCGGGCGGCCCGCTCCTTGAGGTCTTCCGTCACGGGGCCGTCTCCGGCAGGCGGATCGTCGCGGCGGCCTGGGCGGCGAGCCCTTCTCCGCGCCCGGTGAAGCCGAGCTTCTCGGTCGTCGTGGCCTTCAGGGAGACCTGGTCCAGCCGCAGCCCCGCGATATCGGCGATGCGCCGGCGCATCGCCTCGCGATGCGGGCCCAAGCGAGGCCTTTCGCAGAGAAGCGTGGCATCCAGGTGGTCGATAATGCCCCCACGCTGCCGCACCAACCCGGCCGCATGGGCCAGGAACCGGTCGGACGAGGCGCCGCGCCATTGCGGGTCGCTCGGCGGGAAGTGCGTGCCGATGTCCCCGTCGGCGAGGGCGCCGAGAATCGCATCCGTGAGGGCGTGGAGGATCACGTCCCCATCCGAATGGGCCAGGACGCCCCGATCGTGGGGGACCCGGATCCCTCCGAGCCAGACGTGGTCGCCGTCCTGGAAGGCATGGACGTCGAAGCCGGTTCCGAGCCGCGTCAGGTATGTCATGGTTCCCTCGTTCAGGCGCCGCTCCGCATCGAGGAAGTCGGCGCCGTGGGTCAGCTTGACGTTGCGCGGATCGCCTTCGAAGACATGGACCGGAAGGCCGGCCCACGCGGCGAGCGCTCCGTCGTCCGTGAAGTCGCGCAATCCTTCCGCGGCGGCCCTCCGGTGGGCCTGCAGAAGCGCCGGGAACGAGAAGGCCTGCGGTGTCTGGACCGCCCGCAGGCTCGCCCGGTCGGGCGTGGAGACGACCAGCCCGTCCGGCGCGACGACCTTGACCGTGTCCGTCACGGGAATCCCGGGGACGGCCGCATTCGTGCGCCTCGCCGCGGCGATGGCGCGGTCGATGAGGGCACGGTCGGCGAACGGACGGGCGGCATCGTGGACGAGGACGGAGGCCGGCGCGAAGGCTTCGAGCGCCTCGAGGCCCCGGAACACCGATTCCTGCCGGGTCTCGCCTCCGGGCACGGACAGGAGGGAAGCATCGCTCCCGGCATCGGCCCGGCGAACCGCTGCCGCATAAAGCTCCGCGTCGTCCGGGTGGATGACCACGACGATCCGCGAAATGTCCGGATGGGCTCGGAACGCCTGCAGGGTCCGGGCGAGGACCGGGAGCCCCCCGACCGGCCGATACTGCTTCGGAAGGCCCTCGCCCGCCCGGGATCCGCGCCCGGCGGCGACGATGAGTGCGGCAACGGTCATCGGTGAGGCGTTCTCCGGGTTGTGGCGGCTGCCAGGATTGCCGCGGTCTTACGGCAAATCCCCTCCGGACCCAAGATGGGACCCGGAAACCGTCGCGAGAGCGTCCCGGCGCCCGAGACGGCTTGTCACTGCACGCTTGCGCCGGCTCTCCTCTGTCTATTAAATGGGCACAATGAGCACTGATCAAAAAATAGGCGGCGATCCGCTGCGGATCGGCCCGGTTCCGGTCGAGGTCCCCGCGGTTCTCGCGCCGCTGTCGGGCGTCACCGACGCCGCCTTTCGGCGGATCGCCCGGCGCATGGGCGCCGGGATGGTCGTGTCCGAGATGGTGGCTTCGGACGAGCTCGTTCAGGGCTCGGCGGAGGCCCGGCTGCGCGCGGAAGGGGCGGGGATCGCGCCCCATGTGGTGCAGCTCGCCGGATGCGAGCCGCGCTGGATGGCCGAGGCCGCCCGCGTGGCCGAAGCGGCCGGAGCCGACGTCATCGACATCAACATGGGTTGTCCGGCGAAGCGCGTGATCGGCGGCTATGCGGGATCCGCCCTGATGCGCGACCTCGACCATGCCTGCCGGCTGATCGAGGCGACGGTCGCCGCGGCGAGCGTCCCGGTGACGGTGAAGATGCGGCTCGGCTGGGACCATGCGACGATCAACGCCCCCGAGCTCGCCCGCCGCGCCGAAGCTCTCGGGGCCCGGGCCGTGACGGTCCATGGACGAACCCGGCAGCAGTTCTACAAGGGACAGGCGGACTGGGAGGCGATCTCCCGGGTGTCGTCGGCGGTCGGCATCCCCGTCATCGCCAACGGCGATGTCGGGTCTCTCGACGACGCCCGCCGCTGTCTCGCCGCATCCGGGGCGCAGGCGGCGATGATCGGACGCGCGGCGATGGGCCGACCCTGGATCGTCGGTCAGATCGGCGCGGCGCTTCAGGGCCGCTCGCTGCCGGAGCCGTCGCCGTCGGCGAAGACCGCGGCGATCGTGGAGCACTATGAGGGCCTCCTGTCGCTCTATGGCGTCCATGTGGGCGTCCGGCACGCCCGCAAGCACCTCGCTGCCTATGCGGACGTCGCCGCGGCGGCGGGCTTCCACGTCCCGGCGGAGCTGCGCCTGGCGCTCGTCACCTCCGAGGAGCCGGAACGGGTGGCATCCATTCTCCGCAGGCTCTACGCGGAACCGGTGCAGGAGGCCGCATGACCCCGGGCGTCGGAATCAACGACCTCGTGATGAACGCGCTGCCGCTGCCGGTGCTGACGGTCGGCCGCGACGGACGCATCCGCCACGCGAACGCGGCCGCGGAAGCCTTTTTCGAGGTGAGCCTTCGCGTGATGCAGCGGCAGACTCTCGCCGACATCCTGCCGTTCGGGTCCCCCGTCACGGGGCTGATCGAAGAGGTGCGCCAGCGCGGCTCAAGCGTCAGCGAGCACCGCGTGGACATCGGCAGCCCCAGGATCGGAGCCG
This sequence comes from Microvirga thermotolerans, assembly GCF_009363855.1. Lineage (GTDB taxonomy): Bacteria > Pseudomonadota > Alphaproteobacteria > Rhizobiales > Beijerinckiaceae > Microvirga > Microvirga thermotolerans. Next base: position 2,062,824 of record NZ_CP045423.1, read on the forward strand.
AGAGGATCGTCGACGTCTTCGCGACGCCGCTGGGGGAGGGCAGCGACGATGTCGTGGTGATGTTCCAGGAGCGCACCATCGCCGACAAGATGGACCGGCAGCTCACCCATCGCGGCGCGGCGCGCTCGATCACCGCGCTCGGCGCCATGCTGGCCCACGAGATCAAGAACCCGCTCTCCGGCATCCGCGGCGCCGCGCAGCTTCTCGAGCAGTCCGCCGCCGAGGAAGACCGGCTCCTGACCCGGCTGATCTGCGACGAGACCGATCGCATCGTGAAGCTCGTGGAGCGCATGGAGCTGTTCGGCGAGGAACGGCCCGTCGAGCGCGGCCCCGTCAACGTTCACGGTGTGCTCGATCACGTGAAGCGTCTCGCCCAGTCCGGCTTCGCCCGCCGCATCCGCTTCGTCGAGAACTACGACCCGTCGCTGCCGCCGGTGCTCGGCAACCGCGACCAGCTGATCCAGGTGGTCCTGAACCTGGTCAAGAACGCATCCGAGGCCATCGGCATCGACGCGACGGACGGCGAGATCGTCCTGACGACTGCGTTCCGGACGGGCGTGAGACTCCAGGTCCCGGGCTCGCGGGAGAAGGTCAGCCTGCCGATCGAGGTCGCCGTGAGCGACAACGGCCCGGGCATCCCCCAGGATCTCGCCGCCGACCTGTTCGACCCCTTCGTCACCACCAAGGCCCAGGGAAGCGGCCTCGGCCTCGCCCTGGTCGCGAAGATCGTCGGAGATCACGGCGGGATCGTGGAGTGCGATCCCGCGCCCCGGCGCACGACGTTCCGAATTCTCCTGCCCATGCACCGCGGCGGCGACGGCCGCGCGGCGGAAATGTGAGGCGAACCATGCCCAGCGGACAGATTCTTCTCGCCGACGACGATGCCGCCATCCGGACGGTGCTCAACCAGGCCCTGTCCCGGGCGGGCTACGAGGTCCGCTCGACGAGCAACGCCGCCACCCTGTGGCGCTGGGTGGCCCAGGGAGACGGCGACCTGGTGATCACCGACGTCGTCATGCCCGACGAGAACGCGTTCGATCTCCTGCCGCGCATCAAGAAGCTGCGGCCCGAGCTGCCGGTCATCGTCATGAGCGCGCAGAACACCTTCATGACCGCCATCAAGGCATCCGAGCGCGGGGCCTACGAGTATCTCCCGAAGCCCTTCGACCTGAAGGAACTCGTGGCGGTGGTGGGCCGCGCCCTGGCGCGCCCGCGGGCGGCGCCTTCGCCGCAGCCTTCCCCGGAGGAGGGGGAGATCCCCCTCGTCGGTCGCTCGCAGGCCATGCAGGACATTTACCGGGCCCTCGCCCGGCTGATGCCGACGGATCTCACGGTGATGATCACGGGCGAGTCCGGCACGGGCAAGGAGCTGGTGGCGCGGGCCCTGCACGACTACGGCAAGCGGCGCCAGGGACCCTTCGTCGCTGTCAACATGGCCGCGATCCCCCGCGAGCTGATCGAATCCGATCTTTTCGGCCACGAGAAGGGAGCCTTCACGGGCGCCACGTCCCGCAGCACAGGGCGGTTCGAACAGGCGGAAGGAGGCACCCTCTTCCTCGACGAGATCGGCGACATGCCGATGGAGGCGCAGACCCGCCTGCTGCGCGTTCTCCAGCAGGGCGAATACACGACGGTGGGCGGGCGCATTCCGATCAAGACGAATGTCCGCATCGTCGCCGCCACCAACAAGGACCTGCGCGTGCTGATCCAGCAGGGCCTGTTCCGGGAGGACCTGTTCTTCCGCCTCAACGTGGTGCCGCTGCGGCTCCCGCCCCTGCGGGAGAGGGTCGAGGACATTCCCGACCTGACGCGCCACTTCTTCGCCCTCGTGGAGAGGGAAGGGCTGTCGCGGAAGCAACTCGACGCGGAGGCCATGGACAGGCTCAAGCGCTACCGCTGGCCGGGCAATGTGCGCGAGCTCGAGAACCTGATTCGCCGCCTCGCCGCCCTCTACCCGCAGGACACCATCACCGGTGCGATCGTCGATGCCGAACTCGATTCCCAGCCTCTGCCGATGCCCCCGGCGGCGGGAAAGCCGGGGGCGATTTCTGCGCCGGCGGCCTCCGAAGGGCTGTCCGACGCGGTCGAGCGGCATCTCGTGGACTATTTCGCGGGCTTCAAGGACGGTCTGCCGCCTCCGGGCCTCTACCACCGCGTCCTGCGCGAGGTCGAAGGCCCCCTGATCGGGGCCGCCCTGGCGGCGACGCGGGGCAACCAGATCCGGGCGGCGGAGCTTCTCGGGGTCAACCGCAACACGCTCCGGAAAAAGGTCCGGGACCTCGATCTCCAGGTGATCCGGTCCGGTGGGCGGTAGGCCCTTTCGGCTGTAATAATTTGACCACAGTGTTGTGTTGGTGCATCACCCATACGGAGGGCGTACGGTTCGTTGCGCCTCAATTGCGGGGCAGCGGTCTTGATACGCCAGGACAATCAGGCACAGCGACAGACGACCGACGAGGTCCAGCGCAGTCTCGGCTGGCTGGGCCCCATCGCGGTTCTGCTCGCCCTGGCCTCGGCCCTCACCACCTTCCTCGTCCTCGCCGGCCTGACGCCGATCCTGCCCACGCACAACGTGGTCATCTGGGTTTTCATCCTCAACGGCGTGCTGATTCTCCTGCTCCTGGGGATCGTGGCCTGGCAGACCAAGCGGCTGATGCACGAGCGCCGGGCGGGTGCCGCGGCGGCCGGCCTGCATGTGAGGATCGTGGGGCTCTTCAGCCTCGTGGCGGTGCTGCCCGCCATCCTGGTCGCCGCCGTGGCGGTCGTCACCTTGGAGAGAGGGCTCGATCCCTGGTTCACCGGCTCCATCAAGGACCTGATGATCAACACCGTCGAGATCGCGCGGTCCTACCGGGAGCTGCAATGCCGCACGCTGGCCCGCGAGACCCAGCTGATGGCGGCCGATCTCAACCGGGCCAAGGTCCTCTACGACGCCGACCGCAAGGTTTTTCGGGATTTCATGAATTCCCGCGCGATCTTCCTGGGCTTTCCCCTGGTCCAGCTCCTCGAGCCGGACGGAACCGTGGTCGAGAAGCTCGAGGCGAAGGCCATCGAGGGCGTGCCGCCGCCGACGCAGGCCGACCTGCGTGACGCGAGCGAGAACGAGGCCCTGTGCCTGTTCCCCCGCAGCGGCAACATCTTCCGGGCGGTCCTGAAGCTGCAGGCCCATGGCGGACGCATCCTCTACGTGGCCCGCGAGGTCGATCCCCGCGCCGTGGAATTCCCGCCCGTCGCCGAGGCCGGCGTCGCGTTCTACGAGGCGCTCGAGCAGAAGAAGGTCGGCATTCAGGTCGCCTTCGCCTCCATGTTCGCGCTGATCGCGCTCATCGTGCTGCTCTCGGCCATCTGGTTCGGGCTCAATTTCGCCAATCGCCTCGTCGCGCCGATCCGCCGGCTCATCCATGCCACGGACCAGGTGGCGAGCGGCAACTTCTACGTTCAGGTTCCGATCCGGCGCGGGGAGGGGGATCTCGCCCATCTCGGCGAGACCTTCAACAAGATGACGTCGGAGCTGCGCCACCAGCACGACGGGCTGATGGCGGCCAGCGAACTGATCGACCGCCGGCGCCGCTTCACGGAGGCGGTCCTGGGCGGGGTGTCGGCGGGCGTCATCGGCATCGATGCGCAAGGGCGGATCACCATCGTCAATCCTTCGACGGAGGCGCTTCTCGCGGCCTCGGCGGAGGAGCTGCTCGGACGCCCGATCGCCGACGTGCTGCCCGAGGTCGCGGATCTCGTGGAGGAGATGCAGCATGGGCGCCACCGCCTCATGCAGAAGCAGATCCAGGTCACCCGCAGGGGCAAGGAACGGACCATCAACGTGCGCGTCACCGGCGAGAACGTCCGCAGCGAGGAGCGCGAACTCGTCGTGACCCTCGACGACATCACGGATCTCGTGAGCGCGCAGCGCACCTCCGCATGGGCCGACGTGGCCCGGCGCATCGCGCACGAGATCAAGAACCCGCTCACGCCCATCCAGCTTTCGGCGGAGCGCATCCGCCGCAAGTACGGCAAGGTCATCACCACCGACCGCGAGGTGTTCGACCAGTGCACGGCCACCATCGTGCGGCAGGTGGACGACATCAAGCGCATGGTCGACGAGTTCTCGTCCTTCGCCCGCATGCCGAAGCCCACCATCGGCGAGGAGGACCTGGTCGAGACGATCCGGCAGGTGGTCTTCATGATGCGGATCGCCCATCCGGAGATCCAGTTCGCGGACGAGTTGCCCGAGCATCCGGTCGTCGCGCCCTTCGACCGCCGGCTCCTGTCCCAGGCCGTCACGAACATCGTCAAGAACGCCACGGAGGCGATTGCCGCAGTCCCCGAGCAGGAGCGGGGCGAGGGGCGCATCTCGGTGCTGCTGGACGACACGCATCCCGCCTACCTGATCGTCGCCGTGACCGACAACGGCAAGGGCTTTCCGCAGGAAGGACGGCAGCGGCTCCTGGAGCCGTACATGACCACGCGCGAAGGGGGGACGGGGCTCGGACTTCCCATCGTCGCGAAGATTCTGGAAGAGCACGGTGGAGGCATGGACCTTGTCGATAACCCGCACGGAAGGGGTGGACAGGTCCGCATGTGGATACCAAAGACGAACCATGTTGCATCGGAAAAGAATTCGGTCGGGTCCGCGAGAGGCGATTCCCGGGGGGCTGGCCTATGAGTGCTGACATTCTCGTCGTCGACGACGAAGCCGATATCCGCGAACTCGTGGCGGGCATCCTGGAGGACGAGGGGCATCGCACGCGCACGGCCGGAACCTCCGACGAGGCCCTGGCCGCCATCGAGGCGCGCCGCCCCCATCTCGTGTTCCTCGACATCTGGCTTCAGGGCAGCCGCCTCGACGGCCTCCAGGTTCTGGAGCTCGTCAAGCAGCAGCATCCCGAGCTGCCGGTCGTGATGATCTCCGGCCACGGGAACATCGAGACGGCCGTCTCGGCCATCAAGAGCGGGGCCTACGACTTCATCGAGAAGCCGTTCAAGGCCGACCGGCTCGTGCTGGTCGCCGAGCGGGCCCTGGAGGCGTCGCGCCTCAAGCGGGAGGTGCGAGACCTGCGCGCGCGCTCCGTCCAGGCAAGCCGCATCGCCGGTCGTTCGGTCGCCATCAACCAGCTCCGCCAGGCCGTGGAGCGGGCGGCGCCAACCAATGCACGCATTCTCGTGACCGGCGCGCCGGGCTCGGGCAAGGAGCTGACCGCGCGGACGATCCACAGCATGTCCGCGCGGGCGAACGGCCCCTTCGTGGTCGTCTCGGCGGCGACCATCACGCCCGAGAACATGGAGGCGGAGCTCTTCGGCACCGAGGGCGAGGACGGGCGCGGCCGCCGCATCGGCGCTCTCGAGGAGGCCCATGGGGGCACGCTCTACATCGACGAGATCGCCGACATGCCCCGCGAGACGCAGAACCGCATCCTGCGGGTCCTCGTGGACCAGAACTTCCAGCGGGTCGGGGGCTCGACGCGGGTCCATGTGGACGTGCGCATCATCTCCTCCTCGAGCCGGGACCTGCCGGCGGAGATCGCCGCAGGCCGCTTCCGGGAGGACCTGTTCCACCGCCTGAGCGTGGTGCCGATCCGCGTTCCCTCCCTTGCCGAGCGGCGGGAGGACGTGCCGGAGCTGATCGAGTTCTTCATGGACCAGATCTCGGCCGCGACGGGCTTGCCCAAGCGCCGAATCGCGGACGACGCCATGGCCGTCCTGCAGTCCCATGACTGGCCAGGCAACGTGCGGCAGCTGCGCAACAACGTGGAGCGCCTGATGATTCTCACCTCCGGCGACCCGGAAGCGGCGATCACGGCGGACATGCTGCCGTCCGAGATCGGAACCCTGGTGCCTTCGACGCCGGCCGGGGCAGGGGGCGAGAAGCTGATGAGCCTTCCCTTGCGGGAGGCGCGCGAGATCTTCGAGCGGGAATATCTTCTTGCGCAGATCGCCCGCTTCAGCGGCAACATCTCCCGGACAGCCGAATTCATCGGCATGGAGCGCTCCGCTCTCCATCGGAAACTGAAGTCCCTCGGGATCGGCGGCTAGGCCGCGATCCACGGGAAATTATGCCAGGAGGCGATATAAGAAGGGGAAGGCCTCTTGCTTAACCTTACGGTTCGCCCTGTAATAAGGGGCCGGTCGACCACCGCCCCAGGGCGGACAACCATATAGAGGCGGCCCCATAGCCAAGATCGGCGGCGACGGGCTGACGAGGCAACTTCAATGGCGGGCGATCGCACGCAGAACCTTCAGGACACCTTTCTCAATTACGTCCGGAAGAACAAGATACCTCTCACGATCTTCCTCGTGAATGGCGTGAAACTCCAGGGAGTGGTGACCTGGTTCGACAATTTCTGCGTTCTCCTACGCAGGGACGGGCACTCGCAGCTGGTGTACAAGCACGCCATTTCCACAATTATGCCGGGACAGCCTGTTCAACTCTTCGACCAAGCCGACGAGGCCAGCGAAAAGGCTTGAGGTGACGGAACCCCTCACTCCGGGCGAACAGCGACTGGTGCAGCTTGCCGAACCTGAAAAGGAACTGGCGGCGGGCACGCGAACACTCGTCGTCGGCCCTTACCTGACCCGGAGGCGGCGTTTCTCGGTCGGCGGGGAAGCAGGCGAGGGGGAGGCCAATCCCCGCCCGCCGGAGGCGCGTCTCGACGAAGCGACGGGCCTTGCCGGCGCTATCGACCTCAACATCGTCGCGTCGCTCATGGCGCCGCTCTCGGCCCCGAGACCTGCCACCTACATCGGAAGCGGCAAGGTCGAGGAGCTGGCCGGGCTGATCAAGGCCGAGGGCATCGGCCTCGTCGTGATGGACTGCGCCCTGAGCCCGGTCCAGCAGCGGAATCTGGAAAAGGCCTGGGGCGCCAAGGTCATCGACCGGACGGGCCTCATCCTCGAAATCTTCGGCCGCCGCGCCCGCACCAAGGAGGGCACCCTCCAGGTGGAGCTGGCGCATCTCGCCTACCAGAAGGGACGCCTCGTCCGCTCCTGGACCCATCTGGAGCGCCAGCGCGGCGGCTTCGGCTTCCTCGGCGGCCCGGGCGAGACCCAGATCGAGGCGGACCGGCGGATGATCCAGGAACGCATGACCCGGATCGAGCGCGAGCTGGAAACGGTGGTGAAGACCCGGTCCCTGCACCGGGCGAGCCGGCGGCGGGTGCCCTATCCCATCGTCGCCCTGGTCGGCTACACCAATGCCGGCAAGTCGACCCTGTTCAACCGGCTGACCTCGGCCGAGGTCCTGGCCGAGAACATGCTGTTCGCGACGCTCGATCCGACCTCCCGGGCCATCGACCTTCCGCATGGGGAGAAAGCCATTCTCTCCGATACGGTCGGCTTCATCTCGGACCTCCCGACCATGCTCGTCGCCGCCTTCCGCGCGACCCTGGAAGACGTGATCGAGGCGGACATCCTGCTCCACGTCCGGGATGTCTCTCACGGGGAGACCCAGGCCCAGGCCGAGGACGTGTCCCTGGTCCTGCGGGAGCTCGGGATCGATCCCGACGACACGCGCCGGATCATCGAGGTCTGGAACAAGGCGGACCTTCTCTCCCCCGAGGACCGGCAGCGCCTGGAGGCGACCTCCCTCCGGTCGCGCGAGGAGGGGAGGCCGGTCCTCATCTCGGCCCTGACGGGGGACGGCATTCCCGAGCTTCTCGCCGCCATCGAGGACCATCTCGCGGCGGGGCGCTCGAGCTACGAGGTGGACGTGGCGCCGGAGGACGGGCAGGGGCTCGCCTGGCTGCACGAGAACACGGAGATCCTCGACCGGCGCACCACCGAGACCGGTCACTCCATCCTTCAGGTCCGGCTGGTGGCCGGAAAGGAACCGCGCTTCCTGAACCGGTTCCCCCAGGCGAAGGTCCTCTGACCGCTCAGAGCGCGCGCTCCCGGTCCTTGGCGGCGACCCAGAGAGCTTCCATCTCTTCCAGGCTGGCCTCGGCGAGGGACCTGTCCCGCTCCGCAAGGCCGTCCTCGATGGCGCGGAAGCGGCGCTCGAACTTGGCATTGGTGCGCCGCAGAGCGGTTTCCGGGTCGACGCCGTAATGCCGCGCCAGGTTGGCCACCGCGAACAGCAGGTCTCCCATCTCGTCCTCGATCCGATCAGCCCGGCCGGTGGCCGCCGCCTCCTTCACCTCGTCGAGCTCCTCGTGGATCTTGTCGATCACCTGGGTGGCGTCGGGCCAGTCGAAGCCGACCTTTGCGGCCTTTGCCGTTAGCTTGTGCGCCCGGGTCAGAGCGGGCAGGGCGGCCGGTATGCCGCCGAGAAAGCCTTCCCGCTCCGAAGGGGCGGCGACGCCGAGCCGCTCCCGCTCCGCCTGCCGCTCGGCCTTCTCCTCGCGCTTGATCTCGTCCCAGAGAGCCTTGACCTCCTCGGGGCTCAGATCCCGGGCGGGGCCGAAAACGTGCGGATGGCGGCGGATCAGCTTGCGGGTGATCGCCTCGACCACGTCGGGGAACGCGAAGGCACCCCGCTCCTCGGCCATGCGGGCATGGAACACCACCTGGAGCAGGAGATCGCCCAATTCCTCCTTGAGGTCGCCCAGGTCCCCGCGCTCGATGGCGTCCACGACCTCGTAGGCCTCTTCCAGGGTATAGGGAGCGATGGAGGCGAAGGTCTGCTCCAGGTCCCAGGGACAGCCGGTTCCGGGCGTCCTCAGGGCGGCCATGATGGCGAGAAGGCGCGAGATGTCCCGGGAAGGCGTCATGGGCTGATCCATGGGTCCGATATCGCTCCTGCGAGAGGTGAACGGCGAAAGCCATAGCGGCAGAACGCGGCGGGAGCTAGGTCCGCGTTTCGTGGCAGGTCAGCGCAGGTGCTTCCGCAGGACCCGGAGCAGGAAGCCGGTGCGCGCCTCCCCCAAGGTGATGATGAGGATGCCGCAGAGGGCGAGGGCGGAGCCCACGGCCATGCGCATGTCGAAACGGTCGCCGGTGATGACGATGCCCAGGACGACGGTGATCAGCGGGTTCATGATGAGGAGCGGCGCGATGAGGTTCGCCGGATATTTGCGGATCAGGTCGTAGTAAGTCGTGTGGCTGAGGAGAGAGACCACGAGCGCCGAGAACAGCACGGCCATCACGAAGGGCCAGCCGGCCGCGGCGGCCTTCGTCATCTGTCCGCTTTCGAAACTTGCGGTCAGCACGATCAGCGGCAGCGCAGAGGCGAGGCCGACCCAGGCCTGGAACTGCAGAGGCTTCACGCCCTTGATCTGCTTCATCATGACCGCCGCGAGGGAACCGACGAAGGCCGAGCCGAGGATGAAGACGAGGCCGCCGGAGATCGGGAACTCCTCGCGCGGGTTCCACATGACGATGAGACCGCCGACGAAGGTGAGGGCGATGCCGATCCCCCGCTTCCAGTGGATGCGCTCTCCCAGCATGGCCACCGAGAGCAGCGCCGTCATCGGCAGGCCGAGCTGGCTCACGATGGCGGCGCTCGAGGGCGTGGCCGTCTTGATCCCTAAGAAGAACAGGGCGAAACCGCCGCCGCCCATGAGGAAGCCCACAAGAGCCATGCGCCAGCGCGGCAGCGGAACCGGCATGAGCCACGGCACCGTGACGAGGGCAACGATGACGTAGCGGATGGTCGCATAGAACAGGGGCGGAATCTCCATCCCCGACACCACGAGCTTGCTGACGATGGTATGTGACGCCCATGTCAGGCAGACCATGAACATCAGGGAGAAGTCGCGGAGGGTCATGTTTATGCTTAGGGCCCTTCGGCACCCGTGATCAACCGGCGGCGAAGGCGAGGGTGGTATGCCGATTTGGCGGTGCTGGCGGGACGCGGCATCTCTCCGGACATGGATTCGACCGATGCTTGCCCGGAATATCTTAAAGGACGTTTGAGCTTCGTTCGGCGAATGTCCCGACCCAGGGTCCAGATCCGGGATCGGCGACCTATAACAAGCCCGATGAGACATCGCGCCGATCCGGGCGGGCGAGGGGCCAAGGCTCTCGCTGCCGTTGCCCTCCTTCTCGCCGGCCCCGCCGCCTTTGCCGGGGAAAAGGAGAGCATCCCCCTGCCGCCGCCACGGCCGGCGGAGATGGGACCTGAGAAGACCCAAGGGCCGCAGGTGCCCGAGGAACCGGATCGGGACCGGCGCTCCGGCCCGCCGGACGCGGCGTCTGAAGCGGCCGATTCCTGCATGGATCGCCTGCGGAAGGCCGGCTTCGTCCTGGAACCCGCCGAACCGCCGAAAGCGGAGAACGGGCTGTGCAGGATCGAAGCCCCCGTCCGCCTGATCGCGGTCCCGGTTCCATCGCGGCCCGATGCCAGGGTTGCCTTGAAGGACCGGCCGATCCTGGCCTGCGCCTTCGCCGAGAGCTTCGGCCAGTGGCTCGGCCAGCTCGCAGCGCCGGCCATGGCCGGATACCTCGAAACGGAGCTCGCCGCGGTCCGCACCGGGCCGGGCTTCGAATGCCGGAACCGCAACCGGGCGGAGGAAGGCAAGCTCTCGGCCCATGCCACGGGGCAGGCCATCGACGTGTCGGGTTTCGAACTGGCGGACGGCACGCAGCTGGCCGTCAAGCCGAGCGGGGACGAACGGCGGGACGGCGCCATCGCATCCTTACGCAAGGCCGCCTGCGGATGGTTCACGACGATCCTGGGACCGGGCTCGGACCCGTCCCACGCCGACCATCTCCATGTGGACGTCCAGAGACACGGATCGAGCGACCGTTACCGGATCTGCGAGTAAGGCGCGCCGAACAGGCCTGGACGGCGAGAGAGGAGGCCAAAGCCGGAACGGGGGGACCGTCTTAACCCTGCATCTCAATTTCGCATAAGATATATTATGGAACCTAAATCGAAGTGTGGAACCATCCGGCACAGTTCAGGTTCTTCGAGGCTCGGAGGATCCTGGGAGGTTCCCGAAGGTGTCGCACGACACTCCTCGCTCCGCGGGAATCCGCCACCTCCCGATTTGACCCTCGACCAAGCCGGCTGGTATCTGCGGCGGGTCGACGGACGATCCAGGAGATCCCAGCGTGTTCGCGGTGCCGGACCCCCCACCCAACGAGGCCGAGCGCCTGGATTTTCTCTATTCCTGCGGCATCCTCGATACGCCGCGGGATGAGCGGTTCGACCGGATCACCCGGCTTGCTTCCGCCTTCTACGAGGCCGATGTCGCCTATCTCGGCTTCGTCGACGACCGCTACCAGTGGATGAAGTCGGTCAGCGCGGACGGAGTCCCGCCCTGGATCGAGCGCGAAAGAAGCGTCTGCCAGATCGTCATCGCTTCGGGGCAGCCTTTGGTGATCGGCGACATGTGGACGGACCCGCGCCTCAAAGGGCATCCGGTCGTCCGGGAACTGCCGTTCCGCTTCTACGCCGGCGTACCCCTGCGGACGGATACCGGGGCCGTCGTGGCATCGCTCTGCATCCTCAAGCGCGAGCCCCGGAACGTCGAGGGTTTCGACATCGGCGTCCTGTCGGACCTCGGCGCCCTCGCCATGGACGAGCTCGAACTGTGGCGCCGCAATCGCGAACTGGCCCGCCTTGCGGAAACCGACGGACTGACGGGCCTGACGAACCGGCGCGGCTTCGATGCGGCTCTGGACCGCTCCATCCGGCGCGCGCGCCGGACCGGCACGCCCCTGTCCCTTCTCATGCTGGACCTGGACCATTTCAAGCTGCTGAACGACACCCTCGGGCGCCAGGCCGGCGACCATGCGCTCCGCCGCCTCGGCGAAGTGATGAGAGCCGCAGCCCAGCGGCCCGACGACGTGGCCGTCCGCTATGGCGGAGAGGAGTTCGGCCTCATTCTTCCCGATACGGACAGCCGAGGCGCACACCGGGTGGCCGAGACGATCCGGACCTCGCTCGCCGGGCTCCGGCTTCCTCATCCGCTCGGCATCGACGGCATCGTTACGGCGAGCATTGGCATCGCCTCCAGTCCCGCCGAGACCCTGCCGGAGCCCGACATCCTCATCGCCCAGGCGGATGCGGCGCTCTACGCGGCAAAGCGGGCAGGGCGGAACCGTACCGCCGTGCATTCCGCCTATGTCCTGTCCTGATCCCTGAGCGGGCCTCCTCCGCCTCCAACCGCCCTGCCCTCGCCGGCTCCCGCAAACCCGTATCGAAGATCCGAAGCCTCGGCGGGCATTCGGGTTCACGTCCCTGGCCTTAGAGCGGATTGCGTTTCGACGGAATCGCACTCCGCTCCGAAGCTCCTGGTTTGCCGCATTTGTCGGACGGACCCGGAGGGCCGCGTCAGCGCAAACCGGTTCTCACTTCCCCTGAAAAGGCTCTAGTACGCCGTAGGCTGCCGGTGATGGTTCGTGACATCGGGAGGAACGCGGGTCTGCCGCTCGATCATCCGGCGTACGCGCGGCCTTTCGGGCCCCTTGTGGAGCGCCCTCAGGCGCTCCAGCACCGCCGCGTCGGCCTGCGTCATCCGCTGGTTCTGGCGCACGTAATCGAGCCATGTGGGGCTGTGGTAGCGCTCGATCCAGATTTCGGGGTTCTCCAGGTCGCGCAGGAGCGTCCAATGCCGCGCTCCGTCCCGGCGGCGGATGCGCTTCCGTTCGGCCATGATGGCGAGGAACGGCTTCACGTCGCTTTCGCGGATCACCCATTCGATGGTGATCACGATGGGGCCGCTGCGCGGCAGGATCTTGAGAGCGATCTCCGGCTCGGTCCAGCGATCCAGGGGATCGAGGTTGAGGGATTTCATCTCCGGCAGGGCGAAGCGCAGCCCGAGGGCGGCGCCCGCCACCAGCGCGGCCGCCGCGACGAGGAGCGCGGAACCGGTGTCGGAGCGCTCGGCCAGGGCGCCCCAGATCCAGCTTCCGAGAGCCATGCCGCCGAAGGTCGCCATCTGGTAGAGGGCGAGCGCCCGGCCGACCACCCAGCGCGGCGAGGAGAGCTGCACGGTCGCGTTGAAGCTCGACAGGGCCAGGACCCAGCAGGCCCCTGCAACCGCCATGGCCGCCATGGTCAGGATGGCGCTCGGGCTCAGCCCCGCCACCGCCGCGCCGGCGGCGAACCCCAGGAAGGCGCCGCGCACCAGCACTTCCATGGACAGGAGCAGGCGCAGGCGGGCGCTGATCGCGGCGCCGATCACCGCCCCGGCTCCGAAGGCTCCGAGCAGGAGTCCGTAGGTGAGCGGTCCGCCCCGGATCAGGTCGCGGGCGATGAGCGGCATCAGCGCCTGGACCGAGACCGCCGCAAGCCCGAACGCAGCGCCCCGCATCAGCACGGAGCCGATATGGGGCGACATGGCCACGTAGCGGATCCCCGCCGCCATGGCGGCGCCGAGGTTTTCGGGCGGGAGGGTGCGGCGGGGCGCCGGCGGGTGCCAGCGGGCCAGCACCAGGAGAAGTCCCACATAGCTCACCGCGTTCACGGCGAAGGCGGCGAAGGCGCCGGCCGCGGCCACGATGACGCCCCCCAGCGCCGGCCCCACGCTGCGGGCGATGTTGAAGCCCATGCTGTTGAGGGCGATGGCGGCCGGCAGGTCGTGGCGCGGCACCATCTCTCCCACCAGGGACTGCCAGGCCGGACCGTTGAAGGCGGTGCCGCAGCCGACGAGAAAGGTGAAGCCGAGGAGCAGCCATGGCGTCATGAGCCCCCAATAGGTGAAGATCGTCAGGGCGATGGACACGGCAAAAAGGAACAGCTGCGAGGCGAGCATCAGCTTGCGCCGGTCCGAATTGTCGGCAATGGCCCCGGCGGCGAGGGAAAAGAGCATGATCGGCAGCGTCGTGGACGCCTGCACCATCGCGACGAGATCCGCGGATCCGCCGATCGAGGTCATCAGCCAGGCGGCGCCGACCGATTGGATGAGGCCGCCGAAGTTCGAGGCCAGGCTCGCAACCCAGACCGCTCGAAAGATCCTGTGGCGAAACGGCGCCAGGGGCGAAGACGAATCTTTCGATATCTCGGGGTCTGCGGCGCTCATCGGGGCGATCTTGCGGATTCCGGAGGGGCGGGAAAGGGAGAAGGTACCGATCCGGCTAAACTAGCGTGAGTCGGCCCCTCTTCCACCGGAAACCGCCCCGCCCTGCCCCGCTCGCTGCACGTGCCGCCAGCGCAAGACGCGAAGCGTGGCCGCGGGCTTCAAGGGATCTCGATCTTCATTCCGTCATAGGCGGGTTCCACGTGCGGCGGCAGCTTGCCGCGAAGCACGTCGTAATCCAGGTCCGTGTGGAGATTCGTCAGGATCGCCCGCTTCGGTGCGACGCGCGCGATGAGGTCGAGCGCGTCCGCGACGGAGAAGTGGGTGGGGTGGGGCGTGTACCGCAGGGCATCGACGATGAGCACGTCGAGTTCCCGAAGGTGCTCGATGCTCGTCTCCGGCATCGTGCTGACGTCCGGCGCATAGGCCACCCTGCCGAAGCGGAAGCCCATGGCGTCGATGTCGCCGTGGATCATCCGGAAAGGCAGGGCATGGACCTCCCCTCCGGGCCCCCCGATGGAGAGCGGAACGCCGTCCTGAAGACGGAAGGCTTCGAGGATCGGGGGATAGCCGCTGCCGGGCGGCGTCTTGAAGCAGTAGCCGAACCGGCTCATGAGGATTTCGCTCGTCACCCGGTCCGCATAGGTCGGGATGCGGCGGCGCATCGCGATCGCCAGGGGGCGCAGATCGTCGATGCCGTGGATGTGATCCGCATGCTCGTGCGTGATCAGAACCGCGTCGAGGCGCGTCACGCCGGCGCCGATGAGCTGCTCCCGCAGGTCGGGCGACATGTCCACGAGGACGCTCGTCGTCCCGGCCGCCCCTGCCCTTTCCACGAGCACGGAGCACCGCCGCCTCCGGTTTCGCGGATTGTCCGGATTGCAGGCTCCCCACCCGACCGCCACCCGCGGCACGCCGCCGGATGAGCCGCATCCGAGGATCGTCAGGGAGAGGCCCATGTCACGCCCGTCCGTCGGCGGCCGCCGCCTTGGAGAAGAGGCGGTAGAAATTGCCGGTCGTGATGGCGGCCATCTCTTCTTCCGGGACGCCGACGACCTCCGCCAGCACGCGGGCGGTATGGGCGACATAGGCCGGTTCGTTCGTCTTGCCCCTGAACGGCACGGGGGCGAGATAGGGCGCATCCGTCTCGACCAGGAGCCTGTCCCGCGGCACGCGGGCCGCGATCCGCCGGATTTCGTCCGAGTTCCTGAAGGTGAGAATTCCGGAGAAGGACACGTAGAGCCCGAGCTCCACCCCGGTGGAGGCAAGCTCCGCGCCCGACGAGAAGCAGTGCAGCACCGCTTTGAAGGGCCCGATCCGCATTTCCTCGGTCAGGATGGCGATCATGTCCTCGTCCGCGTCGCGGGCATGGATGACGAGCGGCAGGCCCGTCTCCCTCGCGGCGGCGATGTGGGTGCGAAACACCTGGCGCTGCACGTCGCGCGGGCTCTTGTCGTAATAGTAGTCGAGGCCGGCCTCCCCGATCGCGACGCAGCGGGGGTGCTGCGAGAGCTCTACGAGGCGCCGAGCCGGCACGTCCGGCTCCGCCGCCGCATTGTGGGGGTGAGTGCCCACCGTGAAGAACACGTTCTCGTGCGCTTCCGCCAGGGCCTTGTAGGTTTCGTAGCGGGCCACATGGGTCGAGATCGTGACCATGCGCCGGACGTTCGCGGCAGAAGCCGCGTTCAGCACGTCCGTCAAGCGGTCCCGCAGATCCGGGAAGTCCAGGTGGCAGTGGCTGTCGATCAGCATGAGGAATCGCCCCTCCTCCTCCGGCGAGCCGGCAGGGCCTTCCATAAAGCGGATGGGACGGCGTTCGTCCAGACGGCGCGAACCGGCACGCGGCGGCCCACCTCACTGGGCCGCCTGCTGGAATTCCTCCTCTTCCTCGTTCTGGCGCATGGCCCTCGTGACCTCCCGCTGACGGCGCACGGGTCTCTCGTCGTACTCGCTCGGAAGCGCCACGGGCACCCTGAGGCACACGCTCTGGGCGGGCAGCACGTCCCGCCAGTCGCGGATCAGCTGCCGGTATGCGCGGCCCACGGGCCGGATGTTGCGGTCGAGGTCGAAGAGGCCGACCGGCGTGATCCGGTTGTTCTCCTGGCGGAGCGCCACGTCCCAGTCCACCTGGTCGGTCAGCGAGTACCAGGTGAACCCGACGACCGGGACGCCTGTGTTGCGGATGCGCAGGACGTTGGCCCATTGCTTCCAGAGCCAGTTGACGGCCTCATCGCCGTCGGGCCCTTCCACGATGTTCGTCTCGGTGTGCATCACCGGCAGCCTGTAGCGGTCGTAGTATTGCCGCGTGATCTCGTCGTAGCCGAAGACATCGCCGGCGGCGCGGGTGATGCCGTTGGCCTGCACCCTGTGCTCGTTGGTGATGTAGTAATCGTTGCCCATGATGCAGTGATGGCGCAGCGACGAGCGGTTGAGGAAGAAATGGTATTCCTCCCGCGTCATGCCGTTGTCCATCAGGTATTCGTACATCTCGGAGTCGACCCTGCGGCCGTAGTTCAGGTCGAGGGACAGGAATCTCCTGGAGTTCATGATCTCCGCCGGCTTGATCGCGGCAGGATTTTCAGCGTGGAAATACTCCGTCGACTCGCTCTGGACGAAAATGGCGTCGGGGCGGACCTTCAGGATCTGCTCCATGGCGAGCACGTTCGCCTTCACAATATGCTTGAGCGCCGTCACGAAGCCCCGGTCGGAGGCAAGCTGCTCGTTCCACCAGCCATAGGCGGCGGAGAACAGGGCGCAGATGAACATCTCGTTGATGGGCGTATAGAGCTGCACCCACGGATAGCGCCTGGCGAAATCGCAGGCATAGCCCGCGAACAGGTCCGGAAAATCCGGGTTCTGGAAGTTCCCGATCCAGTCGGGCACGCCGAAATGGCACAGGTCGACGACGGGGATGATGTCGCGGCGCTCGATTTCCTCGAATGTCAGATCCGGGAACGACCAGTCGTAGCGGCCGGGTCCGAGGAAGGTCCTGTGCAGAGGCGGACCGTAGCGCAGGACGTTGATCTCGAGTTCCCGCAGGAGGTCGAAATCGGTCTTCCAGTGTTCGTAATGGCCGCACTTCTCCATCTCGTCGATGCGGGTGCGGCCATTGTTGATCGTCGGGATGCTGTTTTCGATCCCGGTGGCGAACATGAAGGTCGTGAACATCGAAACTTCCGCTGAGGCCGAGACGGCCGTCCGAAGCGGAAGCGTCAGACGGCCTCCGCCTCCACATAACGCGGGAAGATCGGCTCAGGTTGCGGAAGAGGGGTGCCGGGCACGAGCCTGTGGTCGGCGCCGATCCTCGCCATGACCCTCCCCTCCTCCGGAATCGCGAGCAGATTCAGGAGCTTGCCGGCGGCCGTCGGCACGAAGGGCTGGGCCAGGATTCCCACCGCGCGCAGCACCTCCGCCGTCACGTAGAGCACCGTGGCCATGCGGGCCGGATCCTGCTTGCGAAGGACCCAGGGCTCCTGGGAGGCGAAGTAGCGGTTGGCCTCCGCCACGACGGCCCAGATCTCACCGAGGGCCGTGTGGAGGGCGAAATCCTTGAGGGCCGCCCTCGCCTTCCCCGGCAGCGCATCCGCCTGCCAGAGCATGTCCCGGTCGGCCTGCGTGAATTCCCCCGGCTCCGGAACGGCCGCGCCGCAGTTCTTCGCGATCATCGACAGGGAGCGCTGGGCGAGGTTCCCGAGGTCGTTCGCCAGATCCGCGTTGATGCGGTTGACGATGGCCTCGTGGGAATAGTTGCCGTCCTGGCCGAAGGGCACTTCCCGCAGGAAGAAATAGCGCAGCTGGTCGACGCCGTAGGTGTCCGCTAGGTCGAACGGGTCGATCACGTTGCCGACCGACTTGGACATCTTCTCGCCCCGGTTGAACAGGAAGCCGTGGCCGAAGACCCGCTTCGGCAGCGGGATGCCGGCGGACATGAGGAAGGCAGGCCAGTAGACCGTGTGGAAGCGCACGATGTCCTTGCCGATGATGTGGACGTCGGCAGGCCAGTAGTGCCAGCGGGGGTTGCTCTCGTCCGGGAAGCCGCAGCCCGTCAGGTAATTGTTGA
Organism: Microvirga thermotolerans; assembly: GCF_009363855.1. Taxonomy (GTDB): domain Bacteria; phylum Pseudomonadota; class Alphaproteobacteria; order Rhizobiales; family Beijerinckiaceae; genus Microvirga; species Microvirga thermotolerans. The sequence continues at coordinate 2,080,782 of NZ_CP045423.1, forward strand.
GAGCGTCGATCCAGACGTACATCACGTGCTTCGGATCGCCCGGGACCGGCAGGCCCCAGTTGAACGTCGTGCGGCTGATCGAAAGATCCTGCAGGCCGGAGCGGACGAAGCTCACGATCTCGTTGCGCCGCGTCTCGGGGCTGACGAATTCGGGATTGGCTTCGTAATGGGCGAGCAGCCTGTCCTGATAGGCCGAGAGGCGGAAGAAGTAGCTCTCCTCCTCGATCCATTCCACCGGCGTTCCCGTGGGCGCGCGCCAGCTCCCGTCCGGCTGCCTCGTCAGCTCGCTCTCGTCGTAGTAGGCCTCGTCGCGCACCGAGTACCAGCCGGAATACTTGGAGAGATAGATGTCCCCCCTCTCCTGCATGCGGCGCCAGAGCTCGTGCGTCGAGGTCAGGTGGTCGGCATCGGTGGTGCGGATGAACCGGTCGTAGGAGCAGTTCAGGCGGTCGGCCATCGCCTTGAACTTGGCCGCCATTTCGTCGACGAAGGCCTTCGGCGTCGTTCCGCTGCGGTCCGCCGTCTGCTGGATCTTCAGCCCGTGCTCGTCCGTGCCCGTCATGAAGAACACGTCGAACCCGTCGATGCGCTTGAACCGCGCGATCGCGTCGGAGGCGACGATCTCGTAGGCGTGGCCGATATGGGGGGCCCCATTCGGGTACGAGATGGCCGTCGTGATGTAGAATTTCTCTTTCTCGGCCATGGCAGATCCTTGCTCGAACGATGTCTCCCGGCAATGCCCTAGGCCGCCCGCCGGACCGCGTCGGCAAGGTCGTCGAACATCGTCAGGATGAAGGGCCGGCGGTCGAGGTTGTAGACGTCGATCTCTCGCGCCGAGCGGCCGATCTTCTCACACACCTCCACCAAAGGCGCAAGGCGCCGCGGACCCAGGCCCGCGCGCGCATGGAGCTGCGCCGAGACCCATCGCTGCACCGTATCGAGCATCAGCTCGTAGTTCTCGTCCGCATCCTTTCGGGCAAGCGCCTCCGCGAGCGAGAGCACCTGCCGCATGTCGGCCCGGGGAAGGCGTTCGAGCAGGGCGGTGACCTGCCCGACGAAGGCGACCCTGTCCCCGTCCAGAAGCTCGAGGGTGCGCCGCACCGACCCCTCCCCCAGGCGGAGCGCCTCGTCGACGACGTCCGGGGGCATGTCCGACCAGGGGGCGCCGAGAGAGGCGATGGCCGCGCGCACGGACGCGTCGTCGAGAGGGCGCAGGAGCAGGCGTCGGCAGCGGGACCGGATCGTGGGAAGGACCCGCTGCGGCGCATGGCTCACGATGAGGAAAAGGGAGCGCGGGGGCGGCTCCTCGATCACCTTCAGGAGGGCATTGGCGCTGGCCACCGTCAGGTCCTCGGCGCTGTCGACGATGCAGACCCGGTAGCCGCCATCGGCCGCCGTCGAGGCGAAGGTGGCAAGGGCGCGCCGCACCGCCTCTACCGGAATGGTCGCCGAGGGCCCCTTCTTGTCCGTGGCCGGCGCCCGCCGGAGGACCGCCAGATTGGGATGGGAAAGGGCCATGACCTGCCGGGCCACGTTCGCCTGCGGGTCCATGTCGAGGCGGCCGGAAGCAGACCCTGCCGCGCGGCTGGGGTCGAGCACGGTCCGCGCGACCCGGTAGGCCAGGGTCGCCTTCCCGATCCCCTGCGGGCCTCCGATCAGCCAGGCGTGGTGGAGCCGTCCGCTCCGGAGGCCTTCGACGAAGGCCGCCTCTCCCTCCTCGTGGCCGAAGAAGGCGAACTGCTCCCGCGGATGGGGCGCCCCCTCGAACCGGTCCGGTTCGTCCGCGGCGGGCTCTCGGGAGACGGGCTCACGCGACATGGTCGCACGCCGCCTCGGACGGGCGCGCCTCGCCCGACGTCAGCTCCGGCAGCCGCTCCCGGAGGGTCGCCCAGATCGCCTCCTCGACCTCGTCCGGGTCGCGGTCCGCGTCGATGACGACGCAACGCTCCGGCGCGGCCTTCGCGATGGCGAGGAAGGCGTCGCGAAGGGTTCGGTGGAAGGCGATGTCCTCCTGCTCGAACCGGTCGGCGCCTTCGCGCCGGTCCGCCAGGCGTTGCCGGACGCGGGACAGGCCGACCTCCGCCGGAAGATCGAGGATGAAGGTCACGTCCGGGCGCAGGTCCCTGAGCGCGGTCCGCTCCAGGCTCTGGATCAGCGCGGCATCGACCTGTCCGAACGCCCCCTGATAGGCCTTGGTCGAGTCCGCGAAACGGTCGCAGAGCACGTGAACGCCCCGCTCGAGGGCCGGCACGATGGTCCTGTCGATGTGGTCGATGCGGGCCGCGGTGAACAGCAGCGCCTCCGCGAAGGGCCCCAGATGCTTCGCCCTGCCCTCCAGGAGGAACGACCGGATCTTTTCCGCCTGGGGCGACCCGCCGGGCTCGCGGGTGGAAAGGACCTCCCGCGAGGCCGCCTCCAGGCGCCTCCTGAGGCGCTCGATCTGGGTCGATTTCCCGGCCCCCTCGCCTCCCTCGAACGTGATGAAGCGGCCGGTCATCAAATGCGTTCGAGCAGGCTCGAGAAGGCGCGGCGCGCCCAGCCCGTGCTGAATTCCATGAGGCCGTCGAGCGCCCGCTGGCTCAGCGTGCCCACCTGGACGTCCTCGCCGGCATAAAGAGGCAGCTCCACCGCCTTCATCTCGCCCCTGTTCACCTGAAGCTTGGCCACTTCGGCTCCCTTCTGCACCGGCGCCCGGAGCGGGCCGGTATAGACGATGCGGGCGGTGACCCGCTCCGTCTCGCCACGGGGCACGAGTACACGAACCGGCCTCTTGGAGACAAGCGGCAGCGACCGGCGGTCGCCGCCGAAGACCTGGGCCTCCCCGACCACCTGCCCCTCCTGGAACAGCTGCCGGGATTCGAAGGCCCGGAATCCCCAATCCAGGAGCTTTCGGGATTCGTTCGCCCGGTCCTTGGCGGTCTTCAGGCCGTTGACGACGACCACGAGACGCTGACCGTTCTGAACGGCCGAGCCGACGAGGCCGTAGCCGGATTCCTCGATGTAACCGGTCTTGAGGCCGTCGGCTCCGATGTTGAAGGCGAAGAGCGGATTGCGGTTCAGCTGCCGGATCTTGTTCCAGGTGAACTCCCGTTCGCCGAACATCTTGTAGAGCTCCGGATAGGTCCGGATGATGTGCAGGGCGAGCATGGCGAGTTCCCGCACCGTTACCTTCTGAGCGGGATCGGCATAGCCGGTCGGGTTGCGGAAGGTGGACTTGGTCAGGCCGAGCTGCCGCGCCCGCTCGTTCATGCGCCGGGCGAAGTTCTCCTCCGTGCCCGAGATGCCTTCCGCGATGGCGATGGCCGCGTCGTTGCCGGACTGGACGATCAGCCCGCGCAGGAGATCCTCAAGCCGAACGCTCGAGTTCACCTTCGCGAACATGGAGGAGCCGCCGGAGCTCGCCCCTCCGGTCTTCCAGGCATGCTCCGAGACCACGAATTCCGTGTCCATGGTCAGACGGCCGCCTTTCAGCTCGTTGAAGACGATTTCGGCCGTCATGATCTTCGCCATGCTGGCAGGCGCCACCAGCTCGTCGGCATTCTTCTCGAAGAGAACGGCCTCCGAATCCGCATCGATGAGAATCGCGGTGGGCGCGACGGTCTGGAACGATTCCGCCCTCACCTCGCTCGGAACTCCCCAGAAAAACGGCAGAAGGCTCAGAACCGCAAGAAAACGGGCGCATTTCCCGGAAGCTGCGCGAGCAAAGAAGGCCATGATCCAACTCTTCCCTAGGGTGAGTTGAATCTGTAGCACAGTTCCGGCGATTCAACGCCAGAGCTGGCTGCACCTTGCGCCCGTTCACATGCCGTCAGGTTTCGACCTCAGACGACATGACGCGGATGCCTCGACGGCGCCTTATGCCTAAAGCCGCTCAGAACGAACTCCTCCGGCCCCACCAAACGGGAGGCCGGACGAACCGAAAGGGGCTCCCTTCGCTGCCGGGCCAAGACCGCGTTCAGCGCAGAAAGCGACTCCGATCGAGCGTCCTGAAACCGTCGCTCTTCTGGAAGCCGGACCGGACCGTTTCGGGCGCATAATAGAGACCCGCGACGACGGGCCGGGAGGGCGGCACGACGCTCGGCGAAAGCGAGCTGACCGCCACCGGGGTCGCGGCGCCGGGGATGGTGCCCAGGTCGAAGGGGCGCTCCGGCGGAAGCGGGATGCCGCGCGCCGGAGAACCGGCGAACGCCATCTTCTGCGGCGTATCGGTGGCCGAGGCGAGAGCCGTCGCGACGCCGTCCGAAGGCGCGGCGCGCTCCAGCGAGGCGGCGGGGGCAGCCGGCCGCGGCGTCGCGGAAGCGATCATGGTCGGGGTCGGGCCGACGCGGTTCAGGGACGCCGGCGTCCCGTCGGTCCGCAGGCTGGCCAGGAGAATCCGGTCGTCGCTGCCGTTCGTCGATGCCGGGCCGACATACTCGACCCGGACCCGGGCCGTGCCGGCGTGCTTGAAGCCGAGCGCCAGGGCCGCGCGCTCCGACACGTCGATGATGCGGTTGCCGTGGAACGGTCCACGGTCGTTGACCCGAACGATCATGGAATGCCCGTTCTGGAGATTCGTCACGCGCGCATAGCTCGGAAGCGGCATGGTGGTGTGGGCGGCAGCCACCGAGACCCGGTCGAAGACCTCGCCGTTGGCCGTCCTGCGGCCGTGGAAGCTCGCGCCGTACCAGGATGCGAGGCCCTCCCCCGAGTAGCTCGGGTTCTCGCGGGGCACGTACGTGCGGCCCGCGACCACGTAGGGCTTGCCGACCATGCGCTGTCCGCCGCCCTTGGGGACCGGCTGGCCGTCCGCGACCACCCGCGGGCTCGGCGCAACGCCGTACTTGGGATCGATTCCGCTCCGGTTGGAGCAGTTGGCAGCCGTCAATGCGATGGCGGCGACGCCAGCAATGCGGAGGACGGTCCGGTGATTGAAGAAGGTCGCGCAGCCTTGCGCCCCCGCCTTCGCCTCAGCGCGATCACAATCCATGTCGCCTCGCATCCCCTTGCCCGCTTGTGCGGCGGTTCGGTCGCTCCGAACCTGAGTTAGTGCATTTCGACCTGCTAAAGAAAAGTTAAACGCCCCGCTTGTCAATGGCCAAGCCGCCACATTTGAAATGTTGTTAACGAAACAGAATTTGACTCTCTCTTCAACGGCTTACACGTCCCTCTTCACATGAATTCTGCGCCCCGGACACATTTGATGAACAGCTGCGACCCAATTCCGGCACCGCCCGAAGGCTCCGGCCGGGCCACCTGAAACCGGTCCTGCGACCGTCTGCCGTGACGGCAGGGCCGTTCCCGAGCGGCATGATCGGGAAGCGGAGTCCTCAGTTGACGTGCGCGGCCCTGCCGCCTTAGACAGCCTGGATCCACGAAAGAAGGCCGGCACGTCCGGCCGGTCCGCTGGAGGGGTGGCCGAGTGGTTTAAGGCAGCGGTCTTGAAAACCGCCGTGGGTGCAAGCCCACCGTGGGTTCGAATCCCACCCCCTCCGCCACCTTGATGTCTTGAATTGAAATTTGAACTTCGAGAAAGCCAAAGCTCTCCATACAGCCTTTCCACTAAGGTTCTGTAGCTGGCGGCTCACTCTCGTTTACTTTTCGGTCCGCCTTGTAGGAATGCGATCCCCGGGTACTATTTTTTCGATTTTGGCAGCCTTTACGATTACGCAATACAACTGCAAATATACGCATGACCTATTATTAAGCGCTGGGCTGTAATCCAGAGTCGCCGTTACGGGCTCTAGGTGTCGAAGCTATGAAGGTTGTTCATCCGAGGCTTGGCTGCGAGGATGGGGTTGCAACACCAACCATCTCCTGCCTGGAGGCCCCGGATGAACGCTCACAAGAATGCCCGCATGACGCCCTTTGGTCGAGCCCTTTTGGTCCAACGCGTGCGCCAGGAGCGCTGGCGCGTGGCGGAGGCAGCAAAGGCCGCCGGGATATCCGAACGCACGGCCTCCAAATGGCTGGCGCGCTTCCGCGACGGCGGTGAGGCGGCTTTGCACAACAAAAGCTCGGCTCCGAGGCGTCCGGCGCATCGGCTGGCTCCGGAGCGGATCGCGCACATCGCCGCCTTGCGCCAGGAGCGCCTGTCCGGCCCGGCCATTGCCCGAACCGTGGCCTTGCCGCGCTCCACCGTCGGGGCCGTCCTGCGGCGTCTCGGCCTCAACCGCCTGCGCCGGCTCGAACCGCGCCTGCCGGCGGTGCGCTACGAGCGGGAGCGGCCCGGCGAGCTGATCCACATCGACACCAAGAAGCTCGGGCGCATTGCCGGCATCGGCCATCGCATCACCGGCGACCGCACGGGCCAGTCCGCCAAGCGCGGCACCGGCTGGGAGGCGCTGCATGTGGCCATCGACGATGCCTCAAGGCTGGCCTATACCGAGATCCTGCCGAACGAGAAGAAGGACAGCGCGCTCGCCTTCCTGAACCGGGCACTGGCCTTCTTCGCCCGCCATGGCGTCGGCGTGGAACGGGTGATGACCGACAACGGCGCCGCCTACAAGAGCCACGTCTTCCAAGCCGCGCTGGCCGAGAGAGGCATCCGCCACAAGCGCACCAAACCCTACCGGCCGCAAACCAATGGCAAGGCCGAGCGCTTCATCCAGACGAGCTTACGCGAATGGATCTATGGCGCCGCTTACGCCTCCTCCGCCGAGCGCAGCGCCGCCATGAAGCCATGGCTCACCCACTACAACACCCAGCGACCCCACTCAGCCCTCAAGCATCAGCCCCCTTGGCAAAGACTGAACAACCTCCTTGGAAACGACACCTAGAGGCGACTTGGTTCTGCTGAGCGGACTTCAGATGTCGGGGATCTCGCTGACTTTCCCGCGGGCACACTCCTACTTCTCGGGCATCTGCGTCGTTGCTGCCGTAGCCCGCTACCTTAATCAACAAGCCCAAACCCCAAATTAATTTGTCTGTGAATTTCGTCTTGAAACCGGCGTACGAAAGGAAGAATAATATCTTACGCTACGGCAGATAAGGTTAAAATATTTGACGTAGCAACTAAACAACCTGTCACGCGAAAGAGGAAACCATGAAGCTTTTTTCCATTTTAGCACTAGCAGCAGTAATCGTTGCTGCCCCTGTGCTTCCTGTGAAACAAGCCAACGCTTGCACTAATTCCTATGACACTGCCAGCGATGGCTCGCGTTGCGGACAGCGGGCATCTGGATGCAAGAGCGGCGGTCGTGGAGGCTACTGCTAAACGACCAGTCAATTCATTATGAACTGATGAAGTCGGATGCCCGTGGGCATAATGTCTGCGGGCATTTTCTTTTCTTGCGCTTTCACTCGATGTTAAGAGGTCAACGCGTGGTGTGGCACTCTCGTGACGTTATGCGGTTCGGCAACGGAGTGAACCGAGCGGGCTGTCATATACTATACGGCCGAGACAATTCTTAAGATAAACGACAGGGTCTCCAGGCAGGATTATCCACACAACCCTTAAAAAGTAATGATTTCAATGTGTTGGACAATCTGCTCGACAGGCCCTCCGCCATCCTGCCGGAATCCGATGGCGCCTCCCGGCTAGCGCACCGCGAGCCGCCGGCGCTGGTGTCCGTAGCGGCCCACCTGCACCGATGCCCGTACATCCCGGCCCGAAGCGAGGTCTCTTCTGGGATGCGCCTGGACGGCCTCCTCCGTGCGGAGCGTTTCCTTCTGACGCGCTTCCGGGGCGGCGGCGAGGGCCGGACCCGACAGGAGCAGAGGCTGGGGGGACGGCTCGGGCTGCCGCGCGCGCCCGTCAGCCGCCGCGCCCGCTCCGCCGGCGGCTTCGAATGCGACTCCGATGAAATCGCCGTTCCGCCAGCGGACGTTCGCCGAGTGCACCTGCAGCGTATGGGCGGCGATGTAGAGTTGGAAGGTCTCCGGAAGCGCCACGTTCCGCCGGAGGGCGATTCGCGCCCCGCCCGTCGAGATGTCGCGGATCTCGCAATGGATCATCGTCTCGGCGCCGGTCACGATCTTGGCCTGCTGGAGGACACGGCGGCGCTTGGCGCTGCGGAGATCGGGGCGCGAGGGAGCAGACGTCCAGGGTCCGACGGATGCCATCTGAATGCTCGGGAACATGGTTAACGAAAGGTTAACGCCTTGGACCACGTCTGCCCGTCAAGCTCAAGATCTTCGTTGGAGTCTTATCCCAAAGGCTAAGGAAAAGGCACCCAAACGGCCGCGCTGGCCTTTCGCGGCCCTGTTGTGGTATTCACCCGCGGTTCCGGATCGAAGGCCCGAACTCCTTGGCCTGCCATGGTTTGCGCCGAAGGGGCGCCCCGGCGGGCGCCGCCGGATGCCGACCAGCTTCGAAGAGTGGATTGTTTGCGGATGAATGCTCCCGCGCCCAAAGTCTCGTTCGTCTCCCTCGGGTGCCCGAAGGCGCTCGTCGATTCGGAACGGATCATCACCCAGCTCCGCGCGCAGGGCTACGAGCTCACCAAGCGCCATGACGGGGCCGACGTGGTGATCGTCAACACCTGCGGCTTCCTCGACAGCGCCAAGGCGGAATCCCTCGAGGCCATCGGCTCGGCCATGGCCGAGAACGGCAAGGTGATCGTCACCGGCTGCATGGGCGCCGAGCCCGAGCAGATCCGGGACCGTTTCCCGAACGTGCTCGCGATCACCGGGCCGCAGCAGTACGAGAGCGTCATCGGCGCGGTGCACCAGGCCGCCCCCCCGGCGCACGACCCCTTCGTGGACCTCGTCCCGCCTCAGGGCGTCAAGCTCACGCCCCGGCACTATGCCTATCTGAAGATTTCCGAGGGCTGCAACAACCGTTGCTCCTTCTGCATCATCCCGAAGCTGCGCGGCGACCTGGTCAGCCGGCCCATCGGCGACGTGCTGCGCGAGGCGGAGAAGCTCGCGAAGGCCGGCGTGAAGGAGCTGCTGGTCATCTCCCAGGACACCAGCGCCTACGGCCTCGACATCAAGTACCAGCCGAGCCTCTGGCAGGACCGGGAGGTGCGCACCCGCTTCTACGATCTCGCGAAGGAGCTCGGCGAGCTCGGCATCTGGGTGCGGATGCACTATGTCTATCCCTATCCGCACGTGGACGAGGTGATTCCGCTCATGGCGGAGGGGAAGATCCTCCCCTATCTGGACATTCCCTTCCAGCACGCCTCCCCTGCGGTGCTGAAGGCCATGCGGCGCCCCGCCCACCAGGAAAAGACCCTCGACCGCATCCGCAAGTGGCGGGAGATCTGCCCGGATCTCGCGATCCGCTCCACCTTCATCGTCGGCTTCCCCGGCGAGACGGAGGAGGATGTGGACCTTTTGGTCGAATGGCTGAGGGAGGCCCGGCTCGACCGGGTCGGCTGCTTCCGCTACGAGCCGGTGAAGGGGGCTCCGGCCAACGACCTCCCCGGCGCCGTGCCCGAGGAGGTCAAGGACGCCCGCTGGCACCGGTTCATGAAGACGCAGCGCGACGTGAGCGCCCGCCTGCTCAAGGCGAAGGTGGGCAAGCGCCTGCCGGTCATCATCGACGAGCCGGGCGCCACCGTGGCCAAGGGGCGCAGCAAGTACGACGCTCCCGAGATCGACGGCACCGTCTATGTCGCATCGCGCCGCCCGCTGCGCGCCGGCGACGTCGTCAGCGTCAAGATCGAGCGCTCGGACGAGTACGACCTCCACGGCGTCGCGGTCTGAACGTCCGCCGTCGCCCTCTCCCCCTGCGGGAGCCGGGCCGCGGACGGCGCTCAGGCCGAGGCGATCCGGGCGCTGTCGATGAGATGGACCCCCGCGGCCTTCAGGTCGGCCAGCGCCCGCGCGAGCGATCCCTGCGTGTCGATGGCGCGGCAGGCGTCGAGGATCACATGGGTGTCGAAACCGGCCGCCTTCGCGTCGAGCGCCGTCCAGGCGACGCAGAAATCCGTGGCGAGGCCGGTGCAGAAGACCCGCTCGAAACCCCTCTCCTTCAGGTAGCCTGCCAGCCCCGTCCGCGTCCGCCTGTCCGCCTCGATGAAGCCGGAATAGCTGTCGATGGCAGGGTCGTAGCCTTTTCGGATCACGAGTTGGGCGTGAGGAATGTCCAGGTCCCGGGAGATTTCGGCGCCGGGCGTACCCTGGACGCAGTGGTCCGGCCAGAGAATCTGCGTGCCGTAGGACAGTTCCACGGTGTCGAACGGCTCGTGGCCGGGATGGCTGGAGGCGAAGGAGGCGTGCCCCCGCGGGTGCCAGTCCTGCGTCAGGAGGACATGGCGGAAGGCCCTCGCCAGCCGGTTGATCGGGCCGATCACCGCATCCCCGTCCGGGACGGCCAGGGCGCCTCCGGGAAGGAAATCGTACTGCACGTCGGTCACGATGAGGGCATCGCGATCGGTAGGGACGACGGTCGCCTGCTCCGCCATGGCCGTTGCTTCCTTCGCAAAGGGATATGCTCGGACCCGTAAAAGAAAAGGGGCAGCCGATCGCTCGGCCGCCCCGGTCGATGGCGCATTCCCTTACTGGGGAAGCTTGTCGTCGATGCCCTTCACGTAGAAGTTCATGCCCAGGATCTGCTCGTCGGAGAGGGCGCCATTGCCCTTGCACTCCACCTGGGAGCCGTCCTGCTTGAAGACGGGGCACTTGAAGGGGTTGAGCTTGCCGGACTTGATGGCGGCCTCGGTCTCCTCGGCCATCTTCTTCACGTCGTCCGGCATGTTCTTGTAGGGGGACATCACCACCATGTGAGCGGCAAGGCCGCCCCAGGTGTCCTCGGACTTCCAGGTGCCGTCGAGAACCGCCTTGACGCGGGCGACGTAGTAGTCGGACCAGTTGTCGACGATGGCGGTGAGCTGCGCCTTCGGCGCGAACTGCTCCATGTCGGAGGCCTGGCCGAAGCCGTACTTGCCGCGCGCCTCCGCCGCCTGGAGCGGCGCCGGGCTGTCCGTGTGCTGGGCGATCACGTCGACGCCCTGGTCGAGCAGCGCCTTGGCCGCGTCGGCCTCCTTCGCCGGGTCATACCAGGAATTCGCCCAGACCACCTTGATCTTGATGTTCGGGTTCACCGACTGGGCGCCGAGGAAATACGAGTTGATGCCGGCGACCACTTCCGGGATCGGGAAGGCGCCGACATAGCCGATGATGCCCGACTTCGACATCTTGGCCGCGATCTGCCCGATGATGTAGCGGCCCTCGTGGAACTTGGCCGCATAGGTCGACACGTTGGGAGCCCGCTTGAAGCCCGTCGCGTGCTCGAACTTCACGTTCGGGTACTTCTTGGCCACCTTCAGGGTGGGCTCCATGAAGCCGAAAGAGGTCGTGAAGACGAGCTTGTGGCCGGTGCGGGCGAGCTGCTCGATGGCGCGCTCGGAATCGGACTCGGGCACGCTCTCCACGTAGGTGGTCTCGACCTTGTCGCCGAAGGCCTTCTCCACGGCCTTGCGGCCGACGTCGTGCTGATGGCTCCAGCCGTAGTCGCCGACCGGGCCGACGTAGATGAAGCCGATCTTGAGCTTTTCCTGCGCGGCCGCGCCGCCGGCCGTGAGGGCGAGGGCGGTCACGCCCGCCACGGCGCCGAGAATGGTTCGAAAGGACATGTTGGCTCCCCTGGTGTGAACGGTCACGCTTTCGTCGCAGGTCTGAAAATTTCCCGCAAGTGGCTGAGTGCCCACAATACCATCGCTTTGCTCACCGGTCAGGCACGAAAGGCGCCCCGAGGGAGCCGGGCGCCCCGATGGCGCGCCCGCGGCGCAGGGACAGGAGCAGGAGCGCGAGAATGGTCGCGAGGTAGGGAACGGCGGAGAGCAGCTGCGAGGGCACTCCGAACTGGGCCGCCTGGGCATGGAGCTGCAGGACGGTCGCCGCGCCGAAGATATAGGCGCCGACCAGCACCCAGCCGGGCCGCCAGGCGGCAAAGACCACGAGGGCGAGCGCGATCCATCCCCGCCCGGCCGTCATGCCGGGCGACCAGAACCGGGTATAGACGAGGGAGAGATAGGCTCCGGCGAGGCCGGCGCAGGCCCCTCCGAAGAGAATCGCCAGAAGCCGCGTGCGAAGGACGGGCAGACCCAGGCCGTGGGCGGAGGTGTGATTCTCGCCGATGGAGCGCACCACGAGGCCCGCTCTCGTCCTGTTGAGGAAGAGCGCGACCGCCACGGTGAGGAGGATCGAGGCATAGACGAACAGGTCCTGCTCGAAGAAAAGGCGCCCCACCATCGGGATGTCGCTGAGGCCGGGGACGGAGATCGCCTCCACGGGGGCGCGCCGCGCGCCGACGAAGGGCGCTCCGATGAGGCCCGCGAGGCCGAGGCCGAGGATGGTGAGGGCAAGGCCGGAGCCGACCTGGTTGGCGGCGAAGCCCAGGACGACCAGGGCGAAGACGAGCGCCATCGCCACGCCCGCCAGGATGCCGGCGGCGACGCCGACCGGCGTGGAGTCGAAGGTCACGGCCGCCGCGAAGCTGCAGGCGGCCCCCATCGCCATCATCCCTTCGACGCCGAGGTTGAGGACGCCGGAGCGCTCCGTCACCAGCTCCCCGAGCGCCGCGATGAGCAGCGGCGTCGAGGCGGTGACGATGGTGAGAAGGATGGCCTCGAACGTGGTCATTTGCCCCCTCCCCGGCCGACGATGCGGATGCGGTAGCTCACCAGGGCGTCGGCCGAGAGCACGCAGAGAAGAAGGATACCCTGGAACGCCTGCGTCAGGTCCAGCGGCAGCTTGAGCAGGATCTGGGCGCTCTCGCCGCCGATGAAGGTCAGCGCGACTACCAGCGCCGCGACGAGGATTCCGAAGGGGTTGAGCCTGCCCAGGAAGGCGACTGTGATGGCCGTGAAGCCGTATCCCGGAGAAATGGAGGGCTGAAGCTGGCCGATCTGTCCGGCCACCTCTCCGATCCCGGCAAGGCCCGCGAGGCCGCCGGAGATGGCGAATACCGCAAGCGTCGTGCTCTTCGCGCTGAACCCGGCGAAGCGGGCCGCGCGGGGCGCGTCCCCCGTGAGCTTCAGGCGGTATCCGAAGAGGGTCCGGCCCACCACGAGAGCGGTCACGATCACGGCGATGAGCGCGAAGACGGTCCCGTAATGGACGCGGCTCGTCTCCGCGAGGGTCGGCAGGGTGGCGGCGGGATCGAAGGTGACCGACTGGGGAAAGTTGAAGCCTTTCGGATCGCGCCAGGGCCCGCGCACGAGATAGTCGAGCAGAAGCTGCGCCACGTAGACGAGCATGAGGCTCGTGAGGATCTCGTTCACGCCGAAACGGGTCTTCAGGAAGGCGGGGATGAGGCCCCAGAGCATCCCGCCGAGAATGCCGAGGGCGAGCATGAGGGGAAGCACCCATGCCCCCGCCTCGGTCCCGTGGGTGCGCAGCGCCAGCCAGCCGCCGAGGATCGCCCCGATCACGTATTGCCCCTCGGCCCCGATGTTCCAGAGATTGGCGCGGAAGCAGTAGGACAGGCCGATGGCGATGAGGGCGAGCGGCGTCGCCTTCACCAGGAGCTCCTGGATCGACCAGGGATCGCTCAGGGGCTGCGTGACGTAGACCTGGAAGGCGGCGATCGGGGAGCGGCCGAGGAGCCAGATCACGAGACCCGCGATGAGAAAGGCCGTCACGAAGGCGACGACGGGCGCAAGCGCGCGCATCGCGGGCGCCACGGATGCGCGCGGCGTCAGCTCAAGGCGCATGAGAGGCCTCATGCAATTGCGTTTCTCCCAGCATTTCGAGGCCGACCGCTTCCCTCGTCCATTCGGAGATGCTCCTCAACGGGCTCAGGCGGCCTTGGTGAATGACCGCCATCCTGTCGGCGATCTCGAACAGCTCGTCCAGGTCCTGGCTGACGACCACGACCGCGCTGCCCTCCCCGGCGAGATCGACGAGGGCCTGGCGGATCAGCCGCGCCGCGCCGGCGTCGACGCCCCAGGTCGGCTGGTCGACCACCAGCAGCTTCGGCCGCCGGATGATCTCCCGGCCGATGACGAATTTCTGAAGGTTGCCGCCGGAGAGCTTGCGCGCCTGCGGGTCGCTCTCCGGGGTGCGGACGTCGAAGCCCTTCACGATGGACTGCGCCAGCCGCCGGGCGGCGTCGATCAGGATGAAGCCGGACCGGCTGACCTCGGCGGCCGCATGGGAGATGAGCGTGTTCTCGCTCAGGCGATGGGTCGGCGCCGCCGCATGGCCCAGCCGCTCCTCGGGAACGAAGGCGGCGCCCAGGCGGCGGCGGGCGTCGATCCCTTCCGTTCCGCAGTCCCGGCCGGCGATGCGGATGACCTCGGGACGGTCGGCCGGACGTTCGCCGGAGAGGGCGGCGAAGAGTTCGCTCTGCCCGTTGCCGGCGACTCCCGCGATGCCGACGACCTCGCCCGCGCGGGCGCTGAGGAAGATATCGTGAAGGGACTGGCCGTGCAGACTGCCGGCGGGCATGGAGAGGCCGCGAACCTCGAGCATCTCTCCCCGCGGCCGGTGCGGAGTGCCCGAACGGACCTCCCCGACCTCGGCTCCGACCATCATCGCGGCGATCTCCCGCGCGCTCTTCGCGCGCGGATCGAGGGTTCCGACCACCCGCCCGCCACGCAGGATCGTCGCGCGGCGGCAGAGGCGGCGGACCTCTTCGAGCTTGTGGGAGATGTAGAGGATGGAGCAGCCGTCCGCCGCCAGCTTGTCCAGCGTGCCGAAGAGGTGCTCGGCCTCCTGCGGCGTCAGCACGGAGGTCGGCTCGTCGAGGATGAGGAGGCGCGGGTTCTGGAGCAGGCAGCGGACGATCTCGATGCGCTGCCGTTCGCCTGCCGACAGGGTCCACACCGCTCGGTCCGGTTCCAGGGCAAGCCCGTAGGCGCGGCTGATGTCGCCGAGCCGCGCCCGAACGCGGGCGAGCGTCCAGTCGTTCGACAAGGCGACCGTGATGTTCTCGGCGACGGTCATTTCTTCGAAGAGGGAGAAGTGCTGGAACACCATGCCGATGCCCAGCGCCCGCGCCTCCACCGGCGAGCCGATGGAGACTGGCCGCCCCTCCCAGAGAATCTGCCCCGCGCTCGGCTCGATGACGCCGTAGAGGATCTTCACGAGCGTGGACTTGCCGGCGCCGTTCTCCCCCAGCAGCGCATGGATCTCGCTCCGCTCGATCGAGAGGTCGATGCTGTCGTTGGCCAGGAGGTCGCCGTAGCGCTTGCTGATGCCTTTCAGCTCGACGAGGGGCCGCGATGATGAAACGTTTGCCGTCACGCACTACGACTCTGGCTTGAGAACTATGGACCGTCGACACGGAACCTGATGGCAGCTTGCGCAGCAGGCGACAAGCCGGTTCCGGCATCGACTTCCCCCGGGGAATGGATCATAGGGACGAGGCGTGCCGGTCGGCAATGGCGAATGCTTCGTTTATTGTGGGTCGCGAGTCCCTTTCCACTTCCAGGGCCATGAGGAAACCACGTGTCGGAACGAACCCATGACATCGTCGTCGTCGGCGCCGGGGCTGCGGGGCTCTGCGCCGCCCTCGCCTTCGCCCGCGACGGGTACAGGACGGCTCTCGTCGGCGCCCTCGATGCACGGCGGGACGGACGGACCGTGGCGCTGCTCAACGGCTCGGTCCGCTTTCTCGAGGCCCTCGGCGTCTGGCCGTCGGTGAGGGCCGAGGCCGCGCCCCTCGAAACCATGCGGATCGTGGACGACACGGGCAGCCTCTTCCGACCGCCGCCCGCCTCCTTCCGCGCCTCCGAGATCGGTCTCGACGCGTTCGGCTGGAACGTCGAGAACGTCGCTCTCGTGGAGAGGCTCGCCGCGGCCGCGGAGCGCCAGGAGCATCTGACCCTGTTTCCGGACCAGGCGACGGGCTTCGCCGCAGGAAGGGACGAGGCGGTCGTGAACCTCTCGGCGGGCGATCCCCTCAAGGGCAGCCTCGTCGTGGCCGCGGACGGCCGCAATTCGCGGCTGCGTCAGGCGGCGGGGATCGAGGCGCGGACCTGGTCCTATCCGCAATCGGCGGTGACGGCGCTCCTCGCCCACGAACGCGCCCACCGGGACGTCTCGACCGAGTTCCACACCCGCCACGGCCCGTTCACGCTGGTTCCCCTGCCCGGCCGGCGCTCGAGCCTGGTCTGGGTCGCTAAGACGGAGGAGGCGGAGCGCCTTTCCGCCCTCGACGACGAGCGTCTCGCCCTCGCCATCGAGCGCCAGGCCCACTCGATCCTCGGAGCGATGCGCCTCGACGGCCCCCGGGGGCTCGTTCCCATGACGGGGCTCTCCGTCACGCGGTTCGTGGCCCCGCGGCTCGCCCTGGTCGGCGAGGCGGCCCATGTTTTCCCGCCGATCGGAGCGCAGGGCCTCAACCTGGGCCTGCGCGACGTGGCTGCGCTGCGGGATGCGGTGGTCGATGCCGGAGACGAAGGGCACGAGCCCGGATCCGACGATGCGCTCCGCCGCTACCAGCGCGGTCGGGACCTCGACGTGCGTCTGCGGACGGCGGCGGTGGACGGCCTCAACCGCACCCTCCTCGCCGGGCTCCTGCCCGCCGACTTCCTGCGCGGCGCAGGGCTTTTGACCCTGAGCCATGTCGGCCCTCTGCGCCGCGCGGTCATGCGCGAGGGCGTCACGCCGCGATTCGGGGTGCCCCGCCTCATGCAGGAGGCATCGGCCGCCTAAGGAAGCAGGTCGTAGGGCAGCGCGCCGATCCGGATGGCGTAGAGAAGCGCCGTCAGGGAGAGCATGGAAGCGACGGTGCCCACGAGGACGCAGGCCGAGGCCCGCTCCACCCCCACGTTGTACTGGGTCGAGATCACGAAGATGTTCAGAGCCGGCGGCAGGGCCGCCATGGTGACGGCGGCATAGGTCCAGACCGGACCGAAATTCCCCAGCGCCGAGAGAAGCCCCCAGACCATGAAGGGGTGCAGGACCAGCTTGACGAGGACGAGGGCGGGCACCTCTCCCGGAATGCGCCGGAGCGGACGCAGCGCCACGGTCACGCCGAGGATGAACAGGGCGCAGGGCGCGGCCGCGCCGGAGAGCCATGTCACCATCTGGTTGAGGGCCGGGGGGAGTTCCAGGTGCAGATAGCTGGCGGTCACGCCCAGCGCCGTCGCCACGTTGAAGGGGTGCGTGAGGACGCGCCAGACGATCCGCCGCAGGGTCGCGCCGAGGCTCAGCTTCTCCAGTCCCGCTACGGACATCAGCAGGGGCACGAGGGAGAACAGGAGCAGGTTGTCGAACACGAAGATCAGGACGACCGGGGCGCTGGCGGCGCTGCCGATGGCCGCGAGCACCAGGGGCGGCCCCATGTACCCGATATTCGAATAGGAGCCCGCCACCCCCTGCATCACCGATTGGGCCATGTCCTTCGTATGGCGCCAGCCGGCGGCGAAGGAGAGCAGGAAGGCGCAGAAGGTCGCCGTCGTCGTGGCCAGCACGAAGGACCAGTTCGTCAACTGGTCCAGGGATTTATCGGCGATCAGCCGGAAGAACAGGCAGGGCAGCGCCACATAGATGAGGAAGAACTGCATCCAGGCAAGCCCGGCCTCCGGCTGCTTGACGATCCTGCCGCAGAGGAAGCCGAGGCCAATCAGCCCGAAGAACGGCGCAAGAAGATTGATCAGCCCGAGCAGGTCGGACATCGGGGCCCCCGTCGCAGAATCGCTCGAGGGCTCTTCTGGCCGGTTTCCGGAGGAGCGGCAATGCCGACCGGGACAGAGGCGCCGTCGCGAGGCGCAACCCTCGCGGTCGCGGGACGGCCATGCGCCGCGGCGCCGGAATTTGGAGAATTTCCTCGGACTCTCTATATCTCAGGCATGGAGTTCGAGTCATGAAAGCGGGTTTTGCCAAATTCGCGATCGGCCAGGTCGTCAAGCACAGGCTTTTCGATTTCCGGGGTCTGATCTTCGATGTGGACCCGGAATTCGACAATACCGAGGAGTGGTGGCTGTCGATCCCGGAGGAGATCCGGCCGCGCAAGGACCAGCCCTTCTACCATCTCTTCGCGGAGAACGCCGAGAGCGAGTACATCGCCTATGTCTCGGAGCAGAACCTGGTGCCGGACCCTTCGGCCGAGCCTCTGCGCAACCCCATGATCGAGGAGATGTTCGACCGTGACGAGCGCGGCCTTTATCGGGCCAAGCCCATTCTGGCCCATTGATCCCGAGGCCCTGCCCTCAATGAGAAACGCCGGGCGAAAGCCCGGCGTTTCCGATTCTGAGTGTCGAGGCCTTACGGCTTCGGAGCCTGGGCCGCGGGAGCCGCAGGCGCCGCGGAGGCATCGCCGCCGAGCTTCTTGCGGAGTTCCTCGCTCTTCTTCTCGAGCTCTTCCTGCAGCTTCTTCTGCTGCTCCTCGAGCACCTTCGGATCGATCGGCGGGCCGTCGAAGGCCTTGCCGAAGCCGGCGGCAGGCACTGCGAAGGTGACGAGGCGGCCGGCCTGGTTCTGAACGCTCACGTTGAGGTTCTGGCCCTTCTTCATGGCGGCCACGAAGTCGTCCTTCACCTCGGCCTCGGCGAAGCAGCCGTTCGGGAAGCAGATCGCGTACTTGCCGTCGGTCGGCGCGCCCTGGTCGACCGTGAAGCGGATGCCGGGCTGCAGGAGGAGACCCAGGGGCATCAGGAAGCGGACGATCTTCTTGTTCTGCGGACCCTTCACGTCATAGAGCGCCACGGCCAGGACGGGCTGGCCCTGGTCGGACACGAAGTCGCGGGTGGTGTAGCAGATCTCCGAGTTGGTGCCCTGGTCCTTGCCGCAGACCTTCGTCCACTCCGGCTGGGAGGGCTCGGCCTTCACCTGAACGACCATCGGCCCGTTGTTCTGGGGCTGCTGAGCCTGCTGCGCCGGCTGGGCCTGCGCTGCGGGGGGCTTTGCGGGAGCGGGCGCAGCAGGCTTCGTCTGCGCCAGAGCCGGCGCCGCACTCAGGATGAGTGCCATGGCCGTGGTCAGGCCACGGGTGCCCCCCAGGCTCGCGAGGCGGGTCGCGAAAGACATGTCGTAGATCCTCTTTTCAGTCGAAAGGTCGGCTTCTGGATTGGCCGTATACTCGGCGCGGGCTGTAACCTTCAAGGGAAGGGTTGAATCTTTGCCGATTAAGGCGAAGACATGACGTGTGGCGCTCCTTTAACCTTTCGTGGGCTAGGTTTCCAGTCGCTCCGGGCAAATTTCTATATAATGTTCCACCCGCACCTCACCCGGAGCAGGAGCGCCACGAGGCCCGCATGCGGCCATCACGTCGAGAAATGCTGGGAATCCTCGCCGCCTCGCCCCTCGCCTGGGCGGGGTCCGCGCTGCCGGCTTCCGCAACGGAGCGGCATGGAATCGCCATGCACGGGGAGCCGGCCCTGCCCGCCGGGTTCCCTCACCTGCCCTATGCCAACCCCGACGCGCCCCGCGGCGGGCGAATCATCCTCGCCCTCCAGGGCAGCTTCGACAGCCTCAATCCGCTGATCGTGCTCGGCGTCGCGCCCGACGTGGTGCCGCGCTATGTCCTCCAGAGCATGATGATGCGCTCCCTCGACGAGCCCTTCACGGTCTACGGGCTCGTGGCCCGGTCGGCCGAGATGCCGGAGGACCGCAGCGCGGTCACCTTCAACCTCGACCCGCGGGCGCGCTTCTCGGACGGGCGCCCCCTCACGGCGGAAGACGTTCGCTTCACCTTCGAGCTGCTGCGGAAGCACGGGAAACCCTTCCACCGGTCGAGCTTCGGGCAGGCCCGGTCCGTCACGGTGGAAACGCCGCATCGGATCCGGTTCGACCTGACCGGCGCCAACGACCGCGAACTGCCCCTCAACATCGCCATGATGCCGATCTTCGCGGCCCACGCCACGGACCCGGAGACCTTCGGCAGCACCACCCTTACGCCGCCCGTCGGCTCCGGTCCCTACCGGATCGCCGAGGTGAGACCGGGCGAGCGCATCGTCCTGAGACGGCGGGAGGACTATTGGGGCAAGGACCTGCCGATCGTGCGCGGCCTCTTCAACTTCGACGAGATCCGGTACGATTTCTATCGTGACGCCAATACGATGTTCGAGGCCTTTAAGGCAGGACTTTATGACTTCCGGCTGGAGGGGGACCCGGACCGGTGGTCGACGGGATACGACTTTCCGGCCCTCCGGGAGGGGAGGGTCGCCGTGGAGAGCCTGCCCATCCGCACCCCGAAGGGGATGAACGGATTCGTCTTCAACACGCGCCGCGCCATCTTCGCGGACATGCGCGTCCGGGAGGCGCTCGGCCATCTCTTCGACTTCGGGTGGGTGAACCGGAATCTCTACCATGGCCTCCTCACCCGGTCGGACAGCTATTTCGCCGGATCGGACCTCTCCTCCGCAGGAAGGCCGGCGGGCGAGCAGGAACGCTCCCTGCTCGCTCCCTTCCCGGACGCCGTCCGGCCCGACATTCTCGAGGGGCGCTGGGCGCCGCCGTCGTCGGACGGCTCCGGACGCGACCGGGAACAGGCCCGGGAGGCCCTCCGGATCCTGGACGACGCGGGCTGGGCGCTCCGGAACGGAACGCTCCGCCGCAAGGACAACGGCGAGCCTTTCACGTTCGAGATGCTGGTCAATTCCCGCCAGCAGGAGAGGCTCGCCCTGAATTTCGCCCAGTCCCTCGCCCGCATCGGGATCGCCGCGAGGGTGCGCCTGGTGGATGACGTCCAGTACTGGCGGCGGCTCTCCACCTTCGACTTCGACATGGTGCAATGGGTCTGGCCCGCCTCCGCCTCCCCCGGGAACGAGCAGCGCAACCGCTGGAGCAGCACCGCCGCCCAGCGGGGCGGTTCGCTGAACTATTCGGGGGCGTCGTCCCCCGCCATCGACCGGATGATCGATGCCCTTCTGGAAGCCCGGACCCGTGAGGATTTCGTCGCCGCCGTCCGGGCCCTGGATCGCGTTCTCCTGTCGGGATTCTACGTCGTTCCCCTGTTTTACGTGAACGATCAATGGCTTGCCTATCGCACCGGCCTCAAGCGCCCGGAGCGGCTGCCTTTCCTGGGCACCAACATCGACACCTGGTGGTGGCAGGCGCGATAGGGGAACTCCGGTGGAGTTAACTTGGCTGTTCCATTGCCATTCATCTCAGCCGTGAAACAAATGGTCCTGACGGACGTTGGAGGCATATCCCCTATCGCCGCCACGTTTCGCTGCAGGATACCGAGATGAACGGATTGCAGAAGGTTCTCGTCGTCGACAACGGTGAACGCGAACCGGACAGTGCCCTGTCGGCCGAACTGGCCGAGATGGGCTATGCCAGCGTCACTGCTCCCTTCGAGGCTGCCGACGACGTGCTGGCGATGATGCCGAGCCCTGCCGCCGTGGTGCTCCAGATGCCCCGCCATGCCAACTGGTCCGAGCGGCGCCGCTTTCTCGAACTCGCCCACCGCCTGCGCAGCACGCTTTCGCCTGGCGGCATCCCCGTCCTGATCACCGGCGGGGTGAGCGGTGCCCTGACGATGCTCCAGAACGAACTCGGCGCCCAGGCGGTCGCCGGACCCGATCTCTGATCCCCGACCGGTTGCGGACGCCCCCTCCCGTCCGCCGGGACAGCCTGTGCGGTGCCGTCCCGACTTCGGGCGCTCGGGAACGTATCCCTTGCGGTCAGGCCGCCTTCTTTTCCGCGATCCCGACGAGGTTGCGGAGAATGGTCGTCGTGGCTTTGATCCGCTCGTCCGCGCTTTCGACATCGCGGATGAACACGATCTTCATGTCCGGACGCACCTTCGCGAAGGACCCCTGTTCCGCCACGTAGGACACCAGCCCCGCCGGGTTGGCGAAGGCGTTGTCGCGGAAGGAGACGATGATGCCCTTCGGGCCGCCGTCCACCTTCTCCACGTTGGCGCGGCGGCACAGCACCTTGATCGACATGATCTTGAGGAGCTGGCCGACCTCGGGCGGGAGGGGGCCGAAGCGGTCGATGAGCTCCGCCCCGAAGGCGTCGATCTCGTCGTCCGTCTCCAGGGTGGAGAGGCGGCGATAAAGGCCGAGGCGCAGCTGCAGGTCCTGCACGTAGGATTCCGGAATCATCACCGGCGCTCCCACAGCGATGGTCGGCGACCACTGGTCCTCCGCCGGCTCCTCGATGCCCGCCTTCAGCTGCGCCACGGCCTCCTCCAGCATCTGCTGATAGAGCTCGTAGCCGACTTCCTTGATGTGTCCGGACTGCTCCTCGCCCAGGAGGTTGCCCGCGCCGCGGATGTCGAGGTCGTGGGAGGCGAGCTGGAAGCCCGCGCCGAGCGTGTCGAGGCTCTGCAGCACCTTGAGCCGGCGCTCCGCCTGCACGGTGAGCGGCTTGTTCGCCGGCACCGAGAACAGGGCATAGGCGCGGGTCTTCGAACGGCCCACCCGGCCCCGCAGCTGGTAGAGCTGCGAGAGGCCGAACATGTCGGCCCTGTGCACGATGAGGGTGTTCGCGGTCGGGATGTCGAGCCCCGACTCCACGATGGTCGTCGAGAGCAGGATGTCGTACTTGCCCTCGTAGAAGGCGGTCATCACGTCCTCGAGCTGGCCGGACGCCATCTGCCCATGGGCCACGGCGACCTTCGCCTCCGGCACCTCCTTGTCCAGGAAGGCCTTGACGTCGCCGAGGTCGTCGAGGCGGGGCACCACGTAGAACGCCTGCCCTCCCCTGTAGCGCTCGCGCAGGAGCGCCTCGCGGATCAGGAGCGGGTCGAACGGGGTGACGAAGGTGCGCACGGCCAGGCGGTCGACCGGAGGCGTGGTGATGAGGGACAGCTCCCGCACCCCCGTCAGCGCCAGCTGGAGCGTGCGCGGGATCGGCGTCGCGGACAGGGTGAGCACGTGCACCTCGGCGCGCAGCTCCTTGAGCCGCTCCTTGTGGGCGACGCCGAAATGCTGCTCCTCGTCGACGACGATGAGGCCGAGGTCCTTGAACCTGATCGACTTGCCGAGAAGGGCATGGGTTCCGACGACGATGTCCACGGAGCCGTCGGCCAGACCTTCCTTCACCTTCTTCATCTCCGCCGCCGGGACGAACCGGGATGCCTGCGCGATGTTGAGCGGCAGCCCGCGGAAGCGCTCCGTGAAGGTCTTGAAGTGCTGGCGGGCGAGGAGCGTCGTCGGAACGACCACGGCGACCTGCTTGCCGTTCATGGCCGCCACGAAGGCGGCGCGCAGGGCCACTTCCGTCTTGCCGAAGCCCACGTCGCCGCAGACCAGGCGGTCCATCGGGCGGCCCGAGGCGAGATCGTCCAGGACAGCCTCGATGGCGTTGAGCTGGTCCTCGGTCTCCTCGTAAGGGAACCGGGCCGCGAACTCGTCGTAGAGGCCGTCGGGCGGCACGAGGCGCGGCGCTTCCTTGAGGATGCGGGCCGCCGCGATCTTCATGAGCGCCCCCGCCATCTCGCGGATGCGCTGCTTCATGCGCGCCTTGCGCGCCTGCCACGCGCCGCCGCCGAGCTTGTCGAGCTGGACTTCGGTCTCCTCCGAGCCGTAGCGGGTCAGGAGCTCGATGTTCTCGACGGGAAGGAAGAGGCGGTCGCCGCCCGCGTAATGGAGTTCGAGACAATCGTGGGGCGCTCCGGCGGCCTCGATGGTCTTCAGCCCCTCGAACCGGCCGATGCCGTGGTCCACATGGACCACGAGGTCGCCGGGGGTGAGGGCGGCGACCTCGGTCAGGAAGTCCTGGGGCCGCCGCGACTTGCGCTTCTGGCGCACCAGGCGGTCGCCGAGGATGTCCTGCTCGCTGATGACCGCAAGGTCCCCGGCTTCGAACCCCGCTTCCAGGCTCCAGACGCCGATGGCGATCTCGGCGCGCGGCAGGGCCAGTGCGTCGGACAGACGCGGAACGAGGCTCGTCTGGCGCAGGTCGTGGTCCTGGAGCACGTGCGCCAGCCGCTCGCGGGAGCCTTCGGACCAGGCGCCGATCACCACGCGCCGGCCGGCGGCCTGAAGGTCGCGGATGTGCCGCACCACGGCCTCGAACACGTTGGCGTTCTCGTCTGCCCGCTCGGCAATGAAGTTGCGGCCGCGCCGGGCCTCGCAGTCGAGGACGGGGCGCTCCGGCGATTCCGGCACGGCAAAGGGCGTCAGCCGCGCGAGCGGCAGGGTGGCCGTCCGCGCGGCCCATTCGTCCGGCTTCAGGTAGAGCGCGTCCGGGGGGAGCGGCCGGTAGGGCGCGATGCCGGGCTGGGACTGGCCGAGCCCTTCGCGCCGCGCCTCGTAGTAGTCCTGGACCTGGGACAGGCGCTCCGCCGCCGCGTCGTCCACGAGGGCGTCGAAGACGAAGGGTACGCCCTCCACATAGTCGAAGAGCGTGTCGAGACGGTCGTGGAACAGCGGCAGCCAGTGCTCGAGCCCGGGATAGCGCCGCCCCTCGCTGATCGCCTCGTAGAGGCGGTCGTCCCGCGTGGGCGCACCGAAGGCGGCGACATAGGTCTGGCGGAAGCGCTTGATGCTCTCGGTCGTGAGCTGGACCTCGCTCATGGGGACGAGGTCGAGGGCGCGGAGCGTGCCGACGGTGCGCTGGGTCTCCGGGTCGAAGGAGCGGATCGATTCGAGGGCGTCGCCGAAGAAGTCGAGCCGGACCGGGTTCGGCAGCCCTGCCGGATAGAGATCGACGATCCCGCCGCGCACGGCGTATTCGCCCGTGTCGCGGACCGTGCCGGTGCGCAGGAACCCGTTGGTTTCGAGCCACTCCACCAGGAGCTTCGTGTCGACCACGTTGCCGGGTGCGGCGGAGAAGGTCTCCGCCGCGATCCGGGCTTTCGGCGGCACGCGCTGCACCAGGGCATTGACGGTGGTCGAGAGGATGCGCGGGCGCTCCTCGGAGGTCCTGGAGCGCGTCAGCCGCGCCAGGGTCGTCATGCGCTGGGCCGTCACGCCCGCATTGGGAGAGACCCGGTCGTAGGGCTGGCAGTCCCAGGCGGGGAACGGCAGGACCTCGATCTCGGGGGCGACGAAGGCCAGGCCGTTCACGAAGTTCTGCTGGCGCATCCCGTCCCGCGCCACGTGAACCAGCACGGCCGGCCCCTCCGCCTTCGCCGACAGGCTCCGGGCGAGATCGGCGACGGCCAGTGCGTCGAAACCGTCCGGAACGCTCGCCAGAGTCAGGTTCCGGCCCTTCGCAAGGGCTTCGACGGCTCGGTTCGGGACGGGTTTCATGAGGGATCGACCGGAGGTGAAAGGGGAACGCGGGCCGGAGGGCCCGGTTCAGGCATGGCGGGACGTCGAGACGGTTTTCAGACGTGGATCGGGCTGGTGTGGGAGTGGAATCCCTTCAGCCGGCGGAACACCGGGCTGTCGTAGTTCTCGGGCGTGGCGGCCTCGCCGGTGATCCAGGAAAGCAGGTCCCGGTCGGGCACCTCGATGAGCCGCTCGAACTCGTCCAGATCCTCCTCCGACATGGTGCCGATCTCCGCATCGGCGAAGCGGCCCATGATAAGGTCCATTTCCCGCATGCCGCGGTGCCAGGCCCGGAACAGGGTGCGCCTCCGGCGGACATCGAGATCGGCGCTGGTGCGTGTCGTTCCGCTCATCGGATTCTCCATTTGTTCATGAATGGCGTCGCGTCGGGGCGGCTTGGCGGCTATATAACCATCCTGACCAGACTTGCCACCCGTTCGAATGTCCCTTCGCCCCTCCATTCTCGATCCGCTCTTCGCCCCTGCGAGCACCCTGCCCGGGGTCGGACCGAAGATCGCCCCCCTCCTCGACCGCCTGCTCGGCGAGCCGGGCCGGCCGGCGCGGGTCGTGGACCTGCTGTTCCACCTGCCGAGCGGCGGGATCGCCCGGGAGATGAAGGGCTCCATTGCGGATGCACCCATCGGGGAGCCGGTCACTCTCGCGGTCACCGTGGCGGCCCATCGCCCGCCCCCGCCCGGACGCCGGGCGCCCTACCGCATTCTGGTGGAGGACGAGACGGGCGACGTGGTCCTCGTCTTCTTCAACGGCCAGAAGGCGCGGCTGGAGAAGCTCCTTCCCGTCGGCCAGCGCCGCTACGTCTCGGGCAAGATCGAGCTCTGGGACGGCATGCGCCAGATGGTGCATCCCGACCGGATCCTCGACGAGAAGGGAATCGGGAGCCTGCCGGCCGTCGAGGCGGTCTACGGCCTCACCGAGGGGCTCTCGTCCCGCATGGTCGGGCGCTATGTCGGAGCGGCCCTCGAACGGGTTCCGGCCCTGCCCGAATGGCAGGACCCGGCCTGGATCTCCCGCAACGCCCTGCCCGCGCTGCCCGAGGCGCTCGCCCTGATCCACCGGCCGGAGGATGCCAGGTCGTTGTCGGAGGAGGCGCTCGCCAAGGCTCCGCCGCGCCGCCGCCTCGCCTACGACGAGCTCCTGGCCTCGCAGCTCGCCCTGGCCCTGGTGCGCAGCCGGATGCGCCGCCTGCCGGGCCGGACGAATGCCGGGGACGGACATCTCGTGGAGAAGATCCGGCGCGCCCTGCCCTTCGGTCTCACCGGGTCACAGGAAAGGGCCGTCGCCGACATCCGCCGGGACCTCGTGGCGGACAAGCGGATGCTCCGCCTGCTCCAGGGCGACGTGGGCTCCGGCAAGACGGTGGTCGGGCTCCTCGCCATGGCGAGCGCCATCGAGGCGGGCCGCCAGGCCGCCCTCATGGCGCCGACCGAGATCCTCGCCCGGCAGCATTACGAGCGGATCGCCCCGATGGCCCGCGAAGCGGGCCTGACCGTCGCCCTGCTGACCGGCCGCGACAAGGGCGCGGAACGCCGGGCCGTTCTCGCCGGACTTGCGGACGGCAGCATCCAGATCGCGGTCGGCACCCATGCCCTGTTCCAGGAAGGCGTCGTCTTTCACGACCTCGGCCTCGCCGTGGTGGACGAGCAGCATCGCTTCGGGGTCCACCAGCGCCTCGCGCTCGGAGCGAAGGGCGAAGCGGTCGACATCCTGGTGATGACCGCGACGCCAATTCCCCGAACGCTCGCGCTCACCTATTTCGGCGACATGGACGTCTCCGTGCTCGACGAGAAGCCAGCCGGACGCAAGCCCATCGCCACGAAGCTCATCTCCATCGAACGCCTCGACGAGATCGTCGGAGCCATCGGACGCGCCCTCGCCAACGGCGATCAGGTGTACTGGGTCTGCCCGCTCGTGGGCGAGTCCGAGACGGTGGACCTGGCGGCGGCCGAGGAGCGCTTCGAAGAGCTGAGGAGCGTCTTCGGCGACAGGGTCGGGCTGGTGCACGGCAAGCTCCCCGGCCGGGAGAAGGACGCGGCCATGGAACGGTTCGCAAGGGGCGAGACCAGGATTCTCGTCTCCACGACCGTCATCGAGGTGGGGGTCGACGTGCCGCAGGCCACAGTCATGGTCATCGAGCACGCGGAGCGGTTCGGGCTGGCGCAGCTGCACCAGCTGCGCGGCCGTATCGGGCGCGGCTCGCGCGCCTCCACCTGCCTCCTCGTCTACAAGGGGCCTCTCGGTCAGACGGCGCAGGCGCGGCTCGAGATGATGCGCCAGACGGAAGACGGATTCCGGATCGCCGAGGAGGATCTGCGCCTGCGCGGCGAAGGCGAGGTGCTGGGCACCCGACAGTCCGGCCTTCCGGGCTTCAAGCTCGCGCGGCTCGACGTCGACGGCGACCTTCTCGCCGCCGCCCGGGACGACGCGCGGCTGATCGTCGAGCGCGACCCCGAACTCGTCAGCGAAAGGGGCCGGGCCCTGCGCATCCTGCTCTACCTCTTCGAGCGGGACGCGGCGATCAGGCTCCTGAGGGCGGGATAAGGGTGCACCCTTCGCCGCTTCGGGCCGCGTCACGGATGCGTCCCGAAGCGACCGCGCGGGTCCTTCGGCCCTGCTACTCCACCGTCACCGACTTCGCGAGGTTGCGAGGCTGGTCCACGTCCTTCCCCATGAAGACGGCGGTGTGATAGGCGAGCAGCTGGATCGGGACCGAGTGGACGATCGGCGCGACGACCGGGTGCGCCGAGGGCATCACGATGGTCGCCATGGTCTCGAGCCCGGTTTCGAGCGCGCCCTTTTCGTCCGTGATGAGAACGATGCGCCCGCCCCGGGCCGCAACCTCCTGCATGTTGGAGACGGTCTTCTCGAACACGCCGTCGTGCGGGGCGATCACGATCACCGGCATCGTCTCGTCGATGAGCGCGATCGGGCCGTGCTTCAGCTCGCCTGCGGCATAGCCCTCGGCATGGATGTAGGAGATTTCCTTCAGCTTGAGAGCCCCTTCCAGGGCGAGCGGGTAGGACGTGCCGCGCCCGAGATAGAGCACGTCCTTCGCCTTGGAGATCTCGCGCGCCAGGATCTCGATCTGGTGCTCCCGCTTCATCGCCTCGCTCATGAGACCCGGCACGCCGATCAGGGCGTCCACGAGGGTCTTCTCCTCCTCGGCGGTCAGGGTGCCGCGGGCGCGGCCGGCGGCGATGGCGAGGCACAGGAGGACGGTGAGCTGGCAGGTGAAGGCCTTGGTCGAAGCGACCCCGACCTCGACGCCCGCGAGCGTCGGGGCGATCACCGCGCTTTCCCGCGCCATGGTCGACGTGGGCACGTTCACGACCGAGACGGTGTGCTGCCCCTCGGCGCCGGCGTAGCGCAGGGATGCCAGCGTGTCGGCCGTCTCTCCCGACTGGGAGACGAACAGCGCGAGACCGCCGGGTTCCATGGGCGCCTCGCGATAGCGGAACTCGGACGCCACGTCGATCTCGACGGGCACGCGGGCGAGCCGCTCGAACCAGTACTTGGACACGAGCCCGGCGAGATAGGCGGTGCCGCAGGCGGAGATCGAGACGCGCTTCAGGTCCTTGAAATCGAACGGCAGCTCGAAGGGCAGCTCGACGCGTCCCGAGGCGAAGTTCACGTAGTGCGCCAGCGTGCGGCCGACGACCTCGGGCTGTTCGTGGATCTCCTTCGCCATGAAGTGCCGGTAGTTGCCCTTGTCGGCGAGGAACGAGCCGGAGAGGATCTTGTGCCGCGGGCGCTGGACCGGCTGGCCCCTCTCGTCCCTGATGTCGACGCTGCGGTGGCGCAGGATGGCCCAGTCCCCGTCCTCGAGATAGGCGATCTCGTCCGTGAAGGGGGCAAGGGCCAGGGCGTCGGAGCCGAGATAGGTCTCGCCGTCGCCATAGCCGATGGCCAGCGGCGCGCCGTGCCGCGCGCCGATCATCAGGTCGTCCTCGCCCGCGAAGAGGAAGCCGAGGGCGAATGCGCCGCGCAGGCGGGGCAGCGTCACCGCGACCGCCTCGATGGGCGGCCGGCCCTGCCGCATCTCGTAGGTGACGAGCTGCGCCACCACCTCGGTGTCGGTCTCCGTCTCGAAGCGGATGCCCTTCGCCTCCAGCGCCGCCTTCAATTCGCGGAAGTTCTCGATGATCCCGTTGTGGACGACCGCCAGCCTGTCGGTGGCATGGGGATGGGCGTTCGTCTCGTTGGGCTTGCCGTGGGTCGCCCAGCGGGTATGGCCGATGCCGACGATGCCGGAAAGCGGCGCCTGAGAGAGCTTGACCTCCAGGTTGCGGAGCTTGCCTTCGGCCCGGCGCCGGTCGAGACGGCCGTTCTCAAGTGTTGCGACGCCGGCGGAATCGTAACCGCGATATTCGAGCCGCCTGAGAGCCTCGACGATCTGGCCGGCGACAGGTTCTTTTCCGACGATTCCAACGATCCCGCACATGTCACGCAATGTCCCTTGGAGGCTTTCGCCC
Organism: Microvirga thermotolerans; assembly: GCF_009363855.1. Classification (GTDB taxonomy): domain Bacteria; phylum Pseudomonadota; class Alphaproteobacteria; order Rhizobiales; family Beijerinckiaceae; genus Microvirga; species Microvirga thermotolerans. The sequence continues at coordinate 2,110,261 of NZ_CP045423.1, forward strand.
ATTAAGCTTACGGTTCTGCTACTGAGGCCCGTGCCTCACCTCAAATCAACTTGCGTGACCGATTGTGACATATAGCATCACTTCGATTTCTTGGCCTGGGACTCTATCCGGAAGTTCCGGGCCCATTCCTCCTTAATAACCTGGCGCCCGCGCCCGAGGGCGAGGGCGTCGCCCGGCACGTCGTCCGTGATGACGGAGCCGGAGCCCACGAAGGCGCCCGCGCCGATCCTGATCGGCGCCACCAGGGAGGAGTTCGAGCCGATGAAGGCGCCCTCCCCGATCTCCGTGCGGTACTTGCCGAAGCCATCGTAGTTGCAGGTGATGGTGCCAGCGCCGATGTTCGCATCGGCACCGATGCTCGCATCGCCGAGATAGGAGAGATGGTTGGCCTTGGCCCCGGCGCCGAGCTGCGCGTTCTTGATCTCCACGAAGTTCCCGACCTTCGCCTTCGGGCCGATCTCGGCTCCAGGCCTGAGCCGCGCGAACGGGCCGATGGTCGCCTGCGCCGCGATGCGGGTGCCCTCCAGGTGGCTGAAGCTGTGGACGACCACTCCGTCCTCGACGACGACGCCGGGTCCGAACACCACGTGCGGCTCGACGACCACATCCCGACCGAGCTTCGTGTCGTAGCTGAGAAAGACGGTTTCCGGCGCCACCAGCGTCACGCCGGCGGCCATGGCGTCCTGGCGCAGCCGGTCCTGGATCATGCGTTCGGCCTGGGCGAGCTGCGCCCGGTCGTTGACGCCGTGCACCTCCTCCTCCGGCACGGTGGCGGCGACGGCCCTGTGCCCGAGGGCGCGGGCAATCGCCACCGCGTCGGTCAGGTAGTATTCCTGTTTCGCGTTCCTGTTCTCGATCTTGTCGAGGATCGCGAGCGCGATGTCGCCGCGCAGGGCCATGAGGCCGCCGTTGCACAGGCGGATCGCCCGCTCCGCCTCGCTCGCGTCCTTGTGCTCCCGGATGTCGAGAAGCTCGTCGCCCGACATGATCAGGCGCCCGTAGCCGGTGGGGTCCTGCGCCTCGAAGCCCAGGCAGACGATGGCCGCGCCCTGGGCGAGCGGCGCCCTGAGCCGGGACAGGGTCTCCCGGCTCACGAGGGGCGTATCCGCATAGACCACGATCACGTCGTCCGGCCGGCGCGCAAGTGCCTCCCGGGCGCTGAGCACCGCATGCCCGGTCCCCAGCCGTTCCCGCTGCACGAAGATCTCCGCGTCCGCCACGTGCCGGCGCGCTTCTTTCGCAACGTCATCACGGTCGGGGCCGACGACCACCGCGACCCGGTCCGCCCCTGCTGCCGTGACCGTGGCGAGGACGTGGCCGAGCATGGAACGGTTCGCGACCGCGTGCAGGACCTTCGGCTTCGAGGACTTCATCCGCGTTCCTTCGCCGGCGGCGAGAACGACGGCGAGGCAGCTCCGGGACGGCGCAGGAGAGGAGATGGACGATGTCATAGGGTTTCGATCCAAAGACGCTTTCAACGGCTGCTAGCCCATTCCGGGGCGTTCGGGCAATTGCCCGATGACTAAATGGCGGCATACACCACCAATTCGTTTCCTTCCTCCCCCGCTTTGCTGATATGTACGGCCTCACGCACTTCTGGCTGATCAGCCCTGTTCACTCATGAGTATCGCCGTGCCGGTTCCGATGGCTTCGCGTCTTTCCCATCCCCGCCGGCGCGATATGCTGGCCTATCTTGGCGTGTCCCTCGCCGGCCTCGCATACGCGCCTTCCCTTCGCGCCCAGAGCCAGGCCCAGACTTTCCAGGCCATCGTCCAGGCCCGCATGGGCAACGGCCAGCCGTTCGATCCCGCCGTGGTGGCGGACATCGCGCGGCAGCTCGCCAAGAAGCCTTACGTGGCGCCGCCGAACGACCTGCCGGACGTCTTCTCCAACCTCAACTACGAACAGTATATCGGCATCAAGTCCCTGCAGCAGCCCATCTGGATGAACGAGGGCCGGGGAATCGCCGTCGAGCCCCTCCACCGCGGTTTCGTCTTCACCAACACCGTCGAGATCTTCCTCGTCGAGGACGGAGCCGTGCGGCGGGTCGGCTACGAGCCGTCCAAGTTCGAGTTCGGCCGCATCAACGTTCCGGCCAATCTCGGCGACATCGGGTTTTCGGGCTTCCGGCTCATCGCCACGTCGAGCGACGGCCCGCCGTTCGACTTCGCCATCGTCCAGGGTGCGACGTTTTTCCGCGCCATTGCGCGCGGCCAGAACTTCGGCGCCATCGCCAGGGCCCTGACCCTGAAGCCCGCGGACCCCAAGGGCGAGGAGTTTCCGGCCTTCCGGGCCTTCTGGCTCGAGCGGCCGGCCATCGGCAGCAACAGCCTGACCGCCCACGGCATCATCGACTCCGAATCCGCCTCGGCGGCGCTGCGCATGACCTTCCGGCCGGGCGACATGACCATCGTCGACGTGGAGATGACCCTCTTCCCCAGGGTCAACCTCGATCACGTCGGCCTCGGCGGGATGGGCTCCACCTACTTCTACGGCGCCAACGACCGGCGCAATGCGGACGATTTCCGGCCGGCGGTCTACGAATCGACCGGCCTTCAGATGCTGAACGGCAAGGGCGAGTGGCTCTGGCGCCCCCTCCAGAATCCGGAAACGCTGCAGATCTCGGCCTTCGTGGACGAATCCCCCCGGGGCTTCGGCCTCATTCAGCGCGACCGGTCCTTCGACACCTTCCAGGACGACGAGAACCGATTCGAGCGGCGGCCCAGCCTTTGGGTCGAGCCCCTTGGGGAGTGGTCGCAGGGCAGCGTGCAGCTTCTCGAAATCCCGACCGACGCCGAGATCAACGACAACATTCTCGCCTACTGGCGCCCCAAGGCTCCGATGCCGGCAGGCGCAGAGGTGCCCTTCGCCTACCGCCAGTACTGGTGCTGGACCCCGCCCGAGCGACCGCCCCTCGCGACCGTCGCGTCGACGCGGGTGGGGCGGGGTTCGAGCGGCCGGAGGCGGCGCTTCGCCATCGAATTTTCCGGCGATTCGTTGGGTGACAATCTTCCCGCGGACCTTAAATCCGTCCTTACGGTCAGCCCGGGTTCATTTCAGAACCTTAAGGTCTGGCCTTATCCGGAACGGAAGGCGGTTCGCGTCGTGTTCGAACTTGACCCCGGGAACGAAAACGCGTGTGAGATGCGTCTCATTCTCGAAGCTGGCGGGAAGCAGATTAGCGAAACATGGCTTTATCGTTGGACACCGTAGGTCCTGACTCGAAGAACGCCACGGCCGGGCGGTCAGAACCCAGCATGCCGCCCGAGAACCGCCTCGAGATGCCCACCCAGTCGCTCTGGCGCTGGTCCGCCTCGCAGGAGCGCAAGCCGATCGTGCGGCGTCCCCGGTGGCCGACCTACCTGGCGCGGCTGTTCGTGTTCGGCGGCGCTCTGGTCCTGACCGGTTACGGCACCTACGAGATGTACCAGGTGGTGTCGGTCAGCCGGACCACCGTGCTCCAGTGGCTGCTGGTCGCCCTGTTCACCGTCAACTTCTCGTGGATCGCGCTCGCCTTCACCAGCGCCGTCCTCGGCTTCCTCGCGCTGCTGACGCAGCCCCGGACTCCGCCGGCCCTTCCGCAGGCCCTGGCGAGCCGCACGGCCATCGTGATGCCGGTCTACAACGAGCAGACCGCGCGGACCTTCGCCGCCATCGAGGCGATCTACGAATCCGTGGAGGCCACGGGTCTCGGAGCCCATTTCGACTATTTCATCCTCTCCGACACCACTGACCCCGAGGCGTGGATCGCCGAGGAGAGGGCCTTCCTCGACCTGCGCCGGCGCCTCGGATCCCGGGCCCGGTTCTACTACCGCCACCGGGAGAAGAACCACCATCGCAAGGCCGGGAACATCGCCGATTTCGTGACCCGCTGGGGCGGGCACTACGAGCACATGCTGGTCCTCGACGCGGACAGCCTGATGACGGGCGAGTGCATCGTGCGCCTCGCGGCGGCCATGGAAGCGGATCCCGACGCGGGAATCATCCAGTCCCTGCCGCTCATCATCAACCGCAACACCCTGTTCGCGCGTCTCCAGCAGTTCGCGGCGAGGGTCACCGGTCCGGTGATCGCCATGGGCCTGTCGGTCTGGATGGGCCGCGACGGGAACTACTGGGGACACAACGCGATCATCCGCACCCGGGCCTTCGCGGAGCAGGCCGGCCTGCCCGACCTGAAGGGCAAGCCGCCGCTGGGAGGCCACATCCTCAGCCACGACTTCGTCGAGGCGGCGCTCATGCGCCGGGCCGGCTGGGACGTGTACATGCTGCCCAGTCTCGAGGGGTCCTACGAGGAGAGCCCGCCCTCCCTCATCGATCTCTCGGCGCGCGACCGCCGCTGGTGCCAGGGCAACCTCCAGCACATGCGGGTGATCGGGACGCGGGGCCTCAAGCTGCCCACCCGCCAGCACTTCGCCACGGGAATCATGTCCTACCTGGCGTCTCCGTTCTGGCTGTTCCAGCTCATCGTCGGTATCGCCCTCGTGCTGCAGACGACCTACATCCGGCCGGAATACTTCGCCCGCGACTTCCGCCTCTATCCCATCTGGCCGCGGTTCGACCCCGAGCGCGCCCTTGCCCTCTTCGCCCTCACCATGGGGATCCTGCTCGCGCCGAAGATCTTCGGCATGCTCCTCGTCCTGCTGCGCGGAAAGGAGCGGCGGGCTTCGGGGGGCGCGATCCGGGTCGTTCTGTCGACCCTCATCGAAATGGTGCTCTCGGCCCTTCTGGCGCCGATCCTCATGCTGATCCAGTCGGGTTCGGTGTTCCAGATCCTGCTCGGGCGGGACACGGGCTGGCAGCCGCAGCGCCGGGACGACGGCTCCATTCCGTTCAAGGACATCGTCCGCCGCCATCGCTGGCACACGGTTCTCGGCGCCCTGAGCGGGATATCCGCCTTCATGATCGCCACTTCCCTCTTCCTGTGGATGTCGCCCACGATCCTGGGCCTTCTCCTGGCGATCCCCCTCTCGTGGCTGAGCGGCCAGCTTGGGGCGGGTCTCGCCCTCAAGCGCCTCGGCCTCCTGCGCACGCCGGAGGAGCATGTGCCTCCCCCCATCGCCGTGCGCGCGAACGAACTGCAACGGCGCAACGCATCCTTCGGCTTCGACGAGCAGGACGGGCTCCTCGCGCTCTATTGCGATCCGGAGCTGCGCGAGCGCCATGTGGAAATGCTCTCGCCCGCCTCCCGCCGCAAGCGCGGCGAGATCGAGACGGACCGCGCCCTGGCCGAGGCCAAGCTCGCGGACGCGGAGACCGTCGAGGAGGTGCTCGGCTGGCTCAAGCCCAAGGAGCGTATGGCGATTCTCAAGGATCCGGCCCTCCTCACCCGCCTCGTCGGGCTCAGGGCCGCGGCGAGCCTGGAGGCAAGGGCGGCGGAGTAGCCGTCCGACCGCTTCCGGCGAGCGAGGGCTGCCGTCAGGCCACGATCTGCCGCGACCCGGCGGGCAGCGCCTTTTCCGCGTCGCTCGCCACCTCGCTCGTCAGCCATTCCCGGAAGGCCTGGACCTTCGGCGCCCTGCGCCGCGCCTTGGGGTAGACCAGCCAGTAGCTGCGATTCGCCGTCACGACGAGATCGAACGGCTGCACGAGCCGGCCGGCGGCGAGGTCCGCCCGGAAGAAGTAGGGATTCACCAGGGCGACCCCCTGTCCGGCCATCGCCGCCATTCCGTCATACTGCTGGGTGCCGAGGTAATAGTCCGGCCGGTCGGACAGGTCGACGTCCGGGATTCCGGCGGCTTCGAACCATTCCTTCCACCAGGGGTCGCTGGGGGCGATCAGCGGCAGCTTGAGCAGGTCGAGCGGCTCGCGCAGATGGACCCGTCCCGCCAGTTCCGGACTGCACACGGGCGTGAACTGGTTCGGGAACAGCAGCTGGGCCTCCAATCCCGGCCACACACCCTGGCCGCTGCGGATGCCGACGTCGAAATCGTGCTCCGTGAAATCCAGGATGTGCTGGTCGACGTGCACCTGGACCGCGATGTTGGGGTGCAGCTGCTGGAAGCGCCCGAGGCGAGGAATGAGCCAGTTCGCCGCCAGGGTGGCGAGGGTTGTGATCCGCAGGGTCGCCTGGACCGTCTCGTCGATGCCCGCGAAGGCAGCGCGCAGCAGGTCGAAGGCCTCGGTGACGGCGGAAGCGAGCTGCCGCCCCCGCTCCGTCAGCCTGACGTTCCGGGGATGCCGGGTGAACAGCGGCGCGCCGATCCGGTCTTCGAGCATCCTGATCTGATAGCTGACCGCCGCCTGGGTCATGCCGAGTTCCTCGGCGGCGCGCGTGAAGCTCTCGTGCCGCGCCGCCGCCTCGAAAACACGGACGGCGCTCATGGGAGGAAGTTTGGACATGGCCATTCCATAAGGCTGCCTTATGCCAGCCATCTGCCTTTTGCTTTGTCAAGGATCGGCTCGAGGCGCATCTTCAGGGTCGTCGCAGGGGCAGCGCTGCCCCGCCCTATCAATCGGATGAATCGCCATGAAATACGAGGATTCGCGCCGCCTCCGCGGCGTCGAGAGCGTCTGGCTGCGCCTGAGGCTGTGGCTGATGCCTGCGCCCCGGCCCCGGAAAACGCCGCTCATCACCAATCTCAGCCATCTGTCGGATCATGAGAGAGAGGATATCGGGATACCGGAGCCCGTTCGCTACCTGGACTGGCAGAGCCTCAAGGACCGGGGCCTGACCTTCTGATCAGGAGCTCAGGCGGCTCGGCTTCAGATCCCCGCTCTGCTCGAGTAGGGAGTGCGCCGTCGCCGCGATATGCGCCTCGATCCGCTTCAGGTCGCGCACGATGTCGAGCTGGAGCGCGGAGGTATCGCCCACCGTCTTGCCGGAGCGCAGCTGCTCGAAGTGGCGCTGCGTGATGGCCCGCTCCAGGTCGCGGAAGCGCTCCTTCTCCGCGACCAGCCGGCGGGCCGAGCCGATGTCCTGGAACATCAGGACGGAGGCCGCCAGCTGGAGATGCTCGAGGAGCTTGGCGTGCATGTCGTCGATGTCCTTGAGGCTGTCCTTGGGCAGGCGCAGGTGGTTCTTGATGCGCTTGGCCGCAAGCTCCATCAGGTTCTTGTCGATGATGTCGCCGATGTGCTCCAGGTTGATCGCGAACGCCAGGATGTCCGACAGGCGCTTCGCCTCCTCGTCGCTCAGGGCCTCGTGATTGATGGAGCTGAGGTAGCGGCGCACGGCGCTGTAGAGGCGGTCGATCACGTCGTCCGTCCTGCTGATGGCCTCCACCCGGGAGACGTCGCCCTCGTGGAACAGGTCCTGGGAGCCGCGCAGCATGGTCTCGACGATGTCGGCCATCCTCAGCACCTCCCGCGCCGCATTCGAGAGCGCAACGGAAGGCGTGTCGAGAGCGTCGCTGTCGAGGTATTGCGGCACGCCGGGATCGGATGCCCGAACCTTCTCGGGGAACAGCTTGAAGAGGAGATCGGCGATCCACGGCAGCGGCAGGATGAACAGGAACGCCAGGGCCACGTTGAACAGCGTATGGAAATTGGCCGCGAGCCGCGCCGGGTTCGGATCGAACAGGTTCATGACCGCAAGGAGCGGACCGATCAGCGGCAGCGCCACGGCGCAGCCGAGAACCCGCATCGCGAGATTCCCGAACGGAACCCTGAGCTTCACCGGGTCGCCGCCCGTGCCTTCCAGAAGCGGGTTGAGCGAGCTGCCGAGATTGGCGCCGAGCACCATGGCGAGCGCGGAATGCGCATCGATCACCCCGGCCGAGGCGAGCGACATGATGAAGAGCAGGGCCGCGACGCTCGAATGGGCCGCCCAGGCGAAGGCCGCCGCCAGCAGGACCAGGATGAGCGGATCCGGCGCGATGGAGGCCAGGAGGCTCTTGAGCACCACCGAGGACTCGATCGGCCGGATCGTCTCGGTGAGGAGATGGAGCGAGAGCAGCATCAGGCCGAGGCCGATGACGACGCGGCCGAGGTCCCTCGCCCGGCTCGAGGAGCCCCTGCGGAAGCCCATGTAGCCGCCGAAGATCAGAACGGGGAAGATCAGGGTGATGTCGAAGGAGAGCACCTGGACGATGAGGGTGGTGCCCACGTTCGCCCCGAGCATGACGGCGAGCGCCGGCACGAGGTCCACGGCTCCGCCCGCCGCGAAGGAGGCCACCATGAGCGCCGTCGCCGTGCTGCTCTGAAGCACGGTGGTGACGCCGAGGCCTGCGAGGAAGGCCCGGAGCCGCGTCCTGAGGCCGACGCCGAGGATCCACCGCAGGTCGCTCCCGAAGGCGCGCTGGACCCCGCTGTTGACCATGTTGATGCCCCACAGAAGCAGGGCGATCTCTCCGAGGAGATGGATCAGGACGGCGGTGGCGGACATTCATTCCTCAAGGGGTGCGGCGGCATCCAAACATCCTGCTTAGTCCCCTTGGAGCCTTCCGGCAATCAGGTTGCCGGCTAATCAAGAAACTTGTTCCACTTTCCCGTGGGATAGACCGTCCCGGGCCTCAGATCGGGGGAAGGTTCAGCCATTGGGCCAGGGCGGAGACGATCAGGTTCACGGACAGGGCGGCGAGGATCACCCCCATGACCCGGCGCAGCACATTGGTCCCGCCGCGGCCGATCAGGCGCCCGATGGTGTCGCCGAGGAGGAAGATCGCGAGGAGGATGCCGAGCACCACCGCGAGCACGCCGAAGGTCGACATCTGCTGCGGCAGCGTGAACCGGTTGTTGTCGGTCAGGATGATGATGGACAGCATGGCCCCGGGGCCGGCGACGATCGGCGTTCCCAGGGGATAGACGGCGACGTTCAGGGCATTGCTGGAAGCGGCGGCCTTGACCTTCTCCACCGAGGGCGGCTCGGAAAGCACCATCGAGATCGAGAACAGGAGCAGGATGATCCCTCCCGCGATCTGGAAGGAGACGAGGGAGATCCCCATCGCGTGGAGGAGGTACTGCCCCGCCAGACCGAAGAACACCAGGATGAGGAAGGCGAACCCGACCGCCATCGTGGCCGCGCGGCGACGCTCCCCGCGGTCGAGCTCCGCCGTCGCCCCGAGGAAGAGGGGAAGGTGGCTGATCGGATCGAGCATGGCCCAGAGGGTGAAGAACTGGTTGATCAGGAGATTCTGGTCTTCGAGCATCGGGGAGTTCCGTCCCGGCCGATAGCACAGGTCCGGCGCGGCCGTGGCTTGGGGTCGCACACTCGGTGCCAGGAAAAAAGGCCGGCCGCAAGCAGGGACTCGGGCGCTTCTCGGTGAAGGCCTCTACGCCCCTCTTCCGGTCCGCCGTGCCGGACGGCCCATTCGTCTCGAAGCTTCGGGGCTCAGGCGCCGCTCGGGACGACGGCAGTCGCCTCGATCTCGACCAGGGCCTCCTTCTCGACGAGGCGGACCACCTGCACCAGCGCCATGGCGGGATAATGGGGGCCGATGACCTCCCGGTACGCCCTTCCCAGATCGCGAAGGTTGGCGAGATAGTCGTCGATGTCGACCACGTACCAGGTGAGCCGCATCAGGTGCTGCGGCCCGGCCCCGCCCTCCTCCAGGATCGCGCGGATGTTGAGCAGCGTCTGCCGGGCCTGGGCGACGAACCCTTTCGCGAAGACCCCGTGCTCGTCCCAGCCGACGATGCCGCCGGTCACGATGAGCCGGCCTTCGGCCATCATGCCGTTGGAATAGCCTTTCGGGACAGGCCAGTTCTTGGGGTGCAGGATCTCGGGAACATCGGAACGGTCGGACGGCGCCTGCGCGCTCATGGCGGTTTTCACTTGCAGCTCTCCCAATAGCGCTCCAGCGCCGCGCGCAAATCGTCGGGCAGCGGGATCGAGCGGTGAGTGTCCAGGGATGTGGTGACCATGACGAGGCGGGCGGCGAAGACAGGCTCGTCGCCGCGACTCGCATGGATGCGGAACGTAAGGGAGGAGCGGCCGATCCGCTCCACGGTGACGGCGCAGGTGAGCCGGTCTCCCATGAAACCGGGCGAGAGGAACTCGGCTCCCGCGCTCGCGAAGCCCAGGCCCGTGCGCCTGCGGCCGATCATGTCGTGGTAGTCGATGCCGAGCGCCTCGGAGAACCAGTCCTCCACCACGCCGTTGAGCATGTCGAAATAGCGGGCGAAGTAGACGATGCCGGCCGGATCGCAATGGGAGAAGCGGACCGGAACTTCCGTCCGCCAGGCGCCGGCAGGCACCGGCCCGGCAAGGTCCCTCCGGCGCGCGGCGGCAGCCGTCTCCCGCGGCACTGCCATGGCCTCGTCCGTCATGCCGAGACCCTCTCGACCGGTCCGCCCGCGGCGTCGCGTGCCGCGAGCAGCTTCAGCATCTCGCGGGCGATGACCACCTTCTGGACCTCGGTCGCGCCCTCATAGATCCGCAGGGCGCGGATGTCCCGGTACAGTTCCTCGACCTTGGAGCCCTTGCGTACGCCCGCGCCGCCGAAGATCTGCACCGCCTTGTCGATCACGGTCTGGGCGGCCTCGGTCGCGTGCATCTTGGCGATCGCGGCCTCGCGCGTGACCCGCGGCGCGCCCTGGTCCTTGGTCCAGGCGGCGCGGTAGACGGCGAGGGCCGCCGTATCCACGAGGGTCGCCATGTCCGCGAGCGCCGCCTGCGTCATCTGGAGATCCGCGAGGGGGGCTCCGAAGAGCCGCCGCGTCGCGGCATGCCGCAACGCCTCATCCATCGCCCGCCGCGCGAAGCCGAGGGCGGCGGCGCCGACAGTGGACCGGAAGACGTCGAGCGTCGCCATCGCGACCTTGAAGCCCTCCCCCGGCGCGCCGATCCGCTGTCCGACCGGAACGCGGCAGCCGTCGAAACGCAGGGTCGCCAGGGGGTGCGGCGCGATCACCTCGATCCGGTCCTCCACGGTGAGGCCGGGGGCGTCCGCATCGACCATGAACGCCGAAAGGCCCTTGGCGCCGGGCCCCTCCCCGGTCCGGGCGAAGACCACGTAATGATCCGCGATCCCGCCGTTGGAGATCCAGGTCTTCACCCCGTCGATCCGCACATGGCCGGGTCCGTCGGGATGCGCCGTGGTGCTCATGGCAGCGACATCCGAACCCGCCTCGGGCTCCGACAGGGCGAAGGCGGCAATCGCTTCGCCGCGGGCGACGGGGGGCAGATAGCGGTGCTTCAGGGCGTCGGAGCCGAACAGGGTCACCGCGCCGGTGCCGAGCCCCTGCATGGCGAAGGCGAAGTCCGCAAGGCCGTCCCGATAGGCCAGCGTCTCCCGCGACAGGCAGAGCAGGCGGACGTCGAAGGCCGGGCTCAGACCGCCGTAATCCTGCGGAACGACCGCCTTGAGCCAGCCCTCCTCGCCGAGCCGCCGCACGAGGGCGCGGCAGGTGGCGTCCACGTCCTCGTGACCGTTGTCCTCCAGCGCCGTATCCGCCCATTCCGCAAGCGCATGGGCGTAGCGTCTGTGGCGCTCCTCGAAGAACGGCCAGGAGAGATAGCTCGAATCGATCACGTCAGTCTCCCTGGAATACCGGCTTTTCCTTCCTCGCGAAGGCATGGTAGGCGCGGGCGAAATCCTCCGTCGTCATGCACAGGGCCTGGGCGACCGCCTCGGCCTCGATGGCTTCCTCGACGGACATCGCCCATTCCATGGCGAGCATCCGCTTGGTCATCGTGTTGGCGTAAGTCGGCCCGGTGCCGATGGCGCGGGCGAGTTCCCCGGCCTCGGCGAGGAGGCTTTCCGCTGCGACGACACGGTTGAAGAAGCCCCAGCGCTCGCCCTCCTCGGCGCTCATGAAACGGCCCGTATAGAGCAGCTCTGAGGCCCGCCCCTGCCCGACGATCCGGGGCAGGATCGCGCAGGCGCCCATGTCGCAGCCCGCCAGCCCCACCTTGTTGAACAGGAAGGCCACCCGCGCCGCCGGTGTCGCCAGACGCAGGTCCGACGCCATGGCAACGATCGCGCCGGCCCCGGCGCAGATCCCGTCCACCGCGGCGACGATGGGCTGCGGCGCGGCGCGCATGGCCTTGACCAGTTCGCCGGTCATCCGGGTGAAGGCCGTCAGCCCCTTCGTGTTCATCTCGACCAGGGGGCCGATGATCTCGAAGACGTCGCCGCCGGAGGAAAAGTTGCCGCCCGCGCCGGTCACCACGACGGCCTTTATCCCCTCGTCCCTGGCGCAGGCATGGAAGAAGTCGGTCAGCTCCCGGTAGCTCTCGAAGGTGAGCGGGTTCTTCCTCTCCGGCCGGTTGAGCGTGACCGTCGCCACGGGCCCCTGGACGGAGAGAAGGAAATGACGCGGACGATATTCCGACAGCGGCAGCGTGACCGGATTGGCGGCATGGGTCATGACGCGTCTCCCGACATGGCGCGGCGGGCGGAAAGCTTGGTCTTGGCGAGAAGGCGCATGAGGTCGCGCTGCTCCTTTTGCGTGAGGTCACCGAACAGCTCGGCGATCCAGGACTCGTGCTCGGCGGCCATGGCCCGGAACTCCGCCTGGCCGGCGGGCGTGAGCCGGATGATCTGCGCCCGCCGGTCGAACTCGGACACCCGGCGGTCGAGATGGCCGGAGGCGACGAGCCGGTCCACGAGCCCGGTCAGATTCCCGTTCGAGACCATCATCCGCCTGGACAGGTCGGAAAGGGTCATCCCATCGGGGGCCTTGTCGAGTTGCGCCATCAGGTCGAAGCGCGGAAGCGTGACGTCGAAGCGCTCGCGCAGGCGGCGCCGCACCTCACCCTCGATGAGATTCGAACAGGTGAGGAGGCGCAGCCACAGCCGAAGCTCGTCGCGGTGGTCCTCGGGCATCTCGACCGCCTTGGTCTCGGCATCGAGAGGGATGGCCTGATCGCTCATGTCAGATCTCCCCTCCCGCAACGGCGATGGCCTGCCCGGTGACGGAGCGCGCGTTGTCGCCGCACAGCCAGAGCACGGCATCGGCGACCTCCTTCGGATCGACGAGACGCCCCTGAGGATTGTGCTTCACGAACTCGCCCAGCGCCTCCTCACGGCTGCGGCCGGTCTTCTCCACGATGCGGTCCAGGCTCTCCGCAACGAGGTCCGTGTCCGTGAAGCCGGGGCAGACGGCGTTGACGGTCACGCCCGTCCGGGCGGTTTCCAGGGCGAGCGACCGGACCAGCCCCACAACCGCGTGCTTGGCGGCGCAATAGGCCGTGACATAAGGATAGCCTTTCAGACCTGCCGTCGAGGCGACGGCGACGATGCGCCCGAATCCCTGCTCGATCATCGACCCGAGCACCGCCTGGGCCGCGTTGGCGACCCCGAGGAGGTTCACGTCGAGCATCCGGCGGAACACGTCCGGCCCGGACTTGAGGAAGGGCAGGGATTCCGCCGCGCCCGCGTTGGCGATCAGCAGGTCGACGGGACCGCGTCCGGCGGCCGCCTCGCGAACGGCCGCGACGACGGCCTCACGGTCCGTCACGTCCGCGACCGCGAAGCCGCGCGCGGCCCCCTGGCGCACCGCACTCTCGAGAGCGGCACGATCGCGGCCGGTGACGGTCACGGTCGCGCCTGCCTGCGTCAGGGCCTCCGCGATGGCCCGTCCGATGCCGCGCCCCCCGCCCGTGACGAGGGCGTGGCGCCCCTGAAGATCGTTTCCGCTCATCTCATTCCGCGGCGAGAGACGTTTCTCCCGCCTCCATCTTCAGCTCGGCCCGCGTCTTCGGCCGGGCGCGGATCTTGAGATCCTCGAAGTCCTGCCGGTCGCGAACGGAGTTACGGAAGATCTGGTCCTTACCCGGAAGGTACTGGGGCGGGCAATGGATGTCGCCGGCCCCGTACCAGGCAGCCGCCTTCATGGCGAAGAACGGATCGACGAGATGGGGACGACCGAGGGCGACGAGATCGGCGCGGCCTGCCGCGAGGATCGTGTTCACCTGGTCCGCCGTGGTGATGTTGCCGACGCACATGGTCGCGACCCGGGCCTCGTTGCGGACCTGGTCGGCGAACGGCGTCTGGAACATGCGCCCGTAGATCGGCCGGGCCTCCCGCACGGTCTGGCCCGTGGAGACGTCGACGAGATCGACCCCATGCTCCGCGAAGGCGCGGGCGATGGCGACCGAGTCGTCGCCGGTCGTGCCGCCCTCGGCCCAGTCGGTCGCGGAGATGCGCACCGACATGGGCTTGTGCGCGGGCCAGACCTCGCGCATGGCGTCGAAGACCTCGAGCGGAAAGCGCAGGCGGTTCTCCAGGGAGCCGCCGTATTCGTCCGTCCTCCGGTTGGTCAGCGGCGAGATGAAGCTGGCGAGGAGATAGCCGTGGGCGCAGTGGAGTTCGAGCATGTCGAACCCGGCCCTCTCGCCGCGCTCGGCGGCGGCCACGAACTGCGCCTTGATCCGGTCCATGTCCTCCCGCGTGACCTCGCGCGGGACCTGGCTGTCCGGGAAATAGGGAATCGGCGAGGCGGAGCAGATGTCCCAGGCCCCCTCCTCCAGCGGCCGGTCGATTCCCTCCCACATGAGCTTGGTCGCGCCCTTGCGGCCCGCATGGCCGAGCTGGAGGCAGATCTTCGCGGCGGAATGGGTGTGGACGAAATCCACGATGCGCTTCCAGGCCGCCTCCTGCTCGTCGTTCCACATGCCCGTGCAGCCGAGGGTGATCCGCGCCTCCGGCGACACGCAGGTCATTTCGGTGAAGACGAGCCCTGCCCCGCCCGTCGCCCGCGAGCCGTAGTGGACCAGGTGCCAGTCGCCGGGAACGCCGTCCACCGCCGAGTACATGTCCATGGGCGACATCACGACCCGGTTCGCGAGAACCATGTCGCGCAGGCGGAGCGGCTGGAACATGGGCGCCGCGGGCCTGTCGACGGGAACGTCGAACCCTGCCTTCCGCACCTGCTTCGCGAACATCCGGTCGACCTCGGCGACGAAGTCGGGGGCGCGCAGGCGCAGGTTGTCGTAGGTGATCGCCTTCGAGCGCGTCATGACGCCGAAGGAGAACTGCACCGGGTCGAAGTCCCAGAAGCGGGCGACGTGCTCGAACCAGACGAGCGAAACGTCGGCGGCGTGCTGCGTCTTCTCGACCTCCTCGCGCCGGCCGGTCTCGTAGAGCGCCAGCGCCCCGTCGACGGAAGGATCGCGGCGGAACGCCTCGTAGAGCGCGATGGCATCCTCCATGGCGAGCTTGGTGCCGGAGCCGATGGAGAAATGCGCCGACGCCTTCGCGTCGCCGAGCAGCACCATGTTGCCGCGCACCCAGCGCTTGTTCCGGATCATCGGGAAATTGCGCCAGATGGAGCGGTTCGTCAGGACCTTGTGCCCCCCGAGGAACCAGCCGAAGACCTTCTCCATCAGGGCGGCGGATTCGGCCTCGCTCATGTGGCCGAGCCCCGCGCGCTCGAAGGTTTCCGGATCGGTTTCGAACACCCAGGTCGAGCGGTTCGCCTCGTATTGGTAGGCATGGGCGATGAACGGACCCCATTCCGTTTCCTGGAAGATGAACGTGAAGGCATCGAGGGGCCGGGTGGAGCCCATCCAGGCGAACTTGTTGGGGCGCAGGTCCACCTCGGGCTGGAAGTGGTCCGCATAACGCTCGCGGAAGCGGCTGTTGATGCCGTCCGCCACGACGACGAGATCGGCATCCGCGAACAGGGCCTCGTCGTCCACCTCGGCCTCGTAGTGCAGCTTCACGCCGAGCTCGGCCGCGCGGTCCTGGAGGATGAGGAGAAGGGTGCGGCGGGAGCAGCCGCAGAACCCGTTGCCGCCGATCCGGTGCTCGGTGCCCTTGAAGTGGATGGCGATGTCGTCCCAGTACGCGAACTCGCGGGTGATGCGCTCGTAGCTCGGCCGGTCGTACCTCTCGAAATTGTCGAGGGTCGCATCGGAGAACACCACGCCGAAGCCGAAGGTGTCGTCGGCGCGGTTGCGCTCGTAGACGGTCACCTCGGCCTCCGGCCGATGCTTCTTCATCAGGATCGCGAAGTAGAGCCCGGCCGGGCCGCCGCCGACGATTGCCGTTTTCATGAGAGCCACACCCGAGAGTGAACGGAAATTATTTTAAGCTTAAAGCAATTCCAGATCAAGCGGCGGAAGCCCGGCTGGAGGCGGTCTCACCCCCCTGCTGCGCGAGCTGGCGCAGGGCGAAACGCTGGAGCTTGCCCGTCTGCGTCCGGGGAAGCCTGTCCATGTACTCGATGGCCCGCGGGTACTTGTAGGGGGCGATCTCGGCCTTGACGTGGTCCTGCAGCGCCTTCGTCAGCTCGGGGCCGGGAGCATGGCCGTCCCGCAGGACGACGTAGGCCTTCACGATCATGCCGCGCTCCGCATCGGGCACGCCGACCACGCCGCACTCGGCGACGGCCGGATGGGTGAGCAGCGCCGCCTCCACCTCGGGACCGGCGATGTTGTAGCCGGCGGAGACGATCATGTCGTCGGAGCGGGCCTGGTACCAGAAGTAGCCGTCCTCATCCATGAGGTAGGTGTCGCCGCTGATGTTCCAGCCGTTCTGGACGTACTTCCGCTGCCGCTCGTCCGCGAGATAGCGGCAGCCGGTCGGGCCGCGGATGGCGAGGCGGCCGATGGAGCCGGGCGGCAGGTCGCGCCCCTCCTCGTCGACGATCTTCGCCTCGTAGCCGGGAACGGGCTTTCCCGTCGCTCCGGGCCGGATCTCCTCCTCACGCGCCGCGATGAAGATGTGGAGCATCTCCGTGGCTCCGATGCCGTCCATGAGGCTGATGCCGGTCGCCGCCTTCCAGGCGTTGAAGGTGTCCTTGGGCAGCGGCTCGCCTGCGGAGACGCATTTGCGCAGGCTGGAAATGTCGTGGTCCTTCAGCTTCGGAATCATGGCCCGGTACGCTGTCGGCGCCGTGAAGCAGATCGTTGCCCGATACTTGGCGATCGCCGGCAGCAGGTCGTCGGGCCCCGCCTTCTCCAGAAGCACCGTGGAGGCGCCGATCCGCATCGGGAAAAGGACGATGCCGCCCAGCCCGAAGGTGAAGGCGAGCGGGGGCGATCCGATGAAGCGGTCCGACGGCTCGGCTCGCAGGATGTTGCCGGCATAGGCGTCGCAGACCGCGAGCATGTCCCTGTGGAAATGCATGGTGCCCTTCGGCTCGCCGGTCGTGCCGGAGGTGAACCCGATGAGGCATACGTCGTCCGCCGCCGTTTCGACTGCCTGGAATTCCGGCGAGGCGTCGGCCAGCAGGGCCTCGAGGCTGTCGGTCGCGCCGGAGCCCCAGTAGACCACGTGGCGCAGGTCCGGGGACATGGCCCGCGCCTTCTCCATCTCCTCCGCGAGCCGGTGGTCGCAGAAGGCAATGGCGATCTTGGCCTTGGCGACGGGATAGGCGATCTCCTTCGCGCGCAGGAGCGGCATGGTCGCCACGACGACCCCACCGGCCTTCAGCACCGCGAGATAGAGCGCGACCATCGTCGGGTTGTTGGCGGAGCGCAGGAGCACCCGGTTGCCGGGCACGAAGCCGAGCTTGCCCACGAGCACGTTGCAGATCCGGTTCACGCGCTCCTGGAGCTCCCGGTAGGTGAGCGTCTCGGTCGGGCTGATGAGGCAGGGGGCGTCGCCCCTGCCCTCCTCCACCCAGCGGTCCAGGAAGGCCGCCGCGCAGTTCAGGCGCTCGGGATACCGAAGCTCGGGCCGGTCGAAGAGGAAGGTCGGCCACTGATCCTGCGGGGGAAGGTTGTCTTTCGCGAAAGTGTCGACATGAGCCGTGTAAGCCATCGTCCGTTCCTCTGTCCGGTCGCTTCGGGCCGGCGTCGTTCGATGCGCCGGCCTCAGCGGAACAATCCGCTTGAAGAATTCCCAAAATTATTTAAAGCTTCAAATAATGCTTGGCAATCCCGGAGAGGTGGTCCGAGCAGCCCGGCGCCGCCGAAAGGGAGTGTTCGGACGGCTCGATTTGCGGCAGATTACTGCCGCGCTTGAACGGGGCCGCCTTCGCCCCGCCGGAGATGAAAGACGCGCAGCGCGGCACACCGCGCGCAGGGAACAGCCATTCGGGAGTTGATGATGAACCTGACAATCAAGAGCCTCGGCCTTGCAGCCGCCTTCGGCCTCGCGGCATCGCCGGCCCTGGCGCAGGAGAAGCTGAAGGTCGGCCTGCTTCTGACCCTTTCGGGCCCCTCCGCCGTGCTGGGCCAGCAGGCGAGGGACGGCTTCCAGCTCGCGCTCAAGGACCTGGGCGGCAAGCTCGGCGGGCGCGACGTGGAGGTGATCGTCGTCGACGACGAGCTGAAGCCCGACGTCGCCGTCACCAAGGTCAAAGGCCTTCTGGAGCGGGACAAGGTCGACTTCGTCGTCGGCCCGATCTTCTCCAACGTCGCCGTCGCGGTGCACAAGCCGATCGTCGACGCCAAGACCTTCTACATCAGCACCAATGCCGGCCCGTCCAACCTCGCGGGCAAGAGCTGCAGCCCGTATTTCTTCGCCACCTCGTACCAGAACGACCAGAACCACGAGGTCCTCGGCAAGGTCGCCCAGGACCGGGGCTACAAGCGGGTCTATCTGCTGGCGCCCAACTACCAGGCCGGCAAGGACGCGCTGGCGGGCTTCAAGCGCCACTACAAGGGCGAGATCGTCGAGGAATCCTACGTTCCGCTCAACACGCTCGACTTCCAGTCCGAGCTCGCGAAGATCGCCTCCATGAAGCCCGACGCGATCTTCACCTTCATGCCGGGCGGCATGGGCGTGAACCTGGTGAAGCAGTACCGCGCCGCCGGCCTCGCCGACCGCATTCCCTTCCTGTCGGCCTTCACGGTGGACGAGTCGACGCTTCCCGCGCAGCAGGACGCCGCGGTCGGCATGTACGGCGGCTCCAACTGGGCGCCGAACCTGAATACGCCGCAGAACAAGGCCTTCGTGAAGGAATACGAGGCGGCCTACAACAGCGTCCCCGGCTCCTACGCCATGCACGCCTATGACGCCGCCCTCCTGATCGACAGCGCCCTCAAGGCGACCGGCGGCAAGACCGAGGACAAGGACGCCCTGCGCGCCGCCCTCAAGAAGGCGGACTTCAAGTCCCTGCGCGGCGACTTCAAGTTCGGCGCGAACGGCTTCCCGATCCAGGACTTCTACCTTGTGAAGGTCGCCAAGCGGCCCGACGGCAAGTTCCAGACGGAAATCGAGGAAAAGGTGTTCGACGACTACACGGACGCCTATGCGAAGGAATGCGCGGCGACGAACTGAGCCGCGCCTTTCCCCAATCCGTCCCGGGTAATCCCGGGACGGTCCGTCGTAACGCGAGAAGAGCGGACCGCCCGCGGCCGATGCGCAAACGGGAAGCGCCCGGGCGGCTTCGCTCCTCATCGCCCATGAAGCGCCGATGACACCGACCCTCTTTTTCATTCAGGCCCTGAACGGCCTTCAGTTCGGGCTCATCCTGTTCCTCATCGCCGCGGGCCTCACGCTCGTGTTCGGCGTCATGGATTTCATCAACCTGGCACACGGCGTCCAGTACATGGTGGGAGCCTACCTCGTGGCCGCATTCACCGCCTGGACGGGAAATTTCGGCTGGGGGCTCCTTCTCGCGCTGCCGACCGCCCTCGCCTTCGGGCTCCTCCTGGAGGTACTCGTCTTCCGCCATCTCTACGACCGCGACCATCTCGACCAGGTGCTCGCCACCTTCGGCGTGATCGTGTTCCTGAACCAGGCCGTGAAGTTCATCTGGGGCGCCGCGCCCCTCAACGTGCCCGTGCCGGAAATTCTTTCGGGCTCCGTAGAGATCGCCGACGGCCTGCTCTATCCCGTCTACCGCCTCGCGATCATCGCGGCTGGGCTGGCGGTGGCGGGACTTCTCTACGTGCTCGTCAGCCACACGCGCGTCGGCATGCTGGTGCGGGCTGGCGCCACCAACCCGCAGATGGTCTCGGCGCTCGGCGTGAACATCCAGCGCCTGTTCATGGTGGTGTTCGGCTTCGGAGCCATGCTCGCGGGGTTTGCGGGCGCCATGGTCGCGCCGATCCTCTCCGTCGAGCCGGGCATGGGCGACAACATCCTCATCCTTGCCTTCGTCGTGATCGTGATCGGCGGCATCGGGTCGATCCGGGGTGCCTTTCTGGCCGCGATCCTCATCGGCCTCGTAGACACGGTGGGCCGCTCCTTCGCCCCGAACCTCCTGCGGTTCTTCCTCGACCCTGCCACGGCCAGCCAGACGGGCCGCGCCGTCGCTCCCATGCTCATCTACATCTTCATGGCGGCCATCCTGTTCTTCCGGCCCTCCGGCCTCTTCCCCGCCAAGCGCTAGGGTGCAGCCATGACGGACATCGCCCAGACGCGCCCCGCCTCCTTTTCCGCTCCCTCCCCGCGGATCGAGCGGGTGCCGCTCGTGCTCTTCCTGGCCCTTGCGGCGGCCCCCGTCCTCGCGCCCCTGTCGGGCGCCGAGGGCTACGTGCTGTCCCTCCTCACGCGGGTGATGATCCTCGGCCTCGCCGCCATGTCTCTCGACCTGATCCTCGGCTACGGCGCCATGGTCAGCTTCGGGCATGCCGCCTTTCTCGGCATCGGAGGCTATGCGGTCGGCATCCTGGCGAGCCACGGCGTGGAGGATGCCCTGGTGCAGATCCCGGTCGCGCTGGCGGTGTCCGCCCTCTTCGCGGCCGTCACGGGCGCGATCTCCCTGCGCACGAAGGGCGTCTACTTCATCATGATCACCCTGGCCTTCGGCCAGATGCTCTACTTCCTCGCGACCTCCCTCGCCGCCTATGGCGGCGACGACGGGATGACACTCTCCGCCCGCAGCGTCGTGGCGGGCGCGCCGCTTCTCAAGGACGACCGGGCCTTCTACGGCATCACGTTCGTCTGCCTGCTCGGAACCTATCTTTTCTCCCGCGCCGTCGTCGCGTCGCGCTTCGGTCGGGTCCTGCGGGGAGCGAAGGAGAACCCGATCCGGATGGAGGCCATCGGGTTCCAGCCGTTCCGGTTCCAGCTCCTGGCCTATGTGATCAGCGGCATGATGGCGGGGCTCGCGGGTTTCCTTCTCGCCAACCAGGCCGAGTTCATCAGCCCCTCCTTCATGACCTGGCAGCGTTCGGGCGAGCTGATCTTCATGGTCATCCTCGGCGGCCTCGGCACCCTGCACGGAGCGATCCTGGGCGCGGCGGCCTTCCTCCTCCTGGAGGAGTTCCTGCCGGAGCTTCTCCACCTCGCAGGCTTCATGCTGAGCGCCGACCTGCAGGCGCGGCTGGTCGACAACTGGAAGATGGTGTTCGGACCGCTCCTGATCCTCATTGTGCTGTTCGCGCGCGGAGGGATCATGGGCCTGCTCGGCCGCGCCCGTCCCGAGCGCCGGGAGGTCTGAGACGATGACGAAGCCGCTTCTCGAGCTGCAGAATCTGCGCAAGACCTATGGCGCCCTCGTCGTCACCGACGACGTGAGCCTGTCCATCCCCGAAGGAGAGGTGCACGCGATCATCGGCCCGAACGGGGCGGGCAAGACGACGCTCATCCACCAGATTTCCGGCCTCGCCTCCTCCGTGTCCGGACGCATCGTCTTCGACGGCGAGGACATCACCCGCCTGCCGATGCACGAGCGCGTCCGGCGCGGCCTGGCGCGCTCCTTCCAGATCACCTCGGTCCTGCCGGGATTCAGCGCCCTCGAGAACGTGGCTCTGGCGGTCCAGGCGCGCTCGGGCTCCAGCTACCGCCTGTTCGGGAACGCCGCGCGGGAGAGGCGGCTCAACGAGCCGGCCATGGAGTGCCTCGGCCTCGTCGGCCTCGCGCCGCGCGCCCATCTCCCCGCCGGGCTTCTGTCCCATGGCGAGAAGCGCCAGCTGGAGCTTGCCATCGCCCTTGCGACGGAGCCCAAGCTGCTTCTCCTCGACGAGCCCTTGGCCGGGACCGGACATGACGAATCCCGCCGCGTGGTGGAGGTCCTCCGCCGCCTGCGGAGCCGGACGACGATCCTGCTCATCGAGCACGACATGGATGCGGTCTTCTCTCTGGCCGACCGGATCAGCGTTCTCGTCTACGGCCGCGTCGTCGCCACGGACACGCCGGAGCGGATCCGCGCCAACCCGGAGGTCCGTTCCGCCTATCTCGGCGAGGAGGAGATGGTCTGATGCTCTCCGTCCGCAATCTCCAGGCCTCCTACGGCGCCGCCCAGGTCCTTTTCGACGTCTCGCTCGACGTGGGCGCCGGGGAGGTCGTGACCCTGCTCGGGCGCAACGGCATGGGCAAGACCACCACCATCCGCTCGATCATGGGCCTCCTGCGCCCCCAGGCGGGCGAGGTGCGCTTCGACGGCGCCGTCGTCACCGGCCTCGCCCCCTATCGGGTGGCCCAGACCGGGATCGGCCTCGTCCCCGAGGGCCGGCAGATCTTCCCGACTCTCTCCGTCGAGGAGAACCTCGTCGCCACCGCGTCGGCCCGCAGCGGCGCGCGCCGGTGGACACTGGATGCGGTCTACGAGCTTTTTCCCCGCCTCAAGGAACGCCGCCTCAACCTCGGCACGCAGCTCTCGGGCGGCGAGCAGCAGATGCTCGCCATCGGCCGCGCCCTCATGACGAACCCCAAGCTCCTCATCCTCGACGAGGCGACGGAGGGGCTGGCGCCCCTGATCCGGGCGGAAATCTGGGACTGCCTGAAGCGCCTGCGCGGGGAACGCCAGTCCATTCTCGTCATCGACAAGAACGTGAAGGCCCTCGCCGCCTTCGCGGACCGCCACGTCATCCTCGAAAAGGGCCGCTCCGTCTGGACGGGAACCAGCGCGGAACTCCTGGCCGACAAGAGCCTGATGGACCGGTATCTTCACGTGTGAGGAGAGCGCCGTGGCGCAGGCGGAGATCGACCTCGAGGCGGAATACAACAACCGGGCCCGGGTCCCGGACCACCCCAGCCACATTGCCGGGTGGCAGCGGGATGCCGCGGCCTACCGGGAGACCGCGCGGTGCGAGCTCGACATCGCCTACGGTCCCGGCGGGCGGCACCGGCTCGACCTGTTCCATCCCCCCGGCGGGGATGCAGGGGCACCGGCGATCATGTTCATCCACGGGGGCTACTGGCAGG
Source organism: Microvirga thermotolerans (assembly GCF_009363855.1). Classification (GTDB taxonomy): domain Bacteria; phylum Pseudomonadota; class Alphaproteobacteria; order Rhizobiales; family Beijerinckiaceae; genus Microvirga; species Microvirga thermotolerans. The sequence continues at coordinate 2,133,132 of NZ_CP045423.1, forward strand.
CCCTCGACAAGTCCTCGTCGAGCCACCTCGCCCGCGGCGCCAACGAGCGCGGCTTCACCGTCGCCGTTCCGAGCTACGATCTCGCACCGGGGATCACCTTGAGCGGAATCGTGGCCGAGATGGAGACCGCGGCCGATTTCCTGATGCACCGGCTGGGCCGCGCGCTGGTCGTGACGGGCCATTCGGCAGGCGGCCACCTGACCGCCTGCCTCATGGCGCGCAGTCCGAAGGCCCTGCGGCGCCCGATTACCGCGGGGATGCCGATCTCCGGCCTGTTCGACCTGGTGCCCCTCGTGCCCACCTCCATCAATCGGGCGCTGGGCCTGACGGTCGAGGAGGCGCGGCGGCTGAGCCCGATCTACGACACCCCTCCCCTCGACAGCCGCATCGTCGCCGTGGTCGGCGGCGCGGAGAGCGCCGAATTCCGGCGGCAGTCCCGCGACTTCGTCGCGCAGTGGAGCGCCATGGAGGCCGTCGCAAGGGTCCACGAAGTGCCGGGAGCGCACCATTTCGACGTGATCGCAGGGCTCGCGGATCCGGGCGACGTCCTTGTCGAGACGCTCGTGACGCTCGCCGCCGGCGCCTGAGGCCGCAAGCCCTGCGAGCGGCTTGCCTTTGCCTGGGGTCGCTGCGTCGCGATCTCTGCCGGTTCGTGCCCGATGAATCCGCTCGCCAGGCTTCGCTCTTGCCGCGGGAGCCCGATCATGATGCCATCTGATATCCGGCCCTCGCCGGTCATGACGACAGAGCAAGGATCGTGCGGCATTGGACCCGGCTCAGGCTCCCGCGATAGGTGAAGGTCCGGACACCGGCGCTCGCCACGGCGGCCCTGCCCCCTCGCCCCCCGTATTCGTCGCGCGGAAGCTCTGCAAGTCCTACGGAACGGGCGAAGCGGCGGTCTATGCCCTCAGGGACGTGGATCTTGACATCTACAGCGGGGAATTCGTCGTCCTGCTCGGCCCGTCGGGCTCGGGCAAGTCGACGCTGCTCAACATCCTCGGAGGCCTCGATGCCCCGACCTCCGGCCAGGCGACCTGGAGGGATCACGAGCTCACCGGCTCGACGGAGGCGCAGCTGACGGCCTACCGGCGCGACCATGTCGGCTTCGTGTTCCAGTTCTACAACCTGATCCCGAGCCTGACGGTGCGGGAGAACGTGCAGCTCGTCGCGGAGATCGCCCGGGAGCCGATGGCGCCCGAGGAGGCCCTGTCCCTGGTCGGCCTTTCGCATCGGCTCGACCATTTCCCCTCGCAGCTCTCGGGCGGCGAGCAGCAGCGGGTCGCCGTCGCCCGCGCTATCGTCAAACGTCCCGACGCCCTTCTCTGCGACGAGCCCACCGGCGCGCTCGATGCGGAGACGGGCAAGCTCGTCCTCGCGGCGATCGCACGGGCGAACCGGGAGGTCGGCTCCACCACCGTGGTCATCACCCACAACACCGCCATCGCCGGCATGGCCCACCGGGTGCTGCGCCTCAGCGGCGGGCGCATCGTCGGCATCGACGTGAACCCCCGCCGGATGGCGCCGGAGGAGCTGAGCTGGTGAGCGTGCTCGACAGAAAGCTGGTCCGCGATCTCTGGAGCCAGCGCGGCCAGGTCCTCACCATCGCCCTTCTCGTGGCCACGGGCGTCACGGTGCTGGTCGGATCCGTCAGCACCTACGTCTCGCTCCTCGGAGCGCAGGAGGCCTATTACCGCGAGAGCCGCTTCGCCGACGTCTGGGCCGACGTGAAGCGTGCGCCCCGCAGCCTCGTTGGCCGCATCGCCGAGATCCCCGGCATGGGCACGGTGGAGGCGCGGATCGTGGAGGACGTGCGGGTGGCCTGGCCCCGATCTCCCATCTCGGTTTCGGGTCGGCTCGTCTCGATTCCCGACCGCGGCCAGCCCGAGCTCAATCGCCTGCGCCTCGCGAAGGGACGATGGATCGATACCGTCCGCCGGGACGAGATCCTGATCAGCGCCGCCTTCGCCGAAGCCTGGGCGGTCGAGCCCGGAGAGCCCGTCGACGTGATCCTGAACGGACGGATCCAGAGGTTCCACGTGGCGGGAATCGCATACTCGCCCGAGTACATCTATGCCTCGCCGCCGGGAAATCCCCTTCCCGACGACCGCGCCTTCGTCGTGCTCTGGGCCGGGGAGAACGCGATCGCAGCCGCCTTCGACATGGAGGGAGCCTTCAACAACCTGACGCTGAGCCTCGCCCCGGAAGCCTCGCCCGCCGCCGTGATCGCCGACCTCGACCGCATTCTCGATTCCTATGGCGCGCCGGGCGCGTACGAGCGCAGGGATCAGCCCTCCAACCGCTTCCTGTCGGACGAGCTCGCGGAGCAGCGGACGCTGGCCATCGCGGTGCCGCTCATCTTCTTCGGCATCGCCTCGTTCCTGCTCAACATCGTCCTCGGGCGGCTCGTGTCGGCCCAGCGGGAGCAGATTGCCGCGCTGAAGGCGCTCGGCTTTCCGTCGCTGCCGGTCGGCCTACACTACGTCAAGTTCGTCGGGATCCTTTGCGCCCTCGGGGCCGCGGCGGGCATCCTGGTCGGCATCCGGTACGGCCAGGGAATGATGAACAACTACCGGCCCTTCTTCCGTTTTCCCGACCTCGACTACGTCTTTCCCGCCTGGCTGCCTCTCTCGGCCGTGGCGGCGAGCTTTGCCGCCGCCGCTGTCGGGGCGCTTGCCGCCGTCCGGCGGGTCCTCGGCCTGAGGCCCGCCGAGGCCATGCGGCCGGCGACACCTCATGCCGTGCGGCTTACGCTGCCGGGACTGCCCGTCGGGCCCGTGCCGAAGATGGTTCTGCGCAGCCTGTTTGGCCGCCCGCTGCGCTCCGCCCTGACGGTTGTCGGGCTTGCCTTCGCGGTCCCCATGGGCGTGCTGGGGCTCTTCTGGTGGGATGCCTTGGATTCCATGGTCGAGATCCAGTTCGAGGGAATCCAGCGCGGCGATGCTGCCGTGACCTTCACGGATCCCGTCCCGAGCCGCGCCATCGGCGAGATCCGGCAGATCCCGGGTGTCCTGGCCGCCGAGGGCCGGCGCACGGTCGCGGTGCGCCTGCGGTCGGGACACAGGACCTACCGCATCGGGCTCACAGGCCTGGCGCAGGGCGCCGAGCTCAGCGTCCCCCGCGACCGTGCATTGCGGGCCCTCCCCCTTCCGCCGGACGGTATCATGATCAGCACGGCTCTGGCGGACCGGCTCGGCGTGAAGGTCGGTTCCCTTCTGACGATCGAGGCCTTGGAAGGCCAGCGCCCCGTCCGTGAGCTTCCCGTCGCGGCCCTCGTGGACGACCTCATCGGATTCAGCGCCTACATGGAGCGGAGCGCGCTCAACCGCCTCATGCACGAAGGCGACCTGGTCACCGACGCCGCCTTGCGCGTCGATCCCCTGAGGGCCGACGAGGTGTGGCAGAGTCTGTCGGAACGTCCGAAGGTGGTGTCCACTTCCGTGAAAAGCAGCTGGCTGCGGGTTTTCGACGAGACGATCAGGGGGATGGTGGCGGTATCGGCTGCGGTCCTCACGCTCTTCGGCCTGCTGATCGCGGTCGGAGTGGTCTACAACAGCGCCCGCATCGCCTTCCAGGAACGCGTCTGGGAGCTGGCGAGCCTGCGCATTCTCGGCTTCAGCCGGGCGCAAGTCTCGCGGATCCTCTTCGCCGAGCTCGGGGTCCAGATCCTCGTCGCGATCCCGCTCGGCCTTGTCCTGGCACAAGGGTTCGTGGCCCTGCTTCTCGGGCTGCGCGACAACGAGACCTTCCGCATTCCGCCCGTCATCGGCGTGTCGACCTACGCCAGCGCGGCGCTGACGGTCCTTGCCGCGGGCTTCGCCAGCGCTTTTCTCGTGCGCCGGCGGATCGACCGGCTCGATCTCGTGGGCGCGCTGAAGGCGCGGGACTGACATGGCATGGCTCAAGCGCATCCTCCTCCTCGCGGTCGTCCTGGCAGCCGCCGCCACCGCCCTAGTCTGGGCTTTCAGCCCGCGGCCGGTCGGGGTCGAGGCCACCCCCGTGACGGAAGGCCCCTTCCGATCCATCGTCGAAGGGGACGGCCGGACGCGCATCCGGGAGCGGTACGTGGTTTCCGCCCCGCTCACAGGGCGCGTCCTGCGTCTGAGCGTGAAGGCCGGCGACGAGGTTCGTGAGGGGTCCCCGGTCGCGACGCTCCTTCCCACTCCTCCGCAATTCCTGGATCCGAGGGCGAGGCGCGAGGCGGAGGAACGCGTGGGCGCGGCCGAAGCCTCGCTGGAGGAAGCGTCCGCGCGCCTCGAGCGCGCCCTGGCCCAGGCAGCCCAGGCCGAGGCGGATTACCAGCGGGTCCGGACCCTTCAGGAAAAGGGCGCCGCATCGCAGCAGCAGCGCGAACGGGAGGAATTGAGCCTGCGGCTCGCGCAGCGCGATCTGGATGCCGCCCGGTTCCGGAAACATGCCGCCGAGCACGATCTCGGCCAGGCCCGGGCTCTCCTGCGCCGCTACGACGACTCCGAGCCCGGAGAGCGCTGGGAGGTTGCGGCCCCCGTCCGGGGTCGCGTCCTGAGAGTCCTTCAGGAAAGCGAAACGATTGTCCCGGCGGGCGCTCCGCTCGTGGAGATCGGCGACCCGAGCGATCTCGAGGTCGCAGTCGACATCCTCACCACGGATGCCGTCGCCGTGCAACCCGGCGCGAAGGTCGAGATCGACCATTGGGGAGGCCCGGTAGTCCTCGAAGGGCGGGTCAGGCTCGTCGAGCCGTCGGCCTTCACGAAGGTCTCCGCCCTGGGCGTGGAGGAGCAAAGGGTCTGGGTCGTGATCGACATCGTCTCCCCGCACGACCTATGGAACACCCTTGGGGACGGGTACCGGGTGGACGTGAGGATCGTCACGGAGGAAATCCCGAAGGCCACCCTCGCCCCCTCCGGCGCGCTGTTCAGGCGCGGGGACGGATGGGCGGTCTTCGTCCTCATCGACGGCACGGCTCATGAAAGGCCGGTCACGGTCCAGCGCCGCTCGGGGCGGATCGCTGCCATAGCGGCCGGCCTCCAGCCCGGAGACGTCGTCATTCCGTATCCCCCGGGTGCCCTGCACGACGGAGCACGAGTGCGCATTCGGTGAGACGGAGCGAAAGGACGACCAAGCTGACGTTGCTGAAACTCCGGATCCGATTGCGCGCGACTGTAATGTACCGAACACAAGGAAAGGAAAATGTGAATACCGCGAGGCATCGGAAATAAAGAGTCGAAAAATCACAACATGTTTACTAGGATAATTTCATCTCTGGATTCTTATCCCATCAAGGTGTAGCTTTCTTTCACGAGCCTGGCCTTTCGGCACCAGGGATTCGACATAATAAGAGCGGATAGGCACCGCTGATCATTCCTGGGGGCTTGGCGTTGCCGATCGACCATTCACAGGAGGCTGGGCCGGCACGGCGATTCCGCCCTTCCCAACTGCCGCGCCCCGCCTCGATCCGCCTTCTGCAGACGTTCATCATCCTCGTATGCGCCGCCATTCTCGGCCTCGAAGGATGGCGGGACCTGACCGAGCACGAGAAGGCCCTGGAGGACGCGGAGGTTCAGATGGCGAACCTCGCCCGCTCTCTGCGGCAGCACGCCGAAGACACGTTCGAGATGACCGATTACGCGCTCGCGGCCGTGATCGACCTGCTCCAGGCCAACGGAACGTCTCGCGAGGCGATGGAGAACCTCCACTCCGTTCTGGTCAATCGCGTGTCGCTGCTGCCGCGCATAAGGGAGATCGCCGTCTACGGCCCGGACGGGAGCTGGCTCGCAAGCTCGTCCCAGGAGATCCTCCCGGACAAGTCCAACCAAGGCGACAAGGGCTTCTTCGTCCATCACAGAAACAGCCTGAGCCGGCGTCCCTATTTCGCGCCCCCCGACCGCAGCCGGCCGCTCGGCGAGCGGATCACCACCATCTCCCGCCGTTTCAGCAAACCGGACGGCTCGTTCGGGGGCGTGGTCGTCGCGGTGCTGGATCCCAGCTATTTCGTCCGCTTCTATTCGCAGTTCGACATTGGCAAGCACGGTTCGATCACGCTGCTCTCCAAGGACGGAACGCTTCTGGCCCGCGTTCCCTATCTGGAGACCTACCCGGGCGTCGAGCCGTCGAGGGCATCGCCTATCGTGGAGCGTCTGTCGCGCTCCCCTTCGGGCTCGTTCCGCCTCCACTCTCCCATCGATGGGGTAAGCCGCGTCCTCGGCTACGACAGCGGCAGCTATTTCCCGTTCTTCGTCGTGGCCGGGGTGAGCCGTTCCGAGGCGCTCGCGGACTGGCGGCGCGAGATCCTGGTTCGCGGCACGGGCATCGGGATTCTTGTCGGGGCCATCGGGATCCTCGGCTGGCGGCTCGTCGTTCAGTCGAGGCGGCGCGAGAGGGCCGAGGCCAAGCTCGCCATTCTCGCCAGGACGGACGGGCTGACGGGCCTCGCCAACCGGCGCAGCTTCGACGAGCAGCTGGCCAAGGAATGGTACCGCTCCGTCCGAGACCGGGCACCCTTGTCCCTGGTTCTGGTGGATATCGATCGCTTCAAGCAGTTCAACGACACCTACGGTCACCAGGCGGGCGACGATTGCCTGCGCGCCGTCGCCCGGGCGGTCCGGCAGGTGGCCAGAAGGCCGGCCGACCTCCCAGCCCGGTACGGTGGAGAGGAGATCGTGCTGCTGCTTCCCGCTACGGGACCGGAAGGCGCCGCCAAGATCGCCGAGCGGCTTCGCTCGTCGGTCGAGGCCATGGCCATTCCCCATGCGGGGAACCAGCCGAAGGGGGTCGTGACGGTCAGCGTCGGGACGGCGACGCTCCACCTGAAGCCCGAAACCGCAGGCGAGCGGTGCGATACGCTCATATCCCTGGCGGACAGCGCCCTCTACGACGCCAAGCGGCAAGGCCGGAACAGGGTGGTAATGGCGGCCCCCGGCGCAATCCCCGCCTGATAGGACCCTGGAGGGCGTATTCGAACCTCGGCCGGGAGGCCCTTGAAGGGCACAGCTTGAGGCGGTGCTGCCATACGCCAGCCACCGGATGCGCCGCAGACCGGCCTCTGCTGCGGGCTTGCCAGAAGCAACCGCTTCCTCGGGAAACATGGCGACCCCGGCAGGGCTCGAACCTGCGACCTGCCGCTTAGAAGGCGGCTGCTCTATCCAGCTGAGCTACGGGGCCCCATCGTCGGCCGCTTCCCTCAGTGGGTCCAGGGGCCGACGCGATTGAACTTGAAGTTGTCCGAATAGGCCATGGTGCGTCGCTTCACCTCGTGGGGTTCCTCGACGCGGTACTCGATCCCCTCGCGTTCGGCGTAGGCGACCGCCTCTTCCTTCGTATCGAACCACAGGCGGAGCTGCTGGCGCGTATCCCCGGAGCTGGTCCAGCCCATCAGGGGCTCGATCTCGCGCGGCTTGTCCTGCTCGAAAACGAGAAGCCATTGCTTGGTGCGGGCGAGGCCGGACTGCGTGGCGGCTTTGGCGGGCTTGTAGATCCGTGCGGGCATCGGGTTCGACAATCTCTCAAGGTTTCTCGGGGGTTGGTCGGGGCGGCAGGATTTGAACCCGCGACCCTCTGCTCCCAAAGCAGATGCGCTACCAGGCTGCGCTACGCCCCGCCCTTCCTTCGCCGAGGAGGCTGTTGGCTATCACGAGGACCGGGGTTCAGCAAGCGCCCTTCGCGTCAGCGCCTGAACAGCGGGTGCTCCACCCTGTCGCCGGCCCTGATCCCCAGCCGGGCCGCCGTTCCCGCATTGAGCTCGAGAACGGCCAGGACCGGCTCGCCGGAGGGAATGGTGCGGGTGGACAAAGGTTCCGTGTTCGCCGCGATGCGGGCGATGGTCCCGTCGGGCCGGATGAAGAGCATGTCGAGCGGCAGATAGGTGTTCTGCATCCACATGGAGACGGGCTGAACGCGACCGAAATCGAACAGCATGCCCTGGTTGGCGGGCATGGACCGGCGGTACATGAGGCCCTGCGCCCGGTCGGCATCGTTGCGCGCCACCTCGACCTGGAAGGACTGGCGCTGGCCGCCCTGGGTCACGATAGCGAGGCTCTCCAATGCCTGCTGGGCCAGGGCGGGAACGGCGGCCAGGACGGCGAGCGCAAGGCCCAGGGCAACGCTTCGGGCGCGACCGGTCATCGGAGTCGGCGCGTCAGTGCGAGTGCGGCAGGGCCATGTCGGCGAGGCGCACCTCGGCCGCCATCAGACCCTTCGAGCCGTCGCCGAACCGGACGAACACCCGGTCGCCCGGCTTCAGTTCGGCGATGCCGTAGCGCCGGAGAGTCTCCATGTGCACGAAGATGTCGGGTCGCCCCTCACCCTGCGTCAGGAAACCGAAGCCACGAAGGCGGTTGAACCACTTCACCACGGCGGGCTCGAGGCCGCTGGTCGGGACCACTTGGACATGGGTGCGCGGCAGGGGAAGCTCGGAGGGGTGCAACGCCGTCGAGTCGTCGAGCGAGATGATGCGCAGGGCCTGGAGGCCGCGGGGCCGCTGCACGGCCTCGACGACGATGCGCGCTCCTTCGTTCGCGGCCTGATAGCCGTCCCTGCGCAGGCAGGTCACATGCAGGAGAACGTCGGGAAGCCCGTTGTCGGGAACGATGAAGCCGAAGCCCTTGGCCACGTCGAACCACTTGATCCGCCCGCTGACCTGGATGAGTTCGAGGGATTTCTCCTCCGAGGGATTCTCGGCAACGTCGCGGCGCCCCTGTTCGACCGAGGATGAAAGTCCCCGCGTTTGAAATGGGTTGGAGCTGTAATCGTTAGTCATGAAGAAACCCGCACTCGAATCAAAACGCCGACTCTTAACGAGAGGATAACATTGTCCTGAATCTGGGGAAGCCGGAAACGGCCGGACGGGGCCGATGTTTTTCTTAGCCGGCGAACGTTATGCCTCGCGATCCGGAATGAATCCCGAGAGAACGGGACCGATTTCTCCATGGATGACAAGGTCCGCGATGCCGTCGAGCGGTGTCGGGTCCCGGTTCACGATGACGAGGCGGGCGCCGTTCTCCTTCGCCATGACGGGCAGGGACGCCGCCGGGTGGACCACGAGGGACGAGCCGACGACGAGAAACAGGTCGCAGGTCATGGCGAGGCGGACAGACTTCCGCAAGGGAAGCTCCGGCATGGACTGACCGAAGGAGATCGTCGCCGACTTGACGATGCCGTCGCAGGCCTCGCACCGGGGCCCGTCTCCCGTCTGCTCGAAGCGCGCCCGGACCCACGCGAGTTCATGGCGGCGTCCGCACGACAGGCATGCGGCATAGGTGCCGTTCCCGTGAAGCTCGATGACGCGGTCCTCCGCGATCCCCGACGCCTGATGCAGGCCGTCGATGTTCTGCGTGATCACCGCCGGCATCCGTCCCGATTCGACGAGGGATGCGATGGCGCGGTGCCCGCGGTTCGGACGCGCTCCCCGATAGAGATCGTCCATGACGAACTTGCGCCGCCATGCTTCCCGCCGCGCCTCCTCGCTTCGGACGAATGCCTCGAAGGGAATGGGTCTGTTCTTCAGCCAGGGGCTGTCGGGGGAGCGGAAATCGGGCACGCCGCTCTCCGTCGAGATGCCGGCTCCGGTGAAGCCGGCGATCACGTCGGCTTCCTCCACCATCTCTCTGAGCCTCGCCATTGACGTCGCAAGGGGATCGGTCATGAACATCATATAGGGCCTGCGCCGTGCATTGCCCCTCCGCATGGATCGTCACGTGACCGCGATTTCCTCTCCGGCCAAGGCCGTTGCCGCGCAGCGCTGGGACGCCATCGACGTCGCTCGCGGAATCGCGATCGCGGCGATGATCGTCTACCATTTCAGCTGGGACCTGAGCTTTCTCAAGCTCGTCGCCACCGACATCGTCGCCGTGCCGGCATGGCGCTGGTTCGCCCGGGCCATTGCGGGCTCCTTCCTGTTCCTCGCGGGCGCCGGCCTCGTCCTGGCGCACGTTCAGGGCCTGCGGAAAGAGGCGTTCCTGCGCAGGCTCGCCAAGGTCGGAGGCGCGGCGCTTCTCATCACGGCCGTCACCTATGTCGCCTTTCCGGAAAGCTACATCTTCTTCGGCATCCTGCACTGCATCGCCCTATCGAGCGTGCTCGCCCTGCCCTTCCTGCGTCTGCCTGCGCCGGCCGTGCTGGCTTCCGCCGCTCTGTGCCTCACCCTGTCGTGGATCCTGACCGACCCGTCCTTCGATACGCCCTGGCTGGACTGGCTCGGCCTCGGCGCGTCCGACCCCGTGACGAACGACTACGTGCCGATCTTTCCCTGGTTCGGGCTCGTGCTGGCGGGCGTGGCCTCTGCGAAGGCGATCCTGCCGCACGCGGAAACCCTGCGCCTTGCGCGCTGGCGGGCAGCGGACCGGGTGTCCCGCCTGCTCGCCTGGGCCGGGCGCAAGAGCCTGCCGATCTACCTCCTCCACCAGATCGTCCTTTTGGGGGTGCTTTTCGGCGTTCTGCAGCTGACCGGCCCCAGCCCGCTTGCCGAGGCGCGGCCCTTCATCGCCGAATGCGAGGCAAGCTGCCTGGCCCAGAACGGACAGGCCGGGACCTGCAGGGCCCTCTGCTCTTGCGTCGTCGACGAACTGCGGCGGACCGACATATGGCGGAGGGTGATCGACGATCTCGTCGAGCCGGAGGACCGGACCCGGATCTCGCGGATGGCGCAGCAATGCCTCCGCCGGAAGGAGCCGTGACCCTTTGCCCGGCGGAGCTACCGCGGACTCTCCGGGATCGGATAGCCTTCGAAAGCCTTGAGGGTCTTGAGGACGAAGGTCGTGTGAATCCGGACGATGCCGAGCCCCGGATCCGCGAGCAGTTCCTCCGTCAGCGCCTCGTAGGCGACGATGGTCGGCGCGACGATGCGGGCGATGTAGTCGTATTCCCCGTTGACCATCTGAAGCTCGACCACGGCGGGATGGGCGCAGAGCGCCTGCTCCAGCCGCTGGCGCGCCGCCGGGGCGGGATCGCGGATCCCTATCCCGGTCAGGGCGACGATGTCGTGCCCGAGGGACATGGGGTCGACGAGGGCGCAATAGCCCCGGATGACCCCTTTCTGCTCGAGGCGCCTCACCCGCTCCAGGCAGGGCCGCGGCGACAGCCCGACGCGCTCGGAAAGCGCCTGATACGTCACCCGCCCGTTCTCGCTCATCGCCTTCAGGATCGACAGGTCGATCCTGTCGAGAGCGGCCTTGCGTGTCCGGCCGAGCGTCTTGGCGGGGGTCTTCATGGCTCTGTCTTCATGGCTCTCTCGCCGCGGATGGGCGCTCGCCGGCGACGGCGCGCCCTGGCGAGGTCGGCCTGTCTCTAGCCCAGGAGCCGCGCGGGGGCAAAGCCCCGCCACGACACGAGGGAGCGGCCCAGGCCGACCGGCAGGCTGGGCGGTTGAAAGGCGGCCCTCTCTCCGCCACCTATGAATCGGAAAGGGTGCAAGGACCGGCGAGAGGGGGACCGCCCATGTTTCGCGACTACCTGAGCGATCTTCCGCTGATCGCGATCCTGCGCGGCCTGAAGCCCGAAGACGCCGAGGCCGTCGGCCATGTGCTGGTCGAGGCGGGGTTCCGCATCATCGAAGTCCCCCTGAACTCGCCCGACCCGTTCCGCAGCATTGCGATTCTCGCGAAGGCGCTGCCGCAGGAGGTGCTGATCGGCGCCGGAACGGTGCTCGACCCCGAGAAGGTGGACGGCGTGCGCGACGTGGGCGGCAGGCTCGTCGTCATGCCCCATTCCGATCCGGAGGTGATCCGGCGCGCCAAGGAGCATCGGCTCTACTGCGCACCTGGCGTGGCGACGCCCACGGAAGCCTTCGCGGCCCTGAAGGCGGGCGCCGACGCCATCAAGATCTTTCCCGCGGAGGCGATCCCCCCGGCGGTCGTGAAGGCCTGGCGGGCCGTGCTGCCGAAGGAGACGGTGGTACTGCCCGTGGGCGGCATCAGGCCGGACACCATGGAGGGATATGTCGCGGCGGGAGCCGACGGCTTCGGCCTTGGATCCGCCCTCTTCGCACCGGGCATGACCGTGGAGGAGATCGCCCGGAACGCGCGCGCCTTCGCGGCGGCCTGGCGGGATCTCGCCCGCAGATGAGCTGGCTCATCCAGCCGCGCCTCGTCAACGGCCCCTTCGACGATCCGGGGCTTTATCTGGATTTCCGCTTCGGCCGCCGGGCGCTCCTGTTCGATCTCGGCGATCTGGGGGCGCTCTCCGCCCGGGAACTCCTGCGCGTGAGCCATGCCTTCGTCTCGCACGCCCACGTGGATCACTTCATCGGCTTCGACCGGCTGATGCGCTTCTGCCTCCACCGCCCCGGACCGCTCCATCTGGTCGGGCCGCCGGGCTTCATCGACCATGTGGAGCACAAGCTGCGCGGCTATACCTGGAACCTGATCGACGAAAGCTCGGTGGATTTCCAGCTCCATGTGGGGGAGTTCAACGGCCTGCGCCTCGACCGCTTCGCCGTCTTTTCCGCGCAGCACGTGTTCGAACGCTGGGAGGGCCGGCCTCCCGAGCTTCCGCCGGGCGTCGTTTTCGCGGATGGGGATTTCAGGGTCGAGGCCGCCGCCCTCGACCACGGCATCCCCTCCCTCGCCTTCGCGCTGAGGGAAACGCGGCGCGTCAATGTCAGGCGCGGCGTTCTCGACCGCCTTGGGCTGCCGAAGGGAACCTGGCTCAACGAGACGAAGAGGTTGCTGCGCGCCGGCATCGAGGATGCGGACATCGAGATTCCCGGCACCGGGCGGGCTTCGCTGCGAGAACTCAAGGACGAGGTGTTCCTCATCGGCCCGGGGCAATCGCTCGCCTACGTCACCGACACCGCCCCGACGCCCGGGAACGCGGAAAGGATCGTGGCTCTCGCGGCCGACGTGGACAGGCTGTTCATCGAAGCCGTTTTCCCCGAGCGGGACAGGGCCCTGGCCGAGGCTGCGCTGCACCTGACGGCCTGGGAAGCGGGGCGGCTGGCCCGCAAGGCAGGAGCCAAGCGCCTGACGGTCTTCCATCACTCGGCCCGATACATCGGGACGCCCGATGCGCTCCGCCTGGAGGCCATGCGCGCCTTCGAAGGATGCCCCGAACCCGAAACCGCACCGTGACGCCGGCGCCGGCGCCGGGCCCCGGCTAATCCTTGCGGCGCCCGTCCGCCTTCAGAACGAGAGAGAACGGGAGCGTCACCACGTGCAGGCGGTTCTCGTCCTCGATTTCGAGGGCCCAGGTCGTCCAATTGCGGAAGCGGCCCTCCTCGGCGATGAGGTCGAGAACGGCGACGACGCCGTATTCGATGGCTTCCCCAAGGCTCGCGCAGCTCTCCCCGTTCCTGTCCAGCAGTTGGAGGTGGGCGCGTCGGAGATTGAAATAATACCGCGGCAAAGCCAGGCTCTAGATCTCGATGGGCCCAGCCGGGCCGTAATAAAGTATCCTAAAACCATTCTGGCGCAAGCGGTATAACAGTTCGTTGGAGGTCCGATGATCGCCGACGATCATGTCATTCGGGCAACCGCCCTGGCTGAGAAGCAGCGGCACCGCCCTTCGTGCCCGCTCGGACACCGCAGCGATCCGCAGGAGCGCGCCGTCGGTCCTGACGACCTCGAAATCCGGCCCCCGCCCGGGTTGCGGCGGGGATGCCTCATGACGCAGAACGAGGGTCGCTGCCGACGTCATTCCTTCCTCCGGAACAAAGGGCAAGAAGCGGGGCGATTCGGTCTCGTTTCGTAAGCTCATCTCAAGGAGCCGCTCTTTTCATCCCCCAGGTGGGATAAAAAAGGCGGCTTCGCGCATTGTTTTGAACAATAGGCGTTCGCTTGTTCCGGCCGACGCGATGCACCAGCTACGGACCAGTTCACACCAGGTTTCGGTCGTGCACTGCTTCTTGCGCGTCTTCGATACTCTCGGGTTCGGAGCCCTTCTGATCGGCGACGAAAGGAAAGTCCTTCATTTCAATCGCAAGGCGAAAGAGCATCTGGGCGGGGGGCTTGCGCTCAGGGCGCACCGCCTCGCGGCGACGGACCCCTCGGCCGACAGGCTGCTGCAATCGGTCCTCGAAGCCCATCTCTCCGGCCAGGAGGAGGCCCGCGAGGCCCTGGGACTGCCGCGCCGTGAGGGACGCCCCCTGATCCTGCGGATCGTCGCTTTTCCCGACGGCGTCCAGGCGGCATTCGAGGGTGCGCGGTTGGCGATCCTCGTGGCGGATCCGGAATTCTGTCCCGATCTGCCGCCTGAGCTGCTTCCGCAGGTTTTCGGCCTCACGCGGCGGGAGGCCACCGTGGCAACCCAGCTCATGTGCGGCTGTTCGCTCCAGGATATCGCCGAAATGACGGGAATCGGCGTCGGCACCGTGCGTGCCCAGGTCAAGGCGATCCTGGCGAAGACGCGAACGAAGCGCCAGGCGGAGCTGGTCGGCCTCCTTACCCGGCTGGCCATCCTGGCGGGGCGCACGACCTGAGGCGGCGGGAAATCAGCGCCCACGGCCTCCGCGGAAGAACGGTACGGTCAACAGGCGCCGGCCGCTCTCGTCGGCGATTTCGAGTTCGATATTGGCTGCATCGGCCAGCTGGCCCCGAAGCTCCTCGACCGTGGCGAGGGCCTCGGCACGGGCGGCTTCCAGGTCCGGCAGTTCGATTCCCTCCTCGTCCTCGTCGAGCTCGTAGCCGTCCCGGATGTTGAAATAGAAGCGCGGCATGGGAATTCCTCTCGCTCAGACGCGTTCGGCACTGGAGGTCGAACGGTTCGATCCTAGGGGAGATTGCCTCCCCGCCCAATGGGGCCGGCGGGTTTTTTACGGAGGGTTTCCGGAGTGGCGCGGCCTAGGGGAATCGAACCCCTCTTCCCAGCGTGAAAGGCTGGTGTCCTAACCGATAGACGAAGGCCGCTTGAGCGGGGCGTCGCCCCTGAGGTGGGCGGACATATAGATGGGTTCTTCCGACACGGCAAGCGCCAGAATGCTCATTCCGGCCTCGCCGCATCCATAATTCTCAGCTCGACCTTTTCGCCGCCGCCCCATCGGTCGATCGTCAGCGTCCCGGCCACGTGAAGGCTGTTCCCGATCCCCTCCGTCAGGGCGAGGCCGAGGGGCTGGCCTGCGGCCCGGAAGGCGATTCCCCCGATGACGGAGCCGTCGCCGCCCCTCAGCCGCACCCGCACGTGGCCGCCGGTGCCGACCTCCCGCGCCTCGACGACGCGATGATGGGGAAAGACGAAGACGGGCTCCGGCTGGCCCGCGCCGAAAGGCCCGGCCCGCTCGAGAGCCGAGACGAGGCTCGTCTGCGCTCCGCCGGCGGTGAGGGTGGCATCGATGGGGAAGTGGTCGCGCAGGAGAGACGCACCCACCGGTTCGAGAAGCCGCTCCGCGGCGAAGGCCCGAAAGGCCTCGAGATCGGCAGCGGGAACCGTGACCCCCGCCGCCATGACGTGGCCGCCGCCCTTGATCGCCAGCCCCGCCTCCACCGCGGCGCGGACGACAGCGCCGAGGTCGACGCCGGGGACGGAGCGGCCTGAGCCGGTGGCGGTCCCGTCGGGGTTGAGCGTGAAGGCGAAGGCCGGGCGGCGGAACCTCTCCTTGGTGCGGGCGGCGACGAGGCCCACCACGCCGGGATGCCATTCGGGCGAGGCGGTGACGATCACGGGCAGATCGGGCTGCCGGTCGAGCAGGACCAGAGCCTGAGCCTCGGCTTCCGCCACGGCCATGACCTCGATGGCCTGCCGCTCCCGGTTGAGGCGGTCGAGTTCGGTCGCCATCCGCCCCGCATCGACCGGATTGTCCGACAGGAGCAGGCGGGAGCCGAGCGCCGCATCCCCGATCCGGCCGCCGGCGTTGATGCGGGGTCCCACGAGATAGCCCAGGTGCCAGCTCTCGGGCGCCCCGGAGAGCCCGGCCGTGTCAAGAAGCGCCGCGAGGCCGTGACGCCGCCGGCTCCGCATGACGGCGAGCCCCTGCCGGACGAAGGCCCGGTTGAGCCCCACCAGCGGCACGACGTCGGCGACGGTGGCGAGGGCGACGAGATCGAGACTTGCGAGAAGGTCCGGCTCCGTCCGTCCGGCAAAGAAGCCGCGTCGGCGCAGGGCCCGGTTGAGCGCCACGACCGCCAGGAACACTACGCCCGCGGCGCAGAGATGACCGAGCCCGGAGAGATCGTCCTGACGGTTCGGGTTGACGACGGCGAGCGCCTCCGGAAGCCTCTCGGGGGCCTGGTGGTGGTCGAGGACCACCGCGTCGAGCCCGATCCGGCGTGCCTCGGCCAGCGGCTCGTGGCTCGCCGTCCCGCAATCCACCGTCACGAGAAGGCCGGCGCCCTGCTCCTTCAGGGCGCAGATCGCCTCCACGTTGGGGCCGTAGCCCTCCGTGATCCGGTCGGGGATATGGATGAGGTAAGGCACGCCGCAGGCGCCCAAGTACTCGGCCAGCACGGCGGCGCTGCAGGCGCCGTCCACGTCGTAATCCCCGAAGATCGCGACCGTCTCGCGCTTCACGACCGCGTCGGCCAGCCGCTCAGCGGCCTTCGCCATGTCGGTGAGGACGTCCGGATCGGGCATCAGGTCCCGCAGGCGCGGGTTGAGGAACCCTTCCGTCTCGTGGACGCCGATTCCCCTGCCCGCCAGGACGCGGGCCAGAACGTCGGGCAGCCCGTGGGTCTGGGCGATGGCGAGCGCGATGGTGCCCTGAGTGGCATCGCACCGCTCGATCCAGGTCCGACCGAGAGCGGAACGGCTGACGCCGAGGAAGGGCCGGGCGGAAGAAAGGAAAGCTGATTCGGTCACGGGCGGAGTTTAGCCGCGAATGCGGTCAAAAAACCTTCCGGTACTGAAGAAACCCGCTCAAGGCCGCCACCTTGTCGTAAAGGGCCCGGGCGGTCGCGTTGGCTTCGTGGGTATGCCAGTACACGCGGCTCGCCCCGGCGGCCCTGGCCCGCTCGTAGACGGCCTCGATCAGCGCCCGGCCCACGCCGCGACCCCGCGCCGCCTCGGAGGTGAAGAGATCCTCGAGGTAGCAGTAGCCCTGCCGCGCCCAGGTGGAGCGGTGGAAGAGGTAATGGACCATGCCGACCACCTCCCCGTCGAGCACCGCGACGAGCCCGTGGACCGGCTCCTTCGGATCGAGAAGCCGGCTCCAGGTCGTTTCGGTGATCTCGGGGTCGAGGGTCGCCCGGTAGAAGGTGAGGTAGCCCTGCCAGAGCGGATTCCAGGCCTCCCGGTCCTCGGGCGCCAGGGGCCTTATGACGGGAACGTCCTGCCTCTGCGACATCGGCCCCTCCCCTTCGTCCGGGATCAGTCGAGATGGAATTTGGAGAGTTCGCGGTGCTCGCCGTAGATGCGCCGCACGGTGCCGGTCGCGGACCGGTACACCACCGTCTCCGTCGTGATCACGTCCTTGCCGAAGCTGACGCCCTTCAGGAGGGCACCGTCGGTGACTCCGGTGGCGGCGACGATCACGTCGCCGCGGGCGAGATCCGTCATGTCGTATTTCCGGTTGGGGTCCGTGACGCCCATCTGGAAGGCGCGGTTGCGCTTCTCCTCGGTGTCGAGGATCAGGCGACCCTGCATCTGGCCGCCGATGCAGCGCAGGGCGCCGGCGGCGAGCACGCCCTCGGGCGCGGCGCCGATTCCGAGATAGATGTCGATCCCCGTCTCCTCGGGCTTCGTCGTGAAGATCACGCCCGCCACGTCGCCGTCGGTGATGAGCCGGATGCCCGCGCCGGTCTTGCGGATGGCGGCGATCAGGTCCGCATGGCGGGGTCGGTCGAGGACGAGCGCGGTGATCTCGTTCGGCTTCACGCCCTTGGCCTTGGCCAGGTTGTGGATGTTCTCCTCCGGCGGAGCGTCGAGGTCGACCACGCCGGCCGGGTAGCCGGGCCCGATGGCGATCTTGTGCATGTAGACGTCGGGCGCGGCGAGCAGGGTGCCGGATTCGGCCATGGCCATGACGGCGATGGAGCCCGGCATGTCCTTGGCGCACAGGGTGGTGCCCTCGAGCGGGTCGACCGCGATGTCGACCTTCGGGCCGTTCCGGTTTCCGACCTTCTCGCCGATGAACAGCATCGGCGCCTCGTCGCGCTCGCCCTCGCCGATCACCACGGTGCCGTCGATGGGAAGGCGGTTCAACTCGCGGCGCATGGCATCCACCGCCGCCTGGTCGGCGGCCTTCTCGTTGCCGCGCCCGCGCAGCCGGGCGGAGGCCACGGCGGCGCGCTCGGTCACGCGCACGAGTTCCAGGGTCAAGATGCGTTCGATGATTTGGCCCGGTTGGACGGTAATGCCCTGCGACATGGACGTGTCGTCTCCTTTGAATGGAAAGGCGAATTTGCATTCGCCGCTTTTATTATTCGCGTTCGATGCGGATCACTTGGGGCGGCTCGGCGATAAGACCATCCCCGGAGATTTTTTCAACGGCCGACCGGATCGCCGCCTCGGTGGCCGCATAGGTGATGAGGACCAGGGAGACCGGCGCGCCCGAGCGGCCGTGGGGATCCTGGCTGGCAGCCGTCTCCGAGCGCTTCTGGAGAATGCTCTCCAGGGAGATGTCCGCCTCCGCCATGCGGGTCGCGACGCCCGCGGCGACGCCGGGGCGGTCGTGGACCGTGAGGCGGATGTAGTAGCCGCCCTCGTGCCGCTGCATGGGCGCGCGAGGCGCCTTCTCGAGCGTGCGCGCCGGCACGCCGAAGGGGGGCTCGCTCTTGCCCAGGGCCACGTCCGCGATGTCGGCGACCACGGCGGACGCCGTGGCGTCCCCGCCCGCGCCGGGGCCGATCAGGGTGAGCTCCTTCACGGCGTCGGCATCGATGGTGACCGCGTTCGTGACGCCCATGACCTGCGCGATGGCGGAGGATTTCGGCACCATCGTCGGGTGGACGCGCTGCTCGATCCCTGTCGAGGTCCGCTCGGCGACGCCGAGGAGCTTGATCCGGAAGCCGAGCTCGTTCGCCATGGCGAGGTCGAGGGGCGTGATCGAGGAGATGCCCTCCACGTAAATCGCATCCGCGTCGATCTCCGTGCCGAAGGCGAGGCTCGTCAGGATGGCGAGCTTGTGGGCCGTGTCGAAGCCCTCCACGTCGAAGGTCGGGTCCGCCTCCGCATAGCCGAGGCGCTGGGCGTCCTTCAGGCAGTCGGCGAAGGTGAGCCCCTCCAGCTCCATCCGGGACAGGATGTAGTTGCAGGTGCCGTTGAGAATTCCGTAGAGCCGCGACACCCGGTTTCCGGGCAGCGCCTCGCGCAGGGTCTTGATCACCGGAATGCCCCCCGCGACGGAGGCCTCGAAGGCCAGGGCGACGCCCTTCTCCTCGGCGGCCCGCGCCAGGGCCAGGCCGTGCTTCGCCAGGAGCGCCTTGTTGGCGGTGACGACGTGCTTCCCGTGGGAGAGGGCGGTCTCGACCGTCCGGAGCGCGGCACCGTCGGAGCCGCCGACCAGCTCGACGACGCAATCCACCTCCCCCGAGCGCGCCAGCTCGACCGGGTCGTCGAACCAGGCAAGAGTGGACAGGTCGATTCCCCGGTCCTTCGCCCGGTCGCGGGCCGAAACCGCGGTGACGGCCACCGGCCGGCCCAGGCGGCGGGCCAGGATATCGTTCTGGCGCGAGAGAATCCGGACGACCGATGCACCCACGGTGCCGAGGCCGGCGATTCCGACCCGAAAAGGACGTGTCACGAACAGCAGCTCCTGAAGAAAGTCGCGCTGCTCTTTACGACCGCCACGGTTGCATGTCCATGGACGGGCGCCGACAGCCCCTTGCCTCCCCGATCACCCCGCCCGGGAGAGGGGCACGACGTTGTGGAGGGTCGCGTCGGCGCCTTCGAAGAAGCGGCGGATGTTGCGCGCCGCTTGCCGGATGCGCTGCTCGTTCTCGACCAAGGCGATGCGGACATAGTCGTCCCCGTGCTCGCCGAAGCCGATCCCCGGCGCCACCGCCACGTCCGCCTTCTCCACCAGCAGCTTCGAGAATTCCAGGCTCCCGAGGGACCGGAACCGCTCCGGAATCTGCACCCAGGCGAACATGGACGCCGTCGGGGACGGAACCGGCCAGCCCGCCTTCTCGAAGGATTCCACCAGCACGTCGCGCCGGCGCCGATAGGTCGCCCGCATCTCCCGGATGCAGTCATCCGGCCCGTTGAGCGCCGCCGTCGCCGCCACCTGCACGGGCGTGAAGGCGCCGTAGTCGAGATAGGACTTCACCCGCGCCAGGGCCGCCAGGAGCCGCTCGTTGCCGACCGCGAAGCCGATGCGCCAGCCCGCCATGGAGAAGGTCTTCGACATGGACGTGAACTCGACCGCCACGTCGATGGCGCCGGGCACCTGCAGGATCGAGGGCGGCGGATCGTTCTCGTCGAAATAGACCTCCGAATAGGCGAGGTCCGACAGGAGGATCAGGTCGTGCTTCTTCGCGAAGGCGACCAGGTCCCTGTAGAAGTCGAGCGAGGCCACGTAGGCGGTCGGGTTCGAGGGGTAGCAGACCACCAGCGCCACCGGCTTCGGAATCGAGTGCAGCACCGCCCGCTCCGCCGCCGGGAAGAAGGCCGGCGTCGGCTCGGCCGGGACCGAGCGGATCACGCCCCCGGCCATGAGGAAGCCGAAGGCGTGGATCGGATAGCTCGGGTTCGGCACCAGCACCACGTCGCCCGGCTCGGTGATGGCCTGGGCCATGTTGGCGAAGCCCTCCTTGGAGCCGAGGGTCGCGACCACTTGGGTGTCGGGGTTGAGCTTCACGCCGAAGCGGCGGGCGTAGTAGCCCGCCTGGGCGCGGCGCAGGCCGGAAATGCCCTTCGAGGCCGAATAGCGGTCGGTGCGGGGTTTGCCCACGGTCTCGACCAGCTTCTCGATGACGTGCGGGGGCGCCGGCAGGTCCGGGTTGCCCATGCCGAGATCGATGATGTCGGCGCCGTTGGCGCGGGCGGCGGCCTTGATCCGGTTGACCTGCTCGAACACGTAAGGCGGCAGGCGCTTGATCCGGTAAAACTCAGGCATGGCTCGCTCCTCGGGCAGGATCTCGGTCGGGATCGCTCTATCGGGGGGTCGTCGACGTCTTCTTCTTCTTCGCGTTCGTGGCTTTCGCGGAGGTCGCCGCCGGAATGGTGACGGGCTCCGGGGCGGGTGTTCCGCCGAGCTGGGCCGCGGCTTGGCCGCGGGTCTGGTTCTGCGCCCGCACCGCGTCGAGTTCGGCCTCGGCGGCCTTCACCTGATCCGCCGTCCGCGGAGGCGTCGGACGTCCTTCCTGCGGCGTTCCGATGGGGATGTAGTCGAGGTTCTTCGGCCGGGTCGCAGCCACGAAGTCCGGCCGCGGCGCGGTCTTCGGTGCCAGTCCGGACGATTCGAGGAATTCGCCGGTCGGATTGCCGCTGCACCCCGCCACCGCGGCGGCGGCCAGAAAACCGCAGCCGGCGACGATGGCGCGAACCGAAAGGATGGGTGCCGGGTTCATTCTAAATTCCAGGGACAACGCGATGACTCTGAATGGTATGATGGCTCATTCGCTAAAATGTCGGAAATGCGGCATATGAGCAATGGCAGGAGGCCCGTCGGGAGAACGCCTTATGGACAAATCGCCTGGGGATGACAAAGCGCCGGGTGCGCCGCCAGCCTCGGCTCCCGACTTCGACGAGCTGTCGCGGAACCTCACCCTTCTCCTGGAGAAGGCGGGCAAGGCAACGGCCGCCTATCTCAAGCCTGTCACGGAAGGCCGGCACCGCTCCGGGCTCGCCGAAGAAGCCGCGGAGGCGGTGCGTTCGCTCGGGCATATCGCCGAAGCGTGGATGAACGACCCGCACAAGGCCCTCGAAGCCCAGACCCGGCTCGGGGCGCAGTTCCTGGATCTCTGGTCAGCCACCCTCAAGCGCGCCCAGGGCGAGCCTGCGGAACCGGTGGTCCAGCCGGACCCGAAGGACAGCCGGTTCCAGGATCCGGAATGGTCCCAGAACCCGATCTTCGATTTCCTGAAGCAGGCCTACCTCATCACCTCGCGCTGGGCGGAAGACCTGGTGGAGCACGCGGAGGGCGTGGACCAGCACACGCGCCACAAGGCGCAGTTCTACCTGAAGCAGCTGTCGAGCGCCCTCTCGCCCTCCAATTTCCTGCTGACCAACCCGGAGCTGCTAAGGGAGACGCTCCGCAACAACGCGGCCAATCTCGTGCGCGGCATGGAGATGCTGGCGGAGGACATCGAGGCGGGCAAGGGCGAGCTCAGGATCCGCCATGTTGACCCCACCCGCTTCCAGGTCGGCGTCAACATGGCGACGTCTCCGGGCAAGGTGATTCTCCGGAACGAGCTGATGGAGCTCATCCAGTACGCGCCCTCGACGGAAACGGTGCTGAAGCGCCCGCTGCTGATCGTCCCGCCCTGGATCAACAAGTTCTACATCCTCGATCTCAACCCGGAGAAGAGCTTCATCCGCTGGGCCGTGGCGCAGGGACTCACGGTCTTCTGCATTTCATGGGTCAATCCGGGGCCGGAGCACGCCGACAAGAGCTTCGAGGACTACATGCGCGAGGGCATCTTCGCGGCGCTCGACGCCATCGAGCAGGCGACCGGAGAGAAGAAGGTGACGGCCATCGGCTATTGCGTCGGCGGCACCCTTCTCGCGGCCACCCTGGCCTACATGGCCGCCAAAAAGGACAAGCGGATCGCGAGCGCCACCTTCTTCACCGCGCAGGTGGACTTCACCCATGCGGGCGACCTCAAGGTCTTCGTCGACAAGAACCGGGTGAGCGCCCTCGAGGCGAGCATGAAGCGCCGGGGCTACCTCGAAGGTTCCCACATGGCGAACGCCTTCAACATGCTGCGCCCCAATGACCTCATCTGGCCCTACGTGGTGAACGTCTACCTCAAGGGAAACGCGCCCTTCCCGTTCGACCTGCTCTACTGGAACTCGGATTCCACGCGCATGCCAGCGGCGAACCACGCCTTCTATCTGCGCAACTGCTACCTGGAGAACAGGCTGTCGAAGGGCGAGATGGAGATCGGCGGGGTTCGGCTCGACCTGAAGAAGGTGAAGATCCCGATCTTCAATCTTGCCACGAAGGAGGACCACATCGCCCCTGCCCGCTCGGTCTTCCTCGGTTCGAAGGCCTTCGGCGGTCCGGTCGAATTCGTCCTCGCCGGCTCCGGGCACATCGCGGGCGTGGTCAATCCGGTGACGAAGCCGAAGTACCAGTACTGGACGAACGGCCCCGTCGAAGGGGAGCTGTCCGACTGGATGGCCAAGGCGACGGAAACGCCGGGAACCTGGTGGCCCTACTGGTTCTCATGGATCGAGAAGCAGGCCCCGCGGCGCGTCCCGGCACGGGAGCCCGGAGGCGGCAGGCTGGCTCCGGTCTGCGATGCGCCGGGAACCTATGTCCTCGAGAAGGCCTGATGGTGCAGGCCCCTCCCCCGGAACGAATGAAAAAGGCCGGCGCGGAGCCGGCCTTTCTGTTTAGGTTCGCAGATCTCAGTACTTGCGGACGATGGGGGCCGGGATGGCCTTCGCCGGATTGTCCCAGCGGTACTTGATGGCGGCCGAGATGATGTCGACCTGCGAGTCCACGTTGGCGGCGAACACCACGCCCCGGGTCGCGAAGGTGGGGTTGCCGGGAGCGATGTTGATGTCCGTGTTGCCGACCGAGAAGATGTGGGTGTAGGCGAGATCGAACGAGAGCTGATCGCTCCAGTTGTAGGTGGTGCCCACGGAGAGCCACACGCGGTCGGAGTCGGGCAGGCGCGGATTGCGCGTCTCGACCTCGATGGGCGAGATCTCGTAGCCGACGCCGGCGCGCAGCGTCCAGGCGGTGTTCACGCGGTATTCGCCGCCGACGGAGAAGAACCAGCCGTCCTTGTAGTCCAGCGGGAGGTACGGTGCGGACGCCAGCAGGCCGCCGGTGAGGCCGTTGGTGACCCGCGGGAAGCCGAGGCGGCTCCAGTTGGTCCACTCGGCGGTGGCGTTCACGGTGAAGGCGTCGGTGATCCGCTGGCTCACGCCGACGGAGACCGATTCCGGCAGGACCAGGTTGGCCTTGATCGGAACGCCGAAGTACTGGAACGAGCCTTCCAGGTTCTGCTCGATGGCGGAGCGGAAGCCGATGCCGATCGAGGTGCCGGCGAACGGGGTGATGGTCGCGCCGAGGGCATAGCCGACGCCCCAGCTGTCGCCCTCGAGACCCGCGGAGGGGGCAAAGGGCGTCGCGCCGGTGGCCGAGAAGTAACGCACCTTGAAGTACTGGGCCCGGATGCCGGCGCCGACCGACAGCCAGTCGTTCACCTTGTAGGCGATGGTCGGCATGGCCTCGAAGGAGAAGACCGAGGTGGTCCGCCCATAGATCTGGCCGGCCCAGACCGGGTTCGGCTTGGTCACGAGGCCGAAGGGGGCGCCGCTGTAGAAGCCGACCCACAGCCGGTCGTTGACCTGGTAGCTGGTGTAGCTGGAGGGCAGGAAGGCATCGAGGCCGATGTCCCCGGAGGGGCCGAGCGCCGCCAGGCCCGCCGGGATGGTGTAGACCGGCGTGATCTTGGATTCGGGAATGATGGCAGTCCCGTGGAACTCGCTCTGCCAGCCCGGCGCCATGGTGATCGTCGCCGGGTTCCAGTACATGGAGGAGACGCCCGCGGAACCGGCCGCCACGCCGGCGAAGGATTCGCCCTGCCCGGTCGCGCTCTGCTCGCGCAGCGCGAAGGCGCCGGCCTGGGCTCCGCCCTGGGCGGAAACGAGAGCTGCGAGGGACACGGCAGCCAGGATCAACGATCGATTGAAGCGCATAGGAAATTCCCGCCCTTGCATGTTCTGTTGTTTCTTGCGCGGGAGAATCCTCCCGCCTTGAGGCGTACTCTGCCAATGCTTTAATTTTGCCGCAATCGGTTAACGAGTTCCTGACGGACGAACCCATTCCGTTGCGTTCTTATTGATTACAATTCTCAATACTTCTGTTTTACTTTGCACGCTTAGCGAGAATGCAAGTCATCGCAAAAGTTCATATGTAAACCACCCAATACTTGCGGTGCCGCACTGACGGCCGATGCAACCTCGTAACGCCGCGCGGGAATGCAGATCGTCGGCCTGCGTGGCAAAACGGCAACATTTCCGCGGCCGCCGAAGGGCGTTCGGCCCGGTTGCACCCCGCGGGCAAATCGGACCATATGATCTCTCGCACAGGATGAAGAGGAAACGCCGATGAAACTGGTCAGGTACGGAGAGGCCGGGCACGAGAAGCCGGGTCTGGTCGATGCGCAGGGCAGGATCCGCGACCTTTCCGCCGTCGTTCCCGACATCGCCGGAGCATCGCTGAGCGCGCAGAGCCTGGAGAGGCTGCGCAGCCTCGACCCGTCGGATCTTCCCCTCGCTCCCGCCGGACAGCGGATCGGCCCGTGCGTCGGCCGCGTGGGCAATTTCGTGGCCATCGGCCTCAACTACGCCGATCATGCGGCCGAGACGGGGGCTCCGATTCCGGCCGAGCCCATCGTCTTCAACAAGGCCCCCTCGTGCATCGTCGGCCCGAACGACGACGTGATCCTGCCCCGCGGATCGCGGAAGACCGACTGGGAGGTGGAGCTCGCCATCGTGATCGGCGAGCGCGCGTCCTATGTGGGGGCCAACGAGGCGCTCGATTTCGTCGCCGGCTACTGCATCTGCAACGACGTGTCGGAGCGCGAATTCCAGCTGGAGCGCGGCGGCACATGGACCAAGGGCAAGGGCTGCCCGACCTTCGGCCCCCTGGGTCCCTGGCTCGTGACCCGCGACGAGATTCCCGATCCGCACGGTCTCGACATGTGGCTCGACGTGAACGGCGAGCGGATGCAGACCGGCTCGACGAAGACCATGATCTTCAACGTGCCTCAGATCGTTTCATACGTCTCGCACTTCATGATCCTGGAGCCGGGCGACGTGATCACCACCGGCACGCCTCCGGGCGTCGGCATGGGCATGAAGCCCCCGCGCTTCCTCAAGCCCGGGGACGTGATGAGCCTCGGCATCGCGGGCCTCGGCGAGCAGCGCCAGCGGGTGATCGCCTTCGAGGAGCGGGCGCCGGATACGAGCCACCCGGTCCGCGAGCGCTCGGCCTCAGTCTAGCCCGAGCATCAGCTTGATGTTCTGGACGGCCGCGCCCGACGCGCCCTTGCCGAGATTGTCGAGGCGCGCCACCAGGACGGCGTGGCCGTAGGCCTCGTTCCGGAACACCCGCAGCTCCATGCGGTTCGTGTCGTTGAGGGCCTCCGGCTCGATCCGCTCGACGCGCTTGCCGTCGGCATGCGTCGGCACCACGGAGACGAAGGCGCTGCCCTCGTACCACCGGGTCAGGACCGCTTCGAGTTCCTCCGCCTTCGGCTTTCCGGGGAGCATGTCCAGGTGCAGCGGAACGCTGACCAGCATCCCCTGCCGGAAATTGCCGACGGAAGGCACGAAGATCGGGCGGCGGGTCAGGCCGGTGTATTTCTGCAGCTCCGGCACGTGCTTGTGCTCGAAGCCCAGCCCGTAGAGCTCGAAGGCCGGGGCCGTGCCGGCCTCGTAGGCTTCGATCATCGTGCGCCCGCCGCCGCTGTAGCCGCTCACTGCGTTGACGCTGACGGGGTGGTCCGCAGGAATCAGGCCCGCCTCCACGAGCGGGCGGATCAGGGCGATGGCGCCGGTGGGATAGCAGCCCGGGTTGGCGACCCGCTCGGCGGAGGCGATGGCCTCCTTCTGCGACGGCGCGAGCTCCGGAAAGCCGTAGACCCAGCCCGGGCTCACCCGGTGGGCCGTGCTCGCATCGACGATCTTGGGCCTGCGGCCGCCAAGACCGTCGACCAGGGCGACCGTCTCGCGCGCGGCGTCGTCGTGCAGGCAGAGAACGACCAGGTCCACCTCGGCGAGGATCTCGCGCTTCGCCTCCGGGTCCTTGCGCCGCTCCGCCGCGATGCTCCTGATCGCGATTCCGGGAACGTCCCGGAGACGGTCGCGGATGCCGAGGCCGGTGGTGCCCGCCTCCCCGTCGATGAAGACCGTCTTGGTCCTTGCGTCGAGCGCTGCTGTGGATGTCGTCATAGCCGTCACCGCCGATCCGTTCTGTCCGTCAGGCCGCTGATATAGGGGATGTTGTGGATGGGAAAACAAAAAAGCCGCGCACCCGGCGCGGCTCGCAATCGGACCTGAACGGCCGTCATCGCGCTCGCGCGGCGGGAGCGTTCGAAAAACGTCGGCGGTTGCGGGTCCGGTCGATCATTTCCAACACATGCGTCGGAACCTTCCGCCTGTCAACAAGCTTGGCCGAGACGGAGCGGGGAACCGCCGAGCGGTGATGAGGCCAGACGAGAAAAGGGCGGCCCGAGGGCCGCCCTTTCGGACGGGTCGTCTCGTGGCGATCAGCGCTTCGAGAACTGGAAGCTGCGGCGGGCCTTGGCCTTGCCGTACTTCTTGCGCTCCACCACGCGGGCGTCGCGGGTGAGGAAGCCTTCCTTCTTGAGCGGGCCGCGGAGCTCCGGCTCGTAGTAGGTCAGCGCCTTGGCGAGGCCGTGGCGCACCGCGCCGGCCTGGCCGGAGAGGCCGCCGCCGGACACGTTCACGACGATGTCGTACTGACCGTCGCGGTTCACGACCTGGAGCGGCTGCGCCAGGATCATGCGGAGCACGGGACGGGCGAAGTAGACCTCGACGGCGCGGTCGTTCACCGTGATCTTGCCGGAGCCCGGCTTGATCCAGACGCGGGCGACGGCGTCCTTGCGCTTGCCGGTGGCATAGGCACGGCCCTGCGCGTCGAGCTTCTGGACATGCTTCGGAGCTTCCGGAGCGGCGGTCTGGGCGGTCTGGCCCAGATCGGCGAGAGACTGGAGGGTCGCCATGGTTAGACTCTCACGTTCTTGGCGTTGAGGGCAGCGACGTCCAGCACCTCGGGCTGCTGAGCCGCATGCGGATGCTCAGCGCCGGCATAGACGCGCAGGTTGCCCATGATCTGGCGGAAAAGCGGGCCGCGCGGGAGCATGCGCTCCACGGCCTTCTCGACCACGCGCTCGGGGAAGCGTCCCTCGAGGATGAACTTCGCGGTCCGTGCCTTGATGCCGCCCGGGTAGCCGGTGTGATGATAGTACACCTTCTGCTCGCGCTTGCGGCCGGTGAACACCACCTGATCGGCGTTGATGACGATGACGTTGTCGCCGCAGTCGACGTGGGGCGTGTAGTTCGCCTTGTGCTTGCCACGCAGACGCATGGCAACGATCGAGGCAAGGCGGCCCACCACGAGGCCCTTTGCGTCGATCACGACCCACTTCTTCTCGACCTCGGCGGGCTTCAGCGAAGTCGTAGTCTTCATTGCGCTGGTTCCCGTTGAGAGCCCCGAGGGCTCAGGTTCTGAAAAACGACAACCGCCGCGGAATGCGGCGGCGAGTGAGCGCTCAATAGGTGCTCACGCGCCGCCTGTCAACAGAAAAGCGGATCACGTTCGGCGAGAAAACCCTTGCTGCATAAGGATTTTTGCCACCCGGTATTAAGCTACCGCATATACGGTATTGAAATACCTCACCTCTTTCCGGACCTCGTGAAAGTCCCGTGTCTCCTGTATAAGCGGGAGAAATTCCTGGAGGAACTCACATGAGCGACGAGATCGTCTTCTATACCAACCCGATGTCGCGGGGGCGGATCGTCCGCTGGATGCTGGAAGAAGTCGGCCGCCCCTACCGCACTGAGGTGCTGGAATTCGGGACCACCATGAAGTCCCCGGCCTATCTCGCCGTCAACCCGATGGGCAAGGTCCCGGCGATCCGCCACGGGGACACGGTCGTCACCGAGGCTGCGGCGATCTGCGCCTATCTGGCCGATGCCTTCCCGGAGGCGGGCCTTGCCCCTCCCCCGGGCAACCGCGGCTCCTACTACCGCTGGATGTTCTTCGCGGCCGGGCCGCTCGAAGCGGCTCTCAGCAACAAGGCGCTCGGCTTCGAGGCGCCGCAGGAGCGCCGCGGCATGGTCGGCTACGGCTCCGTCGAGGATGCTGTGAACGCTCTCGAATATGCGGTCTCGCAATCGGACTATATCGCGGGCGACCGCTTCACCGCCGCCGATGTCTATGTGGGCTCGCAGATCGGCTGGGGGATGATGTTCGGCACCCTGGAGAAGCGCCCTGCCTTCGAGCGCTACTGGCAGCGGATCGCAGGGCGCCCGGCCGCGATCCGGGCGCGGGAGATCGACGACGCCCTCGTTCCTGCGCGGCCCTAACCTCCACGCCGGTCCACCCAGTCCCGGTCCTCCGTCGTCTTCGCGCGGATCCTCATCGCCGTTCCGGGATCGAGTAGGTTCCCGTGGCATGGCAGACGAGGTCCGTATGCCCCTCGGACCGGATCGCCACCTCCCCGACCGCCAGCCGCTTTCCGAGCTTGAGGAGGCGCGATTCGGCGATCAGGGCCCTGGGCTCGGGCTTCCTCAGGAAGTTGAAGGTGAGGCTCGTGGTGACGGCAAGCGCCACGGGACCGATCTGGGCCAGGATCGCGGCGTAAAGCGCCAGGTCGGCAAGGCCCATCATGGCAGGCCCCGAGAGGGTGCCTCCGGGTCGCAGATGGCGCTCGTGGTAGTCCATGCGCAGGCGGGCGAAGAGAGGCCCGACCTCCTCCACGTGATAGGTCCGCCCGCCGAAATGGATCTGCGGGAATTCCCGGTCGAGGAAGGCGCTCAGCTCCTCCCGGCTCATCGCCGGCTTGTGGGATGTCATGGACGCACGATGCTCGTTGAAAGGCCCTGCCTTCTCCCATACGGTGCCCGCATGGATCACGGCAATTACACCAACGATTACATCCGCGGCATCCTCCAGGGCGTGAAGACGATTGCCCTCGTGGGCGCGTCCTCGAACCCGGCCCGCCCGAGCTGGATCGTGATGAAGTACCTTCTGGAACGGGGCTACGACGTCGTGCCGGTCAATCCGGGCCTCGCCGGCCAGGAGCTCCTCGGCAAGACGGTCTATGCCTCCCTGCGGGAGATTCCGCACCCCGTCGATATGGTCGAGATCTTCCGCAATTCCGAAGCGGCTGGGCCGATCACGGACGAGGCGCTCGCCCTCGTTCCCCTGCCGAAGGCGATCTGGATGCAGCTCTCCGTGCGCAACGACGCGGCTGCTGCCCGCGCCGAGGCCAAGGGGGTGAAGGTGGTGATGGACCGCTGCCCGAAGATCGAGTTCGGGCGCCTTTCCGGGGAAATCTCCTGGCAGGGCGTCAACTCGCGCGTGCTGAGCGCCAAGCGGCCTGTCCTTGCGGGCAAGGGCTTCCAGAAGCTGAGCCTCGACCGGCCACGATAAGGGCCTGCCCCGCCTCCTTGGGCGCCTCGGAATCCGGACGCCCCGCTTCCGGTGCAGCCTTCTTGACCTGACGAACGGTTCGTTCTTTAAATAGAACAATCCAAGTTCAGCGAAGAAGGCTTCCCCATGACCGACCGTCTGCCCGGTTTCGACACCCTTGCCATTCACGCAGGCGCCGCTCCGGATGCGGCCACGGGCGCCCGGGCGACGCCCATCTACCAGACCACGTCCTTCGTGTTCGACGACGTGGACCACGCCGCCTCCCTCTTCGGGCTGCAGGCGTTCGGCAACATCTATTCCCGTATCGGAAACCCGACCTGCGCAGTCCTGGAGGAGCGCGTGGCCGCCCTCGAGGGCGGCACGGCGGCCCTGGCGGTGGCATCGGGCCATGCGGCGGAGTTCCTGGTGTTCCACACCCTCCTCCAGCCGGGCGACGAGTTCGTGGCTGCCCGCAAGCTCTATGGCGGCTCGATCAACCAGTTCAACCACGCCTACAAGAACTTCGGCTGGAACGTGGTCTGGGCGGATTCGGACGAGCCCGCCTCCTTCGAGGCGGCCATCACGCCGAAGACAAAGGCGATCTTCGTGGAATCCATCGCCAATCCGGGCGGCGTGATCGTGGACCTTCGGGCCATCGCCGCCATCGCGAAGAAGCACCGGATCCCCTTCATCGTCGACAACACGATGGCCTCGCCCTATCTGATCCGCCCCTTCGAGCACGGCGCCGACATCATCGTGCACTCGGCCACCAAGTTCCTCGGCGGGCACGGCAACTCCATCGGCGGCCTCATCGTGGACGGCGGATCGTTCAACTTCTCGGGCGACGACCGCTATCCCATGCTCTCGAAGCCGCGCCCCGAGTACGGCGGCATGGTGCTGGGCGAGACCTTCGGCAACTTCGGCTTCGCCATCGCCTGCCGGGTCCTGGGCCTGCGCGACCTGGGCCCCGCGCTCTCTCCCTTCAACGCCTTCCTCATCCTCAACGGCATCGAGACGCTGCCCCTGCGCATGCAGCGGCATTCGGACAATGCCCTGGCGGTGGCGGAGCACCTGGCGGGGCACGACAAGGTGTCCTGGGTGAGCTATCCCGGCCTGAGGAACGACCGTTACCACAACCTCGCCAAGCAGTACTGCCCGAAGGGCGCCGGGGCGGTCTTCACCTTCGGCCTGAAGGGCGGCTACGAGGCGGGCGTGAAGCTCGTGTCGAACCTGAAGCTCTTCTCCCATCTCGCCAATATCGGCGACACCCGCTCGCTGGTGATCCATCCGGCCTCGACCACCCACAGGCAGCTCACGGACGAGCAGCGGGTCCAGGCAGGCGCCGGGCCGGAAGTGGTGCGCCTCTCGATCGGCCTCGAGGACAAGGACGACCTGATCGCCGACCTCGACCAGGCCCTCGCCGCAGCCTGATCCGCGGCTTCGGAACCGAACGCAAAAGCGGCCCAGGAGGGCCGCTTTTCGTTTGTCGCTCGTGCCGGATGCCTGCTCAGGCGGCGCTTCGCGTGCCGCGGCCCTTGTAGGACTCCACGGCCTTGATCGACCGGTCGATGGCGGTCCAGAGGCGGCCGAGCTCGTCGGCCGCAAAGGAGCCGGGGTCGAACTCCTCGGCGCCCTCCCCCTCCGCGAGAGCCATGGAGAAGTCGGCCCGGTGGGTGATCTGCCCTGCCCAGACCGGCACCTTCAGGGCGTTGAGGGCGCCCCGCGCGTCCGCGACGATGGCCGCCTCCTCGCCGTGGCGCTTGGCCGGCGCGCCGTTGATGACCGCGGCATAGGGCTTGCGCAGCTCGCGGGCGATGGCGACCGTGTCCTGCACGGCGGCGATGTCGAAGAGGCTCGGCCTCGTCGGAATGATCACCAGGGTCGCGTGGCGGATGGCCTCGACGACGACGGGAGACTTGTTCGGCGGCGTGTCGATCAGCACCCACTGATAGCCTTCCTTCTCCGCCGTCTTGAGAGTCTGGGCCAGGTCGCGCGGATTGTGCTTCAGGGCGGGGTTCTCAGTCCCCCGGATCCGGTGCCAGAACGAGAGAGAACCCTGCGGATCGCTGTCGATCAGAAGGGTCTTGCGCTCCGGCGTCGCGATATAGGTGGCAAGATGAGCGGCAAGCGTGCTCTTCCCGGAGCCACCCTTGCGTGACGCAAAAACCAGCACGTTCATGCCTTACTCCCGATGCTTCCCGTTCCGGGCGAGGCTATGGCAGGCCACGCCTTCTCTAACACTGTATCTACTTAGCAGGATATTTACCAAGCTCCCAACCGGAACGGCTGTTTTCCCTTTGGAAAAATGCCTCTTCTCAGCTGCGGGCCGGTTTCGGCCTGCATCCGAATTGTTCCCTCCCCGGCAGTAAAAATACCCGCAGGAAATCGATGAACGACAAATGAATGGCCGGAACTGGCTGCGCTCAAGCCCGTTAAGACACCGACTTTCACAGCCAAGGAGTCCGAAATCATGTCGAAGAAACTTCTTCTGACCGGTGTTGTTCTTGCGGCTCTCGCCCCGGTGGGCGCTTTCGCCCAGACGAATGCCGAGGGCGGCGCGGCGGCCGGCGCGGCGACCGGTGCGGTCGGCGGCGCCATCGTCGGCGGTCCGGTCGGCGCGGCGATCGGCGGCGTGACCGGCGCGATCGTCGGCGGCATCGTCGGCGACCAGCAGCCCAAGTTCCGTCAGTACGTGGTGACCCAGGGCGTGCCGTCCTACACCTACAGCGAGGAGGTTCGCGTCGGCACGGTTCTGCCCTCCAGCGGCGTGACCTACTACGAGGTGCCCGCCGAGTTCGGGGTCAAGGGCTATCGCTACACGGTCGTGAACAACACGCCGGTCCTGGTGGAGCCCAGCACGCACCGGGTGGTCCAGATCATCCGCTAAACACCGAAAATCCGACTTGCGAAAGGGCAGCTCCGGCTGCCCTTTTCTTTTGGCCTTATCTCATGGGAGGTCAGCATGCGGCGAGACCGCTGACCCGGGCGTGCGCAACCGCCATGCACAGGACGATCATCGCGAAGATCTGATGGAGCAGGCCGGCCCAGAGCGGGACCACCAGAAGCAGGGTCGCGATGCCGAGAACCATCTGCCCGAAGGTCAGGCCCGCCAGCGCGACGGCCCGGCGTGCGGCGCGGGATGACGGAGCGCGCCTCGTGGCCGACCAGGCGTGCCAGATGGCAGCGGCGACGAGCGCATAGGCCACCAGACGGTGGTTGAACTGGACCAGGGCCAGGTTGTCGACGAAGTTTTCCACGAGGGGCGTGACGCTGAAGAGCACCTCGGCCGGCGGGACGAGGCGACCGTCCATGAGCGGCCAGGTATTGTAGGTGAAGCCGGCCTTCGAACCGGCGACGAGGCCGCCGAGGGCGATCTGCACGAGGACGAGGGCAACGAGAATGGCGGGGAACCCGCCCAGCCGCGGCTCCGCCTTCACCCATGCAGGATCCTCGCCCCGCAGGCCTGCCGCGACCCAGACGAGGCAGGCCAGGATCACGCTGGCCACGGTGAGGTGAAGCGCGAGCTTGATCGGAGCGACGGCGGTCATGCCCGGCTGGAGACCCGAAGCCACCATGATCCAGCCGACGGCGCCCTGAAGGCCGCCGAGGGCGCCGATGCCGAGCAGTGTCAGGGCGAGCCGGCCCCGGATGGCTCCGCGCAGCCAGAAGAAGACGAGGGGGACGAAGAAGACGAGGCCGATCAGCCGCCCGAGCTGCCGGTGCCCCCATTCCCACGCATAGATGAACTTGAACTCGGAGAGGGTCATTCCCTTGTTGACGAGCTCGTATTGCGGGATCTGGCGGTACTTTTCGAATTCCGCCATCCAGGCCTGCTCGGTCAGGGGAGGAATGGCCCCGGTCACCGGCTTCCATTCCGTGATCGACAGGCCCGACCCGGTCAGGCGGGTCGCGCCGCCGACCGCGACCATGGCGATGACGAGGGTTGCCAGGATGTAGAGCCAGATGCGCACGGCGGACAGGTGACGGGTCTCGGGGAGGCTTCTCGGCGCCATGCCCTGGGTCGAGGCTGCGACAGCCATACTCACTCTCACGATGGATTGGGGCTTGAACCTGGATATGGGCTGTCACATAGAGGCTGCGGCGCTGCCAGGCAATTCATGCCGATGACGCACCGGCGGGCCGTCGGCGCCGTTCCCAGGCGCGCTCAAGGAAGGGCGAAGGACGAGGAACGAGAATGGGCATCCGCACGCGCAAGCTGATCGGCACCGTGATCATGCTGGTTTTCATCGCGTTCTACGCGCTCTTCGCGATGGCGGTCGCCGAGGGCCGGATCACCGAGGCTCCTAAGCTGGTGCAGACCCTGGCCTACATCGTTCTCGGGCTCATCTGGATCGTTCCGCTGCTGCCCCTGATCCGCTGGATGGGCAAGCCGGACAAGGTCTGAAGGGCGCGGGACCCGAATTCAGGCCCCGCCGAGCTCTTCCAGCACGGTCCCCGTGCCGCCGCAGGTGGGGCACGGCTTGTCCCCGATCCGACCGCTTCCCTTGCAATCCCGACACAGGTTCTCGCCCACGCCCGGGGTGCCGGGAGGGGCCTGGTCGCCGGGATTGACCTTCGGGCTGCGGGGCTCGCCGTCGGTGTTGGGGGTCTTGGACATCGCCTGCGCTCCCGTGAATTTCTCAGCGGAGAACGCGACAGGAGAATCGTGGTTGCGTGCCGGCGCGCAAAGAAAAGGCCCGCTCGGGCGGGCCTTGTCGTCGGACGATCCTGCGTCTCAACGGCAGACGGTGCGGCGGCGGGACTCCCAGCCCCAACCCGGAACCCACTCGCTGTACCGCTCGGTGTAGCATTGCTCCACATAGACCGGCGGAGGCGGCGGGGCATAGTAGACCGGGGCCGGCGGCGGGGGCGGCGGGGGCGCATAGACGGGAGCGGCATAGGCCGGGCTCTGCGAGGCGGCGATGGCGCCGCCCACGGCGAGGCCGCCCAGAACGCCCAGGGCCGCAGCCGCACCGGGGGAAAGACGGTCGCGCGCCGCGGCCGGCTGAACGGCGACGACGCTCGTCACCAGGGCGAGAGCCAATGCGGCGCCGGGAATCAAACGAGAGGTCTTCATGAACGTCACCTTGCTCATGCAGGGGCTCGCACCGTCCCTGCTCCTTGTGCAGCCCTTTATAGGCTCCCAAACCTCTCCGGAACCTGAACGAACCGTGGCAGAGACGTGGCCAAGCTCGATACGAAGGCGGCGGCGGGCATCATCGCGAAAGATGGTAACGGGCCCGTAAACGCCCCGTTCAGTCGGCGGCGGTCCGGAGCGGGACCGACAGGAGGACCCGGATCAGGTCCGCCTGACGGTTGGTTTCCGTCTTGCGAAAGAGGTTCTTGAGGTGGAACACCACCGTCGTCTGGGCCACGTCGAGCTCTTCCGCGATCTGGTCGAGGCGCTTGCCGTCGATGAGCATGAGGGCCACGCGGGTTTCCGAGGGGGTGAGGTTGTAGAGCCGCACCAGGGTGTCGCCGGAGACCTTGGTGCGCTGCTCCGTGTCGATGAGGAGGAGAACCACCGCCTCCGGCTTCTCCTCCGCGGAGAAGCGCTGGCCCGGGATGAGGACGAGATAGGGCCTGCCGCCGGAAAGGCGCGGGAACGACACGATCTCGTCCAGCGATTCCTCGTGAAACGCCTTCCCGATGTTTTCGTGGAGCTTGGCGTTCTGCTTCGGAGCGGCCCCCTTGAGGATTCCCTGGGAAACGCTCAGCCCGTCGTCCTCCGCCAGGATGCGCTCCGCCTCCTTGTTCATGAGGCGCACGCTTCCCTTCTCGTCCACGACCACCACGCCCACCAGGAAGCGGTCGAAGGCGAACGTCGCCTTGTAGAGGGCCTCGACGGTGCGGCCCCGGGACGACTTCAGGATCTCCTGCCAGGCCTCCTCGGCCCTCTGGACCGCGCTCTTCTGCACCCGTGCCACCTGGTTCAGCCGTGCGGCGATGGTGGCGAGCAGGATCTCGTAATCGATGGGCTTGACGAGATAGTCGTCCGCGCCGGCCTGCTTCCCCACGAGAACGTCGCTCCGGTCGGCGAGCGCAGTCAGGAAGATGAAGGGCACGTCCGCCAGTTCCCCCTTCTCGCGCATGGCCTTGAGGACGTCGTAGCCTCCAAGCCCCGGCATGGTGATGTCGCACAGGACGAGATCGGGTCTGTGCTTCTTCAGCACGGCGAGGGCCTCGCTGCCGTTGGAGGCCTGAATGACGTCGTAGTTGGCTGCCTCAAGCTCCTCCG
The DNA here is from genome assembly GCF_009363855.1 of Microvirga thermotolerans. GTDB lineage: Bacteria > Pseudomonadota > Alphaproteobacteria > Rhizobiales > Beijerinckiaceae > Microvirga > Microvirga thermotolerans. The sequence goes on from NZ_CP045423.1 coordinate 2,169,488, forward strand.
CGATGTCCGTGCGCAGATCGTCCTCGTCCTCGATGCACAGGATGGTTTGACGGGCGTCCATGGTCGCTAAGCCCCTTTCATGCTGCCTGTTGGCTTTGATCGGCGTTCAGCATCGGCAGGTCGAACGTGAACAGCGATCCCGCAGCCTCGTAACTTTCCACCTGAATCTCCCCTCCATGCAAGTGCATGATCTTCTGGGCGAAATTCAAGCCGATTCCCGTGCCCGCGATCCCCGTCGCCGTTCTGGCGCGATAGAAGCGCTCGAAGATCCGGGAGACCTCGTCCGCCGGAATGCCGATGCCCCAGTCGCGGACCGAGCAGTAGGCGCGGGAGCCCTCCATCCAGATCTTCACCTCGACCACCGGGTGTTCGCCCGAGTATTTGACCGCGTTCGAGAGAAGATTGATGACGACCTGCTCGATGAGCATGCTGTCGCAATAGACCTGCACCGGCGTTTCCGGCGCATTCAGGCGGATCTCGGCATGTGAGCTCAGTTCCTGCTGCCTTTCGCAGATGTCCCAGACCAGATCCACGAGATTGCAGGAGGCTGGGTTCAGTTCGATCCGCCCTGCATCCAGTTTGGCGGCGTTGAGGACGCTTTCCACGAGACGCGTCAGGCGCTTGGTTGCACTCCTGATCCGTTGGACGCGAATGATGAGCTCGTCCTGGGTGAGGTTCTGGCCTCGACGCAGGATGCGCTGGGCGCTCGAATCCAGGATGGCGAGCGGAGTCCTGAACTGGTGGGAGACCATGGACACGAAATTGCGGTAGGCGCCCGTGGTTTCCCGCTCCCGGTCGAGGGCGGACTGTAGCGCCTGCGCCGCCTGCTTGTATCCCGAGATGTCCGTGAGCCGGACGAAGATGGTCCCCCCGTCGACGGTGGTCACCGACAGGTGCGCCCAGTTCTCTCCCCGGATCCGCAGGTCGAGCTCGATATCGACGAAGGCATCGTCGTGTGCGAGCAGGCGCTCGTCCGCCCCCTCGCACATGGCGAAGCAGCGCAGAAAGGTCGGGAGCGTCATCTCCTCCGCGCACCAGACGGTCACCGGCTCGGCAGAGCGGATCTGTTCGTTGGCGAAGAGAAGCTTGCCGCTCCAGTCGAAGGCGGCGAAACCGTCCGGCGCGGTCTCGATGGCGGCGATGAGCCGCCGCTCCGCCTGCTGGAGAGCCGCCGTCCTCTGCTGGACGGTGATCGCGAGGTCGAAGTTCTGCCGCTCGGCCTGCTTGCGGGCCTCCCATTGCTCCGTGACGTCACGGATGAAGGCGATGCCGAGGCGGCGCTCGGCGATGAGGAGCGGAAAGCAGTTGATCTCGAGGCAACGGGCCTGCCCCTGCGGCGAGAGACCCTCGTTCTCCAGGGTCGAGCTCGTGCCGTAGAGCGCCTCCGTCAGTCCTTTTCGGACTTCCGGTTTCGCGAAGATCGGATCGAGGGTCTGGAGCCGGTGGCCGACCGTATTGTCCGCGTTGAGCCCGAGCAGGGTTTCCATCCCCGGGTTCCACAGAAGGCAGCTCAGCTGCTCGTCGAAGATGACGATGCCCTGATTGCTGATGTTGTTGATGACGAGGTCCGACAGTTCCTGCTCCTGGCGCAGGAGGCGCTTGGCCTGGCTCGCCTCGTACACGCCCTTGAACAGGCGCAGGAGCAGGAAGGAGGCGCTCAGGACGATCCCAACGACGAAGACGATCCCCTCGAACACCACGCGCAGGTACATGGACCGCTTGAGGGCGCCCTGCTCCCGGTTGAGGACCATCACCTTGTTGGCGATGTCCCGCAGCTCCTGGGCAAGCGACCGCGCCTCCGCCCTGAGCCGCATGGCGACGGCCGGGTTCAGGTCGCCGGTCACCAGCGGCTCGGCGAGGGTGAGCTGGAGATAGGCGCGCTTGAGGTCTCCGAGCTGCCCGAACTGCTCGATCAGACGGCCCTGGGGGCCGTCCAGGAGGACGGCGAGGCGGCTGACGAGAATGGCGATCCGGAAATCGGGCGCCTCCTCGGAATCCGTGAAGGTCTCGCGGGCCGCGAACCGGGCCAGGCTCTCTGCGAACAGGGTGGCCTCGAACTGGGTCTGCGTGATCTGCCAGAGATTGGTGTGGGTGTCTTCGCTGCGAAGATCGTTCTCGACCTCCAGGAGGCGCGCCACGGTGAAGACGAGGCACGCCACCATGCTCGCGATGGCGACGAGGATGACGAGAGCCGTCCTGTAGCTTTTCAAGTTCGCGTTCATCGTCACTCGATGTGCAGGCGGTTCAATTGCCAGACCCAACGCGACTCGTACCGGACATCGGCCAGTTCCGGATAGTCGTCACGGGGATAGACGATCCAGAGCGGGCCCTTGTCCCGTAGCGTAAGGACGCGACCGTCCACCTTCGTCGCCAGGAGAAGCGGGAATTTCAGGTCCTCGGAGGGGATCGCGATCTCGTAGCCGTTGAGGGCGGAGGCGATGATCCGGCTGCCCCGGGCGCCGACCCGGTCGAGCACGGCCCTGAGGGGGATCCCCTCGTAAAGCTGGGCGCCGTCCGACCAGGCGGACGTGGTCCGGAAGGAGGCCATTCCGAGGGCCTCCAGCATCTCCCGGTCGAAGCGGGCCTGGCCTGCGCCGTTGGTCGCCTCGATGGCGCCGGAGACGGTCAGGATCACGGCTCCCCTGGGTGCCGGCAACGCCTCGCCCGCCCCGGCCTGCGGAGCGCAAGCCAGGCCGAGGAGGAACAGAACGAACAACGCGTAACTGCGCATGGGAGCCCCGCCGAAGACAACTTGATAACATAATCACATTCTTCTGCAGAAGTCTTGAGGGAAAGCGTGTGCTTTCCCTAGAGATTTGGCGAATTGGCTCCTGCCACGGTGCCGCGCACAGGTCGGCCCCCATTCCGGCCACGCCTTCGGCGAAACGGGCAACTTCCGCTCCCCGGCCGTGCGCCGGCGCACCTGCAACGCCTCGAAACGGTCCCGGGGCGGCCCGCGCCCCTGGCGGCCGATTGTGTGCCAAGGTCTCTTCGGGCTATAGTAAGGCTTGAATTCCCAGACGGTCGGCCCTTCCGGCCCCGTCGCCTTCAGGAGTAAGAAATGCGCAAGTTCATGGCGGCCCTGATCGGTGCGGCAACCCTTGCCACCTCACTGCCGGCAAGCGCGGATATGCTGCCCCGGCCCTCCCTGCCGGACGTGCAGAAGGCCTATCCGAACGAAAGCTACTCCCAGTACTATTATCGCCGCGGCTATTACTACGGCCGGCCTTACTATTACGGGCGGCCCTATTACTACCGCCGGGACAACGGCGCCGCCGTCGCCGCGGGCGTCGCCGGTCTCGCCGCCGGTGCGCTGATCGCGGGCGCGATCGCCAATTCCGCCCAGGCGCAGCCCGCCGTCCCTCCGCCTCCCGGCACCGTGAGCCCGTCCGTTGCGGCCTACTGCGCGAAGAAGTACCGCTCCTACGATCCGGTGACGGGCACGTTCCTCGCCAGGAACGGCATGCGCTACGTCTGCACCTATCCGTAAGGCCCGCTCTCCCGGCGCGGCCCATCGGCCGCGCCGCCGCCCCTCTCTTCCGCCATCTTCCCGCCCTGCGCGCCCGTGGCCGGCACATTTGACAAGCCGCTGGCCGGAACTAGGATGGCTTCCATGAACCGCCACGCCATCATGCCCCGAGGCCTGCTCTCCGCAGGATTGCTGATCGCGCATTCCTAAGCCGGGGTGCCGAGGCGCGACGCCGTCGCGACCATCCCCGGAGCGGTTCTTCCTACCTTTCACCACGACAGTTCATTCCAGCCCGCGCCCGCCGCCTGACTGCGCCGGCCGCAGACCGTGTGGAGCTTTCCATGTCCGTATCCTCGTCCCTCGACACCCGTAAGGGCCCGTCCGCCGCGAAGAGGCCCCCCATCGCGATCCGCGCCAACGACCACGAGCGCCTGCTCAAGCTCGCCGAGGTGGCCGCAGGCCGCATGCCCGAGGTCGCGGAATATCTTCTGACCGAGTTGGAGCGCGCCCGCGTGGTCCCTCCCGATACGGAGAAGCCGTCGCTCGTCGTCATGGGCTCGACGGTCACGTTCCGCGACGAGCAGACGGGGCGGACCGAGCGCGTCACCCTCGTCTATCCGGACCAGGCCGATATCGACCGCAAGCGGATCTCGGTCCTGACGCCCATCGGCGCAGCCCTCATCGGTCTCAGCGAGGGGCAGTCGATCCTGTGGCCCACGCGCACGGGCAAGGAACACCGCCTGCAGGTGCTGAAGGTCGAAGCGGAAGCGGCCGGCGGGGACGACGGCGCCCACGGCTGAAAAAGCTGCGCCCCGTTGGAAACCGCACATTCGCGGATCGGCTCTCCGTAACGAGGGCCGGCCACGAGGTGGTCGAAGCGGGGCTCGCCGCCGTCGTCGGCGAGGTCATGCGCCTGGGCCTGACGCCTCACGCCGCCTGCAGCTGGCGGCCGAAGGCTCCGGCGTGACCGCGCTCACGCCCGTGCCCGGCTTTGGCCGCGACCGCCGGCAGGTCGAGCTGCCGCGTCAGCCGCGCGACCATGCGTCGCGCCAGTGCGATCCCCTCGCGCTCAACCGGCTTGATCCGCTCCTGCCCTTGACCTTACCATGATGGCAAGGTCCAAACCGGCAGGGATCTCGGCATATCCAAGGATCCTGGCCATGCGTCCCATTCCCATTCGCGATCTGACCTGCAGCAGCTGCTTGGGTTTTGTGGTTCAATCTCTGCAAGACACCGATCGGACGATCCGCAGCGGGACGAACCTGACAGGTCGCACGATCGACATCGTCCCTCTCCGCTTCGAGTCGGTCCCGCGGCACGCGCTTCGATGGGCCGGTCATCCGGCCCGCGCCGGTTCTCCTTCCCCCTGGGGTGAGCCCATGGGCCACGTCTTGTCGAAGCGGGGCTTTCGTGAAAGAAATCCGAATCCGACCGACCGGAGCGTTCCACCTGTGCGGCTGATGGGCACCATCATCGTTGCTCTGCTTGCGATCACCATGGCGATCTTCCCGATCTCCGTGCCGCAGGCGGCTGCGTCGGCTGGGCACCGGCATGCTGCGGTGACCAGCGCCGGGCCCACCCATGACCATGCTGCCATCGGCGGGGAGCATGGGCATGCGGGCGGCGCAGCGTCGCATGACGACACCGTGTCGAGCGCTTCTGCGGATCGCCCTCAGGGGGGTCAGGACTGCGCCGGCCCCGTCTGCTGCAGCATGGGCACCTGTCATGCCGTCCAGGACACCGCCCTTCCCATCCTCCACTCCCCCGCTGGGTCCCGCCTTCCCATAGCCATGCCCGGCGACGAACAGGTCGCAGGCATCGTCGTGGGCCGCCTCGACAGGCCTCCCCGAACCGTCTGAGCCAGGCGCGGGCGCGAACGCCCGCACGAACCGGCGCGCCCGCTCCTGAGAGCCGGCCGCGACCGCCCCGAAGCTCGAACCGGCCACCTTCCCGCTCGCGACCGGAACAAGAGGCCTAGGATGGCGAACGGCCGTGCCGTCCGTCATCCCTCCCACCCCGTTCGGCCGCCCTGTGGAGGTCCGCCCGGAGACGGATTGCATGATGAAAACGATCCCCCTTGCCGTCCTTGGCCTCGGCCTGGCGGCTTGCGTGCCCACCGCCCCGCCTGCCTACCTTGCGGCGCCCGCCGATCCCGATGTGGGCCTCCGAAGCCCCGGCTACGCCTCCGTGACCGCGGGTGTGCGTGCGTACGACGTCGTCGAGCCCCTCGACTGGCGCGAGCTCAACCGGCGCGTCGCGCCGGGCGCCGCACCCGAGCGGGACGACAGCAACGATGCCGCCCGGCGAGGCCGGTGACCCATGCGCCAGGAAGACCATCCAATGACCGAAAAGAATTCCGCGGGATCAACCCGCAGGCTGCGGCTGCTCGGGGGTGTCGCCGCCACCCTCCTGCTCGGCGGCTGCGTCTCGTTCTCGCCTGACGGGGGCCTGTCGACGGCGCAGACGGTCGCGTATGCCGAGCTGGGCAAGGACGTCGTCAAGATCACCGGCGGGGCCGAGGCCGCTGCCATTCAGCACCGGGTCGAGGAACTGCTGAAGCGGCCGCTCACGGCGGACAGCGCCGTCCAGATCGCCCTGCTCAAGAACAGGGGTTTGCAGGCTGCGTTCAACGAGCTCGGCGTTTCCGAGGCCGCGTACATCCAGAACAGCCTGCCCCCGAACCCGACAATCTCCCTGTCCCGCCTCGGCGGCAACCTGGAGCTGGAGATCGAGCGCCAGATCCTGATCGGACTGTTCGAGCTTGCCACCCTGCCGGCCCGGGCGGCGATTGCCGAGCAGCGCTTCCGCGCGGCCCAGTTCCGGACCGCAGAGGCGGTGCTGCGCCTCGCCGCCGAGACGCGCCGGGAATACTACCGGGCGGTTGCCGCCAACCAGCAGGTCGCCTTCATGCAGCAGGCGCTGGCGACGGCCGAAACGGCCTCCGAGCTCGCCAAGCAGCTCGGCGAGACCGGCGCGCTGAACAAGCTGGAGCAGGCCCGCGAGCACGCGTTCTACCAGGAACTGGGGGCCCAGCTCGCCCGCGCCCGGATCGAGCAGAAGGTCGCCCGCGAGCGCCTGATCCGGCAGCTCGGCCTGTGGGGCCGGGACATCGACTTCCGCCTGCCGAGTTCGCTGCCGCCCCTGCCGGCCCGCATCGCCTCCGCCCAGGACATCGAGCGGCGGGCGCTGGAGCGGCGTGTCGACCTGCAGGCCCTGCGCCACGATCTGGAGGCGACCGCCCGCCAGTTCGGCCTGACGAATGCCACCCGCTTCGTCTCCGACATCGAACTTGCCGGAACCTCGAACTATGAGCGGGTGAAGACCGTCTCGGTCGACCACGGCGAGGTCGAGGTCGAGAAGGAGAAGCTCAACCGGCGCGGGCTGGAAATCGCGTTCACGATCCCGATCTACGACTTCGGCGCGGTAGGGGTGCGCAACGCCCGGGAGACCTACATGGCTGCCGCCAACCGGCTCGCGGAACGGGCCGTCAACGTCCGGTCCGAGGCGCGGGAGGCCTACCTGCGCTACCGCGGCAACTACGACCTCGCCCGCCACTACCAGAGCCGCGTCCTGCCGCTGCAGAAGCGGATCCAGGACGAGGCCCTGCTCCAGTACAGCGGCATGCTCGTCGACGTGAGCCAGCTCATCCTCGACGCCCGCGCCCGCATCCTCAGCAACGTCGATGCCATCAATGCCCGCCGCGACTTCTGGATCGCCGCCACCGACCTCAAGGCCGCCCTCGTCGGCGGCGGAGCCGGCAGCGGCGGCCCCGAAGGCGGCAGGGAAGCCGTGGCCGCCGCCGCTGGCGGCGGTGGCGGGCACTGACCAGGGAGAGACCGATGACCGATCTATCGCGCAGGAACTTCCTCGGCGCCGGAGGCCTCGCCCTCGCCGGAGCCACCATGATCAGCGGGCGCGCGCAGGCCGCGAGCCTGCCCGAGGCGCCGATCATGACCGAGGCCACCATGCAGCCGCCGCTCTACCCGAAGAGCGGACCGGACTACCAGCCCGTCGTCACCCTCAACGGCTGGACCCTGCCCTGGCGGCAGAACGGCGACTGGAAGGAGTTCCACCTCGTCGCCGAGCCCGTGGTGCGCGAGCTCGCGCCCGGCATGAAGGCGCACCTGTGGGGCTACAACGGCCAGTCGCCCGGTCCGACCATCGAGGCGGTCGAGGGCGACAAGGTGCGCATCTTCGTCACCAACAAGCTGCCGGAGAACACGGCGGTGCACTGGCACGGCCAGCTTCTGCCCAACGGCATGGACGGAGTCGGCGGCCTGACCCAGCCGCATATCCCGCCGGGCAAGACCTTCGTGTACGAGTTCATCTGCCAGAAGTCCGGCACGTTCATGTACCACCCGCATTCGGACGAGATGGTGCAGATGGCGATGGGCATGATGGGCTTCTTCGTCGTGCACCCGCGCGATCCCGCCTTCCGTCGCGTCGACCGCGACTTCGTGTTCCTGCTCAACGCCTTCGACATCGAAGCCGGAAGCTACGTGCCGAAGGTCAACACGATGCTCGACTTCAACCTCTGGTGCTGGAACTCGCGCGTGTTCCCGGGCATTGACCCATTCGTGGTGCGGCAGGGCGACAAGGTGCGGATCCGGTTCGGCAACCTGACCATGACCAACCACCCGATCCACATGCACGGCTACGACTTCAAGGTCACGTGCACCGACGGCGGCTGGGTGCCGGAGACGGCGCAATGGCCGGAGGTCTCCGTCGACGTGGCAGTCGGGCAGATGCGGGCCTTCGAGTTCGTCGCGGATGCGCCGGGCGACTGGGCGATCCACTGCCACAAGTCGCACCACACCATGAACGCCATGGGCCACGACGTGAAGACCTACATCGGCGTGAACATGAAGAAGACCGCGCCCGCCATCAGGAAGGTGGCGCCCGGCTACATGCCGATGGGCTCGGCCGGCATGGGCGAGATGGGATCCATGGAGATGCCGCTGCCCGACAACACCCTGCCGATGATGACGGGCTTCGCCCAGTTCGGCCCGGTCGAGATGGGCGGCATGTTCTCGGTCGTGAAGGTGCGGCCGGGCCTGGCCTCCGACGATTACAAGGATCCGGGCTGGTACCGGCATCCGGAGGGGACGGTCGCCTACGAGTGGAAGGGCGAGCAGCTCGCCGAGCCCGCCCGCGCGACCTCGCCCGACAGCGGCGTGAAGGCGGCGGAGTTCAGGGCCGCCGACCCACGCAGGAGACCCGCCCGCACCGCCGGCGGCCATGGCAACCACTGATCGCAATCACCGATCCCGACGAGAAACGATGCCGAAGGAGCAATCGATGAAGACACGCCTTTCCGCCCTCATGGGCGCCGCCGCAGCGCTGGCCCTTTCGGCCGGGCTGGCCCTTGCCGGTCCCGGCGAGCCCGGCCACAGCCACAAGTCCTTCGCCGCCGGCGAGCCGGGCGACCCGAAGAAGCCCGTGGCCCGCACCATCGAGGTCACCATGAAGGAGACCGAGGACGCGAAGATGCTGTTCGAGCCCAACCGGGTCGAGATCAAGCGCGGCGAGCAGGTGAAGTTCGTGCTCAGGAACCACGGCCAGGTCGATCACGAGTTCATGCTCGACACGCCCGAGCGGAACGCCAAGCACAAGATCGCCATGGAGAGGAACCCCGACATGGAGCATGACGACCCGAACGGGAAACGTCTCGCGCCGAAAGGCTCCAACGAGATCGTCTGGCGCTTCACCAGGCCCGGCACCTTCGAGTTCGCCTGCCTCATCCCGGGCCACTACGAGTCGGGCATGCACGGCATCGTCGTCGTCAAGTGACGGCCCTCTCTCACCCCACCACCCGAAGAAGGAGTTCCTCCATGAAACGTCTCGCTATCGGCCTCGTCGCTGCCCTCGGCCTCTCGGGCGCGGCCCTCGCGCAGAGCCTGCCGACCGTGTCGGGCACGGTCGAGAAGGTCGACGCTGGCGCCGGAAAGATCACCATCGAGCACGGCCCGATTCCGAACCTCGACATGGATGCGATGACCATGGTGTTCCGCGCCCAGGACCCCGCCCTTCTCAAGGGCCTGAAGGCCGGCGACAAGGTCCAGTTCACCGCCGACCGCGTGAACGGCCAGATCAGCGTCACTTCGATCAAGAAGGGCTCGTAAGGCCCTCGATGCCCCGCAGGTTGCGACCTGCGGGGCGTTCCCTGTGTTTGAAGAGAGATTCCGTCATGAAGCGCTTCGCCCTTACACTCACCGCCGTTGGAGCCCTCGCCGCCGCATGGGCCATCGTCGGCCCGGCCCGCTCTGCGCAGGCGCAGCCCGCCAAGGGCGCGCCGGCGGCCTATGAGCGTGTCCGCGAGGTCATGGCCGACCGCTTCAAGGACATGAAACTCGCCGGCGATCCCGACAGGGATTTCGCCGCGCTGCTCATCGCCCATCACGAGGACCTGATCTTCCTCGCCCGGACCCAGCTGGAGCATGGCGCGGACGAGCAGCTCCGGCGGATGGCACAGAGGATCATCGACGAGCAGCAGAAGCAGATTTCCGAACTGAAGGAGTGGCAGGTCCGCAACCGCCAGGCGGACTACCGCGCCAGGGCGGACCAGCCGCCGCACGGGTCCGGACCGCTCGACCGGACGGGCCCACCGGCCCCGCAGGTGCAGGCCGCCGCTCCCGCGCAACCCGCTGCGCAGGAATCCGCCCGCCAGCTCCCGATGGTGTCCGGAACGGTCGAGAAGGTCGATGCGGGCGCCGGCAAGATCACGCTCGACCACGGCCCGATCCCCAACCTGAGCATGGACGCCATGACCATGGTGTTCCGGGTCCAGGATCCGGCAGTCCTGAAAGGCGTGAAGGCCGGCGATAGGGTCCGGTTCCAGGCCGACCGCGTGAACGGACAGATCAGCGTCGTCACGATCCAGAAAGGCAAGTAGCGCAGACCAGCGCTTGTTGATCGCGATCAAGGGAGGCCGGGGGCAGGTCGGATACGGGTGCGAGGACAGGAGAGCGTAATGGCATCCACCCAACCGAAATCGATCTCACGCTCAGCCGCCCGTACAGGTCGGGCACGGCTTCAGGTCGTGAGCGAGCGCCAGGCACGGGCCGAGGAACGGGCTGCGTCCAAGGCGGCCCGGTCCCGAACCGTTGCATCCCCCGATGCCAAGACCGCTCCGGCCCATCCATGGACCGCATTCGGCGACCTTGCGGCCTATGCCTGGGACGTCTCCGAGCGCTCGGTCCTGTTCTGGGACACGCTGCGGCAACGGGCGGACAACATGCTGGCGCACGAGCGTGCCGGGAAGCCGCCCCTCCTCGATTTCGACTGCGAAATCCTTCTGGATGCCCGGCGGCTCGAGCGTCCGACCAACTACTCCCTGCTGCGGATCACCCGTGTGGGTGACGACTGCCTGGAGGATTGCCTGAGCGCCGGAAAGCCGCCGGTGATCGTCTTCGATCCCCGCGCCGGCCACGGGCCCGGCATCGGCGGCTTCAAGCGCGACTCCGAGGTTGGCCTGGCGCTCCGGGCCGGACATCCCGTCTACTTCGTGGCATTCGGACCGGAGCCGGTTCCGGGCCAAACCCTGCGCGATGTCCTCGGCACGCTCCGGCGCTTCGTCGAAGAGGTTGCCAAGCGGCACGAGGGCCGCGCACCCGTTCTGTATGGGAACTGCCAGGCCGGATGGGCGATCACGATCCTGGCCGCCGACTGCGCCGGCCTCGTCGGACCGGCGGTCCTCAACGGCTCGCCCCTGTCGTACTGGGCCGGGGAGTCCGGCATCAACCCGATGCGGATCGCCGGCGGCTTGGTCGGTGGCGCATGGCTCGTCCACCTGCTCGCCGATCTCGGCCAAGGACGGTTCGACGGCGCCTGGCTCGTGCAGAACTTCGAGAGCCTCAAGCCGGAGGCGGTCTGGGAGAAGTACGCCAATCTGTTCGCCCATATCGAGACCGAGCGGGAGCGCTTCCTGGAATTCGAGCGCTGGTGGAACGGCTTCTACTTTCTGAGCCGGGAGGAGATCGTCGCCATCGTCGAGAACCTCTTCGTCGGCAACCGGCTGGAGAAAGGCCTCGTGCAGGTCTGCGACGGCTGCCATGTCGACTTGCGGCGGATCCGGAACCCGCTGGTGATCTTCGCCTCCTACGGCGACAACATCGCCCCGCCCCATCAAGCCCTCGGCTGGATCCCGGCGGTTTATGCCACCACCGAGAACCTCAAGCAGGCCGGACAGCGGATCGTTTACCTGACCAACCCGCATGTCGGGCATCTCGGGATCTTCGTCTCCGCCAAGGTCGCCAACCTGGAGCACCGTGCGATCCTGGCGAATCTCCCCCGAATCGAGGCGCTTGCGCCCGGCCTCTGGGAGATGATGATCGGCAATCCTGCGACCGACGCCGGGACCGCAGAGGTCACGTTCGAAGAACGGCGGGTCGAGGATCTGCGGTTCGACTACCCCAGGAGTTCCTTCGAGCGCGTTCGGGCGATTTCCGAGGCGAACGAGGCGGCGTACCGGACCTTCGTAAGCCCCTGGGTCCAGGCCGCCGTGACGCCGCGGTCCGCGGCCATGGCCGAGGCGCTCCATCCCATGCGCGTGAGCCGCACGATGTTCGCGGAGGCCTTCAACCCCTGGATGCGCGGCGTCCACATGCTGGCGGCGATGGAGCAGGATCGCATGCCGCTCCCGCCGGACAACCCGTTCAAGGCGGCGGAGACGGCCTGGTTCGGCGATGTGACTCGCATGATCGAGACCGGCCGGAGGGTCCGAGACGCCTGGGCGGAGCGCCTGTTCGAAGCTGCGTTCGGTGGAGGTCCGCCTCCCCGGCCCCGGCAATCAAGCCCCCTAACCGGCACGCTTGACCTTCCCATCATGGGAAGCCTCAGGCTTCCCCGTATCGCATAGAGGCGCAAGCGGAGAACCGCCATGACCGACACCCCAGCCACCAAAGGTCACGAGGGCCAAGAGCACCATCATGACCATGGCGCCCACGCGGGACATCACCATCGTCATGAGCCCACCGCTGACGCCCGAAAGGTGAAGGATCCGGTCTGCGGGATGACGGTCGACCCGCATGCGACCCCGCATCGGGCTCAGTACGAGGGCAAGCCGTATTATTTCTGCTCCTCCGGCTGCCAGTCGAGGTTCTTGGCCGAGCCCGCGAAATACGTCGCGCCGGCAGCGGCCCGCAAGGCGGAAGCCGTGCCCGAAGGCACGATCTACACCTGCCCGATGCATCCGCAGATCCGCCAGGTCGGACCCGGCTCCTGCCCGATCTGCGGCATGGCGCTCGAACCCGTCCTCGCAACGGCAGAGACGGGCCCGAGCCACGAGCTCGTCGACATGACGCGCCGCTTCTGGATCGGCCTGGTCTTGTCGCTCCCCGTGGTGGCGCTGGAGATGGGCGGCCACCTGACCGGCCTGAGCCACGTCATCGGCCAGCAGACCTCGAACTGGATCCAGATGCTCCTGGGCACCCCGGTCGTGCTGTGGGCCGGCTGGCCCTTCTTCGTCCGCGGCTGGCAGTCGCTCGTCACGCGCAACCTCAACATGTTCACCCTGATCGCCATGGGCACGGGCGTGGCCTGGGTCTACAGCATGGTCGCGACGCTCGCGCCCGATGTCTTCCCGGCCGCCTTCCGCGGCCACGACGGCGCCGTGGCGGTCTATTTCGAGGCGGCCTCCGTCATCACGGTGCTCGTCCTGCTCGGCCAGGTGCTCGAACTGCGTGCCCGCGAGACGACGAGCGGCGCCATCCGTGCCCTGCTCGACCTCGCGCCCAAGACGGCCCGCAGGATCATGCCGGACGGCACCGAGCAGGAGGTCCAGCTCGACACCGTGCAGGTCGGCGACCGCTTGCGGGTCCGTCCGGGCGAGAAGGTGCCGGTCGACGGCGTGGTCGTCGAGGGACGCAGCGCGGTCGACGAGTCGATGGTCACCGGCGAGTCCATGCCCGTGACCAAGGAGATCGGGGCCAAGGCGATCGGCGGCACCATGAACCAGTCCGGTGCCCTCGTGATCGAAGCCCGGAAGGTCGGGCGCGACACCATGCTGGCGCAGATCGTGCAGCTCGTGGCGGAAGCCCAGCGCAGCCGCGCCCCGATCCAGCGCCTGGCCGACCATGTCTCCGGCTACTTCGTCCCGGCCGTGATCGTGGTCGCAGGGCTTGCCTTCCTGGCCTGGGCGATCTGGGGGCCCGAGCCGCAGTTCTCCTACGGCCTCGTGGCCGCCGTGGCGGTTCTCATCATCGCCTGCCCCTGTGCCCTCGGCCTCGCCACGCCGATGTCGATCATGGTGGGCGTCGGCCGCGGCGCCGGGGCCGGCGTGCTGATCAAGAACGCCGAGGCGCTGGAGCACATGGAGAAGGTCGATACCCTCGTGGTCGACAAGACCGGCACGCTCACCGAGGGCAAGCCGGCCGTGACGGCCGTCGTGCCGGCCCAAGGCTTCACGGAAGCCGAGGTCCTGCGCCTGTCGGCGAGCGTGGAACGCGCCAGCGAACATCCGCTCGCGGTCGCTATCGTGTCAGCCGCCGAAAAGCAGGGCATCGCCACGGCTCGGGTCACGGACTTCGATTCGCCGACCGGCAAGGGCGCGCTGGGCACGGTGGAAGGCCGCCGCGTCGTGCTCGGCAACAAGACCTTCCTGGCCGAGCACGGCATCGACATCGGCCCTCTGGCCGAGCAGGCCGACCGGCTGCGGGAGGACGGCGCGACGGCGATCTTCGCCGGCATCGACGGCCGCGTGGCGGGTGCCATCGCCATCGCCGATCCGGTCAAGGCTTCGACGCCCGAAGCGCTCGCCGGCCTCAAGGCCGAGGGCGTGCGGGTGGTGATGCTCACCGGCGACAACTGGACGACGGCCAAGGCGGTGGCTCGCCGGCTCGGGATCGACGATGTGGAGGCGGAGGTCCTGCCGGACCAGAAAAGCGCCGTGGTCCAGCGTTACAAGGCCGCGGGGCGCGTGGTTGCCATGGCGGGCGACGGCGTGAACGACGCGCCGGCGCTCGCGGCGGCGGATGTGGGCATCGCCATGGGCACCGGCACCGATGTCGCGATGGAGAGCGCGGGCGTGACCCTGCTGAAAGGCGATCTCACCGGGATCGTGCGGGCCCGGCGGCTGTCGCGGGCGACCATGCGCAACATCCGCCAGAACCTGTTCTTCGCCTTCATCTACAACGCGCTCGGCGTGCCGGTGGCGGCAGGCGTGCTCTACCCGTTCTTCGGCATCCTGCTCTCGCCGATCATCGCGGCGGCCGCCATGGCCCTGTCGTCGGTGAGCGTGATCGGCAACGCCATCCGCCTGCGGACGGTACGGCTCTGATGCCGGTTTGTCCCGAAGTTTGACGGGGCGCAACGTTCGCTCCCCCCGACACGGTAGGGTCTTCCGGTCGTCCAACCCATGGCCCATAAGCCGATTTGAAGAGATGAACTGGATCCGGAACCAATCCTGGCTTGTGCTGACGGGCATGCTTCTTCTGGCAGCCGCCACGATTGTCCTTGGCGGCGGCCGGGCTGCCGCCGCGGATCCCGTCGCTCCGGCACATCCTGCGCGGCTGGCAGCACTCGCCTTGGGCCATGAGGATGCCGGCCCGGCCGTTGCCCCCGACCACGGCAACGCGCCGGGCGGCGGCGCTCATGACACGGGCGCATTCGGCAGTCTTCCCTGCAATGCGGCCTGTCCCGTCGGCTCCGCGGGATGCGTGCCGGCCTTATGGACCTCCCATGCAGGCCTTCTCCAAAGGGATGCCGGAAAGGTTCGCATCCGCACCGCGGACGACCTGGTGCTGTCAGGCCTGCCTCCCGACGCGCAGCTTAAACCTCCCAGACCCATCGCGTGACACGCTCCTGAAGCCGTGGCCCTCGGACGCATCTCCTGTGATGCGGCCTGCGACACAATCCAAGGGCCATTTCCGAACCGGATCTGACGCGACAATCGCTCAGGCCGCTCCACCGAAATTCAGAAGGACAACGCGATGTCCGCACGCGCACCCCAATTCGCCCTCGCCCTCGTGGCGTCTCTTGGCGCCATGGCTCTTGGTGCCATGTCTCTCGGCGCTGCCGGCGCCCAGGCCGGCACAATCTATGTGGCCAACGAGAATGGGCAGAGCATCTCCATCACCGACGCCGAAACCTCTAGGAGCGTCACGGTCCCGATCCCCATCTCGCCGCACAACGTCGACCTGACTTCGGACGGCCGGCTTTTGCTGGCAACCGGCATGCCCGCAGGCGGCTCCGGCGGTCACGCCGCCCATGGCCCGTCGGGCGGCCAGCTCGTCCTCATCGACGTGTCCGGCAGCATGCCAGGCTCACCGGAAGCCGTGCCGGTGGGAGGGCACCCGGCGCACGTGGTTCCCGATGCAAAGGGGCGTTTCGCCTACCTGACCGATGCCGACACCAGCTCGGTGATCGTCGTCGATCTTGCCGGCCGTAAGGTGACCGAGCGCATCCCTGTGCAGAACTACCCGCACGGCCTGCGTCTATCGCCGGACGGCAGCCTGCTGGCGGTCGCCAACATGAAAAGCGGCACGGTCTCGCTCGTGGACACGCGGGATCTGGAGAACGTCGAGCACGTTCCCGTCGGCCGCGGGCCGGTGCAGGTCGCGTTCGACCCGAGCGGACGAACCCTGGTGGTCTCCCTCAACGGCGAGAACAAGATCGCCATTGTCGACGTCGCCTCCCGCAAGGTGCTGCGGACGGCGCCCGTCGGCCGCGGGCCGGTGCAGGTCTTCGTCACGCCGGACGGCAAGCGGGCTCTCGTCGCCAACCAGGGTTCGGCGGCGAAGCCCGACGACCGGGTCTCGGTGGTCTCGCTCGACAGCGGGGAGACGGTGAAGACCGTGACGGTCGGCAAGGGTGCCCATGGCGTGGTCATCGACCGTGACGGCGACACGGCCTACGTCACCAACACCTACGAGAACACCGTGTCCGCCATCGATCTGAAGGACCTCGCCGCGGAGAAAACCTATCCGGTCGGGAAAGGACCGAACGGAATCGCCGCCCGCTAGCGTCTCAGGGCGGAAGGACCTCGCTTGGCCGAGGAGCGAATCCACCAAGCCTCGGCCGTTTGAGCGAAATCAAAGCGGCCGGGGCGCATACGGACCAGAATTCCAAAGGCTAACGGAAAGCTCTCCCCATGCACACCACACCTCATATTCCCGAAGCGCCGCCGAAAAACTGGCGCAGGGTCCTGGTCGGCACGCCCCTGGGCTGGGCCGTGACGCTCGCGCTGGCTGCTCTGGGCGTCTACCTCTTCGTGAACCACACGGGCCACATCGTGGCTGCCCTGCCCTACCTGCTGCTGATGGCCTGCCCGCTCATGCATTTCTTCATGCATGGGAGCCACGGCCATCGTCATGGAAAGCCTGAGTGACCGCCGCGGTACTCAAGTGCCTGCGGCGGGGCGGGTTCGGGGCGGGCGTGGCCGATGCTGCGGTTCATGACTGCGGCATGGTCCGACCGGCTCCCGCCCCCACGAAACGAAAATCGCGCCGACAATAGTCCTCCCTGGCAATGGACCGGGTCTACAAAGGAGAGCCTGCCATGAAGACACCCCTTCTCGCCGCCGTTCTGGTCGCCTTCGCCGCGCCCGTCCTGGCCCAATCGCCCGCCGAGCACGATCAGCACCATCCCGGCGGGACCTCCGTCACCCAAGCCCAGTCCACGCCCCCTGCCCAACCTCAGACGCCGCCCGCGCAGCCTGGGTCGCAAATGCCGATGGGGCAGATGATGCAAAGCCAGGGGATGATGGGCCAGGGGACGATGGGACAAGGCATGATGCAGGGCCGCGGCATGATGGGCGGCATGATGCAAGGTCAGGGTCAGGGCCGGGCCATGATGGGCCGCTTCTCGCCCGAGGACATGAAGGCCTTCGTCGACGCCCAGATCGCCGCGATCCACGCCGGGCTGAAGCTGTCGGCCGATCAGGAGAAGCTGTGGCCTCCCGTCGAAGCCGCCATTCGCAACCTCGCGACGCTGCACCTCAGCCATATCCAAGCCATGCGCCAGAACCGGGGTGCGATGGCCGGCGACCGGGTCGCCCTGATCCGCGCCATGGCCGAGCGCATGAGCCAGGGAGCGGACGCCCTGCGCAAGCTCGCCGATGCCGCGGCTCCGCTCTACGCCACCCTCGACGAGGCGCAGAAGAACCGCTTGCAGGTTCTCGCGCCCATGGGTCCCCGTGGCATCATGGGACCGGGCGCGACGATGGGATTCGGCAGGATGGGCTCCGGAGGCGCCATGATGGGCGACGACGATGACGGCGACGGCCAGGACAGCCGTTGAGGCGGCATCGGGCCCCGTCGTCGGACGCGGCCCGCAGATACGCGGAAGGGGGCCCCTGCGGTGGCGGGAGCTCCGCAGCTTCACCGATTGCCTTCCTTCCTGGCGTTCTTCCGGAGCCACTCCTTCATCTCGGCGATCTCCTGGCCCTGCTCCTTGATCGTTTTTTCGGCCATCTTCTTGGCCTCGGCGTTGTCGCCGCTCTTGATGACCACGTTGGCCATGTCGATCGCGCCCTGGTGGTGGGCGATCATCCCGCAGATGAAGGCGACGTCCGCGTCCTTGGCCATGATGCCGGTCATCATCGGACCGTGCATCTTCACCATCGCCTGCATGTAGCCCTTCTGGGCCTCCGGCATGTTGGCCGTCATGCCCTGCATGTTCTGCATCATGCCTGACATGTTCATGCCCTGCATGATCTCCATCTGGCCGCTCGCCTGCACTGCCGCCCGGCATTCTTCGGGCAGGCTGTCGGCCGACAGGGTCATCTGGCTCCCCAAGGGATGCTGCATCTGGGGCTGCTGGGCCAGAGCGCCCCAGGCGCTGACGGAGGCGACGGCGGTGGCAAGGGCGATCATCCGGAAGGTCATGGCGGTTTCCTCGTTCACGATTCAGGGTCCGGGCGCCGCGCGAGAACCAGGGTCACGCCGAGCCGAAGCGACGGACCGGCGGGGCACGGAGCGGACCGGATCGTCCACGGCATTGCCGTTGGACCGGTGCGCCAACAGATGCCTTCGACTCTCGGTTCCCCGATGCGCTCCGCCCCTCGAGCAGATCGACCCATACCCCCTTGACCTTGCCATCGTGGGAAGGTGCAGGATGCATGTATCGTCACTTTGATACGGAGAACACACCATGTGCGGATGCAACGCCCACCAGGGCAATGCCGATCGGGTCGTCGAGCGCGATCCTTCCGCCTTGACCCTGCGGGTCGAGGACATGACCTGCGGCCACTGCGCCGGAACGATCAAGAAGGCCATCGAGACGGGCCTGCCCGGCACGAGCGTCGAGGCCGATCCCGCCTCCAAGCTTGTCTCGGTCCGGGGCAGCACTGATTTGACTTCCATCAAGGCCCTCGTGACCGAAGCGGGTTACACCCCGACCGTAGCCTGAAGGAGATTTCCATGCTCGACCGCCGCCGTTTCCTGACCGTCCTTGGAGCCACGGGCGCCGCCCTTGTGGCCGGACAGGCCTTTGCGCAGGCAGCCTTGCCCAAGGTCGTCGTCACCAAGGACCCGAACTGCGGCTGCTGCGGCGGTTGGGTGGACCACATGAAGGCGGCCGGTTTCCCGGTGGAAGTCGTCACGACCCCGCAGGTCAACCGGGTGAAGGCGCGCCTCGGGGTGCCGGACGATCTCGCCTCCTGCCACACCGCCGAGGTCGGCGGCTACGTGATCGAGGGCCACGTGCCGGCGGACGCGGTCAAGCGCCTGCTGGCCGAGAAGCCCCAGGCCAAGGGGCTCGCCGTCCCCGGCATGCCGGTCGGCTCGCCGGGCATGGAGGTCCAGGGCGCCGACCCGGACACCTACGAGGTCGTGCTGTTCGGGCCCAAGGGCCAGAGCGTCTTCGCCCGCTACCAGGGCACACGCCCGGTCTGATCCGCCCCGAGGCGACCGAGCCGGCGGTCGCCCTGCTCCCGATGACCGAAGGACGCGAGGTGGCGGAGGACGATCGCTCGAAAGGGCTGCCCCTGCGCCGGCACCCGCTCGCCTTCCTGCGCCACGCCCGGAAAGCTGACGATGCAATCGATTCGGGTCGTCGCGGGACAAGTTCCGGTGCTTCAAGCCTGTTGACACCGCCCTACCCCCTCATAACCCTAGGCGACAGAGCTGCGATGCCTTAGAGTAATTTTGATGCTCCCGCGTATCATCGCCACCGTCTGCTTGTCCCTTCTTCTGTCCACGGGAGCCGGGGCTCAGGGCGGCGATCCCAATTTCCGCGAAGCGGAGCGCCTGTTTCTCAAACTGGACATCGAGACACGCCTCTTCTTCCAGATTGCACTGACGAGTGCCGGCTACTGGACCGCCGTCCCCAACGTGAACTATTCGAGGCGCCTGCACCGAGCCATTCAGGAATACCAGACCTCCCGCGGCGAAAGTGCCACCGGGCTCCTGACCGAGAAGCAGATCAGGGACCTGATCGACAGCGGAGCGACGGTCCTGAAGGATTGGCGCTTCCGCTCCATCGGTCACCCGACCCGTGGGCGGCTCCTCTGGGTTCCCATGGGGCTGAACCTTCTCGCGGAGCGCACGTCTGCCGGCGCCCTGGTGAAGGAACCGAAGAACCGCTTCAAGCTGAGCTTCAATTCATACGACGGCGTCGACGTTCGCACCGCATACGGCCTCACGCTGAACGAGATGGTCTCCAGCGGAGACAACATACTCTACAAGATCCTGCGGGACGACTTCTTCGTCATCGCCGGGAACCAGGGACGCTACAATCGCTACGTCCGCTATCACACCGACGGCAGCGGCATTCTCGGCTTCGACATGTCCTGGTCCACCGAGGAGCCGCCGATCTACGGCAACCGTCTGGTCACGGTGATTTCCGGCTCCTTCTGGGCCTCCATGACCGGCGCTCCTTTCCCGAGGATCGAGCCCGCCCGGTATCCATGGGAGGCGCCGCCCGTGGCGCAAACACCCGGCCCTTCCACGAGCGCCGCCACGGCGCCGAGCGCCCCCGCTCCCAAGGAGGAGCGCGGCGTGTCCTCCGGCACCGGGTTCTTCGTGTCCGACAAGGGACACATCGTCTCGAACCACCACGTCGTCGACTCCTGCACGACCGTGATGGTCAAGGCCGGCCAGTCGCCGCCGCGGACCGCGACGGTTCTGGCCAGGGACAAGGCGAACGATCTTGCGCTCCTGAAGGTCGAGCAGACGCCGCCTGCGGTGGCGGAACTGCGCTTCGGCCTGCGGCTGGGCGAGCCGGTCGCCGTGTTCGGCTATCCCTTGTCCGACGTTCTCGCGCGTACCGGCAACTTTACCCTGGGCAACGTCACGGCCCTGGCCGGGCTCGGCGACGACGCCCGCCACGTCCAGATCTCCGCCCCCGTCCAGCAGGGCAATTCCGGCGGTCCGCTGCTCGACGAGGCGGGGAACGTCGTCGGGGTCGTGACCTACAAGCTCAATGCGCTCAAGTCCGCGGCCTTGTCGGGTGACATTCCCCAGAACGTCAACTTCGCCGTCAAGGTGACGGCCCTCTCCAATTTCCTCGACGTGAACCAGGTGTCCTACCGGACGGGCGCGGCCGGCGCCGCCCTGAAGCCGGCCGATCTCGCCGAGAAAGCGCAGAGCATCAGCGTCTATATCGAGTGCAGGTAAACCGGCCGCCCCGGCATCCCGAGGAATACGACGCTCGTCCCTCGGTCGGCATGCGAGAGCCGATCCCGGTCAGGCAACAGGGCCGTCGGGATCGGGCGGAGTTCGGGCCCAGGCGAAGACGCGCTCCTGCTCCTCCCGGAGGAAGGCGTCCTCGTTCAGGACCTTGCGCCCCAGCCACCGGGCGGCGCTGAGGAAGCCCTCAAGAGTATAGGCGTCCATCTCGCCGGTCTGCCGGCTGTGCTTGTCGACACGGCGCGACCGCCGCCTATTGCTGTCAGGATCGGAAACGACAAAGCCGCCTCAGGAGGCGGCTCCGTGTAAGCTGCTGTAACGCCAGCAGTAAGATGGTCGGAGCGGCGGGATTTGAACCCACGACCCCTAGTCCCCCAGACTTCCAAAATCG
This sequence comes from Microvirga thermotolerans, assembly GCF_009363855.1. Lineage (GTDB taxonomy): Bacteria > Pseudomonadota > Alphaproteobacteria > Rhizobiales > Beijerinckiaceae > Microvirga > Microvirga thermotolerans. Next base: position 2,190,912 of record NZ_CP045423.1, read on the forward strand.
GCTTTCAGGTGCCTTCGGCGGCTTTCAAGGCGATCAAAAGCACCTTGTTGGTCAGCTACTTAGGTGTTCACCTGCTTTCAGGCGCCCTCACCTATTTTCGTAATTTTGAACCCCCGTTGAACCCCGGCGCCATTACTGATCGGTGCCTCGAATGCCTGTTGTCACCCTCACCTCTGCTTTCGTCAAAACTCTAACTCCGCCGATCGAAGGCCGAGTGGAATATTGGGATCAAAAGACCCCCGGCCTGTGCCTCCGGGTTGCGGCAAGCGGAAAGGCTTCATGGTCGTTCCGCTACCGCCCGCGCGAGGGAGCCGGTTTCCAGCGGATCACTCTTGGGAGGCTCGCCGATCTGCCGCTCTCGGAGGCCCGCGAGCGAGCTATGCGGTACCGAGTGCAAGTTTCGGATGGCGGGGACCCGCAGAGGGCAAGAGTTAAGAAGCGGGGTCTTTCCCACAACGTTCTCACGTTTGGAAAGCTCGCTGAGCGCTACCTCGACGAGTATGCGAAAACTAACAAGGCATCCTGGAAGAACGATGAGACTTATTTGAAACGCCCGCGCGCAAAGTGGGCCGAGAAGCCCGTGGTCGAAATTCGCCGACGCGACGTGATAGACCTCCTCGACGAAATCAAAGCTACAGCGCCTGTAAGCGCGAACCGCACCCAATCTGTCCTTTCCGGCATGTTTAATTGGGCCGTTGATGGCGAGTTACTTCCGGCTAACCCCGTCGCAGGATTAAAGAAACGAGCAAAGGAAACGTCAAAGGACCGGGTCTTATCGGATAGTGAGATTTCCGTGCTTTGGCACGCGCTCAAAGATACGACCGATATGTCTAAGGACGTGGCCGATGCTCTACGCCTACTCCTCTTGACCGGACAACGGCCCGGAGAGGTTTCGGGAATGGTACAGGCTGAGCTTGTGTGTCTTGACCTTGCCGACGCCGCCCGATGGGAGATTCCCGCCTCTCGCATGAAGGCTCGGCGCCCTCATGTCCTGCCTTTAGCACCTAAGGCTCGCTCGCTTTTGGAAGCCGTTCTGAAGCGGCGAGAGGCAGATGGTGACGGCGAAAGCGTTTTTGCATCCAAGTTCGCCAGCCGCTTGACCTTGGCCCGCCATAGCCTTTCTCAGGGGCTCGCACGCCTTATAGCCGCTCTTGTTGCCGATGGACCGGATCAGCGCACCATAAGGTCGCTCAAAGAGCGCCCGCCGACTCCGCACGATTTCCGGCGCACGGTAGGAACGGGGCTCGCCGCACTCGGAGTCCTCCGTGAAGACCGACGGGCGGTACTAGCCCATGTCGAGGGTGACGTGCATGGGGTTCACTACGATAAATACGAGCGGCTTCGAGAGAAGAAAGCTGCTCTTGAGGTTTGGGAAAAGCACGTCGCCGCACTGATTGCAGAGAAGCTGCAAGCTGCGGCATGAGGCGACTTAAACAGGCCTGTAGATGAAAGCATTTGAGGGTACGTGTAAGCAGATGCAACAGAGAGAATAAAATGATCGAGAAACTGCTTCTACCCAAAGAGGTTTATCAACTTGTCCGACTATCCGAAGCAACCGTATGGAGAATGAGGCGCAAGAAAAAATTTCCTGACCCCATTTCTATAAGTGACGGCCGAGTTGCATATCGCGAAAGTGAGGTCGTGGCTTGGATTGCTAGGCAACCTAGGTCATTTGTTTGAAGAATACTCCTCGCGATGACCGATCCGATTTAATCGGATCTTTTTAGAGCGGGAATCGCCGTCTAAAAGTGTCTCAATCTGCTTCAGAGCGGATCAGGGGCACACAATGGTAAACAAGCAGGCGGGCAACTTTCAGGGTTCAAGCCGTGAGGGTCTCGACTATTTCACGATCAGCGAATTTTGCGCTTGGACTCGCCTAAGTCGAGCAACCGTCTATCGGGCGATCCGAGCCAGTACGCTAAATGCAAAGAAGCTCGGCGGCCGGACAATTATACTGCGAGAGGATGCAGTCGCGTTTGTGAAAGGCCTCCCGTCAGCCTGAGTCAGAACCACCTTAGTATTGTGTACAGCATCGGGTGATCGGCCCGGTGAACGATCCCGCTCACCCATTTGTCATCAACGCTGAAACGAGCGGTTCAGCGATCGACGGCGCACGCTTGCGCCGCGTCTTAAGGGGGTAAATATGACGACTACTGAAATTGAGTACGCCGAAGCACTCGCTTCCGCTCTCGAAGAGCCCAGCGATGACGGCATTTTCCTTGGTCCAACTGACGCTGCATTCGCGGCTCGAATAATCCGTGAGCGCGTCGAGCGCTTCCTTGCCGAGGCAGCGGACACGCCTGAGGCGGCATAACCCCTTTTCGGGCGATCAAAACAGGCTGGTTAGGGCATAGCAGGGCGGGCACGGTCACATCTGGTCACAAGTGGGCATTTGCCAACCCATTTCTAAGCGAGGTCAACGATGCAGATCGAAATGAAGCCGGATCAATTGTGGTCTGAGGAAGCAGTCGCGCACTTCCTTGGGAAGTCTACCGACACGCTGAAGCGCTGGCGGCGAGAAGGAGGCGGCCCCGCCTTCGTTCGGATTGGCCGCACGCCTCAATATAGGGTCCAAGACATGATGGTTTGGATGCTCCGAAATCGGATCGAGCATCACGATCTGAGCGCGCCCATCATCGATTGAAAAGAGAAGCACCCGGTCTTTTTGAAAGGGTGACCGGGCGCTTCATCGACACTCAGGATCTTGGAAACACATCATGGATACCCCTTTCGACCTGCATACACGAGGCAAATTCGATCGCCTGCTCGCACCCGATGACGCCGAATGGCTCGCCGCCCATCCTGAAACCCCTTGTCGCGTTAGGCCCTACCGCGCCGAAGACGCAAAGCGCATCAAGACCGGCTCGGTCGGAAGCGCGATCGAAGAGGCTTGGGTTACGATGATCTTTCGGAATGGAACCTACGTCGCCGACTATTTCGCGACTCCTTCCTCGCGCCTTCGCGGGGCGCTGATCGACCGCGTGTCGGCCGCCGTCGAGGGTTACCTCTGCCAGAATCCTGAATGGGGGCTCGATCCGAAATGACGTCGCCTTTTTCAACTCGCGCGGCGTCCGAGCGCCGCAAGCGGCCGTTCGCCCTCGCAGCATTCAAGTCGGCACTCGCGGCTGCACTTTTTAACGATCGGCTCGCGGAACTCGACATGTGCCAGCACGACAGCTTCATCGAGAAGCTTGTCGGGATCTTCGCCGACGTCGGGGCCCTTCGCGCGGCCGGGCATATCGACGATGACGAAGCAAATGGGGTCTTCGCCGACGTCAAGAAATTCGCCGTAGGAGTGAATATCCCCCTTAGCCTGTCAGATGAAGAACGGGTGCTCACGACCTATCAGGGGAGCGCCGATCGTCCGCTCGAAAACGCTTTCCCCCGCCCCGAGGAAGGTCCGTTCCGCAACGATGATTTCCGGCCGCCCTTCCCCGTTGACGTGCTGCCTGAACCCTTTTGGACCTTCGCGCACGACACGGCTCTGAACAGCGGCCTGTCGCTTGACTACCTTTGCGCCGGGGTGCTCTCGGCCGCCGCTGCCGCGATGGGGCGGGCGAGAGTAGCGACGACCGTTCTCGGAACCGGATACGAACAACCACCTATCCTTTGGCTTGCGTGTATAGGCACGTCAGCAGCGGCGAAGACACCCGCCCTGGGGTTCTCGAAAAAGATGCTTCAGGCCGTTGAAGCGTCTCTCGCGCCCGATAACGAAGACCGGAAGCTCGCCTGGAAATCGCGCAAGGCGGCAGCCGACGCCGCTCGGAAGCAATACGAAGAGCAGGTCAAAAGGGCTGTAGGGGAAGGGCTTCCGCCTCCGATGATGACGGCGGACGCACTTGAGGTCCCGCCCCTCGTGAAAGAGCGGATCATCATCAATGATCCGACCCCCGAGGCCGTCATTCAAATCTGCTCGGGCCTCCCGCGTGGCGTCCTACTGTTCCGCGACGAACTTGCGGGATGGTGGAACGCCTTCGGCCGCTACTCGCAAGGGGGCGGCGAGCGCGAAATGTGGCTCGAAGCGCATGACGGCAACTCATGGTCTTCGGAGCGGGTGAAGTTCGGTAATGATCCCGTCGAAGTGCCGGCCCTAGCCGTGTCGATCGTCGGCGGCACTCAGCCCGCCAAAATCAGGGAGTTGCTGAGCGGCCCGGCCGATGGGCTTGTTGAGCGCTTCCTTTGGTTCTGGCCGAAATTCGAAGGGACCGAGACCCCGACCAAGCCGGTTTTGACCGGCCCGTGCATCGGTGCCCTAAAACGCCTTCGGTCTCTCGATTTCGAGCGCGGCGAAGGCGATGCGCTGAAGCCTCGGGTCGTGCCGCTCACGTCGCAAGCCCTCGGTCTGCTCAGCAAGTTCAAGGCTCGGGCGAATGAGGAAGCTCGGTTCGCCGACGAGCAGGAGGCCGGGGCGATCGGCAAGGCCGATAAGCAAGTTATCCGGCTCGCGCTCGTCTTAGAGTTCATGTTATGGGCGGCGACCGATGAGGCACCCGAGCCTAAGGCTATCAGCGAACGGAGCATTAAGGGCGCCCTCATCCTATGGAACGACTACTTCAAGCATCACCTTCGGCTCGTTGTGGGGACGGACGGCGGGCGCGCGATCGGCGCCGCGCGCGACCTCGCGCAATGGATTCTCGATAACGAAGTCGCCGAGTTCACGCGCACTCAGGTTTGCCGCAATGCCGGGCGCAAGAGTCTTCGGGCATCAAAGGACGCGCAAGCTGCGATCGACGAGCTTATTGAGGCAGATTGGCTCTTCCCGAACTTCTCGCGATCAGGCGGCCGGAAGGGGCGGCAAAAGCAGGAGTACATTGTGAACCCGCACGTTCACGCGGGGCGCTTCCGCGCATACTGACGTGCTATCTGCACTATCTGCACCTATCTGAATCCTATCTACAAAGGCGTCGCCCCAGGCGGCGCCCTTTTCGTATGTACCTGACCTGCTTGGATTTTCACGGCAGGATCGGGGCTAGTGGTGGCCTATCTGCGCTATCTGCAACGCTTCTTCGAAAAAGGCGACTTAGAGGGGCTGAAGGAGGGCAATAGAGGAAGATATACCTACTTTGAATCAGAGTCTCTATAGCCTTTGAGAAAGCTCGTTATCGCTCGATTTCGGTAGTGCCTTGCAGATAGTGCAGATAGCTTCCCCGAGCGCACGCCAAAACGGCTTGAAACCTAAGTGCTGCAAGGCTTTGCGAGGTCAAGACGTAGAGCGCGGCGGCGCGTTGCAGATAGCTTTCAGTTAGTTGCAGATAGTGCAGATAGGTACACAGGAGCGGCAATTGGGCGAGCGCAACGCTCGCACGTAACAATCGTTCGTTTCGAGGCCCATTCAAGCAATGTTCGCGAAGTGTTGCATTCTTGCAACGCTTTTGGGTCCTTCCAGGCCCCCGAGGGGTGCGGGTAACGCGCGACCTCGATCCCCGGCTAGAGCAAGGGTCGATTTTGCAATTTTTTGTTTAATAGTCCGATTAAATCGGTTGGATCGCAAGGGATTCTGCATCGATGGAAATAGCAAAAATTGAAAATTGGTTTCCAATCCCGAGCTTAGGTTTCACTCCTGTGATCGGGTTATACCATCATCAACAATAAACTTGGCGCGGTACAATACTTCATCAAAGGTGATGATTTCAGGCCTGCGGACGTTGCGCCGATACAGTTCAAATGAGCGATATTTTGATTTGTTAACGCCGTTCTCTGTTTGCAACTCACTGAGGCTCCCGACCACGAGAAAAGAACGAGGCTCAAAGTTGAAAAGGGTCTCACCGAGCGGGTTGCCCTCCCCGTCTAAGGTCTCAAAGCTCTTACCAAGTTGGTCAATGGCCTTATCAACGGTAACTTGCACTTGAGACACACCGCCTACCAACTCCGCTGACGGCGCCCATACGTCGGCACGGTAGGGTTGCGAGGCCAATAGAGGAGTGTCGTGGCGTTTTATCTCGATAAAGCATACGGCGTTGATATAAGCTTGGGTCTTCATAAGCGCGTCGACTCGCTTTCCAGAGCCCAACAGATCGTTTCCGCGCACCGATTGTTCGAGTTTCCGATCGTCCAGGTTTGTCAAAAACTGGTACGAAAGGCCATAGCCAAAAATCCAAGAATTAGCCTCAAAGAAACGCTGCCACAGTCCCTCTGGCGTCGTTTTCTTCCGCTCACGAAGCAACTCGAAATATTCTTGGTCGCTCAATAGACGCTCGAATATTCCTAACTGCTTCCGTCGATAGCCTACGGCAACTAAATCACGTTTCAGTGTCTCGCTTTCCAGGATAGCGCCTAAAAGCTCTTCATTCTCGGTTACGACTCGTCGCGCGTCGTCATCTGATATTGCTGTTGCGCGCTTCCCATTGAAGTGAAGGATGAATTCTGCGAGTGCATCAATTTCTCGTCCAACAAATGAAAAGTAATCTCGATCCGAGGGACCTGAGACCTTGTTGAACTTCTGAATCGTTAATACCCTTATGCCGCCCTCTGTCTCGAAAAAATTTGCCTTGATTTCCTTTCCGGACCCAGGTGATACACGAATTGAAAGATCATCTTTGATAATTGCGAAGCTGTAGTCTTCGGGGCTGCCCGTCTTTCTCGTTGCGATCCGGACTTTCTTGCCGGTCAGACCATCTGGAAACGCTTTGCTAATAAATGTTTGGGCAGGGGGTCGGCGGAGTCGTTTATCGTCCATAATGCAGCACCGAAAGCTTGGGATCGTACCTACCGAAGCACGATGGTCTCGGCGATAACCCCCGTTTGAAACATCACGCTTCCAATTTTGCCGCGAACGGTAGCTCGGCAGCCTAAGTTGCAATCTTCGACGACGCGGCGCCGCTGGTCGCGAGGCACCTCCTTAAACTCTACAAACAAAGGATTTGCATCGAAGTCACCACTCCCCAGCATCAGCATTTCGCCAACGAGTTGCAGCCTGCCAGCGACCTCGACGGATCGTCCCTTCATCTTCTCGCGATCGACCTTCAGATCGGTTAGGTCTGTCTTTGTATATCCGCTCTCTGCCGCGCGGGGCTCGGGCGGCTGCTGGGGTGCTAAGCCGTCATAACAATTTAGCCGCTGTAAGCTGTCCCCTATAGCCCGGCACCGGGCAAGTTCAACGGTCGTATCCGCTTTAGAGGCCGAACCCGTGAAAACAGCGGCCGAAACCGTTACGGCCAAAATGGTATATTTCATTTGTTGCCCCCGGCAGCGCTTACCTGACACTCACAAGGAACCTGTGAACGGTCAAGCGGCTTGCATAAGCTACGGACAGGCCCAGGTCGGGGCCGCAGTTAAACGATACGGGCTCGATCCGGTTAGGTTGAACTGGTACCTTTAGACTTTAAGAAAGCCGCAAGAACCTCAGGCGGCAGAACGTCGGCAGCTGGTGTAGCTCGGGCAAAATCTTCAGCCGTCCATTCCGGGTTCTCGTCATCGAGAGGGGGTACCATAACCTCGCCCCGCATTTCGGCCGCGACAGCTCGCAACAGCTCGACCACGTACGGTTCGAAGGGTTCGATCAGAAATATCGGCTTGCCAGGGGTTGTGGGGTATCGGGGCCAGTGCTTTGAGTGAGCTTCGTGAAGGTGCTCCAGCTCCCCGGCGGCTAGTGGGCCAATGCGGAGCCCCCGCGACATGGCCTCGCTCAGTAGACTATTGATATTATGTCGGAATTTCTTCCACAGATCTGCGCGTGATACGCCCTTCCGAAGCAAAAAGGCTTTAAGAGAAAGTTCGATAGTGTGGGTCAGAAGGTAGTATCTTGGCCAAGATATTGGCTTCTTAGCTGGAAGTGCTCGAAACGCACCATAGAACTCCTCCGCACGCTCAAGGAAGTCACGAGCTAGAAGATGATCGGGATAATCGGTCATTTACAAATCCCTCCCTTGGCATGTGAGCGACTAAATTAGCCTCCACTATTTCTCGGCTCGCCGCAAACTCTCGGCATGTCCAGACGAGAACATAAAAGCAAACCTCGGCGCCTGACCGTCACTATTCCCGAGCGCGTCGGGCCTCATGTAAAGCTCGTCTTCGCCGAAATGCAGCGGCGAAGATTCACTTACGACGAAATTGAAGCTCGGTCGGGCGTTCTTCGCCCGACGCTAAAGGCATGGCGTCACAAGAACGCGCCGGGCTTGAGCAACATCGAAGCCGTGCTAGGCGCCCTCGATTGGGACCTGATCCCTGTTCCGCGTGATCGGGTTCTCGACGCCGACATTCTGACCGAGCTTCAGCCGATCGCCGATCGGCTCGGCCTGAGCCTCGGCGATGCCATTCAGTTTGCGACCGAGATTGCTGTTGGTCGCCATTCGAAGAATCCCCTTCCTGCCTGAGTCCCTTCAGTTTTCTCAGGTCTTCGGCAAGGCCGGGTGCTCCACAGTTGCACCCGGCCTTTGTTGTTTGGGGCAACCGGATCAGCCCTGTTGGAATGACAAAACTGGGGCACCTTGATTGCCGCAATAGCGGCAATAGCAGCAATAAGGGCACCTCTGATGCACCTAAATTTCAGTCACTCGTCCGTTGAAATCGGCGCCGATGAACATCTAACGCGCGACGAGTATGCGCGCCTTCTTAGGATTTCACCCAAGACGGCCGTCAATTGGGAGGCGAAGGGAATCGGCCCCCGCCCGTTCCGCGTCAGCCCCCGCGTGGCGCTTTATTCCAGGCGCGAAACCCTTGATTTCCTGCGGTCTCGGAGGGCAGGCCGTTGAACATCCTTGACGCTGCTCTCGGCGCCGCATGGGCGATGGAGCAATGGGCGATCGACAATCTTCTTCAGATTGCCGCACGCGAAAACAATCCGACGTTTGAAGCCCTCGAAGCCTATCGGGCGAAGGCGCTCGAAAAGGCCGATCGCGCGACCACGCGCGACGGCGTTGCGATCCTGAATGTCGAGGGGCCGCTTTTCAAAAAAGCGAACCTTATGACCGAGCTTTGCGGCGCGACCTCTTATGAGACGCTTCGGCGCGATCTTCAGGCGTCGCTCGACGATTCCCGAGTTCGCGCGATCCTGCTCAATATCGACTCGCCGGGCGGCGAGGCCCGAGGGGTCGGCGAGCTTGCGACGGCGGTTCGCGCCGCTCGCGGCGTGAAGCCGATCGTTGCCTATGCGGGCGACCTTGCGGCGTCGGCGGCCTATTGGATCGCTTCAGCGGCCGACCGTATCGTGATTGGAGAAGGCGCGGCGCTCGGCTCAATCGGCGTGCGCGCGGCATTCTCTGACACTTCCGAGCGGGACGCGGCGCGCGGCGTGAAGACGATCGAGTTTGTTTCGTCTCAGTCTCCCTACAAGTCAGCCGACCTCAACTCAAAGGACGGTCGCGCTCGCATCCAAGCGAGAGTTGATGCGCTTGCGGACGTCTTTGTGAACGCTGTAGCGGAAAATCGCGATGCGAGCCGAGCCTATGTTCTCGAACGCTTCGGAAAAGGCGACGTGCTGATCGGCAAGGCCGCGATCGACGCGGGAATGGCCGATGAGTTTGGCACCTTTGAAAAGGTTCTCTCTGAACTCGCAGGCGGCAAGACCAAGCGGGCGCCCCACTCCTCACCGCGAGCCTCCCTGCCGCCCAATAGTCAAAAGGGTGCCGACGAGATGACCGCCCAGGCAATTTTAGCGGCGCGAAATCTCGCGCTTGGAAACTAAAGGAAAGAACTATGTCAAATCTAATCGAAACTCGGAATGCGTTTCGCGCTAAGGTGGGAGCTACCCGTCGGCAGCGCGAACGTGCCGAACTCTTGGCGAAATCAGCCACTATTCTGCTCCACGACATTGTGACCACTTGCACGGCTATCGCCGGATCGAACAAGCCTGAAGCAGACCTCGCAAGGGCGACGTCAGTTATCGGAAGCATTGAGGCCCATATTAATGAGCTGAAGACGGTCCTGCCGGAAATCCAGTCCGCTTGGACGGCCGAATAAGGGATCGAGCACATGAACTTCCTCTCGCAAATCATGGGTCGCGCGAAGCCGACCTCAGTCAACATTGCCCGTTCGCTCGCCGAGGCGGGCGCCGACCTCGAAGCTAACCGCCAGCAACTTGCGGCGGCTGAAGAGGCCCTTCAGCGGGTCGCGGTTCTGACGCCTGCTGAGCACGCGGCGGCCGAAGCCGAGCAAGCGGAATCCCGCCGCGCGATCGTGCGCGCCGAGGCACGGATCGCAGAACTTCAGAAAGGGCTTGTTGAGGCTCAAGAGACCGAACGGCTTGCTGACCTAAAAGTTCGGGCCGACGTCGCTCGTCGTCGTGTTGAGGTCGAGGCGTCGAAGCTGCTCGATCGGTATGATGCGCTCGGTGCGGAAGCGGCGGCAGTCGTTAACGCCTTCGAGGCGATCAATGCCGAGGTCGAAGCGATCAATGTCGAGCTTCAGAAAGTCGGGCTTGAGCCTATCGAGACCGCTGAAAGCCGCTACCGTCGCGAGCCCGATCAGGTCATTCCGGAGGTTCGCGCCACGCGCAAGAAATGGGTCCGCCGGGTCGTAGCTTTTGACGGCCAGACTCGCGACGACGGCAAAAAGGGGGTCGCAACCCGCCTCGAAGACATTTCAGTGTTCTCAATCGTCGACGGAAAGCACGTTCCGAGCGAAGCAGGCGCCTTCGAGATGGAAGTCGAAGACGTTACCCCGGCACGCACCATTCAAGGTCGGTTGCTTGGAAGGCTTGCCGGAAGCGTTCGGCTCCCGCCTGCTCGGATCGGCTCGGTGTGCCACTGGCCCAAGGTTGAGGGTTGAGCCATGGCGCCCCTCAGCAAACGGATTCGGGTTGCTCTTGAACATTCCGTAACGGTTGGCGGCCATCGCTACACCGAATTGCGCGTTCGCCCTGCAAAACCGAAAGACCTCGCCGGTCTCAAGGTCGGGGATAGCGTTGAAGCCAACCTTGAACGCGGTGTGATCCTTGTCGCTCGCATGTGCGGCGTGCCCGAGGCCGTGATCTATGCCCTCGATCCTGCCGACGCTGGGCGCGTTGGTGAGGCTGCTGACGCCCGCCTGTCGAAAGTGCTGTAGCATGGCTAAGAGTTTTTCGGTCTCAGTCAACATCGGCGGTAGGCTCGATTCGAGCCTTGGCGCAGCCGTTCGGAAGGCTGAGTCTCGAATTTCGGGACTCGCCCGGCATGTTCAGACGATCAACGCTCGCACGCAATCGACGATCACCAATTTCGGCCGAGGAGTCGCCTCGGCCGGGAAGAAGCTTCAGGAAGCCGGGCGCACGTTCTCGACGAATGTCTCGGCCCCGGCCGGGCTGCTCGCGTTCGGCGCCGGGAGAATGGCTTTCGAGTTTGAGAAGGCGGGGAATCTGCTCGAAGCTCTCGGCGACGCTTCAGAGGATCAGCGCAAGAAATTCGAGGGCTTGGCGAACGAGCTTAACAAGAAATATCCGCAGTCGCTTGCCGAGATTATCAAGACCGGCAACGAAATGCTGAAAGGCGGCTTCAGTTTCGATCAGATGACGGGCGCGATCGACCAAACGCTCGCGACGGCCGTTCTCGGCGATATGGCGCCGAGCGAGGTCGGCGACATGATGGCCCGCACGATCAACAGTTTTCAAATGCCGATGAAGACCTATGAAGACGCGATGAAGTCTTCGGTTCAGGTCTCCGACCGCATGACTTACGCGGCCGTCAAGACGACGGCCTCGCTCAAAGATATGGGCGAAATGTTCCGGTACGTCGGCGGCGCCATGTCGGCAAGCGGGAACGACCTCGACACGGCGACGGCCTTCGCAATGGCCTTCGCGAAGAACGGAACCGTCGGCTCGGAAGCGGGCGTCGCGCTGCGCTCGGCCGTCGTTCGCATGGTCAAAATGCCCGCGAAGGGCGAGGCCGCTCTAAACCGGATTGGAATGAGCCTGAACAAGTATGTCGGCGGGAAGACGGCGCTAACGTCCGATCGTATCCTCGGCGGCCTGTCGGCGGGCGGTATCGACGCGAGTGGGATCAAGGGTCAGATCGACGGTCTTCTAAAGAACAAGAAGCTCGCCGCGAGCCCGGCGAAGTTGCAAACTGCGATCACGAAGGCGGTCCAGCGGCATCTAGGCTCGTCGAGTGCGGTCGACGCGGCGACGATCGCCGAGAACGTGAACGACTCGATCGCGGCGGCAGGAAACAAGATTGACCTTATGGGTTTCTTCCGCGACCTGAAGTCTAAGATCGACAAGGGCGAAGCAACCCTCGGCGATGTGGCAACCATCCTCGAAGGGCGGCACTTCTCGCGTTATCAAGCGATCCTGCAGTCGGACCTCGACGGCCTGCTCGCGGGAATCCAGGGCGAGTCTAATGGCTACACGCAAGCCCGTTACAAGACGGCGCTCAAAGGGCCTGTCGGCGCGTGGTACGAGTTTGAGGCCGCGATCGAAAAGCTCTCTGTCACGCTCGGCCGGGTCGCTTTCACCGATTTCGTAAGCGGATTCTCTCGGGTCGTTGACGCGATTCAGTCGCTTAGTGAAGCGAACCCGAAGCTCCTCAAGTTCACCGTCTATGCCGGGCTTGCATCAATTGCGCTCGGCCCGCTCATGATGGCGGCGGGGGCAACGGCTCGCGCGGTTGGTCTGCTCGCTACCGGGCTTTTGAGCCTCGGGCGGGCTGCGACTGTCGGGCTCGCGGCTCAACTCGTGACGGTCGCCGGGGGCGTGCGCGCTTTGGCTGTTGCGACCGTTGCGGGCGCCGCTGGCAGGCTTCGCGGGATGGCGGCGGGGTTGATCGCCTTGAACGCCGTCGGCGGCTCTACGGCCGTTCTAGGCGCTATCGGCGGCTCGATCCTGAGCTTCGGTCGGGCCGTGCTCATGTTCCCGGTTACGGCCCTTCGCGCAATCGGCGGGGCAATGTGGGCGCTCGTGGCGAATCCGATCGGCGCCCTAATAACCGCGATCGTTGTCGCGCTGACCGCGCTCGGCGTTTGGATTTATAACAATTGGGCCGGAATAACGTCGTTCTTTGACGGCTTCGTTCAGGGCTTCGAGAAGGCACTAGGGCCGACTGCGAAGGGATGGGTCGACGGTCTCGTTTCGAGCATTTCGGCCGTTTGGAAGTGGATTAGCGACCTTCTCGGGCCGATCCAGGCGACGAACGCCGAGTGGAAGTCATGGGGCGAGACCGTCGGCGGCGTCGTCGCGGGCGCCGTCAACGCGATCGGGAACGGGATCGAGCGTGTCGTCGGGCTCTTTACGTCGGCTTACGATAAGGCCGTCGCGCTGAAAGACGCGATCGCCGGGCTTTGGGGCGGCGGATCGTCGGCGGCGACGTCGGCGCCTGAAGTCGCAGGCGCTCGCGCTCGCGGCGGCCCAGTCACGGGCGGGCGAACCTATCTCGTCGGCGAAAACGGCCCCGAGTTGTTCACGGCCCCGGCCTCTGGCGAGATTATCCCGAACGACCGGCTTCAGGCGCTCGCGTCGCCCGATCGCATCGCCTCGGCGACTTCTCGCCCCGGATCGGGCGGGCGTGGCGATATGAGCATCAGCTTCGAGATTAACGGCGCGACTGACCCGCAAGAGGTCGCGCGCATTTGCGAGCAGAAATTCCGCGACTTCCTTTGGCGCCTGGAATCCGAGCAGCGCGCTTTGCTGAGTGATTGAGATAGGTGTGTACCGCGATTGTAAGTAAGCGAAAAGGCGCGCTCTGGGCCGTTTGAGCAGTTTGTCTAGTTCGAGGTCTCAACGCCGATCCTGCCCAAGTATCCCATTTTGCATAGAACGAAGGTCTTGTTGTTTGGAACAAATTTGTGAGTGCACAGGCCACATCCGCAGTTAGGTTAAGGGTCAATGCAACCTACGATTCGCGTATGTCTAAGCTCACTCAACGATACTCCGTGCGAGACCCAATTCATGGTATGATTGATTTTAACGCCCTTGAGTGGGACGTTATCAATTCTGAGCCATTTCAGAGATTGCGCCGCATTAAGCAGTTGGCATGGACAGATTATGTCTATCCTGGCGCTATGCATACCCGTTTCGAACATTCGTTAGGTGTATGCCATACCGCGACGCGGCTTTTCGACAGTATTTCAAAGAAAGACGCAGAAGTCCTTAGATCCGATCATGGCTTTGACGAGGCTGGCCTATTAAGGCAGCGTCAGATCATACGCCTAGCGGCCCTAACCCATGATCTAGGTCACGGGCCGTTGTCACACGCGGCTGAAGAATGCTTTCCGTTTCAAGAAGGCGGTGAGAAGCGTTATGTTCACGAACAATATTCGGCTAGCTTTGTAAGGCACTTGCTAGCAGATATAATAGAAAATCACCCTGCCAATCGAAATAATTATGCGATAAAATACGCTGATATATCAAGCATGTTCGACGGCAGCCATGGCGTCAATCGATCTATTGTCTGGAAGGAAATTATATCTGGCCAAATGGATGCTGACCGTATGGACTACCTCCTCCGTGACAGTTATCACGCTGGGGTTAGTTACGGGCGGTATGACTTAGATCGCGTTATTAATACAGTGTGCCTTTGTGAAGATGACGACGGATCTGGGCACGTAATTGGCATCGAGGACGACGGCATTCACGCAGTCGAGGGGCTTTTGATTGCCAGATACATGATGTTTACTCAGGTTTACTTTCACAAAACCAGAGTTATTTATGACTATCACTATGATAAAGCCCTTCAGTATTTACTCAGAGAAAACAACGGCCTGTTCCCACCGCCCACAAAGGAAGGAATACTGGAGTATATGAAGTGGGATGACTGGCGTGTCCTTCACTCTCTTGCTGCTGATAAGGACGATGAAAATTGCCGAGCTATACAGAGCCGGAACCACTACCGCTTAATTTATTCAACACCCGAATGCCCGGATCTAGATGATCTAGCCAAGTTCGACGCGATGCTCGAAAAGCTCGATGGTCTGGGCGCAGTAGTCCGAGACGCAACAAAATCTTGGTACAAGTACCAAAAGGATGAGATTCGCCTGCGCGAGAATAGCGGTGGAAAGCTCATATCTATCCCATTGGCGACTCGTTCCCCCGTCGTTAACGGACTACAAACAGTGAATCAGCGTAGGATATATGCGTCGCCGCAAGTTCGTGCGGAGGCGCTTAAGCGCTTGGGGTCATAATATGAATACGCCATTCGAGACAAAATCCGCAGACAAACTCGCATTCATAGCTTGGCTTGCAGGGGAATTTGGCGTTGAGAACCAGCTTGGGAAAAAGGCACTTCAAAAGCTGGTCCATATTGCTGAGGAAGGGCTGAGAATCCCGACAGGATACACTTTCTCCCTCTACACTTATGGCGCCTTTAGTCGAGACCTAGCTGGGGACTTGGATATTGTGAAATCGATTGGCGGCATTGAGATAGAGTATATCTCTGCTGAGAATAGATATATCGTCAGCCCCGGTAAGCGCCGTAGTGATACAATGGCGAGAGCCGAAGTTTTTCTCAAAACAACAGAAAAGAAACTTGACCTTCTTAAGGAGAATTTCAGCGGCGCCCCGGCTCGCTATCTCGAATTGTTCTCCACCCTGCTGTTCTTTCTGAAACGACGGAATGAAAATGAGGATGATAATGTTTTGATCCAGCAACTTCTCATGCTTAAGCCGAAGTATTCGCCGGAAGAGGCGGCTAAAGCCCTGGTAGAAGTCAAAAAGTTTCTTGAAACAGCCAAAGCTGCTTAGACCACGAGATTTAATTCATCGGAAATTCCGTGTCTGAACCCTAATCCCGTTCCTCGTTAAATTTGGAGCGGGATTTGCTTTTTTATCAAGCAATAAATCCGTAGTCTGCCTCTCTCCCACGCTCCGCAGCAAATCCGAAAGATCGATCAGGTGCTCGGCGACAACGTGGATGACCTCACCTTCGCGCTGAACCCTACCCCGACAACCAATCATGCCTGAAGACAGGATCAGCCGTCGTTGTTTCTCGAAGACTGCCGACCAGATGACTAAATTTGCGAAGTCGGTCTCATCCTCAATCGTCATGAAGGTCACACCCTTCGCCGAGCCAGGCTTCTGCCTGACAAGCACAAGCCCCGCCACCGTCACACGCCTTCCGTCGCGGGCGCGTTTCAGGTCAGCGCACGTGTTCATGCGACACTCGTGTAGCTCAGACCTTAGAAATGCAACCGGGTGCTGCCGAAGCGTAAGACCTTTCGATAGATAATCCTCGACAACCTCTCGGCCTTCCATCATCGGCATGAGCGCAACGGTCGGCTCTGCGCCTTCGGGTTTGATCCTCCCCTCACGATCATCGGCGGCTGCGAAAAGGGGCAATGGCGCATCATTCAAACCTCGGATCGCCCAAAGTGCATCGCGGCGGCTGAGGCCAAGGGAGCCGAAAGCGTCAGCATCCGCTAAGCGCTCCAATGCAGCTACAGATACGCCAGCACGGCGCCATACCTCTTCGATCGAGGAAAACGCCTCAGCACCCCGCGCAAGCGGAATAAGGGCTCCCTCCTGATTGGTGAGACCTTTTGCGAGCCGCAATCCGAGCCGAACGGCGAACCGCCCTTCCTGACTTGGTTCAAGCGTGCAATCCCATCGGGAGTGATTCACGTCCACAGGTCTAACCTCAACCCCATGCTGCCGGGCGTCTCGCACAAGTTGGGCTGGGGCATAGAAGCCCATCGGCTGAGAGTTGAGGATAGCGCAGCAAAACACTTCGGGGTGATGACACTTCACCCATGACGAGGCGTAGGCGATCAAAGCAAACGACGCAGCATGACTCTCAGGGAAACCGTAAGAACCGAAGCCTTCCAATTGCTTGAATGTGCGTTCGGCGAACTCGCGCTCATATCCCCGGCTTGTCATCCCGTTAACAAGTTTGTCGCGAAATTTTGAGACGCCACCAGTGAATTTGAATGTCGCCATGGAGCGGCGAAGCTGATCGGCCTCGGAGGGAGTGAAACCGGCGCACTCGATTGCTACCCGCATGGCCTGCTCTTGGAAGAGTGGAACTCCGAGGGTTTTGCCAAGCACCCGTTTAAGCTCGGGAGTTGGATACGTGATCGGCTCCCGGTTCTCTCGGCGCCGCAGGTATGGATGCACCATGTCGCCTTGAATCGGTCCCGGCCTGACAATCGCCACTTGGATCACGAGGTCGTAAAAGGTCTTGGGTTTCATCCGAGGCAGCATCGCCATTTGCGCCCGGCTCTCGATCTGAAACACGCCGACGGTATCGGCTCGGCGGATCATGGCGTAGGTTTCCGGGTCCTTCGGTGGGATCGAGGCAAGACTTAAATCAATACGTTTATGCTCCCGCAGGAGGTCGAACGTGCGCCTCATGCAGCCGAGCATTCCCAGCCCGAGCACGTCGACCTTCATGAATTTCAAGGTATCAATATCGTCCTTATCCCACTCAATGACTTGGCGGTTCTCCATAGCGGCGGGCTCGATCGGCACGAGGTCGTCGAGGCGGTCTTGCGTCAGCACAAAGCCGCCCGGATGCTGCGACAGGTGGCGGGGCGCCCCGATTAAGTCGCGGGCAAGATCAAGGGTTAGCCTCAAGCGGCGATCATTGAGATTGAGATTGAGGTCTTTCGCCTCTTTTTCGCTCACGCCTTCTGTGCCCCAGCCCCAAACAAGACGCGAGAGGGCACCCGTAACGTCTTCAGGAACGCCGAGCACCTTTCCAACCTCACGCACGGCGCCACGGGCACGGTAACAACTGACGACCGCAGTCAGCGCAGCCCGGTTGCGCCCATAAGTGTCGTAAATCCACTGAATGACCTCTTCCCGGCGCTCGTGCTCGAAGTCGACATCAATATCGGGTGGCTCGCGCCGCTCCTGCGACACAAACCGCTCGAAGAGCAATTCGGATCGAACAGGGTCAATTGAGGTAATTCCGAGCACATAGCAAACGGCCGAATTGGCGGCGCTTCCCCTCCCCTGACACAGAATCCCTCGGCCCCGTGCAAACTGAACGATCGCGTGAACCGTAAGGAAGTATGGCGCGTATTGAAGCTCTTCGATCAGCGTCAATTCATGCCGGATTTGGGCGGCAACACGATCCGGCAAGTCTTCGGGGAAGCGCCTCTTCGCCCCTTCCCAGGTCAGGCGCTCTAACGCTTGCTGAGCCGTTTCGCCTGGCGTAGTGACCTCGCTTGGATATTGATAACGAAGCTCGTCGAGAGAAAAGCGGCAGCGGCTGACAATCTCTTGGGTTCGCGCGACAGCTTCCGGGTAACGCTCGAAGAGCCGTGCCATCTCGGCGGGGTCTTTAAGGAAGCGGTCAGCGTGGCGCTCAAGGCGGTATCCGGCCTGATCGATAGTCGTCTTCAGCCGAATGCACGTCACGACGTCTTGCAACATGCGACGGCTTGCGTGGTGATAGAGGACATCACCCGTTGCGACCGTTGGCACCCGAGCGGCTTGTGCTGCCTCTGCAACTGCCTGCAGTCGAACAAACTCGTTTGGCCCGAACCGGCGAATAAGTGCCATATAGGCCCGCTCGCCGAAGGTCGCCTTCAGTCGCCTCAAGTGATCGGCTAGCACATCATCGGCTTTGTCGCCGAGCAGAACCGCGAGCAGGCCGTCGTTCCATTGAACGACGTCTTCCCAGGTGAGTAGGCATTTGCCCTTCCCTGCCCTACTCTTGCCGATGCTCAGCAACCGGCAAAGCCGTGAGTAAGCGGCTCGATTGGTCGGATAGACGAGTAACGACATGCCGTCGGAAAGATCGAGGCGGCAACCGACCACGAGACGCACGCCGGTTTCCTTCGACGCCTCATAGGCCCGGACGATACCGGCAACCGAGTTGCGGTCGACGATCGCGAGCGCCGGAAGCCCGAGCAGCTTTGCCTGCTCGAATAGCTCACGCGGGCCTGAGGCGCCCCGTAAGAACGAAAAGTGAGTTGTGACCTGAAGCTCGGCATAGCTCATACGTACTTACCCAAAGAGCCCATGGAGCCACCATCGGCCGCCCTCGGCGGCAGGGGCATCGCGAAAGAGCCAAACACGAGCATCTTTGTCTGTCTCGACGCGGTAATAGTCCCGGAATGACGATACTTCGCCTTCAGACTTCCACCACTCTCCCGTGATCCGCTCAGGACCGTCGGCTTTGAGCACGCGGTGTCGGACACGGCGCCACAGGAAGAAAATAGGTGGATGATCCGGCACGACCGCCATGGCCTCGACAGGCTCAGGCGGATCGAGAATACGCGCCGGGCGCACGAGGTCTTCAGGCCATGTTAGGCCGGAAGCTGGCGCGAGCGCGGAAACACGCCTCGCCGAACGTTCGGGCACATGGCTCTCGACCGGCACGAGGCGAAAGACCTTGCTCGCACCAACGCGTGCCGCAAGACGATCAACGAGCGGTCCTATATCGGGCTCGGGGTCCTCTGCATCGATTCCACGCGCTTGAAGCTGAGCATCGGCCATGGGCTCAACCCGGCTCGCAACAATTAACGCCTCGTCGATCCCAAAGCCGGGGTCGACGGTTCCAAGGCTCTCGTCGAAGAGCTTTGCTAAATGGGCGGCATCGCGTGACGGCCGGGCCGTTCCAATTCGTAGGGCTAGGGACTTTCGATCGACGCGGCGGAAGATCAGGTCAAGGTGGCGGGCGCCGATCCCCCGCTTCGTGAGGTCAGCGCATAAAGCCATAGTCAGCCGCAAGACGACCCGCTTCAAGTCTTCAGCATGTCCAATTGGCTCAGCGAAGACGACTGACTGAGAAGGCGTCTCAAGCGGTACGAGCGGACTGATAGGCTCGAAAGCGTGCCCGAGGGCTTGATCAAGGCGCAGGGCGGTCCTCGTGCCGAAGCGCCGGGTCATCGGGGCGCGCGGCATGGCCGCCAGTTGCCCGACTCGCTCGATCCCAAGCCGGTGCATGGCATCAAGCGTCTTCTGATCGAGGCGCAGAGCTTGCACGGGAAGCCCCGCCACCGCATCAACAGCCCTTCCTGGCGAAACTATTGGCTCGCCGCCATAGCGTGCGACAGCCCAAGCAGTTCCAGGCGCATCGGCAACAGCCGCACGGGCTGCAATCCCTTTTGAGGTCAGTCGGCCAACAAGATCGCTAATGACATTCGATTCACCTCCGTAGATATGGTCGGCGCCTGCAATATCGATCCAAACCCCATCGGGAGGGGTAGGCGAGACGATGGGCGAATATCGCAGACACCACAACGCGAGGCGCGTCAGGCCAGCCTTGTCGTCTTCAGGAACCGCGTCGCAGATATGAAGGCCGGGCACGAGCGCCTGAGCATGAGCGATCGTCTGCCCTTGCCTAAGCCCCAAAGTGCTTGCCGCTCTATCGGCAGCCGCAATGATGCGACGCGGGCCTTCTGTCGCTACCGTCACAAGCGGCTCATCCATAGGCGGCTTGCCGAACTGGCGACGAATGCGGTCGGTGGGCCAAGTCGGCAGGAACAGCGAGACGACCCTTCGCATCACACCCCTCAACAATCCAAGAACGAGCTTCAGCGCCACGGCAACGAACCAGATCAACCCGCCATCGCTGACGGCTGACACCGGGAATAGGCAGGACGGCTGAAGGTGCGGACGCGATACGCCAGCGGGTTATTGCAGCGGTCGGCAAGGTCGTTAGGTTTTTCTCGGCGACCGTCCACCAACGCCGCAGCATGAGCGCAGGCACGCCCGAGGCTTCCGCCGCGAGTTGAAGGCGCCGGGATGCCACTAGGCTCAGGCGCGTGACCTCGCCGACAACGGCTGCAAGCCCCTTCTCGCGAAGCGCCTCTTCCACGAGAGGCAAAACCTCTCGATCGCGACTGGCTTCAACATAGATAACCCGATCAGGATGAAGACCCGCCGCCGCGAGCCCCGGCGCAAAGAGGTCGCGGCGCGTGAGGCACCATACGACTGGCCCCTTGAGACGAGCTGCGATCCCGGCCGTGAACAGCGTTGCCGCTCCGGCAAATTCGGCAGCAGGACCCGATTCAATAATTTCGTGTAAGGCGCCAAGTGTAATGCCACCGCCGGGGACATGAGTATCGAGTGCACCGACACCAAAAGGCACGGTCGCACGGCGATGCTTGTCCCCTTCAAGGCGCTCGATTTGCTCCTGCAAATCGGCAATAGCTAACCGTTGCCCGGCACGCATGTACCCTGCCTAACGCTTTTTCGCGATGTGTCGATGTTCCTATTATGTTCTCAATTGACGTTGAGTCAATCTGTCGCGCTCGGCTGTGGACGAATGGGTAAATTAAGCAGCGACCACAAATAGTTGCTAGCGGTCTAAGCCTGTGAACAAAGATACTGTTTGCGAATGAGGCTCGCGTGATTGGCCTTCGCAGAGAACTAACAGAGATGTCCGTAAGGAGTGATGCGTCTCCGTCAGCCAAGTACCGATTTCCCATGAAGGCTAAAGGTTTAGGTCGGCGCCGGGCTCAGCTTATTTTCCGGATAAGGCACCTAGAATTGACAGCAAATCGACACCTGACACCCGCAGAATGATCAAAATACCAATGAGTAACAGTGTATAGAGCGCATTAGCTACAATGGAGAGCACAATCGCCCTCGTGCTAGTTCCCTTAAGCGCGTCTTCGCGGATTTTCGGGGTGTTGTCTTCGACAACGCTGGTAGCAAAATTCCCGAGAACACTTTCGGCTTGCTCTTCTAAACCGCGAATGCGGGACTCTGTCCAGGTCAGGATGTACGCGTGTAGTTCCTCCGGAGTTGGACCGCGTTGATGACGCCGACGCAAATCAGCTGCCCACTCTCGTTTTGCAACTTTGTAAAGGCCATATGCAACCAGTCCTGAAAGTTGCTCAACCTCCGGCCCTTCAGAATTGACCAAACGGCCAAAGATGGGATTGTACTCAGGTTCGATAGAACCGTTGATCTTATTCACTTTTTCTTTCCAAAGATGGATGTCCCGAGCGTCGGCTTCCCAATATCTGGTTTTCCGGTCATGATGGACGCTGCTTTCAACCGTTTAACTTCAGCGCCGGCAGACCGAGCTGCCTTCTCAAATACGTCGCGGTCCAGCACAACAAATCGACCAACGCCGGGAGCCTTAACAGCACTAAAAACTGTGCCTTTGTCACTTTTTCTAACAATGACGTGAGAGCCAGGTGCTCGGGTGAAGATCCTTTTCTTGCCTTCTGTCACCTGCTATCTCCTACCGAGTGCAGTTTATTACGTAATACATTCACTAAACGTTCGGCCAAGCCCCGTCCTTCCTGAATCATATCTAAGCAAAAGCTCTCAGGTAACAGAACTTTCTCTGAACCCATCAAGTGTATCCGGTCTATTAATGCGATGGTCTCGTATTCAAATGGCTCAAAAGAATGCGCCTCCAGGTGCTCAAGTCGCCGTGCAAGTTCCAATAGGGACTTTGGAAGCTCTTCAAGATTCCCGATAACGTCGGCAGCAGTGACAGTGATACCCAGCATCGCACAATGCACGGCCTCGGAAATCAATGAAGCGCCGAGATGGATTCCCCTGTCATTTCCATCATGAGTCCTGCGCCCAGGCGCAGATGATGATAGTGCCAAACATCGACCCGCATAGGAGGAAAGCTGCCGAGCTAGATAGTCATCCATCTCAACGTCCAAACCGCAATGGCTACACTATTTCTTCTTTGATGGTGTTCTTGGTGGCTCTTTTTGCGTTAAAGCGGAAGCGGAAACTTTTTGGATTTCGGCTTTGGTCAACGAACTAGGGTCGCGAAGGCCCCGAGAAGCGATGCTTGAGACACTCTTGCTAGTAGACTCATTGCGAGTCCCGCCACTTGGTTTTTTTACCAATTGCCCCTCCTGCCCATTCAAATTGGACCACTCATCAAGATGAACACAGCAGCACAAGGCGTCTAGAGGCTGCTCTCATCACTAGTGGATAACTTACCCTCTTCTGAACCATCACAGTGCTCTGGAACCATCGTCGAACCAAAACCTCACCCGAAAACAGGCGTTTATGAGAGGGGCCGACACGTGGACCGACGTTTAATGACGAAAGCCGAAGCCGCTACGTATTGCGGCCTGACCCCCTCGGGCCTTTCGACATGGGTTAAGGCTGGTCGTCTCCCCGGTCCCGTGCCCGGCACTCGGCGATGGGATCGGGCTGCGATCGATGCGGCACTAGATAAGCTGTCAGGGATTGCGACGAAACAATTTGATCAGCCAGAAGAGAACGAGGCCGACCGTTGGCTTCGAGATTATGAAGCGAAGCAGGCTCGCGAGCAGCCAGCTACCGACGACACTTATTCACACATATCCGATGCAGAAATATTGCGACGCTTCAAGCTTGTTGATCCACGAAGCTCAGCCAAAACCGGCAAGTACGAATTTTCTCACACGCAACTGCCTCCGCGCGTCCAGGCTGTCCTAAAGAAGGAAGCGATTCGGCGCGGGATACCGTGGGAGGATTGAGATTCGTGCGAGATTCACGCGTGGGGCGTATTGAAAGCCAGAGACTCACAGTTTTTGTACCGCGCAGGGTGTTGCACCCCCTGTGAACCCCCAAGCTTAGAGAAGCATAAAGCGCCCTTTCGGACGCTCTTCTAAGCCTTTGTACTTCAAGGGTTTAATGGTCGGAGCGGCGGGATTTGAACCCACGACCCCTAGTCCCCCAGACTAGTGCGCTAACCGGGCTGCGCTACGCTCCGACTGAGGCGCCATATAAGCCGACAATCCGCCGGACGCAATCGCTGATCTGCGAAACCTGCATCTTATTCGTTGACCCCGGCTTCCGGCGGGGTGCGGAGAGTGGAAAGGACGCGGTCGCACTCCAGCAGCTCGTCGAGGGCGGCGTGGAGAATGTCCCAATCGGCTTCGACGGGGCGGCCCTCGGCGGCCCGCGGCGGCGCGAGGCCGATGTCCTGGGTCGAATCGGCCTCGGCGGAGAGGGAATCGTCCCCGTCGCCGGCTTCCGGGCGGCTCGGCGCCACGGCCTGCTCGCCGCGGCCGACGGCCTGGACGAAGCGCACCCCCTCTTCCTTGAGGATCCGCTGCACGCCCCGGATCGTGTAGCCTTCGCCGTAGAGGAGGTGGCGGATGCCCTTGAGGAGGTCGACGTCCTCGGGGCGGTAGTAACGCCGGCCGCCGCCGCGCTTGAGCGGCCTGATCGCGGGGAACCGCGTCTCCCAGAACCGCAGCACGTGCTGGGGCAGGTCGAGATCCTCCGCGACCTCGCTGATGGTGCGGAAAGCGTCGGGACCCTTGTCCAAGGCGCCGCCGGCCATGAGGCTCTCAATCCTCGCCGTTGGCCGTTTCGCCGTTGATCCGTGCCTTGAGCACGTTGGAAGGCTTGAACACCATGACCCGGCGCGGGTCGATCGGCACCTCGACGCCCGTCTTCGGGTTGCGGCCGATGCGCTCGCCCTTCTCGCGGACGATGAAGGAGCCGAACGAGGACAGCTTCACGGTCTCGCCCGCGGCGAGACAGTCGCAGATCTCCGCCAGCACGCGCTCCACGAGCTCGGCCGATTCCGTGCGGGAGAGACCGACCTTCTGGTAGACGGCCTCGCTCAGGTCCGCCCGCGTCACAGTTTTGCCTGCCATCGAAATCCCCCAAGGCCCGGACGCGCCGGGCTCCATGTCCGCAGACGCTATGCACAAGGCGCCGTATGGTCAACCCGTTGACAGAACGGGAGAATGTCGCCTCACCAGCGGATCAGGGCGCTCCCCCAGGTGAAGCCCCCGCCGATCGCCTCGATCATGACGAGGTCGCCCTTCTTGATG
Source organism: Microvirga thermotolerans (assembly GCF_009363855.1). GTDB lineage: Bacteria > Pseudomonadota > Alphaproteobacteria > Rhizobiales > Beijerinckiaceae > Microvirga > Microvirga thermotolerans. The sequence goes on from NZ_CP045423.1 coordinate 2,215,455, forward strand.
CGCCCGTCCTTGCAGGCCACGTCCAGGGCGAGCGGGATCGAGGCGGCGGAGGTGTTCCCGTGCCGGTCGACGGTGATCACCACCTTCTCCTGGGCGATGCCGAGCTTGTCGGCGCTCGCGGTGATGATGCGCCTGTTGGCCTGGTGGGGCACGAACCAGTCGAGTTCCTCGGCCGTGATTCCGGTAGCGTCGAAGGCGTCCTGCACCACGTCGGTCACGGAGCCCACGGCGAAGCGGAAGACCTCACGCCCCTCCATCTTCAGCACGCCGGTGGTCTTGGTCGAGCCGGGACCGCCGTTCACGTAGAGCTTGTCCCGGTAGCGGCCGTCCGAACGCAGCTGCGAGGTGAGGACGCCCCGGTCGGCGGAGGTCCCCTCCCCCTCCTGGGCCTCGAGCACGATGGCGCCGGCGCCGTCGCCGAAAAGGACGCAGGTGGTGCGGTCCTGCCAGTCGAGGATGCGCGAGAAGGTCTCCGCCCCGATCACGAGGGCGCGCTTGTGCGAGCCGGACATGAGGAACTTGTCGGCGGTGGCCACCGCATAGACGAAGCCGGTGCAGACCGCCTGGAGGTCGAAGGCGGCGCCGTGGTGCATGCCCAGGCCGGCCTGGATGAGCGTCGCGGTCGAGGGAAAGGTATAGTCCGGCGTCGAGGTCGCGCAGACGATCAGGTCGATGTCGGCCACGGTGAGCCCCGCATCGGCGAGGGCCGCCTCGGCCGCCCGGATGCCGAGGACCGACGTGGTCTCGTCGTCGGCGGCGATGTGCCTCGCCTCGATGCCGGTGCGCTGCACGATCCAGTCATGGGACGTCTCGACGAGCTTCTCGAGATCGTAATTGGTGACGCGCCGCTTCGGCAGGTACGAGCCGACACCGCGCACAATGGAACGGATGCGTTTCAAGTTTTGCCTTCCTCAGGCCTGTTGCTCCACCGGGTCATGCTCCAGCATGCCCCGGATCGTCTTCATCAATTCGAAATGCGCCATGTCATAGGCCACGTCTATGGCGCTGGCGAAGCCGAGGGCGTCGGTTCCGCCGTGACTCTTCACCACGACGCCTTCGAGGCCGAGGAAGACGCCGCCGTTGACCTTGCGCGGGTCCATCTTGTCCTTGAGGGCATTGAAGGCCTGTTTAGCGAAGAGATAGCCGATCTTGGCCATGAGCGTCCGGCTCATGGCGGCGCGGAGATACTCCCCGATCTGCTTGGCGGTGCCCTCTGCGGTCTTGAGGGCGATGTTGCCCGTGAACCCCTCCGTCACCACCACGTCGACCGTGCCCTTGCCGAGGTCGTCGCCCTCCACGAACCCCTTGTACTCGAGGTGCGGCAGGTTCGATTCCCGCAGGATGCGCCCGGCCTCCTTCACGGTCTCGATGCCCTTGATCTCCTCGGTCCCGACATTCAGGAGGCCGACCGTGGGCCGGTCGAGGTCGAAGACGATGCGGGCCATGGCGGCGCCCATGATCGCCATGTCGACCAGATGCCCCGCATCGGCGCCGATGGTCGCGCCCACGTCGAGGACGATGCTCTCGCCGCGCAGGGTCGGCCACATGGCGGCGATGGCGGGCCGCTCGATATGGGCCATGGTCTTGAGGCAGATCTTGGCGGTCGCCATCAGGGCGCCCGTGTTGCCGGCGGAAACCGCGGCGTCCGCCTCCCCGTCCCTCACCGCCTGAACGCATTTCCACATGGACGAGCGCCCGCGGCCCATGCGGATCGCCTGGCTCGGCTTCTCGTCCATGCCGATGGCGATCTCCGTATGGCGGATCTCCGACGCCTCCTTCAGCTTCGGATAGCCGTTGAGGATCTGGGCGAGGACCTGCTCGTTCCCGAAGATCAGGAACCGTACGTCGGGGTGGCGCTCGACAGCCAACGCGGCGCCTGGAATCACGACGGACGGGCCGTGGTCGCCGCCCATCGCGTCAAGCGAGATCCGGACTGGCTGGGGCATGAACGGTCGTTCTCTCTGAGGTGGTTCGACAGGGGGCGGAAAATAACGGTTTGCCGGTGCGCCGCAACCGAATTCTGTTCCAGGGCGGCCCGCCGCGGCCGGAGACCGGCCGGAGACCGGCCGCAGGCCGGCCCGGAACCGGGGCGGAGCTGCCCGGGGCTCTACTCCTTGCCTTTCAGGCTATCCAGCGCCGCGAAGGGCGAGTCCTTGACGTCCTTCGGGTCCTTGTAGTCGAAGCTGATCCCCGGCTTGCGGGGATAGGGATCGAGGCCCAGGGCCAGGAATTCGGCCGTGAGGGCGCCGAGGTCGATCTGCCCGTTCACGATCTCGTCAGGGGGTTCGTACTCGTGCACGTCCGTGGGCGGCTCCGGAGGCATGCCCGAGGCCTCGGCGAAGTCGACCTCCACCTCCTCCTCGATGTTCGAATCGAAGGGGTCGAGGCTCACCACGCAGATCTGGGTGATGGCGGCCTTCACGACCCCGGCGACGTGGACGCCCTTGGCCGAGGCGGTGAGATTGAAGTCCCCGGAGAGCGCCTGGATGCCGGGAAGGCCGAAATCCTGCGCGAGCGCCCGGCACTCCTCCTCGGAGGCCTCCACCCGGACGTGCTTGCCGGACGGCGGGATGTTGGCGACGTCCACCACCCGGGTCAGCGGACCGACGGCTTCAGGCGTCATGGCGTTCCTCCCCTGCGAAGGCATCGGGTTTCGGGAAAACGGGTCCCCGCTCCATGAGCGAGGCGAGGTCGGCCTGCTTCAGGGCTTCGTCCGCGGCCAGGGCGTAGCGGGCGAGCGACAAGGCCGGCGCATCCGAGCCGCAGGCATTGCGCCCTAGGGCGTTGGCCAGGGCGGCGACGTCCCTCGTGTCCAGGGGACCGTCATAGGCGTGGGCCCGGCCGTAGAAGGAGGATGCGAGCTTTTTCATGCGCTTGGGCACCGCCGTGTCGCCCGCGCCCATCTCCCGCAGGGAGGCGTCCAGGTCCGCGAAGAACGCATCGGTGAGGTCCTTGGCCACGTCGTCGGCCGGGGCTGGAAGCGGGCGCAGGGCTCGAAGGGTCAGGACCATGTGCAGGGACAGGGACTCGAAACGCCCCTCCAGAGTATCCGGAATGCCGAGCGCCGAATAGAGCCCCGGCACGCGCGAGGAATCGGCCACCCGCTTGTAGAGGGACGCGATCAGGACGCGCCGAGGATCCTTCCGAAACAGCCTGAAGATCACCGTCTGGGCCTTCCCGCCTTGTCAAAAACGTGACACCGGGTTACGCCATCAGCATCCGAAGGCGCAAGCTTGTCCGCGCTACAATCCTGGAAGAACCTTACGATGCGTCGATATCACTCTCTCTTCGTGCGCTTGGCGGCAGCGACTTTCCTGGCCACGTCTCTTGCCGGCTGCATGGGCGGGGAAGAATTCCATCGCGGATACTTCGTGGACGAGCGCACCGTCAGCCAGGTCAAGAAGGGCATGAGCGGCGAGCAGGTGCTCACCACGCTCGGGACCCCGTCGACCGTGTCCACCGTCGGCAACAAGACCTGGTACTACATCAGCCAGACCTCCCGGCGCACCTTCCAGTTCATGGGCGAGCAGGTCGTCGACCAGAAGGTAATGGCGGTCTATTTCGACAAGAACCTCCGGGTGGAGCGGGTCGCCCTCTACGGCCTGCAGGACGGCAAGGTGTTCGACTTCATCACCCGCACCACTCCCTCGGGCGGCCAGGAGACGAGCTTCCTGGGCCAGATCCTCAAGGGCACCAACAGCTTCAATCCCTTCGGATCCTGATTCCCCCAGGGGCAACTGGGAAGGCCGGGCATTGGGCCCGGCCTTTTTCGTTTCAGGGCGCCTGCGCTGCCCGGCGAGCGGGAGGCGGCATGTCCGGACGGTCTCCCGTCCCGCCCCTGCGCTTCAGGGCGCGGACCAACGCTTTCGCCTCGGCGGGCATGGGCCGCTCCACGCGGCGGTAGACGCGCCCGTCCCGGGTCCGCGCCATCAGCCCCAGATCGCAGAGCTCACGCCGCAGGAGCGCATGGTCCCCGAAGCCGTGCATGGCCTGGAGCCTCTCGTTCACCTCCCGCTCCGACATGGTCTCCCTGGCCGGGAGGCGGGACCAAAGCACCCAGAGGGCGACGAGCCGCTCGCCGTTCCTGGCGGGCCAGCGCCGGAGCCGCCCCTCGGAGTCGTAGCAGCGCGCCAGCCGCTCGAGCCTGCGGAAATCGACCGGCTCCTCGGCCGGCGGGGGCTCGCTCAGGCGCGCATGGGCTTCGGCCTGCGCACGAAGCTGCTGGAAGTTGCGGTGCCCGACCGAGCGGGCCAGCATGTTGAGCATTTCCACGTGCCCCGGCAGAGCCTTGTGGGCCGCGAGCTGCTGGCGCAGGGAGCGGGCCAGCGCGGAAATGTCGCGAGAATGAAATGGCAGGGCCGTTCTGGACATGACCTATCCCTCGATGCCGTGCCTGTCCGACGCGGGATGACCGGTGATCGCCCTTCCGACGCGGCACGGGAGAGAGGTGTCCGTCGAGTGATGGGAGTGGCAGGTTTAGCGAACCCGGAACGGGCGGCGATGCCTCGGTGAACTGCAGACCGTTCCCCTCGATAATACGGAGGGTCTCCCGGATCAAGCGTCCTCCCCGCATCGCCTGACATGGCAGCGCAACCCACCGCGGGCGAAACGGAAAAGCCCCGCAGGCGAACCTGCGGGGCCGGTTCGTGGATACCGTCGGGCGGGATCAGGAATGCGCCAGGATCGCCAGCAGCAGCAGGGCGATGATGTTGGTGATCTTGATCGCCGGGTTCACGGCCGGGCCCGCGGTGTCCTTGTAGGGATCGCCGACGGTGTCGCCGGTGACGGAGGCCTTGTGCGCCTCGGAGCCCTTGTGGTGCGTGGTGCCGGAGGCATCCGTGAAGCCGTCCTCGAAGGACTTCTTCGCGTTGTCCCAGGCGCCGCCGCCCGAGGTCATGGAGACGGCGACGAACAGGCCGGTGACGATCACGCCGAGGAGCATGGCGCCCACCGCCGAGAAGGCCTGGCTCTTCCCCGCGATCGCATAGACCACGAAGTAGGTCACGATCGGCGCGAGCACGGGCAGCAGGGAGGGAACGATCATCTCCTTGATCGCCGCGCGGGTGAGCATGTCCACCGCGCGCCCGTAATCGGGACGGTCCTTGCCGGCCATGATTCCCGGTTTCTCGCGGAACTGCCGCCGCACCTCCTCGACCACCGAACCCGCCGCGCGGCCCACCGCCGTCATCGCGATGCCGCCGAACAGGAACGGGATCAGGCCGCCGAAGAGCAGGCCCACCACCACATAGGGATTGGCGAGGGAGAAGTCCGGCTTCACGCCCTGGAAGTACGGGAAGGTCGCCGCATTCTGGGTGAAGTAGTTGAGGTCCGACGTATAGGCCGCGAACAGCACCAGCGCGCCGAGGCCCGCCGAGCCGATGGCGTAGCCCTTGGTCACCGCCTTCGTGGTGTTGCCCACCGCGTCGAGAGCGTCGGTGGACTTGCGCACCTCCTTCGGCAGGCCGGACATCTCCGCGATGCCGCCCGCGTTGTCGGTGACGGGACCGAAGGCGTCGAGCGCCACGATCATGCCGGCGAGCGCGAGCATCGCCGTCACCGCGATGGCGATGCCGAACAGACCCGCGAGGGTGTAGCCGACGATGATGCCCGCGATGATCACGAGGGCCGGAAGCGCCGTCGACTCCAGCGACACCGCGAGGCCCTGGATCACGTTGGTGCCGTGCCCTGTCACCGAGGCCTGGGCGATGGAGCGCACCGGCCGGAAGCCGACGCCGGTGTAGTACTCGGTAATGACGACGATGAGCGCCGTCACCGCAAGGCCCGCCACCGCGCACCAGAACAGCGCCTGGCCCGAATAGGACGTGCCCGGCACCGGGCCGAACCCGATGGTGAAGTACGTGACGAGGGCAATGGCCGCAATCGACAGGATTCCGGTGACGATGAGACCCTTGTAGAGGGCGCCCATGATCGACTCGTTCTGACCGAGCTTCACGAAGAACGTGCCGATGATGGAGGTGACGATGCAGGCCGCGCCGATGCCGAGCGGATAGAGCAGCATCGAATCGAGGATCGGCTGGCCGGCGAAGAAGATCGCCGCGAGCACCATGGTGGCGACCACCGTCACCGCATAGGTCTCGAAGAGGTCCGCCGCCATGCCGGCGCAGTCGCCCACGTTGTCGCCCACGTTGTCGGCGATGGTGGCCGGGTTGCGCGGGTCGTCCTCCGGGATGCCGGCCTCGACCTTGCCCACGAGATCGCCGCCCACGTCGGCGCCCTTGGTGAAGATGCCGCCGCCGAGACGGGCGAAGATGGAAATGAGCGAGGCGCCGAAGCCGAGCGCCACGAGGCTGTCGATCACCTCGCGGCTGCCGGGGGCGAGTCCCGCGATCCGGGTAAGATAGCCGAAGTAGAGGGCGACGCCGAGAAGCGCCAGGCCCGCGACCAGAAGGCCCGTCACGGCGCCGGCCTTGAAGGCCACGTCGAGGCCGCCGCCGAGGGACTGGGTCGCCGCCTGCGCGGTGCGGACGTTCGCGCGGACAGACACGTTCATGCCGATGAAGCCCGCCGCTCCCGAAAGGATGGCGCCGATGGCGAAGCCGATGGCAACGCGGATGCCGAGCAGATAGGCGATGACGATGAAGAGCACCACGCCGACCATGGCGATGGTGATGTACTGCCGCCGCAGGTACGCCTTGGCGCCTTCGGCGATCGCCGCGGCGATCTCCTGCATGCGCTGAGAGCCGGCGTCGCGCTTCATCACGTCGTTGATGGCCCAGAGGCCATAAGCTACCGAAAGAAGGCCGCCCAAGATAATCAGGGTGAGTGCCATTGTGCCATCCTTGTTATGGGAAGCAGAATGCCGCGCTCAAAGCCCGATTGTCGGCCTTGATCGGCCCTTACCCCCAGCGAAGTCTGCAAACGCTGCCAAAAATCAAGGCGGCCCGCAACGCAACTTCCGAATGACTCACAGCAAAGACTTCACGTCGCCGCGGGAACTTTCCCGCTCTTCTGCCAGGCGAGCAGGATCAGCGCGACGATCACGGGCGGGAAGACCAGCCAGTTCACGCTTTCCCAGCCGCCCGCGTTCAGAAGCTTGCCCGACGAGAATGACGCAACGGCAACCGCGCCGAACACCAGGAAGTCGTTGGCGGCCTGCACGCGCGTCCGCTCCTCCGGCCGGTAGCAGTCGGTCACCAGGGCGGTGGCGCCGATGAAGCCGAAGTTCCAGCCGATCCCGAGCAGGATCAGCGTGCCCCAGAAGTGGGCGATGGTGAGCCCCGACAGGCCGATGGCGGCGGCCAAGGCGATGAGCAGGAGGCCTGCCGCCGTGACCGGGCCCTTGCCGAAGCGCCCGATGAGGCGGCCCGTGAAGAAGCTCGGGCCGAACATGGCGAGGATGTGCCACTGGATGCCGAGGGCGGCGGCGCCGACCGGATGCCCGCAGCCGATCATGGCGAGCGGCGCCGCCGTCATGATGAAGCTCATGAGCCCGTAGGAGACGAGGCCCGCGGCCACGGCGACGATGAAGCGCGGCTGGGCGACGATCTGCCTGAGGGGCCTGCCGCCGGGCGCCCCTGCCGACGCCCTGGACGCGGGGGCCGGCGGCGGCCGCAGGAAGGAGACGACGACGAGGGAAAGGAGCGCAAGGCCCGCCTGCCCCAGGAAGCCGCCTGCGAAGGGGGCGGCGGGGATCAGGTCCCGGGTCCAGATCACCGTCTGCGGGCCGATGATCCCGGCGGCGAGGCCGCCCGTCATCACCCAGGAGATGGCCCGCGGCTTGAACGCATCCGACGCGGAATCGGTGGCGGCGAAGCGATAGCTCTGCACGAAGGAGCCGTAGAGGCCGGAAATGAAGGTGCCGAGGCAGAAGAGCACGAAGCTGGCCGAGGCGATGCCGAAGGCGGCGAGGCATCCGGCGAAGACGCAGATGGCCGCGCCGCAGATATAGGCGCTGCGGCGCCCCACACGGCGCATGAGGATGGCGGCAGGCACCGTGCCCAGGGCGAGCCCGAGATTGGTGAGGCTCACGGGCAGCGTCGCCAGTTCCTTGTTCTGCGCGAGCACCTGCCCGACGAGACCCCCGAGCGAGACGACGATCGCCGGGTTCGCCCCTCCCAGGGCCTGCGCGCAGGCGAGCACGAGGGCGTTATGGCGGGCGAGGCCGTCCGCCCGGGGAGCCGCCGCATCAGAAGTGAGAGAAGGAGCCGACATCGTACCGTCTTTCGCCTGCCGCTGTCCGAAAGACCGGTGCCCCGTGTCCCGGGACGACCTGGCCGATGACGGAAAGCGCAATGCCGCACCCTTCCGCCTCCAGGCGCAGCCTGTCGAGTTTTTTTTCCGGAACGGCACAGAGGATCTCGTAATCGTCCCCGCCCGTGACGATCCGGTCGATCAGTCCGGGCTCGGCCCGCACGGCCCTGGCGGCAGCGGGCGAGAGCGGCACGCGGTCCAGATCGACCGTGGCGGAGACTCCGCTTGCCCGCATCATCTTGGCGAGGTCGCCGGCGAGACCGTCCGAGACGTCCATGGATGCGCGGGCGTTCTCCCGCAGGGCGGCCGCGAGCCGGTGCCGGGGCTGCGGGTGGAGGTAGCGGGCCGCCAGGAAATCCCTCTCGCCGGCATCGAGCGCCGCCGCCCAGGCCGGGTCGCCGCGCAGGTCGAGGCCGAGGGCCCCGTCGCCGATGGTGCCGGTGACGCACAGGATGTCGCCCGCCTTGGCGGCCGTGCGCGGCACCATGCGGCCGGCCGGCACCTCCCCGAGAGCGGTGACGGACAGGGTCAGGGCCCCCTTCGCCTTCACGGTGTCCCCCCCGAGGAGAGGGCAGCCGAAATCGCCCGCGGCCTCCCCGAGTCCTGCGGCGAAGGCCGCGAGCCAGGACTCGGTCCAGTCCTCCGGCAGGGCGAGGGCCAGCAGGAAGCCGACCGGCTCGGCCCCCTTCGCGGCAAGGTCGGACACGTTCACGCCGAGCGCCTTGCGCGCCACCGAGTCCGGCGGGTCGCCGGGCAGGAAGTGAACCGTCTCGACGAGAGCGTCCGTCGTCACCACGAGGTCGTGGCCGGGACGCGGGCTGATGCAGGCCGCGTCATCCTTCAGCCCCAGCCCTCCCGCCGCCGCGAGCGGCGCGAAGAAGCGGGCGATGAGAGCGTCCTCCGAGGGGCGAGGCGCGGATGCCATGGGCCGTAGCCTCCCCGTCCAGCCGGTCCTAGCGCTTCGGGTGCCCGGCGGCCTTCTTCTCGAGCTCGCCCGCGCGCACGTCGCGGGCGAGCGTGTCGAGAACGGCGTTCACGAGGCCCGGTTCGTCCTCGTGGTAGAAGCCGTGGGCCACGTCGACGTATTCGGAGATCACCACGCGCGCGGGAACGTCCTTGCGGAACATCAGCTCGTAGGCGCCGGCGCGGAGGATCGCCCGCAGCACCGCCTCGATGCGTTTCAAGGGCCAGCCCTCGGCGAGGGCCTTGTCGATCTTCACGTCGATGGGGCGCTGGTTCTGCACCACGCCCGAAAGGATGTTGCGGAAGAATTCCAGGTCCGAGGGCTGGAATTCGATGCCCTCGACCTCCCGGCCGATCCAGAACGCCTCGAACTCGGCGAGGGCATCGATCACGCCCTTGCCGGACACGTCCATCTGATAGAGGGCCTGCACGGCTGCGAGACGCGCGGCCGAACGCTCTGCGGGCTTCGCCATGGTCAGGCCTCCTGAAGCTTGCGCCGGATGCGCAGGACGGCGAGGGCCGCCTCGACGGCGCCCCCGCCCTTATTCAATTCGCCGACCCGGGCGCGGGTCCAGGCCTGCTCGTCGTTCTCCACGGTGAGGATGCCGTTGGCGAGGGGGATGCGGCGCTCCACCGACAGGTCCATGAGGGCCCGGGCGCTCTCGCCCGCAACGATGTCGTAATGCCCCGTCTCGCCGCGGATGACGCAGCCCAGCGCCACCACCGCATCGTAGGGCCGCCCGGCCCTCTCCGCCGCATCGAGGGCGATGGCCACGGTGGCGGGAATCTCCAGCGCGCCGTCGACGGTCAGAACGTCGACGCTGGCCTGCGCCGCCTCGGCCGCCTGCCGGGCGCCGCGCAGCAACTCGTCGGCGATGTCGTCGTAGAACCGGGCCTCGACCACGAGGATCCGGGCTCCGGGAACCGGCGGGCGTTCGTTTGAGGACTTCGTATGCGCAACCATGGAAAACCGATCTGCAATGTGCCGATGGCGCCGGGCCCATCCGCCCTCGGCATCGCCCGGGAGGACCGGGACGGCGGCACGGCGGAGAGGCCAGCGCTCTCTGAGATGCCCCGCCATGCGAGCCGGAACGATGGACCGTCCGTCCGGCGGGGTTTCGTCCCTGTTCCCGGAGGTGAAAGCGACGCGCTCCGTAGGGAAGGTTTCGCGCGTCCCCTACCCTGCCCGGCGCGCCTCCGCAAGCCGTGCCACGTAGCGCGCCATCAAATCGACCTCCAGATTTACCGGATCGCCGACCTGACGATCCCCCCAGGTGGTGACGGCAAGCGTATGCGGGATGATCAGGACGGAGAACACGTCGTCGTTGACCGAGTTCACGGTCAGCGACGTGCCGTCGAGGCAGACGGAGCCCTTCTCCGCGATGAAGGGAGCGAGCGCCGCGGGCGCCTTGACGTAGAAGCGGGCCGTCGGCCCCCACGGGTCGTCGCCTGCGGTGATCGCCTCCCGCGCGACGATCGACGCGACCCCGTCCACATGGCCGGTGACCATGTGTCCGCCGAGTTCGTCGCCGATCTTCAGGGAGCGCTCAAGGTTGATGCGCGTCCCGGCCTCCCAGTGAGGGACCGTGGTGCGCTCCAGCGTCTCGCTCGCCGCATCCACCTCGAACCAGCAGCCGCCCTCGCGCGCGCCGACCGCCACCACCGTGAGGCAGGGCCCGCCGCAGGCGATGGACGCGCCGAGCGCGATGGTTTCGGGATCGTAGGACGCATGGATCCGCAGGCGCCGCAGGGTTCCCTGCGCGCCTTCCACCGCGACGACCTCGCCAATGTCGGTGACGATACCGGTGAACATCAGGGTCTCTCCCAGAACATGAACAGATCGGAGCCCAGCTGCTCCTCGCCGGCGGGGCGCAGGCCGTCCATCCGCTCCTGGAGGGCGAGGCCCAGGGCCGGAACGTCGCCCCGGCCCCGTCCGGACCCGCCGGTCACCAGCACGAGGTCGTCCACCAGGTCGAGCCGCGCCAGCGCATCCGCCAGGGCGGGCCCGCCCTCGCAGAGGACGCTGGTGAGCCCGCGCTCGCCCAGGCGGCGCAAGGCCTCCGGCAGCAGGGCGCGGCCCTCCCCGTCCGCCGGGACGCGGATCACCTCCACGCCCGCCGCAGCGAGGGCGCGCTCGGCCTCGACGGGCGCCGCCTCGGTGGCGACGACCCAGGTCGGCCGCTCCCGCGCTCCGGCGACCACCTTCGATCCGAGGGGGATCCGCAGGCGGCTGTCGACGACGACGCGCAGGGGGGACCGCTGCCCGAGCCCCGGCAGGCGCACGGTCAGGAGCGGGTCGTCCGCGAGGATCGTCCCGACCCCCACCATGACCGCGTCCGCGTGGGCGCGCATCAGGTGGACGCGTCCGTTGGCGATCTCGCCCGTGATCATGAGGCGCGGCCCCTGGCGCGAGCCCGCGAATCCCTCCGTGGTCCGGGCGAGCTTCACGGTCACCGCCGGCCGGCCCTTCGTGACCCGGACGATGTGCCCGCGGTGGACGCGCCGGGCCTCCTCGGCCATGCAGCCCACCTCGACGGCGATGCCTGCCCGGCGAAGCCGGTCGTGGCCCTTGCCGGCCACGCGGGAATCCGGGTCGGCGATGGCCGAAACCACGCGGGCGATGCCCGCCTCCGCGACGGCGTCGGCGCAGGGCGGCGTCTTGCCGTGATGGGAGCAAGGTTCCAGGGAGACGTACAGGGTCGCGCCGCGGGCCCGCTCGCCCGCCGCGGCGAGGGCGACCCGCTCCGCATGGGGACGGCCTCCGGGCTGGGTCGCGCCGACGGCGAGGATCAGCGGCTCGCCCTGCGCCTCGTCCACGATCACCGCCCCGACGGCGGGATTGGGCCAGGTCAGGCCGCGCTGGCGGGCGCCGAGCGCGATGGCGAGCGCCATGAGGCGGCGGTCATGGGGAGATCCCCCGGGCGCGGGATCTCCTGAGGGGGGGGAGCCGGACATCACTCCGACCGCACGGGATTCTTCCCCGGCGCGGAAGGCTCCGCCTCGGGCTCCTCGCTCGCCAGGTGTCCCAGAATCTCTTCGAAATCCTTGGCTTCGCGGAAGTTCTTGTAGACGGACGCGAAGCGCACATAGGCCACGTCGTCGAGCCCCTTGAGCCCCTCCATGACGAGTTCGCCTACGGTCTCGCTCGACACGTCCGCGTCGCCCATGCTCTCGAGCTGCCGGACGATGCCGTTGAGCATCCGCTCGACCCGCTCAGGGTCCACGGGCCGCTTGCGCAGGGCGACCTCGACGGAGCGCTCGAGCTTGTCCCGGTCGAAGGGCACGCGCCGGCCGGAGCGCTTCACCACATAGAGCTCGCGCAGCTGCACGCGTTCGAAGGTGGTGAAGCGGCCGCCGCAATCGGGGCAGACGCGCCGGCGGCGGATGGCCGAAGAATCGTCCGTCGGCCGGGAATCCTTCACCTGCGTATCGAGGCTCCCGCAATAGGGACAGCGCATGTCGTCCGCCCAACCCTCAGCCGTAGATGGGGAAGCGGCGGGTCAGCTCGTGGACCCGGCCCTTCACGGACGCCTCGACGGCGGCGTTCGCCTCCTCGCCGTGCTTGGCGAGCCCGTCCAGGGTCTCCACGATCAGCTCGCCGACGCGGCGGAACTCCGAAACGCCGAACCCGCGCGAGGTCGCGGCCGGGGTGCCGAGGCGGATGCCCGAGGTCACCATCGGCTTCTCCGGGTCGAAGGGCACGCCGTTCTTGTTGCAGGTGATGTGCGCCCGTCCCAGGGCAGCCTCCGCGGCCTTGCCCGTGAGCTTCTTGGGGCGCAGGTCGACCAGCATGAGGTGGTTGTCCGTTCCGCCCGCGACGATGGCGTAGCCGCCCGAGACCAGCGTGTCGGCCAGGACCTTCGCGTTCTCGACGACGGACCGGGCATAGAGCTTGAACTCCGGCCGCAGGGCCTCGCCGAAGGCCACGGCCTTCGCCGCGATCACGTGCATGAGCGGACCGCCCTGGAGGCCGGGGAAGATGGCGGAGTTGATCTTCTTGGCGAGGTCCTCGTCGTTGGTGAGGATCATGCCGCCGCGCGGGCCGCGGAGGGTCTTGTGGGTCGTGGTCGTGACCACGTGCGCATGGGGGAACGGCGACGGATGGACGCCGCCCGCGACGAGGCCGGCGAAATGGGCGATGTCGACCATGAAGAAGGCCCCGACCTCGTCCGCGATCTCGCGGAAGCGCGCGAAGTCCCAGAAGCGGGAATAGGCCGAGCCGCCGGCCACGATCACCTTCGGCCTGTGCTCACGGGCCAGGCGGGCCACCTCGTCCATGTCGATGAGCTGGTCCTCCGGCCGCACCTTGTAGCTGACCACGTTGAACCACTTGCCCGACATGTTGACCGGCGAGCCGTGCGTCAGGTGGCCGCCGCAGGCGAGATCGAGGCCCATGAAGGTGTCGCCGGGCTTCATGAGGGCCATGAACACGGCCTGGTTGGCTTGGCTGCCGGAATTGGGCTGGACGTTGGCGAACCTGCAGTCGAACAGGCGCTTGGCGCGCTCGATGGCGAGCTCCTCCGCGATGTCGACGAACTGGCAGCCGCCATAGTACCGGCGGCCTGGATAGCCTTCCGCGTACTTGTTGGTCATCACCGAGCCCTGGGCCTCCAGGACCGCCCGGGAGACGATATTCTCGGAGGCGATCAGCTCGATCTCGTCCCGCTGGCGGCCGAGCTCCAGCTCGATGGCACGGGCGATCTCCGGATCGCTGTCGGCGAGGCTTGCCGAGAAAAAGCTGTTGGACAGGTGGCTGCGTGCCGCTTCGCTCGCGCTCATGGTAGACCTCGCCTGCTGCGATTGCCCCCTTAAATGTGGGGATCGGGCTCGTGCGATCCAGCGCCCCGGGGCAATCTCGTCGAACTTCGGTTCGAGGCCTTTAACATGGGCCATGGAACCGCGCCAAGCCGCCCGCAGGCCTTTCGAAACGACACGGCCCGCCTCTCGGGCGGGCCGTCGCGCAGGCGGAACGGGATACCGTCAGTTCTGCAGGAACATCTCCTGGTCCGGCTCGTTCGGAACCCGGCTCGCCACGGGGATCGAGCTTCCGAGGCCGTCCTTGTTGTAGATGTCGTCCCGGAACTGGACGAGGCCGTCGGGCGTGGCCCAGGCCGTGATGTAGACCCAGTAGATCGGAACGGGCTGGGCCAGCCGCGCATCGATGCGCTCCCCGGACTTGAAGACCGCGTCGATCTGCTCGCGGCTCCAGCCGGGCGTGTCCTTGAGGAGCCATTCGATGTAGTCGCGCACGTTCTGCACGCGCACGCAGCCGGACGAGACGAAGCGGAAGTCGTCGCCGAAGATGCCCTTCGAGGGCGTGTCGTGCATGTAGACCCCGTGCGGGTTCGGGATGTTGATGCGCACGAAGCCCATGGAGTTCAGGTCGCCGCCGGGATCCTGCCGGAAGCGGTAGCGGGTCGCCTCGTCGGAGAACCAGTTGACCTGGCTGGGGCTGATCTCCTGGCCGGCGCCGTTGAAGATGCGGATCCGGTTCTCCGTCAGGTAGTTCGGCTCCTTCTGCATCTTCGGGATCAGGTCCTTGCGGATGATCGAGGCCGGGACAGTCCAGAAGGGATTGAAATTGATCTCGACCACCTTGGAATTCATGATCGGAGACTGGCGGTCGATCTTGCCGACGCCCGCGGCGTGGCGGGTGTGGACCGTGCCGTTCTCCACCGTCTCGACCAGCGCGGCGGGAATGTTCACGGTCACGTAGCGCTGGCCGAGATTGCCGGAGAAGCTGCGCAGGCGCACCACGTTGATCTCGAGCTGGCGGATGCGCACCTCCACCGGCACATTCATGGCGGCGACGGTGGCGGCGGTCATCGTGCCGGTCGAGCTGAGGCCGTGCCGGGCCTGAAACCGGCGCACGCCGGCCTCGACGTAGGAATCGTAGATGGGCGATTCGCCGGCCGCCGGATCGAGGTCGCCCGTGACGATCAGGCGCTGCCGCAGCGCCATGACGGCCGGGCTCTTGGCGCCGACCCGCAGCCCCTCGACCCCGCGCACCGGCTGCCAGCCCCCGCGGGCTGCGATGTCCCGGTACTGCGCGATGGTCTGCTCCGTCGCCGCCAGGGTGTCGGCGGAGAGCATCGGGGTCGTCGTGCGGCGGATCCGGGTCCGCGAAGCGGCCTCGTAATTCTGCGACCACTCGGCCTGGTTCCCGGCGAACTGCTGAGCCAAGGCCGCCGTAGCCGGAGTGAAGACGAGGGCAAGCGATCCTGTCAGGAGAGTGCGGCGAGACAACATGAGCGCGGGCATTCCGGTTGTTTCAAGGACGGGCGAAAGCAGAGGAACTTCTTCCTTAACCGCCTTCAATCCCTGCGGAAAATGCCGGGATTGGATTAAGGAACGGTATCGAAAACCAGGAACATCGGGGCCGATTTATGGCAAATCGGCCGGGCCGGACGCCCGATGGCCTTCGATTCCATGTTCCCGTCGTTCTAATCGAGACCTGTGTGATTCCGGATACACTCTTTCGTGATCGGTCCTATCCCTAGGAAGCCGCGTCTAGGAAGGAACTCGAAGAATCGCCGCCAAGCCATTCGGTCCCAAGGGACGACGGCGTCTCACCTGTCAAGCGCCTCGAGCCAGGCGATCCCGAGATAGAAGACGATGAGGGACAGGAAGAACGTAATCGTCAGGAAGCCGCTGGAGACGACGCTGGGAAAGAAAGCCGCCAGCACCAGATGGCTCATGACGGCCAGAAGCCACATGATCCCTCCCCAGGTGCTCGCCATCCAGAGCCCGACGGCGGCGATGAGGTCGATGAGGGCGAAATAGATGATCGTCGCCTGATAGAGCATGGGCCGGCTCTCGAATTGGCCGGGCGTCCAGACGCCGAGGATCACCGCCCAGGCGCTGAGCCCCTTCATGATCCAAAGGATCGAGAGGACGCGCATGTACCAGGTGAGAATGAAGCTCCAGCGCAGGGCGGCCTTCGCCGCAGGACGCTCCTCGATCCGGTCCGAGGCCTGATCCCTGGCGAGGTCGAGGGTCCCCTTCTGGCTGGAAGAGCGGGGCATCAGGCGATCTCCAGTTCGTCGGGCCCGAGGCTGGCGAAATAGGCCTCCACGGCGGCCGGATCGACCTCGTCGAGGCTGGCCGGGCGCCAGCGGGGCTTCCCGTCCTTGTCGATCAGGGTCGCCCGGACGCCCTCGTAGAAATCGTGGCCTTCGACGATCCGCGAGACGATGCGGTACTCGGTCCGCATGGCCTCGGCGAAATCGAGCGATCCGCCCCGCCTCACCTGCTCGAAGGCGATGAGCAGGCTGGTGGGCGATTTCGACCGTATGGTGGCGGCGAGCGAGCTCGCGAAATCGGAACCCTTGCCGGCCGCCTCGTCGAGGCGGCGCAGGACCGCGGGCACGCTCTCCGCCGAGAAGCAGGCGTCGATCAGGTCCCTATGGGCCGAGAGGGGCGCAGGCCCCGGGTTCACGGCCGCCGCGGACAGGGCCCGGTCCACCGGCACGCCCTCGACGAGAGCCTCCCTGACCTCTTCCATCCGGGCCCCGTCCACCGCGTGGGTGGCGAGGCCCAGCATCACGGCGTCGGCGCGGCGGATCCGCTCGCCCGTGAGCGCGACGTACATGCCCGTCCTGCCCGGCAGGCGCGGGAGCGCATAGGTCGCCCCCACGTCGGGGAAGAAGCCGATGCCGACCTCCGGCATGGCGAACAGGTAACGGTCCCCGGCGACCCTGTGGCTGCCATGGAGCGAGACGCCGACGCCCCCGCCCATGACGATCCCGTCGATCAGGGAGACGTAGGGCTTCGGGTAGCGCTTGATGAGCGCATTGAGCCGGTATTCCTCCTGCCAGAACGCGAGGGCCTCCGCCTTGCGGCCCGCCCGCCCGAATTCGGTCAGGTGGCGGATGTCCCCGCCTGCACAGAAGGCCTTGTCGCCCGCTCCCGTGACGATGACCCGCGTGACGGCGGGATCCGCGGCCCAGGCCTCGAGCGCCCGCGTCATCTCCCGAACCATGCCCAGGTTCAGGGCATTCAGGGCGCGGGGCCGGTTGAGCGTGACGTATCCTGCCGCGCCGCGGCGCTCGCAGAGGATGTCCGTGCTTTCGTCCATGGAAGGCTCCCCATCCTTTCATCCGGGCGGCTTAAAACAAGTGCCGGCAGGCCCGTCAATCGAGCGAGGCCGAGCTTGGCCGCCGGCGCCGCCTGCCGCAACCCTCTCATGCAGCTCCGAACCCTTTTTTAGACTCGCTCGAATGTGCTAACCCTCTGCCATCCGCCGGCGCGAGGAGCCGGCACCGGACCAGGATCCATGTCGAAGCCCTTCCCCCTTCATCGTCCCGCCTCCCAGAACGAGGCCGCGCCGTCCCTGCAGCTGGCCCAGCGGCCGCGCCGCAACCGGAAGGCCGAGTGGTCGCGACGGCTGGTGCGGGAGAACGTGCTGACCGTCGACGACCTGATCTGGCCGATCTTCCTCACCGAGGGCGCGAGCGGGCGCGAGCCGGTTCCCTCCATGCCCGGCGTGGAGCGCCTGACGGTGGCCGAGGCGGTGCGGGAGGCCGAGAAGGCCGCGGCGCTGCGGATCCCGGCGCTGGCGCTCTTTCCCAACACCGATCCGTCCCTGCGGGACCCGACGGGTTCGGAGTCCCTCAATAACCGCAACCTGGTGTGCCGCACGGTCCGGGAGATCAAGCGGGCGGTCCCGGAGATCGGCATCATCACCGACGTGGCCCTCGACCCCTACACCAGCCACGGCCACGACGGCGTGATGGAGGGCGAGCGCATCCTCAACGACGAGACGGTGGCGCTTCTGGCGCGCCAGGCCGTGCTCCAGGCCGAGGCGGGCGCGGACGTCATCGCTCCCTCCGACATGATGGACGGACGGGTCGGCGCGATCCGGCAGGCGCTGGACGAAGCGGGCTTCCAGGACGTGCAGATCATGGCCTATGCGGCCAAGTACGCCTCCGCCTTCTACGGCCCGTTCCGGGACGCCATCGGCACCAGCGCGACGCTGGTGGGCGACAAGCGCACCTACCAGATGGACCCGGCCAACTCGGACGAGGCCCTGCGGGAGGTCGCCCTGGACCTCGACGAGGGTGCGGACATGATCATGGTCAAGCCCGGCCTGCCCTATCTCGACATCGTCCGGCGCGTGAAGGACACCTTCGCGGTCCCGACCTTCGCCTACCAGGTCTCCGGCGAGTACGCGATGATCCAGGCCGCGGCGGCGAACGGATGGCTCGACGGAGACAAGGCGATGATGGAGAGCCTCCTCGCCTTCAAGCGTGCGGGGGCGGACGGAATCCTGACCTACTTCGCGCCGCGGATCGCGGAGAAGCTGAAGTCGCAGGGCTGATCGCCGCCCATGGCGCGTTCCGGCCCGTTCCGAGCATGGCCGTTCCTCCTGCTCGGTCCGGCGTCGGCGCTGCTTGCCGGCTGCGCCCTCTCGGTCGACGCGGAACAGACCCGGGTCTGCCGCAGCGCCCTGCCCGCCCTCAATCCCGGAGCCCGGATCACCGTTCAACGGGTCGAGCGGGGCGGAAGCGCCCGGAGCATCGTCGTCTTCTACACGGCGGAACACCCCGACCGCCGGCCCCTCGACCGGTTCGCGGTCTGCCGCTTCGCCGCCGAGGGGCTCTCCCCGGGCAAGGCCGACCTGATCGCCCTCGCGACCGAGGCGGGCCCGATCTCCGGCGCGAGCCTCTATTTCCTCAAGCACTACTACATCGACACCCCCGAAGGCGTGGCGGGCGATCCGGGGAGCCCGCCCCTGGCGGAGGTGGCGGAAATCCCGCAGGAAGCCGCCTATTCCCTGCAGCAGCTCGTCTCCAGCCTGCCGCGCACGGCGATCTACGCCCTCCTTTCGGTAGCCTACGCGCTCGTGTTCGGCCTGAGCGGACGCATCAACCTCGCCTTTGGCGAACTCGCCGCCGTGGGAGGCGCCGCAACCGTGACCGGAGCGGCCCTCGCGCTCGCGGCAGGCATCGGCCTGCCGGCGGTCGGCCTCAGCGCCGGTCTCCTCGCCGCCCTGTTCGCGGGCGCGATGCACGGTGCCGCAGGCGGCATGCTTACGATAGGGAAAATCAGAGCCGCGAGCACCCAGCCGAGCCTGATCGCGACCGTCGGCCTCTCGCTTTTTCTCATGGAATATCTCCGCCTCGTGCAGAGCCCGGTCACGGTCTGGCTGCCGCCGGTCTGGTCGGAGCAATGGCCCCTGGCCCGGGCGGGGGACTTCCTCGTGACCCTCACGCCGATCTCCCTCGTCACGGCGGCCGTCGGCCTTTTCGCCTCCCTGAGCCTGATGCTCGTCATGAAGGCGACGCCGTTCGGCCTCGCCTGGCGGGCCTATGCGGACGACGCCCGGGCCGCGATGCTGTTCGGCGTGAACGGCGGGCGGCTCCTGGTGCAGACCCTGGCCCTCGCCGGCGCCATGGCCGGTCTCTCCGGCATGCTGATCGTGGCGCAGTACGGCGGCCTCGGCTTCGCGGGCGGGTTCCAGTACGGTCTCAAGGCGCTGATCGCCGCCATCGTCGGCGGAATCGGCTCGATTCCCGGCGCTCTCCTCGGCGGCGTCGCCGTGGGATTGTTCGAGACCCTCTGGTCGGCTTATCTACCCATCGAGGCCCGGGACGTGGCGCTCTATGCCGCCCTGGTGGTGTTTCTGATCTTCCGCCCCGGGGGCCTGCTCGGAATGAGGGAACTGACGCCGCGCAGCGTCTGACGGACGAAGCAACAAGAACGACCGACACCGGAGGGAACCGTGGCAGACTTCGCCATCACCATCGACGACATCAGGAAGGCCGCCGCCACCATCAGGGGACAGGTGCTGCGCACGCCCCTGGTTCCGGCGCCGCGCCTGTCGCAGCTGACCGGCGCCACGGTCTGCGTGAAGCACGAGAACATGCAGCCGACCGGCTCGTTCAAGGAGCGGGGCGCGGTGGTCAAGCTGGAGAGCCTCACGCCGGAGGAGCGCCGCCGCGGCGTCATCGCCATGTCGGCCGGCAACCACGCCCAGGCGGTCGCCTATCACGCGCGACGGCTCGGGATCCCCGCCACCATCGTGATGCCCGAAGGCACTCCCCTGGTGAAGGCGCAGAACACCCGCGCCTACGGCGCGAGGGTCATCCTCTACGGCGAGACGCTCTACGAATCGGCCGGCCGGGCCCGCCAGATCGCCGCCGAGGAGGGGCTCGTCTTCGTGCACCCCTACGACGATCCCAAGGTCATGGCCGGCCAGGGCACCATCGGGCTCGAGATCCTGGAGGACGCGCCGGAGGTCGACCAGATCGTGGTGCCCATCGGCGGCGGCGGGCTCATCTCCGGGATCGCCGTGGCCGCCAAGGCCCTCAATCCCGCCGTCGAGATCGTCGGGGTCGAGGCCGCCCTCTATCCCTCCTTCCAGAACGCCATCCGCCACGAGGACAGGCCGATCGGCGGAGCGACCCTGGCGGAAGGCATCGCCGTGAAGGCCGTGGGCCAGCTCGCCCTCCCCGTCGTCAGGGAGCTGGTCTCCGACATCGTCCTGGTGGAGGAGGCGCTGATCGAGCGGGCGGTCAACGCCTACGCCACCCTGCAGCGCACCATGGCCGAGGGGGCGGGCGCGGCGGGGCTCGCCGCCATGCTCGCCCAGCCGGAGCGCTTCCGGGGCAAGCGGGTCTGCCTCGTCCTGTGCGGCGGCAACATCGATGCGCGCATCCTCGCCTCCGTCATGGTCCGCGAGCTGGAGCGGGACGAGCGGATCACGTCGTTCCGCATCACCTCGAACGACCGTCCCGGCCTGCTCGGCAAGGTGGCGAGCCGCCTGGGGGATCTCGGCGCCAACATCCTGGAGGTGTCGCACGGCCGCCTGTTCCTCGACGTGCCGGCCAAGGGGGTTTCCATCGACATCACTATCGAAACCCGCGACAGACAACATACATGGGAGATATTCGAAGCCCTGGCGGCCGACGGGCTGGCACCGAAGCGGATCGATTCGCACTGCCTGTCCGAGACCGCCTATTGAGAGGAACCGACCATGGCGACCCGCCCAGTCCCGACCATCAACCCGGCGGCCTATGCCCTCGACCGCTACGCGACCGAGGGCGTTATCGGCCGCCGCTTCTGGGCCTACCTGATCGACCTGGTGGTGATCGCGTTCTGGTTCCTGCTGGTGTGCTTCGCCCTCGTCGTTCTCGGTCCGCTCACCCTGGGCCTGACCTGGTTCGCCCTCGCCATCGGGCTGCCGATCGCGGGGCTGACCTTCGTGATCTACAATGCCCTGACCATCGGCGGCCCCGCGCAGGCGACCGTCGGCATGCGGGCCATGGGCCTGCGGGTGGTCGATCCCCATACTGGCGCGCCGGTGTCGATGCTGGCGGCGGCCGTCCACGCCCTCCTCTTCTACGTGGCGATCTCCACCTTCCTTCTCTGGGCCTGCGACGTGCTGATCGGCTTCGCCCGCGACGACCGCCGCTTCGCGCGCGACCTCCTCACGGGCATGATGGTGGTGCGCGCCTGATGCGAGGCCGCGGGCCTGCGGCATTCCGGGCTTTTCCGGCGAGCCCTCTTTTTGTGGACGGCACGGGCACCAATGTTATCCTTGGGCGTTGAGTTAGCGCTCAAGGTTCCTCATTGGGGCAAGAGAAAAGCTTGACGAGTCAGCCTCGCGACGCACCGCAATTCTATCTCACATCCCCGTCCGCGTGCCCCTACCTGCCGGGCAAGGAGGAGCGGAAGGTCTTCACCCACATCGTGGGGCGCCGCGGCCGGGAGCTGAACGAGCTCCTGACCCAGGGCGGCTTCCGCCGGTCGCAGACCATCGCCTACCGGCCCGCCTGCGATGCCTGCCGCGCCTGCGTCTCGGTCCGCGTCCTCGTGGACGAGTTCAGGCCCTCCGGCAATCTCCGGCGGGTCCTGCGCGACAACGGGGACCTGATCGGCAACCCGATTCCCAACCGGCCGACTTCGGAACAGTATTCCCTCTTCCGGCGCTACCTCGACGCCCGCCATGCCGACGGAGGCATGGCCGACATGACGGTGCTCGACTATTCCATGATGGTCGAGGACAGCCACGTGGACACGCACATCGTCGAGTATCGCCGCCGCGGCATCGACAGCGGGATCACGGGACGGGGCGAAGGCGACCTCGTCGCTGTCTGCCTCACCGACCAGATGAGCGACGGCCTCTCGATGGTCTATTCCTTCTACGATCCCGACCTGCAGCACAGGAGCCTCGGGACCTTCATCATCCTCGACCACATCGCCCGCGCGAAGGCACTGGGCCTTCCGTATCTGTATCTGGGCTACTGGGTCGAGGGCTCGAAGAAGATGGGCTACAAGGCCCGCTTCAAGCCGCAGGAACGGCTCCTGCCGCACGGCTGGGCGCGGGTGGATTGACGGAAGTGCGTCTCTCGAGGCGCCTCCGATTTCGAAACTTCAGCCGTTATCCTTGGAGATGTTCGGCGGATGCTTCCGCGGCCGGTTTTGGGCTCTTCCCGGCCATGCGGAAGGAAGCGGCCGTTCCATCAAAGCGCTCGGCACCGGACACGTGGCTTGGGTTGGATACGGCAGCCTCCAGGGCACGGTCGGCCGCATGGACCGCCGACCCGGTCGGGAGAGAGGGCGCCACAGCCTGGGCACCTGCCAGAACCGGGGAAACGCAAGGTCAGGCGGGGAGTGATGCGCGAGCGACCGTCGAGGCATCCTTTCGCGTAAAGCGGTGGAGCCGCCGAAACGGCAGCCTTCGCTTTCCTTATCGGAAATCCCCCTTGACCGAGTTCTCCGAAGGAGGACGCTGAACCGGAAATCGAGACTGCGCGGGGCTGGAGCCTAGCCCTGTGCCGTCCCCCGAAGCCGGTCCGTCACCGCGACGATGCTCTCGGTCATGCCGGGGTCCCGGGCATCGTGTCCGGCCCCGCTGACGATGATGAGTTCGCTACCTGGCCAGTGTTGCGCGAGCCGCCAAGTGGTGACGAGAGGGCTGCCGATGTCCAGGCGGCCATGGATCAGGACTCCCGAGATCCCCGCTAGGCGCCCCATGTTTCGCAGCAGCACCTCGTCTTCGAGCCACGCCTCGTTGCGCCAGTAATGGGTGACG
This sequence comes from Microvirga thermotolerans, assembly GCF_009363855.1. GTDB lineage: Bacteria > Pseudomonadota > Alphaproteobacteria > Rhizobiales > Beijerinckiaceae > Microvirga > Microvirga thermotolerans. Next base: position 2,238,667 of record NZ_CP045423.1, read on the forward strand.
AGCCGTGCGAAGCCGAGCCGAAATGCCGGATCCTCGTAACGTGAGTGGGGCTTGTGCCCCGGATGCACGGCGACGATCGCCATTTCCCAGTCGCACCAATCCCGCGCCGCTTTGCCATGGACGGCGGGATCCGGATCCATGAGAAGGCGATGATAGGCCTCGACGAGGCTTCCATCCCGTTCCGCTTCGGGAACGCCGTTCCGGAAACGTTCAAAGGCTTCGGGAAAGAAAGCGCCGACTCCCCGGGTGATCCACGCGATTTCCGAAGCCGTCGTGGTGGCGACGCTGAACAGAACCAGGTTGCTCACCCGTTTGGGATGTCGCTGAGCATAGGCGAGCGCTAGCGTCGATCCCCAGGATCCGCCCAGCACGAGCCAGCGCCCGATATTCAAATGCTGCCGCAGGCGCTCGATATCGTCGAGGAGATGGAGAGTCGTATTGGTGGAAAGATCGATGTCCGGAGCACTCGCATGGGGCGTGCTTCGCCCGCTCCCGCGCTGATCGAATAGGACGATGCAATACGCACCGGGATCGAAATATCGCCGCGCCTGGACGGAGCAGCCGGAACCCGGGCCGCCGTGAAGCACGAGGGCGGGCTTGCCCGCAGGATTCCCGCAAACTTCCCAATAGATGCGATGCCCGTCGCCCGCATCGAGCATGCCGGAATCGAATGGATCGATGGAAGGATAAAGGCTGGCCATCGGCTTGTGTACCATCCCCGAGGCATCCCTGAAACGGCACCGGGGCGGCCTCAGCGACCACCCCGGGGCAGTGACAACGAGAGAGGGTTACCCGGCGCTATTCCCCGAACGTGTTGCTCTTCGGAAAACCCTTCGGCGGCAGGCGGCCCGCCTCGGCACGGTTGGCGATCCAGTCGCGCAGGTCCTCCTTGGCCACGGTCCAGGTGCGGCCGGCGGTATCCTTCCAGGTCAGGCCCTCCTTGAGCTTGAAGACCTTCGCGTCGGAAACGCCGCCGTCCTTGTAGCGCTGCAGGCGCACGCCCTTGCCGCGGCTCATCTCCGGCACCTGCTTCACGGGGAAGATCAGGAGCTTGCGGTTCTCGCCGATGATGGCGATGTGGTCGCCCTCTCCTTCGGTGCAGACGACGGCGCGCGCCGGGGCGTCCAGATTGAGCACCTGCTTGCCCTTGCGGGTATTGGCCGTGACCTCGTCGGCGGGGGCGATGAAGCCGCGCCCGTCGGAGCCGACCACGAGCAGCTTGGACCCGGGACGGTAGGGGAAGGCGGCGATGAAGTCGGCGCCCTCCTCCAGATCGACCATGAGGCGGATCGGGTCGCCGAAGCCGCGCCCTCCGGGCAGCTTCGAGGCGTCGAGGGTGAAGAAGCGCCCGTTGGTCGCCACGACGACGATCTTCGACGTGGTCTCGGCGAAGAACGCGGTCTTCAGGCTGTCGTCGCCCTTGAACTGCACGCCCGAGAGGTCGGCCACGTGACCCTTCATGGCGCGGATCCAGCCCTTCTGGGACACGATGACCGTGATCGGCTCGCGCTCGACCATGGCCTCCGCGAAGTCGATGTCCGAGGTGTCGGGCGCCCGGTCGAAGGTGGTGCGGCGCCGGCCGAGGGCGGTGTCGGGCCCGAAGCTCTTGCGCACCTCCTTGATCTCCGCCTGCACGGTCTTCCACTGCACCTTCTCGGAGCCGAGGAGGTTCTCGATCTTCGCCTTCTCGTCCTGCAGGCTCTTCTGTTCCCGCTTGAGCTCCATCTCCTCGAGCTTGCGCAGGGAGCGCAGGCGCGTGTCGAGGATCGCATTGGCCTGGACCTCTGTGAGCTTGAAGACGCGCATCAGCTCCGCCTTCGGCTCGTCCTCCTCGCGGATGATTTTGATCACCCGGTCGAGATCGAGATAGACGATGAGCAGGCCGCCGAGAATCTCCAGGCGCTTGTCGATGGCGGCAAGGCGGAAGCGCGAGCGGCGGATCAGCACCTCGCGGCGATGGTCGAGCCATTCGCGCAGGCATTCGGCGAGCCCCAGCACCTTCGGCACCTTGCCGCCGGCGAGCACGTTCACGTTCATGGGGATGCGGCTCTCCAGCTCGGTCAGCTTGAAGAGCGATTCCATGAGGATGATCGGATCGACCGTGCGGGCGCGGGGCTCGAGCACCACCCGGATGTCCTCCGCCGACTCGTCGCGGATGTCGGCCAGGAGCGGCAGCTTCTTCTCCTGCAGGAGTTCCGCGATCTTCTCGATGAGCCGCGACTTCGGCACCGCATAGGGGATCTCGGTGACGACGATCTGCCAGTTGCCGCGGCCGAGGTCCTCCCTGTGCCAGCGTGCCCGCACGCGGAACGAGCCGCGGCCGGTGCGGTAGGTCTCGGCGATCGTTTCCGGCGTGTCGACCACGATGCCGCCCGTCGGGAAGTCGGGCCCGGGCACGAACTGCACCAGCTGCTCCGAGGTCGCCTTCGGGTGGGCGATGAGATGGAGCGCCGCGTCGCACAGCTCCGCCGCGTTGTGGGGCGGGATCGAGGTCGCCATGCCGACCGCGATGCCCTGGGAGCCGTTGGCGAGCAGGTTCGGGAAGGCGGCCGGGAGCACCACCGGCTCCTCGTTGGCCTGGTCGTAGGTCTCGCGGAAATCGACCGCGTCCTCGTCGATCCCCTCCAGGAGGAGGCGGGCGACCTCGGTCAGGCGCGCCTCGGTGTAGCGCATGGCCGCGGCGTTGTCGCCGTCGATGTTGCCGAAATTGCCCTGCCCCTCCGCCAGCGGATAGCGCTGCGCGAAGTCCTGGGCCATGCGGACGAGGGCGTCGTAGATCGACTGGTCGCCGTGCGGGTGGTACTGACCCATCACGTCGCCGACGATGCGGGCGCATTTCTTCGGCGCGGAGCGCGGGTCGAGCCGCAGCAGCCGCATGGCATGGAGAATGCGGCGGTGGACCGGCTTCAGCCCGTCCCGGGCGTCCGGAAGGGCCCGGTGCATGATGGTGGACAGGGCATAGGCGAGATAGCGCTCTTCGAGCGCGTCCTTGAGGTGGATGGTCTCAATCTCGCCGCCTGCCGGCGGATTGACGGGCTTACCCATGCGTGAAAATCCCCAAAATCGAATCGGTTCTCATGGTTCTAGACGAGAACATAACAGAAACAAACCTGGTCGTCCCGAGCCTAATCCTCTTCCGCCGTGGCCAGGGCCACGAAGCGGGCCCGCTCCTCCGGGGCCGGCTGGCCCCGCGGATCGAACACGTTCTGATGCAGGAAGAAATCGGTGAGCGCAAATCCGTCCCTGATGTCCGAGCCCCTGGGCCGGTTGGCCCGCGTCTGGCCGATGAGGAAGCCCGGCAGCCTGAGGAGCCGGTCCTTGTAGGCCTCGCCGGCCGCCGCGCTCACCGCCCGCCCGCTCTTTGGCGAGACGTAGATGAGATCGCTGCGCGCGCCGGTGGCGGCGCAGGAGGACAGGTCGAGGCCGAAGCCCAGCTCCGCCAGCATGGCGAGTTCGAAGCGCACGAACAGGGCCGGGGCGAGGTCCCGGTCGTCCAGGTGGTCGACCAGCACGGACAGCGTCTCGTAGAGCGCGGGGTGAGGGTCCCGCTCGGGCAGGCAGCGGAGCAGGTGGGCCATGGTGGCGAGGCCGTAGAGCGCCAGCGGAGAACCCATGAAATGGGCCGCACGCATGGCGAGCCCCTCCACCTGGAAGGATCCGAGGTGCTCGTCGAGGCGCGCCCGCCAGGTCGCCTGGACCGTGTTTCCAGGCTGCAGGACCGGCTTCAGGGTCTTGGAGCGGCCGCCATGGACGAGCCCGAGATGGCGGCCGTGCTCGCGGGTCATCAGTTCGAGGATGACGCTCGTCTCGCCGTGCCTGCGCACGCCGAGAACGATGCCCTGATCGGTCCATTGCATAGGGGAAGGCCGCTTCCGGAATCCGGCTCTGCTCGGTGTCTGCGTGAAGTCTCCAATGTAGTGTCGGAACCTCGGATTTTCCAGTTCTTTCAACCACATCGGCCGGATTTTTCGCACGTTTCGGAGCCGTTTTCGCTCCCGGAACAAGGAACCGAATGCCGAGCTTGGGGTTTCCGTTCCTCGCCCCTGACACAACAACCAAGATCGGGACCATGAAACGACTGTCATCGCTTCTCGCCGGCACGGCCCTGCCCTTCCTCGCCCTGTCCACGGCGGCCTCCGCCCTGCCGCCGCAGGCCGGCCAGCCCATGATCCTGGCCCAGGGCGCACCGGCCGAGATGCCGCCCAGGGCCCGTCCGCCGGCACCCGATCAGCCCGATTCCGGCGAGGCGGGCCCGCCGCGCCGGGGGCCGCCGGGCCGCGAGCGCGGCCCGGCCGCCCGGGACGAGGAGCCGCGACGTCCGCCTCTGGAGCGGGAGGCTCCGCGCCCGCCACGGGCCGGGCCCGCGGGCGAGCCTGCCGAGATGCCGCACGGACGGCCTCCCGGACCTGCCGGCGAGAGACCCGCCCCGCCGGCCGTCGCCCCGTCCCCGCAACCGTCCCGCCCGGTTCCGCCCCAGGACCGGCCCCGGGCTCAACCGGACGAGGAGACGGCCCCTCGGCCGACGGCGCCGAGAGTTCAGGAGCAACGGCCCCAGGAACTGCGCCCACAGGAGCAGCGGTCTCAGGAGCGCCGCCAGGAACGGCCTCAGATCGCGCCGGATCGCCTTCCGCCCTCTCCGGGAGCATCGCCTGCCGAGGCGCCCCGCCGGCAGCCCTCGACCGAGGACGCGGCCCGGCCGGCACCCGGCACCGCGCCATCCGCCCCGGCGCGGACGGGCGAGCCCACCCCTGTGCCGAAGCCGCCGGCCGCGACTCCCGGACGGCCTCCCGTGCCTGCGCCCCAGGCGCCCCAGCGCTCCCTCGCGCCGGCCACGGGGCCGACGGCGCCCGGACCGTCACCCTCGACGGCATCCCCGACGTCCCCCGCACCGTCGTCCGCACCCGCTCAGACCCAGCAGCCATCCGCACCGCCCCCGGCACCCTCCGCCGCGCCTGCTCCGGCCCAGCAGCCCGCGGCGCCGTCCGCCGCACCCGCGCCCGTCCAGCAGCAGGGCGTCCGTCCCCTGCCCCCGCCGCCCGGCGGCGGACCGACGGAAGCGCTTCGCCCGACCGACCGCGAGGTGCAGAGCTTCGAGGCCTTCGAGCGCGGCCGGATCGACGACCTCCGGCAGCAGCGGCGCCAGCGGGTCGAGGAAGGCGGGCGCCGGATCATCATCGAGGAGCCCGGCGACCGCACCATCATCCGGGAGGGCGACCGGGTCATCATCCGGCACGACGAGACCGACCGCTTCCGCCGCACCTATCGGGATGCCGAGGTGCGCGAGGAACGCCGGGGCGCCGAGACGGTGACCGTCGTGCGCAGGCCCGACGGAACGGAGATCGTCACCGTCCGGGACGAGGACGGCAACCTCCTGCGCCGCATCCGGCGGGAGCCTGCCGGCCGCGAGGTCGTCCTGATCGAGAACCGGCGCGAGCGCCGGCCGCGCGGCTACTTCGTCGAGGACCTGGTGCGCCTGCCCCCGCCGGTGGTGACCATTCCGCGCGAGGAGTACATCGTCGAGGTGGAGGATGCGACGGAGGATGAGATCGTCGAAGCCTTCACCGCGCCGCCCGTGGATCGGATCGAGCGGGCCTACACCCTCGACGAGATCCGCCAGAGCGCTCCCCTGCGCGAACGGATGCGCCGGGTCGACCTCGACACCGTCACTTTCGACACGGGGTCCTGGGCCCTGCCCGAAGCGCAGATCGGCGCCCTGACCGGCATCGCCGAAGCCATCCGCCGCGCCCTCGGCCGCAACCCGAACGAGATTTTCCTCGTGGAGGGGCACACGGACGCGGTCGGTTCGGACGAGGACAACCTGACCCTGTCGGACCGGCGCGCCGAAACGGTTGCGACGATTCTCACCCAGCGCTTCGGCATCCCTGCCGAGAACCTGACGACGCAAGGCTATGGCGAGCAGTACCTGAAGGTGAACACGCAGGGACCCGAGCGCCAGAACCGCCGGGTGACGATCCGCCGGATCACGCCCCTGCTCCAGGGACAGAGCCAGTCGGCGCAATAGGCCGTGCGGGGCTTCGCCCGCCCGACCGCTCCCCTCGCCCGGCAACGGCACCCGTTGCCGGGCGTCGTCTTTCGTCCCACCGAAAAGGATCAAGTTGTCGCACGTTCATCTCGCAGGCGCGAAGTCGAGCGCCGCATGATCGCTCCTACTTTCGACGGATAACACGCGTTTTTCTTTATTTAACCTTTTTGACTTGACGTTGAGGCAACGTTGTCAACCGAGAGAATGGGACGATGCTCGGCCTCCTGCGACGCGCGCCGCAACCTTCCATGCCCGACACGAGCGCCCCGGCGGACGAGGTTGTCCCGGAAGCTCGGGAGACATTGCCGGAGATGCGCCGCGACAGACTCGACACCGAGGCCGTGGATGCCCTGGAGGCCGATGTTCTGAAGGCCATCTCGGGCGTGACCCGGGCCATCGCGGAGGCGGCCGCCGACGTCGCTGCGGTGGAGCGCGACCTTGCCTCCATCCGCGACCATGCGGGCGGGCTCGCCGCCTCCGGCCAGTCCGCTTCCGGAGAGACCCTGTCCCTCGCTTCGTCCACCGAGGAGCTGGCCGCCACATCCGCCGAAATCGGCCGCGCGATGGACCGGGCGGGTGCGCGCCTCGCGGATGCAGTCCAGGCGGCGCAGAAGGCCGGGACGCTGATCGCGGAGCTTGCCTCCGCGACGGCGGAGATCGCGGGCATCGTCGATACCATTTCCGCGGTGGCCCGCCAGACCAACCTGCTGGCCCTCAATGCCACCATCGAGGCGGCCCGGGCGGGCGAAGCGGGGCGCGGCTTTGCCGTCGTCGCCGGAGAGGTGAAGGCGCTTTCCGTCGAGACCGGCAATGCGGCGGAGGACATCCGCCAGCGCATCGCGCGGCTGCGGGACACCGCGAACGCTTCCACCGCCGCGGTGACGGAGATCGTCCACGTGGTTCAGGATGTCCAGCCGGTCTTCGACACCGTCCGCCAGGCGGTAGGCGAGCAGGACGCCGCCATCGGCGAGGTCGCCCGCCTCGCCAACGCGACCTCCGCCACCGTGGGACAGGTGAGCGAGCGGGCCGCGGAGGTCGACCGCATCTCCCTCGAAGCGAGTGAGCTTGCGCACCGGGCCGACAGGGCGACGAAATCGGCCGACGAACTGGCGAAGGCGCTGGGCCAGCGCTTCGTGACGGTCGTCCGCCAGAGCGAGATCGGCGACCGGCGCCTCTCCGACCGCTTCCCGGTCGAGCGGCCGGCGACCCTGACGGTCGCGGAACGCAGCCTTTCGACCCGCACGGTGGACGTGAGCAGGGGCGGCGTGCTCCTCGCAGCGGCCCCCGAGGCCGCGGTGGCGGCGGGATCGCGCGGGAAACTCGACCTGAGAGGCGTCGGGCATGTCGATGTCCGGATCGTCGCGGCGAGTGCCATGGGGCTTCACTGCGCCTTCGCCGACGTGACGGAGGAGCTGCGCTCTCGCATCGAGGCTTTCGTCGCGGAGGTGGAGGCCGCCTACCGTCCCCGCATCCTCCTCGCCCAGGAAACCGCCCGCCGCATCGAGGCGCTCATCGAGCGGGCGCTTGCCGACGGCACCCTTTCGCGGGAGGGGGTGTTCGACACGGATTACCGCCCCGTTCCGGGAACGGATCCCGTTCAGTACGAGACGTCCTACCTCGGCGCGTTCGAACGCCTGCTCCCGGCCGTCCTTGAGCCGATTCTTGCCACGGACCCGAAGATGGCGTTCTGCCTTGCCACCGACCGGAACGGATACATCCCGGTCCACAACAAGGCCTATTCCCAGCCGCAGCGGCCCGGCGATCCCGTGTGGAACGCGGCGAACGCCCGGAACAAGCGGATCTTCGACGACAGGGCCGGCATCACCGCCGCCCGCTCGACGCGCCCCTTCGTCATCCAGGCCTATGCCCGCGATATGGGCGGCGGCAAGGTGATCATGATGCAGGAGGTCGACGCCCCGATCCGCATCCTCGGGCGCCACTGGGGCGGGTTGAGAACCGCCTACAGGCTCTGACGGGCGCCGTCAGCCCTTCGGGAATTCCAGGCCCATCTCCCGGTAGCGCTCGGGATCGTCGCCCCAGTTCTCGCGCACCTTCACGTACAGGAAGAGGTGCACGGGCGCCTCGGCGATCTCGGCGATCTCCCGGCGCGCCGCCTGTCCGATGGCCTTGATGGTCTGGCCGCCCTTGCCGAGCACGATCTTGCGCTGGCTGTCCCGCTCCACGAAGATCGTCTGCTCGATGCGCACGGAGCCGTCCGGCCGCTGCTGCCACTGGTCGGTCTCGACGGTCGACTGGTAGGGCAGTTCCTCGTGCAGGCGCTCGTAGATCTTCTCGCGCGTGATCTCGGCGGCGAGCATGCGCAGCGGCGCGTCCGAGATCTGATCCTCCGGGTAGAGCCAGGGGCCCTCGGGCATCATCTTCGCCAGTTCCGCGCGGAGCCGGTCGATCCCGTCGCCGTTGAGCGCGGAGACCATGAAGGTATGGGCGAATCCGATCCGCGCGTTGAGGGACGCCGCGAGCTCCAGCAGCTTCGAGCGCTCGATCAGGTCGATCTTGTTGAGGATCAGGACCTTGGGCTGCTTCAGCTCCGGCAGCTTCTCGAGGATCGCGTCCGTCTCCTCGTCCACGCCCTTCCGGACGTCGAGGAGAAGCGCCACCACGTCGGCATCGCCCGCCCCGCCCCAGGCGGACGTGACCATGGCCCGGTCGAGCCGCCGCTTGGGCTTGAAGATGCCCGGCGTGTCCACGAACACGATCTGCGCACTGCCTTCCATGGCGATGCCGCGGACCAGGGTCCGGGTCGTCTGCACCTTGCGCGAGACGATGGAGACCTTGGACCCGACGAGGGCGTTCAGGAGCGTGGACTTGCCCGCGTTCGGGGCGCCGATGAGCGCGACGAAACCGGCTCTCGTGGGAGCTTCCTCAGCCATTGTCCGTGTCGTCCTCCGTCCACACGCCCTCGCGGAGAAGAAGGCTTCTCGCCGCCTCCTGTTCCGCCGCCCGCTTCGATGAGCCGAGGCCGAAATCGCTGTCGTGACCCTTGACCTTCACCGAGACGCGAAACTTCGGTGCATGGTCCGGGCCGGTCTGTTCCACCACCGCGTAGGTGGGAGGCGGGAGCCCCTTGCCCTGCGCCCATTCCTGGAGCGCGCTCTTCGGGTCCCGCAGGGGGCGGCGCGGGGCGTGCAGCAGGTCCTTGAAGGAGGCCTCCACGAGAGCCCTGGCCGCCGCGTAGCCGCCGTCCAGGAAAACCGCCCCGATGATCGCCTCGCACACGTCCGCGAGGATCGTCAGGTTCCGCCGCTCGCCCGACTGCGCCTCCCCCGCGCCGAGCTTGAGATAGGGCCCCACGTCCCAGGCCATGGCGACCTCGGCGCAGCTTTCGCGCCGCACCAGTTCCGCAAGCCGGCGGGAAAGCTCCCCCTCGGGAGAGCGGGGAAACTCCCGGTAGAGCATCTCGGCCACGATGAGGCCGAGCACCCGGTCGCCGAGGAATTCGAGCCTCTGATAGCTCTGCCCGCCCGCGCCCGGAGCGCTCACGTGGGTCAGCGCCTCCGCCAGAAGCTCCGGACGCTCGAAGCGGTAGCCGAGCGTCTCCTGGAGGCGGTCCGGCAGGGGCGTGCGGCGGGCCATGGGCTTAGCGGATCCGCTCGAACATCCGGTTCCACCGGATCCGGCTCGGCCATTCCCAGGGGCGCCACAGCGAGGCGTCCTCGTCGACGGAGAAGAAGATGATCTCGGCGCGTCCGACGAGGTTCTCGGCCGGAACCTGGCCGACATTGGCTTCGTCGCGGGAATCCGTGGAATTGTCCCGGTTGTCGCCCATCATGAAATAATGTCCGGGCTTCACCGTGTAGACATCGGTGTTGTCCCAGTAGCCGCGGTCCCCGTCCCGCTCGATCACGTAGTGGGACGTTCCTTCGGGAAACGTCTCCTTGTACCGGGGCACGGCGACCGTGCGTCCATAGGGGTCCGTCGTCTTGTAGTCCTCGACCCGCTCCCGCAGGACCGGCTTGCCGTTGATGTGGAGCACGCCCCCGATCACCTGGATCCGGTCGCCCGGCAGGCCGACCACGCGCTTGATGTAGTCGGTGGAATTGTCCTTCGGCAGCTTGAAGACCGCGATGTCCCCCCGCTTGGGCTGCGAGCCGAAGATGCGCCCGGAGAACAGGGGCGGCCCGAAGGGAATCGAGTAGCGCGAATAGCCGTAGGCGTATTTCGAGACGAAAAGGTAGTCGCCGATCAGCAGGGTCGGGATCAGGGAGCCCGAGGGAATGTTGAAGGGCTGGAAGAGGACGGTCCGCACCACAACGGCGATCAGCAGCGCCTGAAGGATGACCTTGACGGTCTCCCAGAGGCCGCTCTCGTTCTTGACGGTCTCGCCGGTGAATTTCTTGGCGTTGTCGCTCACGTCTGTCGATCCCTGCCTGAAAGAATGAGCCCCCGGGCCCGCTCGGGTCGTCGCGGCGGTCTAGCCCATGGCGCGCCGTGTCGCAACGCGGCCGATTTACTTTATGGGGACGGCCTCGATGATCACGAAGGCTTGAGCGACCGGCGGATCGTCGGTGAGCGACACGTGGACGACCGGCTCATGTCCTTCGGGGATCAGGGCCTTGAGCCGCGCGAGCGCTCCCCCCGTGAGCCGGAAGGTCGGCTTGCCGGTGGGAAGGTTGACCACCTCCATGTCCCGCCAGAACACCCCGTGGCTCATGCCCGTACCGAGGGCCTTGGCGCAGGCCTCCTTGGCGGCGAAGCGGCGGGCGTAGGACGCGGCGCGGGCCGCCCGCCGGTCGCTGCGGGCCCGCTCGCCTTCCGTAAAGACCCTGTGCGTGAACCGGTCCCCGAAGCGCGCGAGGGAGCGTTCGATGCGGCGGATGTCGCACAGGTCCGAGCCGATTCCGACGATCATGGGAGCGACCGGCCGGGCGCGGCGCCCGCGGGCTCGCCGGCCCGCATGCGGCCTTCGTCCATAGCGGCGCGCATGGTCCGCACGGCCTCGTCGAGCCCCATGAAGATCGCCTCGCCGATGAGGGCATGGCCGATATTCAGCTCGACGATCTGCGGAATCGCCGCCACGGCCCGGACGGACCGCAGGTCGAGCCCGTGACCTGCGTGGATCTCGAGGCCGATGGAAGCGCCGTGCGTGGCAGCCCGGCGCAGCCGCTCGAGCTCGTGCTCGACCCTGGCCTCGTCGCCGGCGGTCACGGCTTCGCAATAGGTGCCCGTATGGAGTTCCACCACCGGGGCGCCGAGGTCGCAGGCGGCGTCCATGACCTCCCGCTCGGGTTCCACGAAGAGGGAGACGCGGATTCCGGCGCCCTTCAGCTCCCGGATCGCGGAACGCAGGTGCTCGGCCCCGCCGACGATGTCGAGCCCGCCCTCGGTGGTACGCTCCTCGCGCTTCTCCGGCACCAGGCAGCAGGCATGCGGGCGCAGGCGCGTGGCGATGGCGATCATCTCGTCGGTGGCGGCCATCTCGAAGTTCAGGGGCACGAAGAGCTGGCGCTTGAGCCGCTCCATGTCCTGATCCCGGATGTGCCGCCGGTCCTCCCGCAGATGCGCGGTGATCCCGTCCGCCCCCGCCAGCACCGCCATGTGGGCGGCGCGGATCGGATCGGGATGCGTCCCGCCGCGGGCGTTGCGGACGGTTGCGACATGGTCGATGTTGACGCCGAGGCGCAAGGGTGCGGCCACGAACTCCTCCCAAAAAGCATTCCTAGCCTAGCATGCGGCAGGATCGTGAACAGGGTGCCCGGGCAGCTGCGACAGGAAAAGGGCCACCGCGGCGGCGAAGTCCCCGGACAGCTCGTCGTGGATCGTATGGCCGCAATCGAACGCGACCACCCTGGTTCCGGGCCTGATCCGGGCCATCCTCTCGATCTCGCCGGCGCCGACGGCCCAGCTCTTGCGGCCGTGCAGGAGCAGGCAGGGACAGCCGCTCGCCGTCCAGTCGCCGCTCCAGTCGCCGGTCAGCGCTGCCTGGGAGCGTGCCATCCAGGCCGGATCGAACCGGAACGTCCACCCGCTCTCGGTCTCGTGGAGACTGTCGAGGAAATAGCGGTCGCCGGCAAAGCCCCGGGAATCCAGGAACGCGAGCGCATGGGACAGCGACGGGAAGGCGCGCGGCCAGTCGAGCCCGAGCGGGGCGACGGGCTCGATGCGGGCCCCGATGTCCTCGACGATCAGGGCGCCGACGAGGTCCTTCCTCCGGGCGGCCAGCTGGTACGCGTTGACGCCGCCGAGCGAATGGCCGAGGAGCGCGACGGGCCCGCCGCCGCCGATCCGCAGGACGAACTGCTCGGCATCGCGGAGGTAATCCTCGCGGTCGCAGGCCTCGGGACGGTCGCTCCATCCGTGCCCGCGCTGGTCGAGCGCCGCCACGCGCCAGCCCAGCGGGCGGAGGGCCTCCGCAAGGGGGGCGAAGTTCCGGGCGCATCCGAAATGGCCATGAAGGGCCGCCAGAACCGGAGCGTCCGGCGCGCCGCCGAAGTCGACATAGGACAATCGCACCCGGCCGGCCTCGAAGAAGCCGCGCTTCCCCGTGGCGACGACGGCGGGGGCATGGGAGGGCGAGGAGGCCATAGGTTCCCGTTGCGGATGGCGAGCGATGGACTGCCAAGCTATTATGTCGCCTCTTCGGCCCGTTCAACCGCCGGATCGCGGCCGCCGCCGGCTTGCCATCCTCGCCCAGATCGACTATGGACCTCCCCTCGCGTTCGCTCCGGCCGGGGGCTGAACGGACGGTACGGCTCGGCCGTGCAGGATCCGGAGGATCCGTCGTCCCGTGTCTCCGCCTTCGACAACCGCTCGGGCCTTGCAGGCTCGAAGGGCTTGGCGCCGATCGGACGCGCGAAACCGGCCCGCGACCTCCACGACAAGGCGTGCGGCTCAACTCCAACCTGAGAAAGGCCCACTATGCCTCTCTACGAGCATGTGTTTCTGGCCCGCCAGGACGTGACGTCCCAGCAGGTCGAAGCGATGATCGACCAGTACAAGGCCGTCATCGAGCAGAACGGCGGCAAGGTCGAGAAGACCGAGATGTGGGGCGTGAAGTCCCTCGCCTACCGCATCAAGAAGAACCGCAAGGCGCACTTCACGATGTTCAACCTCGACGCTCCCGCCTCGGCGGTGGCCGAGATGGAGCGTCAGATGCGCATCAACGAGGACATCCTCCGGTTCATGACCGTGCGGGTGGACGCGCTCGAGACCGAGCCGTCCGTGATGATGCAGAAGCGCGACCGTGACGAGCGCAAGGACCGCGAGCGCCGCGAGCGCGAAGGCGGTTTCGAAACCGAAGGCGAGGAGGCTTAAGACATGGCTATCGGTGCTGGTGGCGGCGCTGGCCGTCGTCCTTTCTTCCGTCGGCGCAAGACCTGCCCCTTCTCGGGCCCGAACGCCCCGAAGATCGACTACAAGGACACGAAGCTGCTCTCGCGCTACATTTCCGAGCGCGGCAAGATCGTGCCCTCGCGCATCACGGCCGTGTCGGCCAAGAAGCAGCGTGAGCTCGCCCAGGCGATCAAGCGCGCCCGCTTCCTGGGCCTGCTGCCCTACGTGATCCGCTAAGACCCGGCGGGCCGCCCCGGCGGCCCTCCTTGCCCAGTCGCCCGGCGGTGAGAATCCGCCGGGTCAGTTGGGGCGGCAAGCCCCTAACCCTGCACAGAGCAGCGGGACAGCGAGACCCATGAACTTCGTTCTTCCAGGCATCGGCGCGGGCCTCGTTTCGGCCCTTCTGACCGCGGTGATCGTCAAGGCGACCCCGCTGGCGGCCGTCCTGTATCTCCTGTCCCCGATCCCCGTCCTGATCGTCTCGCTCGGCTGGAACCACCGGTCGGGGCTGGTGGCCGCCGCCGTCGGCGGGGTCGCAATCGCGCTCGCCATCTCCCCCCTCAGCGGGCTCGGCTTCGCCCTCGTCACCGCCCTGCCCGCCTGGTGGCTCGCCTATCTGGCGCTCCTCGGACGCCCTTCCGAGAACGGGACCATGGAATGGTACCCGCTCGGCCGCCTGCTTGCCTGGGTGGCGGCCACCGCCGCCCTCACCGTCGTGGCGGCGGGCATCGTCTCGACCCGCGGCAGCTACGAGGCGTTCCTGGGCAATGCCCGCGAGATCGCCGAGCTCTTCGTGAACCTCCAGTTCCCGAAGGGACAGCCGGACAGCCTCGACGACGCGACCCGCAAGGAGCTCGTGGAGCTCTTCGCCCGCATCACTCCCTTCCTGTCCGCGCAGGGCTTCACGGTCGTGCTGGCACTCTACCTCTGGGCCGCCGCCAAGATCGTCGCCCTATCGAAGCGTCTGCCGCGCCCCTGGTCGCCCGTGCCTGAACTGGCGATGCCGCGTGCGGCCGCGGCCCTCCTCGTCGCCTGCATGGTCGTCGCCATGCTGGGCCTCGAGAACTTCGTCGGCGTGTTCGCCGCGGCGCTCGCCGGGGGCCTGTTCATGGCCTTCGCCCTCCAGGGCCTCGCCGCGGTCCACGACCGCACACGCGGCAACGCGGTGCGCGGGTTCATCCTGAGCGCGCTCTACGTCGTGCTGTTCCTCTCCCAGGGCATCCTGATGGTCGCCCTGTCCCTCTTCGGCCTCGCCGATACCCTCTTCGGGCTGCGCCGCCGCTTCGGCGGCGGAGGCGGGCCGAAACTGCCTCAGACCCCTTCCCCGTGATCACGAACCCTTAAAGGAGAAAACCCATGGAAGTGATCCTCCTCGAGCGCGTCGCCAAGCTCGGCCAGATGGGCGAGACCGTGAAGGTCCGCGACGGCTATGCGCGCAACTTCCTCCTGCCCCGCGGCAAGGCGCTGCGCGCCACCAAGGCCAACAAGGAGCATTTCGAGAAGCAGCGCGCTCAGCTCGAAGCCCGCAACCTCGAGCGCCGCAAGGAGGCCGAGGTCGTCGGCGAGAAGCTGAACGGCCAGAGCTTCGTCATCATCCGCCAGGCCGGCGAGACGGGCGTCCTCTACGGCTCGGTCTCGACCCGCGACCTCGCCGAGATCATGACCCGGAACGGCTTCTCGGTGGACCGCAGCCAGATCGTTCTCAACGCCCCGATCAAGACCCTCGGCCTGCACACGGTCCCTGTCTCCCTGCATCCGGAGGTCGAGGTCCAGGTGACGATCAACGTCGCCCGCAGCCCGGAGGAAGCCGAGCGCCTGGCCCGCGGCGAGGCGGTCACGACCCGCGAGGAGACCAACCTCGACGATCTCGGCCTGGAAGTGGGCGCCGCCCTGGCGGACGCGGGCGACGTCGAACTCTGAGAACGCGGCGCCCAAGCTGGGCGCTTGCCTGCGTTCTCTTTTTGTTCCAAAATGGCGCTTTCCGTCGATTCGACGGGAAGCGCTTTTTCGTCGGCGGAGCGGGTCCCGAACCCGCAAGGCCGGCGGCAACGGCACGGTGTGGGAATCGGGGACAGCGAGGACAAGCCCCGGCAGGCTGCCCGAACCTCGGGCCTGTGTCCGGGCGGTAACCATCCGCTGTCCGAATCCGGTTAGGATCGCCGCCCCTGTTTTGTTTTTCGGAGCGCCAGATGGCCACCGCCAACGCCCTGATCGCCCGGATCGATTCGGCAGAGCCGCAATTCCGCGTCGCCCCGAGCAACATCGATGCGGAACAGGCGCTGCTGGGCGCCATTCTCGTCAACAACGACGCCTATTACCGGGTCTCCGACTTCCTGGAGGCCTCCCATTTCATCGAGGACCTGCACCGGCGCATCTTCGAGGTCGCCTCGAGCCTCATCAAGGCCGGCAAGGTCGCGACCCCCATCACCCTGAAGACCTTCCTCGGCGACCAGGATCTCGGCGGGGTGACGGTCTCGCAGTACCTGGCGCGGCTCGCCGCCGAGGCCACGACGGTCATCAACGCGGAGGATTACGGCCGCACGATCTACGACCTCGCCATCCGCCGGAACCTGATCGCCATCGGCGAGGACATGGTGAACGTCGCCTACGACGCGCCGGTCGACAGCTCGCCCCGGGACCAGATCGAGGAGGCGGAGCGCCGCCTCTACGAACTCGCGGAGAACGGACGCTACGACGGCGGCTTCCAGCGCTTCTCGGAGGCCCTGACCCAGGCCATCGACATGGCCGCCGCGGCCTACAAGCGGGAAGGCAAGCTCTCCGGCATCTCCACGGGGCTCATCGACCTCGACCGGACCCTCGGCGGCCTGCAGCCCTCGGACCTCATCATCCTCGCGGGGCGCCCGGCCATGGGCAAGACCTCGCTGGCCACCAACATCGCCTTCAACATCGCCAAGGCCTATCAGGCCGAGAAGCAGCCCGACGGGACCATGAAGACCGTCAACGGCGGCATCGTCGGCTTCTTCTCCCTCGAAATGTCGGCCGAGCAGCTCGCCACCCGCATCATCGCGGAGCAGTCGGGCGTGCCGTCCTACAAGATCCGCCGCGGCGACATGCGCGAGGACGACTTCTACAAGATCACGGAAGCCGCCCGGGAGATGCAGTCGATCCCGTTCTACATCGACCAGACCGGCGGCATCTCCATCGCCCAGCTCGCCGCCCGGGCGCGGCGCCTGAAGCGCCAGCGCGGGCTCGACGTGCTGGTGGTGGACTATCTCCAGCTGCTCTCGGCCTCCGCCAAGAAGGGCGAGAACCGGGTGCAGGAGCTGACCGAGATCACCACGGGCCTGAAGGCCCTCGCCAAGGAGCTTTCCGTCCCGATCATCGCCCTGTCCCAGCTGTCGCGCCAGGTGGAGGCCCGCGACGACAAGCGCCCGCAGCTCGCGGACCTGCGCGAATCCGGCTCCATCGAGCAGGACGCGGACGTGGTGATGTTCGTCTACCGCGAGGAGTACTATCTGAAGAACAAGGAGCCGAAACCCGGCACCGAGGAGTACTTCAAGTGGCAGGCGGAGATGGATCAGGTGCACGGCAAGGCGGAGGTCATCATCGGCAAGCAGCGTCACGGCCCCACGGGCACGGTGCAGCTCGCCTTCCAGGCCGACATCACGCGGTTCACCAACCTCGCGGACGAAGACAAGCTTCCTGAACGGATCGGCGATTGAACAAGCACATTGCGCAGGCGGCTCCGCAGGGCCGCATTCCCGAGGAGGCCGCCGGCGGCATCCTTCGGATCGACCTCACCGCCCTCGCCTCCAACTGGCGGAGCCTCCGCGACCGCGCGGGCGGCGCGGAGACGGCCGCCGTCGTCAAGGCGAACGCCTACGGCACCGGGATCGAGGAAGCGGTCCCCGCCCTCGCGGCCGCCGGCTGCCGCACCTTCTTCGTCGCCCATCCGGGCGAGGCTCTCCGCGCCCGGAACGCAGCCCCCCGGACGACGGTCTACGTGCTCAACGGCCTGCTGCCCGGCTCCGCCGGGTTCTATGCCGCCCATGACGTTCGCCCCGTCCTCGGCTCGTGGCCCGAGATCGAGGAATGGGCGGCCTTCTGCCGCTCCCAAGGCCGCCGTCTGGAGGCCGCGATCCATGTGGACACGGGAATGAACCGGCTCGGCCTGACGGTCGGCGAAGGCCTCGCCCTGGCCGCGCGCCCGGAGCTGAAGGACTTCACCCCCGCCCTGCTCATGAGCCATTTCGTCGGCGCGGAAGAGCGGGACAACCCGTTGAACGCGCGGCAGATCGAGACCTTCGCGGCGGTGCGGAACGCCCTGCCCGGCATCCCGGCCTCCCTCGCCAATTCCTCCGGCATCTTCCTGCCGCAGAAGCCGCATTTCGACCTGGTCCGCCCCGGCTATGCGCTCTATGGCGGCAATCCGACGCCCGGCGCGGAGAACCCGATGCGGGCGGTGGTCGGCCTCGAGGGGCGAATCGTCCAGCTGCGCTGGGTCGAGACGGGCGACACGGTCGGCTACAACGGCCGCTGGATTGCCGGAGAGCGGCGGCGGATCGCCACGGTCTCGGTCGGCTATGCGGACGGCTATCCCCGCTCCGCCAGCGCCCCCGGCAGGAGCGGCGAGGCGCTCGCCACGGGCATGGCATTGGTCGGTGGGCACCCCTGCCCGTTCGCGGGGACCGTCTCGATGGACCTTCTCGCCGTCGACGTCACCGGCGCGCCCGAGGGCGCCCTCGCCCGCGGCGAACCGGTGACCCTGATCGGCGGCCCCCTCACGGTCGACGAGGTCGGCCGCCGCGCGGGAACCATCGGCTACGAGATTCTCACCGGTCTCGGCGACCGCTACCGCCGGGTCTATACGGGATCGGCCCGCTGATGGCGAAGCGTCACCCTTCCTTCGCCTGCCAGAGCTGCGGCGCCGTCTACAACCGCTGGAAGGGCAAGTGCGAGGCCTGCGGCGGGTGGAACACCATCGTCGAGGAGACCGGATCCGCGAACCCGATGGTGGGTCCGGTCGCCACGCGTCCGTCCCGCGCCAAGGGCCGCATCTTCCCGCTGGAGGGCCTCTCCGGCGAGACGAAGGAGGCGCCGCGCACCCCGTCCGGCATCGCGGAGCTCGACCGGGTGACGGGCGGCGGCTTCGTGCATGGCTCCATCATCCTGCTCGGCGGCGACCCCGGCATCGGCAAGTCGACCCTGCTCATGCAGGCCTCGGCGGCTCTCGCCAACCGGGGCGAAAGGGTCGCCTACATCTCCGGCGAGGAGGCGGTGGCGCAGGTGCGCCTCAGGGCCGAGCGCCTCGGCCTCGGCCAGGCCCCGGTCGAACTCGCCTCCGAGACCAACGTGGAGGACATCGTCGCCACTCTCTCTCAGGGCCGCCCCCCGGCCCTCGCCATCATCGACTCCATCCAGACCATGTGGACCGAGACGGTGGAATCGGCGCCCGGTACGGTCACCCAGGTGCGCGGCAGCGCCCAGGCCCTGATCCGCTTCGCCAAGACCACCGGCACGGCGGTGATCCTGGTGGGCCACGTGACAAAGGACGGGCAGATCGCCGGCCCCCGCGTGGTGGAGCACATGGTGGACGCGGTCGTCTCCTTCGAAGGCGACACGGGCCACCATTTCCGGATCCTGAGGGCCGTGAAGAACCGCTTCGGCCCGACCGACGAGATCGGCGTGTTCGAGATGTCCGACCGGGGCCTGCGCGAGGTCCCGAACCCATCGGAGCTGTTCCTGGCCGGGCGCGACCTCGCCACGCCGGGCACCGCGGTCTTCGCCGGCATGGAAGGGACCCGCCCGCTCCTGGTGGAGATCCAGGCTCTCGTCGCCCCCTCTTCCCTCGGCACGCCGCGCCGCGCGGTCGTCGGGTGGGACCCCAACCGGCTCTCCATGGTGCTCGCCGTCCTCGAAGCCCATGGCGGCCTGAGGCTCGGGATGCACGACGTGTACCTGAACGTCGCCGGAGGCCTTCGCATCACCGAGCCCGCCGCCGACCTCGCCGCCGCGGCGGCCCTGATCTCGTCGTTGTCGGGCAATCCCCTGCCGCCCGATACGGTCTATTTCGGCGAGATGGGCCTGTCCGGGGCCATCAGGCCCGTCGCGCAGGCCGAAGCGCGCCTCAAGGAGGCGGCCAAGCTCGGCTTCTCCGGTGCCGTCGCCCCGGCGGCCCGGGTGGACAAGGCCAAGGACCGCCTGCCGCTTGCCGCCTCCGCCATCGGCCACATCACCGATCTCGTCGCAGGCATCGCCGCGCGCCCCGGCCGGGCGGCGAGATCCCGAGGATAGGCCCTCTCGGCAGGAAAGCGCCTTAGGGAAGCGTCTCGGGACAGATTTGCTACGATATATCGTCTATGTAATATCGCTGACGGGGGACCACGTCGCTGCACCGTTCCTCGCCTGACCCTTCGCCATCCGCCTTCGAGAGGACTCCATGGCTATTCCGACCGGCTTCAAGATCGGCACCACGAGCGTGACCGATGCCACGACCCATATGCTCGCCGAGCGAACGACGGCAGGCGGCGACGTCGCCGGGCTGACGATCATCGACGACGATCAACCGACCGAAGATACCTACACCTACAGCATCGTGACGGACGGAACCGGCGCGACCGCGGCGAACGATGCGATCTACGAGATCGTGCGCGGCCAGGACGGACTGTCCCGGCTGGTCGTCAAGGCGGGCGTGATTCTCGACTTCGAGACCGCGGCGACCGCAACGCACGACCTTTGGATCAAGGCCACCGACGGGACGGACACGGTCGTCAAGAAGGTCACGATGAGCCTCACGAACGTGAACGAGGCGCCGATCGACATCGAATTGGCAGGCATCGTCGCGGCGGGCGTCCGGGAGAACTCGGCTCGGGGTACCGAAATCGGCGCCCTGCTGGCCGACGATCCCGATGCGAACGACACCTTTACCTTCACGCTGAAGGACGATGCCGGCGGCCGCTTCATGCTCGATTCCACAGGCAAGAGGCTCCTGGTCGCGGACGGCTCCAAGCTCGACTACGAGGCCGCCGCCTCGCACCAGATCAAGGTCGAGGTGAAGGATGCCGGAGGCCTGACCTTCGAGAAGACCTTGACGATTGCCGTGCACAACGCTGTCGACACTTTCATCGGCACGGCGCGCAACGATAAGCTCGCCGGCACCGAGAGCATGGACTTTCTCTACGGCGCAGCCGGCAACGACAAGCTCTATGGGCTCGGCGGCGACGACGTGCTCAACGGCGGCGCCGGCAAGGACATGCTCTACGGCGGGGCCGGCAAGGACACCTTCCTGTTCGACTCTCCCGTGAAGAAGGGGCAGTTCGATCAGGTCATGGACTTCAATTCGGCCGACGACACGCTCCAGTTCAGCCTGTCCGCAATCAGATCCTTCAAGATCAAAGGTCTGAAAGCCGGCAAGCTGAACAAGAAGTTCTTCACCGTCGGCGACCATGCCAAGGACAAGAACGACTTCGTCTACTACAACAAGAAGAACGGGTTCGTGTATCTCGACGGCGACGGTTCCGGCGCCCACAAGGGCATCGAGATCCTGAAGCTGAAGCCGGGCCTCAAGCTGACGGCAGACGACTTCCAGTTCGTCTGATCGGACTCCACCGGCTCCGACGGCCCCGGAGCGCTTCCTTCGGGGCCGTTCTTTCTCAGAACAACGTCCGGCAGAAGGAGTTTCCTCCTCCGAGGGAAGCTTTGCAGCACGGCCGGCTGCCAAGGCGGCACCCGTCCCCTGGCGAGGCCCGCTTCGGCTGCGGGGTGACGAAACGGTTTCTTGCGGCTATACACCCCGACGCCTTAACCGCTTCTTGAAGCTGTCCCGTTCCTGCGTCAGGCTTGGCCCATGCCCTTTTCCGTTCTGGATCTCGTTGTCGTCGGCGTCGTGCTGATCTCCGGTCTTCTGGCGGCCGTCCGGGGGTTCACGCGTGAGGTTCTCGCCATCGTGGCCTGGGTCGCCGCCGCCGCCGTGGCCTGGTATCTGCACCCGGCCGTGCTGCCGTTCGCGCAGCAATATATTCACAACCACACCGTCGCCCTCGTCGCGGCGATCGGCGGCATCTTCGTCGTGACGCTCATCGTCGTCTCGATCATCACCGTCCAGATCTCGGATCTCATCCTCGATTCGCGCATCGGCGCCCTGGACCGGACCCTCGGCCTCGTTTTCGGCGCGGCGCGCGGCTTCCTGATCTGCGTCATCGGCTGGGCTTTCCTCTCCTGGCTCCTCCAGGGCAAGAATCCCGAATGGGCCACCGCCTCCCGCACCCGGCCCGCCATGGAAAGCACCCGCGACAGCATCATCGCCATGCTGCCGGAGAACGCGGAGGCCCTGATCCAGAAGCTGCGCGAGAAGGGCAAACCCGAGATCGAGCAGGGCGAACCGGCCGAGCCGGATCCCCAGCGCACCGCTCCGGCCCCCGCCACGCCCCCGGCCCGGCCCGCCCAGCCGCGGGGCTGAGAGCCCGATCCGTCGCCGGACGGACGCGCTTCCCCGCAGCCCGGCGGTCGGCAGGCCTCCCCGCTTGGCGCGCCCGTGCCATGCGCAGGAGCGGCGCAATAAACGTTGGCGTTCGGCGCGAGGCTCATTAAATAGGGGCGTCAGCGCCGTCCGTGGTGCTCCACCCCAAGGAAATGACGATGTCTGCTCTGTCTGAGACGTGGCAGGTCCGGCCGAAACAGGTGGACCTTGACCTCGACGGCGATACCTTGCGCGAGGAATGCGGCGTATTCGGCATCTACGGGCACCCGGATGCCGCGGCCATTACCGCCCTGGGCCTGCACGCCCTCCAGCACCGCGGGCAGGAGGCGGCGGGAATCGTGTCCTTCGACGGGCACGTCTTCCACCTCGAGCGGAAACTGGGGCTGGTGGGAGACGGCTTCTCCGACCGTTCCGTGATCGAGCGGCTCGAAGGCTCGTCGGCCATCGGCCACGTGCGGTACTCCACGACCGGCGAGACGGTCCTGCGCAACGTGCAGCCGCTCTTCGCGGAGCTCGACGGCGGCGGCTTCGCGGTGGCGCACAACGGCAACCTCACCAACGGGCTCACGCTTCGCCGCAACCTGATCCGCGACGGCGCGATCTGCCAGTCGACCACGGATACGGAGGTGATCGTCCACCTCGTCGCCCGCAGCCGGCACAAACGGGTGGTGGAGCGTTTCCTCGAGGCGATCCAGCAGATCGAAGGGGCCTATTCCCTGGTCGCCCTGACCAACAAGAAGCTCATCGGCGCCCGCGACCCGCTCGGAATCCGCCCCCTGGTGCTCGGCGAGCTGGACGGCCGCTACATCCTCACCTCCGAAACCTGCGCCCTGGACATCATCGGCGCCCGCTTCGTCCGCGACATCGAGAACGGGGAGTGCGTGGTCATTTCGGACGAGGGGATCGAATCCTTCCGCTTCGCGCCGGAGCAGCCTCCCCGCCCCTGCATCTTCGAGTACATCTATTTCGCCCGGCCGGATTCCATCGTGAACGGGCGCAGCGTGTATGCCGTGCGGAAGGCCATGGGCCGCGAACTCGCCCGCGAGGCCCCTCCGGAGGCGGACGTGGTGATCCCCGTGCCGGATTCCGGCGTCCCGGCGGCCCTGGGCTACGCCCAGGCCTGCGGCCTGCCCTACGAGCTCGGGATCATCCGCAACCATTATGTGGGCCGCACCTTCATCCAGCCGACCCAGTCCGTGCGCGAGCTCGGGGTGCGGATGAAGCATTCCGCCAATCGCTCGGCGGTCGAGGGCAAGCGGATCGTCCTGGTGGACGACAGCCTCGTGCGCGGCACGACGTCCGTGAAGATCGTGCGGATGATGCGCGAGGCCGGCGCCCGCGAGGTGCATTTCCGCATCGCCAGCCCGCCGATCACCCATCCGGACTTCTACGGCATCGACACGCCGGAGAAGGAAAAGCTCCTCGCCGCGACCCACAGCCTCGAGCAGATGCGGGACTATATCGGCGCGGATTCCCTCGCCTTTCTCTCCATCGAAGGCATCTACCGGGCGATGGGCGAGCCGGGCCGCAACCCGGCGCAGCCGCAGTTCACCGATCACTGCTTCACGGGGGATTATCCGACCCCGCTGACCGATCTGGCCGTCGCGACGCCCCGCCGCCTTTCCCTCCTCGCCGAAGCGGACTGATCCCTCCATGAGCAAGCCACTCTCCAACCGCGTCGCGGTCGTCACCGGCGCGTCCCGCGGCATCGGCCGGGCCGCCGCGCTCGCTTTGGCCGAAGCGGGCGCGCACGTCGTCGCCCTCGCCCGTACCCAGGGAGCCCTCGAGTCCCTCGACGACGAGATCCGCGCCAGGGGCTCCACCGCGACCCTCGTTCCCGTGGACCTGAAGGATTTCGACGCCCTCGACCGTCTCGGCGCCGCCATCCACGAGCGCTGGGGCAAGCTCGACATCCTGCTCGGCAATGCGGGCATCCTGGGCGAGCTCGCTCCCATCACCCACGTGGACCAGCCCGTCTGGGACGCGGTGATGGCGATCAACGTCACCGCCAACTACCGCCTGATCCGCTCCCTCGATCCGCTGCTGCGCGCCTCGGATGCGGGCCGCGCGATCTTCGTCACCTCCGGCGCCGCGGACAAATGCACCGCCTACTGGGGCGTCTATGCCGTGTCCAAGGCGGCCCTGAACGCTCTGGTGCGGACCTATGCCGCGGAGACGGTGAAGACCCCGGTCCGGGTCATGCTCCTCAGCCCCGGCCCCCTGGCGACGGCCATGCGCCGCGCCGCCATGCCGGGCGAGGACCAGTCGACCCTCAGGAAGCCGGAGGATCTCGCGCCCCACGTGGTGAAGCTGGCGCTGCCGGACTGGACGGAAACGGGCAAGATCTACGACTTCGCCCAGGGCGGGAAGGTGCTCACGCCGCAGATGCCGGCGTGAACGGTCCGTCATGCCTCGACCATCCCGGGCGGCCGCCGAGGCCGCCCTTTTTTCGGAAGGATGCAATCGGCACAAGCCGGAAGTCTTCATCCAGAATTCAGGTTGCTCAAACTAGGCTGATGTTTGCCGCAAGATGAATTTCCTATTGCCGTCATCTTGCGGCAGCGCATCAACTGTCAGCGGAATACGAGACAATAATCACAAAAACTTCTTCCTGCCCGGCGACTGCCGTTTAGGGCAAGGCCGGTCCGGAAATGACGGCAGACGGGAATGGCGCCGGAAGAGCAGCCTGCCCGGACTGCCGCCGTGGGGCAAAATCCATGTATCTTCAGACCACCGCGCCGGCCGTCGAGCCGGCGCAACGCGGGCGGGCGCGCCTCGTCCGGACGATCTCGGCCGACAACGGAGCCCTGGCCTTCCTTCGGGATGTCTGGCTGCTCGCAAGGCCCTACTGGCAGTCGGAGGAGAAAGCCTACGCCCGCCGCATGCTGGCGCTGCTTCTCGCCATCAAGTTCGCGACGATCTGGATCTGCGTGCAGCAGAACCACTGGTACGCCGATTTCTACGCGGCGATCGAGAGTCGTGAACTCGGGCGCTTCCTGAAGGAGGTCGGGATCTTCGGGCTGATCGCGACCGGTTTCGTAGGCTCCCTCGTCTACTCGCACTGGGTGGCCGAAAGCCTGAAGCTGCGCTGGCGCGACTGGCTCGTCCGGCGTTACACGGAGGACTGGCTCTCCAACCGCGCCTATTATCGGCTGCAGCTCGGCGAGACGGAGGCCGTCAACCCGGATCAGCGGATCGTCGAGGACCTGGGCCTCTTCGCCGGGCAGACGGTCAATCTGGTGGTAGGCTTTCTCGACGTGTCCGTCAGCCTCTGCGCCTTCACCGCGATCCTGTGGGGTCTGAGCGGCACGATTACCGTCGCGGGCATATCGGTCGCCGGATACATGGTGTTCGCTGTCTTCGGCTACACGTTTCTCGCAAGCTGGCTCACCCATCTCATCGGCCATCCGCTCGCCCGGCTGCACACGGCGAACCAGAACCTCGAGAGCGACTTCCGCTTCGGGCTGGTGCGGCTGCGCGAGAATGCCGAGACGGTGGCCTTCTACCGTGGCGAGATGCGCGAAGCGGCCCTGCTCGACGAGCGCTGGGGAAAGGTGGTCCGGAACTTCTGGGGCATCCTGCGCAGGGAGCGGTCCATCGCCTGGTTCTCCCATTCCCACGGTCAGTTCAGCATCGTCCTGCCGTTCCTGCTCGCGGCGCCGCGCTATTTCAGCGGCCAGATCGCCTTCGCCCAGGTCATGCAGATCGCGGCGGCCTGCGGAGCGGTGCAGTCCTGCCTGAATTTCTTCATTACGAGCTACGGCCAGATCGCGCAGTGGCGCGCCACGACGGACCGCCTCACGACCTTCCGCGCGCAGCTGGACGGGGCGCGGGAGACGCCCTCCTCTGCCGTGGAGACGACACAGGGCGGCGACCGACTCGCCGTGCGCGGTCTCGATCTCCTGCTCCCGTCCTGCGCCCCTCTCGTCACGGGCCTCGATCTCAGCGTCGCGGCGGGCGAGGCGGTGCTGATCAAGGGATCGTCGGGAGCGGGCAAGAGCACCATGCTCCGGGCCATCGCGGGACTCTGGCCCTATGCGCGCGGACAGGTCTCCTTCATGGAAGGCGACGTGTTCTTCGTGCCCCAGAAGCCCTACCTGCCGCTCGGCACGCTGCGGCAAGCTGCGCTCTACCCGTCGGCGGAGGCCAGCGACGATGAGATCCGGGAAGCCCTTGCCGCCGCGCGCCTCGCGCACCTCGCCGGCAGACTCGACGAGGTCGATCACTGGAGCCATCGTCTTTCGGGCGGCGAGCAGCAGCGCCTGGCCTTTGCTCGCCTGCTTCTCGCCAGACCCGCAACCGTCTTTCTCGACGAGGCGACCTCCGCGCTCGACGAGGAGACGGAGCGGCATCTCTACACGCTGCTGCGGGAGGCCCCCTGGAAACCGACCATCCTCAGCATCGGGCATCGCTCCACCCTGGACCGCTTTCACGACCGGACATTCGAGCTGAAGAGCGCAGCGTAGAGCATGGAACGCATGAGCCGCAGCCGGCCCTGCCTGAAGACGCACGGTCGGAAAGCTCGAAGCATCGGATTCGCATTCACGTCCGATGCTTCGAGAGCGCCTATTTCCGATCCCTGTCGAACGGATTCTTTCCCATCCGGAGGGACACGCGGATCGGCACGCCGGGGAGGTCGAACGCCTCGCGGATGCCGTTGACGAGATAGCGGGTATAGCTCTTCGGCAGGGCGTCGAGCTGGTTCCCGAAGATGGCGAAGTGCGGCGGGCGGGCCTTCACCTGCGTCATGTAGCGGATCTTGATCCGCCGTCCCGACACCGCCGGCGGCGGGTTGGTCTCGATCGCCTCGGCCAGCCACTGGTTGAGGCGGGCGGTGGGGATGCGCCGGTTCCAGGTCTCGTGCACCTGGACGACGGCCTTCATGAGGTTGTCGATGCCGCTGCCGGCGAGGCCGGAGAGCGGCACCACGGGGGCGCCCTTCACCTGGGGCAGGAGCCGGGCCGCCTTCTCCTTCAGCTCCTTCAGGAGCCCCGGCTGGTCCGCGACGAGATCCCACTTGTTGAGGCCGATGACGAGCGCCCGCCCCTCCTGCTCCACGAGGTCGACGATGGACAGGTCCTGCTTCTCGAAGGGAATTGTCGCGTCGAGGAGGACCACCACCACCTCCGCGAAGCGGACCGCCCGCAGGGCGTCGGCCACGGAGAGCTTCTCCAGCTTGTCCTCGACCCGGGCGCGCTTGCGCAGCCCCGCCGTGTCGAACAGCTTGAAGGGGCGGCCGCGCCAGGTCCAGTCGAGGGAGATCGAATCGCGGGTGATGCCCGCCTCCGGGCCGGTGAGCAGGCGCTCCTCGCCCAGCATCCGGTTGACGAGGGTCGACTTGCCCGCATTCGGACGGCCCACGATGGCGACCTGAAGGGGCTTGCCCGGCTCCTCTTCCTCGTCCTCCGTCTCGTCCCCCGGCTCGGGGAAATAGGGCATCAGGGCCTCGAAGAGGTCGGCCATGCCCTCCCCGTGCTCGGCGGAGAGGGGGACCGGCTCGCCCAGGCCCAGGGAATAGGCCTCGTAGGCGCCGGCCAGACCGGCGCCGCCCTCCGCCTTGTTGGCGATCAGGATCACCGGCTTGCCGGAGCGGCGTACCAATTCCGCGAAGGGCCGGTCGGCGGGGAGGATGCCCACGCGGGCATCGATGACGAAGAGGATGACGTCCGCATCCCCGATGGCGGCCTCGGTCTGGGCGCGCATGCGCCCGAGAAGGGACTCCTCGGTCGATTCCTCGAGGCCCGCCGTGTCGACGACGCGGAATTCCAGGTCGCCGAGGCGCGCCTCGCCTTCGCGCCGGTCGCGGGTCACCCCCGGCCGGTCGTCCACGAGGGCCAGCTTCTTGCCGACCAGCCGGTTGAACAGGGTCGACTTGCCGACATTCGGCCGCCCGACAATGGCGACGGTAGGCGTCATGTCCTGCCTCGCCTTCCTCTCACTGGGTCACGGGAACGGGACCGCCCGCCACGAGGGCAGTATACACTGCCAGGCGCTGCTTGAGGGCCGGCGGCGTCTCGCGGTCGGCGGCGATCTGGTCGAACCACTTGCCCGCATAGTCCATGTCGCCGGCCTTCAGGCCGGAGAGGCCGAGGAGTTCGCGGGCCGAGTGGCGCCAGGGATTCTCGGGCGCGGCGAGCCGTTCGAGATCCGGACGGATCCTGGCCGGCTCGGCACTGTCGAGCCGCAGCCACGCGGCCCGCAGGCGGGCGAGATCCTGCCAGAGGGGGCTCAGGCGCCCGTCCTTGGCGAGGGCGTCGTAGGCGGAAGCGCCGTTCTCCGCGTTCTGCTGGCCCAGCTCGGCGGCCAGCCGGAAGCGGGCGAGCAGGCCATAGCCGCCGTCGCCTTCCCTGGCGAGGCTCTCGAGCGCGGCCTCGGCGTCCTTGCCCTTGTCCTCGCGGGAGAGCTTCAGGGCGTCCTCGTAGCGGACGGCGGCGGCCTGGGCCCGGGTTTCCTGCGAATGCTCCCAGTAGCGCCAGCCGCCGACGGCGGCCACGACAAGGACGGCGGCGCCGATGATGACCCCGTTGTAACGCTTCCAGATCTGGGCGATCTGGTCACGGCGATATTCCTCGTCGACCTCGCGGATGAACTCGTCGTTCGAAACCATAAGTCTCCTGCGGCCGGGACCGCCTCCTCAATCGAAGTGGGTCGCCTAGCACAGCCCCCCGATGAAGGCGAGAGGCCGAATGCGCCCGGAGCGCCGCATCCGCCCCGAATCCGGCTTCACCCCCTGCCCGGCAGGGTCGGAACGCCGATCAGGAGCGGGTGCAGCCAGAAAGCGAAGGCGAGATAGATCGCCGTGCCCGCCCCGAGGGCCAGAAGGTCGTTCCGGGTATCGTGGCGGCCGGCCATCGGCGCGCCGTGCTCCGCCGCCACGTCCCGGCGCTTGGCGCCAATCCGCGCCAGTACCGCCCAGATCAGGAACGACCCGAACAGGAGGATCGAGCCGAGATCCCCGTTGGCGAGAAGATGGGCGAGGGCCCACGCCTTCACGCCGGCGAGCATCGGATGCCTGAGCGTGCGCCTGATCCGCCCCGGCAGGTAGGCTGCGGCAAGGGCGACGAAGGCGAACCAGACGAGGAGCAGGGCGAGATGGCGGGTCCAGACCGGAGGGTCCCAGACCGGAATGTAGCCTTGGGCCCGGTAGCGGCCGAACCCGATGGCAATCAACACGATCCCCGCCAGGGACAGGAGGGAATAGATGCCCTTGTAGGGCCCCTCCCCGAAACGGCCGACCAGCTCGGCGCGAGACTTGCGCGCCATGCTGAAGGAATGGGTGCCGAGGAAAACGATCAGGCCAAGGATCAGCAGCGTCACGGTCACGTCCCCACGATGTGAGGCAGACCATAGCAAGGCCGGTCTCCGGCCGCCACCGGCGAAGGCGGCGCGGGGCAGGTGCGATCCTTGCCCCGGACGCGGCGGCGCGGATCATAACTTTCAAGGGCGCACCCCCCTTGTGACACGAATGCATAGGGGGTACTCGCCTTAAGTCGAGTATGGTCGGGGGGCTCGGGCTCTAGCGAAGAGACCGCAACTTCGTTAGCACACCCTGACAAAACCAACGAACGAACGATCAGGGGAAGAACCGGATGACAGCATTCCTGAAGCTGTCCCAGGCCATCGACGCATTGAACGAGCGCCTGGGAAAGACCGTGGCCTGGGCCATCGTCGTGGCCATCCTGGTCTCGGCGATCAACGCGATCATCCGGAGGGTCTTCGGCGTCTCGTCGAACGCCTGGCTCGAGCTGCAATGGTACCTGTTCGGAGCGGTGTTCATGCTCTGCTCGCCCTGGACCCTGAAGGTGAACGAGCACATCCGCATCGACATCGTCTCGAACATGCTCTCCAGGCGTAAGCGGGACTGGATCGACCTGCTCGGCCACGTTTTCTTCCTGTTCCCCTTCGTGGCGATCATGCTCTGGCTGAGCGTGCCGTACTTCATCAAGTCCTACCAGTCCGGCGAGGTCTCCTCGAACGCGGGCGGCCTGCTGATCTGGCCGGCCAAGGGGATGATCCTTCTGGGTTTCATCTTCCTCGCCCTGCAGTGGCTGAGCGAGCTGATCAAGCGCATCGCCATCATGCGCGGCGTCATCGCGGACGAGCACGCGCCGGTCCACAGCGCGGAGGCCGAGGCGGAGCGGCTCCTGCAGGAACTCGGCGACGCGAACGCGCCTGCGCACGGCGAACCGCCCGGCGACGGCATCCGCTGATCCCGCCGACGCCTCGCCACCCCTTCCGGAGTTTCCGTTCATGGCCCAGCTGATTGCCCAGAACCTCGCGCCGATCATGTTCGCGGCGCTCGTCGTCTTCCTGCTCCTCGGCTATCCCGTCGCCTTCTCGCTGGCGGCGAACGGCCTGCTCTTCTTCTTCATCGCGGTGGAACTCGCTCCGCTCGCCCCCGAGAGCATCAACCTCTCCTGGCCCCTGCTCCAGGCCCTGCCCGACCGCATCTACGGCACCATGTCGAACGAGGTGCTCCTGGCGGTGCCGTTCTTCACCTTCATGGGGTTGATCCTGGAACGCTCCGGCATGGCGGAGGACCTGCTCGACACCATCGGCCAGCTCTTCGGCCCGGTGCGCGGCGGCCTCGCCTACGCCGTGATCTTCGTGGGCGCGCTGCTCGCCGCCACCACAGGCGTCGTGGCGGCCTCGGTGATCTCCATGGGCCTGATCTCGCTCCCCATCATGCTGCGCTACGGCTATGACCGGCGGCTCGCCTCCGGCGTCATCGCCGCCTCGGGCACCCTGGCGCAGATCATCCCGCCGTCCCTGGTGCTCATCGTCATGGCCGACCAGCTCGGCCGCTCCGTGGGCGACATGTACGAAGGCGCGTTCCTGCCTGGCCTGATCCTCTCGGGCCTCTACGCCGGCTACGTGCTGCTGATGTCGATCGTCTATCCCAAGTCGGCCCCCGGCCTGCCGCCGGAGGCGATCGGCTATCGCGAGCCCAACGGCGCGCGCGGCGTCTGGCAGCTCGGCATCCTCGTCGTCTTCTCCGGCCTCGTGGGCTACTACGTGCTCTCGCAGACCAGCACCAAGGCGGGCGCCGACTTCGTCATCCTGACCATCTGCGTTGCGACCGTGGTCGCCCTCATCTGCGCCCTCATGAACCGTATGCTCGGCGCGAAGCGCATCGCCATCTCGGCCGTCCTCACGGCCGCGCTGATCGCGCTCTACCTGGTCCTGCGCAACAACGGGAGCTCCCTGGCGCTCGCGCTCGAAATGGTAGCCGCCGGCGCGCTCTATGCGCTCGTCGTCGGCATCCTCGAACGTTTCACCGGCTTCAGGCTGATGTCGCGGATGGCCGAGCAGGTGACGTTCGTGATGGTCCCCCCGCTCCTGCTCATCTTCCTCGTGCTCGGCACCATCTTCATCGGCCTTGCGACGCCGACGGAAGGCGGCGCCATGGGCGCCCTGGGCTCGGTCATCCTCGCGGCGGTGAAGCGCCGGCTCGACAACAACCCGAACCGCTTCAACGTCACCCTCCTGCGCCAGGCAACGGAGGCGACCGCGAAACTTTCGGCCTTCGTGCTGTTCATCCTGATCGGCGCGCGCGTGTTCTCGCTCACCTTCTACGGCGTGAACGGCCACGTGTGGGTCGAGCACCTGCTGACCTCCCTGCCGGGCGGCCAGATCGGCTTCCTCGTCTTCGTGAACGTGCTCGTCTTCCTGCTCGCGTTCTTCCTCGACTTCTTCGAGCTGGCCTTCATCATCATCCCGCTCCTCGGCCCCGCCGCCGAGAAGCTCGGGATCGACCTGATCTGGTTCGGTGTCATCCTGGGCGTGAACATGCAGACCTCGTTCATGCACCCGCCCTTCGGCTTCTCGCTGTTCTTCCTGCGCTCGGTCGCTCCGAAGGAGCCCTATATCGACCGGGTGACCGGCAAGCGGATGGAGCCCATCACCACGGGCCAGATCTACTGGGGCGCCATTCCCTTCGTGGTGATCCAGCTCATCATGGTCGCCATCGTCGTGCTCTTCCCGCAGATCGTGATGCACTACAAGGGATCCGCCACGAAGGTCGACCCGGCCGCCGTGCAGAAGAAGCTCGACGAGCTGCTGGTTCCCGGCATCGGCCCCGGCGGCGGCGATCTTCCCGGCCTCAACTTCGACGAGCCGCCGAAGATCCAGTAGGCGGACCGGCGCGGAAAACGAAAAGGCAGGCTCCTGGCCTGCCTTTTTGCCGTTCGGCTCCCTTCGGGGAGGGCCGTCTCAGAACGTCGCGGTCATCGGGTCCGGCCCGATCCGGCCGTCGGGCGAGTCGAGCCCGGCGATCCTCTCCATGTCCTCCGCGTCGAGCCGGAAGCCGAACACGTCGAGGTTCTCCACGATTCGGCCCGGCGTCACCGACTTCGGAATGACGATCAGCCCGTTCTCGACGTGCCAGCGGATGATGACCTGCGCCGGGGAGCGGCGGTGCTTCTCGGCGACGGAGGCGATCACCGGGTCCCGGAGCAGGGTGCCCTGGCCGAGCGGACTCCAGGACTGGGTGACGATTCCGCGCCTCCTGTGAGCCTCGCGCAGGGCCTTCTGCTGGAAGCGCGGATGCAGCTCGATCTGGTTCAGGACCGGCACGACTCCGGTCTCGCCGATGATGCGGTCCAGGTGCTCGGCCTCGAAGTTCGACACGCCGATGGACCGCACCCGGCCCTCCTCCTTGAGGCGCACGAAGGCGCGCCAGGTGTCGAGGTAGCGGTCGCGGTGCGGCGCGGGCCAGTGGATGAGGTAGAGGTCCACCCGGTCGAGGCCGAGGCGCTTCAGGCTCTCCTCGTGGGCCCGGAGCGTGGAATCGTAGCCCTGATCGGCGTTCCACAGCTTCGTCGTGACGAACACCTCGTCGCGAGGGATGCCGGAGGACCGCAGACCCTCCCCGACGCCGCTCTCGTTCTCGTAGACCGCCGCGGTGTCCACATGGCGGTATCCTGCGTCGAGGGCGATCCGCACCGCGTCGATTGCGACGTCGTTCGGCGTCTGCCAGACGCCCAGCCCGACCTGCGGGATGGTATGGCCGTCGTGGAATGCGATCCGGGGCTGATGGGACATGTGCTTCCTTTGCGCTGAGGATGCGAGCGCTCCCGCAGAACGGGAGGCTCGAGGGGATGGCGTCGAGCGGCTGCACCGCAGCCGCGAACGCGACCCAATCTAGCGTCCCTTACGGAAGCTCCAACCCCTTCAAGCGCAAGGAGTAATGGCAGGCGGCCCTGCCGCGTCGCCGGTGTCCCTGCCTGCCCTCATTCCCACTCGATGGTGCCCGGCGGCTTCGAGGTGATGTCGTAGGTGACGCGGTTGATGCCCTTGACCTCGTTGATGATCCGGGTCGCGACCCGGCCGAGGAACTCCATGTCGAAGGGGAAGAAATCCGCCGTCATGCCGTCGACGGAGGTCACCGCGCGCAGGGCGCAGACGTGGTCGTAGGTCCGCCCGTCGCCCATGACGCCGACGGTCTTCACCGGCAGCAGCACGGCGAAGGCCTGCCAGATCTTGTCGTAAAGGCCCGCGTTGCGGATCTCGTCGAGATAGATCGCATCCGCCCTGCGCAGGATCTCGAGCTTCTCGCGGGTGATCTCGCCCGGCACGCGGATCGCGAGGCCGGGGCCAGGGAACGGGTGACGGTCCACGAAGGCCTTCGGCAGGCCGAGCTCGCGGCCGAGCACCCGCACCTCGTCCTTGAACAGCTCGCGCAGGGGCTCGACGAGCTTCATCTTCATGCGCTCGGGCAGCCCGCCCACGTTGTGGTGGCTCTTGATGGTGACCGAGGGGCCGCCGGTGAACGAGACGCTCTCGATCACGTCGGGATAGAGCGTTCCCTGCGCCAGGAAATCGGCGCCGCCGATCTTCCGCGCTTCCTCGTCGAACACGTCGATGAAGAGCTTGCCGATGGTCTTGCGCTTCACCTCCGGGTCCGTCACGCCCTCGAGCGCGCCGAGGAAGAGGTCCTGCGCCTGAACGTGCACGAGCGGGATGTTGTAGGAGTCCCGGAACAGGCCGATCACCTGCTCCGCCTCCCCCATCCGCAGGAGGCCGTGGTCCACGAAGACGCAGGTGAGCTGGTCGCCGATGGCCTCGTGGATCAGCACCGCCGCCACGGCCGAATCGACGCCGCCGGACAGGCCGCAGATGACGCGCCCCTCGCCGACCTGGGCGCGGATGCGCTCGATGGCCTCCTCGCGGAAGGCCTTCATGGTCCAGTCGCCGCGGCAGCCCGCAATGTCGCGCACGAAGTTGCGGATCAGCAGCTCGCCCTGCGGGGTATGAACCACCTCCGGATGGAACTGCACCGCGTAGAACTTGCGCGCCTCGTCGGCGACGATCGCATAGGGCGCGTTCGGGGAGGAGGCCAGGGTCTCGAAGCCCTCGGGGAGCTTGGTCACCCGGTCGCCGTGGCTCATCCAGACCGGGTATTTCTTACCGACCTGCCAGACGCCCTGGTAGAGCGGGCTCTCGCTCAGCACCTCGATCTCGGCGCGGCCGAATTCGGAATGGTGCCCGCCCTCGACCTCGCCACCGAGCTGGGCCGCCATGGTCTGCTGGCCGTAGCAGATGCCGAAGACCGGAACCCCGGCCTCGAAAAGCTCCTGGGGCGCCCGGGGAGACGTCTCCATGGTCACCGATTCCGGCCCGCCGGAGAGGATCACCCCCTTGGGCTTCATCTCCCGAAAAGCCTCCGCCGCCTTCTGGAACGGCACCACCTCGGAATAGACCCCCTCCTCGCGCACCCTGCGCGCGATGAGCTGGGTCACCTGGGAGCCGAAATCGACGATGAGGATCTTGTCGTGGGTCTGGGTCATGGGTCGGTCTGGGGTCGCGCGGGTGAAGGAGACGGATGCTCGATCCGGGTTTGGGCTGACTTATGAACTTCTGAGGAGAACGGCAACGTAGAAGCCGTCCGTGCCGGTGCGGAGGGGGGTCATCTGCCAGCCGAGGGCGGTCGGGCGCAAGGCCGCTTCGAGGTCTCGCATCCCCGCCCCGGCCAAGACCTCGCCTCGGGAAAGGGCGGAAAAGCCCTCCCTGCGGGCAAGGAAGGCCGCGAGCGCCTCGTCGTTCTCCTCCGGCAGGATCGAGCACGTGACGTAGACGATGCGCCCTCCGGGCCGGACGAGCCCGGCCGCCCGGTCGAGCACCGCCTGCTGCTCCCTGCGGCGGACCTCCAGGCTGCCAGGCCTGAGCCGCCACTTGGCGTCCGGGTTGCGCCGCCAGGTTCCGACCCCCGTGCAGGGGGCGTCCACGAGGACGCAGTCGATCCGCCCGTCGAGGTCGGCGACCGGGTCGGCGCCGCCCCGGGGTGTGCGCACCTGGACGTTGCGCACGCCCGCGCGGGCCAGCCGCTCGTGGATCGGCGCAAGGCGCCGCGCGTCGTTGTCCGTGGCGTAGATCTGGCCGTGGTTGTCCATCATCGCCGCGAGGGCGAGCGTCTTGCCGCCGCCGCCGGCGCACAGGTCGACGACCTGCTCGCCCGGCCGCACCGCGGTCAGCAGCGCCGCGAGCTGGGAGCCCTCGTCCTGGATTTCGATCCAGCCCTTGAGGAATTCGGGTTCTGCCTGGATGGCAGGCCCGCGCCCGTCCTCGCCGGGCAGGATGCGCAGGCCGAGGGGCGAATGGGGGGTCTCGACGGCGCCGAGATGCGGCAGGGCGTCGTGCGCCCGCTCGCGGGAGGCGGCCCTGAGGGTGTTCACCCTGAGGTCGACGGGGGCCCGCGCCGTGAGCGCCTGCATCTCGGCCACGAGATCCTCGCCGAGGAGGCGCTCCAGGGAGGGCTGGATCCATTCCGGAAAGTCGCCTGCGGCGGCCGCGGGCGCTCCGTCGAGGGTGCCCTTCGAAAGCCGGTCCCGCTCCGCCTCGCTCAGGGGCTCCGGCGCGAAGCGCTCGCCGGAGAAAAGCTTCGCAACGGCGTCGGCATCGAGGCCGCGCTGAAGGCGCAGCATTCCGAGCATCACGGCCCGGGGCGTTCCCTCGCCCATGATCCAGGCCGCCGACGCCTTCCGGCGCAGGGCGTCATAGACCAGGCTCGCGATGGCGGCCCGGTCCTTCGAACCGGCGAAGCGGTGGGAGAGGCCCCAGTCCTTCAGGGCGTCGGCCGCCGGGCGGCGGCGGGCGTCGATGTCGGAAAGCACCTCGATGGCGGCGGCGATGCGGGCTGCAGGTGTCATAGGAAAACAACACTCCACCTTGGCCGTGGAAAAGACACAATGTTACCAATTTTCATTCCAGATCCGGATCGAAGTCGGAAGGGCGCGTGCATGGGGCACGCGGATATCCACTCGGGCTTCCTGGAGCTTCCGGAAATGTCGATCAAGCTCACTCGCATCCTCGTCGTCGGGCTCACTCTCGCTGTCGCGGCCTGCGCCACCACCCCGCCTCCGGCCGCCGACCTCAACCCGCCGCCGCGCAAGACGGCGGATGCGAAGACGCAGCTGGAAAGCGGCCGCAAATACTGAAACGTCGTCGCGGGATGGACATCCGATCCGTCCCGCGCAACGAAGAACCTCAAGGGCTCGGACGGCAGACCGTCCGGCCCGCTCACACGCCGAGCTCCGAGGCGAAGATCCTCAGGGCGAAGACGATCCACATCACGATCAGGACCACCACGCCGAGGGCGAAGGCCATGAAGCGCTGCGGCACCCGGTTCGTCGTCACGTGGATTCCCGCGTGGACCATGCGCGTGACGACGAAGACCCAGGACATGACCACGAAGACCAGGTCCGCCTTCTTCGTGATGAGGGCCAGGGCCACCAGCACGTAGAACAGGACCGGGACCT
Organism: Microvirga thermotolerans; assembly: GCF_009363855.1. Taxonomy (GTDB): domain Bacteria; phylum Pseudomonadota; class Alphaproteobacteria; order Rhizobiales; family Beijerinckiaceae; genus Microvirga; species Microvirga thermotolerans. Next base: position 2,275,196 of record NZ_CP045423.1, read on the forward strand.
CGAGCTGGTTGTGGTAGGCGTTGGACACTTGGACGATCCGGGGCGGCCAGTTGCGCTCGCCGAGGGCGATGTCCCGCATCTTCACCTCGCCGGATCGGACGGCCGCGGACCGGGCGCTCCCCGTCCAGAGGAGAAGGAGGAAGGTGAGACCGACCTGGACGAAGACCGGCAGGAGAACGGCGGTGATGCTCATGGATGCCCCCTTGAAAAGCCCTGAAGCCGCAATCAGCCGCGGCCCGGATAGTTGGGGCTCTCCCGCGTGATCGTCACGTCGTGCACGTGGCTTTCGCGCAGGCCCGCGTTGGTGATGCGGATGAACTGCGCCTTCTCGCGGAACTCCTGGAGGTTGCGCGCGCCCACGTAGCCCATGGAGGCGCGCAGGCCGCCGGCGAGCTGGTGCAGGACGCCCGACACGGGCCCCTTGTAGGCCACCTGCCCCTCCACGCCCTCGGGAACGAGCTTGAGGGTGTCGCGCACCTCCGCTTGGAAGTAGCGGTCCGCGGAGCCGCGGGCCATGGCCCCGACCGAGCCCATGCCGCGATAGGCCTTGTAGGAGCGGCCCTGGTAGAGGAACACCTCCCCGGGCGTCTCGTCCGTGCCGGCCAGGAGCGAGCCGACCATGACGGTGGAGGCGCCCGCCGCCAGCGCCTTGGCGAGATCGCCCGAGACCTTGATGCCGCCGTCGGCGATCACCGGAATGCCGGCCTCCGCCGCCGCCTCGACCGCTTCCATGATCGCCGTGAGCTGGGGCACCCCCACGCCCGCGACGATGCGGGTGGTGCAGATGGAGCCGGGGCCGATGCCGACCTTCACCGCGTCGGCGCCCGCGTCGATGAGGGCCTTGGCGCCCTCGCGGGTCGCCACGTTGCCCGCGATCACCTGGACCGCGTTGGAGAGCTTCTTCACCCGCGTGACGCTTTCCAGCACCCGCACGGAATGGCCGTGGGCCGTATCGACGACGATCACGTCCACGCCCGCGTCGATCAGGCGCTCGGAACGCTCGAAGCCCTGCTCGCCGGTGGTGGTGGCGGCGGCGACCCGCAGGCGGCCCTGCTCGTCCTTGGCGGCGTTGGGATGGGCAACCTGCTTCTCGATGTCCTTCACCGTGATGAGGCCGATGCAGCGGTAATGGTCGTCCACGACCAGGAGCTTCTCGATGCGGAACTGGTGCAGGAGCCGGCGGGCCTCCTCCTGGCTCACGCCCTCGCGGACGGTGATGAGCCGGTCCTTGGTCATCAGCTCGGAGACGGGCTGGGACGGGTTGTTGGCGAAGCGGACGTCCCGGTTGGTGAGGATGCCGACGAGCTTGCCCCTGGAGCCGCCGGGCCCGCGCTCGACGACCGGGATGCCCGAAATTCCATGGTGCTTCATCATGGCCAGGGCGTCGGCCAGGGTCTCGTCGGGGTGGATGGTGATGGGGTTCATCACCATGCCGGACTCGTAGCGCTTCACGAGGCGGACCTGCTCGGCCTGGGCCTCGGGCTCGAGGTTGCGGTGAATGACGCCGATGCCGCCGGCCTGGGCCATGGCGATGGCCATGCGGCCCTCCGTGACCGTATCCATGGCCGAGGCGAGGATCGGCAGGTTGAGCCGGATCGACTGGGTGAGCTGGGTAGCGATGTCCACCTCGGCGGGGAGGACCTCCGAGCGCCCGGGCCTCAGCAACACATCGTCGAAGGTCAGTCCCTCGATGAGACGATCGGCGATTGAGGCCATGGCCAACTCCTTGCTGAGAGAGTGATCCGCCCATGCGGCGGCGATAAGTTGGCGAGGGTCCGTAGCATGGGCCGTCCGTTTCGCAAAGCGGTAAAACCCTGCCGCGAAAGAAGATCTGCGGTGCGGCCGAACCGCTAGGCAAGACGCCCGCCGGGCGTTAAGTGCGAAAGGTCATGCGCCAGTCACGCCTGCTTCCCCTCATCATCGCGACCGCGCTCTTCATGGAGAACACCGATTCCACGGTGATCGCGACCTCGCTGCCGATGATCGCGCAGGACATCGGGGAAGATCCCATCGCCCTCAAACTGGCGCTGACCTCCTATCTGGTGGGCCTCGCCATCTTCATTCCGATCTCCGGCTGGATGGCGGACCGGTTCGGGTCCAGGACGGTCTTCCGCGCCGCCATCGGCGTGTTCATGGCGGGCTCCCTCGCCTGCGCGGGGGCGGGCTCCCTCGGCGGGTTCGTCCTCGCCCGCTTCGTCCAGGGCATGGGCGGCGCCATGATGGTGCCCGTCGGGCGCCTCGTCCTCCTGCGCAGCGTGCCGCGCAGCGAGGTGGTCCAGGCCCTTGCGACCCTCACCATCCCGGCGCTCGTCGGCCCCATCGTCGGGCCGCCGCTGGGGGGCTTCATCACCACCTGGTTCGACTGGCGCTGGATTTTCTTCATCAACATTCCCATCGGCATCCTGGGGATCGTGCTGGCGACGATCTTCGTCCCCGAGATCAAGGAGGAGGACACCCCGCCCTTCGACTTCGTCGGGTTTCTTCTCGCAGGGGCCGGGTTCGCGCTGCTCATGCTGGGCTTCGCCTCCGGCGGCCGCCACCTGATCCCGCCCTCCGTCTCGGCGGGCTGCGTCGTCGCGGGAACCCTGAGCCTCCTGCTCTTCCTCCGCCATGCCAGGCGCACGCCTCACCCCGTGCTGCAGCTCGGCCTTTTCCGGATCCAGACCTTTCGCGCGAGCGTGGCCGGCGGATCGCTGTTCCGGGTCGGCGTCGGGGCGATTCCCTTCCTCCTGCCGCTGATGCTCCAGGTCGGCTTCGGCCTCTCCGCCTTCGCCTCCGGCACCCTCACCTTCGTCGCCGCCGTCGGCGCGCTGTTCATGAAGACCATGGCGAAACGCATCCTCGAGCAGGTCGGCTTCAAGCGGCTGCTCACGGTCAACGCGGTCGTCGGCGGCGGCTTCATCGCCATCAACGGGTTCTTCACGCCCGAAACGCCCCACTGGCTCATCATGGCGATCCTCCTGGTCGGCGGGTGCTTCCGGTCCCTCCAGTTCACGAGCCTCAACGCCCTGGCCTTCGCGGACGTATCGAAGCGCGAGATGAGCGCGGCGACGAGCCTTTCCAGCGTGGCGCAGCAGCTCGCCCTCAGCATGGGCGTGGCGCTCGGCGCCTTCGCCCTGGAGAGCGCATCGCGTCTTCACGGGTCGCCCACCATCGTCGCGCACGACTTCGGCCCCGCCTTCTGGGTGGTGGCGGCGGTGTCCGCCCTCTCCACCTTCGCCTTCGTGGCCCTGCCGCACGATGCCGGGGCGGAGATGTCGGGTCACAAGGCTTTGAATCGGCAGCGGCCTGCGACGGGGCTGGGCGACGGGACAGATGGGCCTTAAGCTCGGCCGGACTGAGACGGAAACCGGGAGGCTCCCATGGACCAGCGCATCATCGATCTCTACGACCAGTTCACCCATGGCGGCATGAACCGCCGGACGTTCCTCGACCGCCTGGCGGCCCTCGCCGGCAGCGCCGCCGCGGCAGCCGCCCTGCTCCCGGTGCTCCAGAACGACTATGCCATGGCCGACACCGTGGACGAGAAGGACCCGCGCATCGCGGCCGAAACGCTCGACATTCCCGGCGTCCAGGGCCTCAGGGGCTATCTCGTCCGCCCGAAGTCGGGCGGCGACCGGCTGCCGACGGTCCTCGTGATCCACGAGAACCGGGGCCTCAACCCGCACATCAAGGACGTGACCCGCCGCCTCGCGACGGAAGGCTTCATCGCCCTCGGGCTCGATTATCTCTCGCCCATGGGCGGCACCCCGGCCGACGAGGACAAGGGCCGGGAGATGATCGGCCAGCTGAAGCAGCCCGACGTCATCGCCTCCGGCAAGGCGGCCGTGGCCTACTTGAAGGGCCTGCCGGGCGGGAACGGGAAGGTCGGAGCGGTCGGCTTCTGCTGGGGCGGCGGCGCGGTGAACAATCTGGCGGTGGCCGATCCCGACCTGGCGGCCGGGGTTGCCTATTACGGCGCGCAGCCGAAGGCGGAGGACGTGCCGAAGATCGGGGCGGCGCTCCTCCTGCACTATGCGGGCCTCGACGAGCGCATCAACGCGGGCATCCCGGCCTACGAGGACGCGCTCCGGAAGGCGGGCAAAACCTATGAGCTCTACGTCTACGAAGACGCGAACCACGCCTTCAACAACGACACCAACGCCGCCCGCTACGACAAGAAGGCCGCCGATCTTGCCTGGAGCCGCACGGTGGCCTTCCTGAAGAAGCACCTTGCCTGACCGGAGGCGCTCCCATCGTCTCGTCTTGAGAGAGGCGGACACGGAAGCAGCGGGAGTGGGCTCGACGCTTCCACCGTCATTCCGGGTTCGCGAAGCGAAACCCGGAATCCAGAAACGTCAACGCTCGGTATGGAGAGCTGTCGCGGCCGCTGCGCCCCGTTCTTCGATGTCGTGGTTATGGGTTCCGGGCCCAGCGCCTTGCGCTGTCCCGGAATGACGCCGCGGGCGCGATGGATCTCGCTCCCACGTGGGGCTATGAAGCCTTCCCCGGCTCGTCCTCGAAGGGCTCGACGGGCACCCGGCGGCCGATGGTGAAGGCGTCGGCGACGAGGCGGAGCGGAGCGTCGTCGATCTCCGGTCGCCTCTCGTCGAGGAGGGTCTCGAAGCGGCGGTAGATTCCCGGATATTCCTCGGGAGCTTCCTCGACCACGAGGGAGCCGTCGATTTCCAGACGGCTGCCGCCGTGGGACAGCTTGAGCCGCGGGCCGCCCTCGCAGTCGATCTCGATGTCCCAGGTCTGCGGCCCGGTCTGCCGCCAGTCGAACACGCCCCTGAGGTCGGCGTTCTCGGCCCCGGTCGAGAAGGTGATGTCGGCGGCGATGGGGGCATCCCGGTTGGCGGGAAACAGGAGGTCCGCCTTCCTGATGAAGACCGGCACCGGCATGATCTTGGTCACGATGGACAGGGCGTTGATGCCGGGATCGAAGACGCCGAACCCGCCCGCCTGCCAGATCCATTGCTGACCCGGATGCCAGTGCCGCACGTCCTCCTTCCAGGTGACGAGAAGGCGCGACACCCGGCGTCCCGCCAGGGTATCCCGGGCCACGTCCACGCCCCGGTTGTACTGCGCGTGCCAGGTCGTGAAGGCGACCTTCCGCATCTCGCCGGAGATCCGGCGCAGGTCCTCGAGCTCGCTCAAGGTGGCGGCGGGCGGCTTCTCGAGGAGAACGTGCTTGCCCGCCTCAAGGGCGTCGCGCGCGATGACGTGCCGGACCTGCGGCGGCGTGCAGATGGCGACGGCGTCGAGCTCCGGCACCTCGCGGAGCATCGTCCGGTAGTCGGTGAAGGTGTGCCGGGCCTCGTCGGGCGTCAGGCCGCGCTGGCTCGCCACCGCCGTCAGCTCGAAGTTCGGATTGCTCCGGATCGCGGGCAGGTGCTGGTCCTGCGCGATCTTGCCGAAGCCGATGATGCCGATCCTGTAGACCATCCCTGCCCTCCCCGGCGCCGCCGGGCAAACCGGGCGTCAGGCCGGCGGCATCTTGCCTGCGCCGCCACGGAAACCGGTGGCCATCACGTAGAGTTCCGCCGAATCCGCGCGGCTCGCCGCAGGCTTCACATGCCGCACGGTGGCGAAATCGCGCTTGAGGTCGGCGAGAAGCTGGCTCTCCGTTCCCCCCTGGAAGACCTTGGCGATGAAGGCGCCCCCCGGCGCCAGGATCTCCCGGGCGAAGTCGATGGCGGCTTCCGCGAGGCCCATGATGCGCAGGTGATCGGTCTTCTTGTGGCCGGTGGTGTTGGCGGCCATGTCGGACATGACGATGTCCGCCGGGCCGCCGAGCATCTCGATGAGCCTTGCGGGCGCCGACTCGTCGAGGAAGTCGAGCTGGATGAACTCCACCCCCGGCAGGGGATCGATGGGCAGGAGATCGATTCCGACGACCTTGCCCTTCGGCCCGACCTTCCGGGCGGCGATCTGCGACCAGCCGCCGGGGGCGGCGCCCAGGTCCACCACCCGCTGCCCCGGCTTGAGGATGTGGTACTTCTCGTCGATCTCCAGGAGCTTGAACGCCGCGCGCGAGCGGTATCCCTCGCGCTTCGCCCGCGCCACATAAGGATCGTTCAGCTGCCGCTCCAGCCATTTCTGCGACGAGAGCGAGCGCTTGTGCGCGGTCTTCACCCGCTGCTTGAGGGTGCGCGTTCCGGATCCGGATTTCGGGGTGCTCACCGACGGTTCTCCCGCCACACGCTGTCTTCACGCATCATGTTCATGAGAATTCCTTCGCGCAGGCCCCGGTCGGCGATGCGCAGCCGCTCGGACGGAAAGGCGCGGCGGATCGCTTCCAGGATGGCGCAGCCCGCGAGCACGAGATCCGCTCTCTCCCGGCCGATGCAGGGATTGGCGGCGCGCTCCTGGAAATCGGACCGGAGAAGGCGCTCGATGACGGCGGTGATGTCCCCGTTGCGCATCCACATGCCGTCGACGCGCCGGCGGTCGTAGCGGGAGAGGCGGAGATGGATGCCGCCGACGGTCGTGACGGTGCCGGACGTGCCGAGGAGGTGGAAATTCGCCGCGCGGCCCGCCTCCGCCGCCACGAGGGAGAAATCGAGGAGGAGCTCCGAGACCTCCTCCACCATGCCCTCGAAGATCTCGGGGGTCACCTCGATGCCCCCGTGGCGCTCCGCCAGGGTGACCACGCCGACCGGCAGGGAATCCCAGGCGCGGATGCGCTTGCACGGGTCGGCGAACATGTGAGGCGCCACGCCGTCGAGCCAGGCGATCTCGGTCGAGCCGCCGCCGATGTCGAAGACGATGACCGATTCCGCCTTCGGGTCGGCCAGGGAGGCGCAGCCCGTCACGGCAAGGTAGGCCTCCGTCTTGCGGTCGACGATCTCGAGTTCGAGATCGAGGTCGCTGCGCACGCGCTCGATGAAGGCCGGACCGTTCGCCGCCAGGCGGCACGCCTCCGTCGCCACCAGCCGCGCGCGCAGCACGTCCTTGGCCGCCATCTTGTCGCGGCAGATCCGCAGGGCATCGAGGGTCCGCTCGATGGCGTCCTCGCTCAGATGGTTGCCGAATCCCAACCCCTCGCCGAGGCGGACGATCCGCGAAAAGGCGTCCACCACGCGAAACCCGAAATGGGCGGGCTCGGCGATGAGCAGGCGGCAGTTGTTGGTGCCGAGATCGAGGGCGGCATAGCTGCGCGACGGGCGCCGCCGCCCGTGTCGCCGCCCCGCCGCGGCAGGGGAGCGGCTCCCGCGCCATGGCGAGTCCGTCACGCGCTCCGCGAGCGGATTCGATCGGTCCCCCTCGGCTTCGGCGATCGCATCGTACTTAACGGTCAAAACCATATCCCTGGCATCGGATGGATGCCTGTTTGGAATCGACAGTACCAACCCCCCCGACCCTCTGCCAAGGGCGGCAGCGTGGATCGCAACGGGTTTTGAACGGCGCAGCCAGGGGAGATTCAGAGGGAAAGGCCGCGCAGGCGCTCGGTCAGGCCGGTCAGCACATCGGCGCTCACGTTCGCGAAGGCGACCCGCAGGTGGCGCTCCTGGCCGGGGCCGAAATAGCTGCCCGGCAGGCACAGCACACCGCGCTCCGTGGCGAGCTTCTCCGCCACCGCCTGCGCGGAGGCATCCGGAAAGGGGTGGCGCAGATAGGCGAAATACGCGCCGGCCGATTCGATGCGCCATTCCGGCAGGGGCTCCAGGGCCCGCCGGAACGTGGCGGCCCGCCCGTTGATCTCGGCCCGGTTCGCCTCGCGCCAGCCGCGCAGGGCGTCGATGGCCCAGGGCAGGACCGCCTGGGCCGTCCGCGGCGGGCAGATCTGGATGCAGTCGAGGATCTTGGCGACCTGCTCGACGAGCCCGGCATCCGCCGTGATCGCGCCCATCCGATGCCCCGGAATCGCGTAGGATTTCGAGAAGGAGTAGAGCTGGATCACCGTCCCGCGCCAGCCGTCGGTTGCGAACAGGCCGTGGGCGCGGTTCACACCGGATGGCAGGAAGTCTCTGTAAGTCTCGTCGATAACGAGGAAAATTCCCCGCCTGCGGCACAGCTCGGCGAAGGCCTCGATCACGTGCGCCGGGTAGACCGCCCCCGTGGGGTTGTTCGGCGTGACGAGGACGAGGGCCTTGACCTTTCGGTCGATCAGCGCCTCCGCATCCTCGACCCGGGGCACGAACCCCGCCTCCGGGCGGCAAGGCAGGGGCCGCGCCTCGATGCCCAGCATGTCGAGGCTCATCTGGTGATTGAAGTACCAGGGCGTCGGCAGCAGCACCGCGTCGCCGTGGCGGGCGAGGAGCATCATGGTGGCGAAGAACGCCATGTTGCACCCGGCGGTGAGCGCCGTGTCCGCGGATCCGATCCGCCCCTCGTAGAGGCGGGACAGCTCGGCCGCATAGGCCTCCCGCAGGTCCGCATCGCCGTTGATCGGACCGTACTGCGCCCCGGCGGGCGAGCCCGCGGCGGCGGCCAGGCGCTCCAGCATGTCCGGATGGGGCGCGCTCCCGGGGACCGCCTGCGACAGGTTGATCGGCGGCCCATAGCCGCCGGCATAGCGCTTCATCCAGGCCTGCGCCTCCGGGATCGGAGGGCTGCCGACATCCGCGACCAGGGGGTTGATGGGACTGAGGACGGCGCTCGCCATGGAAGAGATTCACCTCGGAACGAGAAAGGATGGGTTTCCGGCGAAGCTTCACCGAAAAAGCCCATCCTTCAAGAAGGATTTCCCGGCCGTGGGCCGGGCGTGCCCGAAGGGCGCGCTCAGTCCTTGGCGCGTTCCACGTAGGAGCCGTCCTCGGTCATGATCACGACCCGGGTGCCGGCGGTGATGTGGGGCGGCACCATGGTGCGCACGCCGTTGGAGAGAATGGCGGGCTTGTAGGAGGAGGAGGCGGTCTGCCCCTTCACCACCGGCTCGGTCTCGACGATCTCGAGGGTGACGCGGGCGGGCAGTTCGATGGCGATCGGCACCCCGTTGTGGACGGAGAGCATCACGGCCATGCCTTCCTGGAGGTAGGCCTTCTGGTCGCCGATGATGTCCTCCGGCACGGCCACCTGCTCGTAGGTCTCCGGGTTCATGAAGTGGAAGCCTTCGCCGTCCTCGTAGAGGAAGGTGTATTCCCGGTCCTCCACGAAGGCGCGCTCCACCTGCTCCGTGGTGCGGTAGCGCTCGGACACCTTCACGCCGTCCGAGATGCGGCGCATGTCGAGCTGGGTCACCGGGGTGCCCTTGCCGGGATGGATGTTCTGGGCGGTGAGGACCACATAGAGCTTGCCGTCGATGTCGACGACGTTGCCTTTGCGGAGCGTAGAGGCGATGACCTTCACGGGAAGCTTTCCTTGTGACAGATAGGCACGTCCCGAGGCCGGGCTGTCCAGCCCCCTCGGGACGCTCGAAAACGTTTTCGGTGCCGCACTAACCCATCTTCGCGAAAATCGCCAGCCTGACCGCACGAACCCCGAAGGCCGCCCCTTGAACAGGACCGACGCCCCGCCTGCCCCCTCCCCCTGGTGGACGCCCCATGTCCACGCGGACCGGCGCCCCTTTCTTCTCGCCCGCAACCGGATCCAGGCGGCCTTCCGGCGCTTCTTCGACGAGCGCGGCTTCGTGGAGGTGGACACGGCCACGCTTCAGGTCTCCCCCGGCAACGAGGCGCATCTGCACGCCTTCGCCACGCAGGCCGTCGGGCCCGGCGGGTCGCGGACGCCGCTCTACCTCCACACCTCCCCGGAATTCGCCTGCAAGAAGCTGCTCGCGGCGGGCGAGGCGCGGATTTCCTGCTTCGCCCATGTCTACCGCAACCGGGAGCGCGGTCCCCTGCACCACCCGGAATTCACCATGCTCGAATGGTACCGGGCAGGCGAAACCTACGAGGCGCTGATGCGGGATGCGGCCGAGCTTCTGGCGCTCGCCGCCGACACCGTCGGCGCGCGGACCTTCACGTTCCGGGGCCATGCGGTCGATCCGTTCCGGGAGCCGGAGCGGCTGAGCGTCGCGGAAGCGTTCCTCCGCTTCGCCGGCATCGACCTTCTCGCCTCCGTCGACCGCAGCGGGGCGACCGACCGGGAGCGCCTCGCGGCCTCCCTGGAGGAGGCCGGCCTGCGGGTCGCGCCCGACGATACCTGGTCCGACCTCTTCAGCCGGGTGATCGTGGAGAAGGTGGAGCCGAACCTCGGCCGGGGCCGCGCCACCATTCTCGACCGCTATCCGGTGGCGGAGGCCGCCCTCGCCCGCCCTGCGGCCGACGACCCTCGCGTGGCGGAGCGGTTCGAGCTCTATGCCTGCGGCGTCGAACTGGCCAATGCCTTCGGCGAACTGACCGACCCGGCGGAGCAGCGCGTCCGGTTCGAGGCCGAGATGGCCGAGAAGATGCGCGTCTACGGAGAGCGCTATCCCCTGGACGAGGACTTCCTGGCGGCGCTCGCCCTCATGCCGCAGGCGAGCGGGATCGCCCTGGGCTTCGACCGGCTCGCGATGCTCGCGACCGGCGCGACGCGCATCGACCAGGTGATCTGGGCCCCCGTTCCGGAGACGGCCCCGTGAGCGGAGCGAGGAACCCCGCGAAGACGCTCCACACCCCTGCGGAGCTGGTCGAGGCCGGACTGATGCCGCCCGAGCGGCTGGCCGCGATCGAGAAGGTGGCCGAGCGCTACGCCATCGCGATCAGCCCCGCCATGGCCCGGCTGATCGCCCCGGACGATCCGGAGGATCCCATTGCGCGCCAGTTCGTGCCCGATGCGGCGGAGCTCGCGGCGACGCCGGAGGAGCGGGAGGATCCCATCGGCGATCTCGCCCATTCCCCGGTGGAGGGCATCGTCCACCGGTACCTCGACCGTGTCCTGCTCAAGGCCGTGCATGTCTGCCCGGTCTATTGCCGTTTCTGCTTCCGCCGCGAGATGGTGGGGCCGCAGGGGCTCGGCACCCTCGCGCCGGAGGCCCTCGACAGGGCCTTCGCCTATATCGCCGCACACCCGGAAATCTGGGAGGTGATCCTCACGGGAGGCGACCCGCTGGTGCTTTCGGCCAGGCGCCTTGCCGAGCTGATGCGGCGGCTTTCCGCCATCCCCCACGTGAAGATCGTCCGCGTTCACACCCGCGTCCCGGTCGTCGAGCCGGAGAGGGTCGACGGGGGGATGATCGAGGCCCTGAAGGCGAGCGGGAAGGCCGTGTATGTGGCGCTTCACGCCAACCACCCGCGCGAGCTGACGGATGCCGCCCGTGCCGCCTGCGCCCGGCTCGCGGATGCGGGCATCGCCATGGTGAGCCAGTCCGTGCTCCTGCGCGGGGTCAACGACGACCCGGACGTGCTGGCCGATCTGATGCGCGCCTTCGTGGAGGCGCGGGTGAAGCCCTACTACCTGCACCATCCCGACCTCGCCCCGGGGACGAGCCATTTCCGCCTGTCGATCGAGGAGGGCCGCGCCCTGGTGGCGTCCCTGCGCGGGCGGATCTCGGGCCTGTGCCAGCCGACCTACATCCTCGACATCCCGGGCGGGCACGGCAAGGCGGCGATCGGCCCGGATGCGCTGCGCGATGCGGGCGAAGGTCGCTACGAAGTCTCGGATTTCCGCGGTCGCGTCCATTCCTATCCGCCGGATCCCGCAATGGGCTAAAATGCAGCCGGCGGCCCGTTGACGCGGATCAACGCAGGACGACGCCGCAACGGCGATAGTCTCCGCGCTCACGGAGGTGCAGGGTGCGGGAAGCGATGGACCGGTTTCGAGCGGCACGGCCCTCGCCGTTGCGGGATGGTCGGGAGCCGGCAAAGGCCCCGCCCTGGCATGCCCTTCCCGTCGCGAAAGTGCTCGAAACGCTCGGCACTTCCGAAGACGGCCTGCCGCCGGAGGAAGCCGCCGAGCGCCTGCGCCGCTTCGGCCCCAATGTCCTGCCGGCGCCGCCGGGACGGTCGATCCTCGCCATCGTCCTCGGCCAGCTGCGCAGCCCCCTGATCCATCTCCTGCTCGCTGCGGCCCTCATTTCCCTCTGGCTGAGGCAGTTCGACGATGCCGGATTCATCGTGCTCGTTCTCGCGATCAACACCGCCATCGGCGCCATCCAGGAATGGCGGGCGGAGGCCAACACGGCGGCGCTCCGCTCCGCGATCCATACCGCAAGCCGCGTGATGCGCGGCGGGACGGTCGAACGCATCGACGCGGCCGGGCTGGTGCCCGGGGACTTCGTCCTGCTCGAGGCCGGGGAGCGGGTGCCTGCGGACCTTCGCCTCCTCAAGTCTGCCGACCTGCAGACGAACGAGACGACGCTGACGGGCGAATCCCTGCCCGTCGACAAGGCCGCCCTCGAGACGCTCGCCCCCGAAACGCCTCTCGCCGACCGGCTGACCATGCTGTTTGCCGGCACGACGGTCCAGCGCGGGCGCGCGGAAGGCGTGGTGGTGGGGACCGGGCGGGGGACGGAGATCGGCCGAATCGCGCAGACCCTCGAGGAGCCTTCGTCCGCCCCGCCCCTCACCCGGCGGCTCGAACGGTTCACGCGGATTCTCGGGACGGTATCCCTGCTGCTCGTGGCGGGCATCGTGATGCTCGAACTCCTGCGCGGGGACGACCTCCAGGAGACTTTTTTCGTGGCCGTGGCGCTCGCCGTCTCGATCATCCCGGAGGGCCTGCCCGTCGCGGTCACGGTGGCGCTCTCCGTCGCCACGCGCAACATGGCCCGCCGCAACGTGATCGTCCGGCACCTCCCCGCCGTCGAGGGGCTCGGGGCCTGCACCGTCATCGCCACCGACAAGACCGGAACCCTCACCGTCAACCAGCTCACGGCGAAATGCGTCTGGCTGCCCGGCAGCGGCGCCGTCGAGGTGGGAGGCGAGGGCCTCTCCGTCGAGGGCGGCTTCACCAGGGGCGGCCTTCCCTTGCACGAGGAACACCACCCCTCGCTGCGGTCCCTCGGCATATCGAGCGCCCTTTGCAACGATGCGAACTTCGACCCGGCTGCCGGCGGGGACGGCGGTGCGAGCGGAGATACGGTGGACCTGGCGTTTCTGGTGCTCGCCGCCAAGGCCGCCCTCGACGTGGCGCGCCTTCGCCGGGACCATCCGCGCGTGGCGGAAATCCCATTCGCGGCGGAGCGGAAGCTCGCCGCGAGCCTCAACCGCCACGAACGCGCTCACCACCTGCACGTGAAGGGCGCGGCGGAGGTCGTCGTGCCCCTGTGCCACGGGCAGGACAATGCCGCGGCCCTCACCGCCGCCGAGAGCATGGCCGCCCGCGGCTATCGCGTGCTCGCCGTCGCGACGAAACGGGTGGAGGGCGACGCGTCGGGCGAATGGCTGCTGCGGGACGAGGATCTCGGCGGGCTCACCCTGCTGGGGCTGGTCGGCTTCATCGACCCGCTGCGGCCGGAGGCCAAGGAGGCGGTCGCCCGGTGCCGCGGCGCGGGAATCGCGGTGAAGATGATCACCGGCGATCACCCCGCGACCGCGCTCGCGATCGCCCGCGAACTCGGCATCGCCGAAAGCCCGCGGGAGGTGGCGACCGGACGCGGCCTTGCCGACCTTTCCGGCGAGCCGGAGCGGATTGCGGCCCTCGTCTCCGCGGCCGCGGTGTTCGCCCGGGTCGAGCCGGCGCAGAAAATGCAGATCGTCGATGCGCTCCAGGCCTCCGGGCATGTGGTCGCCATGACGGGCGACGGCGTCAACGACGCTCCCGCCCTCCACCGGGCGGACCTGGGCGTCGCGATGGGCCTCGGCGGCACCGACGTGGCGCGGGACGCCTCGGACCTCGTTCTCGCCGACGACAATTTCGCGTCCATCGTCGCGGGGGTCGAGGAAGGCCGCGCCGCCTACGCCAACATCCGCAAGGTCATCTATCTCCTCATCAGCACCGGCGCGGCGGAGGTCGTCGTGTTCCTGCTCGCGGTCGCGACCGGGCTTCCCGTGCCGCTCACCGCGATCCAGCTCCTCTGGCTCAACCTGGTGACCAATGGCGGGCAGGACGTGGCCCTCGCCTTCGAGCGCCGGGAACCAGGCCTCCTCGACCGGCCCCCGCGCTCGCCGGCGGAGGCGATCTTCGATCGCCTCATGATCCGGCAGGTGGCGCTCTCCGGCATCTATACGGGCGCCGTCGCCTACCTTTTCTTCGCGTGGCTGATCGGACGGGGCATGGGCGAGTTCGAGGCGCGCAACCTCCTTCTCTTCCTCATGGTGGCCTTCGAGAACGTCCACGTCTTCAACTGCCGCTCGGAACACCGCTCCGCCTTCCGGATCCCGCTTCGCGACAACTGGCCCCTGCTGGTCGCCGTCGCCGGCGCACAGGCGGTCCACATCGGGGCGGCCTTCCTGCCCGGCCTCCGCGACGTCCTCGCCATCCGGCCCATCTCCGTCGAGATGTGGCTCCTCCTCGTCCCCATCGCCGGCTCGGTGCTGCTGGTGATGGAGGCGGACAAGCGGCTGCGCGGGAGGAGAGCCTGAAGTTCCGTTCCCGCGAAACGGCTGGAGCAGGTGGACCGGGACGTCCGGCGCGCCCTCAGTCGAAGACCGGCTTCGCCGTTCGCCCCTTCTTGATCTCCGAGCGGCGGCCCTTCGCTTCGAGCCGGCGCTTCCTGGAGGCGAGCGTCGGTTTCGTGGGCTTGCGCGGCTTCGGGCGCTCCGTGGCCTGGCGGATCAGCTCGACGAGGCGGGCGAGCGCATCCTCGCGGTTGCGCTCCTGCGTCCGGAAGCGCTGCGCCGTGATGACGAGAACGCCCTCGTTCGTGAGGCGCCTCCCGGCGATCCGCTCCAGGCGCGCCTTCACATCCTCCGGCAGGGACGGCGAGTGGCGCACGTCGAAGCGGAGCTGGACGGCGGACTCCACCTTGTTGACGTTCTGCCCGCCGGGTCCGGAGGCGCGGATGAAGCTCTCCTGAAGCTCTGCTTCATCGAGCGCGATGCCGTTCGTGACATGGATCATGGAAGCCTCGGGCGGGACATGAGGGGAAGGTGGAGCACGTGCGCTCCTTGTCCAATGAGGGCTAAACCTGCGCTTGTCGACCTCCGCGATACGTTCTAAGCGGCTCCCACCCCTCCATCGCCGGGCATGCCCCGGCCTCCCAAGCGCTTCCATGTCCGCCGTCTTCGCCAGCCTGATTCCCACCTTCCTCATCATCGCCACGGGCTGGCTCGCCCGCGCCACGAACTTCGTGGACGAACAGCAATGGGGCGGCCTCGAGCGGGTCACCTACACGATCTTCTTTCCGGCCCTGATCGTCGACACGCTCTCCCGCGCGGACCTGGCCTCCGTACCCGTCTTGGGCGTCGGCGGGGCCCTCGCGGGCGCCATCCTGCTCATGGCGCTCGCGGCGCTGGCGCTCCGCCCCCTGCTGGAGCGCCGCCTCGGCATCGACGGGCCGAGCTTCACCTCGATCTTCCAGGGGGCGACCCGCTGGAACACCTTCATCGGGCTCGCGGTCGCGGGAAGCCTGTTCGGGCAGCGCGGCATCGCCCTGATCGCGGTGGCGATCGCGGCGATGGTGCCGCTCCTCAACCTCATGGCCTTCTACGTGTTCATCCGCTACGCGGGCCGGCCGCGGCAGAGCCCCTACGACATCCTCCGCTCCTTCGTCACCAACCCGTTCATCTGGTCCTGCGCCCTGGGGCTGGCGCTCAACCTCCTCGCCCCGCCCCTGCCCAAGCCCCTGGCCATGTTCATCGAGATGACCGGCCGCGCCGCCCTCGCCGCCGGCCTTCTGGTCGTCGGCGCCGGCCTCGACGTGCGGCGCCTCGCCCGTCCGGGCCCCGCCCACTTCCTCGCCGCCGCGCTGAAGCTCCTCGTCCTCCCCGCCACCGCCGTCGTCCTGGCCCGGCTCGCGGGGGTGACGGGCGACGACCTGACGGTGACCGTCGTCGCGTCCTCGGTTCCCTCCGCCAGCGCCGCCTATGTGTTGGCACGGCAGATGGGCGGCAACGCGCCCCTCATGGCGGAGATCCTCACCCTCCAGACCCTCCTTGCCATGGTCTCCATGCCCCTCCTGATCGCGTTCCTCTGACCTTTTGCAACCTAAGCGTTCATTTGTGATCTTGTATTATTTCGGGTTGTGCTGCTATCTAGACGCAACCCGAGAACAGGTCACCGAACGCGCCCCATGTCCAAGCCACCGCTCCGCGCCCGCAAGCCATCCTCACCCTCGAAAGCGGCACCGGCCCAGGCGTCCCGGGCCGAGGCCTCGGCGGCGGAGACGGCGCGCTACATCGCGGAGTTCACGGCGGAGCTGTCGTTCCTGGCCCGCCGCTCGAACCTGGAAGTCCTGGCCTATCTCCTCGACATGGCGCGCCTGGAGGCGACCCGCGCCGTTCAGGGAGAAGGCAGGCCCTGATCCAGGAAGGCGCTGGCATCTCCACGGAATCGGCAGCTGCTTGGGAACGTGATCGGCCGCGAAGGCAGACGGGAACCCCCCCGCTCTTCCTGAAATTCAGCGTCCGGCGACGAGCGACACGGCGTTGCCGCCATGGCGCTCCAGCCGCCCTGCGATCTCGAGCTCCAGCAGAGCGGTCTGGACGAGGCCGATGGGCAGGCCCGACAGGCGGACGAGGTCGTCCACCGGCACCGGAGAGGGACCGAGGAGTTCGATGAGGCCCGCCTGGGCCGAGGCGGCCTCCGGCTCCTCGCCCGGCCCCGGCCCTGCGTCCCGAGGCACGGCGCCGACCGGCGGCCGCGGAACGTCCGGCAGGTCGAGTTCGTCCCAAAGTTCCTCCGTCACGGACAGGGAGCGCGGCTCCTCAGCGCCCGCATCGGGACGCAGGCCGGTCGCAATGAGGGGCTCCAGAACCGCCGTGACGTGCTCGACGTCCGCGCAGAGGGTCGCTCCCTCCCGGATCAGGTCGTTCGTGCCCTCGGCGCGGGGATCGAGCGGCGAGCCCGGCACGGCGAAGACCTCGCGTCCCTGCTCCAGGGCGAACCGCGCGGTGATGAGCGAGCCGGAACGGCGCGCCGCCTCCACCACCACGACCCCATAGCAGAGGCCGGACACGATCCTGTTCCGGCGCGGGAAGTCCCGCCCGCGGGGCTCCCAGCCGAAAGGCATCTCGGAGACGATGGCCCCGCCCCGCTCGACGATCTCCCTCGCGAGGGGCTCGTTCTCGGCGGGATAGATCCTATCGTGTCCGCCCGCGAGAACGGCGATGGCGCCCGTATCCAGGCTTGCCCGGTGGGCACGGGTGTCGATGCCGCGGGCGAGGCCGGAGGCAACCGCGTAGCCGGCCTGCCCGAGCTCGCGCGCCAGCCGCTCCGCGAAGGCGAGCCCGGCGGCGGACGCGTTGCGCGACCCGACGATGGCGACGGCAGGCCTGGAGAAGAGCGCGCAGGATCCGCGCACGGCGATGAGTGGCGGCGCGGTGTCGATCGCCTGGAGCGCCTTCGGATAGTCGGGCTCGCCCATGGCCACGAAGCGGACGCCGAGGCGCGCCGCGGCGGCCATCTCCTTCTCGGCCTCCTCGCGGCTCGCCACCTTGAGCATGAGGCGCCCGCCCTGCCGGGCGAGGTCGGGCAGGGCCTCCAGGGCGGCGGATGCGCCGCCGAACCGGTTCACGAGGGCGCGGAAGGTCCGCGGCCCCACCTTCTCGGAGCGGATGAGGCGCAGCCAGTCGAGCCGCTGCTCGTCGGTGAGGCGGGTTCCGCTCATCCCTTCTGCCCGATCTTGCCTTCCGTGCCGGCGACGAGGCGGCTGATGTTCTCGCTGTGCTTCCACCAGAGGAGCACGACCAGGATGAGGATGACGCCCGCCATCTTGGGCTCGCCCAAGGCCCAGAGCACCGGAGGCGTGGCCGCCGTCGCCACCAGGGCCGCGAGGGAGGAGTAGCGCTTCAGGTAGGCCACCGAGAGCCAGATGAGGGCGAAGATCAGGGCCGCGAGGGGCATGAGGCCGATGAGGACGCCGATGAAGGTCGCGACGCCCTTGCCGCCCTTGAACCCGAGCCACACGGGATAAAGGTGGCCGAGGAAGGCGCCCAGCGCCGCGACGGTTGCGAGATCCTGTCCCCACAGTCCGGCGACGACCACCGCCACGGTGCCCTTGAGCGCGTCGCCGACGAGCGTCGCGGCCGCCAGACCCTTGCGCCCCGTCCGCAGGACGTTGGTGGCGCCGATATTGCCCGAGCCGACCTTCCGGATGTCGCCGAGCCCCGCCATGCGGGTGAAGATCACCCCGAAGGGGATCGATCCGAGCAGATAGCCGAAAACCAGGGCGATCAGCAGGTGGAAGAGGTGGATATCGTCCGGCATTCGCGTCTCTTCGCTTTCGGTCCGTTCACGTCGGGCGGCGGTCGAACACGATCCTGCCCGCAACCATCGTCATCGTCACCTGTCCTTCCAGACGGGCTTCGTCGAAAGGCGTGTTCTTCGACAGGGATCTGAGTTCGCGCTTGTCGAGCACATAGGGCGCCTCGGGATCGAACACGATCAGGTCGGCCGGGGCGCCCCGCGCGAGCCGCCCGCCCGGAAGACCCAGGATTTCCGCGGGTCTCGTGGACATGGCCCGCAGGATCAGGGAAAGCGGGACCTGTCCGGAATGGACGAGGCGCAGGGCGGCGGACAGCAGCGTTTCGAGGCCGACGGCCCCGTTGGCCGCCTCCGCGAAGGGCAGCCGCTTGGTCTCCACATCCTGTGGATTGTGGTCCGAGACGATCACGTCGACGACGCCTGCCGCAAGGGCGGCGATCATCGCCTGCCGGTCGTCCTCGTGCCTCAGGGGCGGCGAGAGCTTGAGGAAGGTGCGGTAGTCGCCGATGTCGTTCTCGTTGAGCGCCAGGTTGTTGATGGAGACCCCGCAGGTGACGGGCAGTCCCCTCTCCTTCGCCGCCTGCACGATCTCCACCGAATCGGCGCAGGAGATCATGGCCGCGTGGTAGCGCCCGCCCGTGAGCCGCACGAGGCGGATGTCCCGTTCCAGCATCACGGTCTCGGCCTCGCGGGGAATCCCGGGGAGGCCAAGGCGGGTGGCGAACTCGCCCTCGTTCATCACGCCCGCCCCCACGAGGTCGGGATCCTCCACGTGGTGGACGATCAGGGCGTCGAAGTCGCGGGCATAGGTGAGCGCGCGGCGCATGACCTGGGCATTGGTGACGGAGCGCGCCCCGTCCGTGAAGGCGATGGCCCCGGCCTCGCGCAGAAGGCCGATCTCCGCCATCTCCTGGCCCTTGAGACCTTTCGTCAGCGCCGCCGCCGGGCGGACATGGACGATGGAGGTGTCCCTGGCCCGCCGCATGACGAAATCGACGATGGCGGGATCGTCGAGCACGGGATTGGTGTCGGGCATGGACACGAGGGTGGTGACGCCGCCCGCCGCCGCCGCCTCGCCGGCGCTCTTCAGGGTCTCGCGGTGCGCCGCGCCCGGCTCGCCGACGAAGGTGCGCATGTCGATGAGCCCGGGCGCGAGGACCTGCCCGCCGCAATCGACGACCTCGGCCTCCGCCGCCGCCGTGACCGCCGGCCCGAGATCGGCGACGAGGCCGTCCCGCACGAGCACGCCGCCGCGGCCCTCGCGGCCGCTGGCCGGATCGACGAGGCGCGCATTCGTGAACAGGATGGGACGGTCGGTCGTCACAGATCTTCTCCTTAATCCCTCTCTCCGCCGCGGGAGGGAGTTCTTCCCTTCACCTGTTCGGCAGGTGGCTCGCCAGGGCTTCGAGGACGGCCATGCGGACGGCAACACCCATCTCGACCTGCTCCCGGATCAGGGACTGCGCCCCGTCCGCCACTTCCGAGGCGATCTCGACGCCCCGGTTCATCGGGCCCGGATGCATCACCAGGGCGCCCGGCTTGGCGTAGGAGAGCTTCTCCTGGTCGAGGCCGTAGAAGCGGAAGTATTCCTTCACGGAGGGCACGAACGAGCCGTTCATCCGCTCCAGCTGAAGGCGCAGCATCATCACGATGTCGGCCCCGTCGAGACCCTTGCGCATGTCCGTGAAGGTCTCGAAGCCGAGCCGGCCGATATCCGGGGGCAGAAGGGTCGAGGGCGCGACGAGACGGACCCGCGCGCCCAGGGCGGCGAGCAGGATCATGTTGGAGCGCGCGACCCGCGAATGCAGGATGTCGCCGCAGATCGCGACGGTCAGCCCCTGGATCCGGCCCTTGTTGCGGCGGATGGTGAGCGCGTCCAGCAGGGCCTGCGTCGGGTGCTCGTGGGCTCCGTCCCCCGCATTCACCACCGAGCAGTCGACCTTCTGTGCGAGGAGATGGACCGCGCCCGCCGCGTGATGGCGCACGACGATGAGGTCGGGACGCATGGCGTTCAGGGTCGCCGCCATGTCGATCAGCGTCTCGCCCTTCTTCACGGAGGAGGAGGCCACCGACATGTTCATCACGTCCGCGCCGAGCCGCTTTCCCGCGATCTCGAAGGAGGATTGGGTGCGCGTGGACGGCTCGAAGAAGAGGTTGATCTGCGTCCGCCCCCTGAGGGTCGACTTCTTCTTCTCGACCTGGCGGCTCACCTCCACCTGCGCCTCGGCGAGGTCGAGCAGGGCCTCGATGTCCAACGGGGAAAGCCCCTCGATTCCGAGAAGGTGGCGGTGGGGGAAAACGGAGGGGTGCGCGGCATTCATCTTAAAAAGATGGCTATAGGCGGAGTCGGTGGGGGCGGCAAGCATGCTCCTTCGGACCCGCTCCTGCCCTCCGGACGGGCGAGGATCGGCGCCGGCGCTTCGCGGAGGTTGCCCTCGCCCCCTGTGCGGCCGATGATCCCCTCGGGCGGGCGCGGGAAGCCCGCACGCGGAGCTCGGTACAATGCAGAGCGGCAATCGCTTCGGGACCCACGAGGTCTTCAACCAGTCGCCGCCCTTCGGCGACCTGAACCTGATCGCGGCGGACCGCACGCTCCTCTCCGCGCTTTCCGCCAACGGAGTAGATGCGCAGACGGAGGGGCTGGAAGCCTTCGGAGAGGCCTGGGGCTCGGCGGAGCGTCTCGACCTCGGCCGGCTCGCCAACGAGAATCCCCCGAAGCTGCGCACTTTCGACTCCCGGGGCTTCCGGATCGACGGGGTCGAGTTCCACCCGGCCTATCACGCGCTCATGCGGGCCAGCATCGCGGACGGCCTGCATGCCTCGACCTGGGAAGGGAGCTCCCCTGACCGCCCCACCGGCCGGGGCCACGTGGCGCGGGCGGCGCGCATCTACACCGTCGCGGGCGTGGAAAGCGGGCATGTCTGTCCCGTCACCATGACCCACGCCTCGGTCGCCGCCCTCGCGGCCTCGCCCGCGCTGCTGAAGGAATGGCTCCCGCGGATCCTCTCCCGCGCCTACGATTCCCGGTTCGTCCCCTTCTGGGAGAAGACCGGCGTGACCCTCGGCATGGGCATGACGGAGAAGCAGGGCGGCACGGACGTCCGTGCCAACACCACCCGGGCCGAACCGGCAGCCGGGGACGAGTACAGGCTGACCGGCCACAAGTGGTTCATGTCCGCCCCCATGTGCGACGCCTTCCTGGTGCTGGCGCAGGCTCCGGGCGGGCTGACCTGCTTCCTCGTCCCGCGCTTCCGGCCGGACGGCTCCCTCAACGCCCTTCGCCTGCAGCGGCTCAAGGACAAGCTCGGCAACCGCTCCAACGCCTCCTCCGAGGTGGAGTTCGAGCGTGCCTTCGCCTGGCGGGTCGGCGAGGAAGGGCGCGGGGTGCGGACGATCATCGACATGGTCCAGCTCACCCGCCTCGACTGCGCCGTGGCCTCGGCCGGGCTGGTGCGGATGGGCCTCGCCCTCGCCCTCCACCATGCACGGCACCGCAGCGTCTTCCAGAAGAAGCTCGTCGACCAGCCGGCCATGCGCATGGTCCTGGCGGACCTCGCCCTGGAGAACGAGGCCATGACCGCCCTCGCCCTGCGCCTGGCGCGCAGCTTCGACGGTGCGCCGGACGATGCCGGCGAGGCGGGATATGCGCGGCTCGTCATCCCCGCGGCCAAGTTCGGCATCTGCAAGGCGGCGCCCCGGCTCCTCTACGAGGCCATGGAATGCCTGGGCGGCAACGGCTACGTCGAGGAGAGCCCCCTGCCCCGCCTCTACCGGGAGGCTCCCGTCAACGCGATCTGGGAAGGCTCCGGCAACGTGATCGCCCTCGACATCCTCCGCGCGGAGACCCGGGAGCCCGAAGCGGCCACCGCCGCCCTGGAAGGCCTGATGGCCGGGATCGCGGACCTGCCCGGGGCGCGGGACGCGGCCCGGGACATCCTCCTCGCCCTGCATTCCGCCGAGGCCGAGGCCAGGGCGCGGCTGATCGCCGACCGGCTCTACACCCTCGCCGCGACGGCCGCCCTCGCGGAGGCCGCCCCTCCGGAAATCGTGGAGGTCTATGCCCTGACCCGGCTCGCCCGGCCCTCCCGGACGATCGGGGCGAACGAGGTGGACCCGGCCGTAAAAGCCTTGCTGGACAGGGCTTTCGTCACCATATGAGGGGAGCGGAAACCGGTCGGATTTGACTTGTCCGCGATCATCCACCACTTATCCCGCCCCGCGACGGTCGAGCGCCGGCCGTCGTTTTCGCCGTCGTTTCGAGCTTCGTTGAGCTCGCGGCTACGTTAGGAAGTCGCCCATGAAAGTCGTCGTCGTCGAGTCGCCTGCCAAGGCCAAGACGATCAACAAGTATCTCGGCAAGGACTACGAGGTTCTGGCCTCCTTCGGGCATATCCGCGATCTGCCCGCCAAGGACGGCTCGGTCGACCCGGAGGACGACTTCAGGATGGTCTGGACCCTGGAGGACCGGGGCTCCAAGCGCCTGTCCGAGATCGCGAAGGCGATCAAGGGTGCGGAAAAGCTCATCCTCGCCACCGACCCGGACCGGGAGGGCGAGGCGATTTCCTGGCACGTGGTCGAGGCCCTACGCGAGAAGCGCGCCCTCAAGGACCTTCCCGTCGAGCGGGTGACGTTCAACGCCATCACCAAGGACGCGGTGCAGACGGCTTTGCGCCAGCCGCGGGAGATCGACCAGGCTCTCGTCGATGCCTACATGGCGCGCCGCGCCCTCGACTATCTGGTCGGCTTCACCCTTTCGCCCGTGCTCTGGCGCAAGCTGCCGGGCGCCCGCTCGGCAGGGCGCGTGCAGTCGGTGGCCCTGCGCCTCGTCTGCGACCGCGAGCTGGAGATCGAGACCTTCAAGTCGCAGGAATACTGGTCCCTGATCGCGACCCTCGCGACGAAGGACGGCGGCATCTTCGACGCCAGGCTCGTCGGCGCCGACGGCAAGCGGATCCAGCGCCTCGACATCGGCACCGGCGCGGAGGCCGAGGCCTTCAAGCGCGACCTGGAGCTCGCCACCTTCACGGTCGCGAACGTGGAGGCCAAGCCCGCCAAGCGCCACCCCTACCCGCCGTTCACCACCTCGACCCTCCAGCAGGAGGCTTCCCGCAAGCTCGGCTTCGCCCCCGCCCAGACCATGCGCATCGCCCAGCGGCTCTACGAGGGCGTGGACATCGGCGGCGAGACGGTCGGACTCATCACCTACATGCGAACCGACGGCGTCGACATGGCGCCGGAGGCCGTGCAGGCCGCCCGCCGGGTGATCGGGAAGGAATACGGCGAGCGCTACGTCCCCGGCGTTCCGCGCCGCTACACGACCAAGGCGAAGAACGCCCAGGAAGCCCACGAGGCGATCCGCCCGACCGACATGGGGCGGCTGCCGAAGCAGGTGGCGAAGTACCTCGAGCCCGAGCAGGCGAAGCTCTACGACCTGATCTGGACCCGCACGATCGCGAGCCAGATGGAATCGGCGGAGCTCGAGCGCACGACGGCCGACATCGCGGCCCAGGTCGGGCCCCGCAGGCTCGACCTGCGCGCCACCGGCCAGGTGGTGAAGTTCGACGGCTTCCTGACCCTCTACAACGAGAGCAGGGACGACGAGGGCGACGAGGACGAGGGCCGCCTGCCCCCCATGAAGGCCGGCGATCCCCTGGAACGGCGCCGCATCGTCGCGAACCAGCACTTCACAGAGCCGCCGCCGCGCTACTCGGAGGCGAGCCTCGTCAAGCGCATGGAGGAGCTCGGCATCGGCCGGCCCTCGACCTATGCGGCCGTGCTCCAGACCCTGCGCGACCGGGAATACGTGCGCATCGAGAAGAAGCGCCTCGTCCCGGAGGACAAGGGCCGCATCGTCACGGCCTTCCTGGAGAGCTTCTTCCGCCGCTACGTGGAGTACGACTTCACCGCCGATCTGGAGGAGCAGCTCGACCGCATCTCCAACAGCGAGATCGACTGGAAGCAGGTGCTGCGCGACTTCTGGCGCGATTTCTCCGCCGCCATCGCCGAGACGAAGGAGCTGCGCACGACCGAGGTGCTCGACGCTCTCAACGAGCTGCTCGGCCCGCACATTTTCCCGGACCGGGGCGACGGGACCAATCCGCGCGCCTGCCCGAGCTGCGGCACGGGGCAACTCTCCCTGAAGCTCGGAAAGTTCGGCGCCTTCATCGGCTGTTCCAACTATCCCGAGTGCAAGTACACCCGCCAGCTCGCGGCCTCCGGCGTGGAAGGCGACGGGGAAGGCGCTTCGGAGAACGGCGGCACGCCGGGCGTGAAGGTGCTCGGCGAGGATCCGGAAACGGGGCTTCAGGTCACCCTCCGCGACGGACGCTTCGGCCCGTTCGTGCAGCTCGGCGAGGGCGAGAAGCCGAAGCGCTCGTCGCTGCCGAGAGGCCTGTCCCCGGCCCTGGTCGACCTCGACAAGGCGCTCAAGCTCCTCGCGCTGCCGCGGACGGTGGCCGTGCACCCGGAGACGGGCGAGCCGATCCTCGCCAATATCGGCCGCTACGGCCCCTACGTGCAGCACGGCAAGACCTATGCCAACCTGGGCAAGGACGACGACGTGCTCGAGATCGGCCCCAACCGGGCGATCGACCTCATCGTCGCCAAGGAGAGCGGGGCCGGCGGCTTCCGCCGCGGCGCGGCCGATCCCGGCCGGCCCCTGGGCGAGGACCCCGAAACGGGCAAGCCCATCGTGGTGAAGGCGGGACGCTTCGGCCCCTACGTGACCGACGGCGAGACCAACGCCACCCTGCCGAAGACCGTCGCGGCCGAGGCGGTGACGCTCGAGGAGGCCGTCGCTCTCCTCAACGCCCGCCGGGCCGCGGGCGGCACCAAGAAGGCGGCGCGGGGCCGCAAGACGGCGGCGAAGAAGGCTCCCGCCAAGAAGGCCGCCTCCAAGAAGGCCGCCGGAGAGAAGAGCGCCACGAAGAAGGCGGCCACGAAGACCGCCTCCAAGGCGGCGGTTGCCAGGAAGCCCGCTTCCCGCAAAGCTTCCGCGAAGGCCGCCAAGGCCTCCTGAGGAGCGCGATGGAGCAGGCACTGGATCATTTGCCGCCGGAAGCGGCCGAGATGGCGCTGCGCCTCGTGGTGGCCACCGCAGCGGGGATGGTCATCGGCCTGAACCGGGACCTGAGGGACAAGCCCATCGGCATGCGGACCCTCGGCCTCGTCGCCCTCAGCTCCGCCCTGCTGGTCCTCTCCGGCTCGGTCTACAAGGGTCTGATCTACGACCAGGACGCGGTGAGCCGCGTGATCCAGGGCATCCTGACCGGGCTCGGCTTCCTCGGCGCGGGCGTGATCCTGAGGGACCGGAACCGCATGGAGGTCCAGGGGCTCACGACGGCGGCGACCGTCTGGGTGGCCGCTGCCCTGGGCGTGACGGCCGGGCTAGGCGCCTGGCTGATCACGGGACTCGGATGCGCGATCGCGCTCGTCCTGCTCGTAGTGGGAAAGCCCGTTGAGGGCGTGCTGAACCGGGTTCTCGGAAGCCGGAATCCCGGCAAGGGAACCGGCGGTTAGCCGACCATGAGATAGAGGGCGGCGAACGCCACGACGGCGAGACCGGCGAGGAACACGCCCAGGGGCAGACCGTTGCGCGACGCCGGTGCGAGGGTCTCGGGTTCCTCGAAGGCGAACGCCTCCCCGGCCGTGCGGGCCGCACGGCTCAGATGGAGCTGTTGTGCCGTTCCCAGGGTCGTCCGCATCGTCACCGCGAGTCTCCGTTAAGCGTTCGCTAAGCCTAACCGTCCAACGTGAACAAGAGCTAAACTGTTCCGCCTGTCCGAGGAAGATGTCCATTGGGAGGGAAGGACGACACGAAAGGGCTTCCCCGTCAGGTGATTTTGTGGCTTGAGCATCGGCCCCAAAAGTGGAATCCACTTTTGGGTTTGATCCGATGCTCTCTCCTTGGGAAAGGCGCATCGTCCGGGCGGAAAACCGGACCCACTTTTCCGCACGATGCCCCTGTGCTTCATGATCGCACTTCACGTTTACGTTTTGTTCTCGTATGAATTGAAGAATGAAAACCAATGCCAAGAAACGCGAATCAGCACGGACGAAAGTCCCCATGACCGATAACGACGATCTCTTCGGCGGCGCTCCGGCGCCCGCCAAGCGGGCCGGCGCGGCCTCGGGCCGGAGCGCACCCTCGGCTGCACGGACGTCCCGGCCGGCGCCGCAGGGCACCCCGGGCGAGAGCGGCTACGACGCCTCCGCCATCGAGGTGCTGGAGGGGCTCGAGCCGGTCCGGCGCCGCCCCGGCATGTATATCGGCGGCACCGACGAGAAGGCCCTGCACCACCTCTTCGCCGAGGTGATCGACAACTCCATGGACGAGGCAGTCGCCGGCCATGCGAGCTTCATCGAGGTGGAGCTGGAGGAAGGGAACTGGCTCTCCGTGACCGACAACGGGCGCGGCATCCCGGTCGACCCGCATCCGAAGTTCCCGAAGAAGTCGGCCCTCGAAGTGATCATGACCACCCTCCACGCAGGCGGCAAGTTCGACTCGAAGGTCTACGAGACCTCGGGCGGCCTGCACGGCGTCGGCGTGTCGGTGGTGAACGCCCTGTCCGAAACCCTGGAGGTGGAGGTCGCCCGCGGCCAGACCCTCTACCGGCAGGTCTTCTCGCGGGGCGTCCCGAAGACCGGGCTGGAGACCGTCGGCCGGGTCCTGAACCGCCGCGGCACGAGGGTGCGCTTCAAGCCGGACGCGCAGATCTTCGGCAAGGACGCCCATTTCCAGCCGCGCCGCCTGTTCAAGATGGCGCGCTCGAAGGCCTACCTCTTCGGGGGCGTCGAGATCCGCTGGAAATGCGCGCCCTCGCTCCTGGAGGGCATCGACAACGTGCCTGCGGAGGCGACCTTCAGGTTCCCGAACGGCCTGAGGGACTACCTGCTCCACGACATCGAGGGCAAGGAGCTGGTCACGGACCAGATCTTCGCCGGCAAGGTCACGAAACCCGGCAGCCACGGCTCCCTGGAATGGGCGGTCGCCTGGATGACGCAGGAGGACGGGTTCTCTACCTCCTACTGCAACACGGTCCCGACACCCGAGGGCGGCACCCACGAGAACGGCCTGCGCATCGCGCTGCTGCGCGCCCTGCGCGACCACGCGGAGCGCGTGGGCCAGGCGAAGCGCATGGCGGCGGTGACCACCGACGACGTGATGGCGACCTGCGCCTCCATGCTGTCGGTCTTCATCCGGGAGCCGGAGTTCCAGGGCCAGACCAAGGACAAGCTGGCGACCGTGGAGGCGGGCCGCATCGTCGAGGCCGCGATCCGCGATTCCTTCGATCACTGGCTCGCGGCCTCCCCGCAGCAGGCCAACAAGCTGCTCGACTGGGTGATCGACCGGGCCGAGGAGCGCCTGCGGCGGCGCCAGGAGAAGGAGGTCGCCCGCAAGACCGCGACCCGCAAGCTGCGCCTGCCCGGCAAGCTCGCGGATTGCACGAATGCGGGCGCCAAGGGCTCCGAGCTGTTCATCGTCGAGGGCGACTCGGCTGGCGGCTCCGCCAAGCAGGCGCGGGACCGGGCGACGCAGGCGGTGCTGCCGCTCCGCGGCAAGATCCTCAACGTGGCCTCGGCCGGACGGGACAAGCTGCACCAGAACCAGCAGCTCGCGGACCTCGTCCAGGCGCTCGGCTGCGGCACGGGCTCCCATTACCGCGACGGGGACCTCCGCTACGAGAAGGTCATCATCATGACCGACGCGGACGTGGACGGCGCCCACATCGCCTCGCTGCTCATCACCTTCTTCTACCGGCAGATGCCCCGCCTCATCGACGGGGGGCATCTCTATCTCGCCGTCCCGCCCCTCTACCGGCTGACCCAGGGCACCAAGACCGCCTATGCCCGCGACGACGCGGACCGGGACCGGCTGCTCAGGACCGTGTTCAAGGGCAACGGCAAGGTGGAGATCGGCCGCTTCAAGGGCCTTGGCGAAATGCTGCCGAGCCAGCTGAAGGAGACCACCATGGACCCGAAGAAGCGCCTGCTCCTGAAGGTCGTGGTCGAGGCCGAGGAGCGCCCGGAGACCGGGGAGACGGTCGAGCGCCTCATGGGCAACAAGCCGGAGGCCCGCTTCACCTTCATCCAGGAGCGCGCCGCCTTCGCCGACGAGGCGGCCCTCGACATCTGATCCGAAGAGAACGGGAAGCCGCCCGGCCGGGCGGCTGTCCTCACCGGCCTGCACTCACCGGCCCGGCCGCCGGTAGGAGGACTTCCGGGGCGCGTCGGTCCCCGTCGCCGTCTGGATGCAGGTGAGCACCTCGACATAGCTCGGATAGCCGCCGACGCTCGTCTCCTCCACGCAGCGCCTGCGCAGCGGCTCCGCGACCGCATCCCACTGCTTCGCGAGGTCCGCGCGCGCTTCCGTCTCCTCCTTCATGCAGGTCTGCTGGGGAGCGGTGTCGCTGGGATCGAGGGCGACGGCGGCCTTGCAGGTCGACTGGATGTCGAGGACCGGGACCTCCGCCGCCACGACGGGGGTGGCGAGGAGGAAGAGCGGGATGGCGGCCAGACGCAGCATGGTTTCCTCCTCGGGTCATGCGGGACAACCGGGCCCGCGCAGCCGCGCATGGGGCGGCCTCGCCTCTCTCCTATCACAACCGGCATCCCGGGGAACGCGATCGGATGCCTCCGCTACGGGCGATCTACCTCCAAAGGGTCGGCTGAAAATTTTTTGGAAACTTGCGGAACCCTACACCCTGCTTCAACGTTGAAGGGCATCACCGGCCTATTCTGCCCCCACGGGCCGGTCCCTCAAAGGCTCCCGAAAGGGGCCTTTTTTTTGCCCTGCCGCGCCCCTTCCGGATCCGAAACCCCGCCTCGCGCGTCGTCATGGGCAGGGCCGAGCTTGCGCCTATGCGGAACCGGAGCCCGCGTTCTGGGGCCGGCGCTCTAGCCGAGGCCGGCCCCGCGTGCCACAAGAACCCTATGACTGCGAAGAGTTATCTCCTTGGCTAAGCGCTCCAAACCGTCTCCCGCGCCCCTCCCCTCCCGCGAGGAGGTGATCGCCTTCATCGCCAGCGCCCACGGCAAGGTCGGCAAGCGGGAGATCGCCCGCGCCTTCAACGTGCAGGGCGGCGACCGGATCTGGCTCAAGCAACTCCTGAAGGATCTGGAGATCGAAGGCGTCGTCGACCGGCGCGGCAAGACCGTCCACAAGGCGGGCCAGCTCCCCCCCGTGGTCCTCGCCGACATCAAGCGCCGGGACCGGGACGGGGAGCTGGTGGCCGAGCCGACGGAGTGGGACGAGGAGGAGCACGGCCCGGTCCCGACCATCGTCATCGTCCCGCCCCGCAAGCCGCGCCCGGGCATGCCCGTTGCCGGCGTCGGCGACCGGGCGCTCCTGCGGGTCGACCCGCTGAAGCCCGGAGACATCCACCGCTATGCGGGCCGGGTGACGAAGATCGTCGCGAAGAAGCAGGCACAGGTCCTCGGCATCTTCCGCGCGCTGCCGGAGGGCGGCGGCCGCCTCGTCCCCGTGGACAAGAAGGCCCGCGACCAGGAGCTCCCGATCCGGCCCGGCGACGAGGCCGAGGCCCTCGACGGCGATCTCGTCTCCGCCTCCATAGTGAAGCACGGCCGGTTCGGGCTGCCCCACGCGAAGGTCAGGGAGCGGCTCGGGTCCGTAAAGTCGGAGAAGGCCGTCAGCCTCATCGCGATCCATGCGCACAACATCCCGAACGAATTTTCCAAGGAGGCCCTGGCGGAGGCGGAACGGGCACAGCCCGTCGCCCTGGACGGGCGCGAGGACTGGCGCGACGTTCCCCTCGTCACCATCGACCCGCCCGATGCGAAGGACCACGACGACGCGGTCCACGCGGTCCGGGACGAGGACCCTCACAATGCGGGCGGCTTCATCGTCACCGTCGCCATCGCCGACGTGGCGGCCTATGTACGGCCCGGCTCCGCCCTCGACCGGGAAGCCTTGGAGCGGGGCAATTCGGTCTATTTCCCGGACCGGGTCGTGCCCATGCTGCCGGAGCGGATTTCCAACGACCTCTGTTCCCTGCGCCCGCACCAGCCCCGCCCTGCCCTCGCCGTCCGGATGGTGCTCGGCCCCGACGGGCGCAAGAAGAGCCACAGCTTCCACCGGGTCATGATGCGCTCCGCAGCAAAGCTGTCCTACAGCCAGGCGCAGGCGGCTATCGACGGCCGGCCCGACGAGATCACCGGCCCCATCCTCGATCCGATCCTCAGGCCCCTCTGGGCCGCCTACGAGACCGCGAAGAAGGCCCGCGACGTCCGCGAGCCGCTTTTCCTCGACCTGCCGGAGCGCAAGATCGTGCTCAAGCCCGACGGCACCGTCGACAGGGTCTTCGTGCCCGAGCGGCTGGAGGCCCATCGGCTCATCGAGGAGTTCATGATCCTGGCGAACGTCGCCGCAGCGGAGACCCTGGAGAAGGCCCAGTCGGACCTGATCTATCGCGTCCACGACGAGCCTTCCCTTGAGAAGATGCGGGCACTGAGCGAGGTTCTGGCCTCCATCGGCCTCAAGCTCCCCGCCCAGGGCGCCCTGAGGCCGGAGCTGTTCAACCGGATCCTGCGCGGCGTCGAAGGGTCCGAGCACCAGCTCTTCATCAACGAGGTGGTGCTGCGCTCCCAGTCCCAGGCGGAATACTCCGCCGAGAACTACGGCCATTTCGGCCTGAACCTGAGGCGCTACGCCCACTTCACCTCCCCGATCCGCCGCTATGCGGACCTCGTCGTGCACCGGGCGCTCATCCGCGCCCTCAGGCTGGGGAGCGACGGCCTGCCGGCGGACACGACCCGGGCGGAGCTGATCGAGATCAGCGCGCGGATTTCCGCGGCGGAGCGGCGAGCCATGGCCGCGGAGCGTGAGACAATCGACCGCCTGATCGCCCACTTCCTCGCCGACCGGATCGGCGCCACATTCGAGGGGCAGATCTCCGGCGTCACCAAGGCCGGCCTCTTCATCAAGCTCAACGAGACCGGCGCGGACGGTTTCGTCCCCGCCGGCACCATCGGCGCCGATTATTACCGCTACGACGAGAGGACCCACTCCCTCCGCGGCGAGCGGACCGGCGAGACCTATCGCCTCGGCGACCGGGTGCGCGTCAAGCTGGTGGAGGCCGCCCCCGTCGCCGGGGCCCTGCGCTTCGAGCTTTTGTCCGAGGGGCGCTACAGCCACCGTCCCGCGGGCGGCGCGAAGGCGCGCGGAGGCAAGGCCTCGAAGGCCGCCAAGAAGACGGAGAAGCCCGGGCGCCGCGCCGCGCCCAAGGTGAGGGTGAAACGGCGCGGACGCGCCTGATCCGAGGAAGCACGATGGATTCCTTCCCACAGCCTGTCCGGCCCGCGGCGGTCGGGCGCATCGAGGCCATGAAGCGCGGCTTCAGCTGCCGCTGCCCCGCCTGCGGACAGGGACGGCTCTTCCGCGGCTTCCTCAAGGTCGTGGATTCCTGCGAAGCCTGCGGCGTGGAAATGCACCATCACCGGGCCGACGACCTTCCCCCCTACGTGGTCATGTTCATCGTCGGCCACCTCGTCGGCTACGGGATCCTGATGTCGGAAACCCGCTTCGAGTGGCCCCTGTGGGTGCATCTCGCCGTATGGCCCGCCCTGACGCTCGCCCTCTGCCTTCTCCTCATGCAACCCGTCAAGGGTGCTGTCGTCGGGCTGCAATACGCGCTAGGCATGCATGGATTCGGCACGGCCCGCGCCCGCGCGGCCAGGACAGGGGAGATCGAGCGTGACGGCGATGCTGGAGCAGATGAATCGCCGCGCCTTGGAGGCGCGTGACCCGGCCTACGCGAAGGTCGTTCCCCGGGACGCGGCCACCCTCATCATCGTGGACCGCAAGGGACGCCAGCCGAAGGTGCTCATGGGGCGCCGCCATGCCTCGCACCGGTTCATGCCGGGCGTGTTCGTCTTCCCCGGCGGGCGCATCGAGGCGGGCGACCGGTCCATGTCCGTCGCAGGCACCCTTCACCCCCGGGCGGAGCAGTCCCTGATGGCGCGGGTCTCGCGCCCCTCGGCGCAGCGCTGCCGCGCACTGGCGCTCGCCGCGATCCGCGAGACCTTCGAGGAGACGGGCATCCTTCTCGGCACGAAGGAATACGGGCCGCCCGAGCGGGTCCCCGAGGGCACCTGGGCGGCCTTCCGGGATCGGGGCGTCCTCCCCGATCTCGAGGCGCTCCAGGTGGTGGCGCGGGCCATCACCCCGCCCCGGCAGGTGAGGCGCTTCGACACCCGGTTCTTCGCCGTCGACCGGACGGCCATCGCCGACGAGATCGAAGGGGTCATCGGCCCCGAATCCGAGCTCGTGGAGACGGCCTGGGTCACCCTGGAGCGGGCGAAGAGCCTCGACCTGATCCCGATCACGAAAGTGATCCTGGAGGAGCTTGAGGCCCGGATCGCGCAGGGATTCGCCCACGAACTGCCGGTTCCCTTCTACTACCAGAAGCGCGGCCGCTTCATGCGGGAGGAAATCTAGGGGAATTCCCGGCCCGACGCCGGAAACCCTTGACGGGAGAGGCGCAATCGGGCATGGAGCGGAAGGATTTTCTCGGCCGGGCTCGCCCGGCCTTTGCGTTTCGGCCAGGATTCATCCCGCCGAAGCACCGGACTTATACGAGGTTTGACCATGGCCAAAGCCGCAACCATCAAAGTGAAGCTCGTCTCCACCGCCGACACGGGCTACTTCTACGTGACGAAGAAGAACTCGCGCACGATGACCGACAAGCTCTCCATGAAGAAGTACGACCCGGTCGCGAAGAAGCACGTCGAGTTCAAGGAAGCCAAGATTAAGTAAGCTCCTCTTCGGACTTGCACGGAATGCGAAAACCGCCCCGTTTCGGGCGGTTTTTCTTTTGCCGCCGGCCAGGAACCACGCCGGGGCGGCTCAGGGCCTCCCGCGGCCGGGGAGAAGGCGGACGAGGTCGAAGGCGGTGAGGAGGCCGAGGGTGCAGGTGGCGATGCCCAGAACCTCCAGGAGGCTCGGCCATTCCCCGAGCAGCGGAATCGCCAGCAGCAGGGCGCCGGACGGGACCAGGGCCGGGAAGAGCGCCGCCTCCCCCGCCCCGAGCCGCGAAACCGCCTTGGCGATGGCCACCGTCGCCAGGCAGCCGCCGAGAACGCCCTGGAAGAACGCCTGGGCGAGCCAGGATTCCGGCGCGGCCGCGCCGCGCCCCTCCCCCAGCAGGAACAGCGGCAGGAAGAACAGCGCGGAGAGCATCGAGACCTGACCGATGCCGACCACCGGGTCGACCTTCCAGCGGCCGAGAAGGTAGGTGAAGGTCCCCCAGAGGGTGCCGGCGACCGCGAAGCAGAGATCCCCGAGCCAGACGCCGCCCGGAGCCTCCGGTCCCCGGCCCGCCTGGTCCGCGGCGATCAGCGACAATCCGGCCATCAGGACCGCCATTCCCACGAGCCGCAGGACCGGCGGTCGGCGGCCGTCGAGCTTCCAGGCGAGCGCGTTCGCGCTGACCATGGTCGCTCCGGACGTCAGGACCACCGCATGGGAGAGAGGAGCGAGCCCGAAGGCCGTGTTGATGAGGAGACCGAAAAAGGGCCCGGCCAGAACGGTAAGGGACAGGACGCGGCCCCAGCCGAGCCCATGGCCGCGCCCGCGCAGCAGCACGAGAGGTGCGAGGATCGAAGCGGCCACGCCGAAGCGAAGCATCGACATGTCCACCGGCGTGAGGCCGTCCATGCGCCCGAGGCGGGATCCCACGTTGTACCCGGTCCAGGCGAGGGCCGCGGTCAGGCCCCAGAGGATCCCGATGGCGAGCGAGGCCCAGTTCCTCGCCTGAACGCGGTTGGTCGGAGCCGGTGGCATGCGTCGAGACCTTCAGGCTGGGACTGCGTGCGGCCCCGCCGGGGACCGGACCATGAGCGGACCGGGCGGCCGGAGGCCGCCTCGGGAGACATCCGGCGCCAGGGCGTTCGGGAGCGTCCCCTCAGCCCTGCAGCGCGGCCCACATTTCGCGGTCGCGCTGGGCGGTCCAGATGACGGGATGGTCGATGCCGGAGGCCTCGTCGAAGGCACGGGACACGTTGAAGGGCAGGCAGTGCTCGTAGATGGCGAAGGCGCCGAACTTCGGGTCCATCGCCTCGCGCACCGCGGCGAAGGTCTCCTTCAGCGAGCGGCCGCGGGCGACGGACAGCTCGGCGGCGCCGTAGAGGCTCGTCACGAAGTCGCGGGTCATGGCGACGGCCTCGCGCACCGGGCGGCGGCCCTGCAGCGCGTCGCCGCGGCCCGGGGCGATCGCCTTGGGGTCGAAGCCCAGGATCGCATCGAGCGTGCGCGGCCAGGCGCGCAGATGCGCGTCGCCGCAATAGCAGGCGGAATGGTACTCCACGAGGTCGCCGGTGAACATCACCTCCGCGTCCGGCACCCAGGCGACGATGTCGCCCGCCGTGTGCCCGGCGCCGAGATGCATCAGCCTCACCTCGCGCCGGCCGAGGAACACCGACAGGCTGCGCTCGAAGGTCAGGGTCGGCCAGGTGAGGCCTTCGGGAATGCTGCTGGCGCCGCGGAAGAGGCGCGGGAAGCGGCCGATCTCCGACTCCTTGTCCTGCTGGCCCCGCTCGACGATGAGATCGTAGGTGGCCCGGGAGGCGAGGATGCCCTGCGCGTTGTAGGCGGAGGCGCCCAGCACCCGCACCGCGTGATAGTGCGAGAGCACCACGTACTTGATCGGCTTGTCGGTGACGCGGCGCACCCGCGCGATCACGTCCTCCGCCATGGCGGGGGTGGCCTGGGTGTCGATCACCATGCAGCTGTCGTCGCCGACGATCACGCCGGTGTTCGGGTCGCCCTCCGCCGTGTAGGCGTAAAGACCCGGCCCGATCTCCGTAAACGACACCCTCTTCTCCGAAAGATCTCCCGTCGACGCAAAGGCTTTGGCTGTCATCGTCATGCTTCTCCCATCTGACGGCGCACGCCCGTAAGGCTTTCGAGGGCGCCGTCCCTGTGCTTCAGTTTTTCCATGAGGGGCGCCCGCTTCGCGAGCCAGGGCCCATGCTGGACCGGCCACCCCTCGAACCCGAGGTCGTAGCCCAGCGCATGGGCCGCGTGATGCGCCCAGTAGGGATCGTAGAGCGCCTGGCGCCCGACGGCGATCAGGTCGGCCCCGCCCTCTTCCAGGATCGATTCCGCCTGCGGCCCGTCGAGGATCACGCCGACTGCCTGCGTCATCACCTCCGCCTCGCGGCGGATGCGCTCCGAGAACGGCACCTGGAAGCCGAGCCCGCGCGGGACGTTCATGTTGCGCGTCTCGTCCGACAGCCCGCCGGACGAACAGTCGATCACGTCGACGCCCACGGCCTTCAGCTCGCGGGCGAGGACGACCGAATCGTCCAGCCCCCAGCCGTCGGCCGTTCCGTCCACGGCCGAGATGCGCACGAAGAGCGGCTTGCCCTCCGGCCAGACCGCCCGCACGTCGCGCGCGATCTCGATGGCGAGGCGCATGCGGTTCTCGCGCGAGCCGCCATAGGCGTCGTCGCGAAGGTTCGCGTGGGGCGAGAGGAACGAGGCCACCAGATAGCCGTGTCCGAAATGCAGCTCCAGCACGTCGAAACCAGCCCGGTCCGCCCGCTCGGCGGCGGCGGCGAACATCCGCCGGATCTCCGCGATCCCCTCACGATCGAGGGCGTCCGGCACCGACCACTCCGGCCCGGCGGCGACGGCGCTCGGGCCGACGCGCCGCCACGGCTCGCCCGTGGCACGGAGCTGCTCCACGGTGAGCGCACGGCCGCCCTCCCACAGGGCCTGCGAGCCCGCCTTGCGCCCCGCATGGGCGAGCTGCACGCCGATGGCGGCGCCGTTCGCATGCACGAAGTCGACAATGCTCTTGAAGGGGGCAACCTGCGCGTCCGACCAGAGGCCGACGTCGCGGATGCCGATGCGCGCGCCTGGCTCGACCGCGGTGCTTTCGACGAAGATCAGCCCCGCCCCGCCCAGGGCGAACTTTCCGAGATGAACCAGATGCCAGGCACCGGCCACTCCGCCGGGCTCGGCGGAATGCTGGCACATGGGCGAGACGACGACCCGGTTCTTCAGCGTCACGTCCCGGACCGTCAGGGGCGTGAACAGGCGCGGGGGTCCATGGTCGGGACTCATCGCTCGCCTCCCGACGGGGCTTGGTCCGATGCCATCGCCGCTACGCCGCCGGACGGTCGGCGGCGGGACGGTCCTGCGTCCCGACACCGGCCAGGTGCCGGCCCGCGATGTAGCCGAAGGTCATGGCGGGCCCGAGGGTAATGCCCCCGCCGGGATAGTTGCCGCCCATGATGCTGGCCATGTCGTTGCCGACCGCATAAAGGCCGGGGATCGCCTGCCCGTTCGCATCGACCACGCGCGCATCCGCATCGGTCTTGAGGCCGGCGAAGGTGCCCAGGTCGCCGGGCACCACCTTGACCGCATAGAACGGTCCGCGCTCGATGGGACCCACGCAGGGGTTGGGCTTGTGGTCCGGATCGCCCAGATAGCGATTGTACGCGGTGCTGCCGCGCCGGAACTGCGGGTCCTCGCCCCTGCGCGCATCGCGGTTGTAGGTCTCGACCGTCTGCCCGAGCGCCGCCGGGTCGATGCCCGCCTTCGCGGCGAGTTCGCGCAGGGTCCGCCCCTTGAGGAGATACCCGTTCTGCAGGTAGGGCGCGAGCGGCACCGGGAACGGCTTCACGAAGCCGAGGCCGTAGCGCCGGATCGTCGGGTGGTCGACGATGAGCCACGCCGCCTTCTCCGGATCGTCGCCGCAGGCGCTCACCATCGCCTGGACGAAATCGTGATAGGAGTTGGACTCGTTGGTGAAGCGCTTGCCGCGCTTCGTCACCGCGATCACGCCCGGCTTGCCGCGGTCGATGAAGTGCGGGAACGGACCGTGCGTCCCGTCGCGGCGCGGCACCAGCGACACGGGAACCCAGGCGGCCGCGTTCGGCAGCCCTTCCGCGGCGCGTCCGCCGACCCGCTCGCCCAGGCGGATGCCGTCGCCGGTGTTGCCGGGAGGAGCGGGCGACCAGTGCTCGGCGCCCGTCGGAGCGTGGGGAAAGAGTTCCTTGCGGCGCAGCACGTCCTGCGGGAATCCGCCGGCCGCGAGCACGACGCCGCAGCGGGTGCGCACTTCCACAATGCCCTGCTCCGTCTCCACCAGGGCGCCCTTCACGGCGCCGTTCTCCACGATCAGGTCCTTCACCGGCGAGGAGGTCCAGATCGGGATGTTCTGGTCGATGGCCGACTTCGCGAGCCGCCCGATGAGGGCGTTGCCGTTGGTCAGGCGCATGGCCCGGCCGTGGGAGACGAGATCCCGCGCGTATTTCGCGAGCAGCACGCCCACATAGGCCGCGGACTTGACCGAGCGCGTCACGTTGAAGAAGTGGAGAAGCTCCTTGCCGGACCCGATCATCATGCCAAGGAAGGTAATCTCCCGCAGCGGCGGCCGCAGGCGCGCGATCTCCTTGCCGAGCCTGCGCCCGTCATAGGGCGTGGCGACGATGGAGCGCCCGCCCGACGTGCCGCCCGGTGCGTCCGGGTGGTAGTCGGAGAAGGCCGGGCCGAGGGTGAAATCCATCTCGGTGTTCTCCTGGAAGAACTCCACCATCTTGGGGCCGTTCTCCAGGAAGGCGTCGACCCGCGCGGCATCGAAGTGATTTCCGGCCTCGTGCTGGAGGTAGGTGCGGGCCGCCTCGCGCGAATCCTTGAAGCCCTCCTTCTGCGCCAGCGGATTGCAGGGGATCCACATCCAGCCGCCGGAGCGCGCCGTCGTTCCGCCGAAGACGGGCTCCTTCTCGGCGATGATCACGTCGAGGCCGTGAAGACGGGCCGTCAGGGCGGTCGAGAAGCCGCCGGCGCCGGACCCCACCACAAGAACATCGCACGTTACGGATTTCGTCGGCTTCATGGCGCTCCTCACCTCGCCCCCGGGCTCTTCGGCCTCGCTGGAGCGCTTTCGATTCAGCATTTGCGAATGCGTTCGTTAATTTGTTTTAGACGAACGCATTCGCTATTTCAAGATACCCGCGACATCTTCCGCGGCCCTCGGCCGCTTTCGTCAGACCACCTCGTGCACGTCCACGAGGAATGTCGTGATCTCGGAGATGAAGCTGAGCGCGTGCGTCTGCGAGACGTCGGCCGCCGGAGAGCGGAAGGCTGCCTCGATGTCGGCGACGGAGCGGAACCAGAGCTCGACGATCCCGTCGATGGGCAGGGCCTCGTAGGAGGAGGGAGCCCCGAGGCCGGCGCTGCGGTCCACCACGAGGTTCTGCGTGTAGCCCATGAGATTGGGGAACTTCTTCACCGCCTCCGCGTGGAAGCCCCACCACTCGTCCCTGAACGCCTCCGGCGTCAGGCCGGGTTTCCGGGTGAGGATAGACATGCGCTTCACGAGGGGCCCGGCAGAGGGGTCCACCGGAACCACCACGTTCGGCACCGTCGTCACCAGCCCGGTATCGCCGACGAAGGTCACGTGGTCTCGCGCGACATCCGCATAGGCCTCCGACGCGACGGCGCGGTTCATGTCCTCGACGCTGTCGAACCACAGCTGGGAGATCCCGTCGATGGACCATGTGCCGCGCGCATGGTCGATAGCGAGCTGGCGCCGGTCGGTCACATGGTTCTGAACGTAGCGCCTCAGGCCCGGCAGCCGCGCCGCCAGCGGGCCGTGCACCTTGCGCCAGTGCTCGCGAAAGGAGGCTTCGCTCGTTCCCGGCCTGCGGGTCAAAAGGCCCATCCGCACGATCATGCCCGCCTCCTCACACCGCCAGATAACCGCCGTCGACGACGAGAGTGGTGCCCGTCACGTAGCTCGACATGCTGGATGCGAGGAACACGGTGGGCCCGACGAGTTCCTCCGGCTCGCCGAAGCGGCCGAGGGGGATGCGGGAGAGGAAGCGCTTCGCCCGCTCCGGGTCGTTGCGGGTCGCCTCCGTCATCGGCGTGTTGAGCGTGCCGGGGGCGATGGCGTTCACCCGCACGCCGTCCTTGGCGAGTTCCTGCGCGAGGTTCTGGGTCAGCATGCGCACGGCCGCCTTCGAGGTCGAATAGCTGATCGAGGTCGAGGTCGACACGAAGGAGGCGATGGAGGCCATGTTGATCACCGTACCCTTCGTGGCCCTGAGGGCGGAGACGAAGGCGAGGGTGACGTTCAGCGTGCCGTCGAGATTGACCTGCATCGCGGCGTTCCAGGAACGCCGCACGTCGGGACTGTCGATGGTGTTGCGCGGGCAGATTCCCGCGTTGTTGACGAGGATCGAGACCTGTCCGATCGAGGCTTCGACCTCCCGGGCGAGCGCCTGGCAGGCCTCCGCGTCCGCAACGTCGAGCGCGTAGGACCAGGCTTCGCCGCCCTTGGCGATAATGTCCTGGGCGGTCCGCGCCGCCGCATCGCCGTTCAGATCGGTGACGATCACCCGCGCCCCTTCCGCTGCGAGGCCGCGGGCGATGGCGGCCCCGTTCCCCTGCCCCGCTCCCGTCACAAGTGCGATTCGCCCTTCCAGCAGCATCGTTCCAGCTCCCTTGTCCGATCTTGGAATGCACCCGTCCCTGGCCTCGTGCGGCGTCGCGGGCCCTTTTCGACAGATAAGCATATGACGAACACGTTCGCCAATAGCGAATGCGTTTCGTCTTCCAAATATCCGGCCGGAGTCCGCCTGAGAACGGCGAAAGCCGCGCCGGTCCTCTGCCCGGCGCGGCGGCGCGAACGGTGCGAACGAAACGTGGGCGCTCAGGCGGAGCGCCTGCGCCTTCCCGGACTTGCTGCCTGCGCAGGAGCGGCTTCGGGCTCCGCAACCGCCTCGACGGCATGCGGCGTGTAGCCGAGCTCCGCCGACAGCCTGCGGGTGAATGCCAGCAGCGTCTTCGCGTCGGCGCTGTCCGGCCCGACGTCGAGCACGCCGGTCGGCCCGATGAGGGTGATGGCGAGCTGCATCTGTCCGCTGTGATCGAAGACCGGCGCGGCGAGCGCGTTGATGCCGGTCACAGGCTTGCTTTCCGTGGGCGCGTAGCCAAGGCGCTTCGCCTTCTCGACCTCCGCCTCGAGCTCCTTGCGCGAGGTCGGCGTGCCGACGCTCTGGATGCGTGCGCCCTTGCGCAGCTCCTCGGCCAGCTGCGCCTCGACGATCTTGGACGGCATGAAGGCCGCGAAGATCTTGCCGGTGGCGGTGCCGGTGATCGAATAGACGGTTCCGGCGCGCACGTTGACGTGGACCTGGTCGTTGCCCTCCTGGACCTGGACGATGGTCGGGCCGTGCGTGCCCCACACGGCGATCGTCACCATCAGGCCCGTCTCCTCCGCAAGCTCCACGACCGCGGCGCCCGCAAGCCGCAGCGGGTCGAAGCTCCGCATCCGGGCGATCCCGAGCTGGAGGGCGAAAGGTCCGAGACGATAGCGCCCGCTCCCCGCATCCTGCTCCACGAGCTGGATCTTGCGGAAGCTCAGGAGGTAGGCGTGAGCCTGGGCGGGCGCGACCTCGGCCATGGCGGCGAGCTCCCGCAGCATCAGCGGCCTGCCCGCCCGCACGAGCGCCGAGAGGATTCTTCCGCCGACCTCGACCGATTGCACGCCGCGTCCGTCGATGCTCATGGACCGCCCCGCCTCCTTCGCCTTGCCCGTGGCGGCGGATGCCGTCCGCCCGACGGCAGGGGCCGTCTCACGCCGCGCCATGGGACACTCCGAGATAGGCGGCCCGCACCTTCGGGTCGTGAAGGAGCTGCCGCCCGGTTCCCGACAATGTAACACTGCCCGTCTCGAGCACATAGGCCCGGTCGGCGATGGCGAGCGCCATGTTCGCCATCTGCTCGACGAGCAGGATGGTGATGCCGGACCGGCGCAGGGAGGCGATGATGTCGAAGATCTCCTGGATGATCTTCGGCGCGAGGCCCAGGGACGGCTCGTCGAGGAGAAGCAGGCGGGGCTTGCTCATCAGGGCCCGCGCGATGGCGAGCATCTGCTGCTCGCCCCCCGAGAGCGTCACGGCGAGCTGGTCGCGGCGCTCCTTCAGGCGGGGAAAGAGCCTGAACTGCTCCTCGATCTCGGCCTCCAGGGCATCGTTCGGCAGGCGGCGGAAATAGGCTCCCAGGGTGAGGTTGTCGTAGACGGTCTGGTCGGGAAAGACCTGCCGTCCCTCCGGCGACAGGGCGATGCCCCGTGCGACCCGGCGATGCGGCGCAAGCCGCGACACGTCCTCGCCCTCGAACACGATGCGCCCGGCGCCCACCGGCATCAGGCCGGCGATTCCCTTGAGAAGCGTGCTCTTGCCCGCGCCGTTGCCGCCCACGATGGCGACCACCTCCCCCGCCGAGACCTCGATGGAGGCGCCGCGCACGGCCGTGATCGGGCCGTAGGCGAGATCAACGTTCTGAAGTGTCAGCATCTCGCTCCCTCCCCTCAGGCCGCCTCGACGGTCGTGCCGAGATAGGCTTCCATGACCCGCGGATCCGCCTGGACCTTGCTCGGCGCGCCCTCGGCGATCTTCTGCCCGTAATCGAGGACGATCACGTGGTCCGAGATGGACATGACCAAGTCCATGTGGTGCTCGATCAGGAGAATGGTGATGCCCTCGTCGCGAATTCGCACCAGGAGCTGGCCGAGTTCCGCCGTCTCCTGCGGGTTCAATCCGGCGGCGGGCTCGTCGAGGAGGAGGAGCAGCGGCTCCGACGCCAGGGCCCTCGCCAGCTCGACCCGGCGCTGGAGGCCGTAGGCGAGGCTGCCCGCCGGCGCGTCGGCGTATTGCGACAGGCCCGTGAAGGCGAGGATCCCGTTCACCTTCTCCAGCGCCTTCGCCTCTTCGCGCCACGCCTTCGGCAGGCCGAGCAGGGAGGAGAGGAAGCCGTTGCGCATCCGCGAATGCTGGCCGAGCAGGACGTTCTCGCGGACCGACAGATCCTTGAAGAGGCGGAGGTTCTGGAAGGTGCGGGCAACCCCGTGCCGGCAGATGTCGTGGACCGTCTGGCGCGTGATGTCGGAGCCCAGAAAGGTGACCTTGCCGCGATCCGGCTGGATGATGCCGGTGAGCATGTTGATGAAGGTGCTCTTGCCGGCGCCGTTCGGCCCGATGAGCGCATGGATGTGGCCCTCGGTCAGCAGGACCGAGACGTCCTTCGCCGGCACCACGCCGCCGAAGGCCTTGTTCAGGGCTTCGGCGCTGAGCAGCCCCGCCGAAGCCGACTTGGGAACCGCCCGCGTCGGCAGCCTCGGCGCGGCCCGGCCTGCGCCCGGCGACAGAGCGGAAGCGCCGTGCGATCCGACCCCCAGCTTCCGGAACAGGCTGCCGAACACTCCGGCCAACCCTTTCGGCATCGCATAGAGGGCGAACAGCAGGAGCGCGCCGTTGACGAAGTGCTCGATCCAGGTCCAGCGCGCCACGAGCGCGCCGATGATGACCAGCGTCACCGAACCGAGCAGCGGGCCGTAGAGGGATCCGCTGCCTCCGAAGAGGACGAGCAGGAGGATGAACACCGACAGGTGGAAGTTGATGAAGTCGGAATTGATGTACTGGTTCTGCTGGGCCACCAGGGCGCCGGCGAGGCCGCAGGTGACGGCTGCGATGACGAAGGCCAGCACCTTGTAGCGATAAACGGCGACGCCTACCGCGCCCGCGGCGATCTCGTCGGCCTGGAGGGACAGGAAGGCGCGTCCGTAGCGCCCGCGCAGGAGATTGCGCAGCAGAAGATGGGTGACGAGGCACAGCAGCAGGCCGAACCAGACCCACTGGACCATCGTGAACGGCACGCCTCCGATGTGGAGCGGCTGGATCGCGTAGATTCCCATGGCGCCGCCGAACACCTCGGAGCCCTCCGTCACCAGCTTCTCGATGACGATGCCGAAGGCGAGGGTCACCATGGCGAGGCTCGGCCCCCGCACCCGCAGGGAGGGCACGGCGATCAGGATGCCGAAGAAGGCCGAGACTGCGCAGGCCAGGACGAGGGCGATCCAGGGACCGACTTCGTAGCGGGTGGTGAGCAGCGCGACCGCATAGGCGCCCGCCGCGAAGAGGCCGGCCTGGCCGAGGGATTTCTGGCCGGCGAAGCCCAGCAGCACGTTCATGCCCGCGGCGCACAGGAAGTAGACGCAGATCATGAACAGCGTGCGCAGATAGAATTCATTCTGGATGAACGA
The DNA here is from genome assembly GCF_009363855.1 of Microvirga thermotolerans. Taxonomy (GTDB): domain Bacteria; phylum Pseudomonadota; class Alphaproteobacteria; order Rhizobiales; family Beijerinckiaceae; genus Microvirga; species Microvirga thermotolerans. Next base: position 2,318,425 of record NZ_CP045423.1, read on the forward strand.
GGCGGCCGCCGCCAGGACGGCCACGAGCGCGACGGATCCGATGATGTGGCGCATGCGAACTACACCTTGTCGACGGCGGCCTGGCCGAAGAGGCCTGCCGGGCGGAACGCCAGAACCAGAATGATCAGCCCGAAGACGACGATCTCGCGCCACTGCGCCTGCCAGAGGCCGACGGCCGATTCGAACACACCGAGGATGAAGCCGCCGTAGATGCAGCCGCGCGGGTTGTTGAGGCCGCCGATGATGGCGCCCGAGAAGGCCTTGAGCGCGAAGCCCATGCCCATGAACAGGGACGCCGAGGCGATGGGCGCGATGAGGACGCCCGCCACGCCGGCGAGCCCGCTGGACAGGGCGAAGGCGCCGACCATGACCAGGGTGACGTTGATGCCCATGAGGCTCGCGGTCTGCGGCGAATGGGCCACCGCCATCATCGCCTTGCCGATCCGCGACCGGCGCATCACCAGGTCGAGGGCGAGCATGATGAGGATGGCGCAGGCGAGCACCAGCAACTCCTGCGGCCGGACGCCCGCTCCGCCGATGCGAAGGACGTCGTCGCCGAGCGGCGACGGCACCATGACCGGCGCGGGCCCCCAGACGGCGAGGCCGAGGCTCTGGAGGATCACGCCGAAGCCGATGGTGCTCATCACCCAGTTCATGCCGCCCTTGCCCGCGAAGGGCCGGACCGCAAGCAGGAAGATGAGGATTCCCATGAAGCCGGCGACCACGCCCGCGACGATCACCGCCGCCGGATAGCGCCACCCGGCCGCAGCCTCGCCCGGCACGGCGGTCGTCGCGCTCGCGAGACCGGACAGGAGGAGGAGCACCGTCACGCCCACGAAGGCGCCGAAGGAGATGAACTCGCCCTGCGCGAAGTTGAGCGTCTTGGTGGTCGTGAAGGTGATGCTGAAACCCAGGGCGATCAGGGCGTAGACGCCCCCGACCGCGAGACCGCTCAGCAGGGTCTGGATGTAGACGTCCAGCATGGGCGCGCTCCAACGGTGGAGAATCCCGGACCCGTCGGACCGGAGACCGGCGGGTCCGTTTCGATACGAAGAGCTTATTGCGCGAAGTCGGAAGGCTTGAGCGCCTTCACCACGTCGTCGCTGTAGGAGACGAGCTTGCCGTCCTTCCAGCGCGTCCACCGGTAGTCGGCAGCGGTGAGGGCCTCATGTTCGGCCGGCGAGAAGGGCTTGTTGTAGGTCTTCATGATGCCTTCCACCGGAGCCTGGAGGTTCTCCAGCGCCTCGCGCATCTTGGCGCCGTCCGTGCTGCCCGCCTGCTTGATCGCAGCCGCGGTGATCATGAGGGCGTCGTAGCAGTGAGCCGCGAAGCTGAAGGCGCTCTTAGACGCCATTTTGGGAGCGAGGCGGTCGTAGAGCTGCTGCTGCTTCGGCGTACGGTCTTCCGTGATCGTGCGCATGAAGATCGGCTTCTCGGCGAGGGCCTTGCCCGCCGTGTCGAAGAAGCTCGCGTTGTCCGACGACCACGAGGTGAGCGTCAGGGGGAAGTAGTCGATCTTCTCCATGCTGCGGACGAGCTGGCCGATCGGCGTGCCCTGCGCCCAGACGAGAACCGTGTCTACGCCCGCCGCCTTCATCTTGTTGAGCTGCGAGGTCATGTCGGTGTCGTTCACGCCGAACTTCTCCACCGCGACCGACTTCAGCCCCTTGGCCTCCGCAAGTTCCTGGAGGTCCTTGAGGCCGCCCTGGCCGTAGCCGGTGGTCTCGACCAGGAAGCCGACCTTCTTCGTGGAGGGATTGTTCTTGGCATAGGCGATGAGGCCCGCGACCTGCGCCCGGTCCACCATCGACACGCGGAACATGTAGTTCTCGGCATTGGCGCTGCCGGGCTTGGTGATGTCGGTCGCCGAGCCGATACAGCCGATGGAGGGGTTCTTCTTCTGGTTCGGAATGTGCTTCCAGGCGAGCGCGTTGCCGGAATTGGTCGGACCAAGCACGGCGACGACCTTCTCGTTGTCGATCAGGTCGCTCATGTTCTGGATCGACTTCGGCGGCTGGGAAAGATCGTCGCGCACCACGAGCGTCAGCTTGCGGCCGAGGACGCCGCCCGCCGCGTTGATGTCGTCGATGGCGGCCTGGATGCCGAGCACGCCCGCCTGCCCGCTCTGCGCGGACGGCGACGCCGAGAGATCGCCGTTGAAGCCGATCTTGATCTCTTGCGCGTAGGCTGCCGACGAAACGGCGAGAGCGCCGCTCAGCAGGATTGCTTTCAGGGCTGCGTTCTTAGGCGTCATGTATCCATCCCTCTTCGGATTCTGTTCGGTTCCGGCTCATGGCCCGTCCGGTTGAACGGGCCCAAGGCCGCGGCGAGACCTGCGACAGGTCGTTCGCCCATCAGGCTGCGAAAGGTTGAACCGAAGGGAGGGATCGCGCGCCGGCGCATGTCGCCCATGGCGGCGGCCGAGAACCGGCCGTCCCGGATGCTAGGCGTTCCTTCCCATCAGCTTCTTGTTGTTGGCACTCCTTTGTCAGAGCTTCCCTAACTGGTAGCTCACAACGAACGCGTTTGCAATAGACAAACGCCTGGAGCCTCCGCCGATGGGGGCCGGAGTTGAGGGAAGGCAGCGCAAGCGATAATGGCGCCGCATCACGGCGGCGCCACTCGCGGAGGATCCGTCTCGGCTCCGGATCGTCTCGGGACCGGTCGTGCGACGAGGATCTCTCAGCCGGCGGGAAGGATGACGGCCCGGCATTCGCCGAAGCCGATGGAGGCATACCCGTCGCGGCGCCCGCGGGCGCGAAGGATCACTTCGTCCCCGTCCAGGAGGAAGCGGCGCTCCTCGCCCGAGGCGAGGACGACGGGGTTCTTTCCGCCCTGCGTCGTCTCCAGAATGCTGCCGCAGCTCGTCAGGTCCGGCCCCGAGATCGTCCCGGTGCCGAGCAGGTCGCCCGGCTGCAGGTTGCAGCCGTTCGAGGTGTGGTGCGCGATCATCTGCGCGACCGTCCAGTACATGTGCCGTGCGTTGGACAGGGCGAGGCGATGGGGCGGCAGCCCCTTCTCGCGCAGTCCCGGCGTGATGAGGAGAACCTCGAGTTCGAGGTCGAGCGCCCCCGCCTTCTTGTCGGCCTCGTCGATGAGATAGGGCAGCGGTTCCGGATCGCCCTCCGGCCGGCGGGGCTGGGGAATCCGGAAGGGGGCCAGCGCCTCAGGGGTGACGATCCAGGGCGAGACGGTGCTCGCGAAATTCTTGGCGAGGAAGGGGCCGAGGGGCTGGTATTCCCAGGCCTGGATGTCCCGCGCGGACCAGTCGTTCAGGAGGCAGTAGCCACCCACATGCGCAGAGGCCTCCGCCACCGGGATCGGCTCGCCGAGACCGTTGCCCGGACCGACCCAGACGCCGAGTTCGAGCTCGTAGTCGAGCCGCTGGCTCGGTCCGAAGCCAGGCGCCGCCGCATCCGGCGGCTTCGTCTGCCCGCGCGGCCTCTTCACCGGAGTCCCGGAGGGCCGGATCGAGGAGGCGCGGCCGTGGTAGCCGATGGGAATGTGCTTGTAGTTCGGCAGGAGCGGATTGTCGGGGCGGAACTGCTTGCCGACATTCGTGGCGTGGTGGATGCCGACGTAGAAGTCGGTGTAGTCGCCGATCCGCGCAGGCAGATGCAGCGTGCAGTCGGCGGCGGCGTGCAGGCACGCCTCCGCCCTGCCCCGGTCCGGGCTGTCCTTGGCGAGGACCTCGGAAAGCCTGGCCCGCAGGGCCCGACGCGGCCCCGCGCCGAGGGCGAGGAACCCGTTGAGCGCCGGGCCCGAGGCGGCCTCCGCCGCTTGTGCCGCCTCCCCCGTGAAGAGGCCGGCCGCGAGGGCGGCCGGCAGGTCGAGGATGCTGTCGCCGATGGCGACCCCGCCCCGGGGCCCGCCGTTCCGGGGACTGAACACCCCGAGCGGCAGGTTCTGGATCGGGAAGTCGGGATGGCCGTTGGCCGAGTGCACCCAGCTTTCGCGCTTCGGATCGTGGGTTTGATCGAGCTGAACCATCGACCGGCTTATCTCTTGTTCGGGTTGAAGTGCTTGTTGAGCTTGCGGCCGTAGGCTCCGTAGTCCTTCTGCAGCGACTCCGTCTGCGCCGCGAAGGCCGTCACGCGCTGCGGGAAGCGGGTCTCGAACATGAAGGCCATCGTCCCCTCCAGCTTGTGCGGCTTGAGCTCGACATTGCTCGCCTTCTCGAACGCGTCCACGTCCGGCCCGTGCGGCAGCATGGTGTTGTGCAGCGACATGCCGCCGGGCACGAAGCCGCCGCCGGTCTTGGCGTCGTACACGCCGTAGATCAGCCCCATGAACTCGCTCATGACGTTCATGTGGTACCACGGCGGACGGAAGGTGTTCTCGGCGACGAGCCAGCGGTCCGGGAAGATGACGAAGTCGACGTTCGCGGTGCCGGGCGTTTCCGAAGGCGAGGTCAGCACCGTGAAGATCGAGGGATCCGCGTGGTCGTACAGGACCGGCCCGACCGGCGAGTAGCGGCGCAGGTCGTACTTGTAGGGCGCGTAGTTGCCGTGCCACGCCACCACGTCCAGCGGCGAGTGCTCGATGTCCGCCACCCACAGGGAGCCGCCCCACTTCACGTAGAGCTTCGACGGCGCGTCCTTGTCCTCGTAGGCCGCAACGGGGGTGAGGAAGTCGCGCGGGTTGGCCAGGCAGTTGGCACCGATGGGCCCGCGCTCCGGCAGGGTGAAGGCGCCGCCGTAGTTCTCGCAGATATAGCCCCGCGCCGGCCCGTCGTGCAGCTCGACGCGGATCTTCATGCCGCGCGGGATGACGGCGATCTCGCCCGGCTCGATGTCGATGATGCCGAACTCGGTCCAGAGCCTGATGGAGCCCTGCTGGGCGACGAACAGCATCTCGCCGTCGGCATTGTAGAAATACTCGTCCACCATGGAGCGGGTGATGAGGTAGACATGGGTGCCCATGCCGGCCTGCGTGGCCGCATCGCCCGCTGTGGTGATGGTGCGGATGCCTTCGAGGAAGGACACCTGTCCCTCGGGCAGCGGAATCGGGTCCCACCGCATGGGGCCGATCGGCACCTCCACCTCCGGTGCGGGAGCGGTCCGCCAGAGGCCGATATCGGCCTTTCGGAACTCGCTCCAATGACTCACGGTCGGACGGATACGGTAGAGCCACGAGCGCTCGTTGGTGGTGCGTGGCGCCGTGAAGGGCGAGCCGGAGAGCTGCTCCGCATAAAGGCCGTAAGGGCATTTCTGCGGCGAGTTGCGGCCGACGGGCAGTGCGCCGGGCAGCGCCTCGGTCTCGAAGCCGTTGCCGAAGCCGGACATGTAGCCGGGCTGCAGGGCGGTCTCCTGCAGGACGGCGGCCTGGGTCTTGAAGGACGGATTCTGGACATTCATGGTCGTCACCTCCTAGAATTGGTCCAACTTGTAACCGTTACTTTTGTAACCAACAACGCCATGGCAACCCTTCAGCTCGAGCGGTTTCTCCCCTATCGCCTCAACCGGATCGGCGCCGCGATCTCGCAGGATTTCCGCTCGGTCTACGGCCCGCATCACGACCTCACGATTCCGGAATGGCGCGTGCTGGCGACCCTCGGGCAATCGGACGGGATCAGCGCCAAGGCCATCGGCCGCCACTCCTCCATGCACAAGACCAAGGTGAGTCGCGCCGTGCGGGCTCTGGAGGAGCGGCGCTGGCTGAAGCGGGAGGAGAGCGAGGAGGACCGGCGGGAGGAGCTTCTCACCCTCACGGCGCTCGGTCGCAGGGTGTATCAGCAGATCGTGCCGAAGGCGCTGGCCTTCGAGAAGCGGATCCTCGAGGAACTCGGAGCGGAAGCGGGTCCGTTCCTGTCCGCGCTCGACCGGATCGAGAAGATTCTCGGCGTGCCCTGAGAGGCCGAACCGGCAGGTCCGAAGGCGACGGGCGCCGCCTGAAAATGACGAGCCCGGGAGGGCAGTCCATCCGTGCCGTCTCCCGGGCTTGCCCGCTGCCGCTGCAGAAAGCAGCTGTCGACAAGAGTGCGCCCCGGTGCCCGAACGCGCAACGGTGATGACTGGGTAATCAGAACGGGCGCCCGGCCCGCGTGCCGCGCCTGCGGAGGATCCGCCCGGCGGGCGGATTCCGGTCCCGTTGAGAGGCTAGAGCATCGAGCGCAAAAGTGGGAACCGGTTTTGCGCGAAAAGATGCTCGAAATCAAAAGCCTGGCGCATCGGACGTGAGTTCGCGTTCGCGTCCGATGCTCTAAGGGGAGCGTTCCGCGCCCTACGCGACCTTCTCCATGGTCTCGGGCAGCGCAGGAGCCTGTTCGCGCCGCTCCTTGCGGGCCCGGAGCTGGGCGAGCTGCCCCTCGATCATCCGGAGCAGCGGAAGATGCTTCTCGCCATGCTCCGCGACGACGGAGGACAGGACCTCCAGGGCCTTCGTCAGGCGCTCTTCCGTGATCGTATCCTGCGTATTCCAATGGCCGCTCATGGAAAGAACCCTCCCGTCGCTGGCGGAGACAATGTGGGAGGAGCATGGCCGCGGAATAGTAAAAGTTTCGTAGAAGGTCCCCACCGTCACCCGGTTGTGTCGAGGGAATACATGCCGTCAACGGTCTATAGGCTTGTTACGGGAAGGATTTCGCAGCCATCCGACAGCCTATGACTAGACGGAGCGGCGACAATTTTCAGGAACGGTTAAGCATAACGCCATTTTCCGCACCGGCATCCTTCAGAAGAGGCGCCAAGCCGATCGCACCGCGGATCGGCTTGGCACAGGATCCGGCTCTCGGCCATGGGCGGATCCGGCGCGTGGCACCCGGACCGCACCTGCAAGCCACGCGTGAGTCCGTGGGGGCCGGAAGGGCGCCCCTACCGATGGCTGGAGAGATTCGCAAGAAGGAGAGAGGTGGCCAGCTGGCGACGGTGTTGAGGAGGCAACGTCCCGCCTCCAGCTGGCCGAGCCTACGAAGTCCCAGGAGATGCGGCGGACCTGAGCATCCGTAGGGCATGCCTGCTCCGCTCTAGCGGAGGATCTGGCATGAACATATAGGAAACATTCGGGAGCGCAAGCGCGCAAAGGGGCCCAAATGCGGGAATTTGGCGGAGGCTAGCACGAGAATTGTGGAAAACAAGAATCGTTTTGCGGAAAAAATCGAACCAAAGCCGCACGCCCGACCGATCAGGACCGGGGCGCATCGGCGTCGAGATAGGTCTTCACGGTGGCCAGGAACTTGGCCACGGAGATGGGCTTGGAGAGATAGGCCTCGCAACCTCCCTCGCGGATCCGTTCCTCGTCCCCCTTCATGGCGAAGGCGGTGATCGCGATGACGGGGATCGACTTCAGCTCCTCGTCCGCCTTGAGCCAGCGGGTGACCTCCAGGCCCGAGACCTCCGGCAGCTGGATGTCCATGAGGATCAGGTCCGGCTTGTGGGCCCTTGCCAGCTCCATGGCCTCGATGCCATGCCCGGTCTTGAGGGTGGCATAGCCGTGCGCCTCGAGGAGATCGTTGAAAAGCTTCATGTTGAGTTCGTTGTCCTCAACGATGAGCACGGTCTTCTTCATTGCCGCTGTCCCAGGGCTCCCAACCGGCTTCCCCGGCCTGCCACTTCATCCGATGATGACCGTAGATTGAAACCTATTGATGAAATGCAAATCCTGCCCATGAAACCAGTCGCGACGAAACCTTTCGCCATGAAACCAGCCGCCAAGAAAATTTCCGCAGAGGAAGCCGAACGCGTAGCGCTCGAAGCCTTCTCCCGGATCGCCGCCGACGAGGAGCGCCTGGGCCGGTTCATGGCCGTGTCCGGGCTGCAGGCGCAGACGATCCGGGCGGCGGCGGCATTGCCCGGCTTCCTCGCCGGGATCCTGGACTACGTCGCCGCCGACGAGCCGCTGCTGATCGCCCTCGCGCAGGAGATGGAGACCGTCCCCGAGCGGATCATGGAGGCGCGGCGGACCCTGTCGCCCTCGGAGTTCGAATAGGCGCCACCGTGAGCGGACCCCTCTGCCGCGATTGCCTGACCCTGAGCGCCCCGGCCGCAGAGCGCTGCGGCGCCTGCGGGTCCCCTCGCCTGCTCCGCCATCCGGAGCGGGACGCGCTGGCGATCGCGCACGTGGACTGCGACGCGTTCTTCGCCGCCGTGGAAAAGCGGGACGACCCGAGCCTCGCCGACAGGCCGGTGATCGTCGGCGGCGGCAAGCGCGGGGTCGTCTCCACCGCCTGCTACGTGGCCCGCACCTACGGCGTGCGCTCGGCCATGCCCATGTTCAAGGCCCTGCAGGCCTGCCCCCATGCGGTGGTGATCAAGCCGAACATCGAGAAGTACCGCATCGCCGGGCGCGCCGTGCGGGAGATGATGCTCGAGCTGACCCCGCTGGTGGAGCCGGTCTCCATCGACGAGGCCTTCCTAGACCTGTCCGGCACCGAACGCCTGCATCACGGCAGCCCCGCCCTCACCCTCGCGAAATTCGCCCTGCGCGTCGAGGAGGAACTCGGGATCACCGTCTCCGTGGGCCTGTCCTACAACAAATTCCTTGCGAAGATCGCCTCGGACCTCGAGAAGCCCCGCGGCTTCTCCATCATCGGCCGGAACGAGGCTGCGGATTTCCTCGCGGGCAAGCCGGTCTCGATCATTCCCGGCATCGGCGCCTCGGCGCAGAGCCGGCTGGCGAAGGCGGGCGTCGCCACCATCGGCCAGTTGCGGGATGTCCCGCCCAAGGTGCTGTTCGAGGCCCTCGGCCGCGATGCCCAGCGCCTGTCGCGGCTCGCCAGGGGCGAGGACGAACGGCCGGTGAAGACCGAGCGGGAGACCAAGAGCGTCTCGGCGGAAATCACTTTCGAGCGGGACCTGCGCTCCTTCGACGACCTGGAGCCGGTCCTGTGGCGGCTGTCGGAGAAGGTGTCGCGGCGCCTGAAGGCCGCCGGCCTTGCGGGACGCAGCGTCACCCTGAAGCTCAAGGACAGGGATTTCCGGCTCCTCACCCGCACCCGCTCGGGACTGCCCGCAACCCAGCTCGCGCAGCGCCTGTTCGAGAACGGCCGGCAGATGCTGAAGGCCGCCTGCGACGGCACCGCCTATCGCCTCATCGGCATCGGGGCCGCCGACCTCTGCGATGCGGCGGAGGCGGACAGGGGCGACCTCGCCGACCAGAGCGTGGTCCGGCAGGCCCACATGGAATCGGCCATCGACCGGATCCGCGAGAAGTTCGGCGCCGACGCCCTGCAGAAGGGCATCGTCCTCCGCAACAGCCCGCCCAAGCCTCAGCGCTGACAGGCGCTCTGCTTCTGGGCGGCCTGGATCTGGAGGCTCTGGAGTTCGCCCTTCAGGGTGAAATCGCCATAGTCGAGCCGGAGCGCCCGGCTGATGCCGTTCTCGTAGAGCTCGAACGAGACCTTGTAGGCCGGCGTCCGGTCGCCGGAGCCCTCCGTGAAATAGCTCACCGTCACGGGCCAGCGCGGCACCCCTTCGAGCGCGGGCTGGCGGACCGCCCCCTCCAGGTTCGCCGCCCCGCCGTCGATCCGGCGCCCGATCACCGCCAGGGTGTCGTAGACCTTCCTGCCGTCGTCGGAGCCGTCGTAGACCTTGACGGTGAGGGTGGTCTCGCCGTTGCGGGCCGCCTCGATCAGGCGCTTGAGGTGCTCCGTCGGGAAGATCGCCCTCCCGCCGGCCGAGAAGTTCGCGCGCTTGGGCTGCTTGAGCGTCACGTCGAGGGAGCCGTCCGGCTTCAGCCGCGCATCGCCGTCGACCCCGTCTCCGTTCCGCCCGCCGACCGTGGAAACCGTCTTGAACCGCATGGACTGGCCGTCGCCGGTCTCGAAGGTGGCGGTCTGGGTGTCGAGGGTGCGCGTTCCCGTCTCGCTGCTGTCGAGCACGGTCACCTGGCGGTACTTCAGGGTATATCCCTCGCAGGCGTCGCCCGCGAAATCCATGGCGATCCGGCCCCGCGCCCCATCCAGGCCGCGGGCGCCCTCGGACCGCACCAGGGAGAGGTCGTAGACCGCCCGGTGGGCGACCAGCGCGACCGGGGGCTTGCCCGCCTCCGCCAGGGCCGGGAACGGCAGCAGGGCGAGAGCGAGGCTCGACGCCGTCAACAGGGAGCGCATGGGTCCTCCTGGCTTTCTGGCCTTCTCGCCTCAAAGATAGAAGGCTCCTGCGGACACGGCAATGTTCAAGCTTGCGTCCGTCTGACTCATCCGCCACAACTCGGCCGGACCATCGCACTCCGAGGCTTACATGAGCGCAGTCGAAAAGAAACTCGAAGGCATGGGCATCGCCCTGCCGACTCCGGCCGCCCCGGTGGCCAACTACGTGCCGTTCGTCCGCACGGGCAACCTCGTCGTCATCTCCGGCCAGCTCTGCCTGGGCCTCGATGGCAAGCTCGCCGACGCACACAAGGGCAAGCTCGGGGCCGAGGTCTCTCCGGAGGTCGGCAAGGAGGCCGCCCGCCTCTGCGCCATCAACCTGCTCGCCCAGCTGAAGGCGGCCGTCGGCGATCTCGACCGGGTGGTGCGCTGCGTGCGCCTCGGCGGGTTCATCAATGCGGTGCCCACCTTCGCCGGCCTCGCCCCGGTGATGAACGGCGCCTCCGACCTGATGGTCGAGGCCCTGGGCGACAAGGGCCGCCATGCCCGCTCCACGGTCGGCGTCGCGGAACTGCCCCTCGATGCCTGCGTCGAGGTCGAAGGAATGTTCGAGGTTCAATGAGCACGCCCTCCTGGCTCGTCGCGAAGCCCATCGCCCATCGCGGCCTCCATGACAAAGCAAACGGCGTGATCGAGAACACCCTGGCGGCTGCGGAAGCCGCCATCGCCCGCGGCTTCCCCATCGAGCTCGACGTTCAGCTGACCGCCGACGAGGAAGCCATCGTGTTCCACGATTTCGAGCTCGACCGCCTGACCGGCCGGACGGGCCTCGTCGCGGAGCGCAGGCTCTCCGAACTCGTCGACCTCGGCATCGCCGGCGCCAAGGGCGGGGACAAGATCCCCTCCCTCAAGGACTACCTGGCCAGGATAGCAGGACGCACGCCGCTCGTGATCGAGGTGAAGAGCCGGTTCAATGGCGACATGCGCCTGGCGAAGCGCGTCGTCGAGATCCTGAGCGACTATTCCGGTCCCTTCGTGGTGAAGTCCTTCGACCCGGACATCGTGGCCTATCTCCGCCGGCATGCGCCCGGCATCACGCGCGGCTTCATCGGCGAACTGGAATATGCCTCGAAATCCGACAGCTTCCTCTCGCCGGAGCAGAAGCACCGGTTCGCGAACCTGCTGCATTTCGAGGAGACGCAGCCGCACTTCCTGTCCTGGCGCGTGAAGGACCTGCCCTGCGCCTCGACCTATTTGAGCCGGCTCCTGGGCCACCTGCCCGTCATGACCTGGACCGTGCGCAACCCGGAAGACCGGGCACGGGCCGAGAAGCACGCGGACCAGATGGTGTTCGAGGGCTTCCTTCCCTGAGACGGCGCGCCCGATTGCAACGGCCCCGCCGTCTCCCTAGCTTAGGGGAGCACCGGCGGGGCCCTCCTCCATCGTGACGTTCCAGGTCAAAATCGCCACCAGCCTGAAAGCGGTCCCGGCCGCCGACTGGGATGCCTGCGCCATGGGCGGCGACAATGCCGCCGGGTCGGACGATCCGTTCAATCCCTTCGTGTCCCATGCCTTCCTTTCGGCGCTCGAGGAGGCGGGCTGCGTCGGCCCCAGGACAGGCTGGTCGCCGCTCCATCTTCTGGTCGAGGACGAGGCGGGCACGCTCCAGGGCGCCGCTCCCTGCTACCTGAAGTCCCACTCCATGGGCGAATACGTGTTCGATCATGCCTGGGCGGATGCCTATGCCCGCGCCGGCGGGCACTACTACCCGAAGCTTCAGGTCTCGATCCCCTTCACGCCGGTCGGCGGGCCGCGCCTGCTGGCGGCCAGGGACCCGGAGGGAGCGGTCCGCGCCCATCTCGTCGCGGGCCTGCGCGCCCTGCGGGAGGAGACCGGCGCCTCCTCGGTCCACGCGACCTTTCTCCAGGAACGGGACCTCTCCGCCCTGACCTCCCATGGGTTCCTGCGGCGGGACGACCAGCAGTTCCACTGGTTCAACGAGGGCTACGGCAGCTTCGAGGATTTCCTCGGCGCCCTCGCCTCGCGCAAACGCAAGGCGATCCGGCGGGAGCGCCGCGACGCGCTCGCGAACGGAATCGCCGTCGAATGGGTCACCGCCGGCGACATCCGGGAGCATCACTGGGACGCCTTCTTCGCCTTCTACATGGATACCGGCTCGCGCAAATGGGGCCGCCCCTATCTCAACCGGTCCTTCTTCTCCCTCCTCGGCGAGCGCCTGGCGGAACGGATCCTGCTCGTCATGGCGAAGCGGAACGGGCGCTACATCGCCGGAGCCCTCAACCTCATCGGCGACCAGCGGCTCTACGGCCGCAACTGGGGCTGCATCGAGGACCACCCCTTTCTCCACTTCGAGGTCTGCTACTACCAGGCCATCGACTTCGCCATCGCCCGCGGCCTCGACCGGGTGGAGGCCGGTGCGCAAGGCGAGCACAAGCTGGCACGCGGCTACCGTCCGGTGATCACCTCCTCCGCCCACGACTTCGCGGATGCGTCCCTGGCGCGGGCGGTGAAGGCCTATCTCGACCGGGAGCGCAGCTACGTGTCCGAGGTCGCCGCGGAACTGTCCGCCGCCACTCCCTTCCGGCAGCCGAGGGACGAGCAGGACTGAGGCCGCCCGCGAGCGCCGCGCATGACGAAAGAGGCCCGCTCCGGCAAAGGAACGGGCCTCTTTCGTTGAACGACGAAGGGAGTTCAGAGCGCGTGAAGGATGGCCTTTACGCCGTCTACGACCGTCGAGACGGAGGTGCCCATCGCATTCATGGCCGTTTCGACCGCCCAATAGCAGCCCAGCACGATGATCGGGACGAGGATCCAGCCCAGGATCTCCTCGAACCAGATCCGCCGGCGACGCCGGATCCGGCGCTGCTCGCGCCAGGTCGGCTTCGCCTTCGCGATCGTCGGGGCGGCCTCGAGGGGACCTTCGTGCAGCTCGGTCGTCATGCCTTAACCAGGGGAACCTTCGGAACGGTGCGGATGCCTCCGCCCCCATTACCACCGGATCCCTTGGGCTTCACGGACTTTTTCGTCCTCGTCCCCGCGGCCGACTTGGCCCGCGGCTTCCGCTTGGCGGTGACGTCCTTCTCGGGCCTTGGCTTCACCGGCCCTTCCAGATACTCGAAGCCGAGGGTCTGGAGCCCGATCTCGTCCGTCCTCACCACGACCCGGACGGCGCCGCCGTCCTTCAGGCGGCCGAACAGCACGTCGTCCGCGAGCGGGGTCTTGATGGTCATCTGGATCAGGCGGGCCATCGGACGGGCGCCCATGGCCTCGTCGTAGCCGTGCTCGACCAGCCAGTCCCGCGCCTCGTCGGTGAGCTCGATGGTGACGTTGCGGTCGGCCAGTTGGGCCTCGAGCTGCAGGACGAACTTGTCCACGACCTTCTGCACCACTTCCTTCGGCAGGTGGCCGAAGGAGATGATCGCGTCGAGGCGGTTGCGAAACTCGGGCGAGAAGAGCCTGTTCACGGCCTCCGTGTCGTCGCCCTCCCGCTTGGTGCGGGTGAAGCCGTAGGCCGGGCGAGCCATGTCGGCGGCGCCCGCATTCGTGGTCATGATGATGATCACGTTGCGGAAATCCACCTGCTTGCCGTTGTGGTCCGTCAGCTTCCCGTGGTCCATGACCTGGAGCAGGATGTTGAACAGGTCCGGATGCGCCTTCTCGATCTCGTCGAGGAGGAGGACGCAGTGGGGATGCTGGTCAACCCCGTCGGTCAGCAGGCCGCCCTGGTCGAAGCCCACATAGCCGGGAGGCGCGCCGATGAGGCGGCTGACCGTGTGGCGCTCCATGTACTCCGACATGTCGAAGCGCAGGAGCTCGACCCCGAGGGAGAGCGCGAGCTGCTTCGCCACCTCGGTCTTGCCCACGCCGGTGGGGCCGGCGAACAGGTAGGCGCCGATGGGCTTTTCCGGATCCCGCAGGCCGGCGCGGGCGAGCTTGATGGCCGAGGTCAGGGACTCGATGGCCTTGTCCTGGCCGTAGACCACCCGCTTGAGGGTGCCCTGAAGATTCGCCAGGACCTCCGCATCGTCCTTGGAGACGGTCTTGGGCGGGATGCGCGCCATCGTGGCGATGGTCGCCTCGATCTCCTTGACGCCGATGGTCTTCTTGCGGCGGTTCTCCGGCAGGAGCATCTGGGACGCGCCGGTCTCGTCGATCACGTCGATGGCCTTGTCCGGCAGCTTGCGGTCGTTGATGTATCGGGCCGACAATTCCACCGCCGCCTTCACCGCCTCGTTGGTGTAGCGGAGCTTGTGGAACTCCTCGAAGTAGGGCTTGAGCCCCTTCACGATCTCGATCGCGTCCGGAACCGTCGGCTCGTTCACGTCGATCTTCTGGAAGCGGCGGACGAGGGCCCGGTCCTTCTCGAAGTACTGGCGGTACTCCTTGTAGGTCGTGGAGCCGATGCAGCGCAGGGTGCCCTGGGCCAAGGCGGGCTTGAGGAGGTTGGAGGCGTCCATCGCGCCGCCCGAGGTAGCGCCCGCGCCGATCACCGTGTGGATCTCGTCGATGAACATGATGGCGTTGGGATGCGCCTCGATCTCCTTCATCACCTGCTTCAGGCGCTCCTCGAAGTCGCCCCGGTAACGGGTGCCGGCGAGCAGGGTGCCCATGTCGAGGGCGAAGACGGTGGCGTCCTTCAGGACCTCCGGCACCTCGCCCCGCACGATCTTGCGGGCGAGACCCTCCGCGATGGCGGTCTTGCCGACGCCCGGATCGCCGACGAGAAGCGGGTTGTTCTTCTGGCGGCGGCACAGGACCTGGATCGTGCGCTGGACCTCGGCCTCGCGGCCGATAAGCGGGTCGATCTTGCCGTCCTTCGCCTTCTTGTTGAGGTTGACGCAGTAAGCCTCGAGGGCATCGCCCTTTTTCTTGGCCCGGGCGTCGGACTCGTCCGAGGCCGGACGTTCGCTCGACTCCTCCTCGGTGCCCCGCGGGGTACGCCCCTCGCTGAGGCCCGGGCGCTTGGCGATGCCGTGGCTGATGTAGTTGACCGCGTCGTAGCGGGTCATGTCCTGCTCCTGCAGGAAATAGGCGGCATGGCTCTCCCGCTCCGCGAAGATGGCCACGAGCACGTTGGCGCCCGTCACCTCGTCCCGGCCCGAGGACTGCACATGGATGACCGCCCGCTGGATGACCCGCTGGAAACCGGCGGTCGGCTTCGAATCCTGCCGCCCGTCGGCGACCAGGTTCGCCAGTTCCGTATCCACGTATTCCACGAGGTTGCGGCGAAGGAGGTCGAGATCGACGTTGCACGCGCGCATCACCGCCGCCGCGTCCTGGTCGTCGATCAGGGCGAGGAGCAGGTGCTCCAGGGTCGCGTATTCGTGGCGGCGCTCGCCGGCCAGGGCGAGGGCCCGGTGAAGGGCTTGTTCAAGACTGCGAGAAAAGCTCGGCAACGGCTTATCCTTTAAGAGATTGCGATCTCGGCTAATTCTTTTCCATTACGCACTGGAGCGGATGCTGGTGCTTGCGGGCGAAATCCATCACCTGCGTCACCTTCGTCTCCGCCACTTCGTAGGTAAAAACTCCACACTCCCCCACGCCGTTCTGGTGAACATGGAGCATGATGCGGGTCGCGTCCTCCCGGTTCTTGTTGAAGAAGCGCTCGAGCACGTGCACCACGAACTCCATGGGCGTGTAGTCGTCGTTCAGAAGAAGAACGCGGTACAGGTTGGGTCGTTTCGTCCTGGGCTTGGTCTTTGTCACGATGGCCGTGCCCGTCCGGCCATCGTCCCCGCCGCCGGGTGACTGGGATCCGGCACCGGACATCGGAAACGCCTGCGATCGCACCGAAGCGCCCTGTGGTATCCGCAGCATGGTTGTTCGACCGACCCTCTTCATCTGGCTCCGACCTCGCGCTTTTCCGGCCCACATGCCTGGAATCCCCAAAGGTCGCGAGGCATCACCAAATGTATAGTCGCTCCGATCGGTTCGCTAGATCAACCAGATGGGTCGTCGCAGCCGTGCCCGAAAGAGCGACATCTTGGCCATAGGGCCCAGACACAAAAATGCCCGGCGCAGGGCCGGGCATCGAAACCGTCGGTCGGTGCGGGAGGCGTCAGGCCGAAACCGCCTTCGACACCAGCTTCTCGTAGGGCTTGAACGCCTCGGTGGCGAGGGTCGAGTAGAACTCGCCGACCTTGGCGGAGTGGCTCACGAGCCCGTCGTAGGACTTGCGGACGAAGTCGACGTGGATCTCCATCGCCTTGTCGAGGGTCCGGACGCCGAGCAGCTGCTCGACGGCTGTGGAACCGTGCTCGAAGGTCTTCCGGGCAAGCTCCGCGGAATCCGCGGCAAGCGTCTGCGCGCCGCGCGATAGGGTGCCCGCCACCTTGATGGCGGCATCGAACTGCTCTTGGCCGAGTTTCTGCAACTGGTCGAAGGGCTGGATCATCTTGAACCTCAGCTGTTAACTTTCCGCTGGCGAAAAGCTTCGCCAGATGCGACAGGGGCAATATATGCACTGCACAAAAATTGTCAACGGAATTGTGCAGCGCACAAAGACCTCCCCGGAAACCGCCCCCGTTAACCCGCCCGTAACCGCAAACCCCTACGGTTCGAGAGTGTGTTGTGCCGGCAACGATCTCTATGAAGGAGCGGCCGGTACGGAGCCTGAGACCAGCGAAGACAGGGACGCCAGCAGGATGAATTCGGTTCGCGCTTGGGTCGGACCTTGGGTCGGACGCCGCAAGTGGGTTGCCTTGGTCGGAGTGGCCGCCTCCGTGGCGGTCGCCTTCGGCACCCCGGCCGAGGCGGCCCGCCGCAAGTCCAGGGGCGGCGGCTACAGCCCCCCTTATGCCTCCATCGTCGTGGACGCCAAGACCGGCAGGATCCTCGAGGGCGAGAACGTCGACGCGCCGCGCATTCCCGCCTCCATCACCAAGGTGATGACCCTCTATCTCCTCTTCGAGCAGCTCGAGCGCGGGAGGCTGCGCCTCGACTCGCCGCTGACCGTATCGGAATACGCCGCCTCCCAGGCCCCCACCAAGCTCGGCCTCCGCCCCGGCTCGACCATCGAGGTCGAGGACGCGATCAAGGCGATGGTGACCCTTTCCGCCAATGACGTTTCCGTCGTGGTCGCCGAGAATCTCGCCGGCTCCGAGGATGCCTTCGCCCGCCAGATGACGCGCAAGGCCCGGGAGCTCGGCATGAACTCCACGACCTTCTACAATCCCCACGGCCTCCCCCACTCGCCGCCGAACATCACCACGGCCCGGGACCTCTCGGTGCTGGGACGGGCGATCCAGGATCGCTTTCCCAAGTACTTCCCGTATTTCCAGACCACGTCCTTCCAGTACGGCTCGCGCACGATTCGCGGGCACAACCGGCTCCTCGGCCGGGTCGAGGGCGTGGATGGAATCAAGACCGGCTACACCCGCCTCTCCGGCTTCAACCTGCTGACCTCGGTCAACACGGACACCCGTAGCATCGTCGCGGTGGTCCTCGGCGGCCGCTCGGCCGCCCTGCGCGACCGGCAGATGGCCGCCCTCATCGAGGAGCACCTGCCGCGGGCCTACGCCGGGGCCCGCACCGCGCCCCCGGTCACGGAAACCGCCGTCGCGGCCCAGCCTGCCGCCCAGCCAGTGGTCGTGGCCGACGCCTCGCCGAGCCCGAGCGTGAAGGTCGAGGCCGCCGCGGCTCCCGAGCCTGCCGCTCCTCCGCCGCCCGCCCGCAAGCCGCTGGACCTGAACAGCCTGCGCCCGGTCGTCGCCTCCGCCGCCGGCGCGAGCACCACCACGACGCCCTCCTCCGGCTCCCAGCTCCGCTGGCAGAAGGGACCTCAAGCCCTCCCTGCGAACACCCAGGCCTATGCGGCCGTCGAGACCGACACCGGGCCGAGCGACAGGGAAAAGGCCGCGCTCCTCGCCAAGATCGAGAAGGCCGCCCCCGCGACGACGGCCTCCGCGGCTGCGCCGGTGAAGACCGCGGCCCTGAAGGCCGAGGCTCCCGAGCCCAAGCCCGCCGCGCGGCCCGCCGTGACCGGCTGGGTGATCCAGCTCGGCGCGACGGACGACGAGGACAAGGCCAAGGCCATGCTGGACGCCGCCCGCGCCAAGAGCGGCCGCCTCCTCGCCAAGGCCTCGCCCTTCACCGAGAAGGTGGTCCAGAAGGGCGCCACCCTGTACCGCGCCCGCTTCTCCGGCTTCGAAGAGTCCGAGGATGCCGAACGGGCGTGCAAGGCCCTCAAGAAGAGCGGCTTCGCCTGCTTCGCGGCCCGCAGCTCCTGACGGGGCGGCCGATGTGACCCGCGGCGGCATGCGTTTCGTGCCGTCGCCCCGAATACCGGATCGCGCGTGGAGTATCAGCGATGTCGGCTCAACAAGATCTCTCTGGCTTCGTTCACCCGCGCCGCCAGGTGCGCCGTCCCCCCCTGGTCGGGATGGAGTTTCTTCATGAGCGTCCGATACGCCTGTCGGATCTCATCGACGCTCGCGCCCGGCTGAAGCCCCAGGACCTGATAGGCTTCTTCTTTCGACATCGCGCCCGTCTGCGCATGAGTGCGCGTCCGCGTGTCGCCATCGCGCTGAGCGTATTCACGCCAACCGGAAAACCGGCGGTCAAGATAAGCCTCTAGGAGCGCCACGCCCTCCGGGTCGAAGGCGCAGCACTCCTCGTAGACCTTGCGCAGGCCCGCCTGATCGAGATCCGCCAGGCTGCGCCCCACATGGGTCCCGGCCAGGACGAGGCCGCCGATCGCCCCGGTGGCGTGGTCGATCTCCATCTCGATCATGGCCGACCGGAAGCGCGAGAATCGGCCTGGCCCGCGGCTCTCCCGCCGCCAGGGCATCCGCACTCCGCTCCAGCCCAGGGCCCAGGCGCCAAAGCCGCCGAGGAGCAGGGCCATGTCGAACCGTCCCCGGGCTGCGAGCAGCACGGCCGCGCCGAGGGCGGCGACGGCGGCAACGGTCTTGAGCGCCCGCGCGACGGCGGCGGCGTCGGTGCGCACGAAAACCCTGGCGAGCCACCAGACCAGAGCGGCGAGGGCAATCCCGTAGAGCAGCGTCATGTTCTTCGTTCCCGCTCCAGATTTGGGCGGCGATCGATCGGATGTAAATGGACGAGTCGGCAGCCTCGCACAGCTGGCCCGCCCACGGCCAGCCCTATGCGGTCCGGGGATGCGGCTGCGGCATTCAGGCGCTGTCGCCGCACGGACGCTCCGGGATCGGAGCGTCGAGATGGATCCGGGCGACAGTTCGAGGAACACTCCCCCTCGAAGTGGGGCTCAGGGCCCGCTGCGTACGATGAACGAATCGGCGCCGGGCGTGAGCGCCGGCGCCGAAGGCGATGCCGCCCGAAAGGCGGGACAAGAATCCTCAGTGCAGAAGACGGATGGAGCTGCGCTGCCGTTCGCGCTCCCAGGCCTGAACGGCGCCCCCGTTGATTCCCACGTCCTGGAGGCGGTCGCTCAGATCGATGAAATGGCGCTCCGTCGCCTCCACGTCGAACTCGATCTGCTCGAACTCGATCTGCTCATCCTCCACGGTGTCGAGTTCGGACGCGGCATAGCGCTCATAGGCTGCGGACATCTCCGCATAGGCGAAAGCGACGGGAAGGGTTCGAAAGATGGTGGAGAATTCCTCGTCCAAGTCGCCCGTTTCGAGATCGCGCATTTGGACGAGGTAACCGTCCGCGTGCTCGCACACTTCATAACGCCAGTGACGGCCCTCAGATGCGGTCAGAAGCATCGCAACCTCCACTCAACCGAACTGCGAAGCCAATGCGAATCGCAGCGCCGGAGTTCCATGGAGGCAGGATGGTCCGAAAGACTAAGGCCCGACGCCCACCTCCGCCCGGACGCGCCCTCCGATTCGCACCTTCGTGCCATTGCCGAGGTCGACGAAGCCGCCTTCGCCCGCAAGGCTCTCGCGCGATTCGCGCCTGCTGCGCTCCGGCGCCGCGGGCTGGCGGCATTCCGGCGGCACCTGGAGCTCGACTCCCGCCGGGGCCTTCGGCATGCGGCACTCCGATGCGAAGGCCTGCACGGCCGGGACGAGAACGAGGACCAGCGCGGCCCCCGCGAGGGAAGGTCTTCTCATCGCCATGGTCACAGGAGCCCCAGTTCCGCCAGTTCGCGGCGCATCTCCTCCGGCATCGCCGCGAGGTCGCCGCCCCGGCCGCCGATGTCGCGCGGGGCGTCCTTGGCCGCCAGATAGCGCCAGCCCTGGAACGGTCGATAAGGCCTCGGCTCGACCGGGACGACCTTCGGCTCCAGGACGAGCCTGCACCGGCCGACCCCGTCGGCGTCGGTGAAGGGCCGGACGTCGAGAAGCCGCTGCCGGCAGGCCACCTGCCCGCGGATCACCCAGTACAGCGAGCCGCCGTCGAGCAGTTCCTCGACGCGTTTGGGCACCATGCGCGTGGTGTGCGTCTGCTCGTAGTCGCGCCCCAGGCGCCGGTGGTGCGCCCGGTTCTCCTCGATCCATTCCTCGAGATCCGCGATCGAGTCGCAGCCGACGCAGAGCTTGATCAGATGAAGCGGCATGGGAGGATCAAATCATGGAGGAGGCGGCGCGAGAACCGGACGCGGCGCCGCATCTCAACCCTCCGTCCTGAGGACGATGAGGCGCGCCCCTTCCGCCACCTGCGCGCCCGGCTCGGCGGCGATCTCCTCCACCTCCCCGTCGGCAGGCGCGACGAGCGCATGCTCCATCTTCATCGCTTCGACGACGGCGAGCCGCTGCCCCTTCTCGACGCGCTCGCCCGGCTTCACGAACAGCGCGACGAGCTTGCCGTGCATGGGCGCCTTGACCACGTTGCCGCCGTTGAGATGCTCCAGGTCCACATCGAACGGATCGTAGGGCGAGACGCGGGTCTGCCGGCCTTCGCTGAGGACGATGACGCCCTGGTCCGTCTGGACGAAGCGGCGCATGTCCGCTTCCATGTAGTCCCCGAGAAGGCTCGATGTCCCTCCCCCCCAGGTGACGGTCACGTCGGAGTTCCCCTGTGCGCCGCCCACCCTCGTCCATTCCAGGACCGCATCGATACGCTCGCCGTCGACATCCACGGGAAAGTTCTGACGGCGCGCTCCGCCGAGCTGGAATCCGTCGCACTCGTCCCAAGGCGAAGACGGAGCACCGCCCTCGGCGAACGCGCGATAGCTCTGCGCATCGAACTCCATGTCGACGAGCTTCAGCACGCCGAGACGCACCGCCTCGGCATCGATCGTCTGGGCCACGGCACCGAGCGCGTCGAGATTGCGGTCGATGAAGCCCGTGTCGAAACGGCCAGCCCTGAACTCCGGCGCCTCGCACAGCTTCTTGAGGAATGCGACGTTGGTCTTCGGGCCCGCGACGAGGGTCTCGCCGAGCGCCTGCGCCAGTTTCTCCAGCGCCTCCTCGCGGGTCGGCCCATGTGCGATGACCTTCGCGATCATCGGGTCGTAGAACGGCGTCACCTCGTCGCCGGCCTCGACGCCCGTGTCGATCCGCACCCCCTCGCTCTCCGGGAAGGCAAGCGTCCAAAGCTTACCCGTGGAGGGCAGGAATTCCCGCTCCGGGTCCTCCGCATAAAGGCGCGCCTCGACCGCATGGCCCCGAATGGCGAGGTCGCCCTGCGTGAAGGGCAGCCTTTCCCCGGACGCGACGCGGAACTGCAGCTCCACGAGATCGAGGCCGGTGATCGCCTCCGTCACCGGATGCTCGACCTGAAGGCGCGTGTTCATCTCCATGAAGTAGAAGCGGTCCGGGCGAAGCCCTTCCCGTCCATCGGCGATGAACTCGACGGTGCCCGCGCCCACATAGCCGACCGCGCGCGCCGCCTCCACGGCGGCCCTGCCCATGACGGCCCGCATCTCGGGCGTCATGCCCGGCGCGGGCGCCTCCTCGATCACCTTCTGGTGGCGGCGCTGCAGCGAGCAGTCGCGCTCGAAGAGATGCACCACGTTGCCGTGGGCATCGGCGAAGACCTGGATCTCGATGTGCCGCGGCGAGAGGACGTACTTCTCCACCAGCACTCGCGGATCGCCGAAGGCGCCCGCGGCTTCGCGTTGGGCGCTCTCGAGCGCCGCGCCGAACTCCGCCGCGCTCTCGACCCTTTTCATGCCCTTGCCGCCGCCGCCGGCCACCGCCTTGATGAGGACGGGATAGCCGATCTCGTCGGCCTTCTGCCGGAGGAAGTCGGGATCCTGCCGCTCGCCGTGATAGCCCGGCACCACGGGAACGCCGGCCTGCTGCACGAGCGCCTTCGCGGCATCCTTCAGGCCCATCGCACCGATTGCAGATGCGGGCGGGCCGACGAACACGATCCCCGCCGCGGCGCAGGCCTCGGCGAACTCCGCCCGCTCGGACAGGAAGCCGTAGCCCGGATGGATGCACGCCGCGCCGGACCGTCTGGCGGCTTCGATGATCCTGTCGATGCGCAGATAGCTCTCCCGCGCGGGCGCCGGACCGATGAGGTGCGCCTCGTCAGCCATCTGCACGAAGAGTGCGCCGGCATCCGCCTCGGAATGGACCGCGATGGTCCGCATGCCGAGCCGCTTGGCC
The DNA here is from genome assembly GCF_009363855.1 of Microvirga thermotolerans. GTDB lineage: Bacteria > Pseudomonadota > Alphaproteobacteria > Rhizobiales > Beijerinckiaceae > Microvirga > Microvirga thermotolerans. Next base: position 2,340,955 of record NZ_CP045423.1, read on the forward strand.
GTGCGGATGATGCGGCAGGCGATTTCGCCGCGGTTGGCGATCAGGACGCTCTCGAGCATAAGCCCTCCCCACATTCGGGACCGGAGCCCGCCTGCCGCAGACCTGACGCATCGCGCGGAACCGGAGGTCCGCGTCAGCGAAGAACGGGTCCGGCGTTCACTGCCGTGGCCCTTCGGGTCCGATGCTCGAGCGGGAACCGGCCACCTCCCTGAGAATGCTCTAACCAAATCGGACGGCGCTTGTCACGCTCCGGACGAGGCCGCCCCTCGGGGATCCGCTTCCCCAGGGCGCGGACCGCGGGACCGACCGCCGGTTCGCGGCCATGCATTCCACAGCGATGCTTCCTCCTCGTCAGCGGCCGTCGAAGGGATTCCGCGACCGGCTCCCCGCTCCCCGGCGCCTTCTTGGAAAAACCCCTTGCCGCAGGCCCGGAGGCCCGCTACTTTTTTTGCAAATAGCTTGCAACTGCAGAAAGAGCCCCATGGACGCCTCGCGCCCCTCCTCGATTGTCCCCGAAAACGGCTGGCGCCGCGAACGGCTCTTGCCGTCCCTTCCGGAAGTGAGCCGTTCCATCGCGGTCCGGCCCGGTTCGAAATGGCGCCGGATCGCCGCCTTCCTGGGTCCCGGCTATCTGGTGGCCGTCGGCTACATGGATCCCGGCAACTGGGCCACCTCCCTCGCCGGGGGCTCGAAATACGGCTATGCGCTCCTCTCGGTCGCGCTCATCTCGAACATCATGGCGATCCTGCTCCAGGCCCTGTGCGCGCGTCTTGCCGTCGCCACCGGACGGGACCTGGCGCAGGCCTGCCGCGATGCCTACCCGAAGCCCGTCTCCTGGGTGCTCTGGGCCCTCGCCGAACTCGCGATCTGCGCCACCGACCTTGCCGAGGTGATCGGCACGGCCATCGGCCTCAACCTGCTGTTCGGGCTGCCGCTGGAGATCGGCGTGGTGATCACCGCGCTCGACGTCTTTCTCATTCTCTACCTGCAGAATCTCGGCTTCCGCTGGGTGGAGGCCTTCGTCATCGCCCTGCTCGGGGTGATCGCCCTCTGCTTCGGGATTCAGATCGCCCTGGCGGACCCGGAATGGGGCGGCGTGCTCCGCGGCTTCGCGCCGACGACGGAGATCGTCACCAATTCCGACATGCTCTACCTGGCGCTCGGCATCCTCGGCGCGACCGTGATGCCCCACAACCTCTACCTGCACTCGGGCATCGTCCAGACGCGGGCCTATGGCGAAACGCTTCCGGAGAAGCGCGAAGCGCTGCGTTACGCGACGCTCGATTCCACCCTCGCGCTCATGTTCGCGCTCACGATCAACGCGTCCCTGCTCATCCTGGCGGCCGCCACCTTCCACAAGACGGGGCGGACGGAGATTGCCGAGATCGGCGAGGCGCACACCCTGCTCCAGCCCCTGCTGGGCGCCGCCATCGCTCCCACCCTGTTCGGCATCGCCTTGCTCTGCTGCGGCCTCAACTCCACCGTCACGGCCACCATGGCGGGCCAGATCGTCATGGAGGGCTTCATCGACTTCCGCCTGCCGCCCTGGATGCGGCGCCTTATCACCCGCGGCCTCGCCATCATCCCCGCCGCGGCCGTCACGATCGCATACGGCGAGAGCGGCACGGCGAAACTGCTCATCCTGAGCCAAGTGATCTTGAGCCTCCAGCTGCCCTTCGCAGTCATTCCGCTCGTGCTGCTCACCGCCTCGCGCCCGAAGATGGGCGCCCTCGTGGCCCCGCGCTGGCTCACCGCCATCGCAGCCGTGATCGCGACCGTGATCGTGGTGCTGAACGTGAAGCTGCTGGTGGATTTCGTGATGGGATGAGCATCGCCCGCCTCCGGCAGTTCGCAGCGTGCGCGCGCCGCGCCGCCCTGCCCTCCCTCTTCCTCAGGAAGCGCCATCGCGATCTCTCCCCCTTGCGGGGGAGAGCTGGAGAGGGGGGTGTGGGCGCGACGTTCCGAGATCGTGGCGCCGGCACTCCCACCCTTAATCCCTCCCCCTCGCAAGTCGGGTGTTCCCGACTTGCGCATCCATAGGGCCGACCCCGGGAACATCCGGGATCGGTGAGGAGGGAAAGCACGTCGCGGTTCCATCGCACCCCGTCGCTCCCCAGGCTTGTCCCGGGGATCCACGTCATCCCATGCGCCACAAGGGCGGGACGGGAATGGCCGGATCACGTCCGACCATGACGACGGAGGGTGGGATGGAAGGGAGAAGCGCGGCCTCTCACGCGTGCTTCAGGCGGCCCAAGGCCTCTTCCATCTTCGCCTTGCGGGCCGCGGCATCCTCGCGCCGCTCGCGCTGCTCGTCGATGACCTCCTCGGGCGCCCGACTGATGAAATCCGCATTGCCGAGCTTGGCATCGATCTTCGCGATCTCGCCCTCGAGCTTCTGGATCTCCTTGGCGAGGCGCGCACGCTCGGCGGCGAGGTCGATCACGCCTTCGAGGGGCAGGGCCGCCGTCTCGCCGCGGACGATGAGCTGAATGGAGCTCCTGGGCGCGGCATCGGCGAAGGCGATGTCGGAGAGGCGCGCAAGGCGCTTCACGATGTCTCCCCACCGTTCGGCACGGGCCCGCACGTCGGCCGAGGGCGCGACGAGGACGAGGGGGATCTGCGCGCCGGCGGGCACGTTCGTCTCGGACCGGGCGGAGCGGATTTCCGTGACAAGGTCGACCACCCAGCCGATCTCCGCCTCGGCGGCGGGGTCGACCAGGCCGTCGAGGCGCGACCAGGGCGCGAGCGCCAGGACGGTCTCGCGCTTGGGCCCTTCCCGCCCCTTCACGTCCCAGAGCTCCTCCGTCAGGAAGGGCATGAACGGGTGCAGCAGCTTGCAGATCTCGTCCAGGATGAAGGCGACGGTGGCGCGGGTCTCGTCCTTGGCGGGAGAGTCGGCGCCCTGCAGCACGGGCTTCGCGAGCTCCAGCGTCCAGTCGCAGAAGACGTTCCAGACGAAGCGGTAGGCTGCGAGCGCGGCCTCGTTGAACTTGTAGGCCTCGATGCCGGCCGCCACTTCGGCCACGGCCTTCGCGCATTCGCTGAGCGCCCACTTGTTGAGCGTCTCCTTCACGGCCTTCGGATCGAATCCGGCCACGCGGCGGCAGCCGTTCATTTCGGCGAAGCGCGCGGCATTCCAGATCTTCGTCGCGAAGTTGCGGTAGCCCTCGACGCGCTGCACGCTGAGCTTGATGTCGCGCCCCTGCGCCGCCATGGCGGCAAGCGTCATGCGCAAGGCGTCGGCGCCGTATCGGTCGATCACCTCCAGCGGGTCGATGACGTTGCCCTTCGACTTCGACATCTTCGCGCCCTTCTCGTCGCGGACGAGGGCGTGGATGTAGACCGTGTCGAAGGGCACCTCGTCCATGAAATGAAGGCCCATCATCATCATCCGGGCGACCCAGAAGAAGATGATGTCGAAGCCCGTCACCAGCGTGTTGGTGGGATAGTAGCGCTTGAGCTCGGGCGTCCCGTCCGGCCAGCCCAGGGTCGAGAACGGCCAGAGGGCCGAGGAGAACCAGGTGTCGAGCACGTCCTCGTCGCGCCGGAGCGGCACGTCGCGTCCGTGGCGCGCGCGGGCGTCGGCCTTCGCCTCCTCCTCGCTGGGCGCGACGAAGACGTTGCCGTCCTCGTCGTACCAGGCCGGAATCTGATGCCCCCACCAGAGCTGGCGGGAGATGCACCAGGGCTCGATGTTCTCCAGCCACTGAAAGTACGTCTTCTCCCAGCTTTCCGGAACGAACTTCGTCTCTCCCTTGCGGACTGCGGCGAGCGCCCGCTCCGCGAGCGGCTTCACGTTCACGTACCACTGGTCGGTGAGATAAGGCTCGATCACGACGCCGGAGCGGTCCCCGTGCGGAACGGAATGGACATGCGGCTCGACCTGAACCAGCAGCCCACGCTCCTCCAGCATGGCGACGATGCGCTTGCGGGCCTCGCTCCGGTCCAACCCATCGAGGGCGAGGACCGCGTCGAGATCCGCCGATGCCGGCAGGCCCGCCAGGAAGGGCTCGTTGCCCTTGAGCGCCAGCTCCGCTTCCGTGCCGAAGATGTTGATGAGCGGCAGCGCATGGCGCCTGCCTACCTCAAAGTCGTTGAAGTCGTGCGCCGGGGTGATCTTCACGGCACCCGTGCCCTTCTCCGGGTCGGAATACGCGTCGGCGACGATCGGGATGCGGCGGCCCACCAGGGGCAGGACGGCGAACTTGCCGACGAGATCCCTGTAGCGCTCGTCCTCGGGATGAACCGCCACGGCCACGTCCCCCAGCATCGTCTCGGGACGGGTGGTGGCCACCGTGATGGAGCGGTCGGGCATGCCTTCCACCGCATAGCGGATGTGCCACAGGTTGCCCTTCACCTCGACCTGCTGGACCTCCAGATCGGAGATCGCCGTCTGGAATTTCGGGTCCCAGTTCACCAGGCGCTTGTCCTTGTAGATCAGCCCCTGACGGTAGAGATCCACGAACACCTTCAGCACGGCGCGGGAGAGGCCCTCGTCCATGGTGAAGCGCTCCCGCGACCAGTCGCAGGAGGCGCCGAGGCGCTTGAGCTGATCCTTGATGCGCCCGCCCGATTCCTCCTTCCACTCCCAGACGCGCTGGACGAACGCCTCACGGCCGAGGTCCCGGCGATGGATCTGGCGCTCCATGAGCTGGCGCTCCACCACCATCTGCGTCGCGATGCCCGCATGGTCCATGCCGGGCTGCCAGAGCACGTCGCGTCCGCGCATGCGCTCGAACCGGCACAGGATGTCCTGGATCGTGTTGTTCAGGGCGTGTCCCATGTGCAGGGAGCCCGTCACGTTCGGCGGGGGAATGACGATCGTGTAGGGCGTCGCGTCCTTGCGATCCGCGCGGCCGGCCTTGAAGGCCTCTGCCTCGTCCCAGCGGGCGGAGATGCGCGCCTCGACGGCGGCGGGATCGAACGTCTTGTCCATCATGGTGAATACCGGCGGTTTGGCGCGAAAACGCGCGCGTCATGACGGCTACAAACCGGACGGATCGGGCGAAGTCAACCGATGGACGCGAAACTCACCGGACCCCGCGGGAAATGCGCTCGATCTCGGCCCGGACCAGACGCTCCACGAGAGGGGGCAGGTTCTCGTCGAGCCACTCCCTCAGGAGGGGGCGCAGGAGCTCGGCGACGAAATCCTCCATGGTCGCGGGGCTGCTCCTTCCCGCCACGGCCGCCCCGAGCCGCCCGAAGGCATCGGCCACGCAGGCATCGGCCGCGCCGGAGAGAAGCGCGTCCTGGCTGCCCGCGACCGATCGGGCCGGAGCCCCTCCCCGAACCTCGGCCGTGGGCGAGGCAGGGGCGGCATGGCCGGAAACCGGCGCGGCGGAACGGAGCTCCAGACCGTCGACCTTTGCCGGCTTCGCCTGAGGGAACTCGGCCACGGAAGCCGGAATGTCGTCGACCATGGCCGCGAGGACGCCGTCGAACGGATCGGACGGATCGCGCTCGTCCGGCGGGGTGAGCGGGATCACCTGGCTTTCTCTCGCCTCGCGCACGGCGCGAAGGGGCGCGGCCTCGCCGCGGTCTGCTTCCGGCGTCTGCAGCCCCTCCTGATCGTCGGCGATGATGCGCCGGATGGACGCCAGGATCTCCTCCATCGAAGGCTCGTGGGCCTTCGGACTGACTGCATTCATGCGCCGCATCCGCTCAAAAGGTTTAGAATCAAACGCTTTCAGATGCGTTCAGTATTTCACGGGCGGAGGGAGAAGCAAGCGAGGCCGCAGCGAATGGAAAGCCCGCAGCCCGCCTTTTTCACCGCTGAATCAGCGGCCGTCGGGGGTCGTCAGACCGCCCCAGAGGTCCTTGACCTGATCGTAATGCACTTTCGGGCTGTAATGGTTCACCGCAAGGCCGAGGCTGCGCGAGTTGAGGCGGCCCATGGCCTGCGCGACCGCATAGGACGCCACCACACGGTCACGCTGCGCGGTGATGAGGTTGACGCGGGCGGTCAACAGCTCCTGCTGCGCGTTCAGGACGTCGAGCGTGGTGCGCTGGCCGACGCGGGCCTCCTCGCGGACGCCGTTGAGGGCGGTCTCGGAGGCGTCGATCTGCGCCTGCGCCGCCACGATCTGGGCGCGGGCGGCTTCGAGCTGCCCCCAGGACGAGATCACCGCCGCCCGGACCTGATCCCGGATCGAATCGGCCTCCAGGCGGCGCTGGCCGGCGGTTTCCTTGGATTGCCGGGTGGTCGCATAGGCGACGCCGCCGTCGTAGATCGGCACGGTCAGCTGCGCCACGACGGAGGCAGAGAGGGCCTTGTCGCCCGTGATCTGGTTGTCGTAGCGCTGCGCGACCGCGCCGCGCACGCCGAGTTGGGGCGCGAGCGCCCCCTGGTCGATCTTCACCTGCAGTTCCGCCACATCGACGCCGTGCTCGGCCGCCTTGATAGCCGGATGCTCGTTGAGGGCGATCCTCAGCGCCCCGTCGACGGATTTGGGCAGGAGACGGTCGAGCGGGCGTCCAGGGGCCAGGGAGCGCGGCTCGACGCCGATCACCTGGCGATACTGGGCGATGCTGGTGCGCAGGTTGGATTCGGCGAGGCTGACCTGTGAGCGGGCGCCGGCCAGGCGCGACTCGGCCTGGGCCACGTCGGTCCGCGTCACCTCGCCCACGTTGAAACGGTCGCGGGTCTGGCGCAGCTGCTCGTCGAGAACCTCGACGTTGTTGCGCTGGAGGTCGAGAATCGCCGTGTCGCGCAGCACGTTCATGTACGCCGTCACGGCGTCGAACAGGATGTTCTGCTCGTTGTTGTTGAGGGTCTCGCGGGCGCCGAGCACCGAGGACTCCGCCTGGCGCACGGAGTTCATCGTGCGGAAGCCGTTGAAGATCGACTGCTCGACCTCGATCCCGTAGCCGCGGGGTGTGAGAAAGCTTTCCCCGCCGCTCGAGACCGCAGTCGACGGCCTCTTCACGTTCGAATAGGTGCGGCCGATATCGGCGGAAGCATTGACCTGGGGCCGGTAGCCCGACTTGGCACGGGCCACGTTCTCGTCCGTCGCCCGGACGCTGGCGCGCTGCGCGTTGAGGGAGGGATTGTTGCCGTAAGCGCGGGCCAGGGCGCTATCCAGCGTCTCGGCGGATACGCCGGTCACGCCCGTTAGCACGAAGGCCGAAGTCATGGCGCCGAAGAATATGCGGCCCCTCTTCCAAAATCGCTTCTCGTTCACGCCCACCTGCCTATCGGTCCCAAGAGCGGTTCGCTCCGCCTACCTTAACATTGAATTTCTTAACCAAAACGACTCAAAGCGAAACAATACCGATGGGATGTCCCACCGCAATCGCACCGAAGAGCCGGACGGCGAATATTGGGGATGTGGCGCAAAAAGGAGACACTGTTCGCACCGCACGCGGCGGATCAGAACACGAAGCCGGGCTTTGCCTCGAAAGCGGCGAGGGCCGGCGCGGCAGCGTCGAAAAGATTCCGCTCGCTGAAGGCATCCCCCGACCGCACGTAGAGGGTCGCCCGCCCGGCGCGTCCGCGCCCGGTCACGCAGACGAGACGACCGCCGTCCGCAAGCTGCCGCAGCAGGCCTTCGGGGCGCAGGTCCACGGCCCCGTTGACGAGGATGGCGTTGTAGCCGCCATCGACCGGACTTCCCTGGTCGAGAGGGCCGACCTCGACCGAGACGGAGCCGTAGCCGTAGCCGGCTCCCTCGAGGGCCTGCCGGGCGGCCTGGGCCAGCGCCTCGTCGGATTCGAGGGCGGTCACTCTGGCTCCGAGCTCGCAGAGAACGGCGGAGGAATAGCCCCGCCCGCAGGCCACGTCGAGGACCCGCTCGCCGGGCTCGATGCGGAGGGCCTGGATCATCCGGGCCAGGACCATGGGGGTGAGCATGAAGCGGCGCTCGGCACCGTCGCTCACGAGGACGTTCTGGTCGATGTAGGCGAGTTCCTCGCGGCCCGGGAGCACAAACCGCTCGCGGGGAACGCTGTCCATGGCATCCAGGAGCGGAATGTCATTCACGTCGAAAGTGCGCAGCTGGCTGTCGACCATCGTCCGGCGCGCTTGCGAGAAATCGACCATGGATTGCCTCAGAAGATGGGATGGAGGCCTCGCCCGGAATCGAACCGGGGTACAAGGATTTGCAGTCCTCTGCGTAACCACTCCGCCACGAGGCCATCCGGGGCGTGCCGCGAACGCGACGGGCGCTCCATAGCAGAGCGCGGCCCCAAAGGGCAACTGTCCGTTTTATGACACGATAATGGTTGCGAGGGGGCTTGCAAGCCGGCGAACCCGTGGTATATGCCACCCCACCTCGGGCCGACGCGGCGTCTGGTTCTCCAGATCCTCCGGCCGGCGAAGGGAAAACCGACCCCTCCGCAGCAGGTATGGCATATTCCGGCGTGGCGCAGCGGTAGCGCAGCGGACTGTTAATCCGTTGGTCGTAGGTTCGAATCCTACCGCCGGAGCCAACCTCCTCCCTGGAAAAGAATTGACTCCGCCCCTCGCATCGGTCCGATTGCCCGAGCCGTTCGCGGTGCCACATGGCTTCGGGGCGGCGCCACGCCTCAAGCGTCTGTCCGGGAGGGAAAGCTTGGCCGGTCCAGCCCTCGTATGGTTCCGCGACGATCATCGCCTGTCCGACAATCCGGCCCTGAGCGCCGCCGTCGACAGCGGAGCGCCCCTCCTCTGCCTCTACATCCTCGACGAATCGTCGCAGGGGGTGCGCCCCCTCGGCGGCGCCGCTCGGTGGTGGCTTCACGGCTCGCTCGATGCGCTCGACCGCTCCCTCCGGGAACTCGGGAACCGCCTCGTCATCTTCCAGGGCCCGGCGGAGGAGGTGGTCGACCGCCTTGTCGAGACGACGAATCCCTCCGGCGTCTACTGGAACCGGCGTTACCAGGCGGCGGAAATCGCCGTGGACCGGGCCATCAAGGCGCGGCTGACCGCCCGGGGAATCGCCGTCCGCAGCTTCAACGGGCGGCTCCTGCACGAGCCCTGGCAGGTCCGGAACCGGGCGGGACGGCCGTTCCAGGTCTTCACCCCCTATCTTCGGGCCGTATCGGCCATGCCGGTCGCTCCGCCCCTCCCCCGCCCGCGCGAGATCCGAGCGGGCGGCTGGCCCTCTTCGCTTCTCGATTCGAGCCGGTCCCTCGCCGATCTCCGGCTCGAGCCGGAGAACCCGAACTGGGCCGCGCCCTTCACCGGGCTCTGGCAGCGCGGGGAACAGGCCGCGCAGGAGAGGCTGTCCACGTTCCTGGAGGAGGGACTTCCCGGCTACGCCAGCCGGCGCGACGTCCCCGCCGCCGAAGCCACCTCCCGCCTCTCGCCGCACCTGCGGTTCGGAGAGATCGGCCCGCGCCAGATCTGGCACGCGGCGACGGCCCGCGCCGACGGGCGCGAGACGGACACGGCGAAGTTCCTGAGCGAGGTGGTCTGGCGGGACTTCTGCCACCAGCAGCTCCACGACAATCCCGACCTCGCCACCGCCCCCTGCAACCCCCGCTTCGCGCATTTCCGCTGGGCCGGCGACAATGCGGCGCTCGAGGCCTGGCGCAGGGGATTGACGGGATACCCGATCGTGGATGCGGGCATGCGCCAGCTCTGGCGGACGGGCTGGATGCACAACCGGGTGCGGATGATCGTCGCCTCGTTCCTCGTCAAGCATCTCCTGACCGACTGGCGGCAGGGTGAAGCCTGGTTCTGGGACACGCTGCTGGACGCCGACGCCGCCAACAACGCCTTCAACTGGCAGTGGGTCGCCGGATCCGGCCCCGATTCGGCGCCCTTCCACCGCATCTTCAACCCTGTCTCGCAGGGCGAGAAGTTCGATCCGGACGGCGCCTATGTCCGCGCCTACGTGCCCGAACTCGCGGACCTGCCTTCCCCCTTCGTCCACAGGCCCTGGGATGCGCCTGGCGATGTCCTGCGCCGGGCCGGGATCGCGCCGGGTGAAAACTATCCGCGCCCCATCGTGGACCATGGCGCCGCCCGCGAGCGCGCGCTCGGCGCATTCAGGGCGTTGCGCGACGCGCAGACCTGACCCGGGGCGATTCGGCTTGACCCGCCCCTCCCCTTCGGCCCAGCATCCCTCTCCCGCCGCAGCGGCGGCGAAGCCATACGCATTTCCGGAATTGCCATGACCGAGCTTCTCTTTCGCGACGACGCCTATGCCCGAACCTGCGAGGCGAAGGTGGTCGGCGTTACGCCGGAAGGCGGCGTCATCCTCGACAGAACCGTCTGTTACGCGCAGGGCGGCGGCCAGCCGGGCGACATGGGCCATCTGCGCCACGCAGGCACGGACTTGCCGATCGCCAACACGGTCTATGCGCCGGACCGCACGAAGGTCGTCCATCTCGTGGGGGCGGAGGCGGCCGCGCGCCTCTCGCCCGGCGACCCGGTGGAGGTGGTCCTCGACTGGGAGCGCCGCTTCAGGCGCATGCGGGTCCACACCGCCCTGCATCTACTGAGCGTGGTCCTGCCCTATCCCGTCACGGGCGGCGCCATCGGCGACGGCGACGGGCGGCTCGACTTCGACATTCCGGATGCGGGCCTCGACAAGGCGGATCTCACCGACAGGATGAACGCCCTCATCGCCCGCGACGCCGCCGTGACCGAGCGCTGGATCACCGACGAGGAGCTCGACGCCAATCCCGGCCTCGTGAAGACCATGTCCGTCAAGCCGCCGCGCGGCACGGGGCGGGTTCGGCTCGTCGCCATCGAAGGCATCGACCTGCAGCCCTGCGGCGGCACCCACGTGCGGCGGACGGGCGAGATCGGAACCGTCGCGATCACGGATATCGAGAAGAAGGGCAAGCAGAACCGCCGCGTACGCCTTTCGCTCGTGGACTGAGCGCCGCCCGCTTCCATTCGCCTTCATCCTCGGACCTGCCCATGACCGAACCTTTCGTCTCCACCGCATGGCTTCAGGAGCGCCTGGACGATCCCGATCTCGTCGTGGTCGACGGGTCCTGGTACCTGCCGGCCCAGAATCGGGACCCCGAGGAGGAATTCCTCACCGGGCACATCCCGGGCGCGATCCGGTTCGACATCGACACGGTCCGCGACATGTCCTCGCCGCTGCCGCACATGCTTCCGAAGGCGGAGGAATTCGCCAGACAGGTCGGCGCGATGGGCATCGGCGAGGACATGACCATCGTGGTCTACGACGGCGCCGGTCTGTTCGCGGCGCCCCGGGTGCGCTGGACCTTCCTCGCCTTCGGCGCCCGGGATGTCCGGATTCTGGAGGGCGGCTTCCCGGCGTGGAGAGCCGAGGGCCGCCCCATCGAGACCGGACCGGCGAGAGCCCGGGCCCCGCGCCATTTCAGCCCCACCTACGACCCCCGTGCCGTTGCCGGCCTCGACGAAGTGCGCACGGCGATCGAGAGCGGCGCCGTCCAGGTGCTCGATGCGCGCCCGGCGGACCGCTTCCGCGGCGAGGCCCCCGAGCCGCGTCCGGGGCTTCGCTCCGGCCATATGCCCGGCAGCCTCAATCTGCCCTTCGGCGAAATCGTAGAGAACGGCCGCCTGAAGGACCGGGCCGAACTGGAGCGCGCGCTCTCCCAGGCAGGGGTCGACCCCCACCGGCCGGTCATCACGACCTGCGGCTCGGGCGTTTCCGCCGCCATTCTGACCCTCGCCCTGGAGACGGTGGGGCATCCGGCAAAGGCGCTCTATGACGGCTCGTGGGCGCAATGGGGCGCGCGGGACGACCTCCCCGTCGAAACGGGGCCGGCCCGCAAGCGGTAAGCAGCAGGATGCTCCCTCCATGGGTGCAATACCCGCGTCGTGACACGATTGGACAAGACGCCGCTCTCCTCTAGCCCTCTTGGTGAGCGGAACATGCGAGACGCTTGGCCTGTCATTCCGCGGCGCCAGAGGCGAATCCGGGCCGGAAGGCTGCCCGATGCGGGTGCCTCATGAACATCGACGGCTCGGAAAAGAGGGCGACGGTTTCCGTTGCGCCCAACCTTGATTCTGGCGGTTATGGATTCCGGGCCCGCGCCTTAGGCGCGTCCCGGAATGACGCGGAAAGCGGGCTGCCCCCTCCTGCCATGGCCGGTCTCGGCCCGACCATTCTCACCCTTGAACCTCCCGATGCAGAGAAGATGAGGCTTCCTGGCGCAAGGGGACGACGGCCGAGGCTGCCCATCCTCGACCGAAACGAAAGGAGCAGCGTCGCGGCTCAGTGCAGGATCTGGGCGAGGAACTGCCTGGTGCGCTCGTGCTGCGGGTTCTTGAAGAACGCGTCGGGCGTGTTCATCTCGACGATCTGCCCATAGTCCATGAAGATCACCCGGTCCGCCACCTGGCGGGCGAAGCCCATCTCGTGGGTGACGCACAGCATGGTCATGCCCTCTTCCGCGAGGCTGACCATGGTGTCGAGCACCTCCTTGACCATCTCGGGGTCGAGCGCCGAAGTCGGCTCGTCGAACAGCATGATCTTCGGGTTCATGCACAGCGAGCGGGCGATTGCCACGCGCTGCTGCTGGCCGCCGGAGAGCTGCCCCGGATACTTGTTGGCCTGCTCCGGGATCTTCACCCGGGTCAGGTACTTCATGGCGATCTCCTCGGCCTCCTTCTTGGGCATCTTCTTGACCCAGATCGGAGCCAGCGTGCAGTTCTCGAGAATGGTCAGGTGCGGGAACAGGTTGAAGTGCTGGAAGACCATGCCGACGTCCCGCCGCACCTCATCGATGCGCTTGAGGTCGCCGGTCAGCTCCGTCCCGTTGACGATGATGCGGCCCTTCTGGTGCTCCTCGAGCCGGTTGATGCAGCGGATCATCGTGGACTTGCCCGAGCCCGAAGGGCCGCAGATCACGATGCGCTCGCCGCGCTGCACAGTGAGGTTGATGTCCCGGAGGACATGGAACTCGCCGTACCACTTGTGCACGCCGATCATCTGAACCGCCGCCTCGCTGGCGGAATCGACGGAGGAACGGGTCTGCCGTGCTGTCGTTGTCGTTGTCATGGGATCACCGTTTCTGACCTGCCGCGAGGCGACGCTCCACGCCGATCGAATAGCGCGACATGCCCCAGCAGAAGACGAAGTAGAAGAGCGCCGCGAAGGCGTAGCCCGTGTAGCTGATGGTCGGCGCCGCCCAGTTCGGGTCGATGCGCGACGCCTCGATGGTCTTGATAAGGTCGAAGATGCCGACCACGGACACCAGAGACGTATCCTTGAACAGGCCGATGAAGGTGTTGACGATGCCCGGGATCACGATCCGCAGGGCCTGCGGCAGGACGATGAAGATCATCATCTGCGGATAGTTGAGGCCGAGCGACATGGCGCCCTCGTACTGGCCCTTCGGAATCGCCTGCAGGCCGCCGCGCACCACCTCGGCCATGTAGGCGGACGCAAAGAAAGCGGTGCCGACGAGGGGCCGAAGCAGCCTGTCCACGCTCGTGTCCGGCGGCAGGAAGAGCGGCAGCATGGTGTTGGCCATGATCAGCACGGTGATGAGCGGTACGCCGCGCACGAACTCGATGAAGATCACGGATGCGAGCCGCAGGATCGGCAGCCGCGAGCGCCGCCCGAGGGCGAGCAGAATGCCGAAGGGCAGCGAGAAGACGATCCCGACGGTTGCCACGATGAGCGTCACGAGGATTCCGCCCCAGAGGGCGGTGGGGACCGGCAGAAGGTCGAAATCCCAGTCGATCGCCGCAAGGGTGATGCCGACCGCGGCGACGATTCCGGCGCCGGCGAGGATCGCCGTTCGAATCGACGCGTTGAGGGCGTAGGCCGCCGCCGCGAGGGCGGCGATCAGGACGGCTCCGGCGATGGCGAAGATCGTCCAGAAGCGGCCTCCGAAATCGGCGTTGCCGCCCGTGAGCAGGATGTAGGAGACGACGGGGAAGACCCAGAAGAAGTAGACGGCTCCCAGGTCGCGCCGGGGCGCCCGCAGCCACAGGAGCCACACGACGCCGATGGCGAGGAGGCCGAAGAAGACGTTGACGCGCCAGCGCTCCGCGGCCGGGTACGACCCATAGGTGAAGAAGTTGATCTTGTCGGCGATGAAGGCCCAGCATGCCCCCACCGGATGCCCGACCATGTCCTCGCGGCAGACGCTGCGGTCGGCCCCCGTCCAAACCGCATCCGTGAACAGGAAGCGGACGACCGGCGGAATCGTCACGTAGAGCAGGTAGAGGGCGAGCAGGGTCAGCAGGGTATTGACCGGACCCGAGAAGAGGTTCTCCCGCATCCAGGCGACGGGACCGCGGGCCAGCTTCGGCGGCGGAAGCGCCTCGATCTTGTCGGCGCGGACGTAATGGGACATGTCGACGGCGGTGCTCATGGGATCTCCTACCGTTCGACGATCGCCATGCGGCGGTTGTAGACGTTCATGAAGAAGGACGTGACGAGGCTGATGGTCAGATACACGCCCATGGTGATCACCACGACCTCGATGGCCTGGCCGGTCTGGTTGAGAACCGTGCCCATGAAGACCTGAACGAGATCCGGATAGCCGATGGCCACCGCGAGCGAGGAGTTCTTGGTCAGGTTGAGATACTGGCTCGTCAGGGGCGGAATGATCACCCGCATGGCCTGAGGCACGACGACGAGGCGCAGGGTCTGGCCCGGCTTGAGGCCGAGCGATCCCGCAGCCTCCGTCTGGCCCTTCGACACCGCGAGGATGCCCGCCCTCACCACCTCGGCGATGAAGGCGGCCGTGTAGGTTGTCAGGCCGACGAGAAGCGCCACGAACTCCGGCAGGATCTGCATCCCGCCCTGGAGGTTGAAGGTGCCCTTGCGCGGCATGTCGAAGCTGATCGGGTTGGTGCTGACCAGGGCCAGCACGATCCAAGTGACGACCGGGAGCCCGAGGACGAGGCCGAGGGTCACGAGACCGACGCGGTACTGACGCCCGGTCTCCTCCTGCCGCCTCCGGGCCCAGCGCCGGAACAGGACGGCGCCGACGATGCCGATGGCGAGGGCGGCGAGAATCGCCGCGACGTCGGACGCGAAGATCGGGCGCGGCATGAAGAGGCCGCGGGCATTGAGGAAGAAGCCCGCACCCATCTCGATGGAATTGCGCGGCTGCGGCAGCGGTCCGAGCACGGCGATGTACCAGAACAGCAGCTGCAGCAGGAGCGGAATGTTGCGCAGAAGCTCCACATAGACCATGGCGACCTTGGCCACCATCCAGTTGGTGGACAGGCGCGCGATGCCGACGATGAAGCCGAGGACGGTCGCGAACACGATGCCGATGGCGGAGACCACGAGCGTGTTCAGAAGACCGACGAGGAAGGCGTCGCCGTAGCTCGATCCGGCAGCGCTGTAGGGGATCAGCGTCTGGCTGATGTCGAAGCCGGCCGTCGTCTCGAGGAACCCGAAGCCGGACGCGATCTTCGCCCGCTGCAGGTTGTCGTAAGCGTTCGTTCCGGCCTGGAAGAAGAGGTAGGTGACGGTGACGACGAGAAGGGCCTGATAAAAGACGGCGCGGACCTTCGGGTCGTAAAGGAACGACTTCTTTGGCGGCGATGCCTGAGAGACAACCGTGTTCACCGAACCCATCCTTCGTCGGCTCGTTATCGTTGGGCCATCCACGGTCCCATGGGAACGCGACGGTCTGAAGGGGCGCCCGGATCGCTCCGGGCGCCCAGCCCCCGCACTCGTTTAGCGGATCGGCAGGCCGTACTGCAGACCGCCCTTGGTCCACAGGGCGTTCTGGCCGCGCTTGATCTTCAGCTTGGAGCCTTCGCCCACGTTGCGTTCGAAGCTCTCGCCGTAGTTGCCGATGTGCTTGATGATCCGATAGGCCCAGTCGTTGGTGAGGCCGATCGCCTCGCCGAACTTGCCCTCGGTGCCGAGCAGGCGCTTGATCTCCGGGTTGTCGGAGCTCTTCATCTGGTCGACGTTGGCCTTGGTCACGCCCAGCTCTTCGGCATTGAGCATGGCGTTGAAGGTCCAGCGGACGATGTCGGCCCACTGGTTGTCGCCGTGACGGACGGCCGGGCCGAGAGGCTCCTTGGAGATGATCTCGGGTAGAACGATGTGGTCGTCCGGGTTCGAGGCGCGCAGGCGCTCGGCATAGAGGCCCGAGGCATCCGTCGTGAAGGCGTCGCAGCGGCCCGCGTCATAGGCCTTGAAGGTCTCGTCGGAGGTCGCGAAGGCCACCACCTCGTACTTCATGTTGTTGGCGCGGAAATAGTCCGCCAGGTTCAGCTCCGTCGTCGTGCCCTGCTGGGTGCAGATCGAGGCGCCGTTCAGCTCCTTGGCCGAGGAGACGCCAAGCTTCTTGCGGACCATGAAGCCCTGGCCGTCGTAGTAGTTGACGGCGGGGAAATCGAGGCCGAGCTGCGTGTCGCGGGACATGGTCACCGTCGAGTTGCGGGACAGCACGTCCACTTCGCCGGACTGGAGGGCCGTGAAGCGGTCCTTGGCGGCGAGCGGAATGAAGCGGACCTTGGTCGGGTCGTCGAAGATCGCGGCGGCGATGGCGCGGCAGAAATCGATGTCCAGACCCGTCCAGTTGCCCTGCGCGTCGGGCAGGCCGAAACCGGCGAGGCCGGTGTTCGCTCCGCAGGTCAGGTAACCTTTCTGCTTCACGCTCGCGAGGGTCGCCTGGGCCGAAGCGCCCGTCGTGATCAAGCCGGCCGCCATCAGGCCGAAGGCAATCGATGCGATAGCCTTTTTCATGTCGATACAGTCCTCCAAATTACACTTGGCTCGGCGATTCCGTCGCAGCCCAGCCGAGTTCCCTGTCGCACCGCTCCGCCCGTTTTCCGGCGATACGGTATCCAGACATCACATTCCATGATTGATCACCGGTCAAGTCTTGATGGGTCCCACTTTCGGCCGGGGTTGACGCCGACCCAACGGCAGCCTCACATCGGGCCCCTCGCCACCAACCGTTTGAAACCATGTCCAAAACTCCCTCCCGCCCCACAGACCTCGGCGAACGCACCCGCCTCGTCCATGCCGGACGCGACCCGTTCGAGCAGCACGGATTCGTCAACACGCCGATCTACCGCGGCTCGACCGTCCTCTATCCGACGACGGACGATCTTCTGCACCGGAGGGGCCGCTATTCCTATGGGACGAAGGGAACGCCGACGACGGAATCGCTGGAGACCGCCTGGACCGAGATCGCCGGCGCGGCCGGCACCGTGCTGGCCCCCTCGGGCCTGGCGGCGGTGACCCTGGCGCTGATGTCCTGCCTGAAGGCCGGCGACCACCTGCTGATGACGGATTCGGTCTATCGCCCGACCCGCCAGTTCTGCGACGGGATGCTGAAGAAATTTGGTGTGGAAACCACCTACTACGATCCGTTGATCGGCGCCGGAATCGAGAGCCTGATGCGTCCCAACACGGCAGCGGTCTTCACGGAAGCCCCCGGTTCCCAGTCCTTCGAGATGCAGGACATACCAGCCATTGCCGAGGCCGCCCACCGCCGCGGCGCCGTCGTCATCATGGACAACACTTGGGCGACCCCCCTCTTCTTCCCGCCCCATGAGCGCGGGGTGGACATGGCCATCGAGGCGGGAACCAAGTACCTGAGCGGCGGCTCCGACCTGCTCCTCGGCCTCGTCTCGGCGAACGAGCGGTGCTTCAAGGCGCTGCGGGAGACCTACGACGCCTTCGCCATGTGTCCGGGCCCCGAGGACGTGTTCCTCGCCCTGCGGGGGCTGCGCACCATGGCCCTGCGGCTGCGGGAGCACGAGAAGCAGGCCCTCGAGATGGCCCGCTGGCTGCAGGCCCGGCCCGAGGTGGCGCAGGTTCTCCACCCCGCCCTGGAGACCTGCCCCGGCCACGCCATCTGGAAGCGCGACTTCAAGGGCTCCTCCGGCCTGTTCTCCGTCATCCTGAAGCCCTGCTCGGACCGGGCCCTCGCGGCGATGCTCGACGGGTTGGCCCTGTTCGGAATGGGCTATTCCTGGGGCGGCTTCGAGAGCCTAGTGATCCCGTTCGATTGTGCGAGCTACCGGACCGCAACTTCGTGGGCGCCCGGAGGCCATGCCCTGCGCTTCCATATCGGCCTGGAGGATCTGGACGACCTCAAGCGGGATCTGGACGCCGGGTTCGCGCGCCTGCGGGAAACGGACGCCAAGGCGGCATGATAAGAGTAGGACTGAAGGAAGATCTTTTCCGAAAAGCAATAGAGCATTAAGAAGCGGATCTGCACACTTACGTTGCGTAATTCTCCTCGCAAAGGAAGAACGATGAGGAAAATCTACCTGACATTGCTTGCGGCTTCCCTTTCCGCCGGTATGGGCCTCTGCTCTCAGGCCATGGCCGAGAGCGGGGAAACCAACGATTTGGGGCTCGCCGCCCGGACGGCGCGGAATGCAGGTCTCTCGCGGGCCCTGGAAGCCACGGCAGGATCTTCCGGCAATAGTGTCGTTTCTGCCGTCGCCGCAGGCACGCCCGGACCCGGCTTCGGCGCAGCGGTCGCGGAGGCAGCACGCGGGCATGGGCAGCCCGCGGACGCCGGCAACGGGCGTGGCAACAACGGCAACGGCCTTGGCAACGGCGGCGGTGACGGCAGCAATGCCGGCGGCAACGGAAACGGCAACGGCGGCGGCGGTGGAAACGCTGGCGGCAACGGTGGTGGAAACGGCAACGGCGGCGGTGGCGGTAACGGCGGCGGCGGAAACGGCAACGGCGGTGGAAACGGTAACGGCGGCGGCGGTGGAAACGCTGGCGGCAATGGCGGTGGAAACGGTGGAGGGAATGGCGGCGGCAACGGCGGCGGACACCGATAGCCGCAACGCCTCCCCGTTTCTTGCCTGAGACGATGCTGCCGGCACTGCGTGCCGGCAGTTTCATTCGATCATCCTGCCGTGGGGCACGGAAAATTGCCTGAGACGGAAGGTTGGGCGCCCATCGCTAACCCGCAGCGGTCTCGGTCTTCGTCTCCGCTTCCGCAACGGCCTTCGCCCTCGCCTCGGCCTTGGTCTGCGCTTCCTTGGAGATCAGCATCAGGTTGCGGACATAGATGAAGATCGAGAAGAGCTGGCCCAGGATGATCACGAGATCGCGGCGGGCGAAGCCGTAGACGAGGGTCATCAGGCCGCCGGTGATGGACAGGAACCAGAACCCCACCGGGATGACGCTCCGCTCCGCCTTCTCGCTGGCGATCCACTGCACGAGGAAGCGGGCTCCGAAGACGAACTGGGCGAGGACGCCGAAGGCCGCCCACAGATCGAACCGGGCGACGACGATGTCGTAGAGATACAGACCGAGGTCGTGCGACAGGCGCATCAGCATCAGAGAATCTCCCGGGCGACCGGCACGCGGCGCCGCCGGCGGATCAGCCACCAGACGCCCGCCAGGTCGAGGATGCCGACCCAGAGCCGGTCGAACAGTCCGTACTTGGATTGGCCCGCATGGCGGTGGCGGTCCACCACGTCGACATGGGCGATCTCATAGCCCTCGCGCTTCACGAGGGCCGGCATGAAACGGTGGAGCGCGTCGAAATAGGGCAGCCGAAGATAGACGTCGCGGCGGAAGGCCTTCAGGCCGCATCCGGTGTCGCGGGTCCCGTCCTTGAGCACGCGACCGCGGACCGCGTTGGCGATCCGGGACTGCCACCTCTTCCCCGCGCCCTTCCGGCCGATCCGCTGCCCTGCGACCAGCCCGACCGAAGGGGCGCCGAGGGCGGCGACGAGCTTCGGGATAAATGCCGGATCGTTCTGCCCGTCGCCGTCGAGGGTGACGATGACGTCGCCCCGGGCCGCGTGGACACCCGTGCGGACCGCCGCGCTCTGCCCGCAGCTCGCCTCGTGCTTCACGAGGCGGAGCCAGGGTCGGGTCTCGCGGGCCCTCAGCACCGCGGCCGCCGTATCGTCGGTCGAGCCGTCGTCCACGTAGATCGCCTCGAAGGGGCCGAGCGGCGCGCAGGCGCGCTCGATCTCCTCCACGAGGGGGAGAACGTTGGGCGCCTCGTTCTTGACGGGCACGACGACGCTGATGCGCGGGGCCGGAACGGGATCGGTCATGACTCTACGGCCTGCGGGCCACCTCCGATAAGACGGCCTGCCTCACGGCTCGACCGCATAGGCCCCGATGTCGAGGCGACGACCGCTGTTGATATTGAAGCCGGCGATCCGGGTCGAGAGGGCCGGGTGCAGGCCGAGGCGTTCGTTCTCGGCCCGGAAGGCGTTCTCGAAGCGCTTCTCGACGAAGACCAGCCGGCAGCCGCCCTGCCGGAGGAAGGCGGAAGCCTCCTCGCCGGTCTCGAGCATCTCCAGGTTCGTGCCGGTCAGGAAGACGAGGCTCGGTTCCCTGTAGCCGAGGGTGGCGACGAGCGGGTTCTCGCAGGACATGTTTCGGGCGACCTCGGCCAGGCGCGGCGACAGCTTGAGGGAGCGCAGATCGAGCTGGGCGAAGCCGAAGACGCCCACCGACAGGCAGGCGGCGGACGCGAACCCGAGCCAGAGGCTCCTGACCACCTGGTTGCGGACGAAGAGCCGCCAGGCATAGAGCGCGATCAGCGACGCCGCGGCCGTGGCCGGCAGGCCGCGATACGGCAAGGTATGGTCGAGGGACCAGTTCACCGCGGACAGTCCGACCATGAGCCCCACGGGGATGAGCGGGATCAGGACCGTCGAAATCTTGGCCGCCGGCCGGTGCGGACCGACGAAGTGGCGAAGAACGGCGATCACCGTGATGACGGCGATGGCCGGATAGAGCGGCATCACGTAATGCGGAAGCTTCGTCGGAACGGCCTCGAAGACGAGCCACGAGGGCACGATCCATGCGAGGCAGAACGCCACCGCATCCTCGCGCCTGTGCTGCCAAGCGAAGGGAGCGGCGATGGCGGCGAAGACCGCCCCCGGCCAGAACGTGGCGAAGAAGGCGAGCAGGTAGAACCCCGGCGGCGCCCAATGGTAGCGCTGCGCGGTGCCGACCTTGCCCAGCATGTCGTGGCCGACGGCCTCCGAATAGAAGGCGCCACCGCTCTTGATGGCGATGGCGACGAACCAGGGGAGGACGACGAGCAGGGTGAAGAGAGCGCCCAGGCCCGGCCTCAGGGTCAGGAGCCAGCGGGCCGAGCGGTCCCTGTAGGACAGGATCGCCGCCGTCAGCCCGGCGAACATCAGCACGAGCGGACCCTTGACGAGGATGCCTGCAGCGAAGCCCAGCCAGAAGATCCCGAGCGTCCGCCTGGGCAGAACCCCTGCCCCGCGGCTCAGATAGGCCCGCGCCAGGCCGCCCATCACCGCCACCGAGCAGGCGGTCAGGACCGCGTCCGTCTTGGCGAGGCGCGCCTCGACCATCAGGATGACGGATGTCGCCATCAGGGCGGCGGCGAGGAAGGCGCCGCGCCGCCCCAGGAAGGCGAGCGAAGCCCAGTAGGTCAGGAGCACCGCGGCGAGTGCCCCCAAGAGCGACGGAATCCGGTAGAGCGCGATGGTGGTCCGGGCCTCCGGAACGCCGAGGGCCTCTCCGATGGAAACGGTCGCGCTCTGAAGCCAGTAGATGCCGACCGGCTTCTTGTGCCGGGCCTCGTCCTGGAAACGGATGTCCACGAACTCGTGCGTTTCGAGCATCTGCTTGGAGGCCTGGGCATAGCGCGGCTCGTCCCGGTCCATGGGCTGGAGGGAGGAGAAGCCCGGCAGGAAGCAGACGAGGGACAGGAGGACGAGAACCAGGCAGAGCCTGAAATGGCTCCGCTCGACGGCATTCGCCACCTGCGCCGGCGAGAACGGGCGCAGCGACAAGCGCGGCTGAGGGACCATACCGTCCATTGAATGCTCCGGCGGCGGCAATGCCTACTCACATCGAACGACTTCGCGAGGGGGCAGGCCCCTCGGAAGGCGCTGATGTCTCCCAAAGCCAGGGGGAAGTCAAATGGACGGAAGGTAGCGGGGCCGCACGGCCCCGCCGCAGGAGGCGGCTTTCCCTAGGGACTTTCCTGGGGACCGGCCCGGGATGGCGGTCGCGGTGCGCAGCCGCCTGTTGCCCTATTCCTTGTGCGGCGGGAGGGTTGCCGGGCACCTGCCTGGCGGTTCCGCGGATCATCCCGGCCTCGGCGGGGGCCCTTGGCGGGACTCGACATGAACCTGCGCGCCCGGCTGCGGAGCTGCCGGTTCCGGGGCGGGTGCCAGCGGGACCGATTTGCTGTAGGACTCCAAACCGCCTTCGGGATCGCGCCAGTCCCGGCCATTCGGGACAAGGAGCGGTTCCGCCGCCAGACAGAGACAAACATGACCACGCCCCTTCGACAGGATTCCCGCCCCGATCTGCCGCCGTCGCCGACCTATGAGGACGTGGTGGCCGCGTCTCAGCGCATCGCGGGCGTCGCGCATCGCACGCCGGTGCTGACCTCGCGCACGGCCGACGCCCTCACGGGCGCCACCCTGTTCTTCAAGGCCGAGAACCTGCAGCGGGCCGGAGCCTTCAAATTCCGCGGCGCCTACAACGCCATCGCCCGGCTTCCCGAGGAGGCCAGGAAACGCGGGGTCGTCGCCTTCTCCTCCGGCAACCACGCCCAGGCCATCGCCTATGCGGGCCAGCTCCAGGGCGTGCCGCGCGTCATCATCATGCCGCAGGACGCCCCTGCCATGAAGGTGGCCGCCACGAAGGGCTACGGCGGCGAGGTCGTGCTCTACGACCGCTACACGGAGGACCGGGAGGCCATCGGGCGGAAGCTGTCCGCCGAGCGGGGGCTGACCCTCATCCCTCCTTACGACCACGAGGACGTGATCGCCGGCCAGGGCACGGCCGCGAAGGAACTCATCGAGGAGGTCGGCCACCTCGACATGCTGTTCGTCTGCCTCGGCGGAGGCGGACTGCTGGCCGGGTCGGCCCTCGCCGCCCACGCGCTGTCGCCGGGGTGCCGCGTTTACGGCGTGGAGCCGGAAGCCGGCAATGACGGGCAGCGCTCGTTCCGGAGCGGCGAGATCGTGCGGATTCCCGTTCCCACCACCATCGCCGACGGTGCGCAGACGACCTATCTCGGTTCCAGAACCTTTCCGATCATCCGCGCCCTCGCCGAGGACGTCGTGACGGTGACGGACGCCATGCTGGTGGACGCCATGCGCTTCTTCGCCGAGCGCATGAAGATCGTCGTCGAGCCCACGGGCTGCCTCGCGGCCGCGGCGGTCCTGAACGGGATCGTCCCCTGCCGCGGCAAGCGCGTCGGCATCGTCCTGAGCGGCGGCAACGTGGATCCCCAGGCATTCGCCAGGTTCCTCGCCTGAGCCTGTCGCCTGCCCCATCCCTTGAAAGCCAGGAGAGAAAGGGACATGAGCCTCGAATCCGTCCGCGACTTCCTTGCCAGAAAGGCGCCGGAGATCCGCATCATCGAGAAGCCGACCAGCACCGCGACCGTCGCCCAGGCCGCGGAAGCGCACGGCGTGGAGCCCGGACGGATCGCCAAAACCCTGTCCCTGCGGGTCGGCGGGCGGAGTTTTCTGGTCGTCACCCGCGGCGATGCGCGCCTCGACAACCGGAAGATCAAGGCGGTGTTCGGCGGCAAGGCCTCGATGCTCGGCGCCGAAGAGGTCGAGGCCCTGACGGGGCATCCTGTCGGGGGCGTCTGCCCCTTCGGCCTTGCGAATCCCCTGCCCGTCTACTGCGACGTTTCCCTTAAGGCGTTCGACGAGGTCGTGCCGGCGGCGGGCGACATCCATGCGGCCGTCCGGATCGCGCCGCAGCGTATGGCCGAGCTCGTCGAAGCTGATTGGGTCGACGTGTGCCAGGAACCTGCCCCGGCGGAGGGGGCGAACCTCCCCTGACGGAGGTTTCGCGCAACCTACGGACCCCGCTCGGGGCATGGCCGATGAAAGGACGAGGCGATGGTGGAGAAGACCGCGGGCTCGATGGTCTTCGGGGGCGGGGCGAGGGTGGCGCAGATCCGCATAGCCCGTCCCACGGACAGGCTGGACGACGTGGTCGCCTTCTGGCGCGATGGCCTCGCGCTCCCCGAGATCGGCGGCTTCACGGACCACGACGGCTACGATGGCGTCATGCTCGGGCTGCCGGACCGTTCGGTCCATCTCGAATTCACCCGCCACCGGGACGGTAGCCCCTGCCCGGCTCCGAGCCGAGACAACCTGCTCGTCCTCTACGTGCCGGACAAGGCCGAGTTCGAAGCCCTCCAAGCCCGCTTCGCGGCGCTCGGCCATGCCCCGGTGGAGCCGGAGAACCCCTATTGGAGGGACAAGAGCGTCACCTACGAGGACCCGGACGGCTGGCGCCTCGTGATCTGCAATACGCCCGGGATCTGACGGCCTCCGGTTCCCCGGGCCGAAGGCCTGCGCCCGACGCGATTCAGGGAACCGGTAAACCAAACATAAGGGTTGTGCATTATCTTGGCATAAGGCCAAGGCTGGCGAGGTGACGGGTATCCGGCAACGCCGCCGCGGCCTGTTTGCAACTTCCGCCCCTTCGGGCGGATCGAGGGCATAAGGACCGCACATGACGGACGACGAAGTCGAGACGGTCGCAGCGGAGCTCGCCAAGGCAGGCGGCCACTCCTGGTATCCCGGACGCGAGCGCGGCCCTTTCAAGGTGGTGGCCGACCGCTATCGCGACCGCGCACGGCTCGCCATTGCCGCGCTCGACCGCCTGCGTGCCAGCAGGCATGCCTTCGCCGCCATCGGCGATGCCTCGGGCGAAGCCGAAGCCCTGTCCAGCGTGACCGGCGAGCTTCGCCCTTCGATCGATGGCGCCGGGCTCACGGTCGGCGACTCGGTTCTCTACCGCCCCCCGGGAGACCAGCGGTTTTATCAATGCCGCGTCGAGAAGATCGAGCAAGGGCGCGCCTATCTCGTCCCCGACATCAAGATCTGCACGGGCTGGGTCGACATCAAGAATCTCGTTCCTGTGACCGAAGAGGCGAAGCGTGACGCCTAAGCTTGGCCTGGAGCGGCGGAACTAGAGCATCGAGCGCAAGAGTGGGAGCCGGTCTTGCGCGAAAAGATGCTCAAGATCAGAAACTTGGAGCATCGGACGTGAGTTCGCGTTCACGTCCGATGCTCTAGGCAGATCTTCGAAACAGTTTTCCTATCAACCGATACGTCAGCATTTCGTTGACAGACGAAGGCTGCTTGCTTTTATGCGTCACGACCTTCGGCGCTGGTTCGGATCGTGCGGTACTATTTCCACCTGACAAACGGGCATGACGCCATTCGCGACGAGGAGGGCACGGAGGTGTCCGATCCTCAGGCGGCCCTGTCTTCCGCGATGGAAGCCATCGAGGAATTGCGCGCATCCGATCCGTCCTATTCCCAGGACTGGGTGGGCTGGCGCCTGGAAGTGGTCGATTCCTCCGGCCGCCTCGTCCAAAGCCTGCCGCTCGTCGATTCCGCCTCCCACTGAAGCGGGGCGCCAGAGGCGGGCCCGCCCCGTCTAGACGACGCTTTCCGCGCCCCCCTTCAGCTTCACGGGGATCAGGAGATAGCGCACGCCGTTGGCCTCGGCAGGCGGGAACCTGCCGGCGCGGATGTTGGTCTGAATCGAGGGCAGCAGCAGGCGCGGCGCCGCGAGCTTGGCATCCCGGGCCGTGCGCATGGCGACGAATTCGTCTTCCGTGACGCCCTCCTGCACGTGCACGTTCTTCTCCCGCTGCTCGGCGACCGTCGTCTCCCACGCATAGGTATCCCGGCCGGGAGCCTTGTAGTCATGGCACATGAACAGCCGCGTTTCCGGCGGCAGCGTCAGCAGGCGCTTGATCGAACGGTACAGCTTGCGCGCGTCGCCACCGGGGAAGTCGGCGCGGGCGGTGCCGTAATCCGGCATGAACATGGTGTCCCCGACGAACACCGCATCCTCCACCTTGTAGGAGACGTCGGCCGGGGTGTGGCCTGGGGTGTGCAGGACCTCCACGTCGAGCTCGCCGATCTTGAACCGCTCGCCGTCCCTGAAGAGGCGGTCGAAGTCGCGTCCCTCCGTGTCGAGGTCCGTGGCGTTGAAGATCGGGCGGAAGATCCGCTGCACTTCCGTGATGTGCTCGCCGATGCCGATCTTCGCGCCCGTCTTGGCCTTGATGTAGGGCGCGCCGGAGAGATGGTCGGCATGGGCGTGGGTCTCGAGCGCCCACTCGACAGTGTAGCCCGCATCCTCCGCCGCCTTCAGCATGGCCTCGACGGAACGCGTGTCCACGGTGCCTGAATTGTGGTCGTAATCGAAGACGGGGTCGATCATCGCCGCCCGCTTGGTCACCGGATCCGCCACCAGGTAGCTCACGGTATTGGTGGGCTCGTCGAAGAAGGCCTGGATGATGGGCTGGCCTGACATGGTCTGAACTCCTCGATGGTTCGTCGATTTGCAGTTGACAATATATGAGCATAATCTAAATAAGCAATATCTAATTTAAATGGCTGAAGCCAGCCGCACACATTCGGAGAACGACCATGTCCCTGCCCACCCTTTCGCCCAAGGACGCCAAGCGCCTGCTGGACCGGGGCGCGACCCTCATGGACATCCGCGAGGCGGACGAGCATGCCCGGGAGAGGATCCCCGGCGCCCGCCTGATGCCCCTTTCCAAGCTCGATGAGGCCGAGCTCGCCCTGCATGGGGGCCGCCCGGTGATCTTCCACTGCAAGAGCGGCGCGCGCACCAAGGGCAGCGCCACCCGCCTTGCGGCCAAGGTCGGCGGAACCTGCGAGGCTTTCATCGTCGAAGGCGGCATCGATGCCTGGAAGAAGGCCGGGCTCCCGGTCGCGGTCGACCGCCGCCAGCCGCTCGAGCTGCAGCGGCAGGTACAGATCGGCGCCGGAAGCATGGCGTTCGCCGGCACGCTCCTGGGCCTGCTCGTCTCGCCCTGGTTCCTGATCGTTCCGACTTTCGTCGGCGCAGGCCTGATGGTGGCGGGGATCACCGGCTTCTGCGGGATGGCGCGAATCCTGGTGAAGGCGCCCTGGAACCGCGCCGTCTACGGACAACCCCAGCGCGCCTGAACCCTTCGGCGTTCGAGAGCAACCGATGCCCCAAGCCATCCGGAGATCGCGATGATGCTGTCCCTCACCCAGAGCGCCCTCGGCCTCGCCTCGGGTTCGCTCGTCGGCTTCACGCTCGGCCTCGTGGGCGGCGGCGGCTCGATCCTGGCCGTGCCGCTGCTCGTCTATCTCGTCGGCGTGACCAACCCACACGTGGCGATCGGCACGAGCGCGATTGCGGTGGCGGCGAACGCCGCCGCCAACCTCGCCAACCATGCCCGCGCCGGGAACGTGAAGTGGCGCTGCGCCCTCGTCTTCTCCGTGGCCGGGGTCGTCGGCGCCTTCGGCGGCTCCACCCTCGGCAAGGCGGTCGACGGGCAGAAGCTCCTCGCCCTCTTCGCCGTTGTGATGATGGCGGTCGGGACCCTCATGCTGCGCAAGCGCGGCGGCGGCGGGGAAGCGACGGTCAGGCTCAGCCGCGAGAACTTTCCCAAGCTCGTCGGGATCGGCCTGGCGACGGGAGCGCTGTCCGGCTTCTTCGGCATCGGGGGCGGCTTCCTGATCGTGCCCGGGCTGATTCTGGCCACGGGCATGCCGATCCTCTACGCGGTCGGCTCGTCGCTCGTGGCCGTCACCGCCTTCGGCCTCACCACGGCCGCCAACTATGCCTTCTCCGGCCTGGTCGACTGGACGCTGGCGGCGTTGTTCATCGGCGGCGGCGTGATTGGCGGGCTGCTGGGGGCCCGCTCGGCCGCCAGGCTCGCCGGCCGGAAAGGCGCGCTGAACACGGTCTTCGCCACTCTCATCTTCGCGGTGGCGGCCTATATGCTCGTGCGTAGCCTCAACCTAGCCTGACCCCTCGGACCCGCCGATAGCATCGGCCCGCAAGGAGACGTTTCATGAAAGCCGTCGCGCTGACGCCCAACCTCTCGGTCGCCCCGCAGCTGACCGAGGCGGACCTCCAGCAGGCCGCCGCGGCCGGCTACCGCACGATCGTCAACAACCGTCCCGACGGCGAGGCTCCGGACCAGCCCCGGAGCGCGGATCTCGCGGCTGCCGCGAAGCGCCTGGGACTGGAGTACCGGCACATCCCGGTCGTGCCGGGACAGTTGCCGGACGAGCTGGTGGAGGCGTTCCGGACGACCTTCACGGAGGCGGAGAAACCGGTCCTCGCCTTCTGCCGGACCGGCACACGCTCGACCTCGCTGTGGGCCCTCGCAGCCACCGACCGGCTCACGCCCGCCGAGATCCTCCAGACCGCCGCCGAGGCGGGCTACGATCTGGAGGCCCTGCGCCCCCGCCTGCAGGCGACCGCACGCTCGCGGGCCGCCGGACGGGAATGAGGACGCGCGGAGACCCTCTCCCTCATTCGCCCCAGGCCGCTCCCTTGAGCGCGTCGAGGGGGATCTTGAGATAGCGCCTGCCGTGGCTTTCCGGCTCCGGCAGGCGGCCGCCGCGGATGTTCACCTGGAGGGCATGCAGGATGAGGTTCGGCATCGGAAGCTCGCGGTCCCGCGCCTCGCGGAGCGCGACGAACTCCTCCTCCGTCCTCGCCTTGACGAGATGCGTGTTCTCCCGCCGCTGCTGTCCCACCGTGCTCTCCCAGCGCGGCTCGCGCCCGCCGGGCCTGTAGTCGTGCCCCGTGAACAGGCGCGTGTCGTCGGGAAGCGCCATGATGCGTTGGATGCTCCGCCACAGCGCCTTGGCCGAGCCGCCGGGGAAATCGGCACGGGCCGTGCCGCTGTCGGGCATGAAGAGCGTGTCGTGAACGAAGGCCGCATCACCGACCACATAGGTGATGGAGGCGAGCGTATGACCCGGGGTGAACATCACCTCCACGTCCAGGTTGCCGATCCTGAATCGCTCGCCGTCGGCGAACAGCCTGTCCCACTGCGAGCCGTCGGTCGGGAAGCTGTCGGGCCAGTTGTAGATGCCTTTCCAGAGTTTCTGCACCTCCACCACCTTCTCGCCGATGGCGGTGGGCGCGCCGGTCCTGTCCTTGAGGTATCCCGCCGCCGAGAAATGGTCCGCGTGGGGATGGGTGTCGAGGATCCACTCCAGGGCGTAGCCCTCGCGCTCGATGTGGGCGAGGATTTCGTCGGCCTGGATCGTCGCCGTCGCTCCGGACTTCGGGTCGAAATCGTGCACCGGGTCAATGACGGCGCAAGCCTTCGTCTCGGGGTCGGCCACCACGTACTGGATGCTGCCGGTGCGCTTCTCGTAGAAGCCCTTCACGATGGGGCGACCCTGCAGGGGCGATGAATGGCTGTGCGACATGGCGCGGCTCCTCTCCTCGGCGGACTGCAGGCTCACATAAGCCGCCGGGCGGGCACGGCCACCTTCCCCGTCCGGATCAGCCGTCCGCCTCGGAGGCCCTGCGCCTGAAGGCAGCCTCGGGCCAATCGGCCGGCATCACCCGAAAGAGAGCCATGCCGGCGATCATCGACGCGACGAAGACGGGGACCTGCCACGGGCCGGCCAGCAGCATCGTCAGCGCAGGCCCGGGACAGAACCCGGCAAGCCCCCAGCCGATTCCGAACAGCGCGGCGCCCGCGAGCAGGCGCGGGTCCAGATCCCGCCGCGCCGGCACCTCGAGCCTCGGCGCGAGCAGGGGGACGCGGCGGCGCCGGGCGACAGCGAAGCCCAGAGCGGAAACGGCGACCGCGCCTCCCATGACGAATGCGAGGCTCGGATCCCAGCGCCCGAAGAGATCGAGAAAGCCGATGACCTTGGCCGGGTTCACCATCTGGGACACGATGAGCCCGAGGCCGAAGATCAGACCCGACGCGAAGGCGGAGGCGATGAGCGGCATGGCCTAGATTCCCAGGATGTGGCGGGTGACGAACACGGTGGCGACGGCCGTCGCCATGAAGATGCCGGTGGCTGCCAGCGAACGGGGCGAGGCGCGGCCGATGCCGCAGACTCCGTGGCCGCTCGTGCAGCCGGACCCGAGCCGGGTTCCGAATCCCACCAGCAACCCGGCGAGGACGAGCAGCCCCGGCGACGCCTCGATGGAGATCGCCGGCAGGACGCCGCCCGCCGCCACATGGACGAAGGGCGCGACGAGAAGACCGGCCAGAAAGGCGACGCGCCAGCCGACCTCGCCGCGAGCGGGGGAAAGCAGGCCGCCGAGGATGCCGCTGATCCCGGCCACGCGGCCATTGAGGACGAGGAACAGGGCAACGGCGGCGCCGATCGTCAGGCCGCCGGCGAGAGCCGAAACGGGGGTGAACGTCTCCATGGCAATTCCTCCGGACCATGGCCTGCCTGCACGGCAGCGGCCCGTCAGGCGGCGAACGGCTTGGGTCGCGACGGGCCTTTCAGTGCTTCGCGCCGTCCTTCTCCGGGCGGCAGTAGAGCCCGTAGAGGGTGGCGAAAAGCTGCTCCACGCGCGGGTCGTCGATCCGGTACCAGAGCGTCTGGCTCTCCCTGCGGAACGTGACGAGGCCTTCCTCGCGCATCCGGGCCAGATGCTGCGACAGGGCCGATTGTGAGAGTCCCACCGCCTCCGCGAGGCCGTTCACGTTCGCCTCGCCCCATTCGACCAGCTTGCACAGGATCATCAGCCGCCGCTCGTTGGCGAGCGCCCGCAGGACATTGGCCACCACCGTGGCCTTCTTCTCGAAAGTCTCCAGGTCGAGCTCGGAACCGGTCACTGCTGAACCCACTTTAATTCAGACTTATCTTATTTAGTGAAACCTAATTTTAAGTCAAGAACGCCAACGGGTCCGGGCTCGTGGGCCCTGGGCGGAAGCCTTCGCTTGGCTGCGCATGGAGGATAGCCTGAAAGCGGCGCCGAAGCCCATTTGGCCGGTGCCGCATCCATTGCCAGATCGCCGAAAAATCCGGGAAATCATGGTGAGCGCGCTGGGACTCGAACCCAGGACCCTCTGATTAAAAGTCAGATGCTCTACCGGCTGAGCTACGCGCTCCCAGAGGTGAGCCCGAAATAGGGGCTATCGGCTGGCGGGTCAATCAAAAAGGCCTAGTATGTGCTCCGAATTCCGCAACTGCGGAGCGGATTCGCCGCCGCGCAGGCGCGTCCGCTCCCGATTCTGGGCTCTCCCATGACCGATCCCCGCCTGCCCTATCTCTCCGAGCTCGAGCGCAAGATCCTGTGGCTGTCGAGCTGGACGATCCACAACGCCAACCACGTCCGCCCGAACCGCGACGGGCTGAAGGTCGGGGGGCACCAGGCCTCTTCGGCCTCGCTGTCCACCATCATGACGGCTCTTTATCTCGCCGTGCTGCGCCCGGAGGACCGGGTTGCGGTCAAGCCCCATGCGAGCCCCATCTTCCACGCCATCCAGTACCTCCTCGGCAACCAGACCCGGGAGAAGCTGGAGAACTTCCGCGGCTACAAGGGGGCCCAGTCCTATCCCTCCCGCACCAAGGACATCGACGACGTGGACTTCTCCACCGGCTCGGTGGGCCTCGGCGTGGCGCAGACGCTCTTCGCGAGCCTCGTGCAGGACTACGTGAAGGCCCACGGCTGGCGGAAGAAGCACCCGGAAGGACGCATGATCGCCCTGGTGGGCGACGCGGAAATGGACGAGGGCAACATCTTCGAGGCGCTGCTCGAGGGCTGGAAGCAGGGCCTGCGCAATACCTGGTGGATCATCGACTACAACCGCCAGAGCCTCGACGCGGTGGTCCGGGAAGGGCTCTACGCCCGCTTCGAGGCGCTCTTCCGCTCCTTCGGCTGGGACGTGGTGGTGCTCAAGCACGGCTCGCTGATGCAGGAGGCCTTCCGCGAGCCGGGGGGCGAGAAGCTGCGCGAATGGATCGATTCCTGTCCCAACCAGCTCTATTCCGCCCTCACCTTCCAGGGCGGGGCCGCCTGGCGCAGGCGCCTGCTCGACGACCTGGGCGACCAGGGGCCCGTGACGCGCCTGATCGAGAAACGGTCCGACGAGGAGCTCGCACGCCTCATGGCGAATCTCGGCGGCCACGACCTGCCGAGCCTGCTGCAGGCCTTCGAGTCCATCGACCACGACCGCCCGACGGTGTTCATCGCCTACACCATCAAGGGATTCGGCCTGCCGCTCGCGGGGCACAAGGACAACCATGCCGGCCTCCTGACTCCGGCCCAGATGGAAAGCTATCGCGCCAGCGCGAAGGTGCGGCCCGGGCACGAATGGGACAAGTTCGAGGGGCTGACCCTTCCGCAGGAGGATCTCGAGCGCTTTCTCGCCTCCGTGCCGTTCAACGCGCACGGCCGCCGGCGCCACGAGGCGCCGAAGGTGCCGGTGCCGGCGGCGCTCCCCACCCCGCAGCAATCCTCCATGTCGACCCAGCAGGGCTTCGGACTCATCCTCAACGAGCTCGCCCGCTCCGGCGAGGCGCTCGCGGACCGCATCGTCACCACGTCCCCCGACGTGACCGTTTCCACCAATCTGGGCGGCTGGGTGAACCGTCGCGGCCTGTTCGCGCGGGAGGAGATGAAGGACGTCTTCCGGGCCGAGCGCATCCCCTCCACCTTCACCTGGGACTTCAGCCCGAAGGGCCAGCACATCGAGCTCGGCATCGCCGAGATGAACCTGTTCATCCTGCTCTCGGCGCTGGGCCTGTCCCATTCGCTGTTCGGCGAACGGCTCCTGCCCATCGGCACGCTCTACGATCCCTTCATCGCGCGCGGCCTCGATGCCCTGAACTATGCCTGCTACCAGGACGCCCGCTTCATCGTCGCCGCGACGCCCTCGGGCGTGACGCTCGCCCCGGAGGGCGGCGCCCACCAGTCCATCGGCACGCCGCTCATCGGCATGGCGCAGGACGGCCTGGCCTCCTTCGAGCCCGCCTTCGTGGACGAATTGTCGGTGATCCTCCGCTGGGCCTTCGACTATCTCCAGCGCGACGGGGAGGGCCAGCCCGACGAGCGCACGTGGCTCCGCGACGAGACGGGCGGGTCCGTGTACCTGCGCCTGTCGACCCGCACGGTCGACCAGCCGCAGCGGGAGATGACGGCGGCGCTCGCCTCCGACATCGTGGACGGCGCCTACTGGATGCGCCGTCCGGGTCCCAACGCGCAGGTGGTGGTCGCCTACACGGGCGCGGTGGCGCCGGAGGCGATCGAGGCGGTCGGGCTGATGGCGGAGGACCGGCGGGACATCGGACTGCTCGCCATCACCTCCGCCGACAGGCTGAACGCCGGCTGGACGGCGGCGCAGCGGGCCCGCGAGCGCGGGCTCGTCCATGCCCGCAGCCACGTGGAGCGCCTGCTCGGCGAGCTGCCGCCCCATTGCGGGCTCGTGACGGTGCTCGACGGCCATCCGGCCACCCTCGCCTGGCTCGGCTCCGTCATGGGCCACCGCACCCGCTCCCTCGGGGTGGAGCATTTCGGCCAGACCGGAACGGTGCAGGACCTCTACCGCCACTTCGGCATCGACGCGCAGGGCATCATCGCCGCCGCCGAGATGATCGCGCCGGGGCGGCCGATCCGGCACCTGCGGGCGCTGGGGTAAGGGCAGGACTTCCACCGGGCGTTCTCATCCCGTCTTGCTGGCATGGCGGTTCCCGCGTTCGCGCCGGCAGGCCCGGCCATGCCGCCGGAGTTGAGCCGTGAGAAGCACGCACGCCGCCGCGTCCTCCGGGCGCGTGGGCCCGGAGGGGCGGCGGGGTCGAGGGGGCACGAGGATCGCTCCGGCTCGGGGGAAGGAAGGGGTGAAGGCAATGAGCCGCAGCGTCATCGCGCCCGGTTCTTTTCCGGCGGACCGGCGGCGGAGGCTCCGGGGATGGCCCGGACGCGGGGCGGCGTTGACGAACGCCGGCGGCGCCGGACGGCCCGGAGCCCCGGCGGTGCCGGGGCCGCCCGCGGCCGGCGCGTGCGTGGCGCGCGGGCGCGGGACCGGTCCCGTCCCCGCATTCGGCGACGCCTCGCGAGCGCGCCCCTCGGCGGGACGGGATGCGTCACGATATAGCCGAGCTTGGCGCCGCTGTCAAGAACGAAAGCGGAACATTATCGCGGACGCGCCCTGCCGGGACGCGCAGCGGGAGAGCCGTTGCCGTCGCGGGGCACGCTTCGCGGGGCCCGCCTGTCCGGACGGCGGCAGCCGCGGCGTCTTCGCCCTGCACCGCAGGGGTGATGGGTTCCGGGCTCGCCTGCGGCGCCCCGGAATGACGGAGGGCGAGGGAAGAGGGCGCATTCCCCCCGCCGATCCCGGGTCGCCCCCGGGATCCGTGCAGCGGGAAGCCTGCGCGTGCGGAGCGCTCAGTCGTCCTCGCCGCCGGTCGGGATGTTGTCCAGGTGCCGGCCTTCCTCGCCGTGGCCGTCGCTCTCGCCGCGGGCCCAGCCTTCCTTGATCTCGGCGATGTGGTCCTCCAGGCGCCCCTCGGCGATGGCCCTGCGCAGCCCGGCCATCAGGTCCTGGTAATAGGCCAGGTTGTTCCAGGTGAGGAGCATCATCCCGAGGATCTCGTTGGAGCGGACGAGATGATGCAGATAGGCGCGGGAATAGGCGTTCGCGGCCGCGCACTTGGATTCGGCATCGAGGGGCCGGATGTCCTCGGCATATTTGGCGTTGCGCAGGTTCATGCGCCCGTGGCGGGTGAAGACCTGGCCGTGGCGGCCTGCGCGGGTCGGCATCACGCAGTCGAACATGTCGACCCCGCGGCGCACCGCCTCGACGATGTCGTCCGGCGTGCCCACGCCCATCAGGTAGCGCGGCTTCTCCTTCGGCAGGTGCGGCTCGACGGTCTCGATCATCCGCAGCATCACGTCCTGCGGCTCGCCGACCGCGAGGCCGCCGATGGCATAGCCCTTGAGATCGAGCGCGGCGAGCTCCTTCGCGCTCTCGATGCGCAGCCGCTCCACCGCGCCGCCCTGGACGATGCCGAACATGGCCTTTCCGGGCTGCTCGCCGAAGGCGATGCGGCAGCGTTCCGCCCAGCGCAAGGAAAGGCGCATCGCCTTCTCCGCCACCTCGTCGGTGCACGGCAGGCGCACGCATTCGTCGAGCTGCATCTGGATGTCCGAGCCGAGGAGGCCCTGGATCTCGATAGAGCGCTCGGGCGTCATCACGTGGGTCGAGCCGTCGATGTGGGACTGGAAGGTGACGCCGGTCTCGTCGATCTTGCGCAGGGCTGCGAGGGACATGACCTGGAACCCGCCGGAATCGGTGAGGATCGGATAGGGCCAGTTCATGAACTTGTGCAGGCCGCCGAGCCGCGCCACGCGTTCCGCGCCGGGGCGCAGCATGAGGTGATAGGTGTTGCCGAGCACCACGTCCGCGCCGAGCGCCTTCACCTGGTCAGGATACATGGCCTTGACCGTCGCCGCCGTTCCCACCGGCATGAAGGCGGGCGTGCGGATCACGCCGCGCGGCATGCGGATCTCGCCGGTGCGGGCCATGCCGTCGGTCTTCGTCACGGTGAAGGTGAACTGCTCGGTGGTCATCGAAACCTCATTGGTCGTTCCCTGCCGGGGACGGCGAACGCCTCCGAAGGGAAAGGGAATTCATCTCACGCCGCTGCGTCCCGTGAACCCTCTTCCAGGGCCTAGGGGTTGTCGGGGACGGTTCCCGGTCCGGCCCGGAACAGCAGGCTCGCATCGCCGTAGGAGTAGAACCGGTAGCCCGCCTCGACGGCATGCGCATAGGCGGCGCGCATGGTGTCGAGACCCGAGAAGGCGGAGACCAGCATGAAGAGCGTCGAGCGCGGCAGGTGGAAATTGGTCATGAGCACATCCACCGCGCGGAAACGGTAGCCCGGCGTGATGAAGATGTCGGTGTCGCCGGAGAAGGGCTCGATCCTTCCGTCTTCGCGCGCCGCGCTTTCCAGCAGCCGGAGCGACGTGGTGCCGACGGCGACGATGCGCCCTCCCCGCGCCCGCACCTCGTTGAGGGCCTGCGCCGTCGCCGCGGCGACGCTGCCCCATTCCGCGTGCATCCGGTGCTCGGCGGTATCCTCGGCCTTGACGGGCAGGAAGGTTCCGGCGCCCACATGGAGGGTCACGAAATGGCGGGCGATCCCCCGCTCGTCGAGGCGGCGGAAGAGGTCGTCCGTGAAATGCAGCCCGGCGGTCGGGGCCGCGACCGCGCCCTCGTCCCGGGCGTAGACGGTCTGGTAGTCGGTTCTGTCCTTCTCGTCCGTGGCGCGCTTTCCCGCGATGTAGGGCGGGAGCGGCAACTCGCCGAGCCGCGCGATGGCCTCGTCCAGGAACGGCCCGGCGAAGGAGAAGCGCAGGGTCACGTCCCCGCCCTCGCCCTTCGCCTCCACCTCCGCGTCGAGGCGCACCAGTTCGCAGGCCGTGCTCTCCGACGGCTCCCCGAAGCGGATCCGGTCGCCCACGTTGAGCTTCTTCGCGGGGCGCGCGAAGGCGCGCCAGCGGTCGCCACCCTCTCGCTTGTGCAGCATGATCTCGACCCGGGCGGCGGTCTCCTCCCGCACGCGCAGGCCGTAGAGACGGGAGGGAATGACCTTCGTGTCGTTCAGCACGAGCGCGTCGCCCGGGCGGAGAAGGTCCGGCAGGTCGCGGACGGTGCGATCCTCGAACGGGAGGCCCGGACGCACCACGAGCATGCGCGCCGAATCCCTCGGCTCCGCGGGACGGAGCGCGATGCGGTCTTCGGGAAGATGGAAATCGAAGAGGTCGACGCGCATGGGAAGCGGACCTGAACCGTCACGGCCGGGTCGTGTCCGCCGTGACGGAAGCAGGTTCTTATGCGTCCGCAGCCACCTTCATGGAGACGATGCGGTCGGGGTCGCGCACGGGCTCGCCGCGCTTGATCCTGTCCACGTTCTCCATGCCCTCGATCACCTTGCCCCACACGGTGTACTGCTTGTCGAGGAAGCGGGCGTCGTCGAAGCAGATGAAGAACTGCGAGTTGGCGGAGTGCGGATAGTTCGTGCGCGCCATGGAGCAGACGCCGCGCACGTGCGGCTCCGCGTTGAACTCGGCCTGGAGGTCGGGCAGGTCGGAGCCGCCGGTGCCCGTGCCGTGGGGGCATCCGGTCTGGGCCATGAAGCCGTCGATGACCCGGTGGAAGGCGATGCCGTCATAGAAGCCCTGCCGCGCAAGGGTCTTGATGCGCTCCACGTGCTTGGGCGCGAGGTCGGGGCGCATCTCAATGACGACCCGCCCCTTCGTGGTCTCCATGATGAGGGTGTTCTCGGGATCTGCCATTGGACTCTCCTGCTTATGGCTGCGGTTTCGAAGGAAATGCGTTCCTGCCCGATCACATAGGCCGCGTGTCGGAGAAACGGAAGGTGAAAATGCGCCCGGCCACCGCCGCGCCGAGCTTGTCAGAGAACGGCAGCGGAGTGCATCGGGCGAAGGCCTCCTGCACGGAGCGCGTGAACGGCTCGCGCTGGTCGGGCTGGCTGCCGGGCCTGTAATAGGTGATGCGCGGCTGCCCGAGCACCTCCCCGTTTCGCTTGAACGCGATGCGCAGGGTGATCTCCTGGCCGGAGAAGCCGCTGCCGGCGGGCGGCCGCCAGCACGCCTGGAGCGCCCGGAAGATGCCCGTCAGGTTGTCGATCCTGGGCGCCCGCTGCCCTTCGCCGGGACGGATGGTGCCGTTGATGCTCTCCGGCAGGCTCGGGCCGGGGTCGAGCTCGCGGAGCCTGTCCTCGTCGTTTCCGAGCGGCGACAGGTCCTGCGCCGTGGCGGCTCCGGCCATCGCCGCCCCGGCCAGGAGGAGCAGGGCGAGAAGCCGCCCGGCCCCGGCCGTCCCGCGAAGCGTCGCACCCTTCATGGCGTCACCTGCTCAGGTCCGTCTCCCGGCCGCTACTTGGCATCCGCCGCAAGCTGCATCTTCACGATCTTGTCGGGGTTCGTGACCATGCCGTTGGCCGCCGGATTGCCCTTCTTGATCTTCTCGGCCACGTCCATGCCGGCCACCACCTCGCCGAAGAGGGTGTACTGGCCGGTGAGCGGGCCGCAGCCCTCGTAGCAGATGAAGAACTGGCTGTTCGCCGAGTTCGGGTCCTGCGAGCGGGCCATGCCGACCGAGCCCTTCTTGTAGGGCGTCTTGGTGAATTCGGCGGGGATGTTGGGCAGGTCGGACTTTCCGGTGCCGGTGCCGGTGGGATCGCCGGTCTGGGCCATGAAGCCCTCGATCACGCGATGGAACGGGACGCCGTCGTAGAAGCCGCGCTTGGTGAGCGTCCTGATCTGCTCCACGTGCTTGGGCGCGAGATCGGGACGCAGGCGGATGGTGATGCGGCCGTCCTTCGTGTCCAGGTAGATCGTGTTCTGCGGGTCGCCGGCCTGCTGGGCGGCGGCGGGGACGAGACCGGCGAGCACGAGCGCCCCGGCGGCGAGCAAACGCTTCATGAAGTACACTCCTTGGCGATTGGGCGGCGTCATTGCCGCTTGAATTTGGCTTTCAGTCTCTCGGCGACAAGGCCCGGCACGAAGGCCGAGGCGTCGCCCCCCATCCCTGCGATCTGGCGCACGAGCGTGGCGGTGATGGGACGAACCGGAGGCGAAGCCGGCAGGAAGACCGTCTGCACCTCCGGGGCCATGGCGGCGTTCATGGAGGCCATCTGGATCTCGTAGTCGAAATCGGTCCCGTCCCGCAGCCCCCGGACGATGAGGGTCGCGCCGTGGCGGCGGGCGGCGTCGACGGCGAGACCGTCGAACGTGACCACGTCCAGCGCCGTCCCGGTTTCGGCCGCGAGCGGACCGCAGACCGCGCGCAGCAGGTCCGCCCGCTCCTCCGCCGTGAACAGAGGCGTCTTGGAGGAGTGGACGCCGATGGCAAGGACGAGCCGGTCGGCCAGGCGGCAGGCCTGGCGCACCACGTCCAGATGGCCGTTCGTGACGGGATCGAAGCTGCCGGTATAGAGCGCGACGCGGGTCATGCCCAAGGCGTAGCTTGAGAATGCCCCCGGAGCAAGCCGTGCGCGCCCGCACGGCGGGCCCGCCCCGGGCGTGGGATGGTCCCTTCACGAGAAGCTGGAGGGGATCATGGTCTTCCGCGCCGCCGTCGTCTTTGCCGCCGCCCTCGCCGTCCTGGCC
Source organism: Microvirga thermotolerans (assembly GCF_009363855.1). Taxonomy (GTDB): domain Bacteria; phylum Pseudomonadota; class Alphaproteobacteria; order Rhizobiales; family Beijerinckiaceae; genus Microvirga; species Microvirga thermotolerans. The sequence goes on from NZ_CP045423.1 coordinate 2,379,699, forward strand.
CCGGCTCTCCTGGGACACGCCTGAGAAAGGCGGGCGGATCGCCCGTCATTGCCACGATATTCCGTTATGGTATGGTGAGGCGGCTTTGCAAAGAGGCCGCCTCATGACTCGTCCGTTCCCTCGCTTCGGGGCCCTGCTCGCGCTGCTCGCAGGCGTCATCCTGCTCGCCGCGCCCCTGGAGGCGCAGGAGCAGAGCCGGAACGCTCCCGGCGCGGTGATCGAGGGCTACCCGTTCCCGGACACGGTCGCGGGCCTGCGCAGACGGCAGACGATCACCTACAACAAGCCCGGCGAGGGCTTCAGCGTGCGGTACGCGAACGGCAACCTGAGCTGGGCGGACGTCTATGTCTACGACAGGGAGCGGAACCTCTCCTCGCCGTCCCGGGAGGACATCAAGAACGAGATGTCCGACGTCCTCCGCGCCATCATGGCCGCGCGCGAACTCGGCAGGTACGAGGATCTCAAGATCGAGGAGGCGAAGCTCGAGGAGAACGCGGCCTCGGCACGGCTCCTGGCGACGGCGGGCGGCAAGCGCCACCTCACCTTCGCGTTCCTGACCGTCGCGCACGGCAACTTCGTCAAGATCCGCTTCTCGACGCGGGACGTGAAAGCGGGCCGGAAGCAGGCGGAAGCCTTTCGCAACGCGACCTTCAACCTGATCCGCTCCACCAGGCCGGTTATCGAGCCGAGGCGCGACCCCCGCTATATCTGAGGCAGCTGAGGCCCGTTCCGCTCCAGCCATTCCACGGCGAAGCCGCAGATGGGTGCCGCCTCGACCAGCACGGAGGGCGCTTCCCCGACGACGCCCTGCGCTCCGCGGCCCGTGGCCAGGAAGGAGCGGACGACCGATGCGAAATAATCATCGGCAAGCCCGGGCACGATGGGTTCTGCCGTCTCGAACTCCTCGATCATGCGCCAATGGACCCCCGCCCGCGTGGCGAAGGGGACCTCGACCCGCCGGATCCGCTTGCCGGGCAGCCGCGCCAGATGCTCGGCATGGTGAAGAAGCGTCATGGTGTCGAGGGGCGCGCCCGCCATCAGCACCTTCCCTCCGGCCTCGACCAGCTTCGCGAAGGGCGATCCTTCGCCGTAGCCGTAGTCGAGTGGATGGTCGGCGGTCAGCCAATCCGCCCTGGCGCCGACGGCCGCGACCGAGGCGCCGGGATTGCCGCTGCGCTTCGCGCCCGGCGTCGTGCGGATGAACTCCGCCAGGACTCCGTTGTCGCGGATGGCGCGGGATCGCTCGGGATCGAAGGGCGGAATGTGGTCGCGCCACTCGGGCGGCACGCGTCCCTGCCCGTCCAGCAGCTCGTCGTAGGCCCCATCCCAGTCCGTATAGGCGAGGATCGTGCCCGTGGGGCCGACGGCATCGAGCAGCGCACCGATGAAGGCGTCCGGGCCGTTGAGCAGGCGGCCCATCCTGCTCATGGCGGCATGGACCATCACCATGTCGCCCGGCAGGACGCCGAGACGCCTGAGATCGGCGCACAGCGAAGCGCGGGTCAGGAAGGGGCGCGGGGCATCCGTCATGCCTCGGGTATATCCGCGCCGCTCCTCCGTCTCAATCGGCCCGGCTCCAAAGAAAAGGGCGCCCGGAGCGCCCTTCCCGTTCCTATTCTTCGGCGGCGGATCCGCCGCCTTCGTCGGCTTCGCCGCCCTCCTCCGCATCCTCGCCCTCGATGTGCTCCACCGAGACCACGCGCTCCTTGTCGCGCGTGGAGAAGACGGTGACGCCCTGCGAGTTGCGGCCGACGGTGCGGATGCCGTCCACCGGCACGCGGATCAGCTGCCCGGCGTCGGTGACGAGCATGATCTGGTCCGAGTTCTCCACGGGGAAGGACGCCACGAGCTGGCCGTTGCGGCTGTTCACGGCCATGGCCGTGATGCCTTTGCCGCCGCGCCCCGTGATGCGGTACTCGTAGGACGAGGTCCGCTTGCCGTAGCCCTTCTCAGAGATGGTGAGGATGAACTGCTCGAGGGCGCTCATCTCCGTGTAGCGCTCCATGGAGAGCGTATCGGCCGACACGTTCTCCTCGTCCGCCGCCTCGGCGGCCTCGGCCTCGCCGTTTGTCTGCTCGCCGGTGATCGCGCGGCGCATCTTGAGATAGCCGGCGCGCTCCTCGCCCGTGGCCTCCACGTGACGGAGGATGGCCATGGAGATGATCCGGTCGCCGTCCGCGAGGTTGATGCCGCGCACGCCCATGGAGTCGCGGCCCTTGAACACGCGCACCTCCGGCACCGGGAAGCGGATGCACTGGCCCTTCGCCGTGGTGAGCAGGACGTCGTCGTTCTCCGTGCAGATCTGCACGTCGACGATGGCCTCGCCCTCGTCGAGCTTCATGGCGATCTTGCCGCCGCGGTTCACCTGGACGAAGTCCGACAGCTTGTTGCGGCGCACGGTGCCGCGGGAGGTGGCGAACATCACGTCCAGGGTGTCCCAGGACGCCTCGTCCTCGGGCAGGGGCATGATGGTGGTGATGCGCTCGTCCTGCTCCAGGGGGAGCATGTTCACGAGGGCCTTGCCCCTGGCGTTCGGGGCGGCCAGCGGCAGGCGCCACACCTTCTCCTTGTAGGCCTTGCCCTTGGACGAGAAGAAGATCACCGGCGTGTGCGTGCTGGCGACGAACAGGCGGGTGACGAAATCCTCGTCCCGCGTCGACATGCCGGAACGGCCCTTGCCGCCGCGGCGCTGCGCCCGGTAGGTCGAGAGCGGCACGCGCTTGATGTAGCCCGCGTGGGAGACGGTGACGACCATGTCCTCGCGCTGGATCAGGTCCTCGTCGTCCACGTCGGAATCCCAGTCGACGATCTGCGTCTTGCGCGGCGTCGCATAGGCCTCGCGGATCTCGACCAGCTCCTGCTTGATGATCCCCATGATGCGCTCGCGCGAGCGCAGGATGTCGAGGTAGTCCGAGATCTCGGCCGCGAGCTTCGACAGCTCGTCGCCGATCTCGTCGCGGCCGAGCGCGGTGAGGCGCTGGAGGCGCAGGTCGAGGATGGCGCGGGCCTGGGTCTCCGAGAGACGATAGGTCCCGTCCTCGTTGATCCGGTGGCGCGGATCGTCGACGAGGGCGATGAGCGGCGCGATGTCCTGGGCCGGCCAGTCGCGGCCCATGAGGGCCTCGCGGGCCGCGTTCGGATCCGGCGCCGTGCGGATGAGGCGGATCACCTCGTCGATATTGGCCACCGCGATGGCGAGGCCGCACAGGACGTGGGCGCGCTCGCGGGCCTTGCCGAGCAGGTACTTGGTCCGGCGCGAGACGACCTCCTCGCGGAACTCCACGAAGGCGCGGATCAGGTCCTTGAGGGTCATCAGCTCGGGACGGCCGCCGTTCAGCGCCACCATGTTGGCGCCGAAGCTCGTCTGGAGCGGAGTGTAGCGGTAGAGCTGGTTCAGCACCACGTCCGCCATGGCGTCGCGCTTCAGCTCCACGACGATGCGCATGCCGTCGCGGTCCGACTCGTCGCGCAGGTCGGAGATGCCTTCGAGCTTCTTCTCGCGGACGAGCTCGGCGATCTTCTCGATCAGCGTGGCCTTGTTCACCTGATAGGGAATCTCGGTGAAGACGATGGCCTCGCGCTCCTTGCGGATTTCCTCCACCTCGGACTTGGCGCGCATCACGATGGAGCCGCGTCCCGTGGTGTAGGCCGAGCGCACGCCCGAGCGGCCGAGGATGAGGCCGCCGGTCGGGAAGTCGGGACCGGGGATGATCTCGATGAGCCGCTCGGCGGAGATGTCCGGATCGTCGATGAAGGCGATGCAGCCGTCGATGACCTCGCCCAGGTTGTGGGGAGGCATGTTGGTGGCCATGCCGACCGCGATGCCGCCCGCGCCGTTGACGAGCAGGTTCGGGTAGCGCGCCGGCAGCACCGACGGCTCCTGCTTGGACTCGTCGTAGTTCGGCGTGAAATCGACCGTGTCCTTGTCGATGTCGTCGAGGAGCGGCATGGCGGCCCGCGCCAGGCGCGACTCCGTGTAGCGCATGGCCGCCGGAGGATCGCCGTCGATGGAGCCGAAATTGCCCTGCCCGTCCACGAGCATGACGCGCATGGCGAAGTCCTGGGCCATGCGCACGAGGGCGTCGTAGATCGACTGGTCGCCGTGCGGGTGGTACTGACCCATCACGTCGCCGACGATGCGGGCGGACTTCACGTATTTCTTGTCGGGCGTGTAGCCGTTCTCGTGCATCGAGTAGAGGATGCGCCGGTGCACGGGCTTCAGCCCGTCGCGGGCATCGGGGAGCGCGCGGCTCACGATCACGCTCATGGCGTAATCGAGATACGAGCGCTTCATCTCGTCGACGATGGAGATCGGCTTCACGTCGCTGGCCGGCTGGTCGCCCCCGGCGCCGCCGCGGTTATCGTTCGGATCGGTCAAAGTCGGTCTTTCTCAAACACTCCGCCCTTCGGGTCCCGGCCGCTTGGCACCGCCTCGTCCGGACCTGGGGGCACCCCATGCGAATCATAAGAAAATCAAATCCTTAGATGGTCGATCGAAAGCCGATTTTCAAGGGATTTCAGGGGTTTTCCAAAGGCCGGGAGGCCCTTTCGGCCCGGCGCAAACTGCCGCATCGCGCCGGAGCCTCCGGGAATCCCCGGCGAAGCGTGGCGCGAAACGTCATAACTTGCCGCGAAAGCGCGGCCGTGGCATGGGTGGCGTCGTCATAACGCAAGGACAGCCGCAGGGCGGATTCAGGGGGGAAGACACATGAGCTGGGTGGTCTGGGCAATCGTCGCCGCTCTCGTTCTGTACGCGGTCATGGTCTACAACGGGCTCGTGACCCTCCGGGCGCGGGTTGACCAGGCCTTCGCCGACATCGACGTCCAGCTGAAGCAGCGGCACGATCTCATCCCCAACCTGATCGAGACGGTGAAGGGCTATGCCGCCCACGAGCGGGACACGCTCCAGGCGGTGGTGGAAACCCGCAACGCGGCGCTCAAGGCGCATGGGCCGGCCGAACAGGCGGCGGCCGAGAGCGCCCTCTCCGGGGCCGTCGGCCGCCTCCTGGCCCTCGGCGAGGCCTATCCGGACCTGAAGGCCAGCGCCAACTTCCAGCAGCTCCAGACGGACCTGTCCGACATCGAGGACAAGCTCGCCGCGGCGCGGCGCTTCTTCAACAACGGCGTGTCGGAATACAACGCCGCCATCGGGCACTTCCCCGCCGTCCTCTTCGCGGGCGCCATGGGCTTTCGCCCGCGGGCGTTCTTCGACGTGGGCGAGGCGGAGCGGAAGGCCCTCGAGGCGCCTCCGAAGGTATCCTTCTAGGCGGAACCGGCAGGCGCGATGCTGCCCGCCTTCGGCCTCTACACCCACATCCAGGCCAACCGGCGGCGTTCGGCCCTGCTGATCGCCGGGCTTTTCCTGCTGTTCTACCTGATGTCCCTGGGCCTCGCCCTGCTCCTGCGGGCCGCGACGGACGACGGCTCCTCGCCGTTCGAGGCCCTGTTCCTGGGCGCCTTGCGGGACTGCCTGTGGCTTTCGCCCCCGGTCACGGCCCTGGTGGCCCTGTGGGTGTGGTGCGGCTTCCGTTTCAACGGCTTCATCCTGGGCCTCGCCGCGGGCACGCAGCCCCTGACGCGGCGGGCGGCGCCCCGCCTCTACGACCTCCTGCAGAACCTCTGCATCTCCCGCGGCATGGCCATGCCGCAACTCCGCATCGTCGAGACGGAGGCCTCCAACGCCTTCGCCTCCGGCACGAGGCCGGAGCAGTACACCATCACCGTCACGCGGGGGCTTCTCGATCTCCTCGACGAACGGGAGCTGGAGGCGGTGCTGGCCCACGAGCTCACCCATATCCGCAACGACGACGTGCGCACCATGACCGTCGCGGTGCTGGTGGTCGGGGTCATCTCCTTCGTCGGGGAACTCGTCTACCGCGGCCTGAGGGAGAGTTCCGGCCTGCTCGACGATTCCTCGGACGGGAAGGGCGGGGGCGGCAGGGCCCTCGCCATCCTCGTGGCGGCCCTGTTCATCTTCGTCGCCTGGGGGCTTTCCCTCGTGATCCGCTTCTCCCTGTCGCGCCGGCGCGAGTACCTCGCGGATGCAGGCGCCGTCGAGCTCACGAAGAACCCGGACGCCATGATCGCGGCCCTGCGGAAGATCGCAGGCAAGGGCGAGCTCGAGGGCGTGCCGTCGGCGGTCATGGAGCTCTGCCTCGACAACCCGCGCTCGGGCTTCGCCGACCTCTTCGCCACCCATCCCTCCATCGAGGACCGGATCGCCGCCCTGGTGCGCCATGCGGGCGGGCGCGATCCCGGCGCGGTGCCTTCGGCGGCCTAGGCCCTGACCAGCAGGGCGGTCGCGTCGTCGCTCTCCTTGAACCGGGGGAACCGGGTTCCGGAGGGGTCCTCCTTCGTCTCGATCTCCCGTGCCCGCCGCGCCAGGGGCTCCAGGCCGTCCCTCAGGGCCGCCTCGACGAGGCCCGTGGCATCCGTCTCGCCGTAGAGATCCACCAGGGCCGAGAACCCGTCGCTGGTCAGGAGGACGACGGTGCCGTCCTCGCAGGGCACCTGCCGGTGGCGCACGCGGTCCGCCGCCGCGGGATCGAGCCCGAGCAGGGCGAGCCCCCTGCCCTCCTTCTGCCGCTGCCGCCGCTCCGTCAGCCAGGCCTGGAACAGGGGCGCCTCGAAGATGGTCTTCGGCGTCGAGCCGCTGGCCCTGAGCAGCTCCGCCGCCTTGGCCGCCTCGTAGCCCCGCAGCTCGGGCGCCTCCCCGACGGTCAGGACGGACCCGTCCGGCCGGCGCACGAAGGCCGTCGTGTCGGCGAAGGTCCACACGTCGAGGACCGGCCCCGTGCGGTGCACCAGCGTCATGGCCCCGACCGGCCAGGTCAGGACGTCGTGCCGTTCCTCCGGCGCGCGGGCGAGAAAGGTCACCCGCGCCTCCTCCATCACATGCCGCAGGAGGGCGACTCCGTCCCCGTCATGCGCCCGGGCTGCGAGCTCCGAAAGGCGCTCGCTCGCGAACCTCGCAAGCCATGCGGCGTCGCTCACCTCGTTCATGATCGGCGGGGTGCCGGGAAAGATCGAGGTGTCGATCACCCAGGCCCAGTCGCCGGAGACGCCGCAGGAATCCTCGTTGGCCCTTTCCGGGGATCCCGGCCAGCTGATTCGATCGACAACCGTAAACATCGTTTCATCCCCCTCGCCAAAACCGCCGCGGGACGCCATAAAGCAAAGCTCAGGATAAGGTCCAGCCGATGCTCTTCGACTACGTCTCCGCCGCCCTCGTCACGCTCCTCGTGACTCTCGATCCGCCCGCCCTCGCTCCCATGTTCATCTCGCTGACGCGGGGCATGAACGCGCAGGAGCGCAAGCGCGTCGCCGTGCGCGCAAGCCTGATCGCCTTCGGCATCTTGGCCTTCTTCGGCCTCGGGGGCGAACTGCTCCTGCGGCTGCTCGGCGTCGGCATCCCCGCCTTCCGCATCTCGGGCGGCCTGCTCCTGTTCTGGATCGCCTTCGAGATGGTGTTCGAACGGCGCAACGAGCGCAAGCAGCACACGGCCGACATCGCCATCACCGAAGACCACATCCGCAACGTCGCCGCCTTTCCGCTCGCGATCCCGCTCATGGCGGGCCCCGGCGCGATCACGGCCGTGATCCTCCTCGCCGGACGGGCGAACGGCGACCCGGTCTACCTCGCCTTCCTGATCGGCCTCATCGCGCTCGGCGTGATCAGCTGCTTCGTCGTCTTCATGGCGGCGGAGCGGGTCTCCCGCATGCTCGGCGTGACCGGCAACATCGTGCTCAGCCGCCTCCTCGGCGTGATCCTGGCCGGGCTTGCCGTGCAGTTCATCATCAACGGGGTCGAGGCGCTGGTGAGAGGCGGGGCCTAGCGTTTCCCGAGCGAGGGAAAAACCGGCTCCTCGCGATTTCGCCGGATCGCAGACCGGACCAGGACGTGCATCCCGCTCCTCGGGACATCGGCCTCGCAGATCGACCATCCCCGCTTCTCGTAGAAGGCGCGGCGCGCCTCGCCCGCGAGGAGATAGACCCGGCCCGCTCCGGCATCCCGCGCCAGGCGGAACGCGCGGTCGACGAGGCTTTCGCCGATTCCGCGCCGCCGATGCTCGGGCTCGACCCAGAGCGCCGCGATCCATGGCGAATAATCGGGCCGACTCTCCTCGTCGCAGGCGATCAGGGAAACGGTTCCGAGGAACAGGTCTCCCTCGTGTGCGACGAGCGTCGTGGGCACAGGCCCCGGCTCCAGACTCCGGAGGACGAGGCCCTTCAGGCGATCGAGGGGATGCCCCTGCTCCTTCCAGAAGGCGCGCCAGACCCGATCTGCGACGATGCCCGCGAAGGCGGGCCGCTCGCGGAGGTCGCTGATCGTCGCGGCGATCAGCGCAGGGTCTCCAGGAGCCGGGTCATGAGCTTCTGGCGCGGAGCGATCGAGGAGATCAGCCCGTATTCCTGAAGGGTGTGCGCGCCGTCGCCGTCGATCCCGAGGCCGTCGAGGGTCGGGATCCCGAGGGCGGCGGTGAAGTTGCCGTCGGAGCCGCCGCCGACCTTGTCGCAGGTGACGAGGTCGAAGCCGATCTCCGCAGCCAGGGCCCTGGCGTGGTCGAAAAGCCTGGACGTGCCCTCCGAGCGCTCGTAGGGCGGCCGGTTCATGCCGCCCGTCACGGTCACCCTGAAATCCGGATGGCTGGGCTTCAGCCCGAGGAGCGCCTTCGTCATCGCCTCGCCGTCGGCGACCGTCTCCACCCGCAGGTCGACGGGGAAGCGGCAGTGCTGGGGCACGGTGTTCACCGCCGTCCCGCCGGATACCATGCCGACGGTCGTGGTGATGCCCCGCCCGTAATCCGTCAGGGCCTCCACGGCGAGGATCTGCCGCGCGGCCTCGTAGATGGCGTTGCGCCCGTCCTTGTGACGGGAGCCCGCGTGGGCGGGGCGCCCCTCCACATGGACGTCGAAACGGCCCACGCCCTTGCGGGAGGTCACGATGCGGCCCCCGTCGCGGGCGGGCTCGGTGACGAGGGCATAGGCCGAGCGCCGGCCCACATCCTCGATCACCGGGCGCGTCATCGGGCTGCCGATCTCCTCGTCGGGGGTCACGATGAACACGACGGGCCGCGCCGCGCTGCCCCGCCGGGCCACGTCCTTGAAGGCCTCGAGGGCGAAATAGGCGCCGCCCTTCATGTCGTAGATGCCGGGTCCGTAGAGCCGGTCGCCGTCCACCTTGAGGGGCAGGTCCCTCTCGATGGTGCCGAGGGGATGAACCGTGTCGAGATGCGACATGACGAGGATCGCGGGCTCGTCCCGCTGGGGCCCCGCCCGCAGGACGAGGGCGTCGCCGAGCCCCTGCTCGCCCGGAATCCGCTCCACCGCCACGGGCGCGTCGGCCATCTGCGCGACCACGAGGTCCATCATCAGGTTCACGCCCGCCGCATCGTGCGTCGGGCTTTCCGTGCGGACCCAGGTGATGAGCGTGTCGAGAGCGGCAGAGGTCATGGCGTGTCCGGTGCGGCAGCGAAGTTTCGGGGGTTCTGACGGGTTCTTAGCCTGCCCGGCGCCTCCCTGTCACCGGGAATCGGCCCCGGCGGGACGCATGGCTCCGATGCGCCCGCCTGCGGACGGGAGCCCGGCTCCCGTCCGGGCGGTCCGTTCCGCGGCCGGCCTAGAAGGGGATGTCGTCGTCGAGATCGCCGAAGCGCGAGCCGCCGCCGCTGCCGCCGGAGGCCGCCGCCGGCCGCCGCTCCAGCGGCGAGGAGCGCCCGAACTCGCCGCCCCGGCTCACCTGGCCCGGCTCCTCCTCGCCGTACTCCGCCGAGCCGCCGCCGCGCCCGTCCAGGATCGTCAGCTCGCCCCTGAACCGCTGCAGCACCACCTCGGTCGTGTAGCGCTCCTGCCCCGACTGGTCCTGCCACTTGCGCGTCTGAAGCTGCCCTTCCACGTAGACCTTCGAGCCCTTCTTCAGGTACTGCTCCGCCACGCGGCCCAGGTTCTCGTTGAAGATCACCACCGAGTGCCACTCGGTCTTCTCCTTGCGCTCGCCGGTCGCCTTGTCCTTCCAGCTCTCCGACGTGGCGATCCGCAGGTTCACCACCGGCTCCCCCGAGTTCAGCCGCCGCACCTCCGGATCCCGCCCCAGGTTCCCGACCAAAATCACCTTGTTCACGCTGCCTGCCATCGGCGCATCTCCTCAAACACTCGAAGGCGAGTTCTGGGGCCGATCCCGCCCGGGAGCAAGCGATGGACCATCTTTTCCCCGGATCTGTCCCCAGGAAGGCCCCAAGCTCCTCACGACCGGATCTTCCGCCCGGCGGAGGCGCAGGGGGATCTCCGCCGGAGACCGGATGCGAGAGGCATGGAACCCGTCCGACCTGCCTTGCCGGCCGTACACTCTTTGTTCTAGAGTGCGGCCATCGGGAACGGATTCCACAGGTTGCTTCGCCGACGGTCCGGTCACATATCCCGGTGTCCGTCTCTCTAGGCGTCAATCCCAATCAGGGCACAAGCTGGCCATGGCTAAACTCGACGATCTGTTCAACCGCGCCAAGGCGGGCGACCCGGATGCGCGCGTGATCTCCGTCCGCGGCGCGCGGGAGCACAACCTCAAGAACGTCGACATCACGGTCCCTCGGGACAAGCTGGTGGTGTTCACCGGGCTCTCGGGGTCCGGCAAGTCGTCGCTCGCCTTCGACACGATCTATGCGGAGGGCCAGCGCCGCTACGTGGAATCCCTCTCGGCCTATGCCCGCCAGTTCCTGGAGATGATGCAGAAGCCGGACGTGGACCAGATCGACGGCCTCTCCCCGGCCATCTCCATCGAGCAGAAGACCACCTCCAAGAACCCGCGCTCCACGGTCGGCACGGTCACGGAGATCTACGACTACATGCGCCTGCTCTGGGCGCGGGTCGGCGTCCCCTACTCGCCCGCCACCGGCCTGCCCATCGAGAGCCAGACGGTCAGCCAGATGGTGGACCGCATCCTGGAACTGCCGGAAAAGACGAGGCTCTACCTGCTGGCCCCCGTGGTGCGCGGCCGCAAGGGCGAGTACCGCAAGGAGATCGCCGAGTTCCAGAAGAAGGGCTTCCAGCGCCTGAAGATCGACGGCGAATACTACGCCATCGACGAGGCGCCGGCCCTCGACAAGAAGTTCAAGCACGACATCGACGTGGTGGTGGACCGCATCGTGGTGCGCCCCGACATCGCCGCCCGCCTCGCGGACTCGCTGGAGACCGCCCTCGACCTCGCGGACGGCATCGCCGTGGTCGAGCACGCGGACGAGAAGGACGAGAAGGGCCAGCCGAAGCGCATCGTCTTCTCCTCCAAGTTCGCCTGCCCGGTCTCGGGCTTCACGATTCCCGAGATCGAGCCGCGCCTGTTCTCGTTCAACAACCCCTTCGGCGCCTGCCCGACCTGCGGCGGCATCGGCCACGAGATGCGCATCGACCCGGACCTGATCGTCCCGGACGAGAGCCTCTCCCTCAAGCGGGGGGCCGTGGCGCCCTGGGCCAAGTCCACCTCGCCCTATTACAACCAGACCCTGGAGGCCATCGTCCGGCACTACAAGGGCTCCATGACCAAGCCCTGGAGCGAGCTGCCGGAGAAGGTGCGCGACGTCATCCTCTACGGTTCCGGCGACGAGGCGATCCGCATGTCCTACGACGACGGGCTGCGCGCCTACGAGGTGCGCAAGCCCTTCGAGGGCGTGATCCCCAACCTGGAGCGCCGCTACAAGGAGACCGAGAGCGACTGGGCGCGGGACGAGATCGGCCGCTTCATGAGCGAGACGCCCTGCGCCGCCTGCGGCGGCAAGCGCCTCAAGCCGGAAGCGCTCGCCGTGAAGATCGCAGGCTTCGATATCGGCGACGCCACCGCCCTTTCGGTGAAGGACGCCCATGCCTGGTTCGGCGACCTGAGCAAGAAGCTCACGAAGAAGCAGAACGAGATCGCCGGCCGCATCCTGAAGGAGATTCGCGAGCGCCTCACCTTCCTCGTGGACGTAGGCCTCGAATACCTCACCCTCGCCCGCTCCTCGGGCACCCTCTCCGGCGGCGAGAGCCAGCGCATCCGCCTCGCCTCGCAGATCGGTTCCGGCCTCACCGGCGTGCTCTACGTGCTCGACGAGCCCTCCATCGGCCTGCACCAGCGCGACAACGAGCGCCTGCTCATGACGCTGAAGCGCCTGCGCGACCTCGGCAACACGGTGATCGTGGTGGAGCACGACGAGGACGCGATCCTGCAGGCGGACTACGTGTTCGACATCGGCCCCGGCGCGGGCATCCACGGCGGCAGGATCGTCGCGGAGGGCACGCCGCAGGAGATCATGGCGAATCCGAAGTCGCTGACCGGCAAGTACCTGACCGGCGAGCTCTCCGTGAAGGTGCCGGAGAAGCGCCGCAAGCCGGACAGGAGCCGCATGCTGAAGGTGGTGGGCGCGCGGGGCAACAACCTGAAGAACGTGACGGCGGAGATCCCCCTCGGCACCTTCACCTGCATCACCGGCGTGTCCGGGGGCGGCAAGTCGACCCTCGTGATCGACACGCTCTACAAGGCGGTGGCGCGCAAGCTCAACGGCGCGCTGGAGCACCCGGCGCCGCACGACCGGATCGAGGGCCTGGAGCACCTCGACAAGGTCATCGACATCGACCAGTCCCCCATCGGCCGCACGCCGCGCTCGAACCCGGCGACCTATGTCGGCGCCTTCACGCCGATCCGCGAGTGGTTCGCGGGACTGCCCGAGGCGAAGGCGCGCGGCTACCAGCCGGGGCGCTTCTCCTTCAACGTGAAGGGCGGCCGCTGCGAAGCCTGCCAGGGCGACGGCGTCATCAAGATCGAGATGCACTTCCTGCCCGACGTCTACGTCACCTGCGACGTGTGCAAGGGCAAGCGCTACGACCGCGAGACCCTGGAGGTGAAGTATCGCGACAAATCCATCGCCGACGTGCTCGACATGACGGTGGAGGAGGCCCGCGAGCTGTTCAAGGCCGTGCCGACCATCCGCGAGAAGATGCAGACCCTCGCCCGCGTCGGGCTCGACTACGTGCATGTGGGCCAGCAGGCCACCACGCTCTCCGGCGGCGAGGCGCAGCGCGTGAAGCTCTCCAAGGAGCTCTCGAAGCGCGCCACCGGCCGCACCCTCTACATCCTCGACGAGCCGACCACCGGCCTCCACTTCCACGACGTGGCGAAGCTCCTGGAAGTGCTGCACGAGCTGGTGGAGCAGGGCAACAGCGTGGTGGTGATCGAGCACAACCTCGAGGTCATCAAGACCGCCGACTGGATCATCGACATGGGCCCCGAAGGCGGCGACGGCGGCGGCCGCATCGTGGCGCAGGGCACCCCGGAAGACGTGGCCAAGTCCAAGGAGAGCCACACGGGCCGGTTCCTGAAGGAAGTGCTGGAGCGGCGGCCGCTCAAGAAGGCCGCGCCGGAGGCGCCGAAGAAGACGAAGAAGGCCACCCGGCAGGCGGCGGAATAGACCGCCCTGCCGCCTGTCGCGGAACACCCCGAACCTTTCCCGGCCTTGGCGTGCATCTCGCGCCGGGGCGACCGTTCTCCGGCCCGAGCCCTGCCTCCTACGGTTGACGTAAGGTCATCTCCGCACCCTGTAATTGCATGATTGCGAATCGCTCCTAAAAGTTGAATCAATTCCTGGCATCATGACGTCGGGAGAGAGACATGAGGATCGTAGGAGCCTTCATTCTTATCGCGCTCACGGCCGGCGCAGCCCTCGCGCACCCAGGTGGGCTGGACCGGAGCGGATGCCACCACAACCGCAAGTCCGGGGATTATCACTGCCACCGGTGAGCTGCGGCCCATTCGCGAGGCCTCCGTCGCTCCGGACGGACAATGTGGCGTCCGCCGCAGGCCGGAGACGGCGGCGGCCCGGAGTTCTCCATCCCCACCAATGCGCCCTTGCCGCGCCCTGCCGCCAGGCCGATGATGCCGCCTTCTCGTGCCGTGGAGGCGGGCCATGAGCAGCGCCGACGTCACCTTCGCGGGATCGATCCCCGAGATCTACGAGCGCTATCTGGTGCCCCTGCTCTTTGCGCCCTACGCGCAGGACATGGCGGAGCGTGTCCGGGGCGACCGGCCCGGACGGGATCCTGGAGACGGCGGCGGGAACGGGGGCCGTCACGCGGGCTCTCGCCGCGGCGCTGCCGGAGACGGAGATCGTCGCGACGGACCTCAACCAGGCCATGCTGGACCTCGCGGCGACGATGCTCTCGACCGGCCGGGTCGCATGGCGGCAGGCCAACGCGCAGACCCTGCCCTTCCCGGATGCTTCGTTCGACATCCTGGTGTGCCAGTTCGGGGTCATGTTCTTTCCCGACCGGATCGCCGCCTACCGGGAGGCGGCGCGCGTGCTCAGGCCCGGCGGGCGTTTCCGGTTCAGCGCGTGGGACAGCCTCGACGCGAACCCGCTGAGCCTGGCCGTCCACGAGGCGGTCGGGGCCCTCTTCCCGGACGACCCGCCGCGCTTCTTCGAGCGCGTTCCCTTCGGCTATTCGGATCCCGGCCGGATCCGGGACGATCTGAGCGCGGCCGGGTTCGAAACCATCGAGATCGAGACCGTCGCCAGGACGACCCATGCCCCTTCCCCGCACGAGCCTGCGACGGGCCTCTGCCAGGGAACGCCCCTCCGCAGCGAGATCGAAGCCCGCGCGCCGGACGGCCTGGCGCAGGTGACGCAGCGGGTCGCCGAAACCCTCGCGGAGAGGTTCGGGCGCTCCGCTCTCGAGAACCGGATGAGCGCGCTCGTGGCGACGGCGGCACGGTAGGCCCTGACAGGCTCCGTGTCAGGCGCCCCCGATGAGCGACGGGCGGGGACGCGGCCGTCGCGTCCCCGCCCCTCTCCGGCCGGAAGCCGGAAGCGCTTCAGCGGCCTGACATCCGGCTCAGCAGGTTGCAGAGGCCGCGCAGGCTGGCGTCGAAGCCATCCGGGTTCGCGGCGACACCGGCGCAGCTGCGCTGGAGGTCGCGCTTCTCTCTGTCGGACATCTGGCTGAGTTCGGCGGCGAGCCGCCCCTGGGATCCCGACGGCGACGGGTTGATGCTGCCCGTGACGGACGGGTTGCGGACGCCGATGCCCGCCCCGGGATTCCGAGCGGACGCGGCCGCTCCGGCGGTCCCGACCGTGCCGGATCCCGTGCCCGTCCCAGGCCGGCCGCCGATGGCGCCGCCTCCACTGGAGGAGCCACCGCCGCCGATCCCGACGCCCACGTCGGCCCCGATGCCGCGTGTCCCGCCCACCGAAGCATCCAGGCCGGCGTTCACGCCGCTGGAACCGCCGAGGCTTGCGGCCGCGCCCGCGTTGACTCCGCTCGAACCGCCGATGCTCGCCCCAACACCGGCATCCACTCCGGAGCCACCGCCGATATTCGCGCCGAGCCCTGCATTCGCGCCGCCGGAACCTCCGATGCTCGCGCCTCCTGTGGCGTTCACGCCCGACGAGCCTCCCACATTGGCTCCAAGTCCGGCGGAGACCCCATCGGCCCCGCCCACATTGGCGCCGATTCCGGCGGACGCGCCGCTGCCGCCGCCCAGGTTCGCTCCGACGTCAGCCGAGACGCCGCCGGTTCCGCCGATATTCGCCCCGACGCCTGCCGAGATTCCGTCAGAGCCTCCAAGATTCGCATCGACGCTCACCTGTGCGAGAGAGGGCTGCGCCCACAGGCACGCCGTCAGCAGCAGCGCCACTCCACAAGCCGTTTCGCGGTAACGACAAGACAATGCTCCGCTCATATCCAAACTCCTCCTAAGCCTAGCCTCTGCGCCCAGGCCCTAGAGAATAAACGGACACGGTAAGATGTTCCGCCTCTTGGCAAGAATTGTTTCTATATTTGAACCACTCTCTTCATGAAAAGACGGATCTCTATTTTGCAAATACTGCAAAGCTCAATTAACAACATATCGTAGCGCAAATTATATCATATCATTTTCTGACTTCGACTATGTCGCGGCAAGGAGTCCGACAGCCGGCTTCCCGACGCGGCATTTCCTGCCTCGACGCGCTGCGAACGGCCCGGATGGTCCACCCTCGAGCATGAGGCGGCGTGAAGCCGCCCCGTCCCGCCACACCGCCGGCGCCGGCGCCTCCGCGCATGTTCTCCCGCTCAGCCGCGGCGCGAGAGAGTCATGCGCTGCAGGACGCCGTCCCGCCAGAGATAGTGATGCACGAGGGCGGCCCCCGCATGGATCAGCGCCACGACCATGATCGCGTTGGCGGCGAGCTCGTGCAGCTCGTTGATCGGGCGGCGCAGGGCGGCGTCGCCGATCTGGGGCAGGCTCCAGAGGCCGAACAGGCTGAAACCGCGCACGAAGGCGTTGGCGATGCCGAGCCCCACGGCGAGGGCGAGGAGCAGATAGAGAAGATAATGCGTGCCCTTGGCGATCAGATGGAGAAGACCGGGATCCGCTGCGGGCAGGGCCTTGCCGGGCCCGACGCGCCAGGCCAGGCGGGCGACCAGCACGGCCGCGAGAGCCAGGCCGAGGGTCACGTGCACCGACCACATTCCCGTCCGCATCGGACCGCGCGGAAACAGATCGGCGGTCTGGCCGAGGATCCAGAGAGCGGCGACGAGGGCAGCCGTCGTCCAGTGCAGGGCAATCGTCATCCGGTCGTAGCGACCGTCCGTCAAATCGGGCGTCATGGGTTCATCCTTGTGCAATGCCGTTCGGCCTTCGCCCCCTTCCCGAATTCGGGAAGGAAAGGAACGCCGCTCCAGCGGCCTTCACCGACCCCGCCCCTGCCTGCAGCGCCGATATTTAGAACGATTCCAGGCTACTCCGCCCGCCGGCATTGGCAAGAGCCGATGGCGTCAATACCCCTCCCGAAGGAGGCGGCTCTGCGCGGTGAAGGGGCCGCGACGGGCCCTTGACCTTGCCATCGCGGCAAGGCGCAGAGGATTCGGGATCCTGACGAACAAGGAGTCCATCATGCCTTCCCTTCACGTTCCCAAGATGAGCTGCGGCGGCTGCCTCAACACGGTGACCCGCGCCATCGCCGCCCTCGATCCGCAGGCCCGCGTCCGGGGCGATCTCGAAAAGCGCATCGTCCACGTCGAGACGAAGGAGCCCGAGGCCGCGCTCCTCGAGGCTCTCCGGGCCGCCGGCTATCCGGCCTCCCCCATCGAACCTGCCCTGGGTTGAACCCGACAGCACATTGCTACGAAGGTTGGAGCCGCCCGACCCGTCCCGCCCGGTATCCGGGCGGGACCCGGGCCCTTGCCCGTCACTGCAGACGGAACTCCCCGTCCACCGTGCGGAGTTCGGCCGGCCGGATGAGGCGGGAATGGGCGACCGTCACGGAGCAGAGGGGCCCGTCGAGCTCCCGGCTCCAGAAGGCGAGGAACCGGTTCAGGGCCGGGAATTTCGGGAACAGGTCGTAGTCCTGCCAGACGAATTCCTGGAGCAGGGACCGGTGGTCCGGAATCCGGTAGAAGATCCTTGCCGTGGTCAGGCCGTAGCCCTGAAGCTGCAGCACGAAATCCTGAGACGCTTTCATTCGGCTCCTCGCAGGCTGGAGAAGACCGTGCGATTGGACCAGGCCTGGGCCGTCCGGACAAGCTGTAAGAAAGAATAATCTTATTTTTCAGTATCTTAGCAGCAACCGCCCGCGACTGCTGACAGGCCGGCGCGAGGAAGACCGCAAAAGGTTCCCGCCCCCGCCAAAAAATTTTTCGAGGTCCTCTTGAACCGTGAAGCTTGCCCGCCCAAATCATCGCCGCGCGGGGGCCATCGGGCACCGCGCTTCATAGGCAACCTATTGAAAACATTGGAGGAAGCTTCATGAAGTTCCGTCCTTTGCACGATCGTGTCCTGGTCAAGCGGATCGACGCGGAAGAGAAGACGGCGGGCGGCATCATCATTCCCGATACCGCCAAGGAGAAGCCGCAGCAGGGCGAGGTGATCGCCGTCGGCCCCGGCGCCCGCGACGAGAGCGGCAAGGTCGTTCCGCTGGACGTGAAGGTCGGCGACCGCGTGCTGTTCGGCAAGTGGTCCGGCACCGAAGTGAAGATCGACGGCGAGGATCTCCTCATCATGAAGGAATCCGACATCATGGGCATCCTTGAGGACGCGGTTGCCCAGAAGAAGGCTGCCTGAGGGCAGGCCCCACCCCATTCGAGTCAAACATCGTTACGTCTCCAGGAGTGACGAAACATGGCTGCCAAAGACGTCAAGTTTTCCTCCGACGCACGCGAGAAGATGCTGCGCGGCGTCGACATCCTCGCCGACGCGGTGAAGGTGACCCTCGGCCCGAAGGGCCGCAACGTGGTCATCGAGAAGTCGTTCGGCGCGCCGCGCATCACCAAGGACGGCGTCACCGTCGCCAAGGAGATCGAGCTCGCCGACAAGTTCGAGAACATGGGCGCCCAGATGGTCCGCGAGGTCGCTTCCAAGCAGAACGACCTGGCCGGCGACGGCACCACGACGGCGACGGTGCTCGCCCAGGCGATCGTCCGCGAGGGCGCCAAGGCCGTGGCCGCCGGCATGAACCCCATGGACCTCAAGCGCGGCATCGACATGGCGGTGGACGCCGTCGTCGAGGATCTCAAGAAGAACGCGAAGAAGGTCACCTCCAACGACGAGATCGCCCAGATCGGCACGATCTCCGCCAACGGCGACAAGGAAGTCGGCAAGATGATTGCCGAGGCCATGCAGAAGGTCGGCAACGAGGGCGTCATCACCGTCGAGGAGGCCAAGTCCCTCGAGACCGAGCTCGACATCGTCGAGGGCATGCAGTTCGACCGCGGCTATCTCTCGCCCTACTTCATCACCAACGCCGAGAAGATGCGCGTGGAGCTCGAGGATCCCTACATCCTCATCCATGAGAAGAAGCTCTCCGGCCTGCAGGCGATGCTGCCGATCCTCGAGGCGGTGGTGCAGACCGGCAAGCCGCTGCTCATCGTCGCCGAGGACGTGGAGGGCGAGGCGCTCGCCACCCTCGTGGTCAACAAGCTGCGCGGCGGCCTGAAGATCGCCGCCGTCAAGGCGCCGGGCTTCGGCGACCGCCGCAAGGCCATGCTCGAGGACATCGCCATCCTGACCGGCGGCACCGCCGTGTCCGAGGATCTCGGCATCAAGCTCGAGAACGTGACCCTGCAGATGCTCGGCCGCGCCAAGAAGGTGGTGATCGAGAAGGAGAACACCACCATCGTCGACGGCGCCGGCTCGAAGAAGGACATCGAGGCCCGCGTCGCGCAGATCAAGGCGCAGATCGAGGAGACCACCTCGGACTACGACCGTGAGAAGCTGCAGGAGCGCCTCGCCAAGCTCGCGGGCGGCGTCGCGGTGATCCGCGTCGGCGGCGCGACCGAGGTCGAGGTGAAGGAGAAGAAGGACCGCGTCGACGACGCCATGCATGCCACCCGCGCGGCGGTCGAGGAAGGCATCCTGCCGGGCGGCGGCGTCGCCCTGCTGCGCGCCCTCAAGGCCCTCGATGCGGTGAACCCGGCCAACGACGACCAGAAGACGGGCGTCGACATCGTCCGCCGGGCCATCCAGGCTCCGGCCCGTCAGATCGCCCTCAACGCGGGCGAGGACGGCTCGATCGTCGTCGGCAAGGTTCTGGAGCAGACCGAGTACGCGTCGGGCTGGAACGCCCAGACCGGCGAGTACGGGGACCTCTACAAGTTCGGCATCGTCGACCCGGCGAAGGTCGTGCGCGTGGCGCTCCAGGATGCCGCCTCGGTGGCGGGCCTCCTGATCACCACGGAAGCGATGATCGCCGAGAAGCCGAAGAAGGAGGCCGCTCCGGCCATGCCCGCCGGCGGCATGGACTTCTAAGCTCCCTCCCCTTCATTGAAGAACGGACGGCGCCGCCCTGCGGCGCCGTTTTCGTATCCCGGTGCATCTTTGGCGCGAAACCGGCTCCCGCTTTCGCGCTCGAGGCTTCAGCGCAGGAAGGACGACAGGGCGGACAGGGTGTTGACCCAGCGCACCGCGTGCTCGGCGCTTTCCGGCGCGAAGGCGACGGTCACCGCGTCGAGGCGCGTCGCGGCGGGGATCACGGCCGCCAGGTCGCAGAGGGCCGGCGTGTTGAACTCCACCTCCAGCCGGTACGGCCCATCGAGCACGAACGGCCTTGCCGCCGCAGCAGTCCGAACGGCCTCGGCGGCCTTCTCGCGGATGAGGGCGCGGGCCCGCTCCGGCGCGAGGCTGCGCGCCGCGCGCTGGCCCAGGGAGCGCTTGACCACCGCGAAGGCCGCATCCGGGAACAGTTCCTTCGTCTCCTCCCGGAGGCAGTCGTCGCCCGTCAGGAGAAGCACCGGCACGCCGAGGCTGCCCGCATAGGCGCCGTAGAGGCCCGCCTCGCCGAGTTCCAGGCCGTTCAGGCGGATGCGGCCGAAGGCGAAGCCGTTCACTGTGTGGGCGAGGACCCCGGGAGCCCGGGCCCGGGCGTGGTAGCCGGTGCAGAAGACGCCCGCGTGTTCGCGCGTGAGCCCCTCGAACATGTTGAGCGGCTTCGGCTTTCCGAGGATCGCCTCCGCGCGCCGATCGAGTTCCTCCGGCAGGAGGTTGCGCATGTCGCCATGGGAATCGTTGACGAGGACTTCCGTGGCGCCGCCTGCGAAGGCTCCGTCGATGGCCGCGTTGACCTCCTGGGTCATGAGCCGGCGCGCCCGCTCGTATTCGGCGTTGCCCATCGTGCCGTGCTGCGGGCTCACGACGCCGGCGACGCCCTCGATGTCCGCCGAAATGTAGATCTTCACGAAAACCTCCCCGTTCTGCGCGGCGCAGGATGCCGGCAAACCGTCAGGAGTTGGTGAAGATTCCGGCCTCTCCTCGGGAGACCCGCCTGCGGCGGCTCAGGACGAAGGCGTCAGCGCCTGGAAGGCGTGTCGCCAAGGTTCGCCAGGGCGTCCGCCACGGCCTGCCGGGCGATGCGCCCGATGCGCTCGCTGCGCTCGGCCCTGTCGCGGGCCTCGATGCGGGCGATCAGGGAATCGAACTCGCGCGGGACCGCCGGGTCGCCGAGATACTGCGGTTTCGGCGAATCCTCATACAGCTGCGCCCGCAGCTTGAGGCCGAGATACTCCTGAACCTGGCGCGGCAACGGCGGACGGTTGCTTCGCACCTTGCGGACATCTTTGCCGTTCACGGTCATGGGCCTGCCCCTGGAGGATGTTCATGGTTAACGAAGCGTGACGGTTCAGGTTCCATCCGGCACGCAAAAGACTTTAATCCGCCTCTTCTGGTCCGATCGCCTCGCCGGCCTAGATCTGGATGCACGACATCTTTTTCTGGAGGAGGTGAATCATGGATCTCAGCCGCCGTTCCTTCCTGCTCGGAGCGCCTGCCCTGACGAGCCTCGCCCTTCTGCCGCGCAAAGGCTTCGCCCAGGCCCAGGCGGACCGCTCCGTCTATGCGGCCATGTACGCGCCCATCGACGACGATCTCTATCCCGTTCCGGGAGTCCCCCTGTCGAAGATCAACCCGGCCTTCCTGCGCCGCGAGGTTCCCTACGACCGGCCGGAGCCGCCGGGCACCATCGTCATCGATCCCCGCGCCCGCTACCTCTACCACGTCCAGGACGGCGGAACCGCCATGCGCTACGGGGTCGGCGTCGGCCGCGCGGGCTTCTCCTGGTCGGGCGAGGCGACCGTCCACGACAAGCAGGAGTGGCCGGACTGGTACCCGCCCAAGGAAATGTTCGGCCGCCAGCCGGAGCTCATGGAGCAGATGGGCGACCTGCCGGGAGGTCCGGGAATGCCGGGCGGCCCCGGCAACCCGCTCGGCGCCCGCGCCCTCTACCTCTGGCAGGGCAACAAGGACACGCTCTACCGGATCCACGGCACCTTCGAGCCCTGGACCATCGGCACCAACGTCTCCTCCGGCTGCATCCGGATGATCAACCAGGACGTGATCGACCTCTACAACCGGGTGCCGGTGGGCACCCGGGTGGTCGTTCTCCCGTCCGGGCAGGGCACGAGGCGCTCCGTGGCCAGGACCTGACGTCCAGGACGTGACCGGCTGGGACGGGACCGGCCCGGCCGAGCTCCGCCGGGCTTCCATTGTCAAGGTTGGGGCGGCGGCCGGGACGCGGAAATTCCGGACGTCGCTAACGCTCGGTTAAACGCGCCGGGGCGAGACTGGCCCTATGCGCCAGTCCCCGCTCCAGCCACTTTTTGTCCTTTTCCGGCATCGTTTCCGGCGGAATGCTCCATTTTTGCCATGGTTTGTTTCCACGAAGCCGTCTGGGGCACCGGATCGCAAGGACATCAAGGGGTTTTCTCAAGATCGCCGGCGCCCGGGAGGGTCGATCATGGTCCCTGCGTCGCCGCTCGGCCGCCGCGCACCCGCGCCGCGGCTCATCCGCGCCGTTCTGGCCTCCACGGCGGCAGCAGCCGCCTTCCTCGCAACCGCCGTCGCCACCCAGGACGCCGCTGCGGACGGGGAGACGCGCACCCTGAGCTTCTTCCACACCCATCGCCGGGACAGCGCGACCATCACCTACCGGCGCAACGGGCGCTACGACGAGCAGGCCTTGGCCCAGCTCAACTGGTACCTGCGGGACTGGCGCACCGACGAGCCCGCCAAGATGGACCCGCGCCTCTTCGACGTCCTTTGGGAGGTCTATCGGGAAAGCGGCTCGAAGGAGCCCATCAACATCATCTCCGCCTACCGCTCGCCCCAGACGAACGCCATGCTCAGGCGCCGCTCGAGCGGGGTGTCGGAGCACAGCCAGCACATGCTCGGCAAGGCGATGGACATTCGCCTGCCGGACGTGGACACCGGGCGCCTGCGCGCCGTCGCCATGAAGCTGCAATACGGAGGCGTCGGCTACTACCCGTCCTCCGAGTTCGTGCACGTGGACACCGGCAACGTCCGGGCCTGGCCCCGCATGTCCCAGGAGCAGCTGGCACGGCTCTTCCCCGACGGGAAGACCGTCCACCTGCCGTCGAACGGACGGCCCCTGCCCCGCTACGAAGAGGCGAAGGCGGAGATCCTGCCGCGCAACGCCGCCCTGGCGGCGCAGGCGGCCTCGGGCGGATCCGTCGGTGGCAGCATCGTGGCGGCTCTGTTCGGGCGCAAGGAACCGCCTCCCCCGGCTCCGGCGGAGCCTCCGCCGCCTCAGGCCCAGATCGCATCGAGCGTCGCATCGGGCGCCGCGGACAGGCCCGAGGCCGCCCTCGCCTTCGCGCCCGTTCCCCCGTCGCGGCCGAAGGACCTGATCCGGACCGCCTCCGCCGAGCCGCCGCCTGCGCCCGAGCCCATGCCTGCGGCCGTGCCGGTGCCTCCGCGCCCGGAACGGCCCATGGTGCTGGCCTCGCTTCCGCGAGCGGCGACGGACCCGGCGCCGCGCCGGTCGATGGAGCCGGTCATCGGTCCCGACAGCAAGGCGGCAGTGAAGGCCCTGTTCGATCCGCGCACCGCCTTCCTCGACCTCGGCTTCTCGCCGGAGGCAAGAAGCGACCTGTCCACGACCCGCTTCTCGGGCCCGGCGATCAAGCCGCTGCCGGTCAAGGAGCCTCAGCCGGTGCGCCAGGCGAGCGCCGCGTTCGGCACCGGCCTCTGACGCGGGCAGGATCCTACGCGGTCCGATGCCTCGCGAGATCCCGCCCCAGCCCGTCGGGATCGATGCTCACCTTCAGCACCGTGCCGCCGAAATCGTGGACGAGCACGGGCCTGCCCTCGTGCTCCTCGACCCGGGTCGCCAGCGGCTGAAGGGGCAGGCTGCGCGGATGGTTCGGCCCCGCGCCTTCGGCGAAGGTGCGCGGCGGCAGGGAGCGGTGCACGCGGGCCATCTCGTTCAGGAGATCGGTCAGGATCGGCGTGGAATCCGCGGTGCCGAGGAGCACCTCGTATTCGCGGCCCGTATCGGCCCGCACGCCGAGGGCGAACAGCTTGCCGTCCGCGCTCACCTCGACGCGCCACGCCATCGACCCGATGCGCTTCACCATGGGATTTCCTCTCCGTCGCGGTCAGGCGTTCCTTGCCCGCCGGGGCCGCCCGCCGCAAGCCAATCTGTCGGCGGACTCTATCGACGCCGCGGCTGCGGCTGCAGGGAAACGCCCGCGGGCACCTTCAGCGCGCCCTCCTTGTCGTCGGGATCGATGAAATGGCCGTCCTGCGGGATGACGAGGCCGGGACCGATCCGGGGGGCCTTCGCCTGCGGAATGCAGGCGACGGGCGATGCGAGCTCCAGCGCCGTCTCGGTTCCCGTCAGGCGGCTCGGCTCTCCCCTGGCGGCCGCCGCGACCCTGCCCTCGATCCGCATGTGCTGGTCGGGGAACTCCCAGGTGAAATCCGCCCCGGTCTGACCCCAGCGCCCGGGCCAGCGCCCTTCCGGCGTCCGCGACGCATCGAACACGTAGGGGCTGACCGCGCCCTTGTCGACCTCGCCGCCGCCGACGCCGCCGTCGGGGTAGAAGACGATGAGGAACTGCGACCCGTCCCGCGCCCGGGTGCAGGTCCACATGGAACCCGCCAGCGCGGTCTCGTCCGCCAGCGCGGCGGCCGGCATGAGCATTGCCGCCAAGGACGCAGCCGAGAGACGTTTCAGCAAGAGCTTCATGAGTCGATCCGAACACGAAATGCGGCGACGATTCCTTGAGAAAGGTCACAAGGGAACGACGAACTTGCATGACGGGGCCGGGAAGTCCCGGGCAGACCGGGACCGACTCGTCATCGCGGCGGGAGATGGCTCTCCATAGCGCGTCGCGCCTTCCGAGGCCATCCTCCCGCGCAGGGCGCGGCGTGCGCGAAGTGGAAGAATCGGCCGTCGCGACGGCGCGCCCAGCCGCATTGCGACGAACATGTGCGCATTGCGGCAATGATCGGCCCTTCGTGCGGCAACCATCGTCCCCGTGCATGGATCGGCGCGATGCCCTGCACGACGCGGCCTTGTCCGGCGCCGGCGCGCCGCTAAACCCGGCGTGCCGCGGCAAATCACGTTTCGCCCGGCAACCCGTTTCACCGGGCCGGGCTCCTCCCGGCCGCCCATTTCCCACTATCCAGTTCCGGAGACGCGTTCGGCAATGACGACGCCGATGGTTCGATTCACTCTTGCGACATCCGCCTTCCTGCTCTGCCTGGGCTCTGCCCAGGCCGCCAATTCCCGCCTTCCCGCGGGCTTCATGAAGATGGAACCGAAAACCCGCAGCCTGCAGATCTGC
Source organism: Microvirga thermotolerans (assembly GCF_009363855.1). Taxonomy (GTDB): domain Bacteria; phylum Pseudomonadota; class Alphaproteobacteria; order Rhizobiales; family Beijerinckiaceae; genus Microvirga; species Microvirga thermotolerans. The sequence continues at coordinate 2,404,773 of NZ_CP045423.1, forward strand.
AACTACAAGGGATCGCGCGAGATCGCCAAGGAGAAGGAATATTCCCGACTCGACCGGGTCGTGGTCGATGCGATGTCGAGCCCGACCTTCGACAGGAACGTGATCTCCGGCGACGGCGGCGCCTTCCGCGTCAGGGGGCAGTGGCACCGTCTCCAGTTCAAGTGCGTCCTCGCCGACGACAACCTCTCGGCGACCTCGTTCACCTACCAGGTCGGAGACATCATTCCCGAGGACGAGTGGGAGCGTTACGGCCTCTGGCGCTGAACCGCGCCCGCGCCGGCAAAAGAAAGGGCCGCCTTTCCGGCGGCCCGAGTGAGGGAAGAAACTTCAGAGGGAACAACGTCGCCATCGTCGCGGCGTCATGGCCCCAATGTGGGAGCACATCGGCTTCGCAGGCAGACCTCGCTCGGAAAGGCTGGCATGCGATTCGCGCATGGCGCGGGTCGGCGCCCCGCGGGCGGATCAACCGAAGGCGATGGGCCGGATCCCCGTCGCCGCCCGGATCTCGCGGCGACGCACGATCATACGGATCGCGGGCGGCACGACGAGGCAGGTGAACGAACCGACGACCAACCCGACCAGCAAGGCAATCATGGAGACCTCCCGTGAGGAGGCAAGGGTGCGCCCGCAAGGTCAACGAAGCGTTAACGGGCGTCGCCGTGCCTGTCGTGCCCCGCCATTCCCCGTCCCTTCCGAAGCCCCCACCGGACGGGCGCGGGAAAAGCCGAGGCACGGAATCAGGATCGTCGACCGAGCTTTCGCGAGCCTTGCGTTCCGGAGGCCGAACCCTCCTCCTCGTCCCTCGCATGAGCGGGTCGCGGGAGGGGCGTCATCGGTGATAGGATGCGATTGCCGTCTCCGCCCGGCGCGGCGCTCTCCGCGAGGCGGGAGGACCTCGGCAGGTGGGAGGCTTCGCCATGGACAGCGCTCGATTTCGGGACCGGGACGATGCGGGCGCCCAGCTCGCGAGCCGGCTCGCCGGGATGAACCTCGCCGATCCCGTGGTGCTCGCGCTGCCGCGAGGGGGCGTCCCCGTCGCCCGTCCCATCGCGAAGGCACTCGACGCGCCGCTCGATCTCCTGCTCGTGCGCAAGATCGGCGTTCCGTCCCAGCCGGAACTGGCCGCCGCCGCGATCGTGGACGGCGAGCATCCGGAGATCGTGTTCAACCGGGACGTCATGTCCCTCGTGGGCCTGAGCGACGACGCGATCGACGACCTCGCCCAGCCGGAGCTCTGGGAGCTCGAGCGGCGGCGCAGGGTCTACCTGAAGGACAGGAAGCCCGTTCCCGTCGAGGGGCGCACGGCCATCGTCGTCGACGACGGCATCGCCACGGGAACGACGGTCCGAGCCGCGCTCGCGGCCCTGCGGCGGCGGAATCCGGCGAGCCTCGTTCTCGCCGTGCCGGTCGCCCCCGACGAAACCGTCGCGGCCCTGCGCCCCCTGGTGGACGATCTGGTCTGCCTGTCGATCCCGAGGGATTTCTACGCCATCAGCCCGTTCTACGAGGAATTTCACCAGCTCACGGATGCGGAAGTCACCCGCATGCTGGAGCCGGCCTAGAGCATCGCGCCCTGCGCCGGAACGGCTTAACAGACGGGGGACGGCGGCCTATAACACGGGCACGGCTCCGGCCTGCGGCCGGGCACCTCCGCCCCGGCATTCCGCCCCGGGCCATCAACCAGAGCGAGGAAGCACGGCATGGCCGACGTGGTCACGTTTGGCGAACTGCTGGTCGATTTCGTGCCCACCGTGACCGGCCGCAGCCTCGCGGGCACGGAAGCGTTCAGGAAGGCCGCAGGCGGCGCTCCCGCCAACGTGGCCGTGGGCCTCGCCCGGCTCGGCGTGCCGAGCGCCTTCATGGGAATGGTCGGCGAGGACGGCTTCGGGCATTTCCTCGCCGATGCCCTTCGGGAATCCGGGGTGGACACCTCCCTCCTCCGCTTCACGCGCGACGCGCAAACGGCCCTCGCCTTCGTGTCCCTCCGGGAGGACGGCGAGCGGGAGTTCCTGTTCTACCGCAATCCCAGCGCCGACATGCTCATGGCCCCGGAGCACGTGGACGGGGAGGCCATCCGGAAGGCGCGGGCCTTCCATTTCGGCTCCATCAGCCTCATCGCCGAGCCGTCGCGGGCGGCGACGCTCCACGCGGCCGATCTGGCCCAGGCCAGCGGCAAGCTCGTCACCTACGATCCGAACCTCCGTCTCGCCCTGTGGCCGGATGCTGATGCCGCCCGGGAAGGCATGCGGCTCGGCCTCGAACGGGCGCGGATCGTGAAGATCTCCGAGGAGGAGGTGGCGTTCCTCACCGGGCGGAACGACCCTATCGCCGGGGCGCGCAGCCTCTGGACGGACCGGCTCGCCTTCATGGCCGTGACCTGCGGCGGCGCCGGATGCTTCTGGCTGACGCCCGAGGCCCAGGGCCGGGTTCCGGGCCTTCCGGTCGAGGCCGTCGACGCCACCGGGGCGGGAGACGCCTTCATGGCCGCGATCGTCGCCCAGTTCCTTGCGGAGCCGGACATTCCCCGCGATCCCGCACGGCTCGACGCCATCTGCCGCTTCGCCAACGCCGCCGGCGCCCTCACCGTCACCGGGCGAGGCGCAATTCCCTCCCTGCCCACCCGCGCCGCCGTCGAGGCCTTCCTGGACGAGGGCGGCCCGTGACCGCTTTCCTGCATCTGCAGACCGGGGATGCCCGCATTCGGCGCGCCGTCCGCACTCACCGCTGCCCGCCAGGACAGCGCCCTGACGAATCCACCGCCGGCCCCTGCCGGCCGAGAAGAGGACAAGAAGAATGAACGTCGAGACCGTCTCCACGGCACCGATCGAGGGCCAGAAGCCGGGCACCTCCGGCCTGCGGAAGAAGACCGCCGTGTTCATGAAGCCCGGCTATCTCGAGAACTACGTCCAGGCGGTCATCGAAGGCGTCGGCGGCGTGGAGGGACGCACCCTCGTCGTCGGCGGCGACGGCCGCTTCTTCAACGACAAGGCCATCGCCGTCATCCTGCGCATGCTGGCGGCGAACGGCGCGGCCCGCGCCATCGTCGGCCAGAACGGCATGCTGTCCACCCCGGCCGCCTCCAACCTCATCCGCAAGCGCGGGGCGTTCGGCGGCATCGTGCTCTCCGCGAGCCACAACCCCGGCGGGCCGGAGGGCGATTTCGGCCTGAAGTTCAACATCGCGAACGGGGGTCCGGCGCCGGAGGCGATCACCGACGCGATCTTCGCCCGCACCAGGGCGCTGACGGAATACCGCATCCTCACGGAAGAGGCCCCGCCCCTGTCCTCGCTGGGCGAGACGCGCCTCGGCGGCATGATCGTCGAGATCGTGGACCCGGTGAAGGACTACGTCGCCCTCATGGAGACGCTCGTCGATTTCGAGCGCATCCGCAGGCTCTTCGCCTCCGGCTTCTCCCTGCGCTTCGACGCCATGCACGCGGTCACCGGCCCCTACGCGAAGGCGATCCTCGAAGGCGCGCTCGGCGCGCCCGCGGGCACGGTGGTGAACGCGTCGCCCCTGCCCGATTTCGGCGGCCACCATCCGGATCCGAACCCGGTCCATGCGGCGGACCTGTTCCGCCTGATGTTCTCCCCCGAGGCTCCCGACATGGGCGCCGCGTCGGACGGCGACGGCGACCGCAACATCGTGCTCGGCCGGGGCATCTCCGTCTCTCCCTCCGACAGCCTCGCGGTGCTCGCCGCCAACATCCACCTCGCCAAGGGCTACGGCGAAGGCCTGAAGGGCATCGCCCGCTCCATGCCGACGAGCCGCGCCGCCGACCGGGTGGCGCAGAAGCTCGGGGTGGACCTGTTCGAGACGCCGACCGGCTGGAAGTTCTTCGGCAACCTGCTCGACGCCGGGCGGGCGACCATCTGCGGCGAGGAGAGCGCGGGAACCGGCTCGGACCATGTGCGCGAGAAGGACGGCCTCTGGGCCGTTCTCCTGTGGCTCGACATCGTCGCCGCACGCGGGCAGTCCATCGCCGAGATCGTCACCGAACACTGGCGCACCTACGGGCGCGACTACTACACGCGGCACGACTACGAGGGCATCAGCACCGCGGCCGGGGACGAGCTGATGGCCGATCTGCGCGCCTCGCTCGAGACCCTTCCCGGACGGACCTTCGCCGGCCTCAGGGTAAGCGTCGCGGACGACTTCGCCTACGAGGATCCCACGGACGGCTCGGTGACCCGCCGCCAGGGCGTGCGCGTCCTGTTCGAGAACGGCGCGCGCGCGGTGTTCCGTCTCTCCGGCACGGGCACGGAGGGCGCGACCCTGCGCGTCTATCTCGAAACCTTCGAGCCCGACCCGTCGAAGCACGCCCGCGACCCGCAGGAGGTTCTCGCCGGCGTCATCGCCGCCGCCGACGCCATTGCCGGAATCCGGCAGCGGACGGGGCGCACCGCACCCGACGTCGTCACCTGAGGACGGCGGGAGGCGTGGCGCGCCCGCGGCTCAGGCCGCACGGTGCGCCGCCTCCGCGGGCGGCGAGCCTTCGCGGATCGCGCTCCTGATCCGATTGCGCAGCTCCGGCGTGTCCTGGTGGTGGTGGACGTTGACCGCGTGCAGCACCGCGGCCTCGACAAGCTCGTTCTCCGTGTCGGCCACGAGCGCCAGGCTGCATTTCACGTCGCTGGGAATTTCACGGCAGTCGATGAATTTCCGTCCCATGTCCGCCTCCCTTTCGGCATAGACGCATGATCGGACGCATTCCGGCCGCGCCTCAGAGCGACCGGTCCCGCGATCATACTCCGGATGAGGCGCGGGCACACCCTGGAAACGCCGCCGGCCTGCAAAGTCTCACGGCCAAGGAACCGGCCAAGGTTCAGTGCGTTCGCCTGACGACCTTCGAAAAGGAGCCCGTCATGCGCCATCGCATCCTTGGTCCGGCCGCAGCCCTCGCCGTCCTCGCCCTTCCCCTCGCCGCATGCCAGACCGACACGGCGGCAGGGCCTGCCGCCGGCGCCGCCGGCGGAGCCGTCGCGGGCGCGGTCGTGGGCGGTCCCGTGGGAGCCGCCGTCGGCGGCGTCGCCGGAGCCGCGGCAGGCGGCGTGCTGAGCGCGGAGGAATCGACCCGCGTCCGCACCTTCATCGCGGCCCAGCGGCGGCCCTCGATCCGCATGAGCGAGCAGGTGGTGGTCGGACAGCCCCTCCCGCCGCGCGTCCGGCTGTTCCCGATCCCGAGGAGCGTCGGGCTGCCGGCGACCTACAGCTACACGGTGGTCAACGATCAGCGCGTCCTCGTCGATCCGCAGACGCGCGAAGTCGTGGAGATCATCCCATAGAAGCGGTTGTTTCCACGTTCAACGACCTGAGGACGCGCCGGACTGCGCGTCCATCGGCCTCATCCGGTGCACGTCGGTGAAGGAGATCCGCACCCGCGCGATCCCTTCGCCGTTGCGGGCCTTGCCGAGGCCGACCGGCGTGTTGAGATAGGCGAGCCTCCCCTCCGCCGTCTCGGGATCGGCGAAGGAGACATGCTCGTGCCGGGCGCTGGCCTCGAAGAGGTTGAGCGCCCGCAGTTCCTCCTCGGACAGATCGACCTCCGCCACGTAGCAGTCGGCCCTGCCGTCGGCGGGGCGGATCTCCCGAAGGACCCGCTGCAGGATATGGGGCCAGTCGCGAACCAGTTCAGGCATCGTCGCCTCCCTTTGAGGAACCAACGGTGACGGGCGGTCCCCGGTTCGATGCGCGGAGAATCCGCGAACCGATCTTCGGGATGAGGGAGGACCGCCGGCCGGGTCCGTATCGGAACCCTCGCGGACGAAGACGATGTTCGCGATGTCCGGCCGAACGCCGGCCGCTCCGCAAGAACATTTCCTATTTTACTTCCATGAATTCAGCTTTTACTTGGAGAAAGCCAGTTTAGAACAATTCCATGTTTGAAGTTTACTGTTGCCTTCGCCGTCCGATGGGACTAGCCATCCCGCCGAACCGAATGACACGGAGACGACGATGAGACTGCGAGCGTTCGCACTGGCGACCTTCCTTGCCGGGACGGCCCTGGGCGGCGGCGCCCGGGCCGAGGCGCCGCAGCCGAAGGCCGTAATGCAGACCTACATCTCGCTGGCCCAGGCCATGTACGGGGACGCGGCGAGCGCCGCCCGCGACCTTTCCAAGGCCATCGACGCCTTCCTCGCCAACCCGACCGATGACACCCTCTCCGCCGCCCGCGCCGCCTGGCGCAAAGCCCGCATTCCCTATCAGCAGACGGAAGGATTCCGCTTCGGCAACAAGGCCATGGACGAACTGGAGGGCAAGGTGAACGCCTGGCCCCTCGACGAGGGGCTGATCGACTATGTCGACCCGGCATCCTACGGCGACGCCTCGGACGACAACCCGCTCTACCGCGCGAACGTGATCGCCAACAGGACGATCCGCATCGGCCGGAAGCAGGTGGATGCGTCCAGGATCACGAAGGAGCTGCTCTCCGAAACCCTCCACGAGGCGGGCGGCGTGGAGGCGAACGTGGCGACGGGCTACCACGCCATCGAGTTCCTGCTCTGGGGGCAGGACCTCAACGGCACGGGACCGGGCGCGGGCGCGCGGCCGGCCACGGACTATTCGCTCGACAGGTGCACCAACGGCAACTGCGACCGGCGGCGGGACTATCTGAAGGCCGCGGCCGAGCTCCTCGTCGACGATCTCGACGCGATGGCGAAGGCCTGGGACGCCAAGGGCAAGGCGCAGCAGGATCTTCTGAGGAAGAGCCCGAACGAGCAGCTCGCGACGATCCTCACCGGACTCGGCAGCCTCTCCTACGGCGAGCTCGCGGGGGAGCGCATGAAGCTCGGCCTCATCCTGCACGATCCCGAGGAGGAGCACGACTGCTTCTCCGACAACACCCACAATTCGCACTACAGCGACCAGATCGGCATGGTGGCGATCTACGAGGGCCGCTACACCCGTCCGGACGGCAAGGTCGTGCAGGGTCCGGACATGGCCGAGTATGCGCGGGCGAAGGCGCCCGAGGAGGCGGCGAAGCTGGAGGCCGCCATGAAGAACGCCACGGAGAAGCTCCGCGCCATCAAGGACCGCGCGGATTCCGGCAAGGAGGCCTACGACCAGATGATTGCCGAGGGCAACGCGGAGGGCAACAGGGTGGTGCAGGACGGCGTCGACGCCCTCGTGGCGCAGGCGCGGGCCATCGAGGCGCTCGTCAAGAAGCTCGGCCTCAAGATCGAGGTCGAAGGTTCCGACAGCCTCGACAACCCGGGCTCGGTCGCGAAGTAGCGAGATGGAATACGACCGCAGGCAGGTGCTGACGGGGCTGGGCGCGGCGGCGCTCGCCTCCGCCGCCGGCGGGTCGCGCCTCCTCGCCCGCACCGCCGCACCGGACCTGCCGCCCCGTCCGCCCTCAGGCGCGGGACGGGTGCACGAGTGGATCTTCGCCGCCGCCGAGCGCCCGACGCGCCTGCTCGGTCCGGACGGCCCGGTCTCGACGGTCTGGAGCTATTCCGACGATCTCCTGCCCATCAAGCGCGTGCGCGTCGGCGACACGATCCGCGCCCGGCTCGAGAACCGCCTCGGCGAGCACACCGCGCTGCACTGGCACGGCGTCCGGGTGCCCAACGCCATGGACGGGGTGCCGTATCTCACCCAGCCGCCCGTGAACAAGGGCGAGAGCTTTCTCTACGAGGTCTCGCCCCCCGATCCCGGCACGTTCTTCATCCATCCCCACTGCAACGAGTCCGGCCAGACGGGCCGCGGCCTGAGCGCGGTGCTCATCGTGGAAGGCGACGAACGCCGCCGGCCCGACGCGGACCTCGTGATGGCGTACAAGGACTGGCGGCTCGCGGAGGACGGCCGCTGGCTTCCCTTCGAAACGCCGGAAGGTGCGAGCCGCGCGGGCACCTACGGCACGGTCCGCGCCGTGAACGGCGTCGCGCCCGCGACGCATCCTGTCCCCGCGCACGGGGACGTGCGCCTGCGCGTCCTCAACCTCGACGCCACCCGCGTCATCGAGGTCGGCGTCGAGGGCGCGGAAGCGGCGGTGATCGCCATCGACGGAAACGCGGTCTCGCCCTTCCCGCTCGACACTTGGCGCATGGGCCCCGCCATGCGGATCGACCTGCTCGTCCGCGCGCCGGCGGCGGGCAGGAGCTTCAGGCTCATCGACTACTTCTCCGCCGAGCCCTGGACCCTTGCGACCTGCGAGGCCAGACCGGGAAAGGCGGCCCCGAAGCGCCCCTTCGACCCGGCGATCCTCTACGCACCGGCCCTGCCCCGGGCGGATATCGGGAAGGCCGAGCGCCTGAGCTACACCTTCAGCGCCGCCTCGGGCTCGGTGGCGGAAGCCGCCGCTTCGCTCGCGCCGGACGATCCCCTCGCGGGGATCCTCCTCGACGGCCTCTGCGTGCGGGACAATGCGTTCTGGGCCATCAACAAGGCGGGCTGGGCCTCGGACCGGAGCCGGCGCCTGCCGCCGCCCCTCGGCCTGCTGAAGGCCGGGCGGTCCTACGTCTTCGAATTGACGAACGCGACACCGCACCACCACCCGATCCACCTGCACGGGCACACCTTCGAGGTGCTCGGCGCCTCGCGCCTGAAGCGTCCGCGCCATTTCGCGGACACGGTGCTGCTCCAGCCCAAGGAGCGCATCGAGATCGCCTTCGTGGCCGCCGAGGGCAACTGGATGTTCCACTGCCATGTGCTGGAGCACATGGAATACGGCATGATGGGCTATCTGCGGATCGCGTGATGGGCGGGCATGCTCCCTGGCGATGGGCCCTGGCCCTGCTGCTCCTGGCGCCGGTCTCGGCCCAGGGCCTGGAACGGGGCCTCGACGAGGTTCTCGGACGCGCCCTCTTCCGCCGGGCCTGGGTGCCGGCGCCCTCCTCCACCCGGGCGAACGACGGCCTCGGGCCGCTCTTCAACGCGCGTTCCTGCGCAGCCTGCCACGGCGGCCTCGAACGGGCGCCCGTCCCGACCGATGCGGCAGGCACCGTGACGGGCGACAATCTCGTCCTGCGCTTCAGCGATGCCGACGGCAGGCCCGATCCGGTCTATGGACGGCAGATGCAGACATCCGCGGTCGCGGGCGTGACGCCCGAGGGGCGCCTGGCCGTCTCGGGCAGGGATTATCGACCGGCCGACCTGGCCTACGGGCCGCTCGCTCCCGGCACCCGGACGGGAGCGCTCCTGGCGCCGTCGCTCGGAGGGCTCGGCGAACTGGAATCCGTTCCCGACGAGGCCCTCGCCGCCATCGCGGCAGAGAACGGCCGCCGGGACGACGGCGTGAGAGGCCGCGTCCGCTGGGTCGAGGACGGGCAGGGCCGCAGGCGGGCGGGCCGCTTCGGCTGGAAGGCCTCGCAGCCGTCCCTCGCAGCGCAGGTCGAGACCGCCTTCGCCCTCGACCTCGGCCTCTCGACGGCCGGCCGCCCGCAGCCGGAGGGAGACTGCACCCCGGCGCAGAGCGCCTGCCGCGCCGCGCCCATGGGCGACCGCAACGGGGGGCCGGAAATTTCGCAGGACATCGTGCTGCGCATCGCGGCCTATCTCGCCTCCATCGAGCCCGCGCCCGGTCCGGAGCCCGACCGGCGTGCGCTCGCCGTTTTCGAGAAGACCGGCTGCGCCGCCTGCCACCGGGCGAGCCTGCCGGGGAAGGCCGGGCCGGTGAGAGCGTTCACCGACCTGCTCCTGCACGATCTCGGTCCCGGTCTCGACGGAGGCGCGACGGAGCCGGGCGTCGCCTCCACCGAATGGCGCACGCCGCCGCTGCGCGGCCTGTCGCGGACGCTGACCAACGGCGCGGGCCTTCTCCACGACGGCCGCGCCGCGACGGTCGAGGAGGCCATTGCCCTTCACGGCGGCGAGGCCAGTTCATCGAGAAACCGCTTCATGTCCCTGCCCGAGGCGGAGAAGCGCCGCCTGCTCGACTTTCTGAAATCCCTCTGAGAGACGCCCATGCGCATCCTCCTCCTCGCCCCCCTCCTCTGCCTCGGCCTTGCGGCGCCCGCCTTCGCCGGGGACGGCGTGGGCCGGAGGGAAACGGTCCTGCACGCCGCACGGGACTTCATCGTTCCCCGCTACGAGACCCTGGCCCGCGCCACGGCGGAGGAGCGGGACGCCTGGACGCGCTTCTGCGCCACGCCGAAGCCGGAGGACCTGGAGGCGCTGAAGCGGGAATTCGGGAAAGCCGCCGATGCCTGGTCGGGAATCGAGTTCGTGCTCTACGGTCCCATCGGCACGGATTTCCGCTACGAGCGCATGGCGCACTGGCCCGAGCGCAAGAACGCCGTCGGCCGCAGCCTGTCGAGCCTGCTCGCGCGGACGGGGACGGACGATCTGAGTCCCGACCGTTTCGCGCAGACGAGCGCGGCCGTGCAGGGGCTCTCCGCCCTCGAGCGCCTGCTCTACGATTCCGACGCCGCGACGGCATTCACGGACGGCTCCGCGAAGGCCGCCCGCCGCTGCGGCGTCGCCACGGCGATCGCGACGAACCTCGCCCGCATCGGCGCCGCCGTGCTCGACGAATGGCGCCGCCCGGGCGGCGCCCTCGCCTCCCTCGAACAGGGCGACGACGCCAGGATCGAGGAGGCCGCGACGCGCATCGCGACCGACTACCTCGCCCTCTTCGACACCATCGAGGACCGGAAGCTCGGCGCAGCGATGGGCGACGGCATCGACGGCGTGAGGCCGACCCTGGCGGAAGGCTGGCGCAGCGGGCGCTCGGCCCGCGCCATCGCCGTCAACCTGGAGGCCGCCGAGGCGCTCGGAAGAATCCTGGTCGATCCCGCGACGGACGAAGGCAACGCCCTCGCCGTCGCCCTGCGCACCGCGCGGGGCATGGCGGAGACCGCGCCGGGCGACATCGGCGCCGCCGCCGCCGACCCGAAGCGCCGCCCGGCTCTCGTCCTCCTGCGGGACGCCGTCCATTCCCTGCGCGAGACGGCACAGGCCAGCGTGCCGGAGGCACTTGGCATCACATTGGGGTTCAACAGCCGTGACGGGGATTGATCGACGCAGTTTCCTGGCAGCGCTCGGCGCCACGGTCGCGAGCGGCTTCTATCCGCGGCGGGGACATGCCCTCGCGGAGCGGCCGCTCTTCGTCTCCGCCTGCTTCGCGGGCGACGGGAAGAGCGCATCCGTCGCCGTGTTCTCCCTGGACGGCGAGATGCTGTTCAGCACCCGGCTCCCCGAGCGCGGCCACGACATCGCGATCCGCCCTGCATCGTCCGATCTCGTGGTCTTCGCGCGAAGGCCGGGAAACTGGGCGGCCGTGGTCGACCGGACGTCGGGAACCGTGCGCCGGGTCGTGACCGCTCCTGAGGGCCGCCATTTCTACGGGCACGGAGTCTTCTCGGCCGATGGCGGCCTTCTCTACGCGACGGAGAACGACATCGCGAAGGGCGACGGGCTTCTCGGCATCTACGACGCCCGGAACGGATACGCGCGCGTCGGCGAGATGCCGAGCTTCGGCATCGGCCCGCACGACCTCGCCTACCTGCCCGGCCACCGGACCATCGTCGTCGCGAACGGCGGCATCAGGACCAACCCGGAAACCGGGCGCGAGATCCTCAACAGGGACCGCATGGAGCCGAGCCTCGCCATCGTCGATCCGGTCGCCGGGACGGTGTTGCTGAAGGTGGATCTCGGACCCGACCTGAGGGGCCTGAGCATCCGCCATCTCGCCGTCACGCCCCGCGGCGAGACGGTCTTCGGCTGCCAGTTCGAGGGCGACGAGGCCGAGATGCCGCCCCTCGTCGGCGTGCTCATGCCGGACGGCCGGACACGCTTCCTCGACATGCCGGAAGATGCCCTCGACGCCATGAAGAACTACGTGGGCTCCGTGACCCTCGACGCGTCCGGGCGCATCGCGGCCGCAGCGAGCCCGGTGGGCAACACCCTCGCGTTCTGGGACCTCGACGCCGGCCGCTTCATCGGCCGGCGTCGCATGTCGGACGTGTGCGGCATCGCCCCGGCGCCGGTGGAAGGCGTCTTCCTCGCGACATCGGGCAACGCGGGCGTGCGCCTCGCTCCCGTGTCCGGGAACGACCTGAAGCCGCTCGGCGGAACCGACCTCGCGCGCTGGGCCTGGGACAACCATCTGCGGGCGCTCTGACGGCGCGGAGGGCTTGAGAATCCCGGCGCGCCGCCACAGTTTGCCTCCCGAAGGGAGATCGCGATGGACAAGCGTCGTTTGGGCCGCTCCAACCTCATGGTGTCGCCTCTGTGCCTGGGCGGAAACGTCTTCGGCTGGACCGCCGACGAGCGGACGTCGTTCCGCATCCTGGACGCCTTCGTGGAGGCGGGATGCAACTTCATCGACACGGCGGACGTCTATTCCCGCTGGGTGCCGGGCCATGCGGGCGGGGAGTCAGAGACCATCATCGGCAAGTGGATGAAGGCCCGCGGCAACCGCGACCAGGTCATCATCGCCACGAAGGTGGGATCGGAGATGGGCCCCGGCAGGAAGGGCCTGTCGCGGGCCCGCATCGTGGAGGCGGTCGAGGAATCCCTCCGGCGTCTCCAGACCACCTATATCGACCTCTACCAGTCCCATCGGGACGACCCGGAGACGCCGCAGGAGGAAACGCTCGGCGCCTATGGCGACCTGATCGCCAGCGGAAAGGTGCGCGTCATCGGCGCGTCGAACTTCACCGCGGACCGCCTGAAGGAGGCCGTCTCCATCAGCGCGCGCCTGGGCCTGCCGCGCTACGAGAGCCTGCAACCCCTCTACAACCTGTCCGACCGGGCGGAGTTCGAGCGCGAACTGGCGGCCGTCTGCCGGGAGAACGAGATCGGCGTCATTCCCTACTACGCGCTGGCGAGCGGATTCCTGACGGGGAAATACCGCTCCGAGAAGGACTTCGGCAAAAGCGTGCGCGGCGCCAACATGGGGAAGTATCTCAACGACCGTGGACGGCGCATCCTCGCCGCCCTCGACGAGATCGCCCTGCACCACCGGGCGAGCCCGGCCCAGGTCGCCCTCGCATGGCTCATGGCGCGGCCGGGCATCACCGCGCCGATCGCGAGCGCCACGCGGCTTGAGCAGCTGGACGATCTGATCGCCGCGACACGCCTGCGCCTCGACGCGGCCGCCCTCGAACATCTCGACAGGGCGAGCGCGTACTGAAACCGCTTCCAGGAAGGGGATGACCTGCATGCAAGGAGCGCATGGCGGATGCGCCTTGCGCGGCTGCGGGCCCTTCTTATCTCGGATGAACCGGACCTTTCCGAGAATTCACATCCGACAGGGGCATAATTCATGTCGAACGAAGACCCGCTCTTCCAGCCGTTCCGCCTTGGCGACCTCACCCTGCCGAACCGCCTCGTCATGGCGCCGCTGACCCGCAACCGCGCCGCCGAGGGCGACGTTCCCGGTCCGCTCGCGGCGACCTACTACGCGCAGCGGGCGGGCGCGGGGCTCCTGATCTCCGAAGGCTCGCAGATTTCCCGCGAGGGCCAGGGCTATCTGCGCACGCCGGGCATCTACTCGCCGGAGCAGGTCGCCGGCTGGCGCAAGGTCACCGACGCGGTCCACAAGGCCGGCGGGCGCATCTTCATCCAGCTCTGGCACGTGGGCCGGGTCTCCCATGTCTCGCTCCAGGAGAACGGCGCGGCCCCGGTCGGCCCCTCCGCCATCCGCGCCAGGACCAAGACCTTCCTCGAGAGCGGCTTCGCCGAAGTTTCCGAGCCGCGGGCGCTCGAGTTCTCCGAGATCCAGCGGATCCTGCGCGACTACGAGCAGGCGGCGCGCAACGCCAAGGAGGCGGGCTTCGACGGCGTCGAGATCCACGGCGCCAACGGATACCTGCTCGACCAGTTCATGAAGGACGGCTCGAACAAGCGCACCGACGCCTATGGCGGCTCCATCGCGAACCGAGCCCGCCTCGCCATCGAGGCGACGGAAGCGGTGCTGAAGGTCTGGGACAGGAGCCGCGTCGGCATCCGTCTCTCGCCCGCGCCCGTCAACGACGCCGCCGATTCCGACCCGCAGGCCCTGTTCTCCTACGTGGTCGAGCGGCTGAACGCCCTGGGCATCGGCTTCATCCACATGATCGAGGGCGCCACCCAGGGCGACCGCAACGCGGTGCCGGTGGACTATGCCGGGCTGCGCCGGTCGTTCGGCGGGGCCTACATCGCCAACAACGGCTACGACAGGGCCATGGCGGCCGACGCGGTCGCAAGCGGGCGCGCCGACCTCGTATCCTTCGGGCGTCTCTACATCGCCAATCCCGATCTCGCGGAGCGCTTCCGTCTGAACGCGCCTCTCAACACCCCCGACCGCTCGACCTTCTACGGCGGCGGTGCCGAGGGCTACACGGACTATCCGCCGCTCGGGCGGGCCGCCTGAGGCCCTGCCTCAGAGGATGCCCGCGATCAGGCCGCGGCTCAGGGCTTCGTCGGCCGTGAGATACCAGCTCGTCTCCGCGAGCCGGAATATCTCCTCTTCGCCGACATCGCTGCCGGCGATGAGCTCGGCGAAGCCCTCCCGCTCCAGCCGCACGCCGGTTTCGAGCTGCGCGAGGGTATCCTTCGCAATCTGGATGCAGGTCGAAAGGGAACCGGTGAAATGGACCTGCTTGTCCATGCGCCGGCCATGGATCAGCAGGACCGTGTCCCGGGTGAGATAGCGGTTGGCCCGCGGGAAGGCCGCCATGACGGTGACGCCCGAGGAATAGACCACGGTCTTGCCGAGGAAGTAGAAGTCCTGCCCTGTCCGCCTGCGTGCGAGGCGCACCTCCAGGGCGATGCGGCGCCCCACATCCGCGTCCCCTCCGAAGGTCATCAGTTCCACGACGACGGGCCGCCCCTCCGGGAGCTTGCTCAGCTTGTCCTGGAAATCGTGGAACATGGCGTCGTCCACGGAGCCGTAGAGACGGATGTCCGGCTTTGCGAGGTGCGGCGCGTCGGGCATTTCGACCCCTGAAACGAAGAAGCGGGGCTTTAAAGCCCCGCTTCGAAATTCGTTCCACGAAGCGGTCAGCGCTGCCGCCGCTCCTCCTGCTTCTGACGGTCTCCACCCTGGCGCTGGCGATCGGCATTCTGCTGCTGACGCTGCTCTTCCTGGCGTTGGCGGTCCTGACGTTGTTCGTCCTTGCGATTTGGCATGAGCCTTTCCTCGTTTGCGCGGAGCCTCGCTCCAGGGGAGAAACACCGTTGCGCGACGATTGTTCGAGCGGAACCGTAAGTTCTCCGTCCCGAATGCGGAGCGCCGCAGCGCGTCAGCAGCCGGTGCAGATGCCGCGCTTCACGCGCCGGTCGATCTGCTGGTTGCGGCGGAACAACCGCTCCTCGCGCTCCGTGGGCGCGATGGCCGACGGGTCGGTCGGACGCCGTACGCCGGGACCGCCGATGCCCGGGCCGCTGGATCCGGTCGTGCTGGGCCCCGCACCGGCGCCGGTGGATGCGCCGCCGCTGCCGCCCTGCGTTCCGGGCGGCGGAATCGGTGCCGAGGGGGAAACGGGCGCGGATCCGGGCGAAGCGGCGCCGGGCGTTCCCGGGGAACCCGAAGTCGAGGACGCTCCGCCCGAGCCGGAACCCGACCCGCCGCCTTGGGCCATCGCCGCCCCGCCTGCGAGCAACCCGGCGAGAGCGACCGTCAGAGCAAGGTGTCTCATGGCTTCTCCCCGGATGTTCTCCGGGAGACAACGTGCCAGTCCCGCTACGGGTTCGACCGCCGCCAGATTGCCAGGCTGACGGGCCCCTGCGGATCGAGGATCCGCCGCTCGGCCACGGCCATTCCGCTCCGGGCGAGCACCGCCTCGGCGCTCGCGCCGCCCTCACAGGCGGAGAACAGGGCGACCCCGCCCGAGATCCGGACGCCTTCCGCACGGGAGAGGTGAAAGGCCGCATAGCCGATGCCGAGGAACAGGTCGAAGACCCGGCGTCCTCCCGGCACGGCGACCCGCCCGCCGGCGGGAAGGACAGTCCGGATGGCGGCCTCCCAGTCGAGACCCTGCGGATTCCACCACCATCCGTCCGCCCGGCGCTCGAGGCCGGACGCCGACGACGAGACGACGAGGCGCAACCTCCTCCTGGGATTCGGATGCGCCTCGTGGCCGAGCCGCCCGAGGACGGTGACCGCGGCCCGGTCGAGCTCCGCCTGGAAATAGGCCCAGTCCGCCTCGCTGCGCAGGGCCTCCGGCATCCGGCCCTCCGGGTCGGCGATGCGGTCGTCGTCCGACACGATGGCATAGCCGTGGATCTCGATCATCGCGCTGCGCTCCTCGTCTTCGCGATGGCGGCATCCATGAGGAGCGCCAGCACGACCGCGTTCAGCCCATGCCAGAGGAAGTGCGTCCCGGCCGGCAGGGAGGGGCACACTGCCCCGTCGATGGAGCGGAAGGCAAGGGACAGGGCGAAGACCGCGCCGGTGGCAAGCAGGCTCCGCCCGGCCGGGCGCTCGCGCGCCTTAAGGCACAGTCCGCCCACGGCGACGAGCGCTCCGGCGGCGGGCAGATATCCCACGGAGCCGTTGAGGGTGACGCCCGGAAATGCGCCGTGCCAGAGCGGCTCGAACGACATGTTGAAGGCGACGAAGAGAAGCGTGGCCGTCCCGGCGGCTGCGGGGCCGAGGCGGAGGAACCGGCGCATGGCGACGAGAAAATAGCTGTAGATGAAGAGAGCGATCGGCAGCACGTCGGCGAGGGCCGCCCAGCGCCGGGCGAAGGTATGGAAGAGGAAGCTGCCGATCCCCACGCCCGCCGTCACCGCGATGAGCCACAGGACCGGCCCGTCCTTTCCCCCTGCCCTCCGCCACCGGACGAAGGCATAGACCGCCGCCGCCAGGAAGGCGGCGTTGGTGAGGGCGTTCAGCGGCTCGGCCCAGAACCCGGGACCGGTGCGCTCGCAGTAATTGTCCACGGGGTCGAACCAGGAGGCGGGCATGCGAGCATCCGTGTTGATGGCGGCCGGTTCCACCTTGCCAGCACCGGGCGAACGTCCGATGAAACCCTTTGGACGGGACGATGCGAGAGAGACGATGAGGATTGCCACCTGGAACGTCAATTCGATCAAGCAGCGGCTGGAGCACCTCGTCACCTTCGTGAAGAGCGCCGAGCCGGACATCCTCTGCCTGCAGGAGATCAAGTGCGTCGACGAGGCGTTCCCGCGCGCCGAGATCGAGGCCCTGGGCTACAACGTGGCCACCCACGGGCAGAAGACCTTCAACGGCGTCGCCATCCTCTCGAAGCTCCCGCTCGAGGATGTCCGCCGCGGCCTGCCCGGAGACGATGGCGACGAGCAGGCGCGGTATCTCGAAGGCGTCGTGTCGACCGGAAGCGGCGTGGTCCGGGTCGCCTCCATCTACCTGCCCAACGGCAACCCCATCGACAGCCCGAAATTCGACTACAAGCTCGCCTGGATGGACCGCCTCGCCGCCCATGCGCGCGCGCTTCTCGCCCTGGAGGAGCCTCTCGTTCTCGCCGGGGACTACAACGTGATCCCCGAGCCGAAGGATGCCGCGAACCCGGCCGCCTGGGCGAACGACGCGCTCTTCCAGCCGGAGAGCCGCGCGAAGTTCCGCGCGCTCCTCCATCTCGGCTTCGGCGATGCGGTCCGCGCCTGCACGGACCAGCCGGGCCTCTACTCCTTCTGGGACTACCAGGCGGCGGCCTTCCAGCGGAACAACGGCATCCGCATCGACCATCTGCTCCTGTCGCCGCAGGCGCAGGACAGGCTGAAGGCCGCCTCGATCCGCCGGGAGGTGCGAGGCTGGGACAAGCCGTCCGACCACGTTCCCGTGCTGGTCGATCTCGATATCGATTGAAGGCCGAGCGATCCCGCCTCAGTGGCGGGACTGGATGTACTGCTCGAGGAGCGCGAGGGCGAGCTTGCGGTCGCTGTCGGACGCGTTCGAGAAGGCCTCGTCGTAGAGCTTCGCGATCCACTGTTCCTTCGCGGGATCGATCGACTCGCGGGCAAGCGTCAGCCACATCAGGCCCTTGGCCCGCTGCCGCGGCACCCCCTGCCCCGTGATGAGCAGATGGCCGAGGAGCGCCTGCGAGGCGTGGTGGCCCTTCTCGGCGGCGAGGTTCAGCCAGCGCGCGGCGAGGCGCACGTCCTTCTCCACGCCGGTGCCTTCCAGGTAGAGGCGGGCGAGGTTGTACTGCGCATTCGAGTCGCTGAAATAGGACGCGGCGTAGTTGAACATCTCCACGGCGCGGGCCGGATTGGCCGTGACGTAGGTGCCCTTGATGCCGTCGAGGAAATAGGTGCCGAGCGCCACGAAGGCGCTGGAGATCACCGGAGCGTTCGGGGAGTCGGGGCTCTCGTCGGCGTTCTGGTCGGCGAGCTTGGAGAAGTACTCGAAGGCCTTCAGGTCGTCGTGCTGGACGCCGTCCCCGTCGGCGTACATGCGCCCGAGCTTCCAGAGGGCGAGCGTATGCCCCTGTCCGGCCGCGTATTCGAGGGCCTGAACGGCGCCGAGCTTGTCCCCCGCATTGTAGTCGCGCATTCCCGTGCGCAGGGCTTCGCGGACCGACCCGTACTTGGTGGCGGGCATCAGCGGCTGCGGCCGCGGCGCGGCCTCGAGGGCGAAGGCGAGGCCGGGGGCGAGGACGGCGGTTCCGAAAGCGGCGGCGACGAGGGCGAAACGGCGCGGAAGCGTCCGGAACGTGCGTGCAGCCTCCGTCCCGGGACGGTTGGGCAATCGCAACTTGTCGATCCGACGCGCATCCATGGCCTGTGCTCTTCCCCGTTCGGCCATTCACCCTAGTTACGGTTGATTTCCGAACTTAAGATGATCTGCCACGCGCCGCGCCCCGGACGCAACGACCCCCGAAAGCAAAAGCCGGAAAGGCTTAATGCTCTCTACTTCTTGTGTCGCGCTGTCCTAAAGCCTTGGGTTGGAAGCAGTTTAGCCTGTCTCTATCAGGTGAGCTTCGTTTATGGCGGCATCTTGACGGAGCTTGGGCCAAGATGGGCAGGATCAGGAAGCTTTGAAGGTGTTGCGGCCCGGCAACATTTTTGAGGGGCCGTTTTCTTCTTTCCAGGCGCTCGGGAACATCGGCGCTAGACTTGCGGAGACTTCCGGCGCCGGGCGGACGGGAGCCTCCCGTTCGCCCGGCCGGTCCCGCTCCGCCGATTCGCTACATGCGGAAGACGCCGAACCTCGTCTCGGGCACCGGCGCGTTGAGGGTGGCCGAGAAGGCGAGCGCCAGGACGCGGCGCGTCTCGGAGGGCAGGATGATGCCGTCGTCCCACAGGCGCGCGGTGGCGTAGTAGGGGCTGCCCTCCTCCTCGTACTTGCGGCGGATCGGGTCCTTGAAGGCCTCCTCCTCCGCCGCGCTCCAGGCCTTGCCCTCGGCCTCAAGATTGTCCCGCCGCACGGTGGCGAGGACGCTCGCCGCCTGCTCGCCGCCCATGACCGAGATCCGGGAGTTCGGCCAAGTGAAGAGGAAGCGGGGGGAATAGGCCCGGCCGCACATGCCGTAGTTGCCCGCGCCGAACGACCCGCCCACGAGAAGGGTGATCTTCGGCACCTGCGCGCAGGCGACGGCGGTGACGAGCTTGGCGCCGTCCTTGGCGATGCCGCCCGCCTCGTACTGACGCCCGACCATGAAGCCGGAGATGTTCTGCAGGAAGAGGAGCGGGATGCGGCGCTGGCAGCACAGCTCGATGAAATGGGCGCCCTTCAGGGCGCTCTCCGAGAACAGGATGCCGTTGTTCGCCACGATGCCGATGGGCATGCCCCACAGGCGGGCGAAACCGGTCACGAGGGTGGTGCCGTAGAGGCGCTTGAACTCGTCGAACTCGGAGCCGTCCACCAGCCGGGCGATCACCTCGCGGATGTCGTACTGCTTCTTGAGGTCCGTCGGCACGATCGCGTCGAGATCCTCGATGGCGTATTTCGGCTCGACGGGCTCGGCGAGGTCGAGGTCCACCCGCTTGCGCGAATTCAGCGAGCCGACGATGCGGCGGACGATGGCGAGCGCATGGACGTCGTCCGTCGCGTAATGGTCCGCGACGCCGGACTGGCGGGCATGGACGTCCGCCCCGCCCAGGTCCTCCGCCGAGACGACCTCGCCGGTGGCGGCCTTCACCAGGGGCGGGCCGCCGAGGAAGATGGTGCCCTGGCGCCGCACGATGACGGTCTCGTCCGACATGGCGGGCACGTAGGCGCCGCCCGCCGTGCAGGAGCCCATGACGCAGGCGATCTGCGGAATGCCGAGGGAGGAGAGCGTCGCCTGGTTGTAGAAGATGCGCCCGAAATGCTCCCGGTCCGGGAAGACCTCGGTCTGGTGCGGCAGGTTCGCGCCGCCGGAATCGACCAGGTAGATGCAGGGCAGCCGGTTCTCGCGGGCCACTTCCTGGGCGCGCAGGTGCTTCTTCACCGTCATCGGGTAGTAGGTGCCGCCCTTGATGGTCGAGTCGTTGCAGACGATCATCACCTCGCGCCCGGCGACCCGGCCGATTCCGGTGATGATGCCCGCCCCGTGGATGGCGTCCTCGTACATGCCGTGGGCGGCCAGCCCCCCGAGCTCGAGGAAGGGCGCCCCGGGATCGAGGAGGCGCATCACCCGCTCGCGCGGCAGGAGCTTGCCCCGCGCCAGGTGCCTCTCCCGGGCCTTGGCGGGCCCGCCCTCGGCGGCGGCGGCGCGTTTCTCGGCGAGTTCCCGCGAAAGCTCGGCCCAGGCCTGCCGGTTGGCGCGGGCGGAATCGGACGTCAGATCGGCGGAAGTGGCGATGACAGGCACGTCGAACCCTCGGGCAGTTGCTGGAATGGAGCGCCCGCGGACCGGCCGGGCCCGGCGACGGGCCCGCCGGAGCGAGCGGCCTTTCTCGCCGATATTAGCCCTTCGCGCGGATGACAACCGTCTCGCGGGCGGGACCGGGGCCGCAGCGGTAGGCGATGCCGCGGACCATCAGCCAGTCCGTCGAGAGCTTCTGCAGGTAGAGATGGGTTCCGCCGAGCGCCACCGTCGCCTCGAGCATGGACTGGGTGGCGGCCCCGAAGCCGGGGATGGTCGGCACCTCGGGGCTCACCTCGCCGAGGCGGGTGCAGAAGCGCACGTCGGCGGGCGAATCGACGATGTGGATGGTTTCCGTCGGGGTCGGGGTATAGGCGCACGCCGAAGCGGCCAGGGCGACGATGGAGGCAAGAAGCGCGCGATGCATGGAGTATCCGCCGATGATCAACCGTTCGGACAAGCTTAGAGCATGAAGCCGCCTTGAGAAGAAGCCCCGCTTCCGGGGCACTGGAAAACCCGGCCTCAGTTGCCCGAAAGCAACGGCGCCGCGACCCTCTCGGTCGGCCCGAAGATCGTCTCGAACGTCCTGCGCAGGGTGGCGTCCACCTCCGGCAGGGACACCGGAATGCCGAGGTCGACGAGGCTCGTGACCCCGTGCTGGCGCACGCCGCAGGGCACGATTCCCGAGAAGTGGGACAGGTCGGGGTCCACGTTGAGGCCGATCCCGTGATAGCTGACCCAGCGGCGGACCCGGATGCCGATGGCGGCGATCTTGTCCTCCACCGCTTCTCCCTTCTCCGGGCGGCGGACCCAGACACCGACCCGGTCGTCCCGCCGCTCGCCGCGCACGTTGAACTCCGCCAGAGTCGCGATCAGCCAGCCCTCCAGAGCGGCCACGTAGCGGCGCAGGTCGGGCTGGCGCCGCTTGAGGTCGAGCATCACGTAGGCGACCCGCTGGCCCGGGCCGTGATAGGTGTACTGTCCGCCGCGCCCGGTCCGGAACACGGGGAACCGGTCCGGCTCGACGAGGTCCTCGGCCCTCGCGGAGGTGCCGGCGGTGTAGAGCGGTGGATGCTCCACGAGCCAGACCGTCTCGGGCGCCATCCCTTCCGCGATGGCGGCGGCCCGCGCCTCCATGAAGGCGACCGCCTCCTCGTAGCCGGTGAGCCCGTCCGAGATCGCCCAGGCGACCGGAGGCATCCCCTCCGCCGCCCGGAAACTATCGGCCAGATTGTCGCGAAGACCCGCCACGGCGCACCCTTACCCGCTGGAACCGAGACCCCGTTTTGGTCCCGTGGAGGATTGCGGTCAACCGTGACATTTCCGGGTGGACGAAACGGAACGGGGCGGCTATAGGAGCCGCGTCCGGCCGGTGGCCTTCGCCTTACGGAACGCCGAGCTTCGGCGGTGCCGAGAAGTCCCACCGGATGGGCTTGCGGTGGCGCAATCGATCCTGTATAGCCACCGCCTCGCCAGGGGAAACACCCTTGGCACCGAAGGTTTCGCGGTCGTGGCGGAATTGGTAGACGCACTACCTTGAGGTGGTAGCGGGGAGACCCGTGGAGGTTCGAGTCCTCTCGACCGCACCAAACCTTCGAAGAGCCCTTTCAAGGGCAACAAAAAAGGCTCCGCTCGCGGAGCCTTTTTTGTTGCCGGGGTTCTGTTGTCATACGGCCGCGAAGCCGCTTCACTGGCCCTCGCAGGCACTTCGCCCGAATCCTTCGACCGCCGGCGCAGCCTTCGAAGACGGCTTCGGCCGGCCTTCGGGGAACCACCGCAACCGACTCGTCTTTCTGGCCCCGACGGCGCATTGCGCCGGTCCGGGCCCGCGCCTAAAAGGCCGTGAATCTCTCCTGGGGACAGGCTCATGCAGGACGTCGAGAACAGGACGCCGCCTCCCTCCTCGCCTTCCGGCGCGGCGACGGCCCCGCTGAGCTTCCGCGACGGGAATCAGGACATCGATCCGGCCTTCGTGGACGCGGTGTCGGAGGCCATCCGCGCCGCCGACGCTCCCCGCCTGCAGCACCTCGTGGAGGACTTCCACGAATCCGACCTGGGCGACCTGCTCGAGGCCCTGGAGCCCGAGGACCGGCCGCGCCTGATCGAACTCCTCGGCCCGGCCTTCGACTTCGCGGCCCTCACCGAGGTGGACGACGCGGTCCGCGAGGAGATCCTGGAGGAGCTCGAGACCTCGACGGTGGCCGAGGGCGTGCGCGAGCTCGACCACGACGACGCGGTCTACATCCTCGAGGACCTGGACGAGGAGGACAAGGCCGAGATCCTCGAACAGCTCCCGCCCGTCGAGCGCGTCGCCCTGCAGCGGGCCCTGGAATATCCCGAAGGATCCGCCGGCCGGCGCATGCAGAACGAGCTGATCGCCGTGCCTCCGTTCTGGACCGTCGGGCAGACCATCGACTTCATGCGCGAGACGGAGAACCTGCCCGACACCTTCTACGAGATCTTCGTCATCGACCCGGGTGGGCATCTCCTCGGAGCGGTGCCTCTCGACAAGCTCCTGCGCAGCAAGCGCCCCGTCACCATCCAGTCGATCATGGACGACGACCCGGACCGGGTGAGGGCCACCGACCCGCAGGAGGACGCGGCCCGGCTCTTCCAGCGCTACAACCTGGTTTCCGCCGCGGTCACGGACGAGGCGGGCCGCCTCGTCGGCGTGCTGATGGTCGACGACATCGTCGACGTGCTGGACGAGGAGGCGGACGCCGACATCAAGCAGCTCGGCGGCGTGAATTCGGAGGAGGAGCTGTCCGACACCGTGTGGGACATCGTGAAGAGCCGCTCCACCTGGCTCTTCGTGAATCTCTGCACCGCCCTCCTCTCGGCTTCCGTGATCAATGCCTTCTCCGGCTCCCTCCAGAAGATGGTCGCCCTTGCCGTCCTGATGCCCATCGTCGCCTCCATGGGCGGCAATGCGGGCACGCAGACGATGACGGTCGCCGTGCGCGCGCTCGCCACCCGGGAGCTCGGGCGGGCGAACGCCTGGCGCATCATCCGCCGCGAGATGGTGGTGGGCCTCCTCAACGGCGCCGCCTTCGCCCTGCTCCTGGCCAGCGTCGCGGTCCTGTGGTTCGGCACCGCCAATCTCGGGCCGGTGATCGGCCTCGCCATCGTCGTCACCCTCGTCTCGGCGGCCTTTGGGGGAATCGTCATTCCCCTCGCGCTGAGCCGCCTCGGGGTCGATCCGGCCGTTTCCTCCGGCCCGCTCGTGACCACGATCACCGACGTGGTCGGCTTCTTCTCCTTCCTCGGGATCGCGACCCTCTGGTTCGGGCTCTGAGGGCCTCCTCCGCCTCCCGTCCGGACTTGCCGGCGAAAAGCGGGACCGGGTATCTTTTCGGTGCATGAGCGCCGCATCGCAAGAATCCGTTAAGGACTTTCGGGCATCGCTCATAGGGTCCAACAGTTGCGTACCTTCCGATTGATCCGATGAAGCGCCGCTCCTCCCGCCGTCGTGCCAAGACCCGACGGATCTCGCCTCTGGCCATCGGCCGTTTCCTGGCCGTGACCGCGATCGCCATGGGTCTGGCGTCGTGCGCCATCGCGCCCTCGAGCCGGTACCCGGCGAAGAGCGACGCCAAGCCCCATGCGGGCGTCGCATCGGCCCACCGGCTGCCGATCCACGGGGTCGACGTGTCCAAGTGGCAGGGCAAGGTCGACTGGGCGGCGCTGCGCCAGGCCGGAACCAAGTTCGCCTTCATCAAGGCGACGGAGGGCGGCGACCACGTGGACAGCCGCTTCCTCGAGAACTGGTGGGGCGCCAAGAACGCCGGCATTCCGCGGGGCGCCTATCACTTCGTCTACTGGTGCCGCCCGGCCCACGAGCAGGCCGCCTGGTTCAAGAAGAACGTCCCACAGGACCCGGAGGCCCTCCCCCCCGTCCTCGACGTGGAGTGGAACGGCGAGTCCGTGAACTGCCCGCGGAAGGTGCCGCGCGAGCAGGCCCTCGCGATGATCGACGTGATGCTCAAGGAGATGGAGGCCCATACCGGCAAGCGCCCGATCATCTACACCGACATCACCTTCCACAAGGAGATCCTGGAGGGCGAGTTCACCGACTACCCGTTCTGGATCCGCAGCGTCGCGGCCGAGCCGCACGAGCGCTACAACAACCGCCGCTGGACCTTCTGGCAGTTCACCACCACCGGCCGTGTGCCGGGCGTCTCGGGCGACGTGGACCGCAACACGTTCTACGGCACCGAGAACCAGTGGCGGATGTTCGTGCAGAGCGCCTGCGATCCCCGCGACCATCACCGCCTCAAGCCGATGGGCGTGTGCCGCGACCTCGACCCGGTCCAGACCGCCAGCATCGACGAGTAGGATCGGGCATTCGCCGGACGCCGCGCAGCCGAACGCCGTGTTTTGGCCTGCGCGGCAACGGCCTTCCGCCCCTTCTCAACCCAATTTCCATCACATGCCCCTTGAAAAGGGCAGCATTGCTGACCAAAATGGCTTCCCAATAAGCCATCGCGCTCCCGCCTGTGCGGATCGTCGGATGGAGGTGGGAGGAAGCCATGCTGAGAAACGTTGAGAAGACCTTCAATTTCGACCTCGGCGAAACCGCCGAGGCGATCCGCGAGACGGTGCGCGACTTCACCCGCGACCACATTGCGCCGCGCGCCCAGGAGATCGACCGGACGAACGAGTTCCCCCGCGACCTCTGGCCCAAGATGGGCGAGCTCGGCCTGCACGGGATCACGGTCGAGGAGGAGTACGGCGGCATCGGCCTGGGCTATCTCGAGCACGTGATCGCCATGGAGGAGATCTCCCGCGGCTCGGCCTCCGTCGGCCTCTCCTACGGCGCGCATTCCAACCTCTGCATCAACCAGATCCGGCGCAACGGCACCGACGAGCAGAAGCGCCGCTACCTGCCGAAGCTGATCTCCGGCGAGCATCTCGGCGCGCTCGCCATGTCGGAGCCCGGCTCGGGATCGGACGTGGTCTCGATGCGGACCGAGGCGCGCAAGCAGGGCGACCGCTACATCATCAACGGCAACAAGATGTGGATCACCAACGGCCCCTCGGCGGACGTCCTGGTGATCTACGCCAAGACCGACCCGGAGGCGGGCCCGCGCGGCATGACCGCCTTCATCGTCGAGCGCGGCTTCAAGGGTTTCTCCAGCCAGCAGAAGCTCGACAAGATCGGCATGCGCGGCTCCGACACCTGCGAGCTCGTCTTCGAGGATTGCGAGGTGCCGGAGGAGAACGTCCTGGGCAAGGTCGGCAAGGGCGTGAACGTGCTCATGTCGGGCCTCGACTACGAGCGCGCCGTGCTCGCCGCGGGCCCCCTCGGCATCATGCAGGCGTGCATGGACGTGGTCCTGCCCTACATCCACGAGCGCAAGCAGTTCGGACAGCCCATCGGCAGCTTCCAGCTCGTGCAGGCCAAGGTTGCCGACATGTACGTGACCATGAACGCCTGCAAGGCCTACGTGTACGCCGTCGCCAAGGCCTGCGACCGGGGCGAGACCACCCGCGAGGACGCGGCGGGCGCCATCCTCTTCGCCGCCGAGAAGGCGACCCAGTGCGCCCTCGACGCCATCCAGCTCCTGGGCGGGAACGGCTACATCAACGACTATCCGACCGGCCGCCTGCTGCGCGACGCCAAGCTCTACGAGATCGGCGCCGGCACGAGCGAGATCCGGCGCATGCTGATCGGCCGCGAGCTGTTCGAGAAGACCGCGTGACCGCCTACTTCACCTCGGCCTCGTAGACGTAGAGGGTCGACTTGTCGTCCTCCGGCATGAAGTAGCCGCGGATGCCGGCCTCGCTCGCCTCCATCCAGACCGGGTTGTGGGTCATGTCGAAGCCGGAGGCCGTCCAGAGCAGGACGGGAGTCTGGAAGAGCGGGCGCCCGTCCGCGAGGTTCACGAGGTCGAGCCCGCCGAGCCGGAAGAGCGGCGCGTCCGTCGTCACGCGCATTTCCGTGACGCCGGAGCAGAGCATGCGGTGGCCGCCCACATACTTGCAGTCCTGGTAGTCGAGGTAGTGGGAGGTGTTGAGCCGCCGCAGCTTCTCGGGCGCCTCGTCCGCATTGGTGGGTTTCCCGTCCGGCCCCAGGGGCCAGCGGTAGAAGCGCCGGGAGCCCCAGCTGACGCCGTGGAGGGAATTGTCGTCCGTGTCGCGGACGACGCCGCCGATATGGTCGTTGAAGCGGAAGACCTCCGTCGCCTCCATGGTCTCCGGGTCGACCCGGTAGACGATGGAGCGGCTGTTGGGGCGATACTCCGCGACCGGCACCCAGATATGGCGGCCGTCGTAGTCGATGCCGCCGGGATGGTAGATCGAGCCCTCGCCGAGGGTGATCTCCTTGATGAGGTTGCCCTTCATGTCGATCTTGAAGAGGTGCGCCGCCCCCTCGCCGGTGTCCCGGTCGAACCCATCCACCGGCTGCGGGAAGCGCTTGGTCGGCACCTTGATCTCCACCGAGGAGACGAAGAGCGTGTCGCCGATCTTCACCATGCCCTGCGGATGGAAGGTGGGGAAGCCGATCGGCACCGCCTCGACGGGCTTCCATTGGGTGCCGCGCGAGAGCTTCGTCACCCGTTCGGCGAGAAGGTCCCGTCCGCTCTCGGCCGCCATGACGGCAGAAGCCGTCGCGGCCAGGGCGAGGGCGGCCAGGCAGGTGGATAAACGGCGCATCGAAGGTCCTCCGAGATCGGGTCCGGCCCCGAGGGGTCGGACTCTGTTTTGGTGCGCGGCGGAGCGCCGGCAATGCGGCGGCCGATTTTTCCCGGCTGGCGGCGCAGGATTTCGGGCGCTATGAGTGCTCGACAGCCATCGAGGAGAGCCCATGACCCTGGACAGAGCCATCGCCGACGCCCTGTGCGCCACGTCCACCGCCACCCTGACGACGGTTCTCCTGAAGAAGGGAATCCGGCGCTGCTGGATGCAGGGCCCCGTGCCCATGTTCAACGCCGCCGAGCGCCTCGTGGGCCGCGCCTTCACCCTGCGCTTCGTGCCGGCCCGCGAGGACCTGGCGACGCCCGAATCCTGGTCCTCCCCCCGCTCCACCCGCGCCGCCATCGAGGACATGCCGGAAGGCTGCATCGCCGTGGTCGACGCCATGGGCGTGACCGATGCGGGCATCTTCGGCGACATCCTCACCGCGCGCATGAAGAAGCGCGGCGTCACCGCCCTCGTGACCGACGGCGTCGTGCGCGACGCGGCGGGGGTCGAGGGCACCGAATTGCCGGTCTGGTGCGCGGGCGCGGCGGCTCCGCCCTCCGTGGCCGGCCTCACCTTCGTCGGCTGGCAGGAGCCCATCGGCTGCGGCGGCGTGGCGGTCTTCCCGGACGACGTGATCGTGGCCGACGGCGACGGCGTCGTGGTCATTCCCGCCGCCCTCGTGGAGGAGGTCGCGAAGGCCGCCGTCGAGCAGGAGCGCCTCGAGCTCTGGATCATGCGCGAGGTGGAGAAGGGCGTGCCCCTCCCCGGCCTCTATCCGCCGAACGCGGAGACCAAGGCGCGCTACGAGGCCGAGACCGGGCGCTCGTAAGGCCCCTCCGGGAGAAGACGGCCCGTGTTCTACCTCGCCTCGAAGATCGCGTGGTTCTTCGCGACGCCGTCGAACCTCCTCGCCAGCCTCGTCCTCCTGGGGATCGTCCTCGGCATGACGAAGCGATGCCGCCGGCTCGGGCAGGGCATTGCCCTCTCGGGCGCCCTCGCTCTCCTCGCCTTCGGCCTGCTGCCGGTCTCCAGCGCGCTCCTGAAGCCGCTGGAGGAGCGCTTCCCCGCCTTCCGCGACGACGGCAGGCCGGTGGACGGCATCATCCTCCTCGGCGGAGCGGTGGAGGCATCCGACTCCCTGTCGCGCGGCAGCCTCGCCGCCAACGAATCGGCGGAGCGGGTGCTCGACACCCTCACCCTCGCCCGCCGCTATCCCAAGGCGCGGATCCTGATCTCGGGAGGCGGCGGCACCGTCTTCGGCGACGGAGCGGCCGAGGCCCCCGTCATCGCCGCCTATCTCGAGGGCGTGGGCATCGATCCGGCCCGCATCGTCGTGGAGGACCGCTCCCGCACCACGGCCGAGAACGCCACCTTCACCCGGGCGCTGATCGACCCCGCAAAGGGCGAGCGCTGGCTCCTCGTCACCTCCGCGTGGCACATGCCGCGGGCCATGGGCGTCTTCCGCAAGGCGGGCCTCGACGTCGTTGCCTATCCCGTCGACTACCGCACGGGCGCGGGAGAGGATGCCCTGCGCCCCTTCGCCTTCGTGTCGGACGGGCTGCGGCGGCTCGATGTGGCCGCCAAGGAATGGGCGGGGCTCGTCGCCTACTACGCCGCCGGAAAGACCCCCGCCCTCCTCCCCGCGCCGTGACCCTCAACGTCCGGGCGGCGGCGCGAGGCGGTAGACTCCCCTGAAATCGTCGGGATCGACCGGGCGCCCCTTGCGGAGAATGGCGACGCGCCCCTCCTTCATCAGCCGCACGGCGACCCGGCGCACGGGCTGCATCAGGGGGCCCCAGCCCTCCGGGCGGTCGCCGCCGATGGCGCGCGCGACGTCCATCGGGCCGATCGTCCGGCCCTCGCCCCGCGCCGCGAGAAGGGCGAGCATCGCCGCCTCGATCTCCTCATCCGTTGCCTTCGACACGTCCGCTCCCGACCGAGGCCGCCAACCGGGCGTCGGAGATGAACTGACGCCGCCACATGACATACAGCACGCAGGCCGTGGCGGCCATGAAGAGATAGGCGTTCACGAACCAGCCGAGATAGGCGAGCGAGAAGAAGAAGGCGCGCTGTCCCCGGTTGAAGTGCTTTCCCGCCACCGCGTTCATCGCCGCCGCCTGCCGGGCGACATGCTCCGCCTCCTCCCGGTTGTCGGCCCGCAGCACCGGGATCGAGCCGACGATGATCGCCATGTAGTTGAACAGGCGGTAGGACCAGGCGAACTTGAAGAAGGCGTAGACGAAGATCACGGCGAGCCCGATCACCTTGAGCTCCCACATGAGCGGCGTGACCGCCGATTCGAAGGGCAGCGTGGCGAAGATCGGCAGAACCGCGTCGGCCGACCGGAGGAGAGCCAGGACGCCGCCGATGGCGATGAGCGAGGTGGAGGCGAAGAACGCGGTTCCGTTCATGAGCGCCCCGAGAATCGTCGTGTCCACGATCCGGTTCTCGCGGATCACGGCCTGCGCCATCCAGCGGTAGCGGTAGCCGTCCATGATCGTGTTCAGGCTCTTCCCGCCCGCCTTGGTCAGCTCGACCGCCGCGTAGTAGCCGAACCAGGCGAGCAGGAAGAACGCCAAAGCCGCAACGTCCAGAACGGTGAAACCCAGCACGGCCGTCTCCGATTGACTCTTTGCCTATGATGCCCAGTTTTGTGGGAGCTTCAAACGGAGGGCGGGCCATGGCCCAGACGATCACCCGCGGCTTCAAGGCGATGCTCGACGAGGCCAACGCGAAGATCGTGACGATCAGCGCGGAGGAAGCCATCGCGCGCCACGGGCGGGACGACACCGTCTTCGTGGACCTGCGCGACCCGCGCGAGCTTGAGCGCGAAGGCCGGATGCCCGGCGCCCTCCACTGCCCGCGCGGAATGCTGGAATTCTGGATCGATCCCGAAAGCCCCTACCACAAGCCGACCTTCGCGCAGGACAAGACCTTCATCTTCTTCTGTGCAGCGGGATGGCGCTCCGCCCTGTCCGCGGCGACAGCACAGGACATGGGGCTGAAACCCGTCGCCCATATCGACGGCGGCTTCGCCGCGTGGAAGGCGGCGGGAGGCCCCGTGGAGACGGACGCCAGGGAGAAGCGTTAAACGGTCGCCCGGACCTCGAAGGACGCCTGTCCCTCGGACGTCTCGGTGCTGCCCTCCACCGGCTCGATCCTTTCCACCGCCGCGCCGCGCGGTCCCTGCCGGCAGGCCCTGAGCATGGCCTCCACCCTCTCGTCGGGCCCGCGGAACACGGCCTCCACGGTGCCGTCCTTCCGGTTGCGGACCCAGCCGCCGAGGCCGTGGAGCTGGGCCTGGTGATGGATCCAGGCGCGGAACCCCACGCCCTGGACCCGACCGTGAATGATGACGTGAAGGGTGCGCTCCGGCGACATGGTTCCTCGCGGCTTCGTGCTCAGCGGGAGGTTTCCTCGAGATAGGCGTGCCGCGCGTCCGTATGGCGGCCTGCATAGTCCTCGTCGAGGGTGCGGATGATCCGCTCCGCGTTCTTGGGGTCGACCCGGCGCAGGATCTCGTCGATCTTGGCCTCCATGCGGTCGTCGCCCTCCTTCGACTGGGGGGACCCCACATAGAGCAGAATGGCGAGGCCGCCGACCTGCCAGAGAAGCTGGAGGAACTCGGACTGCCAGTTCTCCAGCGTGTCCCGCATCATCTCGACCGTGTACTCCGAGACCTGAACCGGCTGGTCGTGCGCTCTCTGCTCGTTCACGTAGGCGAACCATCCGAAGAGCCAGTGCCCGACGAGGGAGATGAGGAAGAAGCCCAGCGTCACCCAGGCATAGCCGTACTGCTTCCAGAGGGAAGCCTTTTTCGTGTTCATCGACAGACCTCATACGCAGACTGCCGACTCAACGCGCCCATACGGCAAAGGTTCTCCGGGCGGGAGCCCTTCATCGCGGCGCGCGCGGCCGCCCCGGCAGGCCTTCGGGCGCGTCCCAGCGCGGGCGGACCTTCGGAGGAGCCCGCTCCGCGGGCGGCTGCTGGGCCTGCGCCGGAAGCCAGCGGCGAAGGCTCTGGAGGTAATCCCGGTCGAGGCCGGCCGCTTCCGCCGCCTCGACCACGCTTTCCATGTAGCCGGACTTCGGCACGCCCGGCCGGTGGCTCCGCCCCACATAGACGAGCGCCCGCCGGGGCCCCTGCTCCGTGAGGACCGGCTGGACCACCTTGGCGTAGAGGCCCGTGGCGAGGCTCTCGTAGCGGTCGAGGGCGGGCACGTCCGCGAGGGCCAGGTCCCACAGGAGGCCCCAGACGGTTGCCCGCGGATCGCGCATGACGGACGCGTAGCCGTCGCTCGACACGAAGAAGCGATGGCGCATCAGCCGGCCGGTCCCGACCGGCCTCGAGGCCGGGCAGCGCCGGGCCATGGCGGCGAGGTCCATGTTGGACCCGTAGGCGAAGTAGAGGGGCATGGTCGTCCCGCCCGGGCAGGCGATCAGGCGAATTCCATGATCACCGCATCGACGGAGAGGCTGTCGCCCTCCTTGGCGTGGATCTTCGACACCGTGGCGTCGCGCTCGGCGCGCAGCACGTTCTCCATCTTCATCGCCTCGACGATGCAGAGCGGCTCGCCCGCCTTCACCTCCTGCCCTTCCTTCACCGAGATGGCCTTGACCAGGCCCGGCATCGGGCAGAGCAGCTTCTTGCCCGTGTCGGCCTCCACCTTCTCCGGCATGAGGGCGGCGAGTTCCGCCTCGCGGCGGGTGTAGACCCTGACCTCCGCGGAGGCGCCCGCATGGGACAGGACCACGCCGTTCAGGATGGTCCGCACCTGGACGGCGATGCTCTCGCCGCCGACCGTGCCGGTCCAGACGGGTTCGCCGGGCCGCCAGGACGAGACGACCGGCAGGGCCTCTCCCCCGACGACGACCGCGATGCCGCCGTCGATGTCCTCGACGAGCACCTCCTGGCGCTCGCGGCCGAGCATGACCACGCGCTCGCGCTCGAACTTCACCGCGGAGGGCGGGCGCATCTGCCCCGAGATCCGGCGCTTGCGCTCGTTGAGGACGTGGTCGATGGCGGCTCCCACCGCCGTCATGCGGCGGGCGACGGCGCCTTCGGGCGCGGGAGCCTTGAACCCTTGCGGGAACTCCTCGGCGATGAAGCCGGTGGAGAGGCGGCCCGACTGCCAGCGCGGATGCTGCATGAGGGCCGCCAGGAAGGGAATGTTGTGCCGGATGCCTTCGATGGCGAAGGCGTCGAGGGCCCGCGCCTGCGCCTCGATGGCCTCGATGCGCGTCGGAGCGTGGGTGACGAGCTTCGCGATCATCGGGTCGTAGTAGATCGAGATCTCGCCGCCCTCGTAGACGCCGGTATCGTTGCGGACCGTGACGCCGCCCGCCTCGCCTTCCTGCGGCGGGCGGTAGGTGACGAGCCGGCCCGTGGACGGCAGGAAGTTGCGCACCGGGTCCTCGGCATAGATGCGGCTTTCCACGGACCAGCCGTTGAGCTTCACGTCCGCTTGCGACAGACGCAGCTTCTCGCCCGCCGCCACCCGGATCATCTCCTCCACGAGGTCGATGCCGGTGACCATCTCGGTGACCGGGTGCTCCACCTGGAGGCGGGTGTTCATCTCGAGGAAGTAGAAGGACTTGTCCTGCCCCGCGACGAACTCCACGGTGCCGGCCGAGTCGTAGCCCACCGCCTTGGCGAGCGCGACGGCCTGCTCGCCCATGAGGCGGCGGGTCGCCTCGTCGAGGAGCGGCGACGGCGCCTCCTCGATGACCTTCTGGTTGCGGCGCTGGATCGAGCATTCGCGCTCGCCGAGATAGATCACGTTGCCGTGCTTGTCGCCGAGCACCTGGATCTCGATGTGCCGGGGGTCGGTGATGAACTTCTCGATGAAGACCCGGTCGTCGCCGAAGGAGGACGCCGCCTCCGACTTGGCGCGGGCGAAGCCCTCCGCCACCTCGTCGGGCGAGTAGGCGATGCGCATGCCCTTGCCGCCGCCGCCGGCGGAGGCCTTGATCATGACCGGATAACCGATCTCGTCGGCGATCTTCACCGCCTGCTCGGGGCTCTCGATGATGCCGAGGAAGCCCGGAACGGTGGAAACCTTCGCGGCCGCGGCCGCCTTCTTGGATTCGATCTTGTCGCCCATCGCGGCGATCGCCGCCGGGTTCGGGCCGATGAAGACGATTCCCGCCTCCGCCAGGGCCTTGGGAAAGGCCTCGCGCTCCGACAGGAAGCCGTAGCCCGGATGGACCGCCTGGGCCCCGGTCCGCCGGCAGGCCTCGACGATCTTCTCGATCGCCAGATAGGACTGGGCGGCCGGCGCGGGGCCGATGTGGACCGCCTCGTCGGCCATCTCCACGTGGAGGGCGTCCCGGTCCGCATCGGAATAGACCGCAACGGTCTTTATCCCCATGCGCCGGGCGGTCTTGATGACGCGACAGGCGATCTCGCCGCGATTGGCAATCAGGATCTTGTCGAACATGAGCCCTCGAACGCTTCCACCCAAGTTTTTGCCTTCCTCCCGTTACTGCACATCGGCCCGTTCGGGAAGCGGCACGGGGTCAGCTTTTCGTCTGGCCCGGCCTCAGGCCGCAAGGCCCTGCTGCCGCTCGAGATGGCGGCCGCGGACGATGAAGTCGAGGAGCGCGGCGCCGACGGTGCGCGAGCGGTCGAGGACCGCATAGGCGATGCCCATCGCGGTCCGGGTCGGTCCGCCCACGTCCAGCACGGTGGCGAGCCAGGCCGCGTCGTCGTGCTCCACCACCCCAGCGGGTTCACGGCCCTGGACCATGAACTCCACCACGAGGGCCGTCAGGACCGGCTCCCAGCTCGCGTCGGCGCGCACCGTCCGGTCGAGCGCCAGGAGCGCCTCCACCTCCGCCTTGCTCGACAGCCCGCTCCTCAGGATCTCTTCGCGCAAAACCTCCACGTCCTCGGCAGAAATGAACTGCCGGTCGATAACACGCTCGATGAAGTTCCGAAGATCTGCACCGATCATCCGTTCAACTCCTCCCGGCTGCTGCATGCGCCGGTTGTTTTCCTGTCCGGCTTCGACACTCTCACGATGCGGGAGCGTAAAACGTTAACGGGATCTTCCGACCTTCCGTTGAGGTTAAGCGAAGTTGACGCGTTTTGGTTGCCGGAATCTTGCGCCTCGGGCGGCGACGGCTCCCTTGCATTCCCGCAAGGCGGGCCTTTCCGCCATGGGGGCGGCCATGCCGCGATCCCATGTTACCGGCAGGCGGGCCGGCTGCCCGCCCCTCGGAGGCGACCATGAGCCATCACGGCATTCACCACGTCACGGCCATCGCGGGGCCCGCGCGCCGCAACATCGACTTCTACACCCGTGTCCTCGGGCTGCGGCTGGTGAAGAAGACGGTCAATTTCGACGATCCGGGCACCTATCATTTCTACTACGGCAACGAATCCGGTGCCCCGGGCTCGATCCTCACCTTCTTCCCCTGGGAGCACGCCGCGCCCGGCCGGGCCGGGGCGGGCTCGACCCTCGAGACCGGGTTTCGCGTGCCGGAGGCCTCCATCGGCTTCTGGGCCCATCGCTTCCTGGAAAAGGGCGTGGAGCACGGCGCGCCCGAGAGGCGGTTCGGCCGGAGCGTCCTGCCGTTCAAGGATCCCGACGGCACGAATCTGGCGCTGGTCGGCGTCCCGGACGCGGAGGCCGCCTCGGCCCCGGCCGGGGAGATCCCGCAGGGGGCCGCCATCTCGGGCCTGGAGGGGGTGACGCTCCTCGTCACCGATGCGGTCCGGACCGGCGACATCCTCACCGACGTCCTCGGCCTGAAGGAGACGGCGCGGGAAGGCTCGCTCGTCCGCTACCGGGGCGATGCGGAACTCGGCGGCACGGTCGACGTGCGGGATGCGAGCGGCTTCCTGCCCGGGCGCCTCGGGGCCGGCTCGGTCCATCACGTGGCCTTCCGCGCGGCGGACGATGCGGCGCAGGAGACCATGGTGCAGCGCCTCGCGGAGCATCACGGCATCCGCGCCACCGGTCAGAAGGACCGCAACTACTTCCGGTCCGTCTATTTCCGGGAGCCGGGCGGCGTTCTCTTCGAGATCGCCACCGACCGGCCGGGCTTCATGGCCGACGAGCCCTTCGACCGGCTCGGCCGGGAGCTGAAGCTGCCGCCGTTCCTGGAGCCGCACCGCAACGACATCGAACGCGCCCTGCCTGCCCTCGCATGAGAATCCCCGCAAGGGACGCGCCCCGGCCCGCCGGGAGAAAGACGAGCCCCATGAGCAGCCTGTCCTTCATTCACCGCTACGTGCCCGCGACGGAGCCCGGGCATCCGCCGCTGCTCCTGCTCCACGGCACCGGGGGCAACGAGGACGATCTGCTGTCCCTCGGCAAGATCCTCTGCCCCGGGGCCGCCCTCCTCTCCCCGCGCGGGAAGGTTCTGGAGAACGGGATGCCGCGCTTCTTCCGCCGCCTGGCGGAAGGGGTCTTCGACGAGGACGACGTGCGGGCCCGCGCCCATGAGCTCGCCGACTTCGTCGCCGGGGCGCGGCAGGCCTACGGCCTCGACGCTCCGGTGGCCGTCGGCTTCTCCAACGGCGCCAACATCGCGGCCGCCGTCCTCCTGCTGCGTCCGGAGGCGCTCGCGGGCGCGGCCCTCCTGCGTCCCATGGCCCCGCTCGAGGCGCCGCCGCAGGGCGACCTCACCGGCCTGCCGGTGCTGATGATCTCGGGCCAGCTCGACCCCATCGTTCCCACGGAGGAGGCCACGCGGCTCGCCGACCAGCTCACCGCCGCCGGCGCCCTGGTCAAGCACGAGATGATCCCGGTCGGCCACGGCCTGTCGCAGCAGGACCTGGCCTTCACGCGGAAATGGCTGGGAACCCTGTAGGCGGCGCCGGGAGTGTCCTGCCGTCCGAAGGACCGGGATCCATGAACGCCGCCAGTGAAGGAGAAACGCGGCGGCAGCCGCTGCGCCCTGTCGGCCTTGCGAGTGCTTATGGGTTCCGGGTCCGGCCGAAGGCCGTCCCGGAATGACGACGGACGTGGCGGCGGGGCGCGACGCCGCCCCCTTCCCGCCGCAGCCCTTTGCGGCTCCGGGCCGCCGGCGCGGCCCTACAACGGAATGTTGTCGTGCTTCTTCCAGGGCAGCTCCGTCTCCTTGTGCCTGAGCATGGCGAGGGCGCGGGCGATGCGGCGGCGGGTCGAGTGCGGCATGATCACCTCGTCGATGTAGCCGCGCTCCGCCGCCACGAACGGCGACATGAAGCGGTCCTCGTATTCCTTGGTGCGGGCGGCGATCTTCTCCGGATCGTCCATGTCCTGCCGGAAGATGATCTCCACCGCGCCCTTGGCGCCCATCACCGCGATCTGCGCCGTGGGCCAGGCATAGTTCACGTCGCCGCCCACGTGCTTGGAGGCCATCACGTCGTAGGCGCCGCCGAAGGCCTTGCGGGTGATCACGGTCACCAGCGGCACGGTGGCCTCGGAATAGGCGAAGAGCAGCTTCGCCCCGTGCTTGATCAGGCCGCCGTATTCCTGCGCCGTGCCGGGCAGGAAGCCGGGCACGTCCTCGAAGGTGACGATGGGGATGTTGAAGGCGTCGCA
The DNA here is from genome assembly GCF_009363855.1 of Microvirga thermotolerans. GTDB lineage: Bacteria > Pseudomonadota > Alphaproteobacteria > Rhizobiales > Beijerinckiaceae > Microvirga > Microvirga thermotolerans. The sequence continues at coordinate 2,441,632 of NZ_CP045423.1, forward strand.
GAAGCGCACGAAGCGCGCCGCCTTGCGCGACGCGTCGGCGTCGAGGACGCCCGCGAGCACCATCGGCTGGTTGGCTACGAAGCCGACCGTGCGGCCCTCGATGCGGCCGAAGCCGGTGATGATGTTCCGGGCGAAGGCTTCCTGGATCTCGAAGAAGTCGCCCTCGTCGACGACCTTCAGGATCAGCTCCTTCATGTCGTAGGGCTTGTTGGGATTGTCCGGGATCAGGGTGTCGAGGCTTTCGTCGATCCGGTTGGGATCGTCGTAGCTCGGCCATTCCGGCACCCCGTCCATGTTGTTGGAGGGCAGGAAGTCGAGCAGGCGGCGGATCTGGAGCAGGGCCTCCACGTCGTTGTCGTAGGCACCGTCCGCCACGGAGGACTTGGTGGTGTGGATCTTGGCGCCGCCGAGCTCCTCCGACGTCACCGTCTCGTTGGTGACGGTCTTCACCACGTCGGGGCCCGTGACGAACATGTAGGAGCGGTCGCGCACCATGAAGATGAAGTCGGTCATGGCCGGCGAATAGACGTCGCCGCCCGCGCAGGGGCCCATGATGACCGAGATCTGCGGGATGACGCCCGAGGCGATCACGTTGCGCTTGAACACCTCGCCGTAGCCGCCGAGGGCCGCCACGCCCTCCTGGATGCGGGCGCCGCCCGCATCGAACAGGCCGACGATGGGGGCGCGCATCTTGAGCGCCATGTCCTGGATCTTGGTGATCTTCTGGGCATGGGCCTCGGAGAGCGAGCCGCCGAACACGGTAAAGTCCTTGGCGAAGACGAAGACCGTGCGGCCGTTGACCGTGCCCCAGCCGGTCACCACCCCGTCGCCGGGGATCTTCACCTTCTCCATCCCGAAGTCGGTCGAGCGGTGCTCGACGAACATGTCGAACTCCTCGAACGAGTTCTTGTCCAGCAGGAGCTCGATGCGCTCCCGGGCGGTGAGCTTGCCGCGCCCGTGCTGCGCCTCGATGCGCTTGGTGCCGCCGCCCAGCCGCGCCTGGGCACGCCGCTCTTCGAGCCGTTCAAGGATGTCTTTCATGGAATGAACTCTGAACGTCGGAGGAAATCGCCTTCCGCCATAGCACGGGACGGGCGCTCGGGCATCCACCCGCGCATCCCACTTTCGGGTGTTCCACGCCCATGTGCTCGGCGTCACTTCACAAAGAGTGGTCCCAACAATAAGAAGCGATTGCTATAACACTTCCAACTGGGGGCATCCATGCACAACATCCGTAACCTTTCCGCCGTCGCGCTCGCCGCCTCGCTCGCCGTCGCGGGCTGCGCGAGCCGCTCGGAGGACGTGGCCGCGTCCTACGTGTCGTCGGGCACCTACAGCAGCTACAGCTGCAAGGAGCTGGGCCAGGAGGCGCAGCGCGTCAGCGCGGCCGCCGCAGCCGCCTCGGGCGCCCAGGATTCCCAGCGGACGAAGGACGTGGTCGCCACGACCGCCGCGGTCGTGATCTTCTGGCCCGCCGCCTTCTTCGTGAGCGGGAACAACGCCCAGACGGCGGAGCTCGCCCGCCTGAAGGGGCACATGCAGGCCATCGAGGAAGCCTCCGTCCAGAAGAAGTGCGGTATCCGCTTCCAGCGGGCCTGAGGCCGTCCCGCCGCGGGATCAGGCCTGGGACAGGCGGTAGACCGTGGAGGCGGCGGCGAACTCGGCCTGCCGCCTCTTCCGGCGCTCGGACGCCTCGTAATCCTCGCCCCAGACGCTCTCCTGGTAGAGCTCGTCCACATGGGCGGCGGCCCAGGCCTCCTCGGCGTCGAGGACGCCCTCGGCATGAGCCAGGGCGATCAGCACCGAGCCGGTCAGGGTCGTCATGACATGGAGCGCCGCCAGGGCAAGCGGGGAGCCGACCTCGTCCACGACCCGGCGGATCGCGGCGATCGCCTCCTCCGGCTGGGTCACGTGCATCACGCCCTCCGCCAGGGCGAACCGCGCCCCGTGCCGCTCCCGCGCCCAGGCCAGGATCGGGTCCCAGGCGGCGGTCTGGGACCGGGCGAGGCGCTCGGGCTCGCTCATGCGATAGTAGAGAAGATCCGAGCCTGCATAGCGCACGAGATCCTCCGCCACCTCGGCCATCCGCGGCGCGACGCCGTCGAGGGCGGAATTGACGATCCGGGTGATCGGCATCGTGGAGGGGTCGATCTCCGCCCCCTGAGCGGCCCACTCGGCGGCGATGGCCTCGGCCAGGGGCCGCGAGGCGACGGCGAGCGGATGCCTGCCCGGGGTGCGGGCGCCGCGGCCGTCCAGGGTCAGGGCATGGAGCCCGTCGCGCTCCTCGACGGCGGCCTCCCTGTAGAATCGCTTGGGAAGGGTCGGCTTCATTCCCGCCTGGGCGGCGCGGATCGGGTCGGGCTCGTCGGCGGAAGGGAACCAGTCGTTGTCGCTCATGGCCATTGCCGACCTCAGGCGGCGCTGGGGGAAGCCTGCGCCAGGAAATGGCCCAGCGCCTGCTCCAGTTCCCCGTAGGAATCGACGATCAGCCTCGCGCCCGCCTCCGAAAGGGCGGACACCGGCTGGAAGCCCCAGGATACGCCCAGAGGCAGCACCCTGGCGGCGCGGGCCATCGCCATGTCGAAGCTCGAATCGCCCACCATGACCGTGTCCAGCGCCTCGGCGCCGACCTCCCCCATCGCCTGGAGAAGCATGGCGGGGTGCGGCTTCGAGGGGGCATCGTCCGCCGTCTGGACCGTCGCGAAGAGATCGCCCCAGCCGTGCCGTTCCAGGAGATGCGCCACGCCGCGCCGGGACTTGCCCGTGGCGATGCCGAGGAGCACGTCCTCGCGCCCGCTCAGCCAGCGGAGGCAGTCGAGCGCCCCCGGGAACAGCGGCTCGGCGTTGGCAGGGTCGGCCCGCAGCTCCCCGAAGGCGTCCTTGTAGGCCTCCACCATCCGCTCGACGGGTCCGTCGGGCCCCACGAGGACGGTGAACGCCTCGGCGAGGGACAGGCCGACGATGGACAGGGCCCGCTCCCGCGTGGGCGGCGGCAGCCCGACCGCGGCGAAGGCCCTGTGCTGGGCGGCGACGATGATGTTCTGGCTGTCCACCAGCGTCCCGTCCACATCGAAGATGACGAGTTTCAATGCCGTGTTCCGTCTGCTGCGGCGCGGCCCGCGAAGCGGAACCGCCCGTACCGGGGCGGCGCGGGGAAGAGAAGCGCCGCGCCCTCCATGCCCGAGCCGGACGCGGCCCGTCAAGAATAGGCGGCCCGCAGGTCCAGGGTGCTCCGCTGCCCGATGGCCGCGTAGTTCTCCGCGAGCCATTGCCGCGCGGCGGCGCGCCCGAGATCCTTCAACCGCTTGAAGAACTCCCACCTTGCGTCGAGGCGGGAGGATGCGGTGAACGCCTCGAGGGCCCGGTCCCCGTGGATCCGGTGCATCAGCACCCGCTTGTAGTCCTTCGTGGAGAGCTTGCCCTGGTCGATGAGCCGCATCACGAACTCGATGGTCCGTAGCTCGTGCAGCAGGTTGGCGTTGAAGGTGATCTCGGTCAGGCGGTTCTGGATCTCCTGGGCCGTGCGCGGCGTCTCCCGACGCTCGACGGGGTTGACCTGGACCAGGAGGACATCGTCGGTCCGCGTCTCGTAGAAGAGCGGGAACAGGGCCGGATTGCCCGTATAACCGCCATCCCAGTACGGCTCGCCGTCGATCTCGACCGCCTTGAAGATCATCGGAAGGCACGCGGAGGCCAGCACGTGATCGACCGTAAGCTCGCCGCGGCGGAAGACGTGGATCTTGCCGGTCCACACGTTGGTGGCGGTCACGAAGAGCTGCGCCTGCGTGCAGGCCCTGACGCGCGCGAAGTCGATCAGCCCGCCGAGGGCGTCCCTCAGCGGGTTGATGTCGAGGGGGTTCAGGTCGTAGGGGCTGGCCATGCGCGACCAGGCCTGCATCCAGGAATGGGCGTCGGAACCGTCGGGCGTCCAGTAGCTGAGGAAACGGTCGAACAGGGACCGCTGGACCGGGGAAAGGACCCCGTCGAGGCTCACCCGCTTCCAGAACTGCCGCAGCTGCGCCCGGGCGCCCTCCGCGCCGCCCTCGAGCCATCCTTCCAGCATGACGACCGCGTTCATGGCGCCGGCGCTGGCGCCGGTGATCGCCTCCACGGCGAGGCGGCCATCCTCCAGGATGTAATCGAGGACGCCCCAGGTGAAGGCGCCGTGGGCGCCGCCGCCCTGGAGAGCCAGCGCGACCGTCTTCTCGGCCTTAGGGCCCGCAAGGCCGCACGGGCCGACGATCTGTCCTGCGCGGCCCGTCATGGCATGCCGCCCCCTTCCTTCGTGCTTGCCGCAAGCGCGGAGCAGCTTAGCGAAAGCCCGCCCCGTGCGGAACTGCGCCTGCGGTCGGGCCGCCCAGCGGCTGCCGCAGCGTAAGACTGGATTAACTCGTGAACCTTAGATGTCCCGGCCAGACCGCCATCAGGGACCGATCATGCAGGACATCGCTTCGCTCGCGGAGAGGCTCCGCTTTCTCGGAATCGACGAGGAGGTCTGCCGGGAGCTTCGGGTGGCGTGGCAGGCGATCGCGCCCGCCCTGCCCGGCATCCTCGAACGGTTCTACGCCCATATGCACCGGGAGCCCCATCTGTCCGCCCTGATCGGGTCGCAGCAGGAGCGCCTCGTGAAGGCGCAGTCGCAGCACTGGGCCAGGCTGTTCAGCGGCAGATTCGATGCGGGCTATATGGAAAGCATCCGCCGCATCGGCCTCGTCCACAACAGGATCGGCCTGGAGCCCCGGTGGTACATCGGCGGCTACGCCTTCATTCTCAACGAGATCCTGCGGGCCGTCGCCGCCAGGCACCGGTTCGGCGGCGCCACCCTCGCGCGCCGCATGGACGCGGTGAACCGCGCCGTCATGCTCGACATGGACTACGCGATCTCGATCTACCAGGACGCCCTCGTCGAAGAGCGCCAGCGGAGGGGCATGGCCCTCGCCGAAGCCATCGCGTCCTTCTCCGGGGCGGTTCAGGAAAGCCTCCAGATTTCCGGCGAGGCGAGCGAAGCGCTTTCCGTGAGCGCCTCCACCCTCGATTCGGCGACCGGCGCCGCGAGCGCCCTTGCGGACGAGGTCACCGGCAGCGCGGAACGGACGGCGCTCAACATGCAGTCCGGCGCCGCCGCGACCGAGCAGCTCGCCGCGTCCGTGCAGGAGATCGGCAAACAGGCGAGCCGCTCCGCCGACGTGGCGCGCCATGCCCTGGAGAGCGCGGAGCGCAGCAGGGAATCGGTGGCGAGCCTCGCCGAGCAGGCGAAGGAGATCGGCGACGTGGTCGACCTGATCGATCAGATCGCGGCCCAGACCAACCTCCTCGCCCTGAACGCGACCATCGAGGCCGCCCATGCGGGCGAGGCCGGCAAGGGGTTCGCCGTGGTGGCGCAGGAGGTCAAGACGCTCGCCACCCAGACCGCGAAGGCGACGACCGAGATCGGCTCCCGCATCGCCGCGATCCAGAGCGCGACGCAGAAGAGCGCGGGCGAGATCGAGGACATCGCCCGCGTCGTCGAGGAAGTGAGCCAGATCGCGACCGCCATCGCGGCCGCGGTGGAGGAGCAGGCGGCCGTGACCGCCGACATCGCCTCGAACGTCCAGCAGACGAGCGGTCACACCCAGGTCATGGTGCGCGGAATCGAGACGCTCAACCGGTCGACCGCATCGGCGACCGCGGCGGCGCAGCAGGTGGCTCAGGCAAAGGAGACCCTCGACCGCCAGCTGATCCGCCTGCGCGACGATATCGACCGTTTCCTCGCCGCCGCGCAGGCCGCCTGAGCGGAGCGGGGCGGTCCGGCGCGGCCTATCGATTCGGCACCTTCACCGCTCCGAGCAGCATGCGCGCAAAGGCCGGCAACCGGATCGAGCTTGACCTCCATTCCGTTTCGGAAAGAATGGATCGGCTGTACCTGCAGGGCCTTTCCGTGGCTTTTTTCCGGGGTTTGCCGGGATCCGGTCATCTTCCGGTCTGGGATTGGCGTAGCCATGGACAACAGGAAACGGGTTGCCGCTGTCATCAGGGACTACATGGCGCGCGGGCGGATCTCGCGCGAGCAGTTCGCCTTCAAGACCAAGCTCGGAAAATCGACCGTCGACAAGCTGCTGATCGGGCTCTTCTCGGACAGGACGCTCTCGATCGTCGAGGCCCATACGGACTTGCCTTTGCGCGCCATGCTCGAACCCGCCGCGCAGCCGGCGCTCTCCGGCTCTCGCGGGAGCATCGCTCCGAATCCCACCGGCGAGCCGTCCATCGCCGTCCTTCCCTTCACCAACATGAGCGGCGATCCCGAGCAGGACTTCCTCGCCGACGGCATTTCCGAGGACATCATCACGGCGCTTGCCCGCCTGCGCTGGCTGCTCGTCATCGCGCGGCACTCGACCTTCGTCTACAAGGGCAAGGCCGTCGATATCCGCCAGGTCGCCCAGGATCTCGGCGTCCGTTACGTGGTGGAGGGGAGCGTCAGGACCTCCGGGCGGCGCATCCGCATCACGGCGCAGCTGATCGATGCCGTCACGGGCAAGCACATCTGGGCTGAGAAGTACGACCGCGACATGCAGGACATCTTCGCGGTGCAGGACGACATCACGGAGCACATCGTCGCCGCCGTGGAGCCCCATCTCTATGCGGAGGAGGGCTTCCGCGCCTCCACCGGCCAGCCCGACAGCGTCGACGCGTGGGGTCTCGTCGTCCGCGCCATGGGCCTCATCAACCGCATGGAACGGCGGCAGAACGAGGAGGCGCAGGTCCTTCTCCGACAGGCGCTGGCCAGGAACCCGGGCTATGCGAGGGCTCACGCCCTGCTGAGCTGGGCCGTCTGGTGGGCCGCGCATCTGAGGAACTGGTCCCCCGACAGCGAGACGGGACGCCGGGATGCCGCCGCCCACGCGCAGGACGCGCTCGCCCTGGACCCGAGCGATCCCTGGGCCCGGATGGTATTCGGACTGTGCCTCAGCACGGCCGGCCAGCATGACGGGGCGCTGATCGAGCTGGAGGCCGCGCTGAGGATCAACCCCAATTTCGCCCTGGGCCGCACGGCCTACGGGTGGGCGCTCATCAGGGCAGGACGATACGACGATGCGATCGCGCAGACCGGACGGGCCCTGCGCATGAGTCCGCTCGACAGCTTCGCGGGCTTCTACACCTCAGTCCACGGGCTCGCGCTTCTGGCCGCCCGGCGCTTCGAGGAGGCGCTTCCCTTCATGAAGTCCTCCCTCGCCGCCTTCGCGGAATATTCGGGGCACTACAACCAGCTGATCAGCTGCTGCGGGCATCTGGGCCGCATCGAGGAAGCCCGGGAATTCATCGCCGCGAGCAATCGCATCGGCCCGCCGCTGCGCGTCGGCGAGGTTCGCGAGGTGCTCGGCAAGTTCGCCCACTGCGAGGTCTTCGTGGAAGGGCTGAGAAAGGCGGGCGTGCCGGAGTGACCGAGGCGCCGTCCCGCCCTCGCGGCATCATCCGGCGTGCGCCTCGGCCCGCGCCATGCGCTCCTCGAGGCGCGCCTTCACCTCCGGCCATTCCTCGCTGACGATGCTGTAGACCACCGTGTCGCGGATATGCCCATCGGGCATGATCATGTGCCGGCGCAGGATGCCGTCGAGCTTCGCGCCCAGACGCTCGATGGCGGCGCGGGACTGGTCGTTGAGACGATGGGTGCGAAGCTCCACCGCGTTGCAGCCCAGCGCCTCGAAGGCATGCCTGAGCATCAGGAACTTCGCGTGCGTATTGACGAAGGAGCGCTGCCAGGAGCGGGCGATCCAAGTGGTGCCGATCTCGACCCGGCGGTTGGCCGCGTCGACGTTCATGTAACGGGTCGATCCCACGACCCGCTCCCCGTCGCGCACGACCGTCGTGAAGGGAAGCGCCAGTCCTGCGGCCTGAAGGTCGAGGGCTTTCCGCACGTAAGGCTCGAACTCCTCGGGACGGGGAACCGTGGTCGTCTTCTTCTCCCACAGCGCTCCGTCCTTGGCAGCCTCCGCGAAGGCCGGGACGTCGTCCAGGCTCATGGGCCGCAGGATCAGGCGGTCGGTCGCGAGCGTGACCGGCTCGATGTGAAGCATGGTTCGTTCGTCCCTTCGACGTTCGGCGGTCCTTTATCGGGACCTTCGCGGCAACAGTCAAAGGGTGCGACCAGGAGACCCGAAGGTCTCCTGATCATGGATTGTCGTCGGTCGTCCCGCTCTCGCCTGCGTCAGGTGAACAGATAGACGAAGCCCGGGAGGGTCATGGCCAGGCCGGCCAGAGCCCACGCGCCGGCGACCGGACGCCAGCCGGTTCCGTCCGTGGTGTTGCGAAGGCGCTGGGCGAAGGAGGCGGCTTCCATCGTGCGTCCGCTCAGGCAGGAGCACAAGGCATAGTGCGCCTGACCGTCCGAGAGCTCGAAGAAGTTCATGGCATCGCCGAGCCTGTCGCTCGCCAGACCTTCCGCCCGAAGCACGGGATCCTCGTAGGCGACGGAAAGCGGGGAATCGTCCACGCGGATCAGGGCCCGTTCCGCCGGGGGCTTGTACTCGATTTCACCAAGGGAGTTCAGGCGGCGCGTGGGGTTCCGCTCGAGAAGCTCGACCCAACGCTGAAGGCGCTCCTGCCGGGTCATCGACCGCGGCTGAACATCGGCTACGCTACGGAGCTGATCAAGATGCTTGTGTTCCATCGATCTTTCTCCTTGCAATGGCCCGGCCGCCCAGGCGGATGTGCCGCGAGGATGTACCGAGACGACAAATGCTGCGCCTCGGGCGCGGCAAAAGTGCGACTACGGGAAGAAAGATTCTTTCGAATTGTGGCCACGCTCGCGCATCGCGCGGACCGGAGGGCCCCGCCTTCGGCGATGCGCTTTCCCGGTAGGGAGCGCCGAGCCCGAAAGTGCAGATCCACTCTCGGGCCCGATGCTTCAGTCCTCCGGCGCGTCGACGATGGGATCGTAGCGCCCGGCATCGAAGCCGAGCAGGTTGAAGCTTTGCTGCATGTGCGGCGGGAGGGGCGCCGTCACGTCGATGGGCTTTCCCGTCCTCGGATGCGCGATCACGATGCGCCGGGCGAGGAGATGCAGCTTGTTCTGGATGCCGCCGGGCAGCTCCCAGTTCTCGATGTCGAAATACTTCGGATCGCCGACGATGGGATGGCCGATATGCGCCGTATGCGCGCGCAGCTGGTGCGTGCGGCCGGTGACGGGCTTCAGGGACACCCAGGCGAGCTTCTGCGCCGCCGTGTCGACGACGGCGTAATAGGTGAGCGCGTGGCTCGCCCCCTCCTCCCCGTGCCGAGCCACCCGCATCCGCGCATCGCCCTCCTCGCCCTCCTTCGCGAGATAGGTCGAGATGCGTCCCTGCCGCACGCGCGGCACCCCGGCGACGAGCGCCCAGTAGATCTTCCGCGTCGTGCGCGAGCGGAACGACTTCGCCATCGTCGAGGCCGCGAAGCGCGTCTTGGCGATGACGAGGCAGCCCGCCGTATCCTTGTCGAGACGGTGCACGAGGCGGGGCCGCTGCCCTTCCGCGTCCTTCATGGATTCGAGAAGCTGGTCCACATGCCGCGTGGTGCCGGAGCCGCCCTGCACGGCGAGCCCCATGGGCTTGTTGATGATGAGGACGTCCTTGTCCTCGTAGAGGGTGATCGACTTCAGGAAGTCGCGGTCGCTCTGCTCCCGCGCGGCACTGCGCGCCACGAGCTTCGGCTGTTCGAGCTTGAGGGGCGGAACGCGCACCTTCTGGCCGGGCTGGAGCCGGTCGCTCGGCTGCGCGCGCCTGCCGTCGACGCGCAGCTCTCCCTTCCGGACGATGCGCTGGATATGGGTGAAGGCGAGCTGGGGGAAACGGGCGACGAGGAACCTGTCGACCCGCATGTCGGCCTCGTCCGGTTCCACCACGAGGGTCTGAACGCCCGTCGCCAGCACCTCCTGCGCGGCCGCCTTGGCCTGGGCCCGGGTCGGTTGCCGCGGCGCTTCGGCGGGCGGCCTGGAACGCGGCGCAGGCTGCGCCTGCCGCTCCGCGGCGGGCTTTGCGCTCCGGGGCTTCCTTGCTTCGTCCTGGCGGGCGCGGCCGGTCTCGCGGGTGCGGGAGCCCTCCCGCAGGCCCGACCGTCCGCCGCGTCCGCCGTTTCGTCCTGAACCGCTCTGTCTCATGAGAGAGTGGGTAACAGAGCGCGGCCCACGCGGCAATCGACGCGTTTCCCCTCGGAGCACTACCGCTCAGGCGATGGAGCGGACGACGGCAAGGCCGCCGGCGAGCCCGCCCACGGACAGGGCGACCGAGGCCGCGGCATAGGCGAGGGCGAGACCGCCCTGCCCGCGCTCCCAAAGCAGGACCGCGTCGAGGGAGAACGAGGAGAAGGTCGTGAAGCCCCCGAGGACGCCGGTGGCCAGGAAGAGCCGCAGGGCCTGGCTCCAGTTCTCCCCGTCCTTGAAGGCAAGCCATCCGGCCAGGAGCCCCATCAGGAACGATCCGGCCACGTTCACCGTCAGCGTGCCCCAGGGAAACGCGATCCCGAAAAGCCGGGCGCAGGCGAGGTTGACGCCGTGCCGGAGCGCGCCGCCGATCCCGGCGCCGAGGAAGACGAGAAGATAAGCCTGCATGCTTCGAAGCCCCCAAGAAACGGCAGGTCCTACTCGCCCCCGCCCCGCCGCTCCTTCCGCAGCTTTTCCCACCAGTCGAGGCGCTTGCGGATCTCCCGCTCGAAGCCCCGGTCGACCGGCTCGTAGAAGTGCCGACGGCCCATCTTTTCCGGCCAGTAGTCCTGACCCGAGAAGGCGTCGGGCTCGTCGTGGTCGTAGCGGTAGTTCTCCCCGTAGCCGATGGTCTTCATGAGCTTGGTCGGGGCGTTGAGGATGGTCTTGGGCGGCATGAGGGAGCCGTTCTCCTTCGCCGCCCGCGTGGCGGCCTTGTAGGCCGTGTAGAGGGCGTTGGATTTGGGCGCCGTCGCCAGGTAGACGGCGGCCTGCGCCAGCGCGAGCTCGCCCTCGGGCGAGCCGAGGAAATCGAAGGCGTCCTTGGCCGCGTTGGCGACGACGAGGGCCTGCGGGTCCGCCATGCCGATGTCCTCCACCGCCGCCCGCACCAGGCGCCGCGCGATGAAGAGCCTGTCCTCTCCGGCGTCGAGCATGCGGGCGAGGTAGTAGAGGGCCGCGTCCGGATCGGAGCCGCGGATGGTCTTGTGCAGGGCGGAGATGAGGTTGTAGTGCCCCTCCTGTCCCTTGTCGTAGATCGGCGCGCGGCGCTGCACGATCTCCTGGAGCTGCGCCGCGTCGAAGGTCTCCCCGGGCTTCGCGGCGCGCCAGACCTCTTCCGCCAGGGTCAGAGCGGCGCGCCCGTCGCCGTCCGCCATGCGGATCAGGGAGGCGCGCGCCTCCTCGTCGAGGGGCAGGAGCCTGCCCTCGATCTCCTCCGCGCGCACGAGGATCTTCGCGATCGCCGCCTCGTCGAGGGCCCGGAACACCAGCACCCGCGCCCGGGACAGGAGCGCCGCGTTGAGCTCGAAGGACGGGTTCTCGGTGGTGGCGCCGACGAGGGTGATGGTGCCGTCCTCCATCACGGGCAGGAAGGCATCGAGCTGCGCCCGGTTGAAGCGATGGATCTCGTCCACGAAGAGCAGCGTGCCACGCCCCGTCGTGCGCCGCGCGCGGGCCGCTTCGAAAACCTTCTTGAGATCGGCGACTCCCGAGAAGATCGCCGAGATCTGCTCGAAATGCAGGTCCGTCTCGTGGGCCAGGAGGCGGGCGACCGTCGTCTTGCCCGTGCCGGGCGGCCCCCAGAAGATCAGCGACCCCAAGGATCGCGACGCGATGAGCCGCGTCAGGATGCCGTCCGGCCCGACCAGATGATCCTGTCCGACCACCTCGGACAGGACGGTGGGGCGCATCCGGTCGGCCAGGGGCCTGGGGGCGTTCCGGTCGAGGCCGGCGGATGAAAACAGGTCGCTCATGGTCGCCTATGGGGTCGGAGCCCGGCCGTTGCCCCCGCCCCCGGCGTTCAGGCGCGCATAGATGCCGGGATCCACGCGCACCATGACCCGCGCCGGGTCGGCGAGCGGCTCGAAGCCGAAGGGAGCATAGAGCCCATGGGCATCCCGCGTCACCAGCATCCAGCGGCGGAGATCCTGCAGGTCCGGATGGTCCAGGACCGCCCGGATCAGAGCCTTCCCGCCGCCCTTCCCGCGCGTGGAGGGACAGACGAACACGTCGCAGAGATAGGCGAAGGTGGCCCGGTCGGTGACGACGCGCGCGAAGCCCCGCAAGCCGCCCTGCCCGTCCCGCAGGGCGAAGCAGAGGGAGTTCTGCAGCGAACGGTCGAAGATCGGCCGGGGCAGTCCTCTCGCCCAGTAGCTCTCCTGCCCGATCCAGCGGAAGACCGTCTCGGTCTCGGCGGCGGAGAGGCCCTCGGTCACCGTCCAGGCCGTCACCGGCCGAAAACGGTGGTGAAGACCCGCCCGCCCCTGTTGATGGTGATCTCCCAATAGCCTCCGCTGCGGTTGAGGAAACGCTCGGCGTCTTTGGTGGAGGCGATGCGCTCGTCGTTGACGGCGACGATCTGGTCGCCCTTCTGGAAGCCGACGCTCGCCGCGACGCTCTGCTCGTCGAGTTCGGCGATCGCCACGCCGTCGTCCGACATGTCGATCTGCAGCTCCTCCGCCACCGCCGGCGAAATGTTGACGAGCGTCGCGCCGGCCAGCGGCGAGCGGGAGCGGATGCGCACCGGGTCCCGGGGCGGGACCTCGGGCGGCGGCGCGAGCCTGACCTGGATGCCGGTCTGCTTGCCGCCGCGCAGGACCGTCAGCGGCACCTGGCCCTGGGCCCCTTTCAGGGTGAAGCGGTAGCCGAAGGCGTCGGGGTTGTCGACGGGCTGCCCGTCCACGGCCAGGATGGCATCGCCCCGCTTCAGCCCGGCCTCCGCCGCCGGGCTGCGGTCGTAGACGGAGGTGATGAGCACGCCCGTCGGATGGTCGAGGCCGAGGCTCGTCGCGATCTCCCCGTCCACGGCCTGGAGCCGCGCCCCCAGCCAGGGCCGGACCACCCGGCGCGCGCCGCTCTTCGCCGAGTTCAGCACGACCTTGACCATGCTGGAGGGAATGGCGAAGCCGATGCCGATGCTGCCGCCGGAGCGGGAGTAGATCGCCGTGTTGATGCCCACGAGCCGTCCGCCCATGTCGATGAGCGCGCCGCCCGAATTGCCCGGATTGATGGCCGCGTCGGTCTGAATGAAGAACTGATAGTCGGAGATGCCGACCTGCGTGCGGGCCAGGGCCGACACGATGCCCTGGGTCACGGTCTGCCCGACGCCGAAGGGGTTGCCGACGGCGAGCACGATGTCCCCGACTTGGAGGGCCTCCGAATCGCCGATCTCGATGGCCTTGAGGCTGGTGGCCCCCTTCAGCTTGAGCACGGCGAGGTCGATGCGCGGGTCGCGCAGGACGATGTCCGCCTCGAACTCCCGCCGGTCGGCCAGGGCGACCTTCACCTCGTTCATGTTCTCGATCACGTGGTTGTTGGTGATCACGAGGCCCGAAGGGTCGACGATGACGCCGGAGCCGAGGGAACTCTGAGACCGCCCCGGCGGAAGGCCGGGCGCGCCGTCGCCGAAGAAGCGCCGGAAGAACTCCTCCATCGCCGCGTTCTGCCGGCGGTCCGAACGGGTGGCATAGACGTTCACCACTGCCCCGGCAGTCTCGCGGACGACAGGCGCGAAGGAGAGCTGGACCTGCGCCCGGCTCGTCGGGACGGCGCGGTCCTGGGCGTGAGCCCCCGCGGCACCGAGACAAGCGACGGCCAAGACGATGAGCGAACGGCGGATGGGGAGAAATCGCATGGGACGAATCCGTTCAGGTGATGCGCCTTGATAGAACCTGGGGGCGAAAGCGCCAAATTCCAGGACCGCAGGCCTTTCGATTCCGCGCGGCTTCGCCAAAGAAAAAGGCGGCCCGGAGGCCGCCTCGTGTGGCTCGCATGCACCGCCTCGATCAGGCGGCGCTCTCGACGACCTCTTCCTTCTGGGTCGGGCCCGAGTCCTGGCCGCGCGCATCCACGTCGCGGTCCACGAACTCGATCACCGCCATCGGGGCGTTGTCGCCGTAACGGAAGCCGGCCTTGAGGACGCGGGTGTAGCCGCCCTGGCGGTCCTTGTAGCGCGGGCCGAGAACGGCGAAGAGCTTCTTCACCATGTCCTCGTCACGGAGCTGGGCCGCAGCCTGGCGGCGGGCATGCAGGTCGCCGCGCTTGCCGAGGGTGATGAGCTTCTCGACGACGGGGCGCAGGTCCTTCGCCTTCGGAAGGGTGGTGACGATCTGCTCGTGCTTGATCAGCGCAGCCGCCATATTGGCGAACATGGCCTTACGATGTTCGGACGTGCGGTTGAACCGACGGCCGCGGAATCCGTGACGCATGGCTTTCTCCTTGATCTTCCGGCCGCCGTGCCAAGGGACGACCGTCTCTCTTCTTCATGGCGAGCGGCGAATGGCGCGTGGCGAACGGTCGATGCCCGTTCGCCCTTCGCTCTTCCCCATTCGCCTCTCAGTAATGCTCTTCGAAGCGCTTGGCGAGATCTTCGATGTTCTCCGGCGGCCAGCCCGGCACGTCCATGCCGAGGTGCAGGCCCATGGAGGCCAGGACCTCCTTGATCTCGTTGAGCGACTTGCGGCCGAAGTTCGGGGTGCGGAGCATCTCCGCCTCGGACTTCTGGATGAGGTCGCCGATATAGACGATGTTGTCGTTCTTCAGGCAGTTCGCCGAGCGGACCGACAGCTCGAGCTCGTCCACCTTCTTGAGCAGCGCAGGGTTGAACGGCAGCTGCGGCGCGGCGGCGGCAGCCTCCTCCTTGCGGGGCTCCTCGAAGTTGACGAAGACCTGGAGCTGGTCCTGAAGGATGCGGGCCGCATAGGCCACGGCGTCCTCCGGCGACACGGCGCCGTTGGTCTCGACGGTCATGATCAGCTTGTCGTAGTCGAGAATCTGGCCCTCGCGGGTGTTCTCGATGCGGTACGAGACCTTCTTGACCGGGCTGTAGAGCGAGTCGACCGGGATGAGGCCGATGGGGGCGTCCTCGGCGCGGTTGCGCTCGGCCGGAACGTAGCCCTTGCCGGTGTCGACGGTGAACTCCATGCGGATCTCGGCGCCCTCGTCCAGGGTGCACAGGACCAGCTCGGGATTGAGGATCTGAACGTCGCCGACCGTGTTGATGTCGCCCGCGGTGACCAGGCCCGGGCCTGTCTTGCGCAGGGTCATGCGCTTCGGACCCTCGCTCTGCATCTTGATGGCGATGGTCTTCACGTTGAGGACGATGTCCGTCACGTCCTCGCGGACGCCCGGGATCGACGAGAACTCGTGCAGCACGCCGTCGATGTGGATCGACGTCACCGCCGCGCCCTGGAGGGACGACAGCAGCACGCGGCGCAGGGAGTTGCCGAGGGTCGTACCGAAGCCGCGCTCGAGCGGCTCGGCCACGATCGTCGCGATGCGCTTCGGATCGTCGCCGGGAGAGACCTCGAGCTTGTTCGGCTTAATCAGCTCTTGCCAGTTCTTTTGGATCACAACCACACCTCTTGCAGGTACGGCTTGAAGGGCGGGACGGGCCCACCCTTGAAACCGAAGCGCGCGCGGGGCTTCCCCCACGCGCCGGACGACCTTAGACGCGACGACGCTTGCGCGGACGGCAGCCGTTGTGCGGGATCGGGGTCACGTCACGGATCGAGGTGACGGTGAAGCCCGCCGACTGGAGGGCGCGCAGGGCCGACTCGCGGCCGGAACCGGGACCGGAGACCTCGACCTCGAGGGTGCGCATGCCGTGCTCGGCGGCCTTGCGGGCGGCGTCCTCGGCCGCGACCTGGGCGGCGTAGGGGGTCGACTTGCGCGAACCCTTGAAGCCCATCGCGCCGGCGGACGACCAGGAGATCGTGTTGCCCTGGGCGTCGGTGATGGTGATCATCGTGTTGTTGAACGAGGCGTTCACGTGGGCGACGCCGGACACGATGTTCTTGCGTTCGCGACGGCGGACGCGGGTAGCTTCCTTAGCCATACTTCAAGTCCTTCAAACGCGCCCGTGATGCCAGGCGCTCGGGAGAAAGGCCGCGTCCGAGGACGCGGCGACGGGGAAATTTACTTCTTCTTGCCGGCGATCGGCTTCGCCTTGCCCTTGCGGGTGCGGGCGTTCGTGTGGGTGCGCTGGCCGCGGACCGGGAGGGAGCGGCGGTGACGCAGGCCGCGATAGACGCCCAGGTCCATCAGGCGCTTGATGTTCATGGAGACTTCGCGACGCAAGTCGCCTTCCACGATGTAGTCGCGGTCGATGGTCTCGCGGATCTGCAGCACTTCGGCGTCGGTGAGCTGGTTCACGCGGCGCTCGGCCGGGATGTTCACCTTCTCGACGATCTCCTGGGCCTTCTTGGGCCCGATGCCGTGGATGTACTGGAGCGCGATCACGACGCGCTTGTTGGTCGGAATGTTGACGCCTGCAATACGGGCCATCGTCCATCTCCATGTGGCGAAGCGTGAAGCTTCGGTGGTGTTGTCGCGCGTCCGGTGGAGGCCGGCCCTTGCGCGGGTTTATGAGAACACAACAATGCGGAGCGGCCCCTGGTGAAGCCCTCCGGATCGCGTCTTCTTTTGCGAGAAGCGGTTGCCTAGCGCATCGGGGAAGGTGCGTCAAGGGGTTTGGCGATCCATTGGACGGGCATCATGGTCGCATTGGCCCGGACGCCCTCCTTTCCGGGCAGGTCAACCGCCCGATATTACGTTCGGCCAATACATGGGCAGGCGTATGCCGTCACGCGGCAGGCCAGAACAGAGCCCTAACCCAGCCCTCGAAGGGGCCGCTCGGGCCCCTGCCCTCACCGGCCGAGGATCTTCTTGATGTCCTCGGTCACCTCGTCGATGGACTTCATGCCGTCCACGGTCTTGAGCTGCCCCTTGCCCGCATAATAGGCGGAAAGCGGAGCCGTCTGGGTCCGATAGGCCCCGAGACGGGTCTTGAAGACGTCCGGGTTGTCGTCCTTGCGGACGGGCTCGCCGCGGGCTTCGGCCTCCTTGGCGCGCTTGACGATGCGCTCCACGAGCTCGGCCTCGTTGACCTTGAATTCGATGACGGCGTCGAGCTTGAGGCCCTTGCGCTGCAGCATCGCATCGAACGCCTCGGCCTGCGCGACCGTGCGCGGGAAACCGTCGAGGATGAAGCCGCTGCGGGCGTCCGGCTCCTCGATTCGGTCGGCGATGATGCCCACCACCACCTCGTCCGGCACCAGGTCGCCGCGGTCCATGATCTCCTTGGCCTTGAGGCCGACCGGGGTTCCGGCGGCCACGGCCGCGCGGAGCATGTCGCCGGTCGAGAGCTGCGGAACCCCCAGGCGCTCGACCATGCGTACCGCCTGCGTGCCTTTTCCGGCTCCAGGCGGCCCCAGCAGAATGATTCTCATCGACGTCCCCCTGATTTCGTCGAGCCCCCGCCCTCCGGCGGAGCGAACGCTCGGAGCGGCGGACATGAACGCGAGCTCACGTCCGATGCTCCAAGTTTCTGATCTTGAGCATCTTTCCGCGCAAGACCGGCCCCCAGTTTCGCGCTCGATGCCCTAGCGCCGTCTGGCGCCCCTGAGCTTGGCCTTCTTCACCAGCCCTTCGTACTGGTGGGCGAGCAGATGGCCATGGACCTGAGCCACCGTGTCCATCGTCACCGAGACCACGATCAGGAGCGAGGTGCCGCCGAAGTAGAACGGCAGGGCCGCATACGAGACCAGGAACTCGGGAATCAGACAGATGATGACAAGGTAAGCTGCACCGAGGACGGTGATGCGTGTCAACACCTGATCGATGAACTCGGCAGTGCGCTCGCCGGGGCGGATGCCCGGGATGAAGCCGCCGTGCTTCTTCAGGTTGTCCGCCGTCTCCTGCGGGTTGAACACGATGGCCGTGTAGAAGAACGCGAAGAAGACGATCAGCGCCGCGTAGAGGAACATGTAGGCCGGGCGCCCGTGGCCGAGATAGGCGGTCAGGGTCGCGATGAAGCCGGTTCCGTCGGTCGAGGTCTGGAAGCTGGCGATGGTGGCCGGCAGGAGCAAAAGCGAGGAGGCGAAGATCGGCGGAATGACGCCGGAGGTGTTGAGCTTGAGCGGCAGGAACGAGGTCTGCCCCTCGTACATGCGGTTGCCGACCTGGCGCTTGGGATAGTTGATCAGCAGCCGCCGCTGGGCACGCTCCATGAACACCACAAAGTAGATGATGAGCACGGCCATGACCAGCACGCCGAGGATGATCGGCGTCGAGATGGCGCCCTGGCGGCCGAGCTCGAGGGTCCCGGCAATGGCCTGCGGCAGGTTTGCGACGATGCCGGCGAAGATGATGAGCGAGGTGCCGTTGCCGATGCCCCGGGAGGTGATCTGCTCGCCGAGCCACATGAGGAACATGGTGCCGCCGGTCAGGGTGATCACGGCGGAGATGAGGAAGAACGGCCCGGGTGCGCTCACGATGCTGCCGGAGCTCTGCAGGCCGACCGCGATGCCCCAGGACTGGAACACGGCGAGCAGGACGGTGAGGTAGCGGGTGTACTGGTTGAGGATCTTGCGGCCCGCCTCCCCTTCCTTCTTCAGCGCCTCCAGGGAGGGAAGCACCGAGGTGAGGAGCTGCACGATGATCGAGGCCGAGATGTAGGGCATGATGTTCAGGGCGAAGATCGCCATGCGCTCCACGGCGCCGCCCGAGAACATGTTGAAGAGGCCGAGGACGCCGCCGCTGGCGCTCTGGAAGCTCTGCCGCAGGGCCTCCGGGTTGATCCCCGGCAGCGGAATGTACGTGCCGAGCCGGTAGATCAGCAGCGCACCGAGAGTGAACCAAATGCGCTTCTTCAATTCCTCGGCTTTGGCGATCGCGCCGAAATTGATGTTGGCGGCAAGTTGCTCGGCTGCTGAAGCCATGGGTCTCGTCCTTGACTGACTGGATACGTGATCGGCGTCACGCAAACGGCGGCCTCACGATCAGACGCGGGCCGCCGCTTGGATCTTCTCGATGTAAGCCTCGGCTTACGCCTGTGCAACGGCACCCAGGAGGGTCACCGAACCGCCGGCCTTCTCGATCGCCTCGACGGCCGACTTGGACGCGCCGGCCACCTGGAAGGAGAGCTTCGCCTTCAGCTCGCCCTGGCCCAGGATCTTCACGCCGTCGCGCGGCTTGGACAGCACGCCGGCGGCGACCAGGGTGTCGACGGTGATCGGCGCGCTCTGGTCGAGCTTGCCGGCTTCCACCGCCTGCTGGATGCGGCCGAGGTTGACCTCGTTGAGGTCGCGGGCGTTCGGGTTGTTGAAGCCGCGCTTCGGCAGGCGCCGGTGAAGCGGCATCTGGCCGCCCTCGAAGCCCTTGATGGACACGCCGGTGCGGGACTTCTGACCCTTGACGCCGCGGCCGCCGGTCTTGCCCTTGCCGGAGCCGATGCCGCGTCCGACGCGCATCCGGTTCTTCGTGGCGCCTTCGTTGTCACGAATTTCGTTGAGTTTCATGACGCTCTCCTCACTGCCCGTCGACAACGCGCACGAGGTGC
The DNA here is from genome assembly GCF_009363855.1 of Microvirga thermotolerans. Classification (GTDB taxonomy): domain Bacteria; phylum Pseudomonadota; class Alphaproteobacteria; order Rhizobiales; family Beijerinckiaceae; genus Microvirga; species Microvirga thermotolerans. Next base: position 2,461,125 of record NZ_CP045423.1, read on the forward strand.
TTGACCTTCTCGATCATGCCGCGCACCGCCGGGGTGTCGACAAGGGTCGAGGTCCGATGAAGCTTGTTGAGCTTCAGGCCGATCAGCGTCTGGCGCTGCTTGGCCTCGCGACGGATCGGGGATCCGATCTGCTCAACGGTGATGGTTTTCGCCGTCTCGGCGGCAGGCTTCTTCGCCATGGATCGGCCTCCCTTACGCTTCGGCGCCGACGTCGGCGTCGGACGTATCGCGGCGGCGGGCCTGCAGCGTCGAGACCTTGAGGCCACGGCGGGCGGCGACGGCGCGCGGGCTGTCCTCGTTCTTCAGCGCATCGAAGGTCGCGCGGACGAGGTTGTAGGGGTTGGACGAGCCGAGCGACTTCGCCACCACGTCCTGCATGCCGACCGTCTCGAAGACGGCGCGCATCGGGCCGCCGGCGATGATGCCGGTACCCTGGGGAGCGGCGCGCAGGATGACGCGGCCGGCGCCGTGGCGCCCCTTCACGTCGTGGTGCAGGGTGCGGCCCTCGCGCAGCGCCACGCGGATCATCGACCGCTTGGCGGCGTCGGTGGCCTTGCGGATCGCCTCCGGCACCTCGCGGGCCTTGCCGTGGCCGAAGCCGACGCGGCCCTTCTGGTCGCCGACCACCACCAGGGCGGCAAAGCCGAAGCGCCGGCCGCCCTTCACGACTTTCGCGACGCGGTTGATGTGGACAAGCCGGTCGACGAATTCGCTGTCGCGCTCTTCGCGATCAGCACGTTCTCTGGGTTCTCTCGCCATGAGACCTCTCACTTGCGCGGGCGGCGGGCCCGCTCGCTAAGGGTGTTTCGACAACTACCCGCCGTTAGAAATCCAGACCGCCTTCACGGGCGGCGTCGGCCAGGGCCTTGACGCGACCGTGATAGAGATAGCCGCCGCGGTCGAAGACGACGTTCTTCACGCCGGCCTTGGTCGCGCGCTCGGCCACGAGCTTGCCGACTTCCTTCGCCGCCTCGACGGTGGCGCCGGTCTTCAGCTTGGCCCGCATGTCCTTCTCGAGGGTCGAGGCGGACGCGAGGGTCACGCCGCGCTCGTCATCGATGACCTGGGCATAGATCTGCTTCGACGAACGGAAGACCGACAAACGCGGACGGCCATTCGCTGCCTTACGGATCGCACGGCGTACCCGAGCCTTGCGGCGATCTTCGGCGCCCTTCTTCTCAGCCATGATACGTCGTCCTTACTTCTTCTTGCCTTCCTTGCGGAAGATGAACTCGTCGGCATACTTGACGCCCTTGCCCTTGTAGGGCTCCGGACCGCGATACTCGCGGATCTCGGCGGCGGTCTGGCCGACCTTCTGCTTGTCGATGCCGGCGACGACCACCTCCGTGGGCTTCGGCGTCGTGATGGTGACGCCCGCCGGGATCTCGTAGTCGATGTCGTGGCTGTAGCCGAGGGACAGCTTCAGCACCTTGCCCGCAACGGCGGCGCGGTAGCCGACGCCGTTGATCTCAAGGCGCTTCTCGAACCCCTTGGACACGCCCTCCACCAGGTTCGCGACCTGGGCGCGGGACATGCCCCACTTGGCGCGGGCGGTCTTGGACTCGTCGCGGGGGCTCACCGTCACGGCGCCGTTCTCAAGGGCGACCGAGACCTCCTCGGGGACCAGGAACGACAGCTCGCCCTTGGAGCCCTTCACCTTCACCATCTGACCGTCGACGGTCGCCGTCACTCCGGACGGGATCTGGACGGGCTTCTTGCCTACTCGAGACATTCTGTAATCTCCGTGGTTCTGTGCATCCGCAAAGTCTTAGAAGACCTTGCAGAGCACTTCGCCGCCCACGTTCTTCTCCCGGGCCTCGTGATCGGCCATAACGCCCTGCGGCGTCGAGAGAATGGTGATGCCGAGGCCGTCCGCCACGCGGGGCATGGTGTCGACGGAGGCATAGACGCGGCGGCCCGGCTTGGAGACGCGCTCGATGGAGCGGATCACCGGCTGGCCATCGTAGTACTTCAGCTCGATCGAGAACTCGGTGCGGCCGTTGCCGAACTCGGTCTGCGAATAGTCGCGGATGTAGCCTTCGCTCTTGAGCACATCGAGAACGCGGGCGCGAAGCTTCGAGCCGGGAGTGGTCACGCTGCCGCGACGGCGCATCTGCGCGTTGCGGATGCGGGTGAGCATATCGCCCAACGGATCGTTGATCATATGATGCCCTCCCTTACCAGCTGGACTTCACGAGGCCCGGGATGAGGCCGTTGGAGCCGAGCTCGCGCAGAGCGATGCGCGACATGCCGAGCTTGCGGTAATAGGCACGCGGGCGGCCCGTCACCTCGCAGCGGTTGCGGATGCGGGTCGGGTTCGCGTTGCGGGGAAGCTCGGCGAGCTTGAGGCGCGCTTCGAAACGCTCCTCCATGGACTTCGACTCGTCGTTGGCGATCGCCAGCAGGCGGGCGCGCTTGCCCGCGAACTTCTTCACGAGCGCACGACGGTGCTTGTTCTTCTCAATAGCGCTTTTCTTAGCCATACGTTTTTCTCCAGTGTCCGCGTTTGAGGACGTCTGTCCTCACTGCCGGAACGGGAAGTTGAAGTGACGCAGCAGGGCGCGGGCCTCATCGTCCGTCTTCGCCGTGGTGGCGATGATGATGTCCATGCCCCAGACCTGCTCGACCTTGTCGTAGTTGATCTCGGGGAACACCAGGTGCTCCTTGATCCCGAGGGCGTAGTTGCCACGGCCGTCGAACGAACGCGGGTTCAGGCCGCGGAAGTCGCGGACGCGGGGAAGCGCCACGGTCACGAGACGGTCCATGAACTCGTACATGCGCGCCTTGCGAAGGGTGACCTTCGCGCCGATGGGCATGCCCTCGCGGACCTTGAACTGCGAGATCGCCTTGCGGGCCTTCGTGATCACCGGCTTCTGGCCGGCGATGAGAGCGAGATCCGCGGCGGCCACGGAGGCCTTCTTGGAATCGGCGGTCGACTCCCCGACGCCCATGTTCAGAACGATCTTCTCGATCTTCGGAACTTCCATCGGGTTCTTGTAGCCGAATTCCTCAATGAGCTTCGGACGCACCACTTCCTCGTAGTGCTTCCGCAGACGCGGCGTGTAGCCGTCCACCTGAGCCTTAGCCATCGATCAGCTCCCCCGAACGCTTGGCGAAACGAACCTTGCGGCCGTCCTCGAGAATCTTGAACCCGACCCGGGTCGGCTTGCCGTCCTTCGGGTCCGCATAAGCCAGGTTGGACAGATGCAGGGGCGCCTCTTTGGTGACGATGCCGCCTTCCTGGCTGGCGGTCTGACGCTGGTGACGCTTCACAAGGTTGACGCCGCGAACGATCGCGCGCTCCTCCTTCGGCATCACCTGAACGACTTCGCCGGTCTTGCCCTTGTCACGACCGGTCAGAACGACGACCTTATCGCCCTTCTTGATCTTCGCGGCCATTAGAGCACCTCCGGCGCCAGCGAAATGATCTTCATGTGATTCTTGGCACGCAGCTCGCGCGGAACCGGGCCGAAGATGCGGGTGCCCACCGGCTCCTTCTGATTGTTGATCAGAACGGCGGCGTTCCGGTCGAACCGGATCACGGACCCGTCGGGACGACGGATGTCCTTGGCCGTGCGAACGACGACCGCCTTCATGACGTCGCCCTTCTTCACGCGCCCCCGCGGAATCGCTTCCTTGACCGAGACGACGATGATGTCGCCGACGGAGGCATACTTACGCTTCGAACCACCGAGAACCTTGATGCACATCACGCGACGCGCGCCGGAGTTGTCGGCGACGTCAAGATTCGTCTGCATCTGGATCATGGCTTTGATCCTTTCCTTTGTTTCAGACAGGTTTCCGGGCCAAGGCACGATTGCCTTCCCGGACTACGCCTGATGGGGATCTGACGTCCCCTGCCCTTCATGTCGAGAAAGGCGGCCGTATACACGAGCCGCCCTCGTTAGACAAGTCCCAATCGGAGGCTTTAGGCCTTCGGCTGGTCCACGAGCACCCAGGTCTTGAGTTTGGAGAGCGGCTTGGACTCCTCGATGAAGACCACGTCGCCCACCTTGGCCGTATTGTTCTCGTCGTGAGCGTGGTAGTTCTTCGTCTTACGCACGGTCTTCTTCATGACCGGGTGCGTGAAACGGCGCTCCACCTTCACGACGATCGTCTTGTCCTGCTTGTCGCTGACAACGACGCCCTGCAAAACGCGCTTCGGCATCCTGATTCCCCTTAAGCCTTCGCCGGCGCCGACTTCTGGCGCTGCAGCGTCTTGACGCGGGCGATGTCCTTGCGGACCTCGCGGACGCGTCCGGTGTTCTCGAGCTGCCCCGTCGCGCGCTGGAACCGGAGGTTGAACTGCTCCTTCTTCAGCTTGAGCAGCTCATCCGAAAGCTGGTCCGTCGACATCGACTTAAGGTCGGAGACCCTCTGCTTCGACTTCATGATCTCCTCCTTACTCCGCGATGCGCTGGATGAACCGCGTCTTGATCGGGAGCTTGGCGGCGCCGAGGCGGAGCGCCTCGCGGGCGGTCTCCTCCGGCACGCCGTCGATCTCGAACATGATACGGCCAGGCTTCACACGGGCGGCCCAGTATTCCGGCGAACCCTTACCGGAGCCCATGCGGACCTCGGTCGGCTTCGTCGACACCGGCACGTCCGGGAAGATGCGGATCCACACGCGGCCGGCGCGCTTCATGGCACGGGTGATCGCGCGGCGGGCCGCCTCGATCTGCCGGGCGTTCACACGCTCCGGCTCCAGCGCCTTGAGGCCGAACTGGCCGAAGTTCAGATCCGTGCCGCCCTTCGCGGTGCCGGAAATACGGCCCTTGAACTGCTTACGGAATTTCGTCTTCTTCGGTTGCAACATGGCAAACCTCTCCTGACCCCTCGGTTACGCCGCCTGCTCGCGGCGACCGCCCGAACGGCCACCTTCTTCGTTCATGCGCTTGTCCTGCGCCATCGGGTCGTGCTCAAGGATCTCGCCCTTGAAGATCCAGACCTTGATGCCGCACGTGCCGTAGGTGGTGAAGGCCGTGGACGTTCCGTAGTCGACATCCGCACGCAGGGTGTGGAGCGGAACGCGGCCCTCGCGGTACCATTCGAGACGGGCGATTTCGGCCCCGCCGAGGCGACCCGAGCAGTTGATGCGGATGCCCTCGGCGCCGAGACGCATCGCCGACTGAACGGCGCGCTTCATGGCACGGCGGAAGGCAACGCGGCGCTCGAGCTGCTGGGCGATGGAGTCGGCCACCAGGGTGGCGTCCACCTCGGGCTTGCGGACCTCGACGATGTTGATCGACACGTCCGCGTCCGTCATCTTGGACACGAGCTTGCGCAGCTTCTCGATGTCGGCGCCCTTCTTGCCGATCACCACGCCCGGACGGCCCGAGTGGATGGTGACGCGGCACTTCTTGTGCGGGCGCTCGATCACGATCTTCGAAACGGCGGCCTGCTTGAGCTGCTTCATGAGAGCATCGCGGATGGCGATGTCCTCGTGCATCAGCTTGGCGTACTCGCCCTTGCCGGCGAACCAGCGCGAGTCCCAGGTCCGGTTGATGCCGAGCCGAAGACCGATCGGGTTAACTTTCTGACCCATCTGGTTCTCCCTTACGCCTGTTCGGCGACTTCCCGAACCACGATCGTGAGGTTCGAGAACGGCTTCATGATACGGGCGCCCCGGCCACGGGCCCGGGCATGGAAGCGCTTCATCACCAGAGCCTTGCCGACGAAGGCCTGGCTCACGACGAGATCGTCCACATCGAGGTTGTGGTTGTTCTCGGCGTTGGCGATAGCGCTCTCGAGGCACTTCTTGACGTCCCGAGCGATCCGCTTGCGCGAGAACTCGAGATCGGCGAGAGCCGTGGAAACCTTCTTGCCGCGGATGAGGGCCGCAACAAGGTTGAGCTTCTGGGGGCTGACGCGCAGCATGCGAGCGACGGCTTGCGCCTCGTTGTCGCTCAGCGCGCGAGGAGTCGCGGCCTTACCCATCTTACTTCCTCTTCGCCTTCTTGTCCGCCGCGTGGCCGTGGAAGGTGCGGGTCGGCGAGAACTCGCCGAACTTGTGACCCACCATCTCCTCGCTCACGTAGACGGGAATGTGCTTCTGACCGTTGTAGACCCCGAAAGTGAGGCCCACGAACTGCGGGAGGATCGTGGAGCGGCGGCTCCAGATCTTGATGACCTCGTTGCGGCCCGACCCACGGGCAGCCTCGGCCTTCTTGAGGAGGTAGCCGTCGACGAACGGACCCTTCCAAAGCGAACGTGCCATGACGTGCCTCTGTCCTTACTTCTTCCGTGCGTGGCGGCTCGACACGATGAACTTGTCGGTCCGCTTGTTCGAACGGGTTTTCTTGCCCTTGGTCGGAATGCCCCACGGGGTGACCGGATGGCGGCCGCCCGAGGTGCGACCCTCACCGCCACCGTGCGGGTGGTCGATGGGGTTCATCGCAACGCCGCGGTTGTGCGGACGCTTGCCGAGCCAGCGGTTGCGGCCGGCCTTGCCGATCGAGGTGTTCATGTGATCGGGGTTGGACACGGCGCCGACGCTGGCGAAGCACTGGCCATGGACCAGGCGCTGCTCGCCCGAGTTGAGGCGCACCGTCACGTAGCCCTGGTCACGGCCCACGATCTGAGCGTAGGTGCCGGCGGAGCGGGCAATGGCGCCGCCGCGGCCGATCTTCAGCTCGATGTTGTGGACGATCGTTCCCACCGGCATGTTGCCGATCGGCATGGCGTTGCCCGGCTTGATGTCGACCTGCTCGCCGGCCGACACCTGATCGCCGACAGCCAGACGCTGCGGGGCCAGGATGTAGGACAGCTCGCCGTCGGCGTAGCGGATCAGGGCGATGAACGCGGTGCGGTTGGGATCGTACTCGATCCGCTCCACGGTCGCGACGTCTCCCAGACGCGAACGGCGCTTGAAGTCGACATTGCGCAGGGTCCGCTTGTGGCCGCCGCCGCGGAAGCGGACGGTCACGCGGCCCAGGTTGTTGCGGCCGCCGGAGGACGACTTGCCCTCCGTCAGCGTCTTGACCGGCTTGCCCTTGTAGAGCTCGCTGCGGTCCACGATCACCAGCTGGCGCAGGCCGGGGGTGATTGGTTTGAAGGTCTTCAAAGCCATCGGATCACTCTCTCAACCGATCAGAGGCCCGTCGTGACGTCGATGGTCTGGCCCTCTTCGAGGGTCACGACCGCCTTCTTCACGTCCGACCGCTGGCCGCGGGTGCCGCGGAACATCTTCACCTTGCCCTTGGTGACGAGCGTGTTGACGCTCTTCACCTTGACATCGAACAGCTTCTCAACCGCTTCCTTGATCTGCGGCTTCGTCGCATCCGGCTTCACCTTGAAGACGACCTTGTTCTGCTCGGACAGGGCCGTGGCCTTCTCGGTGATGACCGGGCTCACGATCACATCGTAGTGGCGCGGGTCCAGGCTCATTTGAAGCGCGCCTCCAGCGCATCGACAGCCGCCTTCGTGAGAACGAGCTTCTCGCGACGGAGAATGTCATAGACGTTGATGCCCTGCACCGGCAGGACGTCGATGTTCGGAATGTTGCGCGCGGCCCGCTGGAAGTTGGCCTCGATCTCGGCGCCGCCGATGATCAGGGCATTCGCCAGGCCGAGCTTGCCGAAGCGCTCCACCAGAGCCTTCGTCTTCGGCTCGGCGAGTTGCACCTCGTCGACGACGATGAGCGAAGAATCCTTCGCCTTGGCCGAGAGGGCGTGCTTCAGCGCAAGGGCGCGGACCTTCTTGGGCAGGTCGTGCGCATGGCTGCGGACCTGCGGACCGAAGGCGCGGCCGCCGCCCCGGAACTGGGGAGCGCTCGCGGCGCCGTGGCGGGCGTTGCCGGTGCCCTTCTGCTTGTAGAGCTTCTTCGTGGTCCGGTCGATGTCCGAGCGGTTCTTCACGGCATGCGTGCCGGCCTGGCGCTTCGCGAGCTGCCAGCGGACGCACCGCGCGAGAAGATCGGCGCGGGGATCGAGACCGAAGATCGCCTCGTCGAGGTCGATCGAGCCGGCCTTCTTGCCCTCAAGCGTGGTGACGTCGAGTTTCATCACGCATTCTCCTCTTGGGCCTGGTCAGCCTGAGCGGCCGGCGCAGCGCCGTTGTCGCCCGTGCGGAACGCGCCGGGCATCGGCACTTCCTTGGGCAGCTTGCGCTTCACCGCGTCGCGGACGAAGATCCAGCCGCCGGCGACGCCGGGGACGGCGCCCTCGACCAGGATCAGACCGCGCTCAGGGTCGGTCGAGACGACGCGCAGGTTCTGCGTCGTCACGCGCTCGACACCGAGGTGACCCGGCATCTTCTTGTTCTTGAACGTCCGGCCCGGATCCTGGCGGCCGCCCGTCGAACCGATCGAGCGGTGCGAGACCGACACGCCGTGGGAGGCGCGCAGACCGCCGAAGTTCCAGCGCTTCATGCCGCCGGCGAAGCCCTTACCCGTCGTCGTACCCGTGACGTCCACGAACTGACCGGCGACGAAGTGGTCGGCGGTGATCTCGGCGCCCACCGGGATGAGAGCATCCTCGGAGACGCGGAATTCCGCGAGCTTGCGCTTCGGCTCGACCTTGGCGACGGCGAACCGACCGCGCTCGGCCTTGGAAACGTTCTTCACCTTGGCCTTGCCGACGCCGACCTGCAGCGCGGTGTAGCCGTTCTTCTCCTTGGTCCGATGGGCGATCACCTGGCACTGATCGACCTTCAGAACCGTCACCGGGACGTGCTCACCCGCATCCGTGAAGATGCGTGTCATCCCGACCTTCTGTGCAATGACGCCTGAGCGCATGTGCGTATCCTCTCGGCGTGTCCTACCGAAAGCTCCAAGCCCGAAGGCTTAGAGCTTGATCTCCACGTCCACGCCCGCGGCGAGGTCGAGCTTCATCAGCGCGTCCACCGTCTGGGGAGTGGGGTCCACGATATCGAGAACACGCTTGTGAGTGCGCATCTCGAACTGCTCGCGCGACTTCTTGTCGATGTGCGGCGAGCGAAGCACCGTAAAGCGCTCAATGCGCGTCGGCAGCGGGATGGGTCCGCGCACCTGAGCGCCGGTCCGCTTCGCGGTCGACACGATTTCCCGTGTCGAAGCGTCGAGGATCCGATGGTCGAACGCCTTAAGGCGAATGCGAATATTCTGACCGTTCATGGGTTGACCTCAACAAGGGAGGGGACCGGCCGAAACCGGCCCGCTCCTTTGATCCTCTTCGAATTAATCCATGACCTGGGCGACGACGCCGGCGCCGACGGTGCGGCCGCCCTCGCGGATCGCAAAGCGCAGCTTCTCCTCCATCGCGATCGGAGCGATCAGCTCCACTTCCATCGCGATGTTGTCGCCCGGCATCACCATCTCCGTGCCCTCGGGCAGCTTCACAACGCCCGTCACGTCCGTCGTCCGGAAGTAGAACTGCGGACGGTAGTTGGTGAAGAACGGCGTATGGCGGCCGCCCTCCTCCTTCGTCAGGATGTACGCCTCGGCCTTGAACTTCGTGTGCGGCTTGATCGAGCCGGGCTTGCACAGCACCTGGCCGCGCTCCACGTCCTCGCGCTTCGTGCCGCGCAGCAGGACGCCCACGTTGTCGCCCGCCTGACCCTGGTCGAGCAGCTTGCGGAACATCTCCACGCCCGTCACCGTCGTCTTCTGCGTGTCGCGAAGACCCACGATCTCCACTTCCTCGCCGACCTTGATGATCCCGCGCTCCACGCGGCCCGTCACCACCGTGCCGCGGCCCGAAATCGAGAACACGTCCTCGATCGGCATCAGGAACGGCTGGTCCACAGGACGCTCAGGCTGCGGAATGTAGCGGTCGACCTCCGCCATCAGCTTCAGAACCGCGTCGCGCCCGATCTCCGGCTGACGGTCCTCCAGCGCGCACAGCGCCGAGCCCTTCACGATCGGGATGTCGTCCCCGGGGAAGTCGTACTTCGACAGAAGCTCGCGCACCTCAAGCTCGACAAGGTCGAGAAGCTCGGGGTCGTCCACCATGTCGACCTTGTTCATGAACACCACCAGCGCCGGAACGCCCACCTGCCGCGCCAGCAGGATGTGCTCGCGCGTCTGCGGCATCGGACCGTCCGCCGCCGATACCACCAGGATCGCGCCGTCCATCTGCGCCGCGCCCGTGATCATGTTCTTCACGTAGTCCGCGTGGCCGGGGCAGTCCACGTGCGCATAGTGCCGGTTCTGCGTCTCGTACTCCACGTGCGCCGTCGAGATCGTGATGCCGCGCGCCTTCTCCTCCGGCGCCTTGTCGATCTGGTCGTAGGCCGTGAACGTCGCCCCGCCCGTCTCGGCCAGAACCTTCGTGATCGCCGCCGTCAGAGACGTCTTGCCATGGTCAACGTGACCAATCGTCCCAATGTTGCAGTGCGGCTTCGTCCGCTCAAACTTTTCCTTCGCCATCGTGGCACCCGTTCCTTAAATCGTCAGTTCTTGTTCAATGGGTTCAGGCGTACTTCGCCTGAACCTCGGCCGCCACGTTCGACGGCACCTGTTCATAGTGGTCGAACTGCATGGTGTAGCTCGCCCGGCCCTGGCTCATGCCGCGCAGGGTGTTGACGTAGCCGAACATGTTGGCGAGCGGGACCATCGCATTGATGACCACGGCATTGCCGCGCATGTCCTGACCCTGGATCTGGCCGCGCCGGGAGTTGAGGTCGCCGATGACCGACCCGGTGTAGTCTTCCGGAGTCGTGACCTCGACCTTCATCACCGGCTCGAGCAGGACCGGAGCGCCCTTCTGCAGGGCCTCGCGGAGCGCCGCACGGGAGGCGATTTCGAAGGCCAGGGCCGACGAGTCCACCTCGTGGAAGGCGCCGTCGACGAGCTCGACCTTGATGTCCACCACCGGGAAGCCGGCGACCACGCCCGCGCCGATGACGGACTGGAGGCCCTTCTCGACGCCGGGGATGTACTCCTTCGGCACCGCGCCGCCGACGATCTTCGACTCGAAGGCGAAACCGGCGCCCGGATCGTTCGGCTGAACGACGAGCTTCACGCGGGCGAACTGGCCCGTGCCGCCGGTCTGCTTCTTGTGGGTGTAGTCCACCTCGACCTTCTTCGTGATCGTCTCGCGGTAGGCCACCTGCGGAGCGCCGACGTTCGCATCGACCTTGTAGGTGCGCTTGAGAATGTCGACCTTGATATCCAGGTGCAGCTCGCCCATGCCCTTCAGGATCGTCTGGCCGGACTCGCTGTCCGTCGAGACGCGGAAGGACGGGTCCTCGGCCGCGAGCTTGGCGAGGGCAAGACCCAGCTTCTCCTGGTCCGCCTTCGACTTCGGCTCGATGGCGATCTCGATGACGGGCTCGGGGAACTCCATCCGCTCGAGGATCACGGCCTTGTTCGGGTCGCAGAGCGTGTCGCCGGTGCGGACTTCCTTGAGGCCAGCGAGAGCGACGATGTCGCCGGCATAGGCCTCCTTGATGTCCTCGCGGTTGTTCGCATGCATGAGAAGCATGCGGCCGACGCGCTCCTTCTTGTCGCGCGACGAGTTGAGCAGCGTGTCGCCGGCGTTCACCTTGCCGGAATAGACGCGGCAGAAGGTGATCGTGCCCACGAACGGGTCGTCCATGATTTTGAAGGCGAGCATGGAGAACGCCTCGTCGTCGGACGGCTTGCGGGTGGTCGGCTCCTCGGTCTTGAAGTCGATGCCCTCGATGGCCTCACGGTCCGCCGGGGACGGCAGGAAGTCCACGACCGCATCGAGAAGCGGCTGCACGCCCTTGTTCTTGAACGCCGAACCGCAGAGCACCGGATGGAACGCGCGGCGCTTCACGGCCGTGCGGATCAGGCGGCGCAGGGTGTCCTCGTCGGGCTCCTGGCCCTCGAGGTAAGCCACCATCGCCTCGTCGTCCATCTCGACGGCGGCCTCGACGAGCTTTGCGCGGTACTCCGCGGCCTGATCCTTCAGATCGGCCGGGATCTCGACCTCGTCGAACTTGGCGCCGAGAGCGTCGCTCTCCCAGAGATAGGCCTTCATCTTGATGAGGTCGACCATGCCGCGGAAGTCGCTCTCCGCGCCGATCGGGATCTGAAGGCAGACGGGCTTGCCGGCCACGCGCTTGACGATGTCCTCGACGCACTTGAAGAAGTTCGCGCCGGTCTTGTCCATCTTGTTGACGAACACGACGCGCGGAACGTCGTACTTGTCGGCCTGGCGCCACACGGTCTCGGTCTGGGGCTCGACGCCCTGGTTGCCGTCGAGGACGCAGACGGCGCCGTCGAGGACGCGCAGCGAACGCTCCACCTCGATGGTGAAGTCCACGTGGCCGGGGGTGTCGATGATGTTCAGGCGCTTGCCGCGCCAGAAGCAGGTGGTCGCAGCGGACGTGATCGTGATGCCACGCTCCTGCTCCTGCTCCATCCAATCCATGGTGGCAGCGCCTTCATGGACCTCACCGATCTTGTGCGACTTGCCGGTGTAGTAAAGGATACGCTCGGTCGTCGTCGTCTTGCCGGCATCGATGTGGGCCATGATGCCGAAGTTACGGTAGTCCTCAATTGCGTGCGTGCGGGGCATCGCTCAGCTCCTCAAGGCCCGACCGTTACCAGCGATAGTGCGAGAAGGCGCGGTTGGCCTCGGCCATCCGGTGCGTATCTTCGCGCTTCTTCACGGCGTTGCCGCGGTTGTTCGAGGCATCGAGCAACTCGGCGGACAGACGGTCGACCATGGTCTTGTCGTTACGGCCGCGGGCGGCCTGGATGATCCAGCGGATCGCAAGCGCCTGGCGGCGCTCGGCGCGGACCTCGACCGGCACCTGGTACGTCGCGCCGCCGACACGGCGGGAACGGACCTCGATGGCCGGGGCGACATTGTCGAGCGCCTGCTTGAAGACCTCGAGCGGGTTGGACTTCGTGCGGCTCTCGATGATGTCGAACGCACCGTAGACGATGCGCTCGGCGACGGACTTCTTGCCGTCGTACATGATGGAATTCATGAACTTCGTGACGACCACGTCCCCGAACTTCGGATCCGGGATGATCTCACGCTTTTCGGCGCTGTGGCGGCGGGACATGAGCTGACTCCGACCTCTATGACAGTTGGACGGCTTACTTCGGCCGCTTCGCGCCGTACTTCGAACGGCGCTGCTTACGGTTCTTCACGCCCTGGGTGTCGAGGACACCGCGGAGGATGTGATAGCGAACGCCCGGCAGATCCTTCACGCGGCCGCCGCGGATCATGACCACGGAGTGCTCCTGAAGGTTGTGCCCCTCGCCCGGGATGTAACCGATGACCTCGTAGCCATTGGTCAGACGGACCTTGGCGACCTTACGAAGCGCCGAGTTCGGCTTCTTCGGAGTCGTGGTGTAAACGCGCGTGCACACGCCCCGCTTCTGCGGGCAGGCCTCAAGCGCGGGAACCTTATTCCGGCTCTTTTGCGCCGTCCGCGGCTTGCGGATCAGCTGACTGATCGTTGGCATTCTCTGCCCTCTTTCACCCACCACCACCCGGTGGCTTTGCGTGTCTTCAACGGTTCGGCGCTGCGAGCAGCGCCCGGCAAGCCGTCGGCTTGCACAAAACGAAGCCGCGCCACAGGCGGTTTGAAGCCCTTGGCGCGGTGCCATTGCAGAGGACCACGGCCAGGCCGCGGTCTTGCCCCAAATCTGACAAGTGTCAGTCAAGGTTGAGTTCGGCAGCGTTTAGATCGACTGTGTCGGAGCGCGTCGCCCAGACGGTCAAGATCTACGGCCAGCCGGAAAGTCCGGTCTCTCTAGCGCCCGAGTCGGGAAAAGTCAACACTTTTCCTGGCCCTCGGCCAAATCCCGGGCTTTCTCCCGAAAGGCGCAGCTTTCGTCGCACCTCTCCCCTCTGAGGGAGCGCCCCGGGACGGAGGCCCCGCCCCGGCACCGGGCTTAAAAAAAGGAGGGCCGCCCTTGGGCGACCCTCGATACGGCTAGGGCCGGAGGCTTCCCTACTCGGCCGCCGGCAGCTCGCTGACCGTGGACTGGGCCTCGGCGCGCTTCTGCTGGAGGATCAGCTCGTCCCGGTGCTGGGCGATGGCCTTGATCCGGGCGTTCATGGCGCCCGTACCGGCCGGGATGAGGCTGCCGACGATCACGTTTTCCTTCAGGCCCTCGAGGGTATCGACCTTGCCGTTGACCGCCGCCTCGGTGAGGACGCGGGTGGTCTCCTGGAAGGACGCCGCCGAGATGAAGGAGCGGGTCTGCAGCGAGGCCTTGGTGATGCCGAGCAGGACCGGCACGCCGACGGCGGGCTTCTTCTTCTCGGCCACGAGGCGCTCGTTGATCTCCTCGAGCTCGAGCCGGTCGATCTGCTCGCCGGTGAGAAGATCGGAGTCGCCGCTGTCGGTGATCTCGACCTTCTGCAGCATCTGGCGGACGATCACCTCGATGTGCTTGTCGTTGATGAGCACGCCCTGGAGACGGTAGACCTCCTGGATCTCGTTCACGAGGTAGGCCGCCAGCTCCTCGACGCCCTTGATCGCCAGGATGTCATGCGGCGCCGGGTTGCCGTCGACGATGAAGTCGCCGAGCTCGACCACGTCCCCGTCCTGCAGGTGGATGTGCTTGCCCTTCGGGATCAGGTACTCCACCGGCTCGGAGCCATCGTGCGGGATCAGCGTCAGGCGACGCTTGTTCTTGTAGTCGCGGCCGAACTGGATCGTGCCGGACTTCTCCGCGATGATGGCCGCGTCCTTCGGACGGCGGGCCTCGAACAGCTCCGCCACGCGCGGCAGACCGCCCGTGATGTCGCGGGTCTTGGCGCTCTCCGTCGAGACGCGGGCGAGCACGTCGCCGGCCTTGACCTTGGCGCCCGGATCGACGGCGAGGATCGCGTCGACCGGCAGCAGGTAGCGGGCGTCGCCGCCGCGCGGCAGCTTGGCCACCTTGCCGCCCTTGCCCTCGATGATGACGGCCGGACGCAGGTCCGCGGTGCGCGGCGAGCCGCGCCAGTCGATGACCACGCGCTTGGCGATGCCGGTGGACTCGTCCATCGTCTCGATCATCGAGCCGCCGTCCACGAGGTCCTCGTAGCCGACCACGCCGTCGATCTCGGTGAGGATCGGACGGGAGTAGGGGTCCCACTCGGCAATGCGCTGGCCGCGCTTGATCGTGTCGCCCTCGTCCACCTTCAGGCGGGAGCCGTACTGCAGGCGGTGAGCCGCCCGCTCGGTGCCGTCCGGCCCGTAGATGACCACGGACACGTTGCGGCCCATGACCACCAGGTCGCCGTCGGAGTTCCGCGCGATGTTCTTGTTGCGGAAGCCGATGGTGCCCTCGAAGCTCGACTCGATGAAGGACGAGTCCGCGATCTGGGCCGCACCGCCGATGTGGAAGGTGCGCATGGTGAGCTGGGTGCCCGGCTCGCCGATCGACTGGGCGGCGATGACGCCGACCGCCTCGCCGTAGTTGACCGGCGTGCCGCGGGCCAGGTCGCGCCCGTAGCAGGTGGCGCAGACGCCGTTCCGCGACTCGCAGACGAGCACGGAGCGGATCTTCACCTCCTGGATGCCGGCAGCGCCGATGGCCTCGAGATGCGCCTCCTCGATCATCGCTCCCTTCGGCACGATGACCGTGCCGTCCGAGGCGACGACGTCCTCGGCCGTGCAGCGGCCCAGGATCCGGGACGCCAGCGACGCGACCACCTGGCCGGCGTCGATGATGGCCCGCATGCGGATGCCCTTCTCGGTGCCGCAGTCGGTCTCGCGGATGACGGCGTCCTGCGCCACGTCCACGAGACGGCGGGTCAGATAGCCCGAGTTCGCGGTCTTGAGCGCAGTGTCGGCGAGGCCCTTGCGGGCGCCGTGCGTCGAGTTGAAGTACTCGAGCACGTCCAGGCCTTCCTTGAAGTTCGAGATGATCGGCGTCTCGATGATCTCGCCCGACGGCTTGGCCATGAGGCCGCGCATGGCCGCGAGCTGCTTCATCTGGGCCGGCGAGCCGCGCGCGCCAGAGTGCGACATCATGTAGATTGAGTTGACCGGCTTGTCGCGGCCGTTGTCGTCCTTCTGCACCGTGGAGATGCGCGCCATCATCTCGGCCGCGAGACGGTCCGAGCACTTCGCCCAGGCATCGACGACCTTGTTGTACTTCTCACCCTGGGTGATGAGGCCGTCCTGGTACTGCTGCTCGTAGTCCTTGGCGAGGGCGCGGGTCTCCTCGACGATCTGCCACTTGTTCTCCGGGATCACCATGTCGTCCTTGCCGAACGAGATGCCGGCCTTGAACGCGTTGTAGAACCCGAGCGCCATGATCCGGTCGCAGAAGATCACCGACTCCTTCTGACCGCAGTGCCGGTAGACGGCATCGATCATGTTGGAGATCTCCTTCTTCGTCATGAGCTTGTTCACGACGTCGAAGGACAGCGCCGGGTGCTTCGGCAGCAGGCGCGAGAGCATCACGCGGCCGGGCGTGGTGTCGTAGATCTTGGTGAACGGCTTGCCGTCCTCGCCCACGCCCTCCCAGCGATACTTGATCTTGGAATGGAGGGTGATGACCTTCTCGTGCAGCGCGTGCTCGATCTCGCCCATGTCGGCGAAGGCCTTGCCCTGCCCCGGCTCGCCGTCGGAGACGATCGAGAGATAGTACAGGCCCAGAACGATGTCCTGGGAAGGCACGATGATCGGCTGGCCGTTGGCCGGGTGCAGGATGTTGTTGGTCGACATCATCAGCACGCGGGCCTCGAGCTGCGCCTCGAGCGAGAGCGGCACGTGGACGGCCATCTGGTCGCCGTCGAAGTCCGCGTTGAAGGCGGCGCAGACGAGCGGGTGCAGCTGGATCGCCTTGCCCTCGATGAGGGTGGGCTCGAAGGCCTGGATGCCGAGACGGTGCAGGGTCGGCGCGCGGTTCAGGAGAACCGGATGCTCGCGGATGACCTCGTCCAGGATGTCCCAGACCTCCGGCTTCTCCTTCTCGACGAGCTTTTTCGCCTGCTTGACCGTGGCCGAGAGGCCGCGGGCGTCGAGCTTGGCGTAGATGAACGGCTTGAAGAGCTCCAGCGCCATCTTCTTCGGCAGGCCGCACTGATGCAGCTTGAGCTCCGGCCCCACCACGATGACCGAACGGCCCGAATAGTCCACGCGCTTGCCGAGCAGGTTCTGGCGGAACCGGCCCTGCTTGCCCTTGAGCATGTCGGCGAGGGACTTCAGCGGCCGCTTGTTGGCGCCGGTGATGACGCGGCCACGGCGGCCGTTGTCGAACAGGGCGTCGACGGCCTCCTGGAGCATGCGCTTCTCGTTGCGCACGATGATGTCGGGCGCGCGCAGCTCCATCAGCCGCTTCAGGCGGTTGTTGCGGTTGATGACGCGGCGATAAAGGTCGTTCAGGTCGGAGGTCGCGAAGCGGCCGCCGTCGAGCGGCACCAGCGGACGCAGGTCCGGCGGGATGACCGGAATGACGGTCATGACCATCCACTCGGGCTTGTTGCCGGACTGGAGGAAGGCCTCGATGATCTTGAGGCGCTTCATCAGCTTCTTCGGCTTCAGCTCCGAGGTGGTGGTGGCGATCTCCTCGCGCAGGTCCGCGGCGATCTTCTCCAGGTCGAGTTCCTGGAGGATGCGGCGGATGGCCTCCGCGCCGATCATGGCGGTGAAGCTGTCCTCGCCGTACTCGTCCTGGGCGCGGAGGTACTCCTCCTCCGTCAGGAGCTGGCGGTCCTTCAGGGGCGTGAGGCCCGCATCGACGACGATGTACGATTCGAAGTAGAGGATCCGCTCCAGATCCTTCAGCGTCATGTCGAGCAGCAGGCCGATGCGGCTCGGCAGGGACTTGAGGAACCAGATGTGCGCCACGGGGGCGGCGAGCTCGATGTGGCCCATGCGGTCGCGGCGCACGCGGGCGAGCGTCACCTCGACGCCGCACTTCTCGCAGATCACGCCCTTGTACTTCATGCGCTTGTACTTGCCGCACAAGCACTCGTAGTCCTTGATCGGGCCGAAGATGCGCGCGCAGAACAGGCCGTCACGCTCGGGCTTGAACGTGCGGTAGTTGATGGTCTCCGGCTTTTTGATCTCGCCGTAGGACCAGGACAGAATCTTCTCAGGGCTCGCGATCGAGATCTTGATCTGATCGAAGCTCTGCGGCTGCGCCGTTTGGTTGAAAAGATTCATGACCTCTTGATTCATCGCCGTCTCCTAAAACCTCGAAGGCGTCATGGCCGGGCGAGCCGGCCATCTTGGTCTGAAAGGGCTCGCCCTTCCGGATCGAGATCCCCGGGCCGCGCCCGGGGATGACGACGTCAATTACTCGGCCGCCTCGGAGGGAGGCAGTTGTTCGGGTTCGTTCGCAGCCCGCTTGGAGTTGGTGAGCTCCACGTTCAAGCCGAGCGAGCGCATTTCCTTCACGAGAACGTTGAAGCTCTCCGGAATGCCCGACTCGAAGGTGTCGTCGCCGCGCACGATGGCCTCGTAGACCTTGGTGCGGCCGGCCACGTCGTCGGACTTGACCGTGAGCATCTCCTGGAGGGTGTAGGCTGCGCCGTAAGCCTCGAGCGCCCACACCTCCATCTCGCCGAAGCGCTGGCCGCCGAACTGGGCCTTGCCGCCCAGCGGCTGCTGGGTGACGAGGCTGTAGGGGCCGATGGAGCGGGCGTGGATCTTGTCGTCCACGAGGTGGTGCAGCTTCAGCATGTAGATGTAGCCCACCGTCACCTTGCGGTCGAACGGCTCACCGGTCTTGCCGTCGTAGAGCGTGACCTGCCCGGAGGGGTCGAGGCCCGCCTTCTCCAGCATCGCTTCGATGTCCGCCTCCTTCGCGCCGTCGAAGACGGGCGTGGCGAAGGGAACGCCGCGGCGCAGGTTGCGGCCGAGCTCGACCAGCTCCTCGTCGGAGGCGTTCGCGATCTCCGGAATGTTGCCGTAGATCGAGACGAGCTGCTCGCGCAGCGGCTTGGCCTCGCCCGACTTCAGGTAGGCGTCGACCGCCTGCGCGACCTGCTTGCCGAGGCCGGCGGCCGCCCACCCGAGATGGGTCTCGAGGATCTGGCCGACGTTCATGCGGCTCGGCACGCCGAGCGGGTTCAGCACGATGTCCGCATGCGTGCCGTCCTCGAGGAACGGCATGTCCTCGATGGGGACGATGCGCGACACGACGCCCTTGTTGCCGTGGCGGCCGGCCATCTTGTCGCCGGGCTGGATCTTGCGCTTCACGGCCACGAAGACCTTCACCATCTTCATGACGCCGGGCGGGAGCTCGTCGCCGCGCTGCAGCTTCTCGACCTTGTCGAGGAAGCGCTGCTCGAGACGCTTCTTCGACTCGTCGTACTGCTTCTGCATGGCCTCGATCTCGGCCATGCGGGCGTCGTTGTCGACGGCGAACTGCCACCATTGCGACCGCGGATATTCGTTGAGGATCTCGCGGGTGATCTTGGTGTCCTTCTTGAAGCCCTTCGGCCCCGCAACGCCGCTCTGCCCGATCAGGATCTCGGCAAGGCGGGCATAGGTGTTGCGGTCGAGGATCGCCTGCTCGTCGTCCCGGTCCTTGGCGAGACGCTCGATCTCCTCGCGCTCGATGGCCTGGGCGCGCTCGTCCTTGTCGACGCCGTGGCGATTGAAGACGCGCACTTCGACGATGGTGCCGGTCACGCCGGGGGGAACGCGCAGGCTGGTGTCGCGCACGTCGGAGGCCTTCTCGCCGAAGATCGCGCGCAGGAGCTTCTCCTCCGGCGTCATCGGGCTCTCGCCCTTCGGCGTGATCTTGCCGACGAGGATGTCGCCCGCATGGACCTCGGCGCCGATATAGACGATGCCGGCCTCGTCCAGGTTCTTCAGCGCCTCTTCCGAGACGTTCGGAATGTCGCGCGTGATCTCCTCCGGACCCAGCTTGGTGTCGCGGGCCATCACCTCGAACTCTTCGATGTGGATCGAGGTGAAGACGTCGTCCTTCACGATCCGCTCGGAGAGCAGGATGGAGTCCTCGAAGTTGTAGCCGTTCCACGGCATGAACGCGACGAGGACGTTGCGGCCCAGCGCCAGCTCGCCGAGCTCCGTGGAAGGACCGTCGGCGATGATGTCGCCCTTGCGGACGAGGTCGCCGGCCCGCACCAGCGGCTTCTGCGTGATGCAGGTCGACTGGTTGGAGCGCTGGAACTTCTGCAGGCGGTAGATGTCGACGCCCGGACGGGTCGGATCCGTCTCCTCGGTGGCGCGGATCACGATGCGGGTCGCGTCCACCTGGTCGACGATGCCCGTGCGGCGGGCGGCGATGGCCGCGCCGGAGTCGCGGGCGACGACCGCTTCCATGCCGGTGCCCACGAAGGGCGCGTCGGCCTGCACGAGCGGCACGGCCTGGCGCTGCATGTTGGAGCCCATGAGCGCGCGGTTCGCGTCGTCGTTCTCGAGGAACGGGATGAGCGCGGCCGCAACGGACACGAGCTGCTTCGGCGACACTTCCATCAGGTCCACCCGGTCGGGCGACACGACGATGTTGTCGCCGGCGCGGCGGCAGATCACCAGCTCCTCGGTGAGGCGGCCCTCGCCGTCCACGGCGGAGTTGGCCTGGGCGACGTTGTACTTCGCCTCCTCCATGGCCGAGAGGTAGATGACCTCGTCGGTCACCTTGCCGTCACGGACGCGGCGGAACGGCGTCTCGATGAAGCCGTACTTGTTCACGCGGGCGAAGGTCGCCAGCGAGTTGATGAGGCCGATGTTCGGACCTTCCGGCGTCTCGATGGGGCAGATGCGGCCGTAGTGCGTCGGGTGCACGTCGCGAACCTCGAAGCCCGCGCGCTCGCGGGTGAGGCCGCCCGGGCCGAGAGCCGAGAGACGGCGCTTGTGCGTGACCTCGGAGAGCGGATTCGTCTGGTCCATGAACTGCGAGAGCTGCGAGGAGCCGAAGAACTCGCGCACGGCCGCCGCCGCCGGCTTGGCGTTGATCAGGTCCTGCGGCATGACGGTGTCGATGTCGACCGACGACATGCGCTCCTTGATCGCCCGCTCCATGCGGAGCAGTCCGAGCCGGTACTGGTTCTCCATGAGCTCGCCGACCGAGCGCACGCGGCGGTTGCCGAGGTGGTCGATGTCGTCGATCTCGCCCTTGCCGTCGCGCAGGTCCACGAGGGCCTTCGTCACCGCGAGGATGTCCTCGCGGCGCAGGGTCCGGACCGTGTCGTCCGCATCGAGGTCCAGGCGCATGTTCATCTTCACGCGGCCGACCGCCGAAAGGTCGTAGCGCTCGGGATCGAAGAACAGCGAGTTGAACATCGCCTCCGCCGTCTCCAGGATCGGCGGCTCGCCCGGACGCATGACCCGGTAGATGTCGAACAGGGCGTCCTCGCGGGAGGAGTTCTTGTCGATCGCCAGGGTGTTGCGGATGTAGGGACCGACCGTCACGTGGTCGATGTCGAGCACCGGGATCTCGTCGAACCCGGCTTCCTCGAGGTTCTTCAGGAGCTTCTCGGTGATCTCCTCGCCGGCCTCGGCATAGATCTCGCCGGTGCTGGGGTTGACCAGGTCCTCGGCGATGTACTGGCCGTAGAGGTCCTCGTCCGTCGCGCGCAGGGCCTCGAGCCCCTTCTCGGCGAGCTGGCGGGCGGCGCGGGCCGTGAGCTTCTTGCCGGCCTCGAGCACGACCTCGCCGGTCTTGGCGTCGATCAGGTCGACGCTGGCCTTGAAGCCCTTCATGCGCTCGGGATCGAACGGAACGGTCCAGCCGTCCTTGGAACGCTTGTAGATGAGGCGGCTGTAGAAGGTGTTGAGGATCTCCTCGCTGTCGAGGCCGAGGGCATAGAGCAGCGACGTGACCGGAATCTTGCGCTTCCGGTCGATGCGGGCATAGACGATGTCCTTGGCGTCGAACTCGATGTCGAGCCACGAGCCGCGGTAGGGAATGATGCGGGCGGCGAACAGCAGCTTGCCCGACGAGTGGGTCTTGCCCTTGTCGTGGTCGAAGAAGACGCCCGGCGAGCGGTGCATCTGCGAGACGATGACGCGCTCGGTGCCGTTGACGATGAAGGTGCCGTTGTCCGTCATGAGCGGCATGTCGCCCATGTAGACGTCCTGCTCCTTGATGTCCTTCACGGAGCGGGCGCCGGTGTCGGGGTCCACATCGAACACGATGAGGCGCAGCGTCACCTTGAGGGGCGCGGCGAAGGTCATGCCGCGCTGGCGGCACTCGTCCACGTCGTATTTCGGCGGCTCGAAGGTGTACTTGACGAACTCGAGCAGGGCCGTGTTCGAGAAGTCCGAGATCGGGAAAACCGACTTGAAGACGGCTTGCAGCCCCTCTTCCGGCCGCCCACCCTTCGGTTCGTCGACCATCAGGAACTGGTCGTAGGACGCCTTCTGAACCTCGATCAGGTTCGGCATCTCCGCCACTTCTCTGATTTTTCCGAAGAACTTGCGAATGCGCTTCCGGCCGATCAGTGTGTTGGCCATCTGGACCTCGTTCCTCATCTACAGCTGATCCAGCCCCCGCCGCCCGGAGGCTGGATCAGCCGCCCGGCGGCAGGAAGCCGCCGGAAAGACCACAGATTCGGAGCCCTTGGGCCCCGGGACTCTCCGCGAGGAACCGGCATCGGGAACACCGGACCTCTTGGACGACACAACGGCCCCAAGCAAAAATGCCTGGGACCGCTTGTTTCTCGAACCCCGGCAGGGATGCCGGGGAACCTCGCGACCCGAAGGCCGCAAGATTACTTGAGCTCGACCTTGGCGCCGACCTTCTCGAGGGTCGCCTTGATCTTCTCGGCCTCGTCCTTGGCAACGCCTTCCTTGACGGTCTTCGGCGCGCCCTCGACGAGGTCCTTGGCTTCCTTGAGGCCGAGGCCGGTGATGCCGCGGACTTCCTTGATCACTTCGATCTTCTTGTCGCCGGCGGAGGCGAGGACGACCGTGAACTCGGTCTTCTCCTCGGCGGGAGCGGCGGCAGCGCCACCGGCGCCCGGAGCGGCGGCGACGGCCACGGCGGCCGCGGCGGAAACGCCCCACTTCTCCTCGAGCATCTTCGCGAGCTCAGCGGCTTCAAGAACGGTCAGCGACGACAGATCGTCGACGAGCTTGGCAAGATCAGCCATAGTTTCAGTCCTTAGGTTCGGTTCGAACGGTTGATGGTTGAGGTTACGGCCTCACGCCGCTTCGCCTGTCTTGGCATAGGCCCCGAAAACGCGGGCGAGCTTCGCCGCCGGCGCGTTGGCGAGCTGAGCGACCTTCGTAGCCGGAGCCTGGATGAGGCCGACCAGCTTGGCGCGCAGTTCGTCGAGGGACGGGAGGGTGGCAAGCGCCTTCACTCCGTCCACGTTCAGGGCGGTCGCGCCCATTGCGCCGCCAAGGATCACGAGCTTGTCGTTGGCCTTGGCGAAATCGACAGCGACCTTGGGCGCCGCGACCGGATCGCTCGAATAGGCGATCAGGGTCGGGCCTTTCATGAGGCCCGAGATGGACGCGACGTCCGTGCCTTCGAGAGCGATCTTGGCGAGGCGGTTCTTCGCGACCTTCACGGTGGCGCCGGCCTGCTTCATCTGCGTGCGCAGCTTCTGCATCTCGGCGACCGTAAGGCCAGCATAGTGGGCCACGACGACGACGCCCGTGTTGCTGAACACGTCGTTGAGCGTCGAGACGAGCTCGCGTTTTGCTGCTCTGTCCACTGGGCTCTCTCCGGTTGGCGGAAATCTCCGCCGGTTGCACCTGTCGCTCTTGGGCGCCTCGGCCTGGGCCGCAGGCGCCGTCGAACGACGCTCTCGCAAGCCCTGTCCCCCAGCCCGCACCCCGAGGGGAGCGCACCAGGCGAGATGGTTCGAACCGAACGGCCCGGCTCGCGTTGACGAGCCGAAATTCGGCTTCCCCGTCTATGCAGGCCCTCGCGAATTAAGCCGGGCTTGCCGGCACCTGCAGTCTCGGACAGGACATAGCCGGATCGCGCCAAAGGGAAACCTTTGGCCCGCCGGCCTGTCACCGCCCCTTGCGGGGCGGATTTCACAGCCGAAAGCTCAACCTTGCAGCCGAGCCTTGGCATATTTCTGAAGATTCAACGCGTCTCCTTAAACCCTTTTCCCTGGCCTGCCAAGGGGGGGGCGGACGATTTCCGAAGGCTCCCAGGTGCCGTTCGACGTTACGTCATCAAGCTCCGGAACGGCCGCAGGGCGCGGAAAATTCAGGGATGCCGCGGATCGTCGCGGACGGAAGCCTGGATCCGGCGCTTGCCGCCGTCTCGCCCGGAGTTCGCCTCGTCGTGCAGCCTCCCGAAGGTCAGCCGTCCCGTCAGGACGCAGTGGATCACGGCCGGCTTGTGGAGGAAACTCCCGATCGCCAGGGCGACGCAGAGGGGCACGCCCAGGCCCGGCTGCCCAACAATATGGAACTTGGCTGCGGAAACAAAAAGGCCCGGATCGCTCCGGGCCTTTTCCGACGTCTTGCGAGGCGCTTAGGCGCCGATCACCGAGGAGGGATCGACCTTCACGCCGGGTCCCATCGTCGAGGAGATGGCGACGCGCTGGATGTAGGTGCCCTTGGCGCCGGCAGGCTTCGCCTTGGCGACGGCATCGGCGAAGGCCTTGATGTTCTCGACGAGCTTGTCCGCATCGAAGGAGGCCTTGCCCACGCCGGCGTGCACGATGCCGGCCTTCTCGACGCGGAACTCGACCGCGCCGCCCTTGGCGGCCTCGACGGCGCCCTTCACGTCCATGGTGACGGTACCGACCTTCGGGTTCGGCATCAGGCCGCGCGGGCCGAGCACCTTACCGAGACGGCCGACCAGCGGCATCATGTCCGGGGTGGCGATGCAGCGGTCGAAGTCGATCGTGCCGCCGTTGACGGTCTCGAAGAGATCCTCGGCGCCGACCACGTCCGCGCCCGCCGCCTTGGCCTCGTCGGCCTTGGCGCCACGGGCGAAGACCGCGACCCGGACCGTCCGGCCGGAGCCGTTCGGCAGGTTGCAGACGCCGCGGACCATCTGGTCCGCATGGCGGGGATCCACGCCGAGATTCATCGAGATCTCGATGGTCTCGTCGAACTTGGCGTTGGCGCGTTCCTTGACGAGCTTCACCGCGTCCTGGATGCCGTAGAGCTTGGAGGCATCGATGCCCTCGCGGGCGTTGCGGATGCGCTTACCCTCTTTCACAGCCATCGTGCCCTCCTTACGCCACTTCCAGGCCCATCGAGCGGGCGGAGCCCTCGATCATGGCCATGGCGGAATCAACGGTGTCGCAGTTGAGATCGACCATCTTCTTCTCGGCGATCTCGCGGATCTGGGCGCGCGTCACCGTGCCGGCCTTGCCGCCCTTGCCCGGGGTCTGGGACCCCTTCTCGATCTTGGCCGCCTTCTTCAGGAAGTAGGAGACCGGAGGCTGCTTCATCTCGAAGGTGAAGGAGCGATCCTGATACGCGGTGATGATCACCGGGATCGGCATGCCCTTCTCCATCTGCGAGGTCTTCGCGTTGAAGGCCTTGCAGAACTCCATGATGTTGAGGCCGCGCTGACCCAGCGCCGGACCGATGGGCGGCGACGGGTTGGCCGCGCCGGCGGGCACCTGAAGCTTGATGTAGCCCGCGATTTTCTTAGCCATAGGACTGCTCTCCAATGGACCAGCCGCCCGGAGCCGACCGGACGGGATGGTGGTTGCAGGTCGCGGTTCGGACCGTCGCCCCCGGCTGGCGACCGGGCGGACCTCCCGCGGATGAACGGCCCCTCAGGGCCGAAAGGCGACGCCGGCTCCGGAAAGGCCCCGGCCGGGCTCCATGCGCCCGGCCGCGGACCGCCCGGAAGGGCCGCCCGACGGATCAGATCTTCTCGACCTGGCCGTATTCGAGTTCGACCGGCGTGGCGCGGCCGAAGATGGACACCGCCACCTTGAGGCGGGCCCGGGCATGGTCGACCTCCTCGACCACGCCGTTGAAGGAGGCGAAGGGACCGTCGGAAACGCGGACCTGCTCGCCCACCTCGAAGCTGACGGAAGGCTTGGGATGGTCGACGCCCTCGGCGACCTGCCCCTTGATCCGCTCCGCCTCCCGGTCCGGAATCGGAACCGGCTTGGACTTGTCGGCCCCCAGGAAGCCGGTGACCTTCGGCGTGTTCTTGATGAGGTGGTAGACCTCGTCCGTCAGGTCGCACTTCACCAGCACGTAGCCCGGGAAGAACTTGCGCTCGGTATCGACCTTGCGGCCCCGGCGCACCTCGACGACCTTCTCGGTCGGCACCAGCACCTCGTCGAACTTGTCCTCGAGGCCGCGCTGGGCAGCCTGATCCTTGATCGACTGGGCGACCTTGTTCTCGAAATTCGAATAAGCGTGGACGATGTACCAACGCTTCGCCATCGCAGCCACCTCTTAACCGCCGAACCCGAGGAGGACGGTCCGGACCATCCACCCCATAGCCTGATCCGCCACAAAGAAGAACAGGCAGGCGACCAGGACCATCACGAAGACCATCGCGGTCGTGATCATGGTCTCCTTGCGGGTCGGCCAGGTCACCTTGGCGGCTTCCGAGCGCACCTGCTGTAGAAAATCGAACGGGTTCGTCTTTGCCATTTCGCCTGTGCCCACAGGCTCCTGGAGCGGCTGCGGGTCCTCTGGAGGGCACGATTCGGCCCAAAGTGAAGGGGCGCGAAGCCGCTCTGTCGAGCTTCGCGCCACCCTCGAAACCATCATCGGGGCGCTCTGTAACGCAAAACGCCCCCTTTGTCGATCCGCTGGCAGGAGTGGAGGGACTCGAACCCCCAACCCCCGGTTTTGGAGACCGGTGCTCTAGCCGATTGAGCTACACTCCTCCGGCGGACCACGGGTGGCGGCGATCCGCCACCCGGAACGCGAATTAATCCATGACCTGGGCGACGACGCCGGCGCCGACGGTGCGGCCGCCCTCGCGGATCGCAAAGCGCAGCTTCTCCTCCATCGCGATCGGAGCGATCAGCTCCACTTCCATCGCGATGTTGTCGCCCGGCATCACCATCTCCGTGCCCTCGGGCAGCTTCACAACGCCCGTCACGTCCGTCGTCCGGAAGTAGAACTGCGGACGGTAGTTGGTGAAGAACGGCGTATGGCGGCCGCCCTCCTCCTTCGTCAGGATGTACGCCTCGGCCTTGAACTTCGTGTGCGGCTTGATCGAGCCGGGCTTGCACAGCACCTGGCCGCGCTCCACGTCCTCGCGCTTCGTGCCGCGCAGCAGGACGCCCACGTTGTCGCCCGCCTGACCCTGGTCGAGCAGCTTGCGGAACATCTCCACGCCCGTCACCGTCGTCTTCTGCGTGTCGCGAAGACCCACGATCTCCACTTCCTCGCCGACCTTGATGATCCCGCGCTCCACGCGGCCCGTCACCACCGTGCCGCGGCCCGAAATCGAGAACACGTCCTCGATCGGCATCAGGAACGGCTGGTCCACAGGACGCTCAGGCTGCGGAATGTAGCGGTCGACCTCCGCCATCAGCTTCAGAACCGCGTCGCGCCCGATCTCGGCTGACGGTCCTCCAGCGCGCACAGCGCCGAGCCCTTCACGATCGGGATGTCGTCCCCGGGGAAGTCGTACTTCGACAGAAGCTCGCGCACCTCAAGCTCGACAAGGTCGAGAAGCTCGGGGTCGTCCACCATGTCGACCTTGTTCATGAACACCACCAGCGCCGGAACGCCCACCTGCCGCGCCAGCAGGATGTGCTCGCGCGTCTGCGGCATCGGACCGTCCGCCGCCGACACCACCAGGATCGCGCCGTCCATCTGCGCCGCGCCCGTGATCATGTTCTTCACGTAGTCCGCGTGCCGGGGCAGTCCACGTGCGCATAGTGCCGGTTCTGCGTCTCGTACTCCACGTGCGCCGTCGAGATCGTGATGCCGCGCGCCTTCTCCTCCGGCGCCTTGTCGATCTGGTCGTAGGCCGTGAACGTCGCCCCGCCCGTCTCGGCCAGAACCTTCGTGATCGCCGCCGTCAGAGACGTCTTGCCATGGTCAACGTGACCAATCGTCCCAATGTTGCAGTGCGGCTTCGTCCGCTCAAACTTTTCCTTCGCCATTGATCTCTACCTTACCGAGGCCAGGAACAAAATTCTCAGGGCGTCCCGATATTGCGGTTGCGCTAAATGCGCAAGAGCCAATTTCGATATGCCGTTAGATAATCCCTCAACAGCGCGGAGCCAATGTCCGGGCGGTCGATGGCCGGGCGACCCCGGTGAGGAGCCCTCCGATCGGCCGCCGGCTCGCCCACGGCCCTTCGTACCGCAGGACCGGCCGCCCGGTCGCCTTGTCCACGAGGTCGATCTCCGCCTTGAGCTTGGCGTCGCTGTCGACGAACGCCCGGCGGGCGGCCGACGGGACGTCGAAGGCCTTCAGCCGGACCACGGCCGCCAGCGGGCGCCTGCCCATGAAGATCGGGCCGATCAGGGCGGCGAAATCCGCCCTCAGCCGGGCGTCGAGGGCGGCCCGGAAGTGGCCGACCAGCTCCGAGAAGCGGTTGGCCGGCCCGGTCTGGATCCGGTCGACCGTTTCCGAATCGAGCGCATGGGTCCGGAGGTACGCCTCCTCCTCGCCGGGCCAGGAGCGGATGACCTCCACGCCCTCCACGGTCACCTCGGCGATCCTGTACTGCCGGAAGTCGTCCACGGCCAGGCCGTGCGGCGGAACGGTCATGCATCCGGCCTCGCTAACGCACCCGCCCGGCCGCGGCAACGGGACCAAAGCCTGTCTTAGAGAGGGAGGAGCCGGGGAGAAGGTGGAGCGGGTGAGGGGAATCGAACCCCCGTATTCAGCTTGGAAGGCTGCTGCTCTACCATTGAGCTACACCCGCGACCGACGGAGGTTTGGGTGGTGGGGGAAGTAGGACTCGAACCTACGAAGGCATAGCCAGCGGATTTACAGTCCGCCCCCTTTGCCGCTCGGGACATTCCCCCATTCTGCCCAACCAGAACGCAACGCGTTTTGGCCGTTCGACGGAAGCCCCGGCAGGGCGTCCGTGGGCGCTCTTATGGTGACCCGAGGGGCCGGTGTCAACAGCAAAGCGCATTTCTCCCGCGCCCGGTCGTGCCATCCGGAGTCCTGTGGTATGTGCCGGGCTCCACCGGACAGATCGAGCACCATGAGCGACCGCCCCTCCCCCTCCCGCAAGCCCCGCTTCCAGCGTCCCGCAGGAAAGGGCGGACGCCGCGACCACGGACCCCGCCGCACCTTCGGCGACCCGGAAACCGTCGTCCTCTACGGCTGGCACCCGGTCGTGGAGGCCCTGCGCAACGGCAGGCGCACGATTCGCCGCCTGCTCGCCACCGAGAATTCGGCCCGCCGGCTCCAGGAGGAGCTGGGCGCTCCCCTGCCCGTCGAGCCCGAGATCGTCCGCCCCGACGAGATCAACCGTCTCGTCGAGGCGGATGCGGTGCACCAGGGACTCTACATGGAGGCCTCGCCCCTGCCTTCGCCGAGCGTGGATACCCTGAGCGGCAGGGGCGTCGTCCTCGCCCTCGACCAGATCACCGACCCGCACAACGTGGGCGCCATCGTGCGCACGGCCGCCGCCTTCGGCGTCGAGGCCATCATCACCACGGCCCGGCACAGCCCGGCCGCCACGGGCGTCCTGGCGAAGTCCGCCTCCGGGGGCCTCGAGCACGTGCCCTTCATGGTCGTCAGGAACCTGGCGGACACCCTGATCGCCCTCGGCGAGCGGGGCTTCCAGCGGGTCGGGCTCGATTCGACCGGCGAGCGGCGCCTCGACGAGATGGCGCTCCGGGAGCCGGTCGTGCTGGTCCTCGGCTCGGAGGGAAAGGGCCTGCGCCAGCGGACACGGGAATGCTGCGACGCCATCGGCCGGCTCGACATGCCGGGCGCCATCAAGAGCCTGAACGTCTCCAATGCCGCGGCGATCTCGCTTTTCGCGGTGACGAGGGCCGTCGCGTCGGCGGCCAAGGCCTGAGGAACCATTCCTCAACCCCGTGAAACAATTCGTGAAATTCAACGCCGGCCCTTCGGCTTAGACGGAAGTCGAAACTACCAATTGGGAATTGTGGCGGCCCGCGCCGCAGTTAGCCTTCCATCCTGTGCGATTCCGGCGCCAAGGGCACCGGGAGCCAAAGACCCGGTCCACCGGGCGTCTTCACATCTTGGAAGGAAACGCTATGGCAACTGCAGCAACGACGCCGAGGTCGGACTCCGACGTCCGACCTATGAGCCGTGAGGAGAGGAAGGTCATCGTCGCCTCCTCGGCCGGCACGGTCTTTGAGTGGTACGATTTCTACCTCGCCGGTTCGCTCGCGGCGAACATCAGCCAGAACTTCGTCCCGGGCACCAACGACACGGCCAAGTTCATCTTCGTGCTGTTCGGCTTCGCCGCCGGCTTCGCCGTGCGCCCGTTCGGCGCCCTGGTGTTCGGCCGCCTGGGCGACATGATCGGCCGCAAGTACACCTTCCTCGTCACCATGACGATCATGGGTCTCGCGACCTTCCTGGTCGGCCTGCTGCCGGGATACGAGACGATCGGCTACCTCGCGCCGACGGTCTTCATCATCTGCCGCCTCCTGCAGGGCCTGGCGCTCGGCGGCGAGTACGGCGGTGCGGCGACCTACGTGGCGGAGCATGCCCCCCACGGGCGGCGCGGCTTCTACACGTCGTGGATCCAGACCACCGCGACGGTGGGCCTGTTCCTCTCGCTGATCGTGATCCTGACGCTGCGCCTGACCATGTCGCCCGAGGCCTTCGCGGCCTACGGCTGGCGCATCCCGTTCCTGCTCTCCATCATCCTGCTGGGCTTCTCGGTCTGGATCCGCCTGCAACTCGCCGAGTCGCCGGCCTTCCAGAAGATGAAGGAGGAAGGCACCCAGTCCAAGGCGCCGCTCACCGAGGCCTTCGGCCGCTGGGAGAACGCCAAGGTCGCCATCATCGCCCTCCTGGGCGGCACGGCAGGACAGGCGGTCGTCTGGTACACCGGCCAGTTCTACGCCCTCTTCTTCCTGACCCAGACCCTGAAGATCGACGGCACCACCGCCAACCTGATGATCGCCTTCGCGCTCCTCATCGGCACGCCGTTCTTCATCTTCTTCGGCTGGCTGTCGGACAAGGTGGGCCGCAAGCCGATCCTTCTCCTCGGCTGCCTCATCGCCGCGATCACCTACTTCCCGCTCTTCTCCTCGCTGGCCAAGACGGTCAATCCGAAGCTGGTCGAGGCGACGAACCAAGTGAAGGTCGAGATCGCTGCCGACCCGGCGAAGTGCAGCTTCCTGTTCGACCCGGTGGGCGTGCGCGTCTTCACCGAGCCGTGCGATGTGGTTCGCCGCACCCTGGCCAACAACTCGATCCACTACGAGCTGGTCAAGGCACCGGCGGGCGCCCCGATGACCGCCAAGGTCAACGGCACCGAGGTTCCGGTGACCGACAAGACCGGCGCGGCCCTGGTGGCGGCCGCCCAGGCGGCGGGCTATCCCAAGGCCGGCGATCCGTCGATCCTGAAGACCCCGTCCGTCGGCGGCGTGCTCTCCGACGCGCGGGCCCTGACGGCCATCGGCATCCTGTTCATCCTGGTCATCTACGTGACCATGGTCTACGGCCCGATCGCCGCCATGCTTGTGGAACTGTTCCCGACCCGCATCCGGTACTCCGGCATGTCGCTGCCGTACCACATCGGCAACGGCTGGTTCGGCGGCTTCCTGCCCCCGACCGCCTTCGCCATCGTGGCGGCCTCGGGCAACATCTTCTCGGGCCTCTGGTATCCCATCATCATCGCCCTCATGACCTTCGTCATCGGCCTCCTGTTCGTGCCGGAGACGAAGAACCGGGATATCTTCACCTACGAGAACGAGTGAGCCGCGGCTCAGGCCTCGAAAGAAGGAAAGCCCCGCTTCGGCGGGGCTTTTTCATGGGACGGGCATGGAAGACGGACATGGAACTTGGTCTGTGCGCTCTGCGGCGCCGGCGGCTCAGTAGCAGGTGGTGACGGGACGGACCATCCACCCTTCGCCCTCCACCCAGAGCTTCATGCGCGAGCGATTGCAGTTCGGCCTGTCGGCGGCCCCGATGGAACCCGTGACCTCCGGATCCTTGGCTGCGAGAGTGGCGGCCGTCCTCTGCCCGGATTTTTCCGCGAGCTTCGCATCGCCCTTCGAGTCATGGCGGGCCACGCCTTGGGCGGACGGGTGTGACGCGTTATGGGATGCCTGGGCAGGCAGGATCGGGAAGGAAAGTCCCGCCGCGACCGCGGCCATGGCGATCACGTTCCTCTTCGCCGCCTCGGAGAAGAATCTCGGGGCCATAGGAGGCTTGACAACGGGCATGGGATTGAACTCCTTGGAATCGATTGGGAGGACAATTCCACACCGGGCCGATGGTTTCGGTGTCGCGGGGCACATTATTTTTCGTGCCGAAGGGAACTTGCGCCCTCATTCCGGCACTGCTACCTCATCCGCCATGCCCAGGACGCCGGTTTAGCTCAGCTGGTAGAGCAACCGCCTTGTAAGCGGTAGGTCGGGGGTTCAAGTCCCTCAACCGGCACCACTTTCTCGGAGGCCGTGACATCGCCCGGCCGGGCAGCGCCCCGCGTCTCGGAGCTCATCCGGACATACGACCCCATCCCGCCCGCGGTCCGACGGGCGGTCTCTCCCCGTCACGCCGAAACCTCCCTCAGCGGGCCGCCTTTACCTGGCGCTCCAGGGACTGCGCCGTCTCGAGATGCTTCTGAAGGGTCGGCAGGGTCGCCTTGGCGTAGTCGCTGATCGCCCCGTCCGACCGCTTCGCCTCCTTCTGGTATTCGCCGATCTCCTTCTTGTGATCGGCGACCATGTGGGCGACGAACTGACGGTCGAAGGCGGCGCCGCTGAGCTTGGACATGCGGTCGTAGGTCGCCTTCTGCTCCTTGTTGGGCTCCGTCGGAGGCGTGACCTGGGCGGCCGTCGCCGCGGCACTGGCCTGATCCTTGGCGGCGGAATGATCCTGGACGAGCATCTGTCCGAAGGATTTCACGCCGTCGCTGGCACCCTTCTGCTGGGCCAACTGGCCCATGGCGATCTCGGCCATGTTCCCCTGGATCGCCTTCACGATGAACTGCCGGCCGGGATCGTCCTTGGCCGAGACGCCGAGGGGGGCAAGAGCGATAAGGGCGACGAGACCGGCTTTCGCGAACATGTTCGCCATGGGTCATCTCCTCCGGATCGGTGCCGCGCACCGCTGTTGAACGGAAGAGAACAGCCCAAGGGAAGAGCCGGTTCCTTCGAACGGCCACACCGAAGGTGCCTCGACAATCCTCGCCGCCCCCGCGAGCGGGCTTCCAAGGCCTGCCGAGGGCAGAAGGTTTATCGGTTCAGCGCCGACGGTTAAGAGACATCATTCATACGGATTATACCAGCGCCGCTCCCGCGGTGCGTAATACCGCCTGCGTTCGTTCTCCGGGCTATACCATTCTCCGGTCCGGGGATCCTGACGAAGGTCGCGCTGCGTCCAGGCCGGACATCCCTGAGGAGGGCAGCGCCCGCCATAGACCCGATCGCCCACGATGCGCCGGTGCGGCATTCCACTATGCCACGCCTTGTGAAGAATGGCGCCGTCCGCAGATTGGGTGGAGGAGAGTTCTTTCACGGGAACAGCCATTGCAGCGGCCCCGCCTGCCGAGAGGACGATGCTCGCGAGCGCCACGAGTGCACCTGCCGGCCATTTCATGCCATGGATCATTGTTCGTCTCCAGATCGGGCCTTCCTTCGAAAGCCTGGTCGTTCTTGCATAACGTATCTTAAAATCCCATGAACGATATTTCGTGATAAGAGTTCCCCGCCTCCAACGACGGCAGGGCTGGACCGCACGCCCCGCACGAATGGTCCATTGGAGAAAGCCGTTGTTCCCGGTCGCCCTTGGCGGCATAGGCAGGACCGAACGCCTCAAGCCGCAGGAAAGCCATGGTTCAGCCGGTCGCCGTCACCGATCCCGAGGATCCCCGCATCGAGCCCTACCGTGCCGTGCGGGAGCGCGACCTGGTCGGGCGGGAGCATCGCTTCGTGGCCGAGGGCGAGGTCGTCCTGCGGGTCCTGCTGCGGCAGGAGAGATTCGCCGTGGAGTCGCTGCTGCTGGCGGAGAACAGGCTGGAGGGCCTGAGCGACTGCCTCGCGGCTCTCCCCTCCCACGTCCCCGTCTACACCGCCGGCCGGGCGGTGATGGACGCCATCGTCGGCTTTCCCATTCACAGGGGCATTCTGGCCATTGCCCGACGGGAGCCCCTGCCCTCCCCGGACGACCTCCTGTCCGGGCTGCCGGAGGATGCCCTCGTCCTCGGCCTGATCGGCCTCGCCAACCACGACAATGTGGGCGGCATCTTCCGCAACGCCGCCGCCTTCGGGGCCGATGCGGTGCTTCTCGACGACGCCACCTGCGACCCTCTCTACCGCAAGGCGATCCGGGTCTCGGTGGGCGGCGCCCTGCTCGTGCCCTTCACCCGCGCCGGGACGGGGCAGGCCCTGGTGGAAGCCCTGCGGCGGGCAGGGTTCGAGATCCTGGCCCTGTCGCCGTCCGGGAGGGAGCCGCTCGGCCAGGTCCGTCGCCGGGGCCGGACGGCGCTGCTCCTCGGCGCGGAGGGGCCGGGGCTCCCGGCTTCGGTGCTCGCCGAGACGCGCACCGTCACGATTCCCATGAGCGGAGGCTTCGACTCGCTCAACGTGGCGACCACGAGCGGCATCGCCCTCTACGAGCTCACCCGGCGGGAATCGGCGGATTCATGTTGAGGGAGCGCCCCGCTCGCCGATTCGTGAAAGGCCAAGCTCTTGCCTGGGAACGGCGCGATTCTAGCCTTGCAGCCCGAACCCCGGAGGCCCTTTCATGACCCTGACCCGCCGCGCCCTTCTCGCCAGCACCGCCATTCCCGTCGCCGGCCCTGCCCTCGCCCAGTCGAACCCCATGCCGAACGTCCCCTCTCCCGGTTCCGCCCAGGCTCCCGGCTTCTATCGCTACAAGGTCGGCGATGTCGAGGTGACGGCGATCAACGACGGCTTCGCGTACCGCCCGCTCGAGGGCTTCGTGAGCAACGCGAATCTGTCCGACGTGCAGCAGGCGATGCGGGAGGCCTTCCTGCCGGCGGACCGGCTGCCGATCGCCTTCACGACTCTCGTCCTGCGCCAGAACGGCCGCGTGGTCCTCATCGACACGGGCAACGGCGACATGGGCGCGCCGACCTCCGGCACCTGGATGGCGAATTTCCGCGCCGCCGGCTTCGACCCCGCCCAGGTGAACGCCGTCGTCATCAGCCATTTCCACGGCGACCACATCAACGGCCTTCGTCTGAAGGCCGGCACGGCGGTCTTCCCGAAGGCCGAGATCATGGTGCCGGCCCAGGAATGGGACTTCTGGATGGACGAGGGCCGCATGAGCCGCGCGCCCGAGGGGGCGAAAGGCGCCTTCCAGAACGTGCACCGGGTCTTCGACCCCATCGCGAAGGATGTGACGCGCTACGAAGCCGGGAAGGAACTCGTGCCGGGCCTGGTCACCGTCTCCACCCCGGGCCACACCCCCGGCCACATGTCCTTCGCGCTGAGTTCAGGCTCCGGAAAGCTCATCGTCATGTCGGACGTGACGAACCATCCCGCGCTCTTCGTCCGCAATCCCGACTGGTCCGCCGTGTTCGACATGGACGCGGACCAGGCCCGGCAGACCCGCCGCAGGATGCTGGACATGGCGGCGTCCGAGCGCGCGCAGGTGGCGTTCTACCATGCGCCCTTCCCGGCCACCGGGCATATCGCGAAGGAGGGCAACGGCTATCGCCTCGTGCCCGTGCAGTGGAGCGCCGCCATCCTCTGAGCGGTTCCGGCCTATCGCCCGCGCGCCGTTTCGCCCGCGAGCCATGCCAGGGTCCCCGCATCGGCGCCGCTGGGCTCGATGAAGAGGATCACCGGCGTCTCGTAGGGATGGCGCTGCTTGAGGGCCTGCAGGACCTCCTCCTGCAGGCCCTTGCGCGTCTTGAGGATGCCGACCGCCTCCTCGCCCCGCCCGACCGCGCCCTTCCAGGCATAGACCGACCGCATTCCCGGCAGCACGTTGATGCAGGCGATGAGCTTCTCGCGCACGAGCTCCTCGCCGATCCCGAGGGCGGTGTCCACATCGGGAAAGGTCGTATAGACGAGAAGTGGGTCCTCCATGCTATGCCTGTCCTCCGCATTCGTGCCGGCGCGAGGAGGGTATCCGGGCATGGCTCGCCGTTTCAACCATGTCGCATTCGTCGCAAGCCCGACGCCCGAGGCCCAGGCCGCCCTTGCCCTTCTGAAGAATCGCTACCCGAGCGCCGAACCCGAGGAAGCGGACGTGATCGTGGCCCTTGGAGGCGACGGCCTGATGCTGCGCACCCTCCACCGGTTCATGGGCACCTCCAAGCCGATCTACGGCATGAACAAGGGCACGGTCGGCTTTCTCATGAACGAGTTCCGCGAGGACGACCTGTTCGAGCGCCTGGAGAACTCCGAGCGCAGCGTCGCCCACCCTCTGCTGATGGTGGCCTGGGACGTGCGCGGAGAATCCCACACGGCGCGGGCGATCAACGAGGTCTCCATGCTGCGGCAGACCTACCAGGCCGCGAAGCTGCGCGTGAGCATCGACAACCAGGTCCGCCTGTCGGAGCTCGTCGCCGACGGCATCCTCATCGCGACGCCGGCCGGGTCCACCGCCTACAATCTGTCCGTGAACGGGCCGATCCTCCCCCTCAACGCGCCCCTGCTCGCCCTCACCCCGATCTCCGCGTTCCGCCCCCGGCACTGGCGCGGGGCGCTGCTGCCCGACTACGCCAAGATCCAGATCGAGGTGATGGAGCCGCAGGAGCGGCCGGTGAGCGCGGTGGCGGACCATACGGAATTCCGGGACGTCTCGCGCGTCCATGCCTCCATGGACCGCAGCATCGACCTGGTGATGCTCCACGACCCAGGCCACAGCCTGGACGAACGCATCCTGAGAGAGCAATTCGGATACTGACGGGGCCGTCGGGTCCCTTCCATCCAAGACGGCAAGAGGATCGCTCAATGATCGACGACACCAAAAGGCACCCGCGCGGCGGGCTCTTCTTCGAGGATTTCACGGTCGGCGACATCATTCGCCATCGCCTCACCCGGACTGTGACGCAGATGGACAACATGCTCTTCTCGAACATGACGCTCAATCCGCAGCCGCTCCACATCGATGCGCATTTCTGCGCGACGGAGACGGAATGGGGCCGGCCGCTCATGAACTCCCTCTTCACCCTGGGACTCATGATCGGCATCTCGGTCAACGACACCACGGTCGGCACCACCATCGCCAATCTCGGCATGACCGACGTGCGCTTCCCCGCCCCCCTCTTCGAAGGCGACACGGTGAACGTCACCACGGAAATCGCCGCCAAGCGCGAATCCCGCTCGCGGCCGGATGCGGGCATCGTCGACTTCATCCACCGGGCCTACAGGCAGGACGGCACCCTCGTGGCCGAGTGCCGCCGGCAGGCCTTCATGCGCAAGCGCGACACCACCATCGAGGTCTGACATCCCATGCGCTCCCTCCTCTTCGTGCCCGGCGACAGCCGCAGGAAGCTCGACAAGGCCCTGGCCTCGGGCGCGGACGCCCTCCTGATCGATCTCGAGGACTCGGTGGCCCTCGAGGCCAAGGCCGAGGCGCGCGCGGTCACGGCGGACTTTCTGGCCGAGGCGAAGGGCGCTCCGGCCAGGCCGCGGCTCTACGTCCGGGTCAACGGCCTCTCGACGGGGCTGATCGACGACGATCTCGACGGGGTGATGCGCGCCGGCCCGGACGGGATCGTCCTGCCCAAGGCGGTCGGCGGGGCGGATGCCGCGCATCTGGGAGCGAAGCTCGCCGTCCGGGAGGCGGAATTCGGCCTCGACGACGGCAGCACGCGGATCCTCGCCATCGCGACGGAGAACGCCCTCGGCGTCTTCGCTCTCGGCACCTTCGCGGGCGCGAGCCACCGCCTCGCGGGCCTCGCCTGGGGCGGAGAGGATCTCTCCGCCGACATCGGAGCGGAGGCGAACCGGGACGCGGGCGGCAACTATACGGAGCCCTACCGGCTCGCCCGCTCCCTGACCCTTCTCGGAGCCGCGGCGGCGGGGGTCGACGCCATCGACGCGGTCTATACGAACTTCCGCGACATGGAGGGCCTCGCCGCCGAGTGCCGCGAGGCCCGGCGGGACGGTTTCGTGGCCAAGATGGCCATCCATCCGGCCCAGGTTCCGGTCATCAACGAGGCCTTCACCCCTTCCGCGGACGCGATCGCGAAAGCGGAGGCCGTGGTCGCGGCCTTCCGTGCCAATCCCGGCGCGGGGGTCGTCGGCGTGGGAGGAGAGATGCTCGACCGTCCGCACCTCGTGCGCGCGGAGCGCCTGCTGGCCAGGGCCGGAAAGCGCTGATGCCCGAGACAGGCGAAGGGGCGGCCAGCCGCCCTAGCCGCCGCCCGCGCCGGGCCGCGTCATGGCGAACCGGGTCTCCGGCGTGGCGACGAAGTAGTCGCGATAGCCGGAGCGGGCGATGGGGCGCATGGCGGCCGTGTCCACGAGCCCGTCCACGATGAAGCGGTCGTCGATGTGGATGCCGACCACCTGCCCGACGACCAGGTAGTACGAGGGCTCGCCCCCCTCCAGGGGAACGAGCGGCACGGTCTGCACCCACCGGCATTCGAGCGCCGCGGGCGAGGCCGCGACGCGCGGCGGCTTCACCAGCCGGGAGGGCGCGGCCGCGAGGCCCGCATGCTCCATCTCGTTGACCCCGCGCGGCAGCGGGGCCGAGGTGGCGTTCATCTGCTCCCGCAGGTCGTAGGTGGCGAGATTGCAGACGAACTCCTTCGTCTCCTCGATGAAGGTGAGCGCATCCTTCCGGCCGCTCGACGAGAACGCGACCATGGCCGGCTTTTCCGAGACCGCGTTGAAGAACGAATAGGGCGACAGGTTCACCTCGCCCTTGGCGCTCATGGCCGTGATCCAGCCGACGGGGCGCGGCGTCACGATGGCCTTGAAGGGATCGTGCGGCAGGCCGTGGCCTCTGGCGGTCTCGTAGAACATGGGGCTCCTCAGAAGCGGGTGACGATCTCGGCGAGATCGGGCCTTGCCCGGTCCGTCGGCTTTTCCGCGGCCGTACCGATATGGACGAAGCCGGCGATCCGCTCCTCCGGCGAGAGACCGAGGGCGTCGAGGACGCGCCTGTCGAAGGCCGCCCATCCGGTCAGCCAGACCGCTCCGTAGCCCAGCGCCGTCGCCGCGTTGAGGAGGTTCATGCAGACCGCCCCTGCGGACAGGATCTGCTCCCAGTCGGGGATCTTCACGTGGGGCTTCACCCGCGACACCACGGCCACGACCAGGGGGGCATGGGCGAACCGCTCCCGCTCGGCGGCGACCTTCTCGGCCTCGGCCCCCGGGTTGTCGGCCTGGAACGCCTCCGCCAGCACCTCCCCCAGCCGGAGGCGCCCCTCCCCCTCGATGAGGACGAAGCGCCAGGGCACGAGCTTGCCGTGGTCGGGCACGCGGGCGGCGACGGTCAGGAGCGTTTCGATCTCCTCCCTGCTCGGGCCGGGCTCCCCGAGCCAGCGGGCGGGGACGGAGCGGCGTTGCTGAAGACGGGCAAGGCTTTCGTTCATAGGGCCTTCATCCGGGACGGATTATGTGAAACAGTGTGGGTATGCCCCAAGAGAGTGAGTTCATGGCCATGGATCTTCTGCCATGCTATCGCCCTCTTGTTGCGTTTGAGGGAGCGCGGGCATTCGAGGGGGGACGTCGCACACAAGAAATACGCGCGACGGATGTATAGGGGGAGTGCGTCGGCACGCCAAGCCGGTTTCCGGAACCACGAAGACCGCGGCAGGGGAGCAGCGGGCCCGATGGGTCTCGGGCTCCTTCGTAGAGGTCGGTCAAGGAAAACCCGGGCGGAACGCCGCATCAAGAACAAATGAATCCATCGGTGTCGGTATCTGTATCGGGCGGGACCTCCAGGTTCGGAATCTGGACGGCGCGGCCAGCGCTCACTGCCCTGGCGCTCATCCTCGGCTTCTGGGCCCTCGCGGCTCTCGTCTGGCCGCTCACGGGCACGGTCGTGCCGTGGGATTCCAAGAACCAGTTCTATCCCACCCTGCGCTATCTCGGCGCGGCCCTGGCCCATGGGGAGATGCCGTTCTGGAACCCCTATCACTTCGGCGGCCATCCTTCGGCGGCCGATCCGCAGTCGCTCCTCTTCACCCCGACCATGCTGCTCTTCGGCTGGCTCGTGCCCGAGCCCTCCATGCAGCTCTTCGACCTCGTCGTCTTCGCGCATTTCCTCCCCGGCGCCCTGGCCTTCGTGCCCCTGTTCCGGCGGCGGGGCTGGCACCCCGCCGGCGCGGTCGTGGCCGCCATCGTCTTCATTCTGGGCGGTTCGGCGAGCGCACGCCTGCAGCACACCGGCATCATCCTCAGCTACGGCTGGTTCCCCCTCGCCCTGCTCCTCCTCGAGGAAGCCCTCGACCGCCGCTCCTACCGCTTCGGAGCGCTCTTCGCCGTCGTTGCCGTTCTCATGACCATCGGGCGGGACCAGGTGGCGTTCCTGTGCGACCTGACCCTGATCGCCGCCGCGGGCTACCGGATCGTCACGGCGGAGCGGCCCCTGGCCTTCTTCCGGTCGCGCCTGGGGGTGCTGCTCACCATGGGTGCCATCGGCGGGGCGCTCATGGCGGTGCCGGTGATTCTGACCATGCAGTTCCTGGCGACCTCGACCCGGCCCTCGTTCGGCTTCGGGGTGGCCGCCATGGGCTCGCTGCCCCCGGAGAGCCTCGCGACGATCCTGTTCGGCAACGTGTTCGGCTCCCTGCGCTGGACCTACGACTACTGGGGCCCCGACTGGCACAGCCTCTCCGAGGGCACCTGGACGGACCGGGCCACCAACTATCTCTTCATCGGCACCATCCCGGCCCTCCTCCTGCTCTGGCACGGGGTCGCCGCCGGGCGCCTCCTGGCGCGGGAGTTCCGCTTCTTCCTGGCCGTCGGGCTCCTCGCCCTGCTCTACGCGCTGGGCCGCTACACGCCCGGCTTCGAGCTGATCTTCGACCACATGCCCGGCGTCGACCTCTACCGCAGGCCGGCGGACGCGACGTTCCTCGTCAACATCATGCTCGCCTTCGCGGCCGGATACCTGGTCCACCGCTACATCGCCGACGGGCTCCCGCGCTGGACCGCCTCCGCCCTCGGCAAGCTGCACCTCTTCCTGCCGATGCTGGCGCTCGCCCTCGTCATCGCCGCAATCGCCAGCGCCATGGCCTTCGCCCTGCGGGCCGGACAGGGCGCGCCCGCCATGCGGGAGATCGGCCTCGGCCTTGTCGCCGCCGCCCTGCTCATCGTCCTCCTCGCCAGGACGAGCCTCACGCCGCGCTGGCGCGAGTTTTCGGCGGCTCTGCTCATCGTCGTCACGGGCGGGGAGCTCGTGCTGCGCCATGCGGGCTCCGCCCTGAACGCCGAGCCCGCCGAGCGCTACGCGGTCTTCCGGCAGCTGCCGCCGGAGCAGCTCCAGGGCCTCCAGATCCTCAAGCGCGAGCTGGCCGACCGCCATGCCCAGGGAGACTATCCGCGCGTCGAGATCCTGGGCCTTGGCGGCCCCTGGCAGAATGCCTCCATGGTCCTCCAGCTCGAGGACATCATCGGCTACAATCCCCTCCGGCTCGCCGACTACGAGCGCGCGGTCGGCCCGGGGGAGAACGCCGAGGATCCGAACCTGCGCACCTTCCCGGCGACGTTCCGCGGCTACAAGTGCCGCCTCGCCAGCCTGCTCGGCCTGGAATACCTCGTCCTCGACCGGCCCATCGAGCGGATGCCGCGCCATTTCCCGCGTCTGACCGGCGCCGAGATCGTCTATGGCACCGGCCGCATGTGGATCTACCGCCTCAACGGCGCGAGCCCGCGCGCCTATGTGGCGCACGAGGTGAGCCCGGTGAATTCCGAGGCCGCCCTCGACCAGGAGGAGCTGCCGGAGTTCAACCGCCAGAGCGAGGCCCTGATCGACGATGCGAGCATGCCGCTCCTCAAGGAGCGCTATGCCTCGTCCGCCGAGGGAGCGAGCCCGAAGGACCTCCAGGATCGCGTCCGGATCGTCAGCTATCAGCGCAATTCCGTCACCGTCGAGGTGGAGGCGGAGGCGGCCGGCGTGCTGGTGCTCCACGATGTCTACTATCCCGGATGGGAGGTCACCGTGGACGGGGAGCGCAAGCCCCTGCTGCGGGCGAACCTGCTCTTCCGCGGCGTCGAGGTTCCCGAGGGAAAGCACCGGGTCGAGTTCAATTTTCGCCCCATTTCCTATGAAAATCTGGTCACGGCCGCTTCCGACCTCCTGAAGAGCAGGAAGGAAGCGCCGATCAGAACCGCCGAGGCTCCCCGGCTTCGGTGATGCTGCCCCGGATGGTTCGCGACGTGACAACCCGCCTCTTCCTGTCCCTCCTGGCAGCGGTGCTCCTGCCGGGCGCCGCCTTGGCCCAGACGAGCCCGGCCGTGCCCTCCCTCGCCCAGAAGCCGCCACCCTCGGTCTCGACGAGCCAGGTCACTCTCTCGGCGAGCGCCGTCTTTCCCGACAACCAGCCGATCCGGTCGGGGCTGATCTGGCGCGTCTATGAGGACAAGGGCGACACCACGCAGCCGACGATCGTCGCCCGCTCCGGCAGCCCGACCCCGAGCTTCACCCTCTCGCCAGGGAACTACATCGTCCACGTCGCCTATGGATTCGCCGGGGCCTCGAAACGCCTGACCGTCCAGTCCGGCAACCTGTCGGAGCGGCTCGTCA
Organism: Microvirga thermotolerans; assembly: GCF_009363855.1. Classification (GTDB taxonomy): domain Bacteria; phylum Pseudomonadota; class Alphaproteobacteria; order Rhizobiales; family Beijerinckiaceae; genus Microvirga; species Microvirga thermotolerans. Next base: position 2,503,653 of record NZ_CP045423.1, read on the forward strand.
TCAGCGCCGGGGCCCTGAGGCTCCGGGGAGCGGTGAGCGATACGGCGATCCCCGCAGGCAAGCTCTCCTTCTCGGTCTACGTGCCCATCGGCTCGAACTCGGAGGGACGCCTCGTCATCGCCAACGCCCGGGCGGACGAGGTCATCCGCCTGCCCGAGGGCACCTATCACGTGGTCTCCACCTATGGAGACGCCAACGCCATCATGCGCGCGGACCTGAAGGTGGAAACCGGCAAGGTGACCGAGGCCACCCTCAACCACCGGGCCGCCACCGTGACGCTCAAGCTCGTGGCGGCCGAGGGCGGCGAGGCCTTCGCCGGCACCGCCTTCAGCGTGCTGACTCCCGGCGGCGACGTGATCCGCGAGGCGATCGGCGCCTTCCCGTCCGTGACCCTGGCCGAGGGCGACTATGTCCTGATCGCCCGGCACGAGGGCAAGGTCCACACCCGCGACTTCAAGGTGGAAAGCGGCCTCGACCGCGACGTCGAGATCGTCGCGAAGCCCTGAGCCGGCCCTGGGCCGAGCCCTGACCCGGCCTTTCGAAGAGCTTCGCGCCGAACCTTTCCGGCTCCGGCGGCATTGACCGCTCGGCAATGCACGGCCGCCGGAGCTCCTGCCCGCGAGACTTCATGGCCGGCCGCAACCGGGAGCAAGCTCATGAAGATTGCAGATGTCATGACACGCCATGTCCGCGTGATCGCGCCCGACCGCTCGATCCGCGATGCGGCGCGCCTGATGGACGAGATGAACGTCGGCTCCCTGCCGGTCTGCGACGGGCGCCGGCTGAAGGGCATGATCACCGACCGCGACATCACGATCCGCGCCACCGCCGCGGGACTTCCGCCCGATACCCCCGTGCGGGACGTGATGTCCGACAATGTCTGGTGGTGCTTCGACGACGACGACGTGGAGCACATCGTGGAACTCATGAGCGACCACCAGATCCGCCGCCTCCCGGTGGTGGACCACGACAAGCACCTCGTCGGCATCGTCGCCCTCGGCGATCTCGCCACCGACGAGCGGGAGAGCGCCTCCCGCGCCCTCCGGCGCATCTCGATGCCCTCCGAGCCGGATCGCTCCGTCGCCGGCGGCCAGGAACGGCCGGGCCCGGAGCCTCTGACCGCTGCGGAAAGGCGCGCCCTCGCCCGCCGGGAGCGGGACGAGCGGCAGGGCGAGGACCGCCGCCCGAGGCATACCCCCCTCCACAGGCGGAGCGCGGACCGCCCCCTCTTCCGCTTCCGCGAGGCGGACGACGAGCGGGCGGCGTTCGGCACCGCGGGCGGGCCGGTCGGCCCGGGCCAACGCGACCGCAACCCGCAGATGCGCGGCGGCTTCGGCGGCGAGGGGTACCGGAACTACGGAGAGGGCTACGGCGCCTTCGATCCGGGCCTGGGCGGGGGAGGCTACCGTCCCCGCCGGTTCGGGACGTCCACGGCCACGGGCCATTGGGAACATCCCGGCGACGACAGCAGCCCGGAAGACCGCCGGGCCCAGGATCGGGAGCGCACCTGGAGCCTCGTGAACGAACGGCGCGACCACCGCAACTACGGCAGCGGCCCCGGCAACACCCTCTTCGAGAACGACGCTACCGCCAGCGCGGGCGAAGTGCGCCGGGGCGAGCATCGCGGCAAGGGGCCGCGCGGTTACCGGCGCTCCGACGAGCGGATCCGCGAGGACGTCAGCGAGCGCCTGATGGACGACGCCCTCGTCGACGCCTCGGAGATCGAGGTGAGCGTCAGGGACAGAGAGGTTACCCTGAGCGGCACGGTCCGCGACCGCAGGGAGAAGAGACGGGCCGAGGATCTCGCCGAATCCGTCTCCGGCGTCGCGCACGTGCAGAACAACCTGAGGGTCGGGCAGCACCAGCCGGGCCACGCCTCCGGCACGGAAGTCGGCGATTCCGGCGTCGCGACCGGCAATCCGGGCAGCGGCACGGCGGGGGTCGCGGCCGGTTCCGCCTCGGGCGGGCGCACGACGGGACGGTAGCGGCAGCCGAGCTAGCTGGGAACAGCCAACCCCCGCCCGAGACGGCGCGGGCCGGCTTTCGGATCACGCCACAGTGCGCGCGACCACGTGGTGGCCGTCGAGGGTCAGGTCCCGCTCGGGCTCGGCCACGACCTGCGCGGCGCGGCGGCGGTCGGGCGCGACCGCCTCGGCGACCAGGGACCTCAGGGCCTCGTCGAGGGTCATGCTCTTCTGGTCGGGGCTGCCGAGGCGGCGGATCGACACCGTGCGCTCGGCGGCCTCCTTCTTGCCGACCACGACAAGCACCGGGACCTTGGCGAGGGAATGCTCGCGGACCTTGTAGGTGATCTTCTCGTTGCGCAGGTCGGCCTCGACCCTGAGGCCCATGCGGCGGGCGGCGCGGACCACCTCCTCCGCATAGGCATCCCCGTCGGAGGTGATGGTGGCGACCACCGCCTGGACGGGTGCGAGCCACAGCGGGAAGTGCCCGGCGAAGTGCTCGATCAGGATGCCCGTGAAGCGCTCCATGGAGCCGCAGATCGCCCGGTGCACCATGACCGGCGTCTTCTTCTGCCCGTCCTGGTCCACGTAGAACGCGCCGAACCGCTCGGGCAGGTTGAAGTCAACCTGCGTGGTGCCGCACTGCCAGTCGCGGCCGATCGCGTCGCGCAGCACGTATTCGAACTTCGGGCCGTAGAAGGCGCCCTCGCCCGGATTGATCGCGGTCTTCACGCGCCCGCCGGACTGCTCCTCGATCTGCTTCAGGACGCGCATCATCACGTCCTCCGCATGGTCCCACAGGGCGTCGCTGCCGACGCGCTTCTCGGGCCGCGTGGAGAGCTTCACGACGATGTCCTCGAAGCCGAAATCCGCATAGGTCGAGAGGATCAGATCGTTGATCTTGAGGCATTCCTCGGCCATCTGCTCTTCCGTGCAGAAGATGTGCGCGTCGTCCTGCGTGAAGCCGCGCACGCGCATGAGCCCGTGCAGCGCGCCGGACGGCTCGTAGCGGTGGACGACGCCGAACTCCGCGAGGCGCATCGGCAGATCGCGGTAGGACTTCAGCCCGTGCTTGAAGATCTGCACGTGACCCGGACAGTTCATGGGCTTGAGCGCGAAGAGGCGCTTGTCCTCGGCCTCCTCGCCCGCGGACTGCACGCCGAACATGTTCTCACGGTACCAGCCCCAGTGGCCGGAGGTCTCCCAGAGGGACGAGTCGAGCACCTGCGGCGCGTTGACCTCCTGGTAGTCGCCCTTCAGGCGGCGGCGCATGTAGGAGACCAGCTCCTGGAACAGGGTCCAGCCCTTCGCATGCCAGAAGACGACGCCGGGCCCCTCCTCTTGGAAGTGGAACAGGTCCATCTCCCGGCCGAGGCGCCGGTGATCGCGCTTCTCGGCCTCCTCGAGCTGCTTCAGGTAGGCGTCGAGGTCCTCCTGCCGGGCCCAGGCGGTGCCGTAGATGCGGGTCAGCATCGGGTTGTTGGAATCGCCGCGCCAGTAGGCGCCGGCCACCTTCATGAGCTTGAAGGCGGTGCCGATCTTGCCCGTGGACGTCATGTGCGGCCCGCGGCACAGGTCGAACCAGTCGCCCTGGTAGTAGATCTTGAGATCCTGCCCCTCGGGGATCGCGTCGACCAGCTCCACCTTGTAGCGCTCGCCCTTCTCCGCGAAGACCTGCCGGGCCTTCTCGCGGCTCCAGACCTCCTTGGTGAAAGGTTTGTCCCTGGCGATGATCTCGCGCATCTTCGCCTCGATGGCGGCGAAGTCCTCGGGCGTGAACGGCTCGTCGCGGGCGAAGTCGTAGTAGAACCCGTTCTCGATCACCGGGCCGATGGTCACCTGGGTGCCGGGAAACAGCTCCTGCACCGCCTCGGCGAGCACGTGCGCGCAGTCGTGCCGGATCAGCTCCAGGGCGCGGGGATCCTCGCGGGTGAGGAACTCGATCCTCGCGTCGCTGCGGATCGGATCGGACAGGTCGGCGACGGTCCCGTCGAGGGCCATGGCGACGGTGCGCTTGGCGAGAGACTTGGCGATGCCCTCCACGACCTCCGTCCCGGTCGTTCCGGGTGCGTACTGCCGCTGGGCGCCATCGGGAAATGTCAGCGTGATCATCAGGTTCTCCTTGCTCACTCCTGCCAACGGAGCAGGTAAGCGGGGGCCGACGGATGGTTGGAACGGGAAGGAATCAGCCGCCGTCAGGTTCGACCGACTCGCAGGAAATCGCCGGGGCGTTCACGCCTCTCCAGCGACCGTAGGTCCAGGGCTTATACCAGGCGGCCCCTTCGGGCAACGTTTCCGGAACGTAATCGAGCCCCGACGTGCCGAACGGACCGCAGCGGCAGATGCGCGCGACTCCCATCCAGCCTCCGGCCCAGAAGCCGTGGCGCTGGATGGCCTCGTCCGTGTATTCGGAGCAGGAAGGCAGGTGGCGGCACTGGCGCCCCACGAGCCCCGAGAGGGTGAGCTGGTAGCCGCGGATCGCGAGGTGCGCCGCCTGCCGGACGGGACTGGCCATCTATGTCCCCTGCCCCCGCCGCGCCGCGATCCGGTCGAGCGCCTCGACCACCGCGTCGAAGGTGAGGAGGACCGAGGCGTGCCGCGCCTTGAAGTCCCGGACGGGCTCCAGCACGGCGAGGTCGGCCCATTTCCCCTTGGGCGGCTCGCCGCCGGCCTTGAGCATCCTGTGGGCGGCCTCCCGGACCTCCCGCAGCTCCTGCGCCGTGGAGCCGATCACGTGGCGTCCCATGATCGAGGAGGAGGCCTGGCCGAGGGCGCAGGCCTTCACGTCGTGGGCGAAGGCCGTCACCACGTCGCCCTCGACCTTGAGATCGACCGTCACCGTCGAGCCGCACAGCCTGGAATGGGCGGTCGCGCTGGCGTCCGCGTCCGCGAGCCGCCCGAGATGCGGGATCGCGGCGGCGAGTTCGAGAATGCGGCGGCTGTAGATCTCGTTCAGCATCGGATCATGAGGTGACAGGCAGGAACCGATGACCAATATAAGCCCTGCACGCCCGATCCGCGACCCGGCCGCATCCGAACGGCCGGGCCGCACGCACAGAACGTCGGCGGCCCGCCACGGGCGCCGGTCATCCGCAACGAAGAAACGAGGCTCCACATGGACGATGTGGTTAAGTCCCTGAGCAAGCATGTAAAACCCTCCAAGAGGGACGCCGTCGAGCGCCCCACCCGCGAGGAGGCGGAGGAGGCCGTCCGCACCCTGATCCGCTGGGCGGGCGACGATCCGCACCGGGAAGGGCTTCTCGAAACGCCGAAACGGGTGACCAAGGCCTTCAAGGAGTTCTACGCGGGCTACAAGGACAATCCCCGCGAGATCCTCAACAAGATCTTCGCCGAGGTGGAGGGCTACGACGACATCGTCCTCGTGCGCGACATCCCGTTCTATTCCCACTGCGAGCACCACATGGTCCCGTTCTACGGGAACGTGCATATCGGCTACTATCCCTCCAAGGGCGTGGTCGGCCTGTCCAAGCTCGCCCGCCTGGTCGAGGTCTATGGGCGGCGCCTCCAGACCCAGGAGACGATGACGGCGCAGATCGCCCTCGCGCTGCAGGACTCCCTCGACCCCAGGGGCGTGGCGGTCATGATCGAGGCCGAGCACATGTGCATGTCCATGCGCGGCGTGCAGAAGGCCGGCGCCATCACCCTCACCACCCAGTTCCTGGGCGTGTTCAAGGACGACCCGGCCGAGCAGGTGCGCTTCCTCACGCTGGTCCGCCAGGGTAAGGCTTGAGCCCAACCGCTCCCGAGCGAGTCGCCCGCGGCGGCCCGCCTCCTTCGAGGATCTCCCATGTGCGCGTCCCCCGCATTCCCCTCCCCCGGCCCCAAGGCGGAACTGGAGGAGGGCACGGTGCTCACGCCCCGTTTCGGCTCCGACGGCCTCGTCACCTGCGTGACGACCGATGCGGAGACGGGCGAACTGCTCATGGTCGCGCACATGAACGCCGAAGCCCTGGCCAGGACCCTGGAGACCGGCGAGGCCTGGTACTGGTCCCGGTCGCGGGGCGAGCTCTGGCACAAGGGCGCCACGAGCGGGCAGGTCCAGACCGTGGTCGAGATGCGCGTCGACTGCGACCAGGACGCCCTGTGGCTCAAGGTCAGGGTCGCCGGCGACGGCGGCTGCTGCCACACGGGCCGCCGCTCCTGCTTCTACCGGAGGGTCGCTGTGCAGGACGGAAAGGCCGTCCTTCGACATGGCTGAGCGCCGTCCCGGCCTGGAGCGACGGTTCCACCGACCCTCACGGATTTGGATGGCTGCCATTCCCGATCGTCGGGGTGAACCGCGCCGCCGCACGGTCTAGAACCTGAAGGACGATGCGACACGACCTCCGTGCGGCGCGCGCCGCCACCAGCGCCCTCTTCCTCGGCAACGGCTTCCTGATCGGAACCTGGGCCGCGCAGCTTCCGCGGTTCAAGGCCGCGCTCGGACTGTCGGACGGCGAGCTCAGCATGGCCCTCCTCGCCTTCGGGCTCGGAGCGGTGCTCCTCATGCCCCTCATCGGCTGGATGACGGCCGCCTTCGGGAGCGGCCGGGTCGCGACCGCCGCCGCCTTCGCCTTCGCCGGAACCCTCGTTCTCCCGGGCCTCGCGCCCACCCTGCCGGCCCTCGTCGCCGCCGCCTTCGTCGCCGGAGCCTGCAACGGCACCATGGACGTCTCCATGAACACCAACGCCACCCTGGTCGAGCGGACCTGGGGCCGGGCGATCATGTCCTCCTTCCACGCCTTCTTCAGCCTGGGCGGCCTTCTGGGCGCGGCGGCCTCGGGGGCCCTGATCGCCCGGGGCCTCGACATCGTTCCCACCCTGCTCGTCACCTGCGGCGGCACCGCGCTCCTGTTCCTGGCGGCGTCCCTGTCGGTCATGCGCGAGGCGGACCGCGCCGGCGGGAGCCACGGCCTCGCCCTGCCCCGGCGGGGCGTCCTCGCCCTCGCCGGGCTGGCGCTCCTCTGCTTCCTGGTCGAGGGCGCGATGGTGGACTGGTCGGCGATCTACCTCCAGACCGTCGCCGGGGCGAGCCTGGAGCGGGCGGTGAGCGGCTTCGCGGCCTTCTCCCTCGCCATGACCGCCTGCCGCTTCATGGGCGATTTCGCCGTCCGCTCCCTCGGGCGTGTCCGGACCCTGATGGCGGGCGGGCTCCTGGCGGCCGCCGGCCTTGTCCTTGCGCTGGCGGTCCCGCAGCCGGCCGCCGCCTCCGCGGGGTTCGCGCTCGTCGGGCTCGGCCTCGCCAACGTGGTACCCGTCCTCTTCAGCACCGCCGGCGAGACGCCCGGCATTCCCCCGAGCATGGGCGTGGCCATGGTGGCGACCCTGGGCTACGCGGGCCTGCTCCTCGGCCCGCCGCTCATCGGCTTCGGAGCGGACCTCCTGGGCCTTCGCGCCATGTTCGGCCTTCTGGCCCTGGGTGCCCTTGTCGTCGTCCTGGTGGCGCGGCCGGTGCTCTCGCCCCGGCAAAGTTTCCCTTCTCCCCGGCCGACCCGATAAGCTTGTCGCGCGTTATTCATAAGACCTTCACGAGGGTGCGGGCATAAAGGGCGCGCAGGTCTGGAGTTCGGTCATGTTGTGGGACAACATCGCCCGGCGCAGCGCCGGGTCGGGGGGCGGCGGAACCGTTGCGGAGGTGCCGGCGTCGGTCGAGCGGGAACCCCGTTCCAGGATCAGGATCGGCCTGGCGCTCGGCGGCGGCGCCGCCCGGGGCTGGTCCCATATCGGCGTCCTGCGGACCCTGAGCGAGGCCGGCATCGTGCCGGACGTGATCGCCGGATGCTCCATCGGCGCCGTGGTCGGCGGCTGCTATGCGGCCGGCAAGCTCGACGAACTCGAGACCTTCGCCCGCTCCCTCACCAAGCGCCGTGTCATGGGCCTGCTCGACTTCCACATCAGCGGGTCGGGCCTGATCGCCGGAACGCGCCTGCAGCGCCTGCTCGACCACGACCTCACGGACAAGAAGGTCGAGGACCTGCCGATCCGCTTCTGCACCATCGCCACGGAACTGGCGAGCGGCCACGAGATCTGGCTGACCCGCGGCTCCCTCGTCCAGGCCATGCGGGCATCCTATGCCCTGCCGGGCGTGTTCGACCCGGTGCTGATCGGCGGCCGCTGGCTCATGGACGGCGCACTCGTCAATCCGATCCCGATCACCGCCGCCCGCGCCCTCGGCGCGGACCTCGTGATCTGCGTGAACCTGAACGGCGAGATCCGGATCCGCGGCACGGTGATCCAGTCCTACGATTCCGACAGCGACGAGCGCGAGATCGAGGAGGCCATGGTGGAGCCGAGGCGCTGGGGCATCTTCCCGCCGTCCCGCGCGGGCAAGCCGCGCAAGCCCAACGCGCCCGGCATCGCGACCGTGATGGTCGACGCCTTCAACATCACCCAGGACCGGATCGCCCGCTCCCGCCTCGCCGGCGACCCTCCCGACGTGATGATCGCTCCCAAGCTCTCCAAGATGGGCCTGTTCGAGTTTCACCGGGCCGAGGAGTGCATCGCCCTCGGCCGGCAGGCGACCGAGCGCGCCCTGCCCGACATCCTGGAGCTGATCCAGGAAACCCAGGGCGTCTGATCAGGCGGTGGCGATGTAGTCCTTGATGGCCTGAGCCTCGGCCTCGATCTCGGCCAGGCGGTTCTTCACCACGTCGCCGATGGAGACGATGCCCACCAGCGCTCCGTCCTCCACGACGGGGACGTGGCGGAACTTGCCGTTGGTCATGGCTTCCATCAGGTCGTTCACGGCGGTCCGCGTGGTGCAGGTGACGACCTTCTCCGTCATGAACCGGGAGACCGGCGCCTCGAGGGCCGCGGGCCCCTGCTCCGCGACGGCCCGGACGATGTCCCGCTCGGAGACGATCCCCGAGACCGGGCGGACCCCGTCGACCACCAGCAGGGCGCCGATCCTGTGCTCGGCCAGCATGCGGGCGGCCTCGCCCAGGGTCCTCTGCGGCCCGATGGTCACCACGTTGCGGCCTTTGGTCGAAAGGATTCGATGGACGGACATGCTCGCCTCCGTTGCGCGGCTGCGAGGTCCGCGCCGTCGCGGCCGCTAGACCGATGCCGGACCCCGTCCCAGGGACGATCCTGACCCGGCGTCAGAAAGCAATGATCCGGCGAAACGGCCGCCTTTTCAAGCGGGCAGGCGCGAACGGCGGGGCGGCAGGGGATCGAGGAGGGGAAAGAAGGCCAGCCCGACGAGGAAGCCGCCCACATGGGCCTCCCAGGCGATGCTGGCATCGGCGACGCCGAAGGGCTGGACGAAGCCGAACAGGTAGTTCGCCGCGAACCAGACGCCGAGGAAGATCAGGACCTGCCGGTTTCGGACGATGTCCAGAAGCCCCTCCCGCCGCCGCTCGTGAGCGAGGGTCGGCCGCCCTTCGGGAAGCCACTCCGCCGGAGCGAACATGAACCAGGAGGCGGCCGCCATCATGCCCGACACCGCCGCCGAGGCGCCGATCATCGGAATGATCTGCAGGGAATTCATGAAGGCATAGAGCACGGCGCCGCCCACGGCCGACACGGCGGCGAGGGCGAGAAACCGTCCCGTGCCGCAGCGGCGGGCGATGGGGGTTCCGAAGGCGGCGAGCCAGATGCCGTTGATGAGCACGTGGCTCCAGGAGCCGTGAAGGAACGCATAGGTCAGCGCCGTCCAGGGACGCCCTTCCCCGTCCTGAAGAACGAACCGTCCGAGCGCCACAAGGGAGGAGCTTTCCGGGGACGAAGCCCGCCGCAGGGCGTTCAGGACCTCCTGGACCTCGACCCCTCCATAGGCCACCGCCCAACGGGCGGGAATCACCGCATAGTCGAGGAGGAGCCGAAAATCCGTCTCTTCCGACAGGAACGACCGCAGGGCATGAATGCCGACGAGGACGCCGATGCTCCACGCGACGACGGAAGGCAGGTTGAGGATCGGCTCACGGGAGGAGCGTGCAGGATTCGGCATCATGGAAAAAGCTTTGCACGGCGGAACGCGCCGCACCAGCGAAGGTGCTCCGGGGGAAGTGCCCGATGATCGCATCGGGCACTTCCCCTAGCGGTAACTGCATGTAAGATCCTCCAGGCTCAAGGCAAACGGCCAAGCTTCCGCCGCTGAACGGTGGATAATTTTCGTTAACCATACCGGAACCGATCCCACCGCGACGCGTTAACTCACCTTTTACTTTTTGCTTGAGCCGCGAATCCCACCGTGTCAGTTTGGTTAAAAGAACATTAACCGGCTGGTGGGGCATGCGGCAGGATTGTTTCAAGAATTTGTTCGGCCAGGCGACGAAGTCGCTTCTTTCCTCCAAATTCGTTCGTACGGCTTTCCTCGGTCTCTCTCTTCTGGCGCCGGCGTGGTTCGCCGAGGCGCAGACCCTCGCGGCCCTTCCCCCGGCGGGCCATTCCATCATGGACATGGGCAGCGCCAAGCCCATCATGGGCTGGGTCAGGTTCTGCGAGAAATATCCTTCCGAGTGCGCGGTCAACACCGCCGAGCCGGAAACCATCGAGCTCACCCCCCAGACCTGGAAGCTGATCACCTCGGTGAACCAGCGCGTGAACTCCACCGTGAAGGCCGTGACGGACCAGGACCACTGGGGCGTGGTCGACGTCTGGGGCTTCCCCGACGACGGCAAGGGCGACTGCGAGGACTTCCAGCTCCTGAAGCGCCGCATCCTGGCCGAGAACGGCCTGCCCCGCCGCGCCATGCGGATGACGGTGGTGATCGATGAGCTCGGAGAGGGCCATGCGGTGCTGCTGATCCGCACCAAGCAGGGCGATTACGTGCTCGACAACAAGACCTCGGCGGTGCTCCCCTGGGACCGGACCGGCTACGTCTACATCAAGCGCGAAAGCCAGACGGCGACCGGCTGGGTGTCCCTCGGCGGCATCACCTCGCCGACGGTCAGCTCCCCGACCACCACAGCGAACCGCTGAAGGCGGGCGAGGCGGGTCAGCCGATCCGCTTCAGACCGGAAGCGAAACGCTTCCAGTTCGCCACGTAGCCCTGCGCCGAGGCCCTCAGGCGCTCGACGGCGGCCTCGTCGAGCGCGCGGATCACCCGCGCCGGCGATCCCACGATCAGGGCGTTGTCCGGGAATTCCTTCCCCTCCGTGACCAGGGCATTGGCGCCCACGATGGAATTCGCCCCGATCCGCGCCCGGTTGAGGATCGTCGCCCCCATGCCGATCAGGGAATTGCTGCCGATCGTGCAGCCGTGAAGGATGGCATGGTGCCCGACGGTGCAGCCGGTTCCGACGCTCAGCGGCGCCCCGGGATCCGTATGCAGCATGGCACCTTCCTGGATGTTGGTGCCTTCTCCGATATCGATGAGCTCGTTGTCGCCGCGCAGGACCGCGCCGAACCAGATCCCCACGTCCGGACCGAGGCGGACGCTGCCGATCACATGGGCATCGGGCGCCACCCAGAACCGTCCGGGTTCAGGGAGGTCCGGCATCCGGTCGTCGAGGCTGTAGATCGGCATGGGCGTTCGGATGTTGTGGAGCCCGCTCCGGGCCGGCTCCTTCGGGAGGGAGGCGGCGGCGCGGAATCCGCCGCCGCTTGCCGTCAGTCCTCGAGATCCGTGTCGAGGATGGCCATGGTGAAGTTGAAGGAGCGGTCGCCGTCCTCGTCGTCGACGAAGAGCACGCCGACGAACTCCTCGCCGATATAAACCTCCGCCGAATCGGTCTTCTTGGGGCGACCGACCACGCGGATCGAGTGGTTCGCGAAAGTCTGGCGCAGATACCGCTCGACTTTCGCCATCTCCGTTTTGTCCACCGCTAGTCCTTTCTTCGTTTGCATGGGCGAAGCACTTGCCATGCCGGGCCAACGCGGGCAAGCCGGGTTCGATCCCGGAGGCGCGTCAGGCCTCGCCCTCTTCGGACAGGCAATGATCCATGGACCGGGCCGGTTCGGGGCAGCCCGCGCTGCCGACGACCTTCGCCGGGACTCCCGCCACGGTCGCGTTGTGCGGGACCGGCTTGAGCACCACGGAGCCCGCCGCCACCCGAGCGCAATGCCCCACCTCGATGTTGCCGAGGATCTTGGCGCCGGCGCCGATGAGCACGCCGTGCCGGATCTTGGGATGGCGGTCTCCCCGCTCCTTCCCGGTCCCGCCCAGGGTCACGTTCTGGAGCATGGACACGTCGTCCTCGATGACCGCCGTGGATCCGACGACGAGGCCCGTGGCGTGATCGAGGAAGATGCCCTGGCCGATCCGGGCCGCCGGGTGGATGTCGGTCTGGAAGACCTCGGAGGAGCGACTCTGGAGATAGAGCGCGAAATCCTGCCGGCCGCGCTGCCAGAGCCAGTGGGCCAGGCGGTGGACCTGGATCGCGTGGAAACCCTTGAAGTAGAGCACGGGCTCGATCACCCGCGTGGTCGCGGGATCGCGGTCGAGGACGGCGCGGATGTCCGCGCGGAAGGCCTTGCCGATTCGAGGGTCGTCGCCGAGGGCCTCGTGGAAGGTCTGCTCGATGATGTCCGCTCCCAGCGCCGGATGGCCGAGCCGGGTGGAAACCCGGTGGACGACGGCGGCCTCGAGGCTCGGCTGCTGGAGCACGCTGGCGAGGGCGATCGCGCCGAGGGCCGGCTCGTCGCGGACGACGGCCTCCGCCTCCTGCCGCAGACGGTCCCAGAGGGGATCGACGGTTCCGGCAACGCGGTCCGGAGCGGCCGGCTTCATCCGTGGCTGTGTCATGGTGGGCTCCTCGCCGGAGAGGGTTCGCTAGGTTCGGTCGAATTAGCATAGATAGGCGCAGCCTCACCATTCCCCCAGGTCAGAATCGGCCATGCCCGTTCAAATTTCCTCGCCCTGCCCGAAGTTCTCCGTTTCGCTCGACGGTGCCGTTGCCACGCTCGCCATCGACAACCCGGCCAGGCACAACGCCATCGATCTCGAGATGTGGAAGGCCCTTCCGCCGATCATGGCCATGCTGGAGCGGGACGAGCGGGTGCGCGCGATCCTGCTCCGCGGCGCGGGCACGAGCGCCTTCGCCGCAGGCGCGGACATTTCCGAGTTTGCGACGGTGCGCGCCGATTCCACGGGAGGGCGTCTATACGAGGCCGCGAACGAGGCGGCCTTCTGGGGGGTCGCCCATTGCGGAAAGCCGGTGATCGCGATGATCCGGAGCTTCTGCCTCGGCGGCGGGCTCGGCCTCGCCCTCGCCTGCGACCTGCGCATCGCCTCGGACGACGCCCAGTTCGGCATCCCCGCGGCGAAGCTGGGCGTCGGCTACCCGCCGGGCGCCATGCGGCTCGTCACGGCCGCCGTCGGCGGCCCCGCCGCCCGCGACCTGTTCTATACGGCGCGGCGGATCGGCGCGGCGGAGGCGGAGCGCCTCGGCATCGTGCAGCGGGTCGTTCCCGACGGCGAACTGGAGACGGCGGCGCTGGCGCTGGCATCGGAGATCGCCACGAATGCGCCGCTCACCATCCGGGCCGCGAAGGCGGCCATCGACGAGGCGCTCGGGATCGGGCGGCCCGGCACGGATCCCGTCGCCCTGGCGGACGCCTGCTTCGACAGCGCGGATGCGGTCGAGGGCCGGCAGGCCTTCCTCGAGAAGCGAAAGCCGTCCTTCTCCGGCCGCTGATTCCCCGATCCCGGAATGCGCCCGGCCGGTGCGATCACGCCCCGGCCAGGGCCTCCGGCACAACGGGCCGGCTCTCGTCCTCCCGCCGGTAGACGTAATACCGCCCTTGCGCGATTCCGGTCTCGGCGGTGATGTCGGCGCAGTGCGGCAGCTCGAACCCGCGGTCGGCGAGGAGCAGCCCGCCGGGCTGGAGCAGCTGGTCGAGGAGCGGCGAGAGGCGAAGGGCCACCTCCCGGTTCAGGTGCTCGTCGCCCGAGCCGATATCCGCATGGATCAGCGCGCACCTGCGCCGCGCGTCCCTGTCCGCCATGAAGGCGGGCAGCGTCTCGAACACGTCGCCGACCACGAGATAGCCCTCGGGCGGCAGGCAGCTGGGATGGGCCGCCGGCCGGCGTTCGAAGACATAGATCTCCCGCCCCGGAAGACGGTTCCGCAGGTGGTCGTAGGTCCGACCGTTGCCGAGGCCGAGCTCAAGCACGAAGCCGGTCGGCGCGACGATCCCGCTCGCCCAGTCGAGGAGATCGCGCTGGGCGGTGAGCCGTCGGATGGCGCTGTCGAGTCGGGTCATCCGGCCTCCATATTCCCCTAGGGAAAATGACACGGACCGCCGCGAAATCAATGATCTGCGTGTCGAAGCTGAAGCGCTTCGCAAGCAACGCAACCTGGCCCGGCCTCTTGAAGCGGATTATCGAAGAAGCAGGGTAAACGACTGCATTTCCGCGAATTTCTCCCGCAGTTACCTTCACGGCCTTTGCGACAGGAAGGCGAGGACGCCCTGCTTGTGGACCCGGTCGCCGACGGCGAGGTTGTGGTCCCGCCCCGGGATGTCGAGCGGCACCGCGGTCGGGATCAGTGCTGCGAGCTCCGGCCCCGAACCGGCCACGTCGTCCTCGGTGCCGACCGCCACGAGGGTGGGAACGCGGATCGAGGCGGCTTCCTCCCGTGTGAGGACCTGCCGCGATCCCCTGATGCAGGCGGCCAGCGCCTTGAGGTCGCTCTTCGTCTGCTCCGCGAAGGCACGGAACATGCGCTGCATGGGATCCGTCAGGTCGTCGAGGGACGGCGCCTCCATGGCGTCGGCGATGCCGAGCGGCAGGCCCACGCCCTCCACGAGATGGATCCCGAGGCCGCCGAGGATCGCGGAACGCATCCGCTCCGGCGCCGCGAGGGCGAGATGGGCCGTGATCCGCGCCCCCATGGAATAGCCCATGACGTCCGCACGCTCGATCCCGAGATGGTCGAGGAGGCGGCACGCGTCCGCGGCCATGGTCCCGGATTCGTAATCCTCGGGCCGGTAGAGCTTCTCGCTCTGCCCGTGCCCCCGGTTGTCGAGGGCGATCACCCGGTAGCCCTCGCGGAGGAGGGTCTTCACCCAGAGCGTGTTCACCCAGTTGACCGCATGGTTCGACGCGAAGCCATGGATCAGGAGGATCGGATCCCCCTGCCCGCTCTCGGGGGCGACGTCGATATAGGCGATGCTGACACCGTCGGAATTGAAGAAGCGCATGGGACCGGCAATACGGGAATGGAAGGGCCGGCACCCTAAGGCAGCCCCTGCCCCCGACGCAATCTCCACCCTCGGAGGCCGCATGGCAGGGCTGCAAAAGCCTCTAGGCGCCCGGGCGATCCGACATTATGGTGCGCGCCAAATCCGACAGGTTCAGAGCGACGGCGATGGCTGAGAACAAAGGCACACCTCACTTCCACAACGAGCCGGGCGTCCCCGTGATTCACGTGGGCTCGAAGGAGTTCATGTGCATCGGCGCGAAGCCGCCCTTCGACCACCCGCACATCTTCCTCGACATGGGCCGAGACACGGAAATCGTCTGCTCCTACTGCTCGACCCTGTACAAGTACGACCCCGCGCTTGCGACCTTCGAGTCCCGCCCGGCCGAGTGCGCCTGGGACGAGCCCGAGATCGCCGCGGACATTCCCCATCCGGCCCGGTGAGCGCCCGCTCCCTCGCCGTCGTCGGCGCCGGGATCGGCGGGCTGACGGCGGCGCTCGTGCTGGCCCGCCAGGGCCACGAGGTGACGCTCGTCGAGCGGCGCACCGGCTTCGCCGAGGTCGGCGCCGGGCTCCAGCTGTCGCCCAATGCCAGCCGCATCCTCCTCGCCCTCGGCCTCGGGCCCGCCCTGCGCCGGGTCGCGACCGAACCCGAGAGGGTCGCGATCCGCAGCATCCGGTCGGGCCGGGAGATCGGCGGAGTCGCCCTCGGCGCGTTCATGCGCGAGCGCTTCGGGGCTCCCTACTGGGTGGTGCACAGGGCGGACCTGCAGACAATCCTTCTCGACGCGGTGCGCTCCCTGCCCAACATCCGCATCGCCATGGGCCGCACGGTCGAGAGCGTTGCGGACGGCCCGGAGCGGGCGAGCCTCGCCATGGTCTCCGCCGGCGCGGCCCGCGAGACCCTCGACGTGGAGGCCGTCGTCGGCGCGGACGGAGTGTGGTCGAAGATCCGGCCGTTCGTCGGCGAGGCGGGCACGCCGAGCTTCCGCAATGCGATCGCCTGGCGAACCACGGTCGACCGCCGCGCGGCGCCCGCGGCGCTTGCCGGGAACGAGACCGGCCTGTGGCTCGGGACGAAGGGGCATGTGGTCCACTATCCCGTCGCCGGAGGATCGCGGATCAACATCGTCGCCATCGAGGCGAGCCGGAGTCCTGTGGAGGGCTGGGCCGCTCCCGGAGACCGGGAGGAGATCCTGGCCCGCTACCGCTCCGCCGCCCCGGCCCTGCGCGCCCTCCTCGGCGCGGCGACGGAATGGCTGCGCTGGTCCCTGTTCGACCTTCCCGTCACACGGCTCGCGAAGGGGCGCATCGCGCTCCTCGGCGACGCGGCGCACCCGGTCCTGCCCTTCCTGGCGCAGGGCGCCGCCCTCGCCATCGAGGATGCCGCCGCCATCGGCGCGCTCCTGGCCGATCCGCGGGCGGACGTGGCCCAGAGCTTCCGCACCTACGAGGAGCACCGCCGCGACCGGGCCCGGCAGGTCCAGGACCATGCCCGCCGCAACGGCAGGATCTATCACGCGGGCGGCCTCGTGGCCTTCGGCCGCGACCGGGTGATCCGCCATCTCGGCCCGGAAGGCATGACGGAGCGCTACGGCTGGCTCTACGGCTATCGCGGGTGACGGACGAGCCTGCGCCCGCACTTGCGCTTCCGCCGAGAGCCCGATAACCCTCGCTCCGCATGCGGACGTGGCGAAACCGGTAGACGCAAGGGACTTAAAATCCCTCGGGCTATGCCCGTGCGGGTTCGATCCCCGCCGTCCGCACCAGCCCCGCCGCCCGCACACGAAGACGTGATGGGAGGCGTCCTTGCCGCGAGTCCGGCTTGCCCCCATCTCACACATGCGGACCTTATCTTTGCCCCCCGCACACCCCTTGTGCCAGGTCCGTAAACTGCAGGCCTAGGTCCTTTTCCCAAGCCCGCCGCTCCAGAGCGGGCTTTCTTTTGCCCGCTTGCCGCGATACTGGTCTCCCGCGCGGGGAAAGCTCGGCTTCACGGTTTTCGGCCGGATCGACGGCCCGGCTCCCATCTATCCGCGGTTCTTCATGACCAAGGCGCTGGCCTGACGGGGACCCCGCGGTCTCCGGCTGCGGCGCGGAACAACCGCCCCGGCGGGAACGTTCGCTCGGCAACGATTCTTTTCTTTTGCGGAGATTTCGAGATGAAGAAACTGGCAATCGTTCTGCTTGCGAGCGCGTTCGGCACGGCGGCCTTCGCGCAGGACACCACGACCACCATCAAGAAGGAGGAAGGTCTCCTCGGCAGCAAGACGACCATCGAGCGCAAGACCGAGCCAAGCGACACGACGACCTCCACCTCCGTGACCACCACCGGCAGCGTCGGGTGCAGCACGGAAGTGAAGCAGAAGACGGACGAGTTCGGCGACACGAAGACGACGAAGAAGACCGAGTGCTGATCGTCCCCGGCAGGACGAGCGCAGCGAAAAGCCCCGGTGCGAAACCGGGGCTTTTCTCGTGCGGGACCTCCCCGACCGGACGCTGCGCCGAGGGCGGATGCGGCCCGGGGCGTCAGTCGAAGAAGAAGTCCGGCGGGTCGCTGCGGCAGCGATAGCCGATGGGGCACTGGGGCGTATCCCGCGCGGGCACCCAGGCCGGGTCGAGATATTCGTTGATCTCGCAGAAGCTCCGGTCCCGGACGAACCGGTCGTAGGTATGGGTGCCGGTGCTCAGCACGGCGGCCCCGCGAGCCGCGATGAGCTGCTGGATCTGGAAGCACGGCATGGCCGGGGTGAAGGGGCGCTGCTGCGCCCCGGCGGAGGCCGCGGCGAGGGTGAAGGCGAGAACGAGGGCGAGCTTCTTCATGGCGTCCGTCCGGTCCGTGCGCTTTTTCCGGAAAACTAGGGCGCTGCCGGATCGCCCCAACGGACAACACCGTTTCGTGACCGAAAGATCCGCGGGCCCGGTCAGAGCATCGGCAGGAGCCGCCGCGCCATCTCCACCGTGGCGGGGTAATCGGTCTTGCCGGAGCCGAGCACCGGAACCGGAGAGACGAGGATCGCCTTCGGCACCCAGAGCTCGGGGACGCCCTGCGCCTGCGCGTGCCGGAGAAGCGCGTCGCGGTCCGCATCCGGCTTGTCGGTGACGAGGACGATCTGCTCGCCCTTGCGGGCGTCGGGCAGCGCCACCACCACATGGGTGGTGCCCGGCCACAGGGCCTGGACCATCGCCTCGACGGCGGCGAGCGAGATCATCTCCCCGCCGATCTTTTTTCACACATTACTCCTTTGCCGGGACAATGTGAAGGAAGGGAGCGTCACCGAAGCTGAACGGAGCAGGGCTACCGCTTGTGGTTGTAGAGGGGACCGCGTAGTCCGGATCCTCCAGGATGGCCTTGAGCAAGGCATCGATGGGCACACCGGCACCCCGGCGCTCGACCAGCTCGGCGACGTTGGCGTAGAACTCCGGCGGTATCCGGCGGTGGTGCGCAGCCATCGCGTTCACGACATGCCGCATGGCCCGGAGCGCGGACTTGGATCCGGTCTTGAAGTATGCCATCCGGCCGAGATCGAGATAGTGGCGGCACGTCGTGGTCGGTTTGGCATGCCCGAGGGCCTCGGCCACCCTGTCGAGCACGAAGTTCTCAACGCGCTGGTCCCAACGGAACCCGTTGTCGGCGAAGGCCTCGGCCCACAGGCGCTCGGCGAGCTTCGTGGCAAAGTACGCGCGGAGCCGATGGCCGCTCCCCTGGATCCCACACTTGTTGAAAGCATGCTTAAGGAGGTTGCCGACCGCGTCGGCTTCCAGAGGGCCTCTTGTTTTCTCGGACAGGAAGATCTCCGCCGGGCCCGGCGGCTGCAAGGCATTGCTCCACCGCAGAAGCTGGTCCCTCCGGACATCCCAGATACCGATCGCGAGGAGATCCCGGACAAGGTCGATTGGGAATGGCACCTCCCGCGTGACCTGCCCCTTTCCCGTCACCGTGATGTAAACGTTCGTGCGGTGGCGTCGCTCCAACCGCTCGAGCCCGTCCAGAACTGCCTGCCGGCCCTCGGCCCAGTTCGCGACCGCATCAAGGCCTGCGAGTTGTGGCTGCCAACCCGCGCGGACAGCCTCTGCCCTATTCTCGGGCTTTGGAACCTTGACCCCCTCCTTCGCCAGCCCAGCCTCCAATGCCAACACCGAAAATCTCGCCACCTCATCGCGCCTGAGACCGGCCTCGGCCTCCGTACGTCCGATGAGCCAGTTCCGGTCGCCGATAGCCGGGTGCTCGGCAGAACTCCGCAGATACGCCAACACAGACGCCACCCCCGTGTCGTCGGGAGTAGGCCGTCTCGTGGCTTTTCGTCCTGAGGGTTCCGCGCAGCGCCACACCCGGACGCTGCCGTGTGCGGTGGCTTGGGGCGGGATGCTAGCACCGCCGCGGCCCTTGCCCCTGTCCGCAGCCCGGAAAGTGATAGGCCCTTTGGCGCCGACCAGTTCCCTGTCCAGCAACATCGCCTGGGCCGCGCTCTCGTAGAACGTGAACACGGTCGAGAGTTTGCGGCCGATGCGCTGGTCGGACAAGAGATCCTTGCTACGGCGAGCATCTGCCCCGAGCTTCTTGTTCACCTCCTTCATCCGCTCGCGCCAGTCGATCATGACCTGGTCGTCCACTTCGTCCCAGCGGCATCCCCGGCCTTCAAGATACGCCCACCACTCCCGCAGGATGTATGCCTCGTCCCGCATGGACGAGATCGCGGTACGCTTGTAGCGGAATGACCATCCGAAAAAGCGCAGGAGCGGCTCGCTCACGGATCCGTCGCGCTCGCAGATGATCGGGAGGCCCGGAGCTCGCTCCCCAGACCACTTGAAGTCGTCCGGGGCGAAGATCATGCGGTAGTCCTCGGGACTGTGTTGAGACGCCATGACCTCCCCGCTTCTCCGCTCATGAGCCTCCGGATGATGATAGAGCACCACGTGCGTCATGCGAAGCGTCGCCGCTGGCGCTCTCAAGCCAGCCACCCCCAGCCCGGTCGGATACCGAGGCAGGTGGGACTCAACCTGAGCGTAACGGCACTCAGCCTTCCGCAGAACCTCAAAGCTCTTAGACGTGGAAACAGGGCAGGTGTTTAGATGACGGATGGCCGACTATCAGACGAGAAAGCTGATGCGACACCGTAGTCCTGGAAAGGCAGGACCAAGACATCCGCCCAAACCGCTGCGACCCCGGCGATCACCTCCTGGTTGAGCACGACCCTCCCTAGCAACCGGTGCGTCCAACGCGTCCGAAGCAGCCACGGCACACTCTCGCCGCATCCCCGGCATCCGCGATGGCTGATTAGGACCGGGGAGAGCCTCGGCGGCAATGGTCACCTTGACGGGAGGTAGCGACTGATGTCGTACATGAGGCCGTTACAGTAGGACTCCTTTAGAACCATTTATCGCAGGTCGCGATGACAAGTGTGTAATGTCATTGGGGACCCAAGAGAATTTGTCCAGCTTGGTACCGGATCCGTCAAGTCGCGCGGCAATTGGGGTTAGGGACCAAAGGCAATCGTATCCCGTAAACCCAGGCGGCAGCGTCCGCAACATCCAGAATCGCAAAACCTGCTGGTCCCTGGCCACTCGGGAGCCGGCACCCAATATCAGCGCAATGCAAGCCTTGATGCCGAGCCAGATGGTCTTTCGTATTCTAGAGATCCCGTCTAGTAACCCAGTGAACAATCCCTGAGGACGTGAACTCAGCCCGCCCATCCCTCCCCAGATCTTCGACCGTCGTCCTGAGATGCCGATGCCTGCCGTTTTCTTCGTCGACACGAACTTCTTCATCCAAGGGGCTGACCCGAACGCCATGCCCTGGCGCGAAGTCACTGACGCTGACGAGATCCTGCTGATCATCTCCCGCCCGGTTCAGGAGGAATTGGACCGCCAGAAGGGAGAAGGTAGAGGCCGCCGTGGAAGGCGGGCGCGGGCAGCATCCAGCTTGATGGGGGAACTTCTCGACACGCCTGACCTCAGCAAGGTGATCCGTCAGAAGAACCCTCGGATCGTGATCCAACTGGATGACCTGGACCCTGATGTTCGGGCGGGCGCGAGCGACGACGACCGGATCGTTCAGGCGGCGATCAGCTATGCGGCCAGCCATCCTGGAGTGGACGTGAGGTTGTTGTCGGCCGACACGGGGCCCTGCCTCAGCGCACGGGTGCGCAAATTCCCGCACCATCGCCTGAATGGCGCGTGGCTTGCGCCGCCTGAGCCCGACCACGCGGATCGTGAGGTTGAGGAACTCAAACGCCGGGTCAGCGCCCTCGAAGAAGACGAGCCGAAATTTGAGGTTGGGCTGACCAACCGCAACGGGGCGGCGGTCGACGTTGCCATCGTGGAGGTCACCAGCTTCCGCAACCTGACGGCCGAGGAGGTTGACGCCCTTTCGTCACAGGTCGCCTCCATGTTTCCCAAAGCAACCGATTTCAGAACTAAGGAGCCCAACGCAGGCTACGACCTCCTCATGGACAGGCTCTCACGCGGAACCTGGGTCGCGCCGTCCGAGGACGACATCCGGCAATACCATCAGCAGTACGACGAGTGGCTCGCCGGCATCCGCAAAACGCTGAAGGAGATGCTCTCCCACGAGAGCGACAAGGCCAATCGACAAATCCACTTCCTAGCCCTGCGCAACAGCGGCGGCGCCTATGCGCATGAAGTCGTGGTCGAGCTTTCCCTGTCGCCCGGCCTGATGTTCCATCCCGATCTCGAAGATGACGAGGAACGGGAGGCGCCCACCATCAAGCCGCCCCCTGTTGCTCCGCGCGGCCGTTTCCGGTCATTCCTGACTGATCTTGGGATGGCAGACCGCCTCATGCACCACGGGTTCAGCCACGACCTCGCCAACCTGATCCCAAACATTAGGCCTCGGGACCGCCACGCATTCCATCTGGAGACCGATTTCGAAGTCCCCTGCGCCAAACTGGAGTATCGCTGCGACAGCTTCCGCCACAAGGTCGACGGGCCAAAGTTCGCCCTGGACATTCGTCCCGCGAAGGATGCCGACGTGAAAGGCGGCAGGCTCATGGTCCGGGTGGCCTCCCGGACCACCGACCCTGAAGAGCTCTCATTTCCAATCAAGATCCATCGCCGCGAAGGAGACTCGTTGGCTTTGGTCCGGCAGTGCATCGAACGCTCTTCCCGAGCCTGAGAGCGCCTTGGCACCGGCTCGGACCGTCGGGAGAACAAGACAAGGGGCTGCGGCCGGGGGCGGCAGCGGCGGCTATCCGCCCGGCCGGGGCGGCAGGTGGCCGCGAAGCGCAAGCCGCAGGCTGGTCTCGCGGCGATGCGCGCTTGCCTCGGCGACGACAGCCGACGCCGTGACACCACGCTCGCCAATGAGCACGACCTGCTCGCGCGCCCGCGTCACCGCCGTGTAGACCAGGGACCGGTCCAGCAGGCGGGTCCGGACGACTGGCATGACGACCCGGCGGAACGCCGATCCCTGGGCCATGTGCACCGTCACGGCGTAGGCCAGCACCAGGTTGTCGAGCCCCCGGCCTGCCAGCTCATAGACCGTCCCGTCGAAGTCCACCACCAGGGCGTCCTCGCTGATGACCGCGGCCACCGTGCCAAGCGAGCCGTTGCGCAGTTCGCGCCGGTAGTCGTTCCGGAGGAACATCACCGGCTAGCCCACGGCGAGGATGTCATGGAAGCGGGCGTTCACCACCTCGGTTCCGACCGCCCCTCCTTTGGTCGTGCACAGTACCCGGATCTCCGCGCCCCAGCCGATCAGGGACGCCACCACGTCGACGATGTCGTCGATGGCAGGCGCCCCGCCATCACCGGACCCTTAAGGAAGACAACGCCGGCGCCGGAGCCGTCGAGCCGGGCACCCACGTCGGGCATCCGGCCCTCCCGCACGACCGCGGCCGCCAGGGAGATCTCGGTCGCGGCCTGGCGATGGACCCGGACCAGGCGGACCACGGGGATCCCGGGCACGTGCACCAGATCATGCAGCACAAGGCCAAATCCGATGGGCGGAAGCTAGCCCTGGTCGCCACCAGCAGGAGCCGGCATCCGTCGGGCAGATGGCGCAGCAGCCTGTAAAAGGTGGGCAGGTCGACCATCGAGGATTCGTCGACCACGACCAGGCTCTCGGGCCCGAGCACGACCTCGCCCGCCTCGGCCCGGTTCAGGAACGCCGCGATGGTCGAGGCCGAACGCCCCGTGGCCTCCCGCATGCGCACCGCGGCCCGCGTCCGGTTATCACGCCGGCAAGCCCGCCGCTTGCAGACCTGTGCGGAGGCGCTCCTCGTCCTCCCGCCGCCTCAGGCAGGAGGCATCGACGAACCAGTCGACGTATTCCCGCGGGCCCGCCGCCGGGTCGCCCCGCCAGTATTTCCCGACCGCTTGGACGAACCAGGCCGCGCAGCGGCGGGCTTCCTCCGTCCGGCCGAGGTGACCGCAGGCGGCGGTCCGCCAGCCCATGTCCCGGGGATGATCCTCGGGTTCCGCGGAGGTCTTCTGCTCCAGAATTCCGGCTGCCTCCTCGTAGCGACCGAGGAGGAACAGGATACGGGCTAGGTAGTCGTCGTACCAGCGCGGGTGGCGCGGGTTGAGGCGCTTGGCGAACTCGGCCGCGGGTAACCCCAACTCAGGATGCCCGAGGCAGGCCTGCGCCCACGCCCAGATGATTTGGATCGTGGGATCGTTCGGGTTCATCTGCCGGGCCAGGTTGAAATGACGCTCGGCCAAGTCGAAGTTGCGCCAGGCCAGATGCATACGGGCGACCGTGGACTGCACCCGCGGGTCGTTGGGATCGAGGGTCAGAGCCTGCCGGGCCAGGTCCAGCGCCGCGACCAGGCCCGGATTCCGCTCGCGCGGGATCCCCACTCCCTCGTCGATCGAGCGGTTCGAGTGGTTATAGGCAAGGCCTGTGTAGGCCCGCGCGAACGTCGGATCGAGCGTGCGTGCCTGCTCGAACAGCGCACGTGCCTGTTCCTGCGATCCGGGCGTGAAGACGTCCGAGAGGCGGTGGCCGCGCAGGAACAGGTCGTAGGCGCGGATATCCTGCGGCGGCCGCCTCGCTGTCCTCCAGGACCCGCTGGGCGACCGTGGCCACGATGCCCCTGGCGATCTCCTCCTGTATGGCGAAGATGTCCTCGATGGCCCTGTCAAAGCGCTCGGCCCACAGATGCGTTCCCGTACCCGCCTCGACGAGTTGGGCGGTGACCCGCACGCGACTGCCCGCCCGACGGACGCTGCCCTCGACCACGTAGCCCGCGGCGAGGGTGCGGCCGATCTCCCGCACATCCGCGCTTTTCCCGCGGAAGGCAAAGGACGAGTTGCGGGCGATCACCAAGAGTTCGCGGAAGCGGGAGAGTTCCGTGATGACGTCCTCGGTGATCCCGTCGCTGAAATAGACCTGCTCCGGATCACCGCTCATGTTCTCGAACGGCAGCACCGCTACCGAGGGCCTGTCGGCCAGAGGGATGGCGGCTACTGCCCGTGCAGGACCTCCCTCATGCGCCATTCGGTAGGCCCGCACCGGCCGGGCGATGTTCTTGAGGCGCAGCTCGCCCGCGTCCTCGAAGCGGACGTCGAGCTTGCCGATGAGCTGGTCGTAGGCGGCTCCGGCAACCAGCACGCCGCCCGGCGGGCATGCCTGCTCCAGCCGTGCTGCGACGTTGACGCCGTCGCCCAGGAGATCGTCGCCCTCGACTACCACGTCACCCAGGTTGATGCCGATGCGCAGCACGATCCGGCGCTCCGGCGGAACCTGCCCTTGGGCTTCGGCCAACCGCGCCTGGATCGCCGCCGCACAGGCGACCGCCGCCACAACGGAGCCGAACTCCGCGATGAGGCCGTCACCCATCAGCTTCACCAACCGCCCTCGATGCTCGGCCAGAAGCGGCTCCAGCACCGATCGGCGCAGGCCACGCAAGGCCGCCAGGGTTGCGGTCTCGTCGGCTTCGACGAGGCGCGAATAGCCGACCACGTCGGCGGCTAGGATGGTGGTCAGCCTTCGTTCGGTTCCGGTGTCGGCCATGGCGGTCCCTCGCCATCCGATGCAGGTCCGGCATGTCCTGCCGCGACGATGATGCCATGGACGCGGCGCCACCGCACTCAGCTTTGGTTCGGAGTGGGAGGGGCTGTGCCGTCACGGCAGCATTCCCGCCTCCTCCAGCCGGCTTCGCAACTGCCGGCGCAGCGACGGGTCGCGGTAACGCTCCTGGAACAGGACGCCGTTTGGCGAACGGGAGAAATGTCTCAGGCTCGGCATTTCGTGCCTACTGTGTCGGAGCCGCAGCAGTCCGAGCACCAGGATTTATAGTCTGTTCGAGCAGACGGATTCTCATGGCCCTTGCGGCCGGAGGGAGATGCCGGCCGGCACCTTGAGTTCGCCCTCCTCTCCGTCCAGGTCGATGAAGCGGCTGTCCCTCGGGATCACAAGCCCCTCTCCGACTTTCGGCAGCTTGGATAGAGCCGTACATGTCACCGCAGATCTTTCCCCTGACGAGGTCTCGGTGCCGACGAGCCGCGCTCCAGGCTGACCTGATCCCTGGAGACTCCCCTCAATTCGCATACTCTGATCCGGGAAAACCCAGGTGGAGCGCCGGCGTGTCTGCGTCCGCTGTCCGAGCCACTCCCCAGGCCTGGTGCGGGAGGCGTCAAAGATGTAGGGGCTCACCTCGTGGTCCTCCAACTCCCCTCCTCCGACACCACCACCCGGATAGAAGGTGATCACGAACCGAGACTGATCGCTTACGCGGGTGCATTGCCAGAGGGATCCGGCCAGGCCCATGCCGTCGGCGACGGCTGCGGAAGAAACCACGACGAGCCCGATCGCGGCGAGCAGGTAGCCTCTCATGGTGCTGCCTCCACTCAGAGGATAGAGCAGCACCGTAATTCCCAGGTTCTTACCAAATCTGTTCTGCCTGTCTCGGGCAACTCTCCACGTCGAACTCGCACGGGATCGGATCGCTCTGCCGACAACCTTCGGCGGAGCGATCTGACTGTCGGCCGGGTCAGGCGGCCTTGCTCAGGTGTCCTTTGAGCTCCGCAATCTCGGCCCGCAGGGCGGTGATCTCGGCGACAAGCCGCTCATCGACCCCGGACGGGTGCGTCAGTTTCGGCGCATCCTCCGCTGTCTCGGCATCGATCGCGTTCACGATCACACCGATGAACAGGTTCAGGGCCATGAACGTCGAGAGCAGGATGAAGATCAGGAAGAACGCAATCGCATAAGGATGCTGCTCCGCCAGCGGCTTGACGATGCCACCGGACCAGTCGTCGAAGGTCATGACCTGGAACAGCGTATAGGCGGTGGCTCCAAGCGAGCCGAACTGCTCTGGGTTGGTCTGACCGAACAGCTTCGTCGCCATCACGGCAAAGACGTAGAGGATCAGTGCGAGCAGGAGCGTGATCGAACCCATGCCGGGCAAGGCGGAGACCAGTCCGCCGACCACCCGCTGGAGCGAGGGCACGGCCGTGATCAGGCGCAGCACCCGCAGCACCCGCAGGGCCCGGAGCACCGACAGCGAACCTGTGGCCGGGATGAGAGCGATCCCGACGACGGCAAGATCGAACACGCTCCATGGATCTCGGAAGAAGGAGAGGCGGCGGACCGCAAGGCGGGCGGCCAGCTCCAGCACGAACACCGCCAGGATGATGCGGTCGATGGCGATCAGCACCGGGCCGAGGGCGGCCATGGCCGAAGGGCTGGTCTCCAGGCCCAAGGTGATGGCGTTGAGGATGATCAGCGTCAGGAGCACGCGCTCGGTCCGAGGGTCTTTCAACAATCGTTCCAGCATGGTCGTCTTCTCAAAGTC
This sequence comes from Microvirga thermotolerans, assembly GCF_009363855.1. Taxonomy (GTDB): domain Bacteria; phylum Pseudomonadota; class Alphaproteobacteria; order Rhizobiales; family Beijerinckiaceae; genus Microvirga; species Microvirga thermotolerans. Next base: position 2,530,461 of record NZ_CP045423.1, read on the forward strand.
AGAAAGGATGTCGCCTGCCCTCTCACCAACGCAAAGCGCCGGTGTTGATACTGCCGCCTGGCACCGAGGGGGACGCGGCACGCCTACAGGTAAGCGTGGCCTTAGCCCAACGGAAGGGGCTACTGGCGTCTTTGCAACAGAAGGTGGACCTATCCTATCAGGCAGCCGGCTTGGAGCGATCGGTATTGCTGCCGCTGGATTCCAGCAGGCACACCAGGGCAAAGAGGCTGATCACCGCCACCAGCTCAGCACTGGTCTGGAGCCAAGAGGGCGAGAACTCCCGCAGCGGACCCACCGCCACGAGGGAGAGGAGAAAGGCAACAGCTGTAGTCCAGATCAGCATCAGTCACCGTCCGTGCGAACGGATCACAGCTTTACCCAGCTGAATATGAACATCTGATGACATGCTGCCATGACGGGGCAGGACAACATGGAAGGCCAACTTGATCGCAGCGCTACTCTCGCCTGCCGTCCCGCCATCCGCCAACTCGAGCACGGACACGCCGGAGCCACGGCATGTCGACGGTTCCAGTTACCCCATCGACGGGGACTGGAGATCTATTCCGGTTTGTCGCCGCCGTGCTGGCCTGCATCCTGCGGCATGCGGCCGGTGATGCTGCCGGTCGCCTCGACGTCGGGAGCCTGTCCCGGCACCACCATGGGTCCGTTCATGCCGAACGTGACGGCTCCGCCGCACCCGTCCTGAAGGGGGCTGGCCTTTACTTCCTGTGGCAGGCAGCGGGCTGGCATGGTCTGAGCAAATTCGGGGATCGAGGGTCCCGAGGCGGCAACGCCCAGGACGGCAGCCGCCATTGCGCCGGGGAGCGCGCGCTTGAGCATGTCGACCTCCTCTGCAACATCGATTTCGTGATCTGTTCTTCAAAACAGCAGACGGTGTTCTGGGTTCCTGAGGATCACACGAGCCCGGAGCACATCCTTGCAGAGGTAACTGCCGGCCTTGAAGCGAGAGGTCGTTTTCTTACCTCTTCCGGTACGAGAGCATCGAGCATGCCGACGGGCAGCTGGGATCAGGATGCGGTCCGTCGTGATCTGACCTTGGTTACGACCATGAGATGGTTTTCCATTCCCACGACAGGCGGGAAACGCCGGATCGGCAAACATCTGCCCGGGTGGCTCATTGCGATCGCTCTCACATGGCCAATCGGCCAGGCTCATGCCATCGAAGGAGGTGCGCTCGCGCGGGCCAACGACCCGCTCGCCCGCGCCACGGTCGCGGTCGGCACCCTCGTCCAGCCGGACGGCTCTTTTCGGTTGAGCCGCTGCTCGGGAGCCCTCATTGCTCCGGATCTCGTGCTCACAGCAGCGCACTGCATCAGGGGAAACCCGGTGGGGGCGGTGGTCGCTTTCTATCAGGGGAGCAGGCAGATCGCTTCGGCTCATCGCGTCGCCGCAGCGGCGCGTCATGCCTTCGCGCCGGGGCGCCTCGCGTCGCGGGACTTGGCAGACATGCTCAATGAGATCTCGCTTGATGTGGCTATCTTGCGCCTGGAGACGCCGGTAAGGGGGCGGAGCCCGCTGAGGCTCGCCGACCGATCGCAGCGCATTCCATCGACTTTGCAACTGGCCGGCGTCGGCCTTTCGGGATCGACGGCGGGAACCCTCAAGACTGCCACCCTGAGGCCTCTTGCGATAACTGAGACAGGGCTGATCATCGCGCGCACGGTCGGTGCCCGCGCATGCATGGGCGACTCTGGCGGTCCCGTCGTCATCCCGAGCAGGAGAGGACTGCTGCTCTGGGGCGTGGCAAGCGCCGTCATCACGCCTCATGCGCCATGCGGCAACATCCTCATGATTGCGCCAGCTGCGATCGCCAGTCCGCAGTTTTGAGCCTTTGGGACGCGAGAGCCGGCACTTGTCCGGTGGCGTGGTGGCGATTGGCGCACATCAGGGGAAGACACTCGGCTGAGCGCCTCTCTCGCATCGGCTTCCTTCCTCGAGCCGGATCAGATGCCCACCCCGGTCGCCCAGCCGCAACACCGGCCTGACCTCCCACCCGTCAACCGGGTGGCGCGGAAGCCGGAGCGCGAGGGACTTGTTACGCGCTCCAGGGATCCCAATGCTCCTCTCACCATGAATATCAGGCTCAAATGAGCTTACCGCGATCCGGCCGTTCCGTGCTGGGCCCCGGCTCTAATGGGCCGCATGGTTGTTATGCGGGACGGAGCCGCCTTTGCGGCCAGCTTCGGCGGCGAGGTGACGGTTCTGAGAGAAGGACCTCTTTTCCGCCGGAACGCTCTTGCCGCCCTTGCTGGCGATCTCCCGCCGCTTCTCTGGACTCATGGAGGCAAAGCCACGTCGTAATGTGCTCATGCTCTGTTCTCCCGATCACCTGAAGGAAGAGGACTGGTAAACCGAAAACCGAGATGATGGTTCAAGCTTAGCCTAGGTAGGGGACACACCCAAGCCATTGAGTGACTATCGCGACGAGGACAACGGCTGCGAGATAGTTCACAGCCAGCCGGTCGTATCGCGTTGCGATCCGCTTCCAGTTCTTGAGATGGCCGAACATCCGCTCAATGACATTACGGCGTCGGTATGCCGCGCGATTGAGCGGATAGGCAACGGCACGAGCAGCACGGCCCGGAATGACAGCTTCGATGCTCTTGTCTTCGAGCCACGTGCGGAGCCGATCCGCGTCATAGGCTTTGTCAGCAATCAGCCGCCTGGTCGGCGCCAGAGCTTCTAATATCGGCACAGCCATGGTGATGTCGGCCACGTTCCCCGGCGTCAACGCGACGGCAAGGATCCGGCCACGACCATCGGCCAGACAGTGGATTTTCGTTGTTCGGCCGCCGCGCGAGACGCCGACCGCTTGCGTGAGCTCCCCCTTTTCCGCCTGATGCCGAGCGGTGGGCATTCACGTTGGAACTGTCGAGCGCCAGCTCCTCTGGGATTGGCCAGCAGCTGCAACTTTGGCGAAGATGCGCTGCCAGACGCCGCGTCGCGCCCAACGGGTGTAGCGATTGTAGATGGTTTTGGCTGGTCCGTATTCGGGCGGCACATCGCGCCAGCGCCCACCTGTTTTGAGGATATGGAGAATGCCGCTGATCACGCGCCGGTCGTCCACGCGGGGCTTACCCGGCTGGTTGTGCGGCAGATGCGGCTCCAACGCCGCCCAGGCCTCGTCAGAGAGCCAGAACAGATCACGCATGACTTCCTCCTACCTCGTCAGACCCAATGCGAGATGGAATCAGTCAATGATGTCAGTTCTTTGTTTGGGTCCCCTACATAGTAGGACGACCCGCGGGTGATCTGGGTCCGCTCCCTTCGCTGCGCCCGTCCAGACTGCATGTAACCAAAGCTCCCCGCCACTGCCTCGTAATTTCATCTTGAAGGGGGAAGGTTTACAGGAGCGAGTACGGTCAATGGGTGAGTTGCCTTGATCAGGCCTCGGTGTTCAGACCTTGCTGATGTGCCGGGACGCGTCGATCCCCTCCCCGGCTTCAGGAGCGAGGGGCTGTCCCGGCACTCGCGATTGGGCAGAGAGTTTGCCTACCGCAATCTAGCCCTGTCCGGCAGGGTTAGGGGCAGACCTCGACGCGGCGCCATTCTCCACGAATGCGCTCACGGGCGAGATGGCAGCCCGGCTGGACCATCGTGTTCGGGTCATAGCCGATCTGGGGCTGAACCGGGGTGCCCGGTGCGGCGGAAACGATCGTTCCTGTGGTCTGGGCCTGGGCCGAGGTGATCCCTGCTCCAAGGGCAATCCCACCAACCCCTGCGGCGGCAATCGCCGGGATGACCCAGCCCGGATAGGCCGAAGCCGGTGTCGGCACAGCGGCCGCTGAGGCTGCGAGGGTGAGGGCTGAGGTAAGACCAATCAGGGTTTTTCTCATGACCATTCCTCCAAAATAGAGTGCCGAAGGCACTCTGTTTTTTCAGTTTCGTCACAAGGAATGCGATAGCCTTCCGCCTTTCGGTGAGGACAAGCTATCGCTGTGCGGGGAAGGCAGCTGCGTGTCATGGCGCCCTGCTTCCTTCCGCGGCGCACTAACACTGATCTGTCGGGAAGGTTCCGGTCCGGCGCACATCGCGCAGTGAGTGGCTTGAACGCCGACATCAGCGATGAACAGTAGGGGGTTGTCGAGCCATGGTCGATCGGTTGGATCTCGCCTGTAAGGCATGCCTCCTTAGGCAACGCATCGGCCGGAACTGCGCTCGACATATCACTCGCACTAGAAGGGCACACATCTCATCAGCGGCCTCGTCGACGTGCCTTCAGACACGGATCCGGACCACCGGAACCGGCGTTTTACAAGCAAGTCAGGAGCGCACGTTGTGTTCGCAAGGATATGGAACACTCGGTTGAATGGAGGGAGGTTGTGGCCGAGTCCCCTTACGAGTTGCTGGGCGTGAAGCCCAACGCATCTGCGGACGAGATCCAAAAGGCGTACCGGAAACTGGCCAAGAAGTATCACCCGGACCTGAACCCCGGCGACCGGACGGCCGAGGACCGCTTCAAAGCGATATCGGCCGCCTATGACCTGCTGAGTGACCCTGAGAAGCGGGCCCGGTTCGACCGTGGCGAGATCGACGCTTCCGGCGCTGAGCGACCGCAGCGCCGGTATTACCGGGACTTTGCGTCCGAGGAGACCGGGCCGTCCTACCGCAGCGATGCCGGCTTTGCGGATTTCATGGATCAGGACATCCTGTCGGCACTGCTCCGGCGCGGCGCCCGAACCCGCTTCGCGATGCCGGGGCAGGATCTCCGGTTCCGCCTCGTCCTCGACTTCCTCGAGGCCGTGAATGGCACCCGCAAGACCGTAACCCTGCCGAACGGCCAATCGCTCGACATCACCATTCCAGCCGGCATCCGGGACAGCCAAGTAGTCCGTCTCGCCGGCAAAGGCGAACCAGGCATCGGCGGCGGTCCGCCCGGCGACGCCTTGATCGAGGTCCATGTGCGCCCGCACCGCCTCTTTACGCGGCAGGACGACGACATCCGCCTCGAGGTGCCGATTTCACTGCGCGAGGCCGTTCTCGGTGGCCGCATTCAGGTCCCGACGCCGACGGGGCCCGTCATGGTCAGCGTCCCGAAAGGCAGCAACACGGGACGAATCCTGCGGCTCCGGGGCAAAGGTGTGCCCCGGCCGGACGGCACGCAAGGCGACCTGCACGCAGTTCTGAAGGTCGTCCTGCCCGACCGCCCGGATCCGGAACTCGAAGCCTTCGCGGAGCGGTGGACAGGTGGCGCGCTCTACAATCCACGAGATGGCATGGAGGCGTAGATGCTGACTCTGGAGGAGTTCCAGCTGCGTCTGGATGTCAATGCGAGCACGGTTCAGGCCTGGATCGAGGAAGGCTGGCTTCTTCCGCAACGGGAACAGGCAGGCTTCGCGTTTTCCGAGCTGGACGTGGCGCGAGCCCGGCTCATCCGCGACCTCAAAGACGAGATCGGGGTCAACGACGAAGGCATTGGCATCGTTCTGAACCTTATCGACCAGGTTCATGGCCTGCGCAGCGTGCTACGCGAGCTGCTCCATGCCGGAGCTGGCCGACCGCCCGGGCCATAGGCCAGCCGGCCCGGGCACGCCATGCGGAACGCAGGATCAACAGCCCCGACGCCCACCAATCAGAGGATTAAGCCCTTGGCTGGGGCTTACGCTGCCACTTTCTCCAGGTCGCTTGTCCACTGCCCCATCGAGGCCAAACCATTCATTCTCGCGCGGTGCGCGAAGGCGCGCTGGGCTGCCTCCACGTTCTCGGGTTTGCCGGACCATGCCCTCTGAGGCGCCGCCTGAAGAGCACGGCCATACGAGAACGTTAGCCGCCAGGGTACGCCGCCGATCCGATTCATAGCGTCGAGATGAGCGGTCGCCTCCTCGTCCGACTGGCCGCCCGAGAGAAAGGCGATGCCAGGCACGGCCGAGGGCACGCAACGCTTCAAGACTTTGAGGGTCTTCTCGGCGACCTCATCCACGGAGGCTTGTTGCGGCGACTTCTTGCCCGCAATCACCATGTTGGGTTTGAGTACCATGCCTTCGAGCACAACCCGCTGCTCGTAGAGTTCCTGAAAGACGGCCTTCAGCACGAACTCCGTCACCGTCGCGCAACGGTTGATGTCATGCGCGCCGTCCATCAGAACCTCGGGCTCGACGATCGGCACCACGCTCTGCTCCTGGCAGAGCGCCGCGTAGCGCGCCAGCGCATGCGCGTTGGCCTTTACGGCCGTCCAGGTCGGGATGCCCTCGCCGATGTCGATCACCGCACGCCACTTGGCAAAACGGGCGCCGAGGTCCGAATACTCCGTCAGGCGCTCCCGCAGGCCATCGAGGCCTTCCGTAATGGTTTCCCCGGGGCAGAACGGCAGCGGCTTGGCGCCGAGATCCACCTTGATGCCGGGAATCGCGCCCGTCTGCTCGATGAGCTTCACCAGTGGCGTCCCGTCCTTCGCAGTCTGGCGGATCGTCTCGTCGTAGAGGATGACGCCGGAAATATGGTTTTGCATCGCCTCGGTAGAGCGGAAGAGAAGTTCGCGATAATCGCGGCGATTGTCCGGCGTGGATTCGACGCCAATGGCATCGAAGCGCTTCTTGATCGTCCCCGTGCTCTCGTCGGCGGCGAGGATGCCCTTGCTGGGTTGCGTCATCGCTGCGGCGGTTTGTGCCAGTTGGTCGAGATCCATCCTTTTCCTCCACGGATGATCGGCTTAGCCCCGGGCCGCCTGGGGTTCGGAACAGGCGGGAGCAATGCTCCGGTGCAAGCCTTAGTTACGGTACCTAACCTCGCTCACAGCCAGGCCCGCCCTGGTTGGGGCGGGCCCACATCGTCGGGCGCAGAGATCAAAGGACCGGTTCTGCCCCCTGATCTCAGTTCGCCGATGCCCGCCTCAGACGGTAATCTCGACCCGCACATCACCAGTCCGGCCGAGAACATGAGGCGCTACCTCACTTCCTGCCCGCCGTACCGCGAGGTCGAGGCGGCATCCGTCAACCGCAAGGTCACGCAACACGACCTCTTCGAGAAAGTCCGGCAGAACCGGTTGATTGAGCCGGACCGTCCTGGTCTGCGGATCGAAACTGAGGCCGAGGCAGGCCTGAATCAAGCTCAGCGGCGTTGCGGCCGCCCAAGCTTGGGGCGCACAGGCGACCGGATAGAACGTCGGCCCTTCGCCGCGTCGGCGGGGGAAGCCACAGAAGAGTTCAGGCAGCCGCCTGAAGTCGATGTAGACGGATGCGTGGAACAGGCCGTCGAAGATCCGGGTGGCCTCGCGCTTGAAGCCATAGCGGGCGAGCCCCAGGGCGATCAGCGCGTTGTCGTGCGGCCAGACCGAGCCGTTGTGATAGGACATCGGGTTGTAGCGCGCCTCGGTCGATGCGATGGTTCTTACACCGAAGCCCGAGAACGAGGACGCATCCATGAGCGTCCTCACAATTTCGGCCGCGCGTTCGGGCTGTGCGATTCCAGCGAACAAGGCATGGCCGGCATTTGACGACCGCACCAGGCAAGGCCGTTTGTCGCCGTCAAGTGCCAGGGCATAGGTGCCGAGATCCTCACACCAGAACGCTTGATCGAACCGCTGCTTCATCCGGTCGGCCTCTGCCTCCAGCAATGTCGCGCGCTCCGGCAGGCCGAGGCTCGATGCGATGAGCGCGGCGGAGCGCTTAGCACCGTAAACGTAGGCCTGGACCTCGCACAGGGCAATCGGCCCCTGAGCCATGGCGCCGTCGGCATGGAAGACGGAGTCGTGACTGTCCTTCCAGCCCTGATTGATGAGCCCGCCTTCCGTCCGGCGGCCATACTCGACGAAGCCGTCGCCGTCGCGATCACCAAAAATGTCGATCCAGCGCAGGGCCGCTTCGATATGGGGCCAGAGCCCTTCCAGGGTCGCAATGTCTTGTGTGCGTTCCAGGTAGGCGCCAGCCAGCATGACGAAGAGCGGCGTCGAGTCGACGCTGCCATAGTAGCGGCGGAAGGGCACTTCGCCGAGCTCGGCCATCTCGCCATAGCGAACCTCGTGCAGGATCTTGCCAGGCTCGGCATCCGCGGCCGGATCTTCGGCTGTAGCCTGGTTGGCGGCCAGGAACCGGAGGACGCCACGGGCCAGCGCCGGATCCATCCAGAGCGTCTCATAGGCCGTGATGAGGGCGTCGCGCCCGAAGGCGGCGCTGAACCACGGCGTGCCGGCGTAGGGATAGGGACCCTCGGGCGTGTCCGTCACCAGCATGTAGAGGTCGGAGACGGAGCGCCGGACAGCCTCGTTGAAGATCTCGTTCGAGGTTACGATCGAAGCGGCCCGCGACGAGGACAGACGCAGCGCCCGTCGCGCCTCGACCATCGACGACAGGTAGTGCTCACGCGGGCGCTTCTGCGGCACCTCGTCATCGCAGCGGACCTCGACGAAGATCACCGTTCGCTGCCCTGGAGCAACCTCGATCTCGAACAGAGCGCGCCTTGCTTCCAAGCGGCTGGGAGCCGGGTCGAAGCGCAGGCGTGTTGTCCTGGTCCGATCGTCGAGACCGCCGTACGTGAACGTGACGCTCTCAGGCCGTACATCGGCCGGGTGGAACGTGCCGCGGAGCTTACGCCTCGTGCCCCGCACCTCGAAGAGATCGGCGAAGTCGGCCTCGAACCGCAATTCCAGTGTCAGGCGCTGGGGCTGGTCGCCGAAGTTGCGCACCAGCAGGCGCTCGAAACAGGCGGACTGCCAGAGGAACTTGGACCGCCGGATGTGGATCACGTCGTGTTCTAGGAGAAGCCGGCCCGCCTTGTCGTAGAGATCCGGGTTGGTGAGATCACAAGTGAGCACGGCGTTGTCGTCACGCAGGGTTGACGACAGCAGGATCGGACTCAGCCCGTTGATCAGCACGTCAAGATGGGAGAGATGGCGGGTGTCACGGTGGAACAGCCCGTCCGGGCTCCCCTCCCCCGACAGCACGTCGCCATTGCGGTCGAACACCCCGAAGGTATCGCCGTGCTTCAACGTCCGCGGGCGCCGCTCCTGCAGCGAGGACTGCGACGCGACGGCGAACTGGCCCAGGCGGATGTCGCCTGCGTCATCAGGCACGTTAACATGCAGGTTCATGATGTCGTCCTCCACCGAGAGAACAAACGTCGGACCAACGGACCTTATGCCACCGCATGCAAGCCGGCCCCGGCTCCGTTGGCACGGCGCAGATGAGCGGCCTCGAGGCGCACGCCGGGCAGGCTGCGATAGATATCGAGATAATCTTTCGTCATCCGTTCGACAGTGAACCGGTCGAGGAAGCAGCGGCGCACCTCGGCCCGGTCTAAGGTCCTGAGTGCGGCGACCGCTTCGACGGCGTCCTCGACGGTTTCGACGATGAAGCCGGACCTGCCAGTCTCGATCACTTCCGGCACCGAACCGCAGCGGAAGGCGATCACGGGTGTGCCGCAGGCCATCGCCTCGATCATCACGAGGCCGAAGGGCTCGGGCCAGTCGACGGGAAAGAGCAGCGCAGCAGCATCACCCAGGAAGTCCGCCTTCTCGTGCTCGTTGATCTCACCGATGAATTCCACATTGGGATGAGCGTCGATCAGGGGCTTGATGACCTCGTCCCAGTAGGCCTGGTCGGCCTTGTCGATCTTCGCCGCGATCCGGAGGGGCATCCCGGCCTCCGCCGCAATCCGGATCGCCCGGTCGGGCCGCTTCTCCGGCGAGATCCGTCCCAGGAAGGCTAGGTACCCTCCCGTCGCGGCCGCACGGAAAGGCAGGAGGTTTTTCGGCAGCCCATGGTGGACGGTGCCGACCCAGTTGGCGTCGGCGATCGGCTTGCGCTGATCGTCGGAGATGGAGACGAGCGGAATGTCCGGGAACATCCGGTAGAACGGGGCGAGATCAACCAGATCGAGCCTGCCGTGTGTCGTCGTGACGGTCCGGTCGGCGAACTCGCGGATGAGCGGGAAGTGCAGCAGGTCGATGTGGAAGTGGATGACGTCGAACTCATGGGCCCGCTGTCTCACCTGCTCCAGCATCATGATGTGGTAGGGCAGCGGGTCCTTGACGACCGGATTGAGGCGGAGCGCCAAGTCGCAGCAACGCACGAGCTCGGCCTTTGTGATCGAGTCACCGGAGGCAAACAGGGTCACCTCGTGTCCCTGCCGGACCAGTTCCTCGGTAAGATAAGAGACGATCCGTTCGGTTCCCCCGTAAAGCTTAGGCGGAACACGTTCGTACAAAGGAGCCACCTGGGCGATCTTCATCGGCAAAACCTCCTCGAAGAGCGAAGAATCGACGATTGAGATGCGCGCGGCCGCGGAAAGTAGGCCCGCGCGGCACAAGGCGTTTTCGAGATAGGATCTAAGCTCAAGCTTGCAAGAGCCGGGACGGCAGGTGAAGTTGACGCCGTCCCGGCTGATCCTCCTCCGACAGGTCTACGCGGCGAGGCGCCGGGGCTCAGCCGCGGAGGCGTTCGCCTTGGACGGAGGCTCGGGAACGACGCTGAGGGACGGGGGCTTCTCCGGTGACATGCGGGCCGCTCCGGTACGCTGCGCCGGGTCGAGCTGGCCGTAGATCCCGAGCCATTCGAACCCGGGTTTGTGGCGCAGGTCCATGAGCGGGCGCAGCTCAGGCTGCGCCAGATCCATCAGGGTCGCGTCGCGCCAGCGCCTCTTCGTCGGCTGCTTGCGGGAGAACGGCCAAAGCCGTCGTACCTCCGCCTCGACCTGCAGCACGATCTTGCCACTCATGGTGCGGCGGAGATTGAATCGTCCGGTCAGGGGCATGGCTTCCTCCGTTCCGTTACTCCTCCCGCTGGCCCAGGAGGGACAGCAGGAGCTGGAAGAGGTTGAGGAAGTTGAGGTAGAGGCTCAGCGCACCGAAGACTCGGCTCGTGAGCGCGGCGTCACCGTAGGCGAGGCCCGCGACGTATTCCTCCTTGATCCGCTGGGTATCCCACGCGGTCAGGCCGGCGAACACGAACAGGCCGATGATCGTGATCGCGAACTGCAGGGCCGAACTCGCGAGGAACAGGTTGATCAGGGAGGCCAGGATCAACCCGACCAGGCCCATGAGGAGGAACGAGCCCCAGCCGGACAGATCGCTCCGTGTGGTGTAGCCCCACAGGCTCAGGGCGCCGAACGCCGCCGCCGTGATGAAGAAGATGCGTGTGACGCTCTCACCGGTATAGGCCTGGAGCAAAGCCGCGAGGCCGACACCCTGAAGGGCCGTAATGCCCCAGTAGATTCCCTGCAGGCCCGCCGGAGATAGGCTCTGTGCCCCGAACGATGCGATCAGGATCAAGCCGAGGGGAGCCAACAGGGCGACCCAGCCGAGCGGCGTCAGCTCGCGCGGACCGGAGTAGAAGAGCTCACCCAAGGGCGTGTTCGCCACCGCGTAGGCGGCGGCGCCGCTCAGGGCGAGCCCGAGCATGAGGTAGTTGTAGACGCCGATCATGTGCGCCCGCAGGCCGGCGTCGAACTCGCCCCGGGATGGCGCGAACGTGCCTGGCCCAAACCCGTATGGCGCCAGGCGAGAATTGTCATTCCACCAAGACATGACAAACCTCTTCAAACCAGTTGCCGATCAGGTTCAGCGACGACTCGAAAAGGCTCATGCGGATCTCGCCCGAGGGGACTTCTCTGCCCCGCGATGTGGCGCGAGAGGGTCCATCCTAAGCCTCGTCGGAGTGCATCGGCCAAGCCATGCCCGCGAGGAGCCGACTTGACGCTAAAGAGATGAGAACGCGCAGCGACGCTTGCAAGTCGTACCGCTTTCAACACAAGGGCAGGACAAGCGATTTTTTGCGATCCGGCAACACACCTGTGAGCGTCGGCCGCCGGAGACTTCGCGCCATGACAGTCCAGGGGCACCGTCGGGCCGACTATTAGCAGCCGAGCCACAGAAGATCTGCGGGATTAGTCGAGCGGGTATATTGCGCGAGCCTTTTTTGGGGGCCATGCTGCATTACTTTGGTCGCAAGGAGCTTGGCTTTCTTGGGCACATCCGAAGTCAGGCACGATTACCGAAGTCGATCATTTGGGGCCAGAGGGATGAGCGATTGGAAACTACCCTGGGAGGGTGGGTGCTTATGCGGCGGGATACGCTTCCGAATCACTGCCCCACCCTTGCTAACGGCGGCGTGCCATTGCACCGGGTGCCAGAAGCTGAGCGCAAGCGCATACTCACTGACTATCATTGTGCCAAGCGACGGCTTTGCGGTGACGCGTGGTGAGCCCGTGATCGGTGGTCTGCATGGTCCGCATCGGCAGCTCTATTGCCCCCACTGCAAAAATTGGATGTTCACGCACCCGCACGGCCTGGACTTCGTCGTCAATGTCCGGGCGACTATGCTGGACGACCACCATTGGTACGCGCCCTTTGTCGAGGTCTTCACGTCAGAAAAGCTGCCGTGGGCTTCAACCTGCGCGGTATATAGCTTTGCTACCCAACCAGACCTCGACGGGTATGGACCTCTGATTGAAGCCTTCGCACGGGAAGGAGCACGGCCGCTCTGAAGGTTCGACGCGGCGGTCTCGCAGAATGAGTGCATCTACCGATGCCTAACCGCTACCCGATCCGTTTTCGTGGGACGGGAATTTCCGAGCGCAGGGCCAAGTGGCATTCGCTCTGTGCGGGTAAAAACTAAGCAGAGGAAGGATCGGCTCAGTCTACACCGTCTGACCCATCCCGCAGCTCTCCTGTGGCCTAGGACTAGCAGCCGATGCAGATATCCGGGATGATTTCTTTGGGGTCCCTGCTCAGAAGTCGCTCGTGCTTCTTGGATAGCCCGACACGCTGCCGGCTGTCAGATTTCGGTTGTTGTGCGTTCTCCGCTCGGTTCAGATCCCGTTCGTACGTGGCAGTCTGCGCTTGCGAAACCAGCGTCTGGTCCTGACGCGCCATGGCCGCTGGAAGAGCCGCAAGGCTCAGGAACAACGCTGTAAGAAGTCTCCGATGCATAAGGATCCTCCAACCATCGGGGGCACCATTCTCTCCAAGCGGCTTCCCGCTGTAGATGGATGAGGCACCACCTCACCGTGATCCGTTACCAGCCATGCGAACTCTCGCCTGCACGGTGCGAGCTCGCTTTGCCGCATGACGCAGTTGCGGACGATGAAGCCCGTGAGCCTGCTGTAGGCACTTATGGCTGCCGCGGATTCCCCTGCCGGCATGCCGCCAGTATGGGGGTCGCGGAGCAGAAATACCTCGCTGCGGCGACAGCATGCTCGCGGCCTGACCACTCTGTTGGCTGGCCCCGCCCGTCGGCCGCACACGATGTGGCTGTGGATACCGCAGAGACGTCAGGGCACTGAAGACCAACGGACATGAAAGCACGACAAGGCCGCCGGACACGACGCTGCCCAGAACGAAAGGTGTCAATACCTTCATCCCCTGCTCTCCCCTGATGACGAAGATCCGTGTGGCCAGCTTCCCAAGCCGGCCACACGGATGAAGCACATGCGAACCGCAGGTTTCCGCGAGGGTAAGCTTCCCTGAGCCTGCGAGCCTCAGGTCCTACGCCGCCATCTCGTGGCTCGGGTGCCCATCCCCACCGCCGATCATTAGGCCTGCGGGCCCGACGCGGATCGGCACGGTCTCGCCGTCCTTGACCTCGCCGGAGAGGATGAGCTCCGCCAGCGGATCCTGCACGTGCTTCTGGATCACGCGCTTCAGGGGACGCGCGCCATAGGCCGGATCGTAGCCCTTCTCGGCCAGCCAGGCTCTCGCCTCCTCGTCGAGCTCCAGGGTGATCTTGCGATCGGTGAGCAGCTTCTGCAGACGGCCGATCTGGATGTCGACGATGGCGCCCATCTCGCTGCGCTTCAGCCGGTGGAACAGGATGATCTCGTCCACCCGGTTGAGGAATTCGGGCCGGAAGTGCGAGCGCACCACGGCCATCACCTCGTCGCGCACCTCGTCCGTGTCATGGCCTTCGGTCTGGTTCACCAGATATTCGGCGCCCAGGTTCGAGGTCATGATGATGAGCGTGTTGCGGAAGTCCACGGTGCGGCCTTGGCCGTCCGTGAGGCGGCCGTCGTCGAGCACCTGCAGCAGGACGTTGAACACGTCCGGATGCGCCTTCTCGATCTCGTCGAACAGCACCACCTGATAGGGCCGGCGGCGGACGGCTTCCGTCAGAGCGCCGCCCTCCTCGTAGCCCACATAGCCGGGAGGCGCGCCGATGAGGCGGGCGACCGAGTGCTTCTCCATGTATTCCGACATGTCGAGGCGCACGAGCGCGGTCTCGTCGTCGAACAGGAAGGCCGCGAGAGCCTTGGTGAGCTCCGTCTTGCCGACGCCCGTGGGACCGAGGAACATGAATGAGCCGATGGGCCGGTTCGGATCCTGGAGGCCGGCGCGGGCACGGCGCACGGCGGTCGAGACCGCTTCCACGGCTTCGCGCTGGCCGACGACGCGCTTTCCGAGATCCTGCTCCATGTGCAGGAGCTTCTCGCGCTCGCCCTCGAGCATCTTGTCGACCGGCACGCCGGTCCAGCGGGAGACGACCTGCGCCACATGGTCGGGCGTCACCGCCTCTTCCATCAATCCGCCGCCATCGGCCTTGGCTTCGACTTCGGCGAGCTGCTTCTCCAGGCCCGGAATGACGCCATAGGAGAGCTCGCCCGCCTTCGCCCAGTCGCCTGCGCGCTGCGCGGAGGCCAACTGGTTGCGGGCCTCGTCGAGCTTCTTCTTCAGCTCCGCCGCCGTGCCGAGCTTGTCCTTCTCGGCCTTCCAGCGGGCCGTGATGGAAGCCGACTGCTCTTCCAGATCCGCGAGCTCCTTCGTGAGGCGCTCCAGGCGGTCCTTGGAGGCGGCGTCCGTCTCCTTCTTCAAAGCTTCCTGCTCGATCTTGAGACGCACGATCTCACGGTCGATATTGTCGAGCTCTTCCGGCTTCGAATCGACCTGCATGCGCAGGCGCGACGAGGCCTCGTCGACGAGGTCGATGGCCTTGTCCGGCAGGAACCGGTCGGTGATGTAGCGGTTCGAGAGCGTCGCGGCCGCAACCAGCGCCGAGTCGGTGATGCGTACGCCGTGGTGCTGCTCGTATTTCTCCTTCAGGCCGCGCAGGATCGACACGGTGTCCTCCACCGTGGGCTCGCTGACGAAGACCGGCTGGAACCGGCGGGCGAGGGCTGCGTCCTTCTCCACGTGCTTGCGGTATTCATCGAGCGTGGTCGCGCCGACGCAGTGCAGCTCGCCGCGGGCCAGCGCGGGTTTGAGCAGGTTCGAGGCATCCATGGCGCCATCGGCCTTGCCGGCGCCGACGAGCGTGTGCATCTCGTCGATGAAGAGAATGATGCCGCCCTCGGCCGCGGTGACTTCCTGCAGCACGGCCTTCAGGCGCTCCTCGAACTCGCCGCGATACTTCGCGCCCGCGATCAGCGCGCCCATGTCGAGGGCGAGGAGCTGCTTATCCTTCAGGGATTCCGGCACGTCGCCGTTGACGATGCGCAAAGCCAGACCTTCGACGATGGCGGTCTTGCCGACGCCGGGCTCGCCGATGAGCACCGGGTTGTTCTTGGTGCGGCGCGAGAGCACCTGGATGGTGCGGCGGATCTCCTCGTCGCGGCCGATCACCGGGTCGAGCTTGCCGTCGCGCGCCGCCTCGGTGAGGTCGCGGGCGTATTTCTTGAGCGCATCATAGGCGTTCTCGGCCGTTGCGTTGTCGGCGGTGCGGCCCTTGCGCAGGGCATTGATGGCAGCGTTCAAGCCTTGAGCGGTCACGCCCGCCTGGGCGAGAATCCGGCCAGCCTCGCTGTCCTTCTCGACGGCGAGCGCCAGCAGCATCCGCTCGACGGTGACGTAAGAATCGCCCGCCTTCTCGGCGGCTTTCTCGGCCATATCGAAGAAGCGCATCAGTTCGCGGGTGGCCTGGGGCTGCGCGGCGGAGCCCGAAACCTTCGGCTGCTTGGCGAGCCATTGCTCGACCGCCGCATGCGCGTCGCGGGAGCGCCCGCCCGCGCGGTCGATGAGACCGGCGCAGAGACCCTCAGGATCGTCCAGCAGAACTTTCAGGACATGGCCGGGGGCGAGCTGCGGGTGCCCTTCCCGCAGGGCGAGATTCTGCGCCGCCTGAACGAAGCCCCGGGCGCGTTCGGTGTACTTTTCGAAATTCATCTGTACCTCCATCAGACCTTACGCCCTCTCAGAGGCGCGCTAGAACCGAGGAAGATGTCCTTTGGCCGATTGGGCCAACGAAGGACGCCGGCGCTCAAAGGAGCCGCCAGCGTGTACGATCTGGTTTGGGAGCAAATTTTTCGCAAGACCGGCCCAATGCATCGGCGCACACCGGCGCCCCAATCGAGCGGGCTCTAAGGGCCCTATCGGCTGCCCCCGCTGCGACTGCGCCGGGCTCAGACGGTTCCTGTCTCGGGGCGCTTTATGTCCCGGATCTGTCCGGACAGCTCCGGCGCCCCGGCCTCGTCTGCGATCCGGGCCGCCTCATCAAGCGCTTCGTTCCACACGGCCCTGGCCGCGGCGTTGCTGCCGAGGAGGGCGGCGACGTCGACCGGACCGGTGCGAACCGGCACCCAAGCCGGAGGATCGCTCGCCGGGAACGATTCGAGACTTGCTTCCTCAACGGCATCAAGGGTCTCAGGTCCAGGATCGTTGATAGGCATGGTCGTCTCCTCTCATCGGGTAGGCGCTGCCGAAGGCCACGGCCGCTGACTTTCTGGCATGGAACGCCGCGCCCCGGCGGGCTCACCGCGAACCGGCGCTCCAGCCATGGCTGTCCGACGCTGGCCAGCGGACGCGAGACCGCCTCCGGCACGCGCTGCCACAATGGATTTGGTCAAGCTCCGTCACCGATCAAGAAACAAGAGTGATCCGTGCGCATTGTTAGAGGCCATTGCGGACCGGGATGTCTGCGGCATGTCTTGAAAACAGTCAGGCTTACCAACACCTAGCCGTTCGGTGGAGGCGGATGACGATGCGGGATCCGGCAAACTGGATGCTCTCGGAAGCGATTGACGCCCTGGCGCGGGCCGAGCGGATGCACCGGCAACTCTTTCAGCTCCAGCGCTCGCAGGCTCGGGCGCCGGCGTGGGAGCCTCCCCTCGACATGATCGAGACCGACCGTGAGGTCCTCATCCTGATTGCCCTGCCAGGGGTTGAGCCTGACCAGGTCGAGGCCGTTGTCCGGGATGGAGCCTTGGTGGTGGCTGGCCGGCGCCTGCTGCCTCCCGAGCTGCGGACGGCCCGCATCCATCGCCTGGAACTGCCACAGGGACGGTTCGAGCGACACGTCCCGCTGCCGCCGGGGCGCTATAGCGCCGTGCGCCGGTTCGCGCGGAATGGGTGTCTCGTCTTCAGCCTTGAAAAGGACGTGTAGGGGTTGCGTCATGAGCCTGTTCGGACTTGCCAACGGTTCTCACCAGCCGAACAACCATTCACCGGAGCCTCAGGAGGATTTCACGCCGGTTCCCTTGCCGCCGGACGCGACCATCATCGTGCCGGTGCGCAACACCGTGCTGTTCCCGGGCATGATCGCGCCGATCGTGATCGGGCGGCCGGCTTCGATTGCCGCCGCCCAGCAGGCCGTACGCGAGGAGAGGTCCATCGGCATCCTGATGCAGCGCGACGCCCAGGTCGCGGAGCCCGGCCCGGCCGACATGCACCCGGTCGGAACGCTCGCCAACATTGTCCGCTACATGACGGCTCCGGACGGAACGCACCATATCATCTGCCAGGGCGTCCAGCGGATCCGCATCCTCGACTTCGTGAACGACAAGCCGTTCCTGGCTGCGCGTGTGCTCCACCTGCCGGAGCCCGAAGCCCAAAGTCCCGAGATCGAGGCCCGCTTCCTTCATCTGCAGAGCCAAGCGATCGAGGCGCTCCAGCTCCTGCCGCAGGCCCCGCAGGAGTTGATCGCGGCGGTCCAGGGGGCGACTTCGCCCGCCCAGCTCGCCGACCTTGCGGCGACCTACATGGACATCAAGCCTGAGGAAAAACAGGAGATCCTCGAGACGCTCGACCTCCTACCCCGGATGGACAAGGTGTCCCGCCTGCTGGCCCAGCGGATCGAGGTGCTCCGCCTGACGCACGAGATCGGCCGCCAGACCAAAGCGGCCCTGGACGAGCGACAGCGCGAGGCCGTGCTGCGCGAGCAGATGGCGGCCATCCAGCGCCAGCTTGGCGAAGGCGACGGGCGCGCTCAGGAGGTCCAGGAGCTCACGGAGAAGATCGCCAAGGCCAACATGCCGCCGGAGGTCGAGGAGCAGGCCCGTAAGGAACTTCGCCGCTATGAGCGCATGCCCGAGGGAGCCACCGAGGCGGCGATGATCCGGACCTACCTCGACTGGCTCGTCGAGCTGCCCTGGGGTCTGCCCGAGGAGAAGCCCATTGATATCGCGGACGCCCGCCGCATCCTCGACGAGGATCATTTCGGCCTGGAAAAGATCAAGCAGCGCATCGTCGAGTACTTGGCCGTGCGCAAGCTCGCGCCCAACGGCAAGGCCCCGATCCTGTGCTTTGCCGGCCCGCCTGGCGTCGGCAAGACCTCGCTCGGGCAGTCGATCGCCCGCGCCATGGGGCGGCCCTTCGTGCGGGTCAGCCTCGGGGGCGTCCATGACGAGGCCGAGATCCGAGGCCACCGGCGGACCTATGTCGGCGCTCTGCCCGGCAACATCATCCAGGCGATCAAGAAGGCCGGTGCCCGCGACTGCGTGATGATGCTCGACGAGATCGACAAGATGGGGCGCGGCGTCCAGGGTGATCCCTCCGCCGCCATGCTAGAGGTGCTCGATCCGGAGCAGAACGCCACGTTCCGCGACAACTATCTGGGCGTTCCTTTCGACCTGTCTCGCGTGGTGTTCATCGCCACCGCCAACATGCTTGACACCATCCCGGGTCCGCTGCGCGACCGCATGGAGATCATCACGCTCGCCGGCTACACCGAGGACGAGAAGCTGCAGATCGCCCGCCGCTATCTGGTGCGGCGCCAGCTGGAGGCGAACGGGCTCAATCCCGAGCAGGCGGAGATCAGCAACGAGGCCCTGCGCCGGATCATCCGCGACTACACCCGCGAGGCGGGCGTCCGGAACCTGGAGCGCGAGATTGGCCGGGCGCTGCGGCACGCTGCAGTCCGAATTGCTGAGGGCAGCACGGAGCATGTGGCCATCGATGCCGACGAGCTTGCGGCGATCCTGGGTCCGGCGCGGTTCGAAGACGAGGTGGCCATGCGCACCAGCGTGCCGGGCGTGGCCACCGGCCTGGCCTGGACACCGGTGGGCGGCGACATCCTGTTCATCGAAGCCAGCCGGGCGCCGGGCAAGGGTGGGCTGATCCTCACCGGCCAGCTCGGCGACGTGATGCGCGAGAGCGCGCAGGCGGCGCTGACCTTGGTAAAGAGCCGGGCCGCGTCATTCGGGATTGAGCCGGAAGCGTTCGAGAAGAGCGACATCCATATTCACGTTCCGGCCGGCGCCACGCCGAAGGACGGGCCCAGCGCCGGTGTCGCGATGTTCACGGCTCTCGTCTCGCTCCTTTCGAATCGGACCGTCCGTAGCGACACGGCCATGACGGGCGAGATCAGCTTGCGCGGGCTCGTGCTGCCTGTGGGCGGGATCAAGGAGAAGGTCACGGCGGCGGCCCGGGCGGGCCTCACGCGGGTGATGCTCCCGGCCCGCAATCGGCGCGACTTCGACGATATTCCGGAAGACGCTCGGGCCCAGCTTGAGTTCGTGTGGCTGGAGCGGGTCGACGACGCGTTGGCAGCCGCCCTGGAAGACGAACCGGCGCTCGAGAGCGATACACAAGCCGCGTGACAGGCACGCCGTTAGACTGATGCCGGAGACCGCCGTATCCGCGTTTGTGCTTCTGTTCGTCACGATCGGCCCCGTCGAGACGGCGGCCGTTTTCGGCGTGCTCACCGCCGGCACCCATCGTCCTGAACGGCGGCGGCTGGCATGGCAGGCGGTCGTGATCGCCGGGCTGGTGCTGCTACTGTTCGCGCTTGTGGGAAACCGACTGCTTGACTTTCTGCACGTCTCGCTGGCGGCCTTCCGCATCGCCGGCGGGGTCCTGCTCCTCCTCTTGGCCGTCGATCTCGTGTTCGCCCACCCGACAGGCCTCTCGTCGATCACACCGAGCGAGGAGCATGAGGCCCAGCGGCCCGGCGACATTGCCGTGTTCCCGCTCGCCATCCCGCTGATCGCCGGCCCTGGCAGCATGACCGCAATCGTGCTGCTGATGGGTCAGGCCACGACAGATCTCGCCCGGGCCACTGTCCTGGCGACGCTGGTGGCGTGTCTTGGAGCGACCTATGTGGCGTTGGTTCTCGTTGATCCGCTCGGACGCCTGCTCGGGGTGACGGGCACCAATGTCGTCGCCCGCATCTCCGGCATCCTGTTGGCAGCGGTGGCAGTTCAGTTCGTCCTCGATGGCGTCCGGGAGGCCAACCTGTTCGGGTCTGCGCCTCAATAGGAGCTCCGCTGTCCTTTCAACGCCTCCTGCACCCTCGCAGGCCTGCACTTACATATTCGTGCGCGTGAACATGAGCTGGAGTTTGCACGATGGCCGACACGTTCCACATCGTCTGTCCCGCCTGCGATAGCGTCAACCGCCTGCCGCGGTCGAAACCGGCCCAGGCCGCGAAATGCGGCCGCTGTGGCGCCAGCCTGTTCTCCGGAAAGCCGGTCGACCTCGATGGCGAGCGGTTTAAGCGCCACATCGCCCGCAATGACATTCCCGTCGTGGTCGACTTCTGGGCGCCGTGGTGCGGCCCCTGCCGGGCCATGGCTCCCGTCTTTGAGCAGACGGCGCAAGAGCTTGAGCCAGCAGCCCGCTTCGTCAAGGTCAATGTCGACGCCAATCCCCGCCTCGCGTCGGAGTTCGGCATCCAAGGGATCCCAGCGCTCTTTGTGTTCAAGGACGGGCAGATTGCGTCACGGCAGGCCGGCATGATGGATCCGAACTCCCTACGCCGCTGGATCGCAGAGGCGAGCAGAAGGTGACGGATCCGGAACTCGATCCCAACCTCCGACGGGCGATATGGCCGGGCAAGACCTTTTCGTGGGCTTGCCTCCGTGCGGGCTCTTGACGGTAAGGGAAGCCTTACTATGTCGATACCGGACTAGCACTCGCGACTTGAGAGTGCCAAGCTTCGCAATTTCCTTCGAATGCATGTCAGGAGGGTGTTTCGATGAAATTCCGTCCCTTGCATGACCGCATCGTCGTCCGCCGCATCGAGCCGGAAGAGCGAACGGCGGGCGGCATCATCATTCCCGATACCGCTAAGGAAAAGCCCCAGCAGGGCGAGGTCATCGCCGTCGGCCCTGGCGCCCGCGATGAGAGCGGCAAAGTCCAGCCCCTCGACGTGAAGGCAGGTGACCGCGTGCTGTTCGGCAAGTGGTCCGGCACCGAGGTGCGTGTCGGAGGCGAGGATCTCCTCATCATGAAGGAGTCCGACATCATGGGCATCCTGGAGTAGGAATGTCACATGACAAAGAGGCCACAATAGAATTTCATTAAAGCAGAGGTGAGTCCCATGGCAGCGAAAGAGGTCAAGTTCTCATCTGAAGCGCGCGACAAGATGCTGCGCGGTGTCGACATCCTCGCCGACGCGGTGAAGGTCACCCTCGGTCCCAAGGGCCGCAACGTGGTGATCGAGAAGAGCTTCGGCGCTCCGCGCATCACCAAGGACGGCGTCACCGTCGCCAAGGAGATCGAGCTTGCCGACAAGTTCGAGAACATGGGCGCCCAAATGGTGCGCGAGGTGGCGAGCAAGACCAGCACCGTTGCCGGTGACGGCACCACCACCGCGACGGTTCTGGCTCAGGCGATCGTGCGCGAGGGCGCCAAGGCGGTGGCCGCCGGCATGAACCCGATGGACCTCAAGCGCGGCATCGATATGGCGGTGGCTGAGGCCGTGAAGGACATCCAGGCCCGCGCCAAGAAGGTCGCCTCGTCCGAGGAGATTGCCCAGATCGGTACCATCTCCGCGAATGGCGATACTGAGATCGGCCGCATGCTGGCCGAGGCCATGCAGAAGGTCGGCAACGAGGGCGTGATCACGGTCGAGGAAGCCAAGACCGCCGAGACTGAGCTCGATATTGTGGAAGGCATGCAGTTCGACCGCGGCTATCTCTCGCCGTACTTCATCACCAACGCCGAGAAGATGATCGCGGAACTTGAGGATCCCTACATCCTCATCCACGAGAAGAAACTCTCCTCGCTCCAGCCCATGCTGCCGATCCTCGAGGCTGTCGTTCAGACCGGCAAGCCGCTGCTGATCATCGCCGAGGACGTGGAAGGCGAGGCCCTCGCCACCCTGGTGGTCAACAAGCTGCGCGGCGGCCTGAAGATCGCCGCCGTCAAGGCTCCGGGCTTCGGTGATCGCCGCAAGGCCATGCTCGAGGACATCGCGATCCTGACCGCCGGTCAGACGATCTCCGAAGACCTCGGCATCAAGCTCGAGACCGTGTCGCTCCCGATGCTCGGCCGCGCCAAGCGCGTTCGCATCGAGAAGGAGAACACCACGATCATCGACGGCGCCGGCAAGAAGCAGGACATCGAGGCCCGCGTGGCTCAGATCAAGGCGCAGATCGAGGAGACCACCTCGGACTACGACCGTGAGAAGCTGCAGGAGCGTCTCGCCAAGCTCGCGGGCGGCGTGGCGGTGATCCGCGTCGGCGGCGCGACCGAGGTCGAGGTGAAGGAGAAGAAGGATCGCGTCGATGACGCCATGCACGCCACCAAGGCGGCCGTCGAGGAGGGCATCCTGCCGGGTGGCGGCACGGCTCTGCTGCGCGCCAAGGCAGCGGTCGCCAAGCTCTCCAGCGACAATCCGGATGTGAAGGCGGGCATCAACATCGTGCTGCGCGCCCTTGAGGCTCCGATCCGCCAGATTGCCGAGAATGCCGGCGTGGAGGGCTCGATCGTGGTCGGCAAAATCACCGACAACGACTCCTTGAGCTATGGCTTCGACGCCCAGGCGGAAGAGTTCGTCGATCTGCTTCAGGCCGGTATCATCGATCCGGCGAAGGTTGTTCGCACGGCCCTGCAGGACGCGGCTTCGGTCGCCGGTCTGCTGGTCACCACCGAGGCCATGGTCGCCGAACTGCCGAAGAAGGAGGCTGCTCCGGCCATGCCGGGCGGTGGCATGGGCGGCATGGACTTCTAAGCGAGCGCGAAGTGGCACCGAAAGTGGCCAGGACAAAACCTGGCCCCCTTTCAGCCGTTCGCGATGGTAGACGAGGAGAAGTATCTCCATAGCGCCCTGCTGGATCAGTGGCAGGCTCAACTGGAGTTCGTCCGATGCGTATCGAGCGCGACGGTCGCGGTGACTACGTGCTGGATCCTGACGAGCTTGCCCCAAAGCTCGGTCTGTCCGCTGACGAACTCCGCCGCCATATGAAAGCGGGTCTTGTGACAAGTCTGGTGGAGGCCGGTCAGGGCGAGGATGCGGGATTATCGCGGTTGACGGTGCGATGCGGCGGAGCAGTCTGGCGGGCAATCATCGGCACCGATGGCTCGATCATCCAAGAGGAGACGGGAGGGCAGAGTGAAGCCTCTCCTGGAACTCCATTGACATAACCCTTGACCGAGCCCGCTCTCTGCTCTCTGAAGACATCGCCACCAGGCATTGTGGTTTGCGCGGGCCAATCGACAGCGTTCATAACAAAGCCCAGAGCGTTGCACCCTGGGCTTCGGGCACTCAATCGGGAGAGCCCGGTTCGTGCCGCGTAGACCCCGGTACAGATCAGCTAAGGAAAACGTCCTGGGGGACCAGTGCCACCCGAGCGGACCTCGTACCAATCCGGAAGTCTACAGAGAGGCAACGAAAATTGCCCCGAGTCGGTTCCGACAAGTCGAACGCGAACGATTGTCTCTCAGCACGAACGCCTGCCGTTGCTAACGGCATCTCCCGTCAGCCAGGAAACTCTACAGTCCCCACCTGACAGAGCGAAGTCACGTCAGCCCAAACTGCTGATTGGGCTGACGGACCAGAACAGTCTCTGACTGCGGCGGAAAGTACGGCACGAGTTCGATCTCGTCCGGACGCACCGGAGCCGCGTGGAGATGGGAGAGAAGCTCGGCTCCTTTGCGGAGCAGGGCATTGCGATCGCCAATGTCCGGAAGAATGAGCCCGGAGACATCATCGGCGCCGCGAAGCTTGACGAAGAAGTATCCGGTTGTCATGGCAGGAATCCTCTTCCGATCCGAGAACAGACTTTCAGAGCCTTGGAATTGCAGGAAGATCCTCATCATCGGCTTGGAGCATCTCGACCAAACGGGCGACGCGACCGGAGGGAGTCGGCCGGCCCGCGTTCAGCATGGCCTCGTCGTTCTCAAGCCACGCCCGGGCCTCGGCCAGTTCGGCCCGGCTTGCGCCCATGTTCAGGATTTCGGTCACCACCCGATCGTCCGAACGCCCGATGAGCGCCCTCACCTCGTCTCGCGTCAGCGTGTCGGTCATGTGCGATCTCCTGTGTGACGGGGAAACCGGCTTCGATGTGGGATCGGTTTGCCCATCATCAAGACCAAGGAGATCGGCTGCGCAGAGGCTCGACAAATCCTATGGTCTTGCCGCGGGGCGGGGTCTTGACACGCCGCGGGGGCGTTCCTAACTCAAGAATTGCCAAGGCTTTTCAGGAGCTTGGCATCTCGGGCGCCGGCGGGTGTCCGGCGCTCTTATGGTTACGTTGCTCAATGGAGGATGTAGCTATGAGAACAACTTTCGATCTCTCTCCCCTTTTCCGCTCGACGGTCGGCTTCGATCGCCTGATCGACATGCTCGATCAGGTCAGCCGGGTTGAGCCGATGACCAACTGGCCGCCCTATAACATCGAGAAGGCGGGCGATGACCAGTATCGCATCACCATGGCGGTCGCCGGCTTCTCGCCCGACGAGATCGAGCTCGTTCAGCAGGAAAACACGCTCTTCGTAAATGGCCAGAAGCATCCTGAGCCCGAAGGCGTGCAGGTTCTCCACCGCGGCATCGCCACCCGCGCCTTCAAGCAGTCTTTCAATCTGGCTGACCACGTGAAGGTCACGGGCGCGAGCCTCGAGAACGGCCTGCTGACGATCGAGCTGAAGCGTGAAGTCCCCGAGGAGCTCAAGCCGCGCCGGATCGAAATTGCCTCCGGCACTGGCATGAAGGCGCTCGCTCAGGACAACCAGCCTCAGCAGATCGAGCACGAGCCGCAGCAAAAGAGCAAAGCCGCGTAAGCGGACGCACTCAGCGACGGGTGCAACGGTGCCGGGCAACCGGCATCGAACCCTTGCGCTCGTGCAAATCAGACCGATGAATGGAGGAGAACGATGAACATGCGTGATCTCATTCCCTGGGGCCGCAATGAACGATCGATGGTCCCGAGCACCTTCCGCGGTGAGGAGCTGAGCCCCTTCATGACCCTCCACCGCGAGATGAACCGGCTGTTCGACGACGTGTTCAATCGCTTCGAAGGCGGCATGCCGTCGCTTCTCGGCCGGATGCCGAACTGGCCCAGCATCGAAGCGGTCGAGACGGACAAGGACGTTCGCGTCTCGGCCGAGCTTCCCGGCATGGACGAGAAGGACATCGAAGTCCTCGTCGACAACGATGTCCTGACCATCCGCGGCGAGAAGAAGGCCGAGACCGAGGACAAGGAGCGCCGCTTCAGCGAGCGCTACTACGGCCGCTTCGAGCGTGTGATCCCCCTGCCCTTCGCGGTCGAGGAGGACAAGGTCGAGGCGTCGTTCAACAACGGCGTGCTCACCGTGACCCTGCCGAAATCCGCCAAGGCGCAGGAGAAGGCCAAACGCATCCCCGTCAACGGGAAAGCCAAGGGGGCCAAGCACTAACCACCGGACGCGGCGTGGGGCAGGCCCGCGCGGCTGCCCCGCGCCATCCTTCGCTCATCTGAGGGAGGATGATCATGGACATGGTTGAAGCCAAACCCGACACCAATCCCACTCCCGTCTCTCAGGTCACGTCGCCTGGCGTTTCCGAGCCCTCGTTCGTGGAGGCGTTGGTTGACCCGGTGAACATCTTTGCGAGCCCGCAGGAGGTCGTGGACCATCCCTGGTTCAGCGACGAGGAGAAGCGGACCATCCTGCTGTCCTGGGCCCGCGACGAGCTGGTGATCGAGCAGGTCACCGGGAAGGTCATGCCCGACCTGCAGGTGAAGTCCCGCATCGATGCCGTGGTCGAGGCGCTCTCGCTGTTCGATCCATCGGCCGCCGGGGAGTACCTCAGCGCGGTCCAGGCCATTCGCGGCAATCGCAAGCGGGCCGCCCGTCGGACGCTGCCGCACTAGGCGGGCTTGATGGAGGCTACCCATGAACGAACGCCTTGTCGGAATTGGTCACAATCAGCCGCCGGTGTCACGCCTGATTCCGGGTCAGCCGTGGCCACAGGATGCGCAGGCGCTAATCTTTCGCCGCGCGCGGCCGGTCACGACCTCCGGCCGCGCCGGAACGGGCCAATGGGTGTTGCGCTTCGAACGACGCCTGCCGCAGACCATCGAACCGCTGATGGGCTGGACGGCCGATGATGATCCCCTGGCGCAGGTCGAACTCAGGTTCAGCTCGAAAGAGGAGGCGATTGCGTACGCCGAGCGCGAAGGTCTGGCGTACCGTGTCGAGGGCGAACCGGTCGCCGCCACCCGCTCCGAGCGCGAGCGCGGTCGCAAGGAGACGCAGCAGCGCGAGGCGGAAGACCTCTACATGAAGGCTGCCGCGCTGGCCTGGATGGATGCCCAGTATGGCGTCGCCGCCATGGGCCGTCGGCCCGACCTGGACCGGGCCCTCGTCGATCCGGCCAGCGTCTTCGCCGCGCCGTCCGAGGTGGTTCACGACCCGAGCCTTTCGATCGACGACAAGCGCGAGATCCTGCGTCGTTGGGCCTGGGACGAATGGCTGCTGGAGGTGGAGGCCGACGAGTCTCCGGCGGCCGGCAAGCCGTCCCGCTACGACGAAGTCAAGTCCGCGCTGCTGATACTCGATCAGCTGGAGCGGACGCAGGTGCTCCTATCCTTGAACACCTCGCCGCAGGGCAGGTCCGCAGCATAGGAGGAACCCATGGCTCGCATCACCACGAGAGACTGCGAACAGGTCGTGCCGAACCGGTTCGAACTGGTCGTTCTCGCCGCCCGGCGGGCGCACGACCTCTGGAACGGGGCCGAGCCTCAGGTCGGACCCGGCGACGAAAAGCCGACCGTGCTCGCGTTGCGCGAGATCGCTGCCCGGCGTGTCAATCCCGATGCGCTCCGCCGGCAACTGATCGAGCGCTTTGCGGCAATCCGGGCCGAGGCCATCGATATCGGCAGGCTGCCCGTCCGGGTGCCTGCCCCGAACTCCCCCACTGCCGATGCCACTGGATCGTCGGATGGGGGTGCACCTGCACAGGTGACTTATCACTGACGCTAGTTTCAACGAAGGAGGTCAACGATGAAGAGCCTGAAATACTGGAGTGAACTCACCGCGATCAACATCATCACCGCGTTGGCCGGTGCTTTCCTTGTCGGGTCGCCCTGGCTGTTTGGCTTCTCGGGCGAGCAGACGGCCATGTGGAGCGCCGGCCTGATCGGTGTTCTCGCAATCATGATTGCACTCGCCGGATTCATTGAACTTCGCGAGTGGGAAGGCTGGGCCGGCCTGGCGTTAGGCCTCTGGGCTGCCGTCTCCCCGTGGGCGCTGGGCTTCTCGGGTATGACAGCCGCGATGGCGTGCCACCTTGGCGTGGGCCTCACCGTCGCGGCACTCGCCGCCCTCGAGCTGTGGATGATCCACAACAAGCCGGGAAAGCTCGCATAAAGGCTCGGCCGCCGGGGCGTTCCAGCGCCCCGGCTTGCGCCGTGCGTGATCCCTGACGGCATTTAACGTGAGGAATAGAGGATCGATGATGAAGCGTCTCATCAAAGCTGCTTTCGTCGCACTGTCCCTTATTTCAGCCGTTGCAGCACCGACCGCTGCGTCAGCGCATTGGCGCCATGGCCCCCCGCACCATCATGTGGGCTGGCATCCCGGTCCCGCCGCTGCCGTCGGCGCGCTGACCGGGTTCGCTCTTGGAAGCGCGCTCGCGGCCAGTACACGGCCGCACTATGCCGTGCCGGGACCGGCTTATGTCGCAGCCCCTTATCCAGTCTACGCCGGTCCTCCTGTGGGGCGAACCTGCGTGACCGACAGCTGGCGTGAATGGGTGCCGGGCTGGGGATGGCAGGCCCATCGCAGAACAGTGTGCCACTAACCTGAGCATCGGGAGGGACCCGCGTCTGCGGGCCCCTTCTCATCGCTATCTGCGGTGACTGCAGGGAATGGAGACAAATAGTACGACGGGAGGTGCAACAATGACGAAGCAGACCCGCTTCAACACTTGGTACTGGGTCGCCGCATTCTTCGGTGTTCTCGTTATTCAGTACTTCCTTGGCGCGGCGCAACAGATTGCGCCGATCCCATACAGCCAGTTTCAGGAGCTTCTTCGAGGCGGCAAGGTGGCCGAGATCGGCATCTCCGACCGCTTCATCCAAGGCAGGCTGAAGGAGCCGCTTCCGACTGGTCAGACCCGGTTCGCCACCACCCGCGTGGAGCCGGACTTCGCGAAGGAACTGGAGCAGTACGGCGTCACCTACACGGGCCAGATCGAGAGCACGCTGCTGCGCGACATCCTCTCCTGGGTTCTGCCAGTCCTGATCTTTTTCGGCCTGTGGACCTATCTCGCCAGGCGCTTCGCTGACACGACAGGGCTCGGTGGCGGGCTGATGCAGATCGGCAAGAGCAAGGCCAAAGTCTACGTCGAGACTGATACCGGCGTGAAGTTCGACGATGTCGCCGGCGTCGACGAGGCCAAGGACGAGCTGCGCGAGATCGTCGAGTTCCTGAAAAATCCGGAGCAGTACGGGCGGCTCGGCGGCCGGATGCCGAAGGGTGTGCTGCTGGTCGGTCCGCCCGGCACGGGCAAGACCCTGCTCGCCAAGGCGGTGGCGGGCGAAGCCAAGGTGCCGTTCTTCTCCATCTCCGGCTCCGAGTTCGTCGAGATGTTCGTCGGTGTCGGCGCTGCGCGTGTGCGCGACCTGTTCCAACAGGCCCGCGAGAAGGCGCCTGCCATCATCTTCATCGATGAGCTCGATGCGCTGGGGCGGGCCCGCGGTGTCGTACCCTATGCGGGCGGACACGACGAGAAGGAGCAGACTCTTAACCAGCTCCTCGTCGAACTCGATGGCTTCGACTCGCGCACGGGTCTTGTGCTGCTCGGTGCCACCAACCGGCCCGAGATCCTCGACCCGGCGCTGTTGCGCGCGGGCCGCTTCGACCGGCAGGTGCTGGTGGATCGGCCCGACAAGAAGGGCCGCGTCCAGATCCTCCAGGTCCACATAAAGAAGGCGAAGCTGGCGCCCGACGTTGACGCCGAGAAGGTGGCGGCGCTCACGCCGGGCTTCACCGGCGCGGACCTCGCCAATCTCGTCAACGAGGCCGCGCTGCTCGCCACCCGCCGCGGAGCCGATGCGGTGACGATGGCGGACTTCAACAACGCGGTCGAGCGGATCGTGGCGGGCCTCGAAAAGCGCAACCGGCTGCTGAACCCGAAGGAGCGCGAGATCGTGGCCTACCACGAGATGGGGCACGCGCTCGTCGCCATGGCGCTGCCCGGTGTGGACCCGGTGCACAAGGTCTCGATCATTCCCCGCGGTGTCGGGGCGCTCGGCTACACAATCCAGCGCCCGACCGAGGACCGCTTCCTGATGACCCGGGAGGAGCTGGAGAACAAGATGGCGGTGCTGCTCGGCGGCCGGGCTGCGGAGCTGATCGTGTTCGGACACCTGTCGACCGGCGCCGCCGACGACCTGGCCCGTGTCACCGATATCGCCCGCAGCATGGTCACCAAGTACGGCATGTCGGAGCGGCTCGGCCATGTGGCGCTGGAGAAGGATCGGCGCACGTTCCTGGCCGGGCAAGACCTGCTGCCGCCGCAGGAGCGTGATTACGCCGACGACACCGCGGCTGCCATCGATGAGGAAGTGCGGGCCATCGTCCAAGCGGCAATGCAGCGGACGGTCAAACTTCTGGAAGAGAGACGGGACGTCCTGGAGCGGACCGCACGGCGGCTCCTGGAGAAGGAAACCCTCGATGAGGCGGAACTTGCGGAGCTGGTCGGGCCGGCCGGCTCCCCACGCAGCGAGCTCGCAGCGGAATGATGCGCCATGCCGACATCTAAACCCAGCAATCGCATCCTTGCCGCTCTCCCCCCTCGGGAGTGGAAGCAGATCGAGCCGCTCTGCCAACAAATTGAGCTCATCAATGGGCGCGAGTTGACGGAGGGCGGCGAGCCGCTCACGCAGGTCTACTTCCCGGAGAGCGGCATCATCTCGACGGTCAGCGTCTTCGAGTCGGGCGAAGTGGCCGAAATCGCCACGACGGGTCGCGAGGGAATGGTCAGTGTCGCGGCTATCCTGGGAGCGGACCGTGACCTCCATCGATCGATCGTCCAAATGCCCGGCTCCGCCCTCATGATCGACATTCAGTCCTTCCGCAGGCTGCAGCGGGAGCTCCCCGCCTTTCAAGCGGCGCTCCTGACCTACTCCCGGGCCTTTCTCGGGCAGGTCATGCAATCCGTCGCCTGCAATGGGGCCCATTCGGTCGAGGAACGGTGCGCCCGCTGGCTGTTGATGGCCCACGATCGCAGCGACGGCGACACCTTTCTTTTGACGCAGGAGTTTCTGGCGCAGATGCTCGCCGTGAGCCGGCCGGCCGTGAATCTTGTTGCCCGCACGTTGCAGCAAGCGGGCCTCATTCGATACCACCGGGGCGAGATCACGATCCTCGACCGGCAGGGCCTGGAAGAGGTTTGCTGCGAGTGCTACGGCCAGATCAGGCAGCAATATGAGCAGCATCAGCCAGGGTAACCAACAAGCGGAGTACCCGACTTGACCGGACCGATTGTCTCTTTCTGGAGCTCAATGACCCAGCTATGTAAAATAGTTGACAGACGATCCTCCCGAACTCGCCCACAAAGGAGGCTGTCAAGGCATTCTTTTTGCCGTACGAGGCGGGAGCGGCTGAGCTCCAGGGAGCACAGCTGGCGCATGGGTCATCGGAGGACAATCGCCACCTAACTTGCCGGCCCATCGACCGCGTCAGTCATGAAAGATAAGGAACCCATGTCCGCCCGAGCCCCCGATGAAGTCGTCCCTGTACCCACCGGCGTACCCGGC
This sequence comes from Microvirga thermotolerans, assembly GCF_009363855.1. Classification (GTDB taxonomy): domain Bacteria; phylum Pseudomonadota; class Alphaproteobacteria; order Rhizobiales; family Beijerinckiaceae; genus Microvirga; species Microvirga thermotolerans. The sequence goes on from NZ_CP045423.1 coordinate 2,561,523, forward strand.
CTTGATGACGTTCTTGTCGGCGGATATGCGTCCAACCGGGCCCACCTGGTCGAGGGCCGACCCGGCTCAGGCAAGACAACCCTGGGACTGCAGTTCCTGCTGGAAGGTGTCCGGCGAGGTGAGCGCTGCCTGTACATCACATTGTCGGAGAGCAAGCGCGAACTCCTCTCGGTGGCGGATCGCCATGGTTGGTCTCTCGACGGCATCGAGATCTACGAGCTCGTCCCTCCTGAATTGAGCTTTGATCCCAGGCAGCAGCAGAGCCTCGTTTATTCATCCGAGCTTGAGCTCGGCGAAACCGTGCAAATGGTGCTGGCCGAAATCGAGCGGGTCAAGCCGCAGCGGGTGGTCTTCGACAGCCTTTCGGAAATCCGTCTGCTGTCCCAAGGCGCCCTTCGATACCGGCGGCAGGTACTCGCGTTGAAGAACTTCTTCCTGCTCCATAATGTAACCGCCCTGTTTCTCGATGATCTAACCTCCGAGCAGGACGACCTGAACCTGCACAGCGTGAGCCATGCGGTCATCCGGCTCGACCAGCTCGCCCCCCTCTATGGTGCCGAGCGGCGGCGCATCCGGGTCATCAAAATGCGCGGAACGGCCTTCCGGGGCGGCTATCATGACTTCATCATTCGCCGCGGCGGTCTCCAGGTCTTCCCCCGTCTGGTTGCCGCGGATCATCATCGCGAGTTTCGGCAGGCACCGGCGAGCAGCGGTATCGCCGAGCTCGATCATCTCCTCGGCGGCGGTCTCGATCCGGGGACCAGCACCCTCGTGATCGGCCCCTCCGGCGTCGGCAAGTCCTCGCTGGCGCTCGCCTTTGCGTTTGAGGCGCTGACCCGAGGCGAACGGGCCCTGATCATCAGCTTCGACGAGGCCAAGCACGTCCTCCTGGCCCGGGCCGCCAGCATCGGCATGAATGTCGCCCATTGTGTCGCGTCAGGCGACTTGCAGGTCGAGCAGGTGGATCCGGCGGACCTTTCTCCCGGGGAGTTTGCCGGCAGGGTACGCAGCGCTGTCGAATCAGATGGTGTGCGGGTCGTTGTGGTCGACAGCCTCAGCGGATATCTGAACGCGATGCCGGAGGAGCAATTTATGCTTCTCCAGATGCACGAGTTGCTGACTTACCTCAACCAGCAGGGTGTCATCACGATCCTGGTTTTGGCCCAGAGCGGCATGGTTGGTCCAGTGGCATCGCCGCTCGATCTCACCTATCTCAGCGATGCGGTATTGCTGCTCCGCTTCTTCGAGGCCGGTGGGCGTATTCGGCGCTCGATTGCAGCCATCAAGAAGCGCACCGGCGCGCATGAGAACACCATCCGGGAATTGTCCATTGACGGGCGGGGTCTCCGCGTCGGCGAGCCGCTGGATCGGTTCCGCGGCGTGTTGACCGGCATCCCGGCATTTGAAGGACCGGCCAGCTCCCTCTTAGGCCAACGGGATGATGATGGAACGTGACGCCCCGGCTCTCATTCTGGCGCCCTTGGGGCGCGACGCGACAGTCGCGGCCGGCATTCTGGATCAAGCCGGCATCGCTTCGACGGCCTGTCCGAATCTTGGTGCGCTCACGCAAGAGCTCGCGCACGCAGGCTGTGCCGTGGTTGCGGAGGAGGCCCTCACGCACGCCGACCTCACGCCCTTGGCTGACTGGATCGGCCGACAGCCGCCGTGGTCTGATTTTCCGTTCATCCTGCTGACGCTGCGCGGCGGCTCGGCCAGCATCAATCTGACCCAACTGCTCGGGAACGTCACCGTGCTCGAGCGGCCTTTTCATCCCTCGGTTCTCGTGAATGCGGTTCGGTCTGCCCTGCGCGCCAGGCGTCGGCAACGCGAGGCGGAGGCGTACCTGGAAGAGCGGAAGCGCTCGGAAGAGCACCAGGCGCTCCTGATCCGGGAGCTGCACCACCGCGTGAAGAACACGCTTGCTACCGTCCTGGCACTCCTCCGGGCGACGGCAGGTTCGGCGACAACGGTCGAGGACTTCAAGAAAGTGTTCGCGGACCGCGTCCTCGCCCTCTCCAGAACGCACAGCCTCCTGGTCGATTCCTCGTGGCGAACGGCGGCATTGGCCGATATCCTCCGCAGCGAACTCGCTCCCTACGACGAGGATGCCTCCGAGCGCGTACATCTCGCCGGGCCTGAGGTCGAGCTGTCCGCCGACCTCGCGGTGCCGGTGGGCATGGCGGTCCATGAGCTCACCACCAACGCCGCGAAGTACGGCGCGCTCGCCGTTCCGGAGGGGCGCCTGGAAGTAGCGTGGCACATAAGCGGAGCCGGCAGTGACTGTGTTCTGACGCTTTGCTGGACGGAACGGCACGGACCTCCGGTTGACCAGCCCAGCCGGACCGGGTTTGGGTCGAAGCTGATCCGACAGGTTCTCCAGCACCAATGCAAAGCGGCTCTCCGGTTTGACTTCAACCGTGATGGCCTCAGCTTCTTCATGGAGCTGCCGCTGCCGGCAACACCTGCGAACCCCGCTCTGGAATCAGCTCCATCAGCTGATCCCCTCGGCCCAAGGCGACCCCTGTTAGACCAAGTCACAAGAGAGGCGGGGCGTGTTGCCGCACGCTGGGAGCCATGACGGTTCTTCTGGAGGTGGCCGGGTCGGGCGTCGGTCGCGGTCCGCCTCCTATCCAGCTGGGGCGCCGGCGGCCGCAAGCCTCGCATTTCGGGCGGGGGACGTCTTGGCTTCGAAGCCCAGCCCCTCCCCAAGTGCCGGACCGGAAGCATGACTTGCCGTAGGCTGTTCCGAGAACCTATATTACTCGCAAATGAAGTCTTCGGAGAGCATACCGTGCCGACTCTGTTGCGCTTTCTCTTTGCCGTTTCCGTTCTTACAAGCGGTGGCTTGGCAGCGATGGTTGCGCTTGCGACTTACGCCGAGCCAGAGGCGCGTCAAATCACCATTCCGGTTCTCGACGCGAACCCGTCTTCCGCCTCGTGATGTTGTACCCAAGTAACTGTAGCCGCGCGGGCTGAGCATTCAAATTGATCGCCCGAGCGCCATGAGCAGCCGGACAGGATCTCAAAGGGCAAGCTTGTAGCCAATGTGGCTGGCGACAAATCCGAGCCTCTCGTAGAAGCGGTGTGCGTCAGGACGCTCTTTATCGGTCGTGAGCTGGACCAGATCGCACCCTCTCGACCGACATTGGGCGATCGCCCATTCGAACATCTGTTGGCCGAGCCCCGAATTCCGGCGCGCAGCCGCGATCCTGACGGCCTCGATCTGCCCTCGCCATGCCCCCGCACGGGCAAGGCCCGGGATGAATGAGATCTGCAGGGTTCCGATCACCTCATCGCCCTCAGTCACAACGGCAAGAAGCTGATTAGGATCGGCTTTGATCGCCTCGAACGCCTTCCAATATCTGGAGTTCAAGGGCGGACTGGGATCCTCCCGATGCTGACCTAATGGGTCGTCCGCGAGAAGAGTGACAATTGCTGGCAGGTCAGAGGCCTTGGCAGCGCGAAAGGCAATCTCGGTCATGGATAAAGGGCTCCCGGTTCTCAGTTAGCTGGAAACAGCCGCGATGACCGCCGCCCACACGGCGAACAGCGTCACCAGATCCAATGGCAGACGCCACACGCTCAGACGCACCCACGTCGTGGCTCTGGCTCGGAGGTCAGGCGTCCAGTCCCCTGCCCGCTCGAACTCAATCGCTCTCGGGATGAAATAAGCGGCCGACCACCCCCGCATCAGGACGTGGCTGGCGGCAGCGACCAGCAGCCATGTCCGGATGACATCCTCCGACCAGGCCAACCAGATCGCAATCATCAGGGTGAGTTCGAAGGCGAGGTGAACCGGCATCCAAAAGAGCTTGCGGTTGATGCCGCCGCGCTCGGGCTGGATCAAGGCCGGGGTTCCCGGCCAGACGCGGTCGACCAGCAGACACTCGTAGAGACCGCCGCCGATCCGAATGGCCGCGAGGACAAGCGCTGTGACAATCACAAACACAATCATCGTGGTTTGCATTGGCAACACCCCGGGGCGACTGTTATCTTTGATGCTGATAATCTTACTAGCTAAGATAAACCGATGAAAAGGTCAACTCAGGAGCGAACAGTCCTGCTGCGTAGGCTTGTAGCGGCGCTTCGGACGGCGAGCGCCCAAGGACACCGCATCAGCCAAGCCGTGGCTGATGCGGTGGGGCTGAACCCCACGGACCTCGAGTGCCTGGATCTGATCCAGCTGCGCGGCCGTGTGACTGCCGGGGAACTTTCGCAGCATACGGGCTTAACCAGTGGAGCCGTCACCGGTCTGATCGACCGGCTCGAGCGCGCTGGGTATGTCGCGCGCGAAGGGGATCCGTATGACCGGCGCCGGGTCTACGTGCGGGTCAGGACCGAGAATATCGGGCGGCTGATGGCAATCTACAACCCCCTGCAGCAGGCGACGGAACGAATGTGCCGGCGCTATTCCGAAGCGGAGCTGGAACTCCTCATCGACTTCGCCGAGAGAAGCTCAGAAATTGCCCAGGAGTTCATCCAAGGCCTTGGCGCCGGCGGGCGTGGGGATCAATTCAAGGCTTGATACGGATAGCGGATCCATGACGATGAGCCCCACCACCAATCCAAATGAGCCCGAAATGGCGGGACCCGCACCCGCCCAGCCGTCTCTCGTTCGGGAAGGACTGCCCTTTCCGCTCGGTGCTACCTGGGATGGGCTCGGCTTCAACTTCGCCCTGTTCTCCGCCAACGCCACAAAGGTGGAGCTGTGCCTCTTCGACGAGACTGGCGAGCGCGAGCTGGAGCGGATCGAGCTTCCGGAGTACACCGACGAAGTCTGGCACGGCTACCTGCCCGACGCCCGTCCCGGCACCACTTACGCGTACCGAGTGCATGGACCGTATGAGCCCCGGCCGGTCACCGCTTCAACCCGCAAAAGCTTCTGCTCGATCCTTATGCGAAGCAGATCATCGGGGAGCTTACCTGGGATCCTGCCCTGTTCGGGTACACGGTCGGCTCGCCCGCCATGGACCTGTCCTTCGACACCCGCGACAGCGCGCCGTTCATGCCCAAGTGCCGGGTGGTCGACCCGGCCTTCACCTGGGGCAACGAGCGCCGCCCGCGCGTGCCGTGGGACCGCACGATCATCTATGAGGCGCATCTGCGCGGCTACACGATGCGCCGCCCCGCGGTTCCGCACAGGCTGCGCGGGACGTTCTCCGGGATGATGCACCGGCCGGTCATCGACCACATCAAACGCCTTGTGACGGCGGTTGAGCTCCTGCCCGTTTACGCCTTCATCGATGAGGTCCATCTGATCGAGAAAGAAGTGCGGAACTACTGGGGTTACAACACCATCGGCTTTTTCGCGCCTCATCCGCGCTATCTCGGGACCCCCTTCATCACCGAGTTCAAGGAGATGGTGGCCCACTTCCACGAGGCCGGTATCGAAGTGATCCTGGACGTGGTCTACAACCATACCGCTGAAGGAAACGAGCTCGGGCCGACAGTGTCGTTCAAGGGCATCGATAATGCGTCCTACTACAGACTTGCGCCGGATCCTCGTTACTACATCAACGACACCGGCACCGGGAACACCGTCGACTTGAGCCATCCGCGCGTGCTGCAGATGGTCACCGATTCCCTGCGCTACTGGGCGCAGGAGATGCACGTCGACGGCTTCCGTTTCGATCTCGCGACCAACCTGGCCCGAGAGGCTCACGGGTTCGACAAGGGTGGCGGCTTTCTCTACTCCTGCCGTCAGGATCCCGTGCTAAGCCAAGTCAAACTCATCGCGGAGCCATGGGATCTCGGTCCAGGCGGCTACCAGGTCGGCCGCTTCCCGCCGGGCTGGTCGGAGTGGAACGACCGCTATCGCGATACGGTGCGGGCCTACTGGCGGGGCGACGAAGGAAGGCTGCCGGAACTCGCCGCCAGGGTGACGGCGTCCGGGGATCTGTTCAACCGGCGGGGCCGCAAGCCGTTCGCTTCGGTCAACTTCGTCACCGCCCATGATGGCTTCACCCTCAATGATCTCGTGTCGTACGAGCACAAGCACAACCCGGCGCCCGAGATGCCAAGCCCATCAGGAGCCTTGGCTGATGTGATGTAGGGGAAGGCTTTTCTGGTTTTCAAGGGCTCTCAGTTTGCCTGACAGGCGGATTGAGCATTGCCGTCGTGAGCGAGCCTCCACGGCGGCCTGTCCGCGGTGTCCCACCGCAATCCCGGAATTGGATTGAACGCTGCGAACAGATAGAAGCCGTTAAGGCGCACCCCAATCTGCGCCGCCTCCCGGTCGAAGCCCAGGGGCGTCGGGCCGGCCTCATCGATCTCCCCGACAACCTGCCACCGGTCGGAGCCGAGGAAGTCGGGAGCAGGCCGGCCTTTGGGCACGGCGCAATAAAGCTCCGGCTCCTGCCGTCTCCGGAACAGGTCGTAGCGCGTTTGGGAGCCGGCGAAAGCCGTTGGCCCGCTTCGGGGCTTGGGGTGCGGATTGGCCGGGTCGACCCGGATCAGGCGGCGATGCGTCAAAACCTTTTCAGGGACAAAGGTGCTGTGCATCATGGTCTCCGTAACTGCTGTCGATCTTCCATCTGGGTTGGACTGGAAAATCATACTCCGGTTTGTGGCGGATGCGGCGATACGGGCCGGTCAGGTCCAGCCCGCTGATCGCCGGATCCGTTCGGCGGCCTCTTCGGCTGGGATGCCATCCGTGTACCAGTCGAGCAGCGTCAGGTTCAGGTCGCCCTGAACCAGTTGGGCCGCCTCGTCGGGCAGATGCGCTGCGACCTGTTTCAGATAGTGTGAGAATCCCTCCGGCACCGCAATCTCCTGACAATCCTGATTGTCGCGACGGGAGGACCCGGCGCAGGCCGCTTCCCGTCCGGCGAATTCAATCGAACTGGCTCCTTGACTGTCCGGCCTACTCGGCAGCCACGCGATAGGCGCTGCCGTGATCGACCCTCACCGGCATGCCTGGAGCGCCCCGCTCCAGGCGACGGCGAGACCGCGTCGATCCAAGCCAATCCAGATGCTTGTCGACCCGCTTGGCCCTGTCCTCGCGCAGCTCGCGCTTGGCTCGCCGCAGCTGCTTGGCGACCTTCTCAAGGGCAAGCCGGAACGCGGCATAGATGTCGGTGCTCTGGGCCTCGCCGCTCATCATCTTGAGAGCGCCCATCTGGACGTTGACCGTGCACCGGTACATGGGACCCTCGCGGTTGAAGTGCACGGTCGCGGTGTTCAGACGCCCGAAGTATTTGCCCGCCATCTGCAGGATGCTGGTCCGGGCGTAGTCGGGCAGCACGTCCCCCAGATCGATGTTTGAGCTTTGCACCAGGATGGTTCGATCCACACCTTGCAGCTTCATTCATTCCTCCATTGGATGAAGGTTCGAGCGCGAAACAATTTGGATATGAGAAGGGTTCAGCGGGCCCGCAACCATCCGGCGACGCTATGTCGAGAGCGCCTCATGTTCCTGGCTGCGCCTTTTGGATGGGGCCCTCAGTGGATGTCCTGAGCGTCCGTCGAGGCAGAGCGAGGAAGAAGCTCGGGATCGAGCCTTCACCGCCCCGCCGCGTCGGCTCACTTCTTGAAATTGGATCGATGGCTCGCCGTGGACGACTGGCCACCCGGTCCTTCCCTGCGGAACGACAGCTTGCCAGCAACACGCTTGAGCGCATCCGAGATGTCGTATTTCAGCTTGTTGGTGATCTCCGACATGGTCATGGCAAAACCTCATGAGGTTCAGCACACTCTCCGTGCCATCCCGGTAACGCGGTACTTCATCGTCGGTTTCCAAGATGCACTTCGCACCACCATATTGAGGGCGAACAGAACAGCCGGTGAGCATCGGGCCTTCAGGTAACGCCAAAGCCGGAGGAGTCCGGGGTGCAGGGTTGGACCCTCCCGCTGCCCCTCCGGAGGAAAGCCTCGTCCACCGCTGGCCAAACAACTGATGCGGCGATCATGCGGTCGTACCCAGCACTTCTCCCAGCGTTCATCCCGCGATCAGGAAAGGTCCTTGGCGAACGAGGCGGCCTTCAACGATGGTGTGGAGTGAAGCCTGTGTCCGAGCGTGAGTTACACGGCAAGCGACGATCTTGCTGATGAACCATGGCTCCTCGGTTCGCTCCGGCATGATTGCCTTCCTGACCGGAGCCTGGCTCCCATCACCCGCAGACCATCTCGAGGAGGTTTGGACGGCTCCTGACACATGGTCCGAGGTGCGGGTTCTGCAGACTGATCGCGACGTCTGCAGAGGAGCTAACGGCTCCGACGCAACCCCGAACGTTCCGGACCGGCGACCGTCACTTCGGTCGGTATTCTCCTCCGGTCGCATCCGCCGAGCCGCTTCGGACGGCCCATCCGTCGACGGCTGCCTCATTTCGCAGTCCGTCCGGCCGGAAATCCTGCTGCCGGTTATCTCTTCAGGACCAGGAGCGTCGTGCCTTGCGAGGACGGTTGCGCCAGAGCCCGGCCTCAGCAGGATCGCGCCTCTTGAAAACTCCCCAGGATCACCTAAATCGAAGATTGCCAAGGCTTTTCAAGAGCTTGGCGCGGGCGCCGGCAGGTGTCCGGCGCTCTCGGACCCATGTTGCTCAATGGAGGATATGGCGATGAGAACGGCTTTCGACTTCTCCCCCCTGTACCGCTCCACGGTCGGTTTCGACCGGCTCTTCGACATGCTCGACCAGACCCCGCAGGTCGATCCGACGACCAGCTGGCCGCCCTACAACATCGAGAAGATCGACGCTGACCACTATCGCATCGTGATGGCGGTGGCTGGCTTCTCGCCCGACGAGATCGAGCTCGTCCAGCAGGACAACACGCTGCTCGTCTCCGGACAGAAGCATCCCGAGGACGAGCCGGTCCAGATCCTGCACCGGGGCATTCCGGCCCGCCCGTTCAAGCAGAGCTTCAACCTGGCCGATTACGTCCAGGTCAAGGCAGCGAAGCTGGAGAATGAGTTGTTGACGCTCGATCTCGTGCGCGAGGTGCCCGAGGAGATGCGGCCGAAGCGCATCCGGATCGCCGGCGGCAACGGCTCGAAAACCATCGAGCACGAGAAGGCTTAAGGATTCGCGGTGCCGTCGACGTCATGACGGCGTCGGACCGATTTCGCCGGGCGAGGGCTCCGGCCTCGCACGGCGCACGGCGCCTGCACGGCGCAAGGCATGAGCCTTCGCTTCGAGAAAGGGAGGTTGGCGATGATTGGGCTGAAACACAGGAGTGAGCTGACTGCAACGAACATCCTCAACAGCATCCTGGCGGTGTTCCTGTTCTTTTCGCCGTGGCTCGTCGGCTTCCGTGACGTCCAGGCTGCGACCTGGAACGCGGGGGTGTGCGGCTTGGCGATCGGCCTGATGGCCGCCCTCGCGATCACCGAGCTGCAGGAATGGGAGGAATGGGTCAATGCCGCCCTCGGGCTCTGGACCGCCGCAGCCCCCTGGGCCCTCGGCTTTGCCGGCGTCACGACGGCCATGTGGACCCATGTGCTCGTCGGGCTGGCCGCGGCGGTACTGGCGGCTGTCGGGCTGTGGCTGATTCACGCTTCCGCGACACGAGCCTCCTAAGCGTCCGCGGCACCGAAAGGCGGTCGGCCAGGCGCTGGCCATCAGCGCCTGGCCGAGGACGGTTCCTGTCCGAACCAAGCAGGTGCCGAGGCTGGGGAGATGTCCGATGAACGCGAACGCCCAGTTCAGCACGCTCATCCTGGCGGCCCTGCCCGAGCTTCGGGCCTTTGCCCTATCGCTTACCCGCGACGGGCCCCGGGCCGACGATCTCGTGCAGGAGACGATCCTGCGCGCCTGGTCGCATGCCGACCAGTTTGAGACGGGATCCAATCTCAAAGCGTGGCTCTTCACTATCCTGCGCAACCTGTTCTACTCCGAACAGCGGCGACGCCAGCGCGAGGTGGACGACCCGGAAGGCAAGCGGGCGGCCGGGCTGATGATCTGTCCCGAACAGCAGTCGCATCTCGAGTTTGAGGATTTCTGGCACGCGCTCGGAAACCTTGCCCCGCTGCATCGCGAGGCCTTGATCCTGGTGGGCGCCCAGGGGCTTTCCTACGAGGAGGCGGCGGCCGTGTGTGGCGTCGCCATCGGAACCATCAAGAGCCGGGTCAACCGGGCTCGCACTCACCTCATGACCTTGCTGCAGATCGAAGCCGGCCACGAGTTCGGTCCGGACGACATCCTCAAGGCTGTGATCGGCCTCGACCGACCTGACGCCGTGAACGATTAGCTCGGGCGCTGCAGGCGGAGTCACACTTCAGGCGGGGCTGGCTTCCGATCCGAAATCTGGGCCATCGTCCCTGCAGGCTGTATAACTCTCTCGCGAACGCGCGCTGTTGTCGGGAAACCCGTCTTATACTTGCTGGAGACTTGTGCATGAAGAAGGCCCGTACGATTTACAGCAGTCCGAACGGCGACCGCTGGTATCTCATCCGCGACACCTCAGGGGAAATCTTCATCCGGCACGAGGCCAACGTGGCCTCCGGAGGTCACGTGGCGCACATTGATCTCGGGACGTTTCTCAGCTCCGGAAGGGGGCCCGAGCACCAGGAATTGCTCCGACTGATCGGAACGCTGGTCGAGGAGCATCCCGTTCGCCCGTAATGCGCATCGGGAGCGAGCTGGCGTGAGCCAAGCGCGGGCTCCGAGGAGGTGGAACTGCCCGCTCCCGAGGCCCAGTGACGCGGGCCCGGATGTGCTGACAATGCTTAACGCGCGTGAGCGGATCTCTCCCTCCGCTCTCCTGAGAGACAGCAGACACGTACCGAGGACGATCGCAGAAGTGGTTCCGATGACCTGCACTGCCGGTGACCTTCTCCAAGGTAAAAACAACCATGCGAAGGATTGAAGGCGGATCCAACTGGCCGTTGATGCCGCTGGCAGGTGCAAAGATGCAGACTCCGATCGCGGCAACCCCGTTGCTTGAGCAACGACTGTCCGACGAAAGGCTTCTCGAAGGCGGCACTGGCGGGTCGGAAGGGCTGCGTGGCTGCCTTCTCTCCGCCCCTCGAACGCGGCCTCTGGACACCCGCCGCCGGTGATCCCATCTGCATTTGTGTGCAGGCAGAGCCTGTGCCATCCAGATGGAGATACTCGGAGTTTGAACTCACGTAGCCCTCTTCGAAGACGGAGGTGAGACGATGAACTTCAGTCCTAGGATCTATGAACGCGAAACCGTTGATCGGCACCGCACTCCGCAGCAGTGGACCATAGTCGAGACCGTTAACGCGGCGATGGCCCTCATGCTGATCGCGTCACCGTGGACGTTCCGTTATGCGGATGCGTCAGCTGCGGCTTGGAGCGCGGTTCTCATTGGCCTTCTGCTCGGGGCGATCACGCTCGCGCGGACCATAGAGGCGCGGGATTGGCAGGGTTGGGCGAGCTTGGCGCTGGGTACTTGCGCATTGCTCGCACCTTGGTTGCTTGGCTTCGGCGAGATCAAGAACGCCGTAGGTACGCATGTCACAGCGGGCTTGGCCGTGGTGATGATGACCCTGATCAATCTGTGGGTCCATTACCTCGACCAGTCGCCTACCCCTGCCTGAGCCAGGGGACCTCAAGATCAGGTCACCGCGTGAGCCGCGGACCCACACCCTGGAGACGGAGGCGTGGACCCATGAGCTTTAGCGTGATCGCCTGCGAGATCCTCGACCTGTTCCGCCAGCCCCATCGGCGGCCCGGCGCCCGCATGACAATCGCCGAGATTGACGAGCGGCTCGGCACGGATCCCGCGGTCGCCGTGGCCATCAGGGAGCTCATCGATGCCGGCTACCTTGTGGCCCCGGACGCGTCGACGGTCGAGCTGACGGCCAAGGGCTTCGACGCGTTCCAAGGCGGCAACTGCCGTTTGCTGGCAGGCTGACAAGCTGACTGCCAGCCCGGTGGCCGCGACGTGCCGCCCTTCAGAACCACCGTCACCCCTCCATTCCCACGGGCTTTTCTCGTCGGCCAAGCTGAAACTAGCTCGATCGGCAACGCGTATCATTCGGGCACGAAAACGTGATCCGGGAGCAGCAGCCATGGCGAATGGACTCTGTGACGTGTGTGGGGTGCGCCCTGCGACGGTTCGGGCGCAGGTGGTGAGCAATGGACAGCGTCAAAGCATGGAGTTGTGCGACGTCGATTACCGGCGCCTCGCCCGCCAGCAGCGGTCGAGCTCGCCGCTCGAGTCCCTCTTCGGCGGCCGCGGCAGCCTGTTCGACGACTTCTTCGGCGGCGACTTCTTTGGCGAGAGCCCGCTCAGCAGCGCCCGGGACCGCGCAGACGAGGTTCCCGATACGGGCGATGGTGGCACCCCTATCCCGGTGCGGTCCGGCCGCGGACGGGCCCGTGGCCGCGGCGCGGCGGCAGGCGTGGCAGATCGTTTGAGCGAGCATGCGGAGGAGATCCTCCAAGCCGCCGCCCGCCGGGCGGGCGACTTCGGCCGCAAGGAGGTCGACACCGAGCACCTGCTCCTGGCGCTCACCGAAAGCGATGTCGTCCGCACCATCCTCGACCAGTTCAAGGTTTCCCTTGACGACCTGCGCAACCAGATCGTGCAGGAAAGCAGGCGGGGCGACTTCAATCCTGAGGAAGGCGGCGAGATCGGAGTGTCGCCCCGGGTCAAGAGCGCCCTCTCCCGCGCGTTCTCCGTCTCGGGCGAGTTCGGCCATTCCTATGTCGGCCCCGAGCACCTGCTGATCGGCCTTGCCGAGGAAGGCGAAGGCATCGCGGCCGATGTGCTGCGCCGCTACGGACTTACGCCCCAGGCCATCAGGCAGCAGGTCACCAAGGTGGTGGGCCGGGGCGCCGAAGAGGGCCGCGTCGACACACCGACCAACACACCCAACCTCGACAAATATGCCCGCGATCTCACCAAGCTCGCCCGTGAGGGCAAGCTCGATCCAGTGATCGGCCGCGCACGCGAGATCGAGACCACCATCGAGGTGCTGGCCCGGCGCAAGAAGAACAACCCGGTGCTCATCGGCGAGCCGGGCGTCGGCAAGACCGCCATCGTCGAGGGCCTCGCCCAGCGCATGGTGGCCGGCGAGGTGCCCGAGGCCCTGCGCGACAAGCGGCTGGTTGAGCTCTCGATCAACTCCATGGTCGCCGGCTCCAAGTACAGGGGCGAGTTCGAGGAGCGCGTGCAGCAGATTCTGAAAGAAGTCACTGAGCGCGAGGACGAGCTGATCCTGTTCATCGATGAGATCCACACCATCGTGGGTGCGGGCCAGGGTGGCGGCGAAGGCGGGCTCGACATCGCCAACGTGTTCAAGCCGGCTCTCGCCCGTGGCGAGCTCAATCTCATCGGCGCCACGACGCTAAACGAATACCAGAAGCACATCGAGAAGGACGCGGCCCTGGAACGCCGATTCCAGCCGGTGTTCGTGCCCGAGCCCACGGTCGCCCAGACCATCATGATCCTGCGCGGCCTGCGCGACACCCTGGAGGCGCACCACAAGGTCACCATCACCGACGAGGCGATCATTGCGGCCGCGGAGCTGTCCGACCGCTACATCACCGGGCGCTTCCTGCCCGACAAGGCCATCGATCTGATCGATCAGGCGGCGGCGCGGGTAAAGATCTCCACGACGGCGCGGCCGGTCGACGTGCAGGAGCTGGAGGCCGAGGTGCGCCAGCTCAAGCGCGAGCAGGACTACGCCGCCTCGCGCAAGCAGTTCGACCGCGCGTCCCAGATCCAGGCCGAGCACGATGCCCGCAACAAGGAGCTGCAGGAGGCGACGGAACGTTGGCGCCGCGAGCGCGGCTCGGCCTCGGCGGAAGTCCGCACCGAGCACATCGCGCAGGTGGTGTCAAAACTCACCGGCGTGCCGGTCAACGAGCTCACCACCGAGGAGCGCCAGCGCCTGGTAAACATGGAGGCGCGCCTGCACCAGCGGGTGATCGGCCAGGAAGAGGCCGTGAGGGCGGTGAGCGACGCCGTGCGTCTGGCCCGGGCCGGCCTGCGCGAGGGGCGCCGGCCCATCGCGACCTTCCTGTTCCTCGGCCCCACCGGCGTCGGCAAGACGGAGCTGGCCAAGGCTCTTGCCGAAACGGTCTTCGGCGAGGAGGACGCCATGATCCGCCTCGACATGTCGGAGTACATGGAGCGCCATGCGGTGGCCCGGCTGATCGGCGCGCCTCCCGGCTATGTCGGCTACGAGGAGGGCGGTCAGCTCACCGAGCGTGTGCGGCGGCGGCCCTACTCCGTGGTGCTTCTCGACGAGATCGAGAAGGCGCACCCGGACGTCTACAACGTGCTGCTGCAGGTGTTTGACGACGGGCGCCTCACCGACGGCAAGGGCCGGGTCGTGGACTTCACCAACACGATCCTGATCGCCACGTCGAACCTCGGCTCCGACATCATCCAGCGCCACCTCAACGTGCGCGGCACGGCGGAGGACGACCAGGCCCGTCTCAAGCGCGAGCTGATGGACGTGCTGCGCGGCCATTTCCGGCCGGAGTTCATCAACCGCATCGACGAGATCATCGTCTTCCACGCCCTGAGCAAGACCGAGATCCGTTCCATCGTGGAGATGCAGCTGGAGCGGGTGAAGCGCACGGCGCACGGCCAGGGGGTCGAGCTCGTCATTGACGGCAGCCTTGTCGATCACCTGGCCGCGGCGGGATTCCGGCCGGAGTTCGGCGCCCGCGAGCTGCGGCGCCTGATCCGCTCGGAGCTGGAAACCCAGCTTGCCCGCGCCATGCTGGCGAACGAGGTTCACGAGGGTGACCGTGTGATCGCGCGTTGGGACAGCCACGAGCAGAAGGTCATGCTGGAGCCCCAGCCGAAGGTGGAGGGTGAGGCACAGGCCGGCGGTGCGGCGGGCGACCATCGCAACGCGGTCGAGCTCGACCGGGAGGCCCAGCGTGGATCGGGCGACGAAGGCCGGACGGCTGCCGAGTGACCCGTTGGCTGCAGATTCGCCCGCATGGGCAGGAGCCACCATCGGGCAGGACGGACCAGCCGTCTCAGGAGCGGCACGGAGGAAACGGATGGCAGAACTTGTTGTAGTAGGCTTTGAGGATCCGAACGAGGCGGATCGGGCCCTGACCGAGCTGGCGCGCCTGCAGAAGGAATATCTCATCGACCTGGAGGACGCGGTGGTGGCGATCCGCGGCCCGGACGGCAAGCTGCGCCTGAAGCAGAGCGTCGACCTGGTGGGCGTCGGCGCGGCGTCGGGCAGCCTCTGGGGCGCCATGTGGGGCTCGCTCGTCGGCCTCCTGTTCCTGAACCCGCTCATCGGCCTTGCCACGGGCGCGGCGCTCGGAGCCGGCGCGGGCGCGCTGTCCGGGAGCCTGGCCGACTATGGCATCGACGACGGGTTCATCCGCTCCATCGGTGAGACCCTGCAGCCCAACACCTCGGCGCTGTTCGTCCTAGTCCGCAAGGTGCAGCCGGAGAAGGTGCTGGAGGAGCTGAAGCGTTTCCGCGGACGTGTCCTGCGCTCGTCCCTCTCGCCTGAGCAGGAGGCCCGGCTTCAGGCGGCGCTGTCAGTTTCCAACGTGTCGATGCCCGGCAGCACCAGCACCGCGCCGGAGACAGCCAATCCGACAGTCCCTGGCACCGGCGGCGACCCGACCGCCGCCATGGCCCAGGGAGCAGGGCCGTGATCCTCCGGTCGTCGGTTCACCAGAGAAGGAGCCAGGAGGTCAACGTCGCGCCTCCTCGCGGCCCCTTGTCGTGATCGCCACCACGCGCTCGCGGACCGGCCCTTGGCGTCTGGCGGAGCGCACGAGCCCCTGCCGCTCAAGATCCGCCACGATCGAATAGGTTGTCCCGAGCGGCAGGCGCAGGCGGGCCGAGACATCCTGGACCGACGTGCGCGTGCGTTGCGCGACGTCCTTCAACACCTCGGCCCCGTAGTGCCTCATGGCTCGCACGCCGCGACCGGTAAGCCGATTGAGCACCGGGGACCGCGACAGGAGAAGCTGCATCGGCGTCTGCGCCGTCAGACCCCGTAGAGCGCCGGTGCGCCAAGCCGCAAAGGCAAGAGCCCCCGCTGCCGCGCCGACCAAAGCTCCCAGCAGCAGGCCGGACGAGGGCAGGTCCCAGCCGCGATGCCGCGCCCGCAGCGCCTCGATGTTCTCCTCCACATACTCATGGCGGAGTTCGCGAACCTCCTCCTCGTCCAGGATCTCGCGCGCCAGCGGCAGGAGCTCGTGCTCCTCGCGATGGAAATGCTCCTCAATCAGGGCGGCCAGATCACGGAACCTTTGGGTCCAGTCCTGGCTCCCCTTGTCCCGCACGCGGGCAAGCTCGGCGAGCCGGCGCTTGATCTCCTCATGCTCGTGTTCCAGTTCGGCGGCGAGGTGTTCGGCGCGATCGTGGTCCTCAAGCGCGTCGTAGAGGCTTTCCTCCTCCGCCTCCAGATGCCGACGAAGCTCGGTCTCGAGTTCGCTGAACAGGCGCTCGCGGCTCCGGACGCCGCCATCGGGGAAGGCCCGGGGAATCTCTCCGCAGAGGTCCGCGATGTTGGCGTGATCGTTCGCAATCAGCTGCCAAAGGTCCATAGCGTCACTCCTTTGATCGAAAGCACGTACCAACGGGAGCGAAACAGGGGCAGTTCCGGTCGGTCGCCACGCCCAAGGGCCCGCCTCGGAGCTGTTTTGCACGTCCTACGACCCCGAGACGGCCCTCTCTTCACCCTCCGTCGCGACGGCTTTGACACGGCGGGCTGCACCCTCTTCCATCGATGAACCGGGAAGGGCCTGCGAAGTTTATGTGTCGGTCGACCGTTGCGTTCTTCATGGCTGAAGGATGACCGAAGATGGGAGGTGACATCTGGCTGTGGGTGGCGTTCGCAGTCCTCGTGGTGGGGCTCCTCGTGCTCGACCTCGGCGTCCTGCACCGGGAGGTGCGCGCCATCGGTGTCGGGGAGGCCCTGTGGTTGAGCCTGGGCTACATCATCCTCGCCCTCCTGTTCGCCGCCGGGGTGTACTGGTTCCTCGGCCGGCAGGCAGGCGTCGAGTTCCTGACGGGCTACTTCATCGAAAAGTCGCTCTCCATCGACAACATCTTCGTCTTCGTCCTGATCTTCTCCAACTTCGGAGTGCCGGCCGCCTACCAGCACCGGGTCCTGTTCTGGGGCGTGCTCGGCGCGCTGGCGCTGCGGGCCGTGCTGGTCTTCGCCGGCGTCCAGCTCCTGCATGCGTTCGCCTGGATGACGCTGGTCTTCGGCGCGTTCCTGATCATCACCGGGATCAGGATGCTGTTCGCGGCCGAGGGCACGCCCGATCTCCAGAACAACACGGTCCTGAAGCTCCTCCGCCGCCGGCTGCCGGTCACGGAGGACTACGAAGGGACGCACTTTCTGGTCCGACGGAACGGCGCGCTGTACGTGACGCCGTTGTTCCTCGTGCTGGTGATGGTCGAGTTCACCGACCTGGTGTTCGCCGTCGACTCCATTCCGGCGATCCTGGCGATCACGCAGGACCCGTTCATCGTCTACACGTCCAACGTGATGGCGATTCTCGGGCTGCGGGCGCTCTATTTCGCGCTCGCCGGGATCGTGAAGCGGTTCGTCTACCTCAAGTATGCGTTGTCGCTGATCCTCGTGCTGGTGGGCATCAAGATGACGGTGAACCATCTCTACGGCGGCAAGGTCATCCCCACCGAGGCTGCCTTGCTTGCCACCGCCGTCCTGATCGTTGGAGCGATCGGGCTGTCCCTGCTGCGGACGCGCGGTCGCGAGCTGGCGGATGAGGTCAGGATGCCCACCGGTTGGGTGCCGGGCAGCCGGTCGCACCCATACGGGAAGCGGCGGCCGCGCCAGACGCCGGAGCGCGCCCCGCAGTCATCCTAGGCGGTGCTCCATATCGGTTCGCCAGACCGGCCGGAGCACATCGTTCCATCGGCCATGAAAGAGCCGGGGCTCGATCTGCCGCGCAGGCCGCAGAGGCGGCACTGGAACGTTCAAGAACTTGGCCGGCCATGCGATCCATCGGCCGGAACCGCGCCCGAGAGCAGAAAGCTGCCGGTCCGGTTGGCGACGGGAAAGCGCAATAAGCGAAGATTGACCTGGGTCGTGCCCCTGTTCGGCGCGCTCCGCCGCTGAACCGCAAATCCGCAGGAGAACGGCCGGGCGGTCAGATCCATCGGGCGAGCCGGCGGAACCGAGTTGGAGACCCGCCTAATACCAGAGGCCGGTTGGGCGCCAATGAGGCCTCCGGTGCGGAGGACCTAAGCGCGAAGGCAGGATGACGGGGCCCGGGTAAAGTTCCTGCTCGGTGGGCCCTACTCGCAGAGCCAACAATCGCCCGATGCGCTTGCGTGTATCCGGATGCGTTCGCAGCAGCGAGGGGTGGGGAATGCGCCGGCCCGGAAGGAACAGGGTCTCCAGCAGGCCGCCCTCGTAGCGTTCCAGCTTTGCCAGGGCCGACGCAAGGCCGAGCGGGTCGCCCGTGAGCCCCGCCGCGTCGAGATCGGCATCGTATTCCCGCGTCCGGGACAGAGCGAGCTGGAGCAGGCTGGCGAGCGTCGGGGCGAACACGAGAAGGATCACCAGGAGCCAGAGCACGGCGTTCCCTTCGACCAGCAGGACCGGCAGGCTCGCCAGAAGAAGGATCACTCCGGCCAGGGACATCGCGGCAGTCACCCGGTTGATGACGTCGGCGAGGGTCATGATCCCGAGGTCGTTGTTGCGGATGTGGCTGACCTCGTGGGCCAGGACACCGGCCAGTTCGCGCAAGGTGAGGTGCCTCAGGAGCCCGTCCGTGACTGCGATCGCCGCCTCGCCCTGTGCGCCTGTCGCGAAGGCGGTCATCATCCGGCTCGGGACGTAGAAGAGCGCGGGCGGCTGCGGGAGGCCGGCACGGTCCGAGATCAGCGCGAGAGCTTGGAAGAGTGCTGGCATCTCGTGGGGTCGGATCGGCACGGCCCCGTACATGCGCAGGGTGAGCCAGGGTGAGACGTAGGGGGTGAACAGAAGGCTGATGCTGCCGGCGAAGAGCGCCCACGCAACCCCCTCCCCGCCCGCGACGATCCAGCCGCAGGCCGCCAGAAGCGCCGCCATGCCACCGATCAGGAGCAATGACTGGATGCGGTTCTGGCGCTTGTGGCGAAGGCGCTCTCGCTCGTTCAAAGGGCTGATCATGGCAGGTTCTGGTGAGATCGGCAGGACTTCGCGTTCTTGGATCCAAGGGCAGGACGATCCTGTGACGGTAACCCGTGCCGCATGAAAAAGTGTCATGGACTGCGTGGCGGAGAGCGCTCGCTATTTCCCCCTTCCAACCCCTAGGGATCTCGCCGGATGAGCGGCAAGTCGCTCCCGGGGCGGATACTTCAATGAAACTTAAAACGTTGAGATCCGCCTGCCCTCGCCCGATCCCGCGCAGTTGGGTCATTGGCATGGGCGGGCCGATCGCGATGCTTGACCTCGGACATCCGCACCACCACGTCGACAGGTGTGGATTCGCGCATCGGAGGTGCGCATGGAGGTCTCGCGCATACTGATTGGGCTGGGGCTCCTGCTCGTGCTTGTGGGCCTGCTCTGGCCGGTACTGGCGAAGCTCGGGTTCGGCCGCCTGCCGGGTGACGTTTTGATCCAGCGGGATGGCTTTTCGCTGTATGTGCCGCTGGCAACCAGCATCCTTGTGAGCCTGATCCTCAGCTTGGTCCTGTGGGTGGTTAACCGCTGGTCCTGAGCAAAGGCAGAGCGCCGTGCGAGGCCCATCAAACCTTCGACAACCGAATGGTGAAAGGTCGCTGGCGCTCCAACTCCCGGTGGGCGAGCCGCGACTTCGGCGTCTCCGAGGACCTGTGTCGACGGAAGCCGAAGACGCCATAGAATCGTAGTCAGGCCTTGTCGTAGCGAGAGGGACTTTCTCATGGCGATCAAAGACGTTGTTGTTGTGTTTGACGCAAGTTCCAGAACGGTCGGTCCGTATGCGGCTTCATTGGCCTCCCTGTTTGGGGCGCACCTCACGGCGACGATGCTCGTGCACGACCCGACAGCGAGCGTCGCTTGGCCTGAAGCATCCGTCCCCCTGCTGACATCGGTTCTCGAGGCCTCGCGGGAGGAGGCGCGTCGCACCCTTGAGGCGTTCGCCACGACAGCCCAGGGCCTTGCGGTCGCCGTCGCAACCGAGCCGGTCGAGGTCACGCTTGGCTTGCCGGGCCGTGCGCTCGGCCCTCTGGCACGGCATTTCGATCTCGCGGTGATCGAACAGCCGAACCCGGACCCTCCCGGCGACCGGGAGATCATGGTGGAATCAGTCCTGTTCGAATCCGGCCGGCCTGCCCTGATCGTCCCTTACGTGCCTATCGCACCGTTCCGGCTTGAGACCGTCCTGGTTGCCTGGGACGGCAGCGCCACGGCGGCGCGTGCGCTCGGTGACGCGATGCCGTTTCTGGAACGAGCCAAGCGGGTCGAAATTCTCACGATCGCCGATGAGCCGAGCGAGACCGAAGCCTCCGGTCAGAGAATGGTCCGCCACCTGGAGCGCCACGGCATCGATGCGCAGTTCCGCAGGCTTCCCAGCGCCGGGAACGTCGCGAGTACCCTGTTGTCGCACGCCTTCGACGCACAGGCCGACCTCATGGTGATGGGCGGCTACGGCCACTCCCGAGTGCGCGAATTCATCTTGGGCGGGGCGACGCGTGGAATCCTCGAAACCATGACCCTGCCGGTGCTCATGTCGCACTGATCCGGCCGCCAATAGCACGCTGCCGCGTCCCCAAAACCGGCCGAACTTGGCGCAAGGGGATCCCGGCGCACGCTGCCGCGCCAACCATGGATCGGTCAGGGGACGCTCCGGCGTCCAAGCGGGTAGGAGCCGCCGAGATCTCAGGACAGCCCTCGGGTTGGGGGCCTAAGCTCGCCATCATTCCAAACCGTTGAGCTTGGCTGCTCATTGAACCTGGAATGAGGTCGGCGGACTGCAGTGCCTGTCGGAATGAACGACGTCGATTGAGCACTCGCTTGGAGCCGATCGCACAGGTGGAGCGTTTTCGGCCTGTTACACGGGACGAAGCCCATGCAGGATGTCACCCGTAGCCCGTCGCGTCAGGTGGGCGACGACCGGCAGCCGACCAGAACCCCTCTGTTCCTGTTCGCGACCGGCATCGAGAACAGCTATCCCACCATCCAGAACGGCCGGGTGCGCCGGGATCAGATGGAGGAGTGCGGTCACTATCGCCTGTGGGAGCGGGACTTCGATCTGCTTGAGGAGCTGGACGTCCGCTTCCTGCGCTATGGCCCGCCCCTCCACCGGACCTTCCTCGGCCAGGGCCGGTACGATTGGGAGTTCGCCGACCTGACGTTCGCCCGGCTGAAGGAGCGCGACACCGTTCCCATCGTGGACCTGTGCCATTTCGGCGTGCCGGACTGGATCGGCAACTTCCAGAACCCGGACTTCCCGGCGCTGTTTGCCGAATACGCCGGCGCCTTTGCGCGCCGCTTCCCATGGGTCCAGCTCTACACCCCCGTCAACGAGATGTTCATCTGCGCCACGTTCTCGGCGGCGACCGGGTACTGGAACGAGCAGCTGAAAAGCGACCAGGGCTTCGTCACCGCCCTCAAGCACCTCGTCAGAGCGAACGTGCTGGCCATGCACGCCATCCTGGAGGAGCGTCCCGACGCGATCTTCATCCAGAGCGAGTCGACCGAGTATTTCCACGCCGAGCACCCGCAGGCGATTAAGCCCGCGGAGATCCAGAACGCGCGGCGGTTCCTCTCGCTCGACCTGAACTACGGCCGCCCGGTCAACTCGGAGATGCACGAGTTCCTGCTCGACAACGGCATGACGCGGGAGGAATACCACTTCTTCCTCGACAGCAACCTGCGCCACCACTGCATCATGGGCAACGACTTCTACCACACCAACGAGCACCGGGTGGATCCCGGCGGTCAGATCCGCCCCGCCGGCGAGGTGTTCGGCTACGACGAGATCACGCGCCAGTATCACGACCGCTACGGCCTGCCGGTCATGCACACCGAGACCAACTTCGACCAGGGTCCGGAGGGTGACGAGGCCGTCGACTGGCTGTGGAAGCAGTGGGCCAACGTCCTGCGCGTGCGCAACAACCGCGTGCCCATCGTCGGCTTCACCTGGTACTCGCTCACCGACCAGATCGACTGGGACGTTGCCCTTCGCGAGCAGCGGGGCCGGGTGAACCCGCGCGGGCTGTACGACCTCGACCGCAACATCCGGCCCGTGGGGAAAGCCTACAAGAGGCTTCTGTCCCAGTGGCGCGAGGTGCTGCCGACGCAGAGCGTCTGCCTGTTCGTGCCGGTGGTGTTGCCGAGCGAGTACGACGAACCCATGGCGGTGCGACGGCGCGAAGGCTGGCGCCGTTATTATCGGAGCGAGATGAAGGTGAAGAAGGCGAACAGGTAGGAAAGATGCCGGGGATTGAATCGCCGTAGGCCCCTCTTTGAATCCGGAACGAAGGCCGGCCTCCACTGGGTAGTCCTGACCGCTCGAAGCGGCCCATTTCGAAGACCCCTACTTCGGGCAGCTTCATCGCAGGAGGAGCGGCCCCCTCATCCTGAGCTTGCTGTGATGGCGGCTTCCATCAGAGTAGGTCCTTACGGCTTTCAGCTTCTATTCTCTGGATATTCTCGTGATGAAGCTGCGCACTTGCGCGACCCTTCGCGAGTTGCTCGGGCGTGGAAATGAACACGGAAAGCTCGCCAGACCAGGGGCCGAGGCCCTCGATGTCGAACTCGACACTTAGCTTCAGTCGTTGCCCTTCCAGCTCGAAGGTGGGCACGTCGACGCGGTTGACCCGGTTCACGCATGCAAATGGCGTCGACGGTCCGCGCTCGCTCTTCTTGATGCTGGGGATCGATGAAAGCCGGACCATTTCCAGCATCGCCAGACGCTTGAACCACGGCGAGTCCTTATACCGCCAATACAGGTCCGACAGATCGCTGCCATCGCTGATGCGAGCGAACCAGGTGCCACGCGCCATCCCCAAGGCACGCTCGAAATTCTGGATGTAGGCGTCCATGCCAGAGATCATGCGACCGGTTTCCGCACACATGCCGACGACTTCAGCAGTCGCATCTCGGCGCGGGGCGGTCTGCTGCAGACGAAACTGCACCTTGTAGGCGCTACCCACGCGCTCAACGTTCGGCGCGCCGTCCAGAAGGCCGCCGTAGCCCAACTCGTTCATCAGGATGTACCGCTTTTCCGGCAATCGCCTGTCGAATTCATGGGCCAGGGCGAGAAGGTCACGCGACGACCCCTCGACGAAATGGGAGAGCCGCACGCGCATGCCGGTTGGCCCCGAGCCAAGAATATGGCCGACCGCAACAATATCAGGGCCGATCGCTACGAGATCCCCTTCTGCTTCGTTTCCATTGTTGTCCAGCCGACAGGAGGCTTCATGGTCGCGCCGCATCTGCCGCAGAACCTCGACGCTAAAGCGCTCCTGATCGCGATCGATCAAGACACTGCAGGAGGCGCACAGCCATATTCCGTTGTCGATGTGGGAACGCTCTTCAGGGGTCATGGCCGGGTCGTAGCGGCGAGCGCCCGGTCCGGGTGCGGCCGCGCAGATGTGCGCTGCAACCCCTATCATCGCTACGGCGTCCGGCCTTTCATCGCTCGGGCCGACAGTCGAGCGCTTGCAGTAGGAGCATAGGTAGCTCGCTCGCAGGGCGAGATCGTTCTTCGTTCGTTGGCTGAAGTCGTCTCTGAGGCGGGGCATTTTGATATAACGTTTATCTAGGAAAGTCTTGGAAGTAGGTTCGTAGTTTCGATTTGGCGATGAGGAGGAGTGGACCGCATTGTGCAACAAACGACCTGGAACAGGAATATCAATTCTGGTCCAACGTTCGGGATGATCTCCAAACATATGGCAGGTAGGAGTTTCGTGGAACGAAACTTTATGGATTGCGTCACTCGCACATGGCTGTGGGGTGCTCCGTCGCTCTGCCTTCCTCCAGAAGCCAAGCACAAAAGATTTGTGTCACCCGATTCCGCCGTGGCCGCCACACGGCCGTTTGCGCTGCCGGAAAACGACTGCGAACTGTCGTGTGGTCGACGTCCCGCCCATGCGGAGAGCGGCATGGGTGGGACGTCGATTGATCCACGATATAGACCTACACAACGCTTAACACTGTCAAGTCACCGGCAGCCGCCCGCGTCGCCAATTGCCCTGCATCCTTCAGCAGGTCACGCCAGACGTCATCGTCCAGCACGCAGTAGTCGGCCAGGAATTTGAGGGCCCGGACTTGGTGGTGGAGCACAAGCCACCGTACGGCCCAAGCGAACGTCTTCGCTGCGAACCTCCTGATGCCGCTCGACCACTTCCGTCGGCAACTACCCCCAGCGGTTCGCCCGAGCCTCGACATGCTGTCCCACTGCGCCGACCTGTACCGCGTGTCGCTCGTCGCCGCGACGCTGCGCTGGCTGGGGTACACCGAGCGGCGCGCCGTTCTCGTCGTCTCCCGAGACGGCTTCATCCTGTGGGCGCGATCGAGCGAGCGGGCGCTCCGCACCGGCGCGTATTTCAGGACTTCTGCAGGCCCGATCGAGATCCCATCCGCAGCTGGGCCCAACCAGGTCCAGAAGCTCGACGGAAGTCGTGGGGAGATCTCGCACGGCCCGGGCGTCTGGTTCGGAGAGCCTGTCCGGGAGATGACCATTCTGGCCGAGCAATATGACTTCGCGCTGTCTCTCCTCCTTCTTGAGGACACCACGTATCAAAGACGCTGTGAAGCGGAGGACGCGTCCGAAGTCGTCGATCGGATGGCTTCGATGGTCAGACGTCATAGCCGGTGACATGGGTCTAGGCGCACTGCCGTCCCGACATGCGAGGCGATCCGCAACGAAGCTTTGACGCGATCTTGGGCATGCCCGGCACGCCGGCATGCCTCCCGAAGCCAAACCAACTATGGCATTCGATCCTCTCCCGCGCTGCCACCTTCAAACCACGAACGAATTCTGTTGCTATACAGGCTGGCTACGACCGCAGTGCCCCCGCGAGCGACTGAACCACCACGGAACCGCTTGATTTACTCGGACGACAAGAGATCCCAGTCAAATGCCTTTCGACCTCAACGCCCTTCTCCAGGGACTGCAAGAATGCTACAGCCAATCGGGAGTTCTCGACTTCGATCATTTCCTCGGCCAACATCTCAACGCCTCCGACTGGATCATTGCAAGCGATTACAACATCGGTGCGCCAGGCGCGAAGCATGATGTTTTCGCTTTCGCCTGTTATCCAGTGGAGCAAGGATGGTCGCATCTGTCCGCCCTGTTGTCGGAGAGTTTCCCGGCTGACTTCAAGAACGTCTCGAAGATCACGCGGGAGCAGCGGCGCTTCTTTGATGAGAGCCACTGCTTCTGTTTTATCTTCATGGTCCCGCGAACACGCCGTATTCTGCGCAGCTCGGCCGGCCACAAGGCCGACCTCGCGGAAGCCCGCGACGTGCTCAAGCTCAGCCTGAGGGCGGCGAAGGAGGGCGGCTATCATCCGGACCAAGTCGCACACCTCCAGCGCTTCCACAACGAGGCGCAAAAGAAGAATTTCAGCCTCGATCTCTTCGAGACCATCCTGCTGTTGTCCGGGTTCCATGCTTTCGTCTCGGGCAAGATCGCACTCCGGACGAAAGTGCGCCAGCTTGGTTGGTTCCCCGACCGGGACAACATGACCACATTCTGCGCCAGCGCGTGGTCAGGGCTCGCCTTCATGATGTTCGAGACTTACTGGCGTAATCAAATTCGACGTCAGGTGATGCCGACAGTCCACATCGTCGACCATCAGGTGAAAGGACTGCACGGCATCTATGACCCCCTGATACGCGTCCCCGATTTTTTTGCCGCGGTGTTCTCCCGTTTGGATCCAGAGGGCAGTCGGCTCATCCGGCCTGATGGCGCCCGCAACAAGGCGATAGCGCGTTACCTGCATGTGCTGGTGAACTGGCTTCCGAGGAACCGTTCGCTGTGGCTTTGCCGCGTGCATTGGACCGAGGCAGGCGTGCGGGCTGGCCGGATTGTTGGGTTCCGGACAAAGCGCCGGCTTCGGACGCTCGATCTCACCTGAAGGTGCCCCTTACACGACGTGGATCTGGAATTCTCCGGCGGAGCCGATCTGCGTTTGCCTCAGCAGGTTGGCGGCGGCTCGAAATTGCACTGGAAGCCTCGCCAGCTCCTCCGGTCGGCTCCTAAGCTCGTAGAGGATACTGAAGGTCCCTTGAAAGACATTGTCTTCAACGAACCCCACCGCCTCGGTGAAGGCCGTAAATTTGATGGAGAACGGCATTTGCATTGGCAGCACGCCCGGAACATGCCTTGACGCCGTGCCAGACGGAATTTCTCCGGCTGCGATGTTCTGGAAAATGGTCGGATGCTCCCGGTCCGTCGACACATACTCCTGCGCGCTCTCGAAGACATAGGATTCGAACCCGGCTGCCTTGGCGATCGCGTCCAACGCGGAGTTCGAATTGGCAATCTCGATGTCAGCTCGAAGCAGCCCTTCCGCCGAACGTGTGACCTCCCGGCCAATGACGGGCGCGCGACTGCCAGCAATCTGCTTCAACGCGGAATTGATGCGCGGATTACTTGCCATATGATCGCTGTAGGTGAGGAAACCACCAACGATCTTCACCCGCGACCTGAGGCCTTCGGCCAGGGGCTTCTCGAGCTCTATGGCGTCTCGCTTCGCTCGCTCCTTAATGGCACGCGGACCAAGGATGTTCCGGATCACCGAAAAGCGCTCGTCCGTTTCCGCCAGCCGCCAATGGAGCAGAGGCTCCCGTGGCTCGCCTATTCGGTAAACCTTGAATTCCCAACCGTTCGTCAAGACGTAGTAGAACGCGGCGATCTCCGGATGCGCGGCATAGGTGTACGCTTGCTCCGAGTCATCTAGGCTCAACTCATGATCGGCCGCCTTTACCTCGACGATCCAACGGCCATGCGAGATGACTTCGCACATATAGTCGGCACGCCCCTCAAGCTTCGGATCTTTGCCCGGCTTCTTACGCCCGAGGAAGGCTCTACTATACCGCAATGTCATTTCGGTGCGGATGTGGTTGGGCGAATTATGTGCGTAGCCAAGGGCGTGAAGAAAGGGTCGTACAATGGTCTCACGAACGTCCGCTTCGTTCATACCCTCAACGTTGATGCGAGCGAATTCCATTGTCTGCCATTTACCCGTCAGCAGAGATTCTCAGAACGACCTCTGGCGAACCTGTCGTGGTCGCCGCGCCACTACCTGGTCTGAGTACTGCGGTCGTTCCTGCATTTCTTCATTACGCACGAAACTCTGCGAATACTCTGTGTCGGCGAACGTCGTTTTAGCGGCGTAGCAGACGCTGGACCGCCAACCGCTGGATTGTGAGCGAGGTCGCCAATACAAAATGGACGGTACACCTCATGCTCCCTTATTCTCTCGATAAGGCGAGCGACCGGCAGCGACCGGATCTGACTCTCCGGACGGCTCGCTGCCCCATAGCGGCAGACCTCATCCGCCAGTTCACCCAATCCCTGATGCAGGTACCAAGCGAGTTGCGGTCCGAGGCTCTGGCGCCAGTCGAACAGGATCCGGAGGGTACGGGCAAGCACACCGACGCGGTTCGGGTTGTCCTCAAGATTGATCTCGACTGTCTCCGCCTGAAGCTTCTCCAGGTAACGGTCAGACCAATGAATCGCTCGCGTCCCGGCATCGTACACCACGGCGTCACAGTCGAAGAAGGTAGTCTTGGTAAGATCTGCAAGCGCATGCGCGGCAACATGCCCCTGCCGTACGGCCCATGTATTGGGCAGCGCCCAGAGGTCGTAGACGAAGCGTCTCCCGACGAACCGGTAGCCGCCAAACTTGTTCCGTTCGACCGGCATGTCCCGCACGAAGCGGTCCAGTTCCTCGGCCTCGCAGTCGACGACGAGGTCCACGTCGGAGCGGAACGCCCCGGCCCCGCCGCGCGCGAGGTCGCGCAGCATGCCGCCGAAGATCGCGACGCCCCCGAGCGGACGCACGCGGGAGATCGTCTCGCTGATCTCCGGGCCGCCGAGCGCCGGGTCCGCGAGGTAGGCCTCCACACGCTCGCGGAGCTCTTGTTCGGAGGTCACGGGACGGGCGGCGGTGTTAGCCACGCAGGCGCTCCAACTCTCTGCGGAGGGTGATGGCATACGAATCGCTCATCCCTGAGATCATATCCGTGATCAACTGGAGCTCACGATAGCGGATCGGCATGCTGTTGTCGCTGTCCTCAGCTATTCGGCGATAGTTCTCCGAAATGCGGTTGTACACGTACTGCGAGTAGGGAGGACGCTTCGACGCCAGGTCGTTCTCGTCCGAACGGTCCCGGATGGCCTGCCAGAACATGTCCATCAGCGCGTGGATCGTCTGGTGCCCCTTGAGCTCCACCTCCAAGACGCTGCGGTGCCTGTACACGTGGGCCTTCGCGAACTCCTTCAGCGCCTTCCAGAGGACGCGGCCGTCCGAGACGGCCAACAGATCGTTGTTGAACGTCCCCGACAGGATGGCGTCCTTGTGCTGGACGAACGCCTTGGTGACCGCCGGCACGAGGGCTCCGATGGCCCTCACCCGCAACATCTGCATCGAGATGTCGTCGAGTTCTCCCGCCGAGAGGCTCAGGTCCCGGTATTTCTTATCCCGCTCCCGGGCACTGGCGCACAGATCCCGCACCAGCTCGTCCTCGCCGGCCTCATGTTCGAGGTAGGCGAGCAGGTCATACAAGGACAGGAAGCCCTTCTTGGCGGCGTCCTCGATATCCACGACCGAGTAGGCGATATCGTCGCACGCCTCCATGATAAAGGTCAGCGGGTGGCGAATGCCTTCGCCAAGACCGGTTTCCTCCCAGACCTCCACCGCGATATCGCGCTCGGACTGGAAGAAGTTGAACTTCTTGCGGGCCTGCGATGTCTTGTCGGCCTTGTCGGACGGCACCGGGTACTTCATCAACGCCGCCAAGAAGGCGTAGGTCATGTCCAAGCCGAAATTGTCGTTGATGACCTGCAGGCGCGTCAGCAGGCGAAAGGCTTGCGCGTTGCCCTCGAACTTGAGGAAGTCCAGCTGCTGCGCCTTGGTAAGCTCCGCGCCGGCGCCATCGAAGATGCCAAAGGAACCCGAGTCGGGGCTCCTCGGCGTGGAGTGCTTCAGCATCCAGCTCTGGATGGCGGCCTCGCCCTGGTGACCGAACGGGGGGTTGCCGAGATCGTGGGCCAGTCCAATGGCCTCGAGCAGGGCCGGCACGCTCCGCTTCGGCTGCAGCGTCTCCGGAATGCCCAGCGCCTCCGCATGTTCGAACACCAGCGTCGTGCCGATGCTGCGCGCGAGGTTGGCCACTTCGTGGCTGTGGGTCAGCCGAGTGCGGACGCTATCGTTGGGCTCGAGAGGGAAGACCTGCGTCTTGTCCTGCAGCCGCCGGACCGGCGTCGAGAAGAGGATGCGGTCGTGGTCGCGCTCGTGCTCGACCCGCTGTTCGCCGGGCTTGCGGGGCTTCGCCTTGCCGCGGCTCTTCCGCCGGCCGTCATTGAGGAGCTTTGTCCAATCCATCCGGTCAACCAATTCCATCTCCCTCAAACGCCCCGGGGGCAGCCCGGTTCAGGTGCAGGACATCCTGTCCACAGGCAACCCGCCCGGCCCATTTAGAAGCCGGCCGGCGCCGATGCCACCGTCGTCGAGGCAGGCACCGGACTTCTCCACGGCAAGATGCGGTTGGCTCCGCCGTGGATGGCATCGCCAGAGGCGGTGTCAGGAGGGCGAGCGCCGCTTGCCCGCCGGGCGCCCCTGCCCAGACCGGCCGCCCCACAGCCTTGCCGGCAACCCGATTGCAGCCAAGGAGGCGATAGCGAGCGCACGATAACGGCTCCTGCGGGGCCAGAGGCGTGGGCGTCCCTCTTGTGCGGCCTCCATGTCCGTGAGGCTGTGGAACCTGTTGCGCTGTGGGTGCGTCGCGAGGCCGCGACGAGTTGGGTGGTCGCGAAAACAGTCAGTAGGGACAGGAGCTTGGCGGTTTGGTAACCACAACGGACCTAAACTCGCTGCGGATGATCCACTTAGCTGGTGGAACGACGCTGACCCCTTTTCAGTTAGGCCCTCCATGAGCGAAACTGTTTCAGAAACCCGCATGACGGTGATTGGTCGTCGAGGACCAGATCCTGGTCCGGATCTTCGCGGCTGACTTTCTCGAGGACGCTGGGTTCAAGGTGTTTGAGGCTGCAAACGCCGATGAGGCGCTGACCGTCTTGCAGGCGCGACCCGATGTTCAGGCCGTCGTGACCGACGTGGAGATGCCAGGCTCGATGAACGGCTTCGAGCTGGCGCGGGCGGTGCATGAGCAGTGGCCTGGCGTCCAGGTGATCGTGACTTCGGGCCGGAAGCATCCTGGCCTGGAGGAGCTGCCCGATGCGATCCCCTTCCTGGCCAAGCCGTACATGCCCGGGACCGTCGTCCATCTGATCCGGCAGATGGCGACCCCGCAGGTCGTTGAAGCTCCAGCGTCAGTTGGATTTGCCTAGAGCCTCGGGCCTCGCACCTTCGAGGCGTTCGATCGAGTGCCCCGGCGGCAGGTGCCCAATTAGCTTATGCCCGGACTTGGAAGCGCCCGCGGCCAGCGCTGGCCCACGCAGGTCTCACGCGCAGTTCGCGGTCTATTTTCCGCCCCCGGGTGAGGCGGCGGCTTCCTCCTGGCTGACCTGATCTATCGCGCGGCCAAGATCGGCCTCGGACTGGCTCAAGGCTCGTGAGCGAGCTATTTGCGCGCGAGACTCTTCGATAGCTTGGACTGACTGCTTGATTGTCTCTTGCAAGGAAGGTTGGTCCTGGTTCGGCTTGCTGCCAGGAGGCTGATCCGAGTTGGGCATGGGCGGCGGGACGATGAGGCGGGGTGAACGACGTAAAAATAGATTACACAGCGAACCAGACGCGACCTTAACATATGTGAAAGCCTGCTTCAGACACCAGGCAGCGGCGCAGTCTCCACTCGGTCGACTTCCATAGGGACTTTGACCAACAGTACTCACTAGCGGCGTTCGTTCCTGACATCGACCGCAACCTCGCGGCTGCTCCCCTTCCGCAGTCTGTCCGATCTGACCTCGGCCGCAGAGGTTGCGGCCGTGTCAGGACGGCCCCGCCGTGATCGTCCCGAAACAGGTCACCAACGATGGCTAATGCCGGGTGTCTGCACCTGCAGGGAACCCTCGCGTGCTGGAATGCGCCTCAAAGATCGCGCGGATGGCCGCGTCGGACGCGGCGAGACGGTCGGCCAAATAGGCCGCGAGTTGCTCGACGGCTGCCTGATGCGCCCGGATCAAGGCGGTCGCCTCCTTGTAGGCGGCATTCAGCTCGTGCCTCACCTCCGCCAGCAGGTGCGGCGGGAGATGGGACGCCGGCAGGTTGGCGCCCAGGTAGACCAACGGCGCCGGGCCAGCCAAGCCGTACGCGGTGAGCATGCGCACCGCGAGGCGGGTCGCCACGGCCAAGTCCGACTCCTCGGCGCCCCCCGCTCCCGCGCTGACTCCGCCGAGCACCACCTCCTCGGCCGCGCGCCCGGCCAGCAGATAGACCAAGATCTGGCGGGCTATTTCGGGGGTCATTGGCTGCTCCGGCCCGCCAGCCACCCGCGTTGTCCCGGCGTGCCTTCCTTGTCCGACGATAGAGATCTCGACACTGACCGCCTCCCCCGACGCAACGGCGGCTATGGCATGGCCCGCTTCATGTACGGCGCACCGGCGAAGAAGTTCTGTGGAAACCGCGTCGACCCGGCCGGCGATCTCGGCCATGAGATCGTCGAAGGTGAGCCTGCGTCCGGCATGGCGGGCCCGACGTCGGGCGCCGCGCACCCAGCGCTCGGCGTCGGCGCCGGTCCCGCCCAGCCCGAGGACGGCCAGCGGCATAAGGTCCGCTCCGGGCAGGTCGGAAGCCAGCTTCTGCCACAAGATCCGAGCCAACTCCTCCGTGCTCGGAACTGGAACGTGGATCACGCGCTCGAGCCGTCCGCTTCGGAGGAGCGCGGGATCGACGGCTTTCAGGAAGTTGGTGGCTCCGATAACCACCACGCCGGGCTGCGAGCGGAGCCCGTCCATCTCCTCGAGGACGCAGCCGATGAAGGACGTCCAGTACGACCTGTAGCGCGGCTCGACCACCGTGCGGTCGGAGAGGCCGTCGACCTCGTCGATGAACAGGACGCACGGCGCCCGCTCCCGCGCGGCGGCGAAGTCCAACCTAACGGCTTGGATCACCTCCCCAAGGTGCGAGTGCGACAGCCACGTCGCCGCCGAGGTCGCAATGAGGTTTACCTCGGCCTCGCGCGCCAGCACTCGGGCGAGCGTGGTCTTGCCGGTGCCCGGCGGGCCCGCGAGCAGGCAGCCGCGGTCGAGATCGGTGAGAGCGATACGGCCGGCGCTGTAGTCGCGCAGATCGCGCACGAGGCCTTCGGCCCATGCCTTGGCGGGACCGAGGCCGTGCAGGTCCGCGAAACGGAGATCCGCCTCCGGCTGGATACCGTCATATTCCTTGATGAGCCGGTCGATCGGGGCGAACCAGTCCTCCGGATCCTCGCCGATCATGAAGGTGAGGTTGGGCCGCCCAACGGGGTGCCATCGGTCGCTTGCCGCAGCCCCGATCGGGTCAGAGATCACATCCAGGCGGTCGCGTTGCCGTGGGCGCCCAGCCGGCGCGGCTTCATCCGCCGACGCATCGTCGCCCTGTGGCTCGGACCGCGGTCCCTTCTTGAGGCTTGGTCTGATCGCCATCGCTCCACCCAATCGTGCGTAGGATGAGGTCAGCTCGCGCGAACCCGGTCAGACGTCGCGGGCACGCAGCCAGACCGCGGACAAAGGGCCGATGGGCTTGCGGCGGTCGACGTCGGCGACGCCGCTCCGCGCGAGCGACAGCACCGCCGCCACCCTGTCGGGCTCGTGCCGGACGAGCTGGATCAGGTCGCCCAGCACGATCCCTGGCTCCTCCGCGAGGGCCGCCATGACGGCGATCCGGTCCTCGGCGCTGATCGACGCCCGCGCGGCCTGCGCCATGAGGACGGCGTTGCCGAGCCTCGGCTCCCGGCGCAACACCCCTTCGGGCGCTACGATCACGCGGCGGCCAGACCGAGCCGCCGCGTGTTTGAGGGCGAGCACACGGGCGCGGCGGGCGCCATCCAGCCACAGGTCGGAGGGAACAGCCACCAGCGTCACGCTCCTGGACGCCAGCTTGACGCGCATAGCGGCCAAGCCCTCGTCCTGAAGCGCCGCGCGCCAGAACCCCTCGCAGGTGGGGTCGGGGCCGGCGGACACGACAAGAGGCGAGGCAACGACGTGCGCCTCGAGCACGCGCCTGAGGTCCGGCAGCAGCCCGGTTGCAGCCGAGGCCTTGGGCGGACCCGCTGCGCCGAGCCGCCTCTTCGGCCGCGCGTGGCCGCCGTGTCTCAGCTTCCTCGTCGAAGTCAAGGTTGGAAAAGCCCCGGTCATTTGCTCGCTCCCCTGCACCACACGTCCCGTTTCCGCTGCAGCCGCCGGCAGGCAGCACCTCAAAAGAGCGGACCGCCCGCCGGACGCTCGGGCGGGCGCGGGACCACGAGGAGATGCGGCGCGTGGCGGGGGCCCGGCCCGACCGGCCGCGCAGGAAAGTCGACTGGATCGTCGGCGAGGAAATCCGGCGGTCCGACCAGTTCCTCGCCGGCGCTTTCCTTCGTGCCGGCCTTCTGGCGCGGCCCCGTCGGGGCGGCTTGCATCTCCAGCGCGGCGAGGAGCGGCCGCAGCAGGTCCGGAACGGCCTTGTGCAGCTCCGCCCGCAAATGACCTGTCATCTGTTCGATAGTGCTCACCACCGGGACGCCGAAGTGCTCGTCCAGCTCGCTTCCCAAGACCGTCAGGTGGTCGGGCAGGCCGGCGGAGCCGAGGTAATCGATCGCCGCGGTGGTGACGACGTCGACCGCCGAATAACCCTGGTCACGCAAGTACGCGCGCAAAAGCAGCCTGACGGCGGCGAGGTCGCGCTCCAGGGGCTTCCTCAGCCGGGGTCCCATGTCCCCGCCACCCCTCTTGATCTGGTAGGCCCCGGCCCACGCGGCCTCTAGATCGATCACCACGATGTCGTGGGTGACGGAGCGGATCGCCGGCGTGTCGTAACGCAAGGCAATCCGCGCGAGAGCCTCCGGGCTGTTCGAGGCCACGAGGGAATCGCTTGCCGCGGTGATGGGGATGACAGGATTGTGGAGCACTTGGAAGCGCCCCGAGGCCTCCAGGGCTTCGATGATTGCACGCTCGAGCAAAAGCCCGTGTCGCTTGACGATCGAATTCGACACGCTGATCAGACGTGATAACTCGGGTCCGAGCAGTTCATCCAAGGGGAATTTGGTGGCGACGGCTGCGGCCACCGCCTCTCTCGTGGCCTTGAGAAGCGCGGCCATTTCTACGATCCTTCCACCCGTCATAGATTCGCTCCGAGGTACCCGACGTGGACAGCCCACGCTTTTCAGCACCAAAAGTGTCGTTCTGCACTTTTTATGTCAATCTTCACTTTTTGTGTCAGCCATGACCATTCGGGGTACCCAGTGCCGGGCGGCTCGGGCGTTGCTGGGATGGTCCCAGAGGGATCTTGCCGAGGCGGCCCACGTAGGGTTGCGCGTCCTGATGGCTTTCGAGAACAGTGGCAAGCTCCCCAAACCAGTCGTAATCATTGCCATCGAGAGAACTCTCTCGGATCATGGGATCGTGTGGACCGAGGACACGGACTGGGTTGGGGTGAAGATCCGGCGTAGCGTGCTGGACGCACTTCCTCCCCCCGAAAGCGAATAGGTCGGTCCGCTACAGCCGGCTGAGCAGCGCCTCAGAATGCGCCTCACCACAGTGTTGCCTGTCGAGAACGGAAAATCCCGCAGTCTCGCATCCGGATCGGCAGACGGTCTATCAGCGCCATCCTCGA
This sequence comes from Microvirga thermotolerans, assembly GCF_009363855.1. Lineage (GTDB taxonomy): Bacteria > Pseudomonadota > Alphaproteobacteria > Rhizobiales > Beijerinckiaceae > Microvirga > Microvirga thermotolerans. The sequence continues at coordinate 2,596,293 of NZ_CP045423.1, forward strand.
AGACCTTCGTCATGACAGCGGTACGACCAACCGGTCCGCACCGCGAGCCACCATTGCCTTCCCGCATGTTCTGACTTCGCTCGGGAAGTTCCTATGGAGCTGCTCGCGCCACACAGGTGATCGAGCGACAACTCCCATGATGCCCTCGCCAAGCACCTGAGGGGCAAGTCGGTCCGGCGTCGGACGCGGTTGCCCGCGTCTATGACGGGCGCGTTTTCGGACCCGCGACCATGGGCAGGCACACGGAACCTGGGGCTCTGAACGGCATTCACCCCGAGCCTTGAGCGCCGATGCAGGGCGCCGCGCCGCCACGAGGTTCCTATGACGCATGACAGCAGATTGCCCGCCCTCCTCCGAACCGGTGTGATCGGAGGAGTTCTGCTGCTTCTGGCTTCCGCAGCCCCAACCCCTTCCCTCGCACAGCAGGCGCCGACGGACTTCACCGCCATCGTGAAGCAGAAGATGCCGGCGGTAGTTGCGGTCACGACGCGGCAGAGAGTCGAGGAACGGCAGCAGCGGGCGCAATCCACGCCGGACGATCAGGATCTGCCCGAGCTTTTCCGCCGCTTTTTCGAGGAGCGCTCCAGCCCTGAGCGGCAGCAGCCCCGGCAGGGGCTCGGCTCGGGCTTCGTGATCAGCGCCGACGGCTACATCGTCACCAACAACCACGTCATCGAGGATGCCGACGACATCCAAGTCGCCTTCGGGGAGAACAGCCCTGTACCGGCAAAGCTCGTGGGGCGGGATCCGGCCACCGATATCGCCGTGCTGAAGATCGATCCGCAGCCCAACATGGCGGTCACCACCTGGGGTGACTCCGACGCGGCCGAACCTGGCTCCTGGGTGATCGCCATTGGCAGCCCCTTTGGCTTGGGCGGCACCGTCACGGTCGGCGTTGTGTCGGCCCGCTCGCGGGACATCCGGTCGGGTCCCCTGGACGACTACATCCAGACGGACGCCGCCATCAACCGCGGCAACTCGGGCGGACCGCTGTTCAACGCTCGTGGCGAGGTGATCGGCGTCAACACCGCGATCTTCTCGCCCGTGGGAGCGAACATCGGCATCGGCTTTGCCGTGCCGTCCCGCACCGCCCAGACCGTGGCCGAGCAACTCATCCGCATTGGTCGCGTAGAGCGCGGCTATGTCGGCCTGCGGCTGCAGGAGATCACTCCGGCGATCGCCCAGGCGCTGGGACGGCCGGATGACAAGGGCGTGTTGGTCGCTTCCGTCGAGCCGGGCGGCCCGGCCGACAAGGCTGGGATTAAGTCCGGCGACGTGATCACCCGCATCGGGGACCAGCCGGTCGATAGCGGCCGGGATCTCACCCGCGCCGTCGCCGGCATGAAGCCCGGCACGCAGGCGCGGCTGGCGGTGGTCCGGGGCGGCGCCACGCAGGAGATCACGGTTGCCGTCGGCCAGCGGCAGGACGAGCAAGCGTCCCAGGAAGGCACCCAACAGGGTTCGGACAATGGCGGCAAGCGGTTGGGATTGGCCCTGGCGCCCATCGATGAGGCGACCCGTCAGCGGCTCGGCGCCGACACGACGGGCGTGCTCGTCCAGCAGGTGCAGCCGAACAGCCCTGCCGCCGAGAACGGCATCCGACCGGGTGACGTGATCGTTGCGGCCAACAACCGCGACGTCTCTCGGCCGTCCGATGTGGCCGAGGAATGGACGCGCGCGCAGCGGGAGAAGAAGCCGATCCTGCTGCGTGTGAAGCGCGACGGCCAGTATGTGTTCGTGGCCGTCACAGCCTGATCCTGACTGTGAAGGAGGAAACGCCATGGCCCGCAATCCCCTGACCCCCTCCCGCTCCGGTTTTGGTCTGCTAGGAGGAAACGACCCCTTCCTCTCCCTCCATCGCGAGATGAACCGCCTCTTCGATGACGTGCTGCGCGGCACCGGCCTGCCTGCGACCGGCAGCCAAGGCCAGGGCGGCGTCGGCAACTTCGTCAACGCCAGCATGAACGTGTCGGAGACGGAGAAGGAGATCCGCATCACGGCGGAGCTGCCCGGCGTCACCGAACAGGACATCGACGTGAGCCTGGATGACGACGTGCTCACGATCCGGGGCGAGAAGAAGTTCGAACGTTCGGACGAGAAGGAGAACTTCCATTTCGTCGAGCGCTCCTACGGCACCTTCCAACGCTCCGTGCGGTTGCCCTTCCCGGTCGACCCGGAGCAGGTGCGGGCGCACTTCGAGAATGGGGTGCTCACCGTGACCCTGCCGAAGACAGCCCAGCAGGAGCGTTCCCGCCGCATCCAGGTGCAGGGCCGCAACGCAGGTAGCCAAGGCTCTCCGGGTGGACACGGTGGCACAGGAGGCGGTCAGGGCGGTGCGCCGGACAACACCCCCGGCGGCGCCAGCACCTGAGGCGCTGATCCCGCATGAGGCAACCATCCGACGACGGGGATCACCCCGGAACCGAAGGGATCGATCCCCGCTCGACGATGGGCGCCGGCCGGGCTGCGGCGGCCGTGGACCACGCCCTGCGCGAGACCCGTGAGGCGTGGCCCGGCCTGAGCACCTACGAGCGCTTCGAGCAGGTCGTCTCGCTGGTGCTCACCGGCCTGATCAGCCTGGTGATCGCGGCGGCCTTGGTGAACCTGACCTTGCGCATCATCATGCTGGTGCTGTTCGGGCTCCTCGACCCAGCCGAGACCGGGGTGTTCCAGGCGATCTTCGGCATGATCTTCACGGTGCTGAACGCCCTGGAGTTCAACCATTCGATCATTGGCGTCCTGCACCGCAAAGAAAGCATCGTGCAGGTGCGCACCGTGGTGCTGATCGCGCTGCTGGCGCTTGTGCGCAAGTTCATCATCCTCGACGCCACCAAAACCGAGCCGCTCACTATCATCGGCCTGGCCGCAGCCATCCTGGCGCTCGGCGCGGTTCACTGGCTCGTGCGCGACCAGGACCGGAAGGATGCGGCCGAGCGGGAGCATGGAAGCGCAGCGGCGGAGTAGCCGCATTGTCCTCCCGAGGTTGCGCACTGACACACGCCCACAGCAGTAAGGCGTCAGGTCACCACCCCAAATACTCTGAGAGCCCTGCCCCTGGTGCGAGAAGCGCAAACGCCCAGACAAAGGCGGAGGCGAGGTTCACCATCATGAACAGCGGCAGCTGCATTCCGAAGACGCCCGCCACCAAGGGAACCACCGCCCGTGCAGGCCCGAAGAAGCGGCCGATGAACACGCCCCAGAGGCCATGGCGGCAGAAAAAGCGCTCGCCCCTGTCGACGAGCTGCGGATGGGACGACAGCGGCCACATCCTATAGATGGACGTCTTAAAACGCCGGCCCAGTGCGTAGGACACCACGTCGCCGGTGGTTGCCCCGATGGCCGCGCCGAGCCAGAGCGGCCAGAACTCCAGGTCGGCCACCCCGATGAAGGCGCTGATGGCGATCAGGATCACGGTGGCGGGCACGAAGAGCGATAAGAAGGCCACCGACTCGCCGAACGCCAGCGCGGCGACGATGAACGGCGCCCAGGATTGGTTCTGCCGCACGAACGCGACGATAGTGGTCTGGATCGCCTCGAAGTCCATGGAGTGCGGGATCCTTCGGTGCTGAGCTGCGCAACAGCAAAGGAGGATATTGCATGGCCAAACTCCTCCCCGCTCCGCCTCACCTATGATCCATCCGTAACGCCCGGCAGGTGTTTCCGATGCATCCGCTCGAATTGGGGCGGATAGTGCCCGCCCCACTTCTATGCCTTCGCGGCTCCGACGGTATCGGCCATCGTGGCGCCGCGGGCGCCCATCGGGCGGGGCGGCCCCTCGGTGGTGTCCTGCGCCGTCTGGTGCTCCATCTCGGCGTTGATCTCGGCGCCCAGCAGCACGATGATGCTCGACAGCCAAATCCAGGTCATGAAGCCGATCACCGCGCCCAGGGAGCCGTAGGTCTCGTTGTAGCTGCCGAAATTCGAGACGTACCACGAGAACAGCATCGAGCCGACCAGCCACAGCACGGCGGCCACGATGCCGCCGGGCGTCACCCATTTCCATTCCGCCTGGTCACGGCTCGGGCCGTAGCGGTAGAGCACCGCCAGCCCTGCAACCACCACGGCCAGGAGGACGGGCCAGCGGGCCAGGGAGAGCAGCCATTCGGTCCCGCTGCCCAGCCCGACGAAGTCCAGCACAATCGGCAGGACCACGATGCCGGCGAGCGCAATAAGCACGAACGCGATGGCTGCGAGCGTGAAGGTGAGAGACTGGAGATTGAGCTGGATGAAGCTGCGCTTCTCCTCCTCGTCATAGACGATGTTGAGCGCATCAAACACGGCCTTCATGCCGGCATTGGCGCTCCACAGCGAGATCGCCAGACCGATGATGAAGCTGAGCCCCAGCGTGCCGCCGCCCTGCGAAGCGATCCGCTTCACCTGCTCTCCGACAATCTCCACCGCGCCGCCCGGCAGCACGCCCGAGAGCGCGTTGAGATGGTCCTGGATCGTGGCCGGATCGGCGAAGAGGCCGTAAATGGACACCAGCGCGGCGATGGCGGGAAAGATGGCCAGGAGGGCATAGTAGGTCACGCCCGCGGCGACCGACATCAGCCGGTCGTCGCTGAACTCCTCGTAGGTCCGCCACAGGATGTCCTTCCAGCCAAGCGTCGGGATCTCGGTAGGCGTGTCGGCCTCGCGCCCGCGCCCCTGCTCGCGCGCCGCCTGGGGTGGCGTATGCGCCTTCCTGCCGAACCCGGCAGTCTGGCCAGCTGACGTGTCCTCGCGCTGCCCAGGGGCTGGCGCCATCGAGGTCCGGGGCCGCCGTGAGCCACCAACCACAAGCCGGAGCAGCGCCCACCCCAGGACGGCGGCTCCGAGCGTCGACAGCAGCGACGTGTCTTGCTCCTTGCTGGGTTGCGGCGGCGCTGGGTTCGTCGTCGGCATGGCGAAGGGAATCCATCGGCTGATCGGCCAATGCTAGAGCTTGGCCGCTGATCCAACATCGAGCCAGGACCAGCGGTTCCATGACGGGACGATCACGGCGGGAGCGTGGACAGGTCTGGGCACTTGAAGACGGTGCCGGGCTTGAGAGGCCGGGGCAGGCAAGGGGCGCCAACCTGACCTGCCATCTGCACAAGGTCCCCTTGGCTCGGCGGGTGAGATCGGGACAGGCCGGCTGGCGAGAGGCGACACCCGAGACGTCGTCATCCGGGTGCGGGATGAGCACGATTGCCGGATCTGCACCGTGACCGCCTCGATGATGATCAACTGGCACGGCTCGTCATAGGGTACCCGACGACACGGAGATGAACCCAAGCAGGCTCGCTCCGGCCGCTCAGCGCACTGCCGCCTTGGACAGCTTCGACAAGCTGTCGGCCAGTTCGGCCTACCGGAAGGGCTTGGTCAGCCGCGGCAGGTCAGGGGCGATGCCCTCGTCCTCGGCATATCCGGAGACGATCAGGACCGGCGTTCCGGGCCGCCCTCCTTCAGAACCCGCGCGAGGTCCGTGCCTGTCATGCCTGGCATCAGATGGTCCGTGATGACCACGTCAGGCACGAGCCCACCCTCGACAAGCGTCCAGGCCTGCTCGGGGAGCGGGCCTCGACCACCGCGTAGCCGAGGTCGGAGAGCATGTCGGCTGTGCTTGCCTGACGATCTCCCCGTCGTCGACGAGCAATCGCATGGTTGGGAGTAACGCCGAAATTGAGCGGGGACTACTGGCAGACCGCTTCGCTGGAGGCCATCCTCAAGGCCCAGCTCAAGGCACACTTACGCGGCAAGCATCCCCGGGTCAGCTTGACGGGACCGCGAGTCGACCTCTCGGCTGACTTGGCCATCCCCTTCAGCATGGCGCTGCACGAGTTGTCAGTGAATGCGGTGCTCCACGGGGCCCTATCCGTTCGGACGGGAGGTGTGTCAGTGGCGTGGGACGTGTTTGCCGCACCTCACGGCCGCAAGCTTCGCCTGACTTGGCGCGAGCACGATGGCCCGTTGGTTCGGCCCCCGGCGCATCGGGGCTTCGGCTTGGTTTTGCTGCAAGAGGTCTTGCCGAAGCAATGCTCGGCAGGAGTTGAGATCGCCTTTGAGCCTGAGGGGCTTCAGGCCGCATTCGAGATGCCTCTCATAGAACGCCGCCAGGTGTCGTTCTACTGAACGATGGCCTCAACGAGCCGGATCTGGCCCGGCGAGCGCTTCAGCCCGTACATGGTTTTACATCTGCCTCAGCGGTCATTAATCTGATGCGATTTCCGACTGGCTAAGTCGAGTACTCGACGGACAAGCGTGACGTTTTCTGACACAGTGCCACGCTGCACCCTGTGGGTCCGAGGAAGGGCAGCGCCGAGACTGCCCCGGCCACGGGATGGGGACCCTGATGAAACAACCTTTGACCCGCCCCACGGAGAGCAACGCATCCGTCGGGCACCATCTGGTCAGCAACCGCCTCCTGGCCTCGCTGCAGCCCAGGGACCGGGCGCTGCTCGACCCGTATCTCGAAGCCGTGACCCTGTACCAGGGTGAAGTGCTGTTCGAGCCGGGCGACGACGTCACGCGCACCTACTTTCCCTGCGCCAGCACGATGGCATCCTTTGTCGTGGTGATGCAGAGCGGGCGGGCTGCCGAGGCCGCAACCGTCGGGCGCGAGGGGGCCCTCGGCGGCATCGTGTCTTCAGGCTACAAGCCGGCCTTCACCCGAGCCGAAGTCCAGATCCCAGGCCCGGCTCTTCGGATCGAGACCTCCCGGCTGGAGGACGCCAAGGAACGCTCGGCCACCCTGCGCGACCTGTTCAGCCGGTACGCCGACGCTCTCCTGGCCCAGATCATCCAGTCGGTGGCATGCAATGCGCTGCATTCGCTCGAGGCACGCTGCTGCCGATGGCTGCTCACGACCCAGGACCGGGTCAATAGCGCCGAAATCCCGCTGACGCAGGAGGCCCTGGCCGAAATGCTTGGGGTCCAGCGCACCACGGTCACGTCGGTGGCGCGGGCCCTGCGGGCGCGCGGCCTGATCCGGTATGCGCGGGGCCAGATCGTCATCCTGGACCGGGCCCGCCTGGAAGGCGCGGCCTGTGAATGCCACTCCGCGGTCAAGCAGCACTTCGACCGCGTTCTGCCCGAGGTCAAACCGCAAAGCATCCTCATCGCGCCCGACGGCTGATGCGGGGCTGCCATCGCCCTTAGATCCACCAACTTCTGAGACCCCGCTCCAGGTGCCCCAAGCACGATGAACCATAACCTATCCGCTGCGAGACCTCTCCGCTCTAGAAGCGACGATGCGCTTCCCGAAGGGAATCTGCTTGTTTTGGCCGCGGACGCAGCAGAGGTGGGCTTGTGGTGGTTCGATCCCGTCGCCGACGCTCTCGACGGCAACACAGCGTTCCGGGAAATCCTGCTTGGCCAATCCGGCCGCTACGACCATCCTTGGCCCTTGGCGGGGGGTACCCTCCTAGCCCACGTACATCCGGAGGATCGGGAGCGGGTTCGCAACCGGGTGCGCGCCCTCCTCAGCGATGGCACGGGAGCACGTTTCAAAGAGAGCTTTCGGTTGCTGCGTTCCAAGTCCGATGGCGTGGTCCGGGTGATCGCTGCCGGGAAAGTGATTTTGCCTGAAGCGAGCGATCATCGGGATCGGACGCACCAGCCTTGCCTTGCAGGGACGATCCGGGCTCACTCACGGGAGGATCAGTCCCCGGCCGGGATGGTGACGGACAGGGCGCGCCTTGAGGCGATCCTCAACACCATGCCGCAGATGGTCTGGTCGGCGCGGCCGGACGGATACCATGATTATTACAACGACCGCTGGTATGAGTTCACCGGCGTCCCCTACGGCTCGACTGACGGCGAGGCGTGGAACGGCATGTTCCACCCTGACGACCAAGCCCGCGCCTGGGAGAGGTGGCGGCAATCGCTCGCAACCGGCGAGCCGTATGAAATCGAGTACCGGCTGCGTCGGCATGACGGCGAGTACCGTTGGACCCTCGGCCGCGCGCTGCCGATCCGGAATCCGGACGGCACCATCGAGCGCTGGTTCGGGACCTGCACGGATATCCACGACCTCAAGACGTCGGAGGAGCAGCGGGAGCTGATCAGCCGCGAGCTGTCGCACCGGATCAAGAACATCTTCGCTGTGGTTACCAGCCTTGTGGCCCTCGCGTCCCGGAAGGACGAAGCCGTCAGGCCCTTTGCGACCGCCCTGGTGCAGCGCCTGAACAGCCTCGCGCATGCGCACGCGTACATCCAGCCGCACAGCCCGTTGAACGAAGCCGACCCAGCGAGCCGGACGGTCCTGGGTCTCCTGCGTATTCTCGCCCATCCCTACATGCACGAGCAGGATGGCCAAAGCTCGTCGGACAGTTCATCGGATGATGCCAGGCTGGCGATTGCAGGCGACGACGCTCCGGTCGGTGCCGGGGCGGGCACCGCACTGGCGCTCATCATCCACGAGCTTGCAACCAACGCCGTCAAGTACGGCAGCCTCTCGCGTCCGGAAGGATACGTCGCCATCAGAGGCGAACTCCTGCCAGACGATCAATTCCGGCTGACTTGGCAGGAACGTGGCGGTCCAACGGTTCAGGGACCGCCAGCCCACCGGGGCTTTGGGACCGTGCTCGCCCATCGCGGTGCGACCGGGCGGCTTGGTGCCCGCATCGAACAGGACTGGGACGAAGCGGGATTGACTGTACGTCTGACCATGCCGGTCGAGAACCTCACGCGGTAGCGGAGGGCCAACATGGGCTATCCTCTAAAGCATCGGACCCAAAAGTGGACTTGTGCTTTTGGGGTCCATCCGATGCCGCCTCTTTAAGAAGAGAGCATCGTTCTTCGCGGAAAACCGGATCCACGTTTCCGCACGATGTTCTAGCCCGCAGCCGGCAAGATGGTGCGGTAGGCCTCGCGCACGACTCCGTAGCATTCACAGGAGCTCGCCTCGAGGCTGGCTCGGTTGAGCACCCTGATGCATCCTGGCTCCAGCCGGACGATGCCGCGTGCCTGCAGGGATCTGGTCACCGCGCTCAAGGATTGCCGGCGCACGCCCAGCATGAAAGCGAGGCGAGCCTGGGACATCTGGACCGCATCGTTCTGGTCGACGCGGTCATGCGCGTGGAGCAGACAGCGGGCGCAACGGGCCTCGAGCGTATGGAGATCGTTACACGCGGCCGCTTGGATGGACTGCGTGAGGAGCACTTTGCTGAACCGCAGCAGCAGGTCGCTGAGCGGCGGATACTCGCGGCTGATCGCCAGGAGGCTGTCGATCGACAGGCGGGTTGCGGTCCCTGGCTCCTTAACGACGGCGCGGCAGAGCGCCCGGTCGTCGCTGCCCAGGACAGCCCAGAAGCCAAGGTAGCCCTCCGGGCCGACGGCCGCGGTTTCGACGCCGCGACCGTCCCGCATCGGCGAGATGAGGGCGATGACGCCGCTGTGCGGGAACAAGGCTTCTCGCACAGGCTCGCCCACCTCTTGCAGGATCCGGCCACGAGCCAACGGGACGATGCCTGCCCGCTCCATCAGAGCGGACAAGACGTCTTGGGGGAGAGCGGCAAGGATGCGGCTCCTGCCGTGCTCCGTGATGTCGGACCGGGTATGCCCCTGGATGTTCACAGCAGCCCTTGAAGGTCAGCTTCAGTTGGGCGAGTAACGCGTCAGGCCGAGGCTGGTTCGGACCAATATGTCACAGCAGAGTTGCGCGACCTGACCAAACGAGGCCGTCCCCGCCTCTCCGGGCCGGTCGTGTGCGGAAGTTTCCTGAAGCTTCACGTAACCAGTGATGGGCCGAGAGGCACAGGCCGTGATGCCAATCAGGTTGTGCGGCAAAGAGGCAAATCATTTGAGCACCTGCCCTCGCTCGATCTGACGTCGGATCAGCACCTCGCCGGTGGCGCTGATGCCGTGCACCTGGAAGATGGACTTGACGATATCCAGACCAATGGTGGTGACCGTGCCCATGGGCTGCTCCTGTGTCGCTGGCTACTCACAGCAGCCATGCTACCTCACCGCTGGGCGGGAGCCGTCCACAGCATCAAGACCTGACCTTCCTGCGCAAGATACGGGAAAGGCAGAAGCTGCTCGCGCGGCACGCAAATTCGCGCACAAGTACGACATCCATGATGAGGGACAGTATGTGGCTCAGCCCTGTGACGAATTCCCTTCGCTTTAGCGCATGCACAGGACGACCTTCCGCTCACTCACAGAGAAGTTTTGCCTGAATAAAAACTAGATATCCAAGGCACTTGTTATTATTAGCGTTTAGACCTATATAGTTCTTATCGGATTTTGGCCGGACAATCGGGTCGTTTCGCTTTTGGTATTTCCAGGCGCACGTTCGGACTTTCTTACCATTACATCGACGAACCGAGTTGAGGCCGTGCAGATGCACGTCTTCGCTCACGTGCATCTGCATCAATCGCGAAAGGTTACCCCAATGGTTATGGGCACTGTAAAATTCTACAATGACATGAAGGGCTTCGGCTTCATCCAGCCGAATGATGGCAGCAAGGACGTGTTCGTCCATGCCACCGCTCTTGAGCGCGCCGGCATGCGCGGCCTCGTCGAAGGCCAAAAGGTTGCCTTCGACACGGCGGAAGACCGCCGCTCCGGCAAGATCGCCGTCAACAACATCGAGATGGCCTAATCTCTGATGATGGGCACAGGATACAAACCTGCGCCGCTAAGCCTTGAAGCCGCTCCCATCTGGGAGCGGCTTTTTCGTTCGTACCGGCTATCAGCCAGCAGCGGTTACCCCCTGCCCCACAACAGCTACGCTTCAGGAGGGATGAATGTCCCATAAGTATCAGGTTCATCAGTTGGTCCGCATCACCCATCCGCGGATCTGGGACAAGCGCGCAAGTGCAAGCGGCATCTACGAGGTGACGCGTCTCATGCCGGCAGATCAGACCGGTGAAGTCTCGTATCGCATCAAGTCGTCCGGCTTTGGTGAGCGCGCCGTGCGCGAAAGCGAGATCTCGGCCAAGGCGTCAGTCATTTGACCGATGGTGAGGCCTTCTTCCACGGATCACAGATCTACGATCCTGTCGCGGTGCTTCGCCGGGACGATGAGATCCTGTACGTCGCGCGCGTCGGCATGAAGGCCTCACGACAGTTTATGATCCTCACGCCATCAGGCGAGCCAGCGTGGCCGCACGAGCCGCTCGGCAGCCTCTCCGACGTTGCCTGGGCGCTTCGAGCACATACGTGGCACCTCGTGACGCCCGAGCCTATGGGCGGGAGTGCTCAGCAAGCCAAGACGCTGGCGCGGCTGCTCACGGAGCGAACCTGACGATGACCGGTGCGGAGGTGAATGCATGGATTAGATCCCATCGCTCGCAACAGTTCCGCCTCTCAACCCGCAGAAGGAGACTCACCATGGTTGATCAACCAACCAATCTTGATGCGCATCGCGGCATGGCGGCTCAGAAAGCCACCGACCTGCGTCGTCTGCGATCCGAGGTCGAAGCCGACCAGGCAGCCCTCCACGCAAGACAGGCGGAACTCGAAGATCTGCTTGCGGCAGCACCCGCCACCGACTGGCCGGAGGCTGTCGAGAAGGCGCGCTATCTGCTGGGTCTGCTTGCGCGGAATTTGGACGCAGCCGATCTGCGTCGCCGCAGGCTCATCGACCGGGTGCTGGCCGATTTCGATCATCTGCTCGACAAGCCACCCCACGACTGAGCCGATTATTCCCAAATCCTGACTGACAACGGAGACAATCGATGGCCAGAGGCGAAAAGCGCGGCAACCGCGAAGCAAAGAAGCCGAAGCAGGAAAAGCCCAAGAACCCGATTCCGGCCTCTCCCTTCGTGAGCCAAGGCAAGGGCAACGTTCCGCCTAAACCATCCGGCGGCAAGCGGGCATCGTAGCTGGGCCGCAACGGGAGCGAAACCTATTGAGGCTTCCTCCAAGACCTGCTGACATCCTTCAAGGATGAGCCGAAGAGCGGGTGAGTGCCTTCCAACGCGACGGCGGCTCGTTCATCGCTGCAGTCGAGGCAACCCGCATGCCCATGGTGGCCACCGACCCCACGATTGTCCAAAACGGCGGACCACGAGATGAACTCGGCCGGTAGGTCTGTGCGCCAAAGCGAATTCGAGCGGAAGCCGCTTACTGCCCCCTTGTGAGGCGCTGCGCCATCCAATCCTTGGCCATGTCCAGGTTGGAGAAGATCGGATGGCTGATCCCGTCCAGCCGGCCAAAGCCTGCCTCCAGGTACCACTGCCCCGCAGCCACCTGTTCTCATCCACGAGATGGGTCAGCACCGCCACCAGCCGCTGCTCCTCGTCAAAGACCAGCGTGCCGTCCTCGTCGAACCCCGTCGCTACGCGGATGGGCTGAAAGTGAGGCTCATGCGGCGGCCTGATCGCTCTCCAGGTGCAGGTAGGTCGGGTCGAACTCGCCCATCTGCTTCAACCTGTCCCAGTCAGGAATGTTCAGACGGTCACCGCTCAGCTCGATCAGTCCCTCAGCTCGCATCTGCTGAAGCACCCGGTTGACGTGAACCGTGGTGAAGCCGAGCGCATCGGCGAACTCGCCCTGGGTGATCGGCAGGTCGCAGGCATGGTCCTCGACGAGGTCCACCGCTCTGAGGCGCACCACCAGCTCGCACAGCACATGGGCCATGCGGCTGATGCCTTCGCGCCGCCCGACGTTCAACACCCATTCCCGGAAGATCGACGCATCGATCAGGGTCTCACGCCAGAAGGCGGCTGCGATGCGGGGATGGCGGATACAGAGGTCCCACAGGGTCTCATGGGTGATGAACCCCACCCGGCACTGGCTGATGGTGCTGATGCTGTTGTCCAGCACCTTCAGGTGCAGGCTCTGCAGGTCGGGAATGTCGCCGGGCAGGTTGAAGGAGACGATCTGGCGCTTGCCTTGCGCTGTCATCTTGTAGGTGCAGGCGAAGCCGCTGAGGATCAGGCAGGACCGGGACGGACGGTCGCCCTCGCGCACCACATCCTGGTCGGCCTTGATCACCTGGACCTGCATCGGCAGGGTCTCAAGCGCCTGCCGCTCGTCATCGGTGAGCGTGAAGACGCTCTCCAGCTTGCGGATCATCGGATTGTAGTCAGGGTGAAACGATGAGGACACGATGGCACTCCCTCGGTTGCAGGCGGGAGCACGTCGTATCTCTCAGGTATCAGCGCCTAGGCTCGGTTGCTGACAATGAAGCCACTATGGCACACAAATGGATGCCCCTCACTGATTTATGTTATTATGCGGAAATAACTTTATCGTAATAACTTTATTTGCCAAAGCTTATCTATCGGCATGGCATTGATTTGCCGAATACCACTTGCACGACAGCAGACAAACTCATGTTTAGTCATGCCAAGAAAATTGGTATATCATGAGAACTTCTTCTCAGGGTGTCCGGCCACTTGGCACTGACCTTTCGCCCTCCCAACATGGAAGGCGAAGGCTTGCCCCACGACATCTCATTTCTTCCTATGCGCGTGCTCATCGATGGCTATGACACTGAAGGCCACCTTGTCCTTGCAGATAATCAGCTTGCCGCCGTGTTTGTCCGCCTTGACGGGACGCACCATGACCCGGAGCACAAGGGATGGTGGCACCTGGAAGCCGGGTTCGGCAAGTGCAACAGCCAGCACGCGCCCCTGTTCAAGACGCCCGAAGAGGCCGGAGCCTGGGTTGAGCCAATCCTGATGCGCAAGGCCGCGTAGGTCGCAAAAGCCCATGTCTGGAACTCCTCTTGGGCCGCGGCATGATTGCGCTATCCTGTAGCGGGATTGAGGAATATAACGGGTTCCAGCCGCCGGTTTTCTTCCGGCCGGATTTGGCTTAACGCCACCCAGCCCTGAGCGCCCCAGCACTCCTGTCTGAGTGCAGACGAGGGAAAAGGGTTGGCCATGAACACCAATCAAGACAGCCAGCAGCCGGTGGTCGTCCTCCTTGTGGAGGACGAGGCTCTCGTTCGCATGCTGGCTGCGGATGTGCTCCGGGAAGAAGGCAGCTTCAAAGTCATCGAGGTGGTCAATGCCGATGAAGCCCTGACGGTGCTTGAGGCAACAGCCGACGTTCGGGTCCTTGTGACCGATGTGGAAATGCCCGGCTCCCTGGATGGCTTCACCTTGGCCCGCGTGGTGAAGCAGGCATGGCCTCATATCGGGATTGTGGTGACGTCAGGCAGAATGGCACCTGGGCCGAAGGTGCTTCCCTCAGGCGCGCTGTTCATTGCCAAGCCTTACAGGCCAGCCGATTTAGTGGCCGCCGTGCGGACGGTGCTGCCGCCAGACCAGGCCGGGACACCTGCTGAAACTCCGGTCTCGGTGCTTCCCTCCGCGATCAAGATCAGCCAGCCCCACACCGGCATCGGTGTTGCGGGCGGCTTGGCACAGCCCCTGCCTGAGCCCGAGGAATAGACCGCAAGCGAACGCGGAGTTTCGCAGAGCGGGAATTGCAGAACCGTGGCAGACGCAAACTGTGTTGGAACAGCTAGAGTCAGCTCTGGGTCAATCTGAGCCGTTAAGCGTGGCCGTGTGGAAGTCTGCTTAGCAGCCGGTACCTGCCCTTGGCTCCGTGTCGGGGCAGGCTGCCTGCGGTGCGGCATTCCTTATACGATGCCCCACGCCCGATAACGTCGGCGTCCCGTAAGCTCCCTCGGTAGAGCACCGCCGAGCTGCGCCAACATCAGGTCGACCGCCTTCGGCGTGACCCCGATCAGCTTGGAGGCGATTGCCACCGACACGAGCGGCCGGGACAAGAATAGGTCGATCAGCTGCGGCAGGCGCGAGTTGCTGCGGCAGTCCTTCGCCCGGCGCATCATCGTCTCACGCGCCAGGATCAGCCGCTGCAGGTCCTTCTCGCCTTGGCTGACTGCCTCGTCGACGATCCGGGCGAAGGCCTCGACCTTCTCGACTCCCCCTTCCCCGCCCTGCAGCCGGTACCGTGAGGCCTTGTAGCCGGAGACGAGCGGCAGGAGGTGCGTGGTCAGCCCCCTCGCCCGCAGGATCGACCCGGCCATGATGAGGCCGAGCCAAGGCTGGCGCGGATACATGCCGAGCGCCGTCCAGGCGTCCCAGGTGATGGCGGCTGCCGCGATCGCAGGCCACTGCTCGGTGCGCTTCACCACATCAAGCCAGAGGTCCTCGTTCTCGGCCTCATCGATCTCCGGATCGTAGACCAGGTGCGAGCGACGCTTCGGAAGCGGCGTCTCGCCCGCGAGCGTCTTGCTGGTCCGGGCCAGGATCGCGTCGATCTCGGCGAAGTGGCCTGCCAGGGGATCCTCGTCGTCATGGTCTGGTTCATAGTCGGCCTGGGCCCCCATGCCCTTCCCTAGCGGTTTCGCGAGTCCGGAGGGGAGCGTTAATCCACGCAGGGCCGAGAGACCGTCTATCGACAGCGGCCAGGGAGCTTTGCGGGCGAGCGCCATGCGCCGGGCCCGAAGGGCGGCCGCTGCGCGGGTAAGCTCGTGAGTCGGGCTGCGCACGTCCATGCCCGCGTCATGGAGGACCACGTCTCCGATGTCGACGAAGTGGCCGTCCAGGATGAGGGCGCGGGTCGCCTCGACCATGTCGCAGCGGGACTGCCAGCCGGCCGCCAGGCCGGAAGCCGCCAGCCGCGCGTCCAGGTGCGTGACAGCAATCGAGGTCCGCTCCAGTTTTCCGGCCAGGGACCACGGCAGGTCCGGCAGGTCGTAGGTCTTCGGCACGAGCGGCGCGAAGTCCTCGTCGTCATAGCGCCCCCTGCTCTCGAACATGCCCCTGCCCCGGTCGACTAACCTGCTGATTTTCTGGGAATATAGCGTTCAAATTCGAAGCTAAGCAAGACTTTGCTACGCTGCGGCGTGCTGTTTCTCGACGCAAACTTGACGGCGGTGTCGCGCTGCCCCATATCAATGGAGCTCTGCACAAGCGGTCCTTCCCCGCGGATGTGGGGCGTACTGAGGGATCTCCCCTCTTAGCCAACTGCCGAACAGGCGGTTTTCCCCCGCGAACGCGGGGATTTCAAAGGCTCCAGGCTCCGGCCAGGGGCCTTTTGCTTTTCCGGCATCCCGTCATGGCTTGGGGGCCGCACAGGGTTTCAATCGGGTTTCCAACTGGCCAGTTGCTCATCCCTGGGGCAAGTGTACAAAGGGAGCAAAGCAGCCTCCCGGAGCCCCGCCCATGGCCCCTTCCGCCCCGAAAGCCCGCCTCATCGGTTACGCCCGTGTCTCCACGGAGGACCAGGCGCACGACGCCCAGCTCGACGAGCTGCGTGCGGCCGGCTGCGAGGTGATCCACCAGGAGCACGGCTCGGGCGCGAGCAGGGCCCGCCCCGTCCTGGCGCGGCTCATCCGCGACATCAAGCCGGGCGAGGTCCTGGTCGTGGTGCGCCTGGACCGCCTAGCGCGCTCCGTCAGTCACCTCCTCGAGGTGATCGAGACGCTGGAAGCCAAGAAGGCGCATTTCCGGTCCCTACGCGACCCAATCGATACCTCGACGCCGCAAGGCATGTTCTCCCTGCAGGTGCTCGGCGCGGTAGCGCAGCTCGAACGCTCGCTGATCGCGGAGCGCACCAAGGCCGGGATCGCAGCCGCCAAGGCACGCGGCCGCCTGCCCGGCAACCCCGGCATGCGCGAGCGCCGGCCGGAGGCCATCCGCAAGATCGCCCTCGCCCGCGAGAAGGTCTACGTCGACCACCTCGTCGCCACCTCGGACCAGTGGATGCCGACGGTGCGGCGGATGCGGCCGCACCATCCCTGGGAGGACGTGGTGCACGCCCTCAAGGCCTCTGGCCAGTCATGGACGGTGGACCGGCTGCGGCGCGCGGTAGGCAAGATGGTGTCCCAACACATGGCCGACCCTGCCCTGCTCAAGCCCGCCTCCCGCAAGGGCCCGCAGCACCGCCTCATGAGCCTCGTGGCCGGCATCGCCATGGCCGATCCGAGGCTCTCCCTCCGCGATATTGCAGCGCAGCTGGAGCGCATGCACGAGCGGACCCCTCGCGGCGGCCGCCAGTGGTCGGCATCGTCGGTGAAGAAGCAGCTTGACCTGGCGAGGAAGCACGGGCTTGCGCCACCCTCCTCCGTGGAGCCCCTCGCCCCTGCATAAATCCAGGATCTAGGATTCGCTGCCGCTCTGGAATACCAAGGTCGCTTCGCTTGGGGCCAGTTCTCGGGAGGACTTTGGATGTTCGTCGTACCCCCGCCGCCGGCCAACGAGGCCGCGCGGCTCGAGTTTCTTTTCTCCTGCGGGATCCTGGACACGCCCAAGGACGAGCGCTTCGACCGGCTGACGCGCCTTGCCGCCCGGTTCTACGGCGCAGATGTCGCCTTCCTCGGCTTCGTCGACGATCGGTACCAATGGATGAAGTCAGCGACCTCCGATGGTGTTGCCCCCTGGATCGAGCGGGACAAGAGCGTGTGCCAGATCATGATCGCGACCGGTCGACCGCTCGTTTTCGGCGACATGCAGTCGGACCCTCGGCTCGAAGGACACCCGATCGTCCCTCACCTTCCGTTCCGCTTCTACGCCGGGGTTCCGCTGTTGACGGAGGACGGCGCGGCGGTGGCCTCACTCTGTGTGCTCAAGCGGGAGGCGCAGGATCCCTCAGCGGTCGACCTTGAGCCTCTTAGCGATCTCGCGGCCATCGCTATGGACGAGCTGGAGCTGTTCCGGCGCAACCGCGAGCTCGCCCGCCTCGCCGAGACTTGTCCGCTGACGGGCCTCGCAAACCGGCGAGGCTTCGACGCGGCGCTGGACCGGGCGGTCCGCCGGGCCCGGCGGACACGAGCACACCTTTCCCTGCTGCTTCTCGACTTGGACCATTTCAAGCGCCTCAACGACACGCTCGGGCATCAGGCGGGCGATGAGGCGCTGCGCCGCTTCGGCACTATCCTCGGCGCGGCGGCACGCCGGCCAGACGACGTCGCCGCCCGTTACGGCGGCGAGGAGTTCGCGCTGATCCTGCCCGACACCGATGCGGCCGGAGCCGTCGAGGTCGCTGGCATGGTCCGACAGGCGCTCGTGAGCGCGGCGATCCCCCACCCGGACGGAATCGGAGGGCTAGTGACTGCCAGCATAGGCATTGCCACTGCGTCACCTGATGCCCTGCCCGATCCGGATACTCTCCTCTCCCAAGCGGACGCAGCGCTGTACCGGGCCAAGCACTCCGGCCGCGACTGCTATTGCGTGAGCGACTGCACGTCCTGACACGACCGCCCGGCGCTTGGATCACTGCGGTCGAGGATCAGATACTTGACCTTGTCCTAAGGTCATGAGGCATGCACCGACTAAGGCTATGAGCGCTTCGTCGAAACTGCCGAGATGCTGCTCTATCTCGCCATAAAACACCTTCTGTTTCGGCGCCTCACCCGCAAAGGTGAGTGATCGTTGCTCGCCAATCTCTTTGATCAGACCTTTCAGCGGCACCGCCGCTACGCCGTCAATCCTGAACTTATCGATGGGACTTGGACGACGTCGCTGCGACAGGCGGCGGGACCGGTAATTTATGGGCCCTCGCCAGATCCTCTAGGAGAACGATCCGGCGCTCACGCTGGTCGAGGAGGCCGATCAAGGATGCGTTCTGGGCCCGAAGGGCATCGTTCTCGCGCCGCAGGACCGCCAGCGCGGCCTCCAGGTCGCCCAGCCGCCCGCGCTTGGACTTCCTCAACCGCAGCTCGATGTTTCGTAGCGCCTGTTGGTACCGTTCGGTGAGATCCGGATACTTCCCTACGTTCGGCCGGTCGATCAGGGGGTCGGACCACTGGGCGAGAGTTCCGTCAGGCCCTCCCCAACGACGCAGCGCCGCATGAGTCTTGGGAATTTCGCTGCCCTCCGGCACCCCTTCTGCCGCCCAACCTTCCAGGATCTCGACCTTGGCCCGGAACGCCTCCAGGACCCGGCGCTGTTTCTCCTCAGGTGACTCGCTCCTGCTCATGGTCACCCCCGGTGCTTTCCCTGCACGGCCGCCTTCGCGGCGGCGACCTTCGCCTTGAGCGATTCGAGCTTGGCCTTCGCCGCCACGCGGCTGGGCTCCGTGGGCGCCTTCTTGGCGGCGGCAGCGATCCGGTCGACCCTGCGGTTGATAACCGTCACGTTCTCGCCGAACGCGACGCAATGGCGGCATGCGAGGCAATCCTCGGTCGATGCGAAGGCATAGTCCGGCCGATAGTCGCCGTCCGGCCCGCTCTCCCCGGCTTTGTTGCGGAGGCAGACGGCGTCCGCCAGGTCGGACGGGTCGCCGGGCCGGCAGCCGCAATGGGCGTGCCGACCCGGATGCGGCTCGATGTACCTGTTGGGAGCTACGTCGCGCAGCAGCCGGATCAGCGCCTCGCGTTCCCGGTCCGGCGAGAGGTTCGACTGGCCGCTGATCATCACGGT
Organism: Microvirga thermotolerans; assembly: GCF_009363855.1. GTDB lineage: Bacteria > Pseudomonadota > Alphaproteobacteria > Rhizobiales > Beijerinckiaceae > Microvirga > Microvirga thermotolerans. The sequence goes on from NZ_CP045423.1 coordinate 2,615,546, forward strand.
GCGGCGCGCGCTCTCGACCAGCCTCTCCAACTCGTCGTAGAGCGCCGCCGCGCCGAGGCCGATGGGGCTCTCGGCCCCGTCGTACATGTCCAAAGCGCGCTCGACGAACGCGTCCTGCCGCACGTTTTCGTGCTCGCGCGCCTGCTCCTCAAGGCTGGCCAGCGCCGCCCGGGCCGACGTGAGGACGGCGTCCTGCCCTGGCTGTTCCATCTCCTCCGCGACTTTTACCCGCGCGTCGATCACCTCCCGCAGCCGGGTCAGCGCACCAGGGATCGCCTCCGTGATGTACCGCCGGGTCATCTCGGGATCGAAATGCCGGAGGAAGCGGCTCAACGCGTCGAGGGATGAGAAGCGGTTTCCGTGGTAATAATACACGGAGAACGCGCGGCGCAGCTGGTGCGGTGCGAACTTCCAGGCGACACCGTCCTTCGGCCTGCTCGCCCCGACGACCTCCGCGAAGTCGTTCAGCGTGAAGCGGAGGGCGGTCTCGATATAGTCGCGACCTTGATTATCATCGCTGACCTGCGCCAGCGAGGGCCTGTGGATCTTCACGAGCCAATTCTTGCCGGTGCGTTCCCGCGCTGACTGGCTGAGTTCCTCCAGGACCCGAACGGCCACGGCCACCATGGCAGGGACGGGGATCTGCTCGATGTCGCGGATCGTCTTCTCGATGTAGCTCGACAGCCACCAGTTTCCGAACGGGTCCTTCGCGGTGCAGCCAGCCTGGAGGCTGCGCAGCTCGTCCCGCCGCCGTGCCGAAAGCCCGCCGATCAGGACCAGGCACGCGGTGATCAAATGGCCGAGCGCCTCCTCCAGCATCATCCCATCGGCATAAACCGGATTGGTGTACCCTGCTCGCCGCCATTGCGGCACGAGACGCGGCACGCCTGGGCGGCTAGGAGGAAGGTGTTCGTTGATGATGCCCTCGACAGCCCGCCTGAACACCGCCGTGCTGTTCGCTCTGCGGACCTTGCCCTGCCTATCGCGCACGTCGCGCGCAAGCTTGCAGATCGTCAGGATGGGACCCGAGAAATCCAGGACCCACCGGGCTGCGCCATCGAGCAGGGCGAGCCATTGCTCAGGTCCCGGTGTGCCGGTCCTGCCGTCCCTGGCACCAAGGTCGCTCCCGATCTGTCTGGCTCGCGCTGTTAGGCTGACGTTTGCGAACGGATCGAACCCGAGCGGATCGTGGGAGAGCAGGCCGATCTCTGACAGGTAAGCCAACTTGTTCCACGTGATCAGTATGGCCGTCGCCGTTGCGACGGCAAGCTGCGGCATCCTGGAAGAAGCATCGCTACAGTCGTCCTGCTGGGCAGGTCGTGGACCCCTGACTTGAGGATAATACAGCTCCGGATTGGAGCGCATGATCACGGCCGTGAGACGCTCATGCATCCAAGGCGAGATTATCATTTGTCGGGGTATGCCGAGCTTCGCAGCCACCGCGTCGAAGTCGATTTTTTCTCTGTCCTGATGCAGGTAAGTCGGCCAGGACCACTCCCCATTTTGAAGTTGCGCCTCAAGCCGACGGAGCCGGTCTTCCATTGGCACGAGGGCCACCACCCCCTGTCGCAGACGATCACAGTAGTCCTCGAACAGCGATAGTGTGATCTGTCGCATCTCGGTGAGACCCAGTGCCAAACGCCAGCGGATGATCCAGAATAGGTGCCGCAGCTTGCCTGCGAGCGTCCTGGCGGTGTCCACGGACATGTACTGCCCGCGCATCATCTCGATCGCCAGGATCTTCGCCGTAAGGAGATCACGTGCAAGAGGCTCGTCGGTGAGGAGAACACCATCAAAGTCCAGCGGCTGGGCGAAATCCAAGGGAATGTCCGGGTTCAGGACCTTGTCGGGATCTGCGCTCCTGATGATCCAGTAGTTGTGGCGCAGGTCGGTCGCGTCCGCTGTGCACTCCTCGTCCGAGGTCACATTGGGCTTGGTTGCGACCAGCCATTTCGGGCGGCCGTAGCTCTGCTGGAGTACCCGATCATGGTCGGCAAGACAGAATCCGCTGGCCATATCAATCCTCCAGGCTAGGCAAAGCGATCTGCTGGGCTCTCAGCGCCAAGGAAGCTCGGCGCGCGGCGCGCCAGTACCGCGGCCCGAGATGCTTGCGGAACAGTTCCCGGCCGATGGCCTTCACCAGCGCAAGGAGCGGGAGGAATTCGAGCCGAAAGCGCGCCCGGTTCGGATAGTGCGCCTGCATTTCCCGCAGCTTCCGGTGGATTAGGTAGAGTTCGCCGAGGCGTTCGTCGTCCGGCTCGAAGCGCAGTGCGGGAGTAGCCGGTCCGATAGCGTCGGGGATCTCGTCGAGGAGCCCGAGGGCAGCCGTGATGCCCGCCTTGTCGGCCGTGCGGCGCAAGCGCACGAGCTCCGACGCTGGCTTGTCGAGCTGCAGGGCAACCTGCTCCTGATCAAGCTCGCGGACGACGACTGCCTCCATCGCGTCCTGGAACTGCCGGATGCTGGCGTCAAGTTCAGCGTTCACGGGCGGCGTATTCAGGTAGTGCGGCATGAGCACCGATGAACTGGTATGCCCTGCCGCCACCCTGACAGCATCGATCGATCCGGTTTCCTGTCGCCGTAGGATCAGATATGTTTTGCGAATGGCCTTGAAGTTGAAGCCGGGACGCGCGAGCACCGAGCCTTTGGGATAGATCGCAGGAGGCATCGCCCACGTGTCGGACGCATATGTCCGCGGCTGCTTGTTGCCATTGATGAAGATCCAGAAGCAGTCCCCGAAAAGGCTCTTCGAATAACGTCCGAATTCGGCTCTAAGCGCATCAGCCATTCGCATGTAGCGGTCCAAAATTGCTGCCGCCGTAGGCGTAGTCCCGTCACTTGCTGTCTCAAGGCAAGCATAACCGTCGAACTGGCGAGCGGGATCGCAGGCCTCCGTCGTACGGTTCCAATTCTCAAGAGCAACGGAAAGCCGTCCTCCATCAAGGACGTCGACTTCGCCGAGATAAGCCAGCACGTGGTGTCCAGCCCGCCGTTTGAAGCTCTCGATGAAAGATCGCTGAGCGATATAGGAGCTTTCGGCCGAGCGGAAGACAAATGGGTTCTGTTCGAGGTCGCGGGCTGGTTGAAGGTTCCAGCCGGTGTCACAAAGGAGCACGCCGAAAGCGCCGATCATCCCGGGTGCCAACGGGCCAAAGCAGCCGCGATAGGTCAGATCAATCGCAGCACCCTGGTCCCAAATGCCTGCTGTGCTGAAATTTCCGGCTCTCAGCCAGAGTGCCGGGTCGCGCGGCAGAATCGTCTCGGCAAGCCTTCGGGAGAGACTAAAGGTGCCGGCCTCACGCACAACTCCCCGGTAAACCATCAGCCCACGACGAAGGGCATCGCGGGCTGACGCGTCCCCGCCTTCGGATGCCGGATCCCCGCGAAGAAGGCTTTGACCAAGGTTGAACAGTTGTTCGTGATAAAGGAACATCGAAACGAACGCCGAACGTACCAGTTCCATGGCGCGACGCTCTCGCTCGTAGCCCTCATACCCTTCCAACTCAGGCCAGTCGGCTGCACCCAAGCTGGGATACTGGCCCCAAGCAGGCGCTCCCACCCTAATCCATTTGCGGCTGAAACCCTCGGGCACCCCTCGGGACCCTTGGTCCCTCAGGGTCTCAAGAGCATACCGGACGTAGTGTGCACGGTGCTTCCGAGTGCCTTTTGCGAGGTGGCTCTCCTCGGAGGCTAGAAACCCGTCACGCCACTGATTGAGGACATCAACGAAAGCCCTTTCATGCGACATCCCGTCAGGAAACAAGCTCCGGACATCCTCATCCGAGCCGCTGGCCAGACAAAGACGAATTTTATCAGCCAGACTGTCCTGAGCGGATCCCGCAAGCCATTCGAGAAAAGGGACGATCCCATAGCGCATTTCGTACGGCATTCGGGAGACCGCTTGGACCAACTCTGGGCCGTACCGGTCTTGCCACTGCACTGACACGTCCGTCATATCGGCCATAGCATTTCCTCCTGCAGTTGCGAGGGGAAAAGCCGCGTGTCGTCGAGGCGCCTTCCTTCGCAGAAGGAAGCGTGACAGCCGAAAAAGCCTACGTCAACTAGGCACTTAGGCTTCCTTCGGTATTCTAAATATGTGCAAAGGCCTTGGCGAAGCGCTTGGCCCGGCCGAGGATGCTCACGAGGCCGTCCGGCGCGACGGAGACGATGTCGCCCATGTCGTGCCATCCGTCCTTCGGCGGCAGGACCGCCCCCGAGCCGTCCGGGTCGAGGTAGCCCTTCATGACGTTGGGCCCCTGCACGAACAGCCGCCCGCCCTCGTGAATGCCCTCCACGGGTTCGAGGCGCCATTCGATGCTGGGCAGGAACCGGCCGACGGTTCCGGGGCGGTTGCTGTCGGGCAGGTTCACCGCCACCACGGGCGAGCATTCCGTCGCCCCGTAGCCTTCGAGGATCGTCGTGCCGACCCGGCTCCAGAGCGCGCGCGTCTCGTCCTTCACCCGCTCGGCCCCGGCGATGACGTAGCGCACGCTCGCCAGGTCGCCCTCGCCTGCCGCGCGAGCATAGCCCTGGAGGAACGTGTCGGTCGCGAGCAGGATCGTCGCCCGCGTTCCCGCCACGAGCTTCGGCACCTGCCGGTAGTGCAGCGGGCTCGGATAGAGCACCGACTTCATGCCGTTGAGAACGGCGGTCAGGAGGCCCGCCGTCAGGCCGAAGGAATGGAAGATCGGCAGCGGGTTGAAGAAGACGTCCTCCGCCGTCAGCACGTCGCCCGCATGGGCCTTCACCTGGTAGGCGTTGGCGACGAGATTGGCGTTCGACAGCACGACGCCCTTGGGCTTTCCCTCCGAGCCGGAGGTGAACAGCACCACGGCGGGATCGTCGGGCTCCACGCCGGACGCGGCATGGATCCGCCGCGCGAACAGGCTCTCGATCAGCGCCCTGAGCTTGTCGAAGCTCGTGATCGTCCCGCGGACATCCTCCAGGTAGAGGATCCGGCGCCCCTCCCCGAGCCTTGCGAGCTCGTCGTCGAGCTTGCCCTGCTCGATGAACCGGCGGGAAGTGACGATCGTCCGGATCCGGCCGACCTCGCAGGCGGCGAGGAGGTTCCGCGTGCCGGCCGTGAAATTGAGGAAGGCGGGCACCCGGCCGAAGGCGTTGAGCCCGAACAGCGTGACCGCGATGGCCTGCACGTTCGGCAGGAGCACGCCGACGGTCTCGCCCTTCCCGGCGGCTCCGGCGAGCTTGCGGCCGAGCAGCAGGGCGGCGAGGACGAGGCGGCCGAAGGTGACAGGCTGACGCTCCAGGTCCTCCAGGGCGACCTTGTCGCCGCCGAAGCGGTCCCGGGCGTCGACGAGGGCGGAGAACAGGCTCTTTCGCGTCGATGCGATGTCGAACTCGGCCATGGCCCTTCCTCCTCCGCTCGGCCCTGTCGGATCAGCCGGCCGAGCCTTCGCGGATCGGCGCCTGATAGGCGAGGCCCATGTCCCAGGGGAAGTAGATCCAGGTGTCCTGGCTCACCTCCGTCACGAAGGTCTCGACCATGGGCCGGCCCGCGGGTTTGGCGTACACGGTGGCGAAATGCGCGTTCGGCAGCATATCGCGCACGATCTTGGCGGTCTTGCCCGTGTCGGTCAGGTCGTCGACCACGAGGACGCCCCGGCCGGAACCGTCGCCGATGGCCTTGATCGAGGGGGCGATGTCCTTGAGGACCCGCAGCTCGCCCTGGTTCTTGTAGTCATGGTAGCTCGCGATGCAGACGCTCTCGATGAGCCGCACGTCGAGCTCGCGGGCGACGATGGCCGCGGGAACGAGGCCGCCGCGGGTGATGCAGACGATGGCTTCGAAGGGGCCTGCGGACGCGAGGCGCCAGGCCAGGGCGCGGGCGTCGCGATGAAACTGGTCCCAGGAGACGGGGAAGGCTTTGGGGGAGGTCGGGGACATCGGCTCACTCTTGAGGCTTGAAGGTTGAAGCGGGATCAAAGGGGATTTCGGTCGCCCCTGAGGCGGCCGAGCAGTTCGCGGATCGCGTGGACGGTCGCATCGACCGCCGCGGCGTCCTTGCCCCGCACCACGATCTGGTTGCGGAAGCCGCTCGCGGAAAAGGACGGATAGGACCCGATGGAGACGCGCCCCTCCGCCGCGGCGATGGCGGCGAGGCCTTCGGCGTAATGACCTTCCGCCAGGCCCTCCGCCTCGACGATCCGGGAGATCATCCTGTCCCCGGTCTCGAGGGTAGGCCCGATGGCGTCGAGCATGACCTGCATGATGGCCGGCACCCCGGCCATGACGAAGACGTTGCCGATCCGGAAGCCCGGAGCCTTGGAGATGGGGTTGTCGATGAGATCGGCCCCGTCGGGGATGCGCGCCATGCGCATGCGCGCCTCGTTCAGCTCGTGTGGCGGGTAGCGCTCCTGGAGCATCGCCACCGCCCGGGGATCGTGGCGGATGCCGACGCCGAACGCCTTCGCCACGGCGTCCGCCGTGATGTCGTCGTGGGTCGGGCCGATGCCGCCCGTGGTGAAGAGATAGGTGTAGCGGCTGCGCAGCGCGTTCACCGCCGCGACGATCTCCTCCTCCTCGTCGGGGACGATGCGCACCTCGCGCAGGTCGATGCCGATGCCGGTGAGGTACTCGGCCACGTAGCCGATGTTCTTGTCCTTCGTGCGCCCCGAGAGGATCTCGTCGCCGATGATGAGGAGAGCGGCGGTGACGGAAGCGGCCATGAGCAAGGTCCTTTTGAGGGCGTTTAGCGCCGGATGCGGCATTTCTCAAGCAAGGCGGCGGTGGACGGCCGGGGTTCTCCCCTGTAGGGAGGCCCTTTCCCTGCTGCGGACCGCCATGCGCTTTCCCGAACCCCTCATCGAAGGACGCCTTGTCGAGCGCTACAAGCGCTTCCTCGCCGACGTGACGCTCGCGGACGGCGAGCGCGTCACGGCGCATTGCGCCAATCCGGGAGCCATGCTGGGCCTGAAGGAGCCCGGATCCCGGGTTCTCCTGTCCCGGGCCTCGAACCCGAAGCGCAAGCTCGCCTACAACTGGGAATTCGTGGAGGTGGCGGCCGGGGGCGGGCCGGCCCAGCTCGTCGGCATCAACACCTCCCGCCCCAACCTCCTGGTGGCGGAGGCCCTGCGCGACAAGAGGCTCGCCCCCTTCGCGGGGTACGACCGCGTGCGGCCGGAGGTGAAATACGGCCGGAACAGCCGCATCGACTTCCTCCTGGAGAAGGACGGCGCACCGCCCTGCTATCTGGAGGTCAAGAACTGCCACCTCATGCGCGAGGCGGACTTCGCCGAGTTCCCGGACTGCGTGGCGGCGCGCAGCGCCAAGCACCTCTACGAGCTTGCCGACATGGTCGCCTCCGGAGCCCGCGCCGCCCTGGTCTACGTGATCCAGATGCGCGCCTCCCGCTTCGACGTGGCGCGGGACATCGACCCCGCCTACGACAGGGCCTTCCGCCATGCCCTCGCCGCGGGGGTCGAGTCCTACGCCTATGTCTGCCGGATCACGCCCGAGGAGATCGCCATCGACCGCCCGGTGGAGATCGTGACGCCGCGCTGACGGCGCGGTCCGCCGGCTCTTCCCAGGCTGCGCCTCTCAGGCGGCCGGGGGCGCGCCGCGCTCGAAGACGAGATTCATGCGGGTCTGGAGGACCGGCCGGTAGCCCTTGGAGGCGAGGAGCGCCGGCAGGTCGATCTGCCAGCGGTCGCGGCCGTCCTCGATGATGAACAGGGACGGGTAGAGGGACGCCGGCGCGTCGCGGAAGAACGGGTCGAGGATCAGGTCCTCGGCCCCCTCCACGTCGAGCTTCATGGCGTCCACATGAGTGAAGCCCTCCCGGGCGAGCAGGTCGAGCAGGGTCACGGCCGGAACGCGGATGGCGTCCGTCTGGCTCGAACTGACGATCTTCACGCTGGACTCGCCCCGGTTGTTGGGATCCAGGAAGAGCGTCAGCTCCCCGGTCTTGTCGGCCACGGCGCAGGCCACGGCCTTGACGGTGCCGAAGGGGTTCTGGCGGATGTTGTAGGCGAGCCGGTCGAAGACCTCCGGCTGCGGCTCGACCGCCAGGATCCGGGCCTTGGAGCCGGCCCGGGCTGCGACGAAAAGCGCATACCAGCCGACATTCGAGCCCACGTCCACGAAGGTGAACCCCTCCCGGATGCGGGAGGCGAGGAACGCGAGCTCCGCCGGGTCGAAGTACTGCGGGGTGAAGAGAATCCGCTTCTCGCAGACGTTGTTGTAGGGGTGCAGGCGCATCCTCACGCCGAAGGTCTCGACGTCCACCGGCGCGCCCTTCAGGGACCGCAGCACGAGGTGGCGCAGCATGAGGGCGATGCGGCGCGTGGCCCAGCGGTGCGGCAGGCGCCGGGTCCCGGCGATGGCGAGGCTGGCCAGACCGGAGGGCGCGTAGGCGCCATAGGGGCGTGGATCGTTCATGTCGTCCCAAAGCTCGTCGCGGCCGGAGGACCGGCCGGAAATCATGCCGAAAAGTCGGGGTGGTCATGACACCCTCGGGCGTCAATCGCAAGCGCGCGGCTCTCCTCAGCTTGCGTCGCACGCGCCAATCCTTACATTCGGGACACGATCCAGGAACAGCGAATGAACGAGACCGACACCACCGAACGCAGGCGGGCCGCCGAGATCCCGCTCCACGGCCCGGAGGCTTTCGAGGCGATGCGGCGCGCCGGGCGCCTGGCGGCCGAGGCCCTGGACATGCTGGTCGACAAGGTCAGGCCCGGCGTCTCCACGGACGCCCTCGACAAGCTGTCCTTCGAGTTCATCCGCGACCACGGCGCCTACCCGGCGTGCCTGCATTACCGCGGCTATACCAAGACCATCTGCACCTCGATCAACCACGTCGTCTGCCACGGCATTCCGAACGAGAAGCCCCTGCGCGACGGCGACATCGTCAACATCGACATGACCGTCATCCTCGACGGCTGGCACGGCGATTCGAGCCGCATGTTCTATGTGGGCGACGTGCCCCGCCGGGCCCAGCGCCTGTGCGAGATCACCTACGAGGCCATGATGCGCGGCATCGCCGCCGTGCGCCCGGGCGCGACCACCAACGACATCGGGGCCGCGATCCAGTCCTATGCGGAATCCGAGCGGTGCTCCGTGGTGCGGGACTTCTGCGGCCACGGCCTCGGCCGGGTGTTCCACGATTCGCCCACCATTCTCCATTACGTGGAGCCGGCCTACAACGTGGAATTGAAGCCCGGGATGCTGTTCACGATCGAGCCGATGATCAACCTCGGCCGTCCCCAGGTGAAGGTCCTCTCCGACGGCTGGACCGCCGTCACGCGGGACCGGTCCCTCTCCGCCCAGTTCGAGCACACGGTCGGCGTGACCGAGACCGGGGTCGAGATCTTCACCCTTTCGCCCAAGGGCTACGACAAGCCGCCCTACAACGTCTGAGCCCGCCCTCGCCGCTGCGCTTGACCGGCCGCGCCATCCCGCTTTTAACGTAACAGAGTTTCGATTGGATTCTGTCACGCGAGGCGAGCGGACGGCATGAGCGAGGACAGCCCTCCCCATTATCACGGCCACCGGGACCGGCTGCGCGTCCGGTTCTCGGAGGTCGGGGGCGACGTCCTGCCGGACTACGAGCTCCTGGAGCTGGTCCTGTTCCGCTCCATTCCCCGCCGGGACGTGAAGCCCATCGCCAAAGAGCTCCTGAAGCGCTTCGGCACCTTCGCCGAGGTGCTCGCCGCCGCCCCCGCCCGGCTGATGGAGGTGGACGGGATCGGCGAGAACGTGGTCACCGATCTCAAGATCGTGGAGGCTGCCGCCCGCCGGCTGGCCAAGGGCGAGGTCGCGAAGCGGCCGGTGCTGTCCTCGTGGGCCTCGGTGATCGACTATTGCCGCACCGCCATGGCCTTCATGGACAAGGAGCAGTTCCGCCTCCTCTTCCTCGACAAGCGCAACGCCCTGATCGCCGACGAGGTGCAGCAGTCCGGCACCGTGGACCACACGCCGGTCTACCCGCGCGAGGTGATCAAGCGCGCCCTCGAACTCTCCGCCTCGGCCCTGATCCTGGTCCACAACCACCCCAGCGGGGACCCGACCCCCTCCGCCGCAGACATCAGGATGACCCGCGAGATCATCGACGTGGCGAAACCCCTCGGCATCGTGGTCCACGATCACATCATCGTGGGGCGCGAGGGCCATGCCAGCTTGAAAGGGCTGAAGCTGATCTGACGTTCCCTGTCGCGGGACAGCTCTCCACCGTCATTCCGGGGCGCACCGGAGCTGCGAGCCCGGAATCCATAGCGACCGGGAGCCATCGGGGCGGCAGACCGGAAAGCCATGAGGGCGGCTGCGCTCAATCCTGAGCAAGTCGGTGTCTATGGGTTCCGCTGTCGCGGCCCCAATCGAAAAGGAACAACGAATGCGCCACGCTTCGGACATGGATCGGAAGACCCTCGTCGGAGCATGTGTCGTCGTCGGCGCCGCGCCGATCCTCGGATCGGCGGCAGACTAAAACAGCGTCTCGAGCCCCGAGAAGACCGCGTAGATGAAGCCGAGGCTCAGGGTCAGGCCGAAAGCGCCGACGACGAGGCCGCAGACCACCACCACCCCGTCCCGCTCCACGAGGCCCAGGCCCACGAGGCAGACGGCGAGGCCCATGGGGATCTGGCCGACGAAGGGGGGCGCGAAGAGGAGCCCGAAGGCCATCACCAGGATGACGAGCCCCATCAGCCGCATGGCGAACGGCGTGTCGAGGAAGGTCATGCGCGGGCGGGAGAAGCGCTCCAGACGGCGGAAGATCGGCAGCGCCCGGCCGACCGCCCGCTCCACGTCGACGGCGGCGATGGAGCGGTTGAGGAGCGTGTTCGGCAGCCAGGGCGTCGGGCGTCCGAACACGATCTGCACGGCGACCAGCGCCAGCAGGAGGCCGCAGACGAGCGGAATCGGCGGCGGCATGGGCAGGCAGTTCGGCAGCGCCAGCAGCACGATGAGGAGCGCGAAGGCGCGGTCCTGCAGCACGCCCATGATGTCGCGGACGGTGAGACGCTCGCCCGGCTGGGAGGCCAGGGCGGACAGGACCTGTGAGGTACGCGCGTTGGAGAACAAGGAGCCCCGGCAGGTTCGAGGATGCTCAAGACACGCCTCTCTACCCGAGATGGCCCCTGGGGCCAAGGGGCCAAAGGCCTAGAGACCAGGGGCCGGGGACCGAGAGGCCGGGGTCGACGGGCGGCGCTTTCCGTGCCCCGCGGCCGGCGCGGAGCGTCCTGAAGACAGGGGAGCGCGTCAATGGATGCTGATCTCCCCGTCGACGGCCCGGAACTCGGCGGGCCGGATCAGGCGGGCGTGGCTGACCGTCACGGAGTAGAGAGGTCCGGCCAGTTCCCGCTGCCAGAAATCCAGGAACTCGTGCAGGATCGGGAACTGGGGCGCCAGATCGTATTCCTGCCAGACATAGGTCTGGAGCAGGTGGGGATGGTCCGGCAGGCGGTACAGAATGCTGGCCGTCGTCAGGCCGTAACCTTCGAGCTGGCAGATGAAATCCCTGGAGACCATGCGAACTCCTTACCTCGACGTTGCCCAAAGTCCGCCGGAAGCCGCGCCTCCGGCTAGGGCGGACGCGAAGCCCCGACTGAAACCATCAAAGCCCGGACGAGCTTGGGAGTTCCGCCCCCGGTCCGCGGGGCGGCTTGTCGCATCCGCGGAGTTGTTCACATCCCGCGCCTGCGCCCTGTCGTAAAGTCAGGTCGCCTATTGTGCCTCTCACCCCGCCATCGTATTCCGTTGCAAAACGGCGATCGGGGCGGGGACGGGACGATGAACCGGGGTTTGTGGCGGCGCTGGCTGGCGGCGGGCGTCTTGGCGATGGCGGTGTCCGCCTGTGCCGGGGGCGTCATCAACACGCCGATCAACGGCCCCATCGCCAGCGTGGCGGACCAGGGCGGATGGCCGCTGGGTCCCGACCAGTTCGGATCGACCGTCGTCGGCGTCGCCTTCTCCGGCGGCGGCATGCGAGCCTCGGCCTTTTCCTATGGCGTCCTGAACGAACTCGACCGCTACGTGGTGGCGACCGACCGCGGCCCGCAGCGGATGACCGACATGATCGGCCTGGTCTCCGGCGTGTCCGGCGGCTCGGTGACGGCGGCCTATTTCGGCCTCAAGGGCCGGGACGGACTGCCCACCTTCCGGTCCCGCTTCCTGGAGCAGAACGCCGAGCAGGGCTTCGACACCGACGTCTCGCTCGGCAACGTCCTGCGGATCATCAACGACGGGGGCGTCAACGACCGGTCCAAGTTCCCGAAATGGCTCGACGACAATCTGTTCGACGGGGCGACCTATGCGGACCTCTTCGCCCGCAAGCGGCCCCTGGTGTGGATCGCCGCCTCCGACATCTACAGCCGGGTGCCGTTCGTCTTCGAGCCCGTGACCTTCAACGTCCTGTGCAGCGACCTGAACAAGGTGCGCCTGTCCGAGGCGGTGGCGGCCTCGGCCGCGGTGCCGGGGCTGTTCGTCCCGCTCAACGTCGAGAACTTCGGCTCGTCCTGCGGCGGCCACGTTCCCCAGTTCTACCAGCGCGGGGCGACGGACCCGACGGCTCCGGCAACCCTCAAGGCCAGCGCCGCGGCGCTCATCCGCTACCGGAGCGATCCGGAACGCTTCCGCTACGTGAAGCTCCTCGACGGCGGCCTCACGGACAATTTCGGCATCCACTCCCTCGCGGTCGCGCGCACCAACCGCGACCGGCCCTACATGCCGATGACCGCCGAGCAGGCGGTGCGGGTGAAGCGCTTCCTGTTCCTCGTCGTTGATGCCGGCCGCGGTCCTGCCGGCGACTGGCCGAAGAACCTCGCCTCCCCGACGGGCATGGAGCTCGCCGGCATCGTCACCGACGTCGCCATCGATTCCGGCGTCTACAAGGGCTACGACTACTTCACGACCATCATGAACGGCTGGCAGGCCGACCTGAAGCGCTGGCGCTGCTCCCTTTCCGACGACGAGGTGCTCAAGCTTCGCGGCACCCTGGAGGGCTGGCGGTGCGCCGACGTGACCTTCACCGTCGGCCGCGTCTCCTCCGAGGATGCCGGGCCCGAACTGCGCGCCGCCATGGACAAGGTGCCGACCCGCTTCAAGCTCGACCCCACGACCCTGGACACGGTGATCGAGACCGGCCGGCTCGCCCTGCGCAACAACGCGGTCTTCCGCCGCTTCCTGCGGAACGTGCCACAGCGGACCCTGACCGTGGCCATGGAGGAGACGGCGCCGCCGTCCCGTTGAGACGAAAGGCCCCGCTTGACCGGGGGCGGACCGGGCCCGAGTTTCAGCCTCCGGGCCGGCCGCCACCCGCGCCTCCCGGAAACCCGAGCAGGACATGCGCTTCGCTTTCGCCGGCATCGACTTCCTGGGCGACGTCTTCGAGACGCTCCTGGCCAGGGGCTGGGAGCCCGTGAGGCTCTTCAGCCGGCCCTGCGACGGCATCTACGACTTCAACGAGGTGACGGTGGCGCGGGCGCGGGCCCTGCGCGTGCCCGTCCAGCTCGCCCGGATCGGACCGGCGGATCTCGCGCAGCTGAAGGCGTCGCGCTGCCAGGCCCTGATCGTTGCCGGCTACCCCTGGCTGGTCAGGGGATGGGAGGCCCACATTCCCTACGCGGTGAACTTCCATCCCTCCCCTCTCCCCCTCGGCCGCGGCCCCTATCCCCTGTTCCAGGCCATTCTCGACCGGGTCCCGGAATGGGGCGTCACGGCCCATGTCCTTCATCCCGCCTTCGACACCGGCCCGATCCTGGCGCAGGAGACCTTCCCCCTCGCCCCGGACGAGAACCACGACCGGCTGCTGGCCCGGTGCCAGATGGCGGCGAGGCGCATCGCCGCCCGCCTCGCCGACGACCTGCCGCGGCTCTGGGACCGGGCGAGCCCGCAGGGGCCGGGGAGCTACTGGCCGCGCATGACTCAGGCGCACCGCACCGTGAACTGGAACGGGAGCGTGGACGACGTGCTGCGCACCGTCCGCGCCTTCGGCTCCATCGAGGCGTTCGCCCAGGTGAATTCGCGGCTCCTGCACGTGTGGGAGGCAAGCGGCTGGCGCGAGGAGCACCGTCACCGGCCCGGGACCCTCGTCCATCGCCACCGGGACCATCTGGTGGTCGCGGCGCGGGACGGCTTCGTCCAGCTGACGGGCTGGAGCGCGTACCCGCCCAAGGGGCCGCGCCGGAGGGATTAGGTCAGATGCGGTGATAGAGCCGCCCCTGGTAGGCCAGCGCCGGCTGCGGCTCCCCGAGCCGGACGGCGACGATCCGGCCGACGATCACGTAATGGCTGGCAACGAGACGGGCGTCGTCCAGGCGGCAATCGAAGGCGGCGAGGCTCGAGGCGAGGAGCGGCGCCCCGGTCTCCAGGACGTCCCAGCTTCCGACCGTGAAGCGGTCGAGGCCCTCCAGTTTCGCCCGTCCGGCGAAGGCATCCGCGACCGGAGCGTCGGCGATGCCGAGGGTGTTCACGCAGAACACGCCGTTGGCGATCAGCGCCTTCGCCGTGCGCCCGCCCGCGTTGACGCAGACCAGGAGCGAGGCGGGCGAGTCCGTGACCGGGGTGACGGCGGTGGCCGTGAAGCCCGCCCGCCCCGCCGGCCCGTCGGTGGTCACCACGTGGACGGCCGCCGCGACGCGGCTCATCCCCTCCCGGAAAAGGGCGGGATCGACGCTGCGGCCTCCGGAGAGGTCGGGGGTGGAATGAGTCTTCAACATCTGTTTTCGTGGGAGCCTCTTCCACCCTTTCGGGAGAAGCACAAGTCCATAGAAGGCATATGGTTGCGATCCGGCGTTTTGAAAGCCGCCGTCCATCAGGGGCCGTTATAGGAAACTTAACAGATTGTTGTCGCGGGTCCCGCGGTTTGCTAGAGACCCTCCGCCTTATGTCCCGCTTGGCCTCGACCGTTCGCCGTGCTTTGTTGGGACAGCTCAAGAATGACCCCTTCCAGAGGGGCAAGGGTAGGACATGGAAATTTTTGTGCAGCAGCTCATCAACGGGCTGACGCTGGGGTCGATCTACGGCCTCATCGCGATCGGCTACACGATGGTGTTCGGCATCATCGGCATGGTGAACTTCGCCCACGGCGACGTCTTCATGCTTTCGGCTTTCATCGCTCTCATCTTCTTTCTGATCGTCACGACCTGGCTCGGGATTTCCTCGATCGCCCTGGCGCTCCTGATCGTGATGGTCGTGGCCATGGCGCTCACCTCCCTGTGGGGCTGGGCCATCGAGCGCATCGCCTACCGGCCCCTGCGCGGCTCCTTCCGCCTGGCGCCGCTGATCTCGGCCATCGGCGTGTCCATCTTCCTGTCGAACTTCGTGCAGGTGGCCCAGGGCGCGCGGAACAAGCCGACCCCTCCCATGGTCGGCGACGTGATCGTGCTGTTCCAGGGGGCGAGCGGCTACAACGTGGCCCTTTCCTACAAGCAGATCATCATCATGATCTCGACGATCGTCCTGCTCACGATCTTCTGGTACATCGTCCAGAAGACCTCCCTCGGGCGCGCCCAGCGCGCCTGCGAGCAGGACCGCAAGATGGCCGCCCTCCTCGGCATCAACGTGGACCGGACCATCTCCCTCACATTCGTGATCGGCGCGGCCCTGGCCGCGGTCGCGGGCACGATGTACCTGCTGTATTATGGCGTGGTGAGCTTCAGCGACGGCTTCGTGCCCGGGGTGAAGGCGTTCACGGCGGCGGTCCTGGGCGGCATCGGGTCCCTGCCGGGGGCGGTGCTCGGCGGCCTGATCATCGGCCTCATCGAGACCTTCTGGTCGGCCTACTTCACCATCGAGTACAAGGACGTGGCCGCGTTCTCGATCCTCGCCATCGTCTTGATCTTCATGCCCTCCGGCATCCTCGGACGGCCTGAGGTCGAGAAGGTTTAAGGAGCCTCGCCATGAACGCTCCTCCGATCACCACCTCCTCGGCCGAGCAGACGGCCGCGCCGAGCCGGTTCGATCTCGGCGCCGCCCTCAAGGACGCCTTCGTCACGGCGCTGATCACCCTCGGCCTGTCGATCCCGATCCTCTCCTACAAGACCGACCAGAGCGGCGCGGACCTCTACCTGACCCCGCGCTGGGGCCTCGTGGCCATCGTCTGCGCCATCGTCTTCGGGCTCCGGCTCCTCCAGCACGCCTTCATGGCGACCCGGGCGGCGCGGCAGGCGCTCCCCGATCCCCATCAGGCGACGGAGCCGGTCCATGCGGAGCCGAGCGCCTACCAGAAGGCCTCGCGCTTCGCGATTCCCTTCTTCCTGGGCATCGCGGTCGCCTTCCCGTTCCTGGTCTACCTGATCCAGGGCGGCCTCAACGAGTCCCGCTACTGGGTGGACCTCGGCATCCTCATCCTTACCTACGTGATGCTGGGATGGGGCCTCAACATCGTGGTCGGCCTCGCCGGCCTCCTCGACCTGGGCTACGTGGCCTTCTACGCGGTCGGCGCCTATTCCTACGCCCTGCTTTCCACCCATTTCGGCCTGTCCTTCTGGATCTGCCTGCCGCTCGCCGGCATCCTGGCGGCCTTCTGGGGCATGATCCTGGGCTTCCCGGTGCTGCGGCTGCGCGGCGACTATCTGGCCATCGTCACCCTCGCCTTCGGCGAGATCGTCCGCCTCGTGCTCATCAACTGGGTGGACCTGACCAACGGCGGCGCCGGCATCTCCTCGATCCCGCGCGCGACCTTCTTCGGCATCCCCTTCACGGCGGGCGAAGGCGGGTTCGCGAGCACCTTCGGGCTCCCGTTCAACGGCATGCACAGGATGATCTTCCTCTACTACCTCATCCTGGCGCTCGCCCTGCTCACCAACTTCGTGACCATGCGCCTGCGCCGCCTGCCCATCGGGCGGGCCTGGGAGGCGCTGCGCGAGGACGAGATCGCCTGCAGGTCGCTGGGCATCAACACCACCAACACCAAGCTGACGGCCTTCGCCATCGGCGCGATGTTCGGCGGCTTCGCGGGCTCGTTCTTCGCGGTCCGGCAGGGCTTCGTTTCCCCGGAGAGCTTCAACTTCCTGGAGTCGGCGATCATCCTCGCCATCGTGGTCATGGGCGGCATGGGCTCGCAGATCGGCGTCGCCATCGCCGCCCTGGTGCTGGTGGGCGGCCCCGAGCTGCTGCGCAACCTCGGCTTCCTCAAGGCCGTCTTCGGCGAGGGCTTCGACCCCAACGAGTACCGCCTCCTGCTCTTCGGCATGGGCATGGTCGCCATGATGGTGTGGCGCCCGCGCGGCCTGATCTCCGAACGCGAGCCTTCGGTCATCCTGAAGGAACGCAAGGCGATTTCGGCTTCGCTCGTGAAAGAAGGACACGGCTAATGCGCTGGCTCCAGAACCCCCTTCTCGACGTCCAGCATCTGACGATGCGCTTCGGCGGCCTCGTCGCCATCAACGACCTGTCCTTCCAGGCGGGACGCGGCGACATCACCGCCCTGATCGGCCCGAACGGCGCCGGCAAGACGACGGTGTTCAACTGCATCACCGGCTTCTACAAGCCGACCGAGGGCATGATCGTGCTCCGCAAGCCGGACGGCGGCCAGCTCCTGCTGGAGCGCCTGCCCGGCCACAACATCAACTGGAAGGGCCGGGTCGCCCGCACCTTCCAGAACATCCGCCTGTTCTCAGGGATGACCGTGCTCGAGAACCTGCTGGTGGCGCAGCACAACTCCCTCATGATCGCCTCGGGCTTCACCTTCCTGGGCGTGCTCGGGGTCGGCGGCTACCGCAAGGCGGAGAAGGAGGCCATCGACCGCGCCCGGTTCTGGCTGGAGAAGACCCGCCTGCTCCACCGGGCCGACGACCCGGCCGGCGACCTCCCCTACGGCGACCAGCGCCGGCTGGAGATCGCCCGCGCCATGTGCACGGACCCGCTCCTGCTCTGCCTGGACGAGCCCGCGGCGGGCCTCAACCCCCGCGAGTCCCTGGAGCTCAACGAGCTTCTCCTGTCGATCCGCCAGGATCACGGCACCTCGATCCTCCTCATCGAGCACGACATGTCGGTCGTGATGGAAATCTCGGACCATGTGGTGGTGCTCGACTACGGCACGAAGATCGCCGACGGCACCCCCGCGGAGGTGAGGAGCGATCCCCGCGTCATCGCCGCCTATCTGGGCGTCGCCGACGAGGAAGTGGAGAAAGTCGAAGCGGAGATCGGCGCATGAGCACCGCGGCCATCAGCCCGTCGACGGCGCTTCAGGGCGGGGCGGCGCGCCAGCCCCTGCTGAGCGTGCGCGGCGTCAAGACCTATTACGGCAACATCATCGCCCTCAAGGGCGTGGACCTCGACGTGCACGAGGGCGAGATCGTGACCCTCATCGGCGCCAACGGCGCCGGCAAGTCCACGCTGATGATGACCATCTTCGGCAACCCGCGGGCGCGGGAGGGCACGATCACCTTCGCGGGCAGGGACATCACCCGGATGCCCACCCACGAGATCGCCCGCCTCTCCATCGCGCAGAGCCCCGAGGGGCGGCGCATCTTCCCGCGGATGACCGTGTTCGAGAACCTGCAGATGGGCGCCTCCATGAACGGGCTCGCCCATTTCGACGAGGATCTCGAGCGGGTCTGCACCCTGTTCCCGCGCCTCAAGGAGCGCCTGAACCAGCGCGGCGGCACCCTCTCCGGCGGCGAGCAGCAGATGCTCGCCATCGCCCGCGCGCTCATGAGCCGGCCGAAGCTCCTGCTCCTGGACGAGCCCTCCCTCGGGCTCGCCCCGCTGATCGTGAAGCAGATCTTCACGATCATCAAAGAGCTCAACGAGCGGGACGGGATGACCGTCTTCCTCGTGGAGCAGAACGCCTATCACGCGCTCAAGCTCGCTCATCGCGGCTACGTGATGGTGACCGGCAACATCACCATGAGCGGCACCGGCAGGGAGCTGCTCGAGAATCCGCAGGTTCAGGCCGCCTATCTCGAAGGAGGGCACCGCTGATGCAGGGCATCCTCTACGAAGAGCCCTCGATCTGGCTCTTTCTGTTCGTCACCGTGGTGCTGGGCGGCTCCGCCGCCTGGATGACCGGGCGGGCCATCGCCATCACCTGGCGCCCGTTCTGGCAGCTCCTGATCTACCTGCTGATCCTGGCGATGGCGGTCCGGTTCATCCACTTCGCCCTGTTCGGGGGGACCCTGCTCTCCCTGCACTACTACGCCATCGACGCCATCGTGGTTCTGATCATCGGCGCGCTCGGGTTCCAGTACAACCGGGCGCGGCAGATGACGACCCAGTACCGCTGGCTCTACGAGCGGACCGGGCCGTTCGGATGGAAGGAAAAAACCTCTCATACGAACGGCTAAGTCTTAGAAATTCCAGCGTGACTTCCGCTCAAAAAGAGTCATGATGTCACGCGGACGGCGGGTTCCGGCCTGCTGAACCGGCCCCAGGAAGGGGGCCTATAAAACCACCCAGAGGAGTGACCTCATGAAGAAATTGCTGTTGACCGGCGTTGCGCTCGGTCTTGGCCTCGCCTTCTCCGGCGCAGCCAACGCGCAGATCAAGATCGGCGTCGCCGGTCCCATCACGGGCCCGAATGCCGCTTTCGGCGCGCAGCTCAAGAACGGCGTCGAGCAGGCGGTCGAGGACATCAATGCGGCTGGCGGCATCAACGGCCAGAAGCTGCAGATCGTCGTCGGCGATGACGTTTCCGATCCCAAGCAGGGCGTCTCCGTGGCGAACAAGTTCGCCGCCGAGGGCGTGAAGTTCGTCGTCGGCCACTTCAACTCCGGCGTCTCGATCCCGGCTTCGCAGGTCTATGAGGAAGCCGGCATCGTGCAGGTCACCCCGGCCTCGACCAACCCGCAGTTCACCGAGCGCGGCATGTGGAACACCTTCCGCACCTGCGGCCGCGACGACCAGCAGGGCCTCGTCGCCGGCAGCTACCTCGCCGACAAGTTCAAGGGCAAGAAGGTCGCCGTCGTCCACGACAAGACCCCTTACGGCAAGGGCCTTGCCGACGAGACCCAGAAGGCGATGAACGCCAAGGGCCTCAAGGAGGTCGTGTATGAAGGCATCAACCCGGGCGAGAAGGACTACTCCGCTCTCGTCTCGAAGCTGAAGCAGGCCGGCGTCGACGTGGTCTATTTCGGCGGCCTCCATACGGAAGCCGGCCTCATCATCCGCCAGATGCGCGACCAGGGCCTCAACGCCCCGCTGATGTCGGGCGACGGCATCGTCTCGGCCGAGTTCACCTCGATCGCCGGCCCCGGCGCCGAGGGCACCCTGATGACCTTCGCGCCCGATCCGCGCAAGAATCCGAACGCGAAGGAAGTCGTGGCCAAGTTCAAGGCCAAGAACTACGACCCCGAGGCCTACACGCTCTACAGCTACGCCGCCGCCCAGATCCTGGCCGAAGCCGCGAAGCAGGCCGGCAGCACCGACGGCAAGAAGGTCGCCGACGTGATGCATTCGGGCAAGCCCTTCAAGACCGTGATCGGCGACATCTCCTTCGACAAGAAGGGCGACATCACCCGTCCGGACTACATCATGTACGTCTGGAAGAAGGGCGCCGACGGCAAGATCGACTACTCGGGCAACGAGATCGGCATGTAACCGCCCGGCCCGTCCGAAAGGAGCCCGCCCTGGCGACAGGGCGGGCTTTTTCATGGGCGGGGGCAGGCCGGGATTTCTTCATCCTCCGTTCGGCGGCAGGAACCGGTATGGCGTCGCGACACCCCGGTTTCCAAACCGGCGGCAGGACTTGCCGAGGAAGGTCGTGAAAGGCTGTCGTCGGGAGCGATAAGCTAGTGTGAGTAATGAATGCTATCGAAATAGTCCCCTTCCGCTGGAATCGTATCGTTCATCTGTCCCGCTCCGGGAAGCGATGGATTAGGGATATGCCTCCAGACGGCAGAAAGCTTCTTGTCTGCAGGTCCGGTCCGGGGCATAAATGACTGCTCGATAGATGAGAATTGCTATGTTCCACTTCTGCCTTGCCGCACGAATGCGCAGGCCCGACCAGCAGGAGACCGGTCGGAGGGGATAGCATGCGCCTGATCGCCCGCGTGTAAGCGTCGGAACCCGAGCTCTCCTGCCGCTGCCGGAGGGCTTTTTCATGCCGGGACCCGACGCATCCACCGCGAGAGCACCCCAGGAGGGGCACCATGGCGAAGGCACTCATCACATCCGCGTTGCCGTACATCAACGGCGTCAAGCATCTCGGCAACCTGGCCGGTTCGCTGCTGCCGGCCGACATACATGCGCGGTTCCGACGTCAGATCGGCGATGAAGTCCTGTTCATCTGCGCAACCGACGAGCACGGCACCCCGGCCGAACTGGGAGCCGCCGAGGCCGGCCTCGCCATTCGGGAATATTGCTGTCGCCAGCATGTCCTGCAGGCGAACATCTACCGCCGCCTGAACTTGTCGTTCGACCACTTCGGACGCTCGTCCTCGCGACAGAACCACGCTCTCACCCAGCACTTCTTTCGACGGCTCGAGGAGAACGGGTTCATCGAGGAGCGCGTTCTCCACCAGTTCTACTCGCATGAGGACGGCCGCTTCCTGCCGGACCGCTATGTCGTCGGCACCTGTCCCCATTGCGGATCCCAGCGGGCGCGGGGAGACCAGTGCGAGGACTGCGCAAGGACCCTGGATCCGACCGACCTCATCGATCCCCGGTCGGCAATCTCCGGCAGCACGGACCTTGAAATCCGCCCGAGCCGCCATCTGTTCCTGAAGCAGACCGCCCTCGTGGAGGAGCTCGAAAGGTGGATCGCGACCCGAACGGGTTGGCTTTCCCTTGTCACCTCCATTGCCCGGAAATGGCTTGATGAAGGCCTTCAGGATCGCTGCATCACCCGCGATCTCGACTGGGGCATTCCTGTCCCGAAGCCCGGCTATGAAGGCAAAGTCTTCTATGTCTGGTTCGACGCGCCCATCGCCTACATTGCAGCGACTCAGGAATGGGCTGAGCTCAACCCCGAGACGCGCGACTGGCGCAGGTGGTGGCAGGCCGAGGACGTCGAATATCTCCAGTTCCTCGGCAAGGACAACGTACCGTTCCACGCCGTGAGCTTCCCCTGTACGTTGCTGGGCTCGAGGGAGCCGTGGAAGACGGTCGACATCATCAAGGGCGTGAACTGGCTCACCTTCGAAGGTGGAAAATTCTCGACGAGCGAGCGGCGGGGCGTATTTCTCGACGAAGCCCTCGATCTGCTGCCCGCGGACTACTGGCGCTGGTGGCTGGCCTCGAACGCGCCGGAAGGAAGCGATACCGACTTCACCTTCGATCGCTTCGTGCAGGATGTGAACAACGATCTTTCCGACACTTTCGGAAATCTGGTCAACCGGACACTCGCCTTTGTCACCTCCAGATTCCAGGGGGTCGTTCCCGGGACCGGGGCCCCATCCGAGGCGGAGAGGCAGTTGGAACAGGATCTGGCCCAGCACCTCGACGCCCTTAGACGCCACCACGCAACCGGCTCGCTGCGGAAGGCAGCGGAGGACGTGCGAGCAATCTGGCGGCTGGCAAACGGCTACTTTGCGGCTCAGGCTCCGTGGGCAAGCTTCCGGACGGATCCCGACCGCTGTCGCGTGACAGTCAGGACCGCCGTCAATCTTGTCGGAGTTTGCGCCACCGTCGCGTGGCCGTTCATCCCGAGCACGGCTGAGACGGTTCTGGCGTCCCTGGGCCTTCCACAAGGTATTCCAGCTTGGCCCGCGGCCGATTCGCTACGTCTCGTCAAGGCAGGCAGCACGATTCAAACCCCTCCGCTGTTGTTCCGCAAGCTCACGCAGGACTGGGCTGAGGAACAGCGGAACCGGTTCGGGAGACGCACTTCGGCGCCGTGGAGGGCAGGCCCTCCTTCGTAGCCTCTCCCAGCGTACGCCCCAGCCGATTGACTCCACTATACTGGAAATGCATTCTAATATAATGGATGACGCACCCGATATTCATGCCCACTTGGCCCGCCACCTGCGGAGCCTGCGCAGGGGTCGCGGCCTGTCCCTCGATGCGCTCGCCACGAGAACGGGGGTGAGCCGCTCCATGATCTCCCTCATCGAGCGCGGCGAGGCCAGTCCCACAGCCGTGGTCCTCAACCGGCTCGCCGCGGGCCTCGGGGTGAGCCTCGCCTCCCTTTTCGCCGAGGAGGACACGCCGCAGGCGTCTCCCTTGGTCCGCCGTGCCGCGCAGCGGACCTGGCGCGACCCGGACAGCGGCTATCTCCGACGCACCCTGTCCCCGCCGGGATACCCCTCCCCCATCGAGTTGGCCGAAGTGACGCTCCCGCCGGGCGCGCGGGTGGCCTACGATTCCGGCCCGGGCGCGGGCATCGGCCAGCAGGTCTGGATCCTCGAAGGCGAGGTCGACGTCGCCACCGGCGAGGACAGGCATCGCCTCGCGGCGGGCGACTGCCTCTGCATGCACCTGGACCGGGCCAACGTCTTCCACAACCCCGCCGACCGCCCCGCCCGCTACCTGGTGGCCCTGGCCGCCGATCCGGGACGGGCGCGGGCCCGCGAAACCTGACCTGCGAGACACTCATGGAAGAAAGCGTCGCGAGAGAAACCGTCGAACTGCGCTCCCTCGGCCCGCAGGAGGCCAGGGAGCGGATCGCCGCCCTGTCGGCCGTGCTCATGGACTGCGTCGAAGGCGGCGCGTCGGTGAGCTTCATGGCGCCCCTGACCCGCGACAGGGCCGACGCCTTCTGGACGGGCGTGGCCGAGGGCGTCGCGGCGGGCGAGCGCATCCTGATCGTGGCGCACGACCGGGACGGCGACCGGATCCTGGGCACGGTCCAGGTCGTGCTGCGGCAGCCCGAGAACCAGCCCCACCGGGCCGACATCGCCAAGATGCTGGTGCACCGCGCGGCGCGGCGGCGGGGCCTCGGCGCGGCCCTGATGCGCGCCGCGGAGGATGCCGCCCGTGCCGCCGGCAAGTCCGTCCTCGTGCTCGACACCGTAACCGGCGGCGCGGCGGAGCGCCTCTACACGCGCCTCGGCTGGGTGCCCGTCGGCGTCATCCCGAACTATGCCCTCTGGCCCCAGGGCGGCTTCTGCGACACGACGGTGTTCTACAAGCAGATCCGGCCCTTGTGAGGATCCGGCCTCCGCGTCCCGCGCGAAGCGCAAAACCGGGTCCACTTTTCCGCGCGATGCGCTAAGCTGCCGCACCGAGCATTCTCGCTCCAAGGAACCGGATGGGACATCGTTCAATGTCGAAGCGCTTTCTGGCCGCCGCCCTCATCGTTTCAGCCAGCGTCATCCCGGCCTACGCCGCGAAGACGTCCCTCGTGATCGGCATGCCCATCGAGCCGCCCGGCCTCGACCCCACCATCGCCGCGCCGGTGGCCATCCGCGAAGTGACCTGGGCCAACCTCTACGAAGGCCTGGTGCGCATCGACCGCGACGGCAAGGTGCAGCCGCTGCTGGCGAAGAGCTGGGAGATCGCGCCGGACGGGAAGACCTACACCTTCCGCCTGCAGGAGGGCGTGAAGTTCCACGACGGCACGACCTTCGATTCCGCCGACGTGAAGTTCGCCTTCGACCGCGCCCGCGCGCCGAACTCGACCAACGCGCAGAAGCAGATCTTCGCGCCCATCGAATCCATCGAGACGCCCGATCCCGCGACCGTGGTGATCAAGCTCAAGGAAACCTCCGGCAACTTCCTCTACTATCTCGGCTGGGGCGACGCGGTGATCGTCGCGCCCGAGACGGCGGAGAACAACAAGGCGACCCCCGTCGGCACCGGGCCGTTCAAGTTCAAGTCCTGGACCCGGGGCGACCGGGTCGAGCTCGTGCGCAACGCCGACTACTGGCAGAAGGACAAGACGAAGCTGGAGAGCGTCACCTTCCGCTTCATCAACGATCCGCAGGCCCAGGTCGCGGCCCTGCGCGCGGGCGACGTGGACGCGTTCCCCAATCTCGGCGCGCCGGAACTCTTCAGCGAGCTGAAGAAGGATCCGCGCTTCAAGGCGGTTGCCGGCAATACGGAAGGCGAGATCGTCGCCGGCATGAACAACGCCAAGAAGCCCTTCGACGACCCGCGCGTGCGCCGCGCCCTCATGCACGCGGTGGACCGCAAGGCCCTCGTGGAAGGCGCCTATTCCGGCTACGGTCAGCCCATCGGCAGCTTCTTCTCGCCCAACCATCCTGCCTTCGTGGACATGACCGGCGTCGTGCCCTACGACCCCGCGAAGGCCAAGGCGCTGTTGAAGGAGGCGGGCTACGGCAACGGCCTGTCCATCACCATCAAGGCGCCGCAGATGGCCTATGCCAGCCGCTCCGCGGAGCTCCTCGCCGCCATGTTCGCCGAGGTCGGCGTCGACATGAAGATCGTCCCCACCGAGTTCCCGGCCAAGTGGATCGAGGAGGTCTTCAAGAACAAGGACTACGACGTCACCATCGTGGCGCACACGGAGCCGCTCGACATCGATATCTTCGCCCGCGACAACTACTACTTCAATTACAAGAACGACAGGTTCAAGACGCTCATCGCCGAGGCCGCCAGGACGACGGACGAGAAGGCCCGCTTCGCCAAGTATGCGGAGGTGCAGAAGATCCTGGCCGAGGACGTGCCCGCGCTCTTCCTCTTCCAGCTTCCGAAGCTCGGCGTCTGGAACGCGAAGCTGAAAGGCCTATGGGAAAACTCCCCCGTTCCCGCGAACGACGTGACGGAGGTCTCCTGGACGGATTAGCGAGGGCTCCGATCGGAGGCCGCTTCCTGCGGTGGCACGGCCCACCGTTTCAAGGCCGCCTCCCCGTCATTCCGGGACAGCGCGGAGCGCTGGGCGCGGAATCCATCAGTGCCTGCTCTGCGGAAATGAGCGCAGCGGCTGCCATTGCGGCTTTTCCTCCAGCGCGCTGGTCATGGGTTCCGGGTTCTCGCCATCGCTCGCCCCGGAACGACGACGGAGGCAGCCGCCCTTCCACCCGGTGCGGAGGAGAAGCCTGCATCCTCGCGCCGACGCCATTGCCCGCAACCGCCGGATGACCTGATTTCATGCTGCGCCTCGTCGTCTCCCGTCTCGCCTCGCTCGCCGTGACGCTCGTCGCGGTGTCGCTGGCGATCTTCCTGATCCTGGAGGTGCTGCCGGGCGACCCCGCCGCGATCATGCTGGGCACCGCCGCAAGGGAGGACACGCTCGCCGCCCTGCGGCAGGAGCTCGGGCTCGATCAGCCCGCGCCGGTGCGCTATCTCGCCTGGATCGGCGGATTGCTGCACGGCGACCTCGGGCAGTCCATCACCTACAAGATGCCGGTCTCGACCCTCGTGGCGGAGCGCATGGCGGTGACGCTGCCCTTGAGCCTCCTCGCCATCCTGATCTCGACGGCGCTGGCGCTCCCCCTCGGCGTGGCGGCCGCCGCGCGCCGGGACCGGCTCGTGGACAGGGCCGTGCTGGTGTTCAGCCAGCTCGGCGTGGCCGTGCCCAACTTCTGGATCGGCCTGCTCTTCATCCTGTTCTTCGCAACGCGGCTCGGCTGGTTCCCTGCCGGCGGCTTCCCGGGCTGGAACGCGGGCATCGGGCCCGCCCTGCAGGCGCTGCTCCTGCCCGCCCTCGCCCTCGCCCTGCCGCAGGCGGCGGTGCTCACCCGCGTCACGCGCTCGGCGACGCTGGAGGTAATCGGCGCGGATTTCGTGCGCACGGCACGGGCCAAGGGCGTCGACAGGGGCGCGACGCTGCGCCGGCACGTGGTGCCGAACGCGCTCATTCCCGTCACTACCATCCTCGGCCTGCAGCTCTCGTTCTTCTTCGGCGGAGCGATCCTGGTGGAGAACGTGTTCAACCTGCCCGGCCTCGGACGCCTTGCCTATCAGGCGCTGAACCAGCGCGACCTCGTGGTGATCAAGGACATCGTCCTGATCTTTTCCGGGCTCGTGATCGTCATCAACTTCCTGGTCGACATCGGCTACGCGATCCTCGACCCGCGCCTGAGGAGCCGCGCATGAAGTCCGCTCCGCGCCTGCGTCTGAACGCCGCCCTCGTGATCGGCGGAATCCTGACGGCGCTTCTCATCGGCACCGCCCTCCTCTCCCTCGTCTGGACGCCGGAGTCGCCGACGCGCGTGCGCGTCGCCATGCGGCTCAAGGGGCCGCTGGAGGCCGGGCTCCTCGGCACCGACCATTTCGGCCGCGACGTCGCCTCGCTGCTGATGGCGGGGGCGTGGAACTCCCTCGCCATCGCATGGCCGGCGGTGCTGCTCGGCGCCGCCATCGGCACCGCCGTAGGCAGCGCCGCGGCCGCCTGGCGCGGCGTGGCGGACGAAATCGCCATGCGCGTCTCGGACGTGGTCTTCGCCTTTCCCGCCGTTCTCTCCGCAATCATGATCGGCGCGCTCGTCGGCTCGGGGCCGCTGGCGGCGATCCTCGCCATCGCCGTGTTCAACGTTCCCGTCTTCGCTCGCGTCACGCGCGGCGTCGCGCTACAAGTCTGGACCCTCGACTACATCGCGGCGGCCCGCGCCCTCGGCAAGCCGCCCCTGCGCATCACCCTGGAGGACGTGCTTCCCAACATCGCCGGCGCGCTCATCGTCCAGGTGACGATCCAGCTCGCGCTGGCCATCCTCACGGAAGCGGGACTGAGCTATCTCGGTCTCGGCGTGCGGCCGCCGAACCCGAGCTGGGGCCGGATGCTGAGCGATGCGCAGACCTACCTGTCCCAGGCTCCTCACCTCGCCATCGCCCCCGGGCTCGCCATCGCCCTCTCCGTGCTCGGCCTCAACCTGCTGGGCGACGGCCTGCGGGACGCGCTGGATCCCACGCTGCGGGGGCGCGGCGCGACCGCCTGAAGGCCCTCGCGATTCCTCACCCGGCGAGAGCGGGCTCGCGGCCCATGGCCCTGTGGACGTCCGCCAGGATTTCGTAAGAGCGCAGGCGCTTGCCGTGGTCGAAGATCGCGGAGGCGACGATGAGTTCGTCGGCCTGCGTCCTTGCGACGATGTCCTCGAGGCCCTTGCGGACCGTCTCCGGCCCGCCGACCACGGAACAGGCGAGCATGCCCATGGCCTGCGCCTTCTCCGTCGGGGTCCAGTAGCTCTCAATGTCGTCGATGGGCGGCCGGAGCTGGCCGCGCACGCCGCGGAAGAGGTTGGTGAACTGCTGCTGCGGCGTCGTGAAGAGATGGCGCGCTTCCGCATCCGTCTCGGCGGCGATCACGTTGATGCCGACCATCGCATAGGGCCTGTCGAGCTGCTTCGAGGGCTGGAAGCGTTCCCGGTAGACCTGGAGCGCCTGCATGAGCGCGCCCGGGGCGAAATGCGAGGCGAAGGCATAGGGAAGCCCCAGCATGGCCGCGAGCTGCGCGCCGAACAGGCTCGACCCGAGGATCCAGATCGGCACGTTCGAATCCGTTCCCGGCACCGCCTGCACGGCCTGCCCCGGCTGGAGGGGCCCGAGGAGCGCCTGCAGCTCCACCACGTCCTGCGGAAAGGTGTCGGCGCTCGCCGGATCGCGGCGCAGGGCGCGCAGGGTGAGCTGGTCCGTGCCCGGCGCACGCCCCACGCCGAGGTCGATGCGCCCCGGGAACAGGGCCTCCAGCGTGCCGAACTGCTCCGCGATGACGAGAGGCGAATGGTTCGGCAGCATGATGCCGCCCGCGCCCACGCGGATCCGCTCGGTGCCTCCCGCCACATGGGCGATGACCACGCTCGTCGCCGCGCTCGCGATGCCCACCATGTTGTGGTGCTCGGCCAGCCAGTAGCGGTTGTAGCTCCACCGGTCGGCATGCTGCGCCAGGTCGAGGGTGTTGCGAAGGGCCTGCGCGGGCGTGCTCCCATGGGGAACCGGAGCGAGATCGAGCACTGAAAGAGGGGGCATGATGAACGTCCTTCGTGGGGGCGAGGGCTCGCTCCCATGGGAGACGGCCCGGAAGACCCGTCCCCAGAGATCTGTCCTCGCCCCGCGGGATGCAAGACGGGCCGCGCGCGGGCGCGGCGAAAGGAATAACGTTTCGGCCATGGATGCCCGCATCGCACACCCCGCCGCGCCCATACCGTTACGTCATATGGCGGCCATATTCATTAACAGAGTTTAACCGGACGAATGGATCCGGATGGCAATGAACAGACGAACTGGGACGAACCGCATCTGCGCGGGCCTTGCAACGGCGGTGCTGGCGCTTGCCCTCATGGGCACCGCCGCCGAGGCGCGCAAGGTCTCCTACGAGATCAACGGCAAGCGCTACACGTACGACACGAACGATCCGCATCAGGTCGAGTCCGCGCGTAAACGCATCGAGGCCGCCAATGCCGCGGACGCGGCGCGGGCGAAGGCCGAGGCGGAGAAGGCTTCCATGCCCCTCGTCTCCGTCTTCGGATCGCAGGCCCAGAAGGAGGCGGCGGAAGCCAAGGCGCGGCTCGAACGGGTTCTCGCCGAGCAGGATGCGGCAGATGCCGCCCGCAGGCAGGAGCGGGCCGCCGCGAAGGAGTCCCAGAGCCGTCGCGCGTCCGAAGACGATCAGGCCCAGGCTCCCGAAACGGATCGCGACCGCACCGAGACGGCCCGGAACGCGGCCTCCGCCAGGACCGAGCCTGCCCACGTCACGCGCATGGACGCCCCTGCGGATTCCGCCGCCACCACCGGCACCCAGCCGATGGTGAAGTCGGTGTCGTTCGACGTGGAGTCGGGCATCAAGACCATCATCATGTCGGACGGCTCGATCCAGGAGGAGCCGTTCGACACCGCCACGATCGCGAAGCTCGCCTTCGAGCAGGACAGCTCCGGCAGCCTGTCCGACTTCGTGAACAGGATCCGCAAGGCCGCGCCCGAGGAGACGACAGGCTCCACGCAGAAGGCCGACGCCCATGCGCCGGCCGCCCCGCGGCAGCCTTGATCGTCCCCCGCCTCTCTTCCGGGCTCAGAGCTTCGGCCAGTCGCGCTGCTCGCCCCGCATCCCCTCCCAGGCGTGGGCGAGCCTCATCACCCCGACATCGTCGAAGCGCCGCCCGACGATCTGGAGGCCGATGGGCAGGCCCGACGCGGTGAAGCCCGCATTGACCGACGCCGCCGGCTGGTCGGACATGTTGAAGGCCACCGTGTAGCCGATGTGCTCGAACGGCTCCTCCGGATCGTGGATGGGCGACGCGAGTTCCGCCTGGTAGGCGACGACCGGCGCCACGGGGGAGAGCATGAAGTCCACGTCCTTCGTCGCCTCCACGGCGGCCTGGCGCATCGCCAGCATCTGGTTCATGCCGGAATAGACCTGCGCTCCGGTGAGCGACTTCCCGCCCTCGGCCCATTTGAGAATGTAGGGCAGGACCCGCGCGCGCTGGTCCTCGCTCAGCGCGCCGATGTCCATCCAGGCCCGCTGGCGCCAGAAATCGTCGAGGCCGTCCAGCATCTCCCGCGTGACGAAGGGCTCGATCGCGACGATCTCTGCGCCCGCCTCGGCGAAGAGACGCGCCGCCCGTTCGACGCAGGCTCGCACCTCCGGATCGAGGGCGATGCCGACTCCCGCCTCCATCATCACGCCGATGCGCAGGCCGCGGATGTCGATGTCGAGGTCGAGCCAGGGCAGGTCCTGGAACGGCAGGCTCATCGTGTCCCGCACGTCGGGACGCACGAGGCTTCGCATCATCAGGGCGGCGTCATGCACGGTGCGGGTCATCGGCCCCGCCACGCGGCCGTAATAGGGCGGATCGATCGGCACCCGCCCGAAGCTCGGCTTGAGGCCGAACACGCCGCACCACGCGGCCGGCAGGCGGATCGAGCCGCCGATGTCGGTTCCCACATGGAACGGGCCATAGCCCGCGGCCGCGGCCGCGCCGGCTCCCGCGGAGCTGCCGCCCGGGTTCTTCGACAGGTCCCAAGGGTTGCGCGCGAGCGGATGGAAGCTCGACAGCCCCGAAGAGAGCATGCCGTAATCCGGCATGGTGGTCTTGGCGAGAATGACGACGCCGTCCTCGCGCAGCCGCGCGGCGGGCGGCGCGTCGGCAGGAGCCGGGACCAGCGGTCGCGCCGCCGTGCCGAGCGGCACCGGCGTCCCGCGCGTCGCGATGTTCTCCTTGATCGTTCCGGGAATCCCGTCGAGGGGCAGGGCCGCACCGCGCATCCAGCGATCCTCCGAGGCCCTGGCATCCCTCAGCGCCCCGTCGGGATCGAAGGCGTAGAGGGCCTGGAGCTTCGGCTCGTAGGCGTCGATCCGCGCGATCACCGCCTCGACGACCTCGACCGGCGAGATCTGCCGGCGGGCGTAGCCGTCGAGGAGGTCGGCCGCCGTCCAGTCGGCCGGATCGGCGGCTTTTCCGGAATGGGCGGGATGGGAAACGGATGGCGCGGTCAACTCTCGGCTCTCCCTCGTGTCGTTCTTGGATTCGCAACGCCATGCTGCGCCATCGGTCCCGCGGCGTAAACCGCGCCGAAGGCAGAGGTGGGAGGCTCCGGCTGCACGGGTGCCGCGGCCCGGAGCTCCGTCGCCGGATCACGATCCGCAGATCACCGCGACGGACTTCCGCGCAAGCTCCCGCAGTTCCTCGCGCGGCGTGCCCATGCGGGCGCGGATGGCGAGGGTGTGAAGGGTCGAGGACGCGACGGCCGCAAGGGCGGCTGCGTCGGCACCTCGGGGGATCTCCCCGCCTTCCTGCGCCAGGCGGATCCTGTCCTCGAAAGCCCGGTCGAGCACCTTCAGGCCCTCGGCGAAGCGCGCGCGGATCTCCGCGTCCTGCACCGCTTCCGTGGTCGCGGTGCCGATGGCGAAACATCCGCGCGGCGGCCCCTCGCCCGAGAAGTAGATCGCAAGCGACCTGTCGTAGACCTCCATCAGCTCCTCCGCGAGGGGACGCTCGTCGGAAAGCGCCCTGCGCATCGCGGCGAGGCCCTCGGTCCAGTAGAGGTTGAGCGCATGCAGATACAGGGAGTGCTTGTCGCCGAAGGCCGCATAGAGGCTCGGCCGGTTCATGCCGGTCGCGGCGGCGATGTCGTCGAGGGAGGTCCCGGAATAGCCCGCGACCCAGAAGGCCTCCCGGGCCTGGCGGAGCGCGGTGTCCGGGTCGTAGGCGCG
This sequence comes from Microvirga thermotolerans, assembly GCF_009363855.1. Lineage (GTDB taxonomy): Bacteria > Pseudomonadota > Alphaproteobacteria > Rhizobiales > Beijerinckiaceae > Microvirga > Microvirga thermotolerans. The sequence goes on from NZ_CP045423.1 coordinate 2,647,428, forward strand.
CGGCCGCCCGCGCCCCCTTCTGGCTCCCTCTTCAGATTTTTGTACCATTTCGAAAAATATTCCTTGACCGCGGATCGCACCCCGATAATTTATGCAAACCGGTAAATAATTCAACTCGGACCCCAGCCATGGATCTCTACTTCTCCCCCCTCGCCTGCTCGATGGCCTCCCGGATCGCCCTCTACGAGGCCGAAGCCCCGGCCCGCTTCATCGAGGTGGATTCCCACACGAAGCGCACCCTCGACGGCGAGGACTATCATGCCGTCAACCCCCTCGGCCTCGTGCCGGCGATCCGTACGGACGAGGGGGAGATCCTCACGGAGAATGGCGCCATCCTCCCGTACATCGCCGACCGCTTTCCCGATGCCGGGCTTGCTCCGCGCGACGGCATGGCCCGCCTGCGGCTGCAGCAATGGCTGTGCTTCATCGGCACCGAGATGCACAAGGCGCTGTTCACTCCGCTCTTCGACCGGAGCCTGCCCGCGGACCTCGTCTCGAAGACGCTGGAGAAGGGCGACAGGCGGCTCGCCTATCTCAACGATCACCTGAGCGGACGGGAATTCCTGCTCGACCGGTTCAGCGTCGCCGATGCCTATCTGGCGACCGTCCTGAACTGGCAGATCGCGACGCCCGTCGACCTCGAAAAATGGCCGGCGGTGAAGGACTACTATCTGCGCCTGAGGAAGCGCCCGAGCGTCGCGCGGGCGCTCGCCGAGGAAGGCGCCCTCTACCTCCGGGAGCAGGAGCGCCACAAGGCCGCCTGACGCGACGGCCGCGGCGGGCCCCTCTCCTGCCGCGGCTTCGTCTACAGAGGCAAGCCCGTGTAGTTCTCCGCAAGCGACCGGGAGGCCGCCTCGGACCCGACGAGATAGTCGAACTCGGCGCGCTGGATGCGCCGCCCGAACGCGTCCGTCTCGGGGAACGTGTGCAGGACCGACGTCATCCACCAGGAAAAGCGCTCCGCCTTCCAGACGCGCTTCAGCACGCGGTCGGAGTAGCGATCGATGCCGGCCGCCGAACGCTCCAGGTAGAATTCCGTCAGCGCCTCCGCCAGGCAGCCCACGTCGTTCAGGGCGAGGTTGAGCCCCTTCGCCCCGGTGGGCGGGACGATGTGGGCCGCGTCGCCTGCGAGGAACAGGCGCCCGAAACGGAGCGGCTCCGCCACGAAGCTGCGCAAGGGCGCGATGGACTTCTCGATGGAGGGGCCGGTGACGAGCCGCTCCGCCGTCTCCGGATCGAGCCGCCGCCGCAGCTCGTCCCAAAAGCGGTCGTCCGGCCAGGCCTCCGGCTTCTCGCCGGCGGGCACCTGCACGTAGTAGCGGCTGCGCGTGGGCGAGCGCATGGAGCAGAGCGCGAAGCCGCGGGCGTGATGCGCATAGACGAGCTCCTCCGAGACCGGCGGCCTGTCGACCAGGATGCCGAGCCAGCCGAAGGGATACACCCGTTCGTAGGTGCGCAGGGCCCCTTCCGGAACGCTGGCGCGGGACACGCCGTGATAGCCGTCGCAGCCCGCGACGAAGTCGCAGGCGATCTCACGGGCGATGCCGTCCTTGACGAAGCGGACCTTCGGGCTGTCTCCGTCGAGGTCGTGGAGCGAGACGTCCTCGGCCTCGTAGACGGTCTTCGCGCCCGAGGCGTCACGGGCGCGCATCAGGTCCCGTGTGACCTCCGTCTGCCCGTAGACCGTGACCGTCCGACCGACGAGAGCGCGGAAGTCGAACCGGTGCCTGTCGCCGTCGAAAGAGATGGCGATCCCACCGTGGACCAGCCCCTCCGCGTGCATGCGCGCGCCGACGCCCGCCCTGTCGAGAAGGGCGACGCTGCCCTGCTCCAGCACGCCCGCCCTGATCCGGCCGAGCACATGATCCTGGCTGCGCCGCTCCAGTATGACGGCATCGATTCCGGCCCGCTCGAGCAGGCGCCCGAGAAGGAGCCCCGCCGGGCCCGCGCCGATGATGGCGACCTGGGTCCGCATGGTCGATTTCCTCCGAACCGGCAGCTTCGCGCCGCGCCTTTCTTGCGAGGAGGATCGCAAAGGGCCGGGTGCGGCGCCATGGACAAAGCGGGCATTGAATAGGACAATTCGAGCATTCCAGCCGCCCTCCCGGATGCCATGGACACCATCCCGACCTATGCCCTTTACGGCGAATACAAGGACGATCCGGGCACCGAATGGATCCATGGCGAGACGATCCAGTCCCGCAGCCGCTTGCACGATTACGTGATCGAGCCGCACCGGCACGAGCGGCTTTTCCAGATCCTCCATCTCGCCGGCGGCGAGGCGGATTTCGTGCAGGACGGGCAGCGCAGCAGGCTCGTCGCGCCTTGCATCGTGACCCTGCCGCCGATGACCGTGCACGGCTACACCTTCACCCCCGACGTGGAAGGAACGGTGCTCACCCTCTTCGAGCACCGGCTCGGCGCCGTGCTCGCGGCGGCGGCCGAGATCGTGCCGACATTCCGCGCGGTTCACGCGGTCGCGATGGAACGGGGCTCGCCCGATGCCCGGACCGTTTCGGACCATGTCGCCGCCATCGCCGCGGAGCTTTCGGGCCGCAGGCCGGGGCGCCTCGGCGCCGTCGAGGCGCATCTCGCGCTCCTCCTCATCGCCCTTCATCGCCTGCAGGGGGCGGCGAAGGAGGCGGCGCCGAATGCGCGAAACCGGGCTCTCGATCACCTCATGCGCTTTCGCCGGCTGGTCGACGAGGAGTTTCGCAGCCACAAGCCGGTCGAAGCCTATGCGCGCAGGCTCGGGCTCACGGCGAGCCATCTCAACCGGCTCTGCCGGGAGCATCTGGGCGAGACGGCTCTCGACGTCATTCACGGCCGCCTCGCCCTGGAGGCGCGGCGCTATCTCACCTTCACGTCCCTGAGCGCCAAGGAAGTGGCCCTCGCGCTCGCCTTCGAGGACCCGGCCTATTTCACGCGCTTCTTCAAGCGGCGGACCGGCCTCACGCCGACCGGGTTCCGGGCGCTGCGCAACGGAGAGACGAATCCATAGACGCCTGTCGCTCGGCTCACCGTCATTCCAGGACAGTGCGGAGCGCTGGGCCCGGAACCCATAAGCGGCGACGATGCAGGATGGAGCGCAACGGCCGCCACCGATCTCCATTCCGGTCCGCCGATGCCATGCGTTCCGCGCCCGCGCCATCGTCCCAGAATGCCGGCGTTGCGCGCCCGAACGACGACGTCGTGCCTCTCAGGCGCCCTTCCCCGCAGCGGAAGGAACGAAGCGCAGGCCGTCCGCCAGCGCCTGCGCCTTGGCGAGGCCTGCCCCGGTCGTCTCCGCCATCCGCGGCAAAATCAGCCATTCCAGGGTCCAGGCCGCGCCGGATCGCTCGTTCTCGTGCACGAGCGCCTGATGGAGCGTGCCGAGAAGCCCGGCGTTGAAGCGGGCGAGCGCCACGAGCACCTCGGCCAGAACGGGATTCGACTTGTGGGGCATGGCGGAGGAGCCGCCGCCCGATGCGAGGCGGACCTGCCCGACCTCGTTCTGCGCCATGAGGGCGATGTCCTGCCCGATCTTGCCGAGGGTTCCCGAGACGAGGGAGAGCCACGCGGCGAATGCGCCGATGCGGTCGCGCTGGGAGTGCCAGGCCGGCGCGAAGGCGAGGCCGAGACGCTCCGCGAGCGCGTCCGCGAGCGCATCGCCGTGGCCGTGGAACGAGCCGCGGTTGCCGATGGGCCCGCCGAGCTGCAGGGTCAGAAGGCGCGGCTCCATCTCGCGTAGGGCTTCCTCATGCCGTTCGAGCGGCTGGATCCAGGTGTCGAGCTTGTCGGCGGCGGTGAACGGCAGCGCCTGCTGCATGCGCGTGTGGGCGACCAGGCCCACGTCCCCGTCCCGCCTCTTGAGAAGCCGGAGCGTCTCGACGAGCGCCGCGATGCGCCCTGCGAGGAGCGCCGCGAGATCCCTCAGGCGAAGGACGAGGCCCGTGTCGACGACGTCCTGGCTCGTCGCCCCGAGGTGCACGGCCCGTTCGTACGGCTCCCCGACCGCCTGGCGCAGCTGCCGGACGAGTTCGGGCACGACCACGCCATCCCGCGACATGCCCGTGGCGAGGCCGTTCCAGTCGGGCACGAAGGTGCGGCAGGCCTCAACGATGCGGAAGGCCGCGTCCTCGCCGATCAGGCCGATCTCGGCCTGCGCCTGCGCGAGCGCCTCTTCCACCCGCAGCATGGCGGCAAGCTCCGCCTCGTCGGAGAAGAGCGCGGCCACCTCGCCGTCGCCGACGAGGGCCCCGAGCAGGGAAGAGGAAAGAGGATCGCCCGCCATGATGCTTCGAGCCTAGAGCATTTTCAGGAGAAGTGGGAACCGGTCCTCCGCCCGAAAATGCGGCAAACGAAAGACCGCGGAGCGGAGTGCGATTCCATCGAAGCGTAGACCGCTCAAGAGGCTTCCAGGGCGATGGAAATGCCCTGCCCCACGCCGATGCACATGGCGGCGAGCGGATGGCCGGGCGCGGTCGCTCCGCCGTACGGATTCATGCGCGGCGCATCCGCGGGGATGCCCGCGAGGGGTGCGGGCACAGGCGCAGATGCAGGCCTCGGGCATTCTCAGGCTCCCTTCTTTCCGCCATGGGCCCGCTCGGTGCGGGCCTGGAGGTCGCGGAGGGTCGCCAGTTCGAGCTCGGTCGGAGGCGGCGTCTCCTCGACGCGATCCGCGAAGCGCACCTTCCAGCCGCAGGTCTCCTGGACCTGCCCGCGCGTGACGCCCGGGTGCATGGACACCACCGTGAACTCCTTCGTCTCGGGATCGGGCTTCCACACGGCGAGATCCGTGACGAGCAGCGCCGGCCCCTCGGTTTCGATCCCGAGGCGGCGGCGGTGATCCCCGCCCTCTCCATGGCCGAAGGAGGTGAAGAAGTCGATCTTCTCCACCATCCCGCGGGTGGACTGCTTCATGGTGATGAACACCTTGCGGCAGGAGGTGGCGATCTCCGGCGCGCCGCCGCCGCCCGGCAGCCGCACCTTCGGGCGGCGGTAGTCGCCGATCACCGTGGTGTTGATGTTGCCGAACCGGTCGAGCTGCGCGGCGCCCAGGAAGCCGATGGAGATGCGCCCTCCCTGGAGCCAGTAGCGGAACATCTCGGGCACGGAGACCGTGGTCAGCGCCGTCTCGCAGAGCTCGCCGTCGCCGATGGAGAGCGGCAGCACGTCCGGCGCCGTGCCGATGGTGCCGCTCTCGTAGATGAGCGTGATGCCTGGCGCATGCGTCAGGCGCGCGACGTTGCAGGCGGCCGAGGGCGCGCCGATCCCGACGAAGCAGACGTCGTCGCTCGACAGGGCGCGGGAGGCCGCGATGGTCATCATCTCGTTGGGGGTGAATGCGGACACGGTCATTGCCTCAAAGCCCCCTCACGCGGGCGGCGAACGCCTCCGGGCCGACATCGAGCACGTTCTCCTTCATCCACCGGGTGAAGAGGCCCCGGTCGGCGGAGATCCTGTCCCACTCGAGATAGGCGGCGTTGTCGCGGCCGTAATAGCCGTGGGCGTAGGAGGGATGCGCGCCTCCGGGCACATGCGCGACGGCGGTGACGGTCCAGTGCGGAAGCACGCACAGGTTCGGGTGAAGGTCCTCGAAATCGTCGACGATCTCCTCCACCGTCACGACGGCGCGCTTCGCCGCAAGGACCGCCTCCTTCTGCACGCCGACGATGCCTTCGACGAGCACGTCGCCGCGCCGGCTCGCCTTCTGGGCGTGGATGAAGGTCACGTCCGGCCGGTGCGAAGGCACCGCCGCGAGCTCCTCGCCCGTGAAGGGGCAGACGATGCTCCTGATGTCCGGGTTCACCTCCTTCAGCCCGGCCCCCCGATAGCCGCGGAAGACGGCGCAGGGCAGACCCGCGGCGCCCGCCTCGTAGGCGTTGGCCATGGCCGCGTGGCTGTGCTCGACCGTCTCGATGGCGCGGGGCCACCCGTTCTCGATGGCGTCGCGCATCCGGCGCAGGAGGCCGACCCCCGGGTTGCCCGCATAGGAGAACACGACCTTCTTCGCCAGCCCCATGCCGACGAGCTGGTCGTAGACGATGTCGGGCGTCATCCGGATGAGTGTCAGATCCCCGATCCCCTGGCGGATCGCCTCGTGGGCGGCGGCGTGGGGGATGAGATGGGTGAAGCCCTCGAAGGCGACGGTGTCGCCCGCGCGCAGGTTCTCCGCGACGGCCTCCCTGAGGCTCTGGAACTTGGCCATGATATGCTTTCGATGACGGTCAGATGTCGAAGAACACGGTTTCCTTCTCGCCCTGGAGGCGGATGTCGAAGGTGTAGGTGGGCAGCCCGTTCTCCACGGCGCGCGGCGCGATCAGCGTCGGCACCCGCACCTTGTGCTCGATGCGGGCGAGCACGGGGCACTCCGCATTGGCGCTCTCCTCGTCGGCGAAATACATGCGGGTATGGAGGCCGATATTGATGCCGCGCGCCACGATCCAGAACGTGATGTGCGGCGCCATGAGGCGCCCGTCCCGGTAGGGCACGCGGCCGGGCTTGACGGTCTCGAACCTGTACTCCCCCGTCGTGCCGTCCACGGGCTGGCGCCCCCATCCGGCGAAGTGCGGATCGGCGCGTCCGCGCCGCTCCTGGGGCGAGTTGTAGAGGCCCTCCGCGTCCGCCTGCCAGATCTCGACGAGGGCGTCCTTCAGGGGCGTGCCGCCGCCGTCGAGGATCCGGCCCTTGACGAGGATGCGCTCGCCCCTGGTTTCCGGGCCGACGAGGCCGAGGCCGAGGTCCTCCTTCCACACGCCGGCAATCCCGGCCCAGTTCGGGGTCGTGCCGATATGCACGTAGGGCCCCGCCGTCTGCGAGGGCGTCTCCTTCAGCTGTCCCAGCTTCTGGACCATCAGTTCCCCTCCATCCGGTTCTCGAACGGGGTCGAGCGGCGCCCCCGCAGGACGATGTCGAACTTGTAGGCGAGCGCATCCATCGGGATCGCGTTGTTCCGGTCGAGGGCGGCGATGAGCTGCTCCACGGCCGCCTTGTCCGGAATGGTGGAGACGATGGGGCATTGCCAGATCATCGGGTCGCCCTCGAAATACATCTGCGTGATCAGCCGCTGCGCGAAGGCATGGCCGAAGACGGAGAAGTGGATGTGCGCCGGGCGCCAGTCGTTGACGCCGTTCGGCCAGGGATAGGGGCCGGGCTTGATGGTGCGGAACCAATAGCGCCCCTCCTGGTCGGTGATCGTGCGTCCGCAGCCGCCGAAATTCGGATCGAGGGGAGCGAGATAGCTCTCCTTCCTGTGCCGGTAGCGCCCGCCCGCATTGGCCTGCCAGAACTCCAGGAGCGCTCCCGGCACGGGCCGCGCGTTCTCGTCGAGCACGCGCCCGTAGACGACGATGCGCGGGCCGATGGGCTCTCCGGTCCGGGCGTAGTTGCGGATGAGGTCGTTGTCGAGTGGGCCGATGGCGTCGTGGCTGAAGACCGGCCCCGTCATCTCGGAAATGGTGTTGTCCAGCGACAAGAGCGGGTATCGCGGGGAGCGCAGCACTGACGTCTTGTATTGCGGCGTGAAGGCCGGCGGATGCCAGCTCCGGTCGCGGTGGTAGAACGGTCCCTGGTCCGACATGTCACGTCACTCCTTGGGCTGCGCCGCATGCGGGCATGAGGTCCGCGCTCATCCCTGCGGATCCTGCTCCATTTCGGCATAGGCCTTCTTGACGATCTTGAAGGCACGATTGGCGGCGGGCACGCCCGCATAGACCGCCACATGCAGCAGCGCCTCGCGGATGTCCTCCTTGGTCGCCCCCGTGTTGCGGGTGGCGCGCACGTGCATCGCGACCTCGTCGTCGTGGCCGAGCGCCGCGAGCAGGGCGATGGTGACGATGGAGCGCTCCCGCTTCGAGAAATGCGGTCGCGCCCACACCGAGCCCCAGGCTCCCTCGGTGATGAAGGTCTGGAAATCGGCGTCGAACTCCGTCGCCTGCGCGCTCGCCCGGTCCACATGGGCATCGCCCAGCACCTGCCGCCGCACGGCCATTCCGGCCCTGTATCGTTCGCTCTCAGCCACGCGCGGCCTCCTCGAGATGGGATGCGATGAGCGCCGCCAGCTCCTTCGGGCGCTCGACGCAGGGGATGTGCCCGGCCCCTGCCACCACCTCGAAGCGGGCGCCGGGGATGAGCGCGGCGGTCCGCCCGACCACGTCCGCAGGGGTCGATCCGTCCTGGTCGCCGGCCACGCAGAGGGTCGGCACCGCGATGCGCCCGGCATCGGCCGTGAGATCGGCATCGCGGACGGCGGCGCAGGTGGCCGCATAGCCGACGGCGGGCGTGCGCAGGAGCATGTTGCGCCAGCCCGCGCACTCGTCGGCCCGGGCGGCACGGAAGTCCGGCGTGAACCAGCGGGCGAGCACGCCTTCGACCACCGCCTCCACGCCGTGCTTCTCCACCGCCGCGATCCGCTCGGCCCAGGTTTCGGCCGTCCCGATCTTCGCGGCCGTGCAGCACAGGACGAGGGCCGTCGCACGCGAGGGTTCGCGCACCGCGAGGCGCTGCGCGATCATGCCCCCGACGGACAGGCCCACGATGGCGGCCTCGCGCACGTGAAGCGTGTCGAGAAGCGCGAGGAGATCGTCCACGTGGTCGTCGATGGCGTAGGGCCCCGGCGGCACGTCCGAGAGCCCGTGACCGCGCTTGTCGTAGAGCACGACCCGGAAACGGTCGGCGAAGGCCGGCGCCACCTCCTGCCAGATGCGGAAGTCGCTGCCCAGAGAGTTGGAGAACACGAGGGCCGGCGCCCCGGCGCGGCCGAGGACCTGGTGGTGAAGGACGATTCCGTTTGCGCGCGTGAAGGCCATGGTCTCTCTCAATGCACGGTGCCGACGCCGATATACTGCTCGACGAGACGCTCGTCGGACCGCAGGGCCTCGCTCGTGCCCTGCCAGACGATGCGCCCGCGTTCGAGGATGAGGACCGAGTCCGCGAAGTCGAGGGCGCTCTCGATCCGCTGCTCCACCAGCAGGATCGTCATCTCGCCGCCGGATGCCAGACGGACGAACGCGGCCATCAGCTCCTCGCAGATGACCGGGGCGAGGCCCTCGAGCGGCTCGTCGAGAAGCAGCACGGAGGGACGCCCGAGAATGGTCCGCGCGGTGGAGAGCATCTGCTGCTCCCCTCCCGACAGCTGCCAGCCGAGGTTGCGCCGCCGTTCTCGCAGGCGCGGAAACATCTCGTAGGCCTCTTCGAGCGCGCTGCGCGGCCGGTCCTTCAGGCCGGCGATCAGGTTCTCCTCCACGGTCAGGGAACGGAAGATGTCGCGGGTCTGCGGCACCAGGCCCAGGCCCCGCAGGGCGCGGTCGCAGCTCTTCAGGCCCGCCACGTCCCGCCCGCCGAGCAGGATCTCGCCGCCGTAGCGCCTGGTGAGCCCCATGAGGCTCGACAGGAGCGTCGTCTTGCCCATGCCGTTGCGGCCCAGGATCGACAGCCGCGCCCCGGCGGGCACGGAGAACGACACGTCTTCGAGCACGACCGTCGGGCCGTACCCGGCGCTCAGGCGGCGGACCTCAAGCGACTCGGCGGGCATGGGCGTAATTCCCGAGATAGGCTTCGCGCACTTTTTCGTTCGCGGCGACCTGCGCAGGCAGGCCCTCGAAGATGATCTCGCCCGCCGCGAGCACCACGACGCGCTTGGCGAAGCGGAAGACGAGGTCCATGTCGTGCTCGATCATCAGAACGGCGAGGCTCGGCGGCAGATGCCCGAGGGCCTGCTCGATGCGCGGCGTCTCGCTGGAAGGCACCCCCGCCGCCGGCTCGTCGAGGAGCAGCACCTTCGGCCTGAGCGCCAGGGCGATGGCGATTTCGAGGAGCCGCTGCTGGCCGTAGGCGATCTCCCGCACCTTGCGCCGGGCCACCTCGAGGAGGCCCAGCGTGCCGAGGATGCCCTCGACCTCTCCCGAAACGGCCGGATCGCCGCGGAAGCGGCCGAGAATGCGCGCGGCACGTCCCTCGCGCCGGAGCACGGTGAGCGTGACGTGCTCCTCCGGCGTCATGTCGGAGAACAGGCGCGTGACCTGGAAGGTGCGCACCAGCCCCTTCCGCACCCGCCGCACCGCGCCGAGCCCGGTCACGTCCTCGCCGCCGAGGATCACGCGGCCCGCGCTCGGCCGGATCTGTCCCGTCACGAGGTTCACGAAGGTTGTCTTGCCCGCGCCATTGGGGCCGATGAGCGCGAGCCTCTCCCCCGCTCCCATGGCAAGGTCGACGTTGCGGCTGACGGCGAGGCCGCCGAAGGACTTGGACAGGCCTTCCACGCGGAAGAGATCGCTCATGGCCGCCCCCTCCCGCCCCCGGCGCCCCGCACGGCGGCGCGGAGCCGGCCGGCAAGGCCGCCGAGCCCGCCCGGCGCGACGAGGACGACGGCGATCAGCAGGGCGCCGACCATGGTCATCCAGTGGAACGGGTTGACGGCGGAAACCGTGTGCTCGAACCCCATGAAGACGACGGTGCCGACGAGCGCGCCGTAGAGGCTGCCGAGGCCGCCGAGAACCAGCATGACGAGGGCGTTCGCGGACAGCTCGAAGCTCACGCTGTCGAGGCCGACGACCTGGGTGGACAGGGCGGCGAGCGCACCGCCCGTTCCCGCCACGGCCCCGGAGATGACGAACATCTTCAGGAGGACGGGGAACACGAAGGCGCCCATGGCGCGGATGCGGACCGGATCCTCCTTGATGCCGCGGCACAGCATGCCGAAGGGCGAGGCCACGACGAACTTCAGCACGACGAAGACGCCGACGAGAAGGGCGAGGCCGAAGAGATAGGCGGTGCGTCCCCACAGGTCGAAGGCGAAGGTTCCGAAGAGCGGGCTCGGGCTGAACCCCGCGAGGCCGTCGCTGCCGCCCGTGAAGGCCGAGGCCTTGTTGGCAGCCTCGTGGGCCAGCTGCACGATGGCGATGGACAAAACGAGCTGAGCGAGCCCGTGCGCCCGGAGCATGACGGCGCCCATCACGAGCCCCGCCGCTGCGCCGGCCGCGGCTCCGATGAGGACGAGGGTCATCGGCTCGGTCACCCCGCGCAGGCAGGCCATGCCGGCCGCATAGGCACCCGCCCCGAAAAGGGTGGCATGGCCAAGGGTGGCGACGCCGCAATAGCCGACGACGAGATCGAGCGAGAGAGCGAGAAGCGCCACCGCGATCACGCGGGTCAGGAGGGCGAGATTGTCGGGGAACAGCCAGTATCCGGCCGCGCCGATGGCGGCGATGGCGGCCACGCCCGCCGCGTCGCGCACGAGGCTGGAGCCGGCGCGTGTCCCCGCCAAGCGCGGCGATGCGGCGTGGCCCCGCACCCTACTGCGCCCTTCCGAGGAAGCCGCGGGGGAAGACGCAAACGATGGCGATGACGGCTGCATAGAAGAAGAAGTTTCCGAAGTCGGGCATGAGGTAGCGCCCCGTGGTGTCGATGGCGCCGAGCACGAGGCAGGCGAGCAGCGCTCCCGGAATGGAGCCCGCGCCGCCGACCGAGACCACCACGAGGAAGGTCACCATGTAGCGCAGGGCGTAATAGGGCTCGATGGGAAGGAACTCGGCCCCGACCACGCCGCCGAGCGCGGCGAGCCCCATGGCGATGGCGAAGCTGACGGCATAGACCGCCTGCGTCCGGACCCCGAGCGCGTCGGCCATGCCTGCGTTGTCCACGGTGGCGCGCAGGCGGATGCCGAAGGCGGTCCTCTCGATGAGGAACCACAGCCCCGCCGCGACGACGAGGCCGCAGGCCATGACGAAGAGCCGGTGCCCGGCGACCGCGCGGAAGCCGAGATCCACCGGCGTGGACAGGCTTGCAGGCAGCGCGATGGTCTTGAGCGTGGGGCCGAAGAAGAAGTTCGTAATGCCGATCACGCAGAAGGTGATGCCGATGGTCATCAGAACCTGCGTCAGCTGCGGGCTGCCGTAGATCCGCCGGTAGAGGAAGCGCTCGAGCGGAATGGAGACGGCGACCGTTCCCAGGATCGCGAGCAGGAGCGCCGCCGCGTAGCCCGCGCCGAGCTCGCGCTGGGCATAGGAGGCGATGTAGCCGGCGATCATCGCGAAGGCGCCGTGGGCGAGGTTGACCACCCGCATCAGGCCCATGGTCAGCGACAGACCGATGCAGATGATGAACAGCGCCATGCCGTAGGCGAAGGCGTCGATCGCGATGCTGAAGACGGTCTGCATGGATGCGTTCCGATCCGCGACGGGCATCCGGCCGGACGGGGCCCGGTTTTCCCGGCCCGCCGGATGCGGGACGGCCCTTACTGGGTCGCGAGGCCCGGGTCCTTCTGGTTCGGGAAGGTCTGGATCTCCTTGTTGTAGAGCCGGCCGTTCGCATCCTTCGCCACCTCGCGGAGGTAGATGTTCTCCGTGACGTGACGGGTCTCCGGATCGATGCTGACGGGACCGCGCGGGCTCGTCCAGGCCATGCCCTTCACCGCGTCCACGGCTTTCTTGGCGTCCTGCTTGCCATCGGTCGCCTCGATCATCTTGTAGATGACATGCATGCCGTCATAGGCGCCCACCGCCGGGAAGGAGAGCTGCTCCGCGCCGCCGATGGCCTTGCTCGCCGCCTCGACGAAGCGCTTGTTCTCGGGGGAGTCGTGCGACACGGCGTAATGGAAGGTGGTAAGGAGGCCGAGGGCGCCGTCGCCGAGGGCCGGAAGATCGGATTCCTGCGTCAGGTCGCCCGGCGCGAGGAACTTGATGCCCGCCTGCTTGAGCCCAGTCTCGTTGTAGGCCTTAACGAAGCCGAGGGTCGTCGGGCCCGACGGCAGGAAGGCGAAGACGGCGTCGGCCTTCGAGTCGCGGATGCGCTGCATGATGGGGCTGAAGTCGTTGGTGCTGAGCGGCATCCTCACCGACTCGACCACCTGGCCGCCCGCCGCCTCGAACGCCTTCTTGAAGGCGACCTCCGCGTCGATCCCGGGGCCGTAGTCGCTCACGGCGGTGATGACCTTCCTGATGCCGCGCTCGATGGCGATCTTGCCGAGCGGCGTCGTGGTCTGCGCCGTGGTGAAGGAGGTGCGCACCACCAGCGGCGACTGGGTCATGATGGCCGAGGTCGCGGCATTGAAGATGACCAGCGGCGTGTTCGCCTGGGCGAGGAGCGGCGTGATCGCCATGGCGTCGGGCGTGAAGTAGACGCCGCCGAGATACTGCACCTTGTCCTTGACGATCAGCTCCTGCGCCAGGGCGCGCGACTGCTGCGGGTTGGCGGCGGGCAGGTCGCGGTAGATCACCTCGACCTCGTGCCCCTTCACGGACTTGCCGTTGAGCGCCATGTAGGCCTCGACTCCGGCCTGGAAATTCTTGCCCTGCAGGGCGAAGGGCCCGGAGAACGGGCCGATGATGCCGACTTTGACGGTATCCGCCGCCGCCGCGACCGTGCCGGCGAGCAGCGCGCCGACGGCGGCGCAGAGAAGCTTCCTTCCAGACATTCCTCGTCTCCTCCCAGGAGCCGCCCCGGCCTCATTGAACGGGCCTGCGGTCTCGTTGGCCTATGGCTTCGCTCGCATGTTCGCATCACGAACATTGAAAACCATATCGAACATGAAGTACAACTTCTCCAGCGGTGTCAAGGCTCCGTGGGGCTCGATAAGCCTTGATGGCGGGTCCTCCCCCATCCGGCCGCCGGCCGCAACGGAGAAGCAGCATCGCCATCCTCAGCGGGGGTCGCATGGCAAGGATCGAAACGGAAGACGCCGCGACGGAGGACCGGGACTTCGTCGCCAGCCTCGAGAAGGGCCTCGCCGTCATCGAGGCCTTCGACGCGGACCGGCCGCGCCTCACCCTGACGGACGTGGCGAAGCTGACGGGGATCACCCGCGCGGCCGCGCGGCGATACCTGAAGACGCTGACAAAGCTGAACTACGCCGATTTCGACGGCCGCTACTTCAGCCTCAGCCCGCGCATCCTGCGCCTGGGCTATGCCTATCTCGCCTCCTCATCCCTCTCCATGCGGCTGCAACCGTTCCTGGAGAGGATCTCCGCCGAGACGGGCGAGTCGAGCTCGGCGGCGATCCTGGACGGGGACGACATCGTCTACATCGCCCGCTCGGCGACACAGCGTATCATGTCCGTGAGCCTGGGCGTCGGCACGCGGCTTCCCGCCTATTGCACCTCGCTCGGCCGCGCCATCCTCGCGTTCCAGCCGGAGAAGGCGCTCGAAGCCTATCTCAAACGCGTGCGCCTGGAGCCGCGCACGCCCTACACCATCACGCGCAAGCAGGACCTGCGCGCGGCCCTGGAGACCGTCCGCGCCGAGGGCTGCGCCGTGATCAACGAGGAACTGGAACTCGGGCTCCGCTCCATCGCGGTGCCCCTTGTCCAGGCGAACGGCACGGTCCGAGTCGCCCTGAACATCGGGACGCAGGCCGCCCGGGTCCCCGCATCGGAGATGAAGACCCGCTTCCTGCCGCCGCTCCTGGAAGCGGCGGAGACCCTGCGGCGGATCCTCTGAGCGGCCCGGCGGCAGACCGCCGGAGGATTCCAGGCGAAGCGAAACTCCTCTATGGAGTTCCTTTCCGAATCGGAAGCCCGCATGTCCGCCGAACAGTTCATCCTGACCCTGTCCTGCCGGAACCGCCCCGGCATCGTCGCCGCCGTCTCCACCCACCTGTTCCGGAACGGGGGCAACATCCTGGAGGCGCAGCAATTCGACGACACCGAGAGCAACCGCTTCTTCATGCGGGTGGTGTTCGACTTCGTGGAAGGCGCCCAGCCTCTCGACGTCCAGCGCCAGGCATTCGCGCCGGTGGCGGAGGCGCACGACATGGCGTTCTCGATCCGCAGCCGGGCCGAGCGGCAGCGCGTCCTGATCCTCGTCTCGAAGTTCGACCACTGCCTGGCGGACCTGCTCTACCGCTGGCGGACGGGCGAGCTGCCCATGGACATTGCGGGCATCGTCTCCAACCACCCGCGCGAGACCTTCGCGCACCACGACTTCTCGGGATTGAGCTTCCACTATCTGAAGGTCACGCCGCAGACCAAGCAGGAGCAGGAGGCGGCCCTGTGGGACCTCGTGCAATCGACCGGGACCGACCTCGTCGTGCTCGCCCGCTACATGCAGGTGCTCTCCGACGGCCTGGCGGCGAAGCTCGCCGGACGCTGCATCAACATCCACCACTCGTTCCTGCCGGGCTTCAAGGGCGCGAAGCCGTACCATCAGGCCCATGCGCGCGGCGTGAAGCTGATCGGCGCGACGGCCCACTACGTCACGGCGGACCTGGACGAGGGACCGATCATCGAGCAGGACGTGGAGCGCATCAGCCACCACGACACGCCCGAAGACCTGATCCGCAAGGGCCGCGACATCGAGCGGAGGGTCCTGGCCCGCGCCATCGCCTGGCACCTGGACGGGCGGGTTCTCCTGAACGGCGCGCGCACGGTGGTGTTCCGCGACTAGCGCATCGGGCGGGACCGGAGGTCCGCCCGATGCGCCGGGACGGCGCGGTCAGGCCGCGGCTTCCGCGAGGCGCCGGCGCACGGCGAGGGCGAGATCGGGCCGGTCCGTCGTGATCTGCCGGACGGGCTGGGCGAGCCAGTATTCGAGATCCGCTTCCTCGTTGGGCACCCAGGCCCCGAGCCGTCCGGTGCCGACGGCGGACAGGAACGATTCCATGCTGTGGACGAGGAGCGCCTTCTCCACGGCGATCGTGCAGCCCGGAATCGCCGCGAAGCGGGCGATGGCGCGATCGAGCCCTCCCATCATCTCCGCGGAGCGGCGGTCGAGCGAGGCGAGCACGCGGATCTTGGGGTCGAGCTGCCGCACCCGCTCGAGCACCTCCGGCGCGAAGCAGGTCAGGAAAGAGCGCTCCTCGAGCCCCCGGCGACGGACCGCCTCGAGGGCGAGCGCCTCCAACCCCTCGTAAGGATTGCCGACCGCGTCCGTCTTGATCTCGATGTGCAGTTCGAGGCCGCTGGGGCCCAGGACGTCGAGAACCTCGTCGAGGCTCGGGATCCGCTCGCTGCTGTCGCGCAGCCCGATGGACTGGAGTTCGGCCAGGGTCTTCCGGCCCACCGGGCCACTCCCGTGGGTGGTGCGCTCCAGGGTCGGATCGTGGATCACCACGAGCTTCCCGTCGCGCGTCATGTGCACGTCGAACTCGACGCCCTCGACGCCCATGGCGGCGAGCTTGCGGAAGCCTTCGAGGCTGTTCTCCGGCCAGAGATTCCTGGCGCCGCGGTGACCGACGATCATGACCATGGGACGAACCTTACTTGCTGCTGTCGACGAGGCCGCGCACGAACCAGCGCTGCATGACGAGCACGACGAGAACCGGCGGCAGCATGGCGAGGAGCGCACCGCTCATGGCCACGTTCCAGGCCGGCTCCGTATCCGAGCGGGGGATGAGATGCTTCACGCCGATCACCGCAGTCGCCATGTCCTTGTCGGTGGTGAACAGGAGCGGCCAGAGATACTGGTTCCAGCCGTAGAGGAACAGAATGATCGAGAGCGCGATCATGTTGGAGCGCGACAGGGGCAGGAGGATCGTCCAGAAGAAGCGCATGGCCGAGGCCCCGTCGAGCCGCGCCGCCTCCAGAAGCTCTTCCGGCACCGTGAGGAAGAACTGCCGGAACAGGAAAGTCGCCGAGGCGGAGGCGATCAGCGGCAGGATCAGGCCCTGGTAGGTGTTCAGCATGTTCCATTCGAGCGCGATCTCGACCCTGTGGCCGGTGATCCATTCCCACAGGCCTGCGATGTCGAGGGCGTCGACGAGCCACTGGATCGGCAGCGCCGCGTTCGCGACCGACTCATATGTCGGCACGATGCGCACCTCGACGGGCAGCATCAGGGACATGAAGATCAGCCAGAAGGCGAGAAGCCGGAACCGGAAGCGGAAATAGGTGATGGCGAAGGCGGAGAGGAGCGAGATCGCCACCTTGCCCACGGTGATGCCCGTGGCGACGATGAAGGAATTGATCAGGAGCCTGCCGAAGTTCACCCTGTTCCAGGCGGTCGCCAGGTTCTCGACGAAGTGGCCGCCCGGCAGCCAGGGCATCGGGACCTGCTGGACCTCCTGCATGGTGAGGGAGCCCGCGATGAAGGCGAAGTAGAGCGGCATGCAGACGAGCACGATGCCGCCGATGAGGATGAGGTGGCAGACGAGGGTGAGGACGGGGGAGCGTTCGACCATGGTCAGATGCTGTAGTTCACCTTGCGCTCGACGTACTTGAACTGCAGCAGCGTGAGCAGCAGCGCGAAGGTCATGAGCAGCACGGACTGCGCCGCCGAGGACCCGAGATCGAGATTGACGAAGCCGTCCTGGTAGACCTTGTAGACCAGGATGTTGGTGGCGCCGGCCGGACCTCCATGCGTGACCGCGTCGATGATCGCGAAGGTCTCGAAGAAGCCGTAGACGAAGTTCATCGTGGTGAGGAAGAACAGGGTCGGGCCGAGGAGCGGCAGCGCGATCTGGAAGAAGCGCTTCACCGGCCCCGCCCCGTCCACGGCTGCGGCCTCCATGAGGGACTTCGGCACCGCGAGCAGGCCCGCGACGAGGAAGATGTAGTCGTAGCAGATGTGCTTCCAGGATGCGGCGAGCACGACGAGCAGCATGGCGTCCCAGCCGTTGCGGTTGGGATCCCACGCGACGCCCAACGACTTGAGGAAGAAGGCGATGGGACCGACGGAGGGATTGAAGAGGAAGGCCCAGATCACGCCCGCGATCACCGGGGCGATGGCATAGGGCAGCAGGATGATGCCCTTGTAGGCCGCCTGGAAGCGCACCACCCGGTCCGTCGCGAAGGCCAGGACCAGGGCGACGACGATGGTCAGCACGTTCTGGGCCAGGGTGAACCAGATCGTCACCCAGACGGAGTTGCGGTAGCTCTCGCTCCGGAAGAGCGCCTTGAAGTTATCGAGCCAGACGAAATGCACCGTCGCGCCGAAGGGGTCGGCGAGCAGGAAGGCCTGCATCAGGGCGCGGACGGAGGGAATGAAGAAGAAGAACAGGAGGATGAGAAGCTGCGGCAGCAGCAGCAGGGTCGGCAGCCCTGCCGTCCTGAAATGGGCCTGCTTCAGGCCGGGTTCGTGAGTGCGTGCGACCACGTCGAAGCTCCGCTAGAGCGGTTGGGGAAGCGGCACGGAGGGGAGGAAGGGTCTCCGTGCCGCCCCGGCCGGTCAGTACTTGCCCTTGTTGAGGCGCTCGTACTGCCGGAGGATCTCGTTGCCCCGCTTCACGGCGTCGTCCATCGCCTGCTGCGCGTCCTTCTTGCCGGCGAAGAGCGCCTCGACCTCCTCGCGCTGGGCGAACATGGCCTGCGTGAAGTTGCCGAAGTGGAAGCCGAGGGAGTTCTCCGAGGGCGTGCCCCGGTTGAGCTGGAGGATGGCGATCTCGCGGGTCGGGCTCTCCTTGTAGTAGCCCTGGGACTTGGCGAGCTCATAGGCCTTGTTGGTCAGGGGCACGTAGCCCGTGGCCTTGTGCCACCACAGCTGCGTCTCGGGCTTGGCCAGGAAGTCGAAGAAGGCGGCGACGGCCTTTTCCTCCTCCGGCTTGTGCCCCTTGATGACCCAGAGCGCGGCCCCGCCGATGGTGCTGTTCTTCGGCTCGCGTCCCTCCTCCCACGGGAGGAAAGTGGCGCTCCAGGCGATCTTCGCGTTCTTCTCGATGCCGCTGTGAGCCGCGGTGGAGGCGAAGTAGGTGGCGCAGGTTCCGGAGGTGAAGAGCTGCTCGGGGCTGAAGCCCTGGCCCGCGATCTTCAGCACCCCGTCGTCGAGCCAGCGCTTCAGGCGCGCCACCTGCGGGACGACGAGCGTCTTGTTGTAGACGAACTCCGTGTCGAGCCCGTTATAGCCGTTCGCCTTGGTGGCATAGGGCTGGTCGTTGATGGCGCTGTAGTTCTCGATCAGGCTCCAGTGGTAGTCCGTGGCGAGCGCGGTGCCGCATTCGGCCGCGCCGGACTTCTTGATGGCGTAGAGCTGCTTCTCGAACTCGCCCCAGGTCTGGGCCGGCTTGTCGAAGCCCGCCTTCTGGAACTGGTCCTTGTTGTAGAACAGGATCGGCGAGGAGGAGTTGAAGGGCATGGCGGCCAGGCGGCCCTTGTAGGAGTAGAATCCGGCGACCGGCTTGATGAAGTCGTTCCAGTCGATCTTGTAGCCCGCCTTCTCCATCAGGTCCTGCGCGGGGACGATGGCGTCGGAGAGGAGCATGGTCATGAAGCCGCGCTCGTAGATCTGCACGATATGGGGCGGGCGCTTGGCGCGGTAGGCGGCGATGGTGCTGTTGATCACCTCGTCGTAGTTGCCCTTGTTGACCGCGACGACCTTGTACTGCTCGTTGGACTCGTTGAACTTCTTGACCAGTTCGTCCACGCGCTCGCCGTTGACGCCGGTCATGGCGTGCCACCATTGTACCTCGACGGGTTCCGCCATCGCGGCGCCCGAAAGGCACAGCGCAAGGACGCCTGCGGCGGCCTGGGCCTTGAGAGACAGCATTTTCACGGTCGATCCTCCCTTGGTTCGTCGTTCCGTTCGCTCAGGCAGAGGCGGCATGACGCACCTCCGCCCCCATGCGCCGCCCCCAGAAGCCATCTTCTGCGAAGAGAGCGGCGATTCCCCTGTCCAGCCAGCCCAGATCGTCGAGAAGATCCAGGAGGGTGTAGCGCCGGCGGATCAGGCGCGCGCGCCTGTAGTCCGCTGCAAGCTTCGAAAGCGGCACGCCGAGATCGCCCGGATGCGCCGGCGCGCCGGCCTGCCGCAGCCATGTCTCCATGGTCGCCGCGGGGACGCAGGTGCGGCGCAGGTCCTCGCGCAGGGCCGGCCACCGCTCCGCCAGGAGCGCAAGCCGCTCGGCGCGGCGATGCGCCCGGCCTCCCTTCGCGGCCATTTCGGCGCGCGCGCTGTCCGCGAGGTGCCCGGCCGGGAACCCCGCCGCGATCTCCGCCTCGATCCGCTCGGGCGTGGACGCGCCGGAGGCGGTGCGGACCGTGCCGGGCGCGATGTCCTGATCGAGGAACCACTCGTAGAGGGCGAGCAGGGCCACGGTGCCGATTCCGACGCAGGCCCCGTGCGCGGCGGGCTCGCCCCGAAAGGTGAGCCGCTCCATCTCCCAGACATGGGAAATGAGGTGCTCGGCCCCGCTCGCCGGGCGGGAGTTGCCGTGCGCCTGCATGGCGAAGCCGGCGACGAGAAGGCCGTTCACCAGGGCGCCTGTGGCGGCGCCCTCCCCGTTTGCGACGGCGGCGGGCTCGGCGAGCCAGGCGCGGACGTTGTCCTGCACCATGGCGAAGGGTTCGGGATCGATGGTCTCCTCGCCGAGCGCGTCGGCGAGCTTCCAGTCGGCCCCGGCGACGATCTTGCCGGCGAGGTCGCCGTAGCCCCAGCCCGCCATGCGGCGCGGCGCCTTGGCGACGATGTCGAGGTCGGCCACGACCGCGACCGGCGGCGCGCAGTCGAGGGTCCGCTTGAAGCCCTCGTCCAGGAGGGCGGCGCCGGAGGCGGCATAGCCGTCCATGGACGCCGCCGTCGCCACGCAGACGTAAGGCACGCCCGCCACCTCGGCGGCATACTTCGTGAGATCGTTGACGACGCCCGAGCCCACGGAAACCGGAATCGCGCCCCGCTCGCGGAGGGTCGCGGCGATGCCGCGGGCCGTGGCGGCGTGCGGCTTCACCCGCGGCTTCTCGTCCAGGACGACCGGTTCCGCGACCGTAAGCCCGGCGCCGGCGAGCACCGAGACCGCTGCCCGGCCCGCCGCCTCCATCGTGTTGTCGTCGGCGATCACGACCAATGGCCTTTCCCCGAAATCCCGGACGCACTCGGGCAGCGCGGCCAGGGCGCCGGGCGCCACGAACACGCTGCGGGTCACGGCGGCCTTTTCGATTGCCCGGTCGAGTACGCGTGCCTGATCGGCCATCCATCCCTCACTGGAAATTACATTTGAATAGTTTGTATTACAAATGTATGACACTGGCAATGGAGCGGCGCGGATTTCACCCGGCGCCCGTCGGTCTCCTCCACGCATGCGGGGGCGCTCCCGCCCCTCCCGCCGGGCGGCGCGCTTGAGAATTGGGAGCAGGTGTGACAATTCCGGTCGGCAACAGCGTTTCCCGAGGGCTCCGGCCATGACCCGTCCCGACGAGCAGATCGAAGCCCGCGTCGCCTGGCTCTACTTCATGGAAGGGCTGACCCAGGCCGAGATCGCCGAGAGGCTGGGGATGACGCGGCTTCGCGTGAACCGCATGCTGGTGGAGGCGCGCACCAGCGGCCTCGTGAGCATCGCCCTCAACTCGCGGTTCGCAAGCTGCGTCGAGCTGGAGCGGACCCTGGTCGGGGAACTCGGCCTGAAGGCCGCGATCGTCATCCCGACGCCGCAGGACCCGGATCTCATCCCCGTCCTCATCGGCCAGGCGACGGGCGAGTATCTTTCGACCTACCTCGAGGAGAACAGGGTGCGCGGCCTCGGCCTCGGCTGGGGCGCCACCCTGCGCGAGACCATCCGCAACATGCGGTCGGGACGCTATCCGGACTTGTGCGTCAATTCCATGATGGGGGGTCTCACCCACGGGCTCGAGCTCAACACCTTCGAGACCGCGAGCGCGCTCGCCAACCGGCTCAACGCCCAGTGCCAGTATCTTGCAGCTCCCATCTACGCCGGCAGCCCGGAATCGCGCGACATCATCCTGGCCCAGGACGTCTTCCGCGAGACGTTCGAACGCATCGCCGCCAACGACATCGCGGTCCTGAGCATCGGCGACCTCTCGGAGCGCTCCCTCCTGGTGCGCTACGGCCTGCCGCGGGACGTCTCCACGGAGGAGCTGCGGGCCAAGGGAGCCGTCGGCGACATCATGGGCCAGTTCTACGACGAGTGGGGCAAGCCCATCGACCATCCGCTCAACCGCCGCGCCATCGCCCTCGACCTGGACGACCTGGCGCGCATCCCCACCGTGGTGCTGGCCTCGGGCGGCGCCAACAAGACGCTCGCGGTGGCGGGCGCCCTGCGCGCCCGGCGCGCTTCGGTCCTGGTCTGCGACGAGGACACGGCGCGGGAGGCCCTCGCGCTCGCCCGCGGCGCGGCAGCCGCATGAGCCTGCCTCAGAGCAGGCTGCGCACCCTCCCCCACATGCTGCGGTGACGCATCCTTCTTTCTTGTACGAGGGCACCCGAACACGGCCTGCCCGAAAGTCACCACACTCGGCCACTAGCCAGCGCAGGGCGGCATGGGCCTCGGCTTTGCCGGCTCCGGGGTTCCCGAGGCGACGCATCCGCCGTCCCGGGCGTCCCGCC
Source organism: Microvirga thermotolerans (assembly GCF_009363855.1). Classification (GTDB taxonomy): domain Bacteria; phylum Pseudomonadota; class Alphaproteobacteria; order Rhizobiales; family Beijerinckiaceae; genus Microvirga; species Microvirga thermotolerans. The sequence continues at coordinate 2,669,610 of NZ_CP045423.1, forward strand.
CGAGGAAAGAGGAGAATGCGACCATGAATGGACTGACCGAACTTGCTCCGATCGCCGCAGCCGCGTTCCTGGGCCTTTGCCTGGTGTGGCTGGCCTGGCGCACCGTCCGGCGCCTCGTGGGCCCCGGTCGCGAGCGGCGGGAGCCGGTCTTCGCGGAGCAGACCGTGCCCGCCCCGGAGCGTCGCGACCCCGCCCTCTCTCCCGCGCAGCCCGCCGCGCCGGCGGTTCCCGATGCGGCCGACATCCTGGCCCTGAAAGCCAGCATCGATGCGCTCACCCGCCAGATCGCCGCGCTCGAGCGCCGGCTGACGCCTGCCAATTCCAACGTGCCGCCCGTCGAGAAGCCCGCCACCCCGGCCAAGCCGCTCTCGGTGGACGTTCTCGCCGAGGTCCCCCTGGTGGTGCCGGAACGCCGGCGCTGACCCGAGGCTTCCGGCGGCCCGCGCCCGCTGGGCTTGCTGAATCGCAATCACGAGCGTAAATCCTTCGCCCCGCCGATCAGGGGCGAGATTCGGCGGACGTCCGACCCGAAACGTTCCTCGCCGAAGGGAAGGTGGCTCATGAGGCCGCTCGAAGACAGGCATGGATCGGGGCTTGCCCGCGCGAGCGAGCCCGTGATCGCCGTATCGCAGCTCGGCAAGGTCTATGCCTCGGGCTTTCAGGCCCTGCGCGACGTGGACCTGGAGATCCGCCGGCAGGAGATCTTCGCGCTGCTCGGACCCAACGGCGCAGGCAAGACCACGCTGATCAGCATCATCTGCGGCATCGTCAACCCCACCTCCGGCCGGGTGAGCGTCGGCGGGCACGACATCGTCCGGGACTATCGCGCCGCCCGCACCAAGATCGGTCTCGTCCCGCAGGAGCTTTCGACGGACGCGTTCGAGAGCGTGTGGGATACGGTGAAATTCAGCCGCGGCCTCTTCGGCAAGGCACCGGACCCGGCCTATATCGAGAAGATCCTCAAGGACCTCTCCCTGTGGGAAAAGCGCGACACCAAGATCCGCGCGCTGTCGGGCGGCATGAAGCGGCGCGTGATGATCGCGAAGGCGCTCTCCCACGAGCCGGAGATCCTGTTCCTCGACGAGCCGACCGCCGGCGTCGACGTGGAGCTGCGGCGCGACATGTGGAACATGGTGCGCCGCCTGCGCGAGAACGGCGTCACCATCATCCTGACCACCCACTACATCGAGGAAGCGGAGGAGATGGCCGACCGGGTGGGGGTGATCAGCAAGGGCCGGATCGTCCTCGTGGAGGAGAAGGCGGCGCTCATGCGCAAGCTCGGCAAGAAGCAGCTCACCCTGCACCTGCAGGAGCCGCTGCGGGAGATCCCGCAGGGCCTCGCCGTCGCCGGGCTGGAGCTCTCCGCCGACGGCACGGAGCTCGTCTACACCTTCGACGCGCAGGCCGACCAGACCGGGATCGCAGACCTGCTGCGGCGCCTGACCGAGCGCGGCGTCGACTTCAAGGACCTGAACACCTCGCAGAGCTCCCTCGAGGAGATCTTCGTCAACCTCGTGGGGAACCGCTCATGAACGCGCCCCTCAACTTCCATGCCGTCAAGGCGATCTACGCCTTCGAGATGGCCCGCATGTGGCGCACGATCCTGCAGAGCATCGCCTCCCCGGTCATCTCCACGTCGCTCTACTTCATCGTGTTCGGGTCGGCGATCGGAGAGCGCATGGCGCAGATCGACGGCGTGAGCTACGGGGCCTTCATCGTGCCGGGCCTCATCATGCTCTCGATCCTGACCACGAGCATCTCCAACGCCTCCTTCGGCATCTACATGCCGAAGTTCACGGGCACCATCTACGAGGTCCTCTCCGCGCCCGTTTCGATGGTGGAGATCGTGATCGGCTACGTGGGCGCGGCCGCCTCCAAGTCGATCATCCTCGGCCTGATCATCCTCGTGACCGCGCGCCTTTTCGTCCCGTTCTCCATCGCGCATCCGCTCTGGATGATCGGGTTCCTCGTCCTGACCTCGGTGACCTTCAGCCTCTTCGGCTTCATCATCGGGATCTGGGCGGACGGATTCGAGAAGCTTCAGCTCGTCCCGATGATGATCGTGACGCCCCTCACCTTTCTCGGCGGCAGCTTCTATTCCATCAGCATGCTGCCGCCCTTCTGGCAGCAGGTGACCCTGTTCAACCCCGTGGTCTACCTGGTGAGCGGATTCCGCTGGAGCTTCTACGACGTGTCGGACGTCTCCGTCGGAATCAGCCTCGCCATGACCCTCGTCTTCATGACTCTCTGCCTCGGCCTCGTCGGGGCGATCTTCCGCACGGGCTACAGGCTCAAGGCGTGATGTGGCGGATCCGGAAGGGTATGTCCGCACTTTCCGGGATCGACCCTCGATTTGCCGGTACCCCTTTCGGATAGGATGCCGGCATCGCCCGCATCCGGGCCGAGGCGTGGGCTTGACCTTGGAATCCACCTCCGCTGCAATGGTTCCGACCGTTCCAGAGCCGACAGGATTGCGAGGGGCCACTCATGCATCGTTTGCCGCGGACCTTGCTTTGCAGCGTCATTCTGTCCGCCTGTCTCGTCCTCAGGGCGGGTGCCGCCGATCTGGCGCCCCCTCCGGCCGCCGTCGAGCCCGCTGGCGCCGTGCCGCCGGCGTGGTCCTTCCGCTTCGTCCCCTATGGCTGGCTCATTGCCCTGAACGGCACCCAGACCGTGCGCGGACGCAGTGCCAAGGTGAATGCCAGCTTCCCTGACATCGTAGAGAAGAGCGACACCCTCGTGGCCCTGATGGGCAATTTCGAGGCCCGGCGCGGCCCCTTCGCCCTCTACGGCGATCTGGTCTGGACCAGGATCGGCTTCGAGAGCGAGAACGTCCGGACCCGCGCTCCGGCACCGGGCATCACGACGACGGTCGGGCGGTCGCTCGGCCTGGACATCGAGATGGCCATCCTCGAGGTCGGAGCCGCCTACGAGGTGGCGCGCTCGGGACCTCTGGCGCTCGACGTCCTCGGCGGCGTGCGGTACTGGCACCAGAAGGCGGATCTTTCGTTCGAGTCCGCCCGCACCGTCGAGGTTGGGGATCTGGAGCTTGCCGGCGGCCTGGCCTTCGCCCGCTCCGGGTCGGTGGACTGGCTCGACCCGGTGATCGGAGCGCGGGTGCGCTACGCGGTGGCGCCGGGGCATGAACTGTTCCTGCGTGGCGACGTCGGCGGTTTCGGAGTCGGGAGCACCTTCTCCTGGCAGGCCGTCGGCGGCTATGGCTTCGACTTCGGCACCTACAACGGCGTCACCGTTTCCGGAGTGATCGGCTACAGGGCGCTCTCCGTCGACTATGCTCAGGGCGAAGGCCGGCGGCGCTACGCGTTCGACATGATCCAGCACGGACCGATCCTCGGCGTGAGCCTGCGCTGGTGATCGCGCGCTTCGGAGCCTTCTGAGAAAGACACGGGTTCTCACCGGCGTGCCCCTTCGGGCCGATGCGCTGGCGGAGGTGCCGACGGGTCTGCGATGACGGTCCGGACTCTGCGGCCCGCGCCGAGAAGCCCCCCTGCCTCGACCGCCCCGAACCATCGGAACAGGAACGTGACCCTTTCGGGTAGAGCGAGGAGATCTGACCCATTCTGTCAAGCGATCCCCTTCCCGAACAGGCAGATTGAGATGCCTGTCCGAGACGGCCGAGCGGAACTTCGGACGGCGCTGCCGGCTTGCCGCCACTTGCCGGCCCCAAGCTTCCCTTCGCTCGCGGAAGGATTGAGCCCATGAAAGCGACGTCGCTCACCTTGGCCCTGGCCACCGCCAGCGCACTGGCGATCTCCGCTGCCCAGGCCCAGCAGGTCACCGGCACGCCCGGCGCGCCGGACGCGACCACCACGATCGACGGACGGCAGCTCCCCGCCCCCGACCCGGATTTCGGCGGCGTGATCCAGGACAGCGCCTTTCAGTCGAAGCCCTGGTGGGCGCCGCGCATCGTGCCGCCGAAGGGCGCGCCCAACGTGCTGCTGATCATCACGGACGATGCCGGGTTCGGAGTGCCCAGCACCTTCGGCGGCGTCATCCCGACGCCGGCCCTGGATCGCGTCGCCAATGCGGGCCTTCGCTACAACCGCATGTTCTCCACGGCCTTGTGCTCGCCCACGCGGGCCGCGCTCATCACCGGGCGCAACCATCACTCGGCGGGCTTCGGCGTGGTCTCCGAGCAGTCCACCGGCTTCCCCGGCTACAACAGCATCATCGCCAAGGACAAGGCCACCATCGGCCGGATCCTGAAGGACAATGGCTACGCCACCTCCTGGTTCGGCAAGGACCACAACACGCCCGCCTTTGCGGCAAGCCAGGCCGGGCCGTTCGACCGGTGGCCGACCGGCATGGGTTTCGAATACTTCTACGGCTTCGTCGGCGGCGACGCCAATCAGTGGCAGCCGAACCTTTTCCGCAACACGACCCAGATCTACCCCTTCGAAGGCAAACCGGCCGGCAGCTGGAACCTGGTCACCGCGATGGCCGACGACGCCATCGACTACGTGAACCGGGTGCACCAGATCCAGCCGGACAAGCCGATCTTCGTCAAGTATGCGCCCGGCGCCACGCATGCGCCGCATCATCCGACGAAGGAATGGATCGACAGGATCAGCCGGATGAAGCTGTTCGACGAGGGCTGGAACAAGCTGCGCGAGCGGATCTTCGAGAACCAGAAGCGGCTCGGCGTGATCCCCCAGGACGCCAAGCTGCCGCCCTGGCCCAAGGACGTGCTGAAGGAGTGGGATGCGCTCTCGGCCGACGAGAAGAAGCTGTTCATTCGTCAGGTCGAGGTCTTTGCCGCCTTCGTCGCCTACAGCGACCACGAGATCGGACGCGTGATCCAGGCCTTCGACGACATCGGTCAGCTCGACAATACGCTGATCATCTACATCAACGGCGACAACGGCACCAGCGCCGAGGGCGGGCCGAAGGGCACGCCCAACGAGGTGGCATGGTTCAACGGCCTGAACGAACTGCCCGTCGACGTCCAGATGAGGTTCTACGACGCCTGGGGCACGGACCAGACCTACAACCATATGTCGGCCGGCTGGTCTTGGGCCTTCGACACCCCGTTCTCCTGGTTCAAGCAGAATGCCTCGCAACTCGGCGGCATCAACCAGAACATGGCCGTCTCCTGGCCCGCGCGCATCAAGGACAGGGGGGCCCTGCGCGAACAGTTCGTGCATGTCGTCGACGTCGTGCCGACGATCCTCGAGGCCGCAGGCCTCCGCGCCCCGGAGGTCGTGGACGGCATCCAGCAGGCTCCGGTCGAGGGCACGAGCTTCGCCTATACCTTCGACGCGGCCAACGCCAAGGCACCGTCACGGCACACGACCCAGTACTTCGAGATGATGGGGCAATGGGCGCTCTACCAGGATGGCTGGTTCCTGAGCACCAAGGTCAACCGGGCGCCCTGGGAGGCTTTCGGCGCGGCCAACCCCGACCCGCTGAACAACCAGGTGCTTCAGCTGTATGATTTGAGCACGGACTTCAACCAGACTACCGACCTGGCGGCCGCGAACCCGCAGAAGGTCGAGGAATTGAAGCGGATATTCGTCGCCGAGGCGAAGAAGTACCAGGCGTTCCCCCTGGATGCCTCGGTCGCCGCGCGCATCGTGGCGCCGCGCCCGAACATCACGGCGGGGCGCTCCGAGTTCGTCTATACCCGGCCGATGACCGGGCTGCCGCAGGGCGACTCGCCGCTGCTGCTCAACACCTCCTATACGATCACCGCCGACATCGAGGTGCCGCCGGCAGGAGCCGAGGGGATGATCCTCACCTCGGGCGGGCGCTTTGCCGGCTACGGCTTCTACCTGCTCAAGGGCAAGCCAGTCTTCCTGTGGAACCTGGTCGACCTGAAGCGGGTCAAATGGGAGGGGCCGGACGTCCTCGCGCCCGGCAAGCACGTCCTGGAATTCGACTTCAAGTACGACGGCCTCGGCGCCGGCACGCTTGCCTTCAACAACATGAGCGGTGTCGGACGGTCCGGCACCGGCACGCTGAAGGTGGACGGCAAGGCGGTGCAGACGATCGCGCTGCCGCAAACGCTGCCGATGATCCTGCAATGGGACGAGGCCTTCGACATCGGCTCGGACACGCTGACCGGCGTGAACGATGCCGACTACACGCCGCCCTTCCCCTTGACCGCCAGGCTGGACAAGCTGACGATCAGGGTCGACAGGCCGACGCTTTCGCCCGACGACATCAAGAAGCTCGAGGGCGCACAAGCCACGGCGGTGGACGGCACGCCGCTGACGCGCGTGCAGGCCGGGCCCCATTAGTGCATCGAGCGCAGAAGCGGGAACCGGTTTTGCGCGAAAAAATGCTCGACATTAAGAGCCTAGAGCATCGTTCGGAACCGGAAGGGCGATCTGCCGCCTGCTGCGCCAGGGCCGTTCGCCGGGACGGAATACGCCGCGATGTCAGTGATTTGGAAATGGCGGAGACGGAGGGATTCGAACCCTCGATACCCTTTTGGGGTATGCTCATTTAGCAAACGAGTGCCTTCAGCCTCTCGGCCACGTCTCCATCGACGGGAGTGAATCCGTTCGGATTGCCCACCGGCGGCGCATATGGCGCGATTACCGCCCCTTCGTCAAGGGTGGTTCTGAGGAGACCGGCCCTCCCCGCCGGGCCAAGCTCGGCCGCCGCGTGCCTGGCCGGGGCGAGCCTGCCGGTGCGCCGCCGGCCGCTCCTGTGCGCCGCTGCACCTCCGTCCCGCGGCGCCTTCCCTAACATTCGCAGAGGACAACCAACCGGGAGGTCTCCCCGTGGCTTCAGACCGCGACGTTCAGGAGCAGGGCGCCCCATGGGAGGAGGCCATGGCTCTGGCCGAAATCAGGGAACGCTTTCTCGCCGCCCCTCCGAAGATCCCGGCGGGACGCCTCCTGTTCGCGGCCGCGCTGATGCTTCTGGGCCTCTGGATCGGTCTGTTCTCCTGGCTCGGGTCCCAGGCTTATGAGTTCCCCGAACGGTGAGCCGCCCTCCCGTCTCTGGGGAAGACAAGACGCTTTTTTCTCGGGGCCCGAGGTTTCTTTGCAGATTGCATGAACCCCGCGACCGCCCGGGACCGTCCAGTCTGCCCTGCCCCGGGCAACGTGTCCTCTCTCCCTCTTGGGAGGAATCTAGCCCTGCCCGTTCTCCGGCCCTTTCAGGGCGGCGAGGCGACGCTTCTCGTAGTGCTTGGCGAGGCGCAGGTGCCGGGAGATCGCGTAGTTCATGGCCGTCAGGAAGCCGTAGGTGCCGCGCAGCGCATGGCGGCGGCCGATATAGGCCTTGATGAAGGCGGCCGGCAGCTCGAAGAAGACCCGCCAGGTGGGGATGGTGACGCCCCGGATCTCGAGATCGACCGCCTGCTGGTCCGAATAGCGGTTCAGCTTGGCGAGCTGGTCGCCGAGGGAGCGCACCGACCAGTGGTGGATGACGCTCCTGAGCTTTCCCACCTTCGCGCCGGGCCTCAGCTCCACCCGGTCGTGCACCAGGGAGGGCGAATAGCGGCCCCAGTCCTTGCGATAGAGGCGCACGGGCCAGAGGGTGTAGGCCAGCGGATGCGGCGCCCGCTCGCCCGGAAAGATCTCCGCGATGCCGATCCTGTAGGCCTGCCGCGGCGGCTCGCCCTTGGCGAAGAGCGCCCGGATCTCGGCCGCGAGCTTGGGCGGCACCACCTCGTCGGCGTCCACGTTCAGGAGCCACTCATGGCGGCACTGCTCCTCGGCGAAGCGCTTCTGGGGCCCGTAGCCCGGCCAGGGATTGTAGACGACCCGCGCGCCGAGCTCCTCCGCCACGGCCTGGGTTCCGTCCGTGGAGCCGGAATCGACGACGATCAGGTCGTCGGTCAGGTCGCGGACCGCGCGGATCGTATCGCCGATGCGGTCGGCCTCGTTCTTGGCGATGATGAAGACGGAAACGGGAAGCATGTCGAAAGCGCCGGATGATCGGGGTGCCTAGCCGCCGCCGCCGCGTCTGGCAAGGGGTTTCCGCCCGCGGCCGACTCCCCGCGGGAGCCCCTCAGGCCTCCTTGAGGAGCCCCTCGGCGGCCATGGCCTTCCGGACCCTGGGCCTGTTCGCGACCCGCCTCATGTAGGCGACGGTCCACGGATAGGAGGAAAGGTCGACCTTGTGGAAGTGCGTCCAGTTGAGGATCGTGAAGGCATAGGCGTCGGCGGCCGTGAAGGTCTCGCCCATGAGATAGGAACGTCCCTCGAGGGCCCGCTCGAGATAGGCGAAGCGCCTGTGCAGAATGTCGAGGGCAAGGCGCCGGCAATCCTCCGAGACGGGCCGCCACAGGGGCGCGAAACCCTTGTGCAGCTCGCTGGCCACGAAGGAGAGCCATTCCTGGACCCTGAACCGCTCCCTCGTGCCGCTACGGGGGAGAAGCCCGGAGGCGGGCGCCTGATCGGCGAGGAACTGGATCACCACGGTCGCTTCGGTGAGCAGTTCGCCGTTGTCGAGCGCGAGCGCCGGAACGTAACCCTTGGGATTGACGCTGAGGAAATCACAGCCCGACTCAGTCGTTTTCGTCCTCAGGTTCACCTTGTCCAGCTCCAGAGGGAGGCCTGCCTCTGAGGCGACGATGTGAGGAGCGAGAGAACACGCGCCCGCCGAGTAATAGAGCTTCATAGTCTTCTCCGACTCGACGCACGGTATTCAGAGCGGCGAGATCGGCGGAAGCTAATACGACGAATGAAACGTAGCAATATTGTCTTTATTGAGAAACGTTATCGAATACGCGCTTGTGCCGGCCTCAGGCCGCACTCCCCGCAGAGGCGGGAATGCGATCATCCGCAGACATGGATGCGCCGGGCCTCACCCGCAGCTCGGCCAGCAGAGGGAAGTGGTCGGAGGCCACCTTGGTAAGCTCGTTGCGCACCGGGGCGGCTGCGACGATGTCCACCGACTTGGTCACGAAGACATGGTCCAGCCGCAGCACCGGTGCCCGGGTATGGAAGGTCGGCTGCGGGTCCCCGGCTGGATTGGCAAGCTGCGCGTCCCGCAGCCGGCTTGCGAAGAGCCTGTAGGAGCGGGAATAGGGCGGCGCGTTGAAATCGCCCAGGAGCACGGCAGGATCGGAGCAGTCCGGATGCCCGGCCCATTCCTCGCCCAGGAGCGCGGCCGCCTGGGCCCGCCTCTCCCGGGAGCGCAGGGAGAGGTGCGCGTTGATGACGTTGAGGCCGCACCCCTCGATCTCCACGCAGACCCACAGCGCGCTGCGCTTCTCGAAGCCGGGACCGGAGGACAGGGTCGGCAGACGCCCCGATTTGACGATGTCGGACGGGTGCCGGGTCAGGATGGCGATCCCGTACTGCTCCCCGAGGATGCGGATGGTCGGCTGGAAGTGCAGATCCATGCCGAGCTCCTTCGCAACGAGCTCGGCCTGGTCCGGGTGCCCCTTGTGGATACGCCCGGCCCGGACTTCCTGGAGGGCGACGACATCGGCCTCGCAGGAGGCGATGACCTCGGCGATGCGTCCGGGCGAGATCTGCCTGTCCGTTCCGAGCCAACGATGGACGTTGTAGGTGAGAATACGGACGTTCCGCCCGGGCTTGTCCACGTGCTTCAAGGCTCAGTCTCGGTCGATCGGGATGGGCGGCGCAGGGTCCGCATCGGGAATCCGGGGGCTAGCGTTCAAACATGTCGGATCAATGACCGCCACGGGCCGAGGTTCCGGCCGCATGTCACTATGGCAGCGCTTTCTCCGGCTTTCGCCCCCGACCATGGGATAGGGCCCATGCAGCCCTCGCGCCCCGATACAACGTGGCAAAGACGGAAGACGGCATTATACGAAATAACTGTTCCCGTTTACGTTCATTTACCTTAACAGTGTCCCAACGCGAAGCATGAGGCTTCGCCGATGCCACGCTTGAATCGCATGTCCTCCCGTTCCGATAAACGTCCGGGCGAAGATCTTCTGGCACGCGTTTTGGACTGGGCCGGGCTCTCGTTCGGCCTCGGGGTGCTGATCGTCATCGCCACCTTCACCATTCAGGTCCGCTAAAGGGGCCGGATCCGCGCCGATTCGGCGGCTCGATGCCGAAACCCTCCCGCAGGACCGGATTTCCCCTTCCCGCGTTTTCATCCGGGCCGCTTCTGCATCCTCCGCTTGGACGAATCGCCGTGCGTCTTGCGCCCTTGACCTTCCCATGATGGGAAGGTCCATAAGCCTGTGCCAGGATAGGGAATCAGGAGATTCAACATGGCCGACGGGCGTTCCTCACCGGACCTCACCTTGGACATTCCCATCGAGGGGATGACCTGCGCTTCCTGCGTGACCCGGGTCGAGAAGGCGATCCGGAAGGTCGAGGGCGTGACCTCGGCGAGCGTCAACCTGGCGACGGAGCGGGCGCGGGTGTCCCTGTCCGGGTCCCGTGCCACGCCCGATGCGGTGGCCGAGGCCATCCGCAACGCAGGCTACGAGCCCCGCCTCGACCGCACCGAGCTGGCGGTGGAAGGCATGACCTGCGCTTCCTGCGTCGGGCGCGTGGAGAAGGCGCTCGCCCGCGTGCCGGGTGTCGTCGAGGCCAACGTGAACCTCGCGACCGGCCGGGCGGCCGTCCGGTACCTGGGCGGAAGCGACATGCCTGCCCGCCTGGTCGCCGCCGTGGAGAAGACCGGCTACCAGGCCCGCCCCGTCGCCGCGCCCGGCGCGGAGGCCGACCGGGAGGCTGCGGCCCGCGCGGCGGAGAATGCGGCCCTGCGGCGCTCGCTCGCCTTCGCCGCCGTGCTGACCCTCCCCCTCTTCATCCTGGAGATGGGCTCGCACTTCATTTCCGCCGTCCATGACTGGGTGATGGCGACCATCGGCCACGACGAGAGCCGGTATCTCCAGTTCGCCCTCGCGACCCTCGTGCTGTTCGGCCCGGGCCTGCGCTTCTTCAGAAAGGGCATTCCCGCCCTCCTGCGCCTCGCACCCGACATGGATTCCCTCGTCGTGCTCGGCACGGGAGCGGCCTACGGCTATTCCCTCGTCGCCACCTTCCTGCCGGGGCTGCTGCCGGCGGGGACGCGGAACGTCTATTACGAGGCCGCCGCCGTCATCGTCACCCTGATCCTCCTCGGCCGGTTCCTCGAGGCGCGGGCGAAGGGGCGCACGTCGGAGGCCATCAAGCGGCTGATGGGACTGCAGGCGAAGACGGCCCGCGTCCTCATCGACGGCACCTTCCGGGAGGTGGCCCTCGACGAGGTGAAGGCGGGAGACGTCGTCCAGGTGCGCCCCGGCGAGCGCATCCCCGTCGACGGCGAGGTGGTGGAAGGCTCGTCCTTCGTGGACGAATCCATGATCACCGGCGAACCCGTCCCAGTTCAGAAGTCGCAGGGCGCATCGGTGGTCGGCGGCACGGTGAACAGGACCGGGAGCTTCACCTTCACGGCGACGAAGGTCGGCGCGGAGACCGTGCTCGCCCAGATCATCCGCATGGTGGAGGAGGCACAGGGCTCCAAGCTGCCGATCCAGGCGATGGTCGACCGGGTCACGGCCTGGTTCGTGCCAGCCGTCATGGCCGCCGCCGCCCTGACCTTCGCGATCTGGCTGTGGGCCGGGCCGGGTCCCGCCCTCTCCTTCGCGCTCGTGAACGCGGTGGCGGTGCTCATCATCGCCTGCCCCTGCGCCATGGGCCTCGCCACGCCGACCTCGATCATGGTCGGGACGGGGCGCGCCGCGGAGCTGGGCGTGCTCTTCCGCCAGGGCGAGGCGCTTCAGAGCCTCCGGAACGCGCGCATCGTCGCCCTCGACAAGACCGGCACCCTCACCCTCGGCAAGCCGACCCTGACCGATTTCGTCGTGGCGGACGGCTTCTCGGAAGCGGAGGTGCTCCGCCTCGTCGCCTCCGTGGAAAGCCGCTCGGAGCATCCCATCGCGGAGGCCATCGTCGGCGCCGCCAGGAGCCGGGGGCTGGCCGTCGCCTCTCCCGAGCGCTTCGAAGCCCTGCCGGGCTTCGGCGTCTCGGCCATGGTCGAAGGGCGCCGGGTCGAGGTCGGCGCGGACCGGTTCATGGTGCGCATCGGCATTCCGGCCACGGCCTTCGCGACGACGGCGGCCCGCCTCGGCGCCGAGGGCAAGAGCCCGCTCTACGCCGCCATCGACGGGAAGCTCGCCGCGATCGTCGCGGTCGCCGACCCGCTCAAGCCTTCGACCCGGGAGGCCGTCGCCGCCCTCCACGCGCTCGGCCTGAGGGTCGCCATGGTCACGGGCGACAACCGCCGCACGGCGGAAGCCATCGCCCGGCAGGTCGGCATCGACGAGGTGGTCGCCGAGGTCCTCCCCGAGGCGAAGGTGGAGACGGTCCGCCGCCTGCGGGGAGAGCACGGGCCCATCGCCTTCGTCGGCGACGGCATCAACGATGCCCCGGCCCTGGCGGAGGCGGATATCGGCCTCGCCATCGGCACCGGCACCGACATCGCCATCGAAAGCGCGGACGTGGTGCTCATGTCGGGCGACCTGCGCGGCGTGGCGAACGCCATCGGCCTGTCGCAGGCGACGATCCGCAACATCAAGCAGAACCTCTTCTGGGCCTTCGCCTACAACGTGATCCTCATTCCCGTCGCCGCGGGCCTTCTCTATCCCGTCGACGGGGTGCTCCTGTCTCCGGCCATCGCGGCGGGCGCCATGGCTCTGTCGAGCGTCTTCGTCGTCGGGAACGCCCTGCGCCTGCGCCGCTTCCGGCCGCTGCTGCCGGGCGGGGCAGGCCCGGCGGCGGCGGGACACAGCGTCGAGCGCGCGGCAGGAGAACGGTTGGCAGGAGAACGGTTGGCAGGGGAACGGATGGCAGGAGAAAGCGCATGAACATCGGACAGGCGGCGGAACGCTCGGGCGTCTCCGCGAAGATGATCCGCTACTACGAATCCATCGGCCTCATCCCCAAGACGGTGCGCACGGAAGCCGGCTATCGGGTCTATTCCGACAGCGACGTGCATACCCTGCGCTTCATCCGCCGGGCGCGCGACCTCGGCTTCTCCGTCGAGCAGATCGGCGAGCTGGTGTCGCTCTGGCAGGACCGCAGCCGCGCCAGCACGGACGTCAAGGCCATCGCCCTCGGACACATCCAGGCCCTTGAGCGGAAGATCGCGGAGCTGCGCTCCATGAGCGAGACCCTGAAGCACCTGGCGCACAACTGCCATGGGGACGACCGGCCGGAATGCCCGATCCTCGAGGAGCTCGCGGGCCAGGGCAGCGTTCACGATTGCGCGAACGCAAAGGCGGGTCACGTGCCGCGTCCGGTCCCGCGCCGGGCGCTCCCGAAGGGGGCGCGCGCCTCCTGACCGTTCGGAGGGCGCCCGCCAAGTCGCTGGCGGGAACGAACGATCGTCGCGGGCGGCCGCGGCGGAGTGTGGCCTTGGAGGCACAGATCGGCGCGGCCTTATTGTCGCCACGAACAATTCACCTTGCAGCCACGTCGCGGTTTTGAACCTTGCTTCCGGCGCGTCCGCCCTATCCGCCCGCCGCGGATGCGAATGTCCTCAAAACCAAGAAACGACGAGTCTCCACTGATGTTTGTTGCCGATCTGATCCCGACCCCCATCGCGCGGTCCCTTCTCAGGCGCATCGGCGCGATCCTGGTGCCCCTCGCCATGGCCGGATGCGTCTCCACGCAGCCGGCTCCCCAGCAGGCGGCCCGCGCCGTGGATCCGACCTATGCCGCGATGTACGGACCGAAGCCGGACGAGCCGTTCCCGCTTCCCGCGACGGACATTTCGGAGGTCGATCCGCGCTTCCTGCGGCGCGAGGTGGCCTATAACGGCCCGGAGCAGCCCGGCACCGTCGTCGTCGATACGGACAACCGGTATCTCTACCTCGTGCGGGAGAACGGACGCGCCATCCGCTACGGCATCGGCGTCGGCGCCGAGGGCCGGACCTGGAGCGGCCGCGCCCAGGTCGGGCGCAAGGCGGCCTGGCCGCGCTGGACTCCCACCCCCGCCATGATCAGGCGCGAGCCGGAGCGCAACGGTCCCTGGGCCGGAGGCATGCCGCCCGGCCTCGGCAACCCTCTCGGCGCCCGGGCGCTCTATCTCTATCGGGACGGGCAGGACACCCTGTACCGGATCCACGGCACCTCGGAGCCCTGGTCCATCGGCCAGTCCGTGTCCAGCGGCTGCATCCGCATGTTCAACCAGGACATCATCGACCTGTTCAGCCGCGTGCCCGTCGGCACGCCGGTGGTGGTGATCAACCGGGGGCGCCCCGGCCTGACGCCCGAGGAGATGGTGATCTCCGCGAACCCGGCGCAGAGCGCGAGCTTCTGAGGCCTGCGACGACAGGGAGCATCCCGGCCCCCGCCCCTGCCCTTCAGGGCGGCGCGGGGCCGCCCATCTAAGAAGGATGCTGACCTACGCCATCGGCGACATTCACGGACGGCACGATCTCCTCGAGCGGCTTCTCGAGAAGATCCGCGACCATGCGGGCGGACGTCCGCACCGGCTCGTCCTCCTCGGCGACTACATCGACCGGGGGCCCGACAGCGCCGGGGTCGTCGAGACCGTCCGTGCGCTCCAGGCCGGGGCCCCCGACAGGGTCGTGCCCCTCATGGGCAATCACGAGGCGATGCTGCTCACCGCCCTGCGTCACCCTGCGGCGCTCGAAGGCTGGCTTCTCAACGGCGGCATCGCCACCCTCGCCTCTTACAGGGTCACGGATCCGCACCGGATCCCGGCTGGCGTGCGGGCGTGGCTCGGCACGCTCCCCACCTCCTACGAGGACGAATGGCGCGTCTTCGTCCATGCGGGCCTCATGCCGGGGCGGCCGCTCTCCGACCAGACGGAGATGGACAAGATCTGGATCCGCGAGCCGTTCCTCGCCGCCGACTACGACTTCGGCAAGCACGTGGTCCACGGCCACACGCCCCTGCGCAGCACGGACCCCGAGATCCTTCGCCACCGCACCAATCTCGACACCGCCGCCGTGTTCGGCGGCGCGCTCACGGCCGGCGTCTTCGAGGACGGCCGGGGCGCTCCCTGCGCCGTGCTGCAGGTGACCTGACGCGGACGGGCGCCGCAGGCGCCCCGGCCTAGCCCTTCGACCTTCGTCGGACCGGCTTCCGGCTGCCGGTTCAGGACAGGCCCGCGTCAGGCTCGCGGCCCATACCTTCCTGACCTCAACGACAGGACCATGCACATGATTCAGGGGACGACCGAACGTCGGGCGAGCCGGCGTTTTCCCACCCATCTCGAAGGGCGGATCTCGCACGCGGATCACCCGTTCGTCATCGACTGCGTCGTGCGGGACCTGTCAGAGACCGGCGTGCGCATCGCCCTGTCCGAGCCCGGCGAGATCCCGCTGGAATTCGACCTGGAGATTCCCGACCAGGGCGCCTCCGCGACGGTGCGCCTGGTCTGGACCAACGGGACCGAGCTCGGAGGCATGTTCGTCTGAGCGCAGCGGCCTTCGCGGCGCGCGGGGCGGACGAGGTCTCTCCGCGCGCCGTCAGGAGTCCGCCGCACGGTGCGCTCCGGTTCTCTCTTTCCAGCCCCTCCTCCGGCTGACCTCCCACCCTGCCCCGCGCACAGCCGCGGTGCACCGACGGCGCGACGCCGGTTCAAAAATTTCCACCTTTTGTCGCGCGAACCCGCTGGACATGAGGTCCGCCTCTGACTATACAACCGGCCTCCGA
This sequence comes from Microvirga thermotolerans, assembly GCF_009363855.1. Lineage (GTDB taxonomy): Bacteria > Pseudomonadota > Alphaproteobacteria > Rhizobiales > Beijerinckiaceae > Microvirga > Microvirga thermotolerans. The sequence continues at coordinate 2,685,188 of NZ_CP045423.1, forward strand.
CGCAAACGGCCCAGCGCCGCGCCGGACGCCCAGGTAGCTCAGTTGGTAGAGCATGCGACTGAAAATCGCAGTGTCGGTGGTTCGATTCCGCCCCTGGGCACCACTTTCCCCGATCTAGAAACCCAGCCGTACGAACTCCGTGCAGGTCCTCGCAGGCGTTGCCGCGGCCTGCGTCTCCCCGGCAAGCCATTCCTGCAAACGCAAGCGGGTTCACATCCTCATGTCCGCCCTCGAGGCGTCTGCGGATCGTAGGACCTCGCCAATCGCCGCAGCGGATCGGTCATGCCAGAGCATCGGACGAGAATCCGAACTCACGTTCGATGCCCCGGGCTTATGATTTCACGCATCTTTTCGCGCAAAAAACGGTTCCCATTTGTGCGCTCGATGTTTTAGGCAGCGCGGCCGGGCTTGGCCAGGATGGACCATGCCGTCCTTCGTGGACATTCCGCCCGCTCGATCTTGGAGGAGACGCCACATGGACCGATACACAGGTGGTTGCCTGTGCGGCAACGTTCGAATCGTGGCGTCGGGACGCCCATACCGGGTCGGAATCTGCCACTGTCTCGACTGCCGCAAGCACCATGGGGCGCTCTTCCAGGCGTCCGCGATTTTCCCTGAGGACGCGGTGACGGTCGAGGGCGAAACCCGCGACTATGCCGGGCGGTTCTTCTGTCCCCGCTGCGGCTCGCCGGTCTTCGCCCGCACCGCAGACGAAATCGAGGTGAACCTGGGGTCCCTCGACGCCCCCGACCGGTTGAGGCCGACCTACGAACTGTGGACCGTCCGGCGCGAGTCCTGGTTGCCGCCGTTTCCGCTCGCGCGACGGTACGAACGCAATCGTGACGCGACGAGCCGCTCCGAGGAGTAGGCGGCTCGAACGGCACAGGGTTCGCCAGCACCATCGCCCCATCCATGCACCGGCAGCGGAGCCGAACGCGGCGACGAGGGGGACGACCGACGTCGGCCCCTCAGCTCTCCCGCTCCTCCTCGTCGGGCTTGTCGTCCTCCTCGACCACCGGAATCGCATAGCGGCCGGAGAGCCAGCGCTGGAGGTCCACGTCGGCGCAGCGCTTGGAGCAGAAGGGCCGGTCATCCGGATTCGCGGGCTTGCCGCAGATCGGGCACTTGCCGGCGGAGGCCTTGGGCTGGTTCTCGTTGGCGGGAGTCATGGCAGAGCCGGGCTCAGGCGGCGTTGAGCCAGCTGAAGCGGACGGGATAGCCCTCCCCGTCGAGCAGGGCGACGGTCTCGTAGAGGGGCAGCCCGACCACATTGGAATAGGAGCCCACGAGCTTCACCACGAAGGTGCCGGCGAGCCCCTGGATGGCGTAGCCGCCCGCCTTGCCGCGCCATTCGCCGGAGGCGAGATAGCGCTCGAACTCGTCCTTGGAGAGGCGCTTGAAACGCACCCGCGTCTCCACCATGCGCAGGCGCACCGAATCCTTCGGCGTCACGAGGCAGATGGCGGTGTAGACCCGGTGCGCCCGGCCGGAGAGCAGCCGCAGGCAGGCCGCCGCCTCGTCCACCACCTCGGCCTTGGGCAGGATCCGCCCGCCCGCCACCACCACCGTATCCGCGGAGAGGATGTAGGCCTCGCGCAGGTCGTCCCCGTTGCGGGCGGCGCGGCGGGCCACCTCGGCCTTCTCCTTGGCGAGGCGCTTGGCGAGCTCGCGCGGGTTCTCCGACTTGCGGGGCGTCTCGTCCACGTCGGCGGGCAGCAGGGCGTCCGGCTCGATGCCCGCCTGCTGCAGCAGCGCGAGCCGGCGGGGCGATGCGGAGGCCAGCACCAGCTTCGGTCGCCAGCCGGATCCAGTCACCTCGGAAAAGGACGCCACGATAGTCTCCAGGCATGGAGGAGCCGCTGGTCGCTCCCCTTGAGATCACGATCGCTACGCGGGGCCAGCCCACCCCGCCAGAACATGGCTTCGCCCGGCCGCGTTTCAAGCACCCGCGCTTCAGGCGCCCGTCTCCGCCCGGGGCGGCTCCGCTGCCGCTGCCGCGGCGGCGGCCTCCAGCCGCTCCAGGCGGCGGTAGCGCATGGCGCTGACCGGGATCGAAGCCAGGAAGAGAACGGTGATCGCCGTGAGCATCTCGAACGGAAAGCTGACCAGGAGCCCGAACAGGGCCACGGAGACCACGAAGATGGGCAGGACCCAGTGGCGCGGCACGTACTTGCCGATAGTCTTGCCCGAATAGACCGGGATCGTGGACACCATCAGGAAGGCGAGGCCGAGGAGATAGACGAGCACCACCGGCGCCACCGAGGCGTCGACGATCGGCACGCCGAGGAAATGCAGGTAGATCGGCAGGAGCGAGGTGATGGCGCCGGCGGGCGCGGGCATGCCGGTGAAGAAGTTCTTCTGCCATTCGGGCCGGTTCGGCGTGTCGAGCATCACGTTGAAGCGGGCGAGCCGCAGCACCATGGCGATGGCGAAGACCAGCACCGCGATCCAGCCTACCGATTTCAGCTCGTGCAGGACGAAGCTGTAGAGCACGAGCGCCGGGGTCACGCCGAAATTGACGAAGTCGGCCAGGGAATCGAGCTCGGCGCCGAAGCGCGAGGTCCCCTTCAGCATGCGCGCCACCCGCCCGTCGACCCCGTCGAGCGCCGCCGCCACGATGATGGCGAAGACCGCCGGCTCCAGCCGCCCCTCATAGGCGAGGCGGATGGCCGTCAGCCCCAGGCACAGCGCCACCAGCGTGATGATGTTCGGCACGATGACGCGGAACGGCACCGGCTTGAAGAGCCGCTTGCGCGGCTCGTCCGGATCGGGCGCGAAGGGAGGAAAAAGATCGCTCATGCCCGGGTTTTAAGGGCGGCCCTGCCCGGCTGCAAGAGCAGGCTGCCGCATGGAACCGCGGTTCGCGAGCCCAAGTGGGCCGCCTCCTCGCCCGCCCGTTCCGAATGGCGGGTCAGCTCTTCACGACCCGCAAGGCGGCGAGGCGGCGACGCTCCTTCCTGTTGAGGTTGGAGGCAAAGGGGCGCGACGCCGCGAAGCCGGGCTCCCCGTTCACGGCCTGCGCCTCGTCCTGGTCGCGAATCCCGGCGATCCAAGCCGGCATGCAGGGCCGGTCGTCGACCGAGACCACCCAGTTCTCCTGGAACGGCGCGTCCAGCGGCGTACCACCCGGCCAAGGCGTGGCGTTGTAGAACCGGCCGTCGGCTCCGGTCAGCATCCCGTCCGGATGGATCGTGTAGTTCTGGTGGCGCAGCACCCGCGCCAGGCTCCAGCCCTCCCGCGAGCCGTCCGCCAGCCGCCCGGCGATGCAGACGATCCCGGCCCGCACCACCGCCCTGTGCGGCCTGCCCTCCCGGTCGGCGAACACCACCGTGACCGGCGCATCCTCCTCCGAGCCGACGACCGCTCCGGTGCGCGCCCGCACCAGGACCGGCCCATCCTTGCGCTCCTCGACCATCGCCCGATCCCGGCGCAGCACGTCCGCGATCTTCAACCACTCCCGTTATCGGACAGCACCACATGGCCCGGCGTCATGCGCAACCCGCGCAGGTCGATGATCGTCTTGGTGACGTTCTGGAAGGTGCGCCTGACGCGGGCAGGTTGCCTGTCGCCCAGGCCGTTATTGGCCTTGGGATCGAAAGCCATGACCATATCGCCCGGGCGGATGTCCTGGATCGGCTTCTCCGACCCGTCCGCCATCAGAATTGGCGTGTCGGCGAGGAAACAATGGGTTTCAAGAGTGGAGCCGGTTTTGTCCCAAGTCGCAGCGCGGATCTCAAGAAGCTTTTCTTCTTTGAGCAGGAGAACACCCTGCCCTGGAATCGGCAGAGTATTGGACAGCGGCGGCTTTACTCCCATGGCGACAGAAATCGTTTCAATAACTGCGTTGCTGTTGCTTCGGCCGATGGAGCGTGGGGTAGAGACAACACCGAATGGAGGATAGTCGATATCAACTTTATTAATTTCGTTAACCGCCATGTCGGCAGCATCCATCATAGACATGATTTCTTCGCGAGGACCGCTGAACAGAACTTCAGAGGGACTCGACGGGTCATAATTAATTGAGATGCCTTCAGTTATGCGCGCCTTAATATTATCAGAAACAAGGGTTCCCATAGTTTTAAATTGGCCATCCTCCCCGTAGGAAAGTCCTTCATAGGATCTGATAATGTCGCCATCGGCATTTCGTACACTTATGATTCCATGAGCCCCTAATCCCGCAACAGGGCGATTAGAATATTCAACGGACCAATTGTTCTGTTCTTTCTTGTCCATATCTACCGTTCCTGTTATCTAAATTCGACCAGAATCTAACGCTTATCTTCGGGCATTCGAGTTTATTTAAATCTGCCCGGAAGTACCATCGCCTGACATTGCGTTTGGAATTAAATATACTTCCATAAACCCACGTTCGATTAGTCACGCAGATCCGGTTTTTACACTGAAACTTTGCAGAATAGAGCTCTGAAAGGTCTTTCTTATTGCAGAAATTTGTAAAATACGGCTTTAGATATTCTATAGCATACTTCTCGACCTCTATAAGACGAGCGTAACGGAGAATCTTATCGAAAGGGGTGTTGAGAGCATCGCTCTCAATTTCGTATGTCTGCGCAAAGCTCGGCGATGCGGACAGGTACACAAAAGTTTGCATCATTAGGGCAGCGCAAGCCCATCGCCGTATACTCGCTGTTAAGCATCCCATTTCGCAGTCACGACCTGTCGTTACCGCAACCGATAATTCCAAGAAACTTATTAGCCACAACCCTCCGTTCATGGAGGCGCTCTTCGGCGACTGAGAGTTTTCCACAAATGCGAGAGGGCTGACGGGATCTACGATGAAGGGGATGCACGGTCGCGCCCCGTTTCATATCCGCCGTTCCGATCTTACGAATTCGAACAGCGCACTCATTTCAAGATTTATGCAACGCGCACACCCAATCGCTTGTGTGCATGATGATGGGCAAGCCATCGCTCTTGGCACGTTCGGTCGCGATCGTCCCGTAAATGAACTGCTGTTTGCCGTCTTCCAGGAAGTAGAGAACGCTAAGGCCATAGGTGCTTTTCACGAAGCGCTTCTCTGCGCCGGCAGGGCCATCCTTCCACCCTAGAAAAACTTCGATGTCTCCGGTCTGGACGGGTGCACAACCCACATAGTAAAAGCCGCGCTTTAGATTAGGATCTTCCTTATCGGGATCGGTAAATCCGCTGTAGGCATTCGGATCGGTTCTGTGGTACGGCATCCGATGATGTAGGACCCGACGCAGGCGGGCGGGAACAGCTCTGCGCTGCCCACATCCTCCCTGTATCTCGTCGGGCAATCTCTCGCGTCCTCCGCAGAAGCGGCCTCGGCCCCTGATGAAACGGCCGCAGCCGTGACCAGAAATGAAGACAGCAAGAGAAGGGCGATCCCGTGCCGGGAGATCACGGGACCGGAACAGCGCAGGCTGATTGCCGGACCTCGTTTGAACAGATTCATGATGCAGCCGAAGCATAAGCGTGACTGCAACCGAGATTTTCACAGACTTTGGCAAATACAACTCTCCGCTCGGAGAGGAGATTCTTTCAACAGAACCTCTCCCCGAACGTGAGGCGCAGGCCCCTACCCCACCCGGTGCTGGCGGGCCGGCTCGTTTGCGGTGAGATCGGCAAGGACGGTCTCGCCGGCGACCGAGGTCTGGCCGAGGCCGACGAGGACCTGGGCGGTGAGGGGCACGTAGACGTCGAGGCGCGAGCCGAAGCGGATCAGGCCGAAGCGCTCGCCGGTGCTGAGCGAATCGCCTGTCTTGACGAAGGAGACGATGCGGCGGGCGACGAGGCCCGCGATCTGCACCACGCCGATGCGCGTCTCTCCGGTCTCGATGACGAGGGCGTTGCGCTCGTTGTCCTCGCTCGCCTTGTCGAGCTCCGCATTGAGGAAGAGGCCCGGGGTGTAGAGGATCTGCACGATGCGGCCCGTGACGGGCGAGCGGTTCACGTGGCAGTCGAACACGTTCATGAACACCGAGATGCGGGTCATCGGCTCGTGCGGCAGGTCGAGCTCCGCGGGCGGCACGGCGGTGGTGATGAGGCTCACGCGCCCGTCGGCGGGCGAGACCACCAGCCCCTCGCGGATCGGGGTCACGCGCGGCGGATCGCGGAAGAAGTAGCACACCCAGACCGTGAGGATGGTGCCGATCCAGCCCAGCGGCGACCACAGCATGGCCAGCAGGATGGTCGCGATCAGCGCGATCAGGATGAAGGGATAGCCCTCCTTGTGGATCGGGACGAAGATGCGGCGCATCGATTCCAGAATGTCGGACATGCTCGGTCAGCCTCTTTGGACCACGAGGGGATGGCAGGGGCGGCGGGTTCCGTCAACCCGCCACGCTTTCCCGCTCGCGTTCCTCCTCCTCGGCGCGCTTGAGGGTCTCGCGGGCCTCCTCCGCCTCGCGCTGGCGGTTCCACATGGCGGCATAGACGCCGCCCTGCGCCAGGAGCCCGGCATGGGTGCCGCGCTCCACGATGCGCCCGTGGTCGAGGACGATGATCTCGTCCGCCCCGACGATGGTGGACAGGCGGTGCGCGATCACCAGGGTCGTGCGCCCGCGGCTCACCCGGTCGAGGGCATCCTGGATCTCCTTCTCGGTGAAGGAGTCGAGCGCGGAGGTCGCCTCGTCGAGGACGAGGATGGGCGGCCCCTTCAGAATGGTGCGGGCGATGGCGACGCGCTGCTTCTCGCCGCCCGAGAGCTTGAGCCCGCGCTCGCCCACCGGGGTGTCGTAGCCCTCCGGCAGGAGGCCGATGAAGCGGTCGATCTGCGCGAGGCGCGCGGCCTCCCTCACCTCCTCCGGCGTGGCGTCCCAGCGGCCGTACAGGATGTTGTAGCCGATGGTGTCGTTGAACAGCACCGTGTCCTGCGGGACCATGCCGATGACCTTGCGCAGGGAGGCCTGCTGCACGTCGGCGATGTTCTGCCCGTCGATGAGGATGCGTCCGCTGGTGGGCTCGTAGAAGCGGAACAGCAGGCGCGAGATGGTGGACTTGCCCGCCCCTGAGGGCCCGACGATGGCGACCGTGTGCCCGGCGGGGACCTCGAAGCTCACGCCCTTCAGGATGGGCCGGTCCGGATTGTAGGCGAAGTGCACGTCCTCGAAGCGCACCACCCCCTGCGTCACGTGGAGCGGGCCGGCGCCCGGCCTGTCCTCGATCTCCGGGTTGCTGTCGAGGATCCGGAACATGTCGTCGATGTCGATGAGAGCCTGCTTGATCTCGCGGTAGAGCATGCCCATGAAGTTCAGCGGGATGTAGAGCTGCACCAGCATGGCGTTGACGAGCACGAAGCTGCCGATGGAGGTGCGCCCCGCCATGATGTCCCGCGCGGCGAGCACCATCACGATGGTCATGCCGATGGTGAAGATGACCGCCTGGCCCGCATTCAGCACCGCGAGCGAGGTGTAGGTCTGCGTCGAGGCCCTCTCGAAGCGCTCCATGGACTGGTCGTAGCGGATCGCCTCGCGCGCCTCGGCGCCGAAATACTTCACCGTCTCGTAGTTGAGGAGCGAATCGACCGCTTTGGTGTTGGCCTCGACGTCGGACTCGTTCATCCGCTTGCGGATGGAGATGCGCCACTGGGTCGCCTGATAGGTGTAGGCGAGGTAGATCACCACCATCACGAACACGACCAGCGAGTAGAGCCAGTCGAACTCCCAGGCCAGGATGCCGAGCACCAGGGCGAATTCGACGATGGTCGGGATGAGGGTGAGCACGGCGAGCCGGGACAGTTCCTCGATGCCGTTGCGGCCGCGCTCCAGCACCCGGGTCAGGCCGCCGGTCTTGCGCTCCAGGTGGAAGCGCAGGGACAGGCGGTGCATGTGCTCGAAGGTCTGCATGGCGAGCTTGCGGACCGCATGCATGGCGACCTTGGCGAAGAGCCCGTCGCGCACCTGGGTCAGCACGGCCATGAGGATGCGGGCGATGCCGTAGATCGCCGTCAGGAGAATCGGCGCGCGCCAGAGCCACGACCCGGTCGTCGCCAGGGCCTCGGTGGCCGACTGGCCGCTCCCGGACGTCACCGCCACGAGGGCGTCGGTCGCCCATTTGAAGGCGAAGGGCGTGACCATGGTGGCGCCCTTGGCGATCAGGAGAAGGGCGAAGGCCATGAACACCCGCATCTGCAGGTCGCGACGGCCGTGGGGCCACAGATAGGGCCAGAGCCGTGTGACGGTGGTCATGAAGCCGGGCGTTGTTTTCGCGCCCCCGTGCTGGGGGGACGCCGACGGGGAGGACATTTTCCGAGAATCCGATGAAGCTGCCGATCTGCATATAAGGGATCGGCGAGACGAATTCACCCCGCCCGGAGCCCAGGCTCCCCGGGGGATCGGCGCCGGTCCCTCAGTTCGTTTCCTTCGCCCGGTCCGCGGGCAGGACGAAGACCTGGCCGGGATAGATCAGGTCCGGATCGCGGATCTGCGTCTGGTTCGCGCCGTAGATGACCGTGTAGCGGATGCCCCGCCCGTAGATGCGCTGGCTGATCCGCCACAGGCTGTCTCCCCTGGAGACGATGGCGGTCTCGATGTTGGGCACGACGACGGTGCCCGGCGGCACGGCGGCTTCGGGCAGAGCGGAGGCCACGCGGCTGCCGGGCCCGGCGGGCGCGACCGCGGGAGCCTGGTCGGCGGACGGCCGCGCGGCTTGAGCGGGAGCGGTCTGGCCCTGGGCGGCCGGCGGGGCCTGACCCTGCGCGGTCTGGCCCTGCACCACCTGGGCCGGAGGAACGGCCTCGACGGGCACGTTGAAGGCGACCTCGGCACGGGACTTCACCTGCCCCGACACGGGGTCCACGTCGTCGAGCCGCACCCGGTAGTCGCCGGGCTTGACCCCGCTCGCGATGGCGAAGGAGAGGCGGCCGTCCGTCCCCGCCCCGCCGGGCGCGACGAAGGTCTCGTTGAGATAGAGGCGCACGGTGGCGCCGGGCGCCGCCTGGCCGGACACGTAGAGACGGCCGGGCTCCGTCTCGACGCTCGTGATCTTGATCTCGGCCCGGGGCGCAGGCTGGGCCTGGGCCGGAGGAGCGGCGGCGGGAGGGGGTGCGGGCGGCGCGGCAGCCGCCTGCTTCTCCGGTTCGGCGAGCGCGGGCCGGGCGCCTGCCGCCTTGTCGCCCGCGTCCCTGGGAGCGGCGGGCGGCTCGGGATTGGACAGGAGCACCGTCGGCTTGTCGGGGGCCGCCAGGGCCACGAGCGGCCGGGTCGCGCCGTTGACGGCCACGGTCACGCTCTCCTTCGAGCGCTGGCGCGTGCCGTCGGGGGCGATGGACTGCAGGACGATCTGGTGCGAGCCGACCGGGAAAGGCGGCGGCGTGATCGCGAAGAGGCCGGAAGCGTCGGCCACGGCGCGGGCATGGACCTGGTCGCCGTCGAGGAGCTCGATGGTGGCGCCCGGGGCGGCCCGGCCTGCGATGACGCTGTCGCCGTTGGGCTCGACGCGGACGATGTCGAAGGACGGGGCCGGCGCCTCGGCCTGCCGGCCCTCCGCGGTCGCCTTGGCGGGAGCGGCCGGAGGCTGCGCCTGGGCCGGGCCCTCGGGCTTCGCTGCGGGCGCGGCGGCCTGCGGGACCGGTGCGGGGGACGGCCTGCCGCCCTCGGCGGTCCGCTCGCCTCCGCTCCAGTTCAGCACCCCGAGAAGCGCCACCACGACGGCGACGGCCGTCGCGCCGAGAACGGCGATCGTGCCCCTGCCCAGTTTATCGTCCGCCATGATGCCTTTGTCTCGTTCCGGCACTTTCGTGCATTAAAGCTGTTTATCTTTCAAAAGGCTACGGCCATAAGGAATATCATAATGCCTTACGACTCAACGGGGACTAGCCCCCAATTTCCCGATGTTGCTATGCCTGCGATCAAGTCCATTTGCGTTTACTGCGGCTCCGGTTTCGGAGACGACCCCGTTTTCGCTGAAAATGCGGCGGCATTAGGCCGCGCGATGGCCGAGCGGGACATCGGCCTGGTCTATGGCGGCGGCAATGTCGGGCTCATGGGCACCATCGCCCAGTCCGTGCTGGATCATGGCGGCTACGTCACGGGCATCATTCCGGAATTCCTGAAATCCCGCGAGAAGCTCCTGGAGGCGGTGCAGGAGACCATCGTCGTCCCGGACATGCACACCCGCAAGCGCCTGATGTTCGAGAAGGCCGACGCCTTCGTCGCCCTGCCGGGCGGCATCGGCACCCTCGAGGAACTCGTGGAGCAGATGACCTGGGCCCAGCTCGGGCGGCACACCAAGCCGATCCTGATGCTCAACGTGAAGGGCTTCTGGCGCCCCCTGCTCAACCTGCTCGCCCACATGCGCAACGAGGGCTTCATCCGGCCCGGCCTGGAGCTCAACTATCTCGTGGCCGAGCAGGTTCAGGACGTGATTCCGATGCTGGAAGCCTCCGCCCGCCGGGTCGGCGTGGTCGTCAACGCGGACGTGATCGAGCAGCAGTTCTGAGGAGCCCGGCGCGGTCAGTTCGCGTTCGGCACCGGGATCAGCTCGGGAGCGATCACCCGCACGGCGTGCTTCTTGCCGTCGCTGAGCACGACCTCGCGCTTCGCGCCCTCGGTCTGGGCGATCACCCGCCCCGTCTCGATGGACTTGGGACCGATGCCGGCGGATTCCTTGCTCGCGGTGGGCGCGGAGGCGGCCGTCTCGGCGGCGGCCTTGGCCTCCTCGTCGGTCTTCTTCTCCGCCGCCTTGCGCGCCTGGACCACCTTCGGCCGCGACATCTCCTCCGCCTTCTCGGCGGTCACGATGATGTCGCCCTTGCGCTGCTCCAGCATGCTCTCGGCCCGGCGCAGGACCACGGCCCAGCTCTCGTTGTCCTTCTTGCAGGCGACGGCGGGATCGAAGGACTTCCGGAACTTGAAGGCGCTCGGCAGGGAGGTGTAGGGCCTGTTGCCGACGACCGACACGGCCCGGTTGAGTCCGTCGTCTCCGCCGGGATAGGCGAAGGCGATGGTCTCTGTCCCCGGGCAGAGGGCCTGGCACATCTCGTTGGCGCCCTCCCGCCCGCCCGGCGAAACGCTCAGCGGGAAGAAGGACCCGTCGCCGGTCCGGACGCAGATGAGCTTGCGGCCGCCATAGGCCGGCTGGTCCTCGGTGATGATGGGCTGCCCCTCGGGCATGATCTGGGGCTGCGGCTGCCCCCGGGGCGGGCCGAAGAGGGATTCGAAGAAGCCGCGCGGCGGCTCCGCCGAGCAGGTCTGCTGGATCGCCGCCATGAGCTGGCGGCGGCGGAACTCGAAATCGCCCGAATCGTAGCTCTGGGCCGACAGCCTGGCGAAGTTCGCCTCCATCTGCCGGATCCGCTGGGCGATGGCGCCGCACTCGGCGGGCGGCGGCCCGGCGAGGAAGCCGAGGGGACCGCGCTCGCAGCCGATGGAGCGGTAATAGTTCACCAGGCGCCCGATCTCGACGCGTATGTTCTCGGCCTCGCCCGAGGCGGTCCGCCCGCCGCTGCGTTCCAGGGCGGCCAGTTCGGCGCGGAAGCGCTGGCATTCGGCCGACTGGGCAAGCGCGGCCCCGCCTGCGGCGAGGAAGGCCGCCACGGCGACGAGGGAGCGGAGGAAGGATGTCTTTGCCATTGTCAGCGTCGCGAAACCGGTCTCGAACAAACGGCCCTCACCCGGAGGGCGGGCCACATGACGTCGTGAAAAAGGCCCCAATGTGGTCGAAGCCTTGCCGAAGGCAGGGAAAAGGCCAACCATGGCCCCGGATCGGCAGAATCCCCGTCACACCGAGATCTGGGACAGCATGTACTCTCATACGACGATCGGGGCAAATGACCTCGACCGGGCGAGGTCCTTCTACGACGCGGTGCTCGCCCCCCTCGGCCTGCGGGTGCGCTATTCCTCGCCGCAGATCCTGGGCTACGGCGCCGGCGGCAGGCCCCTCTTCCTGATCGTCCGGCCCTTCGACGGCGGCGCTCCCTCCCCGGGCAACGGGAACATGATCGCGTTCATGGCCGCGCGCCGGGCGCAGGTCGACGCCTGCCATGCGGCGGCCCTGGCGAACGGCGGCCTCGACGAGGGGCCGCCGGGGCTGCGGCCGCACTACCATCCCGACTATTACGGGGCCTATTTCCGGGATCTCGACGGCAACAAGCTCTGCGTGTGCTGCCACCGGCCGGAATGACCCTCGTCAAAGCCGCCCGCGATCCCCACATAGCAGCTTGACCATGGCGCCGCCTCGGGAAGACCGGGCCGGCGCCCCGTGCCGGACCATGCCTCCAGGAGACCGATGACATGCTCGCCCGCCTTGCCCTGGCCGCCACCCTGATCCTGGGAACCGCCGCCGGCGCCGCGGCGCAGGAGCCGGACGTGATCTTCAAGAAGTCGACGGTCTGGCGCCCCCTCACCCCCAACGACAAGCTTGCGGTCTACGGCATCGACGACCCGGACATCGAGGGCGTGGCCTGCCACTACACCACGCCCGAGCGGGGCGGCCTCTCGGGCACCTTCGGCGTCGCGGAGGAGGTCTCCGACATCTCCCTGTCCTGCCGCCAGATCGGCCCGGTCCGCTTCAAGAAGAAGTTCTCGCAAGGGGATGTGGTGTTCAGCGAGCGCCGGTCGCTGATCTTCAAGCGGATGCACATCGTCCGGGGCTGCGACGCCAAGCGCAACACCCTGGTCTACATGGTCTATTCGGACCGCCCCATCGAGGGCTCGCCCAAGAACTCGACCTCCAGCGTCCCGCTCATGCCCTGGGGGAACGAGCAGCCGCCGAAATGCGGGGAATGGCTGAACGGATGAAAGGCGGGAATGCCGGGGCGACCCTGAGGCCGCCCCGGGCTCGCACGGATCAGTTCGTGCAGGTGATCGCGATCGGGCGCAATTCCTTCGTCTCCAGGGCGACCTTCTGGACCGCCCCGGTGACCTCATCCGGCGCCGTCTGGCGGAACGACGCCGCCCGGGCGTAGCCCTGGGCCTCGCACCAGGTATCGGCGACGACCTGCCCGCAGGCCTTGCCGGAGACGAGGCATTCGGCCACCCCGTAGCCGTCGGCGGCGGGAACGATGAAGGTCGCTTCGGTGGACGAGGCCTGGGTGCCGTTGGGGAGAAGCGTCAGGGACGCGGTCGCGCCCACGAACATAGCAGTACCCAACCCGAGCATGGCATATGCACGGCGCATGTAGACCTCACTGATTGAAACTCGTGAACTATTGTCACGAAGGGACATGAATAATCCGCTAACGCCGTGTCCTCATGCGTGTTTCCTGCAAGATTGCAAATAATTTCTGCCTATCGGCAGGGAACCTTGACGCGGACGCGGCGAGAGGGCATTGATCGAGGCATGAAAACGGCAGCGATCCTCATTTCCGGGATTATTTGCAGCTAGCTCAACCGCTGGCTGGAGCCGTCTCGTTCTCTTTCCAAGATCGAAACCATTCTCCGGCCTGCGGCCTGAAGGGACATGGTTTCATGGCGTCGAAGCTTCGGTTCTACAACACGCTGACCCGGTCGAAGGACGATTTCGTCCCGATCGACGAGAAGAACGTGCGCCTCTACGTCTGCGGGCCGACCGTCTACGACTATGCGCATATCGGCAACGCCCGCCCGATCATCGTCTTCGACCTCCTCTTCCGCCTGCTGCGCCACGTCTACGGCGAGGATGCCGTAACGTATGTGCGCAACATCACGGATGTGGACGACAAGATCAACGCGCGGGCGGCGCGGGACTACCCGGACCTGCCCCACAACGAGGCCATCCGCCTCGTCACCGAGAAGACCGAGGCGCAGTTCCACGCCGACATCCGCGCCCTCGGCGTGCTGATGCCCGACGACGTGAACGCGCCCGGCCAGCCGCCCCGCTTCGTGGAGCCCCGTGCGACCGAGCACATCGACGAGATGCGCATGATCATCGAGCGGCTGATCGCGCGCGGCGCCGCCTACGTGGCGGAAGACCACGTCCTCTTCAGCGTCTCGGGGATGCAGAGGCTCCCGAACGTGCCGAAATACGGCGCCTTCTCCAACCGCTCCCTGGACGAGCTGCTCTCCGGTGCGCGGGTGGACGTGGCGCCCTACAAGCGCGATCCCATGGACTTCGTCCTGTGGAAGCCCTCCGGGCCGAAGGACCCGTCCTGGCCCTCCCCCGCCGGAATCGCCACGCCGGGCCGCCCGGGCTGGCACATCGAGTGCTCGGCCATGTCCTGGCGGCACCTCGTCAAGGCCTTCGAGACGAGGCTCTCCTGCGACGACCCGGCGGCGCGCGAGACCTTCGACATCCACGGCGGCGGCATCGACCTGGTCTTCCCGCATCACGAGAACGAGATCGCCCAGAGCTGCTGCGCCTTCGGCATGCCGCGCATGGCCAACGTGTGGATGCACAACGGCTTCCTGCAGGTGGAAAGCGAGAAGATGTCGAAGTCGCTCGGCAACTTCCTGACGATCCACGACCTGCTGAAGGACTGGCCGGGCGAGGTCCTGCGCTTCAACATGCTGCGCACCCATTACCGCCAGCCCATCGACTGGACGGTGCGCGGCCTGGAGGAGAGCGAGAAGGTTCTCGACCGGTGGTACGGCCTGACCGCCGGCACGGATGCGGCTCCCGCATTCTCCGCGCCCGTCACCGAGGCCTTGGCCGATGACCTCAACACGCCGCGGATGATCGCGGAGCTCCACGCCCTCGACGGTGCGGGCGCCCACGCGGAGCTCATCGGCAACCTGCGCGCCCTCGGCTTCCTGGCGGAGGGCCTGGAGGCCTGGAAGGCCCGCCGCCGGGCGGCCCTCGCCGTCGACCCCGCCACGGTCGAGGCGCTGATCGCCGCGCGCCGGGAGGCCCGCGCGGCGAAGAACTGGGCCGAGTCCGACCGCATCCGCGACGAGCTCGCCGCCCTCAGCGTCGTCGTGAAGGACAACAAGGACGGCACCACCACCTGGGAGGTCGCACGCTGATGGGACAGTCTTTGCCGAAACCGGCCCTGCGGCCTTTCCTGCCCGGCGACCTCCCGCGGCTCGTCGACATCTACCAGGCCAGCGTCATGGAGCTCGCCGAGGAGGACTACAGCGAGGCGCAGCGGGAGGCCTGGGCGGCGATCGCCGACGACGAGAGCTTCGGCACGCGCCTCGCGGAGGGCCTCACCCTGCTCGCCACCATGGAAGGACTGCCGGTCGGCTTCGCCTCGCTGAAGGACAACGAGCGCGTGGACTTCCTCTACGTCCATCCCGCAACGGCCGGGCAGGGCGTCGCGTCCATGCTCTACGATGCCGTCGAGAAGCTGGCCCGCGCCCGCGGAGCGAAGCGGCTCACCGTCGATGCGAGCGACACGGCGCGGCCCTTCTTCGAGCGGCGCGGCTTCATGCCCCAGCGCCGGAACACCGTCTCCCTCGGCGACGAATGGCTCGCCACCACCACCATGGAAAAGCGCCTCGCGCCGCAAGAGGACGGGAAGGCTTCGTCATGACCCGCGAACGCGTCTACCTGTACGACACGACCCTGCGCGACGGGGCCCAGACCACGGGGGTCGACTTCTCGCTGGAGGACAAGCGCGCCATCGCCGGCCTCCTCGACCGGATCGGGGTCGATTACGTGGAGGGCGGGTATCCGGGCGCGAACCCGCTCGACACGGCCTTCTTCTCCGAGAAGCGCACGACGGGCGCCAGGTTCGCCGCCTTCGGCATGACCAAGCGGCCCGGCCGCTCCGTGTCCAACGATCCCGGCGTCGCGGCGCTCCTCGAAGCGAAGGCCGACGCGATCTGCTTCGTCACCAAATCCTGGGACTACCACGTCCGCGTGGCCCTGGAGACGACCCTGGAGGAGAACCTCGCGGGCATCCGCGACAGCGTCCGCGCCGCCCGCGAGAGCGGCCGCGAGGTGATCGTGGACTGCGAGCACTTCTTCGACGGCTACAAGGCCAATCCGGACTATGCGCTCTCCTGCGCGCGCACGGCCTACGAATCCGGCGCGCGCTGGGTCGTGCTCTGCGACACCAACGGCGGCACCCTGCCCCACGAGGTCTCGGCCATCGTCGCCGAGGTCGCGAAGACCGTTCCGGGCGAGCGCCTCGGCATCCATGCCCACGACGACTGCGGCTGCGCGGTCGCGAACTCGCTCGCGGCGGTGGAGGCGGGCGCGCGGCACATCCAGGGCACCCTCAACGGGCTCGGGGAGCGCTGCGGCAACGCCAATCTCGTGACCCTGATCGGCACCCTGAAGCTGAAGGACGGCTATGCCTCCCGCTTCGACCTCGGCGTGTCGGACGATGCCCTGAGCCAGCTCACCCACGTCTCCCGGCAGGTGGACGAGATCCTCAACCGCCAGCCGAACCGCCATGCGCCCTTCGTCGGCGCGAGCGCCTTCGCGACCAAGGCGGGCATCCATGCCTCCGCCGTGCTGAAGGACCCGCGCACCTACGAGCACGTGGAGCCGGAAAGCGTCGGCAACGCGCGCAAGGTGCTGGTCTCGGATCAGGGCGGCCAGTCCAACATCCTCGCGGAGCTGAAGCGCCTCGGCTTCACCTTCGAGAAGGGCGACGGGCGCGTGGCGCGCATCCTCGACGAGGTGAAGCGCAAGGAGGCCGAGGGCTTCGCCTTCGAGGGAGCGGACGCCTCCTTCTACGTGCTCGTCAAGCGCATGCTCGGCGAGGTGCCCGCCTTCTTCCAGGTCGAGCGCTTCTCGGTGAACGTGGAGCGCCGTTTCAATGCGCTCGGCGAGATGGTGACCGCCTCGGAGGCCATCGTGAAGGTGCGGGTCGGCGACGAGGTGCTGATCTCGGCGGCGGAAGGCAACGGCCCCGTCAACGCCCTCGACGTGGCGCTGCGCAAGGATCTCGGCAAGTACCAGGACCTGATCCAGGACCTGGAGCTCACCGACTACAAGGTGCGCATCTACCAGGGCGGTTCGGACGCGGTGACGCGCGTGCTCATCGAGTTCTCGGATTCGGCAGGCGACAGCTGGACCACCATCGGCGTCTCGGCGAACATCATCGACGCCTCGTTCCAGGCCCTCACGGACTCGATCACCTACAAGCTTCTGAAGAGCGGCGCGGGACTGTGACACTCCCGCTGCCATTCCGGGACGGCACAAAGGGGTGGAGCCCCGTTGCCACATCCTTCAATCGCGAGCGGTTACAGGTTCCGGGCTCTCGCTTCGCTCGCCCCGGAACGACAGGTCGAGCGCCTTAAGCCGCCTCGCCCGAAAGCCGCGCCCAGGCCTTCTCCCGGCCGATGAGCGGCAGGAGCGCCCCGAGCTCGGGCCCGTGATCGAGGCCGGTGAGCGCCATGCGCAGGGGCAGGAACAGGGCCTTGCCCTTCACGCCGGTGGCCTCCTTCACCGCCTCGGTCCAGGCCTTCCAGGTCCGGCCGTCCCAGGGCTCCGGCGGCAGGAGGTTGCGCGCCTGCTCGACGAAGGCCCGCTCGGTGATGAGGGGCACGATGGGCCCGCGCACCACGACCCACCATTCCGCGGCCTCCACCACCTTGCTCAGGTTGCCGCGGATCGCGTTCCAGAACGCCTCGCCCCCGTCCGCATCGAGGGCGGCGAGCCGCTCGCGCACGGCCTCGTAGGGCATCTCGTGGATCAGGCGGGCGTTGAGCTGCTCCAGCTCGTGCTCGTCGAACTTCGCGGGAGCACGGGAGATGTGGGAGAAGTCGATGAGGCGGGCGAGCTCGTCGAGGTCCGCCATGGGACGCACGGCTTCCGCCGAGCCCACGAGAACCGCGAGGGACGCGACGGCCTGCGGCTCCAGCCCGGCCTCGCGCAGTCCCTTCACCGAGAGGTGCCCGAGGCGCTTCGACAGCCCCTCCCCGCTCGCCGTGATGAGCAGGCTGTGATGGGCGAAGACCGGCGCCTTCGCGCCGAGGGCCTCGAAGATCTGGATCTGCACCGCCGTGTTGGTGACGTGATCCTCGCCGCGGATCACGTGGGTGATCCCGAGCGCGATGTCGTCCACCACGGAGGGCAGCGTGTAGAGATAGGTGCCGTCCTCCCGCACCAGCACCGGGTCGGAGAGGGAGCCGCAATCGACATGGGCGTGGCCGCGCACGAGATCGTCCCATTCGACGGTCCGGTGATCGAGCCGGAAGCGCCAGTGGGGCCGCCGCCCCTCGGCCTCGAGCCTGGCGCGGTCCTCGGCGGTGAGCTTCAGGGCGGCCCGGTCGTAGATCGGCGGCAGGCCGCGGGCGAGCTGCCGCTTGCGGCGGAACTCCAGCTCCTCCGGGGTCTCGTAGCAGGGATAGAGCCGGCCGATGCCCTTCAGCCGCTCCGCGGCATCGTCATAGAGCTCGAACCGCTCCGACTGGCGCACCACCACGTTCGGCGGAATGCCCAGCCAGGCGAGATCGGCCTCGATGGAATCCGCGTATTCCTGCTTCGACCGCGCGAGGTCCGTGTCGTCGAAGCGCAGGATGAAGGTGCCCCCCTCCCGGCGCGCGAAGAGCGCGTTGAGCAGGGCGACGCGGGTGTTGCCGATATGAATGTGCCCGGTCGGGGACGGGGCGAAGCGGACGATGGGCTTTGACATGCAGAACCCTATGGCGAAGGGCGGCAGCCTGCGCAAGGGGAGGCGCCGGAGGACCGGCGCACGGGCGGCCCGCTTCCCCCCTCCCCGCCGCGATGGAAGAAAGGCCGGGGAGCAGTGCCGCATGCCCGGGCTGCCGCACGGTGCCGGGAGGCGGCGATGCGAGCGGCGCCCCTTCAGGCTTTCCCGGAACCCGGAACGGCCCAGCCCGTTGTCACTCCACGAAACGAATGGAGACGGCGATGTTAAGAGGCGCTCTTTTGTGGCTGATCGGCATTCCGCTGCCGATTATTCTGATTCTCTTCTTCCTCGGATATTTGCACTGAACCCGGCGCGAACCCGGAACATCGTGAACACAACGAAAAGGGGCGCTTTCGCGCCCCTTCTTATTTGCAGCCCTGGCACGAGGACTACTCGGCGGCCACCGCGTCCGGCCGGGCACGGCCCTGGCGCTCCTGCTTGACCAGTTCCGAAGTCAGGAAGGCGATCTCCAGCGCCTGCTCGGCATTGAGGCGCGGGTCGCAGTAGGTGTGGTAGCGGTCCATGAGGTCCGCGTCCGTGAGCGCCCGGGCGCCGCCCGTGCATTCGGTCACGTTCTTGCCGGTCATCTCCAGGTGGATGCCGCCCGCATAGGTGCCCTCCGCCTGATGGACGGCGAAGAAGTCCCGGACCTCGCTCATGACCCGCTCGAAGGGCCGGGTCTTGTAGCCCGAGGCCGCCTTGATGGTGTTGCCGTGCATGGGATCGCAGGACCACACCACCGTGCGCCCCTCCTGCTTCACCTTCCGCACGAGGGCGGGCAGGTGGTCGAACACTTTGTCGGCTCCGAAGCGGCAGATGAGGGTCAGGCGTCCGGGCTCGTCCTCGGGGTTGAGCTTGTCGATGAGCCGCATCAGGCCGTCCGGCGTCAGGGACGGGCCGCACTTGAGGCCGATGGGATTCTTGATGCCGCGCATGTATTCCACGTGGGCATGGTCCTCCTGGCGGGTACGGTCGCCGATCCAGAGCATGTGGCCGGAGGTGGCGTACCAGTCGCCGGTCGTGGAATCGATGCGCGTGAGCGCCTGCTCGTAGCCGAGCAGCAGGGCCTCGTGGCTCGTGTAGAAGTCGGTCGAGCGCATCTCCGGATGGGTTTCCGGATCGATGCCGATGGCCCGCATGAAGTCGAGGCTCTCCGTGATGCGCTCGGCCAGCTCCCGGTAGCGGGAGGACTGGGGCGAGTCCTTCACGAAGCCCAGCATCCAGCGGTGGGCATTCTCGAGGTTGGCATAGCCGCCGGTCGCGAAGGCGCGGATCAGGTTCAGGGTCGCCGCCGACTGGCGGTAGGCCATGAGCTGACGGCGCGGATCGGGCGTGCGGGCCTCGGGGGTGAAGGCGATATCGTTGATGATGTCGCCCCGGTAGCTCGGCAGCTCCACCCCGTTCACGGCTTCCGTATCGGAAGAGCGCGGTTTGGCGAACTGGCCGGCGGAGCGGCCCACCTTCACCACGGGCGAGCTGCCCGCGTAGGTCAGCACCACCGCCATCTGCAGGAACAGGCGGAAGAAGTCGCGGATGTTGTCGGCGGAGTGCTCGGCGAAGCTCTCGGCACAGTCGCCGCCCTGGAGGAGGAAGGCCTCGCCCTTGGCAACCTTGCCGAGGGCCCGCTTCAGCTTTCTGGCCTCGCCTGCAAAAACCAGCGGCGGAAACCCGGCGAGCTGCTGCTCGACGTTTCCAAGCGCCTCAAGGTCCGGATAGGCCGGGACCTGCTGGATTGGCTTGTTCCTCCAGCTGTCGGGCGTCCACCGCTCGGTCATGACACACTCCCCGTGTCGCTAGTATCCCCATCGTTCACCGCAACAAGCGGCACGAAAGGGCACCTATACACGACATAAACAAAAAGGCGAGTGCACGTTATGCCGCTCGCCCTCCTGTGGCATCTATCACACACCAGGATCCCAGCAAACTTGCTGGGATCACAACGCTTCGTGACAAATGCTAGGGCAAGAAATCCCAGTAATAGGGCCAAGCCCAGTTGGCATAGCCCTTGGAATTTATTTTGCAGTAGTCTTGCGATTGATAGTTTAGGGGGCCGGGATGTTGATAGCCCGAGCCGCCAGGATACTTGATCTTGACGTCATTCCAGCTGTTGCTATCCCACTGGGAGGTGTCTCGGTTCCATGTGTCCTTGAGCGTGTGGTGTTTGACATGCGCCGTCCCTCCGCATGCCGGATACTTGTCGCCAACATATCCTCTGCCGCCGGAAGGAGAGCCCGTGATGTGCCTTCCCTGGCCTGTCCCGCCGTACTGGATCCCTCCACCGCCAGAATTGTTAAAGAATTCTGCAAGTGCCCGTTCGATTGAGAACGCCACTGTAGCTCTCCATTTTTCGGAACGCGAAGCCGCGCTTCCAACGTGACATGCAGGCATCGATGAGCATCGACAGGCCCGGATTGCTCCTTCTTGCCGAAGCAGCATTCAAGGGAAAATGTAACTCAGTTTCAAAGAGAGACAAGTGCACGGACGCACGAGTTCTTTCGTTATAGACAGGCCGGCTTGTACAGGATCGGGTCACAGGAAATCCGAGAAGATACAGCTTAGAGCGGTTTGCGCCTCCACGGAATCGCACTCCGCTCCGAAGCTCTTGGTTGGCCGCATTTTCGGACGGAACCGGAGGGCCGCGCCAGCGACCCGAAGGGCCGCGCCAGCGACCCGGAGGGCCGCGCCAGCGAAAACCGGTTCCCACTTCTCCGGAAAAGGCTCTAGGGGCGA
The DNA here is from genome assembly GCF_009363855.1 of Microvirga thermotolerans. Classification (GTDB taxonomy): domain Bacteria; phylum Pseudomonadota; class Alphaproteobacteria; order Rhizobiales; family Beijerinckiaceae; genus Microvirga; species Microvirga thermotolerans. The sequence goes on from NZ_CP045423.1 coordinate 2,706,363, forward strand.
GTCATCCGCGTTTCGCTACCCCACCGCCTCGGGCTTCTTGACCACGAACGGCGTCCGCATGGTCACCAGCTCCTCGGCGGCCGTCGGGTGGACGGCGACGGTGCAGTCGAAATCGGCCTTAGTGGCGCCCATGGTGACGGCGATGCCGGCGAGCTGGATCATCTCGCCCGCGTCGTGGGAGAGGATGTGGACGCCCACCACTTTGTCGGTCGCCTTCTCCACCACGAGCTTCATGAGCACCCGGTCGGCGCTGCCCGAGACCGTCGCCTTCATGGGGCGGAACGAGGTCTTGAAGATCTCGACCTCCCCGTAGCGGGCCCGCGCCGCCGCCTCGCCGCACCCGACGACCCCGATCTCCGGGGTCGAGAAGACGGCGGTGGGGATCAGGTCGTGGTCCACCATGGTCGGCCTGCCGCCGAACACCGTGTCCGCGAAGGCGTGCCCCTCGCGGATGGCGATGGGGGTGAGGTTCGCCCGGTTCGTCACGTCGCCGACCGCATAGATCGAGGGAATGACGGACTGGGAATAGCCGTCGACGATGACGGCGCCCGCCTCGTCGAGGCTCACCCCGGCCTCCTCCAGGCCGAGGGCGGCGGTGTTGGGCCGCCGTCCGGTGGCGACGAGCACCTGGTCCGCCTCGATCGTCGTTCCGTCGCTGAGGGTGGCGGCGATGCCGCCGGGCCGCTTCTCGAGGCGCTGCACGGTCCGCTCCAGGGCGAGCCCGATGCCCCGGCGGCGGTAGGCCTCGGCCAGGGCGTCCCGGATGTCCTCGTCGAAGCCGCGCAGGAGCTTGTCGCCCCGGTGGAGCAGCGTGACCTCGCTGCCGAGACCGGCGAAGACCCCCGCGAACTCCACGGCGATGTACCCGCCGCCGACCACCAGGATGCGCCGCGGCAACTCCTTGAGATGGAACACCTCGTTCGAGGTGATCGCGAGCTCGCCTCCCGGTATCGCCGGGCTCATCGAAGGATGCGCGCCCACCGCGACGAGGATGTAGCGGGCGCGGACCTGCCGGCCGGTCCGGAGGATGCGGACGGTGTGCGGATCGACGACGACCGCGCGGCTGTCGACGATCTCGACGCCCGCCTTCTCCAGGTTGGCCCGGTAGATGCCCTCCAGCCGGTCGACCTCCTTGTGCACGTTGGCGGCGAGCGTCCCCCAGTCGAAGCGCGGCTCGGCCACGGTCCAGCCGAAGGCCGCCGCGTCCTCGAACTCCTCGGCGAAGCGGCTGGCATAGACCATGAGCTTCTTGGGCACGCAGCCGCGGATCACGCAGGTCCCGCCCACCCGGTACTCCTCCGCGATCATGACGCGCGCGCCGTAGCCCGCCGCGACCCGCGCGGCGCGCACGCCGCCGGATCCCGCGCCGATGACGAAGAGATCGACGTCGAATTGGCTCATGCTCCCGTCTCCCTTTGCATCCGGCGCACGGCCAGAATCCATACGATGGCGGCTCCCAGCGCGGCCGCCCACCATCCCTGCCAGGCTCCGTGGCCGACGAGGGCGACCGCCGTGGCGCTCCCGAGGAGCGCCAGGGACGCCGCAGCGATCGGCCGCTCCTGCCGGGCAATGGTGCGCAGGAGCAGGAGGATCGCGGCAAGCGCGAGGACCGCGCCCACGGCGCCGAGCTCGGCCCAGATCTGGATGAGGGCGTTGTGGGGATGGCCCACGCCGAGAAGGGTCTCGCCCTCGCTCGGTACCCGGCCGGCGACCGCCGTGTCGCGCATCCGGGGACTCACGCCGAAGCCCGCCCCGGCGAAGGGCTGGTGCCGGATGACCTCCCCGAAGCTGATCCAGATGTCGACCCGGTCGCGGGAATGGTCGGCGGCGAGCTTCCGATGGACGCTCGCGGGAATCGCGCGGTCCGCGATGGGCCCGAGGAACGGGGCGGCGGCCGTCAGGACCGTGAAGGCGACGGCGGCGGCGCCCGCCACGAGACGCGGGGCGGCGAGGGCCGCGAGGAAGGTGACTGCGCCCGCCGCGAAGCCGAGCACGGAAGCGCCGCTCTCGGAATGGGCCATGGCCGCAAAGACCAGGCCGGCGAAGGCCAGGCCGGGCATCCAGCCATGGCGCATGCCGCGCAGCATGAAGGCCGCGACGGGCGGCAGGAGGCACAGGAGCGTCAGGACCGGGCGGTTGAAGATGAAGCTGTGCCAGCGCATCCCGAGCGAGCGGCGCAGGGCGAGCCCGGTGCGCAGCTCGAAGATCGTCGTGACGCAGGCGACGACGGAGCAGGCCACCAGGAGCCAGAAGGCGGGGCGGGTCATCCGCGCCGGCAGCGTCAGGGCAAGCACGAAGGCGGCCGCGACGGAGATGCCGAACTCGCCGAGGGCGGAGACGGAAACGAGCCTGAATTCGCTCCAGCCGAGGGACAGGACGCACCAGGCGAGAAAGGCGAGCGCGGACAGGCCGAGCGGCGATGCGAGGGCGCCGCGCGCGGCGCGGCCGAATTCCGCGAGCCGCCCCTCCGCCGCCACCGCCGCAAGGGCGAGGAGCGCCGCGAGCGCCGCGAAGACCGGGCTCGAACGGTGCGCGACCGCCATGCCGAGAGGCATGAGCGCAAGCGCCGCCATGGCGGCGTGCCAGAGGGCGCGAGCCTGCCTGGTCTGCAACCCCGCCGGCGGCCCGCCGGCGGCTTCGGGAGCGATAACTTCCATGGGGTGGGTCTTACGCGAAGGTTCAACGCCGATAAAGCAGCAAGCGCTTGCGGCGCCGAATTTCCACCTTTACCGTTTGTCGCAGCGCGCGGGCCCGCCGGGCCTCGTCCCTGCGACACGCGCCCAAGTCTCAGAACGATCGGAGGAAACAGAATGAGCCATTATCGCAAGGGCCTCTGGCGCGGCATCCTCGCCGCGGCGGCCGTCGCGGGCCTCGTCACCACGGCCTCGGCCCAGATGGCCGAAATGAAGATCATGGCTCCGGCGGCCCCGGGCGGCGGCTGGGACCAGACCGCCCGCTCCATGCAGCAGGCGCTCACGCAGGCCGGCCTCGCGAAGAGCGTCCAGGTCACCAACGTCCCGGGCGCGGGCGGCTCCATCGGCATCGCGCAGTTCGTGAACGGCGCGAAGGGCGACGGCAGCCAGCTCATGGTCATGGGCTACGTGATGGTCGGCGCGCTGCTCACCAACAAGTCGCCGGTGACCCTCGACCAGACCACTCCCATCGCCCGCCTGACCGGCGAGTACGAGGCCATCGTGGTGCCGGCCGATTCCCCGATCAAGAACGCCAAGGACCTCGCGGCGGCCATGAAGGCCGATCCGGCGAAGGTGACCTGGGCCGGCGGCTCGGCGGGCGGCGTCGACCACATCGCCGTGGCGCTCTTCGCCAAGGCGGTCGGGGCCGACCCGACGAAGATCAACTACATCCCGTTCTCCGGCGGCGGCGAGTCGCTCGCGGCGATCCTAGGCGGCAAGGTGACCGCCGGCATCTCCGGCTACGGCGAGTTCGAGAGCCAGATCAAGGCCGGCAAGCTGCGCCTCATCGGCCTGACCACCCCGGCCGGCAAGGGCACCGCCGAGATGCCGTCCCTCAAGGACCAGGGCGTCGACCTGGAGATCGCCAACTGGCGCGCGGTCGTGGCGGCTCCCGGCATCAGCGCGGACCAGAAGAAGGCCCTCGTCGACACCATCGACAAGATGGTCAAGTCGAAGGAGTGGCAGGAGATCCTGAAGCAGAAGGGCTGGGACGACGCCTATCTCTCCGGCGACGCCTTCGCCAAGTTCCTTGCGGAGGACCAGGCCCGCACCAAAGAGATCTTGACCTCCGTCGGGCTCGTGAAGTCATAAGAGGCCGGACCGGAACGACGTGGGAAGCGCCGCCCCGAGCGGCGCTTCTTTTTAAGGAAAGCGACTATGACGACACCCACGCCGCGGCGCGTCGACAAGGCGGGTCTCCTGATCGCCCTGGTGCTCCTCGTTCTTGCCGGGATCATCTGGCGGGACATGAACAGCCTCCAGCTCTCCTCGGTCTACGGGCTCGGCCCGAAGGCCATGCCTATCGTCGTGGCCGTGGGCCTCGCGATCCTCGCGGTCGGCAACGCGATCGCCGCCTTCCGCGGCGACCTGCCCGAGCGCGAGAGCCTGCGCTGGACGCCGATCCTCCTGATCGTCGCCGGGCTCGCCCTCCTCATCGCCTTCATCCGGTTCGAGGTCGGCTTCATTCCCGCGACGTCGGTGCTGTTCGCTTGCACGGCGGCGGCCTTCGGCCGGCGCGCCTTCGTCACCGATCTCCTCATCGGCCTCGCGGCGGGCCTCGTGATCTACCTGCTGTTCGCCAAGCTTCTGACGCTGACCCTGCCGATGGGTCCCCTGGAACGCCTGATCGGAGCCTGAACGCCATGGATTCCCTCTACGCCCTCGCCCATGGCCTGACCGTCGCGATCCAGCCGATGAACCTGCTCTTCGCGCTCGTCGGCGTGCTCCTCGGCACCGCCGTCGGCGTGCTCCCCGGCATCGGCCCGGCGCTGACGGTCGCCCTGCTCCTGCCGATCACCTTCAAGCTCGACCCGGGCGGGTCGATCATCATGTTCGCCGGCATCTACTACGGCGGCATGTACGGCGGCTCGACCACGGCGATTCTCATCAACACGCCGGGCGAGAGCGCCTCCATGGCGACGGCGCTCGAAGGCAACAAGATGGCCAAGGCCGGGCGCGGCGGTCCCGCCCTCGCCACCTCGGCCATCGGCTCGTTCGTGGCCGGCACCATCGCGACGCTGGGCCTCGCCTTCCTGGCGCCGACCCTGGTCGAGCTGGCGGTGCGGTTCGGGCCCGAGGACTACTTCGCCCTCATGTGCGTGGCCTTCGTCACGGTCTCCGCCACCTTCGGCGACTCGCCGGTCCGGGGCCTGACGAGCCTGTTTATCGGCCTGGCCCTCGGCCTGGTGGGCATCGACAAGCTCACCGGCCAGGCCCGCCTGACCTTCGGCGTGCCTGAACTCCTCGACGGGGTCGAGGTGACGACCCTGGCGGTCGGCCTCTTCGCGGTAGGCGAGGCGCTCTACGTCGCCTCCCGCCGCCATATCCAGGAGGAGGCGATCGAGCCGGTGCGCGGCTCCCTGTGGATGACGAAGGAGGACTGGAAGCGCTCCTGGGGACCGTGGATCCGCGGCACCCTCTTCGGCTTCCCCATCGGCGCCCTGCCTGCCGGCGGCGCGGAGATCCCGACCTTCCTGTCCTATTCCACCGAGAAGCGGCTGACCAAGCATCCGGAGGAGTTCGGCAGGGGCGCCATCGAGGGGGTCGCCGGGCCGGAGGCCGCCAACAACGCCTCCGCGGCCGGCACCCTGGTGCCGCTCCTGGCGCTCGGCCTCCCCACCTCCGCGACCGCGGCGATGATGCTGGCGGGCTTCCAGCAATATGGCCTGAATCCCGGCCCCCTGCTCTTCGCCGAGCGGCCGGAGCTGGTCTGGGGCCTGATCGCCAGCCTCTTCATCGCCAATGCGATGCTGCTGGTGCTCAACCTGCCGCTGGTCGGCCTGTGGGTGAGGCTGCTCGCCATTCCGCAGCCCTGGCTCTATGCGGGCATCCTGGTCTTCGCCACCATGGGCACCATCGCCGCCAAGCCTTCGGTGGTGGAGCTGACCATGCTCGGGGCCTTCGGCGTCCTCGGCTTCCTGATGCGGCGCTTCGACTATCCCATCGCCCCGGTGGTGGTGGGCCTGATCCTGGGTCCCATCGCGGAAGCGCAGCTGCGCCGCGCCCTGTCGATCAGCCTGGGAGATCCGATGATCCTGCTCCAGAGCCCGATCTCCGCGACGCTCCTCGTCATCGCCCTCATCGCGCTGATCCTCCCCTTCGTGCTGAAGGGCCTCAACCGGTTCAAGATGAACGAGGATTAGAGCCTGTTCAGGAGAAGCGGGAACCGGTTTTCGCTGGCGCGGCCCTCCGGGTCGCTGACGGCGGCCCTCCGGGTCGCTGACGCGGCCCGCCGGGTCCGTCCGGAAAGGCGGCAAACCAAGAGCTTCGGAGCGGAGCGCGATTCCATCGAAGCGCAATCCGCTCTACGCCTGCCGCCCCGCCCCATGCCGCACAAACGAAAAAGGCCCGGGAAACCGGGCCTTTTCACATCCTGAAGGTGCAGCGGCCTACTGCAGCTGGTGGCCGCGCTTGCCCATCTCGGCGCGGGCGCGGATCATGATGTACTCGGACATGTTCTGCGTCCACGTGGCGAGGTCCTTGACGATGTCGTCGAGGAGGCCGGGCTGGACCTCCACGTACTTCTTGCCGGCCGGCGACCGGTAGAAGACGGCGATCTCCTTGAGCTCGGCCTCGGTGAAGCGGCTCGCGAAGGCGCGGGCGGCGCTCTCGATCAGCTTCCCCTTCTGCTGCTCGACTTCCGGACGGATGATGGCGACCACCTCGTCGAGGTCCTTCCGGATCTCGGGACGGGTCACGTTCATCTGCTGGAGCTGGGCGAAGAAGGGCTCCGTCAGGGCGTCGAAGGACCGGGTCATGCCGGAGCTGACGGCGACCTCGCGGGCCAGGGCCAGCTGGCTTTCCGTGGGCTGCGCGGTCTGCGCGAGCACGGGGCTCGTCGCGAGGAGCACGAGAGCGGCGGCGACGGAGGCCAGGCGAGGGGCGGTACGGATCATGGGGTTCAAGCTCCAGTCATGACGTTTGGCGGTCAGATCTGACCGAGTTCGACGAGGCCGTGCCCGGTCGCGACGATCGCTCCGGTGGCAAGGCCGATGAAGAGGCCGTGCTCCACGACGCCGGGAATGTTGTTGAGCGTCGAGGCGAGAACGTTGGGCTTCTCGATGCGCTTGAGATGCGCATCGAGGATGAAGTGGCCGCCGTCAGTGATGTAGGGACTCCCGTCGGCCATTCTCCGCAGGTGCAGCTCCCCGGACATCTCCAGCGTTTCGAGGAGCTTCTCGATGGCGACCTGGGTCGCCCGCAGGCCGAACGGCACCACCTCGATGGGCAGCGGGAAGCGTCCGAGCCGGGAGACCCGCTTCGAGCCGTCCGCGATCACGATCATGCGGCGGCTCGCCGAGGCCACGATCTTCTCCCGCAGCAGCGCGCCGCCGCCGCCCTTGATGAGGCGGAGGTCGTCGTCCAGCTCGTCGGCCCCGTCGATGGTCAGGTCGAGCTCGGGAGTCTCGTCGAGCGTCGTCAGCGGAATGCCCTCGCGGGTGGCCTGCTCGCGGGTGGCCTCCGAGGTCGGGACCCCGACGACCGACAGCCCCTGCCGCACGCGCGCGCCGAGGGCGGCCACGAAATAGGCGGCCGTGGACCCGGTGCCGAGCCCGAGCCTCATCCCGTCGGTCACGAGAGCCGCGGCGCGCTCCGCCGCATCGCGCTTCAGATTGTCGCTCACTGATGGTTCCTAACGCTGGTCGTCCCCCGGCGAGGGCCGGCCCGGCTGGGCTCTAGCACGTCACGGCCATGGGAAGAAAGAATGTTTCACGCTCTTTTGGCTGGATGGATCGGTCCCGGCAAGGCCGGTCAGGGCCGCTGCGGCGATGCGCCCGTGCCGGGCCGCACGCTCGGGGTCGCGGCGGGAGCCGTCGCGGGCGCCCCTTGCGTCGAGGGATTGGCCTGGGGGGTGCACACCACCTTCTCGTCGAACACGTAGCAGATGCTCATGTCGCCGGTCCGGTAGTTGACCCGGAACACTCCGCCCTCGCGCTCATGGCGGGAGGCGACGAGCCCGTACTCGCCGGGCGCCTGCGGCCCCGCCCCCTCGCCCGACCCGAAGCAGAGGGTGACGCCGACGGTCCCCTCCTGGAGGCCGTACTGGCAGGAGCTGACCTCCCCGGTGATGCGGTCGATCCGGTAGATCCGGTTCAGGTCGGTCTGCGGAGCGGGCACGAAATCGTAGGGAGCGGCGAAGGCGGGAACCGTCAGGCTACCCAGCACGATAACCGAGGACAGATATCCCAAGGATCCGGAAAGCCGCATTCAACACTCCTTCTTGGTGAGCCCGGTAAGAACGAATCAACCAGAAGACCATATCATCCCCTCAGCTTGATTCCCTCGTCCTGTGCAGGTAGCCGACCTCCATGGCCATTCATAGCCCATCCGTCGCGGCCCGCGTCGCACCGCCCATCGTCGTCTTCGATCTCGACGGCACGCTCGCCGACACGGCCGGGGATCTGGTCGGGACCCTCAACGCCATCCTCGCGGACGAGGGCCTTCCGCCCCTGCCCGTCCGCAAGGCGCGGGACCTGGTCGGCGCCGGCGCGAGGGCGCTGCTCCAGCGGGGTTTCGAGGCGGGCCGGAAGGAGCTGACGCCCGAGCACCTGGACCGCCTGTTCCAGCGCTTCATGGTCCACTACCGCGACAACATCTGCGTCCACACGAAGCTCTATCCGGGCGTGGAGGCCGCCCTCGAGCGGCTGCAGCGGGCAGGCTTCCTGCTGGCCGTGTGCACCAACAAGTTCGAGGACCATTCCGTCCGCCTGCTCGAGGCGCTGGGGATCGCCCACCGCTTCGCCGCCAATTGCGGACGCGACACGTTCCCCTTCTTCAAGCCCGACCCGCGCCACCTCACGCTCACCATCGAGCGGGCGGGCGGCAGCCTGAGCCGGGCGGTGATGGTGGGCGACTCGCGCACGGATATCGTGACCGCGCAGGCGGCGCGCGTCCCCTCCGTCGCGGTGCCCTTCGGTTACACGGACGTGCCGGTGCGGCGGCTCAATCCGGATCTGGTGATCGGGCATTTCGACGAACTCTACGACGCGGTCGGCACCCTGGTGCGCCTCGCCGCGGCGTAAGGCATCGGCCCTCGCGGCGCGGCCGCGCACGAAAACGTGAAGCTGTCGGTCAGGAAGGAATGGTGGGCGCGACAGGGATTGAACCTGTGACCCTTCGCGTGTGAAGCGAATGCTCTCCCGCTGAGCTACGCGCCCTGACCAGGGCCTTCTAGAGTCGTTGGTCCCCCGGCGTCAAGCGGTTCGACGCATCCGGGATGGAGTTTTCGTCCGGGCGATTGTGGCAGCGCGGCCTTAACCGCCCGGTTACGACGTGGCGAAAAGATGGCAGAGGATCCGGATGATTTTCCGCAGATCCTTTGGTAGTCAACGGATCCGAAACGCGGCCATTGCGTTGAGCAATGAGAAACCCGCATCAAACACGGTCTTTTCGAGGCAAACATGGGACGCTCCCGCGCCGCCCTGCTCGGGCTTGCCTGCGCCTTCGCCGCCCTGGCGACACCGGCCGCAGCTTTCACTGCAATCGACCCCCTCACCCGGCAGCCCCTTTACGGGCCGGAGAACTCGCTGAACGCGCAGGCTTCCCCCATCCCGCGCGAAATCGTCTCCTTCGACGGGCGCTATGCGCCGGGGACCATCGTCGTCTCCACGAGCGAGCGGCGGCTCTACTTCGTGCTCGGCGACGGCAAGGCCGTTCGCTACGGGGTCGGCGTGGGCCGTCCCGGATTCACCTGGGCGGGCAGCCATTCCGTGACCATGAAGCGCGAATGGCCCGACTGGCGTCCCCCGTCCTCCATGCTCAAGCGCCGCCCCGACCTGCCCCGCTACATGGCCGGCGGCCCGGACAATCCGCTGGGCGCCCGCGCCCTCTACATCGGCAGCACGATCTACCGCATCCACGGCTCCAACGAGCCCGAGACCATCGGCGAGGCCGTGTCGTCCGGCTGCATCCGCATGACCAACGAGGACGTGATCGACCTCTACAACCGGGCGAAGGTCGGCGCCCGCGTGGTGGTGCTGCGGTAAGCGTTCTACGGCGCTTCCCACCTCTCTTCCGCATGGGAGGGAGGTGGGGCGGCGCCTCCATCGTCAATCCGGGACGGCCCCTTGGGCCGGGCCCGGAAGCCATGGCCGCCAGCGATGCAGGACCGGACGCAGCCGCAGCGGCTCCGGATTCCCCGCTCCGCGTGATCCTTACGGCCAAGTTCCGCTGCGCGGCCTCGGCATCGTGACGAGATCCGGGAAACCCTCACCGGTCGCGCGACAATCCCTTCGCCTGGAGCTCGGCGAGGTAGGCCGCAAAGCGCTCCTCCTTTTCGGCGCCGAGCCGGTAGAGATAATCCCAGCCGTAGATGCCGGTGTCGTGCATGTCGTCGAAGATCAGCTTGACGGCATAGTTGCCCACCGGCTCGACCCCGACGATCTCCACGTTGCGCTTGCCCGGCACCGTCCTGCGCTCGGCCGGGCTGTGGCCCTGGACCTCGGCGGAGGGGCTCGTCACGCGCAGGTATTCCGCCGGCAGGTCGAAGGCCGCTCCGTCGTCGAAGACGATCCGCAGGCTGCGCCGGTCGGCCGCGAGCCGCAGTTCCGTAGGCCAGCGTTCCGTGGTCATGTCGCGCCTCGTCTGCCCGCTTTGTGAATTGACGCTAGCTGGCCGATAATTACCCTGAGGGCAAGTCCCGGTAAGCACCCAGAGGAACCCCATGACGGGAGAGACGACCGCGCCCCTGTCCGCCCCCGGCCCGCTGGTCGACCCGTTCGGCCGGCGCGTGACCTATCTGCGGGTCTCGGTGACGGACCGGTGCGACTTCCGGTGCGTCTACTGCATGTCGGAGGACATGACCTTCCTGCCCAAGCGGGATCTCCTCACCCTGGAGGAGCTGGACCGGATCTGCTCCGCCTTCGTGGAGAACGGGGTGCGCAAGCTGCGGATCACCGGCGGCGAGCCGCTGGTGCGGCGGGACATCATGAGCCTGTTCCGCTCCCTCTCCCGCCACCTGGAGACGGGAGCCCTCGACGAGCTCACCCTCACCACCAACGGCTCGCAGCTCGCCCGCCACGCGGCCGAGCTCGCCGCCTGCGGGGTGCGGCGCGTCAACGTGTCCCTCGACACCCTGGACGCGGACAAGTTCCGCCGCCTCACCCGCTGGGGCGACCTCTCCAAGGTGATGGGCGGCATCGAGGCGGCCCGGCGCGCCGGGCTCAAGGTCAAGATCAACGCCGTCGCCCTCAAGGACGTGAACGAGGACGAGATCGAGACGCTCCTGACCTGGGCCCACGGGCAGGGCATGGACCTGACCCTCATCGAGGTCATGCCGCTGGGCGAGATCGAGGGACAACGCATCGACCAGTACCTGCCCCTCTCCCTCGTGCGGGCACGCCTCGCCCAGCGCTTCACCCTGACGCCCACCGACGAGCGCACGGGCGGCCCGGCCCGCTACGTGCGCGTCGCGGAAACCGGCGGCAGGCTCGGCTTCATCACGCCGATGACCCATAACTTCTGCGAGAGCTGCAACCGGGTGCGCCTGACCTGCACGGGGCAGCTCTTCATGTGCCTGGGCCAGGAGGACGCCGCCGACCTGCGGCATCCCGTGCGGGCGTCGAAGAGCGACGACCTGCTCCGGCAGACCATCGCCGAGGCGATCGCGCGCAAGCCCAAGGGGCACGACTTCGTCATCGACCGCCGCCATTCGCGGCCCGCCGTCGGACGCCACATGAGCACCACCGGCGGCTGAGGGCGAGAATACTGTCCCACGGCAGTATTGGACGCGCGCGAATCTTGACTATTCATCGGGTTCACGGAATATCGCGGGCGACAATCAAGGCTGCAGCATCGTGATCGTGTTGAGTTTCGGACGACGACTGGCCACGGCGGCGGGCCTCTTCTTCTGGCTCGTCTCCGGCCTGCCGGCAGCCGCGCAGGAGAAGCCCGCCGTCCGCATCGCGGTCGAAGGGGCGTATCCCCCCTTCAACTACATGGAGAACAACGAGCTGCAGGGCTTCGAGGTCGACCTCGGCAAGGCCCTCTGCGCGGCCATGAAGGCGGAATGCGTCTTCGTGCAGCACGATTGGGAGGGCATCGTCCGCGGGCTCCTCAACCGCGAGTACGACGCCGTCATGTCCTCCCTCGAGATCACGGAGAGGCGGCAGAAGCGCATCGCCTTCTCCAAGCCCTATTACCGGATCCCGGCCGTCTTCATCGCCGCCAAGGACGGCCCCCTCGAAGGGGTGACGCCCCTGGCGCTCGCCGGCAAGAAGATCGGCGCCACGGACCGCACGGACCACCTCGACTATCTCAGGCAGCATTACAAGATGTCCGAGATCGTCTCCTATTCCTCGCCGGTGGAAGCCAATCTGGATCTTCTGGTCGGCCGCATCGACGCGGTGTTCGGCGGGCAGCGCGCCCTCGCCGAGTTCCTGAAGACCCGCGAGGGCGAATGCTGCCGCATCCTCGGCCTCGCCCCGGCGAACCCGCCCTACAGGCGCCAGTTCTACGGCATCGGGCTCCGCAAGGACGATGCGGCCCTGAAGGCGCAGTTCGACGGCGCCATCGATCAGGTCATCGCCGACGGCACCTACGACCGCATCCAGGCAAAGTACTTTCCGTTCGACATCAAAGTCAAATAGGACGGTTGCCCGCCGCTCCCTCTCTTCATAGAACCGTTGGCGACGGTTCAGGGAGCAAGGGATGGCAAAGGTCTCTTTCATCGGTCTCGGCGTCATGGGCTATCCCATGGCGCGTCACCTCAAGGCCAAGGGCCACGAGGTGACGGTCTACAACCGCACGGCCGAGAAGGCCGATCGGTGGGTGTCGGAGAACGGCGGGCGTGCGGTCCGCACGCCGCGCGAGGCGGCGGAAGGGCAGGACATCGTCTTCGCCTGCGTGGGCAACGACGACGACCTGCGCCAGGTCACGCTCGGCCCGGACGGCGCCTTCCAGGCCCTGCGGCCCGGCGCGATCTTCGTCGACCACACCACCGCCTCCGCGGAGATCGCCCGCGAGCTCCACCGGGCCGCGAAGGAGAAGGGCGCCGCCTTCATCGACGCGCCGGTCTCGGGCGGACAGGCGGGCGCCGAGAACGGGGTGCTGACGGTCATGTGCGGCGGCGACGCGGAGCCTTACGCCGAGGCGGAGCCGGTCATCATGAGCTTCGCCCGCGCCTGCCGGCTCATGGGCCCGGCCGGGGCCGGGCAGCTCACCAAGATGATCAACCAGATCTGCATCGCGGGAGTCGTCCAGGGCCTCTCGGAAGGCATTCACTTCGGCAAGCGCGCCGGGCTCGACATCGAGGCGGTGCTCGACGTGATCTCCAAGGGCGCGGCCGGCTCCTGGCAGATGGAGAACCGCGGCAGGACCATGAACGAAGGCCGGTTCGACTTCGGCTTCGCCGTGGACTGGATGCGCAAGGACCTCGCCATCGTCCTGGCCGAGGCGCGCAAGAACGGCGCCCAGCTCCCCGTCACCGCCCTGGTGGACCAGTTCTACGCGGACGTTCAGCGCATGGGCGGCAACCGCTGGGATACGTCGAGCCTCATCGCCCGGCTGGAGCGCTGAGCCGCCCGGCTGCGACAAGAGCGACATTGCAGGAGGCGTTACGCAAAGTTATAACGCTCGAAAATTGTCAGTTCTTGGAGATTTTCTTGGCTCATCTGCATTTCAACGGTCACGTCTACGAAATCAGGACGGACACGGCTCTCACGTGGTACGGCGCGAAAGACGTCGCCTGGGACCTCGGCGGCCATCTCGCGAAGATCGAGTCGGCGGCCGAGAACGCGGCGATCCTCAACTTCGCGATGCGCGAGAAGGCCACCTGGACGCAGCACCGTACGGCTGCCGATGGCGGCGGCGCCGAGTATGTCTGGATCGGCGCCACCGACATGGAGGCGGAAGGGCAGTGGAAATGGGCGGACGGGACGTCCGTCGGTCCCTACGCGAACTGGGGCTCGGGCGCCCGGGGCGCCGAGCCGGACGACTTCACCGATCCCGAGGTGAGCCCGAACGGTCAGGACGGCGGCGCTCTCGCCCTTTCGTCCTGGCCGCAGCCCGGCGGCGGCATCGGCGTCGCGGGCCAGTGGAACGACCTCGCCCTCGCGAACATCCTCTTCTTCCTGGTCGAGTACGATGCGAACGGACCCAACGCCAATCCGGGCGATCTGTCGATCTCCCGCACGTCCGTTGCCGAGAATGCAGCCGTCGGCTCCGTCGTCGCCACCCTGTCGGCGCAGGATGGGGATGGAGACGCGCTCACCTACACGCTGACGGACCCGACCGGCGCCTTCGCCATCGAGGGCAACAGCCTCGTCCTCCGGAAGGCCCTCGATTACGAGACCGCGCGGCAGCATTCGGTGACCGTGCGGGTCGAGGACGGATACGGCGGGTATGCTTCCGACACTTTCGTTATCGCCGTCACCGACGTTTTCGAGCCCGCTCCCCTCCCTGTGGAGCCCGCCCCTCTTCCCGCCCAGCCCGTTCCCCTCACCAGGGCGGGGACCGCAGGCGCCGACATCCTCACCGGGGGCGTTCTGAACGACGTCCTGTCGGGCCTTGCCGGCAACGACACCTTGCGCGGCCTTGCGGGAAACGACCGGCTTTCCGGCGGCCTGGGCCGGGACGTGCTCGCCGGCGGGGCGGGCAGGGACGTGTTCGTGTTCGACACCAAACCGGGCAAGACCAACCTGGACCGGATCGTCGACTTCTCCGTCAAGGACGACACGATCCATCTGGCGAGAAAGGTCTTCAAGGGCATCGCCAAGAAGGGCGTGCTGGCCAAGACCGCGTTCCATGCGGGCGCGAAGGCGCACGATGCGGACGACCGGGCGGTCTACGACAAGAAGACCGGCGCGCTCTTCTACGATGCCGACGGCACCGGCAGCGCGGCGGCGGTGCAGATCGCGACGCTGCAGAAGAACCTCAAGATGACCGAGAAGGACTTCTACCTCGTCTGAGCGCCGCGACACGCGGCGCTCCCGTCAGCGCCGCGTCATGGTGAGATAGACGATGAACCCGCCGATGCCGAAGGCGAGGAGCGCGAGGACGATCTCGCGCGTCTCGCCGGAGAATGCGGCGTCCCGGTACATCTGCGAGAGGGAGGCGGATTTCTGCGGGTCCTGCGAGATGAGCATCGTCAGGACGGCGCCGAAGACGAGGAGCCCGAGGATGATGTAGGTGATGCGCACGGCGCGGCCTCCCTCAACGCCCCTCGAATTTCGGGGCGCGCTTCTCGCGGAAGGCCACGATGCCTTCCATGAAGTCGCGGCTGAACCCGGCCTCGCGCTGCAGTTCCGCCTCGAGGCCGAGCTGGGTCGCCAGATCGTTCCCAAGGCTTTCCGACACGGCGCGCTTGGTGAGCCGGTACGCGAGCCCCGGCCCCTGCGCGAGGGACGCGGCGAAAGCGGCGACGTCTTGCCGGAACGTCGCGTCGTCGAACACCTTGAACACGAGTCCCATGGCCTTCGCCTCCTCCGCGGAGATCGGCTCCGCCGTGAGCATGAGGGCGAGCGCCCGCTTCGGCCCGACGAGCCGGGGCAGGATCCAGGTGCCGCCCGCATCGGGGATGAGGGCGATCCTGGAGAAGGCCTCCTGGAGATAGGCCGAGCGCGCCGCGACGACGATGTCGCAGGCGAGCGCGATGTTCATGGACGCGCCGACCGCCGGCCCGTTGAGGGCCGCGATGGTGAGCTTGGGATAGTCGGCGAGTCTCAGGACGAGGGGGTTGTAGTCGCGCGCGAGGGGCGGGCCCAGGTCGATGCGGCCCTGCTCGTCGCGCGGCAGGTCCTCCGTGAGGTCCTGGCCGGACGAGAAGGCCCTCCCCTCCCCCGTCAGAACCACGACCCTGATCGCGTCGTCCTCGGCGAAGCGGGCGAGCGTGTCGCGCAGTTCCGCATGCTTCGTGGCGTTGAGCGCATTCAGCTTGTCGGGTCGCGCGAGCGCCACGGTGGCGACGGGTCCGTCCGTGGTCACGCGCAAGGTGGTTGGGCTCATGCAGCAGGCTCCCTCTCGTCGCGCGAGAGCATAGAGCGGACTTCGCTGCGAAGCACGGGCAAAAGCTCCGCCTCGAACCACGGATTGTTCCGAAGCCAGCCGTTGTTGCGCCAGGAAGGGTGCGGCAGCGGGAGGACGCGCGGATGCCGGGGAGCGGAGAGAAACCCGCGCCAGCGCCTGACGGTCTGCGTGAGCCCGTCGCGGAAGTTCCCGTCCATGTGCCAGGCCTGGGCGTACTGCCCGATCAGCAGCACGAGCTCGAGACGGGGGAGAGCCGCAAGGATCGGCGCGCGCCACGTCTCGGCGCATTCCCGCCGCGGCGGCAGGTCGCCGCCCTTGGCGTCCTGGCCCGGAAAGCACGCGCCCATGGGCACGATGGCGACGCGGGCGGGGTCGTAGAAGGTCTGCGGGTCGAGGCCGAGCCACTCCCTCAGGCGGGCGCCCGAGCGGTCGGAGAACGGAATGCCGCTGGCATGGGCGCGGGTGCCCGGCGCCTGGCTGGCGATGCACAGGCGCGCCGTGGCGCTGCCCTGGAGAATCGGGCGCGGCTCGTGGGGCAGCGCCGCTCCGTAGCGGGGCGCATCCCGGCAGATGCGGCAGGCCTGAAGGCGTCGTGCGAGGGCGGAAAAGTCTTCGGAGCGGTCCATCCCCGGAACATGGGAGCTCCCGGCCTCCGGGTCGAGGCGGTGCGGCACGGCAGGAGGTCGCGCAGGCTCCTCAATAGAGGTGGCGTCGCCGCCATTCCTGCGGCCGCTCGAACGTGGTGGCCCAGATCCCGCGGGACTGGAGACGCGCCTTCGCCTCGAGCAGGCGGTAGTCGCCGTAGGAGACGGCGCAGCCTTCGGCCACCATGCGCGCCCCGATGTCCTCGCCCTTCACGTAGCACCGGGCGAGCTGGCGCTGGTAGCGGTCGTGCCCCGCGATGCGGCACTCCACATGCTGGTTGAGGATCAGGCCGAGCAGCGTATCGCGCGCCTTCTCCCCGCACAGGACCGGGGTTTCGCCGCGCATGCAGGACTGGTCGAGTTCCGGCGCGTCGATTCCCTTCAGGCGGATCCTGCTCTCGCCGATGCGGATCGTGTCCCCGTCGAGGGCGTAGGCCCGCCCCCCGACCGCCCGGCCGCTCGGCTCGAGGACGAGATGCGCGCAGGCGGCGATCAGCAGGGCGAGGACGAGGGATGAGAGGCCGAGGAGCGACCGGGGCGTTTCGGAGCGGCGGTGGACGTTTCGTATGGGCATTCAGGGCAACCGCTCCGACACACCGGCCTGGCTGAAAGTCGCCATGTCACGATGTACCGTAGCGGCAGTTTTGACAATCCCCATTGCGAGCGCCGCCCCGCTGCCCTCGCCGAGCCGCATGCCCAGGGCGAGGAGCGGGATCTTGCCCAGGCGTTCCAGCACCTCCTGGTGCGCGCCCTCCGCCGAGAGGTGCCCCGCGATGCAGTGGTCGATGGTGGCGGGGTGGATGGCATGGAGGATCGCCGCCGCGGCGGTGCTCACATAGCCGTCGAGAATCACCGGAATGCGCTGCAGGCGGGCGGCGAGGATCGCCCCCGCCATCGCCGCGATCTCCCGCCCCCCGAGGCGGCGGAGGATCTCCAGGGGGTCCTCGAGGTGGCCGCGATGGCAGGCGAGCGCGCCCTCGACGGCGGCGACCTTGCGGGCGAGGCCCGCGTCGTCGACGCCGCTGCCGCGCCCCACCCAACGGGCGGCCTCGCCGCCGTAGAGGGCGGCGTAGATCGCCGCCGCCACCGTCGTGTTGCCGATGCCGAGTTCCCCGATGGCGAGCAGGTCCGTGCCGCCGGCGATGGCTTCCATGCCGAAAGCCATGGTGGCGACGCAGGCCTTCTCGTCCATCGCCGCCTCCGCCGCGATGTCGCCGGTCGGAAGGTCGACGGCGAGATCGAAGACCTTGAAGCCGAGGCCGAGGCTGGCGCAGATCTGGTTGATGGCCGCGCCGCCGGCCGAGAAGTTCTCCAGCATCTGGCGGTTCACCGCCGAGGGATAGGCGGAGACGCCGCGCTCCGCGACGCCGTGGCTTCCGGCGAAGACGCAGACGAGCGGCCGGTCCACGGAGGGGCGCGGCTTGCCCTGCCAGGCGGCGAGCCATTCGCTCAGCCATTCGAGGCGCCCGAGGCTGCCGGCGGGCTTCGTCAGCTGCGCGTCCCGCTCCCGCACCGCCGCCACCGCCGCCTCGTCGGGCCCCGGCATGGTCGTGATGAGGCGCCGGATATCGTCGAAGGGGGAAGTCGCAGGGGCAGTCATGCAGGGCTCCGGCCCGAACGGGCATTGCGGAAGGTGAGGTGGCGTGACCTATAACGGCCAAGCCGTGGAGGGTGAAGCTATGTCCGACCAATTGCAGCAGGCTGATGGCATTCCGCCGGGACCATGTCGGAAAACTTTCTCCGACCTCGCCCGGGCCCTGCGCTTTTATTCCCGTCTCCCCATCCCGGCCCTGCCCTGGGAGGACGATCCTCACGGCCTGCCGGACTTCGGGCGAATCGTCCGCGTCCTGCCCCTCGCGGGCCTCGTGCTCGGCCTCCTGCCCGCCGCCGCGTTCGGCCTGTCCCTCGTCCTCGGGCTCGGCCCCTGGCTCGCCGCGATCCTCTCCGTCGCGACGGCGACGGTCACGACCGGGGCCTTCCACGAGGACGGCCTCGCCGATACCACCGACAGCTTCGGCGGCGCGACCCGGGAGCGCCGCCTCGCCATCATGAAGGACAGCCTGATCGGCTCCTTCGGCACCTCCGCCCTGGTGCTCGGCTTCTCCCTGCGGATCGCGGCGCTGGCGACCCTGGCCGGCCGCACGGACGCCCCCGCGGTCATGGCGGCGATCGTCCTCGTCGCCGCCCTGTCCCGGGTCGCCGGCCTCGTGCCCCTGGTCTTCCTGCCCCCCGCCCGGTCCGACGGCGCCGCGCAGGCCGTCGGCCGCCCGGCGCGGGAGGATTTCTGGCGCGCGGCGGCCCTGGCCGCGGCGCTCGCGCTCCTGCTCGGCCTCTCCGCCGGCCTGCCCGCCTCCGGAATCGCCCTGACAGCGTTTCTCTCTGCGCTCGCCGGGATCGCCCTCGCGGGGGTCGCCAAGCGCCATATCCAGGGGCAGACGGGGGACATCGCCGGCGCGGCCCAGCAGGTCGCCGAGATCGCTGCGCTGATCGGTCTCTTGATTGCGCTCCGCCCGTGACGACATGATGGACAACGACATGACCCGCGCCTCCAGCCCCTGCATCCGCGTCTGCACCCTCGATCCCGAAACAGGTCTCTGCGAGGGCTGCGGCCGCACGCGCGAGGAGATCGGGCGGTGGTACCGCCTCACCGAGGAGGAGCGGCTGCGCATCATGGCGGAGCTGCCCGAGCGGATGCGCCGGGCCTTCGCCCTGGGCGAGAGCGAGCGCGACTGACATGCCGGGAATCCGCGCCCTTGCCGGAGCCCTCCTCGTCGCGGCGCTCCTCGTCGGGATCCTCGGCGAGGCGCCGGTGGCGGGTCTCACGCCCGGCGAGGCGGCGGGCCTCCTCGCGGCGTTCGGGAGCCTGATGCTCATGGCTGCCGCCATCGTCGACGGATTCGCGGCGCACTGGACCCGCGGGGTCGAGGCGGTGGCGTTCAGCGGCGGCCTGCTCCTGGCGGGCCTCGCGAGCTACGCGGCCCGGGACGATCTCCTGATGGTCCTGGACCGCGCCATCGGCGACATCGCCGACGGGCGTGCGGTGGTGACGGACAAGGGCGAGGTGGTGGCGGCCCGCCGCACCGACGGCGGCTTCATCCTCAACGGGCGCGTCAACGGGCGCGAAACCCGCTTCGTCTTCGACACCGGCGCGAGCACCGTGGTCCTGCGGGCGGAGCACGCCGCCGATTTCGGGTTCAAGGAACGGGAGCTGAACTTCTCCATCCCGGTCGCGACCGCCAACGGAGTCGCCCTCGCCGCGCCGGTCACGATCCGCTCGCTCACCGTCGGATCCATCACCGAACACGACGTGCCTGCCCTCGTCACGCGCTCGGGGGCGCTTCATGCCAACCTGCTCGGCATGAGCTTCCTGGAGCGGCTCGCCTCCTACGAGGTGCGTGGCAACCGGCTGATCCTGCGCCCGAAGGAGATCACGACAGCAGGCTGACGAAGAAGCGCAGGCAGACCGTCAGGAGGAAGATGCCGAAGGCGATCTCCAGCTTGCGCTTCGAGAGGCGGTGCGCCAGCCGCGCCCCGACGGGCGCCATCCAGGCGCTGGTGGGGATGAACAGGAGGAAGCCGACCAGGGAGATGTAGCCTAGGGCCAGCGGCGGCTGCAGGGCAACCACGTTCGGGTAGTCCGCCATGTGCGGCCAGCCGGCGTAGATGTAGCCGATAGCGCCGGGAATCGAGATCAGGATGCCGAGCCCGGACGAGGTCGCCACCGCCTGGTGGATCGGGCGGTTGTAAAAGGTCATGAAGAGGTTCGAGAGCTGTCCGCCGCCGATGCCCATGAGGGCCGACAGGACGCCGATGATCCAGCCGTAGACGACCATGACCGGCTTTCCCGGCATCTCGGTGCCGAAGCGCCAAGTGTCCTTGCCGAAGAGGAGACGGATCGCCGAAATCCCCGCCACCACCACGAACACCGTCTTGAAGAGATCGGCCGGCGCGTAGCGCGCGATGACGCTGCCCATGACGACTCCCACGACCACCGGGACCGCCCAGATCCGCAGGATCGTCATGTCGACGGCGCCCTTGGCTTGGTGTGCGCGGAAGGAACGGATCGAGGTGGGGATGATGATGGCGAGCGAGGTGCCGACGCAGAGGGGCATCCGCACCTCCTCCGGCACGCCGACGAAACGGAACAGCTCGTAGAGGATCGGCACCGCCACCGCGCCGCCGCCGACGCCGAACACCCCCGCGAGAAGCCCGGTGACGGCGCCTGCGCCGAGCAGGGCGACGATCAGCCACGAGAGGTCGAAGAGGGAAATGCCGAACATTGGGATCTTCCAAGCGGGGGATGCCGATATGTGACGGAGATCGCCCGCTGGGGCAAGTGCGGCCAAAGTTGCGGCCAAAGGTGCCCTGCCGATTCCGGCTCGCCCCGATCCCGCCGGGCCCGAACGGACTCAGCGTCGGGCGGCCGAGCGGTTGAACAGGAGCGCCCCCGGCTCGTTCCGCATCGCCGCCTCGGTGCAGGAATCCGGCCCCAGGCGCCTCGCAAGGCGGGGATAGCGCTCCGCAAGGGCAGACAGCGAGACGTTCTCGGGGATGCGGGGATGGGCGACGCAGAGCGCGCCATCGGGCCCCCAGGCCGCCTCGAAGGACAGGGTGGGATCCGCCTCCGAGGCCTGGATTCCGAACCGATCGTAGATGTCGATGATGGTGCCGTCCCGCGTCGTCGGGCGGTCGTCGCCGCCGTAATCGGCCCGCAGCAGGTGGATGCAGGCGCGGTGAAGGTCGCGCATGGGAACCCCCTCTCTGACCTCCCAGGGCCTGTAGCCCATGAGGACGCATTTGGCCTCCGCGCCGCTGGTGCAGGTGAAGCCGAAGCCGCCTGCCCCGTCGGGCAGGGGAAGGGCGAGCCGCCGCCCTTTAGGATCGGGCGTGCAGAGGTTCTCCGGCCCCTGCCCCGGCCGCTGGGTCGAAAGGGAGAACAGGGTGACGGGCCGGTCCGGGAGCGAGGCATCCTCCTCGGCGCCGTCGATCCGAACCTCCGCCTCCCCCGCCGGGCCCGCGAGCTTCAGGGTGAGGCCCACGAGCGCTCTGCCCTTGAGGACGCGTCCGTCATCCAGCGAAAGGGATAGGTCGGCTCCATCCATGCTCAGGCGCCCCTCGAGGGCGGCGGCCGCCATGGGAAGCGGGAGAACCGCCAGGGCAAGCAGGAGAACGGTCGGAAGGCGAAGGATCATGACGACCCGGGAATGAAGAGGACACGGGCCCCTCGCCGGCACCGGCAAGGAACGGCCTGTACAGCCCGACCGGATGCCGGGCGGGAACCGTTGCGGGTGTGCGGCGGGAATCGTCAAGGCCGGGACGCCCGTGACTTCCGGCGGAGCGTCCCGGCGCCCAAGGCCTCCCGAGAGGATGGGAGGCTCCGGGTGGCTGTCTGCCGATCACTTCACCGCGACAGCGGAGCCATCCTGCAGCACGATGCCCTGGATCCGCATGGTTCCGGCCCCAAGACCGTTATACGCAAGACCGTTGGCGGCAAGGCCGTTGGCGGCAAGGCCGTTGGCGACGGTAGTGGCTCCCGCCTGCGTTGCAAGCGCTGAGACGATAGCCGCAGCGACGATGGCTGCACTGGTGCGAATGCGCATGTGTTTCTCCTTCATGCGTGAGTGAAGGCCTTGCCGAGGCTCGGCCGTTCAACGTGAGGAGATTTAGTTACAATATAGCATTCGTAAAGCCTAAGTCGGCTGAAAATCCTCTCCGACATTCTCGCGGGGTGCCTCAAGGCACGCAAATAAATCTTAAGTTGTTTCCATTGCCATCGGACAATCCACAACTGAAATTTGGCTGCAGCCGGTCCCGTTGCAAGGAACCGCCCTGGGCTCAGCCTTCCGCCAGCGCGGGCGCCGAGCGGTCCCCGTGGAGACGCTCGGTGGCGCGGGCGACCAAGGCGACCGCTTCCCGGAGCGTCTCCAATCCCGCCCCGGGCTTGACCGCCTCGGTCGCAAGGTGGCGGCGATAGGCGCGGGCACCGGGGCGGCCCGTGAAGAGGCCGAGCATGTGGCGGGTCATGGCCGAAAGGCGTTCTCCCTCCGCAAGCCGGGCGGCCATGTAGGGCTCATAGGCCGCGACCGCCTCGAAGGCATCGGCGACGGGAGGGGTCTCCCCGTAGAGCTCGCGGTCGACGGCGAGCAGGATCTCCGGCTCCTGATAGGCGGCGCGGCCGAGCATGACCCCGTCCACATGCCGCAGATGCCCGTGTACCTCCGCCATGGTCTTGATGCCGCCGTTGATGGCGACCGTCAGGCCGGGACGGGCCTGCTTCAGCCGGTAGACGCGGTCGTAGTCGAGAGGCGGAATGTCCCGGTTCTCCTTGGGCGAAAGCCCCTGGAGCCAGGCCTTGCGGGCATGGACCGTCAGCTCGTCGCAGCCGGCGGCGACCACCGCGTCCGTCAGGCGGTCGAGGGCCTCCTCCGGGTCCTGGTCGTCTACGCCGATCCGGCACTTGACGGTCACCGGCAGCACCACCGCCGCCTTCATGGCGGCCACGCACTCCCCCACCAGGGCGGGTTCGAGCATGAGGCAGGCGCCGAAGCGGCCGTTCTGCACCCGGTCGGAAGGGCACCCCACGTTCAGGTTGATCTCGTCGTAGCCGAAATCGGCGCAGATCCGCGCCGCCCTCGCCAATTCCGCCGGATCGGACCCGCCGAGCTGCACCGCCACCGGATGCTCCGACGGATCGAAGCCGAGCAGCCGCTCCCGCGGGCCGTGGATCACCGCCCCCGTGGTGACCATCTCCGTGTAGAGCCGCGCCCGGCGCGACAGGACGCGGTGGAAGGCCCGGCAGTGCCGGTCCGTCCAGTCCATCATGGGGGCAACGGTGAAGAACTTCTGCGTCATCTCGGACATGGGTTCGGGCAAGCCGGCCGTTCCGGGCTCGTCAGCCGGCCTTTTCCAATATGGCGACGGCAAGCACAAGGAAAATAGGCGCGGGTCGATGTCACAGGACGCAACCCGACCCGCCACGGAAGCATTCCGCAAAAAAGTTCCGGCTTGCGACAGTATAGATCGAACGTCAGGCAAAGCTGGAACCGCAAGCCGAAGCACACGTTCCATGGGTCCCACGCACATCAACGAAAAAGGAGCGCAGACGTGAAGAAGATCGTAGGATTTTCCTGTGCCGCAGCCCTGTTGTTGGCCGTTCCGGCCGCAAGTTATGCGCAGACGACTGGTGCAGGCACCGGCACCAACTCGAACAGCGCAACGCAGTACGCGCCGGGTCAGCAGGACCGGAGCAAGATGACCGGTCCGGGCGCGTCGAGCGCCGCGCCGGGCCAGAAGATGCAGACCGACACGACGGGTTCCGTCACCGGCCCGGGAGCTTCCGGCTACGCGCCCGGCCAGCAGAAGAAGCTGCCGATGGACGAGACAAGCTCTCCCTCGAAACGCAAATAGCGCAGCCGGTATCGAGCGAAGCGACAAGCTCGTCTCGCGGAGGGGGCCGGCCCTCTCCGCGAGAGGCCGATCCATCGGCCTTCGGACGTTCTCCGCAACCACCGCCGCAACCTCGGCACCGAGCGCCGCCTGGGAATCGTATGCGCGGGCGCGATCCGTGAAGGCGACGCCCCCTGCCGGAGAGCAGGGCGGCTCGCATCGTCCTGGACACAACCTCTGGAAAAGCCGCCTTCCGATCAGTGATCGTGCTTGTGGCCGTGATGGTGGTGCCCACACCCGCAGCCGTGGTCATGGCCGTGATCGTGCGCATGACCATGGTCGTGCGCGTGACCGTGGTCGTGATGGCGATGGTGGGCATGGCCGTGGTGGCCGTGATCGTGGTCGCAATGGTGAACGCTCTGCTCCGGCCGGAAGGGGCGCCTCACCGGGGTCGCGACGCAGCCCTGCCCGCGGGCGAGTTCGGCGAGAGCGGGCGTGTTCTCGATGTAGATCGCGTCGGCCGCGATTTCGGCGAGCCCGTGGCTGCTGCCGAGATGCCAGGCGAGCCGCATGAGGCGTAAGGGATTCTCGGCCCGGACCTCCAGAAGATCCTCTTCCGCCGCCTTCACCTGCACGAGGCGCCCGTCCTCGAGGCGCAGGGCGTCGCCGTCGTTGACGGTCGTTTCCATGTCGAGGTCGAGATGGATCTCCGTGCCCGCCTCGCCCCGCAGATGGGCGTGACGGCGCGTGCGGGCGGCGTGATCGAGGACGACGGTGTCCACGACCCGGTCCGGCTTCACGGCGGGCCTGCGGACGATGGTGGTGGCGCTGGGCATGGGCTTTCTCGAAGGCTGAGAGATGGCGGGTAACGGGGAATGGCGGATCAGTAGGCGATCTTGTCCGGCTTCTCCATCCAGGCATCGAAGACGGCTCGGGCCTCCAGGCTCGGTTCGTGATCCATGGGGATGAGGCGCTCGGGGATGGGCTTCGCGATCTCGTCGTAGATCAGGCTGTCGTCGAAGCCGATCGCGGCGGCGTCCTCGCGGGTATTGGCGTAGACGATGCGCGACACCCGGGCCCAGTAGGCCGAAGCCAGACACATGGGGCACGGCTCGCAGCTGGTGTAGAGCGTCGCTCCCTGAAGGGAGAAATCGCCGACGGCCTCGCAGGCCCGGCGGATCGCGACCACTTCGGCATGGGCCGTCGGGTCCTTGGCGGACGTGACCCGGTTCCAGCCCTCGCCGAGGATGCGGCCGTCGCGGACGATCACGGCTCCGAACGGGCCGCCAGCCCCGTTGTTCATGTGCTCCCGCGACAGGGCGATGGCGCGCGCCAGGTAGCGTCGATCTTCGGTCTTGTTCTCGGTCATAGGGTGGTTTTACCGCCTAGGCCGGACGGAAGCGAGGGTTTTCGAAAGCACTGTCACCCGGAGCCCGATCCGTCGTTCCAGGCCCACCTTGCCGTCATTCCGGGACAGCGCGGAGCGCTGGGCCCGGAACCCATGAGCATCAGCCTGCCGGAATCGGGAGGAACGGCAAACGCCGCGCTTTCTTCTGCACCGTCAGCGGTTATGGGTTCCGGGCTCCGCTACGCGGCCCCGGAATGACGGTGGGGCTGCCCCGCAATGTCGGGGGCGTTTCCGCGGCGGCCGGGAGGACCGTTTTTTCCCGCGTCTGGAGCAGCTGCGCCGCGACGGAGGCGGCGATCACCGCCGGCTCCTTTCCCTCGATGCCGGGAACGCCGATGGGGCAGACGAGCGAGCGGATGCGCTCCTCGGTGAGCCCAAGTTCCCGAAACCTCTTTTCGAACCGTGCCCGCTTCGTGGCGCTGCCGATGAGCCCCACGTAAGGAAAGCCCCGCTTCAGGGCGGCGGCCGCGATCGCCATGTCGAGGGGATGATCGTGGGTCATGATCAGGACGAGCGCGTCCGGCGGCGCGGCGGCGATCTCCGCGTCGACATCCTTCAGGAGAACGGGCGTGGCGTGCGCGGGAACGTGCGCGGGAAAGGCGTCCTCCCGCGGGTCGAGCCAGCGCACCGCGAAGGGAAGCGGCGCCAGCGCCAGGACGAGGGCGCGCCCCACATGCCCCGCCCCGAAGAGCAGGATGGGCCTGCGCACCTCTCCGTGAACCTCCCGCCACTGCGTCCAGGCATCGTCGCCGACGGACGAGGAAACCTCCCGCCGGACGCGCCCGGACTCGTCGAACCGGCATTCGGCCGTGAAGAGACCGCCTTCGGCTTCCGCGCCCGCGAGGGCCTCCAGATCCCTGAGGTCGCGCCTGTCGAAGGTCTCGATCAGGATCTTCACCCGCCCGCCGCAGCACTGGCCGAGATCGGGCCCGAGCGCCTGGTCCACGATCCGCGCCGGCCCGCGCCCCTCGTCCAGCATCTCCCGGGCCAGGGCGAGCATCTTCATCTCGAGCTGCCCGCCCCCGATGGTGCCGAAGAACCCGCCGTCCGGGCGCACGACCATGCGGGCATCCGTCTCCCTCGGAGCCGAGCCCTTCACCGCGTGGACGCTGACGAGAGCCGCCCTGCCGTGGGCGCCGACGAGATCGACGAGGCGCCGCCAGGTCCTCACGCCGCGGCCCTCACCCCATCGCCCTTCCCCGCAGGGCCTCACAGGCCCGCAGGATCGCCTCCGGCGTCGCCGGCGCGTCGAGGGGAACGGGCTTCGACGGATCGAGCGCGTGGACCGCGTCCGCGAGCGCGCAGAACATGCTGTTGGCCAGCATGAGCGGCGGCTCGCCCACCGCCTTCGAGCGGTAGACCGTCGCCTCGCGGTTGGCGTTGGGATAGAGCGACACGCGGAAATCGGCGGGGACGTCCGAAGCGACGGGGATCTTGTAGGTGGAGGGCGCATGGGTCAGGAGGCGCCCTTCCCGGTCGAAGACCAGTTCCTCCGTGGTCAGCCATCCCATGCCCTGCACGAAGCCGCCCTCGATCTGGCCGATGTCGATGGCCGGGTTCAGGGAACGCCCCACGTCGTGGAGGATGTCGGCCCGCAGGAGGCGGTTCTCGCCGGTGAGGGTGTCGACGATCACCTCCGCACAGGCCGCCCCGTAGGCGAAGTAGAAGAACGGGCGGCCGGTGGCCTTCTCCCGGTTCCAGGTGATCTTCGGCGTCTTGTAGTGCCCGGCCTCCGACAGGGGAATGCGCGCGAGCACGCATTTCTTCGCGAGTTCCGTGAAGGTGAGGCTCTCGTTGCCGGCGAACACGCGGTCGTCGCGGAACTCGACCTGCTCCGGGCTCACCCCGTAGAGCTCCGCCGCGTGCGCCGCCATGCGCCGCCGGATCGCGCCCGCCGCGATGCGGGCGGCCATGCCATTGAGGTCGGAGCCGGAGGAGGCCGCGGTCGGCGAGGTGTTGGGCACCTTCGCCGTCGTCGTCGCGGTGATCCGCACCCGCTCCATGGAGATGCCGAACTCCTCGGCCACCACCTGCGCCACCTTCACGTAGAGGCCCTGCCCCATTTCGGTGCCGCCGTGGTTCAGGTGCACGGAGCCGTCCTGATAGACGTGCACGAGCGCGCCCGCCTGGTTGAGATGGGTGAGCGTGAAGCTGATGCCGAACTTCACCGGCGTGAGCGCGATCCCCCGCTTCATGACCGGCGAGGAGGCGTTGAACGCCGCGATCTCCTCGCGCCGCGCCCGGTAGGCGGAGGTCTCCTCGAGCCGGCGCACGAGGTTCGTCAGGATGTCGGTTTCCTCCACCTCCATGCCGTAGGGCGTGAGGTTGCGTCCGGGGGCATAGAAGTTGGCGTAGCGCACGTCGAGCGGGTCGCGCCCGGTCGCCCAGGCGATCCGGTCCATGACGTGCTCGATGGCGAGCATCCCCTGCGGCCCGCCGAAGCCGCGGAAGGCCGTGTTGGAAACCGTGTTGGTCTTGAGCCGCTTCGACGCGATGCGCGCGGCCGGTATCCAATAGGCGTTGTCGGCATGGAACATCGCACGGTCGACGACGCCGCCGGACAGGTCCGCGGAATAGCCGCAGCGCGCGAGGAGGTCCACCGCGTAGCCCGCGATCCGGCCCTCCTCGTCGAAGCCCACCCGCCAGTCGCAGCGGAAGTCGTGCCGCTTGCCGGTGAGGACGAAGTCGTCGTCCCGGTCGAGGCGCAGCTTGCAGGGCCGCCCCGTGACGCGCGCGGCGAGCGCCGCCGTCACGGCCCATTGCGTCGCCTGGCTTTCCTTGCCGCCGAAGCCGCCGCCCATGCGGCGCGTCTCGCAGGTCACGTAGGCATCGGGCAGGCCGAGCACGCGCGCCACCACGTGCTGCACCTCGGTGGGATGCTGCGTGGAGGAATAGACGTGGATATCGCCGTCCTCGCCGGGCACGGCGAGCGCCACCTGCCCTTCCAGATAGAAGTGCTCCTGGCCGCCGATGCGGAAACAGCCTTCGAGCCGGCGCGGCGCCTGGGCGATGGCCGCATCCGCATCGCCGCGGCCGAAGGCGTAGTCCGGCATCACCGTCTCGCCGCGCGCCAGCGCATCCTCGACGGTGACGCTCGGCGTCTCCGCCTCGATCTCCACCACCGCGCGGCGTGCGGCGCGGCGCGCCGCCTCGCGGGTCGTGGCGACCACGGCGAACAGGGCCTGGCCGTGGAAGCTCACTTCGGTTTCGGCGAAGAGCGGATCGTCCCCGAAGGCGGGAGAGACGTCGTTCTTTCCCGGAACGTCCCTCGCGGTCAGGACGGCCACCACGCCGGGCTCGGACCGCACCGCCGACAGGTCGAGGGCAACGAGCCTTCCCCGCGCCTTCGGCGACTGGCCGATGGCGATGTGGAGCGTCCCGTCCGGCTCGCGGATGTCGTCGATGTACTGGGCGAGGCCCTGCACGTGCTTGAATCCGGAATCGTGCGGCAGGGGCCGGTGCACATGGCGAAGCGCCTCCGCCTGCCCCTCGCCCTCCCGCAGGGAGGAGATAGGCGATGCGCCGTCCATCTTGATCATCTCGCCCATCGCCCTACTCCGCCGCTTCCATCGCCTCGCGAACGCCGACGATCCGCGTGGCACGGGTCGCGCCGGAGGCCACTTCGCTCAGCGCCTTGAAGAGGAGATTGCGGGCCACCGTCGAGCGATAGGCGGCCGAAGCCCGGTGATCGGTCATCGGCTGATAGTCCCGCCCCAGCGCCGCCATCGCCTCGCCCCAGGAGCCCGGATCGTCGAGGGAGATTCCCGCGAGCGCCCGCTCCGCTTCCGCCGCGCGCTTGGGCGTGCCCGCCATGCCGCCGAAGGCGATCCGCGCCCCCGCGATGCGGCGACCGTCGAGCGTGAAGCGGAAGGCCCCCATCACCGCCGAGATGTCCTCGTCGAACCGCTTCGAGACCTTGAAGGCGCGGAACGCCTGGCCGGGCCCGAGCTTCGGCACCAGCACGCGGCGCACGTATTCGCCCGGCGCCCGGTCCTGCCGCCGGTAGGCAATGAAGAAGCTTTCCAGGGGAAGGGTGCGGGTTGCGCCGCCGCCGCGCAGCTCGAGCGTTGCTCCGAGAGCGATCAGGGCCGGCGCGAGATCGCCGATGGGCGAGCCGTTGGCGATGTTGCCGCCGACGGTGCCAGAGGCGCGGATCTGCGCCGAGCCGAACCGGCGCACGAGTTCGCCGAGATCGGGGTCGATGCGGGCAAGGCTCCGGTGCGCCTCCGCATGGGTCACGGTCGCGCCGAGCGAAAGGAGGTCGGCGCCGTCCTCGATCCGGTCGAGATCCGCCACGCGCCCGAGCCAGATGACCTTGTCGAGGTCCGCCAGGGCCTTGGTGACCCACAGGCCCACGTCCGTGCTGCCGGCCACGAGCGTGGCGTCGGGATGGCGGGCGTAGAGCGCGGCAAGGGAATCCTCGGTCGCCGGCGCGGCGAAGAACCGGGTCTCGTCGCCGACGAACACGTCGCGCCCGTCCGCCATCGCGGCCAGGGCTTCCGCCGTGTCCGCGTCTGCGGCCGAAAACGCATCGGCAGGCGCGCCGTCGCAGGCCCTGAGCGCCGCGTCGACGATGGGGCGGTAGCCCGTGCAGCGGCAGAGATTGCCGGCAAGCGCATCGTTGACGTTCTCGCGGGTCAGCGGGCGCTCGCCCTCGTGATAGAGGGCGAAGAGGCTCATGACGATGCCCGGCGTGCAGAAGCCGCACTGCGAAGCATGGCTCTCCGCCATCGCCGCCTGAACGGGATGCAGCCGGCCACCGGCGGCGAGATCCTCGACCGTCACGACCTCGGCGCCGTCCACCTGGCCGAGCAGGAGAATGCAGGCGTTGACCGGCTCGTAATGCACCCGGCCGCCGCGGAGCCGGCCGAGCGTGACGGTGCAGGCGCCGCAATCCCCCTCGGCGCAGCCCTCCTTGGTTCCGACGTGCCGCTGCTGCAGTCTCAAGTAATCCAGAAGCGTGGTGCGGGGGTGAAATTCGGCAATGTCGACCGGCCGTCCATGCCGCCAAAAGCGGATCGCTTCTCGTCTCACGTTCATCCTCCGCCGGGGAAGCCCGGCTCGCCCATGGTGAGCCGGGTCGCGGGATGGGGCAAGACCCTTTCGGCGGGTCCCGGGCCGGAAGGGCCGTCCCGCCTGCGAACCGCCAGGCTCACCACGTCCCGGTGTTGGGCATGGAGGCCCAGGGCTCCTGCGGAGGCTTCGGCTCCCCGCGCTGGAGGAGCTCGATGGAGATGTTGTCGGGCGTCTTGACGAAGGCCATGTAGCCGTCGCGGGGCGGGCGGTTGATGGTGACGCCCGCCCCCATCAGCCTGCGGCAGGTCTCGTAGATGTCGTCCACCCGATAGGCGAGGTGGCCGAAATTGCGCCCGCCCGAGTACTCGTGCTCATCCCAGTTGTAGGTGAGCTCCAGCAGGGGGGCCTTCGTCTCCTTGGCCTTTTCGACGTCCCCCGGAGCCGCCAGGAAGACCAGGGTGTAGCGCCCCTTCTCGTTCTCGGTGCGGCGGACCTCGACGAGGCCGAACTTGTTGCAGAAGAAGTCGAGGGATTGCTCGAGGTTCGACACGCGAACCATCGTGTGCAGGTATTCCATGGTCGTCTCCTTATCATCGCGCATGAGTGATGGCGCATCCGGATATCGGATCAAGCCCGGCCTGTCGGGGCTGGGGGCGAATCCCATATCTTCAGGAGTCGTTTACCTTTCCCTGCCTTCCTCTGCACTGCCTTGCGGAGCCGAGCGCGGGCCCTAGATGGCAATGAAATTTCATGGCGGCAGGAGATCGCATGCGTCCCGAGGAGTCCCATATCGTCCGGCTGAAGGACTACCGGCCCAGCGACTTCCTCATCGACCGGGTGGAGCTCGACGTGCGGCTCGATCCGCGTGCCACCCGCGTCACGGCCACGTTGAGCCTTCGCCCCAATCCGAAGGGCCGTCCGGACGCGCCGCTCGTCCTCGACGGGGACGAACTCGTCCTCAAGGGCCTGAGCCTCGACGGCCGCGCCCTGCCCGCGGGGGAGTTCGAGGCAGGCCCGCAGGCGCTCACCATCAGCCAGCCGCCGCGGCAGCCCTTCACTCTCACGGTCGAGACCGAGATCGATCCCACCGCCAACACCAAGCTCATGGGGCTCTACCGCTCGGGCGGGAACTACTGTACGCAATGCGAGGCGGACGGCTTCCGCCGCATCACCTATTTCCTCGACCGGCCGGACGTGCTCTCCGTCTACACCACCCGCATCGAGGCCGACCGGGACGAGGCTCCCGTGCTGCTCGGGAACGGCAACCCCGTGGAGCGCGGGGCGGTCGCGGGCACGAACCGCCACTATGCCGTGTGGCACGACCCCTACCCCAAGCCGTCCTACCTCTTCGCGCTCGTCGGCGGAAGGCTCGGCCACGTGGGCAAGACCTTCGTCACCATGAGCGGACGCCCCGTGCGGTTGAAGGTGTACGTGGAGCCGGGCAAGGAGGATCGTGCGGGCTACGCGCTCGACGCGCTCGAGCGCTCCATGCGCTGGGACGAAAAGGTCTTCGGGAGGGAATACGACCTCGACGAGTTCAACATCGTCGCCGTGTCCGACTTCAACATGGGCGCGATGGAGAACAAGGGGCTCAACATCTTCAACGACAAATACGTGCTGGCGAGCCCCGAGACCGCGACCGACGCGGACTACGCCAACATCGAGGCGATCATCGCCCACGAGTACTTCCACAACTGGTCGGGCAACCGGGTCACCTGCCGCGACTGGTTCCAGCTCTGCCTCAAGGAGGGGCTGACCGTCTTCCGCGACCAGGAGTTCTCCTCCGACGAGCGCTCCCGCCCCGTGCACCGCATCGCCGAGGTGAAAACCCTGCGCGCGCGCCAGTTCCCGGAGGATGCGAGCCCCCTCGCCCATCCGGTCCGGCCGCAGCAGTACCGGGAGATCAACAACTTCTACACCGCGACGGTCTACGAGAAGGGCGCCGAGATCGTGCGCATGCTCAAGACGCTGATCGGCGACGAGGACTTCCGGCGCGGGATGGATCTCTACTTCGAGCGCTGCGACGGCACCGCGGCGACCGTCGAGGACTTCCTCGACGCCTTTGCGACGGTGACAGGCCGCGATCTCGGCCATTTCGCGCGCTGGTATGCGCAGGCCGGAACGCCGCGCGTCACGGTCGGCGGCACCTACGACGCTGCGGCGCAGACCTACCGACTCGACTTCGCGCAGTCGACGCCTCCCACGCCCGGCCAGCCGCAGAAGGAGCCCATGGCGATCCCGGTCCGCCTCGGCCTCGTGGCGCGCGACGGAACGGCGCTCCCGGCCCGGTCCGAGCGGGTGAGCCCGCAGGGCGTCTTCCTCTTCGACAAGGCGCAGGACAGCCTCGTCTTCACCGGCGTGACGTCGCCGCCGGTGCCGTCCCTGTTCCGGGATTTCTCCGCCCCGGTGCGCACCTCGCTCGACCTCACGGACGAGGATCTCCTCGTGCTTCTTCGGCACGACACGGATGCGTTCAACCGCTGGCAGGCGGGCCAGACGGTCGCCATGCGCCTCCTCGTCGCTCTCGCGACGGGAGCGGCCGCGCCCGATGGGAACTTCGACGCGCTCGCGCAGGCCCTGCGCGATTTCGTGATCCGCGATGCCGAGCGGGATCCGGCCTTCGCCGCCCTCGTCCTGACCCTGCCGGGGGAGTCCGACGTGGCGCAGGAGATCGGCGCGGACGTGGACCCCGACGCGATTCATCGCGCCCGCCGGGAGCTTCGCCGCATCGTCGCCACCGTCTGCCGGGACGCTCTGGCCGACATCTACGACAGGTTCGCGGAAACGGGACCCTACAGCCCCGATGCGGCGAGCGCCGGCCGCCGCGCCCTGCGCAATGTCTGCCTCGACCTTCTCGCCGCCGCGGATGCGGGCCTGGGCGAGCGGATGGCGAGCGCGCAGTTCGAGGCGGCGAGCAACATGACCGACCGGCTCGCCGCGCTCGGCGTGCTGACGACCCTGCCCGGAGCGGCGAGAGAGGACGCCCTCGCCGCCTTCGGCGAGCGCTACGCAGGCGAACCGCTCGTGCTCGACAAGTGGTTCACGCTGCAGGCTTCGATCCAGGAGGACGGGACGCTCCAGCGCATCCGCAGCCTGATGGAGCATCCCGCCTTCTCCATCGGCAATCCCAACCGCGTGCGGTCGCTGGTCGGCAGCTTCGCCATGCTCAACCCGACTCAGTTCAATCGTCCCGACGGCCAGGGCTACGACTTCGTCGCCGATGTCGTCCTGCGCGTCGATCCACTGAATCCACAGGTCGCGGCGCGCCTGCTCACCGCTTTCGCCACCTGGCGGATCATGGAGGAAGGGCGCCGGAACCGTGCCTGCGAGGCCCTTCGGCGCATTGCGGAAAACGCGAGTCTTTCCCGTGACGTAGCGGATATCGTGCACCGTTCGCTCGAAGATGCGCCGCGCTCGGCAACGCCTTGAGGGAGCTTATGTTTTTGAGGGATCGGAGATTGCCTTCTTCCCTAACGGAATATTAAAAATTTTGTCCTACACAGCCTTTGCACAGCTGGACAAATCACGCGGCGATGATTCTATTGTTAGTGATTCGGAAAGATGCGGCACGTCCTTCCGAATAGGGACAACGAGGGATTCCGGAGGGAAATCGCATGGCGGGGGCGGCGTCCGCGTGCGTACCCGCTCGCGCGGGTACAATTCTAGGGGTGACGCGAACGGACGCGCATCCGACCTACCGGCGGCTCGAACAGTACGAGCCCCTGCTCCGCCTGGCGGTTCCCGCCCTTCTCGCGCTCTTTCTCGTCACGCTCGCCGCGAGCGCCTGGATCCAGGTGCGCAACGGCCGCGAGGAAACGGTCCTCGATGCCATCGGCGACATCGACGTCATCGCGTCCCTTTCCGCGGCGCGGCTCGGATTCCTCAAGACTCCCGCCAACCCTGCCGCGGCCGCGGCGCAGCTCCAGGCTCTCGTGAAGGGAATGCCGGCGAGCGCGCTCTCGCGCAGCCGCATGCTCCTGCTCGCGGACGCCTCCGGACTCGTGGTCGCGGTTCATCCGGCGATCAAGGATGCGCCGAAGACTCTCAACGACATTCTCGGCGACGCGCAGCCTCTCACCACCTTCGCGGATCGGGCCGGCGTCATGACGATCCGGCTCGCGTCGGGGGAACAGGGCATCGCGACGGTCCGCTCCCTGCCCGCCTCCTCCGGACAGATCGCCGTGGTCCAGCCGCTGCCCCAGGTTCTCTCCAGCTGGTGGGCGCGCACCATCGGCCACGTATCGCTGCTCGGCGCGACGATCGTCGTACTGCTCGGCATCGGCATCGCCTACGTGATGCAGGCGAACCGCGCCCGCGCGGCGGACGAAGTGTGCGAGAAGGTGCGCGACAGGATCGACTCCGCGCTCAACCGCGGGCGCTGCGGCCTGTGGGACTGGGACATCGGACGCGGGCGCCTCTATTGGTCGGATTCCATGTACGAGCTCCTCGGCTACGAGCGTCAGGACGAGTTCCTGTCCTTCGGCGAGGTGAACGC
The DNA here is from genome assembly GCF_009363855.1 of Microvirga thermotolerans. Classification (GTDB taxonomy): domain Bacteria; phylum Pseudomonadota; class Alphaproteobacteria; order Rhizobiales; family Beijerinckiaceae; genus Microvirga; species Microvirga thermotolerans. Next base: position 2,740,968 of record NZ_CP045423.1, read on the forward strand.
CATGATCCATCCCGAGGACCAGGACCTCTACACCCTGGCCGAGCAGCTCGCCTCCGCGAAGACCTCGCTGGTGGACTACGAGTTCCGCATCCGCAGCGCGAGCGGCGAATGGGTGTGGCTGCGGGCCCGCGCCGAATTGATGAGCGATCCGGACGACGCGGCGAGCCATCTCGTCGGAATCGCGGTCGACGTCACGGAGCAGCGCGGCCTCGAGGAGAAGACCGCCAAGGCCGATGCCCGTCTGCACGACGCCATCGAGGCGATCTCGGAGGCCTTCGTCCTTTGGGATGCGAACAACCGGCTGGTTCTCTGCAACTCGAAATTCCTCAAGCTGCACGAGCTCGCCCCCGATGCGGACATCCAGGGCAAGACCTATGCCGAGGTGATGGCCCTGGGCCGCCCGCCGGAGATTCAGCACCAGTTCATGCGCGCGCAGAAACAGGACGTGGGCGCCCGCAGCTACGAAGCCCGCCTCCAGGACGGTCGCTGGCTGCAGATCAACGAGCGCCGCACCAAGGACGGCGGCTATGTCTCGGTGGGCACGGACATCACCGCGCTCAAGCGCCACGAGCAGCGGCTGCTGGAATCCGAGAAGGAGCTGATCGCGACGGTTCTCGACCTCAAGCAGTCGCGCCAGAAGCTGCAGGCCCAGACGCAGCAGCTCGCCGACCTCGCCGAGCGCTATCTCGACCAGAAGGCGCAGGCCGAGAGCGCCAACCGGGCCAAGTCCGAGTTCCTCGCCAACATGAGCCACGAGCTGCGCACGCCGCTCAACGCCATCATCGGCTTCGCGGAGGTGATGCAGAGCGGCATCTTCGGCCCCCTCGGGTCCGAGAAGTACGAGGAATACTGCAACGACATCCGTTCGAGCGGTGAATACCTGCTGTCCGTGATCAACGACATCCTCGACATGTCGCGCATCGAGGCCGGCCGCACCAGCCTGACCAAGCAGCCCATCGCTGTGAACGCCTCGATCCAGCGCGCGCTGCGTCTCGTCAACGAGCAGATCAAGGCCAAGAACCTCTCGCTCACCGTCGACGTGAACCCCGAGGACATCGTCGTCCCGGCGGACGAGCGCGCCATTCACCAGATCCTCGTGAACCTCCTGCAGAACGCCACGAAGTTCACCAGCGACGGCGGCTGCATCACCGTGCGTACCCGTCTGGCGGGCGATGCGGTCAACATCTACGTCGAGGACAACGGCATCGGCATTCCGGCCCATGCCCTGCACAAGCTCGGCCAGCCGTTCGAGCAGGTCGAGACCGAGTTCTCCAAGAGCTACAAGGGCTCGGGGCTCGGCCTTGCCATCGCCCGTTCGCTGACGGAGCTGCACGGCGGCACTTTGCGCATCAGAAGCCAGGAAGGCGTGGGCACCATCGTCCTGGTGCACCTGCCGCTGACGGAAGCGACGAACGCCGACATCGCCCTCGCGGACGCGGCGGCCTGAGCGGTACGTCGAATGCCGGGGCGGCGACCGGTTGAGAACCGGATCAGTCCCGGTTCCAGCTCTCCACCATCCGCACGGCGTTCCCGGTCAAGGCGAGGCCCAGCATTTTGCGCGCGCGGTAGAGGCGGACCCGTGCGAGGCAACCGAAGGCCAGCCCGCGCTCCCGGGGCGTCGCGAGCCTGTCGGAGCGCAGGATCCTGACGATCTCGCCCGCGGGCGAGGCGGCGATCGCGAGGCTTCGCGCCAGCCATTTCGCCATGCCGAAGACGCCGGGTCCGATCCCCTCGAAGTCGTGGGCGATATGCCTGTCCCACCGGCGCGTCAGCTCCTCGAACGACCGGCACGGCGGCGTGTAGACGCGCATGCCCGGCGCGTAAGCGATCCGGAAACCGAGCGCCGTGGCCCGCCGCCCCCAGTCGGTGTCCTCCATGACCGCAATCCCGCCGAAGGGTCCCACGGCTTCGAATACGCTCCTGCGCACCGCCATGTTCCCGGTCGCCGCGTAACGGTCCCGCTCCACGTAGAGCTTCACGCGGTAGCTGAAGACATGCTCGTACGCCTCGATGGCGGTGGCGTATCCGTCCCGCTGCTGCGCCACGCGGATGTCGCCTGCGAGGCAGTGCACCTCCGGCTCGGCGTCGAAGCGGGCGACCATCTCGCGGATCCATCCGGGTGCCACGATGCAGTCGGCATCGATGAAGGCGAGGATATCGGCGCGGGCCACGGCTGCCCCGCGGTTCCGCGCCGGGCCGGGGCCCGGGGTCGACTCGCGCTCGAGACGGACCCCCGAGCAGACCGCCTCCGGCAGAACCCGCGAGCCGTTGTCGACGACGATGATCTCGAAGGGAATGCCGTCGTCCCGCTGCCTCTCGAGCGCATCGAGGCAGCGGCGCAGGTCATCCGGCTCGTTGAGATGCGGAATGATGACGCTGACACGGGGATGAGGTGACATCGGAACCTGCAGGACGGATCGTTGACGCCGCCGCCGCAGAGCCGGTCCGCGCGGCATGGCCGCCATCCTACCAGACCGCAACCGGCGCGCGGCAGTCCTGGGCCGGTTGGGCTCTCCGACTATTCCGGTGCAGAACGCGCGCGGCCCTCCCCCTGAAGGCGCCGGCGCCATTCCAAAGGGGTAATCCGGCCCGCCCCTCGCGTGGAGGCTAGGCCTTCGCCTTCCGCCCCGGCGGAGCCTCCATGACCCGGTCGTAGACGGCGGACACCCGGCTCTCCGTCTCCTTCAGATGGAGCAGCAGAACCTTCTCGTTCGGCAGTCCGGCGACGGTGGCGAGACGCTTGAGAATGGCGGGAGAGACGACCGCAGGATCGAAGCGTCCCTCGATGGTGAGGCGCTGCCACTGGAAGATCGCCTGGAAGAGGCGATGTGCCTCCACGAGGATCCGGGCATCGTTCCCGTCGAGAAGACCGGCCCTGCAGGCTTCCGCGAACGTCTCTTCCGGCGCATGGCCGAGGAGGGAGCGATGCTCCGCCGCATGCGCGAGCACGAGCGCCTGGGCGATGAAGTCGAGGTCGGTCAGCCCGCCGCGCGCCAGCTTGAGATCCCAGGGGTTCCCGTCGCCCTTCTCCTGCGCGATGAGCTCGCGCATGGAGCGGACCTCCGCAAGCACGCGGGCGGGCTGGCGGGGCGCGCAGACGATGTCGCGCACGGCCCGCTGCACGATCGTGCCGAAATCCTCGTCTCCCGCCAGCACGCGGGCCCTGGTGAGCGCCATGTGCTCCCACAGGTCGGCCTCGGTCTTCTGGTAGGCGATGAAGCCCTTGAACTGGGTGGCGACCGGCCCCTTTCCTCCCTGCGGCCGCAGGCGCAGGTCCACCTCGTAGAGGAGGCCGCGCCGCGTCGGCACCGTCAGGGCGGCGACGAGGCGCTGGGTCAGCCGCGTGTAGTAGACCACGGCATCGAGCCGACGCGGCCCGCCGCTCTCCCTGTCGCTCTCGTCGTAGTCGTAGACGACCACGAGATCGAGGTCGGAACCCGCCGTCAGCTCGCGCGAGCCGAGGCGGCCGAGGCCGAGAACGGCCATGCGGCCTCCGGGCACGGTCCCGTGCTCCGCCTCGAAGGCGACGCGCACCTGTTCGAGACAGATCCGGACGACGGCCCGGGCGATGGCGGCATAGGCCTGTCCGGCCTGAGCGGGAGAGAGGATGTCGGAGAGAAGGCGCGCTCCCGTGATGAAGCGCATCTGCCGCGCGGCGTCCCGGGTGCGGTCGAGGAAATCCTCGTAATCGCTCGGCTGCCCGATGAGCTGGCGGACCTGTTCCTCGATCGCCTCGTCGTCCGTGAGCGGAACCCCGAAGGCGGGGTCGATCAGCGCATCGAGCACGTGGGGGGACTGCGCCACCGTGTCGGCGAGACGCGGAGCGGTTCCGAGGAGGTCGGCGAAGAGCAGGCGCAGGCGGTCGTGCGACTGGAGAATGGTGAGGAGCTCCACGGCGGCGGGCATGCGCCCGAAGGCGCGGTCGAGGGCGGCCAGCGCTCCGTCGGGATCGGCGGTTCCCCCGAGAGCGGACAGGAGCGCGGGGACGAGTTCGGTCAGCACCTCGCGGGCGCGCTGGCTGGTGATGGCGGAGCGGCGGCCGAAATGCCAGCCGCGGATGGTCTCGGCGACGACGGCCGGATCGCGGAAGCCCATTCGCGCGAGGGTCGCAAGCGTCTCCGGATCGTCGGACGTTCCCGTGAAGACGAGATTGCCCACGTCGGAGGCGAGCTCCGGCCCCTCCTCGAAGAGGAGCGCGTAATGCCCCTGCACGATGCGGGCCTGGTCGGTCAGCGCCTTGGCGAAGGCCTTCAGGGAAGGATAGCCGCAGAACTTCGCGAAGCGGGCCAGTTCCTCCTCGTCGGAGGGCAGGCGCTGCGTCTGCTCGTCCGCGACCATCTGCAGGCGATGCTCGATGCCGCGCAGGAAGCGGTAGGCATGGGACAGCTCGTCCCGCGCCTGCTCGGTGATCCAGCCCTCGGCATGGAGCGCGGCGAGCATGTCGAGGGTGCGCCGCCCCCGCAGGGCCGGACGCCGGCCGCCGAAGACGAGCTGCTGCGTCTGCACGAAGAACTCGATCTCGCGGATGCCGCCGCGCCCGAGCTTGATATCGTGGCCCGCCACGGCGATCTCGTCATGCCCGCGCACCGCGTGGATCTGCCGCTTCATCGCGTGGACGTCGGCGATGGACGCGAAATCGAAGTACTTGCGCCAGATGAAGGGGCGCAGATCGTCGAGGAAGCGCTGTCCGAGCGCCAGGTCACCCGCCACGGGCCGCGCCTTGATGAGCGCCGCCCGCTCCCAGTTCTGCCCCACCGTCTCGTAATAGGTATAGGCGGAGGGAAGCGAGACCGCCGTGGGCGTCGAGCCCGGATCGGGCCTGAGGCGATAGTCGACCCGGTGCACGTAGCCGTGGGGCGTGCGCTCCTGGAGGAGGCGCGCGAGCTGCTGCGCGACGCGGGTGTAGAAGGTGGCCGCTTCCGCATTCTCCGGCAGGGCCGGAGCCGCGGGGTCGAAGAACACGACGAGGTCGATGTCGCTCGAATAGTTGAGCTCCCCTGCCCCGTGCTTGCCGAGGGCGAGCACGGTGAAGCCGGATTCCGCGCCGGGCGCGTCCGGATCCTTGAGGGCGATGCGGCCGAGACCCGCCATCTCGGTGAGCACGAGATCGACTGCGCCGCCGACCGACGCATCCGCGAACTCGGACAACGCGCCGGTCACCTCTTCCAGCTCCCAGACGCCGCCGATATCGGCGAGGGCGACGAGGAGCGCGTGGGCATTGCGGTTTTGCCTGAAGACGCGGACCGCATCGTCGCGGGCGAGATCCCCTGCCCGCAGCCGTCGATAGAGAGTCGCCTGGTCCGCCGCGATGGCCCGGTGGCTGTCCTCCGGCGGCCGCATCGCAAGCCGTGCGAGCCGGGCGGGATCGGTGCGGATCAGCTGCCAGAGAAAGGGCGAGTGGTCGGCGATGGAGAGGAGGAGATCGTGCAGCCTCCCCTGCGTCAGGGCCGGCAGCAGGAGGGCAGCCTCAGGCTCTCCCTTGGCGCGTCCCACGAAATCGGAAAGCTCCGCCTTCGCCTTCCGGCGGTCCGACACGGGCGGCGCCAGCCTCAGACGGTCGAGGAGTGTGGTGGACGGGTCGGGCACGGCCTCTCCGGGGAATCCTGTTGCGGCGCTTCAGTGTCCATGCCGCCCGAACGGAGGCAACCGAAATGTTGCTCCGCGCCTGCGCAGGTTTCAGGCACCTGCCGCGGAAGGCGGCAGGGGCGTCCCCGCCGTCTGGCGAAGGGGAAGGACCAGCACCGCCCGAAGACCCGGTCCGTTGTCCTCCAGGCGCAGGGCGCCGCCATGCAGCCGCGCCACCGCCGTGGCGAGGCTGAGCCCCAGGCCGAAGCCGGGACGGGAGCGGGCGGTCTCCAGCCGCACGAAGCGTTCGAGCACATGAGCGCGCTCCGCCTCCGGAATGCCGGGGCCGCGGTCGGCCACCACCACCTCGACGGACGGGCCGACCCGCCGGGCCGTGACGGCGACGGGCCGCGCCGGCGCCCCGGCTTCGGTGGGAGCGCCGTACTTGAGTGCATTGTCGAGAAGGTTGGCCACGGCCTGCCCCAGAAGCTCGCGGCTGCCGTGGACGGGGAGATCGTCCTCCACCGCGACCTCGAAGGGCACGCCCGCCTCCTCGGCGAGGGCCTCGTAGAGCTCGGCGACGTCGCGCACGGCTTCCGCGGCATCGAAGTCGGAAAGCTCCTCCCGGGCGTTGCCCGCCTCCAGCCGCGCGATCATCAGGAGCGCGTTGAAGATGCGGATGAGGTTGTCGCTCTCCTCGATATTGGCCTCGAGGGCCGCCCTGAGCTCCTCCGGCGTTCCGGCGAGACGCAGGGCCTCGTCGGCCCTGTTGCGCATGCGGGTCAGGGGCGTCTTCAGGTCGTGGGCGATGTTGTCGGAGACCTCCCGCATGCCGTGCATCAGCTCGTCGATGCGTTCCAGCATGTTGTTGAGGTTGTGCGCGAGGCGGTCGAGCTCGTCTCCGGTGCCGGCGACCTTCAGGCGCCCGCCGAGGTCCCCCGCCATGATGACCCGGGTGGTCTCCGTCATGTCGTCGATGCGCTTGAGGACGCGGCGGGTGATGAACCAGGCGCCGCCGCAGCCGAGAATGCCGATGAAGAGGAGCGAATAGCCGAAGGCGCGGCGGATCACCTCGCGAAGGCGGGCGCTCTCGTCCATGTCGCGCCCGACGAGAAGGCGGAATCCGCCGGGGAGGAGATAGATCCGCACGAGGGCATGGCTCGGCGGAGCGTCGGCGTCCTCCGTGCGGGCGTAGTCGGTCTCGAACTGTCCGGGCCTGTCGATGACTCCGGGCGGCAGGGCGCCCACGTTGCCGGCGATCTTCTCGCCCGCATTCGTGGTGACGAGATAGAGGGAGGCCCCGGGCACGCGGGAGCGCCGCTCGACGATGTTGACGAGGCGGCGCAGGCCACCGATGCGGTACTGCTCGGAGAGGCCGTTGATCTCCGCGTCGATGGTGGAGGTGAACTGGTCGGAGAGCAGGCGCTGCGCGTTCCAGGCCACGTAGCCGAGAGCCGCGAAGGCGAACAGCGCGAAGACGAGCAGGTAGGCGAAGGACAGCTTGAAGGCGGTTGTGCGGAACAGCGCGCCGAGGGCCGACATCGCGGAGGCGGCCCGGGTCATTCCTCGCCCTCGGCGGGTCCGACCCGCACCATGTACCCCGCGCCGCGGATGGTGTGGATGAGCGGCTTGTCGAAGCCCTTGTCGATCTTCGCGCGAAGCCGCGACACATGGACGTCGATCACGTTCGTCTGCGGATCGAAGTGATAGTCCCACACATGCTCGAGGAGCATGGTGCGCGTCACCACCTGGTTGGCGTTCTTCATCAGGTATTCGAGCAGCCGGAACTCGCGGGGCTGGAGGACGATCTCCTGCCCGGAGCGCGTCACCCGGTGGGACAGGCGGTCGAGTTCGAGATCGGCGATACGGTAGACGGTCGGCTCCACGCTGGGAGACGCAGTCCGCCGGCGGGACAGCACCTCCACCCGCGCGAGAAGCTCGGAGAAGGCGTAAGGCTTCGGAAGGTAGTCGTCCCCGCCCGCGCGCAGCCCCTTCACCCGGTCGTCCACCTGGCCGAGGGCGGACAGGATCAGGACCGGCGTCTCCACCTTCTGCTCGCGCAGGGAGCGGATGAGCGACAGGCCGTCGAGCTTCGGCAGCATGCGGTCGACCACCAGCACGTCGTAGTCGCCGGACTCCGCCATGGCATAGCCGTCGAGCCCGTCCGTCGCATGGTCGGCGACGTGGCCGGCCTCCCGGAACGCCTTGACGAGGTAGGAGGCCGCCTCGCGGTCGTCCTCGATGATGAGAATGCGCATGGCGATGCTTATAGCAATGGCGGCGTCCATAGCAAAAATCGAGCCCGACGGCAGACCGGCCCTGGAGGGAAGGACCGGCCTGCCGCGGGCGGGAATGCCGGGCTCGACGCGAGGGACAGGCAACGGGGAGAGCCCGGCATCCGTTCGGGTGCCTTTGGGCGCTTACGCGCCCTTCGGCTGACTGGCGACCTCAAGGGTGACGGTGCGCTCCTTGCCGTCGCGGTAGAGGGTGAGGGTCAGGCTCTTGCCCGGGGGCACCTGGGCCACCTTGCGGGAGAGGTCCTTGGCCTCCTTGATGGTCTCGCCGTCGACCGCGACGATGGTGTCGCCGGTCCTGACGCCCGCCTTCTCGGCCGGGCTGCCCTTCACGGTGTCGGCCACGAGCGCGCCCTTGGGCTCCTTGAGGCCGATCGCCTCGGCGATCTCCTTCGTCACCGGCTGCATCTGCACGCCGATGAAGCCGCGGGTGACCGTGCCCTTGTCCTTGAGCGCGGCGACGACCTGCTCGACCGTGCCGGCCGGGATCGCGAAGGCGATGCCGACGCTGCCGCCGGAGGGGGAGTAGATCGCCGTGTTCACGCCCACCACCTCGCCGGCGAGGTTGAAGGTCGGGCCGCCCGAATTGCCCTTGTTCACGGGGGCGTCGATCTGGATGAAGTCGTCGTAGGGACCGGCGCCGATGTCGCGGTGCTGGGCCGAGACGATGCCGGCCGTCACCGTGCCGCCGAGGCCGAACGGATTGCCGACCGCGAGCACCCAGTCGCCGATCCGCGCCTTCTGCGAGGCGAGGCGGACGTAAGGAAAGTCGCTGCCGCCCTCGACCTTGATGAGGGCGAGGTCGGTCTTGGGATCGGTGCCGATCACCCTGGCGCTCAGCTCCTTGCCGTCGTCCATGGTCACGGTGACCGAGGAGGCGTTCTCGACCACGTGGTTGTTGGTCACGGCATAGCCGTCGGCGGAGATGAAGAAGCCGGAGCCGAGAGCCTGGCCGAACTGGCGGGGCTGCTGACGGTGGCCGCGGGGGCCGCCCTGGTTCGGGAGCTGGTCGCGGAACTGGCGGAAGAACTTCTCGATGCCGGGAGGCAGGTCCTGCATGCCGAACGCGTCGCCGTCGTCGCCCTCGTCGCGGCTCGCCACGTTCTGGACCTTGACCTTGACGGAGATCACGGCCGGCTTCACGCGGTCGATGACGTCCGCGAAGGACGGCATGCCCTGGATCGGCTGCGACATGGACCGCAGCTCCGCATGGGCGGGATTGGGAGCCACGAGGCCCGTCTCGACGGCGCCGCCGGCGATCAGGGCGGCGACCGCAGCGGCGCCGAGCCACCGGGTCATGCGCTTGCGGGCGAGCGTGGAAGCTTTGTCCATCATGGTCAGTCTCTCTCCTCGAAGAACCCGTCGGGTTCGTGATGAGAGCAAACTTGGGCCTTCTCCCCTTACGGCCCGCTCACCTGAGCATGAAATGTTCGTAAGGTTGGGAGGAGCGCCCTCAGTCCTGCTTCAGGAGGCTCTCCAGCGCCCTGCGTTCGTTCTCGTCGAGGGCGGCGCTCGCCCGCGGGCGGCGCTTCAGGGCCCAAACGGCGCCCCCGGCCCCGAGCACCAGGACGAGGAAGGGCGCGAGCCAGAGCAGAAGGGTATGGGCGCCGAAGGTCGGCTTGAGGAGAACGAACTCGCCGTAGCGCTGGACGAGATAGTCCCGCACCTGCTGGTCCGTGTCGCCGGCGGCGAGACGCTCGCGGACCAGGAGGCGCAGGTCGCGGGCGAGCTGGGCGTCGGAATCGTCGATGGACTGGTTCTGGCAGACCATGCAGCGCAGCCCCGCCGAAATCTCGCGGGCGCGGCGCTCCAGCGCGGGATCCTTCATCACCTCGTCCGGCTGCACGGCGAAGGCCTGCCCGCAGAGGAGGAGGGTCGCAAGGAGGGCAGGCACGAACCGCCGCATCGCCTACTCCGCAGCAACCGAAGCCACCGGCTCCGCCTTCGCCCGCGCCGGCGCCGCGATCCGCAGGCGCCGGTCGGTCAGGGACAGGGCGCCGCCGAAGGCCATGACCAGGGCGCCGAGCCAGATCAGGAGCACGAAGGGCTTGTAGTAGAACCGCACGCCGACCGAGCCGTCCGGCTGCATCTCGCCGAGGCTGACGTAGATCTGGCTCAGGCCGGACGTGAGGATGCCCGCTTCCGTGGTCGGCATTCCGCGGGTCACGTAGAGGCGCTTCATGCTCTCCACGGTCCCGATCTCGCCGCCGTTGCGGAACACGCGGAACACGGCTGCGTCCTCCCGGTAATTGGCGTTCTGGCGCGGCACGATGCGCTCCAGGCGGATCTGGTACGGCCCTGCGGCGAGGCGCTCGCCCGCCTTCAGGGTGCCGAGGCTCTCCACGTCCCAGGCGGTGGCGGAGATGCCCAGCACGACCAGACCCACGCCCGCATGGGCGACCACCGTTCCCCAGGTGGAGCGCGGCAGGCCCTTCGCCTTCGCCCAGGCGACGCCGAGGGGGCGGCCCCGGCTCCAGGAGCGGGTGACGACCTCGTTGAGGGAGCCGAGGATCAGAAAGGCGCCGAGCCCGATGCCGAGGGGCGCCGCCACGGGGCCGCCCCGGGTGAGGGCGAAGACCGCGAGCGTCGCGAGCAGGGACAGGCCGAGTGCCGCATAGAGCCGCTGCGCCGTGCCGAGGAAGTTGCCGCGCTTCCAGGCCAATGTCTGGCCGAAGGGCAGGAGCAGGAGCAGCGGCAGGACGAGGGGCAGGAACGTGGCGTTGAAGAACGGGGCGCCGACCGAGATCTTCTCCCCCGTCAGCACCTCCAGCGCGAGCGGGTAGAGCGTGCCGACGAAGACCGTGGCGCAGGCGCTCGCCAGGAAGAGGTTGTTCACCACCAGCGCCCCCTCCCGCGAGACGGGGGCGAACAGGCCGCCCTGCTGCAGGAGCGGCGCGCGCCAGGCGAAGAGGGCGAGGGAGCCGCCGATGAAGACGACGAGGATGCCGAGGATGAAGGTGCCGCGCGCCGGGTCGACCGCGAAGGAATGGACCGAGGTCAGCACGCCCGAACGGACGAGGAAGGTGCCGAGAAGCGAGAGGGAGAAGGTGAGGACGGCGAGCAGGATCGTCCACACCTTCAGCGCGTCGCGCTTCTCCATCACCACGGTCGAATGAAGAAGCGCCGTGCCCGCGAGCCAGGGCATGAGGGAGGCGTTCTCCACCGGGTCCCAGAACCACCAGCCGCCCCAGCCGAGCTCGTAATAGGCCCAGTACGACCCCATGGCGATGCCGAGGGTGAGGAAGCACCAGGCGGCGAGGGTCCAGGGGCGGACGATGCGCGCCCACACCGCGTCGATGCGCCCGTCGATCAGGGCGGCGCAGGCGAAGGCGAAAGAGATCGAGAAGCCCACATAGCCCAGGTAGAGCAGCGGCGGATGGATCGCGAGGCCGGGATCCTGCAGGAGCGGGTTGAGGTCCTGCCCTTCCGGCGCGGCGGGAACGAGGCGCCGGAAGGGGTTCGACGTCATGAGGATGAACAGGAGGAACGCGACCGTGATGGCCGCCTGCACCGCCAGGGTGTTCGCCTGAAGCCGCGCGGGAATGCCGTTCCTGGAGAGCGCCACCACCGCGCCGAACAGGCACAGGATCAGCACCCAGAGCAGCATGGAGCCCTCGTGGTTCCCCCACACGCCGGAGATCTTGTAGATCAGCGGCTTGGCCGAATGGGAGTTCTCGACCACGTTGAGCACCGAGAAATCGGAGGTCACATAGGCGAAGGCGAGGGCCAGGAAGGCGAAGGCCACGCAGCCCAGCACCGCGAGCGCGGAGGACGGCGCCACCGCCATCAGGACCGGGTCGTTCGTCCGCGCGCCCCAGAGGGGCACGACGAACTGGATCAGGGACAGGCCCAGCGCGAGCGCGAGCGCGAAATGTCCGGCCTCGACCAACACGAAGGCTACTCCCTAGTTCTGCTTCGCCTGCTGCGAGGCCGGACCTTCGCCCTGCCAGTGGCCCTGGCGCTTGAGCGCGTCCGCCACCTCGCGGGGCATGTAGTTCTCGTCGTGCTTGGCAAGCACCGTGTCGGCCCTGAACACACCGGACGGCTCCAGCCGCCCTTCGGCGACCACCCCCTGCCCTTCCCGGAACAGGTCCGGAAGCAGACCCTGATAATGCACGCGGATCGAGCTCTGCGCATCCATGACCTCGAACTCCACCTGCTGCTTCTCGCCGCGGCGCACGGAGCCTTCCTTGACGAGGCCGCCGAGGCGGAAGCGGGTGCCGGGCGCGACGTTCTTGGCCTGCACGTCGGCGGGCGAGTTGAAGAAGACGATGGTGTCGTTCATCGCATAGAGCACGAGGCCCAGCGCGACCGCGAGAATGCAGCCGGCGACGGCGATGATGGTGAGGCGGCGGGTCTTTCGGGTCCGGATCTTGCGGGTCATGGTGCGGAATCGGTCAGCTTCAGTTCCTGCGCCAGCGCGTCGATGGTCTCGAGGCCGGCCCTGTCCTGCGCCAGGGCCTCGCGGGCGCGCCGCGCGGCGGCGGCGGCCTTGTCGCGCTGTCCGAGGACCGCATAGGAGCGCACGAGGCGGGTCCACTCCTCGGGAGTGCCGCCCTGGGCTTCGAGCCGGCTGGCCAGCCCCTGGACCATGCCCGCGATGGCGTCGGCATCGGGACCCTTTCGCACGGCCTCCGCGGCGGCGCCTTGATTCCCGTCAATCCGGGCGATCTGCTCCTGGACGAAGCCGCGCCAGGGCGCATCGGGCGGCGAGGAGGAGAGGATGTCCCGGTAGGCCGCCTTGGCCTTTTCGGGCTGCCCGTCCTGCTCCGCCGCGCGGGCGAGGTAGAGCCGGGCCTTGGCGGAGGACGGATCGAGGGAGAGCGCCTCCTGGAAGGCGGCCTGCGCCTCCGCGGTCACCATGCCGTCCCGCGCGATCACCAGGGCTTCGCCGTAGTTGGCGAGGCGTCCCGCGTCCCGGCCCAGGTAGCGCAGAGCCGATTCGTAGGCCCTGACCGCCTCTTCCGAGCGGCCCATGCGGAGATAGACCGGCGCCAGCACCTCCCAGCCCCGCCCGTCCTGCGGCTGCCTGGCGAGATGCGCCTCGATCTGCGCGACGGCCGTTCCGAGGTCGAGCTTGTCCGCATCGCGACGCAGCTGAGCGCCGGGGGGCTCGCTCAGGAGATGGGGAGAGCCGTAGGCTCCGTAGACGGCGAGGGCGACGATCGGCAGGACCGACAGGGCAAGGGTCGACGCCGCACGGCGGCGGCGGAGGGCCGGTTCGCCCATGGCGAGGGCGCCGGACTTCCTAGCGCCGCTGGCGCGCAGCAGCCGCCGGGCCGCCTCCGCCTTGGCAGCTTCCGCCTCCTCCGGCAGGAGCATGCCCCGGTCCCGGTCCCGCTCGATCTCCGCGATCTGGTCCCGGTAGAACTGCGTGTCGGGGTCGGCCTGCCCCGCGACGGCAGCCGCGCGCGACAGCGGCCACAGGACCGCCATCACGGCCGCCGCCGTCATCGCCATGAGAATGACCCAGATCATCATGAGTGCCTACTTAACGCGGGCTTTGCTCAAGCACGACGGTGGCACGGTGTCACGCGCTAATCCTTTCCACCGTCATTTTCGGCCTCCCGGCAGCTCCAGCACGGCGCGCAGGCCGCCGAGGGGCGAGGCGTCCAGCCGCAGGGCTCCGCGGTAGAGCACGGCGAGGTCCTTGACGATGGAGAGGCCGAGGCCGGAGCCGGGCTTGGTCTCGTCGAGCCGCCGGCCGCGCTTGATCATTTCCGTCCGCGCGGCCTCGGGCAGGCCCGGGCCGTCGTCGTCGATCAGGAGGCGGAACCGGGAACGCTCGTCGTCCTCCTGCACGATCTCCGCCGTCACGACGATGCGGCTCGCGGCCCACTTGGCCGCGTTGTCGATGAGGTTTCCGGCCATCTCCTCCAGGTCCTGGCGCTCGCCCCGGAAGCGCAGCCCGGCGGGCAGCTCGGCCTCGATGTCCAGATCCTTGTCCCGATAGATCTTGGCGAAGGTCCGGGTCAGGCCGTCGATCACCGGCTCGACGTCCGTCAGGGTGCCGAGGGTGCCGGCGAGCGCCGCGGCGCGGGCGCGGTCGAGATAGTAGTTCACCTGGTCGCGCATCACGGCGGCCTGCTCGCGGATGCGGGCGGCCACGTCGCCGGGGGCGTTCTCGGCCTCGTTCACGATGATGCTCAGGGGCGTCTTGAGGGCATGGGCGAGGTTGCCGACCTGGGTCCGCGCCCGCTCGAGGATCTCCCGGTTCGTTTCGAGAAGCAGGTTCAGGTCCTTGGCGAGGGGGGCGATGTCGCGGGGATATTCGCCCACCACCCGCTCCGCCTCTCCCCGCCGGATGGCGCCGAGCGCCCGGCGCAGGTTGGCCAGGGGCCTCAGGCCGAAGCGGATCTGCAGGAGGGTCGTGAAGCCGAGGGCGAGCCCCAGCAGGGTGAAGGTCACGGTGAGGGCGAACAGGAAGCGCCGCACGTCGTTGACGATCTCGTCGGCCGGACCGGCGACGCGGATCACGAAGCGCCCGTCCTCCCCGAGGTCGATGTCCCGCTCGATGATGCGCAGCTCCCGATCGTCGGGAGCCCTCCCGTAGCCGCGGCGGATCTGGCCGAAGCCTTCGTCCCCTGGCGGCGTGAGCACGGGAAGCTGGCCCCCGAAGAGCGATTTCGAGGACCGGATGTCCCGGGGCGCCGCGTCGGGCCGGCCCACCTGCCAGTACCATCCGGACAGGGGAAGCTCGAAGCGCGGGTCGCCCACCGGGCCGAGGTCCCGGTCCGGATCGCCGGGCGCCACGAGGTTGGAGGCGAGCGTGTTGGCGTAGACCAGGAGGCGCTGGTCGAAGGCCCGCTCCGTGTTGTCCCGGTAGAGGGTCGACAGGATGAGGCCGGAGATCAGGAGGATGGCGAAGCTCCAGAACACCGCCGACATGGCGAGGCGGACGGCGATCGAGCGGCTGGCGAGCCGCTCGAGGAGCGAGGGCTTCTCGGTCACGTCTTGGTCTGGCCGGTGTCGAGGAGGTAGCCGAGGCCGCGCACCGTCTGGATGATGTCGACGCCGAGCTTCTTGCGCAGGCGGCCGATGAAGACCTCGATCGTGTTGGAATCGCGGTCGAAATCCTGATCGTAGAGGTGCTCGGTCAGCTCCCCGCGGGACACGATGCGGCCCGTGTGGTGCATGAGGTAGGACAGGAGCCGGTACTCGTGCGAGGTGAGCCGGATCGGATTGCCGTCGACGGCGACCCGGCCGGAGCGCGTGTCGAGCTTGACCGGCCCGCAGGTGATCTCGCTGGTGGCATGGCCGGTGGCGCGGCGCAGCAGCGCCCGCACCCGCGCCAGCAGCTCCTCGATGTGGAAGGGCTTCGTCACGTAGTCGTCGGCCCCCGCATCGAAGCCCTGGACCTTGTCGCTCCAGCGGTCGCGGGCGGTGAGGATGATGACGGGCATCTTGCGCCCCTCGCGCCGCCACGCGGTGAGGACGGAGACCCCGTCCACCTTGGGCAGGCCGAGGTCGAGGATCGCGGCGTCGTAGGGCTCTGTCTCGCCGAGAAACTGCCCCTCCTCCCCGTCGAACGCGGAATCGACCGCATAGCCCGCATGCTCCAGGGCCGTCACGATCTGCTGATGGAGAGTCCTGTCGTCTTCGACAACGAGAAGGCGCACGCTACGAGCTTCCTTTAGTGAACGGATTTGACCCGGCCTGACGAGCCGTCGATCGTCACTTGAACGATGCGGCCGTTCTTCTGCAAGGCCATGATAACATAAACGAGAGCGTCGTTGCTGCGGCAGAGGCTCGCCCGCACCACATCGGCATTGGGCACCTGCCGGCGCGCGGTGATGACGGCCGAGGCCGGCGCGACGATGCTCTTGGAGGCGACCGCCTCCTGCATCTCGCGGGGAAGCAGGCAGTTGTCGAGCGCAACGGGCGCGCCCTGCGCATGGGACGCCCCCACCAATGCCCCCAGGGCTATGACCGACAAGACCAGACGCATGAGGCCAATCTGCCGCAGCCGCACTGAACGGTTCCTGAATGTAATACTGGATCGGAGTCCTGTCCTCCGGGATCCGTCCCAGGCATCGAACCCGAAAGGAGTAGGGCTTCCGGGTTCGATGCGCCCTTCCCTGAGCGGAGTGCCGAAGCCGGGGAAGGCGGGTCTTCCTCGGCCGTCAGGCCGAGACCCGCTTCGTCGCCGCGATGCGGAACACGGTCGAGGCGATGAAGCTCGCGGCCGCGATCAGCTGCATCAGCGCCTCCGCGAAGGCGTCCGTCTGGAGCGGCGAGGCATCGAGCCCCAGCAGGGAAAGCACGAGCGCGGCGAGGCCGATGAGATTGGCCCACACGGTGCGGCTGGCGAGAAGCGACTTGGTGTCGGTCATGGGATCACTCCGTTCGATGTTGAGGGTGAAGGCGACGCGAGCCGGAGAGCCTCCCGCTCGATCGTGAGGGCCCGCCGTCGCCATCCGCGGCCGAAGACGGGCCAGGTCGGAAGCCTGGACAGAAAGGCGAGTCGGAGGCGCGTCAGGCGGCGGACCGCCTCGGCCGCATCGGCCGCCCCGGCGGCGGCGAGGGTGCGCGGCCCGACGATCCCGTCCGCCGCAAGCCCGAGCGCCTCCTGCAGCAGGCTCGCGGCCCGGGCGGGGCCGGAATGGACCGCGATGTCGAAGACCGCCAGCCCGATGCCCGGCGGCAGGGCGTCGCCCTGGATCGGATCCCAGTAGAAGCGGCGATAGATCGAGGCCGCCTCCTCCCGGCCGAGCCGTCGCACGTCATCGACCGAGGCGGACCGCCCCCGGGCCTGGGACAGCGTCCGGCGCGTGATGCCGAGATTGGTGGCTCCGCCGGGATCGGAGGGGTGATGAACGAAGCCGCCCTCCTGGATGAGGACCTGGGCCAGGGCCTCCTCGAAGGAAGAGAGCCGCGAGGTCTGCGTCATGTCAGATCTCCGCCTGGAGGCCGATATGGGCCGAGGAACCGAGATGGAGGAAGCCCGCCGCTCCCGCCGCGCCCGTGAAGGACGTCGCCGCCTGGAAGCGGAGGATGGCCGAGGACGGGCTCGAGGCCGCGACCGAGACCGAGACGCCGCCCGACTGGCCGATCCACGTGCCCGTCGTGCTGTCGAGAAACCCGAACTGGCCGCCCGTGGGAGACGCTGCGGCCCAGCTGAAGGCGTTCGTCGCCACGGCGGGAGCCGCACGCATGGGAGAGGTCATGGGCACGGGAATGTCGATCAGGTTCGCGTTCCTGCGCAGCCCGAGGCAGGGCAGCACGCCCGGCACTCCCGTGACGGAGAGCCTCTGGTAATAGCGCCGGCACCGCATCTCCTCGATGTCCGCCGGCTCGCGCAGCCAGGGCGTCGGGTTCGGCCCGACCTCGAGCTTGAGCCGCTTGAAGGTGACGGTGCTCGAGGTCGTGAGCAGGAGCCGGATATGCCCGGTCTCGGACGCGTCGAGGGTCACGGTGACCGACGTCCGCCCGGGGCCCGCCGGAAGGATCGCCTCCCGGGTGCCGATGGTCGCCGCCACCGGCTGGGAAAGATCGGACACCGACAGGGTCAGCGTGCAGCCCGCGAAACTCGGCGCGCCGAGAAGCGTCTCGGCCAGGGATGCGTCGATCGTCTGCTCGGCGCTTCCCTGGAGCGAGATGGTCCCGTCGGCCGCCCGCGAGAGGACCAGGCTGCCGGAGCCGGCCTTCCAGCGGTCGAAGCCGTAGGTGCCTGGAATGAGCAGGCTGCCGGTGTAGCCCCGCTGGTTGACCGTGAAGGCCGAGTTCATGATGAGGTTGGCGCCGACCGGCGCCGTACCGCGCGGAAACGAGACGACGCCGGTGCGGTTGTCCACCTTCACCGCATCGAGCCAGGTGCTCCCGTCGGGAGAAACGCGCAGACTGAAATCGTCGACCCCCGTCAGTCCCGCCTCGGCCCGTCCGCTGTAGCCCGTCTGGAAGATCAGCGAGAGGACGTTGCGGGCGGCGGGCTTGTTGAGCACGAGGCGCAGGTCGTCGGTGCCGCCCTGATCGCCCCTGCGCGCATCGAAGAGCGCAGCGTTGAGATTTGCGGCGAGCCGGTTGAGGGCATCCGCTTCCGTTCCGATGCCGAGGCGGTCGAGCCGGTCGATGGCGCGAAGGCAGCTCCCCGCCTCCTTCCATGCCGTGCCGTCGAAGACGAGGAGCAGGCTCTCGGCCTCCACATAGGCGCACCAGCCGGCCCGCGGCGCCAGAAAGCGCCACGCGCCGAGATCGAACAGGGCGATCGTGCCTTCGTGGCCGGCGAAGGCGCCGCCGGCCCCCTCCCCGACGAGATACCGCTCGCCCTCCTCGGGCGATGCGGGCGGGCTCGTGCGGTTGCGCTCCCTGACCGCGAGTTGGACGAGGGCGTCGAGGATCGCGATGGCTTCGTTGTGGGTGACGTGTTTCTGCGCCTGCGCTGCGGCGAGCAGCGGCAGCGCCAGATGAGGCGTCGTCGTCATGAGATGAACCTGTTGTCGATGAAGGACGGAACGGGCCGCTTTCACGCGGCGCGGTGGGCGTTCGAATTTCAGGCGAGAAGGCGCCTCGCCCTATCCCTCCGCGCTCCTGAACGATGCGACCGCGTTGCGGCCCTCGGCTTTTGCCCGGTAGAGGGCGCTGTCGGCCTCGCGCAGAAGGCGCTCGACCGTGGCGTCGGTGCCGGTGGCGCAGCCTGCGCTGACGGTCACGTCGATCCGCGCGCCCTGCGCGATCTTGTCGACGGAGGAGAAGGCGCGCCTGATCCCGTTCGCCAGGGCTTCCGCATCCGCGCCGCCCAGAGGAACCATCGCGGCGAACTCCTCGCCTCCCAGACGGGCGAAGACGCCCCTGGGGAGGTGCTCCGCCAGGATGCGGGCGAAGATCACCAGAACGTGATCGCCGGCTTCATGGCCGAAGCGGTCGTTGATCGCCTTGAAGTTGTCGAGGTCGAACAGCAGGCAGCTGACGGCGGTCCGCTGGGCGACGAGGGCGGAAGCCTTCTCGAAAAAGGCCCGCCTGTTCGGAATGCCCGTGAGGGAATCCACAAGGGCAGCCTGCTTGTACTCCCATTCGAGCTGCTCCTTCGCCATGGACAGGAACACGAAGGCAAGAGTCGGCATGAAGGTCGCCATCGCGAAGGCCATGGGTCCGGACCATCTCTCGTCCGGAAGCGCCATCCAGAACGCGAGCGCAAGGGAGAAGCCGACGGTGCCGCGAAAGATGTTGAACACCACGAGGCAGCACAGGAGCCCCACCGCGACGGCGCGCGACGCCAAGGGATGGCGGGCACGGCGCGCGAGTTCCCAGGCCGAGAACCCGGAATACGCGGCGCAGATCGCGGAGACGACGATGACCCGCATGTTCGCGTCGTCGAGGATCAGCAGGGACGCGAGACACCAGAGGACCACGCCTGCGGTGACGGCCTGGACCGTCGCGACACGGCCGTTGAAGACGCAGCAGCCGCCGTAGAGCACGCCATAGGCGAGGGCCAGGAAGCAGTTCCCGAGCAGGAGAGCGTTGATCGAGGCCTTCCCGCCCGCGAGGAGCACGATCCCCAGCGCTGTGAGCACGAGAAGGTATGCCGCGCCCCACCAGGCCAGCGCCTGGACCTTCCGGTTCAACGTCCAGGAGAACAGAAGCAGAGCCCCGAGCACCGCGGTGAGTTCGGCGAAGATGGCGCTCAGGGTCTGGAGATCGAGCTTCATGGACCCTGCGATTAAATGACGTGACGTCATCCAGAGCAAGCGCGATCTTCCGGCCGAAGGGACCCGACCGCGCCGCCGTCACGACACCGGCACGGTCACCGTTCGCTCGAAGCCCCGCCCCGCGACGGCGCTCACCTGGACGATGCGCAGGCTGAGGAACGCCTGCGGCCCACCGAAATCGGCGATCTCCTGCTCCGCCGCATAGAGGGCCGAGGGCTCGCCGCTCGTGAGCGTGCGCCTGAGGGACGAACCCTCCATCACGTCGATCTCGTAGCGTTCGAACGCCTCGCCGAGCGGGACCTCGGCCATCTCCCACGAGTCGCCGTCGCGCCGGGTGCGCCGCACCCACGACAGGCGCACGCCCCCGGTCTCCCTCCTGGCCCTGACGTGAACGGGAGCGAGCGGCTTCAGGGCCTCGCGGCCCGCCGTGGCCACGATTTCGACCGCGGAGGGATCCGCATGGTCCCGTCCCGCCGGCGCGATGCGGTAGACGAGGCTGCGCCCGAGGTCCCCGAGATCGTCCGTGAGGGGCACGACCGCCTCGTCGAGGCGGACGACGGCCGCCCCGGCGGGGACGGTCCGCCCCGCCGCGTCCTCGCTGCCGCTCAGGCCCCGCAGAAGACGGGACAGGCGGAAGCGGCGCTCGCCGACCATCTCGGCCCGGGCGGCGGAGAGGATCTCCCACCGCCCGTCCGCTCCCCTCACCGCGAAGAGGTTGCCTCCGGCCAGCGCCTCCTCGTCGTCGACGGCGCTGAGGCTGCCGGAGGAGATCTCGACCTCGAAGGACGCCAGGGGATCCCAGCGCCACAGCGGGCCCGGGCCGAGTTCCGACCGGGTGACGCCCACGAGCGCCGGCAGGTCGAGATAGCGGTGCACCGCGAAACCGCTCCCGTTCGCGGAGCGCCACACCGTCATCGCGCTCGGCCAGGGATAGGCCGCGACGGCGAGGTGCTGGAGCGGCGTCGGATCGGACGGGCTCGCGGGCAGGTCGAGAACGGCGGCCCACGGCTTGCCGGGAACGGGGGGCGGGCGACGGGGCGGCCGCGCCGCCGGCGCGCCCGGCGTCTCGAACACGGCGGGCTCGACCGCCCGCGATGCGACCTTGCGGGTCGGCCCGTCGGCGATGCGCAGGATCCTGTGGAGCTTCGGCCCCGCATCGGTGGGCAGCGCGACGATGTCGCCGGGCTCCAGGTCGATGCGTCGGGGCGACAGCTCGAATTCGGCGCTCTCGCGCCCGGCCCAAAGATCCTGCAGCCATGCATCCGCCAGGCGCTGCGCCTCGGCGCGGCGCGTCACGACGGCGCTGTCCGCGCGGGCCTCGCGGCGGCTCACGCCCGCGAGCCTTCGCGATGCGACGGCGGCACGGCGGTAATCCCCCTCGCCGTCCGTGTAGCCGATCTCCACCTGCTGGGGCAGCTCGGTCTCCTGCGCGCGGGTGAGCTTGAGCCCGGGCTCCTTCTCGCGCAGGACCAGTTCCTCCGCGGGAAGGGAGGCGACGGCGCGGCCGCCCCGCCCGCGCCAGAGAATGCCGCCCCCGCTCGCCACCCCATCGACCCCGAAGAGCCGCATGAGGGGCTCGAGGGCGCCGCGCGCGGACATGGGACGGTCGATCACGTAGCCGTCCACGAAACCGTCGACGGGCAGGGATTGCGGCGCGGCGATGCCGAAATCCTCAAGGATCGCCACGATGAGCCTGTCGAGGGTCGCGCCCTCGATGCGCCCCGTGATCCAGTGGCCCGTCTCCCAGTTGCCGCCGTCCGCCCAGACGGAGGTGAAGTCCGGAAAGGCGGGGAAGGGCCGCGCGTCCCAGGCCCAGACGAAGATGCGCCCCGGATCGACCATGCGCCCGCCATAGACGGACGAGACGGGGTTGAACGCGGACGCGAAGCCTTCCAGCGCCGGGTCGAAGCGCGAGAGGATGGCTTCGAGCCCCCGCGCCTGCGCAAGGTCGTCGCGCACGCCCCGGGAAAACGGCGGATAGGCGGACTCGGAGGATTTCGGGTCGGGAAACACGTTGGGGCCGTTCGGACCCTTGTCCACGGCGGGAATGCCGATCTCCGTCAGCCAGATCGGCTTCGACTTCGCCCGCCATGCGGTGGTGCGGACCTCGACGCCGCCGACGCGCTCCACGTGCGGGTTCGACCACCAGGACACGAGATCCTTGGCGCGGTAGATCCAGGGCTTTCCGTAGGCGCCGTCCGCGATGGGCGTTCGCCGCTGCGCATTGCGGTCGGAGGCGTTCGCATAATACCAGTCGAACGCCTCGCCGCCGCCGAGCCTGTCGCGGAGATAGGCGACGTCGTAGGGGCTGCGCGCCACGGCGAGATCCGCATGGTCCGGGCCGTCGCGCCAGTCGGATATGGGCGGATAGTAGTCGATGCCGACGGCGTCGACGGCGGGGTCCGCGAAGAGCGGATCGAGAGGGAAGCGCACCTCGTCGCCGCCGTCCAGCACATGCGCGCCGTATTCGGTCCAGTCCGCGGCATAGACGATCTTCGTCCCGCTCCTCAGGATCGCGCGCACGTCGCCCGCGAGCGCCTTCAAGGCATCGACGGCGGGATAGACGCCGGATGCGGCGCGCACGCGGGTGAGGCCGACGAGTTCGCTGCCGAGGACGAAGCCCTCGACGCCGCCCGCCTCCTCCGCGAGGTTTGCATAATGAAGCACGAGGCGGCGGAAGCCCCAGCTCCTGTCGAACCATTGCGCCACCTGCGCCGCGGCGGCGGCGGTGCCGTCCGGCGAGCCGGGAGTGCCGGGCGCGGGATGGCATGTGATGCGCCCCCGCCAGGGATAGGGCGCCTGCCCGGTCCCGCCGTAAGGGTCCGGCAATGCATTGCCGGTGGGAACGTCCATCATGACGAAGGGGTAGAGCACCACCTTCAGGCCGCGCGCCTTCAGCTCCCGGATAAGGCGGATCACCGTCTCGTCGGACGGGGTGCCGCCATAGGCGGGCGCGCCGTTCACCTGCGAGACGGGTCGCGCCTCGTCGCGCGAGAGCCCGGCGACGGACCACGCGGCGCCGTCCGTCTGCTTCGTCGTCGCGTCGACCCGCGGCTCGATGGTGCAGGAACCGGCGCGGAGATCGCTGCCGAACCAGCTCACCACCAGCGACACGCGCTCCAGGTTCGGGCAGAGCGCCTGCAGCGCGTCGAGGGAGGCGTCCACGTCCGTCGCGCGCTGGAGCTGATGGCGGTTCTCGGGTTCGCTCGCGCCGAGGCCCAGCACCTTCGTCACGGGCAGATCGCGATAGCCGAACTCGGTGGCGCCGGGGATCAGGCACACCGCGCGCACCATGCGGTTCAGCCCGTCCACCGGCCGCACCACCTCGAAGGAGAACTGCGGCACCCGGTTGCCGTAATCGGCGAGCGGCATGCGCTCGAACACCACATAGGCCAGCCCGCGATAGGCGGGCGCATTGTCCGCCCCCTCCTTCGCGACGATGAGCGGGTCGGGCGGCTGCGTCTCGCTGCCCCGGTGGACGCGCATGACGATGGCGTTGAGGTCGATCTCGCGCCCGTCTGCCCAGACGCGCCGGATGAAGGCGATGGGTCCTTCGCACAGGCCGACGGCGAGATTGGCGAAGTAGGAATAGGTGACCGTCTTCGTCTGCGCGCCCTTGCCGCCGACGCTCTTGCCGCCCTGGGAGCCGGAGCGCTCGGACCGGGTGTTCGCCACCTCCTCGAGGCGCGTCGCCCAGATGAGCTGCCCGCCGATGCGGGCGCGTCCGTAGACGCGGGGGATCGGCGCGCCCTCCGTCGAGGTGAGCCCGTCGATCTCCTTCAGGCGCGGCCCCTCGACGACCTTGCCTCCTTCGGAACCGCCGAACAGGGCATTGTCGATGGCAGCCCCCGCGAGCCCGCCGAGCACGCGGCCGGCCATGGCCCCGAGGGGACCTGCGACCATGCCGCCCACGACGGAGCCGACGGTTTGCAGAACGATGGTGGCCATGGCGGTCCTTCACGAAGGGTCAGACGGGAAAGCGGAAGACATGGGCGAGGTGGCGGCGCCACCACGGACGAAAGGCGACTTCGGCAACGCATGCCCCGTCATGGGCATGCACCATGGTTCCGGGAGAGGTGGCGATGGCGCAGTGCTTGGCGGGCAATCCTTCGCGCCAGCGGAAGAGCAGCACGTCGCCCGCCGCGACGGCGTCGCCGTCGGTCTCGACGAGATGCCGGCGGGCGGCCATGAGCAGCCTTTCGCCGCCGGCCTCGGCCCAGTCGGGCGCGTAGGGCGGCGGCAGCTCCGGCTCGGCCCCCATCGTCTCCCGCCAGACCCCGCGCAGCAGGCCGAGACAGTCGCAGCCGGCACCCTTCACGGAAGCCTGGTGACGGTACGGCGTGCCGATCCACGAGCGTGCTGCGGCGACGATGACGGTCGGTGAGGGCATGATCGGAATCCGTGCGTGAAAACGAAACGACGAGGCCGGATCACCGGAAGAAGCTGCCGCCGTCGAGGCCCGGCTCTCCCTGACGCGGCATGCGGATGATGAAGTCGTTGCCCGGCATGTGCGGGAAGCCGCGGAAGTTGACCGCGTTCCTGAACTTGTCGCGGCAGGTGGCGTGGGTCTTGTCGCAGCCCGCCGTGACGCGGAACGTGTCGCCCACGGCGATGGCCTGCGGCGCGCGCTGCCACAGGTCGAACTCGTCGGTTCCGCCGACCGCGCGGTGCACCTTCACCTCCACGGACACGCCCGCATTCGCCCCCGTGAGCCATGTCAGGCGCCCGCCCGTGCACCAGCCGTCGGCGAAGCCGATGCCGGAGGCGGCGACGGCGAGCGTCCCGTCCGTGCGGGTCACGGTTCCCGTGTCCGAATAGGTGGAGGACGAAAGGGAGATGCCGCACCGCGCATCGCCCAGGTCCGCCGAGCAGGTGGCGCGGAACAGGCGCCCGCGCTCCTCGTCGAGCCGGTGCATGAGCCCCCTCACCTCCGCAACGAAGCTGCCGTCGGCACGGCGGATCTCGCCGATGGAGCCGATGTCGAGGAGGAGCCGCTCTTCCACATTGCCCCAGTTCACGAGCCAGGTCTCGACGCTTGCGTCGTCGTAGAGGCCCGATGCGATGTCGTCCTCCGTGAGACCGGCGGAGAAGAGGGCGCCGGACACCTCCCCTCCTCCGACCGCGAAGCCGAGCTCCGAGGTCGCCTCCGCCGCCTCGAGGCCCGAGCGCGCGGCGAACACGGTGCCGCCGAAGGCGAGGTCGCGGTCGTGGTCGGTGAAGCCGAAGCTCAGCCCGTCGCGGCGCGTGAGCTTCCAGCAACGGCACAGGGTCGTCGCCCCTTGCGCGAGATGGGCGGCGAGACCGGTCGGAATGGTTCGCATGGGATGCTTTCGAGCTTTCGGGCATCGGCCCGCCACCCCGGGGCGAACCCGGAATGACGGGAGAGAGGCCCGGAGCGAGGGGATTACGGCACGATCTCGATCAGCGGGATCTGCGGAATCGCGCCGGCGTCGAAGGCGGACAGGTCGATATCGAGTTCGTCGGTATCGAAGCGCACGGGCACGTCGAAGGCGAACCCGGCGGTGATCGCCACGCCCGCGGCAGGCGGCGCCGGAAACGACACGAGGCCGGTGGTCGGGTCGCAGGAGAAGCCGGGTCCCGGCGCCTGCTCCACCCCGTCGAGGGCGACGCGTACGGTGGCCCCGTCCGGTTTCGCGATGATGCGCCGGTATGGATCCTGACCCGTTCCGTAGGTCTTGACGAGCCGGAACTGCCGCGTGGCGCCGTCGCCGGTGCCGATGTGCTGGTCGAGCGGCGTCGGCAGCCGCGAGGGCGGGCCGGAGCGCCAGTCGGTGCGGTCGCGGAAGCGGAAGCCGATGAGGCGCCCCCGCCGCTCCTCGAAGAAGGCGATGACCGCGTGCAGGGCATCGATGCTGCGCACGCCGAGACCCGCATCGTACCGGCGGCGGGAATGGGCCCACCGGCTGTTGCGATGCTCGCGGCCGGAGGCGAGCGTGACGATGTCGGTGCGCCGCACCGGCCCGCCCCGGCTGCCGAGGCTGACGTCGAGGGGAAAGCGCACCTCGTGAAAATCGGAAGGCATGAGCGCTCCTGAACGAAATGAAACGGAAGCGGGCGCGTGGCGTTGTCGTAGCGACGCCTCATGGGCAAGGAGATCGCACGCGATGACGATGACCCCGAACCTGGCCGACGACTTTCCCGGCCAGGCCGACCGCATCCACCGGCTGAAGACCGGCAACGCGCATTTCGCCCGGCTCTACGACGAGTACGACGAGCTCAACCGCACCATCCAGCGCGTGGAAAGCCGCGTGGAGCCCACCACGGAGGACGTGGAGGAGGAGCTGAAGCGCCGCCGGGTGAAGCTCAAGGACGAGATCGCGGCCATGCTGGCCGCCGAGAAGGACTGACCCCTACATCCCCCGCTGCCCGCGCGCGACGGCGCGGGCCAGGGCGGCCGAGACCTGCGCCTCGGACCGGCGGAAGCTCTCCGCGTCCGGGGTCGTGACGTTGACCGTCACCGAGAGCGGCCGCCCGCCGCCCCCGGCCCGGACGCCGAGCTTGCCGTCCGGTCCCCGGGCGAGCGGCATGACCGCCTCCGCCCCCTTCTCGCCCATCACCCCCAAGCCGCGCCCCAGCGGAAAGTAGGCCGGCGCGCCGACGACGCCCCCCTGGGCGAAGGGCATCACCATCCCGCGCGAGAACACGCCGCCCTTCGCGAAGGGGGCAGGCGCATCGGCGCCCCCGCCGAAGAGGGAGCCGATTCCCTTGAACAGGCCTCCGAGCATTCCCCCGAGATCGAGCGGCGCCGCGCCGCCCATGCCGCCGGTCATGACCGACTTCGCAGTCTGGCTCAGGGCGAGCTGGAGGGGGGCCAGTGCCATGCGCAACCCTGTTTCCACAAGAGACTGGCGCAGCGACTTCAGAACGCCGTCGAATTTCTTGCCTTCTGCAACATTCTTCGCAAAAGCATTGCTGAGGGATTCACCGAATTTGTCGGAGAGGCCGATGAGCGTCTGGAGCTGGCGTTCCCTATCCTTGTCCGCTTCCGACTTGGAAGAGTTATCCGCTAACGCATCGTTTTGCTTGACCATCTTGAGGGTCCTTTCCGTCGTTGCCCTGCCGCCCCTAACCTTGTCGGGCTGCAATACGGCGCCTCGGCCGGATCTTGTCTTCAATCGCAACGGATTGTCCGCTCAGGACATGTCCCGCGCCAATGCCGAGTGCAATCTCGAGGCAGAAAAGGCCGCGATGCAAGCAAGGAACAGTGTGACGGCAGGTGAGACCTGGCGAAAAATTTTCGTGCTGTGCATGGAAAGCAAAGGCGCCCGGTATGTCGGGACCTCCGCCGGAATCCGCATGTAACGCAGAGTAAAGTCGCAGTCCCCGAAGCATCGCGAACGCACCCTCTCACCCATCCGGAAACGCCTCCATCAGCCGCCTGAGATCGCCTCGCCCCGCAGGCTCCGGCATTCTTCCTCCGCACACTCCTTCGAGCGCCGCCATCACCTCGCGCGGGGTCGCGCGCCAGAACTCCGCCGGGCTCCACCGCAGGAGGCCGAGGCCGAGCCGCATCGCGTCCTCCCAGGGGAAGGGCTGCGGCCCGCTCATGCATCCTGCGGAAGCGGAGGGTTTTGCGGCGGCGCCTCGCCGCCGAACGTCGTAAGGAGCAGATCCGCAACGGCCTGCGCCACCGGCCCGATGCCTTCATGCAGGGGAAGGGCCGCTGCCGCGGCGTCGCTCATGTCGTGCCCTCCTCCGCGCAGGGCCGCGCCGAGGATCGCAAGAAGGTCGCGGCTCGACAGGCGGCCGCTGCCGAAGCGCTCCGCCAGGGCCGCGAGGTCCTGCACGCCGAAGGCTTCCTCCAGCTCGGCGAGCGCGCCGAGGGTGAGGCAGAGCGTATAGCGCCGCCCGCCGAGGTCCAGCGCCACCTCGCCACGTCGTCTGTTCGCCATGGTGCCGCCTCCGCTCACAACGCGACGAAGCTCAGCTGCCCGGCGGATTCGAAGGCCATCTCGAAGGTGACCTCGCCCGCGTGGTCGCCGCGGTATTCGAGGCTCGTGATCTGGAACGGCCCCTCGATGCGGCCGAAATCGGGAATGACGATCTGGTAGGTCAGGATGTCGCCGTCGAAGAAGACCTGACGCATGCGCGCGTCCGACGCCTCGTCCTTGAACACGCCGGCTCCCGTGATGCCCGCCCGGCGAACGCCGGCGCCGGCGAGGAGCTCGCGCCAGCGCCCGGTCGACTCCGCGTTCGTCACGTCGACGGTTTCGGCATTGAAGGCGATCTGGCGGGTGCGAAGGCCCGCCACGGTGACGAAGCCCGCGGCCCCGTCGGCGATCTTGATGAGCAGGTCCTTGCCCTTCTGTGCAGGCATGGAAGATCCTTTCTCGCGTGAGCGCAATCGGTTTCAGAACACCTCCGTCACGGCGCGAAGGCGCAGCGTGACGCGGGTGAGCCGGCTGTCCCTGTCCCGCACGGAGGAAAGCTCCGTGACGCGCAGGTTGACGAGACGATGGCCGTCGAGGGCAAGCGGCGCATCGTCGAGGATGTCGGAGAAGCGCTCCGCGACGGCGAGCGCGTCGCGCGCGCTCCCCCGCTCGCTCCAGACCACGATGCTGAGGGTCTGCTCGTGGCCCCGGTCCGTGTCGGTCGACCAGTCCTTCGCGGTCACGTCGCCGAACAGGGCATAGACGGGAGCGGCGGCCCGGGGCGGCTCGTCGTGGAGGCGCAGGACCCCGCCCATGAGGGAGAGAAGCGTCTCGTCGCCCTCGGCACGGTCGAGGATGGCGCGGCGCAGGGCGAGAACCGGGCTCGTCATGGCTTCACCTCCTCCACGAGGCACACGAGGTCGCGGCGCGCCCCGTCGGGATCGGCGGCGGCGCGGATCGCGAAGCGGCGCGGGCCGGCAGTGAGCCGCATCGCGCCCGTCACCCCGTCGCGGTAGCGCAGGGTGATCCGGTGCGTGAGCGCCTGCTCCGCCCGTCCCGCGCGCTGGCGCTCGGTTCCGGAGATCATCTCGATGGCGCCCCAGACCTGCGGGCCGGGCGCATAGGAGCGGATCACGCCGCCGAAGCCGTCCGGTCGCTCCAGGGGCAGCTCGAGCACGAAGCGGCGCGACCGCGCGCCGATGGGAATGGGTTTGGTTTTCATGGAGAGAAACGAAAAATGGCGAGGTGAGATGCGGAGCCCGGGCGGTCCCGCGTCAGTCCGGACGCGTCTCCGGCTCGGACCCGCCCCAATGGGCACGGCGCCGGACCGAGTGCGGCGCCCCGCAGCGGGCGGTGGGGAGAGTCTAGATCCGCGCCCGCCGGAACGGCGCGACCAGGGCGAGGGCTTCGGGCGGCAGGGCCTGCGGGCCGGCCACGTCGCCCCGGCTCTCGAACCAGCGCGCCACGAGGATCTTCACGGCGAGCCGCAGGGTCGCGGGCACGTCGTCCGGCGTTTCGCCGTAGCCGACGCGCAGGTCGATGGCGATGCCGTTGTGCACCTTGCCGGGCTGCGGCATCCGGCGGAACAGGATGCGCGGCGGATCGCCCAGGGCGTCGCTTTCGTAATCCCCGGGAGACAGGCTCTCGGAAACGCCGGAGGCGTCGTAGACCCGCACGCCCTCCACGGCGAGGAGCGGCGAGACCGGCAGGAGAACGGCGCCGCCCTGCGGCCAGCGGTGCAGCATGAGCCGCCAGCGCTGGGCCACGAGGATGCGGCGGGCGCTCGCCTCCACCATGAGCCGGGCAGCCTTGACGAGCCCGCCGATCAGGCCGTCCTCCGCGTCGTCGTCGACGCGCAGATAGGCCTTCATCTCGGCCAGCGGGACGGGCTCGACGGCGGGGCCGTCGACGAGTATCGGAAACATCGAACGGGAATCCTTCATGTCATGAAACGTGTCATCGCCGCGCTCCTCGTCACGGCCGCCACGGCGACGGGCGCCCGGGCCATCGTGGGCGGCGCGGAGGACGAGGGTGTCCTCGCCCGCGCGAGCGTGATGGTGCTGAGCTCCAACGGCGGGGTCTGCAGCGCAGTCGTGCTCGCGCCCGACGTGGTGCTGACCGCCGCCCATTGCGTCACGGGAGCGGACGAGCACCGGGTCCATTTCCGGGACGAGGCGGGCCAGCCGGTGCTGATCCCGCCGGCCGCGAAGGCGGTGCATCCGGGCTACGAGGCGAAGGCCGTGGAGGCGCGCAAGCGCTCCATCGACCTCGCGCTCCTTCGCCTGCCCGAAAAGCTGCCCGCCCGGTTCCGGGCGGCGCCTCTCGCGGCGGCGCAGCCGCGGGCGGGAGACGCGGTGACGGTCGGCGGCTACGGCCTCTCCCGCGAGGGCGAGCCGAAGACCACCGGCACCTTCCGCACCGCCGCCCTGACGACGGTCGAGCCTCACGGCCCGAGCCGGATCCTCCTGTGGGCGCAGGGCAAGGGCGCCATGGGCGCCTGCCAGGGCGATTCGGGCGGCCCCATGGCCTTCGGGGAGGCGGTTGTGGCGGTCACGAGCTGGTCGTCCCCCGCCGGGGGGCGCGGCTGCGGCGGCATCACCCAGGGCATTCTGCTCGGCCCGCAGAAAACCTGGATCGACCGGACGCTGACGGGCTGGGGGCGCACCGCCCGCTGGAACGAATAGGCGGACAGGACGTCTCACTCCGGCGGGATTTGCCCCCTCGCCCACTCCCCTTGCGTCAGGCCTTGCCGCATCCCAAAGTCATTCCATGCGCTTCACATCCCTCACCGGCGCGGCCGCCGGACTTCTCCTCCTCCCGATCCTCGCCTTTCCCGCCCGCGCGGTGGTGGAAGGCACGCCGCTCAGGGAACCCGACGGGCTGCGGCGCTCGGTCGTGGCGGTGGAGAGCAGCAGCGGCGAGTTGTGCTCCGGCGCCCTCGTGGCGCAGGACCTCGTCCTCACCGCCGCCCACTGCATGACGGACCGGGCGGCCTACCGCATCGTGGCGGTCAACCGGGCATTCAAGCCTCAGGCGGTGCGGGTGGCGGCGATCGCCGTCCATCCGACCTTCGTGCCCGGAACGACGCCGCGCACGCAGCCGGGCGTCGACCTCGCCCTCCTCAAGCTGGAGCGGCCGCTGGGAGCCGATTTCGGTCCCTTCGACCTGCGCCAGGCCGAGGGAATTCCGGAGGGCGCGACGGTGACCGTCGCCGGCTTCGGCGTTCTGTCGGAGCGGTTGAAGAACTCCGCCCGCACCCTGCGCCAGACCGAACTCCTCGCGGTGGGAGCCGTGCAGGTCGCCAACCGGGTGGTGATCGCCGCCGACAGGAACCGTCTCGCGGAGACCGCGGGCGCCGGCGCCTGCCGGGGCGATTCCGGGGGGCCCGTGCTGACCCGGTCCCAGGGCGGCTACCGGCTCTCGGGCATCGTCAGCTGGTCGAGCGGCGCGCTGCGCACCAACGGGCCCAGCGCCTGCGGCGGGCTGACCGCCGTGACGTCCCTGGCGGATCACATGGGCTGGATCCGGCAGGCGACGGCCAGCCTCGACGGCATGGCAGGAAGCTGGACGCGGCGCTGACCGCGTCCGGCGGCATCGTCAGGCGGCGAACTTCAGCAGCTTGATCGCCGCATAGTCCTGCACGCCGCCGCCGACGCGCTTCGTGGTGTAGAACAGCACGTAGGGCTTGGCGGAGTACGGGTCGCGCAGCACGCGCACGCCCGCCCGGTCCACCACCAGGTAACCGCGCCGGAAGTCGCCGAAGGCGACGGCGCAGGCATTCGCCGCGATGTCGGGCATGTCTTCCGCCTCGACGACGGGGAAGCCCATCAGGGTCGCGGCCTGGCCGAGGCTCGCGGGCGGCGCCCAGAGATACTGCCCGTTGTCGTCCTTGAACCGGCGGATCGCGCTCTGCGTCTTGCGGTTCATGACGAAGGAGGCGTTCTGCCGGTAGCCGGCCTTGAGCGCATAGACGAGCTCCACCAGGACGTCGGAGGGGTTCGCCGCCGGGAAGCCCGCGCCGCCCGTGTGGACGGTGCCGAGGCGGCCCCACTCCCAGATCTCGTCCTCCACCGTGTCGACGGCGAGGAAGCCCTTGGGCTTGTTCACGCCGTCGCCGTTCACGAAGGCGGCGCCCTCCTGCTCCGCGAAGGCGGCCTCGACTTCCTCGGCGATCCAGCGGTCGATGTCGACCACGGCGTCGTCGAGGAGCGTCTGGGTCGCCGCGGGCATGGCGTAGAGCTCCATGGCGGGGAAGCTCATCTCGGACAGCGTCGGGCCGCTCGTCTGCGGACGGGGCGCGGTCTCGCCGACCCAGCCGGAGGCCGGGCCCGTGGCCGAGAAGGCCCGCTTGTACTGCCCGCCCGAGATCACCTTCACCGACGCGATCGCGCGGATGGGCGAGACGGCGGCGAGGCGGCGCAGCACCTCGCGCTCGACCGTGTCGGGCACGAGATAGCCCCCGTCGGGACCGCTGCCCGCGGACAGGGCCTTCTCCTCCAGCAGCTTCAGGCCGGCGGACTCGCCGCTGCGCATATAGGCATGGAAGGCCTGCTTGTGCTCCGCGAGGAACGGGTCGCGCGGAGCGTCGGCTTCGCCGCCGAGCGGCGGGCGGGAGCGCTCCAGGGACAGGCGGTCGATGCGGCGCTTGGCTTCGTCGAGGGCCGTGTCGATGCGCGCGAGCTTCTCCTCGGTGACGACGTCGCCGGTGAGCCGCGTCTCGATCTGGCCGAGGCGGGCATCGTTGGTCTCCTTGAACGCCTCGAAGGCGCGGGCGAACTCCTCGAAGGCGGAGGAGACGTCGTCGGAAATGGATTTGGTTTCGACGATGGACATCATGAGCAATCGTTGGTGTTGCGAGAGATGGAAAAAAGCCCGCCGGAAGGGCGGGCTTTCGGGTTTCAAGGGATCCTTCCGGATCAGCGGGTCGCGCGGCGCACCGTGCGCGTGACGGCGGGACCGGTCGCGGCACCGACCGCGCCGCCTGCAACCGCGCCGACGGGACCGGCCGCCGCGCCGACTCCGGCGCCGACGGCCGCGCCGCCGACCCGTTCCTGCGTGGTGGTGCAGCCGGCGGCCGCGAGGGCGAGAAGGGCGGCGATGGCGAGTGACTTCATGGCAGAATCTCCCGAATGAGCGGATGCCTCTTCCGCCCGTTCGCAGGGCGTGACCCGCAGCCTCCGCTCCTCCGCGGGCGTTTCATCAACGCCGACCGGCCCGACGGGTTCAGGAAAAGAGTCGCGATGCGGCGGAGCGGATGCGTCCGGCGAGGTCGCCCACGCCCGCCTCCCGCATATGCTTCACCCGCTCCACGCGCGCCCCCGGCAGCATCGGGAACGTCACGATGGAGATTTCCCACAGGTCGAGCTTCTCGAGGCGGCGCAGGCCGGTGGGCCGCTCGGCCCTGGCGCGCTCGACGCGGAAGCCGATGGACAGGCCGTCCACCGCTCCCTCGCCGAGCAGGGCATGGATCTCGCGGGCCCGCTCCACGGCGAGGTTGAGCCTGCCGCGCACCCTCAGGCCGCGGCGATCCTCGGCGATGGAGAGCCAGCGCCCGATGGGCTCCGAGGGATCGTGCTGCCAGAGCAGGCGGATGTTCGGGACGCCGCGTTTCCTCAGGCTGTCGGCGAAGGCGCCCGGCATGACCACGTCCTTGCCGAGATCGGCCACGCCGAACAGGCTCGCATAGCCCTCGAAGACGCCCTCCCCGTCGATGGCGCGCAGGGGCTCGGCGACGAGCTTCACCTCCCGCGCGATGGAGGCGGCCTGGCGCATCAGCGGGCTCCCTTGCGAGCGGACGGGCGACGCCCGGCATCGAGCTTTTCGAGCTGGCGCACGAAGTCGCGGAACACGAGCGCGGGGGCACGCCCCTGCGCCTCGCGCGGGACTTTCGGCTGGCGCACGGGACGCGCGATGGAGCGGATCATGACGGATCTCCCGAATGACGGCGGTTGAAGAGGGACAGCTCGCGCACGAAGGCGTCGAAGCGGCGGTTCGCCGCGAACAGGTCGCGAAGGGTCATCGCGAGCAGGGCGGAGGCTCCGCTCGCCCACACGAACAGGGCGAGATGAGCGAGATCGCCGCGGCTGATCACCGCCTCGGCGATGCGATCGAACAAGTTCATGGTTTGTTCCTGACAGAAATTGCACGTTGTGAGGGTCAGGAGACGCGGCAGGCGATGCGGAGGGAGCGATATAGGCTGGGACGGCGGCGGCCATTAACCAGTGCCTGCCGGTGCTGACGGCGCAAAGCCGTTCCACGGCATGAAGATCTCCAACGGGTGAAAACCGTGCTCCCGACGACGGCACCGGCAGCGTGCCCGAACAGACTATGCGGGCGGCAGGTCGAGGCCTTTTGGCAGCGAGATCCAGATGACGGTTTGCGCCTCCGCGGAATGGCGTGACAGGTGGCCCTTGCCGTGCGTGTCCTCCACCAACACGAAGCTCCCCGCCCGGACGTGGCGCACCTCTCCGTCGCTCGTCTCGTATTCGACCGAACCATCCAGTCTGACCGTCAGCACCGGCTCCGGGACCGTATGCCAAGCAACCTCGCGCATGCCCGCCGGGATGCGGGTGATGCGGACGCGGGACGCCGGATAGCTGCTTGTCACGTCGAACGGCACGGCATCGGGGTGCACCCACCTCTTCGTCGTCGGCAATTCGACTTCGTCGAAATGCGACTCGCCGTCCGGAGAGGCATAGATGCGCAGGCACTTCATTTCGGCCGATTCCTTCTGGTTCGGCATGCCGGAACGAAGCACGCCGACCACGACGGAAACGGGCAACATCACGGGTCCGGCGCGAGAGCCCGATCCGGGTTGCGAACGGAACCGCCCGTTCGAGCGGCTGAAGCCAGATCCTACGGCAGGTTGATCTGCCAGGACACGCCGAACCGGTCGCTGATCCAGGCGAACTGTCGGCTGAAACCATAAGCGCCCTTGGGCATGAGCACCTTGCCGCCCTCCGCCAGGGCGGAGGCGAGCCTGTCCAGCTGCTCCTCGCCGGTGCAGTCGACGAAGAAGGAAAAGGATGGCGTGAAGCCGAAGGCGTGCTTCACGAAGCTGTCCGAGCACATGACCGTCTGTCCCGCGATGCTGAAACTCGCCACCTTCACGGTCCCCTCCGGACCGGCCTCACCGGGCCCGTAATAGGTGGCGCTGACGATCTTCCCGTCCGGGAACAGCGAAAGATAGAAATCCATCGCTTCGGCAGCGGCGCCTTCGAACATCAGGAACGGGCGAACGGTCGTTTGCGTCATCATCCATCCTTCAGGTCTGGCCCGGTCGCTCGCACCACGCTGGCTCGCATCGGTCAGCGGATCCTTTAAGTCATGGCACGGACCGGCCTCCGAATCCACCCGCTATCCCGGCGGGCTTTCTCACGGCGCGGCTGGTGCGCCGCTCCTTCTCCGGCAGCCGGGATCTTCAGCTTGAAGGGCGGCCCATGCCGTCTCCCTGAAGCACTTGGACCCCACGCTCGCCGCGCCCGCGCCGTCCGTACCCCACCGCCTCGCGTCTCTCGTCGTCGGTGAGGAACGTCGCGGCGGAGACGCGGCGCCAGAGGCTTTCGCGCTCGCTCGCCAGCGCCTCGATGGCGTCGAGGTCGGGTTCGAGAACGAGCGGCTCGCCGAAGGCGGGCGCGAGCCACTGGGCGACGGCCTGGGCGGTGCGCCTCGCCAGCGGGATGACCGTCTGGCGGTAGAAGGCGCGGTTCGCCTCCGCGTAGTTGGCATGGGTGTTGTCCCCCGGCAGCCCGAGCAGCAGCGGCGGCACGCCGAAGGCGAGCGCGATCTCGCGGGCGGCGGCGGCCTTCGCCTCCACGAAGTCCATGTCCTTCGGCGACAGCGACAGGGGCTTCCAGTCGAGCCCGCCTTCGAGGAGCAGGGGACGGCCCGCATTGCCGGCGCCCTGGTAGTTTTCCGCGAGTTCCTCCTTGAGGCGGGAGAACTGCGCCTCGGTGAGCACGCCGCCGCCGACCACGAGGGCGCCCGAGGGGCGCGCCGCGTTGTCGAGAAGCGCCTTGTTCCACGCGCCCGCCGCGTTGTGGATGTCCAGCGCGGTCGCCGCCGCCTCCATGGGCGAGAGGCCGTAATGGTCGTCCGCCGGATGGAACAGGGTGAGATGCAGGACCGGCGGCACGGGATCGGACCCTTGCGCGAACCGGATCGTCCGCGCGCCCACCGTGTAGTCATAGGCCGCCGCCCATCCGTCCGGTCCCGGCACCACGCGCATGCGGTCGGGGCGCAGGGCGTAGAGCTCGCGCGGCGCGCCGTCGACGCTCACCGCCTCCACATAGGCGTTGCCCGACACCAGGAGATGGCCGAAGACGCTCTCCAGGAAGCGCTGCCCTCCCTCGCGCCCGTTGGGATGGGCGAGAAGGTCGAGGACCGGGTGCTCCGTCACCTCCCCTCCCCGCACCTTGAGGACGAGCGGGAGCGAGGCGGCCGCCTCGGAGACGAGCCGCACGGCCCGGTGCACCACGGCGTTCTTCTGGAACCCCTCGCGGGCGAGCGCCGCGTAATCCCGCGGCGTCCACACGGCCTGGCCGGCCACGTAGAACGCGACGGAGGACGGCACGCGCGAGGCCTTGGCCTCGGGCGGGGAACGGAACCATCGGGACAGCATCGTCAACATGAAAAACTCCGGCCCGCCTGCAGGCGGGCAAAGAAGGGTTTGCGCAACTTGCGTTGACGCTTCACATTTCGCGAGGCACCTCCGTCACGCTCCTCACGGAGGCGTCACCTCGAAGGTCAAACCAAAGAAAGTCCGAGCGACATGCGCGACATGCTTCTGTTGATCGGCCGCGTTCTACTGGCGGCGATATTCATCATCTCCGGCGTCACCAAGTTCTATGCGCTTGGCGCCACTGCCGGTTACATCGCGTCGAAGGGCCTGCCGGCTGCATGGCTGCTCGCGCCGGTCGCCGCCGTGGTGGAGGTCGCCCTCGGACTGGCCGTGGCGATCGGTCTGAAGACCCGCTGGGCCTCCCTGGCCCTGGCGCTCTTCACCCTCGTCACCATTCCGTTCTTCCACGACTTCTGGAACATGACCGGCGCGGACCGCAACGTGAACCAGATCCAGGCGATGAAGAACCTTTCCATGATCGGCGCCTTCCTGATCCTCATGGCTTCGGGACCGGGACGGCTTTCGGTGGACCGGGCGTGAGCGCCCCACGGGGCGCGCTCACAGCACGCGCACCCGCGGCTCTGCCGCCTCCCGCAGCATCAGTTCCGTAAGCGCCCAGACGAGGGCGTCCAGGCGATCCGGGGAACGGCCGCCGCTCAGGCCGCCGGGGCCGAAGTCGCACAATTCGTCCTCCAGTTCCGGGAAGACGCCCGCATGGCGCACCCGGCCCTGCGCGTAGAGCACGGAGACCGGCTCGGCGCGCAGGTACTTTCCCCGCATCGCGCGCACGCCAACGACAGGCGCGCCCGGGTCGATCTCGCGGATCACCTGCAGCGCCATGTCGCCGCCCTGGTTGGTTTCCACCACCAGGGCATCGGCCTCGAGGCGGCGGTAGAGCGCCACCGCCTTCTCGCCCCATTGCGGCGGCTTCAGCCCGGCGGCGGTCGCGTCCGCCAGCACGTAGGCCGTCCCTCCCTCGTCCACGCCCGCCGCGACGATGCCGCAGGCATCCGCCCGGCGGGACGAGGTGGCGGGCGGATCGACCGCGACGACGATCCGCGCCAGCGGCGGCGGCACCTCGCAGCGCCCGAGCTCCAGCCCCTCGCGGGTCCAGAGGGCGTCGGGCCGGTCCTCGACGATCTCGCCGTCCAGCTCCTGCCGTCCGAGCCGGGTGCCGGCGTAGCGGCCGACCACGGTCTCCAGGAAAGCGGGCGCGAGGTTCTCCGCGTTGTCGGCGGTCTTCGCCCGCGACACCGCCACGGAAGGATCCGCGAGGAAGCGCCTGAGCAGGGGAATCGGGCGCGGCGTCGTCGTCACCATCTGGCGCGGGTGCGCGCCCAGGCGAAGGCCGAACTGCAGCATGTCCCAGGTCTCGTCCGCATGCCGCCACTTGGCGAGCTCGTCCGCCCAGGCGGCCGCGAATTGCGGGCCGCGCAGGGAATCCGGATCCTCCGCCGAGAAGACCTGCGCCACCGCGCCGTTCGGCCATTCGAGGCGGCGCAGGGAGGGCGACCAGGTCGGCCGCTCGGAGCGCCCGTGCACCGCGAGGATGCCGGCCGGCCCCTCCACCATCACGTTGCGCGCATCCGCGAAGGTCTCGCCGATGAGGGCGATCCGCCCGAGCGGCGGCTGCGCGAAGCCGGGCTCGCCCAGGGCGATGCCCCGCACCCATTCCGCCCCCGCGCGGGTCTTGCCCGCGCCGCGTCCGCCGAGCAGGAGCCAGACGGTCCAGGGGTCGTGCAGACGGGAAAGCCCCGGCGGGCGCTGCGCCGCGCGGCAGCGCAGCGGCCAGTAGCGGAGCACGCGCTCGAAGTCGCGCTCACACCAGGAGGCCGTCGCTTCCGCGAGCCTCCTCCTCCGCCACAAGGCGCTCAAGGTGGCGAGCAAGTTCGTCGCCGAGTTCGTCAAGGGAGCGGGCGGGCCCCGCATCGGATCGCTCGGTGTCATCGAGCCTGCTGCTTTCCTGTTCCAGGAGGGCCTGCGCGGCGGTCAGCGTCCTGGCGTAGGACGCGAGCGTGCGGGCCGCCCTGTCGTGGTCGGTGGCCGCGTCCGGCCGGTCCTGCTCTCGGGCGAGTTCGTCGATCCGCGCCCGGGTGACGGCCATCAGCGCGAGGGCCGCCTGGCGAAGCCCCTGCGACGGAGAGACGGAAGCCTCGTCAAAGCCCGAGGCCGGCTTCTCCCCGGCCTCGCCGACCGCCTGCGCGGCGACCAGCGCCTCGGCCCGGGGCGGCCAGGCCCATTCGCGGCGCAGGCGCCGGAACGTGGTCGCCCCGACGCCGAGAAGGGCCGCGATGGATCGGACGGATATGGATGGCTGATGGATGTAGAGATCGTAGGCCCGCCGTTTCGCCTCGGCGGAAATGACAATGGTCGCGCTCATGAAGAACCCAACAAAAAACCGCTCCGGCGGAGCCGGAGCGGCGCTGAACCGACGTGGGCGACGGGGGGCTGTGTCGCTCGCACTTTGTCAGTGTTCACGTTTTGTACTCTAAGAGCGCACCGCTGTCAAGCCTGGTTTTCCCATGCCGACCGGGGCGCCCCCCCGTCGGCCCTCTCGTCAGGCCCGGAGAGAGCGGAATCCGTCCGGGTGCCGCGCCTCCTCCCGGGTCCTTTGCGTCCGGTCCGCGACCGCGGACAGGACGAGGGCCGTGAAGCCTGCGAGCTTGAGAACCGCGATGACGATGTGGCCTGTCTCCCAGCGGTTGCGCAGGGCGAAGAAGTCCGCGGGAATCGGGCCCGGTTGCCACGTGGCGAGTACCGCATTGACGGGGGCCACCACGCCGAGCCAGACGATGAGGCCGGCGAGGTAGAGTATCGTCCCGGCGAGCGCGAACCGGAAATCCGGCCTCTCCTTGCGAACCGCATAGGCGAGCGCCGCCGCGAGGAGAATCGAGCCGCCGTCGAGAGGACCGCCGAGCACGCCGAACAGCTTGTACTGGCCGTTGAACACGGTCGCCTCGCGCCACAGTTCCGGCGACCATACGGTCAGGCGCGGGAGGGCCTCGAGCAGGTGGGCGAGCGAGCCGCCGAGGCTCAAGGCGGCGATCACGAGGGTCAGGCAACGCAGCACGGACAGTCTCATGAAGAGGTTCTCCGGAATAGAGGCCGGGCAGGCGCGGCCGGACGGGGACTCAATGCGGGACGGCTCCCACGGTTGCGACGGATGGTGCACAGACCGTTCCGCCCGATGTTCGCCGTTTGTATCGCCATGCCCTGAAATCGGGATAAAATTTCACGTTTCCTCGTCCGTATCGGGAACGCAAGGCAAATATAAAACGAACGAATACATTGTCGCTTAATGTAATTTCAGGTCGATTAACCTTATATAACATTGGCCCGAACCATGATGAACATGACGATGTTCCAATTGTT
Organism: Microvirga thermotolerans; assembly: GCF_009363855.1. Taxonomy (GTDB): domain Bacteria; phylum Pseudomonadota; class Alphaproteobacteria; order Rhizobiales; family Beijerinckiaceae; genus Microvirga; species Microvirga thermotolerans. Next base: position 2,780,356 of record NZ_CP045423.1, read on the forward strand.
TTTAGATACCGTCAATTTGATTTTCGCAGACAGCCCCGGAAACGTGCCGACCGCGTTCGCGGACCGCTCTCAGGCGCGATCCGCAGGCGAATCGAAGAAGAACTCCGCAACGGCCATGTCGTGGTCGGAGATCGGCCGTCCGTCCGCATCGAGGGCCGGGAGCACCTGCGGCGAGGCGGCCACGACGCCGCGCGCGACGAGCCAGTCGAGCTTGGCGAAGGGCGGAGAGGGCCGGCCCTGGGGGCCGGTGCGCTGCGTCGGCACGGGCAGGTTCGCCGAGGCCCAGGAGAAGCCGGCAGCCGCGAGATCGTCGAAGAGAGGCTCGAAGCGACCGGGCTCGTCGAGCAGCCGGCGAAGCCCCTCGGGGTCCCGCGGCAGCTCCTTCGTGTTGAAGTCGCCGCCGAGGATCCAGGCGTCGCGGGGGCCGATGCGATCCACCGCCCGGAGCAGCGCCCGGACCTGGTCGCGCCGGTCCGCCGGATCCGTCTTGCTCTCCAGATGCAGGCCGGCGATCCACAGGGGCTTCGGCGCATGCGCCAGGCGGGCCGCCACCGCGATCCGGCCGCCGATCCGCCGCTGGGCGCCCTGGCGTCCCGGAAACCAGAACCCGCTCTCCTCGAGCGGGATCACGCACGCGTCGGCGAGAGCAAGCCCGCTGACGACGGCATTGCCGTGCAGGCTCCGCTCGTTCCGTTCGCCCGCATGGCGGCGGATCTCCGTCGGGTCGCCGAGATCCAGTTCCACGAATTCGACGCCGTAGAGATAGCCGAGATCGGCCGTCCCGATCATCCGGCGCAGGGGATGCCCGTTGCCGGAACGCGCCATGCCGAGGTCGACCTCACTCAGCAGCGCCACATCGGCTGCCGCCCTGTCGAGGAGCGCACGCGCCGCGTCGGGCCTCTTCAGGCGCTGCGCATTGAAGGCTGCGACCCGCAGCCGGCGCGGCCATGCCTTCGTCGCGCGGGGCGCCCTCGCCTCGACGAGGCGGAACGCGTCGATGGCATTCAGGAATCGCGCATGCCGCTCCGGCGTCGCGGGCGGGAGCCGCGCCTCGTCGAGAAGATGCGGCGGCGGCGCGGGGAGGTCGGAAACCGTCTCGTCGACAAGGGAGCGCATGGAAGCACCGGCGGCGGGATGGAGCCCCGAAAGGATGGGCGATCGCTCCTGCGAAGAAAAGCGGATGCGGCCCTGAAAAATTTTTCGACGTTAGGAACTTCTTTTGGTATGGGGTGTTTATCGGCGGGACCAAGGATCTTTCGGGGAGAAAGCCCATGCTTACCTGGGCTGGCATTGTCGCGCTTGTTATCGGCGTTCTCACCTACCTCACCGGCGATACGGCGGTCGTCCTGAGAGGCGCGGCCGAACTCGGCGCCGTCGTCGCGCTCTTCGCGCTGGTCTGCGCGACCGAAGCCTTCAACTGAGCGCGTTCGGAAAACGAATTTCACGCCTTCCGGTTCCAGGGCTGGGAAGCCCGTACGAGGTCCTCGCCAGCGCGTTCTTGCACAGTTTCGATGCAACGTTATAAACTCAAGCATCATGAGCGCCGCCCCTCCCCGTCCCATGCCTCCTCCCGATCCCCTTCCCGTTCACGGTCCGCCGACGGTCCTCCCGTTGAGCGGCACGCCTTCGGGCGAAGCGGCGGCCGGATCGTGGGAGCCCTGGGAAGCCGAGGTCGAGCAGCGCCTCGCAACCGTGCTCGAGGAGATCGGCACGCCCTTCATCGCCCTCGACGCAGGCTGGCGCTTCATGCTCGTGAACCGAGCTGCCGAGACCTATTACGGCGTCCCGCGGCAGGCGATGCTCGGACGGCGGATCTGGGACCTGTTCCCCGACACCGCGACGGCCCTGCGCCCGCCCTTCGAGAAGGTCCTCGCGACCGGGGAGCACATCCTCGTCGAGACCGATCCTCACGGACGCTCCGCCGCGGCCCGCCCGGCCCCTTTCTCCCTCAAGGCGTTCCCCTATCGGGGCGGCGTCGGCGTGAGCTTCAGCGAATGGAGCGCGCAGCGGCGGGCGGAGGAGGTGCTGCGCGAAAGCCAGGAGCAGCTGAGCGCGCTCGCCGACAACCTGCCCCTCGGCGTCGTCTATCAGATGAACGACGCCCTGGGCTTCGAGGGGCGGCGCTTCCTCTACATCTCGGCGAGCTGCGAGCGCCTCAACGGCGTCCCGGCGGAGCAGGCCCTCGACAATCCGCTCGCGCTGTTCGATCTCATCCTCCCGGAATATCGCGAGGAGATCGCGCTCCGGCAGTACGAGGCCCACCGCGACCGCAAGCCGTTCGACATCGAGTTCCCCATCCGCCACGCCAAGACGGGCGAGATCCGCTGGCAGCGGATCGTCGATGCGCCGCGCCGGCTCCCGAACGGCTCCTACGTATGGGACGGCCTGCAGATCGACATCACCGACCACAAGAACGCGGAGGAGCACCTCAAGCTCCTCATCAACGAGCTGAACCACCGGGTGAAGAACACCCTCGCGACCGTGCAGTCCCTGGCGGCGCAGAGCTTCGCGCGCCTCGATACGGATGCGGGCGGCCCCTTCGCGAAGGCGCGCCAGGCCTTCGAGGCCCGGCTCTTCGCGCTCGCCCGCGGACATGACGTGCTCACCCGCGAGAACTGGAAGGGCGCTCACCTGTCCGACATCGTGCACGAGGCCTTCGCGCCCTATCGGCACCGGGCCGAGGGTTCGGAAGCCATCACCGCCTGCGGGCCCGACCGGCGGGTTCCTCCCGCCGTCGCCCTGAGCCTGTCCATGGCCATCCACGAACTGTGCACCAACGCCCTCAAGTACGGCGCGCTGAAGGCGCCGGCCGGCCACGTGCGCGTCACGTGGTCGATCTCCGGCGAACCGCCCTCGTCGCGGCTGCGCCTGCGCTGGGAGGAGAGCGGCGGTCCGCCCGTGCGACCGCCTGCGCAGAAAGGGTTCGGCTCGCGCCTCATCGAGGAGGGGCTGGCCCGCGAGCTCAACGGCACCGTCCATCTCGACTTCCGGGAGGAAGGCGTCGTCTGCACCGTCGACGTGCCCCTCGAATGAGCCGGGGCGACCGCGTTTGCGCGGTCGAACGCCGTCTTCCGGCAGGAATGCCCACGAAAAGTGCGGCGGCCGGCAACCGCGTCTCAACCATTCGTCGATAACGCCCTGAATCGGTCTTGCGGGCGGAGAGACTTTTGTTGTCAATACCGTCCAAGTGACACAGTCACGATTCCAGGGAGAAACGACCAATGAAACGTCGCCAGTTTTTGCAGGCTGCCACGCTGGGCGCAGCGTCGACGGCCATCGCCGCTCCGGCGATCGCCCAGTCCATGCCGGAGATCAAGTGGCGCCTGCAGTCCGGCTTCCCGAAGTCGCTCGACACGATCTATGGCGCCGCCGAGGTGATCGCCAAGTTCGTTTCCGAGGCGACGGACGGCAAGTTCCAGATCCAGCCCTTCGCGGCGGGCGAGATCGTCGGCACGCCGCAGGTGGCGGACGCGGTCGGCAACGGCACCATCGAGATGGGTCATACCTGCTCGTATTACTATTTCGGCAAGGACCCGACCTTCGCCATCGGCACGGCCCTGCCCTTCGGCCTCAATGCCCGCCAGATGAACGCGTGGCTCTACCACGGCACGGGCAACGACATCCTCAACGAGTTCTACGCCAAGCATAACCTCTACGGCATGCCGGCCGGCAACACGGGCGTGCAGATGGGCGGCTGGTTCCGCAAGGAGATCAAGACGCCCCAGGACCTGAACGGCCTGAAGATGCGCATCGCCGGCCTCGCCGGCATGGTCATGGCGAAACTCGGCGTCGTGCCGCAGCAGATCCCCGGCGGCGACATCTATCCGGCGCTCGAGCGCGGCACCATCGACGCCGCCGAGTGGGTCGGCCCCTACGACGACGAGAAGCTCGGCTTCGCCAAGGTCGCGCCCTACTACTACTATCCCGGTTTCTGGGAGGGCGGCCCGGCCATCCACCTGTTCATCAACCAGGCCAAGTGGAAGGAACTGCCGAAGGCCTACCAGGCGATCCTCACCGCGGCCGCGGGCTATGCCAACGCGGACATGCTGGCCAAGTACGACGCCCGCAACCCGGCGGCGCTTCGTCGCCTGCTGGGCGCCGGCACGCAGCTGCGTCCCTTCTCGCAGGAGATTCTCGAGGCGGCCTACAAGGCTGCGAACGAGGTCTACGAGGAGGTCTCGGCGAAGAACCCGGACTTCAAGAAGGTCTACGAGAGCGTTCGTAATTTCCGCAACGAGGAGTACCTCTGGTTCCAAGTGGCCGAGTATTCCTACGACACGTTCATGATCCGCGCCCGCGCCCGCGGGTAAGGATCTCACGAACTCGTGATGGGAAGGGCGGCCTCCGGGCCGCCCTTTTTTCTTGGCCGTCCGGCTTTATCTCTCCGGGCGGCCGGTTCGCATCGAGCCTGCGAGCCACCCCATGAGGAAACCGGGATACGGGCGAACGCTATGATCTGGACGCTGCGCGTCACCTTCCTGCTCTTCCTGGCATGGCTGATCTTCATGGTGTCGCCCTTCGTCGCCCTCTACGACCTGGCGAGGGCGGTCGAGGCGAAGGACATGGCGCGGGTCGAGCGTCGCATCAATGTCCATGCCCTGCGGGTGTCGTTCTCGCGGCAGATCCTCGGCGAATACCTGAAGACGCCGGACGGGCAGGAAATCGGCGGGATCGAGCCGAATGCCGCCGCCCGGGCGGGCGCGGCCGTGTTCGACCCTTACATCGAGACTCTCGTCACGCCCCAGACCATCCTGGATCTCCTCGCCAAGGGCTGGCCTCAGCACGGAGCGAAGGGAGCGGCCCCGGATCTCTCGGTCATGGATGTCGGGTCCTTCGATGCCGCCGCGCTGCGCCGCGCCTGGGATCTCTTCATCGCCTCGGAATCCCAAGGCTTCCGCAGCATCGTCATGCCGCTGCCGCCGGAGAAGCCGAAGGACGAGCAGTTCCGGCTGACCTGGCGGCTCGGCGGCACGTCCTGGCGGCTGACGGGCCTCGACCTTCCCAAGGCCCTGCGGGAGGAACTGATCAGGCGAATGCCGCCGCCCTCGAACTCCTGAAAGAACCCGGATTTCTTCGGCCCAACCGCTCGAATTCGGCAAGGACAACCGGCATCGCTACGGGAATTCTCCTTGGAATGGAGCCGATCCCGTCAGCTCTGCAAAAGAAGCCAACCCACTGCGGCAAGTGGAAATACGGTTCCGAGCAAGAAACAGACGACGCCGGACGTCATATCGAGTGCCTCCTGTTCTTGAGAACTCGCGCCTTCGACTTCTGTTCCTCCTGCCGGGCGGCACCGCTCTGGAGCATCGGACCCAAAAGGGGATGCCACTTTTGGGATCTATTGGAGGCTCCCTCCGTGGGGAACGCATCGTCGAAGGCGGCGCCGGAGTCCGCACGATGCGCCAAGCCGGATTTCGCCAAGTCTGCCATGAACGAGGGTTGGGGCGGGAGCCCGGAGGGAACTTGGCCGTCCGGTCCCGATTGTCAGGACAGACCGGAAGGACCGCGATGAACGACCCCTCTTCCCCGACCGAGGTGCGCCTGAGCGACAAGGAATTCGTCCGCAAGACCCTGATTCTCATCGGCCTGGCGGTCTTCGTCCTGCTCCTGTGGCAGCTGTCCGGGGTCCTGCTCCTCGCCTTCGGCTCGATCCTGGTGGCGCTCATCCTCCACGCCCTGGCGGATGCGCTTGCGCGCTATCTCCGCGTCTCCCGGCAATGGAGCCTCACGGTGTCGGGCGTCCTGCTCCTCGCCGCGTTCCTGGGCATCGCCTACCTGTTCGGCTCCAACATCCGGGCGCAGTTCAGCAATGTCGCGGAGCAGCTGCCCGTCGCCCTCGACGCCTTCGGGCGCAAGGTCGGCATCGGCCCGATCTCCGACAGCCTGTCGGAGATCGTGAGCGAGATTCCGAGCAGCGGCCTCGCGCAGCGGATCGCCGGCATCGGCGGCACCCTTCTCGGCGGCCTCGCGGATGCGGTGCTCGTCGTGATCGCGGGACTCTACATCGCCGCCTCGCCGCATCTTTACGTGCGAGGCTTCGTTCAGCTCTTTCCCATCGATCAGCACCGGCGCATCGAGAGCGCGCTCGAGGCCTGCGGCCACGCCCTGCGGCTGTGGCTGGTGGCGCAGACGATGTCCATGTTCGCGGTCGGCGTGCTGTCGGCCTTCGCATTCTGGCTCATCGGGCTGCCCTCGCCCTACGCGCTTGGGCTCATCGCCGGGATCCTCGACTTCATTCCGTTCCTCGGCCCCGTTCTCGGCGCCCTCCCCGCGATCCTGATCTCCTTCACCCTCGGCACGGACACGGTGATCTGGACCTTCGTGGCGGTACTGTTCGTGCAGCAGGTCGAGGGGAACCTCATCCTGCCCCTCGCGCAGCGGCGGATCGTCAGCATTCCCCCGGCCCTCGCCCTCTTCGGCATCGTCATGGGCGGCGTGGTGTTCGGCACGCTCGGGCTCATGCTCGGCTTCCCGCTGCTCGTGGTGCTCTACGTTCTCGTGAAGAAGCTGTACGTGCGCGAGGTGCTGGGCGAGGCGACGTCCGTTCCGGGAGAAGAGAGGAAGGCCGGAGACGCTGAGGCACCTCCGTCCCCGCAGGAAGGCGCATGAAGGCTCGCGTCGGCCGCTTCCGCGGCGTCCCATGCAAAAGGAGCCCTCCTATGGTTAAGAAGCGGCTCCTTGAGAGGCGACGCGAAGCGCGTGCCGAGAAGAAATGGTTCGTCCGGAAATATCCGGCAAGTAGAAACGAATTGTCGCGAGGTTCAGGGCCACCGCGCGGCGGCTGTCAGGCCGCATCCGGCACGACGACCCATCATGAAGACTTCTTCGGTGGAGTCATTGTCGTAGCCTCCTCTTCGAGTGGCACGACGACACGTTGGGATTTTCCGCAGACAAAGTCAATCCTGCGACGCGCATACAACGCCCATTCTTTCGCCGGCCGGTGCATGCCTCGGAAGCCGGCCGGCCGCGGCCATCAGGCCGGGTCCTCGGACGGCCAGTCGACGAGGCGCTCCAGGAGCTCCCGGAGGGTGAAGTCCTCCTCCGGTCCGGCGACCCGGTCGCGCACGGAGATTCCCGCCGCATGGACGGTCTCCGGGTCCCCGGAAACGAGGGGGTGCCACCAGTAGAGGCCCCGCCCCTCCGCCAGGAGCCGGTAGGCGCAGGTGGCGGGGAGCCAGGACAGGCCACGCACCGCCTCCGGCGTCAGGCGGACACAGTCGGCCACCTTGGCCTGCCGGTTGGGATAGTCGCGGCAGCGGCAAGCCGTCGCATCGAGCAGGGTGCAGCCCACGTCGGTGTAGAGCACCTCTCCCGTGTCCTCGTCCTCGAGCTTGACGAGGCAGCAGCGCCCGCAGCCGTCGCACAGGCTCTCCCATTCCTCGGAGGACATGGCCTCCAAGGACTTTACTTGCCAGAAGGGCAAATCTTCAGGCTTTAACGTTGCGGTCGCTGTGGTATCCATAAAGACGTCTCAATCCTTTCTTTACGGCACTTTCAGGGAGACGGGGATCGCCGGATTCCGGCCCTCCCCGGGAAGGGGGCAGATCCTTATGAACCGTCAAGCCTCTTCGTGAGTTGTTAATACGAGCCTCGGCGGCACCCCCGCGCCGCCGGAGAAGACGAGAACCACCGAGCCCAACAGGTCGGCCAACCTGCCCCGAAGGATCTTTCCGTGCGCCCGCAACCCCGTACGCCGTTCAGGACAAAGATCAAGCGCGCGGCCCTGGCCTTCGACGCGTGGCTGAACACGACCCTCTACCAGGGCGGGCAGAGGCTCGCGCGGGGCTGGGAAGCCTATTCCGACTGGGCCAAGTGCCTGCGGTTTCGCGGCGCTCCCCGGGTCATCCTGGACCTGACCAGCGAGGCGACCACCCTCGGGCTTGCCGGAGGCGTGGTCATGCTCGCGCTCGCCCTCCCCGCCTTCCGGGAGACCGAGGAGGACTGGCTCAAGACCCAGGACCTCGCCGTCACCTTCCTCGACCGCTACGGCCAGGAGGTCGGCCGCCGCGGCATCCGGCTCGACGATTCCTACAGGCTGGAGGACTTTCCGGACTATCTCGTGAAGGCGGCCCTCGCCACGGAGGATCGCCGCTTCTACGAGCACTGGGGCATCGATCCCATCGGCACCTTCCGCGCCCTCCTCGTCAACGCGCAGGGCGGGGGCGTCGTGCAGGGCGGCTCCTCCATCACCCAGCAGCTCGCCAAGAACCTGTTTCTCACCAACGAGCGCTCCCTGGAGCGCAAGATCAAGGAAGCCTTCCTCGCCGTCTGGCTCGAGTTCCACCTCACCAAGGACCAGATCCTCAAGCTCTATCTCGACCGCGCCTACATGGGCGGCGGCGCGCACGGGGTGGTGGCCGCGGCGGACTACTACTTCGGCAAGTCGGCCAAGGACGTGACCCTCGCCGAGGCGGCCATGCTCGCCGGGCTGTTCAAGGCTCCGACCAAGTACGCGCCCCACATCAACCTGCCCGCCGCCCGCGCCCGCGCCGCCGACGTGCTGCACAACATGGTGGAGGCGGGCTTCCTCACCGAGGGCCAGATCCAGACCGCCCTGCGCAACCCGGCGACCCCGGTGAACCGCAGCCGCGAGACCACGCCGGACTTCTACCTCGACTGGGCCTTCGAGCAGGTGAAGCAGCTCGCGGCCCAGAAGAAGTTCGGCAACGACCGGGTCCTCACGGTCAAGACCCCGCTCGACACCGCCCTCCAGGCCCATGCGGAGGAGGTTCTCGAGACCATGCTCCGCCAGCACGGACGCGAATACAGGGCGGGCCAGGGCGCCATGGTCGTGATGGACGTGGACGGGGCCGTGCGCGCCATCGTCGGCGGCCGGGACTACGGCCAGAGCCAGTTCAACCGCGCGACGGACGCCCTGCGCCAGCCGGGCTCCTCGTTCAAGCCCTTCGTCTATGCCACGGCGCTCACCGTCGATCCCAAGCTCACTCCCTCCTCCACCGTGGTCGACAAGCCGATCTGCCTCGGAAACTGGTGCCCGCAGAACTACGGCCGTTCGTTCTCGGGGAGCATGCCCCTCGTCTCGGCGCTCGCGCGCTCCATCAACTCCATCCCAGTGTGGATGTCGCTCCAGATCGGCAAGGGCAACGCCAAGGCCGGCCGCGCCAGGATCATCGAGATGGCCGGGAAGATGGGGCTCACCCATCCGCTCGCCGATTCGAGCTCGCTGCCCATCGGCGCCGCCGAGGTGACGGTGATCGACATGGCCTCCTCCTATGCGGTCTTCGCCAATGGCGGGCGCAAGGCGCCGCCCTACGCGGCCTGGGAGGTGCGCAACTCGCAGGGCGAGGTGATCTACCGCCATTCCACCGACACGCCCCAGCCGCAGGTGCTCGAGCCGCGCGTGGTCAACGCCATGAACTTCATGCTCAACAAGGTGGTGGAGGAAGGAACAGGAAAGCGCGCCGCTCTCGACGGCATCCGCGTCGCCGGCAAGACCGGCACCACAAACGGCTATCGCGACGCCTGGTTCGTCGGCTACACGGGCAACCTAGTGGCGAGCGTGTGGTACGGCAACGACGACCACAGCCCGATGAACAACATGACCGGCGGCACACTGCCCGCCATGACCTGGCAGCAGGTGATGTCCTTCGCCCACCAGAACCTCGAGATCCGCCCGATCCCGGGCCTCGAGCCGGTGGGCAGCCCCAAGGTCGCCGCGAACCGCAGCCCGCAGGACGAGGCGGCCCAGCAGGCCTATCTCGCCGGGACCCTGTCGCGCCGCTCCTACGAGGTGCTGGGCACCATCGGCGCGCTCTTCCAGTCTGCGGCGGCCCGCTCCGCTCCCGCGCAGAAGCCGAGCACGGCCCTCGCGCCCGACGCGGCATCGGACGGCGCCCCGCGGTCCTCCCGGCGTTTCGCGATGCCGTGATGCCGGGGGCCGGTCGCCGAATACGGGTCCACTTTTCCGCACGATGCGCTAGATGGACATCGATCCCCGTCTTGAGGACGCAAGCTCCCATGCCAGCCGTTCCGTCCGCCCTCCAACGCCGCCGCCGCCCGTGACCGCGAGACCGATTCCGACCGCCGCGCTGATCCTCTATGCCCTGCTGCTCGCTCTCGGGCTCGGGATCGGCTCGGCCTATGCGGTGCTCGACGGCGACCCGCCCTTCGGAAGCCGGCGTCTCGGCCCCTGGCAGGCCTGGCCGAAGCTGGGCTCGCCCCAGGCGGATCCGTACATGCGCGCCATCGTGGCGCGGCGGGGCGACATTCCCCTGGCAACGGGAGAGGGCTTGGCGCTGACCGCGCTCGTGGACAAGGACGGACGCAGGCTCGACTCCGCCTGCTCCTACCGGATCGGCTCCTCCACCCCTGCGGCGCGCTGGTGGACCCTCACCGTGTACGATGCGGCGGGCCGGCTCGCGCAGTCCGATCTCGGGCGCAGCGGCTTCACCTCCTCCGAAATCCTGCGCGATGCGCGAAACGGGTTCTCCATCGCGCTCTCGCGCCACCTCAGCGCGGGCAACTGGCTGCAGCTCCCCGCTTCCGGCCCCTTCATCGTGGTGCTGCGCCTCTACGACATTCCCGGCGCCGCGGGCCTGAACCTGAACGCGGAGGATCTCCCCACCATCGAGCGGGTGGAGTGCGGCGCATGAGCAATCTCACCCGTTTCCTCCTCGCCACCCTGTGCGGGCTCGTGCTCGCGGCGGGCGTGCACATCGTCACCGTGTTCCTCGCCCCCTCCTTCGCCGAGAACGACGCCTTCGGCCGCCTGCAGGAGACCCTGACGGAGGATCAGGCCCAGCTGATCGGCCCCGCGGGCGGCGGGCCGACCTGGCTGCCTCTGCCCGATCCCGCCACCGCCGTGGCGGCCTGCGCCTTCGACCTCTCCGACGGCCCCGTGCGCGTCACCGCGAAGACGGGACAGGACTTCCTCTCCTTCTCCTTCCACACGAAGACGCGGGGCGTGTTCTTCGCGGTCACGGATCGCGCAGCCATCCGCGGCGAGCTCGAGCTCGTGGTCATGACTCCCCGCCAGCTCGACGAGGCCCGGGCCGCCGAGGACGAGAACGAGCCGAACCGGGACGTGCGCATCGTCGCGCCGCAGGAACAGGGCTATATCGTCGTGCGCGTGGCCGCGCCGAATCCCAGCCAGCGGGCGCAGGCGGAGGCCGCCGCGAAGGCGGTGACCTGCACCGTGGACGAGGACGACGACGAGGCGAGCTGATGACTGCGGATCATGCGGGGAACGCGACCTGGCGCCCCATGGCGGCCGGGGATCTCGACGCCGTGAAGGCGATGGCGGACCGCATTCACCTCGATCATCCCGAGGACATGGCGGTCTTCGCGGAACGGCTCGCGCTCTATCCTGCCGGATGTCACGTGGCGCAGGCGAGCGGCGCTCTCGTCGGCTATGCGCTGAGCCATCCCTGGCGCTATGGCGAACCGCCGCCCCTCAATACGCCGCTCGGTGCGATTCCGGCCGGTGCGACGACCTTCTACCTTCACGACATCGCACTCCTGGCGGAAGGCCGGGGAAAAGGTCTCGCGGGAAGGATCGTCGCGCAACTGGCCTCGCATGCGGAGGAGGAAGGCTTCGGCAACCTTTCGCTGGTCGCCGTCAACGGCTCGCAGCCTTTCTGGGAGCGGTGCGGATTTCGTCCGGCGATGACGGATGCCCTGCGGGCGAAGCTCGCGACCTATGGGGACGACGCCGTGCTGATGCACCGCGAGGTTCGACGATACGCATGACGCATCCGGAAGCGACACGGCCGATGCGCCTGCGGCGTCGGGGATGAATCCGTCACGACCGCCTGCGGCCGCCGTCGGATGCGAAGGGACGGGACGGATCGGGACGGGATGAGGGCTTCTCGTAGCGCACGCCCGTGAAGAGCAGGATCTCGCCGCGAGGCTCGCCCGCCGGCAGTGCCGGGCGCTGCGGGCGCGAGGCCGCATCCGGAAAGATGACGACGGTCCCCTGCGACCTGTTCCAGATGTCGTTCATGAGGGTTCTCCGTTTCGCTCGGCTCCCCGCTTCGACGGTACCCTCACAAAATAACCCTATGGTTAACAGACCGTTTCCACTTGGGGCCGCCGTGCGCAAAAGCCTTGCCTGACGCGGAATCAACATGCTGCGCGCACCTTCGGTTCCTTGACGCGGATGCGCGAGCCTTCACGCTTTTCGGAGCACTGGACAGATCGCCCACATGGGGTCGAAGAGATCGTCGCGCGTTCCGTCGAAAAAGCTGCGTCCACGACACCTCCCACGCCCCGCAGGAGCCCCGCTCTCCCGATCGCGAGCGCGGAGCCGTTCGCCGCCGCGCCGGTGTGCGCGACATCGTCGAGACGTTCGAGCCGCTTGCGCGCCGCCCTTCCCGCCGCCGTCATACGCGGCACGGACAGGAGCGGCTGGGGGGATCAGCCCTCCGTCGCGAGGTCGAGAAAGTGCCGGCCTTCGCGGTCGTCGACCTCCACCAGCCAGAGATCAGGATCGAAGCGCATCTCGCGCGTCATGCGCTCCTCCACGTCGAGGGGCATCACGCCTCGAAGGACCGGCGCGAACCGGCGCTCGCCGTCGTCGTCGAGAAACATCTGCGGCGCGGGCCCGTAGAGACTCGCCGTTCCATCGAGATGGTCGACCTTCACGAAGATCGCCCCCGCCTCGGCGGCGCCGCGCTTGCGCAGGGCGGCGTCGACGCCCTCCACGCCGCAGCGGCGAAGATAGGCGGACACCCAGAAATCCGATCTCAGGCGGGTCATGGCCGCTTCCTGTGCCATTCCCCGGCGCGGCGTGCAACCGGGGCGGGCCCGGTCACGGCTGCGGCAGGCCGGACTGGGCGGAGAGCTCCCGCAGGGTCCGCGGGCCCAGTTCGCCGGTCACGGGCAGATGCCGGTCGCGCTCGAACCGCTCGATGGCCTGACGCGTCCCGGAGCCCATGAGCCCGTCCGCCTTCACGCCGTAGCCCAGCTTCGCGAGGGCGCGCTGGGCGAAGAGCACCGTGTCCGATTCCGGACGCCCGACGGAAGCCGGAGGAACCGGCACCGGGCCGCCCATGCGGATCATCTCCGCGATGGAATCCTGCACCGCCGGAGCCGCTCGCGGCGGGGGCGGCGCCGGCGGCGGAGCGGCCGTCACGCGCTGCGGCTGCGTGACCTCGCCCTTCGCGATGAGATCCGCGATCGCGCTGCGGGGGGAAGGCTTCGCGGGAGCGGGGGCGGACGGCGGCACAGCCGCGGAGGGCTGCGCCGCGGAAGCGGCGGGGGCAACCGGGTGGGATGCGGCAGGCGGCTCCGCGGCCGCCTCGGCGACGGGAGCGGGACGGGTCGGCGGCAGGACGGCCGCGGGCGGGGCCGCCTCCAGCCGGGCGGGCGCGCCCCGGTCGAAGAGGGGCGCCGGATGCCGGGCCGTCTGGAGAACCAGGGCGTTCCAGGCGATCGCGGCCGCGCAACCGGCCAGCAGGAGAGCGGACAGGGCGGCGCCGGGGCGCTGCGCGACGAAGGCCAGCGCCTTCTCGCCGAGGCCGGGCTCCCTGCGGGCTCGCGAGGGCGCGGCCTTGCCGCGGGTCCCGACGGGGCGCCGGGCCGGGGCGGCCCGCCGCGCCGGAGGCGGGGCGGAAGTCACGAAATCGTCGTCGGAGCGGGCGGCTAGGGCTTCACGCAATTCGGCTTTCCCGTCTTGATGAAGGCGGGCGCGGGGAACCGCACCCGTCGTCACGGATCCACCCTGACACAGGCCGCTTAAGCGAACCTAAAGGCGAAGCTTCCGTCTCCGCCCCGGTCCTCCGGTCCCGCCGCCGTGCCGGTGGAAAACTCCGGAGCGCGCCCAGCTTTCTCCATCTTCCTCCGGGATTTTCAGCAGTGTCCCTGCCGGAATCCGGCGTCAACCTTTCGTTCATCCTGTTTCCAGGTTGCCGCCCCGCGCCCTACGGGCCGGGCGGCGCCGGGGTTATGATGATGCATCTTCCCGGCACCGGTCTGCGAGGAGCGGGTCATGTTTTCTCTTCTGCGCGCCGCACTCATCATCGGGGCGATCTTCTACTACTCTCCCGTCCGCCAGAGCGGCGAGGGAGCCTCCGCTCTCGACGGTCTCCTCGCCTGGGGCGAACGGAAGGCGGATACGCCGTCCGCAGGGGACAAGGAGGCTCCCGCGCACCTGGAGACCATGTGGCAGGCCCTGCCCGACTCGGCCAAGCAGGCGGTGATCGACCGGATCATGGCGAATTCCGGCCTCGGCGCGTCGGCTCCGCCCGCACCGGCCGGCGACACCCTGCGGCCGAGCGACCGCCTGGCGCCCTGGCGCGGCGAGGGGAAGAAATCGAGCTCCTGAGGCGCTCCCGGTCGCCAAATCCCGCGCGAGACCTTATATGACCGGCAGCGACGACGAGCCGGGACCCATGCTGCCTCCGATTAACGAGATTGTTTCCAACTTCGAGCTCCTCGACGAGTGGGACGAGCGCTACCGCTACCTGATCGAGCTCGGCCGCATGATGGAGCCGCTGCCCCCGGAAGCGCACGTGGACGCCAACAAGGTGAAGGGCTGCGCGAGCCAGGTCTGGCTCGTCACCACCACGGACGCGACCGGAGGCGAGCCCCGGCTCCACCTGGTGGGCGACAGCGACGCCCATATCGTGCGCGGCCTCGTGGCCCTGCTCATCGCCCTCTACGAGGGCAAGACCGCCCGCGAGGCGCTCGCCACCGACGCCCTCGGCCTGTTCAAGTCCCTCGGCCTCGCGGAGCACCTGACGCCGCAGCGCTCGAACGGCGTCCGCTCCATGGTCGAGCGCATCCGCCACGATGCGCAGGCGGTGCTGGCGGCTTAGGCCGCGCCGGCTCTCGGCACGGCACGGTCCCGCTGCGCGCCCCGGAATGACGAGGGAGGCGCCACCGTTCTCCCGGTAGGAGACGAAGGCGGCGCCTCTCCGGTTCAGTTCCTCCCGCCGTCGATGACCACTGCCTTCCAGGCGCGGATGCCGCGGGAGGCCGCCGGGCCTTTGGCCGCGGCCTCGATCCCGTAATGCTCCGCGAGCCGCGCCAGGGCGAGCCGCACCACCACCTTGGCGGAGCGCGGCGGCCATTGCCGCTCCCGCTCGATGAGCTCGAGCCCCTTCATGAACCCGCAGAGGTCCATCAGGAGGTCGCCGAAATCCGCTCCCACCGCGTCGAAGGCGTTGCGGATGCGCTGGCGGGCCGCGACCATGCGGTCGGTCGCCTCCCCGGGCGAGGCCGGACCTTCGCCCCGGGGCGTAGGATCCCACCGGGCGGTCACCCCCGGCAGGAGACCGGCAAGGGCGATGTCGGTGCGCAGCCGCTCGCCCGCCTGATAGGACGCGTCGTCGATCAGGGGCCGCCCGTCGCGGCCCCGGCGCCGGCGCAGCCAGTCGAGGGGGCTCTCCTCCGCGTCGACGCGCACGCGGGTGCGCCCCGCTTCGGTCTCGACCTCGGCGATCTCGGTTTCCCGGTGCTGGCGAAAGAAGCCCGTCGCCGGGTCGGACGCTTCCGCGCGGCGCAGATGGGCGCGACCCGCCTCGGTGAGGAGCAGCGCCTCCCCGCCCGAGGAGCCCCGCTGCCAGCGCGCCAGGTCCTGGCGGGCGAGCGCCTCCGCCGCGTCCCGCGAGAAGCGCCCCGCCCCTACCGACACCTCCGCCCGGCGCCTGCGCAGGATCACCTCCGCCCCGTCGGTCGGGTCGACGAAGGCACGGGCCTCCGGCAGGCCGAGCGCCTCGAGGAGACGCCGCGCCTCCCGCGTCAGAGCCGGCGACGGCCGGGCGAGGTTGCCCGCGCCGCGCCCGCCGTTCCCGACGGGCTTCTTCTTCCCGCCGCCGCCTCCGTTTGCTTTGGAAGACCCCGGCTCTTGCTTTCCAATGCCATAACTATCCTTATTGTTCATGTTTTGTTCCTTGAAAAATTTAAAGAAGGGACGAGTCCCTAATCCGAAATTGTGAGCGCATATTCCTAGCTGTCAAGGCACGGCCGAGCTGTTGATAACTCTGGGGACGGCTGCCCTCCTCCCGGCCGGGCGCGCCTTGGCTTGCAAGGACTTTCCGCCTTGCGGACAGCAGCGTCCCCCGGTCGAGCGCTCCCGCTTCTCCCGCAATCCGCCACGCGACCGCGGAGCGCGTCTCCCCGAACGGGGTGGGCCCGGCGGCGACGGCGCTATCGTCCAGGCCGGCCTGCGCGGTCTCCGGAAGACCCCGCGCCGCCGGAGGCGCTCCGCCAGCGGCCCTTCGCGCGGCGACCCTGCGCCACCATGTCCGCAGGAGGCCGGGAATCAGCCCCGCCGCCGACCGCGGGCGCTTCGCCCGGGACCGAAGGCAGGCGCATGGAAAAAGCCGCCTCGAGGGCGGCTCTTCACGGAAATGGACCTGCGGGTTCCGCTCAGGCGCGGGCGGAGCGGCGCTTCCGGCGCTGCTGGCCGAGGCCCATCTCCTTCGCGAGTTCGGAGCGGGCGCGGGCGTAGTTGGGAGCGACCATCGGATAGTCGACCGGAAGGCCCCACTTCTCGCGGTACTGCTCGGGCGTCATGTTGTACTGCGTGCGCAGGTGACGCTTGAGGGACTTGAACTTCTTCCCGTCCTCCAGGCAGACGATGTAGTCGGGCGTGACCGACTTCTTCACCGGCACGGCGGGCTTGGGCGCCTCGGCCGGCGCCTCGACGGTGCCGCCGCCGACGCGAATCAGGGCGGAATGAATCTCGTTGATGAGGGCGGGGAGCTCGGTCGAAGGGACCGAGTTGTTGCTCACGTAAGCCGACACGATGTCCGCTGCCAGCTCGATGTAGTTGGATGCAGCGCCAGTTTCACTCATTGTACTTTTCTTCCTTTCCGGACCCGCCCCGATCTGAACCGACGGCCAATCGTTGTCGAGGTCGTTTCTCAAGAGAAGCCGATCGTCTTCCCAGGAGCCGTATCGTAATCGCACAGAAATCGTGCCTTCTCGTCCACCTAAGCCAAAATCCCGCCGGTTACAAGTCTTCCCGCGCGAAAACTACCAAAAAACTTTTTATCATCTTACGAGACGCAATAAAACCGACTGGTTAAAAGTCTTAACCATCACCATAGGTAAGCAGGATGTGAAAATTCGCACCGTATCGACCCTAAGAAGTAGTCAGAAATCGTTTCAGCCCATTGCTTGGCGTTTCCTGACGGGGCCGCGCCGGACCTGGAACGGCAAATCCGAGTTATGTATGAGTAACCTTTGCCTTTCCGGCACGATTTCAGATCTGGATATACGATGAACCGCGAACGCCCGTCGCCGCTTCCCCTGCCGCCTGCGCCCTCCATTCCGGCGAGGGACCACAGCTTCGAGATCCACGGGGTGCGCATCCGCGACGCGTATGCGTGGCTCAAGGCGGAGAACTGGAAGGAGGTTCTCAAGGATCCCGAGGCCCTCTCCCCCGCGATCCGGACCGTGCTGGAGCGGGAGAACGCCTATGCGGCCGAGGTCTTCCGCGGCACGGAGGCGTTCCAGCAGGCGCTGGTCGCGGAGATGCGCGGGCGCATCAAGGAGGACGATTCGTCCGTGCCGGCGCCGGACGGGCCCTATGCCTACTTCACCCGCTACCGGGAAGGCGGCCAGCACCCCCTGATCTGCCGGATGCCCCGGGAAGGCGGGGACGAGACGATCATGCTCGACGGCGACCGGGAAGCGGAGGGCCACGCCTTCTTCGACCTCGGCGGCGCCGACCACTCGCCCGACCACCGGCTGATGGCCTGGTCGGCCGACGTGAAGGGGTCCGAATACTTCACGATCCGCGTGAGGGATCTGGCGACGGGCCGCGATCTCGGCGACGAGGTGCCGCGCACCTCCGGGGATGCGGTCTGGATCGGGGATTCCTCCGGCTTCTACTATGTGGAGCTCGACGACAATCACCGCCCGGTGCGGGTGAGGCGCCACATCATCGGAACGCGTCCGGAGGAGGACGAGGTCGTCTACGAGGAGAAGGATCCCGGCTTCTTCGTGAAGGTCGGCCTCACCCAGTCGGGCGCCTTCGTCGTGATCGAGGCGAGCGACCACGAGACCTCCGAGGTCCGGCTTGTCGATCGGGCCGACCCGGCGGCCCGGCCGCGGCTCGTGGAGGCCCGCACGCCGCAGCTTCAGTACGACGTGGAGCATCGCGGCGACGAACTCGTCATCCTCACCAACGCGGACGGCGCGGAAGACTTCAAGATCGTGACCGCCCCGGTCGCCGCGCCGCAGCGCGAGAACTGGCGGGACCTGGTGCCCTACCGCCCCGGCGTGATGATCCTGTTCGCGATGGCCCTGGCGCGATACCTCATCCGCCTCGAGCGGGAGGACGCCAAACCCCGCATCGTGATCCGCGACTTCGCCACGGGCCGCGAGGAGACCATCGCCTTTCCCGAGGATACCTACTCCCTCGGCGTCGACCCGGGCTACGAGTTCGACACCGACACGATCCGCTACCGCTATTCCTCCCTCAAGACGCCGAGCGAGGTGATCGACTACGATCTTCGCACGGGCGGCCGCGTGCTGCGCAAGCGCCAGGAGGTGCCGAGCGGTCACGACCCGGACGCCTACGTGACCCGCCGCATCTTCGCCATCGCGCCCGACGGCGCGGAGGTGCCGGTCTCGCTCGTGCACCGGCGCGAGGTCGCGCTCGACGGCTCGGCGCCGCTCCTGCTCTACGGCTACGGCTCCTACGGGGTGTCCATGTCGGCGGGCTTCCGCACCAACATCCTGTCCCTGGTGGATCGCGGCTTCGTCTATGCCATCGCCCACATCCGCGGCGGCACCGAGAAGGGCTGGCGCTGGTATCTCGACGGCAAGCGGGAGAAGAAGACCAACACCTTCACCGACTTCGTCGCCGCCGGCGAAGCCCTGATCGCGGCGGGATACACGTCCCGCGGCCGGATCGTCGCCCATGGCGGCAGCGCGGGCGGCATGCTCATGGGCGCGGTCGCCAACATGGCGCCGGACCTCTTCGCCGGCATCGTCGCGGAGGTTCCCTTCGTCGACGTGCTCAACACCATGCTCGACGCGGACCTGCCCCTGACCCCGCCGGAATGGCCGGAATGGGGCAATCCCGGCGCGGACGAGGCCGCCTTCCGGACCATTCTGTCCTACTCGCCCTACGACAACGTGAAGCCGCAGGCCTATCCCGCGATCCTCGCCCTCGCGGGCCTGACGGATCCCCGGGTCACCTACTGGGAGCCCGCCAAGTGGGTGGCGCGCCTGAGGGCCACGATGACCGGCGGCGGCCCGGTCGTGCTCAAGCTCAACATGGAGGCGGGGCATGCGGGGGCGGCGGGGCGCTTCGACCGCCTGGAGGAGGTCGCCCTGGCCTACACCTTCGCCCTCATGTGCGTCGAAGGGTTTCGGGACTGAGTGGAACTTCCTTACATTTTCGATGCTATAAGGACTGGGCCGAACCTTTCGGAGCGGGAAGCCCCGTCGTCGAGCGAGAACAGGCGTCCATGACAAGCCAAGGCAGCCCGTCCACCCTTCAGAATCCCGCGTCCTCGTCGAGCGACGCGGAGCGCCTTGCCGCGCTGGAAAGGCGCCTGCAGGAGACGGAAAGGGCTCTGCGCCAAAGCAACGCCAAGCTGCGCCTGGCGCTGGAACTCGGCCGCTTCGGCCTCTGGGAGCGGGACCTCGCCAGCGGCCAGATCGAGGCGAATGCCACCTGCAAGGCGCATCTCGGCCTCGCCCCCGACGAGCCCCTCACCGTCGAGCGCCTGAGGAGGCTGCAGCATCCGGCCGACGTGGAGCGCATCGAGCAGGCCATCGCCTACGCCCTCGCCACGCGAACCGACTACCACGTCGAGCACCGGGTCCTGCGACCCGACGGCCGCATCGGTCGCATCCTCGTGAAGGGCTGCGCGTTCTACGAGGGCGACACCCCCGTGCGCCTGGCGGGCACGACCCAGGACCTCACCGAGCGCGAGCGGATCCGTGAGGAGGCGCAGCAGGCACAGCGCCGGCAGGAGTTCCTCCTCACCCTGAACGACCAGCTCCGCAGCTTCCAGGACCCCTTCGACATCATGGAGACCACGTCGAAGAGCCTGGGGCGCCTGCTCAAGGCCGACAGCGTCGGCTACGGCGAATACGACAAGGCGCGCGACGTGGTGATGGTGGAACGCGAGTGGTCGCGCGGGGTGGTCAGCAACGAGGGGCGCAGCTTCGCCTTCAGAGACCTCCCCCTGTGGGCCGTGGAGGACCTGGAGCGCGGGCGCACCCTGGCCATCGCCGACGTGGCGACGGATCCGCGCCTGGGCGATCCGGCACACCGGGCGGTGTACGCCATGCTCAACGTGAGATCGTCGATCACCGTGCCGCTCCTGAACCAGGGGCAGCTCAGGGCCTTGCTCTACATCAACGCGTCGGAACCGCGCCCGTGGAGCGACGAGGACGTTTCGCTGATCGAGGACGTCGCCAAGCGCACGTGGATCGCCATCGAGAAGGCGCGGGCGGAGATCGGCCTGCGCGAGACGCAGGCCCGCTTCGAGATCATCGCCGAGTCCCTGCCGGCGCTGGTGTGGATCCTGCGTCCGGACCTCAACCTCACCTACACGAACGAGCGATGGGTCACCTATTCGGGCCTTCCGCCGGAGAATGCGCTCGGCCACAGCTGGATGAACGCGATCCATCCGGACGATCTGGCGAAGATCCTGGAAGACGTGCCGGGCCTCATCCGCACCCAGGAGAACTACGAGACCGAAGCGCGCTATCGCTCCACGAACGGCGTCTATCGCTGGCATCTGATCCGCGCCGCGCCCCTGCACAATGCGAAGGGCGAATTCACGGGCTGGGTGGGAACCAGCGTCGACATTCACGACCTGAAGGAGACCGAGAAGGCCCTGCGCATGAGCGAGGAGCGCCTGTCGCTTGCGCAGCGCGCGGCGGGCATCGGCGTCTTCGACTGGGACATTTCTGCCGGGAAGGTCACGTGGACGCCCGAGCAGGAGAGCCTCTTCGGCATCGAGCCCGGCACGTTCAGGGGCGAGTTCGCCGACTGGGAAGAGAAGGTCCTGCCGGAGGATCTCGGACCGGTCAACAAGACGATCCAGGAGGCCCTCGGGCGCGGCGACGGCGAGATCAACGTCGTCTACCGCATCCGCCGGCCCGACGGCAGCATCCACGACATCGACACCACCGCGCTCCTCTTCTACGACGCGGAGGGCAAGCCGCTTCGCATGATCGGCGTCAACATCGACGTCACCCGCTACAAGCAGGCGGAGCAGCGTCAGCAGCTGCTGATCCGCGAGCTGCATCACCGGGTCAAGAACACCCTGGCCACCGTTCAGGCCATCGTCGGCTCCACGGCCCGCTCCGCCGCGAGCATCGAGGAATTCTACCAGGGCTTCGTCGGGCGCATCGTGTCCCTGGCCCGTACCCACAACATCCTGACCGAGCACTACTGGCAGGGCGTCCCTCGAGGAGCTGATCCAGACGGAGCTCGGTCCCTACGAGGACGAGGCGCGCAACCGCATCACCCTGAAAGGGCCGCCGATCGAGCTGCCCTCCGAAGCCGCGGTTCCCATCGGCATGGCGGTCCACGAGCTGACGACCAACGCCGCCAAGCACGGCGCCCTGTCCACCTTCGGCGGGCACGTGGACGTCACCTGGACCGTCGAGGACAGGGACGGCAAGCCGACGCTCTCGTTCACCTGGACCGAGCACGGCGGACCGCGCGTCACCGGCCCGAGCCGCCAGGGCTTCGGCACGCGCCTTCTGCAGCGGGTGCTCATCGCCCAGCTCAACGCGCAGGTCGAGATGGATTACGATGAAGCGGGACTGCGCTTCCGCATGACGATGCCCATTCCCGAGCAGATGCCCCTCTTCAACCCGGCCCCGTGACGCCCATGCTCCTGAACGCCGCCCGCTCCCACCTGATCGTCGTCGACATGCAGGAGAGGCTCATGCCCGCCATCCATGGCGGCGAGGGCCTCCTCCCGAAGGTCCGGTTGCTCCTGAGGGCCGCGGAGCGGCTCCGCATCCCGGTCACGGTCACGGAGCAGTATCCGAAGGGCCTGGGGCCCACCATCCCGCAGGTCGCGGACCTGCTCCCCGCAGGGACGGTCGTGCTGCCGAAGGTCAGCTTCTCGGCCGCGGGCGACGAGGCGACCGCCCGCCGGATCGCCGCGCTGCGCGGCGAGGGCCGCGATCAGGTCGTGATCTGCGGAATCGAGGCCCATGTCTGCGTGCTGCAGACGGCCCTCGCCCTGCACGCGACGGGACTTGCGGTCTTCGTGGTCTCGGATGCGGTGTCGAGCCGCGCACCGTCGAGCGTCTCGGCCGCCTGCGCGCGCCTGCTCCATGCGGGCTGTCACTGGATCGACGCCGAGATGGCGCTCTTCGAGTGGCTGGAGAAGGCGGGCACGGACGATTTCCGCGCCCTCTCGGCCCTTCTCAAGTGATGCGCGTGCCGCCCTCGCCGGTGGCGATGAACTGCTTCAGTTCGTCCAGGGATTGGAACCTGAACGTGCCCTGCGGAGTCTCGGCCTCGATGGAGCCGTCTGAGTACATCACGTAGCGGTTGTCGCCGGAATTGTAGCTTCCGATCACCGTGGGAGCGCCGGCCTGTTCCCGTTCGGGCGCGTCCTCCGCCGCAGCAGCTTCCGGCTCGGGCTCGGATTCCGGCTCGGGCTCAGGCTCGCGCTCCGGTTCGGCGCGCGGCCCGGGCTCGGGCGCGAAGAGATCCTCGTTCCGCTCCTCCGGGGCAGCCTCGGCTTCCGCCGGTTCCGCCTCGACGGAGCGGATCTCCGCGTAGAAGGTTTCATGATAGCGTTCGGAGACCAGGAAATCGGGGATGCGCCCTTCCGGCTCCGCGGAGGCCTCGTCATGCGTCGAGGCAGCCGCCGCGCGATCCTGGACCTCGCGATCCTGCGTCTGGGGCTCGCCCTCGCGGGGAGGTTGGCGGAACATGTCATTCGACGGCTCGCGGTAAGGCCGGGCTCCGATGAAGCGCTCGAGCCCGCTCTCCTCCGGCGCCGCCGGGGCTTCGCGTCCGTGCGCCGGGGTTTCGGTCTCGGGCTGCGGCCGCACCGCTTCGGACCGTTCGGCCGCCGCGCCCTTCGGCGCCTCGCCGAACAGCGGCAGCGTCGGCTCCTCCGGCCGGGGGGCTTCCGCCGGCGCGGCTTCCGCAGAGGATCGGTCGAACAAGCCTCCGGCGAGCGCCGCCAGCGACACGCCGGCCGCCGCTCCCGCGGCGGAGGAGGCCGCGAGCGCCTCCTCGTCCTCCACCAGGTTGGCCTGGAGGCGCATGAGCTCGGACTGGATCCTCGTCAGGCGGGACACGATGGCCGCCACGCCCAGGAGCAACGCGCCGCTCGCCGCGCTGATGCTGCCCGCGATCACCATGGTCCAGCCGCGTTCGAGGAGGACGATGTCCCAGCCCAGTATCGTGGCGAGGAGGCCGCCGACGATCATCGCGAAGGCGAGGGCGAAAAGGGCGATGACCATCCTGTCTCCGTTACGCAAAACACAGTCTCACAAAAATGCAGAGTTCCGATTTTATAAGGCAAAGGCCAAGGCAAGGAAAGCTTGGCGGGAAAAAAGTCGGAAGCTTGACCGTTGCCCTGGAGCCCCTGCCGCTTTAACTAACGCGCAGGTCGCTCAACTTCGAAGGAGACGCCAATGTCGTTCACCCTGCCGGAACTGCCTTACGCCTACGATGCGCTGCAGCCTTACATGTCGCGGGAGACGCTGGAATATCATCACGACAAGCACCATGCGGCTTACGTGAACACCGGCAACAACCTGATGAAGGGCACCGAGTTCGAAGGCAAGAGCGTCGAGGAGGTCGTGAAGGGCTCCTACGGCAAGAACCAGGCGCTCTTCAACAACGCCGGTCAGCACTACAACCACATCCACTTCTGGCTCTGGATGAAGCCGAACGGCGGCGGCGCGCTTCCGGGCAAGCTCGAGAAGAAGATCGTCGAGGACCTCGGCTCCGTCGAGAAGATGAAGGAGGACTTCATCCAGGCCGGCGTCAGCCAGTTCGGCTCGGGCTGGGCCTGGCTCGCCGTGAAGGACGGCAAGATCCAGGTGATGAAGACCCCGAACGGCGAGAACCCCCTCGTCCACGGCGCCCAGCCGATTCTCGGGTGCGACGTGTGGGAGCATTCCTACTACATCGACTACCGCAACCGTCGTCCCGACTACCTGAAGGCCTTCCTCGACAACCTGGTGAACTGGGAGCATGTCGAGGAGATGTTCGAGGCGGCGATGCGCTGACCCGGCGCGCTTCCGCTCCCGCAATGCGGGAGCGGGCGCTTCTCGCGGCCGCGGGGCGTGGGCCCTTCGCGGCCGTTTTCGTTTCCGGGACCCTCTGCGTCTCCGCTGCGCTCTCACATGATGCCGCGCAGCAGCACGACGGCGGCCACGCCCACGGCGACGGTCGCAAGGAGCGGCAGCCGGAACGCCGCGACGGCGGCGATCGCGGCGGCGATGGCCTCGGGCCAGCCGGAATTGAGCGCGGTCGGCGCGATGACGGCGACGAGAACGGCGGGCGGTATCGCGTCGAAGGCGGCCTTGGCGCGCCCCGTGAGGGCGAGCCGGTCCGCCACGAAGAGGCCCGCGATCCGCGTCGCGTAGGTCACGAGCGCCATGGCGAGGATGGCGAGCAGGTTCGTCGCGTCGATGCTCATGGGCGGGAGCTCCCCTCCCCTGCCGCGAGATAGGCGGCGGCGATCCCCGCCAGCGCTCCCGAGGCCACGTGCCAGGGCGCTCCGACGAAGCGATGGACGAGGGCCGCGACCGCGGCGCTCGCCGCCACCGTCACCAGGGTGACGCGGCTGCGGCCGAAGCTCGCCACGAGGCCGATGAAGAGCGCCGTGAAGGCGAAATCCGCCCCGAACCGCGCCGGATCGCCCAGAAGCGAGCCGAGCACCGCCCCGAGGGTCGTCGAGACCACCCAGTTGAAGTACAGCACGGCCGCCATGGCGGCCCAGTAGGCGCCGGTCACAGGCCGGTCGAGGGCGCGGCGCTCCGCCAGCGCCCAGGACTCGTCGGTCAGGAAGAAGAACGCCGCAAGCTTCCCGCCCCGGCTCAGATCGGCCTTGGGGGACAGGGAGGCTCCCATCAGCACGTGACGCACGTTGATGAGGAAGGTGCCGAACGCGAGGGCGAGGACAGGCGCGGGCGAGGTCCAGGTCTCGATGGCCGCAAACTGGGCGCCGCCTGCGAAGACGAGGGCGGACATGAGCGCGACCTCGGCGGGACTGAGCCCCTTCGTCACGGCGACCGCGCCGAAGAGAAGGCCGATGGGAACGGCCGCGATGGCGGCCGGAGCGATGTCGCGCAGCCCGGCGCGGGCATCCCGCCGCGCGGATGCGATGTAAGGGTTCGCTTGATCCATGGGGTCGTATCCGTTTGCGCCCTTATAAAGGACGGGCAACGCGCGGTCTTGGACGAAAGTGCCGTCTCAAGCCGCGCGGTAGGCGCCGGGGGTGATGCCCATGCGCGCCTTGAAAACCCGGTTGAGATGGCTCTGGTCGAAGAACCCGCAGGCCGCCGCGACCTCGCCCGGCGCCTCGCCCCGCTCGAGGAGCCGCCGCGCCGCGCGGAAGCGCCGGTCCAGAAGATAGGCATGCGGCGTCAGGCCGGTTTCCCTCTGGAAGGCGCGGATGAAGTGGCTGCGGGACAGCCCCGCCATGGCCGCGAGGCTCGCCAGGTCCGCCTCGCTCGCCAGATGCGATTCGAGATAGTCCCTCACGCGGGCGATGCCCCTCGTGCCGTAGCGGAGCGGCGCCGGCGCATCGAGATTGGCCCAGCGGGCGATGAGCTGCGCGAGATAGGCGACCAGACGCGCATCCTGCTCCAGCTCGGAGATCCGGACCTCGTCATGGCAGAGGCAGGCATGGAGCTGCGCATGGGCGCGGGCAAGCTCCGGATCGTGCATGACCGCGTGGGGGAACCAGGGCGGATTCGCGAGCGGCCGCCCGGCCACCTCCTCCGCGATTTCCCGGATCAGCTCCACGGAGGGATAGAACGTGCGGTACTCGAAGCCGCCGCCGTAGGGCTCCCCGTCGTGGATCTCGTCCGGGCAGACGACGGCGACGGTCCCGGGCCCCGCATAATGCTGCTCGCCCCGGTAGAAGAACGTCTCGCAGCCCGACAGCACCGCCGCGATGGCATAGGTCTCGTGGCTGTGCCGGGCATAGGCGTGGCGGCGGAAGGTCGCGCGCAGGCATTCGAGGCCGCGATGGCGCGGCACCCGCCAGAAATGCGTCACGTCGCCGGCGGCGCGCTGTTCGGGATCGAGCGAGTGCTCCGGGCTGAGAACCGTCATGGCCGCATCATGCCACAGGAGGAGGCGTCCGTCTTGGACAGGAGTCTCCCCGCCCCGTCACGGGCGGCCCACGAGCGCGAACCAGCCGTCCTCGTCGAGGACCTGGACGTTGAACTCCTTCGCCTTGTCGAGCTTCGAGCCCGCGCCCGGACCGGCGACCACGATGTCGGTCTTCCTGGAGACGGAGCCCGCCACCTTGGCGCCGAGGCGCTCGGCCATGGCCTTGGCCTCCTCCCGCGTCATCTGCTCCAGGGAGCCGGTGAACACCACGGTCTTGCCGGCGACGGGGGACTGCGTGACAGCCGCCTCCATGGGTTCGACCGTCACCTGCGCGAGAAGCGCGTCGAGCATCTCCTCGTTGTGCTTCTCCTTGAAGAACTCGACGATGGCCTCCGCCACGACCGGACCGATGCCGCCGATGGCGGTCAGCTCCGCATGGGCCTCCGAGGCGGGATCGGCGGCGGCCCTCGCCGTCTCCCGCAGGGCCTCGAAGGTGCCGAAATGCCTGGCGAGGAGCCGGGCCGAGGTTTCGCCGATATGCGGGATGCCCAGGGCGAAGATGAAGCGGTTGAGCGCGACGGTGCGGCGCGCCTCGATGGCCGCGAACAGGTTCTTCGCGCTGGTCGCTCCCCATCCTTCCCGCTTCTCGAGCCGCTGGAGGCTTGCGGCATTGCGCGCTTCCAGGGTGAAGATGTCCTGCGGGCTCCGGATCAGCCCCTCCGCGTAGAACTCCTCGATGCGCTGCTCGCCCAGCCCCTCGATGTCGAAGGCGTTCCGGGAGACGAAGTGCTTCAGCCGCTCCCGCGCCTGGGCGGGGCAGATCAGCCCGCCGGTGCAGCGGCGCACCGAATCCTCCTTGCCCGTGCGCGGGTTGACCTCGCGCACCGCATGGCTGCCGCAGGCGGGGCAGACCGTCGGAAAGACATAGGGCTTCGCCTCGGGCGGGCGCTTGTCGAGCACCACGTCGAGCACCTTCGGGATCACGTCGCCCGCCCTGAGCACCACCACCGTGTCGCCGATGCGGATGTCGACGCCGTTGCGGATCGGCTGCCCGTCGCCGCCGATGCCCTTGATGTAGTCCTCGTTGTGCAGGGTGGCGTTCGACACCACCACGCCGCCCACGGTGACGGGCTTCAGCTTGGCGATGGGGTTGAGCGAGCCCGTGCGGCCCACGTTGATCTCGATGTCCTCCAGCACCGTGAAGGCCTGCTGCGCGGGGAACTTGTGCGCCAGCGCCCAGCGGGGCGAGCGGGACACGTAGCCGAGGCGCGTCTGGAGCGCGAGGTCGTCCACCTTGTAGACCACGCCGTCGATGTCGTAGCCGAGATTGGCCCGGTCGGCCTCGATGGCGTGGTAATGCGCCAGCATCTCCCCGACGCTCGCGCACAGGCGCGTGAGCGGATTCGTTCTGAAGCCGAAGCCGGCGAGGGCCTCGATCATCCCGTGCTGGGTCGTCGCCGGCATCTCGCTCGCCTCGCCCCAGCCATAGGCGAAGAAGCACAGGGGCCGCGAGGCGGTGATCGACGGATCGAGCTGCCGCAGGCTGCCCGCCGCCGCGTTGCGGGGATTGGCGAAGAGCGGCTTGCCTGCCGCCGCCTGGCGCTCGTTGATGGCGGCGAAGTCCTTGTGCGAGAGATAGACCTCGCCGCGCACCTCGAACACCTCGGGGATCTTCGAACCCGCGAGCCGGTGGGGGATGTCGTGAACCGTGCGGGCGTTGGCGGTGACGTCCTCGCCCACCGCGCCGTCGCCGCGGGTCGCCGCGCTCACGAGGCGGCCCTCCTCGTAGCGCAGGCTCAGGGACAGGCCGTCGATCTTCGGCTCCGCGGTGAACAGGAGCTCCGCCTCCGGCTTGAGCTGGAGGAAGCGGCGGATCCGCTCCACGAACTCCTCCACCTCCACGTCCTCGAAGGCGTTGGCGAGGGAGAGCATCGCCGCCCGGTGGCGGATCTTGGCGAATTTCTCGGAGGCCCTGGCGCCGACCTTCCGCGTCAGGCTCTCGGCGCTCGACAGCTCGGGGAACCGCGCCTCCAGCGCCTCGTAGCGGCGGCGCAGGGCGTCGTACTCGGCATCCGAGACGGTCGGCGCATCCTCCTCGTAGTAGCGCCGGTCGTGCTCCGCGATCTCGCGCCCGAGCATGTGGTGCTCGGCCTGGGCCTCGGCGAGGGAGAGCCGGTCGACGGGAGTGTCCGAGGAAGTCTTGTGCCGGGCCATGGATCGAATCGGAATGAGGGACGACCGCCACCATAACGCCCCCGGCGCGACTCTCCAGGGAGAACGCCGGGGGACGCCGGTTTCCTGTCGATACAGGGGCCCGCCGTCATTAAGGGACGCCGAGGGTCGGGCCTGACCCGAAGGGCGACGCGAAGCGGAGAAACCCGTGGCCGCTGGCGATCCGCAAGAAAGCGCAGCGGCCGCCACGGCTTTCTCTCCCGAACCGATAGAGGTTGCGGATTCCGGGCCCAGCGCTCCGCCCTGTCCCGGAATGACGGGGGCAGCCGTTATTGGTCTGCCGAACGGCTAGAGCGGAGTGCGATTCCATCGAAGCACAATCCGCTCTAAGGGCCGTGCCAGCGAAAACCGGTTTCCCCTTCTCCTGAAAATGCTCTAACGCACCGCCGCCTCGAGGAGCCGGGCCGCGGCGGCGCGGGCTTCCTCGGTGATCGTCGCCCCGGCGAGCATGCGGGCGATCTCCTCCCGGCGCGGGCCGTCGTCGAGGGGGACGACCCGGGTGGCGACCCGGTCCGAGCCGCGGACGGCCTCCTTCGCGATGAGGAAATGGCTCGTTGCGCGGGCGGCGACCTGGGGCGCGTGGGTGACGGCCATGACCTGCACCCGGCGGGCGAGCCGGGCGAGGCGCTGGCCGATGGCGTCCGCCACCGCGCCGCCGACGCCGGTGTCGATCTCGTCGAAGACCAGGGTCGGAGCGGAGCCCTTGTCGGCCAGGACCACCTTGAGCGCCAGCATGAAGCGCGAGAGCTCGCCCCCCGAGGCCACCTTCATGAGGGGGCCTGGACGGGTGCCGGGGTTGGTCTGCGCCCAGAATTCGACCCGGTCGAACCCGTTGGGATCGCGGCTGTCCTCATCGGTCTGGATTTCGGTGATGAAGCGGGCCCGCTCCAGCTTGAGGGGCGGCAGCTCGGCCTGCACGGCGGCATCCAGCGCCTCGGCCGCCCGGCGCCGTCCGGCGGAGAGCACCTTGGCGGCGGCCACGTAGGCGCGCTCCGCCTCCTTGAGGGCCGCTTCGAGGGCGGCGAGCCGCTCCTCGCCCGCGTCGATGGCAGCAACGTCCGCGACGAAGCGCTCCCGCAGGGCCGCGAGCTCGTCGGCGGGCACGTCGTACTTGCGGGCGGCGGCGCGCAGGGCGAACAGGCGCTCCTCGGTCTGCTCCAGCTCGCGCGGGTCGAACTCGGCGGCGCGGATCGCCTCCTCCAGGGCCGTGCGGGCCTCGTCGATGGCGACGAGAGCCGCGTCGAGCGCCCTGACGCTGGGCTCGACCAGGGAGGGCGCCTGGGCGCTGCGCCGCTCCAGCTTGCGCACGGCGGCCGACAGGACGGGAACGGGGGACGCGGAGCCGGCCACGGCCTCGAAGGCCTCGTTGAGCTCCGTCGCGACCTTCTCCGACTGCATCATGACGATGCGGCGCTCGGAGAGGGCCTCCTCCTCGCCCGGCTGGGGCGCGAGCTTCGTCAGCTCCTCGACCGCGTGGCGGAGGAAATCGGCCTCCTTGCGCGCCTTCTCGATGCGCGCACGATGGTCGTGAAGAGCCTGCCGCGCCTCGCGGACCCGGCGCGACGCCTCGCTCACCGCCTGGACCTCCCCGGCGAGGCTGCCGAAGGCATCGAGGATGGCGCGGTGCGTGGCGGGGTCGACCAGGGCCCGGTCGTCGCGCTGGCCGTGGATCTCGACCAGCGCCGCGCCGATGGCCTTGAGAACCTGCACGCTCACCGGCTGGTCGTTCACGAAGGCCCGCGTCCGCCCGTCCGCCACCTGCACGCGACGGAGGATGAGATCGCCCTCCACGTCGATCTCGGCGGCGGCGGCGATGCGCCGGGCGGGATGGTCCATGGGACAGTCGAACACGGCCGTGACCTGCCCCTGCGCCTCCCCGTGCCGGACGAGGCTTCCGTCGCCTCGCCCGCCCAGGGCGAGCGCGAAGGCGTCCAGCAGGATCGACTTGCCCGCCCCGGTCTCGCCCGTGAGGACGCTCAGCCCCTCGCTGAAATGCAGCTCGAGCCTGTCGATGAGGACGATGTCGCGAATCGCCAGCTGAATCAGCATGGAAGGTGGGGCTTACCCCGCCCGCTGGCTGACCTGGGGAACGCCGCGGAACGCCTTGCTGATCCAGGACTCGGAGTTCTCGCGCGGCTCGACGCCGCCCTTGGTCAGCAATGCGTAGGCGTCCTTGTACCAGGGACTGTCGGGGAAGTTGTGCCCGAGGACCGCTGCGGCGGTCTGCGCCTCGTTGACGATGCCCATCGCCATGTAGGCTTCCGTCAGGCGCTCCAGGGCCTCCTCCACGTGGCGGGTCGTCTGGTAGCGGGACACCACGGTGCGGAAGCGGTTGATGGCGCCGGAATAGTTGCGCTTCTGCAGGTAGAAGCGGCCGACCTCCATCTCCTTGCCGGCGAGCTGGTCGCTCGCGACCTGGATCTTCTTCTTGGCGTCGGCCACGTATTCCGACTTGGGATAGCGCTGGATCAGCTCCTGCAGGGCCATCAGGGCGCGCTCGGACTTCTCCTGGTCGCGGGTGATGTCGGGGATCTGGTCGTAGTAGGATGAGGCCAGAAGGTACTGCGCGTAGGCCGCGTCGGGCGAGGACGGGTGCAGCTGCAGGTAACGCTTCGCGGCGGTGATGGATTCCTCGTAGAGGCCGCCCTCGTAGTTGGCGTAGGCCGCCATGATGAGCCCTTTGCGGGCCCACTCGGAATAGGGATACTGCTTGTCGAGGGCCGAGAACTTCTTGGCGGCGCCCTCGAAGTCCCGCTTCTGGATGCGGGCGAGGCCGTCGTTGTAGAGCTGCTCCGCCGGGACGTCCGCCACGATTTCGGGCTTGTAGGTCTCGCTCTTGTCGAACGGATTGAGCGACGAGAGCGTGTCGCAGCCGGCAACGGCCAAGCCGCACGCCCCGATCGCCAGCGCGCGCACGGCGGCGCCTTTCAATCCTGAATAAGCCTTCGCGAAAGACATGCCTCGCGGTCCTCCGAAATTGGTGCCCGGGTTGTAACGGTGCATTGCAGGCTCTTTAACCCATGCTCATGCAAAGCGCCAACCCTATCCGTCAGGCTTTGTCGCGCCGGCTTGGGGAAAGGGCCGAAATTCGTGCGGCCAAGGGGCGCCCGGCCATGAAGAGGGGCGCCCGGCCATGAAAAGAGGCCGTCCGGCCCGCAAGGGGCGCCCGGAAGAGCGGGAGCGGAAGGGCGTCAGTGGACGTCCGGGGCGAAGGCCGGAACGGCGATGCCGTTCCCGATCTCCGCATAGCCGGTCTCCCGGCGGGCGCCGCTGTCGACGATGGCGTAGTTGGAGCGGCTCGCGAACAGGGCCTCCAGCACGGAGAAGTTCAGCCGGTGGCCGCCGCAATAGGAGCGGTAGGTGCCGAGGAGCGGGAAGCCGGCCAGGGACAGGTCGCCCACCGCATCGAGGATCTTGTGGCGCACGAACTCGTCCGCATAGCGCAGGCCCTCGGGGTTCATCACCCCCTCGTCGCCGATGGCGACGGTGTTCTCGAGGGATGCGCCGAGGGCGAAGCCCGCGCTCCAGAGCTTCTCCACGTCGCGCATGAAGCCGAAGGTGCGAGCCCGGGAAATCTCCTTGCGGAAAACGGACGGCGACAGGTCGACAGCCTTGCGCTGGCGCCCGATCACCGGCGTCGGAAAGTCGATCTCCACGTCGAGGCGGAAGGCGCGCTCGTTGGGCAGGAGCTCGGCGAAGGCCTTGCCCTGGGTGACGCGGACCGGCTTGAGAACCTTGAGATAGCGGCGGGACGCCGCCTGGGAGACGAGGCCCACCTGATCGATGGCCTCGATGAAGGGAGCGGAGCTGCCGTCGAGGATCGGAACCTCGGGGCCGTCGATCTCGACGAGCACGTTGTCCACCCCGAGGCCGGTGAGCGCGGCCATCAGGTGCTCGATGGTCGCCACGGCGCCGCTCTCGCGGTCCCCGATCACGGTGCAGAGCTCGGTGGCGGTGACGGCGAGGTGCCGGGCGTCGATCAGGCGCTCGACGCCGCCGGGCAGGCCGGTGCGCAGGAAAGCGATGCCATGGTTCACCTCCGCCGGATGGAGGACGATCTTGACCTCGTCCCCCGAATGGACGCCCGCCCCGCTGAGGGAGACGGCTGCGCGAAGCGTGGTTTGCTGGCTCTGCTTCATCTTGACTCGACCTCGAACGCCCTGCTCCTGGCGGTCATCCCGCCCGGGCACCGAGCGCCCGCTGTTACCGTTTGCGACCCGCGGAATTCCGACGAATCCCGCCTTCAAGCTGAGGCAAGATAGGACTCGCGTCGGGCCAGGCCAAATCACGCTTTCTTACCGTGTGTTACAACCTCGACAATTCGCAAACCATTGAAAAGTAAACGAATTATTAAAAAGACCCCCGGCCGGGCGGCGGCCGGGGGCTTCTTCTGCAACAGGTCCGTGAGGGCGCTTTCGCGCAGCCGGTCAGTTCGCCTGGCGGCGGAGGAAGGCCGGAATCTCCAGCTGGTCGTCCTCCACCCCGCGCTGGGCCGCCGGGGCCCGGGGCGCCGGCTCGGGATGCCCCTGGGCCGGGCGGTAGCCCTGCGGAGCGGCGGGCCGCTTGGCGTATTCCGCGTGGACCGGAGACATCTGCTGGCGCGGCGCCTCGGGGGCCTGACGCTGCGGAGCGGGCTCCGGCTGGGCGTGGTGGTCGTCCCGGCGGCCGAAGCCCACCGTGGCGAGGCGCTGAAGCAGGGACATGCGCTTCGTGTCGTGCGGCGGCTCCTCGCCGCGGCTGGCGCGGATCTGGTTCTGCGCGGGCATCGGCAGCTCGTCGATCCGCGGCATCCGGGCCGGGCGCATGGCGCGCTCGGGCTGCGGCGGGATGAAGGCTCCCTGGGGAGCGACCGGCTCCTCATAGGCCCGCTCGGCAACGACCGGAGCCTCGTAGGCCATGGCCTGCTTCGGCTGGGTCGGCGTGAGGACGACGTCGTCCCGCACCACCGGCTGCGGCGCCGGCTCGGCGGCCGGAGTCGCAAGGGAGGCATAGGCGGGGGCGGACGGAGCCGGAGCGGGAGCCGTTTCGACCGGGGCGGGAGCCGCCTTCACCGTTTCGGCTGGGGCGGCGGCGCGAAAGGTGGGGACGGCCTGGGCCTGGGCGGCCCGGGCGCGGGCCTCGGCCCGCAGGCGCTCGGCCACCTCCGAGATCCGCTGCTCGGTGGAGGACAGGTCGGCCGCTTCGCCCGCCGCCTGGTCGATGCCCGTGGCCACCACCGACACCCGGATGATGCCCTCGAGGCTCTCGTCGAAGGTGGCGCCCAGGATGATGTTGGCGTCCTGGTCGACCTCCTCGCGGATGCGGGTCGCCGCCTCGTCGAGCTCGTAGAGGGTGAGGTCATTGCCGCCGGTGATCGAGATCAGCAGGCCGCGCGCGCCCTTCATCGACACGTCGTCGAGGAGCGGGTTGGCGATGGCCGCCTCGGCGGCGCGGATGGCGCGCTTCTCGCCGGAGGACTCGCCGGTGCCCATCATCGCCTTGCCCATGCCGCGCATGACCGAGCGCACGTCGGCGAAGTCGAGGTTGATGAGGCCCTCCTTCACCATCAGGTCGGTAATGCAGGCGACGCCCGAGTAGAGCACCTGGTCGGCCATGGCGAAGGCGTCGGCGAAGGTCGTCTTCTCGGTCGCGACGCGGAACAGGTTCTGGTTGGGGATCACGATGAGCGTGTCGACCGACTGCTGCAGCTCGGTGATGCCGGCCTCGGCGAGGCGCATGCGGCGCACGCCCTCGAACTGGAACGGCTTCGTGACGACGCCGACCGTGAGGATGCCCAGCTCGCGGGCGGCTCTCGCCACGACCGGCGCCGCGCCGGTGCCGGTGCCGCCGCCCATGCCGGCGGTGATGAACACCATGTGCGAGCCGGAGAGCTGGTCGCGGATCTCGTCGATCACCTCCTCGGCGGCGGCGCGGCCGACCTCCGGCTGCGATCCGGCGCCGAGGCCCTCGGTCACCTGGATGCCCATCTGCACGATGCGGTCCGCCTTGGAGGAGGCCAGGGCCTGCGCGTCGGTGTTCGCGACCACGAATTCCACGCCCTGGAGCCCGGACTCGATCATGTTGTTCACGGCGTTTCCGCCGGCGCCGCCGACGCCGAAAACCGTGATGTGCGGCTTGAGTTCCCGGATATCCGGAGCTTTCAGATTGATAGCCATGACCTGTTGCCTCTTTGGCCTTTATACCGACAGCGTTCGGCCGACGCCTGCCATTGGTTGACTTGAACTCTGGACGGTGGCCGCCGCGCCACCGCCTTACGCGTTAAAAACTCTCGCGAATCCAGCGGCCCACCCGGGAGATGTAGCCGTCGGTTCCCGTACCCTGAAACAAGCCGCCGGAACGCGGCTCGAAATACTCGATATGCGCCACCTGCGGATAAACCAGCAGGCCGACCACCGCCGAGAAGGCGGGGCCCTTGGCGGCTTCGGGCAGGCCCTTGATGCCGAGCGGACGCCCGACGCGGACCTGGCCCTGAAGGATGCGCCGCGCCGTTTCCGGCAGGCCGACGAGCTGGCTCGCGCCGCCCGTCAGCACGACGCGCCGACCGGCCTGCGCGGCGAAGCCCGCCGATTTCAGCCGGTCGCGGACGAGTTCGAGAATCTCCTCGACCCGCGGCTTGATGATCCTGACCAGATGCGACTTCGGCAGGTGGTTGGGAACATCGCGTTCGTCCTCGTCGACCTGCGGCACCGCGATCATGTCGCGGTCGTCCGCGCTCGACGCGATGGCCGAGCCGTAGAGCGTCTTCAGGCGCTCAGCGGCGGACACGCGCGTCGTCAGGCCGCGGGCGATATCCATGGTCACGTGGTGGCCGCCGACGGCGATCGCGTCGGTGTGCACCAGGTGCCCGTTCATGAAGATCCCCACGCTCGTGGTGCCGCCGCCGAGATCGACCACTGCGCAGCCCATGTCCGCCTCGTCGTCCACGAGGGCGGAGAGGCCCGCCGCGTAGGGTGTGGCGATCACCGCCTCGACTCCGAGGTGGCAGCGCTCGACCGCCAGCATCAGGTTGCGCGCGGCCGCGGCCTCGGAGGAGACCACGTGCAGGTCCACGCCCAGGCGCTCGCCGATCATGCCCGCAGGGTCGACGATATGGTGCTGCGCATCGAGCGAGAAGCCCGTCGGCAGCGCGTGGAGAACCGCCCTGCCCCGCCGGGGATCGTAGCTGCTCGCGATGTCGAGCACCCGGTGCACGTCGCCCGGGCCGACCGCGCCGCGCACGGGGACGTGCGCCTCGAAATGCTCCGAGCCGAGCCGGCCGCCCGTCAGGTTGACGATCACGGACTGGATCTCGACCTTCGCCATCCGCTCGGCCGCGTGCACCGCCTGCCGGATCGACGTCTCCGCCGCCTCCAGGTCGACGACGACGCCGCCCTTGAGGCCCATGGAGCGCTGGTGGCCGATGCCGAGGATGCGCGCCACGTGGGTGCGGCTGCGCAGCGACTCGATCTCCTCGGCGGGCTTCAGCTCCGCGACGATGCAGACCACCTTGCTGGTGCCGACGTCGAGGACCGAGAGAATGGCGCTCTTGCGCGAGGACAACGGCTTCAGGCGCGGTGTCAGGCCATGACCCGGGCGACTCATGTTTCCACTCCCTTGCCGCGCACCGGCTTCTTCTTCAGGGCCTCGGCGCGGGCCGAGGCCGCTTCCTCGGTGAGGCGGACGACGACGCGATCGGCCATGCGCAGATCGATCGCCAGAACGTCCTTCTCCAGAATCTTCTGCTCGCGTTCGAGCTTCGCGAGCCGCGCCAGCGCGTCGGCGGCCCCGAGCTCGGGCAGGCTCACGTCCATGCCGTTGTCCATCTTCAGCGTCCAGCGGCGGCCGGCGACGAGGGTGCCGGCGCGGATGCGCTCCTTGAGCGGTCCCGCCGCCTCGAGCAGGGCGATGTAGTCCTTGCTGCGCCTGTTGGCTTCCTCGCCGACGACGAAGGGGAGGTTCGCGTAGCGGGCGTCCTGCATCAGGTCGATCACCGTGCCGTCCTCGGCGATGACGAAGAGCTCGCCCTTCAGCTGCCAGATCGCGGCGGGCTCGCGCTCGGAGAGGCCGATGACCAGCTCGTTCGGATAGAGCTTGCGCACGGTCGCGCTCTTGATCATCGGCACGTGCTCGAGCCGCTCGCGCACGGTGTTCACGTCGAGGAACGGCAGGGAGAGCTTCGCGTCGAGCCCGGCGGCGGCGAGCACCTCCGACTCGCGCATCTGCGAGATGCCCGAGATCGTGATCTGCTCGAGGCCGAGCCCCAGCATGCGGGCGAGCGCGTGGTGGGGCTCGCCGTTCTTGCGGATGAAATCGTTGAGATGGCCGCCCTGCCAAAGGCCGGTGACGGCGACCGTGCCGAAGAAGCACAGGGTCAGGACCGTGCCGAGATGGCGCGGAACGCGCTTCTCGATCGGCAGCCCGGAACCGCGGCGACGAACGCTCCGCACCGGGCGGAAGCGTTCGAGGAACCCGATTCGCGGAGCGCCCGGCCTGCGCGGCTCGGCGAGGGCGGCGCGCGCAACCGTGGCGCCGGCCCTGTGGGCCGTCATCGGTTGCAGGTAGCGTCCTCCACCATCCATTGCACAAGCTCGCCAAACGAATAGCCCGCGTGGGCTGCCAGTTCTGGCACCAAGCTTGTCTCGGTCATGCCGGGTTGCGTGTTGACCTCCAGAACGACGAGTTCCCCGGTTCCCCCGGGCGTATCGTCGTACCTCAAGTCGGCGCGGCTGATTCCCCGACAGCCGAGCGCTTGATGCGCCGTTAACGCCAACTCTTGGACCTTTTGGTAAATATTCGGTTTAATTTCTGCCGGGAGGACGTGAATGGAGCCCCCCTTCGCATACTTTGCGTCGTAGTCGTAGAACACCCCCGTGGCGGGCTTGATCTCGATCACGCCGAGGGGCCTGTCGCCCATGACCGCGCAGGTCAGCTCCCGGCCCGCAACATAAGATTCCACAAGCACTTGCTCACCGAAGGCCCAGTCCTCGCGCAGGAGTTCCTGGGGCGGGTGGGTGCGATCCTCGCGCACGATGATGACCCCCACCGACGAGCCCTCGCTCACCGGCTTGACCACGTAGGGCGCGGGCATGACGTGGGTCCGGGCGGCCTCCGAACGGTTAACGACCACGCCCCGCGGAACCGGGACGCCGGCGGCCTGCATCACCACCTTGGCGCGGTCCTTCTGCATGGCGAGCGCCGAGGCGAGGACGCCGGAATGGGTGTAGGGGATGCGCAGGATCTCGAGCAGGCCCTGGATGGTGCCGTCCTCTCCCACGCGCCCGTGCAGGGCATTGAAGACCACGTCCGGCGCCGTCGCCTGGAGGACGGTGGCGATGTCGGGCTGCACGTCGATGGGCGTGACCTTGTACCCGCGCTCCTCGAGCGCCCTGGCGCAGGCGCGGCCCGAGGCCAGGCTGACCTCCCGCTCCGCGGACCAGCCGCCATGAAGGACGGCAACGTGCTTGGCCATGATGTGCTCCCCTCGCGCCCGCCAGTCCCCGGCGGGGCCTCGCAGTGATTCGGCCGGGCCTCAGGGACGCCCGACGCGCTTGATTTCCCACTCCAGCACGATGCCGGAAGCCTCGCGCACCCGGCGGCGGACCTCCTCGCCGAGCGCCTCGATGTCGGCCGCCGTGGCCGCCCCGTGGTTGACCAGGAAGTTGCAGTGCATCTCGGAGACCTGGGCGTCGCCCCTGCGAAGCCCGCGGCAGCCCGCGGCGTCGATCAGCTCCCAGGCCTTGCGCCCGTCGGGGTTCTTGAACGTCGAGCCGCCCGTGCGGGTGTTGACGGGCTGGCTGGACGAGCGCGCCTCGGTGATCGTGTTCATCTCGGCCAGGATGGCCTCGGGATCGCCGGGGCGTCCCTCGAAGAGCGCTTCGGTGAAGATCACGTCGTCGGGCACGGCGGAATGGCGGTAGGTGAAGCCCATTTCCGCATTGGTGTAGGTCACGCGCGCGCCGGAGCGGGTGAGCCCCCTCGCCTCGACGAGGACGTCCTTCGTTTCGCCGCCATAGGCGCCGCCGTTCATGCGCAGCGCGCCGCCGACGGTGCCGGGAATGCCGCGCAGGAAGGAGAGGCCCGCGATGCCGGCCTCCGCCGCCGCCCGCGCCACCTTCACGTCCGGCGCCGCCGCGCCGGCGCGGATGCGGTGGTTCTCCTCCACCGAAATGTCGGCGAAGCCCTTGCCGAGGCGGATCACCACGCCCTCCCACCCGCCGTCGCGGATGAGCAGGTTCGAGCCGAGGCCGACCACGAGGACCGGCACCTGCCCGTCGAGGCGGGACAGGAAATAGGCGAGATCGTCCTCGTCCGCGGGCGTGAACAGGACCTGGGCGGGCCCGCCCGTGCGGAACCAGGACAGGGGCGCCGTCGGCGCGTTCGCCTCGAGCCTTCCCCGCAGGTCCGGCATGGCGGATTTCAGCTGGGGCACGATGTCCGGGAACATCAGGCCGCCTTCTCGCCCAGCGCCTCGAGCTCGCCCGGCAGGGCATAGGCCCATTGGGTGATGTTGCCGGCCCCGAGGCAGAGCACATAGTCGCCCGGCTTCGCGATGCCCTTGATGAGGCCCGCGAGGTCCTCCGACCTGTCGAGCGCCATCACGTTGCGGTGGCCGCGCGCCTTGAGGCCGGACACGAGGCTGTCCCGGTCGGCGCCGGGGATCGGCTGCTCGCCCGCCGCATAAACCGGGGCGACGATCACGGAGTCCGCGTCGTTGAAGCAGGTGCAGAACTGGTCGAACAGGGAGGACAGGCGCGTGTAGCGGTGCGGCTGCACCACCGCGATCACCCTCCCCTCCGTGGAGGCGCGGGCGGCCTTCAGCACCGCCGCGATCTCGGTGGGATGGTGGCCGTAATCGTCGAACACGGTCACGCCGTTCCACTCGCCCGTGCGGGTGAAGCGCCGCTTCACGCCGCTGAACGAGGCGAGCGCCTTGCGGATCGCATCCGGCGAGACGCCGAGCTCGTGCGCGACGGCGATGGCGGCGGTCGCGTTCAGCGCATTGTGCGCGCCGGGCATGGGGAGGACGAGATCCTCCAGCTCCTGGCGGAAGCCGGGGCGGCGGTCGCGGATCATGACGCGGAAGCGGTTCTGCCCGCCGCGCGAATCCACGTCCATCAGCCGCACGTCGGCCTGCGGATTCTCGCCGTAGGTGATGATGCGCCGGTCCTCGATGCGGCCGACGAGGTCCTGGACGACGGGATGGTCGATGCACATCACCGCGAAACCGTAGAACGGGATCGAGTCGATGAAGGAGCGGAACGCGTCCTTGATCGCGTCGAAGGTGCCGAAGTGATCGAGGTGCTCGGGGTCGATGTTGGTGACGACGGCCACATCGGCGGGAAGCTTCAGGAAGGTGCCGTCGGACTCGTCCGCCTCCACCACCATCCACTGGCCCTCGCCCATGCGGGCGTTGGTGCCGTAGGCGTTGATGATGCCGCCGTTGATGACCGTCGGGTCGAGCCCGCCCGCGTCGAGCAGGGTCGCGACGAGGGAGGTGGTGGTGGTCTTGCCGTGGGTGCCGGCGACGGCGACGCAGGACTTGAAGCGCATGAGCTCGGCCAGCATCTCCGCGCGGCGCACCACGGGCAGGCGCCTCTCGCGGGCGACGACGAGCTCGGGGTTGTCGCGCTTGATCGCCGTCGACACCACCACGATCTCCGCCCCGTCCACGTTCTCGGCCCTGTGACCGACGAAGGTCTTGATGCCCTTCTCCGCGAGACGCTTGACGTTGTAGTTGTCGGCGGCGTCGGAGCCCTGCACCGTATAGCCGAGATTGTGCATCACCTCGGCGATGCCCGACATGCCGATGCCGCCGATGCCGATGAAGTGAATGGGTCCGAGTTTCGGCGGCAGCTTCATGGTTTGTTGTCCTTCTTGTCAGAGGCGAGTTGGAGCACGGCCTGCGCGAGGCGCCCGGCGGCATCCGTGATGCTGGCGCTATGTGCGGCAGCCGCGGCCCGCGTCAAGCGGTCCGGCTCCCGCAGGAAGGCGGAGATCTCCCGCGCCAGGCGCTCGGGAGTGAAGTCCGTCTGCGGCAGAACGATGGCGGCGCCCCGCTCGCCCAGGGTCCGGGCGTTGGCGGCCTGGTCCTGGTCGATGGCGCCCGGCAGCGGCACCAGGATCGAAGGCCGTCCGATGACCGCGAGCTCCGCCACCGTCGACGCTCCAGAGCGGGCGACGACCAGATGGGCGTCCGCCATGCGTCGCGGCAGATCCTTGAAGAAGGGCTCGGCCTCGAAGAGAATGCCGAGCCGGGCGTAGTGGGCCCGCACGCGCTCCAGGTCCTCTCCCCTCGCCTGCTGGCAGATCCCGATGCGCGCCCGCAGTTCCGGGGCAAGCGCCTCGATGGCGGGCGGAACCACGTCGCTCATCACCCGCGCGCCCTGGCTGCCGCCCACCACGAGGAGGCGCAGGGTCCCGTCCCCCGTCAGGGCGGGATAGGGCACGCGCGCGGCCTCGGTCACGGCGGGGCGCACGGGATTGCCCGTGTGGATCGTCCGGCCGGGCACGCCGTCCGGCACGCCCTTGATGGAGGAGAAACCCGTCGCGATGACGGAGGCGCGGCGTGCGAGAAGCCTGTTGGCCCGCCCCATCACCGCATTCGCCTCGTGGATCACGGTGGGAACCTTCAGCAGGGACGCGGCCATGAGCGGGGGGACCGTCGGATAGCCGCCGAAGCCGACGGCGACCGTGGGCCTGAGGCGGCGGACGGCCTGCATCGCCTTGAACGTGCCGCGGAGCAGCACGAGGGCGGCCTTCGCCATCTCCGGCGGCGAGCGCCTGGAGGGCGTCGCGGAGGGAATCTCCACGATCTCGTCGGCGGGAAAGGAGCCGGCATAGGCATTGGCGCGCCTGTCGGTCGCAAGGACGACGCGGGCGCCCGACGCCTTGAGCACATTGGCGAGGGCCTCGGCCGGGAAGAGATGGCCGCCGGTGCCGCCGGCGGCGAGGAGGATGAGGGGACCCGTCATGGGCGCGCGGCGTCCTGAGCGAAGGAGTCCATCGTCTCGGCCCGCGGGCGGCGGCGCGTGAGGGCGATGAGGAACCCCATGCTGAGCGCCAGCGACAGCATGGACGAGCCGCCGTAGGAGATGAAGGGCAGCGTCATGCCCTTCGCGGGCATGAGGTGGACGTTCACCATCATGTTGATGGCGGCCTGGAGGCCGAACATCATGACGAGGCCCGTGGCCGCGAGGCGGCAGAAGGTGTCCTCGTTGCGGCGGGCGAGCGCGAGCCCGCGCAGGACGATGAAGGCGAAGAGCAGGAGCAGGCCGATGCACACCACCACGCCGAACTCCTCGGCCGTCACGGCGAAGATGAAGTCCGTATGCGCGTCGGGGAGGATGCGCTTCACCGAGCCCTCGCCCGGCCCGCGCCCGAACCAGCCGCCGCGGGCGAAGGATTCCATCGCCATGTCGACCTGGAACGTGTCGCCGGAAGACTTGTCCATGAACCGCTCGATGCGCGCACGCACGTGGGGCAGGAACTCGTAGGCCGCCACCACCCCGACGAGACCCGCACCGCCGAGGCCCATCACCCAGAACCAGTGCAGCCCGGCCACGAAGAACAGGCCGCACCACACGGTGGTGATCAGCATGGTCTGGCCAAAGTCGGGCTGGAGGATCAGCGGCACGATGGTGGCCGGAAGGATGAGGAAGGCGAGCAGCGCGCCCGGCATGTCCTTGCGCCGCGCCCCTTCCGAGAAGGCCCAGGCCGCGAGGACCACGAAGGCGGGCTTCACGAACTCCGAGGGCTGGATGCCGAGGGGGCCGATCATGATCCAGCGATGCGCGCCCTTGATCTCCGGACCGAACTGGAAGGCCAGGAGGATCAGGGCCATGCCGACGAGATAGATGAACAGTGCGAGCCGCCGCACGTGGCGCAGGGACAGGAACGACACCGGCAGCAGGATGGCGAGGGCGGGGATGAGGAACAGAACCTGGC
Organism: Microvirga thermotolerans; assembly: GCF_009363855.1. Taxonomy (GTDB): domain Bacteria; phylum Pseudomonadota; class Alphaproteobacteria; order Rhizobiales; family Beijerinckiaceae; genus Microvirga; species Microvirga thermotolerans. The sequence goes on from NZ_CP045423.1 coordinate 2,822,717, forward strand.
GGTTAACGAAATGGAAGGTCGAGAGACCCAGCCTCTCCGCGACCGGAGGACCGCCCGCCATGAGGAAGACGAGGCCGGCCAGCGAAAGGACCGCGAGGGCCGCCAGGAGCAGCCGGTCGACGGTCCACCACCAGTCGCCGAAGGCCGAACGTTCCGCGCGTGACACCATGGTCGTCAGGCTCCCATCGTCGGGTTGATGCCGGGCAGGGCTTTGACGAGTTCGCGGAAATGGTCTCCGCGCACCTCGTAGTTGGGATACTGGTCGTAGGACGCGCAGGCGGGCGAGAGCAGCACGACCGCGGGCGCACCGAGCGCCGCCGCGTCGCGGGCCGCATGCTCCACCGCGCGGTCGAGGGTGACCGCACGCTCGAAGGGCACGCTGTCGCCGAGGGTCTCCGCGAAGGCATCGGAGGCTGCGCCGATCAGGTAGGCCTTGCGGACTTTCGGGAAGTAGGGACGCAGGGACGCGATCCCGCCCTCCTTCGGCTTGCCGCCGAGAATCCAGAGGATGTCGTCGAAGGACTTCAACGCCTTCTCGGTGGAATCCGCGTTGGTGGCCTTGGAATCGTTGATGAACAGGACCGGGCCGATGCGCCCGATCTCCTCCATGCGGTGGGGAAGTCCCGGAAAGGTCCTGAGGCCCGCCTCGATCCTGTTGTCCGGCGTGCCGAGCGCCAGCGCCACCGCCACGGCCGCCGCGGCGTTCTGGGCGTTGTGGGCGCCGCGCAGGGAGCGGATGCCGGCGAGATCCGCCACCGGCAGGGGACCGGCGGGCGTTCCCCGGACCAGCCTCGTCCCGTCGGCGAAGACGCCCTTCGGCCCCACGCTCCCGACGGAGACGGGCATCACGTCGACGCCTTTCCTCGCGCACGCCTCCGCGATGGCGCGGCTGAAGTCGTCGTCGGTGCCGACGACCGCGATCTCCGCCTTCGTTACCAGCCGCTCCTTGATGGCGGCGTAGTTCTCCATCGTGCCGTGCCGGTCGAGATGGTCGGGCGAGATGTTGAGATGGACGCCGACCGTCGGCGCGAGCGAGGGGGCGAGGTCGATCTGGAACGAGGAGCACTCGACCACATGGATGCGGTCGTGAGCGGGCGGGGCGAGCGAGAGGATCGCGGTGCCGATGTTGCCGCCCATCTGCACGTCGCGCCCCGCCTCGCGCAGGATGTGCGCGACGAGGGCCGTCGTGGTGGACTTTCCGTTGGTTCCGGTGATGGCGACGAAAGGCGCGTCCGGCGCGATCTTCGCCCGCTCCCGGCAGAACAGCTCGATGTCGCCGACGATCTCGACTCCCGCCGCGCGTGCCAGTTTCGCCGACCAGTGCGGCTCGGGATGCGTCAGCGGCACGCCCGGCGAGAGGATGAGCACCGATACCTGAGACCAGTCAACCTTGCGCAGGTCGCCCGTCTCGATGCCCTTGTCCCGAGCCTCCGCCATCTTCGCCGGGTTGTCGTCGCAGGCGACCACCCGCGCCCCGCCCTCCTTGAGGGCGAGCGCCGTCGCGAGCCCCGACCCGCCGAGGCCGAAGAGGGCGACCGTTTTTCCGGCGAAGGTGGTGACGGGCGTCATGCGCTCACCGCAGCTTGAGGGTGGAGAGGCCGACGAGGGCAAGGACGACGGCGATGATCCAGAACCGGATCACCACCTGCGGCTCGGTCCACCCGAGCTGCTCGAAGTGGTGGTGGATCGGCGCCATCTTGAACACGCGCCGGCCGGTGAGCTTGAAGGACGCGACCTGAATGATCACGGACATGATCTCCAGGACGAACAGCCCGCCCACGATGGCGAGCACGACCTCATGCTTCGTCGCCACGGCGATGGTGCCGAGGAGGCCGCCGAGGGCGAGGGAGCCCGTGTCCCCCATGAAAATCTGCGCCGGCGGCGCGTTGAACCACAGGAAGCCAAGGCCCGCGCCGATGAGCGCGCCGCAGATCACCGCCAGCTCGCCGGTGCCGGGCACGAAATGGATCTGGAGATAGTTCGCGAAGACCGCGTTGCCGGCGAGATAGGCGATGAACCCGAAGGTGCCCGCCGCGATCATCACCGGCACGATGGCGAGGCCGTCGAGCCCGTCGGTGATGTTCACTGCGTTGCCCGCGCCGACGATCACGAAGCCGCCGAAGATGATGTAGAACCAGCCGAGGTTGAGGATCAGCTCCTTGGAGAAGGGCAGCGCCAGCTTGTTGGCGAGGCCGGGCGTCGCCATGTACGAGATCGCGATGCAGGCGGCGGCGGCGATCAGCGCCTCGATGGCGAGGCGCGAGCGCCCGGAGAACCCCTTGTGGGACTGCTTCGTCACCTTGAGATAGTCGTCGTAGAACCCGATGGCGCCGAAGCCCACGGTGACGAACAGGACCACCCAGACGTAATGGTTCGCGAGATTGGCCCAGAGCAGGGTCGAGACCAGCACGCCGGCCATGATCATCAGCCCGCCCATGGTGGGCGTGCCGCGCTTCGTCAGGAGGTGCGACTGCGGACCGTCCTCGCGGATCGGCTGTCCCTTGCCCTGCCGCACGCGCAGGAGCGAAATGATTCCCGGCCCGAACAGGAACACGAAGAGCAGCGCCGTCGCGGTCGCGCCGCCGGTGCGGAACGTGATGTAGCGGAAAATATTGAGGGGGCTGAAATAGGGGCTGAGGTCAGCCAACCATGTCAACATCGATCATCCTTTCAGCGCTTGGCCGGTCCGGCCAGCGCCGTAACGTTCTTTCAGGGCTTTGACAACCAAAGCCATCTTCATGCTGAGCGACCCCTTGACCATGACCGCGTCGCCGGGACGCAGGTCCGCGCAGACGGCCTCCGCCAATTCGGCGGAGGTGGGGGCATGCAGGGCCACCTTCGCGCGGGGCAGCCTGTCCACCAGGTGACCCATCAGGGGACCCGCCGCGTAGATCCGGTCGACCCTGTTCGCCTCCACGGCCTCGGCGAGGCCCGCATGGAGCGCGGGCCCCTCCTCCCCCAGTTCCTTCATGTCGCCGAGGACCGCGATGCGGCGGCCGTGGCGGGGCAGCTCCGCCGCGCCGAGATTGGCGAGCGCCGCCCGCATGGAGGCGGGGTTGGCGTTGTAGCTCTCGTCGATGAGGAGCGCCTCTCCGTCCTCAAGGGCGAGCACGGTCCGCTCGCCGCGCCCCACCGGAGGCCTGAGCTCCGAGAAGGAGAGCGCCGTCAGGGCGAGGTCGGCGCCTACCGCGTGGGCGGCGGCGAGGACGCTCAGGGAATTGAGGGCGATGTGCCGCCCGGGCGTGCCGATCCGGTAGGTCAGCGGCTGGCCGAAGACCCGCGCCTCCACGACGGAGAGGTCGGGCTTCGTCACGATGCGCTCGGCGCGAATGTCCGCGCCCTCCCCCTCGCCGAAGGTGAGGATCCGCCCGGCCGGGGATGCGAGCGCATGGGCGCGCAGCCGCTCGAAATAGGGATTGTCCCGGTTCAGGACCGCCGTTCCGCCCGGCTCCAGGCCGGAGAAGATCTCGCCCTTGGCGTCGGCGATCCCCCAGATGGACCTGAAGAACTCGATGTGGACGGGCTCGACGGTGGTGACGACCGCCACGTGAGGGCGCACCATCGCCGTCAGGGGAAGGATCTCCCCGCCGTGGTTCATGCCGATCTCGAACACGCCGAAGGCGGACTCCCGGGGCATGCGCGCCAGGGTGAGCGGGACGCCCCAATGGTTGTTGTAGGACGCGACGGAGGCGTGGGTCGCCCCCTGCCGCGCGAGGGCCAGGCGCAGGGCTTCCTTGGTCCCCGTCTTGCCGACGGACCCGGTGATCGCGACGACCTTCGCGTGGGCGCGGGCCCGGGCGGCGCGCCCGAGGCGGCGCATGGCCTCCAGAACGTCCGGCACCGCCACGAGGCGGTCGCTGTCCGCGAAGGCGGATGCCTTCTCCTCGGCCACCACGGCGGCCGCGGCGCCCTTCTCGAGGGCCGCCGGGACGAAGTCGTGCCCGTCGTGCACATCGCCCCTGATGGCGAAGTAGAGATCGCCGGGCTCCAGGGTCCGCGTGTCGATGGAGGCGCCGGAGGCCGGGCGGGCGCCCGCGCCGATCCTTCCGCCGGTCGCCGCGGCGATTTCCTCAAGGGTCCATAGGGGCGTGGTCATCCCTGCCTCTCCGCAATGGCCGCCCGGACCTCGTCGTGGTCCGAGAACGGCAGGGTCCGGTCGCCGATGATTTGGCCCGTTTCATGGCCTTTGCCCGCGACCACCAGCACGTCCCCCGGCCGGAGGCCCCTCACGGCGGCCCGGATGGCCTCGGCCCGGTCGCCGATCTCGGTCGCGCCGGGGGCGCCCTTCATCACCTCCGCGCGGATCGCCGCCGGGTCCTCGGAGCGAGGATTATCGTCCGTGACGATGACCGTGTCCGCCTTCTCGACGGCGATGCGCCCCATCAGCGGCCGCTTGCCGCGATCCCGGTCGCCGCCGCAGCCGACGACGCAGACGAGCCTGCCCTTCGTGAAGGGCCGCAGGGCGTCGAGCACATGGGCGAGGGCGTCCGGCTTGTGGGCATAGTCCACGATGCACAAAGCGCCGTCGACCTCGCCGACCCGCTCCAGGCGGCCGGGCACGCCCTTCAGGTGCGGGAAGGCCGCCAGCACCGCCTCCGCCCTGTCCTCGCCTTCGACGGCGAGAACGAGACCCGCCGCCACGAGGGCGTTCTCGACCTGGAAGCCGCCGAGGAGCGGAAGCCGCGTGCGCACGGTACGCCCGAAGGCCTCCACCGTCAGGTTCTGGTCGAAGCCGTCCGGACGGGCCTCGACGAGACGCAGGGCCGTGCCGGCGGCGCCGGTGGTCAGGAGGGTGCGGCCCGCGCGGCGCACGCCCTCCATGAACACGTCCGCGAAGGGACCGTCCGCATTGACGACGGCGGGTCCGCCGGGCGGCAGAAGCGTGTCGAAGAGGCGCAGCTTCGCCGCCGCGTAAGCCTCCGTGGTGCCGTGGTAGTCGAGATGGTCGCGCCCGAGATTGGTGAAGCCCGCCACGCTCAGGCGCACGCCGTCGAGGCGCCGCTGGTCGATGCCGTGGGACGAGGCCTCCATCGCAAGCCGCGTGACGCCGCCCCGCGCCAGCCGGTCGAGCGTCTCGTGGAGCGAGATCGGGTCCGGCGTCGTCAGCGATCCGTAGGCCGCGCCGTCCGACGTGATGACGCCGAGGGTACCGAGGCTCGCGGAGGAATGCCCGAGGGCGGCGAAGAGCTGGCGGGCGAAATCGGCGACGGAGCTCTTGCCGCTCGTGCCGGTGACGGCGACCACCTTCTCCGGCTGCAGCGGAAAGAACCTGGACGCGGCGAGCGCGAGGGCGCGGCGCACGTCCGGCACCTGCAGGAAGGCGACTCCCGGCGCCAGGCCGGCAGGCCGCTCCGCTTCGGCCACGACGGCGACGGCGCCCGCCGCCACGGCCTGCGGCACGAAGCTCATCCCGTCCGCCCGCGTCCCCGGCACCGCGAAGAACACGGAGCCGCCCACGGCCTTGCGGCTGTCGGAGGCGATGGTCGAGACGGGGAGCGCGGCGGCCTCTCCGTCTCGCGCTTCGGGAAGGAGATCGCCGAGGAGGATCGTTTTCGTTGGCGTCATTTCGTGCCCCAGGCGCCGAGGCGCGACATGAGCGGGAAGGGATTGGCCGGCGGCTCGAAGCGTGGCGGAATGCCGAGGAGCGGCGCGACGCGCTCGATGATGTTGCCCGTCACAGGCCCGGCGTTCCAGCCGGCGGTCGAGAAGCCGTAGGTGCCCTCGACCGCCTGCGGCTCGTCCATGATGGTGAGAAAGACGTATTTCGGCTTGTCCGACGGAACGATGGCCGTGAAGGTGGTGAAGTTCTTGTTCTTGGAATAGCGGCCGTTGATGACCTTCTCCGCCGTGCCGGTCTTGCCGCCGACGAAGAAGCCCGCGATGGCCGCGGCGGAAGCGGAGCCCGCCGGATTGGACGCGTTGAGACGCATCACGTAGCGCAGGGCCTCGCTCGTCTCCGGCTTGAGCACCTGCAGGGCGATCTTGCGTGCCTCGGCCTCGTCGCGCTTGAGGAAGGTGGGCGTGATGAGCATGCCGCCGTTCACCAGCGCGCCCACGGCCATGAGCGCCTGGAGCGGCGCCACCGCGAGGCCGTGGCCGAAGGCGATCGTCATCGTGTTGAGCTCGCCCCACCGGGGCGGGATGATCGGCTCCGCGGATTCCGGCAGCTCGGTCTTCAGCCTCGTGAGCTGGCCCATCTTGCGCAGGAAGGCCTTGTGCCCCTCGACGCCGATGCCGAGCGCCATGCGGGCGGTGCCGATGTTCGAGGAATGGATGAACACCTCCGGCACCGTGAGCACGCGGTGGGTCGCATGGTAGTCGCCGATGGTGAACTTCCCGTAGCGCAGCCCCGAGCGCGCATCGAGGGTCGAGTTGATGTTGAACTTGCCCGAGTCGAGCGCCATCGCCGTGGTGAGGGCCTTGAAGGTGGAGCCCATCTCGAACACGCCGACATTGATGCGGTTGATGCGGTCGGGCTCCAGCGCGTCGACGGGATTGTTCGGGTCGAAGTCGGGAAGCGACACGAGGGCGATGATCTCGCCCGTGTTCACGTCCATGATCGCCCCGGCGGTCGCCTTCGCCTTGTACTTCGCCATGCCCTTGGCAAGCTCGTCGCGCAGCGCGTGCTGGACGCGCAGGTCGATGGAGAGCTGCACCGGCTTGAGGTCGGCCGCCGAGATCGCGAAGCCCGCGCCGTTGAGGTCCTGAAGGCCCTGGCTGTCGATGTACTTCTCGATGCCGGCGATGCCGACGTTGTCCACGTTCGCGAATCCGAGCACGTGGGCCGCGGCCTCGGCGTTCGGATAGATGCGCTTGTTTTCCGGCAGGAAGCCGATGCCGGGAATGCCGAGGCGATGGACCTCCGCCTGCTGGCGCGGCGTGATCTCGCGCTTGACCCACACGAAGCCCTTCTTCGTGTTGAGCTTGTTGCGCAGCTCCGTCGCGTCGAGATCCGGCAGGACCGCGGTCAGCAGCTCCACCGCCTCGTCCTTGTCGATGATGTTGCGCGGCTCCGCGAAGACGGACACCATCTTCACGTCGGTGGCGAGGATGTTGCCGTTCCGGTCGACGATGTCAGGACGCGCCGCCGAGATCTCGAGGGACGTGGCGCGCCGGACCTCGCTCGATGCGTCGCTCGTCATGGCGAGATAGACGAGGCGCCCGCCGATGACGCTGAAGAGGCCCGCGAAGCAGAGCGCGGTGAAGCCGACGCGAGAGGTGCTCTTGTCGACGCGCAGGCGGAAGAGCTCGCGCACATGCGCCAGCACGCTCCGTCGTGGGGGAGCGGCCTGGCCGATCAGATCCGGGTCGAACTTCTGCAGCACGGGCTTACCGTCTCGGGGTTTGCGTGGTCGGGGTGCGCGCGTCGGCGTTCCTGTCCTTCGGCGTCGATGTCGGTCCGAACAGGCCGAGCGCCTCCAGCTTGCGGCCGATCTCGTCCTCGCGCGCCGGCCGGTTCGGCAGGTCGGACAGGCGGGCGAGCTGCTGGATCTTGAGGGGCTGGAGATCGAGGTGCTGATCGGCCGCCGCCTGCAGGCGGTCGGGCCGGTCGAGGTACTGCCACTCCGCCTGGAGCACGGCGATGGCGTCGCGCTCGCGCTGCACCTTCGCCTTCAGCTTGGCGACCTGCTCCACGTAGTAGAGCGTCTCGTACTTGACCGAATACGCATAGCCGGCCGATGCGATGAGCATGGAGATGGCGATGATGTGAAGCAGGCGGATCACCGGCGCCCTCCCCTCTTGTCGGCGGTCTGCGGCAGCTCCGCGAGCATCGTGATGGCACTGAGCGGCGCCTGCGGCGGCATTCCGGTCCGCGAGCCGGCGCGCAGCTTCGAGGAGCGGGCGCGGGGATTGCGCGCGATCTCGTCCTCACCGGGCAGCACGGGCCCGCGCGTGACGGCCTCGAAGGTCGGCGCGGGCGCCGCGAGGCCCGGAAGATGACGAGAGGCCGAAGGGCTCCGCCCCGTGCGCGCGGCGAAGAACTGCTTCACGATCCGGTCCTCGAGGGAGTGGAAGGTCACGACGACGAGACGCCCCCCCGGCTTCAGAATGCGCTCGGCTGCATGGAGGGCGCGCACGAGTTCGCCGAGCTCGTCGTTGACGGCGATGCGCAGCCCCTGGAATACCCGCGTGGCGGGATGGATGCCGCCGGGCTCCTGACGGATCAGCGAGGCGACGAGTTCGGCGAGCTGGCCGGTCGTCCTGAAGACCTGCCTGCGCCGCGCCTCCACGATGGCGCGCGCCACCGCGCGGGCGCGCCGCTCCTCGCCGTAGTGGTAGAAGATGTCCGCAAGCTCCGCTTCCGAGGCTTCGTTGACGAGGTCGGCCGCGCTCGGCCCCTCGCGCTCCATCCGCATGTCGAGAGGCCCGTCGCTGCGGAAGGAGAATCCGCGCTCCGCCTCGTCGAGCTGCATGGATGAGACGCCGATGTCGAGCACGACTCCGTCGACGGTCTCCAGCCCTTCCGCACGGACGATCTCGTCGAGCTGCCCGAAACGGCCTTGAACGAGCGTGAGGCGGCGCTTGAACCGGGAAACGAGCGCAGCGCCTCCGGCGATCGCATCCGGATCGCGGTCGATGGCGAGAACGCCGTTCTTCGGATTCGCGTCCAGGATGGCGCGGGTATAGCCGCCCGCGCCGAACGTGCCGTCCACGTAAGCGCCGCCGCGCCGTGCATCCAGCGCTTCGCAGACCTCCTCCAGGAGCACGGGGACGTGACGGGTCGGTCCGCCAGCGGCTCCGGCTCCTGGGCCGTCGCCGCGTCCCATCATCGCCCCTGTGCTCCTGGTGAGATGTCCTGCACCGAACGCTGCTCCACGACCCGATTGCCCAGGGCTCTCTTGAGATCCCGCACCTTGCCGCGCGCCTCCTCCAAATGCGCGCGAAAACGCTCGGGCTCCCAGATCTGGAACTTGTGACCGAGCCCCACGAACGTCACCGCGTCCGCGATCCCGGCATGTACTTTCACCGTCTCCGTCAGGATGACACGCCCTTCCGGATCGACCTTGAGGATTTCGCTGGTTCCGAACAACGCCGTCGACAGCTGATCCCGTTCGTCCGAATAGGGCGACAGCGTCGACAAGAACGCATCGATCTCGTTCAGCAGCACGTTGCCGCCCGCGTCCAGCGCCGGCGCATCCAGCGCCGGATGAACGTAGAGCCCCTCGAACCCATCCGCCGCCAGCACCGCACGGAAGGATGCGGGGATCGAGACCCGACCCTTCGAATCCAACTTGTTGGTGAAATTGGACACGAAGCGGTTCATGGGCCGCGGCTCGCGCACTCCTGATTGTCAGCCCCCCGGCGGATCGCGACGACCCGCCGTTACCCGGCGCCGATGAGGACGCCTCGTTCCGAACTGTGCGGCCAGAGCCTTGTGTGGGCCTGACCATCCCTTCGGAAGACATCGTCGACGGGATGATTTGGGATAACATGGGAGATTATGGGCGTCAACGAAATGGGGTCGGGGCGGAGGGTTGCCGGCAGTCAACCGCCATCAGAATTGCTTAGGGTTAATGAATCGTAAGCAGGGCAACGGTTTGCTCCCGCTTTCCCCAAACTTCGCCCTGTGGAAAAGGTTGTCAGCCGGCCTGTAAGCCGGGTTCTGTAGGGCCCGAGGCTCGCGCCCCGGACGTGGCGGCCATTCCTCTGGGACGGTCATCGCTGACCGCCTCAAGCAACCAACCCGGACGACGGGCCTGGAAACAGGCCTGGCGCGAACGCCTGTCGTCCCTATTCGGTTTTGCTCCTGGTGGGGTTTGCCGTGCCGTCCGCATTACTGCGTCCGCGGTGCGCTCTTACCGCACCCTTTCACCCTTACCCCGCGCTGCGGGGCGGTCTGCTTTCTGTGGCACTTTCCCTAGGGTCGCCCCTGCCGGACGTTATCCGGCACCGTGTTTCCATGGAGCCCGGACTTTCCTCTCCGACGCGCGGAGCGGCCGCCCGGCCGGCTGACAGGATGGATGTGGGGGATGCGCGGCCCGTTCGTCAAGAACGTCCGGAGGCATTTTCAAGGAAACCGGGCCTGCCTATCGCGACGGCTCGAGAATCCCGGCCGATTCCGGGGGACCCGCGCCGCCGGAAGCGCGAATGGCCTAATCGGCCTTCGCCGTGATCGTCTTCACCTTGGCGCAGTAGACGCGCGAGGCGCGGGTCATGGTCTGCGTGCGATGGCCGAACTGATAGCGCAGGATCGTGCCGCAGGTATCGCCGCCGGCGAGCCTGTAGGCCTGCGCGAGGTACATGAGTCCGTAGCGCAGGTTCGTTTCCGCATCGAGAAGGCCCGCGGCATCGCCCCTGTAGCCGAGCGACTGGGCCGTGCGGACGTTGATCTGCGTGAGGCCGACATTGGGGCCCCTGCGCGCACCCGGATTGTAGCGGCTTTCGAGACGCACCACCGCATCGGCCAGTTCGTACGGCAGCCCGTGCTCCGAAGCATAGCGGGCGATCAGGGGCCTGAGCGCCCCGGACCTGACGGCGTCGGCCCGCTCCGAACGGGAGCGCGGCGACGGCACGACCGGCAGGGAGGCGGTCTGTTCGACCCTTCCCTCCCCCGCCGCCCCCTTCGCAGCCTCTGCCGCCGAAACCGGCGCCTCCGTCGCGACCTTTGCGGAAGCAAGCGAGGGGGCTGGAAGCGCGGCTTCCTTCGTTGCGTGCTTGCGAGGTCCCTTGGCCGTCTTTCCGGGCGTCACGGCCTCGGCGGCCTTTTCCTCTTCCGCGGGCGTGGCGCCCGCCTTCTGCTCCTCGAGCTGGGCACGAACGAGCTGCTCGGCCTCCTGCGGGGAAATCAGCGCGCTCTCCGCCCGGACCTGAGGAGCGACCGCAATTGAAACGATACCCAGAAGCGCGACCGCCGTTGGTTTCGAGCAAAGCCGCCAAGTCATATCGAAGCTCCAAATGGCACAGGTCGCGGGAAAACGGTGGGTGGCGGCCAAATGGGGCGAAGTTGTGGCTTGGCAAGACGCAACGATGCTCAGCCAATGCTCAAGCTAGACAGTAGGATGACATGGAATTCTGGCCTGGGACGGAAGAAGCATTGTGCCTGTCCCGCAGCAAACCTTTGTGAAAATCACGCCTTGAGAACGGTTCGCGCCCGCCCGCCAAGGGTTGGCAGACGCGACGCGTCAGGCTACAACATTACGAAGCGGCACATGGCCGCCAACCACAGGATCATTTCAATGAAAAATATGATTGTAGCGACTGCCGCCGGTATCGCGGCCCTGGCTTTAGCAGCCTGCAACTCTCCCGGCGAGCGCGCTCTGGGCGGCGCGGCGCTGGGCGGCCTCGCCGGCGCGGCCATCGGCGGTGTCGCCACGGGTCACACGAGCGGCGCACTCGCCGGCGCGGCCGTCGGGGCGGCCGGCGGTGCCGTCGTGGGGGCAGCAACGACTCCCGAGCCTCGCGCGACGGAGGTGCCCCCATCCACGATGTCTCACCCCCCGTCCACGATGTCCCAACCGCGGAATCCCGTGCCGCCGCAGGCAGGTCCCGCTCCCGTGCGAAGGGGGGTCAACCCGGGCAGCCAGGGGCGGACGACACCGAACTGCCGTTATGGAACCTACACGCTCAACGGCTCCGTCTATTGTAAACCCTGAGCCCGATGGAACCGATTGATTAGGAAAAATGTTGGCTGTAAGGCTAAGCTCTATCGCTCAAGCTACTTCCGTCTGGGTACATCGTCCGGTCGCTGACGAAGAGGACATCCGTCATGAAGAAGATCATTACAGCCATCGCAGCTGGCGCCCTCACTCTCTCGATGGCCGCCTGCAATACTCCCGGTGAACGTGCAGTCGGCGGCGCCGCCATCGGCGGTCTCGCCGGCGCGGCCATCGGCGGCGCGGCAACGGGCCGTGCGGGCGGCGCTCTCGCCGGCGCGGCCATCGGCGCCGCGGGCGGCGCGATCGTCGGCGCGGCGACGACGCCGCGCAATCCGTGCCCCTATGGCACCTATCAGGACGTCTACGGCAACATCTACTGCCGCTGATCGCCGCCGCATACCGAATTTTGGGGGCCGGATCGTTCCGGCCCCTTTTCTTTCGCTCGCAGTTGAGCGTACCACTCGATCACGATGATTCAGTCGATTTGGGGCAAATTGGGCGGTGCGGGCCTCGGCCTCGCATTGGGAGGGCCGATCGGCGCGCTGCTCGGCGGCGTCGCGGGTCACGTGCTGATCGACCGGGAAGGCGCGATATTCGGCCGGCCGCCGCGGGACGTGATGTTCACCATGGGCCTCGTCGCGCTTGCCGCCAAGATGGCGAAGGCCGACGGCGTGGTGGTGGACCGCGAGGTCGCGGCCTTCGAGCAGATCGTCGAGGTTCCTGCGGGCGAGCATGAGCGCGTGAAGCGACTGTTCGATCTCGCGAAGCAGACGCCGGAAGGGTTCGAGGCCTATGCGCGCCAGATCGGCGAGGCCTTCAAGGACGAGCCCGCCCTCCTGGAGGACGTGCTCGACGGCCTGTTCCACATCGCGAAGGCGGACGGCGCGGTGCACGAGGCGGAGTTCGCCTATCTGCGCGAGGTCGCCGCGATCTTCTCGTTCTCGCCGGCGGATTTCGAACGCATCGCGGCGCGCCATGTCCGGCGGGCGGACGATCCCTACCTCATCCTCGACGCGGACCGCTCCATGAGCGACGAGGACCTGCGGCGCCACTACCGGAAGCTCGTGGCCGAGAACCACCCGGACAGGGAGATCGCGCGCGGCCTGCCCCCGGAGGCCGTGAAGATCGCCACCGAGCGGCTCGCGGCCATCAATGCCGCGTGGGAACGCATCGCCGCGGAGCGCGGGATCAGGTGATCCGATGAGCATGCCCCGCCCCGAAAGCTCCGCCGCAGCGAAGGTGTTTCCGTCGCCGAACCACGGGGAGCGGAAGGGTGTCAGGGGCCCGGATATGCTGATCCTGCACTACACGGGCATGCCGGATGCGGGCGAGGCCCTGCAATGGCTCTGCAATCCCGTCTCGCAGGTCTCGGCCCACTACTTCGTGTTCGAGGACGGGCGCGTGATCCAGATGGTGCCGGAGGCCCGCCGGGCCTGGCATGCGGGCGCCTCCTTCTGGGACGGCGAGACCGACATCAATTCCCGCTCCATCGGCATCGAGATCGCCAATCCCGGCCATCCCGGCGGCCTGCCGCCCTTCCCCGAGGTGCAGATCGAGAGCGTGATCGCCCTGACGCGGGACATCGTCTCCCGCTGGCGCATTCCGCCCACCCGGGTGCTCGCCCATTCCGACGTCGCGCCCGGCCGCAAGCTCGACCCGGGCGAGGCCTTTCCCTGGGAGTGGCTCCACCGGGAGGGAATCGGCCACTGGGTGCCGCCTGCCCCGATCCGGGACGGGCGCTTCTTCGCCCGCGGCGATCAGGGCATGCCCATCGAGGCCCTCCAGGCCATGCTCACCATGTACGGCTACGGCCTGAAGATCACGGGCGTGTTCGACGAGAACACGGAGAAGGTGGTGGCTGCCTTCCAGCGCCATTTCCGGCCCGAGCGCGTCGACGGGGTGGCGGACGCCTCGACCATCACGACCCTTCGCGACCTCATCGCCTCGCGGCCGCAAAGCGTCGCATGACAAAGAGTTAACTCGAATCCCGGCGGGATATCCGCCACAATGGCGGCGTGGATATGACGGCGCGAAAGGGCTTCGGCGTGCGGCGGGTCTGGTGGTTGATGGTCGCCATTGTGGCGGCTGCAGGAATGGCGGGATTCTTCCTGTGGCGGCCCGCGGGAGGCAGCGCCTCCGATGCCGCCTATCGGCTTGCCGCCGTGGAGCGCGGCCCCATCACCGCGAGCGTGCGCGCCACCGGCACCCTCAACCCCGTCACGACGGTTCTCGTGGGCTCGCAGCTCTCCGGCCAGGTCGTCGAGATCCTGGCCGACTACAACACCCCCGTGAAGGAGGGACAGGTCGTCGCCCGGCTCTACTCGGAGCAGATCAAGGCGCGCCGCGATGCCGCCCTCGCCGATCTTGCCCAGGCCAGGGCCGACCGGGACACGAAGCAGGCGCAGATCGAGAAGGCCAGGGCGATGCTGCAGCGGGCCGAGGCCGTGGCCGCGGATGTCGCCGCCCAGCGCGACCGCGCGCAGGCGCAGCTCCTCGACGCGCAGCGCAACTTCGACCGGCAGACCGAACTCGTCGCCCGCGCCGCCGCCACGCAGAACGCTCTCGACCAGGCCAAGACCCAGCTCGACGTCCAAAAGGCCACCCTCGCGTCCGCGCAGGCGCAGATCGCCTCCAGCAAGGCGGAGGCGGAAGGCCTGCGGGCGGACCTCGCGCTTGCCGAAGCAGGCCTCAAATCGGCGGAGGCGCTGATCCTTCAGCGGGAGGCGAAGCTGAGGGACATCGAGATCGACCTTGCCCGGACCGAGATCCGCTCGCCGGTGGATGGGGTCGTGGTGAAGCGCGACATCGAGCTCGGGCAGACGGTCGCCGCCTCGCTCTCGGCGCCGACCCTCTTCACCATCGCGCAGGACCTGCGCGAGATCGACATCTACGCCAACATCGACGAGGCCGATGTGGGGCGCCTCAAGCCGGGGCAGCCCGTGAGCTTCACGGTCAACGCCTATCCGAACCGGACCTTCGCCGGCACGGTGCGGATGGTGCGCCTCGGCGCGCAGACGGTGCAGAACGTCGTGACCTACACCGCCGTCATCGGCGTGCAGAACACCGATCTTTCTCTTCTTCCCGGCATGACCGCCAACCTCCAGATCGTCACCGACGAGCGCGACGACGTGCTGCGCGTGCCGAACGCGGCCCTCCGCTTCCGGCCGGCGGGCACCGTCGCGGCCGCCGCGAGATCCGCCGCCGCGGACGGCGCGGACGCTCCGCAGCGTCGCCGCGGCGGGACACGCGCCGCCGCGGACCCGGGAATGGAGGGGCGCGTGTACCGCCTCGTCAACGGCGCTCCCGAACTCGTCCCGCTCAGGATCGGCGTCACGGACGGCGACTACACGGAGGTGCTGCGCGGAAGCCTGAAGGAAGGCGACACGGTCATCGTCGGCGGCGGCGCGCGGAGCGGTCCGCAGGACGACGACCGGCAGCGGCCCTCCCCGCGCCCCCGCCCGCCGCGGATGTTCTAGGACAGTCGCCATGTCGCTCATCGAGACCCGGGGCCTGAGACGCGTCTACGATCTCGACGGCGGCCGCGTCGTCGCCCTCGATCATGTGGACCTCGACGTGGAGGCCGGGGATTTCGTGGCGGTGATGGGACCGTCGGGCTCCGGCAAGTCCACCTTCATGAACCTCGTCGGCTGCCTCGACAGGCCGACCGAGGGCCGCTACCGGCTGGCGGGCACGGCGGTGGAGAGCCTCGACGCCGACGGGCTCGCGCAGCTGCGCAACCGCGAGATCGGTTTCGTGTTCCAGCAGTTCAACCTGCTGCCGCGGATCGACGCCATCGGCAATGTGGAGCTGCCGATGATCTATGCGGGCGTCGACCGCAGATCGCGGCACGCACGGGCCCTCGGCGCCCTGGAGCGGGTGGGCCTCGCGGAGCGGGCGCATCACCGCCCGATGCAGCTCTCCGGCGGGCAGCAGCAGCGCGTCGCCATCGCGCGGGCGCTCGTGAACCGGCCGAGCCTGCTCCTCGCGGACGAGCCGACGGGCGCCCTCGACAGCCGCACCGCGAAGGAGATCCTCGCCCTGTTTCAGGAGCTCAATCGGGAAGGCGTCACCATCGTCCTCGTCACCCACGACGCGGATGTGGGCCGCCATGCGCGCCGCCTGGTGCGTTTCAGGGACGGCCGCGTGATCGAGGACGCGCGCCAGACGCCCCTTGACGCCCGCATGGAGGAGGCCGTCGGATGAGATGGTTCGAGGCCATCCGCTCCGCGTGCTCGGCCATCGCGGCCAATGCCCTGCGCAGCCTGCTCACCATGCTCGGCATCGTCATCGGCGTGGCGGCGGTGATCGCCATGGTGGCCATCGGCTCCGGGGCGCGCAACCTGGTCGACCGGCAGATCCGCTCCCTCGGAGCCAATCTCGCCATCGTGACCCCAGGCAACGTCACCCAGGGCGGAGCGCGGCTCGGCGCGGGTGCGGCCTCGTCCCTCACAGACGAGGATGCGGAAGCCATCCGCAGGGAGATCGACGGCGTGATCGCCGCCGCGCCGTTCGTGCAGGGCGGGACGCAGGTGGTCGCCGGCGGCAACAACTGGGCGACCCGGATCTACGCCGTCGACAACGACTGGTTCGAGGCGAGGGAGTGGGACGTCTCGAGCGGCCGGACCTTCGACCCGGAGGAGATCCGCCGCGGCGACATCGTCATCATCCTCGGGCAGACCGTGGCCCGGAACCTGTTCGGAGACGAGGATCCCATCGACAGGACGGTGCGGGTGCGCAACGTGCCGTTCCGCGTCATCGGCGTCATGGAATCCAAGGGCCAGTCCGCGTTCGGGCAGGACCAGGACGACGCGATCTTCGTGCCCCTCGACGCGGGCCGCCGCCGCGTCATCGGCCGCAACTACGCGAAGGACCGGTCCGTCGGATCGATCTTCGTCAAGTTCGCGCGGGAGGAGGACATCGAGCCGGGGATCGAGCAGATCGCGCAGCTCCTGCGCCAGCGCCACCGCATCCTCGGCGAGCAGGAGGACGACTTCTCGATCCGGAACCTGACGGAGATCGCCAACACCGCCTCGGCTTCCGCGAACACGCTCTCCATGCTGCTCGCGGCGGTGGCGGCCGTGTCGCTCCTCGTCGGCGGCATCGGCATCATGAACATCATGCTCGTCTCCGTCACCGAGCGCACCCGCGAGATCGGCCTGCGGCTCGCGGTGGGCGCGAGGCCGCGCGACATCCTCAGCCAGTTCCTCATCGAGGCCACGACCCTGTCGACCATCGGCGGCATCCTCGGCATCGGTCTCGGCGCGGCCGCGGCCTACGGCGTCGCCCGGCTCGCGGGCTGGCCCTCGCTGATCTCGACGGAAGCGATCCTGATCGCCGTGGGCTTCTCCGCCCTCGTCGGCATCTTCTTCGGCCTCTACCCGGCCCAGCGCGCCGCCCGTCTCGATCCCATCGAGGCGCTGCGGCGGGAGTGAAGGGCGCGCCTACTCCGCCGCCATGATGCTGTAGGAGGCGGGATCGTAGTTGAGGATGGGCGAGAGCCAGCGCTCGACCTCGGCGACGCTCATGCTCTTGCGCGCCGCGTAATCCTCCACCTGGTCGCGCTCCACCTTGGCGACGCCGAAGTAGTAGGCCTCCGGATGCGCCAGGTAGAGGCCGGATACGGACGAGCCGGGCCACATGGCGTAGGATTCCGTCAGCTTCACGCCGATGCTGCGCTCCGCGTTGAGCAGGCGGAAGAGCGTGGCCTTCTCCGTGTGGTCGGGCTGGGCCGGATAGCCGGGAGCCGGGCGGATGCCCCGGTACTCCTCGCGGATCAGCTCCTCGTTGCCGAGGTTTTCATCCGGGACATAGCCCCAGAACTCCTTGCGCACCCGCTCGTGCATCCGCTCCGCGAAGGCTTCCGCCAGGCGGTCGGCGAGGGCCTTGACGAGGATCGACTGGTAGTCGTCGTTGGCGCGCTCGAACCGCTCGGCGATGCGGACCTCCTCGATCCCGGACGTGACCACGAAGCCGCCCACGTAGTCCGCCTTCCCGCTCTCGCGGGGAGCGACGAAGTCGGAGAGGCACAGGTTCGGCTTTCCGTCGCGCCGCAGGAGCTGCTGGCGCAGGCCGTGCAGCGTCGCCAGAACCTCGCTGCGGCTCTCGCCCGTATAGAGGGCGATGTCGTCGCCGACCGCATTGGCGGGCCAGAAGCCGATCACCGCCTTGGGGTTGAACCAGCGCTCGTCGACGAGGCGCTTCAGCATCGCCTGCGCGTCCTCGTAGAGCTGCCGCGCGGCCTCGCCCTGCTCGGGATCGTCGAGGATCGCCGGGAAGCGGCCCTTGAGCTCCCAGGTCTGGAAGAACGGCGTCCAGTCGATGTAGGGTACGAGCTCGCCCACGTCGTAGCTGCGGAACACGCGGGCTCCCGTGAACGCCGGCTTCGGCGGCTGGTAGGCCTCCCAGTCGAGCCGGAGCCGGTTTGCCCGCGCCTTATCGAGGGACAGGCGCTGCTTGTCGGCCTCCGAGCGCCTGTGCGCCTCGGCCACCTTCCGGTATTCCGCCTGGAGCGTGCCGATGTACTCGTCCCGCGTGTCGGGCGAGAGCAGCGACGAGACCACGCCCACGGCGCGGCTCGCATCGGTGACGTAGACCGCCTGGCCCTTGCGGTAGTTGGGATGGATCTTCACCGCCGTGTGCACGCGGCTCGTGGTGGCGCCGCCGATCAGGAGCGGGATGTCGAAGCCCTCGCGTTCCATCTCGCTCGCCACGTGAGCCATCTCGTCGAGGGACGGGGTGATGAGGCCGGAAAGGCCGACGATGTCCACCTTCTCCTTGCGCGCCGTTTCGAGGATCTTCTGCGCCGGCACCATCACGCCGAGGTCGATGACCTCGTAGTTGTTGCAGGCGAGGACGACGCCGACGATGTTCTTGCCGATGTCGTGCACGTCGCCCTTCACCGTCGCCATGAGGACCTTGCCGGCGGCGGAGCGCGCCGTTGCGCCGTTCCGCTCCTTCTCGGCCTCCATGAACGGCATGAGATAGGCGACCGCCTGCTTCATGACGCGGGCGGACTTCACGACCTGCGGCAGGAACATCTTGCCCGCGCCGAACAGGTCCCCGACCACGTTCATGCCCGCCATGAGCGGGCCCTCGATCACATGGAGGGGCCGCTCCGCCTGCCGGCGCGCCTCCTCCGTATCCTCCTCGATGAACTCCGTGATGCCGTTGACGAGGGCATGCTCCAGGCGCTTCTCCACGGGCCAGGACCGCCATTCGAGGTCCGCCGCCTTGGCCTGTCCGCTGCCGTCGCCCTTGAAGCGCGGCGCGGCCTCCAGGAGCCGCTCCGTCGCATCCGGGCGCCGGTTGAGCACCACGTCCTCGCACAGCTCCCGCAGCCCCGGGTCGATCTCGTCGTACACGGCGAGCTGCCCCGCATTGACGATGCCCATGTCCATGCCCGCCCGGATGGCGTGATACAGGAACACCGAATGCATCGCCTCGCGGACGGGCTCGTTGCCGCGGAAGGAGAAGGACAGGTTCGACACGCCGCCGGAGACATGGGCGTGCGGCAGGGTCTCGCGGATGATGCGGGTCGCCTCGATGAAGGCGACGCCGTAGCCGTTGTGCTCCTCGATGCCCGTGGCCACGGCGAAGATGTTGGGATCGAAGATGATGTCCTCCGGCGGGAAGCCCACCTCCTCCGTCAAGATCCTGTAGGCGCGGGTGCAGATCTCGACCTTCCGCTCCAGGGTGTCCGCCTGCCCCTGCTCGTCGAAGGCCATGACCACGACGGCGGCGCCGTAGGCGCGGCAGATCCGGGCCTGCTCGATAAAGGATTCCACGCCCTCCTTCATGGAGATCGAGTTCACGATGGCCTTGCCCTGGATGCATTTCAGGCCGGCCTCGATCACGGGGAACTTCGAGGAATCCACCATGATCGGCACGCGGGCGATGTCGGGCTCGGCCGCGACGAGGTTGAGGAACTCCACCATCGCCTTCTCGGAATCGAGCAGGCCCTCGTCCATGTTCACGTCGATGATCTGCGCGCCGTTCGCCACCTGGTCGCGCGCCACGTCGAGCGCCGCCGCGTAGTCGCCGTTGGTGATGAGCTTGCGGAACTTGGCGGAGCCGGTCACGTTCGTGCGCTCGCCCACGTTCACGAAGGGGATGTCCGGCGTGAGGACGAAGGGTTCGAGGCCCGCGAGGCGCATCGTCGGCCGAACCGTGGGAACCTGCCGCGGCGCCTTGCCGGCGACAGCCTCCGCGATGGCGCGGATGTGGTCGGGCGTCGTGCCGCAGCAGCCGCCGACGATGTTCACGAGGCCCGCGTCGGCGAACTCGGCGAGCATGCCCGCCGTGGCCTCGGGCCGCTCGTCGTAGAGACCGAACTCGTTGGGCAGGCCCGCATTGGGATAGGCGCAGACGAGGGTGTCCGCGACCTTGGCGATCTCCTGGATGTGCGCCCGCATCTCGCGCGCGCCGAGGGCGCAGTTGAGACCGACGGAGAAGGGCTCCGCGTGGCGGACCGAGTGCCAGAAGGCGGTCGGCGTCTGCCCGGAGAGGGTGCGGCCCGAAAGGTCGGTGATGGTGCCCGAGATCATGACGGGAAGCTTCACGCCCTTCTCGGAGAACACGCGGAAGGTCGCCGCGATGGCGGCCTTGGCGTTGAGCGTATCGAAGATGGTCTCGACCAGGATGATCTCGGCGCCGCCGTCGACGAGGCCCCTCACCTGCTCAGCGTAGGAGTCGCGCACCTGGTCGAAGGTCACGGCGCGATAGCCGGGGTTGTTCACGTCGGGCGAGATGGAAAGCGTACGGTTCGTCGGGCCGATGGCGCCGGCAACGAAGCGGCGGCGCCCGTCCTCCCTCTGCGCCTGGAGGGCGGCCTCGCGGGCAAGCCGGGCGCCGTGAAGGTTCAGCTCGTAGACGAGTTCCTCCATGCCGTAGTCGGCCTGGGCGATGGAGGTGGCGGAGAAGGTGTTGGTCTCGACGATGTCGGACCCGGCGCGGAAATAGTCGAGGTGCACCTGCCGCACGGCGTCCGGCTGCGTCAGGGTGAGCAGATCGTTGTTGCCCCTGACGTCCTGCTTCCAGTCCCTGAAGCGCGCGCCGCGGAAATCCTCCTCCGAGAAGCCCGATCGCTGCAGTTCCGTGCCCATCGCGCCGTCCAGCACGAGAATGCGCCTGGATGCGGCCTCGCGAAGCGCCTTCGCCACTTCGGCGCCGTCGGCGGGACAGGGAATGTCGAACGTCATCGTCATCGTCTTTCGTCGTTACCGGTTCGCCCGGTGCAGCCGCCCTTACCGCGCGGCAGCGGGTTTGACACGAAAAGGCCGGGCGCAGGCCCGGCCGATGGATTCAGGCGGCCGCCCGTTCGGCTTCGCCGCGCAGCCCAAGCAGGCGGCAGATCGCATAGACGAGATCGGCCCGGTTCATGGTGTAGAAATGGAATTCGCTGACGCCGCGGTCGACGAGGTCGATCACCTGCTCCGCCGCAACCGCAGCGGCGATGAGCTTGCGCGTCTCCACATCGTCCTCCAGCCCCTCGAACCGGGCGGCGAGCCAGGCGGGGATGCTCGCTCCCGCCTTCGCCGCGAAATTCGCCGTCTGCCTGAAGTTCTGCACCGGCACGATGCCGGGAACGATGGGGATGTCGATGCCGCGCGCCCGGACCCGGTCGAGGTAGCGGAAATAGACGTCGTTGTCGAAGAAGAACTGGGTGATGGCGCGATCCGCGCCGCAATCCACCTTCTCCTTCAGCACGTCGATATCCGCATCGAGGGATGCGGCTTCGGGATGCTTTTCGGGGTAGGCCGAGACCGACACCTCGAAATCGCCGATGGCCTTGATGCCCGCCACGAGATCGCAGGTGCGCTGGTAGCCTTCCGCATGGGGCTCGTAGGCGGTGCCGAGGCCGCCGACCGGGTCGCCGCGAAGGGCCACCACGTGGCGCACCCCGGCCTCCCAGTAGGAGCGGACCACGCTGTCGACCTCGGCCTTGCTGGCCGCTACGCAGGTGAGGTGCGCCGCGGGCTTCAGCCGCGTCTCCCGCACGAGCCGGGCGACGGTGGCATGGGTGCGCTCGCGGGTCGAGCCGCCGGCGCCGTAGGTCACGGACACGAACTGCGGGTTGAGGGGAGCGAGGCGTTCGATGGAGGACCACAGGGTCGCCTCCATCTCCGGGGTCTTGGGGGGAAAGAACTCGAAGGAGACCCTGATCGGACAGGACGGCTGGCGGCTGGGGCGGAGGGCGATCGGCGACATCAGGCGACCTCTCTGTCGGGGGCGGCGAGCGGCCAGTCCGTCGCGACGCGCCGGTCCTGTCCGAGCCAAAGGGAAACGATGAGCTGCTCGCCGCCCTTTCCGGCCGGAGCGATCTGCCGGTTGAGGGTGCAGTCGAGCCCGGCCTCGCCGAGCCAGTCGGCCACCTGCTCGGGAGCGAAGCCGAGCCGGCGATGGGCCTGCGTCTCGCGCAGGAATTCGAGGTTGTGCGGCGCGAAGTCGACCACCAGGATCCGGCCGCCGGGCGCCACCAGCCGCGAGGCCTCGCGGATCGCCCGGGCCGGATCGTCGAGATAGTGCAGGACCTGGTGGATCACGACGAGGTCGAACGTGTCGCGCGGGAACGGCGGCGCGTAGATGTCGCCCTGCCGCAGCTCGATGCCCCTCAGGCCCGCCTTCTCCAGGTTGGCGCGGGCGACCGAGAGCATGGCATGGCTCGCATCGAGCCCCACGGTCCGCGAGGCCCGCGGCGCGAGGAGCTGGAGCATCCGGCCGGTCCCCGTGCCGAGGTCGACGAGATTGCGGATCGGCCTGTCGCCCAGCGCCTCCAGGACCGCCGCCTCCACCGTGGCCTCCGGCGCATGGAGCGAGCGGAGCCGGTCCCATTCCGGCGCCAGCCGGGAGAAGAACGCCTGCGCCGCCTGGGCCCGCTGGGCGCGGACGGCCTCGAGCCGGGTCCGGTCGTCGAGGAGCAGGGGATCGGAGCGGTTGAGGCTGTCGAGCATGGGCCGCAGGAGCCGGGCGGCCTCGCCCCGGTCCATGAGGCGGAAGAAGGCCCACGCCCCCTCCCTATGCCGCTCCACGAGCCCGGCCTCCACGAGGAGCTTGAGGTGGCGCGAAATGCGCGGCTGGGACTGGCCGAGAATGTCCGTCAGGTCGGAAACGGAGAGTTCCCCCTCCGTCAGCAGGGCGAGAATCCGCAGGCGCGTCTCCTCGGCTGCTGCCCGCAGGATGGTCAGCGTCAGGTCCAGCGATGGCGATGCGGCGTCCGGCACGATGCAAACTCGCTCTCACATATAAAGATATGTTTATATCTTCCGCGCTGTCGGGGCAAGCGAAACCTTCCCTCGCGACGCCGGGGCGGGCGGGAATTCGGGGAGGCTCTGCCGGGAAGGACCGGTTACCGGTTCGGGCGCGAGGCGTGGCGCGCCAGGAGGACCAGGAGAACGACCGCTCCGGCGACGAGCCAGGCGGAGAGCCCCACCCTCTCCCCGTTGAGTCCGGCGGCGATGAGCAGCGTCACGAAGGTCTGGAGAAGCTGGACCTGGCTGACGAGGGCGATGCCGCCCAGGGCGAGGCCCGCATTCCAGGCGAAGAAGCCGAGATACTGGCTCATGAGCGCCACGTAGGCGAAGCCGATCCAGTTCCAGAGCGGAACCGCGGCGGGATCGCCGGGCATGGACCAGAGGGTCGCCGGGACGGTGACGGGCAGCGAAACGACGAGGATCCAGGAGATCACCTCCCAGCCCGCATGGCCCGCCCGGACGAGCTTGCCCGAAAGCACGTAGCCCAGGGCCGAGGCGATTGCAGCGGCGAGCAGGAAGAGGTCGCCCGCCTGAACGGATCCCCCGCTCTCGTAGAGCGTGAAGCCCGTGACGAGCGCTGCCCCGGCGACCGCCGCGAGCCAGAAGGTCGGGCTCGGCCGCTCGCCGGCGATGAGGGCGCCGATCGCCGAGGTCGCGAGGGGGAGGATGCCGAGGACCACGCCGCCATGGCCCGCCGGAACGGTCTGCATGGCCAGGGCCGTGAAGCCGGGAAAGCCCGCGACGAGGCACAGGGCGGCGAGGCAGAGGGTCCGAAGCTGGCGCGCATTGGGCCGGGGCCTGCGCAGGAGGAGCAGGGTCCCGCCGGCGAGGATCCCCGCCAGGGCCGCGCGGCCCGCCGTCACGAAGAGCGGGCTCAACGCCGCGACCGCGAGATGCGTGAAGGGCAGCGTCCCGGCGAAGATGCACACGCCGACGAAGCCGAGCAGCAGGCCGGATGTTTCGCGGGACATGGAGCCTCTGGGGTGAGCGAAGGGTTTAGCGGAACGGCGGCTCGTCGAAGCTGCGCAGCTTGCGCGAGTGCAGGGAGGTCCGCTGGTCGCGCAGGATGTCGAGGGCGGCGAGGCCGATCATCAGATGCTCGCCCACGGCGCGCTCGTAGAAGGCGTTCGCCGCTCCGGGCAGCTTGATCTCCCCGTGAAGGGGCTTGTCGGAGACGCAGAGCAGCGTGCCGTAGGGCACCCGGAGCCGGTAGCCCTGGGCGGCGATGGTGCCGCTCTCCATGTCGACGGCGATGGCCCGCGAGAGGTTGATCTGCCGCCGCTCCTGGCTCCAGCGCAGCTCCCAGTTCCGGTCGTCGTAGGTCACCACCGTCCCGGTGCGCAGGCGGCGCTTGAGCTCCTCCCCCCGCTCGCCCGTGACCCGGGCCGCCGCCTCCTGCAGCGCGACCTGGACCTCCGCGAGGGCGGGGATCGGGATCTCGGGCGGGACCGCATTGTCGAGGATGCGGTCGCGGCGCAGGTAGCCGTGGGCCAGCACGTAGTCGCCGATGGTCTGGGACTGGCGCAGCCCGCCGCAATGGCCGACCATGAGCCAGCAATGGGGCCGCAGGACCGCGAGATGGTCCGTGATGTTCTTGGCGTTGGAGGGGCCGACGCCGATGTTGACCAGGGTCACCCCGTGCCCGTCCCGGCGCGTGAGGTGGTAGGACGGCATCTGGAACCGGTGCCAGGGCGAGGAGCCGATCAGCTCCGCCACCGTGTCCTCCGGCAGCCCGCCCTCGATGGAAATGCCGCCGGGCAGGATCAGCTTCTCGAAGGGGCTTTCCGGATTGGCGAGCTCGCTCACCGCCCAGCGGACGAACTGGTCCACGTAGCGGTGATAGTTCGTGAGCAGGATCCAGGGCTGCACGCAGCGCCAGTCGCTGCCCGTGTAGTGCACGAGGCGGCGCAGGGAATAGTCGGTCCGCGCCGCGTCGAACAGGGAGAGCGGGCGCGGCGCATGCTCCGCGAACTCCCACAGCCCGTCGGCGATCTCGTCGCCCACGGAGGCGAGAAGCGGCGTCGGGAAGAACCGCGCGAGCTCCGCGGCGGAATGCGCGCCGCGGCCGAGCTCGTCTCCCCGCTCGAAGATGTAGGGATAGGGGATCTCCTGGCCGCTCGTCCCGACCTCGAGCGTCACCCCGTAGTCGCGGACGAGGTGCCTGAGCTGCTCCAGCAGGTAGTTCCGGAAGAAGGCCGGCTGCGTGACGGTCGTCGCATAGGCGCCCGGCACCTGCAGCTTCGCATAGGCCCGCTGCTTCACGGGGGGGAGCGAGGTGGCCGCATAGACCACGCGCAGTTCGGGATAGCGGAAGCGCAGGCGCTCCTCGGGCGTGGGCGGAACCTGAGTCGCGAAGAAGCGCTCCAGCGCATGGCGCTGCGCCTCGACCGCCGAATCGTAGAGCAGGACGAGCTTTTCGACGGCTTCCTCGGGAGAGGCGACGGACTGGAAGGGCTTCATCTCATCAGCGGGCACGGCGACATCTTCTGTCAAGTTCTCGTGCCTCAAGGGTCTTACACGGTTTCGCGCGGGAACCCAACCTCTTCGCGCTCAGAACGGCAGCCTTTCCCCCTGCCAGTCGAAGAACAGGCCGCTGTCGGCCATGGAGAGGCGGTCGATCAGGGCGGCGATTCCCCTGGCGCTCTCCCCGACGTCGAGGTCGGCGCCCGCGCCGCCCATGTCGGTGCGCACCCAGCCCGGATGGACGCTGACGGCGACGATTCCCTCCGGCGCGAGATC
Source organism: Microvirga thermotolerans (assembly GCF_009363855.1). GTDB lineage: Bacteria > Pseudomonadota > Alphaproteobacteria > Rhizobiales > Beijerinckiaceae > Microvirga > Microvirga thermotolerans. The sequence continues at coordinate 2,848,302 of NZ_CP045423.1, forward strand.
GGTGGCGAGGCCCTGCATCACCTTGTTCGCCGCGGCCTTCGACGCCCGGTAGGCGATGCGGTCGGACTTCGCGTAGGAGAGCGAGCCCATGCGGCTGCCGATGGTGACGATCCTGGCGCTTGCGGAGCGCCGCAGCTGCGGCAGGAAGGCCTGGACCACGCGCAGCGGCCCGAGCGTGTTGACCGCGAGCGTGTCGAGGAACCCGTCGAAATCCATGTCGAGGGTGGACTGGCGCTCCGGCCCGATCACGCCCGCGTTGTTGACGAGGATGTCGACGGGTCCGTCGACGGCTCGAGCCGCAGCCGCGATGGAGGCAGGGTCCCGCACGTCCATCGCGACGAGGGAAAGGCGCCCCGCCTCCGCATGATCCCGGAGCGCGGGAGGGATCGCCCCCATGCTCCTGAGGGTTCCGACGACGCGGTCCCCGCGCTCCAGGAGGACGCGGGCGAGCTCGTGCCCGATGCCGCGTCCCACGCCGGTGACGATTGCGGTCGCCACGGACGCCTACCGCGAGAACTTCTTGTACTTGATCCGGTGCGGGATGGTGGAATCGACGCCGAGGCGGCGCTTCTTGTCCTCCTCGTAGTCGGCGAAGTTGCCCTCGAACCACTCCACGTGGCTGTCGCCCTCGAAGGCGAGGATGTGGGTGGCGATGCGGTCGAGGAACCAGCGGTCGTGGCTGATGATCACGGCGCAGCCGGCATAATCCTCCAGCGCCTCCTCGAGGGCGCGCAGGGTGTCCACGTCCAGGTCGTTGGTGGGCTCGTCGAGGAGCAGGACGTTGGCGCCGGACTTCAGGATCTTGGCGAGGTGCACGCGGTTGCGCTCGCCGCCCGAGAGCACGCCGACCTTCTTCTGCTGGTCGGAGCCCTTGAAGTTGAAGGCCGAGCAGTAGGCGCGGGCGTTGATCTCGCGCTTGCCGAGATAGAGCACCTCGTTGCCGCCGGAGATCTCCTCGTAGATCGTCTTGTTGGGATCGAGGGTGTCGCGGCTCTGGTCCACGTAGCCGAGCTTCACCGTGTCGCCGATGACGATGGAGCCCTCGTCCGGCTTCTCCTGCCCCGTGATCATGCGGAACAGGGTGGTCTTGCCGGCGCCGTTGGGGCCGATGACGCCGACGATGCCGCCCGGCGGCAGCTTGAACGACAGGCCGTCGATGAGGAGCTTGTCCCCGAAGGCCTTCTTCAGGCCCTCGAACTCGATGACGTTGTTGCCCAGGCGCTCGGCGATGGGAATGACGATCTGCGCCGTGGTCGGACCCTTCTCGGAGGCGCGGGCGACGAGTTCCTCGTAGCGCTGGATACGCGCCTTCGACTTGGCCTGCCGGGCCTTCGGCGAGGCGGACACCCACTCGCGCTCGCGCTCGATGGTGCGCTGGCGCGCCTCCTCCTCGCGGCCTTCCTGCTCCAGGCGCTTCTGCTTCTGCTCGAGCCAGGAGGAGTAGTTGCCCTCGTAGGGAATGCCACGGCCGCGGTCGAGCTCGAGAATCCAGCCGGTCACGTTGTCGAGGAAGTAGCGGTCGTGGGTGACGATCAGGATCGCGCCCGGATAGGTGCGCAGGTGGCCTTCGAGCCAGGCGGTCGTCTCCGCGTCGAGGTGGTTGGTCGGCTCGTCGAGGAGCAGGAGCTCGGGCTGCTCCAGCAGCAGCTTGCAGAGTGCCACGCGGCGGCGCTCGCCGCCCGAGAGCTTGTCCACCGGCCAGTCGTCCGGCGGGCAGCGCAGGGCGTCCATGGCCTGGTCGACCTGGGAATCGAGGTCCCAGAGCCCCTTCGCCTCGATCTCGTCCTGGAGGCGGGTCATCTCGTCCGCCGTCTCCTCGGAATAGTTCATGGCGAGCTCGTTGTAGCGGTCGAGGATCGCCTTCTTGGCGGCGACGCCCTCCATCACGTTCTCGCGCACGTTCTTGGTGGGGTCGAGCTGCGGCTCCTGCGGCAGGTAGCCGACCCGCGCCCCCTCGGCCACCCAGGCCTCGCCCGAGAAGTCGGTGTCGATTCCCGCCATGATGCGAAGCAGGGTCGACTTGCCGGCGCCGTTGACGCCGAGCACGCCGATCTTCGCATCCGGGTAGAAGGAGAGGTGGACGTTGTCCAGGACCTTCTTGCCGCTGGAATAGGTCTTGGTCAGACCGCGCATGTGATAGATGAACTGACGGGACACGGAAAAACCTGCCGAATGGGATCGTGTTGGGGAATTGCGGGGTGAGTTAGCAGGGGCGGCCCCAAGGAGCAAGGTGGGCAAGCCCCGCTTCCAGATCGCGCAGGATGCCCTCCCATCGCCGCGAAGCCCTCTCCTGCGGAGCCCGGGCGCGCTCAGGAAGCGCCGCCCTGCCCTCTTCCCCTTCCTCGGCAAGCGCCGACATGCCCTCTCCCCCCTTGCGGGGGAGAGCCGGAGAGGGGATGCGGGCGCGCGCTCCGAGAGGCTGGCGCTGCACCCCCTGCCCCTCCCCCTCGCAAGTCGGGTGGTCCCGGCTTGCGCACCGGAAGAGCCGATCCCGGGGCGACGCGTGATCGGCGGGGGAGGGAACGCGTCACGCTTCCCGCGCACCGCCGTCCGCCCGGACCGGCCCGGCCATGCCGCCGGAGATGAGACGTGAGAAGCACGCACGCCGCCGCGTCCTCCGGGCGCGTGGGCCCGGAGGGGCGGCGGGGTCGAGGGGGCACGAGGGTCGCTCCGGCTCGGGGGAAGGAAGGGGTGAAGGCAATGAGCCGCAGCGTCATCGCGCCCGGTTCTTTTCCGGCGGACCGGCGGCGGAGGCTCCGGGGATGGCCCGGACGCGGGACGGCGTTGACGAACGCCGGCGGCGCCGGACGGCCCGGAGCCCCGGCTCTGCCGGGGCCGCCCGCGGCCGGCGCGTGCGTGGCGCGCGGGCGCGGGACCGGTCCCGTCCCCGCATTCGGCGACGCCTCGCGAGCGCGCCCCTCGGCGGGACGGGATGCGTTACGATATAGCCGAGCTTGGTGCCGCTGTCAAGAACGAAAGCGGAACATTGCTGCGGGCGCGCCTTGCCGGGACGCGCAGCGGGAGAGCCGTTGCCGTCGCGGGGCACGCTTCGAGGGGCCCGCCTGTCCGGACGGCGGCAGCCGCGGCGTCTTCCGCACCGCAGGGGTGATGGCTTCCGGGCTCGCCTGCGGCGCCCCGGAATGACGGAGGGCGAGGGAAGAGGGGCGCGGCGAGACGGGAACGACGGGGCGCGGGCGCGGGATGACGCAAGCGGGCGGCGGACGTCGCGCCGGCGCGGTCACAGGCCGAAGGGGTAGGTCTCCGGCATCCCCTCCCCGTGCGCCTCGGTGAGGGGCGTCACGGCCGTGGTCTCCTCGAACCAGACATAGGCGTCGAACTGCTCCGGCAGGATCGCCTCGAAGTAGTGGCTGTAGAGTTCGGTCTCGGGCCGGTAGATCACGCCGATGGCGCGCTCCAGGCGCGGGCGGGACAGGGCGCGGCGCAGGTCGAGGCGATCGGTTCCCCGCCAGTCCGTCAGGAAACGGCCGAGGCCCGCGTCGCGGAAGATGCGCTCGTGGCTGTCGGGGCGCGCCGGGCGCACCTCCTTGATCTCCATGGCGGCGTCCCAGTCGCTCGCGGCGGCGACGGTGCCGCGGTCCGTGCCGAAGCCGATGAGCGCCGCCCTGTCCCCGTAGGCCGTGCGGCACAGCTCGCCGATGTTGAACTCGCCCTGCCAGCCCATGGCCGTGGCGGCCGCGTTGCCGATATGGGAGTTGTGCGCCCAGACCACCGCCTTCGCGCCCTCGCGCCGCGCCAGGAGCCGCTGCAGGGTGTCGAACATGTGCCGGTCGCGCAGGTTCCAGGACTCCGTCGCCCCCTCGTACATGATCCGGTAGTAGTGCTCCGCCGCGTGGACGATCCGCGCGTTCTGGACCGCGTCGAAGAAGGCCTCGCCGTCCGCGCCGAGATAGTCCAGCCGCCTGGCGAGCATGTCCTGGAGCTGGGCGAGGAGGGCCTGATCGCAGGGCCTCTTGCGGCCCGTGACGACGGCGCGGCCGTAGCGGGCGGGATCCGACTGCCAGGGGCTGAGGCAGCCGTAGCGCCCCCTCGCCTCCTGGGCCGCCTCGGGATCGATCCGGTCGAGGTAGTCGATCACCGCCCGGATCGAGGCATCGAGGCTGTAGACGTCGAGGCCGCGGAACTCGGCGCGCTCCCGCTCCGGGCGCTCGCGGTTGAAGTCCCTCAGCCAGTTGACGAAGTCCTCCACCTCCTCGTTGCGCCACATCCAGGCGGGGAAGCGCTGGAAGGCGGCGTCGTCGGCCGGCGGAACGGGGCGGTGGCGCACATAGGCGTCGATGCGGGCCGCATCCGGCCAGTCGGCCTCGGCTGCGACGATGGTGAAGCCGTGGCGCTCCACCAGCCGGCGCGTGATCGCGGCGCGGGCGCGGTAGAACTCCGACGTGCCGTGCGTCGCCTCCCCGAGCAGCACGACCGTCGCGTCGGCGAAGCGGTCGAACATGGCGCCGAAGGCCTCCGCATCGTCCGGGGACGGCAGGGGCTCGCCGCTGTGGCGGACGATGCCGACGGTCTCCTCGACCGTGGCGTCGCTCTCGCGTTCCTTCCAGGACAGGCCGGCCATGATCGCACCTCGGGGAAAGCGGGGCCGGGGCCGCGCCGCCCCGGCACATTTCCTTTAACGGCAGGTGCCTTTGCCTGTTCCGATCCGGACCCGTCTCAAAGACCGCGGACGAGGCCGCCGTCGACGAGGATGTTCTGGCCCGTGACGTAGCCGGCGTCGTCGGACAGGAGGAAGGCGACGGTCTTCGCGATCTCGTCCACCGTTCCGTAGCGGCCCATGGGAATGCGCGCCGTGCGCTCGGGCTTCTCGGGCAGGCTGTCGATGAAGCCCGGCAGCACGTTGTTCATGCGGATTCCCGCCTTCGCGTAGCGCTCCGCGTAGAGCTTGGCGAAGGCGGCGAGCGCCGTGCGCAGCGCCGCCGAGACGGGAAAGTCCGCATCGGGCTCGAAGGCGGCGAAGCTCGACACGTTCACGAAGGCGCCGCGTCCGGCCTTCTCCATTTCCGGCGTCACGAGGCGCGCCATGCGCACCACGTTCATGAGCACCACGTCGAGGCCCGCGTGCCAGTCCGCGTCCGGGATCGCGAGAAGATCGCCCTTCGGCGGGTGGCCGGTGTGGTTCACCACCGCGTCGATGCGCCCGTAGCGGCCGAGGGTCTCCTTCACGAGGCGCTCGAGATCGGCGGGCTCGGTGACGGAGCCCCGCACGGCGAGGGCATCGGTCTCCCGGGCCACCTCCTGCAATCCCTCGGAGCGGGCCAGGAGGGCGAGGCGGTATCCGCGCCGGTGCAGCTCGCGCGCGATGGCCGCGCCCATGCCCTTGCTGGCGGCGGTGACGATGGCGACCGGTGTCATGTGTCCTCCTTGCGACGGGTGTCGGGCGGGATCCTCAGGCGACGAGCGCCATGAGGCCTGCGAAGGCCTCCTCCGCCGCCAGCACGGTGGTCATCTGGACCGTGTGCGCGAAGCGGTAGGCGTCGCCGTAGATCGTCTCGTCCGGGAATTCCGTGATGAGGGTCAGCGGCGACGGGTGCCGCTCCTCGGCGGTGACGAGGCAGGGAATGCCGTTGACGATTTCGTAGGGCGTGCCGCCGGAATGGATCGCGCAGATCCCGATCTGGCGGCGGTTGAAATCGACGAGGCCCGGAACGGCCTGGAGGCGCTTCGTGACCGCCTCGATGAACGCCCGCGCCTGTGGGGCCCAGGACGGGTGATGGCGCAGGATGAGGAAGAAGCCCTTCGGAATCGCCCACAGCTCGAAGCCGCGGGGCAGGTAGCCGGTGAAGGGCCGCGTCCACTCGTGCGCCGGATAGCCGTGGAGGTTCACGTGCAGCTCGGCGCCCGAGAGTTCGAGCGCCTGGTTGCGCGCGCCGATCTCGTAGGTGGGGTTGCCGCGGTCGAACTCTACGTCGCTGCCGAGGGAGGTATAGCGGGCGGCATGGTGCATGTGGCGCGGATTGCCCTCGCAGAGGCGTCCGTGCAGGGCGTAGCCGTCCGGGTTCTCCACCGCGATGAGGGCGAGGTTCGCGTCGGGCTCCGCGAGAAGCCTGCGCGCCGCGCGCAGGGCGCCGACGGGAGCCGAGGTCTCGTTGGCGTGCTGGCCCGCGGAGACCAGCACGGCGGGGCGGGGGCCGCGCCGGTAGATCCCGCGTACGGGCCTTCCCTCCCGCGAGACCGCCTCGAAGGTCTCGCCCGGCAGCGCCGCGAGCTCCCGATGGATCTGCGCCAGCCCCGGCGCCGCATCGGCGGTCTCGAGCGGCTGCTCGGGACGGACCGGGTCCTGCGGCGGGCCGAAGGAGCGAAGCGCCACGCGCACATGCGCGTCCCCCTCCCCCGCCCGGATGTCCGGCACGATCTGCCCGGGCTGCAGGCTGCGGTCCTCCGGCGGGCGGCCGGAGCGGTGCTTGAAGAATTCGAGCAGCGAGAAATAGAAGTCCTCGTGCAGGGCCTCGCGGGTGCTCATCACCTCGTCGCCGTAATCCAGCGGGCGCTCGATGCCGGCGATGCGCACGTCGATGGCGAGGGTCTCGGCATAGGGTTCCTCGGCCGGCCATTCATGCGCGGCGACGGCCGCCATGACCCGGTCGAACACCGTCTCGATTTCGGTCGCCACCGCCTCGTCGCGGACGATGCCGGACGGGCCGGAGGCCCTCACCCAGCCGGTCGGGCAGAGATCGTCGAGGCCGAGATGGTTGCGGCGGATGCGGTTGGGGGCGAAGACCTCGTGCTCCGCCTCCCGCCCGTCGCGGTACCGCGCCCGCACCACGTAGACGAGGCGCTCGCCGCCGGGGGTGAACGCGGTCTCGACGCCGTCGAGAAGCCCGGCCAGCGGATAGGCCTCGGACAGGAAGCGGATGGGATTGGCGGCGGGGTGGACCGGATAGACCACCTCGACGCGGGCGAGACCCTCCGTCTCGATCTCCTCCAGGAAGGCGTGGACGAGGGGCTTGTAGGCGCTGCGCAGGCGCGCGGCGACGCCCGCCTGGCCAAGGGCGGCCTCGGCCCGGCGCCGCGCGGCCTCGTCCTCGAAGAGCCAGGCCTCGAGCCGCGTCCCGCGCCGGCCCGGCGCCGACCACTCCGCCACGAGCGCATCGAGGGTCCGCGGCACGCTTTCGTCGAGAAGAACCGTCATTTCGAGGTCTGTCCTGTGGGATCGAGGAAGTCGCGCAGCCAGTCGCCGAGGAGGTTGAGACCGAGCACGGTGAACATGATGGCGAGGCCGGGGAAGACGCTGACCCACCAGGCCGACTGCAGGTAGGTCCGCCCGTCCGCCAGCATCCCGCCCCAGCTCGGAATGAGCGGATCGACGCCGAGGCCGAGGAAGGTCAGGCTGCTTTCGAGGAGGATGTTGTTGGCCACGTTCAGCGTCATCAGGATGACGATGGGGCCGAGCACGTTGGGCAGGATGTGCTGGAAGATGATGCGCCCGTTGCCGACGCCGATGGCGCGGGCGGAGAGGATGAACTCCCGGTCGCGCAGGGCGAGGACGGAGCCGCGCACGAGGCGGGCGTACTGGACCCACTGCGCGACGATCATGAAGAAGATCACCTTGTCGATGCCCGTGCCGAGAATGGCGAGGAACATGATGGCGATGAGGATGAACGGTAGCGCGAGCTGCACGTCCGCGAAGCGCATCAGCACCACTTCGGCGATGCCGCGATAGTAGCCCGCGAGGAGACCCATGAGGGTTCCGACCGTCACCGCGCCCAGGACCGAGAGCACGCCGACCACGAGGGAGATGCGCCCGCCCACGATCACGCGGGCGAGCACGTCGCGCCCGAGCGGATCGGTCCCGAGGATATGGGCCGGGTTCTGGAACGGCGGGAGCAGGCGGGCCATGAGGTCCATGCTCTCGCCGCCGTCGGGGAAGAGGAAGCCGGAGAAGAGCACCGCCAGCGTCATGCCGCCGGTGAGCGCCACCCCGAGGATGAGTTCGAAGGATCTGAAACGCCGCCGCGATGCGGGCGCGGCCTGGGCCATGGCCATGGACGTCACTCCGTCCGGATGCGGGGGTCGATCAGCCCGTAGGCGATGTCGACCAGGAGGTTGATGAGCACGATGAAGAGGGCGAGCACCGTGATCGCCCCCTGCAGGACCGGATAGTCGCGGGCGGAGATCGCGTCGAAGGCGAGCGTCCCCATGCCGGGCCAGTTGAAGACCCGCTCCACGATGACGATGCCGCCGATGAGGCTGCCGAACTGAAGCCCCACATAGGTGACGAGGGGAATCGCCGAGTTGCGCAGGGCATGCTTGTAGAGCACCACCCGGTCCTTCAGCCCCTTCGAGCGCGCCACCATGATGTATTGCTGCGAGAGCGTCTCGAGCATGGAGGTGCGCACCAGGCGCACGTTGGTGGCGGTGAGGATGATGCCCATGGTGAGGGCCGGCATGACGAAGCTCTCGGGCCCCTCCATGCCGCTCGGCGGCAGGAGGCCGAGGCTGATGGAGAAGAACAGCACCATCATGATCGCCAGCCAGAAGTTCGGGAAGGACAGGCCGATCAGGGACAGGATGCGGATGAGCTGGTCGGGCCAGCGCCCGCGCTTGACCGCAGCGTAGACGCCGAGCGGCACCGAGAGGGCGATGGAGATCAGGAGCGAGACGAAGGCCAGGAGCAGGGTCGCAGGGAGCGCCTTGGAGATCAGGAGCGACACGGGCGTCCCGCCCATGAAGCTGCGGCCGAAATCGCCGACGAGCAGGCCTTTCAGGAAGGAGAGGTACTGCACGTAGAAGGGCCGCTCCAGGCCCAGCGCCTGACGGATGTTCTGCAGGTCCTTCTCGGTGATGTTGCTGCCGCCCGCCAGCATCACGGCCGGATCGCCGGAGAGCCGGATGGCGAAGGACACGATCAGCGTCACGGCCAGGATGACGAAAATGGCCTGGAGCAGTCGCTTGAGAATGAAGCCCGCCATCGGGTGTCCCGTTCCTGTTCTCTCGTGAGGAGGCCCCGCACAGGCGGGGCCTCGCGGTTATGCAGGCCGGAGCGGGCGGCCGCCGGAGCGGCGGCGCCCGCGCCGTCGCTTACTCCACGGTGACGTCCGTGAAGCGGAAGCGGCGGTCCGCCGGCGGCTCGAAGTTCTTCAGCCGCTTGTTCACGCCGTAGATGGTGTTCTGGTTGTAGAGCGGGATCTCCAGGGCGTTGTCCGCCACGTAGCGGGCGATCTCCTGAAGGATCTTCTCGCGCTCCTTCACGTCGTAGATGCTGCGCTGCTTCTCCAGCATCGCGTCGAGCTTGGGATCCTTGTCGTAGGGATTCCACTTCTCGCCGGAGTGATACATCAGGTAGGCGGTGTTGTCGTAGTCGAAGGTCCAGCCGCCCCAGGCGTTGTGCCAGGCCTCGCCCGTCTTGCCGTTCGGGATGATGTCGTTGAGCAGCACCGGCGTCTCGTAGGGCTGCAGCGACGGCTTGAGCCCGAGCGCCTGGAGAAAGCCCGCCGCCGCCTGCGCCACCTCGCGGAAGGTCGCGTCGTTGCCGCGGAAGTCGATCTTGATCGGCGCGCCGGGCTGCACGCCCGCCTGCTGGAGCATCTGCTTCGCCTTGGCGAGGTCGAAGGGCAGCGGCTTCAGGTTCGGGTCGTAGCCGAAGGACAGGTCGGCCTGGAAGCTGGCGATGGGCTTGCCGTGGCCGAGGAGCACCGCCTTGATGATCGCGTCGCGGTCGATGCCCATGATGAGCGCCTTGCGCACGTTCACGTCCTTGGTGATGCCGTTCTGCGTGTTGAGGCGCAGCGCCACCACCGTCGGGCCGGTGATGCTGATGAGGCTGAGCTTCGGGTCCTTCTCCACGGTCGGGGCGAGGCCGAAGGGGATCAGGGTCGCGATGTCGATGCGTCCGGCCTGGAGCTCGGCGATCTGCGTGTTGGCCTCCGCGATCATGCGGAAAACGAGCTTGTCGAGCTTCGGCGCGCCGCCCCAGTGCTCGGGGAAGGCTTCGAGGGTCAGGCTGACCTTGGGCTCGTAGCTGACGAACTTGAACGGCCCGGTGCCGACCGGATGGGTGTTGAAGTAGTCGTCGCCCTTCTCCTGGATGTACTTGGGCGGAACGATCATGGCGCCGTAGCCGGCGAGCTTGGTCAGCAGCACCGGGTCCGGCTGCTTCATGACGAAGTCGACCGTGCTGGCGTCGACGACCTCGACCCGGTCGATGGAGTTGTAGTTCGACTGCTGCGGCCCCTTCTTGCCCTCTGGGCCGAGGAGCCGGTCGAAGGTGAACTTCACGGCTTCCGCATTGAAGGGCTCGCCGTTGTGGAACTTCACGTTCTCGCGCAGCTTGAAGCGGATGCGGCTGTTGTTGTCGAGGAACTCCCAGCTCGTCGCGAGGCCGGGCTTGAGCTTCATGTCCGCGCCGCGCGCGGTGAGGCCGTCGAAGATGTTGTTGGCGGCGGACGACCAGTCGACCACGAAGGTGTCGATGGGGTCCCAGCTGCCGGGATCGAGGGCGATGGCGACGGTCACCGTGCCGGCGGCCTGCGCCGGCGCCGCGAGCGGCGCCAGGGCGACCGCGGCCGCGAGGCCGAGCGCCTTGAGGGTCGTGGATAGCTTCATGCTGCTCTCTCCTTCGAAGCTCTTGGTTCAGGCCGCGCCGCGGAGCCGTTCGGCTTCCTCGGCGACCCAATGGCCCGGTTCGACCTCCCGCATCCGGTGGATCGCCGGCTCCTGGCCGACGGGACGGACGGGGCTCGGGATCTCTCCCTCGATGCGCGTTCGGGCGCGCTCGCGCTCCGGATCGGCGATGGGAACCGCCGAGAGGAGCTTGCGGGTGTAGGAATGCTGCGGGTTCTCGAACACCGCCTGGCGCGGGCCGATCTCCACGATCTGTCCGAGATACATCACCGCGACGCGATGGCTGATCTTCTCCACCACCGCCATGTCGTGCGTGATGAAGAGGTAGGAGAGGCGCCGCCGCTCCTGGAGCTCCATGAGCAGGTTCACGATCTGCGCCTGGATCGACACGTCCAGCGCCGAGACGGACTCGTCGGCGATCACGAGTTTCGGATCGCTCGCCAGGGCCCGCGCGATGCAGATGCGCTGGCGCTGACCGCCCGAGAATTCGTGCGGATAGCGCTTGGCGTGGTGCGGCTGCAGGCCGACCTGCTCGAGCAGCTCGTGCACCCGCCGCTCGATGGCCCTGCGGTCCTTGATGAGACCGTGCACCACGATGGGCTCCGCGATGCTGAAGCCGACCGTGTGGCGCGGGTCGAGGGAGGCGAAGGGATCCTGGAAGATGTACTGGATCTGCTGGCGCAGGCGCCGCCGCTCCGCCTGGGTCATGGCGTTCATGTCGCGCCCCTCGAAGCGCACCGTGCCGCCCGTCGGCTCCACCAGCTGCTGCAGGGTGCGTCCGATGGTCGACTTGCCCGAGCCGGATTCGCCCACGAGCGCGAGCGTCTCGCCCGGGTAGATGTCGAAGCTCACCTCCTCCACCGCGTGGACGCGATGGGTGACGCGGCCGAAGAAGGTCTTGCCCACGTCGAAGCGGGTGGTCAGCTTCTCCACCTGCAGAATGGGCTTCGCATAGTCGGCGGTGTCCTGCACGCGGGTCTCGCCGACCTGCTTCGGCTCGCCCGCCTCCATCACCATCACCGGCGTGCGCTTGGGCAGGGGCTCGCCCTTCAGGCTGCCCAGGCGCGGCACCGCGGAGAGCAGCGCGCGGGTGTAGGGGTGCTTCGGCGCGGCGAAGATCTCGCGCACCGGCGCCTGCTCCACCTTCTCGCCCTTCCACATCACCACGACGTCGTCGGCCATCTCGGCCACCACGCCCATGTCGTGGGTGATGAAGATGACGGCCGTGCCCATCTCGGCCTGCAGGTCGCGGATGATGTTGAGGATCTGCGCCTGGATCGTCACGTCGAGGGCCGTGGTCGGCTCGTCGGCGATCAGGAGCTTCGGGCCGCAGGCGAGCGCCATGGCGATCATCACGCGCTGGCGCATGCCGCCCGAGAGCTGGTGCGGATAGCGGTCGAGGAGCCGGTCGGCGTCGGGAAGGCGGACCTTCTGGAGAAGCTCCTTCGCCCGCAGGCGCGCCTCGCGGGCGTTGAGCCCCTCGTGCAGGGTGAGCGCCTCGCCGATCTGGTTGCCGATGGTGAAGACCGGGTTGAGGGAGGTCATCGGCTCCTGGAAGATCATCGCGATCTCGTTGCCGCGGATGGCGCGCAGCGTCTCGTCCGGGGCGCCGACGAGGTCCAGCGTCTCGCCCCCCGGGCGGCGGAACAGCACCTGGCCGCCGACGATGCGCCCGCCGGTGTAGTCCGTGAGCCGCATGATGGCGAGGGAGGTGACGGACTTGCCGGAGCCCGATTCCCCGACGATGGCGAGGGTCTTGCCCGGCTCGACGTCGAAGCCGACCTCCTTCACCGCCCGGAAGGCGCCCGCCCCCGAGCCGAACTCAACCGATAACGAACGCACCGAAAGGAGAGGCTCGGCCTGCCGATTCTGAAGGGAAAAATCCGCCATGGATCCTGCTCGTCGCGGGAGCCGGCCTCCGGCCGGTCCCTACCTCTTTAATACCTCTCCCCTTCGCAGCGGCGATACCCCACCGTCAAGCCCGCCGCGCCGGTGAGCCGGCGATATTCCGCCCGGAGGACGCCGTGACGCGGCCGGGGCGGAGGATCTTCTCACGCCGACACCCATTCGCCGCCGCGCATGAGCGGCTCGGCCCGGCCGTCCGCAGCGATCCCGTCCACGTCCACCCGGTTCGAGCCGATCATCCAGTCGATATGGATCAGGCTCCTGTTGGCGCCGCGGGCGGCCAGCTCGTCCTCGCTCATGGAGCCGCCGTCCCTGATGCATTTGCTGTAGGCCTGTCCGAGGGCGATGTGGCTCGAGGCGTTCTCGTCGAAGAGGGTGTTGAGGAAGAGGAGCCCGCTGCGGGAGATGGGCGAGGAATCGGGCACCAGGGCGACCTCGCCCAGGCGGCGCGCGCCCTCGTCCGTCTCCAGCACCTTTCTCAGCACGGCCTCGCCGGTGCGGGCCCTGGCCTCCACGATGCGGCCGTTCTCGAACCGGACCTGGATGTCCTGGATCAGGGTGCCCTGGTAGGAGAGCGGCTTGGTGCTCGTCACGGTGCCCTCCACCCGGTCCTTGTGGGGGGTGGTGAAGACCTCCTCGGTCGGGATGTTGGCGTTGCAGACGACGCCGTTCTTCGCCTTCGTCGCGCCGCCGTTCCATTCGTGCCCGTCGGCGAGGCCGACGCGCAGGTCCGTGCCGGGGCCCTTGAAGTGCAGGGCGGCGTAGCTCTTCTCGTTGAGCACCCGGGTGCGGGCCTGGAGACTGGCGTTGTGCGCCGCCCAGGCGGCGATCGGGTCCTGCGTGTCGACGCGGGAGGCGGAGAAGATCGCGTCCCACAGCCTGGCGACGGCGACCTCCTCCGGATCGTCCGGGAACACCGCCTTCGCCCAGGCGGGAGTGGCGGCGGAGACGATGGTCCAGTTGGTGTCGAATCCGGCGATCAGGTTGAGGGCCGGCATGTAGGCCTTGGAGCGCGCCCTGTTGGCGCGGGCGACCTTCTCGGGATCCTGCTGCGCCAGGAGGGACGGGTCCTCGCCGACCACGGCGAGGCGCGCGGCGCCGTTCCTGAAGGCGGCGGCCATGCCGTCGTAGAGCCAGCCGGCGGCGGCGTCGAAGCCGTCCTCGCGCCCGTGACGGAAGCGCAGGAGGGTCGCCTCCTCGTCGGAGAAGAGGGTGGTCACCAGGGAGGCCCCTGCCCTGTAGGCATGCTCCGTGATGCGCCGCACGAGGGCGACGGCCTCCAGGGGCGCGGTCATGACGACCTCCTGCCCCGGCCTGAGGCCGAGGCCCACGCGGACCGCGACCTCGGCCAGCCGGTCGAGCCGCTCGGCATGGGAGGCGGCTGCGGACGGGTTCCGGACTTGCTCGTTCATGATCAGGCCTTTCGGGAAAGCAACGCGTCGCCCGGCAAGCTACACCCCCTGTCCCCGGGCGCAACCCTCCAGGCTGCAGGCCTGGGCTAATCCTCGCGCGGGGTGCGGGTCACGACCTGCGAGTCGAAGGCGACGCTCTTGACGATCGCGTGCACCTCCCGGCCCGGCGCGAGGCCGAGATGCGCGGCGGACTTGCGGGTGATCCGGGCGAGAAGGCGCTCGCCCCCGCAATCGAGCGTCACGTCGAGGCCGGGCCCCTCGCCGCCCTCCATGGCCTCCACCCGGCCGGGCAGGACGTTCAGGGCGCTGAGCCCCTGCGGCCGCTCCAGGGCCAGGATGACGTCGCGGGCGCGGATGCGCACCCTGAGCGGCGCTCCGACGGGCAGGTCGAGCCGGGGGACGGTGAGCGGGCCGGAGCGGGTTTCGAGGACCGTCAGGTCGAAAGAATCCTCATGGCGCAGCACCCGCGTCTCGACGAGGGCGCCCGCCTCCGCCGGGCCGGGCTCCGGGAAAAGCTCCGGGTGCCTGAGGATCTCGGCGGCGGGGCCGCAGGCGACCGCCCGGCCCTCGGCCAGGACCACGACGGCGGTGGCGAGGCGGGCGATCTCCGGCACCGAATGGCTGACGAGGACGATGGGCACCCTGCCCTCGTCGCGCAGGCGCTCGATATAGGGATAGATCTCCGCCTTGCGGGTGTCGTCGAGGGAGGCGAGCGGTTCGTCCATGAGCAGGATCTGCGGATCGGCGAGGAGCGCCCGGCCGATGGCGACCCGCTGCTTCTCGCCGCCCGAGAGGGTGCCGGGCCGCCGCCCGAGGAGATGGCCGATGCCGAGGAGATCCACGACGCGGCCGAAATCGGCCCGGCGCTCGCGGCGGGGCGTGAACCAGCGCCCGAAGAGCAGGTTCTGCCGCACCGTGAGATGCGGGAACAGGCGGCCTTCCTGGAACACGTAGCCCACCCGCCGCCGGTGGACCGGGACGTCGATGCCCTTGTCGGTGTCGAGGAGGACGCGCCCCTGCACGGCGATGCGCCCGCGCTCCGGCCTGACGAGGCCGCCGATGGCGTTGACGAGGGTCGTCTTGCCCGCGCCGGAGCGCCCGAACAGCGCGGTGAGCCGCCCCTCGGAGCGGAAATGCGCATCGAGGACGAAGGCGCCCAGCCGGTGGCGGATGTCGACCTCGAGACTCATCCGGCGGCGAGCCTCCGCCTCACCCGCCGGGCGAGCCATTCCGAGGCCCAGAGGGCCGCCACCGAGATCGCGACGGAGACGAGGGTGAGGCGCAGCGCCCGCCCCTCCCCGCCGGGAACCTGGGTGAAGGCGTAGATGGCCGTCGGCAGGGTCTGCGTCTCGCCGGGGATGTTGGAGACGAAGGTGATCGTGGCGCCGAACTCGCCCATGGCCTTGGCGAAGCACAGGACCGCCCCCGCCAGGATGCCGGGCGTGATGAGCGGCAGGGTGACGAGCAGGAAGACCCAGGCCGGGTGGGCGCCCAGCGTCTCGCCCGCCTTCTCCAGCCTGCGGTCCACGGACTCGATGGACAGGCGCACCGCCCGCACCAGGAGCGGGAAGCCCATCACCGCGCAGGCGAGGGCGGCGCCGGTCCAGCGGAAGGAGAACACGAGGCCGAGATGCTCGGCGAGGAAGGCGCCCGCCGGCGCCCGCCGCCCGAAGGTCAGCAGCAGGAGGTATCCTACCGCCACCGGCGGCAGGACGAGGGGCAGGTGCACGACGGCATCGAGCGCCCGGCGCCCCGGAAAGCGCCCCCGGGCGAGGAGCATCGCCACGGCGATGCCGGGAACGAGGCTGGCGGCCACGGCCGTCGCCGCCACCTTTAGGCTCAAGGCGACCGCCGACCATTCCTCCGGGGAGAGCCAGGCGTTCAAGATCCCGAAACCGGCTTGCCGCGGAAGGAGAAACCGTGCCGCTCGAAGGCCTGCCTCGCCTGCGGCGAGCCGAGGAAGGCGAGGAACGCCCGCGCCTCGGGCCGGGCCGTCCTCGTGAGCGCGGCCGGATAGAGGATCGGCGGATGCGCGTCCGCCGGGAAGGTCGCGACCACGCGGACCGAGGGGTCGGAGGCGGCGTCGGTGCGGTACACGATGCCGAGCGGCGCCTCGCCCCGCGCCACGAAGAGGAGCGCGGCGCGCACGTTCTCCGCCTGGGCGATGCGGTCCTTGACGCCCTCCCACGCGCCGAGCCGCTGCAGGGCCGCCTTGCCGTACCTGCCCGCGGGCACCGCTTCCACGCCGGCCATGGCGAGACGCCCGCCCTTCAGCGCCGCCGCGAGGTCGACGCCGGGGACGAGCGCGATGTCCGCGCCCTCGTCCTTCGGCGCGATGAGGACGAGGGCGTTGCCGAGAAGGTTCGTGCGGCTCGCCGGGTCGATGAGCCCCTTGGACGCGGCGTAGTCCATCCAGTCGAGATCGGCGGACAGGAACACGTCGGCGGGCGCGCCCGCCTCGATCTGCCGGGCGAGGACGTTGCTGCCCGCATAGGAGACCGCGGCCTTCGTGCCGGATTCCCGCTGCCAGGCGGCGGCGATGTCGTCGAGGGCGTTCCTGAGGCTCGCCGCCGCGAAGACGACGATGCCTTCGCTCCGGGCGGCGGCAGGCGCGGTCAGAACCGCGGTGGCGACGAGACCCGCGAGGGCGGCCCGGGCGAATTTCGGTATCATGCTCAGCGCCATGCGGCGGCACTCCTCACACGGGGGCATCCTATCCGAGCGGCGGCGCTCTTCAAGCCGCGCGGCGGCGGGGCTCCGGCTTCGGCGCGAGCCTGCGCAGGACGGACCGCCCCAGCCTGTATCCCAGGAGCGCGAGCACGATGGCCGCATAGACCAGCGGCTCCGGCGGCCAGGACTTCACGACGAGCAGGAAGTGCAGCACCGCGCCGATGGCGGCGGCATAGACCAGCCGGTGCAGCCGCGCCCAGGCCTTTCCGCCGAGCCTGCGGATGGCTGCGTTGCTGGAGGTCGCCGCGAGGGGAACGAGGACGAGGAAGGTCGCCATGCCGATGGTGATGTAGGGCCGCTTCACGAGATCGGCCCAGATCGCCTCGAGATCGAGCCCCTGGTCGAGGACGAGATAGGTCGTCCAGTGGAGGGCGGCGTAGTAGAAGCACAGGAGCCCGAGCAGGCGCCGGTAGCGCAGGAGGTTGATGCCCGCCAGCTGGCGCAGGGGCGTGACGGCGAGCGTCGCCACCAGGAAGCGCAGCGCCCAGAGGCCGAGCGACTGCTCCAGGTAGCGCATGGGATCGGCCCCGAGATTGTCGTTGACGCCCTGGTAGAACAGCCACGCGGCCGGCGCGAGGCCGACGGCGTAGAGGGCGATCATGGGCACCCGCGCGGCCGCGGGCGCGGTCCGCGGGGCGGCCTTCGGGCTGCGCGCGTCCATCAGTAGAACTTCCGCAGGTCCATGCCGGAATAGAGCTGCGCCACCTCCTCGGCATAGCCGTTGAAGAGCAGCGTCGGGCGCCTCTTCACGAAGAGGCCGCCCTCCCCGATCCGGCGCTCGGTCTTCTGGCTCCAGCGCGGATGGTCCACGTTGGGGTTCACGTTGGCGTAGAAGCCGTACTCGTCCGGCGCCTGCCTGTTCCAGGAGGTTTCGGGCTGCTTCTCGACGAAGCTGATCCGCGCGATCGACTTGATGCCCTTGAAGCCGTACTTCCACGGCACGACGAGCCGGATCGGCGCGCCGTTCTGGTTCGGCAGCCTCTCGCCGTAGAGCCCCACGGCGAGGATGGTGAGCGGATGCATCGCCTCGTCGAGCCGCAGGCCCTCCACGTAGGGCCATTCGAGCACCGGGAACATGGACTGGAGCCCCGGCATCTCCTCCGGCCTGTAGGCGGTCTCGAAGGCCACGTATTTCGCGCTGCCGAGGGGCTCGACCCGCTTGATCAGATCGGCGAGGGGGAACCCGTCCCAGGGAACGACCATGGACCAGCCCTCGACGCAGCGCATGCGGTAGATGCGCTCCTCCAGGGTCGAGCCCTTGATGAGATCCTCCACGGAGAACTCGGCGGGCCTGGCGACGAGGCCGTCCACCTTCACCGTCCAGGGCGAGGTCCTGAGGGTGTGGGCATGGGCGGCGGGAGCGCCCTTGTCGACCCCGAACTCGTAGTAGTTGTTGTAGCTCGTCACGTCCTGGAGGCTCGTCGGCTTCTCGTCCGTGGAGAACGGGCTCTTGACGGTGGCGAGGGAGCCTGCCCGCGCCGTCGCGGGCAGGCCGGAGGCAAGGGCAAGGCCTGCGGCCCCGGCGATGATCTGGCGGCGGTTGAGATAGATCTCCCGGGGCGTGATCTCGGACGGGAGGATGTCTGAACGGCGGCGGATCGGCACGGCGCACCTCGCTTGAAATCCACATGACCTGGGTACACCCGAGCGGCCCGGCGGTGCCTTCACGTTTGCGTTACGAGGTTCGCCCTGCCCGGGGGCAGGCGGCTCCCCTCGCCCGAGGGTCAGGCCGTGGCCACGCGCTTTCCTTCGGCATCGAACAGGTGCGCCTGGTGGGCCAGCGGCTTGAGGGCGACGGGCTCCGAAGGCCTGAGCGCCACCCGGTCGCGCACCACCACGGTGAGGCTGCCGCCCTCCGCCCGGGCGATGACGGTCGTGTCCGACCCGGTCGGCTCCACCACCGAAACGGTCGCGGGGATGGCCCCGGGCGTTCCGGCCGGGACGATCTGCAGGTGCTCGGGGCGGATGCCGACGGTCAGCCGGGAGCCGTCGGCAAGGCCCGGGCGGCTCTCCAGGGGCAGGACCGCACCGCTCTCGAGCACGATGCCCTGCCCGCCGAGCGTGCCCTGGACGAAGTTCATGGCCGGGGAGCCGATGAAGCCCGCCACGAAGAGGTTGGCGGGACGGTCGTAGAGCTCAAGGGGCGCGCCGATCTGCTCGACGACGCCGTCGTGCATCACCACGATCTTGTCGGCCATGGTCATGGCCTCGATCTGGTCGTGGGTGACGTAGACCGTCGTGGTCCTCAGGCGCTGGTGAAGCTCCTTGATCTCGGCGCGCATCTGCACGCGCAGCTTGGCGTCGAGGTTGGAGAGCGGCTCGTCGAACAGGAAGACCTGCGGATCGCGCACGATGGCGCGGCCCATGGCGACGCGCTGACGCTGCCCGCCCGACAGCTGGCGCGGATGGCGGTCGAGGAGCGGCACGAGCCCGAGGGCGGCGGCGGCCTCCTTCACGCGACGGTCGATCTCCGCCTTGGGCGTGCCCTTGAGCTTGA
Source organism: Microvirga thermotolerans (assembly GCF_009363855.1). Classification (GTDB taxonomy): domain Bacteria; phylum Pseudomonadota; class Alphaproteobacteria; order Rhizobiales; family Beijerinckiaceae; genus Microvirga; species Microvirga thermotolerans. The sequence goes on from NZ_CP045423.1 coordinate 2,867,427, forward strand.
GGGAGAACGCCATGTTCTCCGCCACCGTCATGTGCGGGTAGAGCGCGTAGGACTGGAACACCATGGCGATGTCGCGGTCCTTCGGCGGGACGTCGTTCACCACCCGCGAGCCGATGCGGATCTCGCCCTCGGTGATGTCCTCCAGCCCCGCGATCATGCGCAGCAGGGTCGACTTTCCGCATCCGGACGGGCCGACCAGGATGACGAACTCGCCGTCCCGGATGTCGATATCGACGCCCTTGATGATCGCAACCGGCCCGAAGGACTTGCGGATGTTGCGGATCGACACATCGGCCATGTTTCACTCCGTGACAGAACTGCGCCGTCTCACGGGGCGCCAGCGTTTCCCTCGCCCGCCCACGGGGCCGCCGCCCGGACGAACGTCTTCGTGATCTCGCGCGGATTGGTGATGGCGGTGCCGACCACCACCGCGTGGGCGCCGCGCGCGAAGGCGGCGGCGACCAGCTCCGGCGTGTCGAAGCGCCCTTCGGCGACGACGGGGACCGGCACGGCCCTGACCAGCGCCTCGACGAGGTCGAGGTCGGGCCCCTTCTCCTTGAGCGCCGCCGTCTCCTCCGTGTAGCCGGAGAGCGTCGTCGCCACGTAGGTCGCGCCGTACGCGGCCGCCGCCTGCCCCTCCTCCAGGGTCGAGACGTCCGCGAAGACCTCGCGGCCGAGCTCGGAACGGATGCGCCCGATCAGGGTCCCGACCGGCTCGCCGTTGCGGCGGCGCGGCGTGGCGTCGAGCCCGACGATGTCCGCCCCCGCCTGCGCGATGCGGGCCGCATGGGCGAAGGCGGGCGTGATGTAGACGGGGTATTCGTCGTCGAACACCTTGTCGATGCCGACGATGGGGCACGTCGTCAGCGCGCGGATCGCCGCCACGTCCTCCACCCCGTTGGCGCGAAAACCCTTCGCGCCGCCCGCCGCGGCCGCCCGGGCCATGGCGGACATGAAGATCGGGCCGTGCAGCGGATTGTCGGCGCGGGCCTGGCAGGAGACGATGAGGGCACCCTTCGGAATGCGTGGCATGACGCCCTCCTATTTCACGGCGCCGGCCGTCATGCCCTGGATGAACTGGCGTGACAGCGCGATGTAGAGCAGCGTGATGGGCGCCGCCGCGACGGTGAGGCCCGCGAACAGCATGCCCCAGTCGGTGGTGTACTCGCCCATGAAGGTGGTGAGGCCCTGCGGAAGCGTCTTGGCGGAATCCGTCTGGATGAAGACCAGCGGGAAGAAGAAGTCATTCCAGATGGGCACCGCGTTCTGGATCGCCGCGATGGCCATGGGAGGCCGCGCGAGCGGCAGCATCACCGACCACATGATCCGCGGCTCCGATGCGCCGTCGATGCGGGCCGCATCCTCCAGCTCGGACGGGAGCGAGCGCAGGAACCCCGCCATGATGAACACGGCGGACGGCAGACCGATGGCGGTGTAGGTGAAGATGAGGCTCCAGCGGCTGTCCAGCAGGTTCAGGTCCCGCAGCAGGATGAACAGGGGAATGACCGCGAGCTTCAGAGGCAGCATGAGCCCCGCGAGGAAGAACAGCAGCACGACGGTGTTGGTGCGGGATTCGTAGCGCGCCACCGCATAGCCGGCCATGGTGCCGAGCACGAGGATGAGGACGACCGACGCGCCCGTGACGACGATGGAGTTGAGGAAGTAGGTCGGCATCGAGGTCTCGCCGAGCACCCGCGCGAAGTTCTGCACCTGCGTGAAGTCCGGCAAGGCGAAGGGATGCTCGAAGATCTCGCCGGTCGTCTTGAACGCGGAGAACACCATGACCACCACGGGGTAGAGCATGACGAAGGAGTTCGCGATCAGCACGATCTGGGCCAGGAAGGCGAAGGAGACCGGCCGCTTCGCCGCGGCCTCGTGGGTCAGGGTCGTCAAAACTGGATCTCCCGACGGCGCAGCCAGAGGGTGAGCATCGACGCGAAGACGACGATGAACAGGAACAGGAGCGTGGCGAGCGCCGAGCCCTGCCCGAAATTCTGGACGCTGGCGCTCTGGTTGCCGAAGGCCGTGCGGTAGAACACGAGGCCGAGGACGTCCGTCGAGCCGAAGGGCGAGCCGTCGAGCCCGACCATCACGTAAGGAATCTCGAACCAGTTGAAGGCGCCGATGAAGAGCAGCGTGAACAGGATGGTCGTGCTCGGCGCCACGAGCGGCCAGACGACGTTCTTCAGGAGCTGCCACTCGCTGGTCCCGTCGAGCCGCGCCGCCTCGATGATCTCGGAGGGGATGCGCTGCATCCCGGCGAGATAGACGAGGGTCGGGAAGCCGACGAAATGCCAGGCGTTCGCGAGGATCAGCGCGCCGAGGGCGGTCGAGGAATCCCCGAGCCACGGCCTGGCGAGGGAATCGAGCCCGACGGAATAGAGCGCCTGGTTGACGATGCCGAAATTCGGGTTGAGGAACAGCTTCCACAGGAAGCCGACGATGATCGTCGAGAGGACGACGGGAACGAAGACGGCGACCCGGTGGAAGCGGAAGCCGAAGGGCTCCTTGTAGAGGAGCCAGGCGAGGAAGAACCCGCCTCCGTTCTGGACGACCATCAGCGCCACGAGCGCATAGACGTTGTGGAGGAACGCGTTCCACACCACCGGCCCCATGGTGGGGCCGAAGAGCACCTCGCGGAAGTTGGCGAGCCCCACGAACTCCCCGCGCGCCAGGCCGCGCCATTCGTAGAAGGCGTAGGCGAAGGCGGACAGGATCGGGTAGACCACGAACAGGGACATGAAGACGATCGGCGGGACGACGAGGAACGCCACCCAGCTGCGGTGCTTCAGGGTCCTGGCCTGCTTCGGCGAGACGGGCATGGATCGGCCTTGGATCTTTCGGGAGGCTTCACGCCGTCATGGCCGGGCTCGGCCCGGCCATCCACGTCCTGGGGACCGCGACGGGTCGAAGGCGTGGATCCCCGGGCCGGGCCCGGGGATGACGAGAGCCGAGCCTCACTTCTGGAACGGCTTGTAGTAGGTCGCGATGCCCTTGTTGATCTCGGCCGCGGCCTGCTCCGGCGTCTGCTGGCCGGCGAGCATCTTCTGCACGTTCGACTGCAGCAGGACCGAGCCGCTCGGCTCCTGATAGCGGAAGCGCACCAGCATCAGGTAGGACATGGAATGCTCGGCGAGCTTCGCCACCTCCTGCGTGATCGGGTCCTCGATCTTGATGCCCTTGATCGGCGAGAGGTTCTTCAGGGTGTTGGTGAAGGCGGTGCCGTATTCGGGCGTCGCCAGGAAGCGGACGAACTTGAGCGCCGCGTCCTTCTTCTCGGACTTGGCGTTCACCGCGTAGCCGCCGTCGTAGTAGGTGGCGATGAGGGCCTCGTCGCCCGCCTTGAGCACGGGGGCCGGGAACACGCCGAGGTCCAGCGTGGGATTCTGGTTCTTGAAGTTGGCGATCTCGTAGGACCCGCCGGCGAACATGGCCGCGCGGCCCGCCACGAAGAGCTGCTGCGAGGACGGATAGTCCACGCCCGTGAAGTTCGGCGCGAAATACTGGCTCACCTCCTTCAGCTTCGTCAGCGCGTTGACGAAGCGCGGATCGGTGAAGTTCGCCTTGCCGGAGACGATGTCGGCCTCGAACGCCTTGCCGAGCATGGAGGACAGGAGGCCGCCCACGATGGTCTCGTTCTGCCAGGCGGTCGCCGTGCCGTTGGCGAAGGGATTGACGTTCTTGGCCTTGAGCGCCTGGCACAGGGCCATCAGCTCGTCCCAGGTCTTCGGCGGGTTCACGCCGGCGTCCTTGAAGATCTTCTTGTTGTAGACCACGAGCTGGGCCTGCATCGCGAAGGGAACCGCATAGACCTTTCCGTCGGCGCGGAGCGTCTCGGCGGCGAGCGCGGATTCGGGGAAGTTCGCGAGCTCCGGAACGTTCTGCTTGTCGAGGGCGAGCAGGTAGCCGGGAGTCGCGATGGCCTCCAGGTTGCCGTAGGCGCGGGCCTGGATCACGTCGGGGCCCCGGCCGGCGGCGAGCGCGGTGGAGAGGATCGTCTGGTAGTTCTCGGGCGCGTAGGTCTCGAACTTCACCGAGATGTCGGGCTCCTTCTCCTGGAACTTCTTGATGATGTCCTGGTAGAAAGCCTTGTCCTCCTGGCGCCAGCTCCAGAAGGTCAGCTCGGTCTTGGCCATGGCGGCCCCGGCCGAGAGCAGGTAGCCGCCCATGGCGACGCCCATCAGCATCCGTCTCGTCAGAGTCATTTTGAGTTCCCTCATCGTTGAAGTCTCCTCCTTTACCACCGAAAAACTTGCCGTTTGAGGTCCATCTTTCGGAATTCTCCCGTCCTCAGCCTTCCGCCGCGACCACGAGCACGGTCGCGTCGTCGTGGATCTTCACGCGGCGGAACGAGCGGCCCGCATCGTCGTGCAGCTCGCGCTCGCGCAGCTCGTCGAAGAGGTCGTCGCCCCGCCCCGCGGCGAGCGCCGCGTGAAGCGAGCGGTCGGTATAGGCGCCGAACACGTCCACGAGGCGCATGAAGCCGTCCGTGGCGAGCACGACCGGCGCGCCCGGCTCGAGCTGCGCCGAGAAGCGCAGCTCCCGGCCGGCCCAGGGGCGAAGCGGATTGACCACCCAGTATCCGCCGGGGCTGTTGAGCCTGGCGCGGTTCTCCACGATCTGGCGGCGGACCGGCTCCGGCACGACGCCTGCCGCGGAGCCCCCCTCCCCCAGCGCGGCCAGAGTGAGGCGCTCGAAAGGCTTGGCGCGTTCGTCGGTCCAGCGCAGCACCTCCCCGTCCGACGGGACGAGCGCGACCACGTCCCCGAGGAAGCGGCCCGTGAGGCGAAGCCTGCCGCGACCCGCGGCTTCCTCCACGCCGATCAGTCCGAGGCAGGCGGAGGGTCCGGCCTCCGTCGGGGAATGGGGCCCCTGTCCGGCCGCCGCCTCGTAGCGCCGGGCGATGATGGCCTGAAGCTCATGGAGCGGGTCCCCCGCTCCGCGCCCTGCCTGCAGCAGCGACGGGAGCCCCTCCTGGATCGCGGCGGCGAGCCACGCCGCATCGCTCGGAGCGGTTTCGATCCGCCGGTCCGAGACCCCGGTCGCGCCATCGGCGACCCAGGCATGGCTGCCGAGCAGACCGGCGCAATCCTCGTTGACGCGGAAGCCGGGCAGCGATCGCCGGTAGAGGGACCGGAAGCGGGTATGGAGGCCAGTTTCGCTCACGCTCACACTGGTCTCATATTGGTCGCTTCCTGTCTACAGTGGTCTTATGGGCTTTTCACATGGATGGAAAGGAGCGCCCGCCTCAGGCGGCGGGCTCTCCGGCCTCCTCGACGACCGACCATTCGTGCGTGATCTCGGCGACCGCGCCGAGCATGATCGAGGCCGAACAATATTTCTCCTTCGACAGGGAGATCGCCCGCTCCACCTTCGCCGGCGCGAGATTGCGGCCGGACACGCGGTAGACCACGTGGATCTTCGTGAAGACCTTCGGATCGGTCTCGGCCCGCTCCGCCTCCACCTCGACGACGCAGTCCGTCACGTCCTCGCGCCCGCGCCTGAGGATCTGCACCACGTCGAAGGCCGTGCAGCCGCCGAGGCCGATGAGCAGCATCTCCATGGGCCGGATGCCCAGGTTCCGCCCTCCGTATTCGGGCGCTCCGTCCATGACGATCGCGTGGCCGCTGCCGGACTCGCCGACGAAAGCCATTCCCTCGACCCACTTCACCCGTGCCTTCATGATGCGCTCCTCGGCATTCGCCCTTGCATGGTGCCTGCATATAGAACGCCGGCGCGCCCGGACGGAAAGTTTTTTCTCCCCGCTCGTCTAACTTGACAGTGCGGGTGGCGGAGCTCAGTCTCGCCCGCCTGCGGCTCCCCGCTCCGGTCCTCCTCCCTTCGCGACAGGCCTCCCGTGCTGTCCTTCGACCTTCCCGGCCGCCCGTTCCTGAAGATGCACGGGCTGGGCAACGACTTCGTGATCGTGGACGGCCGCGCGCAGCCCTTCCGCCCCTCTGCGGACGCCATCCGCCTCATCTGCGACCGGCATGTCGGCATCGGCGGCGACCAGCTTCTCGTCATCGAGGAGCCCTCCGTTCCGCAGACGCACGGGCGAATGCGGATCTACAACGTGGACGGAACGGAGGCCGAGACCTGCCTGAACGCGACTCGCTGCGTCGTGCGGCTCCTGATCGACGAGAGCGGGCGGGATTCCCTTCTCCTCGAAACCCTCGGCGGCCTCGTCGAGGGCTCGCGATGCAGCGGGGAGCGCATCGCGCTCCGGCTGGAGGCTCCGCGCTGGGAGTGGGATGCGATCCCGCTCGCCGCGCCGCGCGACACCCTGAAGCTCGACCTCGCCTCCGGACCGCTCCACTGGCCCACGGCCGTCAGCCTGGGCAATCCCCATCTCGTCTGCTTCGTGGAGAGCCGCGACGCGGTCGACGTGCCGCGCTGGGCGCCGGCGCTGCAGAACGATCCCCTCCTGCCGGAGGGCGCCAATGTCGGCGTCGCGGAACTCGTCGCGCCGGACCGGCTGCGCCTCGTGGTATGGGAGAGGCCCGGCATCCTGACCCGGGCTTGCGGCAGCGGCGCCTGCGCGGCGGTGCTCGCGGCGCGGCGGCGGGGCCTCACCTCCGAGCGCCGCGTCACGGTGGAGATGCCGGGCGGTCTTCTGGAGGTCGCGGTCCGGGAGGACGGCGGCCTCGTCCTCACGGGGCCGGCGGCGGTCGCCTTCGCGGGGCAGCTTCCCGAACACCTGCAAGACACTGGGCCGAAGATGAAGGAGCGACAGCCGTGACGGCGATTTCCCGCGTGGGGGTTGCGACCCGCTACAGCGACCTCGTGATCAAGGACGACGTGGCCTATTTCTCCGGCTACGTCCCGGAGACGAGCGTCGGCGCCTCCGTGGCCGAGCAGACGAAGGACGTGCTCGACCAGATCGCCCAGTCCCTCGCCGAGATCGGCAGCGACAGGAGCCGGATCCTCCATGCCACGATCTGGCTCGCGGACATGAGTCATTTCGACGAGATGAACGCGGTCTGGGATGCGTGGGTCGTGCCCGGCGAGGCGCCCGCCCGGGTCTGCGTGGAATCGAAGCTCGCCGACCCCGGCTACGGCCTCGAGATCCAGATCGTCGCCGCGCTCTGAGGTTGTTTCGGACGGCGGCCCGTCAGCGAAGCGAGGTGCCGGTCCAGGACGGCGGGTCGCTGGCGGGGAAGGATTCGAGGTCCGCCTCCTCGACCCTATCGGGCTCCGTCCCGTCCCTCGCCTCGGCAAACTCCGTGTGGCCGAAGCCCTTCCGGTAATCGAGGACCGAGAACACCTCCGGCACGATCCGGTAGAGCGCCACGCCCTCCAGGCCCTGCGTGGCATATTGGGCAAGCTGCGGGAACTTGGCGAGCATCAGCCGCACGGCCTGGTCGATTTCGGCAGGAGCCGTCAGCCGCTGGGCCCGCCCGGCGAGGGACACCCCCCTGATCTGCTCCCAGGTCTCGTATGGAAGGGCGATGGCGACGGAGACCCGGTCGTCATGGGCGATGTTCCGGGCCTTCTGGGACTGGTCCGCGCAGCCGAAATACAGGTGAAGGCCGCTGCTGGCATAGGAGACGGTCGTCGCCTGCGGGTATCCGTCCTCGCGGATCGTCGCGAGGGTCATGTCCTTCGCCCGGTTCAGGATATCGACGATTTCCCGCCGCAAGGTCTCGTCCATCGCCACGAACCTCCCTATCGATGAATTCTAACACAGCGGACGGGGGTTGGCTTCCCCGGAAAGGCTTGGGGGCGCGTGCTCTGCGGGAGGTCCTCGGAGGCAAGATTATCGCAACTCTGTTGCGGAACCTCAGGGCGCACAACCTGAAAAGCGGAGTATTTTCGAGATTTTTCTCAAGCCAAGCCATTGCCGGATAAAGAAAAAAGCAAATGAAACAAAATCCACTCTTCGCCCGGAGAGCAGACAGCATCCCCGTTTTGAGCGAGAACGGCGTCCAGACTGGAACATGGAGGTCGACATGACCCACGAATTCGATTTGATCGGCGCTCTCACGAGCTTCTCCGTCGGCACCCTCGACGGGCGCGACGCCATGATGGTGATCGAGATCGCCGCGACTCCGGACGATTTCGCCCGCGGCATCCGTCACCAGATGCCCGTCGCGATGACGGCCGACCGCGCCCGCGAGCTCGGCGAAGCGCTGCTGATGGCGGCGGAAGCGGCCCTGATGGGCGACGCGCCCACCAACAGCGTCAATTGACGTGCCCCCACGCCGGCGCCGCCGGCGCGACGCAGCCCGGAGCCGTTCCTCCCCCTGCCGCGGTGCATCCCCGGCAAACTCGGGCAGGCCGGCACCGAGAGCCTGCGTCAATGGTTCGGCTGCGCGGGCCTGTCCCTTTCCTGCCGTGTCTTCTCGCCGGTCCGGCAATCGACGCCGGGAGGGGTGGAAGCGGCGGGAACCGCCGCGACGTCCCGGCCGTCGATCCCTGACACCTCGCGCAGGATCTTCAACTCGATGAGAGCCGCGAACTGATCGACGTCGCGGACCGGCTGCATGAAGGCGCCCATCCCGCCGATCACGCAGTCCCGGTAGTAGATGTCGAGCACATCCATGTCCCAGGCGGCTTCCGGCTCCTTGATCATCACGGGGAGGCCGTTGATCGTGATCCCCGCGGCGGCGAGCTGATCGCGCGCTTCCGTCACCGGGCGTCCATCGTTGTTGGTGCCGTCTCCCGAAACGTCGACGACCCGCCGCACCGTCTCGGCCTCCATCTCCCGAAGGAGCCGCGCGCTGAAATCGAGCGCCGCCGAGATCGAGGTGGTCGTTCCCCGGCGCACGGGTTGGAAGGCCAGCTTCTGGGCGAACGTGCTGGCGGAATCCGGACCGTCGATCGCCGTCCACGGGACCACGACGGCCTGATCGTCCGCGGACGACCATTCCACATAGGTGACGGCGATCCGTCCGAGAATCCCCCGCTGGATCGCCTTGTGGACGAGGGGCGACCGGAACGCCTCCACGAATCCGTCCCGCTGCAGCTGCTGCTCGCGGGGATCCATGGAGGAGGACACGTCGACGGCAATGACGAGGGCGAGGTCGAACCTGGGTTCGGCCTGAACGGGCTGGACGAGAAGGCAGGCGGCGAGAGACAGGCACAGACGCGGGGACCGGGGCAAATGGAACATTGCCACCTCCGTTCAGGATGGCCCCCAAGCCCGAATGGACCCATTCGGCGCAACGGCTCGCATTGAAGCCTGAACGGCAATGGTTGCCGCTGGTTCCCGCTCCGCCTTTGGAAATGGCCTGCCCGGCACTGCAGCCCGAAAAAATTGGGCGCCCGTAGGCGCCCAATCCGTCACGAAATGTGAGGCAGTCTCAGCCCTTGCGCGAGCGGCGCTTGGAATTCACGCGCTCCTTCAGCGCCTTGGCCTGCTCGAACTTCACGTTCTTGGAGGCGGCGATCTTGATGGCCTCGCCCGTCTGCGGGTTGCGGCCCTTGCGCGCCTTGCGCTCCGAGAGCTTGAACTTGCCGAAACCGAAGATCGCGACCTCCTCGCCCTTGTGGACGGCGTCGCTGATGGCCTCGAACACGTGCTCCACCACGTTTCGCGCGAAGGCCTTCGTCAGCTCGTACTCCTGAGCAATCTGCTCGATCAGTTCATTCTTGTTCATGGGTGTTCCTTCGATCCCAGAGGAAAGCCTGACAGGTGAGCTTTCCCGGCAAGGTTAGCTCATCCGCCGCGATTGCATGGGTGTAACCTCTGCGTCAAGCCGGATTTTCTCGATTCTCGACCTTCTGCCAAGTCTCCGTAACGTCAAATACCTTGCGCGGCGGCGTCAATACGACCGCTCGACTGGCCGCGCGCCCGGCCGCCCGGGAACCGGGCTCAGAGCGGTTTACGCTTCGATGGAATCGCACTCCGCTCCGAAGCTCCTGGTTTGCCGCGTCTCCGGACAAAGAACCGGTTCCCACTCCTCCTGAAAAGGCTCTATGGGCCGGCAGAGGCCCGTCGGCAGGTCACAGGTCGAGTTCGAGCAGGACGGGCTGATGGTCGGAGGCCTGGCATTCCTGGTCGTAGGTAATGCGGCGCAGCCGGGGCCGGAGGTCCTCCGTCACGAACATGAAGTCGCAGCAATGGGGCGGCCCGTTGACCTGCTCGTAGATGCAGAAGGAGTAGGGATGCGCCTTCGCGCCGTTCAGGGCCTCCCAGGCATCGACGAGGGCGGGCGCGCCGTCCTCGAAGCTCTCGGAGATCCGCCTCTTGGTCGGGTCTTCGGGGCGCATGTTGAAGTCGCCGGTCAGGACGGCGGCGGAGGCCGCCGGGAACCGGACATAGGTGCCGGGCCCGTCCTCGCGGAGCGTCCGGGCCCTGGCGTGGGCGGTGCGGTGGGCTTCGCGGATGCCCTCGACCTGAGCCCGGCGCAGCGCGCCGGACGAGTATTCGAGATGGGTCGTCATGACCCGCAGCGGCCCCGAGCCCGTCTCGACGGTGGCCTCCAGCAGCAGGCGGGGCATGTTGCGGGTCGGCGCCGCCTCCCACGGCAGGGTGTAGCGCAGGACCTGGCTCACCGGCCGGCGCGAGAGGATCATGTTGCCGAAGCGGCGGCGCCCCCCCGCCCCGTCCGGAATGTCGAGGGCGACGCCTTCGACCGCCGTGAAACCCGGCAGCAGCGCCGCGAGGGCGGCGAACTGGTTCCCGCCGTCGTTGCCCTTGAGGTTGCCGAAATTGTCGGAAACCTCCTGAAGGCACAGCACGTCGAAATCCGCGATGTTGCGCGCCTCGGCGATCTGGCGGGCGAGGTCGACCCGGCCGTCGATGCCGAGTCCCCACTGGATGTTCCAGGTGATGATCCTGAGCATGGAGGTCCTGCGGTTACTGCCCGACCTTGCTCAGGACGTCGGCCTTCAGGAAGCGCTCGATGACGATCATGAACAGAACGGAGGGCACGAGGAGGATGAGGGCGGTGATCGAGGCGATCTGGTAATTGCCGCCCATGCTTGCGTTGTAGAGGAGAAGCGGCAGGGTTGTCACCTGCGGAACGCCGACGAAGAACGTGCCCGTGAACTCGTCGAGGGATTCGAGAAAGACGAAGATCGCGCTGGCCATGATGCCGGGCGCGGCGAGCGGCAGCGTGATGGTGAAGAAGGTGCGCAGCGGCGAGGCGCCGATGTTGCGGGCCGCAAGCTCCAGATCCCGGTCCACCGCCGCGAAGGCGGCGGCGGCGATCCACACGGAATAGACGAGCCCGTGGGCGGCATGGACCAGCACCACGCCGGGAATCGTGCCCGTGAGCCCGAGCCCGTAGAAGACGCGGGCCACGTTGATGTAGATCGCCACGGAGGGAAAGGCCTGGGGGAGCAGGAACAGGATCATCAGCGCCGTCCGCCAGGGCAGACGCAGCCGCGCGAGCGCGTATCCCGCCGGCACGGACACGGCGAGCGCCACGACCACGGTCAGGCACGCGATGCCGACGCTGGTGGCGAGCGAGGCCATGGCGTCGCCCGTGGGGCGGAACACCACCTCCCAATATTTCAGTCCGTAGGAGACCGGCAGCTTGAACGGGGCGTACCAGCGCTCCGCCACCGACCAGAGCACGAGATTGGCGAGCGGCCCGAACAGCAGGAAGGCGAAAAGCGCCAGGGCCACGACCTTCAGGAGCGTGGAGCCCAGCGCCCAGACGCCCGCCGCCGCCTTCGACGCGGCCGGCGGACGGCCCGCGTCGGCGCGGCCCGGCCGCTTTTCGGAATATCCGCCGGCGGCAGGGGAAAGCCCGGTCCCGCTCATGCCTGCACCTCCCGCTTCACGTTGTGGCGGAGGTAGATCCAGGCGACCGTCCCCGCGATGACGTAGGAGATCACGCCGAGCGCGTTGGCGGTGGCGTAGTCGCCGTAGGAGTTGATCCTGAAGGCCATGTCGACCGTGAGCATGGTGGGCTGCGAGCCCGCCACCATCATCGGCACCGACAGGACCGACAGCATGGTGACGAAGGAGAGCACGAGGCCGACCAGCAGGGTCTGCGCTACCTGCGGCAGCACGAGTTCGATCAGCACGCGCAGGCGCGAGGCGCCGAGATTGCGGCCCGCCTCGACGGTCGCCCGGTCGATGGAGGCCATGGCCCCGGCGAGCATGAGGGTGACGAAAGGCACCTGCTTCCACACGAAGGTGACGATGATGCCGCGCCAGTCCAGCAGGCTCGTGGCCTGGATCGGCTCCATGAGTCCCAGCGCCACGAAGGTGTTGTTCATCAGCCCGTTCTTGGCGAGGAAGGTGCGCATGCACTGGGCGGCGACGATGAAGGGAATGAAGAGCGGCCAGCGGTAGAGGCTGCGCAGCACCGCGACGAGCCACGGCGTCTCGCTCAGGGTGAGGATGCCCGCAATCGCGATCGAGAACAGGCCGGTCAGCGCCGTCGAGACGATGACGATGAAGAGGGTGAAGAGGATGTCGGTGGAATAGAGCTCGTACGCCTTCCGGAAGGATTCGAGGGACGGCGCGCCGTCCGGCCCCGTGAAGGCGGAGGCGAGCGAGAACCCGAGCGGGTAGAGAAAGAGCACGCCGATCATCGCCAGGGCGGGGGCGATGAGCAGGAGGCCGAAGAGCGAAGGTCGCGCCATGGTCGAGCAGGATCCCGGTTTCGGCGGTGAGCCGGTGCCGAAGCGCCGCGGGCGCCCGCGCCGGACGCCCGCGGAATGAACGGACAGGTCAGTTCGCGACCTTCTTCTCGTAGGCTTCGAGAATGTCGTTGAAATAGGGGCTGATCGGGAACGGCTTGCCGTTGGCGGAAAGCGCGTCCGGCGGGATGTCCGCGAAGAGCTGGTTCCACACGGCCTGGTCGAGCTTGCCCTCCAGGTTCTTGGCATCGATGCCCGGATACCAGTTGAACCGCTTCACGATGCCCTCCGCCTGCACGTCGGGGCTGGTCGCGAGCGCCACGAACTCCGCGGCGAGCTTCTCATGCGCCGTCTTGGCGGGGATCGCGTAGTACATCGGCTGCCCCGGCATGCCGGGCGACACGAGCTTCAGGCGCATGTTCGGCGGAAGCTTGCCCTCGGCCTTCCAGGTGTAGAACATGTCGACCCAGACCGGCCCCATGGCGATCTCGCCGCGGTTGAGCATATCGAGAGTGCCGGCGTTGCCGGGCGTGATCACGACGTTCCGGTTGAACTCCTTCAGGTCGGCGAGGGCCTTCTCCCAGGTCGCCTTCTGGGCGGCGTCGTAGGGCCCCTTCTCCAGCTTCGCCGCGTCGCCGCCGAAGGCCGCGACCCAGCCCGTCACGAAGGCGACGCCGGACATGCCGCCCTTGATGCCGTTGTAGCCGAACTGCTTCGGGTTCTTCTTCACCCACTCGCGCAGCTCCGCATAGCTGTTCGGCGGATCCTTGATGAGGTCGGGGTTGTAGGCGATGGCGGTCTGCGAATGGAACATCGGCATGACGTATCCCGAGACGTCGGTGCCGAGGGAGTTCGTCGCCGTGTCGCGCGTCACGAGCTTGCCGGTGGGAAGGTCGTCGCGGTACTTCTTGAGCAGGTTGCTCTGCACCATGGTGCCCGCGGCCTTCTGGTGGATGACCACCACGTCGAAATCGGCGGGAGCCCCGGCCTTGCTCTGCGCCTCGAGCTTCTCGAAGATCTTCTGGGACCCGCCGTCGCCGGGTCCCGTGCCGACGGCGACGACCTTGACGCCGGGATGCTGCTTTTCGAAAAGCGGACCGAGATAGTCCTTGATGTAGTCGACCATGTTCTGGTCGCCGGCGGTTGCGACGTTGAGCGTCTGCGCGCTGGCGGCGCCCGTCATGAGTAGCGCCGCAAAGCCCGCGGCGTAAAGGGCTCTACGCATGGATTCCTCCCTTGGCTTGATCGGTGGGGAACAGGTGCAGCGACGCCACCGGCAGCCTCAGGCCGACGGGGCGGTCGACGTCGTGGTAGCCGTCGTCCGTCACGGTGAAATGACGGTCGCCGATCGCGACCACGTACCTGTAGTGTCCGCCGGGATACGTTCTCTGCGTAATTGTCCCGGGCAGAACGATGGCTCCCTCGACCCGGGCGTCCGGCTCGTCGAGGGACGCGACGTCGTCGCGGAAATAGGCCGTCACGGCGCCGACCGGAACGGCGCCCGCATAGGGAACGGCAGGCCCGTCGCCCGTGCGGATCTCGACGCCGCCCTCGGCGGGTCGCACGTCCAGCTCGATGGTGTTCTCGGCCCCCATGAAGCTGGCGACGAAGGGCGAGTTGGGCCGGTCGTAGACCTCCTTCGGCGGCCCGACCTGTGCGATGCGCCCCGCATCCATGACCACGATCCGGTCCGCCATGGTCATGGCCTCCTCGCGGTCGTGGGTGACGTGGATGGCCGTGAAGCCGAGGCGCGCCTGGAGCGCCTTGATCTCCGAACGGAGCTGGATGCGCACCTTCGCGTCGAGGTTCGAGAGGGGCTCGTCGAGGAGCAGGATCTCCGGCTCGATGGCGAGCGCCCGCCCCAGGGCGACGCGCTGGCGCTGTCCGCCGGAGAGGTTGGTCACCTTCCGGTCCTCCAGCCCCGACAGGTTGAGCATCTTCAGGACCGCCGCCACCCGCGCCCGGATCTCGTCCTTGGCAACCCCGCGCAGGCGCAGCCCGTAGCCCACGTTGCCCAGCACGGTCATGTGCGGCCACAGGGCGTAGGACTGGAACATCATGGCCATGCCGCGCTTCTCCGGCGGCACGTCCACCACGTCGCGCCCGAAGAGCCGGATGGCGCCGCCGGAGGCCTTCTGGAATCCGGCGATGGTTCTCAGGAGCGTCGTCTTCCCGCATCCGGACGAGCCGAGGATGGCGATGAACTCCCCCGGGGCGACGGAGAGGCTCACTCCGTGCAGCACCTGCTGGCTGCCGTAGCTGACCTGCAGGCGGTCGACCTCGATCGCGGGCAAGCTGGCATTGTCCACGTCCCACGTCCCTCCCATGATGGCGCTTTCCGCGTCCTTATGGGTCGAGACAATCACATTTGCATGACGGTGAAAAGCCTGGGATTTGAACGGGATCACAACTTTAGCCGGCTAGGCCTCGCCCTTTGGAGGGAGGCGTCCGGCATGTCCCTCCGTGATGCCGTCACGGAATGGAAGCCCCTCCGGCGCCGGGCGGGCCCGCCTCAGACGACGCGCCCCCGCGCGTCCACCGACCACAGGGACGGCTCGCCGCCCGGGTCGGAGACCGCCACGCGGCTGAACAGGTTCACGACCGGACAGGCGTGGTTGGGATAGATGAGCAGACGCGTCCCGGTCGCGAGGCCGCCGCCGCGCCGCTCCACGAAGCCGTGCTCCTCGGAGAGCCGCACCACCGGGAGGCCCTGCTCCCGGCCGTCGAAGGCGAATGCGAGGCCGTAGCCGCTGCCGCCGGAACTGTGGGCGCCGAGATCGGAGGTGAGCGCCTTCGAGCCGGCGTCGACGATGTAGTAATCCTCGTTCGCGCTCACCACGGTCGCGACCACGGCGAGGGCGACATCGTCCAGAGTGGCGATGCCGAGGCGGACGGCGGTGAGGTCAAGGAAGACGTAGTTCCCCGGCCGGATCTCGTCGATGTCCTCGAAGCTCCCGGACGCGAAGACGGTGGGGGTCGAGCCGACGGAGATCTTCGCATCGGGAAAGCCGAAGCCCTCCATTCGCTTCTTCGCGAGCAGCATGAGGCGCCGCTCCTCCGCCGCGACCTCGGCGATCGCGTCGCGCCCGCGGCAGGCATAGGCATGCCCCGCATGGGAGAGGAGCCCGTCGAAGGCCAGCGCGGGCGCCTGCCGCAGCGCATTCGCCAGATCCCCCAGCGCGGGCGAATCCGCCGCGACCCCGCAGCGGTGGAGCCCCACGTCGATCTTGATCCGCACCGGAACGGCGCGCCCGACGACCTTCGCCGCCCTGTCGAGCGCGGCGATCCCCTCGCGGCTGTCGGCGATGAAGGTGACGGAAGCCCGGTTCCGCTCGGCGGCCTGGAGCAGAGGGATGATGCGCTCGGCATCCACGACCGGATAGGCGACCAGCACGTCCTTGAAGCCCGCATGGACGAAGACCTCCGCCTCGCTCGGCTTCGAGGCGGTCAGCCCTTCCGCTCCGAACTCCTGCTGCAGCGCGGCCAGTTCGACCGACTTGTGGGTCTTCACGTGCGGACGCAGACGCACGCCTGCCCCGGCCGCGATGTCGGCCGCCCGTTGCAGGTTACGGAACATCCTTTCCCGCTGAACGAGGACGAAAGGCGTCTTCAGGTCCGGTAGGTCTGCCCAGTTCATGGGTCGCATCGGTCTTCTCGTTTCGGTCCCGGCTATCTATCGCAGAAAGGTCGCCGGACCCAACCTGCCCAGGAGTCGCATCCTTCCTGCGGCTGCGGATTAAGCCTTTCTCGCGGGTGCAGGGAAGCGGGAGCGCGTCGCCGCCCCCGCCCTCACGGCGCGGCGCGGATCGCCACCGGAACGCGCACGAGGTCCCGGTCCCAGGTCACCCTGCAGTCCTTGAGATTGTAGCGGGTCAGGTAGAGATAGCCCGTCGCACCCACATCCTCGAACGACGGGGTGCGCGCCTGCGGGTCGAGGAGGCTCGGATAGAAATAGGCGTCGGGCCGGTCGCACGACTTGTCCCAGAGGAGCTGCGCCTCCATCACGAGGACCGGCGGCGTCCAGGTCAGGAGGTCGGCGGAGGCGGAGGCGTAGATCCCCTCGACCGTCCGCCCGTCCGCCGTGCGGCGCCTGTCGCCGAACACGGCGACAACCATGTCCGTCCCGCGCACCTTGGAGACGCTGCCGATCATCCGGCCGATCACGTTGGGCGCAACAGGCTGGCAGACATGGGACGGGGCGTCGACGGCGGGCTCCCGGAACGGATCTGCGAACGTCACGGTGAAGCCCGCTCCGTCCCAGGCCCGCCAGGAAGACGGATCGTCGAGGGTCTTCGTGCGGATGAGGCAGTTGCCCCGGCGCTGGTCCCGGTATCCGTCCGCGAAGATGAAGGCGTAGTACCACCCGTCCCGCTCGACGATGTTCGAGGGATTGGCGTAGCCGACCCGCGCCTCGCGGTCCGTGGGATAGGCATAGGGCAGCGTCGCCACCACAGGCGGCGCCGCGGAGGCCTTCTCGAAGCGGCGCCCGCCGTCATGGGAGACGAGGCCGGTGACGGTGTTGAGCAGGCAGGCGCTGTAGCGGCCCGCGGGGCATTGCCCCGGCGTGCGCTCCCCCCGCAGTTCCGTATGCGCGAGGGCGTAGACCGTCCTTCCGTCGCGGGTGTAGACCGCCCCGATCCAGCTCAGGTCGTCGAAATCGGCGAGGCGCGCCGAGCGGCGCCCCTTGTACACCACCTCGCAGCGCGGGCGCACGGCATCGAGGCTCGGGCCCACGAAGGCCCGGTTGTCGTTGTGGCTCGCGATCAGGCGCACCTCCCCGTCCGCGTTGCGGAAGGCCCGGGCGGAGGCGTCCGGCACGTGGCTTTTGGCGCAGGCGTCGCGCGACCAGTCGAACACCGTCTCGACGGGTCCCGCCGGGACGACGGCGAAGTCCCGGCGCCCGGCCGTCTCGGCACGAGCGCCGGTCCACGAAACGCTTCCTGCCAGGAGAGAGAGGGCGAGAAGCGCCAGCGGCCTCTTCATCGCAGCCCCCTCAGGCGACCTTCTGGACAGGGTCCCGGACCTTCTCCATGACGTCGACCATCTTGGTGTCGACGCCGTTCTCCACCAGGAACTGCCGCATCTCGCGATAGGTGTGGTGATAGGCCCGGTTGAACTTGTCGAACAGGGACTGGTCCCAGTACTCCTCCAGGCTGAAGTCCTTGCCCGAGAACACGTCGAAGCTCGGGATCTGGAAGGTCTCGGCGAACTCCACCGTGCGGCTGTCGTAGGTGAAGTAGATCGAGGGCGTGCCGTTCGACAGCGCCATCAGGTTGCCGTGCAGGCGGTAGCCGAGAACCAGGTCCTTCTGCTGCACCAGATCCTCGTAGTCGGCGACCACGTCGGAATAGAACAGGCGCTCGCGGTGGAGCTTCTCCATGGTCTCGTCGAGATACCAGTCGGAGACCCACTTGTTGGCGCGCAGGGCGGCGAAGGCCTCCTCCTTCTGCTCGGGCGTTCCGAAGACGATCTTCTTCTCCTCGACCTCGCCCTGGGCCATGAGCACGACGTCGAAACGCTGCGCGAGGGACTTCACGAGGTCGCGGTGGAAGGTGAGGTAGCGCTTGATGTCCTGGGCATAGGCCGGCGAGACCTCGCGGCGCATGGTGATGCCCACGTAGCGGACCTTGTCGAGCGGCTGCAGCTGGATCGTCAGGTTCGGGTTGTTGCGCCGGAACGCCGTCGGGCAGCCGACGATGCGGACGTTGCGGATGCCGATGTCCCACAGGACCTGCGCCGAATAGGTGCCGCGCACGCCGATGGACGTGGTGGAATCCGCCATCATGCGGAGCACCGTCTTGGTCTCCTCCGAAAGCTCGATCTTGCCCTTCACGGGCGCCTGGGCGCCGATGCCGAAGGCGATGACCGGGATCTTGAGGCGCTTGAGGACCTCGATGGTCTGGCTCCAGCGCATGTCCTTGTGGACGTAGTTGGAGCCGCGCAGGAACACGTAGTCGTATTCCTCGTTCAGGCGGTCGATGTCGTCGAGGTTCGGGTTCGCGATGGGGAGAACCCCGAGCTTGTCGAAGTTCAGGAGCTTGAGGGACGAGTCGAAGACGAAGGCGTCGCCGATGTTGTGATAGTGGTTGATATGGCTCTGGACGTCCTTGTAGCGATACCAGCGAACGTTGTCGTGGTCGTAGACTTCCCCCGAGGGGATCATGACGAGAATGCGGGCCACGTTGTCTCTCCTTCTGGCTGAAGTTTCTGCCCCGAACCCTAGGCCGTGCGGGCTGCGGGCGTGGAATCGCGGTTCGCCGCGACGGCGTAGTAGAGGTCCAGGTGCCTCTGCGCGCAGTCGCGATAGCTCAGCGGCTGCGGGATTCCGGCGCGCAGGCGGTCCCACAGGCCTGGATCGGTCAGCGCCTCGGTCATCCGGTCGATGAGATCCTCCGGCGAGCCGACCCGGAAGTGCAGGCCGTTCACCCCGTCCGCGATCTTCTCGGCCATGCCGCCGATGTTGCTGCAGATCATGGGCCGCCCGTGGAAGAAGGATTCCTGGATCACGATGGGCGAGTTCTCCCACCAGATCGACGGAATGATGGTCCAGTCGATGGACTGCATGAGCCGCGGCATCTCCGCGTTCTGGTAGGCGCCGTAGAAGCGCGCGCGGGGTCCGGCCTGCTCGACGAGCTTCTCGATCTTCTGCTGGAAGGCGGTGGGCTGGCGCTCCAGGTTGCCGCCGAAGATCATCAGCTGGGCATCCTCTCCCCACACCGATTCCGGAATCCGCGCCACGGCGTCGAGCAGCACGTCCACGCCCTTGAACGCGGTGATCTGCCCGAAATAGGCGAACCGCGCACGCCGCCCGCCCGGCGGCAGCGGCCGGGGCGGCGTCGGCTCGACGATGTCGAGGCCGTTCTCGATCACCGTGAACCGTGAGCGGTCGAGGCCCCAGTCCACGTAGCGGTCCACGAGGAACTGGCTGGGGGAGACGAAATGGTCCGCCAGCTCCAGGAGCCCGCGCACGAACTTCTCGCGCCGCAGGAAACGCGCCGGCGAGATTTCAGGGAAGCAGGCGTTGCAGTCGGCCGGGGAGGATTGCCGGCACAGGCTGTTGTTGCGGGTCTTCACCATCTGCCCGTGATGGTGGCAGATGGACAGGAACTCGTGGAACGTCACCACGATCACCGTGTCGGGCAGGGCCCTGCGGACGGCATAGAGGCATTCGAGGCCCAGGCCGATGAAATGGTGGAAGTGGATCACGTCGGGCTTGAGGTCGAGCACCACGCGCAGGAAATCCCGCTCGATCTCCTCCGTGTTCCTGTTGGACAGGAAGAAGTGATCGTAATCGTCCGCGTGGTAGAGAATCTCGCCTTCCTTCTGGCGCAGGCTGAGAAGCGCGGTGCCGCTGTGGCGCACCACCGGGTGCCCGACGCGCGCGAGAAAACGGGAGCTGACGCCCTCGATGGCGTTCAGGCCCTTGTGGAGGTTGTAGGAGGCGACCTCCGCGCCCCCGAGCGAAAAGCTCGGATGGCCGTGGGAGACCACGAGAACGCGCAACGGATGATAGGTCATTCGACTCCTCGCATGTTGGCGACCAGGAGGGACCAGCGCCGGTCGAAGCTCCAGCGGTCGACGTGCTGCACGAGGCGCTGCCACGGAAGACCGGCCTCGACCGGATCGACCTCGGCGGCGACCATCTCCACGTCCGGCAGCCAGACGGAGGGCGTGCCCGCGAGCTTCAGCTTCAGGCAGAGATCGCGGCTCTTCTCGCGCACGCTCATGTAGGACTGGCTGAAGCCGCCGATGTCGTGGAAGGCCTGGCGGGAGAGGATGCAGCAGGCGCTGGAGCCCGCCATGACCTCCACCGGTTCGGCGCCGCGGATCGCATCGCCCGGGTAGCCGAGGAAGCTGTCGACCAGGCGCCGCTCGCGCTGGTCCAGCACCGTGCCCGCAAAGCACACCGAGTTGTCCTCGAACAGGATGGTGGGGCTCACGAGCGCCTTCCCGCCGCGCTTGCGGTAGGCCCGCTCGAGGGTGGCGAGCCAGCCGGGCCGGCGCGGCATGACGCCGGCGGACAGGAAGACGAGCGTGTCCACGCCCGTGGCATGGGTGGCCGCATCCAGCGCATCGCAGGCATCCTGCACCCCGTCCGCGCCGACGAG
Source organism: Microvirga thermotolerans (assembly GCF_009363855.1). Taxonomy (GTDB): domain Bacteria; phylum Pseudomonadota; class Alphaproteobacteria; order Rhizobiales; family Beijerinckiaceae; genus Microvirga; species Microvirga thermotolerans. Next base: position 2,888,075 of record NZ_CP045423.1, read on the forward strand.
CCTGACGCCGAGGCCGTAGAACCGCGCGAGGCGCTGCACCTCCGCCGCGATCTTGCCGTAAAGCTCGACCGGCACGCTGACGATGACGGGCACCGCGTGCATCGCGGGGTCGAGGGCGAGCAGGGACAGGGCGACGAGCACCTCCTCCCCGTCGCGCCGGCCGCCGAGGACCAGCGCAAGGCTGGAGGCGCTCTCGTCGTAGCCGAAGTCGCGCTGCTCCGCGGGCCTCGGCTTGGGGTGATCGAAGGCGTGGATCATCGGCCCGATATGGGCTTCGATCGCCATGCCGGTGGCGGCCGAGCGCGGGTCGAGGGCCGTGACGATCCTGTCGAGGGCGCGGCGGGACGAGGCGCGGACGGGCTTGAGCGGATAGAAGGCCGAGGTGTCCTCGTCGATGCGGATCTCGAAATAGACCGGGTCCGAACCCGTGGCGGCGAGGCCCGGGACGAAGGCGAGGAAGCCGTGGTCGTGCCGGTGCGGATCGACGCTGTGCCCGAAGGCCGGATCCTGGTGGAAGGCCGCGGTGACGTCCGGCCGGGCAAGGCGCGTCCAGGTTGCGTCCACGCGGGCGGCCTGCCTGCCCGCATGGAGCACCACCTCCTTCACCGCATGGAGCGGATCGAGCATCCAGCCGCTCACCAGGATCCCGCCCTTCGGCAGGTCGAGCACCGCATCCATGCCGATCCGGACCGGTTCCTTGAGGGAGGAGACCGTATCGCGGCCGTCGTATCGCGCCCCCGCCTTCCTGAGGAGGCTCAGCGTCTCCTCCCCTGCGGCGGCGCGGGGCAGCACGTCGCGGATGTGCGCCGGCACGTCGAGGGGCGAAAGGTGGACGCGCTTCTCGTAGATCTCCAGGGTCCGCCAGCCGTTCCGGCCGCGGAAGAACAGGCGCTGGAGCCTCTCGAGGTCGAGGGGCGCCCCGCCGGTCTTCAGGATGCCGACGAAGCCGTGTCCCCTCTCGCCGAGATCGTCCCGCTGCACCTTGGCGGCCATGAAATCCGCCATGGTCAGACCCTCGTGCGAGACGATCAGGCGCGCACCGTCGGCGGGCAGCTCGCCCGACCAGCCCTGAAGATAGACCTCGCCGGTGTCGAGGGTCCCCATGACCTCGACGAAGCCGTCCACATGCGCCGTCGCCGTCAGCATGGACAGGGCCGCCGCGACGCGCTTGGGATCGCTCCGGCCCGTCACCAGAGCCTGGGCCACCCCATCCGCGATCTTCGGGAACTCGGCATCCGCGTCGGCGGCGACGATGTTCATCAGGGCCGTGAGCGGCAGCGCCCGCCGCACCAGGGTGTAGCGGACCGGCTGGCCCTTTCGCCGCATCACGATGGAGCGGATCCGCACCCGTCCCGCGACGCGCACCGGCACGACGGCGACGAAGCCGATGCACGCTTCCGGCGGCGCATCCCTCCGCACCCAGGTGACGACGTTCGCGGTCATGGTGAGCGCCGGGTCGCCGTTGAGGAGCACCGGAACCGCAGCGGACATGGAATCCGCCACGCCGCTCACGAGCAGGAGGTCGTCGCCCACGGGCGATGCGATCACGGTCTCGCCGTCGGTCGGGAGGGCCAGGGGATCGGGGGGGAACGCGCCGCCCATGGCCTGGTCCGGACGCGGGGCGTGCGGCATGTCGAGCTGCGGGGAATGTCGGACTGCAATCGTCATGAACTCTCCTATCGGAGCGCGATCATCAGGGTGGAAACGGCGCTGGCGGCGGAAATGCCGGCCAGGGCGATCAGGATCGCGACGGCGCGCCGCATGGGCCTGTCGGCCGCGTTCGCAAGCTCGGCGATGCGCTCGTCGAACCCGGCGATCATCTTGTCGAAGCGCATGTGGAAGACCTCCACGTCGGCGATCCGCTGGGCGAGCTCACCGTGATTGGAGCGGACGACCTCCAGCGCGGCGCCGATGCCGTCCTCCTGCGAGGCCATGCGCTCCACCTGCCCCGCCGTCTCGCGGATCGCCTCCACCGCCTCGCGCAGGATGACCTGGGAGCGGTGCTGCGCCGCGATCAGCACTTCGAGCTGCTGCAGCACCCTGTTGAGCGGCGCGCTGATCGCCGCCTCTGCGACGCGCTCGTCCCGGCTCGGCGCGGGGAGGACGATCTCCTCCCCGGTCCGGCGGGAGACGGCGACCACCTCCAGTTCTCCGAGATCCTGCCCCACGCCGTCCGGCAGCTCGACCTCGAAGGCATGCGCCCCGTCGCCGATGCCGTTGCGCCGCAGGTCGATGCGGGGGCGGTCGGCCGTGGCGGAGGCCACCATCCGCCCCCGGAAGAGCACCCGCACGAGGAGCCTCTCCTCGGGCTGCCCGCGGTCCCAGACCCAGCCGTAGAGGCGGCGGCTCTCGATCGCGTCGAGCCGTCCCTGGATCTGACCCTTCGCCGCCTCCGGCGAGCGCTGGGGCGATGTCCTGACTTCTGCCGTGCTCATGAGGTCGTCCCTCCCTGCATCAGGCGGCCTGCGCGGGCGCGTCGAGGCCGCGGTAGAGGCGAAGGTGGCGGTCCGCCGTTTCGGCGATGGTCGGAGGCGGCCGGATTCCCTCGACCAGCCTGCTCCAGAGCCGCGGTTCCTGCATCGCCTGCCGCATGGCGCGGGCGAGCGCGACCGGATCGTCCGGGCGCACGTGCAGGCCGTCGGTCCCGTCGCGCACGGCCTCGGCCATGCCGCCGATCCCGCTCGCGATCACCGGACGGCGGTGATGAAACGCCTCCTGAATGACGAGTGGCGCATTCTCCCACCAGATGGACGGCATCACGACCCAGTCGACCTGCGCCATCAGCACCGGAAGATCCTCGCGCCGGTAGGGGCCGAGGCGCACCGCGTGCGGCTCGACGGCGCGGGCGAGCGCATCGACCTCCTCCACGAACCCTTCCGACTGGAACGGCGCTCCGCCATGGATGCGCAGCTCGAAATCGCGCTCCCCCTCGGCGACCAGGCGCTGCGCCGCCTTCAGAAGCACGGTCGCACCCTTCCAGGGGTTGAGATTGCCGAAATAGCCGAAGACCGCCCGGCGCCCGTCCGGCGAGGGACGGTGCGCGGCGACCGGCGCCTCGGGCCGGCCGTTCGGCACCACGTCGATCCGCGCCGCGGGAATTCCCCAGGCGACGAAGCGCTCCTTGATGAACCGGCTCGGGGCGATGAAGCGGTCGACCTGCGCGAACAGGGTCTTGATGTAGCGCTCGCGCAGGAGGAAACGGTCCGCCGCGGTCTCGGGGAAGCACCCGGCGCAGCGGTTGGGTGAGGCGCGCTCGCAGCGCTCGCGGCCACGCGTCCGCATCATCAGCCCGTCATGGGCGCAGATGGCGTAATAGTCATGCAGGGTCATCACGATCCGCGCCTGCGGCAGCACGCGCCGGATCACGGCGATGAACTCCACGCCGAGAAGCAGGACGTGATGGAGATGCACCACGTCGGGCCTGAACTCGCGCAGGAGCCCCGCAAGCTGCGGAACGACGCCGTAGGTGTCGACCTGGCTCAGGTAGAAATGGTCGAAATGGCCGCTCCAGAGCACCACCTCGTCCGGCGCGTCGCTCACCGCCTGGAAGCTCGTGCCGGGCCGGGGCTCCCGGTGGATGCGGTTGGTGGCCGCCAGGAACAGGGCCTCGACGTCCGGCCTTCCCCTAAGCTCACGGAACAGGTCGTGGGCGAAGATCTCCGTTCCCCCGGGGTGCAGGTCCGGATGATTGTGGGCGACGACGAGGACGCGCATGGTCAGGCCGCCTCCTCCGGCTTCGTCGCGATGACGATGTCCTGGTAATGGGCACTGTCGATGCCGCGCCAATGGCCGAGGCTGACCTTGCGGATGCGGAGTCCCGCCGCCTGCAGGGCTCCCTCGATCAGCGCCCTGTCGAACCCGATGGCGGCAAGCGGAGCGGCGGGGTCGCCGTACCAGGTTCCCTCCTCCCGTCCCGGCGTGAAGCGGGGACGCGCGCCGGTCCTCTCCACGTCCCCGTCGAGCACGAGAAAGGCCGTCATGAAGAGCCGGCCGCCCGGCGCCAGCAGGCGCATGACCTCGCGGGCATAGGCGGAGATTTCCGGGACGGGCAGGTGCGTCGCGACCGAGACCATCGCGGCGAAGTCGAAGCCCGCGTCCGAGAAGGGCAGCACGACCTCGTGACCGGCCAGCGATCCGCCCGGATTGTAGAGCTCGTGCGCCAGGTCGACCTGGCAGAACCGGAAGTTCGGATAGACGGGCGTGACGTTCTGCACGCACCATTCGATTCCTTCCTTCACCGGATCGACGCCCTCGTAGCGGCCCTTCTCCCCGTCGAGATACTGGGTCAGCGGCACCGCCATGCGGCCGATGCCGCAGCCGATGTCGAGGACGCGGTCGGAAGGCCTAAGGCCGCCGATGCGCACGAAATGTCCGAGAAACTCCGCGCCGATGGCCCGGTAGTCCCCGTCGCCGACGAAAACGTTCTCCGGCGGAGGCGCCGGCAGGAAGCGGTTGCGCGCGAGAGCCTCCTGGAGCGCGGAGAGGCGGTCCTCCTCCGCGGGGGAGAGCAGAGGCCGATAGGCGGAAACCTTGCTGCCGACCTGAGCGTTCATGCGGCCTTACTCCTCGTTCTTGCGGTTTTTCTGTACGCGCTCATGATCGCGGCGATCCGGTCTCCCCAGCGGGAGGCGTGGAGGGCGCAGTTGTACTGCCAGGCGACGCCCTTCATGTATTCGCCGCTCAGCGTCATCGACTTGCGTTCGAGATGGTAGAGCTCGACCTCGGGCGCATAGAGGATCCGGCGCTCGGCGGCGCTGATCTTGAGGCACAGGTCGCTGTCCTCGTAGTCGCCGATCACGTAATCCTCCGTGAAGCCGCCGACCTTCTCGAAAAGCTCGCGCGACGTCACGAGGCAGGCCCCGGTTACGGCGGGAACGACGCGCTCCTCCGTCGCGGGCGGATAGAAGCGCGGCATGCCCTTGTAGAAGTGATGGTTGAGCCAGCGCCCGCGATGATCGCGCTCGAAATACATGCCCGCGTGCTGGAGCGAGCCGTCCTCGAACAGGAGCTTCGGGCCCACCGCTCCGATGCGCCTGCGCCCGTCGAGACGCGACGCGAGGGCCTGGAGCCAGCCGTGCGAGACCGGAACGACGTCGGAATTGACGAGCGCGAGCACGTCGCCCCGGGCGAGGGCCGCTCCCGCGTTGCAGGCGCGCGCATACCCGCCGTTGCGTTCCATGACGGCGAGGAGGACCGGAAGCCCGTAGACGAGATGCAGGCCGCCGATCAGGTGTTCGACCTCCGCCGCCTGCTCCGGCGAGTCGAGGACATAGATCAGCTCGGCATTCTGCCGGAACCAGGGATCCATGGCGAAGGCGGCGATCTGGAAGCGCAGGAAATCGAGCGCCTTGTAGAGGGGAATGACGACGGACGCCTTCGGACGCGCCGGCAGCTCCCCGATCCGATGCAGGCGCGGCGCGTTCGCGCGGGCCTGCGTCCGGCGGTGGAGTTCGGCGATCACCGGCGTCAGCACGTTCGCGAGGAGCGTCTCGCTGACATGCTGTGGCGGCACGGCGCGAAGCGCCGCGGCGCGGGCCTCCGCGGGGTCGGCGGGCTGGGGAGCCGGAACCAGCGGGTGATAGGCCCCCGAGCGCAGCAGGAGGCGGAAGCGCGGCTGGAGAAGCGGCGCCGCGCCACGGGGGGAAGGCGCGAGAGCCGCGAATCCCGTGGCGGCGACGCGCCCTCCGCCGACGGCTTCCGCAGTGACGGGAAAGCGATGGAGGCTCCCGGTCAGGTCATGGACCGTTCCGCTCTCCGTGACGGCGGCGATGCCCGCGACGAGGCCCAAAGGATCCCGGAACCAGCCGGTGACGAGCGTCCCGGAGGGCGTGGAAAGGGCGCAGGCGATCTCCGCCGCGAGGCCCGCGCCCGTGACCTGCTGACGGTCGAGGGGCGCGGCGAGCTGCACCTCCACCGACGCGGCGCTGCCGGAAGCGGCGAGACCGGAGAGTTCGGCGAGCAGATGCTCGCGCAGGCCGGCCGCCTTCTTGCCGTGCTCGCGCAGCCACGCGGTGAGCGAGGGCGGCCTCCTCTCGGGCCTGAGCAGCCGCCGCACCACGATGCCTTCCTGCCCGCAGATGGCGAGCCAGCCGCCCTGCTCCGCCGCTTCGAGAGCGGCCAGCAGATGAAGCATCTCCCGACCGCTTCCGAGCGGCGCGCGGTGCGGCTCGCCCTTCAGCTTCTCCACGCCGCGCGCTCCGATGCGGTGGATGGACCGGACCGGGCCGAAGCCCGCCGGGAACGGTGTCTGCACGAGGGCGAGACCGTCGACCGCGCGCGCGACGACGGCGGCAGGCTGGGGCGACGGATCGAGGCGATGCAAGAGCGCGCCGACGGCGCGGACGAAGCCCGCATTGCGGTTAAGACGGAAGAGGCCGCTCCAGAGATTGAGAAGCGTCGAAGCGAGCGTGGCGCCCGCGCGGTCTTCGAGACCGTCGAGAAGGATGGCCGCGTCGAGCGCGGGGAGCGGCGCGTCGCCCGCGACGGTCAGTTCCGCGCTCAGGCCGAGAGCCTCGATCGCGAGCGTCGCATGCAGCGCCCTGCCCTCGGGCCGGCGCAGGACCCACAGGAGACGCGTGCCGCCGCCTTGACGCGGAAGGCGAAGGGATGCGGTCGGAGCGACGGCGACGGCCTCTGCGACGGAGAGGGACGCGGGCGAACGCACCGGCTCCGGCACATCCCAGACCGCCAGCATCGCCGCGCCGCCGAGATGGAACGCGAGCGGCTTGTCCGCTTCGCCCGCCATAGGGTCCATGTCCGAAAGGTCGAGCAACGCCATGCCGTTCCAGAGCCCTCGAGGTTGGGGCGCTGCAGCGCGGGGCTGCAGCGCCTTTGCACGTTATTGGACGGAGAAGTAGTCGCCCGGGTTGTTCTGCACGTCCTCGGCATTGACGTTGACGAGGGTGATCGTGTCGCCGTTTCCGAGGTCGATGAGCGTGTTGCCACCGACCTGATGGACGCGGCTCGCGATGTCGTCCGCCGAGGCGATGTCCGTGCCGTTGATCCCCTTGGAGATCTGGAGCAGGTCCTCGCCGACCTTGAAGTCCATGACGACGTCGTTGCCGCCGCCGCCGGAGAACACGAAGACGTCCTGCCCCGAATTGCCGTGCAGCACGTCGTCGCCGGCGCCGCCCTGGATGACGTCGTCGCCCGAACCGCCGCGGATGACGTCGTCGCCCGCGCCGCCCTGGAGCAGGTCGTCTCCGGCATTGCCGTCCAGGCTGTCGTTGCCGTCGCCGCCCTGGAGGACGTCGTTGCCGTTGCCACCCCGGAGATAGTCGTCACCGGCGCCGCCCTGCAGCACGTCGTCGCCGTTGCCGCCGAAGAGCACGTCCTCACCGGCGCCGCCCTGCATCATGTCGTTGCCGTTGCCGCCGAAGAGCACGTCGTGGCCGGCGCCGCCGAACAGGGCGTCCTCGCCTTCCCCGCCGAAGAGAAGGTCGTCGCCGTCCCCGCCGAAGAGAGCGTCGCCGCCGCGCCCTCCGAAGAGGAAGTCGTCTCCGCCATTCCCGAAGATCACATCCGGGGAATGGGTACCATGAAGCGTGTCGTGATAGGCACCACCTTCAAGAGTTGCCATGCCTGTCTCCTTGCTGTCTGGCCGGAGGGTCAGCTGCCCACCGGATGGATGGGGTGGATTACTGCGGACGAAACTCCCTGACGTTTCAGAAGCAGGGTTCGCGAAGGGCGTGCCTCGCATTCGCCGCGGTGCAAAACTGCTAAAGAGCGGCCGATTTGTAAACCCCGAAAAGCAGTAAAAAACGTAATCCGCGGCAGTATTTTTGCGTATTTATCTAGTAATAAAATCGTTCATTAGAAGATATAAACTCAAACAGTTTTATTTCGATTTTCGAAATATTTGCCATGGACGTCCGGTCAAGAGAGAAGCGCGAGGCGCGGCCATCTCCCTTTGCGGGCGCAGCACGGCCGCCCCTTCTGCAGAAGGGGCGGCGGTTCCTGACGGATCACTCCTCGCGGAACGCGCGGTTGAAGCTCTCCGTGATCGGCGCCAGCAGGTAGTCGATGGCGCGGCGCGGCTTGTTGAGAATGAGGATCTCGGCCGGCATGCCGGGATAGAGCTTGACGGCCGGATTGCTCGCCAGGCTTTCCGGGGCGATTGCGGCCCTCACCACGTAGAAGGCGGACTCGTTGCGCTCGTCGATCTGCTGATCCGCCGAGAGATAGGTCAGCGTGCCCGCGAGCGGAGGCGTGCTCCGGTTGTTGTAGGCGGTGAGCCTCACCTGGACGGGCGCCCCCACATGGACGGAGTCGATGTCGCGCAGCCCGACCTTCGCCTCGATGATCAGCGGCTCGTGCTCGGGAACGATGTCGAGGATCGGCTGGCCCGGCGAGATGACGCCGCCCGGGGTGCGCATGCGGATGTTCGTGACGATGCCGCTCTGCGGCGAGACCACCTCGATCCGGCGCAGGACGTCGTCCGCCGCGCTCATGCGCTCGACGGTCTCGGCGAGCTCCAGCTGCGCCGCCTGGAGATCGGCGGCAACCTGCTGCTGGAAGTCGTTCTCGATGGAGACGATCTCCAGCTCGGCCGCGGCCTTGGCCTGCTCGGCTTTCGCCTTGCGCGCCACGAGCTCCGCCGCCCGGCCGGTCAGCTCGCTCTCCCGGGTCTGCAGCTCGGTGAGGCGCGGACGGGGCGCGTAACCCTTCTCCACGAGCGTCGCGACGGCATTGAGCTCCCGGCTCAGGAGCTCGGCCTGGCGGGCGTTCGCCACGGCCTGGGCGTTGATCGCCGCAAGCTCCGCGGTCTGCTGCTCGACCGTCTTCCGCTGAATGTCGATCTTGCGGCCGAACATTTCCCGGCGGGAGGCGAAGACATTGCGCTCCGCCTTCATCACCTCCGCGGCGATGGGGCTCGGGGATGCCTTCAACGCCTCGGGGAAGGCCAGGTCCGCCTCGCGCGCCTGCTCGGCGCGGAGGCGCACGAGGCGCGCCTCGAGGCCGATCCGCTTGGCCCGAAGCTGCTCGAGCTCGGCCCTGGCGCGCGTGTCGTCGAGCTTCAGGAGCGGCTGTCCCGCCTGGACCGGGTCGCCCTCCTGGACGAGCAGGGTCTTGAGGATGCCGCCTTCGAGATGGCTCACGGTCTTGCGCTTGGAATCGACGATCACCGTCGCGTTCGCCACGGCCGCGCTGTCGAGGCGCGCGGCGAAGGCCCAGCCGACGAAGCCGCCGAGTCCGAGGACGACGGTGAGCGCGCCTGCGATGACCGGGGTGCGGAGGGACGGCCCGCCGCGCTCCTCGCTCTCGAAGCGCTCGATCCACGGGCGGACCGGTTCCGCCTCGTGTGCGACCGGGAGGGATCCGGATCTCGGCCGGCCCTGAATGAGAATCTCAGTGCGTGCCACGGGTCGAATCTCCCTGGACGGCCCTCACGGCCGGAGTGGAAGCGGGCTTGGCGATCTTCTCGGCGATCTTCTCGCCGCGGCCGTCGATGTCCACCACCGAGGCGCGCGGCCCGAACTGGGCGATGCGCCCGTCCTGGAGCACGAGAAGCTTGTCGGCCACCTGCATGATCGAGGGGCGGTGCGCGATGAGGACGACGATGGCGCCGTCCGCCCGCGCCGCCTCGATGGCCCGGATGAGGGCGCGCTCGCCCTCCGTGTCGAGGTTGGCGTTCGGCTCGTCGAGAACGATCAGGCGCGGATGGCCGTAGAGCGCCCTGGCGAGGGCGATCCGCTGCCTCTGCCCCCCGGACAGGACGAAGCTGCCGTCGCCGAGGCGCGTGTCGTAGCCCAGGGGGAACCGTCCGATCATGGCATGGACGTCGGCCCGCCGCGCCGCCTCGAGGACGAGCTGCGGATCGGCCTGCTGCATCCGGGCGATGTTCTCCCGGATGGTGCCGTCGAGCAGCGACACGGATTGCGGCAGGTAGCCGACCATGCGCCCGAAGGATTCGCGCTCCCACAGGAACACGTTGTGGCCGTCGAGATAGATGCCGCCGGTCGTCGGCCTGAACACGCCGACGAGGAGCCGCGCGAGGGTCGACTTGCCGGCCGCAGAGGGGCCGACCACGCCGAGCACCTCGCCCGGAGACAGCGAGAACGAGATTCCCTTGAGGACCGGAACGTCGGAACCGGGCGGCGCATAGACCAGGCGATCGACCACGAGGTCGCCGGAGGTGCGCGGCGTGGGCTGGGTGTCGCGCCTCGGCGTCTCCTTCTCCAGGAGCTCGACCACGCGCTTCCAGGCTGCGGAGGCGAGGACCCATTGCCGCCAGCCGTCGACCATGGAGTCGAAGGGCAGCAGGAGGCGGCCCATGATGATGCTGGCCGCCACCATGGAGCCCGGGCTCACCTCCTGCCTGATCACGAGCACGGCGCCGACGGACAGCACCGCGATCTGCATCATGTAGCGGCAGGTCCGCGTCAGGGACGACATGGCGCGCCCGCGCCTGGTGGCGATGTCGAGGAGATCCTGTCCGCGCAGCTGCGCGGCCCGCCAGCGCCGCGCCAGGGCGGGCAGCATGCCCATGGCCTCGATGGCCTCCGCATGGCGCAGGCTGGCGCTCATGTCGCCGATGCCCTGGATCGTGGACTCGTTCGCCCGCCTGAGCGGGCGCCGCGTGAGCAGGTCGGAGGCGAGGCTCAGCACCACGATGAGAATCGCGGAGACAAGCGCGACAAGGCCGTAGAGCGGATGCAGCGCGAAGAGGACCGCGAGGAAGATCGGGCACCAGATCGCTTCGAGGGGCACGCCGATGGCATTGCCCGTGATGAAGGACCTCAGATCGTTGAGATCGCGAATCGCCTGCCCGGCGCGGCCGCCGCCCTGCTGGACCGAGGCCGCGACGGCCGCCTGGAGAACGGGAAGGTTCAGCCGGCGCAGCAGGAGGCTGCCCATCACCTGGAACGTGAGGGCGCGCACGTAATCGAGAATTCCGAACAGGATCAGCCCGATGGCGGCGATGACGATCAGCATCGTGAGCGTGTCGACGCTCTGGCTGTTCACGACCCGGTCGTGCACCTGCAGCATGAAGAGCGGCACGGTGAGTTGCAGGACGTTGATGATCGCGCTCAGGAGGCCCGCATAAGCGAGGCCCGCGAAGAGCGCCTTGCGGCCGCGGTGGATGAGGTCCGCGGCTTCCCCAGAGACAGTCGCCTTGTTCATGCGAACCATTCCTGCAGCGATTTGTTCGACGAAAATGTGACGGAGAGCGAGTAATCGGCAACCCCGGTGGCAGGGATTATTTCCGATTGATTGACCCGTTGATAATTCTCTATACCATCATATGTCGGAGTTGCGGAATGTCACCCTGGAAATAGCACTCCCTTTATAACACAACGAAACACCACAACTTATAAGTTTAGGGAAATCGCCCGGGAAATAGTTCGAATTTCGAACTAATCACTAGCGAGTGGCAGGAGAAGGCATGGAACACAAATACAGCAACGAGGTGGGCCTCTTCCGGGAAGTGCCGACGGGCGGCTTGGCCGAGCTGCCGCCGGTTCCACGCTCCGCGCAGGCGCGCGAACCCGCCGATGCACCGCGCCCGGCTGCGGAGGAATCGCCCGGGATCTCGCATCTCGACCTCGTCCGGGTGGTCGAGCGGGTGCACCGGCGCTATCTGGACCTGTTCCGGCTCGACCTCGGCCGTCTCGGTGTGGACGATCTGAGCCCCTCCCAGGTGATGATGCTCTTCACCATCGGCTCGGACGAGCTCACGGTCCGCGATCTCATCGACCGGGGCTATTATCTGGGCTCCAATGCCTCCTACAACCTCAAGCGCCTGGTCGAGGGCGGGTATGTCGACCGGAGCGCCTCGGAGCGCGACCGGCGCTCCGCCCGCATCCGCCTGTCGGAGAAGGGCCGCAAGCTCTGCGAGGACGTCCGCAGGATGGACGAATCCTATCACCGCCTCGTGACGCGCAACGCCGAGGAGAAGCGCGACCTCGAAACCGCCTTCCGGACCCTCCAGCGGCTGGAGAACGTCTGGACCGGCGCCCTCCGCTACGGCGAGACCAACATCGCCTGAGCGCCCCTCGCCTTCCCGCCCCTCCTCCCCTAGTTTCCCTTCCTGAAAGCGCCCTGGCCGCCTCTGCCGTCGGGGCTTTCCTCATACGAGTTGCAGCATGGCCAGATTCCTCGTCACCGGCGGCGCCGGATATGTCGGCAGCCACACGGTCCTCGCGCTGGTGGAGCGCGGCGACGACGTCGTCGTCGTGGACAACCTTTCCCAGGGGCACCGCGCGGCGGTGCCGCCCGGCGTCGAGCTGATCGTCGAGGACCTCGCGAACACCCGCCGCGTCAACGAGATCTTCGCGGGCTGGCGCTTCGACGGCGTGGTCCACTTCGCGGCCCGCTCCCTGGTGGGCGAGAGCATGCGGGAACCGCTCATGTACCTTGCGGAGAACGTGAGCAACACGCTGCGGGTCGCCGAGGCGGCCATCAAATCCGGCTGCATGCGCTTCGTGCTCTCCTCCACGGCGGCCCTGTTCGGCATGCCCGACAGGATTCCCATCGACGAGGAATCGCGGCTCCATCCCCTCTCGCCCTACGGCGAGTCGAAGCTCATGGCGGAGCGGGGCCTCGAATGGGCGCAGAAGGTCCACGGTCTTCACTGGTCGGCGCTGCGCTACTTCAACGCCGCCGGCGCCGACCCCCAGGGGCGGCTCGGCGAGGACCACGACCCGGAAACGCACCTCATCCCGCTCGCCATCAACGCGGCTCTCGGCCTCGGCCCCGAGCTGACCGTCTTCGGCGACAGCTACGACACCGTCGACGGAACGGCCGTGCGGGACTACGTGCACGTCACGGACCTCGCCGACGCCCATTGCCGGATCCTGGACCGCCTCGCGACGGGACAGGGCGGCTGCTACAACGTGGGCAACGGCACGGGGTACTCCGTGCGGCAGGTCATCGATGCGGTGGAGCGCGTCTCCGGCCGCAAGGTGCCTCACCGGATCGGGCCTCCGCGCCCGGGCGACCCGCCCGTTCTCGTCGCCTCCAACGAGCGGCTGCGCCGCGACACCGGCTGGTCGCCGCGCTACGAATCCCTCGACGACATCGTGCGCACGGCGTGGGCCTGGCGGTCCGCTCACCCGCACGGGTTCGAGGAGGCTGCGGCGCAGCGCGAGACGCCTCTGCCCCAGGCCGTCTGACCTCGGGCGGGCCAGCGCGCGGCCCAGCCGCAGGAAGGATTTGAACCCGCTGCCGGAACCTGCAAATCTCCGGGTGGATTCGATGCGCCCTGCGCCGTCGAAATCCGTCCCCCCGTCCGTCCCCGGAGCGCATGAATGGCTATCGTCGCAGGCGTCGATTTCGGCACCCTCAGCGTGCGCGCGACCCTGGTGGACGACGGGAAAGGGCCGCTCGGGCTCGGCACCGCCGAATACCCCCTTCGCCGGAAGCGGGAGGACCCGGATCACGCGAGCCAGAGCCATGCGGACCATCTCGAGGCCCTGACGCTCGCGATGAAGCGGGCCCTCGCCTCCGCCGGGATCGACGGCGCCGATGTCGCGGCCCTCGCCGTCGACACGACGGGCTCCACCGTCGTCATGGTCGACGAGGCTCTCCGGCCGCTCGGCGATTATTATCTCTGGTGCGACCACCGGGCGAAGGCGGAGGCCGAGCGGATCACCGAGGTCGCGAAGGCCGAGAACCTGGAGGCGCTCCGCTGGTGCGGCGGCGCGTACTCCTCCGAGTTCGGCCTCGCCAAGCTGCTCCACTGGCTGCGCCACAACCCGGACGGGCGCGGGCGCTTCGCGACGGCGCTGGAGCATTGCGACATGATGGTGGCGACGCTCACGGGGGTGACGCACGTGTCGCAGATCAGGCGGAGCGTCTGCGCGATGGGCCACAAATGGATGTGGAACCCGCGCTGGGGCGGCCTGCCGCCGCAGGACTTCCTTTCGAAGGTCGATCCCCTGCTCGACGGAATCCGCGACAGGCTCGGCGGCCTCTACGGCACGTCCGACACGGTCGCGGGGCGGCTCTCGGAGAAGTGGGCCGCGCGCCTCGGGCTTAAGCCCGGCATCCCGGTTCCGATCGGCGCCCTCGACGCGCATTGGGACGCCATCGGCGCGGGATGCCGCATCGGCGACGCGGTGAACGTGGTCGGAACCTCCACCTGCGTCATGGCCATCGGCCCCGACGTTCCGCCCATCCAGGGCGTCAGCGGCGTCGTTCCGGGCAGCATCCATCCGTCCCTCGTCGGCATCGAGGCGGGCCTGTCCGCGACCGGGGACATGTTCGAAGCCATCGCGCGGCGCGCCGGCACGAGCATCCGCGCGCTCTCGGAAGGGCTGGAGCGCTACCGTCCCGGAGAAACGGGCCTCCTGCGGCTCGCGTGGGACAACGGCGACCGGAACGTTCTCTCACGGCCCGATCTCGGCGGGATCACCCTGGGCTGGAACCTGCTGCACACCGCGCAGGACGAGTTGTTCGCGGCCATCGAGGGCGCCGCGTTCCACACGCGCATCATCCTCGAACGCATGATGGAAGGCGGCGTGCCGGTGAAACGGGTCGTCAATGCGGGCGGCATCCCGCAGAACAACCCGGTGCTCAACCAGGTCTACGCCAACGTCCTCGGACGCCCCGTCCTCGTTCCGGACGGTCTGCCGACGGGGCTCGGGTCGAGCATCTTCGCAAGCCTCGCCGCGGGTTCCTACCCCGACGTGGAGAGCGCTCAGGATGCGATCTGCCGCCCGTACCGCGTCTTCGAGCCGGATCCCGCTGCGCGAGCCGTCTACGAGCCGCTCTACGGGCTCTTCAGGACGCTCTATTTCGGTTTCGGCGGAGCGGCCGCTCCCGCGGCTCTCGGCCATGTCCTGCCGGAACTGAAGCGGCTCGCGCGCCCGCGCTCCTGATGCGGCGCTCTCCGGCACAGCCGGTTGCGCCCCCGGGGCCTTTCCGGTTTCATGCCGCATCCCGGCGAACCGCCGCCTCTCCTCCGGAGATCCTCATGGCCCCATCCCTGCCCGTTCTTCCTCCCAGCGGCGCGCCATGGCGCGAGCGGCCCGGTCACAGGGCATGGCTGGCGGCGCGGGCCGACGATCTCCTCGCCTTCTTCGAGCGCCATGCCATCGATCCGAAGGGCGGCTTCTTCGAACTCGACGACGCCGGCCGTCCCACCGCCGATCCGGTCCGTCAGATCCACGCCACGACGCGCATGGTCCATTGCTTCGCCATCGCCCACCTGCTCGGACGGCCGGGTTCCGCGGCCTTCGTCGATCATGGAATGGACTTTCTCTGGAAGCGCCACCGCGATCCCGTCCACGGCGGCTATGCCTGGTCCCTGGACGGCGAGGGCTTCAGGGACGACACCAAGCAGGCCTACGGCCATGCCTTCGTCCTGCTCGCCGCATCGAGCGCGAAGGCCGTCGGCCATCCCCTCGCCGACCGCCTGCTCGAGGACGTGACCCAGGTCCTGCGGGAGAGGTTCTGGGAAGAGCGGCACGGGGCCGTCGCGGAGGAGTTCGCCCGCGACTGGACGCCGATGACCGGCTACCGGGGGCAGAACTCGAACATGCACCTCACCGAGGCGCTCATGGCCGCTTTCGAAGCCACGGGCACGCGCGCCTGTCTCGACATGGCCGAACGCATCGCGAGCCTGATCGTCGGCCGCCATGCGAGCGCCCTCGGCTACCGGGTGGCGGAGCATTTCCACGAGGACTGGAGCCTCGACCGCGACTATCGCGGATCCGACATCTTCCGCCCGGCGGGAACCACCCCGGGCCACTGGCTCGAATGGAGCAGGCTCCTGCTTCAGCTCTGGTCGCTGGGAGGCGAGCGGCACTCCTGGATGCCGGAGGCCGCCGAGGCCCTGTTCAGGCAAGCGGTGGAACTCGGCTGGGACAAGGAGAACGGAGGCTTCTTCTACACCCTCGACTGGGACGACCGGCCCGCCCTGCGCCAGAAACTGTGGTGGCCCTGCGCGGAAGCCATCGGCGCGGCGTCCTTTCTCTGCGAGCATCGCCCGAGCGACTTCCACGAGAGCTGGTACCGATGCCTGTGGGACTTCGTCGCCCGGCATTTCATCGACCGCGCGAACGGCGGGTGGCATCCCGAACTGTCGGAGACCCTCCGGCCCGCCGCGACGCTCTTCACCGGCAAGCCCGACATCTACCATGCCCTTCAGGCCTGCCTCATCCCCCTCTACCCGTCGAGGGCGAGCCTCACGCGGGTCGTCGCGGACGAGAACCGGATGGGGGATCGCTCCGGCGGTTCCGGGAAACGGCGCGGCGGCGACACGGAGGCAAGCGTCCTCCCGGATTCGGCGGTTCAGGAAATATCGACAACGGAAGGAGAGAAGCGTCATGGATAAAAGGGAATCTCAGGAATCCGCATCGCCGTCCCGGCTGATCGACGGGAGGATCGCGGAACTGGGCGACTGGCGGGGCGAGACGCTCGCCCGGCTTCGCGCCCTGATCGGGCAGGCCGACCCGGAAGCAGTCGAGGAATGGAAGTGGCGGGGGGTTCCGGTGTGGTCGCATGCCGGGATCATCTGCACCGGCGAGACCTACAGGAATGTCGTGAAGCTCACCTTTCCCAAGGGTGCCTCGCTGGAAGACCCCTCCGGTCTCTTCAACGCCAGCCTCGAAGGCAACGCCAGGCGGGCCATCGACATCCGCGAGGGCGACAGGATCGACGAAGAGGCGTTCAAGGCGCTCGTTCGCGCCGCCGTGGCGGTCAATCTGTCTTCCGTCGCCAAGCGCCCGAAAGGCGCATCGGCGCGGTCCCGCGCCGTGAATTCGGCATCATAGAGCATTTTCAGGAGAAGTGGGTACCGGTTCTCCGTCCGAAAATGCGGCCAACCAAGAGCTTCGGAGCGGAGTGCGATTCCATCGAAGCGCAAACCGCTCTAGCGCATTGCGCGAAAAAGGCCGTGCCCGCGAAGCAATCGGCCTTCCCTGCCCGACGGGGCGGAGCGGCAGGCGCTCTCAGAGCGCGCGGCGCCTGAGGAAGGCGCCGCCGCTTTGCCCCGCTTCGCGCAGGCGGCATTTCTGCATCACGACGTCCTGGAACCTGTCGACGGCGGCGAGCGCCTGCACCCGCAGGGCCGCGACCTCCGCGATGTCCCGGGCCGCGAAGCGGTCTGCCGCCTGGACGAGTCGTGTGCATCGCGCGGCAACCTCGCGCCTCGCCTCCTCCAGGAGCGCGTCCGGGAGCCTGTCAGGCACGCTGCCCGCCTCCGCGCTACGGCAGGCGTGCAGCACCGCACCGACGAGATCCTCGTCCGCATAGAGGCCCGTATGGTGCCGGATCCGGTGGCGGGCACCGTCGAGGAAGTGCTTGATGTCGCGACGCCATGCGCTCTCGTCCGCCATCCGCGAAACCCCTTGGCCTGCGAAGCGCATACCGATCCCGCAGGACCGCGAGCCGGCTCCCGGACACGGGAGAGCTCCAGCGCCACGCCGACAGGAAACCTCCCGATCCGTAAGGATCCTGTTAACGGGCTCGCCCCTCGCTCGTCCGCCCCATGCACGAACGAAAATGCCCGCTCGGCGAGCGGGCATCCGAAAGGTCCTTGGCTTGTGGCGCAGGCGTCCTCAGGCGGCCTTCTTGCTGCGGCGCCCCTTGGCGGCGGGAGCGGCCGGAGACGCGGCCTTGTCGTCCTCGGACTTGCGGCGCTGCTGGCCGAGACCCATGGTCTTCGCGAGCTCGGAGCGGGCCTTCGCATAGTTCGGAGCGACCATCGGATAGTCGCGCGGCAGGTCCCACTTGGCGCGGTACTGCTCGGGCGTCATGTTGTAGGTGGTGCGCAGGTGGCGCTTGAGCGACTTGAACTTCTTCCCGTCTTCCAGGCAGATGATGTAGTCGGGCGTGATCGACTTCTTCACCGGAACCGCGGGCGTCAGCGTCGACTGAGGCGCCTCGACAAGTCCCTGCGCCGTCTTCGTGAGCGCGGAGTGAACCGAGTTGAGGAGCGAAGGCAGATCGGCAGCAGGAACGGAGTTGTTGCTCACATAAGCCGAGACGATATCGGCCGCGAGTTCGATGAAATTCGGGGTGTTAACGTTCTCGCTCATAGTGTTGTTGTCCTTGGCCACGCGCCAAACAGCGGGATCGGTGAAGTAAGGAATATTGTTCCGTATCGCTTATCAGGATCAACGTTGCTGTCATCATTAAATCCTGAAACGCACCGCCGAAATATGACTGAAATCGAGTTTTGGCAAGATGCGAATCCGGTTCGTTCCCAAGTTGTTCCAGTTTTTATTGTCACAAACAAGTCAACCGCAGGCCCGACACCCTGCGACTTTCAACCGGCGCGGCGGCCCGACCGAGCCCTGAAGCCAGCGTTTTCATAAGTATTGGGGGTCGATGAGGAAAGAATCCGCCGCGCCGGCCGTCGCTGCCGCCTGTTTGGCGGCACCACAGGAGAATTGCGGAACGAAAACTTCCGGGAACATCGACAAGACCATGCCGGCGATTCAGAATGCCGGGAGCCGGCGGGACGCGCCGGCCGCCAAGGGAGGCATCGTGAGGCATCGTGAGGCATCGACGCTTCGGATCCGTCCACCGCCCCGTCTCCATCGTCGGCCAGGGCACCTGGCGTCTCGACGAGGCGCCGTGCAGGCAGGCGGTCGAGGCCCTGCGCCTGGGGCTCGACCTGGGGATGAACCACATCGATACGGCGGAAATGTACGGCGATGCGGAGCCCCTCGTCGGCGAGGCCATCGCCGGGCGGCGCGACGAGGTCTTCCTCGTTTCCAAGGTGCTGCCGCAGAACGCCTCCCGCCGCGGCACCGTCGCCGCCTGCGAGAGATCCCTCGCGCGCCTCGGCACGGACAGGCTCGATTGCTACCTCCTGCACTGGCGCGGCAGCATTCCGCTGGAGGAGACCGTCGCCGCCCTCGAATCGCTGCGGGAAAGCGGAAGGATCCTGTCCTGGGGCGTGAGCAACTTCGACGAGGAGGATCTTGCGGAGGCTCTCGCCGTCGCAGGCCCCGGGCGGATCGCCTGCAACCAGGTGCTCTATCATCTTGAGGAGCGCGCCATCGAGCATGCGGTGCTTCCCTGGTGCGAGAGGCACGGCGTCGCCCTCGTCGCCTATTCGCCCTTCGGCCAAGGCAGCTTCCCCGCGCCCCGTACGCCGCAGGGACGGGTGCTCGAACGGATCGCCGCCGCCCACGGCGCGAGCCCGCGTCAGGTCGCCCTCGCCTTCCTGACCCGCACGCCCTCCGTGCTCGCAATCCCCAAGGCCGCGACGGCGGACCATGTGCGCCAGAATGCCGGGGCGGGGGATCTCGTCCTGTCGGAGGCCGACGTCGCGGCGATCGACGCCGCCTTCCCGCGCGGCCGCAGGCCGCGCACCCTGCCGACGATCTGAGGCGCCGCCGGCTCCCGCACACGGATTCCTTCGGAAGGCGATGCGATGACCCTCTCCCCGATCGTCCTTCCGCTTTTCGCCCTTCTCGTGGCGGGGTGGAGCGTCGCGCTCGCGGCCTCGTTCCCCGCGCGGCGGCGCGAGGCGCTGCGCGATGCGCTTTCGGCCGCCCTCCTGGACGATCCCCGCTTCGGGGAGGCGGACCGTGCGGCGGTGCGGGACGGCCTCGCCTCTCTCCTGGGGCCCGGCATGGGGCCGGCGCTGCTCGCAGGCGTGCCTGCGATCCTTCTCGCCCTGGCCCTGCAGGGACTGGCGGCGCGCATCCGCGGCGTCTCCGGGCCCTCGCCCCTGGAGCGGCTCGAATGGGCGCGCCACCGCGCCCATGAATTGCGGCGGTTTGCCGAACGCGCCGAGGGAGGCGGCGCCGTCCGGGAGGATCCGCGCTTCCGCAGGCTCGAGGAATTGGCCTTCGAGTGCGAATTGCTGCGGCGCCCGTTCCTGATGCTCGGGCTCGGCGGTCTTTCCCTCCCCGCGCTCGCCCTCTACGGGCTGGCCTACGGCTTCCGCGAGGCGTTCTTCGTCCTGCCGCAGCTGGCCTTCTTTCTCGCAAAGGCCCTCGCGCCGGTGCTGAGGCCGCCGGTCAGGAGGCGCCGGCCGACATCCGGGACAGGACGAGCCAGATGACGAAGCACAGGATCGAGACGCCGGGCACGAGGAGGCCGAGCACCGTCCAGCGCCGGACGCGGTGCTCCCAGACATGGGTCTGATGCTCGACCTCGTCCGTCAGGGGAGCCTTCAGGAGAGCGTGGAACTTGTGCCGGGAATAATAGCCCATGGCGATGACGAAGGGGGACAGCCAGGCGAAAATCACCGCCAGATCCCACATCAGGTTTCGGTATTGCGCGACCACCACGTCCCTCTCCGCCTAGCCCCTCCCCCTCATCCGGCCGCAACGCACCCGGGACCGGGCGCGGCGAAGGGGATGATCCGGAAGCGGGCATGCCTGTGCTTGTGCGACACGACGCGTTATTGGGCGAGAACACCGGTACGCCGGTCGAGGTTCCCGGGCTGCGCCTGCACGGAATGCAGGCCGGGGCTTCGCACGGCGCCATGGCGCGAATGCAATATGTTTGAAATCCTACCGCGCCGGATACCCGCCGTCGACCGCAGGACGGGCCACGCCCCATCCGGGCCTGCGGGCCTGCCCGGTCGCGGGGACGGCCAAGGCCGTTCGCTGCAATTTCGTTCGAAATCCAGTTTGCCGGAAGGCGCCCCGCAAGGGCTGGCGCCGGAGACGCCACGATGCGCCCCGGCGCCATGCGTGAGGCCCATGGCAAAGGCGCTTCGGGTGGCGAACGGCGGAACCGCGGTTGCGGCCTTCGTCTGAGCCGACAGGTCTCGGGGGAGGACGACGCTTCATCCTCGCCGCCGCACGCGTCTCAATGGATCCGAGCCTCGGGCACGAGCGCATGCAAGGCCATGTTGTTGAAGGGCAGGGCTGCGGGCCCCTCGCCCGGCATGGTGTAGGGAGGAGCCGACCGATCCATGATCGTGCCGTTCGCATCGCCGATCTCGTAGTGCCTCACGCCATCGTCGTCGACATACCACTTCCAGATGGCGTCCTCCTCGCTGTCCCCTTCGCCGGCCAGCTCGATGTAATAGTAATCCCACACATCATTCCGGTCGCCGACGTCCCATTTCTGGATCACGAAATGGTCGTTGTCGAAAAGGGTTTCCTTCTGCCAGCACGTCCTCGCATCCGCCAGCAGGTACTGCTTGATGCGTGCCCAATCCCTGCCGTTCTGATCGTAGTCGTAGGTTCGCCAGGTATCGTCGTCCATCTTGTAGTTGTGAGCGTAGCGCCTCCCGTTCCGGTCGAACAGCTGGATCGAGTACTGCCACTCCTGGCCATCGCCGTAGTCCCAGAAGCGAACGTATTTCTCGTTGTCGCTCGTCATGCTCATGTACTGTTTCTGGTGGAGGCGCCGGAAGTGGCCCGGCGCTTCCGGATCGGGCTGATACTCGGTGTAGAGCCTCGCCCAGTCCGGGTCTGCGTTCGTCACGTCCCACCGCCAATCCGTCATCGTCGCTCCACGGCTGTTCGGCGTATCCAGCGCGATCCGCTCGGAGAGGCGGGTCGTCCGGTCTTCGCCCGTATAGGTGACGGTCTTGACGTCGTAGTCGGAGTGCTGACGGTCGAGGTCGCGATCGACCTCGGCATAGGTGTTGTCGTCAAAGAGGAACCGTTCCTGCGTGATGCGGCTGGGGTCCTGCCTGTAGTCGTATTCGTAGCGCTGCCATTTCACGCCGGACGTGTAATCCCACTGGAAGACTCTGCCGCGTGCGACCGTTCCGTCGTCGTTGCGCCAGGTCTGCTCCTGCCAGGCCAACTGCCCGGCCCTGTTCCAGAAGGTCACCTGCTGCGACCAGTCGCCCGGGACGGAGTGCCAGTCCCAGCGGACCTTGGAGTAGGTCGGATGGGTATCGTAGTTGATCTCCTTCCAGACCATGCGGTCCTCGCCCTCGATGTAGAGGGTGGAATCCGCCCAGTCCTGGCCGTTGAAGTCCCATTCCCTGATCACCGTGTGGCCGGGCGCGGACGCGGTGCCGTAGTAGCGGTAGGACTCGTAGTGCTTGCGGCCGCCGGCGTCGTAGCGCTCCTCGAAGCGCTCCCATTCTCCGTCGCGCGCATAAGGCGCCGGCGGAGAGCCGTAATTGATGCCGTCGCCCTGCGCATGGTCCTTGCCTTTCAGGATCCGCGCGCCGCCGTCATAGGTCGTGTCCTCCGTCAGCCAGTGATCGGAGTTGGGGCTGTAGACGTCGTATTCCCGGACGATGACGTCCCAGGCGGCCTGGTTGGCCGGGTCCCACAGGCGCTCGATGACGTCGACGGGGCTGGGGTCGGGATCGGGCTCGTGGAGCGTGTCGACCTGGCGGAAATCGTCGTAGACGCCGCCCACGTTCATCGACCATGTCGTGCGGACGCGCCAGGCCCGCGCGCCGTCGTGGTCCCACTCCGTGATCGTGCGCGTCGTGTCGTCGTTCTCGTATTGCTGCCTCACGAGCCGCGCCTGCGTATCGTAGGTCTGGACGTAGGACGCCCAGCTTTCGGAGGCGGCCACGTCCCACGCATAGGCGCGGCGCGAACCGTCCGGGTGGAACACGGTTTCGCTCATGAGCGTGTTGTCGACGGCGCGCCGCTGGATGAAGATCTCGAACTGCGCCGGATTGACGGCCCATGGACGCCAGCCGAGCGTGCTCTTCGAGCCGTCGCTGTCGTCCACGTCCCAGGCGATGTCCCGGTCGGCGTCGATCGCGTAGTCGAGCTCGGCCTGAGTGAAGGTGCCGTTGCTGAACCGGAACAGCTCGATGGCGGCCAAGTCCGTGCCGTCCGGCGAGCCCGCACGCAGATCGACGATGGAATAACGGCCGACCGCCTCGTTGAAGCGGATCCTGTAGTCGGAGTGCAGGCCGGTGAGCACGAGGGTGTCGGCGCCCTCACCGCCGTCGAGGTAGTCGACCTCCGGCCCTCCCACCAATATATCGTTGCCGCCGCCGCCGAAAAGTTGATCGCGTCCGCCGCCGCCGTCGAGGCTGTCGTTGCCGGCGCCGCCCGAGAGCATGTCGTCGCCGAGGCCGCCGCGCAGGGTGTCGTTGGCGGCATCACCCGAGAGAACGTCGCTGCCCTCACCGCCGTCGAGCGTGTCCTGCCCGTCGCCGCCCCACAGCTTGTCGTCGCCCGTGCCGCCTTCGAGGCGGTCGTCGTCCGCATCGCCATAGAGCTGGTCGTTACCCTCGCTGCCCGACAGGCTGTCGGCGCCAAGGCCACCATACAGGGTATCGGCTCCCGCGGCGCCGGAGAGCAGGTCTGCTCCTGCCCCACCCTTCAGGACATCGTCGCCCGCCTCGCCGTAGAGGTGGTCGCCCCCCTCATCGCCAACCAGCCCGTCATTGCCGCTGCCGCCGTAGAGCGTGTCGTCGCCGCCGGAGCCGAGCAGTGCGTCATTGTCGGCACCGCCATAGAGAAGGTCGTTGCCGTCGCCGCCGTCGAGATCGTCACGGCCATCGTCGCCGTGCAAGGTGTCGTCGCCGCCGTCGCCGCGCAGCCGGTCGCCGCCGTCGCCCCCATGCAGCGTGTCGTCGCCGCTGCCGCCCGCAAGAGTGTCGTCGTCCTCGTCGCCCTGAAGGTGATCGTTGCCCTCACCGCCCCTAAGGTCGTCATGACCGATGCCGCCGACAAGCCAGTCCACGCCGGTCCCGCCGACCAGCAGGTCGTGACCGCTGCCGCCGTTCAGGGTGTCGTCGCCCTCGCCCCCACGAAGCTCGTCCGAGCCCTCGCCGCCAAGCAGACTGTCATTGCCGGCATCACCGAAGAGGAGATCGAATCCGGAACCGCCGTCGAGCAGATCGTTGCCATTGCCGCCATACAGCTCGTCGCCCTCGCTGCCACCGGAGAGGGTATCGTTACCGTCGCCACCGTCGAGGATGTCGCCTTGCGTGCCGCCGTCGAGGCGATCGTTGCCGGCTCCGCCATAGAGCGCATCGTAGCCTTCGCCGCCGCTCAGGGTGTCGTCGCCGGCCTCGCCAAAGAGTTTGTCGTCCCAGCCGTCGCCGGAGAGACTGTCGTTGCCGTTGCCGCCCCGAAGGGTGTCGTTTCCGTTTCCGCCTTTGAGGGTATCTTTGCCTCCGCGGCCATAAAGCGCGTCATTTCCTCCGTACCCTTCGAGAAGGGTCCGCTCGTTACCGCCCTTATATGTGTTCCTTCGGTCATTCCCCTTGATATGCCAAATAGCCAAAGCTTGGTGAGCATTGAATTTCATGCTCGAGTATTGATCGTCCAGCCAGGCTTCGACATACAGCGGCAAGCCTGCGGCTGTTTGATGATAAAGCGCAGCAATTTTGCCGCTCAGATCATATTGCGCAACCAGACGCGTCCCATCGGATTTCTGGACGACAGCGGCATCATAACCCTTTTGCCCAAGCCGAAGTGCAAGCTTGCGATCACCACTGCCTGAAAACCAGTTCTGGGTACTTCCGTCGCCAGGCCTAACCCTAACGCTGTCTCGACTCGCGGTCAGTGTCGCGTTGTTGCGGCCAAGTGCGAAAACTGCGTCGGCAACCGTAATTTTCTTACCATCGGATGTTATGGTCATGGCCGTGCCGTTTATCCGCGACCCATCCGAGTACCACGTCGACTGCCTGTTGTGGTGAAGGGGAATGTATGTGATGCCTAATTCACCAAGGGTCTTGAGCTCTCCGGGATCAACGACTCCATCAACGTCGGCATCTGCCCAGACTTTGAAGAGCCTAAACTCGGGATCAAGCGACGAGAGCTTCCCGTCATGGTTGGCATCAAAAGTGAGCCGCAGGGCTTCCATATCGCTCGTCGCGGCTGTCTCCCACTGACTAAAAATGAACTCGTATGCATGCTCGATTACACCGTCGGGATACCATGCGCCGCTACGATCTAGGTCAATGACAAGAATGCCATCACCACCACTGAACCATGCTGTCCGCCCTATAATTCCGTCATTATTGTAATCGTAAAATGTAGGGGACTTATCGAGAGGAACAATATCGATGCCGTTGCCGTCTAGGTCGAGTAAAATAGGGACTCCCACGCCAGCCGGCGAAGCGCCATCGTCATCGTTTATGCTGTTCGGAGGAGCCGTGCCGCCTGGTTCCTGATTTGGCGGATCGGCCTCCCCGCCTGGGGCGGGAGGGCTTAAGCCCGATCCATTCTTCCCTTCCGAGGGATCGTCACTGCTGTTACCGGGCTTATCTGCTCCTGCCGGCCCAACGCTGCCTCCGCCGCTTTGGCTCACGCCGCCGTTTGGACCTTTCCCTGGATGACTGCCTCCACCTCCTCCTTGCGGACCTTTTCCAGATCCATCACCACCTGCTCCTTGCGAACCGGTAGGCTGCCCCCCTACATACCCCTCGGCAGATTGATCGTTGCCATTCCCTCCTCCAGCATCGTTTGAATTCGGGAATTTTGGCAAAGTATTGTTCTTGATCTGCTCCGGGAGGTTGGAACGCGGGTTCGTCACCGGTGGCTTATGCGGACCTTCAACCACGTTCTTGACGAGGGAGGATGCCGCAAAACCTGCCGCATTCCCGTCCAGCATCGCCTTCGCAGCCTTTTCTGCCCTTACTTCGCCACCGCCAAGGGCTGCCTTAACGGCACTGCCTAAAGACCCAAGCGCTCGCCCAAGAAACTGCGCCTGAAGATCGGGTGGGCTGTTCTCGCTTGCCTTCTGATCATCTGGAACCGGTTTGCCAAGATCCTCGTAAGGGTCGGGTTTGATACCGAGCGATTCAAGGACCTTGCCCAGCTTTTCGTAAAACTCAGGCTTGTGACCCAAGGCGCCTCCCGCCAAGCCGGGATACTTATGATGCAGGATTTCATGAACAAAGATCTTTATGGGTGCCTTCCAGTGGTTCGGATTGATCCATACCATTGGTGGTTTGCCAACGGCCTGGGAATGCCCAGCCTGACCAAGCGGGACCACTTTCTCCAGGAACTCCTTGTTGCCCGGAGTTAGGTTTTTGCTTTTCGGATTGTCGGTGACAAGAATGTCCACATCTTTTGGGACACTCAGCAGGTCTTTGACGTTGGGAAGCTTATTCAGCTCATCAATCCAACTCTGCACCAGTTCTTTGTCTATGGCATATTCGTCGACTGAGAACGTAATCGAGCCCATTGTTTCCCTACTTTCCAGACGCGTTCGGGTCAGCGATCCGATTTAGGATGGAGTTCATCGTCGGTTCGCTACATGCTTCCAACACCAAGCTGTCGGGCTGCTTTCGATGGACCGAGCAAACGATCTTCGCATTGCCAATCTCGAGCAGTACCTTGTCTGTGTCCGGGAACTTCCATCGACCCGCGAAATCGGCGCCGTGGCCGCTATCGGCACTCCAACCTTCCAGCCGTCCGCTTTCCCGAAAACACAGCCATAAAGCGGAAGCCGGCCGCTGGATCGAGGTTGCATGCCCCCAACAGCCAACAATTTGTGGTCTGTTTTCCATCGCGAAAGCGGGCCAAGTAGCAACTGGGTGAAGTAGGTTGAGATGGATTGCCGTGCTGATGGCTGCCACTTTACCAAACATCCCGAGGTTCTTGCTGAACGAGTTCAGGGCTTTGACATTCGCTTGGTCCAGCGCGTGCTGGGAGGATTTGATCGTATCAAGGGTTGCCGCGATCGAGGCGTTCGTAAGTGCCTCGGCGTTGTTAATGGCGTCCTTCCAATCCTTGTCGGTTGGCTCGCGCTCTTTCCCCGCTGCGGTGGCAGTCATCCTCTGGCTCCATTGGTCAAGTTTTTAAGACGACGGGTCCAAACAACGGCAAGAACAGCAGCACTCAGTGCGAATGCTGCGACACACATTGCCCCCCATGTCAGGAACCAGTAAGAGGCGACGTCGGTGTAGATGCCGTCGAAGCCCGGCCTGAAACGACGCCCATCCTTAGGAATGATCAAGTCATACTGGAAGAACGCGATGTACGTTAGAAATGAGCAAAGTATTGCGATTCCAACCCAGAATTTTATGTAATATAAATAATTGCCCCTCGTCCGCTTCGATACCTTTAGATCATTGAACTTGCTGAACGGCAGGGATGCCGCGACGAGTATCAAACTCACGCATAGAGTGGCCGCGTAGCCGGAGACAACATACGCATGAAGGTCGGCTACGCACCGTGAGGATTCCCTCGATAGAAACGCTATTTCCTGAAGCGCTATCGGGCGCAGATAGCGCACGATTGCCAATGCCGTATCCAGATCCCACGGCAATGCGATCTCGCAACGGGCATTGAACCGGGCCGACAGGGCGGCGATCATGATCAGGCCGGAAAGGACCGTCCCGACGGCGATCGGGACCGTGAGATAGTGGATATGACTCCACGTGTTGGGCGTCTCGAAATCCTGCTCGCCGTAGTTCATGATATTCATCGTATCGTGCCTTGAATTCTCGTTGGTCCGCCGCAGCGCATCTGCGAGGGCCATGGATGCCGCAAAGGGCGTCTGTCAGCGCTTATCGAGGACATGTCCGGCAATAGCGCCGGTACGTATGTCCTCGGCAAGACCATCGCGCGAGCCAAGAGTAGCGCTGAATGAGAAACTTGTTTGAGATCTCGGTTGGCTGTCACGGACATCAGATCACAAAGAAGTCTTTGAAGGAGATGCTCTTCAGGCCCTTCGACAGCACCGCTATCTTCACGGACGCCATCGTCCCGGCTCCGTCCGCATCGTAGAACAGCGCCCCGGTCTTCGGGTTGTAGATGACATGATCGTTGGCATCGTGCGCCTTGGCGCCCTTCCAGAACGCCTTGGGGTTAAGCTTCGCCGGTTTGCTCAACGAGCCCTTGCTGCCCAGCGCCTTGAAGACCTTGTTGTCGAGGGCGACGGTGTCGTCGCGAACCGAGAAGTCGACAATCCGATCGACGTTGGTTCGCGTGTTCGGCTTGGTGTCGAACACAAACAGGTCTCGGCCTTTGCCGCCGACCAGGGCGTCACCTCCGAGGCGGCCGAACAGCGTGTCGTTCCCGAGCCCGCCGGAGAGCATATCGCGGCCGCTGCCGCCGATCAGGGTATCGTTGCCATCCGTGCCGATGACCGAGCGCGTGCCGTCGTTGCACACCGTGCCATAGACGATCTCGTCCCGCACGTCCTCGACGGCGATGGTGAAGGCCCGGTCGAGATGGGTGCCGTCGGCGGCGGTGGCGCGCACCACCACCCGGTGCGAGGCCTGCGCCTCGTAATCGAGCCGGGCGCCACCCGCGACCAGCAGGCGGTCGCCTTGCAAGGTGAAGCGGCGATCCGCATCGTCGAGGAGGGTGTAGGCGAAGCCGTCGCCCTTGCCGGGCACCTGCGCGGTCAGCAGGCCCACCAGCGTGCCCGCGGCCGAAAGCTCCGGCACGCTCGCGTGGCTGAGCGCGAGATGAGGCGGGACGATGGGCACGTCCTGCACCAGGACGAGGCTCGCGGACGAGCGGCGGCCGCCCGCGTCGGCGAGCGTCACGGTCACCGGTTGCTCGGTGCTGACCTGCGGCGGCTCGGCGGCGCTGGTGAAGGTCACCGCCCGGATGAGCTCCTGCACCCGGGCCGAGGTGGCGTTGAGGTTGTTGAACACGATGCTGAGGCCGGCATCCCCCGCCTCCCACAGCATGCCGACCTCGACCCCGCCGACCGTGACGATGCTGCCCGCCGCATAGCCCGCCGAGAGGGCGACCGCTCCCGTCGTGTCGATGCCGAGATGGCCCGGTGCATCGAGCCCCTGCGGGGCGACGACATTGAGAAGCGCGTAAGCCCCGTCGTCGTCGGAGACGAGCGCGTCGCGGCCCGCATCGACGAACACCGTCGCGCCGGCGCGCGTTTCCACCCGGTCGCCGGCGAGCCCGTGGATGACAGGTGAGCCGATCACATGCGTGCCGGTCGCGTCGACGACGGTGTCGATGCCCTGCCGATGGAGCCGGGTCAGCTCCGCGGCCGTGAAGGCGAGGCCTGTGGCGACGAGCCTGTCGTTCTGGCTGACGAGGCCGGAGGCGAGCAAGGCGGTGTCGCGGTCCGCCACCGTCAGGACGGCATGGTCGGTTCGCAGGGAAATCCGGTCGATGCCGGTCACGGTCCGGCTCGTGAAATCGAACGCGGTGCCGAACAGGACGAGCTCGTCCCAGTGGGTTGCCGCATCGGCACCGCCGTCGAAGGCGGCGATACCGGCAAAGCGCGCCCGGTCCAGGACGACGGTGTCGTGTGCGCCCGAGCCCTGCACGGTCTCGATGCTGTCGAAGACCGCGGCGAGCCTCAGGTCGAATGTCCCGCCGCCGAGCAGCAGGAGCGTGTCGTCGCCCGCTCCGCCGCGGAGGCTGGCCTGGGGCAGTCCGCCCGCATCGACCTGCAGGGTCGCGCCGGGCGAGGATGGGAAGATGCTGAAGGCGCTCATAACCGAAGGCTGCGGATCGCAACATCGTCACAACCTTCTAGTGCAACCTCCGGACTCGAGAAACTCCTTGTCCGGGGAGGCGCCTCTAGGGAATGCCCTCCCATGCCGAGACCTGTCGGGGAACAGGCGCCGCGCAGCGCAAGGATCGCCCCTCCTTCGAACGACGATCCCGCACATGCACCGGCCCAGGCATCCGCGCCTGCACGCGGCTCCCTGCGCATCGCGGGGCCGGCTGGCGCATGCTTCCGCGCAAAAGCGGCTGCCGCTTTCGCGCGCGATGCTCTAGAACTTCCAGGTGAAGTTGCCCTTGACGGTGTGGTCCTGCGCCCGGGCGCCGATCTGCCCGCCATAGGTCACGCCCAGGCTGACGTCCTTCGTCGCCTGCCAGTCGAGCGCGGCCTCGGCCACGAGCGCATCGCGGTCCACCGGCGCACCGGACACGGCGAAGGCCGAGCCGCCGTCCCGGAACGCCAGCAGCGCCTCGGGCGCGACGTCGCCATAGGCATGCCGCCAGCCCAGCATTCCCGTCATCGTCAGCGGCATCTCGTCGCCGAGCGTCGTCCGTGCCCGCACGCCGAGCGTGGTGGTGCCGAGTTCATGGGTGCGGCCGTAGCCGACCAGCGAGGCTGCGCCCCCAGCCTCCACGAAGCCATCGGTACGAAGCTGCAGGATCGATGCGCCCGCGAAGGGCTCGACGCGGGCCCGCCCCCAGTCGAACCGGTAACCCAGCTCGGCGAAGGCCTGTACCGTCGAACCGTCGTAGGAGCCCCGGGTCTGATCCGCGAATCCGGGGAACAGCACGGCGCGGCTGGTGTCGATGTCGTGGAACGCGAAGGATGCGCCGGAGCGCAGGGCGATCGCTCCCCAGGCGGCTCCGCCGTAAAGCGCGGCGAAGGTCGTGTCGGTCGTGCCCGAGGAGAGCCTGCCGTCCACGGCGAAGGAGGTG
The DNA here is from genome assembly GCF_009363855.1 of Microvirga thermotolerans. Taxonomy (GTDB): domain Bacteria; phylum Pseudomonadota; class Alphaproteobacteria; order Rhizobiales; family Beijerinckiaceae; genus Microvirga; species Microvirga thermotolerans. The sequence continues at coordinate 2,918,242 of NZ_CP045423.1, forward strand.
CGGGCGAAGCCGGCGGCCACGCCGAGCCGGTAGGCAGGATCGGACGTCATGTCCGCGCCGAGGACGAAGCCTCCGGTGGAGGCGCTCGATGAGGCGACTCCGAAAGCCGAGCCGATGCGTCCCCAGGAGCCGAAGCCCTCGCCCCAAAGGGCGAAGCGGCGCGGATCGAAGCCGGCATAGGCGGCGGCCGCCGCCTGCGACGCCGATCCGTCGCGCAGGCGGCCCAACAGGGTATCCTGCACGAGGCGCGCGATGGCGAAGTTTGCCGTGACGGCAGAGGCATGGGCCTCGCCGGACAACGCATCGTAGGCCTGGCGGGCCGCCGCGTCCGTCGTCAGCTGGGTGACGGCGTCGAGCACGGCGCTGTCGGACGGCAATGTCGCCACGGCCCGCGCCACCCTCACCTCGTTCGGGGTGACGGCAGCCGCTTCCATCGCGGCGGCATTCGGCTGAACCGCGACGAAGGCGGCGTTCTCGCCGTAAGCCAGGTTGAAGACCAGGAACCGGGGCAGGGTCTGACCGGACTGCACGAGGCCTTGAAACGTCCCTCTCACTCCGCCGTTCGCGAGCAGGATCGGATAGGTCGAGCCGACACGATAGTTCCCCGGCGCAGCCACCAGCTGGACGGTACCGCCGGACAGGTCGGCTCCGCCCGACGCGGCGATCTGATCGTGCCGGCCGGTGCCGTCGATCTCGACCTGGTAGACCGAGCCGCTGTCGAAGCTGACATTGCCGGTCGCCGCAAGTCGACCGATGGAGTGCCCCGGCGCAACGGTGCCGCCGCGCGTCACGTTGATCGTTCCCAGCGTGCCGTTGCCCTGAAGGAGGCCGCCCGCCTCGACGTTGGTCGTGCCGCCGAGGATCCCGTCCACGGCCAGGCTCCCGGCCTCGACGCTGGTGGTTCCGGCGAAAAGGGAGCCGTTGCCCGTGAGCGAGAGCGATCCCGCACCGATCTTCGTGATCGTGCCCGCCCCCGAGATCGCGCCGGCGAAACTGCCGCTTGAGCTCTGGTCGAAGACGACCGTGCCACGGTTGTCGAGGTTGCCGCCGATCGAGAGAGCGTTGCCGACCAGCGTGCCGCCGGCGACGACGGTGTTCGCATAGGCGTTCGTGCCGGTCAGCACCAGGGTTCCGGGCCCCTCCTTGACGAGATTCCCCGCACCGACGATGGCGCCGCTCACCACGAACCGGTTGTCGGGATCGAGGATGTCGAAACCGCCGCCGTTCTGCCCCCACAGGATGCTCCGCTCCGTGGAGCGGTATGCCGTGCCGGCCACCTGCAGCATGCCGCCGGTGAACGACAGGGCACCTGTGGGCGCGCCGAGATTGGCGTCGGATGAGACGGAAAGCGTTCCCGCCTGCAGCGTCGTACCGCCCTGGTAGGTGTTGGTCCCGCCGAGGGTGAGCTGCCCTCCGCCCGCCTTCACCAATGCGCCCGGACCGGAGACGGTGCCCGCGAGCGTGAGCCCCGTGCCGGCGTTCGTCTCGAATGTGCCCGTCCCGGTCAGCGCAACGTTCCGGGCCATGGTAAGGCTCGCGGTGGATTGCAGCACGCCGCCCTGCATCGTCAGGAGACCGTTGGCAGCGCCCAGATTGGCGTCGGATGCGATCTGCAGCGTGCCGGCCGCCAGGGTCGTTCCGCCCGCATACGTATTCGTTCCGGACAGCACCAGGGTGCCGTTGCCCTGCTTGACGAAGCGGCCCGCCCCCGTGATCGCTCCCGCAAATTGCGTGTTTGCGGCGTGGTTGAGCGTCAAGGCCGCGGAGCCGAGGGCGATTTCGCCCCCGGTGCCTCCCAGCGAGGTCATCGTCAGATCGTAGCCGCTCAGGTCCAGCCGGCCGCCATCGATCGTAAAGGCCGACCCGTTCGGAAGAGAACCGGCGGCCCCGGCACGCAGCGTCCCGGCCTGCAGCACCGTGCCGCCGAGATAGCTGTTCGCGCCAGACAGCACGAGGGTGCCTGCGCCCGCCTTCACCAGAGCGCCGTTGCCGGTCACGGGTCCCGTCGCGGTGAGAGTGGTGCCGGCTGCGGGCTCGAAGACTCCGTCTCCCGTCAGAGCAACCGTGCGGCTCGTGCCGAAATCCGCCGTGGTGCGGAGCGTGCCGCCACCGAAGGTGAGGCCGCCGCCCACCCCGAGATTGCTGTCGGAGGAGACCTGCAGCGTGCCGCCGCGGATGAGCGTGCCGCCCGTGTAGGTGTTGTTGCCCGACAGGACCAGCGTGCCGTGCTGCGTCTTGTCGATTCCGCCGCCGCCGACGATGGGAGCGTTGATGGTCGCCGTTTCGCCCGCGAGCACGCGGATCTCGGCGACGCCGTCCGCGCCGTCGGCGCCGCGAGCGCGAAGGGCACCGGCAGCGCCGGCATTCAGCGTGTGCCCGCTCGAGACGAATTGCAGCCCCTTGAAGCTCTGTTCGCCGTCGATGGCGACCGTGCTGCCCGACCCGCTGAAAATGGCGTGGTTCCCCGCCCATTGCGCAGGGTCCGTTCCCCCGAGGTTCCGCCAGTTGAAGTTGACCGCGTTCCACGTGCCGGCCGCGCCGCCGTTCCAGGTCTGCGCGAAGTCCGATCCGTTCGGCGCGATCACGAGGTCGACGACCTTGTCTCGCGAGGTGTCGACGGTGAAGGAGGAACTCCCCGAGCCGGGCGGCCGGCTTCCGATCGTCAACCCGCTTCCGGTCAGGCTGCCGCCATAGGTGATGAGACGGTAATATCCCACCTCGACGATTCCGCTCGGCGCAGACACATTGAGCGTGCCGTTCAGGTCGACGTTCCCGCCGACCGCGATCAGGTCCGTCAGATCCGATACGGTGCCCGCCGCGCCAGGATCGACCAGCTGATAGTCGAAGAAGGAGCCTGCCGCGAGCGACAGATTGCCATTGACCGTCAGAGGGCCCAGCGGCGCACCCGGAGCGATGGTGGCGCCCGACATGATCGTCGTGCTGCCCACCGCGCCGTTGCCCTCCAGCCGCCCGCCCGAAGCGACCGTAACGGGACCTCCGAGATTCCCCGTCACCGACAACGTGCCCGCCGCAAGGAGCGTCGGGCCGGTGAAGGCGGGAGCCGCGCCCGAAAGCGTCCACGCGCTCGATCCTGTTTTCTCGAGCGCCTGGAAGCCCCGATACTGGGACCCGAGGCCGGAGAGGTCGAAGGATGAGTTCCGGTCGCCTCCGAATGCGAGAACGTTGGGATTCTGCGCATCCCCTCCACCGGCGACAACATTGCCGACGATGGCGTATCCGGCCCATAGCTCGAGCCTGTTGTTCCCGCCCGTGAAGGAAATGGCATTGGCGCGCTGCGTGCCGTCGCCGCTGAGACCGCCCTGGATGGTCCCGGCGTTATAGATGCGTGCGCCTCCGGCTCCGGCGACGATGCCGTCGCCGCCCCTGCCGCTGACGCCGCGCCGACCGGGGTTGCCGTCCCGGCCGGGGAAGAGCGCCCGGCCGCCTCCCGATCCCTGCGTTCCGCCGGCGCCGGCTTCGCCACCGTCGCCACCGCCGATCCATGCACCCGAGAGGTTGATGACGGTGCCGGAACCCGTCAGGCCGATGCCGGCCTGACCGGCTCCGCCATTGCCGCCATTGCCGCCGTTGCCGCCGTTCCCCGAGCGCCAGCTGCCGCCGCCGCCGTTGCCGCCATCGCCGCCGTCTCCGCCGGCGCCACCGTTGCCGCCACGGATTGCCGCGCCCTGCAGGTTGAGGATGGACACGCCGTCCGCCGCAAGGATGCCATAGCCGCCCGCGGCGCCGTTGCCGCCATCGCCGCCATGGCCGCCCTGTCCTCCGGTGCCGGGAACGAAGATGGCAGTGGCCGTGCCGCCATCGGCACCTGCACCGCCATTGCCGCCTGCGCCGCCCTGGCCGCCCGCGATCCGCGTTCCCGCCGCTGTCGTCAGGGACCCGGCCGTCAGGGAGGCCGCCGAGCCGCCTGCGCCGCCTTGGCCGCCGGCGCCGGCACTGCCGCCGTTGCCGCCGACGCTGAAAAGTCCGACGGCGAAGGGCTTTCCGCCGTCCCCGCCCTGGCCGCCCTGCCCTCCGTTGCCGCCCCTTATGGCGAGATTGGCGGCCGTCGTCAGGTCGGTGCGGGCCGTCGATACGAGCCCGTTCCCGCCGCCGCCGCCACCACCGCCGCCGGCGCCGTTGCCGCCCGATCCGACGATCGAGAACACCTCGATGCCGATGCCGTAACCGTCGCCGCCCTCACCGCCCGTGCCGCCGGCGCCGCCGGCGCCGCCGGCGAGGTGATAGCTCAGGAAGAACGGGCCGGCCCCCGCGATGACGGCGCCGCCACCGCCGCCGCCGCCACCGCCGCCGCCCGCGCCGTCGTAGCCGACAAAGCTGGGGAGGAGCCAATCGTATCCGCTACGCCCCTTGGATCCGCCGGCGCCGCTGCCCCCGGCCTGGCCCGCGACGGGGAATGGAGGCGGCTCCTGGCCGACATAGGGCGTGGCACCGGCGTTTCCGCCCCGGCCGCCCCGCCGGCTCCTGGGTGCGTCGCCACCCTTGCCGCCGCCGGATCCCGGTCCGACGTCCGCCCCCGCGCGGCTGCCGCCGCCACCGCCACCGCCGCCATGGCCGACGGCGCCCCTCGGATCGCCGCTGCCGCCGTATCCTCCACGATGGTCCTCCGATGCGCCCCCGTTGCCGCCGGGTCCCGCAGCGGATGCCGGGCTCGGCACCGCGATGCCGGCGAGCATCAGGAGAGTACAGGCCAAGGCCGTCGACGAGAGCGCCACAACCCGGACGCGTTGCACGCGGCGCGTGACCTTGCTCGACCGGGGGCCAGAACTCAGGTTCACGACAGGCATAGCGCTCTCCAGGCGAAAGTAATGGCTCGCTCCCGAAGCCGAATCGGGGACATTTCTTGGTATAAACTATACAGAACTCATTCCTATGAAATACAATTTCAATTTTTCCGTTGCATCGGCCGGTTTTTATCGGATGTTACTTTGAGGCAACGCGCTGCCGTAACCGCTCCGAACCTGTGAAGAGCTGCTGATGGATTGAAGATGTTGTGTCCAACGACGGCACATGTCTCACTGAAGAGCCTCGGGACAAGTCGGTGCCATTCGCCCGGGCGAGCGGCCGCGTTCGACGCGAAGCCGCGGATATCGGAACCGGCTTGTCGACCCTCTGCGCCTGGGCTCAGGCCCCGTTGAGGGAATGGAAGGCGCCGCCGCGGTGGATAGGACGGCGGAGGGAACGCGGGCGCGACAGGCCGGGAGACAGGCGGGAATCTGCGCTTGGATTGGTGGGCCCGGCAGGACTCGAACCTGCAACCAGACCGTTATGAGCGGCCGGCTCTAACCATTGAGCTACAGGCCCTTTGAGGAAGGGTCAGGCGCTTTTAGAGCATTTTCGGGGGAAGTGGGAACCGGTTTTCCGCAGGAAAAGGCCTCGGCCGGGAAAATTCCCGTGCAGCTCGCGCGGCCCGGAAAGGGCCGGCCGGCCCGCATCCTCGGCCGGTTTCAGGGCCGGTAGACCTCGATCTTCTCGTCGAAGCCGTCCACCGCATGGGCGCCGAGGGGGGTCGGGTCGCCCCAGAGGTGCTCCACGAAGGGCTTCGACATGAGGAGGGGCTCGCCCAGCCGCTTGTTCAGCTCGGCGATCCGGCTCGCCAGGTTCACGTCGCGGCCGATGACGGTGAAGTCCAGGCGACGGCCGGAGCCCACGTTGCCGTAGGCCGCGTCCCCATGGTGCAGGGCGATGCCGATGTTGATGGGCACGGGAAAGCGGCCTTCGCTGTTGGCGGCCTGGACCCGGCGGATCGCCTTCGTGGCGGCGGTGAGCGCCGCCTGGGGCGCCCCGCCCGTGTCGTCGCCCCGGTCGCGCACGATGGCGAGGAGCCCGTCGCCCAGATACTTCAGCACCTCCCCGCCCTCGTCCTCGATGGGCGGCACGAGGCAGTCGAAGTAGTTGTTGAGAAGCTCCACCGCATGCTCGGGGCTGAGGGTCGAGGAGATCTGCGTGTAGTCGCGCATGTCCGCGAAGAGGATCGCCGAGCGGATCCGCGTCACCTGCCCGCGCAGGATCGCTCCCGAGAGGATCGCCCGGTGGGGGTCGTCGCCCACGTAGATGCGCAGCACCTCGTCCAGGCGGTTGCTCGTGGTCCGGAGCTCCACCACCAGCGCGAAGGACGGCATGACCAGGCGCAGGATGCGCAGGGTCTTGTCGTCGAAGCCGCGTGGCGAGCGGGTGGCGAAGGAGATCGCGTTCTCGGCGCCGCTGCTGAAGCGGAGGGGGATCGTGAGATAGTGCCGGTATCCGGCCTCCTTCAGCTCCGGGAGAATGGGGAACCGGTCCTCGGGCGTCTTCTCCAGGTCGAGCAGCAGCCACTCGCCCGTCCTGTTCACGTAGGCGAAGGGGCTGGCGCCGTAGACCGTCTCGCGTCGCTCGCCGTGGGGAAGGTAGCGCACCACCGTGCCCTCCTCCTTGGTCCAGAAGCGGCCGATCCCGGCATATTCGGAATGCAGCGCCTCGATGGCCGAGGCCGCCCTGTCGATGGGCAGGCCGAGTTCCCGCAGACGCTCGATGAAGGCGCTGAGGATGTCGCTCGGGTCGTCCATGCGCGCGGCCCCCGTCACGAGCCAGTCCCGCAGCGCGATGACCCGCGACAGGGTTTCCGGGTCGAGGCTGCGGGCGAGGGTCAGGGGATCGTCGTGGAGGCCGGGTTGCGAGAGCATGAGGGTCATACCGCCAAGGTGGGAACGTGCGGGCGGAGCTGCAAGCGGGCGCCTGTCATGGACGAAGGCGCCCCGCCGCCGCTTGCCGGACCGCTTCCGTTTTGACACGCTCCCACGCGCCGTCTAGAGCGTCTTCAGGAAAGGTGGGTCCCGGTCCTTCACCGAGAATGCCCTGAGCCAGGCCATGTTCACCATCGACACGCTGTTCGTCACCAAGATCTACCGCGCTGAACTCACCGGCCCGAAGGCCGAGCGCCTCAACGCGGAACTGGAAGGCGCCTGCCTGTCCATTGCCGAGGACGACGAGGCGGGGCAGCGCTGGTGCGAGAAGAACGGGTATCCGGGCTATACGTCCTACGCGTCCCTCAACGACCTTCCCTGGCGCGTGCCGGTGTTCGGCGACCTGCTCAAGCATCTCGACACCCACGTGGCGGCCTTCGCGAAGGAGCTGGAGTTCGATCTCAAGGGCCGCAAGCTCGCGCTGGACAGCCTGTGGATCAACATCCTGCCTCCCGGCGGCGTGCATACCTCCCACATCCACCCCCATTCGGTGGTGAGCGGCACCTACTACGTGACGATCCCCGACGGCGCGAGCGCCCTCAAGCTCGAGGATCCGCGGCTCGGCTTGATGATGGCCGCCCCGCCCCGCAAGGCCAAGGCGAAGCCGGAGAACCGGCAGTTCGCCTACATGGCGCCGAAGCCCGGCACCATCCTGCTCTGGGAAAGCTGGCTGCGCCACGAGGTCCCCGTGAACGAGGCCGAGAGCGAGCGCATCAGCGTCAGCTTCAACTACGCCTGGCGCTGAGGGCGGGCCGCAGCCCGTTGCCGCGGCCTCCTCAGCCGCGCGGCCGCTCGTGCGGCAGGAAAACCGTCAGCAGGCCGATCGCCGGGAGGAACGAGCAGATCCGGTAGACGGTCTCGATGCCGGTCCAGTCCGCCAGCTCGCCCAGCACCGCCGCGCCGAGGCCCCCCATGCCGAAGGACAGGCCGAAGAACAGCCCGGCGATCATCCCGACGCGGCCAGGAACCAGCTCCGTCGCATAGACCAGGATCGCCGAGAAGGCGGAGGCGAGGATGAGGCCGATGAGCACGCTCAGCACGCCGGTCCAGAACAGGTTCGCGTAGGGCAGAGCCAGGGTGAAGGGCAGCACGCCCAGGATCGAGAACCAGATCACGTATTTGCGCCCGAACCGGTCGCCGATGGGACCGCCCAGCACCGTTCCCGCCGCCACGGCGCCGAGGAAGATGAAGAGATGCAGCTGCGCGTCCTGCACGGAGAGCTGGAACTTCGAGATCAGGTAGAAGGTGAAGTAGCTGGTGATGCTCGCCGTGTAGAAGTTCTTGGAGAAGACGAGGAGCATCAGGATCGCGATCGACCAGAAGATCCGGCGGTGCGAATGGATCGGCTTCGCCGCCGCGGCGCGGGGCTTGGCGCGCAGGGCGGCGAGCCGTTGCCCGTACCACCGTCCCACCAGGGACAGGACGATCATGGCAAGCAGCGCCACCGCGGAGAACCAGGCGATGCTCGGCTGGCCCAGGGGAACGACGATGAAGGCGGCGAGGAGCGGCCCGACGGCGGTGCCCGCATTGCCGCCGACCTGGAAGACCGATTGCGCCAGCCCGTGCCGCCCGCCCGAGGCCAGGCGCGCCACGCGGGAGGATTCCGGATGGAACACGGAGGAGCCCATGCCGACGAGGCCCGCGGCGAGGAGCAGGAGCGGATAGGAGGAGGCGCGCGAGAGCGTGAGCAGGCCGACGAGGGTGAAGCCCATGCCGACCACGAGGGAGAAGGGCATCGGCCGCCTGTCGGTATAGATCCCCACCAGGGGCTGCAGGAGCGAGGCCGTGAGCTGGAAGGTCAGGGTGATGAGGCCGACCTGGGCGAAATCGAGGGCATAGCTTTCCTTGAGGATCGGATAGATCGCCGGAATGAGCGACTGGATCAGGTCGTTCAGGAAATGCGAGAAGCTGATGGCGGCAAGAATCGGGACGGCGACTCCCTCCGCGGCATGACGGACGGGGGCGGCGGGAAGGGCTGTCGATTTCGTGTCCATGGCGTTTTATGGGCGGGCCGGCGGACGCTCGGCCTTTTCTTGTTCATAAGAGACAAGCCTATAAACGAAAACGGCTCCGCCTTCTCCCACCGTGCGCGCAGGGCTGGATTGCCGGGCAGGCATCCCCGCATGGCGCTCCCGCCTGAGGCCTATTCCTCCTTGTCGGCCCATTCGTAGAACGGCTCCGGCCCGTCGGCGCCGTCCTCGATCTCCTCTTCCACCTCGCGGAAGGTGATCCTGACCTGCGGCACCACGTTCTCGTCGCCCTGCTGGATGCGCTCGAAGCGGAGCAGATCGTAATAGGCGCAGCGCGAGCGCCCGGGATAGGAGCGGCAGACGCCCGGGCGCGCATGATAGACCGTGCAGCCGCGGGTCTTCTGATCGAGGAACGTACAGGTCCGCTCGAAGATGACGTCCTTCACCCGCTTGAGGACGCGCTCCCCGTCGAATTCCGTGGTGTAGCGCCGCTCCGCCTCGGCGAAGGTCACGCCGAAATGCTTCGCGAGCCGCGCGACGTCGCGCCTGGAGACCGCGACGCGTTCATAGATCGAGCAGCAGAATGCGGGGCATTTGTTGCAGTTGAAGTAGACGCGAGGCTGGTCGTCCTTGATGACCCGTTCGGCCATGCGCGCTCCTTTGGTCCAGACTGGGTATGATGGGCGAACGAAGCGCGGTTTCAATAGACGCCGGCCGTCACGCTTTCCTTAATGCGACGGAACCGGATTCTCCACCGTTCCCTCGAAGGCCCCTTCGACCGTCAGGGCGTGGCGCCTGTAAGTGCCGGGGCTCTGCGGCTTGATGAACAGGGCGATGATCTCCGGATGCGCGTTCCGGATCCTGTCCTCGACGCGGGCCACGCAGGCCTCGATGTCGGGCGTGCGCAGCTCGTCGGAGAATTCGGCGCTGAGGGCCGCGACGACCTGGTTGGGCGCGAGATGCACCGTGAGGACGCCGTTGACGCGCTCGACGGCCGGATCGGACTGGGCAAGGGCCTGCACGGCGCCTTCGAGGCGGTGGTGTGCCGCCTCTCCGATCAGCAGGCCCTTCGTCTCCCGCGCCAGCACGAGAGCCGTGACGGCGAGCACCGCGCCGATGCCGAGGGAGGCGACGCCGTCCATCTCCGGTCTGCCGAAGGCCTGGGCGGAGGCGACGCCTGCGAGAGCGATGATCAGCCCCGCGAGCGCGGCGCTGTCCTCGAACAGCACGGTGAAGGTCGTGGGATCCTTGCTCTCGCGCACGGCGCGGAAATAGCCGAGCGATCCCTTCGCCTTCCTGAACTCCTTGAGGGCGACCCACCACGAGCCGCCCTCGAAGAGGAGCGACAGGCCGAGGACCGCATAGGCCACGTGCGGGCTCTCCATCGGCTCCGGATGGCGGATGTGCACGACGCCCTCGTAGAAGGAGACGCCGGCGCCGAGGGAGAAGATGAGAAGCGCGACGATGAAGGTCCAGAAATACAGCTCGCGTCCGTGGCCGAGGGGATGCGCGCGGTCCGGCGGCTTGGCCGAGCGATGGAGGCCGTAGAGCAGGAGCAGTTCGTTGCCCGTGTCGACGAGGGAGTGCACGCCCTCGCTCAGCATTGCCGAGCTTCCCGTCCAGGCGGCCGCCACGAACTTGGTGACCGCGATCAGGAGATTGCCGATCAGCGCGGCATAGATGACTTTCTTCGACGAGGTCTGCGACGCCATGCCCGTCTCGCTCCGCTTCCAACAGAACGGTCAGGCTGGGCGCAGGTTGCATCCGGGGCGGAAATCCGGCCGGGTGCGCTCGCACCCGGCCGGGCGGTCATGTCATTCGGCCGGGGCGAGCACCGCGTCGGAAGCCGCCGTGCGCGCCTCCTCGCCGCCGTTGTAGACGGCGAGATCGAGGACGCCCTCCTCCTTGGCCACGAGAACGGGCACGAGGATCTGGCCCGTGACGTTGGTGGCCGTGCGCATCATGTCGATCACCCGGTCGATGGCGACGATGTAGCCGATGCCTTCCAGCGGCAGGCCCGCCGTGCTGAGCGTGAGGGTGAGCATCACGATGGACGTGCCGGGAACGCCCGCCGTTCCGAGGGAGCCGAGCACGGCGGTGAGGCCGATCAGCACGTACTGCGTGAGCGAGAGGTCGAGGCCGAAATACTGCGCGATGAAGATCGAGGCGATGGCGGGATAGATCGCGCCGCAGCCGTCCATCTTCACGTTCGCGCCGAGCGGCACCGCGAAGCTCGCATAGCTCTGCGGCACGCCGAGGCGCTCCACGGCCACCCGCAGCGACATGGGCAGGGTCGCGAGGCTCGACGAGGTCGCGAAGGCCATCTGCTGCGCGGGCAGCGCGCCGCGGAAGAAGCGTCCGGCCTTGAGGCCGTGCAGCTTCAGGAGCCCGCCATAGACCACGGCGATGTGGAACAGGCAGGCGATGTACATGGCCGCGATGAACTTGCCGAGAGGCAGAAGAGAGGACAGGCCGTAGCGTCCCACCACCCAGGCGATGAGGCCGAAGGTCCCGACGGGCGTCAGCTGCAGCACCCAGCGGGTGATGCGGAAGACGAGGGCCGCGCCCTGATCGGCCAGCGCCCTGAGGCCGGCGGTCTTCTCTCCCAGGGAGACGAGCGCGGCGCCGACGATGCCGGCGAAGAACAGCACCTGAAGGACGTTCGTGTCCGCCATCGCCTTGATCGGATTCGTCGGCACGATGCCGATGAGAACCTCCAGCGGCGTCGGGATCGTCCGCGGCTTCACCTCGCCGAGGGGCAGGTTCGAAAGACCGAGCCCCGGATCGATCAGGTGGCCGAAGGCGATGCCGACCAGCACCGCCAGGGCGGAGGTGGCCATGAACCAGAACAGGGTGCGCAGGCCGAGCCGCGCCACGTTCCCCGCCTCCGCGAGCTTCGCCACGCTGGACACGATGGTGAAGAACACGAGCGGAATCACGATCATCCGCACGAGGTTCAGGTAGATGTCGCCGAGGGGCTTGAACCAGAGGGCGGCTTTCTCGCCCATGAGCGTGCCCGCCAGGATGCCGAGGGCAAAGGCGACCGCAACGCGCTGCCAGAGGGGTCGGCTAAACCACGTTTTAATCATGTGTTTTACTTTCATTAAGCATATGAAGTCGTGAATATATGGCAAAATACGACCCAGTTCGCAAATAACGCCGACGCGGGGGCGCAATGACGCGTCTGCATGGCAAGGCTTGGGGCCGACGCGAAAAGGCCGCCCCGGAAGGGACGGCCTTGCATGAAGGGAGCGGCGGAAGCCCTATTCCGCGGCCTGGGGAACCGCCTCGCCCGGGGACAGCCCCATGCGCTCCGCGACGCCCAGGCCGTAGGCCTTGTCCGCACGGTAGAAGTGGAGCACCTGGCGCTTCACGATCTCGACGGGGACGCCCTGCATGGCCTCCGCGATGTTGTCCATCAGCCGGACCTTCTCGGCCTCGCCCATCAGCCGGAACAGGGCCCCGGCCTGGCTGTAGTCGTCGTTGCCGACCCGGTGGTCGTAGCGGTCCGCGTCGCCCGAGATCTTCAGGGGCGGCTCCGCGAAGCGGGGCTCCTGCACGGGGCCGCCGAAGGAGTTCGGCTCGTAATAGGCATCGCCCCGCTCCGGGATCTCGAAGAGCATGCTGCCGTCGGCGTGGTAGTGATGGACGGGGCAGCGCGGCCGGTTCACGGGCAGCGCCTCGTAATGGGTGCCGACCCGGTAGCGGTGGGCGTCCGCATAGGCGAAGAGACGGCCCTGGAGCATCCTGTCGGGCGAGAAGCCGATGCCCGGCACGATGTTGGAGGGCGAGAAGGAGGACTGCTCCACCTCCGCGAAGTAGTGCCTGGCGTTGCGGTTCAGCTCGAGAATGCCGACCTCGTGCAGGGGGTAGTCGGCGTGCGGCCACACCTTGGTGAGGTCGAACGGGTTGTAGGGCGTCTTCTCCGCATCCGTTTCCGGCATGATCTGCACGCACAGGCGCCAGCGCGGATAGTCTCCCTTCTCGATGGCCTCGTAGAGGTCGCGCTGGGCGCTCTCCCGGTCCTTGGCGATGACCGCCTCGGCCTCGCGGTTGGTCCAGTTCCGGATACCCTGCATGGACTTGAAGTGGAACTTCACCCAGTACCGCTCGCCCGCCGCGTTGATGAAGGAATAGGTGTGCGAGCCGAAGCCGTGCATGAACCGGTAGCCCTGCGGCAGGCCGCGGTCGGAGAACAGGATCGTGACCTGATGCAGGCTCTCCGGGGAGAGGCTCCAGAAATCCCACATGGCGGTGGGGCTGCGCAGGTTGGTGGAGGGATGCCGCTTCTGGGTGCGGATGAAGTCGGGGAACTTGAGCGGGTCGCGGACGAAGAAGACCGGCGTGTTGTTGCCGACCACGTCCCAGTTGCCCTCCTCGGTGTAGAACTTCACGGAGAAGCCGCGCACGTCGCGCTCGGCGTCGGCCGCGCCGCGCTCGCCGGCCACCGTCGAGAAGCGCAGGAAGACCTCGGTCTGCTTGCCGACCTCCGAGAAGATCTTCGCCTTCGTGAACCGGGTGATGTCCTGCGTCACCGTGAACGTGCCGTAGGCGCCCGAGCCCTTGGCATGGACCACGCGCTCCGGAATGCGCTCCCGGTTCTGGTGCGCCAGCTTCTCGACGAGCTGGTAGTCCTGGAGCAGCAGGGGTCCGCGCGGGCCGGCCGAGATGGAGTTCTGGTTGTCGGCGATCGGCGCGCCGGCCGTGGTGGTCATGGTCGGTTTCGTCATGGTGATCCTCCTCGATGGGGGCACCATCGCCGAGGGCTCTCCATTAGTCCAATTCGATTGTCTGACCGGGACGATCAGGCTAGCTTATCGCGATGATCACCCTGCGCCAGCTCCGCTATCTCGCCGCCGTCGCCGAGACCCGTCATTTCGGCCGGGCCGCCGCCCTCTGCCACGTGACGCAGCCCGCGCTGTCCATGCAGATCCAGGAGCTCGAGCAGTCGCTCGGCCTTCACCTCATCGAGCGCCGCCGCAATGCGGTGGACCTGACCTCCGAGGGACGGGAGATCGCCCGCCGGGCCGCCGCCATCCTCGCCTCGGTAGCAGACCTGGAGGATTATGCCCGCCGGGAGAAGCCGCCCCTCGTCGGCGTGCTGCGGCTCGGCATCATTCCTTCCATCGCCCCCTATCTGCTGCCGAGGGCGCTTCCCCTCCTCCACGAGCGGCACCCGGAACTCGACCTGCGCATCCGCGAGACCCAGACCGCGGCCCTCGTCGAGGAGCTCGTGCGCGGCGAACTCGACCTGGTCGTCGCCGCCCTCCCCCTCGACCGACCGGAACTCGACGCCCTGACCGCATTCGAGGATCGCTTCCTGGTGGCGCGGCAAGCGCGGGCCGGGCGGAGCGCGGACGAGCGGATGACGCCCGCCGCCCTGGCGGGAGAGCATCTGCTGCTGCTGGAGGAGGGCCACTGCCTGCGCGACCAGGCGCTGAGCGTGTGCGGCGCCCTCTCCTCCGACATGCCCCAGGCATTCGGCGCCTCCAGCCTCTCGACCGTCATGCACCTCGTGGCCAACGGCTACGGGGTGACGCTCCTGCCCGAGATGGCGGCGCGGGCGGAGGGGACGGACCGCGTCCAGCTCGTGCGGTTCACGGATCCGGAGCCGGTGCGCACCATCGGCCTCGCGTGGCGCCGCTCCTCCTCCCGGCGCAACGATGCCGCCGCCCTGGCGAAGGTTCTGCTCGACGCGCGCGCCGGAGACGGGCCTCACCTGTGAACGTTACGGAAACCAAGGATCGAAATTCCCGCACCCGTGGCCGACCGGCACTCGAAAGCTTTGCGCCGCCATGCCACTGCTTGCGGACTGCCGGGCTTTCTCTCACGGACAAAGGACTGCCATGTCGAAACGCGCCCTTCCCTTGCGGCTCCTGACGGCCGCCACCCTGGTTCTGAGCGGGAGCCTCGGCGCCTTCGCCGCCGGAGAGACGGCCGATCCGTCCGTCGTCGCCACGGCCAAGGGCGCCGTGCGCGGCACGGTCCGCGACGGCGTGCGGGAGTTCAAGGGCATTCCCTATGCCAAGCCGCCCGTGGGCGATGCGCGCTGGAGCCTGCCCGAGCCCGCCCAGGCTTGGACCGGCACCCTGGACGCGACCTCCTACAAGAGCGCATGCCCGCAGCCCCAGCGCTACGACCTGAAGGAATCGAGCGACGACGAGGACTGCCTCTACCTGAACGTCACGGTCCCCGACGGGAACGGGGCCGGGCCCGCGGGGCGCAAGCGCCCCGTGCTCGTGTGGATCCACGGCGGCGCCTTCGTGGGCGGCTCGAGCGCGCTCTATCCGCTCGCCCATCTGGCGAAGGCGGGGGACGTGGTGGTCGTGTCCATGAACTACCGGCTCGGGGTGTTCGGCTTCATGGCGCATCCCGCCTTCGACGCCGACCGCAACGGCGGCTACGGGCTCGAGGACCAGCGCCTGGCACTGCGCTGGGTCAGGGAGAACATCGCCGCCTTCGGCGGGGACCCGGACAACGTCACCATCGCCGGGGAATCGGCCGGCGGCGCGGGGGTGTGCATGCACCTCCTGGCGCCGGAGGAGACCTCCGGCCTGTTCCACAAGGCGATCGTTTCGAGCGCCGGCTGCGTGACCCCGCTTCCCGACGTCGCAAAGGCGGTCGAGACCGGCCGGAAGGTCGCCGCCGAGGTCGGCTGCGGCGACGGCGCGAGCGCCCTCGCCTGCATGCGGGGGAAGCCCGTGAAGGACCTGCTGGCGGCCCAAACGAAGGTGGCCGGCTCCAGCATCGTGACCTTCATGCCCGTCGTCGGCACGAGAACCGTGCCGCTGCCCGGCTCGAAGGCGATCCCTCAGGGCAAGTTCGTGAAGGTGCCGGCGATCATGGGCGGCACGCGGGACGAGCTGCGCCTCTACGTGGCCTATGCCATGCAGACGGGGCAGTCCTTCACGAAGGACAACTATGCCGACGTGCTCAAGGAAACCTACGGGGCGAACACGGATGCGGTCGTGGCGCAGTACCCGGTGAGCGCCTATTCCTCAGCGCCGTCTGCCGTCGGGACCGTGTGGTCCGACTTCCGCGCGGATGTGGGGATCAACAACTGCATCTATCTCGAAACCTCGAAGCTCCTGCGGAAGACGGTTCCCGTCTACCAGTTCGTCTTCGCGGACCGCGACGCTCCGCCCGTCACGACCAATCCGGGTTTCGAGATGGGGGCGGTGCATTCCTCCGAGCTGCCGTACCTGTTCCCGCACTACGACAACACCGCCGCGGTCGCGGGCCCCGACCTGTCGCCCGCCTCGCAGGACCTGGCGGACCGGATGGTCGCCTACTTCACGAGCTTCGCCAGGACAGGAACGCCGAGCGCCCCCGGCTCGCCGGCCTGGGAGGCCTTCACGGCGGACGACAAGGTCCTCAACCTCGCGCCCGGCAGGATCGGCCACTTCGACGCCGGGGCCGCGCACAAATGCGGCTTCTGGAAGAGCCTGTACCCCGAGGTCCTGACCCAGTGACGCGGCCGCTCTGGCGGAAAGGGCCCGCTCGGGGATAGAGCATTTTCAGGCAAAGTGGGAGCCGGTTTGCCGTCCGAAAATGCGGCAGCCGAAAGACTCAGGAGCGAGTTGCGATTCCATCGAAGCGCAGCCCGCTCTAGAAGGACGCCGTCCCGGTCGCCAGGAGGAGGCATCATGGTCCTGGATCCCCTGCTAGAACGTCTCGGGGTGGCGCTTGCCATCGGCCTGCTCATCGGGCTCGAACGCGGCTGGAAGCAGCGGGACGAGGCGGAGGGGGAGCGGACGGCGGGGCTTCGCACCTACATGCTGGCGACGCTCCTCGGCGCGCTCTGCGCGATCCTGAGCCAGAGCCTGGGACCCATCTTCCTGAGCCTCGCCTTTCTCGCCTTCACCCTCGCCTTCACGGCCTTCGCATGGCTGGAGGCCTCGTCCGAAGGCAATTTCAGCGCCACCGGCGTGGTCGCGGCGCTCCTCGCCTTCGCGCTCGGATCCTATACGATCCTCGGCGATCTCGGCGTCGCCGTCGCCGTGGCGGTGACGGCGACGATCATCCTCGCCCTCAAGCAGCCCCTGCATTCCTGGCTGCGGCGGCTGACCTGGCCGGAGATCCGCGCGGTGCTGGTCCTCCTGGCCATGACCTTCCTGCTCCTGCCGCTGCTGCCGGACCGCACGGTCGATCCCTACGACGCCATCAACCCGGCGGAGGTCTGGCTGCTCGCCATCGTCATCGCCGCCCTGTCCTTCGTCGGTTACGTGGCCGTCAAGGTGCTGGGAAGCCGCCACGGGGTCGCCCTCGCGGCGCTCGCGGGCGGCCTCGCCTCCTCCACGGCGACGACTCTGACCCTCGCGCGCCTGTCCCGGACGCAGCCCGGGGCGAGCCGGATTCTCGCCGGCGGCATTCTCCTGTCGAGCGCGGTGATGGTGGCGCGCGTGATCGCCGTCGCCGGCGCGGTGAACCTGCCGCTCCTCGCGCCCCTGGCCTGGCCCCTCGGCGCGGGCGGGCTGGTCCTCCTCCTCTCCGGGGCGCTGCTGCTGTGGCGTGCGGGCAAGGACGGGGGCTCGCCGGAGCTCAGGATCCAGAACCCCTTCGAGCTCGGCACGGCTCTGCGCCTCGCGGGCCTGATCGCGGTCATCAGCCTTCTCGCCAAGGTCCTGACCGAGAGCTTCGGCGGCGCGGGCCTGAGCCTCCTCGCCATCCTCTCAGGGATCGCCGACGTGGACGCGGTCACCCTCTCCTTCGCCCGCCTGTCGCAGAGTTCCCTCGCCCTTGCGGCGGCAGGCGCCGGGATCGGCCTCGCGGTGGCCACCAACACGGTGGTCAAGTCCGGCATGGCCCTCGCGCTCGGCACGCCGAGGACCGGCTGGCTCGTCGCCGCCGCGAGCGCCGCCGCCATCGGGGCCGGCGCGGCGGTGCATGTTCTCAGGATGGGCTGAGAGGCAGACCTGGAAACGACAGGGCGCCCGAAGGGGCGCCCTGCAGGGTCCGGTCAGTTGTCCAGGAAGCTCCTGAGCTTCCGGCTCCGCGAGGGGTGCTTCAGCTTGCGCAGGGCCTTCGCCTCGATCTGGCGGATGCGCTCGCGGGTCACCGAGAACTGCTGGCCGACCTCCTCGAGGGTGTGGTCGGTGTTCATGCCGATGCCGAAGCGCATGCGCAGCACGCGCTCCTCGCGCGGGGTGAGCGAGGCGAGCACCCGGGTCGTGGTCTCGCGCAGGTTCGACTGGATCGCCGCGTCGATGGGCAGGACCGCGTTCTTGTCCTCGATGAAGTCGCCGAGATGGCTGTCCTCCTCGTCGCCGATGGGAGTCTCGAGAGAGATCGGCTCCTTGGCGATCTTGAGGACCTTGCGGACCTTCTCCAGCGGCATGGCGAGCTTCTCGGCCAGCTCCTCCGGGGTCGGCTCGCGGCCGATCTCGTGCAGCATCTGGCGCGAGGTGCGGACGATCTTGTTGATCGTCTCGATCATGTGCACCGGAATGCGGATCGTGCGGGCCTGGTCGGCGATCGAGCGGGTGATCGCCTGCCGGATCCACCAGGTGGCATAGGTCGAGAACTTGTAGCCGCGCCGGTACTCGAACTTGTCGACCGCCTTCATGAGGCCGATGTTGCCCTCCTGGATCAGGTCCAGGAACTGGAGGCCGCGGTTCGTATACTTCTTGGCGATGGAGATCACGAGGCGCAGGTTGGCCTCGATCATCTCCTTCTTGGCCTGACGGGCCTCGCGCTCGCCCTTCTGCACCATCATGACGATGCGGCGGAACTCCTGGATCTCCAGGCCCGTCTCGCTCGCGAGGTTATGGATCTGCTCGCGCAGGTCGTGGATCTGGTCCTTCGCCTTGGCGACGAAGTCCTTCCAGCCCTTGCCGCCGAGCTTGGAGACGCGCAGCACCCACTTGGGATCCAGTTCCCAGCCCTGGTAGTGCTTCAGGAACTCCTCGCGCGCGACGCCGTGGCTCTCGGCGAGCCGCATCAGGCGGCCCTCGTAGGAGATGAGCCGCTTGTTGATGTCGTAGAGCTGCTCGACGAGGGCCTCGATGCGGTTGTTGTTGAGCGAGAGGGATTTCACCGCCGCGACGATGTCCGCCTTCAGCTCCCGGTACTTCCGCTCTTGGGCCGGCGTCAGCTGCTTGTTCTGCATGCGCTGTTCGACGTGCTCCACCTGGAGCCGGCGCAGCTTCTTGTAGTTGTCGGCGATGGAGTCGAAGGTCTCGAGCACCCGCGGCTTCAGCTCGGCCTCCATGGCCGAGAGAGAGACGTTGTTCTCGAGGTCGTCGTCGTCCACCTCGCCTTCCGGCGGCATGGCGGGTTCGGCCTCGTCGCCGGAGGCCTCGTCCTCGCCGATGTCCTCGCGCGGGGCGCCCTTGCCGTCCGGGCCCGCATAGGTGGCCTCGAGGTCGATGATGTCGCGCAGGAGCACCCGTCCCTCGACGAGCTCGTCGCGCCAGATGATGATGGCCTGGAAGGTCAGCGGGCTCTCGCAGAGCCCGGCGATCATGGCCTCGCGGCCGGCCTCGATGCGCTTGGCGATGGCGATCTCGCCCTCGCGGGAGAGAAGCTCGACCGAGCCCATCTCGCGCAGGTACATGCGCACCGGGTCGTCGGTGCGGTCGGCCGGCTCCTTGGCCGTGGTCTCGCGGACGGCCAGGGCGCGGGTCTGGGTCGCCTCGACGAGATCGCCGCCGTCGACCTCCTCGTCGTCGGCCTCCGCCTTCTCGCCCTCTTCGGCCTCCTCGGACTCGACCACGTTGATGCCCATCTCGGACAGCTGGCCGAGCACGTCCTCGATCTGCTCGGACGAGAACTCCTCGGAGGGCAGGACCTCGTTCAGCTCGTCGTAGGTGACGTAACCGCGCTTCTTGGCGAGCTTGATCATCCGCCGAACGGCGGCATCGGTCAGATCGAGAAGCGGCCCGTCGCTCTGCTGCTCGGGCGCTGCGGTCTCGGCTTCGTCCCGTTCGGTTGCCTTCGTTGCCATGCTTTGCACTACTCCGGCGCCCCACCGGCCCCCAGAGCCGGATCGGCGATGCGCGAATGGGCAGCGAAGCGCGAGGGCCTCACCACCCGAAATCCATTCCCAACAATCAAACAGTGAGTCGCTTGACTAACCGTTAACCATTCTCCCCGCTCGTCCGCACGCCCGTGCCCGGCCCGGGCATCAGTGATCGCGGTGGACAAATCCGTCATCTAGATCGGCCTCGGCGCCCTCGACGGAAGACAGCTGGTTCTGGACCTCTCGCAGCCAGGCAAGATTGGCCTCGTTGTCGTCTTCGGCGAGCGCGCGCTCGGCGGCCCGAAGTTCGCTATGTAACGTGCGTGCGCGGCGATGCAAGGTGATTGCCTGCCGCAATGCGTCTTCAAGTCGCACGGAATCGGCGTGCGGATCGAGCACCCAGCGGTCGCCGGGGCGTACCAGAGATGTAAGACGCTCGGCCACCGGCGCAAGGCCCGCCCGTTCCAGGCGGGCGCGCATCACATCCGGGCCGGAGGGCTCCCCGTGGGCCGCGTCGTCGATCAGGAAGCGGCGCAGGTCCTGCGCGCCCCTGCCCTCAAACTCAAGCTCCGCAAGGGTTTCCGCGTGGCGGTGGAGCAGTTCGGGATGGACCAGGAAGGCGCAGAGGATCATCGCCTCCCGCGGCGTCTCGGCGATGCCGCCGGTGAACAGGGCGCTGCGGGCGAGGAGCGGGCTGACGCTCAGCCGGGCGCCGGGCGTGGCCGGAGCGCTCCCCCACCGCTCGCGCCGGAAGCCGCCGCCGGACCGCTTGCCGCGCCCGGGCCGCGGCTCCGGATTCTGTGTTGAAAGGCGGGCTTCGATCTCCTCCCGGTAGTAGCGCCGGAGGGTTTCGTCGCGAATCAGTGCGAGCGATTCGCGCAGGCGCCGCTCGAGGGCCGCCCGGCGCTCCGGGGTATCGAGAGGCCCGGCCTCCACCTCCCGCGCCCACAGGATGTCGACCAGGGGACGCGCCGTGGCGATGACCCGCTCGATCGCCGCCGGACCGCCCGAGCGCACGAGGTCGTCCGGGTCCTGTCCCTCCGGCAGCAGGGCGAAGCGCAGGGACTTGCCCGCGGACAGGTTCGGCAGGGCGATCTCGAGGGCCCGGTAGGCCGCCCGCCGTCCGGCCTTGTCGCCGTCGAAGCACAGGATGGGCTCGTCCGCCATGCGCCAGAGCAGGGCGAGCTGCTCCTCGGTGAGCGCGGTGCCCAGGGGGGCAACCGCGTTTGGAAAGCCCGCCACGGTGAGCGCGATCACGTCCACGTAGCCCTCCGCCACGATCACGGTCCCCCGGTCGTGGGCGGGCTTGCGGGCCATGTGGAAGTTGTAGAGCAGCCGGCCCTTGTTGAAGAGCGGGGTGTCCGGCGAGTTGAGGTACTTGGCGGAGACCTCCGGGCTCATGGCCCGCCCCCCGAAGGCGACCACCCGCCCGCGCAGGTCGCAGATCGGGAACATCACCCGGTCGCGGAAGCGGTCGTAAGGGATCTTCACGTCCTCGCCCGAGTAGACGAGACCGGCCTCCTCCATCATCTCCAGGGGCACCCCCTTCCCGGCCAGGTGGTCACGCAGGGCGTAGCGTTCCGGCGGCGCATAGCCGATGCGGAAGCGCTCCTGGGTCCCCCTTCCCAGGGAGCGTCCGGCGAGGTAGTCCCGCGCCTTCGTGCCGAAGCGCCCGTGGAGGGAGGCCGTGAAGAACTCCGCCGCCATCTCCATCACGTCGTAGAGGGTGCGGCGCTTCACCTCCTCCGCCCGGTCCTCCCGGGAGAGCTTGGGCAAGGGCACTCCCGCCTCGGCCGCCAGCCGCTCCACCGCCTCGGGGAAGGAGAGCCCCTCCGTCTCCATGAGAAAGGTGAAGATGTCCCCGTGCTTGCCGGAGGAGAAGCAGTGGTAGAACTGCTTCTGGTCGTTCACGTAGAAGGAGGGGGTCTTCTCCGCGTTGAACGGCGACAGCCCCTTCCATTCCCGCCCCGCCTTCTTGAGGCGCACGCGCTTGCCCACGACCGCCGAAACCGGCAGCCGGGCGCGGATCTCCTCGAGGATCTGGGGCGGGTAGCGCACGGAGGCTCCTAATCGTGCTTCATCCTATGTAGGGCGGTGCGATTAGCCTAGCGGGCGAACCTGTGCAAAGCGGGCAAAGGCCTTGCACTTAAGTAAATATCTTTGTATATACAGAATTGGCTGTTCTGAAAGGGACGGCCTCTCCTATAAGAGGCCGTCCTTTCAGAGGACCAGAGTTGTGCGGCTAGTCACTTTGCCGTGGGACCTTTGGTGCTCGAAAGAGGCATCGATCAGGCAAGCTGCGTGGCGGTTCGACAAGGCGGACCGTGGGGGCGTCGAAGCTTCGTGGGGCAACTGCTGCGGACAAACTGCGCAGCTTGGAGGCTTTTTGTCTCCGAACTGAAGTTCTCTTACATGCAGCATAAATACACTTGGGACGAACCTAAACGCGTCTCAAACATAGAGAAACATGGCATCGATTTTCAGGATGCAGTCGAGGTCTTCAGCGACCCCGACGCGTTGTCCTTTAGGTCAAGTGCCGAGCACAACGAGGATCGCTACCTAACCATCGGCCGATGCAACGGCAGGGTGATCACAGTGGTCTTCACTTGGCGGGATGAAGCCATCCGGTTGATCTCGGCACGCGCGGCACGGAAAGAGGAGCGTCAGCGATATGGACCATAAGCAGATCGTCCGTCTCGTGGCATCGCTGGATGACGGGACGAGCATCGTCGAATTGCCCGACGGCCGTCTGGAGCGACGAGCTTCGGAATCGGATTGGGAGCGGGTCGATGCTCTCTCCGATAAAGAGATTGAGGCCTCGACGGCGAGCGATCCCGATTGGGCGGAATTTCAAGGTATCGATTGGTCGAAGGCCGAGGTCGTCCCTACACCGCGCAAGCAACCAATCTCCATTCGCGTGGACGAGGATGTCCTAGAGTTCTTCAAGAGACAGGGACCAGGCTATCAGCGCCGGATGAATGCCGTGCTCCGAACCTACATGTCCGAAGCTCGCAAGAGTGGGTCTCCGACGCCTCACACCCGGAAGAAGACAGGCTGAACAGTTCACCCCCGCCCCAACGGCGTCGCCAGGACGATGTGGGTCGTCGCCGTGGCGACGCCCCGGACCGAGGCGACGGCGTCGCGGATGCGGTCGAGGGTGGCGTGGGAGTCGCAGGCGACCATGACCATCATGTCGATGGAGCCGGTGAGCGAGTGGCAGGCGACGATCTCCGGTATCCCCGAAAGCTGGGGCACCACGTGCTTGCAGCGGAAGCCGGGCTCGAAGGTGACCGCGATCATGGCGCGGACCGCCGGATCGGCCTCGGCGGCGAGGTCGACCGTGTAGCCCCGGATCACGCCCTCCCGCTCCAGGCGGCGCATGCGCTCCTGGGTGGCGCTGCGCGAGAGCCCGACGCTGCGCGCAAGCCCGACGAGGCTCTCCCGCGCGTTCCGGCGCAGGGCGCCGATGAGAATCCTGTCCTTTTCGTCGAGCATGAGGAGCGAACCGATGCCTGAGGGAGCCGTACGGACCGGCATTTAGCCGGCCCGACCGTCATCTTGTCGAGTGAAACCGGCACGGAAACGGGCGAGTGGGAGACATTCCACCAAGACCCCGGAGTTTCCCATGAGCCTCGCCGATGCCCTCCTCCTTCCCGTCGACATGCAGCAGGCCTTCGACCTGCCCGCCTGGCCGCGCCGCTGGAACCGGAACGTCGACGCGAACGGCCTCGCCCTCCTCGATGCCTGGCGGAGCCGCGGCCTGCCCATCGTCCATGTCAGGCACGATTCCGTCTCGCCGGGCTCGACCCTCGCCTCCGGCGAGCCGGGGAACGCCTTCCGCCCCGGCTTCGGCCCGGCGAACGGAGAAGCCCTCATCTCGAAGAGCGTGAACGCCGCCTTCATCGGCACGGATCTCGACCTGCGCCTGAAGCGGCTCGGGATCCGCACCGTCGTGGTGTTCGGCATTTCCACCGACATGTGCGTGTCGACCACCGTACGCGTCGGCGCCAATCTCGGCTACGACATGGTCCTGGTCGAGGACGCCTGCGACTGCTTCGACCTGCCGGACGGCGCCGGGGGAACCATTCCCGCCGAGGCCGTGCACCGGGCCCACGTGGCGACCCTGGGCTACGAGTTCGCCCGCGTCGCCACGACCCGGGAGATCGTTCAGTCCCTCGCGGAGGCGAAGGCCGCATAGGCCAGGACGAAGGGGCCGGCGACCGCCGGCCCCAAGCCCGGTCAGCCCTTGGTCATCCCTTGGGCAGCATGTCCTTCACGAGGCCGCTCGCCTTGGCGAAGTCCATCCGGCCCGCATACTTGCCGCGCAGGAGGCCCACGACCTTGCCCATGTCCTTCATGGAGGCGGCCCCGGTCTCCGCGATGGCGGCCTCGATGGCCGCCCTCATCTCCGCCTCGTCCATCTGCTTGGGCAGATAGGAGGAGATCACCTCGACCTCGGCCTTCTCCTGCTGCGCCAGCTCCGTACGGCCGCCCTGCTCGTACATGGCGATGGATTCCTGGCGCTGCTTGATCATCTTCTGCAGCAGCGCGAGGATCTCCTCGTCCGTGGCCTGGCCCTTGCCGGCGCCCCGGGCTTCGATGTCCTTCTCCTTCAGCGCGGCCTGGATGAGGCGGATGGCCCCGAGCCGGGCCTTGTCGCCGGCCTTCATGGCCTCCTTCATGTCCGCGGTGAATCGTTCGCGCAGCATGCGCATCTCCTTACGCTTCGGGCGCTTGAGCGTTGACGCGGCGCGAGCGGGCCCTTAAGTCACGGGGACAGGTCAGGGCGTCTCGGGCACGCCTGCTCAAGCGCGACCCATTGGGTTCGGACTTACAAGAGATCATGACGATGCTGCAAGACAAAGACACCACCGGGTCCTTCTCGGGCGGTTGGACGGAGCCGCGCGCCACGGCCGTGGTCGTGCTTCAGGACGGCACCGTGCTCGAGGGCTTCGGCATCGGTGCCGTCGGCGAGGCCACCGGCGAGGTGTGCTTCAACACGGCCATGACGGGCTACCAGGAGATCCTGACGGACCCCTCCTACGCCGGCCAGATCGTCACCTTCACCTTTCCGCACATCGGCAACGTGGGCACGAACGAGGAGGACATCGAGAGCGTGAACGCCGCCTCCGCCTCCGGGGTGCGCGGCACCATCATGGCCGCCGCCGTCACGGATCCCTCGAACTGGCGCGCCACCCGCCACCTCGACGCCTGGCTCAAGGCCCGCGACATCGTCGGCATCACGGGCATCGACACCCGGGCGCTCACCGCCTTCATCCGCGAGAAGGGCATGCCCAACGCGGTGATCGCCCACGATCCCGAGGGGCGGTTCGACCTCGACGCCCTCAAGGCCCGGGCCGCCGCCCTCCCCTCCATGGACGGGCTCGACCTCGTCCCCCTGGTCACCAGCGCCCAGCGCTTCGAATGGGACGAGACCCCCTGGAGCCTCGGCCAGGGCTACGGCCGCCGGACGGAGGCCAAGCACCACGTGGTCGCCATCGACTACGGCGTGAAGCGGAACATCCTGCGGCTTCTCGCCCGCGCCGGCTGCAAGGTGACCGTAGTCCCCGCCACCGCGACGGCGGAGGACGTGCTCGCCCTCAAGCCCGACGGGGTCTTCCTGTCGAACGGCCCCGGCGACCCGGCCGCCACGGGCGAGTACGCGGTGCCGGTCATCCGGAAGGTGCTGGAGGAGAAGATCCCCACCTTCGGCATCTGCCTCGGCCACCAGATGCTGAGCCTCGCCGTGGGCGGCAAGACCAAGAAGATGCACCAGGGACATCACGGCGCGAACCACCCCGTGAAGGACAAGACCACCGGCAAGGTGGAGATCACCTCCATGAACCATGGCTTCGCGGTGGACCCCGAGACGCTGCCGCAGAACGCGGTCGAGACGCACGTCTCGCTCTTCGACGGCTCCAATTGCGGCATCGCCCTCACCGACCGGCCCGCCTTCTCGGTGCAGTACCACCCGGAGGCCTCCCCCGGTCCGCGGGACAGCCACTATCTCTTCGACCGCTTCGTGAAGATGATCGAAGAGAACAAGGCTCACCGCCAAGCTTGACCCGATTATTTTCTTTCCGGCCGGTGCCTGAGCTTGGCCGGAAGAAGGAAGTCTCCGCGACAAAGCGTGTATTGCACAAGTTCCCCAAATCGCGTTAACCGGTCGAAAACCATAAAACGCAGACCATACGAATCGCGATTTGGGGGTTTCTCCGATGACCATTGACGAAAAGGCGGGCGAATTCACGCGCCTGCACAGCCTGTTCACGTTCCATCTCGGGGTCGCCGTCGCCCTGTCCTGGCTGACCTCCATCTATGCGTCCTTCTACGCTCCCTGGGTGCGCAACATCCGGCCGCTGATCGACCCGTCCTATGCGGGTCAGGTGGAGAGCACCTGGTCGTTCCTGTTCGTCTTCCCCGCGGTGCTGACGGTGGCCTGGATCATGTCCGTGTCCGGCCGCGAGATGTTCCGCCACATGCGTATCTTCAAGAACCAGGTGATCGAGTTCGCCATCGCCGGGGCGCTCGCCTTCGCGGTGTTCTACCTCGCCATCGACCGCGCGGTGACGGCCCTCTCCCTCGGCCTCTGAACCCTCGACCCGGCGGAGGCCACGGTCTCCGCCGGAAGCGGCCCCCACGTCGGCCCCGAAGGCTCTCTCCCCTGGAAAATGCATCGCCGAGGCTGAAAGGCGGGTCCATTTTTCCGCGCGATGCTTTAGGACTCTCGCCATGAACTGGCGAGACTACTGGAACCAGGACACGCCGATCTATGCGAGCGAGCGCCACAAGCTCCTGCATTACCGGCTCGTGTCGAACGACATCATCGGCCTGATCCCCTCGCCCGATGCGCGGGTGCTGGACTACGGCTGCGGCGAGGCCCTGTTCGCGGAGCGCGTCGCGGACAGGTGCGGCCATCTCTATCTCTGCGACGGGGCTCCCCTGGTGCGCGACCGGCTGCGCGAGCGGCTCGGCGCCCATCCCCGGGTCACGGTCCTCTCGCCCGAGGAGCTCGCGGCGGCGGTTCCGGAGGGGTCCCTGGACCTGATCGTGGTCAATTCCCTGCTGCAGTACCTTCCCCTGGAAGAGCTCCGCGGCCTGCTGCGGGCCTGGCGGAGCCTGCTCAGGCCCGGCGGCAGGCTGGTGATCGCCGACGTGATCCCGCCCGACGTCAGCCCGGCCACCGACGCGAAGGCGCTTCTCTCCTTCGCCTGGCAGGGGGGCTTCCTCCTCGCGGCCCTGCGCGGCCTTGCCCGCACCGCCCTCTCGGACTACCGCAGGATCCGCGACGAGATCGGGCTGTCGCATTACGGGGAGGCGGACATGCTGGACCTCCTCCGGGAGGCGGGCTTCGCCGCCGAGCGCGCGGAGCGGAACCTCGGGCACAACCAGGCGCGGATGACCTTCGTGGCGCGTCCCGCCTGAGGGGCGGGAAGGCTCTTCACGCGAAGGTCCAGGCCTTGTGGGCCAGGAAGCTCCAGAGCATGACGATCCCCGTGGTGACGAGCTGGGCGGCGAGATAGGGCGCGCCGAGGCGCACGGTGAAGACGTGCATGAAGCCCCAGGTCAGCAGGAAGCCGACGAGGGCCACCGCGGCGAAGCGCCAGGTGGCCTCCCGGTGCGGGCGGCTGCTCGCATAGGTGTGCTTCCGGTTGAGGGCATAGGAGACGAGGCCGCCGGCGACGTAGCCGGCGAGGGTCGCCGGCACCGGATGGCTTCCGAGGCCCTCCACCAGGCCGATCAGGAGCCCGTAATGGACCACGGCCGCCGCGACGCCGACGCCGAAGAAGGCGACGAGCTGACGGACGAGACGGCGGAGGGCGGGAAAAGTGCTCACGCCCTCCCCTTAGCGCCTCCCGGCCGCCGGGTCACGCCCGGCGGCGCCATGGCGCGTCCCGGCCGGAATGCGGCCCGTTCCTCGACCTGACCCCTTCCTTTACGGGGGCAGGCCGTGTAAGAGCCTCTCTCAACCTTCAATTCGACACCATGCCAGCTGCGCTCGGAGCGCCGTAACTTGCGGCCGCGCGGCTGGATACGCCTGGGTGGCCCAATGCCGAAACGGACAGACATCTCCTCCATCCTCATCATCGGCGCAGGCCCGATCATCATCGGGCAGGCCTGCGAGTTCGATTACTCGGGGACCCAGGCCTGCAAGGCTCTGAAGGAGGAGGGCTACCGAATCATTCTGGTGAACTCGAACCCGGCGACGATCATGACCGATCCCGATCTCGCCGATGCCACCTACGTGGAGCCCATCACCCCCGAGATCGTGGCCAAGATCATCGAGAAGGAGCGGCCGGACGCCCTCCTGCCGACCATGGGCGGCCAGACGGCCCTCAACTGCGCCCTGTCGCTCAAGAAGATGGGCGTCCTCGACAGGTTCGGCGTCGAGATGATCGGCGCGACCGCGGAGGCCATCGACAAGGCCGAGGACCGCCAGCTCTTCCGCGAGGCCATGACCAAGATCGGCCTCGACACGCCGAGGTCGCGGCTCGCCAACGCCTCCGCCCTCAAGAAGGCGGACCGGGAGGCCTATCTCGCCGAGATCGCGCGCATCGAGGCCCTCGACATCCATCCCGGCGACAAGAAGCGCATGATCGCCGCCTACGAGCTCAAGTGGAACGCGGGCGAGAACGAGCGGCGCAAGCGCTACCAGGAGCACGCCATGGGCGAGGCGCTCCTGGCGCTCGCCGAGGTCGGCCTGCCCGCCATCATCCGCCCGTCCTTCACCATGGGCGGCACCGGCGGCGGCATCGCCTACAACCGCGAGGAGTTCCTCGACATCGTCGAGCGCGGCCTCGACGCCTCCCCCACCAACGAAGTGCTGATCGAGGAGAGCGTGCTCGGCTGGAAGGAGTACGAGATGGAGGTCGTCCGCGACAAGGCGGACAACTGCATCATCGTCTGCTCCATCGAGAACATCGACCCGATGGGCGTGCACACGGGGGATTCCATCACCGTCGCCCCGGCGCTGACCCTGACGGACAAGGAATACCAGATCATGCGCGACGCCTCGATCGCGGTGCTGCGCGAGATCGGCGTCGAGACCGGCGGCTCGAACGTGCAGTTCGCGGTGAACCCGAAGAACGGCCGCATGATCGTGATCGAGATGAACCCGCGCGTGTCGCGCTCCTCGGCGCTGGCCTCCAAGGCCACGGGCTTCCCCATCGCCAAGGTCGCCGCGAAGCTCGCGGTCGGCTACACCCTGGACGAGATCGCCAACGACATCACCGGCGGCGCGACGCCGGCCTCCTTCGAGCCGACCATCGACTACGTGGTCACCAAGATCCCGCGCTTCGCGTTCGAGAAGTTCCCCGGCGCCGAGCCGACGCTCACCACCGCCATGAAGTCCGTGGGCGAGGCCATGGCCATCGGCCGCACCCTGCCGGAATCCCTCCAGAAGGCCCTGCGCTCCCTCGAGACCGGCCTCACCGGCCTCGACGAGATCGAGATCGAGGGCCTGGGCAAGGGCGACGACAGGAACGCCATCAAGGCCGCCCTCGGCACCCCGACTCCGGACCGGCTCCTGAAGGTGGCTCAGGCCCTGCGCCTCGGGGTCAGCCACGAGGAGGTCTACGAGAGCTGCAAGATCGATCCCTGGTTCCTGGAGCAGATCCAGGCCATCGTCGACATGGAGGCCAAGGTGAAGGCCCACGGCCTCCCGCAGTCGCCGGGCACCTTCCGCCAGCTCAAGGCGCTGGGCTTCTCGGATGCGCGGCTCGCCGTCCTCGCGGGCAAGACCGAGGCCGAGGTGCGGGCCCTGCGCCGTTCCCTCGACGTGCGCCCGGTCTTCAAGCGCATCGACACCTGCGCGGCGGAGTTCGCCTCCCCCACCGCCTACATGTACTCCACCTACGCGGCGCCCTTCGCGGGCCGGCCGGCGGACGAGGCCAATCCTTCGGATCGCAAGAAGGTCGTCATCCTCGGCGGCGGGCCGAACCGGATCGGCCAGGGCATCGAGTTCGACTACTGCTGCTGCCATGCCTGCTTCGCCCTGAAGGACGCGGGCTACGAGACCATCATGGTCAACTGCAACCCGGAGACGGTCTCCACCGACTACGACACCTCCGACCGGCTCTATTTCGAGCCCCTGACCCAGGAGGACGTGCTCGAGGTCATCGAGACCGAGCGCTCCAGGGGCACGCTCCACGGCGTGATCGTCCAGTTCGGCGGCCAGACGCCCCTCAAGCTCGCCCGCGCCCTGGAGGAGGCCAACGTGCCGATCCTCGGCACCTCTCCCGACGCCATCGACCTCGCCGAGGACCGGGACCGCTTCAAGCGCCTCCTCGACAAGCTGCACCTGAAACAGCCGAAGAACGGCATCGCCTATTCGGTGGAGCAGAGCCGCCTCGTGGCGGCCGACCTCGGCCTGCCCTTCGTGGTACGCCCGTCCTACGTGCTCGGCGGCCGCGCCATGGCGATCATCCGCGACGAGGCCCAGTTCGAGGACTACCTGCTCGGCACGCTGCCGAGCCTGATCCCCTCCGACATCAAGGCGCGCTACCCCAACGACAAGACCGGCCAGATCAACACGGTGCTGGGCAAGAACCCCCTGCTGTTCGACCGCTATCTCTCGGACGCCATCGAGGTGGACGTGGACTGCCTCAGCGACGGCAAGGAGGTGTTCATCGCCGGCATCATGGAGCATATCGAGGAGGCGGGCATCCACTCGGGCGATTCCGCCTGCTCCCTGCCGCCCCGCTCCCTGCCCCGGGACCTCGTGGCCGAGCTGGAGCGCCAGACGAAGGCGCTCGCCCTCGCCCTCGACGTGGGCGGGCTCATGAACGTGCAGTATGCGATCAAGGACGGCGAGATCTACGTGCTCGAGGTGAACCCCCGCGCCTCGCGGACGGTGCCTTTCGTGGCCAAGGTCATCGGCGAGCCCATCGCCAAGATCGCGGCCCGGATCATGGCCGGCGAGAGCCTGGGCGCCTTCGACCTCGCCCCGAAGGAGCTGCCCCATATCGGCGTGAAGGAGGCGGTGTTCCCCTTCGCGCGCTTCCCCGGCGTGGACGTGCTGCTCGGCCCCGAGATGCGCTCGACCGGCGAGGTCATCGGGCTCGACCGGAGCTTCGGGGTGGCCTTCGCCAAGAGCCAGCTCGGCGCCGGGAGCCAGGTGCCGAAGACCGGGACGGTCTTCGTCTCCGTGCGCGATTCCGACAAGGCCCGCATCCTGCC
The DNA here is from genome assembly GCF_009363855.1 of Microvirga thermotolerans. GTDB lineage: Bacteria > Pseudomonadota > Alphaproteobacteria > Rhizobiales > Beijerinckiaceae > Microvirga > Microvirga thermotolerans. The sequence continues at coordinate 2,949,090 of NZ_CP045423.1, forward strand.
GACTGTCCGGATGCTCCAGGACATCGGCTTCCAGGTGCTGGCCACGGGCGGAACCCAGAAGTTCCTCGAGGAGAACGGCGTCAAGGCGACCCGAATCAACAAGGTTCTGGAAGGCCGCCCCCACGTGGTGGACGCAATCAAGAACGGCGACATCCAGCTGGTGTTCAACACCACCGAGGGGGCCGGCGCCCTCTCCGACTCCCGCAGCCTCCGCCAGGCTGCCCTCTTGCATAAGGTGCCCTACTACACCACTCTTGCAGGAGCGATCGCCGCGGCCGAGGGCATTAAAGCCTATCAGGGCGGCGATCTCGAGGTCCGGGCGCTACAGGATTACTTTGCCTGACGTTCGGGCTATAACCGGAACTGCGAAGCTTCACGGAAGTTTTCGTTGATGAGCGAGGGCGTCGGCAACGGCGGCCTCGCACCTCTTTTTGAACGAGACGAATGATGGACAAGGTCCCTCTGACGATCAAGGGTTTTGCGGCGCTCGAGGAAGAGCTCAGGCACCGGCAGCAGGTCGAACGCCCCCGGATCATCCAGGCGATTGCGGAGGCCCGCGCGCTCGGCGACCTGTCGGAGAATGCGGAATATCATGCGGCCAAGGAGGCCCAGTCCCTCAACGAAGGGCGGATCCTGGAGCTGGAAAGCCTGATTTCCCGGGCCGAGGTGATCGACGTCTCCAAGCTCTCGGGCGACCGGATCAAGTTCGGCGCCACGGTGAAGCTGGTGGACGAGGACACGGAAGAGGAGAAGACGTACCAGATCGTCGGCGACCCGGAGGCGGACGTGCGCTCGGGCCGGGTCTCGATCTCCTCGCCCATCGCGCGGGCCCTCATGGGCAAGACCGTGGGCGACACGGTGGAGGTCGTGACCCCCGGAGGCGGCAAGTCCTACGAGGTCGTGGGCGTCCGCTTCGGCTGACCCATATGAGAGGGGAGCACGAGATGAGAGACCCGACCATGCTCCCCCTCTCCCGCCGGTCCCTCCTGGCCGGAATCGCCGGCGTCGCCCTGGGCGGCGCCGTTTCGTCTGCGCGGGCGCAGCTCTTCGCCCCGGCGCAGCCCTTCCCGCAATCCTTCTCCTCCTTCGCCGTGGACGTGAGCGTGCTGCGGGCGAAGGGGCTCGGCGCCTTCGCCGACCTCATCGCCGCCGCGGCCCTGGACCAGCTGCGCGCCTCCTTCGCCGACCGGCTCGACAGGCGGGGCCCGCGCCTCGTGGTCCGGCTGACCGGCCTCTTCCTGACCCCGTTCCCCGACGGGGGCGGAGAGCGCTGGCGGCACGGCGGCGGAGGCGGAGGCACCGATTCCCTCGACGGCGAGGCCCTGGCGGTCGGGCCGAAGGGCGAGATCCTCGCCCGTCACCCCCAGCTCGCCGTGCTCGCGGTCAACAGGAGCATCCTGAACCCGGACGAGCCGGGCCGGGCGGTCGAACTCGCCCGGAACTACGTGCTGTGGCTGCGGCGGCAGCTCATGACCTGAACGTGCAACCGCTATTGCGGGCGGGCGAAAGCAAGGGTCCGGAACCCGCAAATATTGCCGCGCAATGTCGCCCGAAGGCGACCGGGTCAGCTGCTCGCCTCGACCTCGTCCTCGATCGGCACCAGCGGCTCGTCCTTGATCAGGTCGAGGGTCAGCGCCGTGCGGACGTTGCGCACGTTGGGCAGGGACGTGAGTTCGGAGACCAGATTCTGGAAGGCGGCGAGGTTGGGAGCCACGCACTTCATGATGAAGTCGATGTCCCCGGACAGCGTCCAGCACTCGCGGACCATGGTCCAGTCCTTGATCCGCTGCTCGAACTCCAGGAGCTCCTTCTTGCCCTGGACCTCGAGCTGCACCATGGCGAAGCACACGATCTCGAACCCGAGGGCCTTCGGGTCTAGCATGGCCCGATAGGCCTTGATGACCCCGGCCGCCTCCAGCGCGCGCACGCGGCGCAGGCATGGGGGCGCCGACAGACCGACGCGACGGGCCAGCTCCACGTTCGTGATGCTGCCGTCGGCCTGCAGTTCCTTGAGAATGGCCCAGTCTATGGAATCGAGGCGTCCGCGCACGTGACCTCCGGGAAAGGCTCGTCTCGGCTGAGTAGACGTTGTAAAGGGACTGCACAAGAAGGGCTGGCGATTAAGTCGCAACGAATCCCATGAACTCCACAGGCAGAAGGACCGAATCTTGCGCGAGGCCGGCCTCACCTCCTGGGTCCTGACCGACGGCAAGGCGGGCGACGAGATGCAGGCGCTCAGCGTCGCGGACGCCCTCGGCCTCGTCCCCGAGATCCGCCGCGTCCGCCCCCGCGCGCCCTTCAGCTGGCTGATGCCCTGGGGACCCATCGACCCCCGGGAGCGGCCGGGCGCCCACAACAGCCCGCTCGTGCCCCCCTTCCCGGACCTCCTCATCGGCTCGGGCCGGCGGGCCGTGCCCTATCTGCGCTTCGTGAAGCGGGCCAGCGGCGGGCGGACCTACACCGTGTTCCTGAAGGACCCCCGCACCGGGCCGGGGACGGCCGATTTCATCTGGGCGCCGAGCTACGACCGCATCCGCGGCCCGAACGTGCTCACCACCCTCACCCCGCCGCACCGGGTCTCGCCCGGGCGGCTCGCGGCGGCGAGAGCGCATCCCGATCCCCGCCTCGCGGGCCTGAAGCGGCCCCGAGTCGCCGTGCTGGTGGGCGGAAGCAGCCGCCACCACCGGTTCGAGGCGGAGGACTGCGCCCGCTTCGCGGCCCGCCTGGAGGCCCTCGCCGGAAGCGGCGCGGCCCTGATGATCACCGCCTCCCGACGGACGCCCCAGCGCCTCCGGGACGCCCTGGCCGATCTCGCGGACCGCCACGGCGGGTTCCTCTGGGACGGCAAGGGGGAGAACCCCTTCGTCGCCCTCCTCGCCCTCGCGGACGCGGTGGTGGTGACGGCGGATTCCTTCAACATGGTGGGCGAGGCTGCGGCCACCGGCGTGCCGCTCCTGGTCTACGAGCCGGCCGGGGGGCACCGGAAGCTCCGGGTCTTCCTCGATGCCCTGAGGGCGAAGGGAATTGTGCATGCCTTCGAGGGGCGGCTTGAAGGCGCCCCTTACGAACCGTTAGATTCGACACCCCTTGTCGCGCGCGCCATCGCAGAGGGCCTGGCGCGCCACCGCCATGCGCTCGGCCTGCCGGACGCGGCGCTTCCACTGGAGTTTCCCTGATGGCCCATACCCATGCCAAGCTCGTCATCGTCGGCTCCGGGCCCGCGGGCTACACGGCGGCGATCTATGCCGCCCGCGCCCTGCTGGAGCCCGTGCTGATCTCCGGGTTCCAGCCCGGCGGGCAGCTCATGATCACCACCGACGTGGAGAATTATCCCGGCTTCGCGGACGTGATCCAGGGCCCGTGGCTCATGGAGCAGATGCGCCTGCAGGCCGAGCATGTCGGGACGAAGATGGTGTCGGACCACATCGTCAAGGTGGACCTGGGCGCCCGTCCCTTCCGGCTGGAGGGGGATTCCGGCGACGTCTATACCTGCGATGCCCTGGTCATCGCCACGGGCGCCCAGGCGAAGTGGCTCGGCCTTCCCTCCGAGGCGCAGTTCCAGGGCTTCGGCGTCTCGGCCTGCGCCACCTGCGACGGCTTCTTCTTCCGGGGCAAGGAGGTGGTGGTGGTCGGCGGCGGCAACACCGCAGTCGAGGAGGCCCTCTACCTCTCCCATCTCGCCAGGAAGGTGACGGTGGTGCACCGGCGCGATTCCTTCCGCGCCGAGCGCATCCTGCAGGACCGCCTGTTCCGGCAGCCCAACGTGGAGGTGATCTGGAACGCGACCGTCGAGGAGATCTGCGGCACGACGGAGCCTCTCTCCGTCACCCACGTGAAGCTCCGCAACCTGGTCTCCGGCCAGGTGAGCGAGCACAGGACGGACGGGGTGTTCATCGCCATCGGCCACAAGCCGTCCACGGAGATCTTCGCCGGGCAGCTGGACATGAAGCCGGGCGGCTACCTCCTGACGAGGCCGGGTTCCACGGCGACCAACGTTCCGGGCGTCTTCGCCGCCGGCGACGTGGCGGACGACGTGTATCGCCAGGCGGTGACGGCGGCCGGGATGGGCTGCATGGCCGCCCTCGAAGCGGAGCGCTACCTCGCGGCCCTGGAGACGACCCAGCAGGCCGCTGAATGAATTCATAACAAGATTTGGTGAATCGTCGGCCGGAATTCCTATTGCCTCCGGCCGGCGGCGATAAGAGATAAGAAACCCGGCCGGGAGGGCCGGGACGCCAGGGGAACGCCGTGGACTGGGACAAGATCCGGATTTTCTATACGGTCGCCGAAGCGGGGAGCTTCACGCGGGCCGGCGACGATCTGGGCCTGAGCCAGTCGGCGGTGAGCCGCCAGATCAGCGCCCTGGAACGGGAGCTGAAGGCGCCCCTGTTCCACCGGCACGCCCGCGGCCTCATCCTCACCGAGCAGGGAGACCTGCTCTTCCGCGCCGCCCGCGACATGCGCATGCGGCTGGAGACCACCAAGGCCCGCCTCGTGGAGACGAGCGAGCGCCCCTCCGGCGTGCTCAAGGTGACCACCACGGTGGGCCTCGGCTCGATCTGGCTGGCGCAGCGCATCGCGGAATTCCTCGACCTTTACCCGGAGGTCCGGGTCGAGCTGATCCTCAACAACGAGGAGCTCGACCTCGCCATGCGCGAGGCGGACGTGGCGATCCGCCTGCGCCGCCCCGCCCAGCCGGACCTGATTCAGCGCCGTCTGTTCACCATCCACTTCCACGTCTATGCGTCGAACGACTACCTGAAGCGCTTCGGGGAGCCCAAGACCCTGGAGGACCTGGACAAGCACCGGATCGTCTCCTTCGGCGGGCAGGAGCCGTCCTACCTCATGTCGGTGCACTGGCTGTCCACGGCCGGCCGCGAGGGCAAGGAGCCGCGGCAGTACCACTACGTGGTCAACAACATCACCGCGCTCCGCTACGCGGTGGAGACGGGCGCCGGCATCGCCGTGCTGCCGGACTACGTGGTGGTCGGCAACCCGCACCTCACCCAGATCCTGCGGGACGTGGAGATGCCCTCCCTCGACAGCTACCTCGTCTATGCGGAGGAGATGCGCTCGGTGGCCCGCGTCCAGGCCTTCCGCGACTTCCTCATCAGCAAGGCCCAGCGCTGGACGTATTGAGCCCGCCTCCTCGGCGCCGATACAGGCCCGGTCTCCGGAGGATTCCGCCCGCCCAAGGCGGGAGCCGCCACGGACGCGGCAAAACCGCGGCCGCGGGAACGCCTGCGACCGCAAGGGCTTACGCCGGTTCGGCCCCGCCCGATTCCCGCCAAGCTGGATGGCTTGCCCGATTCTTGACGGCTTGACGGCAGGAGCCATGCATAGAATGCAGCCCTTTCATGAGGCATGCTGCATTGCAAAAGGGCGCTCTGCGGACGATATGAGCAGCGGCTGATTTCAACGCGGCACCGCTTCTTCCTCCCAGCGCTGCCGTGTCGGCCGTTCCCTCTGGAAGGTTTTCGACATTAGTCGGACCTCACTTTAGCCGGGCTTCGTGCCCGGCTTTTTTTTGCCCTCGGCGCCGGCTCAACCGGCTTTCGAGACCTCCTCCTTGAGGACGCGGCGCAGCACCTTCCCCACGTTCGACTTCGGCAGCGTCTCGCGGAATTCGATGCGGCGCGGGACCTTGTAGGCGGTGAGATTCTCCCGGGCGAACTCCCGCAGGGCCTCCGCCGTGAGGGAGGGATCCTTGCGCACCACGTAGGCCACGACGACCTCGCCGGAATGCTCGTCCGGCAGGCCGATCACCGCCGCCTCCATCACGCCCGGGTGCCGGGCGAGGACGTCCTCGACCTCGTTGGGATAGACGTTGAAGCCGGAGACCAGGATCATGTCCTTCATGCGGTCCACGATCTTCACCTGCCCGTCGGGCAGGAGCACGGCGACGTCCCCGGTGCGGAAGAACCCGTCCGAGGTCATCGCCTTCGCCGTCTCGTCCGGGCGCTTCCAGTAGCCCGCCATGACCTGCGGTCCCTTCACGCACAGCTCGCCCCGCTCGCCCGTCGGGACAGGCTGCCCCTCGGCGGAGCGGATCGAGACCAGCGTGGACGGCAGCGGATAGCCGATGGTGCCCGTGAACTCCTCGATGTCGAGCCGGTTGGCGCAGACCACGGGCGAGGTTTCGGAGAGGCCGTAGCCCTCGACGATGGGCTGGCCCGTCACTTCCTTCCACTTCTTCGCCACGGCCGCCTGGGTGGCCATGCCCCCGGAGACGGCGAAGACGAGCTGCGAGAAGTCCACCTTCTCGATTCCGGGCGCGTGTGCGAGCGCGTTGTAGAGGGTGTTCACGCCCGACATGAGGGTGATGCGCCGCGACTGCAGCGTCTTCACGAAACCGGCGATGTCGCGCGGGTTGGCGATGAGGAGCATGCAGCCCCCGATGCGGGCCATCAGCAGGGCGCAGACCGTCAGGCCGAAGATGTGGTAGAGCGGCAGCGCCGCCACCATGATGTGGTCGTCGCGCTCGCCGAAGAAGGGGCGCATCCACGCCTCGCATTGCAGCACGTTCGCCGCCACGTTGCGATGGAGCAGCACCGCGCCCTTGGCGACGCCGGTGGTGCCGCCGGTATATTGCAGGAAGGCGATGTCGTCGGGCGTGACGGCGACCGGCTCGAGCCGGCGCGCGGCGCCCTCGGACAGGACGGACCGGAAGGTCACGGCCTTGGGCAGTGAGAAGGGCTTCACACTCCTCTTCACGTAGCGCGAGACGAGGTTCACGACCGCGCCCTTCAGTCCGAGCAGATCGCCGGGCGTGACGAGGACGACGCGCTCCAGATGCGTCTCCGGAAGCGCCTCCTCCACGGTCGCGCCGAAGTTCTCGAGCACGAACAGGAACCGCGCGCCCGCATCGGACACCTGGTGGGCGAATTCGCGGGCGGTATAGAGCGGGTTGACGTTCACCACGGTGCCGCCCGCCAGGAGAATGCCGAACAGCACGGCCGGATAGGCCATCACGTTCGGCAGCATGATGGCGACGCGGTCGCCCTTGCGCAGGCCCTGCCCCTGGAGCCAGGAGGCCACCGCCTCCGCCGTGCGGCCGAGCTCGGCATAGGTCATCCGCTTGCCGAAGCTGTCGGCGGCGTTGCGCGTGCCGTAACGGGCGACGGCCTCGCGGAAGATGTCCACGAGGGTGCCGACCTTCGCCTCGTCGATGGTGGCCGGGATCTGCGCCGGATAGGCCTGCAGCCAGGGCTTCGTGAGGGCTGCGTCGGCGCTCGCCGGGGCGGGCGCCGGGGTCGTGGCGTTCATTCCTGTTTCCTCCGCTCGATATGCGGTTGCTTATGGGAGATGGCGTCTCCTCTGGAGGTAACTTGGCGTGGGAGGCGCTCTTTGTCGATGGGGGAACGGCTCCGCCTGGGGGCGGCGGCCCTGCGGCGGGAACGGCGTCCGGGGCCGTCACCGTCGAACGGGCCGGAGAGGATGGCGGAGAAGGACAGCGGAGGAGGATGGCCGGACGTCCGGCCATCCCTTGGCAGGGCTCAATGCGCCTTCTGCATGACGAGTTCGGCCGGGCGGCCGCTCAGTTCGGCCATGTGGTCGAAGCGGGTCGAGAAGGTGCCGACTCCCGAGGTGGCGGAGCGGAGCTCGACGATGAGGTCGCCGATCTCCGCCTCCGGGATCGTGGCGCTGATCACGTCCCATCCCGGCCAGCCGGGCTTGGAATCGTAGCCCAGGATCTGCCCCCGGCGGGAGGTGACGAGGCCGGTCGCCTTGGAGAGCGCCTCGCTCGGGATCGAGATCTCCACCGACAGCACGGGCTCCAGGAGCACGGGCTTGGCCTTCGGAAGGGCCTCGGCGAGCGCGAGCCTCGTGGCGGCCTGGAAGGCGGCGTCCGAGGAATCGACCGTGTGGTACGACCCGTCCGTCAGGGTCACCGCGAGGTCGACCACCGGGAAGCCCAGGGGCCCGCACCGGATCGCCTCCCGCGCGCCCGCCTCCACGGAGGGGATGTACTGGCGCGGCACGACCCCGCCGGTGATCTTGTCCTGGAACGCGAAGCCCTCCCCGCGCGGGAGCGGCCGGACCTCGATCATCACGTCGCCGAACTGGCCGTGGCCGCCGGTCTGCTTGCGGTGGCGGCCCCGCGCCGCAGCGGGCACGCGGATGGTCTCGCAGTAGGCGATCCGCGGCCTGGCCGTCTCGACGCCCACCTGGAAGCGGGAGGCGAGCTTCTCCACCGCGACGCGCAGATGCATCTCGCCCTGGCCGAGCAGGCGGATCTCCCCGATCTCGGGCCGGTTGTCGACGACGAGGGAAGGATCCTCCTCCGCGATCTTCGCGAGCGCGCCGGTGAGGCGCACGTCGTCCTTGCGGTCCTTCACGCGGATGGCGAGGGCATAGACGGGTTCCGGCGGCGCGATGGACAGGATCGCATCCGGCCGCGACTTGCCGGTGCTGAAGCAGTCCGCCGTCGCCAGCTCCTCCAGCCGCCCGAAGCCGAGCGTCTCCCCGGCCACCGCCGTGTCCTTGCGGGTCGAGGCGGCGCCGACGAGGGACAGGAGGCTGCCGATGCGGGACTCGCCGCCCCGGGAGCCGATCACCGTATCGCCCTCGTGAAACGCACCGCGCAGCACGCGGGCGACGGACATCTTGCCCCCCTGCCCCAGGTGAAGGGTCTTCACGATCTGCGCGAGGGGCGGCCCCTCCTCCGGCACGCCGAGCCGGGCGCGGGTCTCTTCCAGGCCGGGGGCCTCGTGGCGCAGGGCCTTGAGGAGGCGCGTCACGCCGTTGCCGCGCTCGGCCGAGCCGATGAAGACCGGCACCACGTGCTGCTCCCGCAGCTCCCGGGCCAGGTCGTCGAAGACCCGGTCGCGCGGAGGCTCGATCTCGGAGATCAGGTCCTCCATCAGGGCGTCGTCGTAATCGGCGAGGCGTTCCAGCATGGCGAAGCGGGCCTCGCGCTCGCGCAGGGTCTCGCCGTCCGGCATGTCGACGATCTCGCTCGGCGCATGCTCGCGATAGATGAAGGCGCGCTCCAGGGCGAGATCGATGAAGCCCACGGCGATGCCGTCCTTCCAGATCGGGATCTGGCGCAGCAGCAGCGGCGTGCGCGAGGCGCGCTGGAGCATGGCGAGGGTCTCCCGGACCCGCCGCGTCGCCGTGTCGATCTTGTTGATGAACAGGAAGCGGGGAATGCCCGCCTCCTCCAGCTCCCGCAGGATGATCTCGAGGGCGGGCACCTTGCGCTCATCCGCCTCGCAGACGACGACCGCCGCGTCGCAGACGGGGACGGCATTGCGCATCTCGTGCAGGAATTCGGTGGAGCCGGGGCAGTCCACGAAGGTCATGGTCTCCCCGAGGAACGACGCGGTCGCCACGTTGGGCTCGACGCTCATCGCATGGGCGCGGGCCTCCGGGCTCGCATCGCCGACGCTGTCGCCGGCGGTGACCCGGCCCGCTCGCCCGATCGTGCCCGTCCGCTCCAGGATCGCTTCGAGGAGGGTGGTCTTGCCGCTCTGGAACGGGCCGACGATGGCGATGCATCGCGGGCCCTTCGCTTCTCTGCCGTTGGGTGCCATGAGAGTCTCCTTCCCGCCCCCGTCAGCGCGCTCTTTCCGGCCGCATCGGCAGCGATGGTCTGCCTGTCGGAAGGAGTTGGCAAGGGATTTGTCGGAGGAGAGCCCTCACGGGAAAGGCCGGGCACGGGCCCGGCCTCTGAGAAGGAAGCCCGGTCGTTCAGGGGTCAGCGTCCCGGGCGCAGCTCCAGGTCGCCGACGCCGAGGGCGAAGTTGAGGCCGGTCTGGCCGCTCACGGAGAGGGGCTGGAGAGCGATGGAGCGGTTCGAGCCGCCGACCAGCACGTTGGCCCCGAGCCCGGCGCCCACCGTCGCCTCGGCGGTCGCCCCGACATAGGATCCCGCGAGCGAGCCCGGCACCGGCCGGCCCTCCGCGAAGACCGCCCAGGTGATGACGCCGCGCTGCGTGGCGCCCACGTCGAGCCCGAACTTGCGGATCACGCCCACATAGCGCTCGGCCGGGCCGCGGCGCGGCTTGAAGGTGCAGGCGGTGGCCTTCTGGGAGCCCAGGATGAGGCCGACCCCGCCCGACACGTTGCAGGTCAGGACTCCCGCGCGGACGCGGTTCTGGGCCTGCGCCTCCCCGATCCCGGTCGACGCGACCAGCGCCAGGGCAGCGACGGTTGTGGCGGCGCGAAGCATGACGATCTCCTTGAAAGCTTGGCTTTGGCAGGCGGTCAACGGCTCACAAGGAACGATGTTCCATCGCGGAGGAGGGAAATCCTGGGGAATGGGACGCCGACAGGCGTACCTCGCGCGCACGGCATCAGGCGGCCGGCATCCGGGCCGGTTCGGCGTCGTCGTGCTCGCCCCGCCGGACGACGCGCATCGCCGTGATCGTCACGGGGCCCGCGCGCAGGAGGTTCATGGCCGAGACGATCATCTCGGCGAGACGCTCGGGGGCGACGCCGTCGCCCGCGATGTCCAGAAGAAAATCCTTCGCCTCCACATAACCGCCATTGGTGAAGTCGACGCGTGCGTCGAACTTCACCCGGTGCGTGGAGGCGGGATTGGCCCGGTAGGGAGCCGCCCCGGGATCCGGATGGAACGTCCGGGGCAGGCCGCTCACCGCAGCGCCCCGCAGAAGCGCTGGATGCGGTTGCAGGCTTCCTCCAGCGCCGCGTTGGAGGTGGCGTAGGAGATGCGGAAGTTCGGACCGAGGCCGAAGGCCGAGCCGTGCACCGCCGCGACGCCCTCCGACTCCAGGAGTTCCGACACGAAGTCCTCATCCGTCCGGATGACCTTGCCCGAGGGCGCGGTCTTGCCGATGGCCTCGGCGCAGGACGGATAGACGTAGAAGGCGCCCTCCGGGGTCGGGCACTTCAGGTACTTGGTCTGGTTGAGCATGGACACGACGAGGTCGCGGCGCTCCTCGAAGGCCCTCTTGAACCGCGGCAGGTGGTCCTGCGGGCCGTCGAGGGCCTCCACCGCCGCCCACTGGGAGATCGAGCAGGCGCCGGAGGTCTGCTGGCCCTGCACGAAATCCATGGCCTTGATCAGGTGCTCCGGCCCGCCCGCATAGCCGATGCGCCAGCCGGTCATGGCATAGGCCTTCGAGACGCCGTTCATGGTGAGCGTCCGGTCATAGAGGTTCGGCTCGACCTGCGCCGGCGTCACGAACTCGAAGTCGCCGTAGGTGAGGTGCTCGTACATGTCGTCGGTCAGCACCCACACGTGCGGATGGCGCACGAGCACGTCGGTGATCGCCTTCATCTCGTCCCAGGTATAGGCGGCGCCGGTCGGGTTGGAGGGCGAGTTGAGGATGACCCACTTGGTCTTCGGCGTGATGGCGCGCTCGAGCGGCTCCGGCTGGAGCTTGAAGTTGTGCTCCATGGTGCAGTCGACGAAGACCGGCTTGCCGCCGCACAGGCCCACCATCTCGGGGTAGGACACCCAGTAGGGCGCCGGGATGATCACCTCGTCGCCCGGGTTCAGGGTGGCGAGCAGGGCGTTGTAGATCACCTGCTTGCCGCCGGTGCCCACGATGGTCTGCGAAGGCTTGTAGTCGAGGCCGTTCTCGCGCTTGAACTTGCGGGAGATGGCCTCGCGAAGGGGGACGATGCCGGAAACGGGGGTGTACTTGGTCTCGCCCCGGCGGATCGCCGCGATGGCCGCTTCCTTGATGTTGTCCGGCGTGTCGAAATCGGGCTCGCCGACGGACAGGCTGATCACGTCCCGGCCCTGAGCTTTCAGATCCCGCGCCTTCTGCGTGATGACGATGGTCGCAGACGGCTTGATGCGCGAAAGGGCGTCAGACAAAAAGCCCATGGGAATCCTCCGATCGGGGCATTAGAAGGGACCGTGTGACGGCGGCGGACCCTAGTCCGCATGAGCCGCCCGATCAAGCGAAACAGCCCGCCTGCCGCGGCTTTTTGAGGAGACTCCCCGCCGATGAACCTTTCCCTCACCCGCCGCCTGGCGCTCGGCCTGCTTGCCGGCGCCGCGCTCGTGGCCTCTCCCGCCCTGGCCCAGGATTTTCCCACCCGCGTCATCAAGATGGTCGTCCCCTACCCGGCGGGCGGGCCGACGGATGTGATCGCCCGGATCGTGGCGGAGGAGATGGGCAAGGACCTCGGCCAGAACGTGATCGTCGAGAACCTGGCGGGCGCCTCCGGCGCCGTCGGCACCCGTGCCGTGGCCCGCGCCGAGCCCGACGGCTACACCATCGTCTTCGGGAACAACCAGACCCACGGGAACAACATGTTCCTGCTCAAGGACCCCGGCTACGACGCGGTCAAGGACTTCGCGCCGCTCGCCGGCGCGGGCGCGTTCGAGCATGTCTTCGTGGTCAGCAACGACCTGCCCGTGAAGACGATCCCCGAGCTGATCGCCCTCGCCAAGAAGGAGCCCGGCAAGCTCAACTACGGCTCCACCGGCGTCGGCTCGGGGTCGCACCTCGCCACCGAGCTCTTCATGACCCGTACGGGCATCAAGATGACCCATGTGCCCTTCCGCGGCGCGGCGCCCCTGGTGACGGAGCTGATGGCCGGACGCATCGACGTGTCGAACTCGACCCTGCCGAGCGTCCTCGCCCAGTTCCAGGCCGGCCAGATGCGCGCCATCGGAATCGCGAGCCCGAAGCGGAACCCCCAGGCGCCGGACGTGCCGACCCTGCGGGAGCAGGGCGTGACCGACGCGGACGCGGAATCCTGGGCCGCCTTCTTCGCGCCCGCGAAAACGCCGCAGCCCGTTCTCGACAAGCTGTCGAAGACCATCATCGCGATCCTCAACAAGCCCGACGTGAAGGAGCGCATCACCAAGCTCGGCTTCACCCTCAACGTGCGCGATCCGGAGGCCTTCAAGCCCTATCTCGCCAAGGAGATCCAGACCTGGGCCGACGTGATCAAGGCCGCGAACATCAAGACGGTCGAAGGGAACTGACCCTCGAGGCCTCCCACCGCCGAACCGATGATGGCCGGGCCTGCCCGGCCATTTTCGTCGGGCCGCCGACGAATCTGAAAAGCCCATGACCGCTGGGGAAGCAGGAGGGAACGCGGCGGCAGCCGTTGCGCCATGTTCCGAACCGCCGGCGTTCATGGGTTCCGGACCCGGCCCAAGGGCCGTTCGGGAATGACGGCGGAGGGCGCTTCGCACCGACTCGACCAGTGCCCGAAAGGTTAACGATTCGTTAATACTTGCACTTGGCCGACTTCTTGGAAGCGATCTTTCGGGTAATGCCTGGAACTTTCCCGATTTGCACAGGTTTTTCCGGCAACGAGTGTGAAGTACCTGGGGATATGCCATGCATGCCACCCGCCGGACCCATACCTACCACGTCGCGTCCCGCGCCCCTCGCCTCGACCCGCGGCAGCAGAGCCGGTTCTCCCTCGCCCTCGTGATGCTGATGGGCCTCGCCACGCTCTCGGTTCTCGCGACCACGACCCAGGCCCTTTCGGACCATCGCTCGACCGTCGGCGCGGCCTTCGCGCTCCGATGACGCGGGCGTGAACGGCGGGCCGGTTGACGGGCCGCAGCAAACGGCTAGCTCTCCGCCCTGTTCGGCCGACGGAGAGATTCCCATGACCCGCCTTCGCCCCCTCCTCGCTCTCGCCCTGGCACTCGCCGCCGCTCCGGCCTCCGCCCAGGACACCCAGCGCCTGCGCACCGACAAGGCGGAGGTGATCGTCGAGACCGTGGCCCGGCGCCTGGACCATCCGTGGAGCCTCGCCTTCCTGCCGGACGGGCGCATGCTGGTGACGGAGCGGCCCGGCCGCCTGCGCATCGTCTCCCAGGACGGAGAGCTCTCCGAGCCGGTCAGGGGGTTGCCGCCCGTCGCCGCCCGCGGCCAGGGCGGGCTTCTCGACGTGGCCCTCGATCCGGACTTTGCGCGCAACCGCCTGCTCTATCTCAGCTTCGCCGAGGACCGGGGCGAAGGCCGCGCCGGCACGAGCGTCCTGCGCGCCCGCCTGAACGAGGCGGGAACGGAACTCGCGGATTCCCGGATCGTTTTCCGGCAGGAGCCCGCCCATACCGGCGGCAACCATTTCGGCTCGCGCCTCGTCTTCGACCGGAACGGCAATCTCTTCGTGACGGTCGGAGACCGGTTCGACCTGCGCGACCAGGCGCAGAACCCCGGCAACCACCTGGGCAAGATCATCCACATCCGCCCGGACGGCGGGCCCGCCCCGGACAACCCCTTCCTCGGCCGCGACGGCACGCGCCCGGAGATCTGGTCCATCGGCCACCGCAACGTGCAGGGAGCCGCCCTCAACCCGGCCACGGGGGAGCTCTGGACCGCCGAGCACGGCGCCCGCGGGGGCGACGAGATCAACATCCCCCGGAAGGGAAGAAACTACGGCTGGCCGGTCATCACCTACGGCGTCGACTATTCCGGGGCGAAGATCGGCGAGGGCACGAAGAAGGCCGGCATGGAACAGCCCGTCTACTACTGGGACCCTTCGATCGCCCCCTCGGGAATGGCTTTCTACACGGGCGACAAGTTCCCGGCCTGGCGCGGCAGCGTCCTCGTCGGGGCGCTCGCGGGCAAGCTCGTGTCGCGGCTCGAGACGAACGGCGACAGGATCGCGGGCGAGGAACGCATGCTCCGCCAGCTCGGCGAGCGCATCCGCGACGTCCGCCAGGGCCCGGACGGCTACGTCTACCTGCTGACGGACTCGAGCCAGGGCCGCATCCTGCGGGTGCGGCCGGCCGATTGAGAGGCCGGAGCATATCCGGAAATCGGGGAAAGCCGTCCGCACCTGCGGCCTGGGCCATGATGCGAGCAAGCAGTTCGGTTTGCGCTCCATTCCAAGTCCTGCCGAATTTCTTCGGTCCATTCCCTTGAAACGGACATTACTTTATAATGTCTCGCTAAGGCAGCAGCCCTGCCGCATGACCATATCGTAAACGCTGTGGAAGAAATGGGCGGTCATGAGAATAGCATCGCCCCCAGAAGATCCGCCTGAGAGGCATCTTCTAGTCTCGAAGCACCGCGCGCGCTGGGATGCGGGCAGGTGGCTTCTGCGGGAAGCCGTCACCGGGATTCCATCTGGAACACGCCTCCGCTTTTTCGCGACGACCGTCCTGGCGCTCACGGTCTCCGGTCTGCTTGTGTTGGCGCCCATCCTGTTCTCGTCTGCCGTCGATGCCTTGGCCGAGAGGCAAGCGGCTTCGGATGCACTCACCCGCGTCGCTGGATCGATTGTCCTGTTTGGGTGCGCGAAGCTCCTCATTGAGCAGAGATGGTTCGTCTATCAGCCTGCAGAGAACTGCTTTCTCAATGCGGTTCGGCGCCTGTACTTGCAGCACATCCTATCCCTTCCTGCAGGGTTTCACGCCAATCGCTCTATAGGGAAGCTGGACTTGATCGTGGGACGGGGAATTGGAGGCCTGCAAAGCCTTTCGTCGACGATCTTCACGCAGGTCGCCCCCCTCATCTTTGAAACCCTTGCCACGATCCTTGCTGCCATAGTCTTTTTGTCGCCGGACATGGCTGCCGTGCTCGCAGCCACGGTCGCCACTCATCTACTAATACTTGTTTATGGCGCAGAGCACGTCAGCCGCAGATTCCGCACGGCGCTCAACACGTCCATTGCAGCACAGGGCGAAGCGGGGGACGCAATCCTGAATGCCGAGGGCGTAAAGGCTCTGGCGATAGAAGATGTGATCGTCGGGCGCTACGACAAGGCCCTCCAGGCATCGCATGGAGCCTTTCGAGCCTTTTATGAGGCTCGCGGCAATTTCGGGCTCTTTCTCTCCGGTATCCTCGTCACAGGCTTTGCCGCCGCTCTTGGGCTCACGACAACGAAAGTTCTGAAAGGAGAACTCTCCGTCGGCGATTTGGTGCTGACCAACACCTACCTGCTCCAGCTCTTCCGTTCAATCGAGAGCTTCAGCTTCTCCTACAGGGACGCTCGTCAATCGTTTACCGCCTTTACTCGCTTCGTCGATCTTTTCACCGAACCGGCAGAAAATGATCGTGGCAAGCTTAAGGTCCCATCTCCCATCGAGCGCATCAGCGTTAAGGAGGTAGGTTTTACGTACCCGGATGGCCGCCGCGCCCTGCAACCCACATCCCTGAACATAGAACGTGGAAAAATCACAGCGCTCCTCGGTGAATCGGGAAGCGGAAAATCAACCCTCGCCCGCCTTCTCTTGAAGCTTTACCCGGTCTCCGAAGGCTCGATCACGATAAACGGCATTCCTCTTTCAGAGATCGACGCACGCGACCTGCGCCGCGATACAGCTATCGTGCCGCAGGACGCAATCATGTTCAAGGCAAGCCTCGCCTTCAATATTGCCCTGTCCGACAGGCCGGATCCTGAGCGATTGCGGCAATCGATCGAAGCCGCACGACTTTCCAACCTCGTGCAGCGCCTTGCCGAAGGCATCGAGACCGAGATCGGCGAAAGAGGCCTCAAGCTCTCCGGCGGCGAGCGCCAGAGGGTTGCCATTGCCCGGGCGCTTTATCGCAATCCACAGGTCCTCATTCTCGATGAGGCAACGTCGGCTCTGGACGAGATCACACGCGATGAGCTTCTCGCCACGATAAGCGATTTGGCGCACAGCTATGCGACCCTAGTTGTCACTCACGATCCAGCCGTGGCAGCAATGGCCGATCATGTCGTCCGAATGGCTCCGCCTGCTTCAAGTGGGTCGAGCCAAGCTAAGTTCTCGATAGCGATTGAGCCTACCCGCCCCGGAAGATGAAGGCGGCGCCGGCGGCGATCAGGGCGAAGCCGACCAGGTGGTTCCAGCCGAGCGGCTCCTTCAGGTAGAGCACGGAGAAGCCGGCGAACACGGCGAGGGTGATCACCTCCTGCATGGTCTTCAGCTCCGCCGCCGAGTAGACCGTGGAGCCGATCCGGTTCGCCGGCACCGCGAACCAGTATTCGAGGAACGCAATGGCCCAGCTCGCGACCACCGCGAGCCACAGGGGCGACGCCTTGAACTTCAGGTGGCCGTACCAGGCGAACGTCATGAAGACGTTCGAGGCGCACAGCATCACGACGGGGGCGACATGAGGGTTCATGGGCGCTCGCGGAAAGAATGGACGGAAGGCCCTGCCCTATTCCACCCGCAGGCCCTGTCAAGGGCGGGACAACGGGGCAGGAGAACGGCGACGGGAGAACGGGCGGGTCAGCAGACCCGCCGCGGCTGGGCCAGGGCGCAGCGGGCCGTGAGCCGCGCGAGCACATGCTCGCCGCCAGCGATCTGCGGGCGGGACGGCTCGAACCCTTCCCGCCTCTCGCGGTCCGAGACGAGGCGCCGCGCCCGGTCGAAGGCCGCGTCGAGACGCGGGTCGCTGCGCAGGGCCCTGTTGAAGAAGGCATCCCCGAAATAGGTCCAGGCCGCCCCGTCCCGGCAGCCGAAGGAGGACCGGTCCTCCGCCGCGGCGGTGATGACGAGGGTGCGCTCGTCCGCGAGCGCCTTGGCGAAGATGCCGGAATAGCAGGCGGACACGATCACCACGCGGTTGCGGGCCTTCGCCCGTTCCAGGAGGCCCCGGACGAGACCGGGCGTCATCACGCCCTCCACGCGCCGGGAGACGAGGCCGATGCCCTGCGGCCCGCCATGGGAGGTCAGCACGAGGACGAGGACGTCCTCCTCCGGGTCGAGGGCCCGGCCGACCGCCTCCGCGGCGGCGAAGAGCGCCTGCGGCGTCGCGTCGGAGCGGCGCTTCGTGTTGGAGAGGACGATGGTGCGCCCCGCCGTGCCGAGCTGCCGCTCGAGGATGCGGGCCGCGCCCTTCGCCTCGCTCTCGAAGACGCTCTGCGGCCCCCACAGGCCGAAGGACAGGATGTACACGTCCATCTGCCCGGGACGATGGGGCTCGACCCGGAAGGCCCCGGAGCGCGGGGCCGGCTGGCTCCAGGCGCCTCCGGGAAGGCCGAGGCCCAGCGCCAGGCCGAGCAGGACGAGGGCGAGAATGCGGCGCATGGCGCTCTCCTGGGACGGCCCTATCCGTAACGCAGTTTCATGGCCAGGATCAATGCCACCAGCACGAAGGTGACGCTGTTGGCGAAGATGATCGGCGCGTTTCCGGCGACGATCCCGTAGATCAGCCACAGCCCCACCCCCAGAGTGAAGGCGCTCTGCGTCGCCAGGGACAGGGATTTCGTGTCCTTCGTCCGGATGGTCCTGAACGCCTGGGGAAGCCAGCACAGGGTGGTGAGAAGCGCGGCGACGAAGCCGAGGATATCTAGGCCGGACATGATCGGGCGAATCGCAGGGGCATGACGCTCCCTTACCATGCCGCCTTCGAAACGCTGACGGAATTGTGGAAGGGAACCGTTCCTTCCCCTGGATCCCCCCGGCGAGAGGCGATTCCGTGGGGGTGGCCGAACCGAACGCCTCTTGCCGGGTTTTCTTGTCATGACGAAGAAAAGAGACTTTTCCCAAGCCGTTTCCCTGGACATCGGGGTCGACAAGGTCTGCGACCTCATCGCCCGCGTGAAGGCCGTCGACGTCAAGGAAGGCGTGACCGATCCGGATTCCGGCTCCAATCCCATCGACGACGGCAATCTGGATGCCCTCACCACCAACCCGGACGACATGACGGAAGAAGAGATCCGAGAGGTGGTGGCGGGGCTCAACGACGACGAGCGCGCCGACCTCATCGCCCTGGTCTATATCGGCCGCGGCGACATGGAGCCCCAGGAATGGGCGGATGCCGTGCGTCTCGCCCGCGAGCGGGAGGCCTCCAGCGTCCTTTCGACGGCGGACTGGCTGATCGGCATCCCCAATCTCGGCGACCTTCTCGACGAGGGGCTGCACCTCCTCGGCCGCAGCTGCGGCGAGGCCTGATCCGGAATATCCGTCAAGGCGGCGGCTTTTTCCCGGCCCGGCATGCATCCAGGGAGCGTGCCCTCGTGTATAGAAGGCACGTTCGAACGGAGCATTGGCGTGAAAGCAGCGCTCGGGAGCGGCGCCTTCCCGGCCCTCGACCTGAACGACGCCCTCGGCCTCTGCGCCAGGGGCGACCGTGCGGCCCTGCGCGCGATCTACGACCGCGAGGCGTCGCGGATGCTCGGCGTCGCCATGCGCCTTCTGCGCAGGCGCGCCTTGGCGGAGGAGGTCGTGCACGATACCTTCGTGCAGGTCTGGCAGAAGGCGGGAAGCTTCGACCCCGGCCGGGGCGACGGGCGCACCTGGCTCTACGCGATCCTGCGCAACCGGGCGCTGAACATCCTGCGCGGGGAATCCCGCACCGAATACGTGGACGACTTCGAGCCCATGAACCTCGCGAGCGAAGAGGAGGGTGTGGAGGCCGCCCTGCTCCGCCTGTCGGATGCGGGGCAGCTGCGGCGCTGCCTCGAGCGGCTGGAGCCCGCGCGCCGTCAGGCCGTCGCGCTGGCCTATCTCCACGGCTTGAGCCATGGCGAACTCGCCGGGCGCCTCGGGGTCCCGCTCGGAACGGTCAAGTCCTGGATCAGGCGTTCCCTCCTGGCCCTTCGCGAGTGCATGGCATGACCCGCGACGACCTGGACCGCCTCGCCGCCGAATATGTCCTCGGGCTTCTCGAAGGCGAGGAACGCGCCGAGGCCGAACGCCGGCTGGCGGAGGATCGCGGCTTCCCCGCCATGGTGGAGACCTGGCGGCGACGGTTCGCGGAGCTCGACGAGACGGCGCCGCAGCTGCCTCCGGACGAGGGCCTGTGGCGACGCATCGACGCCGCCATCGCCGGGCCCGCCCCGCGCGCCGCAGTGCAGCCCGTCCGCGCGGAGCCCCGGCTCCGGCTGTGGGACAACCTGTTCTTCTGGCGCGGCCTCGGGCTGGCGGGGGCCTTCGCCGCCCTGCTGCTCGCCCTCGGGCTCGCATACACGCTCTCGCGGACCTCGCGGCAGCCGGTCATGATCGCCGTGCTGCTGAACGATTCCAACCAGCCGGGCGCGGTGCTCAGCACCTATGCGGACGGGCACGCGGAACTCGTGCCGCTCGGGGACATGACGATTCCGCACAATCACTCGATCCAGATCTGGACCTTCCCGGATCCCAAGGGCGCACCGGTCTCGGTCGGGGTCATCAGCGTGCCGCGCAGCACCCGGCTCGACATGGACAAGATGCCCCGGCTGCATTCCGACCAGCTCTTCGCCATCTCGGTCGAGCCCCTGAACGGCTCGCCCACGGGACAGCCGACCGGCCCGGTGGTGATGAAGGGAACCGCCTCGACGGCCCTTTGAGAGCGCCGCGGCGCCGCAATTGCGACACGGATGGCGTCGAGACTCGCCCGCGATTCATGGAGCGTGACATGACTTCCCATTCCCCCTCGCCTTCTCCGGTCGATGCGGAAGCATCCGCAAAGCCGGACGCGGAAACCGCGCGTCCCGAGCCTGTGCAGGCCCCCGAGCGTACCGTGAATGACGCCGCCGGCGCCGCCGACGACGAGCGCGCGCGGATGGACCGCACCGCCCGCTACCTGCAGGGCCCCACCGCGTTCACCGCCTGAGCGGCGCTTCACGAAGACGTGAAACGCCGCCCGCATCCGCCGCAGGGCACGGCGTGTAGATCCCCTCGAAGGTCAGCCTTCGCTCCCCGGCCTTTCTGCCGGGGTTCTCATGTCAACATTGAGGGATCGAACCCATGAACATCCGCATTGCCTGCCTCGGTGCCGCCCTCGCGATCGCCGCACCGGCCGTTGCACTGACCGTTCCCGCCATTGCGCAGGACATGAAGACGGTCGGCGGCGCGGCGATGTATCCGTCGAAGACCATCGTCGAGAACGCCGCGAACTCGAAGGACCACACGACCCTCGTGGCGGCCGTGAAGGCGGCGGGCCTCGTCGACACGCTGCAGGGCAAGGGTCCCTTCACCGTCTTCGCGCCCACCAACGCCGCCTTCGCGAAGCTGCCCGCCGGCACCGTCGACACGCTGCTGAAGCCCGAGAACAAGGGTTCGCTCACCGGCGTCCTCACCTACCACGTCGTGGCCGGGAAGGTCACCGCGGAGGACCTCGTGAAGAGGATCAAGGATGGCGGCGGCAAGGCCACCCTGAAGACCGTCCAGGGCGAGACGCTCACCGCCACCATGGCGGGCAAGGGCGTCGACATCATGGACAGGAAGGGCCAGACCGCGCGGGTCACGATTCCCGACGTGATGCAGTCGAACGGCGTGATCCACGTGGTGGACACGGTTCTGCTGCCGGGCTGACCGGAGCGACGGTCGCGGATCTCCGGACGGAGCGGCGGCCCTTCGGGGCCGCCGTTCTCGCGCCGGGGCGCAGACGCCGCCGAGGCCTTTCCACCTTCCCAAGCCCGGCGATCTGTACCATATTCGTTCCATGGCCAAAGCACCCAAGAAGCCGAAGCTTTCCACCGGGAAGGCGTCCAAACCTGAGCTCAAGCCGCTGGATTCCTATCTGGCCGATCTCCTCAATCCCGCGGTCAACCGGGAGCGGGAGGCGGCGGAGGGATTCGCCGAACGCGCGCAGGAGACCTTCGCCCACGGCGACGTGGAGGACGTGGACCCGGCGCTCGCCAGGAAGCTCGGCCTCGCCGGACCCGACGACGGGCCGGACGTGGCGCGGGAGCTCGGGGAGGACAGCGCGGTGGACGGCGTGTCCGGCGTCTCCGCCACGGTGCAGGCGCTCACCAGACTGCTCACGGAGGGCGACCCGCGCTTCAAGAACGGCAAGCCCTGGGTGCCCCACCGCCCGCCGCGGCCCGAGAAGTCGGAAGGCGGCATTCCCTTCAAGCTCGTGTCGGAGTTCAAGCCCTCCGGCGACCAGCCCGCCGCCATCGCGGAACTTGTCGACGGCGTGCGCCGGAGCGAGCGCGACCAGGTGCTCCTCGGCGTCACGGGCTCGGGCAAGACCTTCACCATGGCGAAGGTGATCGAGGAGACGCAGCGTCCCGCGCTCATCCTCGCCCACAACAAGACCCTCGCCGCGCAGCTCTACGGGGAGTTCAAATCCTTCTTCCCCGACAATGCGGTGGAATACTTCGTCTCGTATTACGACTACTACCAGCCCGAGGCCTACGTGCCGCGCTCTGACACGTATATCGAGAAGGAATCCTCCATCAACGAGCAGATCGACCGGATGCGCCACGCGGCGACCCGCGCCCTGCTCGAGCGCGACGACGTGATCATCGTCGCCTCCGTGTCGTGCATCTACGGCATCGGCTCGGTGGAGACCTATACGGCCATGACCTTCTCCGTGAAGGTGGGCGAGCGCATCGAGCAGCGCCAGCTCATCGCGGATCTCGTGGCCCTGCAGTACAAGCGCATCCAGAGCGATTTCGCCCGCGGCACGTTCCGCGTGCGCGGCGACGTGATCGAGCTCTTTCCCGCCCACCTGGAGGACCGCGCCTGGCGCATCGGCCTCTTCGGCGACGAGATCGAGAGCATCGTCGAGTTCGATCCGCTCACCGGCAAGAAGACCGCCGACCTCTCCTTCGTGAAGGTCTATGCGAACTCGCACTACGTCACGCCGCGCCCCACCCTGCAGCAGGCGGTGAAGGGCATCCAGGAGGAGCTGCAGCACCGCCTTCAGGAGCTCACCCGCATGGGCCGCCTCCTGGAGGCGCAGCGCCTGGAGCAGCGCACGCAGTTCGACCTGGAGATGATCGAGGCGACCGGCGTGTGCAACGGCATCGAGAACTATTCGCGGTATCTCACCGGCCGCAAGCCCGGCGAGCCGCCGCCGACGCTGTTCGAGTATTTGCCCGACAACGCCCTCGTCTTCGTGGACGAGAGCCACGTGACGATCCCGCAGATCGGCGGCATGTACCGCGGCGACTTCCGCCGCAAGGCGACGCTGGCCGAATACGGCTTCCGCCTGCCCTCGTGCATGGACAACCGCCCCCTGCGCTTCGAGGAGTGGGACGCCATGCGCCCGCAGTCGATCCATGTCTCGGCGACGCCGGGCAAGTGGGAGATGGAGCAGACCGGCGGCGTGTTCGTGGAGCAGGTCATCCGTCCCACGGGCCTCGTGGACCCGGTGGTGGAGATACGCCCCGCCCGCAGCCAGGTGGACGATCTCCTCCACGAGGTGAAGGAGCTTTCCGCGAAGGGTTTTCGCGCGCTCGTCACCACGCTCACCAAGCGCATGGCCGAGGACCTCACGGAATATCTCCACGAGAACGGCGTGCGCGTGCGCTACATGCACTCCGACATCGACACGCTGGAGCGCATCGAGATCATCCGCGACCTCAGGCTCGGCGCCTTCGACGTGCTGGTGGGAATCAACCTCCTGCGCGAGGGCCTGGACATTCCCGAATGCGCACTCGTCGCCATCCTCGACGCGGACAAGGAGGGTTTCCTGCGCTCCGAGACCTCGCTCATCCAGACCATCGGCCGCGCCGCCCGCAACGTGGAGGGCAAGGCGATCCTCTACGCCGACCAGATGACCGGCTCCATGGAGCGCGCCATCGCGGAGACCAACCGCCGCCGCGAGAAGCAGCTCGCCTACAACGCGGAGCACGGCATCACGCCGCAGAGCGTGAAGAAGAACATCGCCGACATCCTGGAGAGCGTCTACGAGCGCGACCACGTGTCGGTGGACACCGGCCTCGCCAAGGCCGGCGAGACGGTGGGCCACAACCTCAAGGCCGTCATCGCCGACATGGAGAAGCGCATGCGCGAGGCGGCGGCGAACCTGGAGTTCGAGGAAGCCGCGCGCCTGCGCGACGAGCTCAAGCGCCTGCAGGCCACGGAGCTCGCCATCAGCGACGATCCGCTCGCCCGCCAGTCGGACGTGGAGCGCGAGGCGGGCCGCTATTCCAGCTCCCGCAAGTACGGCCGGAACGCCAACCTGCCCCCGAAGGGCCTGCCCGCCTCTCCCGAGGGCGCGAGCCCGGGCGACACGGACGCCGACGCCTACGGCCCGCTCGGCAAGGGCCGCTCCGACGAAGGCACCCGCATCCGCAAGCCCGGCCTCGACGAGATGGGCCCCGGCACCGACCGCGAAATCCCCCTGAACTTCCGCGAACGCCCCCTCCCCCGCTCGACGCAGGGGCACGGCGGGCAGAAGCCGAAATACAAGGGGCGCAGGGGGCGATGAGGCGTCGCCGTCCCGCGCACCGGGGCGTCCGGCCGGTCGCAACGTCCTTCCAGCGAGGGATTGCGGACGCTCCCGCCGCGCGCGCCGGCGCTTGCGCCGGTCTCGCCCTCGTCCTGGCCCTCTCTGCAATCCTCGCCGCCGCGGCGGGCGGGGCGGCTCCGGCCCGGGCGCAGGGGGCGGCCGCCCCGAGCTGGGTCGAGGTGAAATGCGCCCGCTACAGGCAAGCCTGGGGCGAGGCCCTGGCACGGCGGGGCAGGCAGGGTCTGAGCCGGGACTTCCTCGACAGCCACGAGGCCTTCCTCGCCTCGGGCTGCACGGAGAGCCCGGGCGTGTGCCCCCGCTCGGCGGAGGAGCTCGACCTCGCCAACATGATGGTGGTCGCGGCCATGAACGCGGGGACCGCCAGCACCTTCCCGCCCTTCCGCTGCCCTCGCTGAGTCTCGCACGCGGGGCGCCGCGCTTCAGCCCGGCAGGCCCGCCAGGATTCCCGCCGCCACGGAGCCCACGAAGGTGAGGACGACGGCGGCGGTGGCAAGCGTCCGGGGCCAGAGGAGCCCGGCGCGCCGGGCATCCGCGTACCAGCCCCTGAGGGTGCGCCACTGCCAGTAGAGGGAGAGCGTCCAGTCCTGCCGGTAGGGCCGGTTCTCGCGGCGGCAGACGTCCCAGACGATCCGGTCGTTGATCCGGTAGAAGGCCACCGACGCGGCCCCGAACAGCACGATCCCGATCAGCCCCAGCCCGCCCATCGTCCCGCGGCGCTCCGGCATTCCGACTCATCCGCCGATGATCGCTCCCGCTCGGGACGCCTTTATGGCAGGCTCAGAGCGGCAGGCTCATGAAGCAGCGCAGGCCCTCGGGGGCGAAGCGCATCTCCAAGAGGCCGTCGAGCTCGTCGCGGATGCTGCGCTCGATCAGGCGCGAGCCGAAGCCGAGGCGCCTCGGGGGCTCGACGGGCGGGCCGTCCCGCTCCACCCAGTCCACCGCGAGCCGCGTCCGGCCCGCCTCGTCGGGCTCCGCGCGCCAGGAGATGTCGAGCCGCCCGTGCGGCACCGAGAGCGCGCCGTACTTGGCCGCGTTGGTGGCGAGCTCGTGCAGGGCGAGCCCGAAGCAGAGCGCCTGCTGCGGCTTGAGCCGCACCGGCTCGCCGGACGCACGGACGCGGTTCTGGTCGAGACCGCCGAAGGGGATCATCTCGGCGTCCAGGATGTCCTCGAGGGAGGCGCTCTCCCACAGCTCGCGGGTCAGGATGTTGTGGGTGGCGGAGAGCGCCAGGAGCCGCGCCTCGAAGGTGCGGTGGTACGTCTCGGGATCGCCGCTGCCCCGGCGCGTGTGGAGGGCGAGGGACTGGACCACGGAGAGCGTGTTCTTCACCCGATGGTTCAGCTCCTGCACCAGAAGGGCCTGCCGCTCCTGCGCCCGCTTGCGCTCCGTGATGTCGAGACAGGCGCCGATCATGAGCGTGGGCTGCCCCTTGGAGTCGCGCATCACCCGGCTGCGGGCATACATCCATCGTACGGTTCCGTCGGGATGGATGGCGCGGAACTCGTAGTCGGCCGTGTTCCCGGTCTCCACCGCCTCGGTCATGCTGCGGCTGATGAGTTCCTGGTCCTCCGGGTGGACATGGCGGCGGAAGTCCCCGCGCCGGCGGGGCGCCTCGGCGGGTGCGAGGCCGAAGAGCCTCACGAGGGCCGGGTCCCAATCCACCGCGTCGGTGCGGATGTTCCACCGCCAGGTGCCCGCTCCGGACGCCTCGAGAGCCGCAACGAGCTTCTCCTGCGCCACGGCGAGCCGCGCGGCCGTGCCGCGCAGGTAGGTCGCCGCCGCCACGGACAGCCCGCCGCCGAGAAGGTAGAGAGCCAGTTCGGTGAGGGTCGCAGGGCTCGAGGGCGCCAGGTCGTGAACCTGCATCAGGAAGAAGAGCGCGGCCGCAGCGCCCAGGACGAGCGCCGTGGCCCCGGCCAAACCTCCTCCGAGCATCGCGGCGACGAGGACGGCCGGATAGAGGATGACGCAGGGAAACTCGCTGCCGAGGAGCGGATCCAGGGCGTAGCGCACGCCCATCGCCGCGCCGACCGCCACCAGGGCAACCAGGACGGCGTTCCGGCGCGAAACGGGCTGGAGCGGAGTGAAGTGCGCAAACGCAAACACGGGACGGCCCTCGGCAATGGGCCGCTATAGCATTGTGGTCTGCGAATTCAATCTGCCCAAACGGAGGGACGGGGGCGGTTACCTTTTCCTGGAAACCGCCCCGTTCGCGTCAGATCCGCCCCATCAACAGCAGGATGATGAAGATGACGAGGATGACCCCGAGAATGCCGCTCGGGCCGTAGCCCCAGTTCCGGCTGTAGGGCCAGGCGGGCACTGCGCCGATGAGGAGCAGGATGACGATGATGAGGAGAATGGTGCTGGTAGCCATGTGCGGTGTCCTTCACGCTAAGCCTCGCGCCTTCATGCGTGAGCATTGGGCGCCGAAATTCCCCGTCCGCTCGGCGGGGCCTCCGCGAAGGAAACTTGGCGGTAAGGATTAAGTTCCCCGCGCCGTTTTCCACAGGCTTGGAAGGAAATCGCTCCGTGCAGGGAACGAAGCGCGCAACAGCGACGTTGTTCAGCCGGCGATTGGGTGCCGCCATGAGCGCGACCCATCTGGGGATCGCTAACCCGCATGGATCAGGATGACCCAATGAATGCAAGAAACCGCAAGGATGACCCATCCGATGAGTTCGAGCCCATCCCGGGCATGAAGCGCTCGTCGCCTGCCCTGACCCGCTCCGTCCAGGCCCAGCTCGGCCAGCGCCTGCGCCAGTTCTACGAAACCCTTGCGCTCGGCGAAACGCCCGTTCCGGAGCGGTTCATCGAGATCATCAATCGCCTCGAACAAAGGATGCCGGAGAAGCAGCAATCATGAGCATTGACGTCACCCTTCGCGATTCCATGCTCAAGGCGACCCCGAACCTGCGCGCCTTCGCGATCTCCCTCACCAACAACGTGGACCGCGCCGACGATCTGGTGCAGGAGACGCTCATGCGCGCCATCGCGAACATCGACCGGTTCCAGCCGGGGACGAACATGCAGGCGTGGCTCTTCACCATCCTGCGCAACCTGTTCCATTCCGAATACCGCAAGCGCCGGCGGGAGGTGGAGGACGCTGACGGCAAGTATGCCTCGACGCTCTCGGTCCAGCCGGACCAGATCCCGCACCTCGACTTCGAGGACCTGCAGAAGGCCCTCGCCCGTTTGCCTCACGACCAGCGCGAGGCGCTGCTTCTGGTCGGCGCGTCGGGCTTCTCCTACGAGCAGGCGGCGGAGATCTGCGGCTGCGCCGTCGGCACCATCAAGAGCCGCGTCAACCGGGCCCGCAACAGGCTCGCGGAGCTGATGCACTTCACCGACATGGACGAGGATATCGGTCCCGACCGCGTGACCCTCTCGGTCATGGCCGCGGTCGCCTGACCGGAACGGACCTCAGCGGCGGCGGAACTGCTGGCCGCCGCGCTGGGGCGGGCGGGGACCCGTGGGCGCGCTGGAATCCTTGTGACGGAAGATGAGGCGGCCCTTCTCCAGGTCGTAAGGCGACATCTCGACGGTCACGCGGTCGCCCGCGAGGGTCTTGATGCGGTTCTTCTTCATCTTGCCGGCGGTGTAGGCAATCACTTCGTGCCCGTTGTCGAGCTGCACGCGATAGCGGGCATCGGGGAGGATTTCGGTCACCAGACCTTCGAATGTGATCAGTTCTTCCTTTGCCATGCAAAGTCCTTCGTCTCGAAAAACAAAAAGCCGCTCCGGAGCGGAACGGCTGATACGCAGGAGGGCGCGACGGGCACGCCCTCCGACACCGAACCCTTACGAGTTCTGCAGGTTCACTGCAGACGTACGGCCGGTCCGCTGGTCGGTCTGAAGCTCATACGTGATCTTCTGACCTTCGCGAAGACCCCGCATGCCGGCCCGCTCGAGCGCCGTCGCATGGACGAACACGTCCTTGCCGCCGGCGTCGGGCTGGATGAAGCCGTAGCCCTTAGTTTCATTATACCACTTTACGGTTCCCGTTTCCATGGGAAATCCCTTTCACTGTCGTTTGCACGTAGGCGGAACGTGGAAAACAGAACCGCCCGCTAGTCGATATTGGTAGAGAGAAGGAACGTGCGCCCGGCAGTGCCAAAGCGGTGTAGCCCAGTCGTCCGGCCAAATGTCGATGCCGAAATAAGTAGGGGAAGGATAAGGCAATTGCAAGGCATCCCACCCCTTTGCAACCCCTTTGCACCGCGCCGCTCCCGGCGTCCGGTCCGGTGCAGGGCGCCCTCGGCCCCAGGGAATCCTCTTCGGAACCCTCTTCCGCCCCTGTCGTTGGCCTGCAAGACCGCCCGTGGCGGCCGGATTTCCAGCACAGGAGGAGGGTTCCCATGGCCGACGAACGCTATCGCCAGGATCGCTACCGCTACGATCCGGACCGGTACCGCGAACGCAGCGGGAGCTGGCGCGGCAGGGACGAGGGATACGGCCCGCGCCGCTCCCAAGGATACTCCCAAGGCTATGACGAGGGCGCGGGCTATCGCGACCACTGGCGCGAGGACGACGGCTACATCGCCCGCCGCGGCTTCGGCAACCGCTCGGCCGGCTACGACCCCGAGGACCGCTTCGACACGGCGCGAGAGCGGGATTTCGGCGATTCCGCGGGGTACGGCAGCGGCGGCTCGGCCCGCGACTGGCGCGACGTGGTCGGAGACGACCGCCGCCGCGGCCTGTCGGGCTACGGAATCGACTACGGCCGGGACTGGGACGAGCACGGCTACCGCTCCTCCTACGAGGACCGCGACCGTTACGGTTCCGGCTTCTTCGGGCGGGGCTCGCGCGACTACGGCGAGGAGCGCGGCTTCCTGGAGCGCGCTGGCGACGAGATCAGGTCCTGGTTCGGCGACGAGGAGGCCGACCGGCGCCGGGACATGGACGTGCGGCGGGCGGAGCAGCATTTCCGCGGCCGCGGCCCCAAGGGCTACCAGCGCTCGGACGAGCGCATCCGCGAGGACGTGAACGACCGCCTCACCGACGATCCGCACATCGATGCCTCCGAGATCGAGGTCGGCGTGTCGAACCGGGAGGTGACCCTCAACGGCACCGTGCAGAGCCGGTTCGAGAAGCGCCACGCCGAGGACATCGCCGAATCCGTCTCGGGCGTGGTCCATGTCCAGAACAACCTGCGCGTCCGGCAGGGGGTGGAGTCCGGCGGCATGGGCGGCCTGTCCTCCGGAACGGGAACCGTCGGCGGGACGGCCGGTCCCGGCCAGGAGGCGGGCCGGCGGCGGACCCCGAGCACGTCAGGGACCTGAGCGCAGTCTCGCGCCGCCCGGGAGCGCCGGAAGACCGTGGCCGGGGCCGGGCCTGCGCCCGGTCCGCCCCGCTCCCGGCGCACTTCCCGCTTGCCTTTCGCCTCGGGGCCTGCGACCCCATATGTCCAGGGGAGGCTCGGACCACATGGCAGGAATTTCCGTCACCCTCGACGGCAACAACATTCAGCTCGCCTTTCAGAAGGGCGAGCAATCGACGGCCGTCGTCATGGACCCCCATGCCGCGCGCTCGCTCGTGAAGGCGCTCGGGCAGCTCCTCGCCGCCATCGGCGAGGGGCCGGACTCCGTGGACGAGGCCGGCGAGGAGATCCTCGACGTGACCTCGCCCTCGATCGACATCGGCATGGACGAGAACGGTCAGGCCGTCCTGGCGCTGCAGGCGGGGGCCTTTCCCCCCTTCATGCTGCGGCTGAAGGACGGCGAGGCCCGGCACATCGCCAACAGCCTTCTCGAGATCCTCAACAGCCCGCGCGACGTGCGCGTGTCCCTGGGCGGTCACTAGCGCTCTCCGGACGTCCTCCGGCACGGCCAAGGAACTTCGTCATCGCCATTCGGTTGTCGAACGCGGGCGGAATGCGCCCCTTGCGGACGAGGCCGATGACGGTTCACAACCCGGATTTCACCCCCACCGCCCATGCCGGCGTCCCCATACACGACGCCAAGGCGGAGCCGACGCTGAAATATCCCGAGGCGGAAGCCTTCTATGCGGAAGCGCTGCGGGAGCTGAACCAGCTCGGCCTCCCCTTCCTTCTCGCCGGCACCTATGCCCTGTCGGCCTATACGGGCATCACCCGCCCGACGAAGGATCTCGACATCTTCTGCAAGGCCGGCGACTACACGCGCGTCCTGTCCCACTTCAAGAACCTGGGCTACGCGGTGGAGATCGAGGACGACCGCTGGCTCGGCAAGGTCTTCAAGGGCCGCTCCTTCTTCGACGTCATCTTCGCCTCGTCCAACGGCACCATGCCGATCAGCGACCAGTGGTTCGAGCACGCGCGGCAGATCGAGGTGTTCGGCTCGCCCGTGCGCATCGTCGGCCCGACCGAGCTCGTCTGGTCCAAGTGCTTCATCCAGCTCCGGCACCGTTACGACGGGGCGGACGTGGCGCACACCATCCTCAAGGCGCACGACCTGATCGACTGGCACCGCCTGCTCGCCTACATGGAGGTGCACTGGGAGGTCCTGCTCATGCACCTCCTGAACTTTCGCTGGATCTACCCGACCGAGCGGGACAACGTTCCGCGCTGGGTCATGGACGAGCTGCTCGACCGGCTGTCCAAGCAGCTCGACCTGCCGCCGCCGCAGATGAAGGTGTGCCGCGGGCGCATGTTCTCCCGGGTGGACTACGAAATCGACGTGAAGGAATGGGGCTTCGCCGATGTCGGCGGCGAAGGCGAATGGCGGAATGACTGACGAAACGACTCCCCTGAAGGTCGCCGCGATGGGCGACCTCCACGTGCGCGAAGACAACGCCTCGTCCTACCGGGACCTGTTCGCCGAGATCGCCAAGGAAGCCGACGTGCTCGTGCTCACGGGCGACCTGACGGACCTGGGCAAGCCGCGCGAGGCCGAGATCCTGGCGCAGGACGTGAAGGCCTGCGCGATCCCGATCGTCGGCGTCCTGGGCAATCACGACTACGAGTGCGGCGCGCCCGACGAGGTGGCGCGCATCCTGCGCGATGCGGGTATGCGCGTCCTCGACGGCCAGTCTTGCGAGATCGGCGGCGTCGGCTTCGTCGGCGTGAAGGGCTTTGCGGGCGGCTTCGGCCGCCGCATGCTCGGCTCCTTCGGCGAGCCCGCCATCAAGCAGTTCGTGAGCGAGGCGATGAACGAGACGCTCAAGCTGGAGAACGCCATGCGCCAGGTGCGCGCCTCGCGCTCCGTCGTGATCCTGCACTATGCGCCGATCGTCGAGACCATCGAGAGCGAGCCCCTGGAGATCTATCCCTTCCTCGGCTCCTCGCGCCTCGCCGAGACCATCGACCGCTTCAAGGTCTCCGCCATCGTGCACGGGCACGCCCATCGCGGCCGCTTCGAGGGTCGCACGCCGGGCGGACAGCCGGTCTACAACGTGGCGAGGCACATCGAGAAGCCGACCGGCAAGCCCTACGCGATCCTGGAGATCTGAGCCGGTCCTGCGCGGAGCGGCTTCATCGGTCCCGTTCGAGCGTCGCCCCGGCATACTGCGCGTTGAGGAGGTCGGCCATCATGGCGACGGCCTGCTGCTCGCTCAGGCCCGCCCCGACGCACCGGCCCGACACATAGACGGCCATGGCGGGGCGACCGTCGACGTCCTGCCTTCGAATCGCAATTTCCATCGTCACCTCCCTCGCCTCAGAAGCGCGTGCCCGGATCGGTGGGATTGCCGGGCAGGTAGTCCGGCTCAGAGCCGGGGCCGGTCGGGTCCGAGATGCCCGGATCGTTGACCGGATACGGCGTGCGCGGCCCCGTCGGGCCGGTATCGGGCCGCTCGTCGGGCGGCGGAGGCGGAACCTCGTCCGGGATCCGGCCGCCCGGCGTCGGCTCGCGGGTCGGAGTGCCTGGATTGACCATTCTCTCATCCTTCGCGGTTTCGGGGCTCAGGGGGTCAACCGAAGCGCGCGGAGGCGGTTCCGCGGGATCGCGCGGCGTTCGACCGCCGCGCACATGAAAAAGGCGGCCGATGCAATGCCGGCCGCCTTGTCTTTTCTCAGAAGGGCAATCGCCTTCAGGCCTGCTGGATCGCGGAGAGCTTCCACGGGCCGCCCTGGTCGCGGCGGAAGGTCCAGATCTCCGTCGCCTCCACCGGCCGCGCGGGATCGCCCTCGATCACGCGGCCCGTCGCCTTCTCGGCGGTCACGTCGACCAGCGAGTAGCGCATCGCGACGGTGGCGTAATCCGTGGCGCCCTCGCGCCAGGCTTCCGCGAGATCGCCCTGGAGCAGCCGCACGTTGGAGACCGTGTTGACCACGCCGCGGGCGGCATTGTCGTTCAGTTCCTCCTGCATGTAGCCCGCCATCTCGGGCGTCGCGATGGCCCAGAGCCTCGCCACGTCGCCGCGGGAATAGGCCTCCTGCACGTCGATCAGCGAACGCTCGAAGGCGGCATAGTCCCGGTCGCCGATGCCGACCTCGTCACGCACGCCGGGACGCGCCGCGCCCGCCGGAGCGCCGCCGAGGCCCGCTCCAAGGCCGCCCAGGGCGCCAAGTCCGCGCGAACCCGCCGGGGGGACGGAGGAGCCGCCATGGACCGTGCGGTCGTAGCCCTGCGGCCCCGCATAGGCCGGCTGCCGGCGGCGGAACCACTTCATGGCCAGCGAGACCAGGAACACCACGAGGCCGATCTGGAGCAGGAGCCCCAGGAAGGAGGCGAGGCCCGAGAGGCCGCCGAAGAACCCGTGGCCCATCAGCAGGCCGAACAGCCCGGCGCCCAGAAGACCTGCCATGAGGCCGGTGCCGAAGCCGAAGCGGCGCGGCTGCGCGGTCGTGGGAGCAGGCATGCCCGGACGGTTGAGGGCCGGCCCCTGGTTCGGGACCTGCGAGCGCTGGATCGGAGCGGCGGTGCCCGGCGCCGTGTTGGTGCTCGGGGGCGCGTCCCAGGTGCGGGCGCCGCGGGAGCCGAAACTGTTGCGTCCCCCGCCGACGCGAGCTTCCGCCGCGCTCCCGGCGAAAACGAGGGCGGCCGCGAGCGCCACCATGATGCGGCTGCGGCGAGAGGCGATCTTCATCATCGTCGTGCGTCATCCTTCGAGGGGGCGAGATGCCCCATGCCCCTCATATGGGGAACCCTGCCCGGCCTTGGAAGAGCCCGTCAAGGTGCCGGGCGCTGGCGCACCCTCCGCAGAGCCGCCGCAAGCCGTCCCCGGCCGCCTCCCGCCCGCAGGAGCCGACCCAGGGCACGGCCCGCCTGCGCCAGCGCCGCCCGGACGGCGCGGACCACCCTCTTCGCCTGCCGCCAGGCCCAGGTCCCTTCGAGCCAGGCATGGACCAGGTCGCGGACGGCGATCGTCTTCGCGAAGCACCAGGCGAACCAGCCGATGGTGAGAAGCTTGTCGCGCCCGATGGCGAAGAGCCGCTCCGCGAGGCCGAGCCCCACCACCTTGGCCACGAAGAAGGTCAGGAGGCCGGAGGCGAAGTGGCCCTGTCCGAACAGGTAGAGCGCGTAGAGCTTGAACGGCTCGATCACGGCGAGGGGGACGAGGAACAGGGTCAGGATGCCGTAGGGCGGCAGGCGGCCGACGGCGCGCTCGATCCACTGCACCACCGGCAGGCGCGCGAGGGCCCGCACGGCGG
Source organism: Microvirga thermotolerans (assembly GCF_009363855.1). GTDB lineage: Bacteria > Pseudomonadota > Alphaproteobacteria > Rhizobiales > Beijerinckiaceae > Microvirga > Microvirga thermotolerans. Next base: position 2,982,672 of record NZ_CP045423.1, read on the forward strand.
GAATGACGAAGGCCCGGAACGCATCGTCCACCAGCACCACGACGACGGCGACGGCGAGGAGGACCGGATTCAGGAGCCTCCTCGAAGCGCGGGACAGGCGGCCGGAGGGATTCGGCATGGGCGGGCACTCGCGGGTCGGAGACGGCAGTATCCACATGGAATGTGGAGGACGGAGGGCCTCGCTCCAAGATGAGAAGACGAGGTCGCGGTCGGGACATGCCCCACGGCACCGGTCGGCGCAAAGTCTTTCGCACCGGCGCATCGGTTTTTCGGCAGACGACTTCACGTTCTCACGCCCTGCCGGCTTCGCGCGCTCCCGCCCGCCGCCCTCCGGCGATGTCCGGACCGGCGCCGAAGCGAAAAGACGAAAAATTACTTCGGCGTTCTTTTTTTGCCCCGGGCCACATTCTTGCGCTTCGTCGCGCGAGGCTCGGAAGCACGACAGAAAACCCCTTTTGTTCGCCCTCCGTTCAAAACGAGAACGGGATTCCGCTTCCCTCTGTGACGCAAGGAAAGATCCGTATTCGCCAGATAAAGCCATCCCCGTTATCCACAGGTTCGCGACTCGACTCGCGAAAATGCCTGTGTTCCTGTTTTGTTCGGACACGAGCAAAAGGTGGATCGCGATGCGCAAACCGGCGGGCGTCGAGCGGCTTTACATCGACTTCGATTCGTTCTTCGCCAGCGCCGAGCAGCACCTCCAGCCGCGCCTGCGCGGCAGGCCCGTCGGCGTGGTGCCCATCGCCTCCGAGCACACCGGCCTCATCGCCGTCAGCAGGGAGGCGAAAGCCGCCGGGGTGAAGCGCGGCACGAGCGTGCGCGACGCGCGCCGCCTCTGCCCGGGCATCGTCCTCGTCGCCGCGCGGCACGAGCGCTACGTCGCCCTGCACCGGGCCATCGTCCGCGCCGTCGAGACGGTGCTGCCGGTCAAGGCCGTCTGCTCCATCGACGAGATGGTCTGCGCCCTCACACCCGCGGAGCAGGCCGATGCCCTCGCCGTGGCGCGGCGGGTGAAGCGGGCGGTCGCCCGCGAGATCGGCCCTGCCCTCACCTGCTCGGTGGGGCTCGGCCCCAACGAGCTTCTCGCCAAGATCGCCGCGGAGATGGAGAAGCCCGACGGGCTCGTCGTCCTCCATCCGGACGCCCTGCCCGGCCCCCTGCTCTCCCTCCCCCTCACGGACATCCCGGGCATCGCCAAGGGCAATGCGGCCCGCCTCGCCCGCGCGGGGATCGGCGACATGGCGGCCCTGTGGCGGACCCAGCCCAAGGAGCTGCGCCGCCTGTGGGGCAGCGTCGAGGGAGAACGCCTGTGGATGGGGCTGCACGGCTACGCGGTGGAGCGCCCGGAGACCCAGCGGCGCATGTTCGGCCACGGGCGGGTCCTCCCGGCGGGCTGGCGGAGCCCGGCGGGAGCCTATGCCTGCGCCCGGGTCCTGCTCGCCAAGGCGGCGAGCCGCATGCGCCGGAGCGGCTACGCGGCCAAGGCGCTCGCCCTGTGGCTGACGGACCGGCACAGCGCAGGCTGGTACGGGGAGGAGCGGTTCCCGCCGACGGCGGACGACCCTTCCCTGCTGGCGAGCCTGGCGCGGCTCTTCCTCCACGCGGAGCGGGAGACCCCCTCCGACGCGCGCCTGCGCAGTGTCCACGTGACCCTGCACGACCTCGTAGGGGCGCAGGAGCGGGAGGAGGACCTGTTCGCCTTCACGCCGGAGGCGCAGATCAAGCGGCGCCACGAGTCCCTGTCCCTCCTCGCCGACCGGCTGAACGCCCACTACCGAGGCCCGCTTCTGCACTGGGGCCCCTGGGCCGAGATCCCCGGCGGCTATGCCGGCGCGAAGATCGCCTTCAACCGCATTCCGGACGCGGAGGACTTCTGAGTTCCTGCGGGCCGCTGGGAGGCTCGGGCGAAAACAGGACGGCCGCGGCAGGAACCGCGGCCGTCCCGATGCCGGCAGCCCGAAGGCCGCCGCGACCCGGCTTCGGGCGCCGTTGCCTCAGGCGGCGGCGGCCTTGGGCTGAACCTCGGCCTCGTAGTCCTCCATGAGGGTCTTGGTGAGGGCGCCGGGGGTGAACCTGTATTCGCCGATCTCGGCGACCGGGGTCACCTCGGCGGCGCTGCCGGTGATGAAGCACTCCGTGAAGCCCGCCATCTCCTCGGGCATGATCCGGCGCTCGGCCACCTCGATGCCGCGCCGCCTGGCCAGCTCGATGACCGTCTGCCGGGTGATGCCGTCGAGGAAGCAGTCGGCGATGGGGGTGTGCAGCACGCCGTCCTTGACGAAGAACACGTTGGCCCCGGTGCATTCCGCGATGCGGCCCTGCCAGTCGAGCATGAGCGCATCCGCATAGCCCCGGCGCTCGGCCCGGTGCTTGGAGATGGTACAGATCATGTAGAGGCCGGCGGCCTTGGCCGTGGAGGGCGCGGTCGCCGGATCGGGACGGCGGTACTCCGCCATATCGACACGGATGCCCTTCATCTTCTGGGCGGGGTCGAAATAGCTCGGCCATTCCCAGCTGGCGATCGCGAGATGGATCTTGTTGTGCTGGGCGGAGACGCCCATCATCTCGGAGCCGCGCCAGGCGACGGGACGCAGATACGCGTCCTTCTGCCCGTTCTTCTCCAGGACGAGGCGCTTCGCGGCATCGATCTCGGCCACGCTGTAGGGGATCTCGAAATCGAGGATCTGGGCGGACTTCTTGAGCCGCTCCGCATGCTGGATCGACTTGAAGATGGCGCCGCCGTAGGCGCGCTCGCCCTCGAAGACGCTGGAGCCGTAGTGCAGGGCGTGGGTCAGCACGTGAACCTTGGCCTCTTTCCACGGTACCAGCTGCCCGTCGTACCAGATCCATCCATCACGTTGATCGAAGGGGGTAGCGGACATGAGTCTTCTCCTGAAGGGCGACCTTATGGCTCACCGGGGTCGCGTAATTTCCGATGCCGTTCCGCGCGGTTTCACGTTCGTTCATTTCGCGGAAGCGCCTTGACGAGTAACAATCGACTTGAGATATGTCAACAACGCTGACTTAATAATGGACGTGGACGGTGCCAGACGCAATCCCGGCTCTCAGAATTCCCAAGCCCGACGGGGACACCCACGCCGGGCAGCCCGCCTATGATCTGATCGAGCTTCTCTTCTTCGCCTACCGGGACTTCGTCAGCGACCCGGACCGGATCCTCGACGAGTACGGCTTCGGGCGGGCCCATCACCGGGTGCTCCACTTCGTGGACCGCCAGCCCGGCCTGACCATCGCGGAACTGCTCGACATCCTGCGCATCACCAAGCAGAGCCTGAACCGCGTCCTCAAGGAGCTGATCGAGAAGCGCTTCGTCGAAAGCCGGACCGGCACCGCCGACCGGCGCCAGCGCCTGCTCTACGCCACGCCGCAGGGCCATGATTTGGCCCAGAAGCTCGCCAGGCTGCAGACCCGGCGCATCGCCCGGGCGCTGGCCGACATGGAGCCGGATGCCAAGGATGCCGTCACGCGCTATCTCCTGCGCCTGATCGACCCGGACGACCGGGCGCATGTGGAGCGCCTCGTGTTCGGGACCGAGAAAGTCTGATAGAAGCCCGAGCCGATGGAAGCCGCACGCATCGACATTCCCGACCACGCCCCCCACGTCCTCGTCGTGGACGACGACCGGCGCCTGCGCGACCTCCTCGCCCGGTTCCTGACCGAGAACGGCTATCGCATCACGACGGCGGCGAGCGCGGCCGAGGCGCGGGCGAAGGCGGAGAACTTCGTGTTCGACGCCCTGGTGCTCGACGTGATGATGCCGGGCGAGTCGGGCTTCGACTACGCCCGCAGCCTGAGACAGACCTCGCAGATCCCGATCCTGATGCTGACCGCCCGCGCCGACGCGCAGGACCGGGTCACGGGCCTCGAGATCGGCGCCGACGACTACCTGCCGAAACCCTTCGAGCCGCGCGAGCTCCTCCTGCGCCTCGGCAACATCCTCAAGCGGGCCGCCCCCGCCGAGGCTCCCGCCCAGGAGATTCCCGAGACGGTGCGCTTCGGCCCCTTCACCTACCGGTTCGACCGGGGCGAACTGCGCAAGGGCGAGGAGATCGTGCGCATCACGGAGCGCGAGCGCGAGATCCTGACGATCCTCGGCTCGCGGGCCGGCGACAACGTCGCGCGAGAGGAGCTCGCCGGCAGCGGGCTCGCGGCGAACGAGCGCACGGTCGACGTGCAGATCAACCGCCTGCGCCGCAAGATCGAAAGCGATCCGGCCAATCCCATCTTCCTGCAGACGGTGCGCGGCGTCGGCTACCGCCTCGTGATCGACCGATGAAGCTCGGCGCGGCCCTGAAGCACTCCCCGTTCGACATGGCCATGCGCTGGCTCGGGCGGGTCCTGCCGAAGGGCCTCTACGCGCGCTCGCTCATCATCATCATCGCCCCCATCGTCCTGCTGCAGTCGGTGGTCGCCTATGTCTTCATGGAGCGCCACTGGCAGCTCGTGACCCGGCGTCTCTCCTCCGCCGTCACCTCCGACATCGCGGCGCTGATCGACATCTACGAGAGCTACCCGCAGGACAAGGACGCGACCACCCTCGCCCGGATCGCCTCGGAGCGGCTCCAGCTCGACGTGGACATCCTGCACGACACGGACCTGCCGCCGCCGGGGCCGAAGCCGTTCTTCTCGATCCTCGACGAGGCGCTCTCCGACGAGCTGCGCCGGCAGATCGACCGGCCCTACTGGATGGATACGGTCGGCCGCTCCAGCTTCATCGAGATCCGCGTCAAGCTCGATCCCAGGACGGTGATGCGCGTGCTGACGCGGCGCAGCCAGGCCTACGCCTCCAACTCGCACATCTTCCTCGTGTGGATGGGCGGCTCCTCCCTTGTGCTGATGGGCATCGCCATCCTGTTCCTGCGCAACCAGATCCGGCCGATCCTGCGCCTCGCCGAGGCGGCCGAGGCGCTCGGCAAGGGCCGCGAGATCGACTTCCGCCCCCGCGGCGCGCGCGAGGTGCGGCAGGCGGGCCATTCGTTCCTGGAGATGAAGCGCAGGATCGAGCGCAACATCGAGCAGCGCACCACCATGCTCAACGGCGTGAGCCACGACCTGCGCACCATCCTCACCCGGTTCAAGCTCTCGCTCGCCCTGCTGCGACAGACGCCGGAGGTGGAGGACCTGAAGCGCGACGTGGACGAGATGAGCCGCATGCTGGAGGGCTATCTCGCCTTCGCCCGGGGCGACACGGGCGAGCAGGCGGTGGAGACGGACCTGCGCCCCCTCCTCCACGATCTTCAGGCCGATGCGGAGCGGCAGGGCCATTCGACGACCCTCGACATCGTGGGCGACCCGATCGTCACCGTGAGGCCGGACGCCTTCCGGCGCCTCCTGTTCAACCTCGTCGCCAATGCGGCCCGGCACGGCGAGCGGATCGAGATCAGCGCCAACCACGAGACGCGCTGGCTCGTGCTCCACGTGGACGACGACGGGCCGGGCATTCCCCCGGAGATGCGCGAGGAGGTCTTCAAGCCGTTCGTGCGGCTGGACGAGGCGCGCAACCAGGACGAGGGCGGCTCCGGTCTCGGCCTCGCCATCGCCCGCGACATCGCCCGCTCGCACGGCGGCGACATCACCCTCGGCGACAGCCCGCTCGGCGGCCTGCGCGCGACGGTGCGCCTGCCGGCGTGACGGAAGGCGGCCTCGCGTCAGGGCGTCAGTAGAGCCGCCCGCCCGGCGGCACCTCGCGGTCGGGGCGGATGAGCATCACGTCGCCGTTGGCGTCGGGAACGCCCAGCGTCAGCACCTCCGACATGAAGGGACCGATCTGGCGCGGCGGGAAGTTCACGACCGCAAGGACCTGGCTTCCCACGAGGGCGTCGAGGGCGTGGTTGACGGTGATCTGCGCCGAGGAGCGCTTGATGCCGATCTCGGGACCGAAATCGATGGTGAGCTTGAAGGCGGGCTTGCGCGCCTGCGGGAAGGGCTCCGCCGCGACGATGCGGCCGACGCGGATGTCGACCTTCAGGAAATCGTCGAACGCGATCGTCGCGGGCCGTGTGCTCGCCTGGTCCATGGATGCCCCCTTCCCCTCTCTTCGTCAGATGGCGGCGGCCGGATTGCTCGCCTCGCCATCGTCCTTGCGCTTCGTGTAGCTTCTCGCCGGACGGCGCCCCTCCAGCAGGGCGCGCCCGACGGCCCGCAGCGGCGCCGTCAGCCGGCGCAGGTCGTCGGCGCGCTCGAGCACCTGCTCGCCCCGGCGCAGTTCGCGGTCGAGGCGGGCCATGGTCTTGGCCATGGCCGGATCGTCGTCGTCGAGCCATGCCCGCAGCGTGTTCGCATAGACGAGGGCCGCGCCCTGGATCTTCAGCGTCCCCAGCGCGCCCTCGGTAGGAATGCCGGCGGCGGCGAGCATGAAGCGCTGCGAGTTGAGCGCCTCGCGGTTGAGCGCCGCCAGGGCCAGCGGATCGAAGCGAAGGTCGTTCACGATGTTGCGGATGGCGTTCTTGTAGGGAGCGAGCGCATCGAAGCGGCGCATCATCACGTCGAAGACGCGCTCCCGGGCCGGCTCCTGCGCGAGATCGTCCGTCGTGCCCTCCAGGACCTGCCTGTCGATCATGCGGGAGAAGGCACCGAGCACCGCCCCCTTCGAGGGAAAGAGCTCGCGGAACTCGGAGAGGGAGAGATGGGCCGCCCGGGCGATGTCGCCGACCTCGATCTCATCCCACCGCCGCCGGGAGGCGAGTTCCATCAGCGCCTCCACCACCGCCTTGCGCTTGGATGATACGTCCGCAGCCATGTCACTCTCCGACCGTGTGAATCGCTTCACCTGTTATGTAGGCGGCGCGCAGCCTCCGTCAGCCCGCCAGCTCCTCGGCACGCTTCTTTGCCGCAGCAACGGTTTCGCGCATGAGGGCCTTGAGGCCGCCCGGATCGGCCATGAGCACCTGGAGCCCGGCCGCCGTGGTGCCTCCGGGGGAGGTCACGTTCTGGCGCAGGGTCGCGGCGGAGAGATCGCTCCTGAACAGGAGTTCGCCCGCTCCCGCGACGGTGGCGCGGGCAAGGCGCTGGGAGAGGTCTGCGGGCAGTCCCGCGGCGATGCCCGCCTCCGCGAGACACTCGACCAGATGGAAAACGTAGGCGGGCCCGGAACCGGAAACGGCGGTGACCGCGTCGATGAGGCTTTCCGAAGGGAGCCACTCGACCGCTCCGACGCTGCGCAGGAGCGCGTCGGCCACGAGGCGCTGCGCCTCCGTGACCTCGGAGCTCGCCGCCGCACCCGTCGCGCCGCGCCCGATGCTGGCGGGAAGGTTCGGCATGGCGCGCACCACGGCGCGGGCCGTCGGCAGGCGCTTGCGCAGGTCGCCGATGGTCTTGCCCGCGAGGATCGACACGAGGAGGGTGCCGGATCCGACCAGGGCGTCGAGGTCCTTCGCGGCCTCGTCGAGCATCTGCGGCTTGATGGCGAGGACGAGGACCTCGGGAGCCGCGGGCTCCTTCGGATTGAGCGCGACCCCGCGCTCGCCGCACAGCCGCGCCATCTCCTCCGAGGGGCGCGGCTCGATCACGGCAATGCCCTGCGGCGGCATGCCTTCGGCGAGCCAGCCCTCCAGCATCGCGCCGCCCATCTTGCCGGCTCCGACGAGGACGAGGGAAGACGGCAGGCGGGACGCGGGCTTTGACATGACGGACCTTGGACGAGCGTTCACGGGATGCGCAATCTATGCGCCGCGCCCCGTCCCTGTCGAGGCCGGATCAGGCCTCGCCCTCGGTCTCGAAGAGCACCGCGTCGAGGGCCTCCTTGGGAGACTTGCCGGCCCACATCACGAACTGGAAGGCCTGGAAATAGCGCTCGCACGCCTCCACCGCGACGCGCAGCATGGTCTCGCACTGGCCCTGCGTGGGGTCGGCCCCGCCGGCCAGCAGGAGCGCGTGGCGGAACATCACCACGTTCTCGCGGCTCCACAGATCGAAATGCCCGACCCAGAGCTGCTCGTTGATGCGGGAGATGAGCTGGAGGACCTCCTGGCGGCGCCGGTCGGGCACCTTCAGGTCGAAGGCGCAGGCCACGTGGAGCGCCTCGACGTCCTCGATCCAAGTGAAGGCGATATGGTAATCCGCCCAGCGCCCGGACACGGAAACGGACATCTCGTCAGCCTCGGCCCGGTCGAAGATCCAGTCCTTCAGGGAAGCGAGCCGTTCGACCACGTCGAGCGGGTGTTCCAGGCGGTCAATTTCGACGTGCAGCTGAGACATATCGTTCCATGAAACTCTTTTGCCCGAACACGCTCAGCACATCCAGGCAATGTCGTAACGTAGATCCGTGGGAAAACCGGGCTCTTCTCCTGAAATACCTTGAGTATTCGGAAGCTTTTCCCAGTTCCGCAACGAATCAACTCATGGAAGGACAGTCTTAGATTTTGACTCCCGCCACAATGCGTCGGTCTGACCTGTCCACAAAAGCCACCCCCGCGGCAGCGAGAAGGCTGTGGAAGGCGTCAGGGCGCCGGATTCGCAGGGGCCGTTCCGGCGAGCTTCGCCTCGAGCGCCGCGACGCGCCGGGCGAGCCGCTCGTTCTCCTCGCGGGCCGCCGCCACCATCTCGCGCAGCACCTCGACCTCCTCGCGCCGCGCCACGTCCATGTCCTGGACGAGGCGCTCGATCTGGCTCCTGACCACCGTCTCCACCTCCCGGCGGAGGCCCTGCGCGGCGCCGGCGGCATCCGTCGCGAGGCGGGCGAGTTCGTCGAAGAGCCGGTTGGAGGTCTGGGTCATGGGTCTGTCCGTCGGGATGGGGCGGGCGCAGCGCCCGCATGGCCCACATGTGGGCGCTTTTTCCGCCGGCTGCAACAGGGTTGACGATCCCGGCCCCGCCGGTCCAATGGCAGGAAAAGCGATCAAGGCTCCTCCGAATGCCCTCAGGACTCGCCTTCCCCGTCATCGACCCGGTCGCCTTCTCGATCGGTCCCTTCGCGATCCGCTGGTATGCCCTCGCCTACGTGGCCGGGCTGCTGGGAGGCTGGTTCTACGCGAAGCGCCTGGCGGCCCGGGCGGACCTGTGGATGCCCTCGCCCCAGCCGAAGCCCGCGGACATCGACGACCTCATCGTCTGGGTCGCCCTCGGGGTCGTCCTCGGCGGACGCACGGGCTACGTCCTGTTCTACAACCTCAAGGCCTATCTCGCGCATCCGCTGGAGATCTTCGCCGTCTGGCGGGGCGGCATGTCCTTCCACGGCGGCTTCCTCGGCGCGGCGCTCGCCATCGTCCTGTTCGCCCGCTCGCGGGGACTCTCGGCCCTGACGATCCTCGACCTCGCCTCCACGGTCGCGCCCATCGGCCTGTTCTTCGGCCGCATCGCCAACTTCATCAACGGCGAATTGTGGGGCCGCCCGGCGCCGGACTTCCCCTACGCGGTCGTCTTTCCCCATGCGGGTCCGGTGCCGCGGCACCCGAGCCAGCTCTACGAGGCCTTCGCCGAGGGCCTTCTCCTGTTCCTCGTGATGGCCGTGGCGGTGCGCGCCTTCGGCTTTCGCCGCCCGGGCCTCGTCGGCGGCATCTTCCTGCTGGGCTATGCCCTGGCGCGGATCGCCTGCGAGTTCTTCCGCGAGCCGGACGAGCAACTCGGCTTCCTGTTCGGCGGCTCGGTCCCGCTCCTCGGCGGCGGCATCACCATGGGGATGCTCCTGTCGGTTCCCATGGCGGTCGCCGGCATCGTCGCCATCTGGCTCGCCGCCCGGGGCGCGACGCGCGCCCAAGCCACAACCGAGCCCGCGTGAGCGCCCTCGCAAGGACCCTGCGCGACCTGATCGCCCTCGAGGGGCCGATCCCGGTCGAGCGCTACATGAGCCTGTGCCTCGCGCATTACTACGCCACCCGCGACCCGCTGGGGCAGGCGGGCGACTTCACGACCGCACCCGAGATCGGCCAGATGTTCGGCGAGCTGATCGGCCTGTGGATGCTGGAGGTCTGGAACGGGATGGGCCGCCCCGGCGGCCTGCGCCTCGTCGAGCTCGGCCCCGGGCGCGGCACCCTGATGGCCGACCTGCTGCGCGCGGCGCGGCTGATGCCGGACTTCCTGGCTGCGGCCTCCGTCCATCTCGTGGAGACGAGCCCGGCGCTCCGCGAACGCCAGGGAGAGACGCTCCGTTCCGCCCCGGTCCCGGTGTCGTGGCACGACCGCCTCGAGGAGGTGCCGGAGGGCCCGACGCTCCTCGTCGCCAACGAGTTCTTCGACGCCCTGCCGGTGCGCCAGTACGTCGCAACGGAGCGCGGCTGGTGCGAGCGGCTCATCGGCCTCGAAGGGGACGCCCTCGCCTTCGGCCTGCGCCCCGAGCCGGAGCCCGCCCTCGGGACCCCGCCACGCCTCGGGGCGGTGCTGGAATGGCCGGCCGCCGGGATCGCGGCGGCGCAGGGCCTCGCCCGCAGGCTCGCCCGCCAGACCGGCGCGGCGCTCCTCATCGACTACGGCTACTGGGGCCCGGCCTTCGGGGACACGCTCCAGGCCGTGAAGGGCCACGCCTACGCCGATCCCCTGGCGGATCCCGGAGAGGCCGACCTGACGACCCATGTGGACTTCCACCGCATCGCCGCCGCGGCGGCCGGAGAGGGCCTCAGGATCCATGGCATGGCAACCCAGGGAGATTTCCTGCAGGCGCTCGGGATCGCCGCCCGGACCGCCGCCCTCAAGCGGCGGGCAACACCCGCCCAGGCCGAGGGACTCGACCGGGCGCTGGAGCGCCTCACGGGCCGCGGGCCCGAGGCCATGGGGGAGCTCTTTAAGGTTTTGGCGCTAAGCCATCCCAGCCTCGAGGCGGTCCCCGGACTGGCCGCCCGTCCCACCGTTCCGGCAAGGACCTGACGCAAGGACCTGACGCATGTATGTGGAAGCCCCCGAACTCGCGGCCTATCCCAATATCCGGCACGCCTTCTTCACCCGCGAGGGCGGCGTCTCCGAAGGGCTCTACGCGTCCCTGAACGGCGGGCTCGGCTCCTCGGACGATCCGGGGAAGGTGCGCGAGAACCGCCGCCGCATGGCGGCGGAGCTGGAGGTCGCGCCCGAGGCCCTGATCAGCGTCCATCAGGTCCACTCGGCGGATGCCGTGACCGTGGAGGCGCCGTGGAGCGGACAGCGCCCGAAGGCGGACGGCATGGCGACGGCGGTGCCCGGCATCGCCCTCGGCGTCACGACGGCGGATTGCGGCCCGGTGCTCTTCGCCGATCCGCATGTGAACGTCGTCGGCGCCGCCCATGCGGGCTGGCGCGGCGCGCTGACCGGCATCCTGGAATCCACCCTGGAGGCGATGGAGAGGCTCGGAGCGCGGCGCGACAGGATCGTCGCCGTGCTCGGCCCCACCATAAGCCAGGACGCCTACGAGGTCGGCGCCGACCTCAAGGCGACCTTCACCGGGCACGACCCCGCCAACGAGGACTTCTTCCGCCCGAGCGAGCGGGCGGGCCACGCCATGTTCGACCTTCCCGGCTACATCGGGCGCCGGCTGGAGCGGGCGGGAATCGGCGAGTTCGCCAATGTGGGCCTGTGCACCTACACCCACGAGGACCGGTTCTTCAGCTACCGCCGGACGACGCACCGGGGCGAGCCGGATTACGGCCGCATGATCTCGGCCATCACCCTCATTCCCTCATACCTGTGACGTCCGGCGTCTCCCAGGCGAGGTGCTGTCCCCCGTCCACGGCGATCATCTGACCGGTCACGCTGCGGGCGCGGACGAGATACATCAGCGCGTCGCCGATCTCCTCCGGGCCCGGCCCGCGCCGCAGGAGGAGCGCGTCGGTCTGCCCCGCGAAATCCTCGGGGGCCTGCCGGGCATTGGCGAGGGTGGGCCCGGGCCCGATCGCGTTCACCCGGATCCGGGGCGCGAGCGCCTGCGCCATGGTCTTCGTGGCCGTGTAGAGGGCGGCCTTCGTCAGGGTGTAGGAGAAGAACTGCGGCGTCGGCTTCCAGACGCGCTGGTCGACGATGTTGACGATCAGGCCTTCCCCCGCCTCCGGCACCTGGCGGGCGAAATCCCGCGCCAGGAAGGCCGGCGCACGCAGGTTGACGGCGAAATGCCGGTCCCAGCGCTCCGGCGACAGGGTGAGCACCTCGTCCGGCTCGAACTCGGAGGCATTGTTGACGAGGAGCGTGAGCGGGCCGACGGCGGCCCGTGCGGCCTCGACCGTCCCCGCGACCGCCCCGGCATCCGCCAGATCGGCCCGGATCACCGCCGCCGTCCCGCCCGCCCGGCGGACGGCGTCCGCCGCGGCTTCCGCATCGGCGACGGAGCGGTTGCAGTGGATCGCGACCGAGAACCCCTCGCGCGCGAGCCTCTCGACGAGGCTGAGCCCGATTCGGCGGGCGCCTCCGGTCACCAGGGCCGCCCCGGGCATCTTTCCGCTCATGAACTGCTGCCTTTCATCCGTTTCCCGCGTGGTTCATGCGCGCTAACCCATTTTTGCGCAGGCCGGCTCGAACCAACTTGGCCGTCAGGCGTTCTAAGGCGCAGGGGATGCCAAAGGGGAATAACACGCAACGTCTGCCACATTCCTGACACAGTGCCCTCGGGGTGCTGTGGTGGACATGTCACAGATCTCACGAGGCTCTCGCCCTATAAAGCTTCCGTAGTCTGACTCGGCCCTGAGCGTGTGTGTTTGTGTCTCGGGACCGGGATGTCGAATAGGAAAGTAACCATGAAGAAAATCCTTCTTGCCAGCGTTGCTCTTTTCGGTTTCGCCGGTGCCGCCGCCGCGGCCGATCTTCCGGCCCGCGCCGCCCCGCCCGCTCCGGTGGTCGCGGCCGTTCCGGTCTTCACCTGGACCGGTTTCTACGTCGGCGTGAACGCCGGCTACGGCTGGAACACCAGCAGCAACAACCCCTTCTTCTACGATCCGGTGCTCGGCTACTACGGTGGCGACGGCGGCAACGACGGCGGCTTCGTCGGCGGCGCCCAGGTCGGTTACAACTACCAGATCGGTCAGTTCGTGATCGGCGCCGAGGCGGACGTGCAGTACGCCGACCGCGGCAACCGCGACCGGATCCTCTACAGCCCGGTCTTCGGCTACTACAACGCCGGCAACAACTCCGACGACTGGTTCGGCACCGTCCGCGCCCGCGCCGGCTTCGCCTTCGACCGCGCCCTCATCTACGCCACGGGCGGTTTCGCCTTCAACGGCGACAACGGCGGCTGGACCGTCGGCGGCGGTCTCGAATACGCCTTCACGAACAACCTGACCGCGAAGATCGAAGGTCTGTACGTGAACATCGACAACGGCAACCGCAATGACCTCATCTACGGCGTGGGTTATTACGGCGGCAAGAACAAGGACGAGTTCGGCGTGGTCCGCGCGGGTCTGAACTACAAGTTCTCGACCTACTGAGACCGACCGAACCTTCCGACGGAAGAAGGCCCGGAGCGATCCGGGCCTTTTTCTTGTCAGGCGGCCACCCGCGTCTTGGCGAAGGCGGGCACGCGGGCCTCGAAGTCGGCGAGCCAGGCGACCAGCTTCGGATGGGTCTTGCGCCACTCCCCGCCCATGCGCAGGTCGAGATAGCCGAGGGCGCAGGCGAGCGCGATGTGCCCGATGTGGAGCGCGGCGGCGGGGGTCGAGAGATGCTCCTCGGCGTAGGCCAGCGCCCGCTCCACCTTGCCCGCCTGCAGCTCGAGCCACTTGGGCTCGTGCCGGTCGGGCGTGCGGAAGCGGCCCTCGTAGACCTGGAGCAGCGCGGCATCCATGATGCCGTCCGCGAGCGCCTGCTGGCGCAGGACCGGGAAGCGCTCCCCGCCGGAGGGCAGGATCTTCCCGCCGCCGGCGAGGTGATCGAGATATTCCACGATCACCCGCGAATCGTAGAGCACCTCCCCGTTCTCGAGGATCAGGGCCGGAATCTTGCCGAGGGGATTCTGGCGGCGCAGGCTGTCCGCCGGGTCCGTGGTGTCGGCGGGAACGATCTCGATGCGATCGGACAGGCCCAGGAGCGAGGCGGCGATCTTCACCTTGCGGCCGAAGGGAGACGCGGGAGAGGTGCGAAGCGTGAGCATGGGATGACCCGGAGCAGGAAAGGACGCTCCTTCATGCCGCTCCCGGGCAGCCCCCGCAACGGCTTTCACGCCGGCGGGCCGAACGGCTCACAGCGATAACGCGCATAGCTCCCGCGCGACAGGCGCTCGGCGAGGGCGGGAAGGAGAACCTCCGCCTCCTCGCGCAGGGACCAGGGCGGATTGAAGACGATCAGGCCGCTGCCGTTGAGGCGCGCCGGCTCGCGGGGATCGTCCACGAGGATTTCGAGGCGCAGGCCCGGCCGCGGGCTCTCGGCATGGAGCCGCTCCGCGAGCGCGTCCACCGGCCCCAAGGCCTTGATCGGGTACCAGCCGGCATAGACCCCGGTCTCCCACTTGCGCAGGGCCAGGAGGATCTCCGTGCCGAGCCGCTCCAGCTCGTTCGGCTGCTCGTAGGGCGGGTCGATGAGCACGAGCCCCCGCTTCTCCTTCGGCGGAATGAGGGCATGGAGGGCGGTCCATCCGTCGAGATGCAGGACCTTGAGATTCGCCACCGCGTTGAAGGCCGCGTTCAGCAGGGCATGATCGGCGGGATGCAGCTCCACGAGGACGCCCCGGTCCTGGCGGCGGAGCATCTCGCGCAGGATCCCCGGCGAGCCGGGATAGACGGTCTGTCCGTGGCGGGCGCGGACCTCCGCGACCGCCCGGCGATAGGGCGCGAGCAGGGCCTCGACCTCGGGCGCGAAGGGCTCGTCGAGCCGGCCGATCCCGTCGACCCACTCGCCCGTCCGTCCGGCCTCGTCGCCGGAAAGGTCGTAGAGACCCACCCCCGCATGGGTGTCGATGACCCGCAGGGGCGTTTCCTTGCGCTGGAGATAGGCGAGGATCCGCACCAGGAGCGCGTGCTTCATGACGTCGGCGAAATTGCCCGCATGGAAGGCATGGCGATAGTTCATGGGAGAGCTAAACCACGTTCGGAAGACGAAGGGAACGGCCCCGGATCGCGGCCGGCCGCGACCCGGCTCTATCGCGGCGCGGGAACCGCGATCGCGCCGGCGCGGCAGCCGTCCCGGTCGACCTCCGGGCACTGGCGGAAGCCGCGCAGGTCCCTGTCGAGGCAGATGCGGATCTCCTGGAACACCCGCCGCCCGCAGGACACCGCCATCATCTCCGGCCGCAGACCCGGATTGGCGCCGGCGAAGGCGCGCTCGATCTCGATGGGCATCACCTGGGAATCGGCCTTCAGGAGGGTAAGGCTGTCGGGGATCCTCACCAGCTCACGCGCCTTGCGGACGAGGGAAAAGTACTCTGCGGGCCCGAGGCCGGAGCAGGTCCCGTGCTTGCGCCACTGGTAGCGGGCGAGGTTGGGATCGGGGAAGAGCCCCTCGAACCGGTCGAGGACGGTGCGCGGCACGAAGCGCCCGGGCGGTTCGCAGAAGGTGGGGTAGCCGCGCTCCGATTGCGGCCACAGGCCGTGGACCACGAAACCGAGCCCGCTGCCCTCCTCGCACTGCCTGCGCTCGCTCCCGCGGGCATCGGCCTCGCAGAAGCCGGGCGACCAGGACAGGGCGAGCACGTAGAAGTCGAACGCCCCGGCGGGCGCGCCGCGCATCTCCTGCATGGGCTGTGCGGCGGCGGGAAGAACGCTCAGGAGCCAGGCGCCTGCCAGGGCGAGGCACCGGGCCAGGTTCACGGCTGGGCCTGTTTGCACAGGGGCGCGTAGGCGTAGTTCCGGTCGAGCCCGACCACGCACCAGTCGGCGCTCCAGCCGATGCCGATGAAGCCGAGCTTCTCCCGGACCGAATAGTTGATCCGGCGCTTGTAGCCGTCGGACACGATCACGGTGCCGGTGCAGAAGCGGCGCGGGATGTAGTCGAGCCCCCAGGGCCGCCAGTCGGTCTCGACCACGCGCTCGAACCCCACGATGGTGAGGGAGGACGACCAGAAGCGGCTCTCGCGGGTCGAGAAATCGGACGAGATCTGCCCGAGGACGGCGGGGTCCGCGCAGGCCGGGAGCGATGCGCTGTAGGAATGGTCCCGCCGCTCGGCCGGGGTTATTTCGCGGGCGAGCGCCGGAGCGCTCAACAGCACGCAGGACACCAAAGCCGCCAGCCACTTCATCGCCATGCTCCACGGATCCACGATCTTTCTGGACCATGTAAGCGCCGGGCAGGAACGTCAAGGCTCCGCTTCCGGCATCCGCAGGAAAAGGGCGGCCGGTCCTCAGTAGATCGCCGCGCCGTTGAGCACCAGGGGCGCGCCCGGCGCAACGGGACGGTAGGCAGGCGGGACCGGACCTGTCGCGACCGGGCGCGGAGGCGGAACCTGCGATCCGTAGGCGCCGGGCGCGGGCGGAGGGCCCGCGAACGGCCCCTGCCCCGCCCCCGGCGGAACGGACGATGCGTGCAGCGGGCCCGGCGGGAGCGGCGTCCGCACCGGCGCGGAGGACGCCGGAGCGGGCCCGGGGTCCGCCGCGTAGGCAGTCTCGGGCAGGTCCTGCTCCATGTCGACGGGCGCGAGATCCGCCGTCTGCGCCGCCTCGGCCGCGGCCAGCCGGCTGCGTTCCGGATCGATCCTGGCGGCGAACTTCAGGACCGGCTTGCAGATGCGCCGGGTGCCGCGCGGGTCGTGGCGCGCCAGGTCGATGTGCAGGTGATCGTAATGGAACGCGTCCGAGCCCGGGGCGAGGACGGTGCTGAAGTAGCGGCAGGCCCCCACGAACACCTCCCGCAGGAAGTCCTGCTCCGCCGGGTCGCCCCTCCACCCCTTCGCCACCGCGATCTCGCGCCCGTCGGCGAGGATGAAGGCCATGACGTCGAGGGCGTTGCCGAAGGCGTGCTCGGACACCTTGGCGCCCCGCTGGTTGTTGCGCGGCCGGCAGGAATAGGAGCCCGCCTTCAGGTCGACCACCGGCACTCCGAAATAGAGGACGGCGGCGGGCTTCACGATCTCGTCGATCCAGGTGTCGATCCGGGGAATGATCGGGCAGGCCAGGGTCACCTTGGAGGTGAGGCCGACGGAGCCGTTGTTGAAGGCGGAAACCTTGAACGGATAATCCATGCCGCAGACGCCCGGTCCGTCGATCTTCGCGGACAGGGCCACATAGGCGGAGGGCTGCACGAGCCGCTGGGCCAGGCAGGCCTCCTCGGCCTGCGAGCGCCACGGCTCGCGCTGCTCGAACCGGAACAGGCCGCACCCCGTCAATCCGAGCCCGACGAGCGATAGGGCAAAGAACGCAACCAACCCACGACGCATGGGGGAAGGTTAGACCGCCCGGCGTAAACAGACCGTCAACGGCGAAAGCCCGGGTCCCATTTCAGTCTTTTCTGAGTGGAACCGCCGTGTTTTCTCCGCACATCTCAACGAAATCTGTGGCACGTCAGGAAAACACTTGACCGGCCCACGACCGTCTTGTGAAGATTTTCCGAAGTGCGGTGCACAACATCTTTTTTCCACTGCCCCCGGCGAGGGGATTTCGACGGCCGGCCAAGCGTTTAACCTGCCTTATACCCGGCACGGCCTGCCAGCGAACCGTTTCGATTGGGTACGGCGGCCTTTCCACCGTGTTAAAGCTTTGTTAATTTACCCCTCCATTTAGACAGGTGCCCCATGAACCTGACGTCGAAATTGGACAAGGCTTCCAAGCTCAACATCGCAGCGGTGTGCGTGTCGCTCGCCTTCATCTGCGCCATTGTCGTCGGGGTTTTCTGAACGGAATCGCCGGTCGGCCGAGGCCGACAGCCCATTCGACCCAACGCCTTTCATGACATGCGCTGCCGGATCCCCTCCGGCAGCGTTTTTCATGAGTCGAGGCAGGGCGTGTCGCTGAGGATCCAGGACGTGACGTTGAGCGCCATGCCGCACTGGGCGAGGCGCGGCCCGTCCGGCGTCCGGAGGCAGACCTTCTCGCCCACCGCGAAGGTCCGGCCCTGGGCCCGGCACCAGCAATCGGCGGGATCGTGGCCCGGCGCCTGGGCAAGGGCCGTCTCGGCCCGATAGGCCGGACCTGCGCCTCCGGCGAGCATCAGGCTCAAGGCGACAACGACGTACCGCATGGCCACCTCCGTCGGTCCCGTCACGGGGCCGATGGTCCGCCCCGGGCCTTCGCCCGTCAAGGCTTGCGGCAAGGTTCAGGCCGGCACATCCCGAGCCCATCGCCCGGTCGCGGCGTCGTCCTCCGCCTTGGCCTCCACCCATGCGCCGACCGTGCCGTCCTTGAGGTGCTCGCGCTTCCAGAACGGCGCTTTCGTCTTCAGGTAGTCCATGAGGAAGGAGGCGGCCTCGAACGCGGCCTGCCGGTGGGCCGATGCGGCCAGGACCAGCACGATCTCCTCGCCGGGGAGGACCTTGCCGTAGCGATGGACGACCGTGAGGCCGAGGAGCGGCCAGCGTTCCTCGGCCATGCGGGCGATGCGCCGGATCTCGTCCTCCGCCATGCCGGGGTAATGCTCGAGCTCGAGGGCGGCGAGCCGGCCGCCCTCGTCGCGGCACAGGCCCGTGAAGGAAACGACGGCGCCGATATCGGCGCGCCCCTTCGTGAGCGCCGCGGCCTCCGCGGCCGGGTCGAAACCTTCCCTCTGGATGCGGACGGTGGCGTTCACGGGCGGCTCCGGCGAAACTCAGCCTCCGGTCATGGGCGGGAAGAAGGCGATCTCCCGCGCCCCCGCGATCGGCCGGTCCGGCCCGGCATGGACCCGGTCGACGGCGGCCCGGACGACCGCCTCGTTCTCGAAGGCGTATTCGTATTCCTCGCCACGGGACTTGAGCCAGCGCACGAGGTCCGCGACCGTGGCGACGCCCTCCGGCACCTCCACCTCCTCGTCCGTCCGGCCGATGCGCTCGCGCACCCAGGCGAAATAGACGAGCCTCATGGCGCCTATCCCTCGTCCATCATGTGGTGGATCCCGGTCTTGAGATAGTCCCAGCCGGTGTAGATCGTCAGGATCGCGGACACCCACAGGAGAATCGTGCCGATCGTCACGGTGCCGGGCAGGACGGACTCGCCCGCAGGCCCCGCGACGAGGAACCCGACCGCGACGATCTGGGCCGTCGTCTTCCACTTGGCGACCCGGCTCACCGGGACCCCGACCTTCAGCTCGGCCAGGAACTCCCTGAGGCCGGAGACGAGGATCTCCCGGCACAGGATGACGATGGCGGCCCAGAGGGACCAGCCCTGGATCGTCCTGTCGGCCACCAGCATCAGGAGGCAGGCCGCGACGAGGAGCTTGTCGGCGATGGGATCGAGCATCCGGCCGAGGGCCGATTGCTGCGAATAGGTGCGCGCCACGTAGCCGTCCAGGTAGTCGGTGATCCCGGCAAGGGCGAAGATCGCCAGGGCCGCCCAGCGGGACCAGTGGTCCTCGGGCCAGAAGAGAAGGCCGACGACCGCGGGCACGGCCGCGAGCCGCCCGTAGGTCAGCAGGTTGGCGAGGTTGAAGGCCTTCGACCGGCGCGTGAAGGGGGCGGAGCTCATGACAAGGCAGGAAGCATGCCTGAGGGCGATCCGTCAACCGGACCGTCCTCAGCCCCTGTCGTGGAAGAAGTCGTACACCGCCCGCGCGGTCGCCGCGTTCACCCCCGGCGCCTTCATGAGGTCCTCGAGCGCCGCCCGCTGGATCGCCTTGACGGTTCCGAAATGGTGCAGGAGCGCCCGCTTGCGGGTAGGGCCGATGCCGGCGATCTCGTCGAGAGGGTTCTTCGTCATCTCCCGCTTGCGCTTCGCCCTGTGCGCGCCGATGGCGAAGCGGTGGGCCTCGTCCCGCAGCCGCTGGACGAAGTAGAGGGCCGGATCGCGCGGCGGCAGCTTGAAGGGCGGCTGCCCGGGCCTGAAGAAGGTCTCCCGCCCGGCGTCCCGGTCCCGCCCCTTGGCGATCCCGACGACGGCCACGTCGTCCTCGCCGACGCCGACCTCCGCGAGAGCCTGCCGGGCCGCCTCCAGCTGGCCCTTGCCGCCGTCGATGAGGATCAGGTCCGGCCAGGCGGGGAAGCCGTCGTCGTCCGCGCCGTCCGGCTCCCCTGCGCCTTGTGGGGAGGAGCCGGGAGTGCCCGGTGTCCTCGGCTCCTCCTTCACGAGCCGCGCGAAGCGGCGCTGGAGCATCTCGCGCATCATGCCGTAGTCGTCGCCGGGCTTGAGGTCCTCGGACTTCATGTTGAAGGTCCGGTAGTGCTGCTTCATGAACCCGCCCGCGCCCGCGACGATCATGGCCCCGACCGCGTTCGTGCCCATGATGTGCGAGTTGTCGTAGACCTCGACCCGCCGCGGCGCCTTCGGCAAGCCGAAGGCCTGGGCGAGGGAGACGAGGAGCTTCTGCTGCGAGGTGGTGTCGGCCAGGCGCCGCCCGAGAGCCTCCTTCGCGTTGCGCTGCACGTGCTCGATGAGCTGGCGCCGCTCGCCGCGCCGCGGCGTGTGGATCTCGACCTTCGCCTCGGCGCGGGTCGAGAGCGCCGCCGCCATGAGCTCCGCGTCCTCGATCTCGTGGGAGAGGAGGATGAGCCGCGGCGCCGGCTTGTCGTCGTAGAACTGGGCGATGAAGGAGGAGAGCACCTCCTCCGGGCTCATGGACTTGTCCGCCTTCGGAAAGTAGGCGCGGTTGCCCCAGTTCTGCCAGTTGCGGAAGAAGAACACCTCCACGCAGAACTGCCCGGCCTGCTCGTCGAGGGCGAAGACGTCCGCCTCCTCCACCGACTGGGTGTTGATGCCCTGCACGCCCTGGATCGCCGAGAGGGCCGCGAGGCGGTCGCGGCAGCGGGCGGCGCGCTCGAACTCGAGCGCCTCCGCAGCCTCCTGCATCTCCGCCGTGATGCGGGCCTTCACCGCGTTCGACTTGCCCGAAAGGAACGCCCGCGCCTCGTCTGCGAGGCGGGCATAGTCCTCCGGCGAGATCTCGCCCGTGCAGGGGCCCGAGCAGCGCTTGATCTGGAACAGCAGGCAGGGCCGCGTGCGGTTCTCGTAGTAGCTGTCGTTGCAGGAGCGCAGGAGGAAGGCGCGCTGCAGGGCGTTGATGGTGCGGTTCACCGCCCAGACGCTGGCGAAGGGCCCGTAATAGTCGCCCTTGCGCTTGCGCGCGCCGCGATGCTTCACGAGCTGGGGCGCCTCGTGGTCGCCGGTGAGCAGGATGTAGGGGAGCGACTTGTCGTCCCGCATCAGCACGTTGTAGCGGGGGCGAAGCTGCTTGATGAGATTGGCTTCCAGCAGCAGCGCCTCGGTTTCCGTCGCCGTGGTGACGAACTCCATGGAGGACGTCTCGGCGATCATCCGCGCGATGCGGTTGGAATGCGCCTGGCCGCGCGCGTAGGCGCCCACCCGGGCCTTCAGGCTCTTGGCCTTGCCCACGTAGAGAACGTCGCCCTTGGCATCGAGCATCCGGTACACGCCCGGAGACTGGGGCAGCGTCGCCCAGAACCGGCGGATGACCTCGGTCCCGCGCTGGACGGAGCCGGGATGCGCCTCGAGGTCGAACTCGACATCGGACCCGGTCTCGACCGCGACCGCCTCGTCCTCATCCTCGTTGTCCAGAATGTCCGGCGGAACGTCGTTGGTGGGAATGCGACTCATGCCGCAGATGTAAGGGCTCGGGATTCCCGAGGGAAGGGCCGCGGACCGGAAGCCTCGTGCCGCGGCAACGCCTCGCCCGATCCCGGAGCTGCCCCGGAGCGACGGAAGGGATGCGGCGCCCCTCCTCCCGCCGGAGATCCGCCGTGACAGGATGGCTCGGACCGCGCTAAACGGCAGCACGCAGCTCCGGAGCGTCTCAAGATGCGCCTGTCGATCGTCTCCTCTGCCGTCATCGCGGCCCTCGTCGGTTTCGGCAGCACCATCGCTCTGATCGTCGCGGCCGCCCATGCGGTGGGAGCGGATCCGGCGCAGACGACCTCCTGGGTCGCGGCCCTGTGCCTGAGCATGGCGGCGACGAGCGGCTACCTGAGCGTGCGCTACCGGATGCCCGTCGTCACCGCCTGGTCCACCCCGGGCGCGGCGCTGATCGCGGCGTCGAGCGGAATCTCCATCCACGCGGCCGTGGGCGCATTCCTGCTCGCCGGGGCGCTGATCGTGCTCGCCGCCGCCGTGAAGCCGTTCGGGCGGCTGATCGAGCGGATTCCCACGGCCATCGCGGCGGCCATGCTGGCGGGGATCCTCATCCGCTTCGTCATGGCCGTGTTCGAGAGCGCCCAGGGCGCGCCCCGGCTCGTGCTGCCCCTCGTGGCCGTGTTCCTGCTCGTGCGCCTCGCCAATCCGGCCATGGCCGTTCTCGCCGTGCTCCTCGCCGGCATCGGTCTCGTCTTCGGAAACGGCTCGGCCCATTTCCCCGCATCCGAGTTCGGCCTCTCGTCCCTGACCTTCGTGGCGCCGTCCTTCGAGCCCACGGCGCTGGTCGGCCTCGGCCTGCCGCTCTTCCTCGTGACCATGGCGTCGCAGAACCTGCCGGGCTTCGCGGTGCTGCGGGCCTCCGGCTACACGCCGCCTTCCCGGCCCATCCTGGCGGCGACGGGGCTCGCCTCCCTCGTGAGCGCCCTCTTCGGAGCCCATACGAGCAACCTCGCCGCCATCTCGGCCGCCATCTGCACGGGGCCGGACACCCACCCGGACCCGGCGCGGCGCTGGCTCGTCGGTCCCTTCTACGCCCTCTCCTATCTTCTCTTCGCCGCCTTCAGCGGCGGCCTGATCGCCCTGGTCGCCGCCCTGCCGCCCGAACTCATCAGGACCGTGGCGGGCCTGGCGCTGATCGGCTCCTTCACCGGCGCCCTGAGTTCGGCCCTCGCCGAGGAGTTCAAGCGCTTCCCGGCGGCGCTGACCCTCGCGGTCACCGCCTCCGGCCTGTCCCTCTTCGGAATCGGGTCCGCCTTCTGGGGCCTGGCGGCCGGCCTCCTCGTCCTCGCCCTGGACGATGCGGCCCTGCGGCTGCGCAGACGCCGCCAGTCCGGCGCGGCCGATCTGGACGGCGCGCCCGGTTAAGCTTAAGAATCCGTTACCGAAACGGATCACGGGAGTGTTCATGGCTGGGATGAAGGGGGCCGGACCCATGGCGGTCCTGGCGATGGCCGTCCTGCTGGGCGCCTGCCAGACCGATTCCTTCTCGAGCGGCGGATCGCCGGAGGGCGTGCCGATCGCCCTCGAGAGCATCGACGGGGCCCCGCCGCCGATCCGCACCGCCCTGATCGACGAACTCACCACCGCCGCCGCCAACCGCAAGGTCGAGCTGGTCGGCTCCTCCGCCGAGGCGCGCTACCGGGTGCGGGGCTATCTCTCGACGGAAACCGTGAACGGCGAGACCAAGGTCGCCTATGTCTGGGACGTGTTCGACGCGGAGAAGCGCCGCGCCAAGCGCCTGACCGGGACCAGCCCGGCCCGGGCGGCCGCGAAGTCGATCTCGGCCCTCGACAAGGAGACCCTTTCAAGGCTCGCCAGCGCCAGCATGGACGAGATCGCCGATTTCCTGAGCGCGGCGCGATCCTCCTCCCCCTTCCAGACGGCGGAGGCCAGCCTGGACGGCGAGGCTGTTGCCGCGCAGTAACGGAGACCGATCAAGTGGCAAAACCGTCGATCTGCGGCGTTGCGCGTATTGTGACGGTTTCCTATCGCTGCTAAGACCCGGACGCCTTGCCGCGCAAGGGCAACAACATCACGCGGAAGGCTCCTCAGGTCACTCTTAGAGCCCAAGAAGCGTTCATGAAGCTCGTCGCGGGAAATTCCAACCGTCCGCTGGCAGAGGCCATCTCCGCCTATCTCAACGTTCCGCTCGCCAAGTGCCAGGTGAAGCGCTTCGCCGACATGGAAGTGTTCGTCGAAATCCAGGAAAACGTGCGCGGCGAGGACGTGTTCGTGATCCAGTCGACGTCGTTCCCGGCGAACGACCACCTGATGGAGCTCCTGATCATCATCGACGCCCTGCGCCGGTCCTCGGCGCGGCGCATCACGGCGGTGATCCCCTATTTCGGCTATGCCCGCCAGGACCGGAAGCCCGGTCCGCGCACGCCGATCTCGGCGAAGCTCGTCGCGAACCTCATCACCCATGCGGGCGCGGACCGCGTGCTCACCCTCGACCTGCACGCCGGGCAGATCCAGGGCTTCTTCGACATCCCGACGGACAACCTCTTCGCGGCCCCCATCATGGCGCGCGACATCAAGGAGCGGCTCGACGGCGGCGACCGCATGGTGGTCTCCCCGGACGTGGGCGGCGTGGTGCGCGCCCGGGCGCTCGCCAAGCGCATCGACGCCCCGCTCGCCATCGTCGACAAGCGCCGGGAGCGGCCGGGCGAGTCGGAGGTCATGAACATCATCGGCGACGTGCGCGGCCGGTCCTGCATCCTCCTCGACGACATCGTGGATTCCGGCGGCACGCTGGTGAACGCGGCGGATGCCCTCCTCGCCAACGGGGCGAAGGAGGTCTACGCCTACATCACCCACGGGGTCCTCTCGGGCGGCGCGGTCTCGCGCATTGCCAATTCCCGGCTCAAGGAACTGGTCATCACCGACTCGATCATGCCGACCGAGGCGGTGAAGGTCGCCCACAACATCCGCGTCGTCCCCATCGCTCCGCTCATGGGCGAAGCCATCGGCCGCACGGCGACGGAAAGCTCCGTGTCGAGCCTGTTCGACTGACGATCCGGCGATCCGCCGCGAACGCTTCGGCCGCCGCCGAAGCGTTCGCGGCGGATCCCGCGCCTCCCTTCTGCTAGGCCTGCCGTCCCGAACCTCATGGAAGGCAGCGCCGATGAACGCCCATTCTCCGAACCCTGTCCCCGTCCACCGGACCATCCGTCCCTCCGTCCTTTACTTCGGGACCCCGGTGGTCCTCCTCACCACCCTCAATCCGGACGGCACGCCCAACATCTCGCCCCTGTCCTCGGCCTGGGCCCTCGGCGACCGGGTCGTCCTCGGCCTGTCGAACGGCGGCCAGGGCGGGGAGAACGTGGTGCGGGAAGGGGAATGCGTGATCAACGTGGCGCCGGCGGATCTCTGGGAGCGCGTCGAGCGCCTGGCCCGGACCACGGGCCGGAGCCCCGTTCCCGCCGACAAGGCCGCGGCAGGATACGTCCACGAACCGCGCAAGTTCGAGGCGGCCGGGCTCACGCCCCTGGCCTCGGACCTCGTCCGGCCGCCGCGCATCGCCGAATGCCCCCTTCAGCTCGAGGCCCGCGTCGTGGCCGCCCATGCCCCCGGCGGCGGCCCCTGGGCGGCCGGATCCCGGTCCGGCTTCGCCATCGTCGAGACCCGGGTCGAGCGCGTCCACGCCCACGAGGCGATCGTCGTTCCCGGCACGAACCACGTCGACGTGAGCCGGTGGCAGCCCCTGCTCTATGTCTTCCGCCACTACGTCGCGGCCGGGGAGGACCTCGGCCGCACCTTCAAGGCGGAGGCCTGAGGCCTGCTCAGGTTGCATTCGGGGGCCGATTTCTCTATAAGCCGCCTCGCGCCCGCTCGACACCCTTGGAGGCACGGGCGCGGACCTCATGGCCGCCCGAAGGCGGCCATCGGTTTTTCCAACCCATTTCGAAGGACCACGACCATGAGCGAAGTGAAGCAGATCAAGGCCGTGGCGCGCGACCGGGCCGGCAAGGGGGCCGCCCGGGCCGTTCGTCGCCAGGGCATGGTTCCCGCCGTCATCTACGGAGCCGGCCAGCCGGCCCAGGCCATCGCCCTCGACTTCAACCAGACGAAGCAGCTGATCTTCGCCGGCCACTTCCTGACCACGATCTTCGAGATCGACGTCGACGGCAAGACGACCCGCGCCATCCCGCGCGACTACCAGCTCGACCCGGTGAAGGACTTCCCCGTGCATGTCGACTTCCTGCGCCTCGCGCAGGGCCAGGCGATCAAGGTCGTGGTTCCGGTCCATGTGGTGGGCCAGGACAAGTGCCCGGGCGTGAAGCGCGGCGGCACCCTGCAGATCGTCGAGCACTCGGTGGAACTGCTGGTCCCGTCCGATGCGATCCCGGACTTCATCGAGGCCTCGGTCGCGAACCTGGACATCGGCTCCTCGGTCCACCTGTCGGACGTCGCCCTGCCGAAGGGCGCCAAGCCCACCTCGGCGGAGAACGTGACCCTCGTCACCGTCGTCGCCCCGTCGGGCATGAAGGAAGAGGAAGCGGCCCCGGCTGCCGCGGCCGAGGGCGAGGCCGCCAAGGCCTGATCGCTTCTTCCCCGATCGCCTCCTTCGCGGGCGTCCGTCGCCCATCGAACGGCTTCGACGCTCCGACCGCAAGGCCGGGGCGTTTCTTATGAGGGTGTTTCAGGCGATGCGTCTTTTCGTCGGCCTCGGCAATCCCGGACCCCGCTACGCCCGCAACCGCCATAACGTGGGCTTCATGGCGGTGGACGAGATCGCCCGCGCCCATGGCGCGTCGCCCTGGCGCAGGCGGTTCCAGGGCGAGACGGCGGAGACGGCCATCGGCGGCGAGCGCGTGCTCATCCTCAAGCCGCAGACCTACATGAACGAGTCGGGCCGGGCGGTGGCGGAGGCGCAGCGCTTCTTCAAGATCCCGCTCTCCGACGTCACCGTCTTCTACGACGAGCTCGACCTGCCCCCGGCCAAGCTGAGGGTGAAGGTCGGCGGCGGGAATGCGGGGCACAACGGCCTGCGCTCCATCACCGCCCATTGCGGCAACGACTACCGCCGGGTGCGGATCGGCATCGGGCATCCGGGCCTGAAGCCGCTGGTGCAGTCCTGGGTGCTCGGGGATTTCGCCAAGTCGGAGGAGCCCTGGGTCGAGGACCTGACCCGGGCCATCGCCGACAACGCGGCGCTCCTCGCCAAGGGCGAGGATGCCAGCTTCCAGAACAGGGTCCACCTCGCCATGGAGGCGAAGGGGTGGACGGACGTGAAACGGCCCGGCGAAAAGGCGGGCCAGGACAAGAAGGACGCCGGCTGAGAGGCCGGCACAGGAACCGTGACGCCGGCTCGTGCCGGCCAAGGGCAAGGAGTGAGGCCATGGGCTTCAAGATGGGCATCGTCGGCCTGCCGAACGTGGGCAAGTCCACGCTCTTCAACGCGCTGACCCAGACCGCTGCGGCGCAGGCGGCGAACTATCCGTTCTGCACCATCGAGCCGAACGTGGGCGACGTGGCGGTGCCCGACGACCGTCTGGAAACCCTCGCGGGGATCGCGGGCTCCGCCCAGATCGTCCCGACCCGCCTGACCTTCGTGGACATCGCGGGCCTCGTGCGCGGCGCCTCCAAGGGCGAGGGCCTCGGCAACCAGTTCCTCGCCAACATCCGCGAGGTGGACGCCATCGCCCACGTGGTGCGCTGCTTCGAGGATACGGACATTACGCACGTGGAAGGCAAGATCGACCCCATCGCCGACATCGAGACCATCGAGACCGAACTGATGCTGGCCGACCTCGAAAGCCTCGAGAAGCGCGTCACGGGCCTCGAGAAGAAGGCCAAGGGCAACGACAAGGAGGCCAAGGAGACCCTCGACCTCGTCAACCGCGCCCTCGTCCTGCTGCGCGAGGGCAAGCCCGCCCGCCTCGTGGAGCGGAAGGCCGAGGAGGAGCGCCTCTTCCAGATGCTCGGGCTCCTCTCCTCCAAGCCGGTCCTCTATGTCTGCAACGTGGAGGAGGCCTCGGCCGACAAGGGCAACGCCTTCTCGGCCAAGGTGTTCGAGCGCGCCCGCGAGGAAGGGGCGAAGGCGGTGGTGGTGTCCGCGAAGATCGAGAGCGAGATCGCCGTCCTGCCCCCCGAGGAGCAGAAGGACTATCTCGACGCCATCGGCCTCGCCGAGCCCGGCCTGAACCGGGTGATCCGCGCCGGCTACGAGCTGCTGGGCCTCATCACCTACTTCACGGTCGGCCCGAAGGAAGCCCGCGCCTGGACGATCACCAGGGGCACCCGCGCCCCCCAGGCGGCCGGGGTCATCCACACGGATTTCGAGAAAGGCTTCATCCGGGCCGAGACCATCGCCTATCCCGACTACGTCGCGCTCAAGGGCGAGGCGGGAGCGCGCGATGCCGGCAAGCTGCGCCTCGAAGGCAAGGAGTACACGGTCCAGGACGGGGACGTGATGCACTTCCGGTTCGCAAACTGACGGAATCGTGAACGGCCGCTTCCTCGGCCGTTCAGCCGGACTCTGCGTTTATTCCTGCGTGGAGGAAGGAGCCATGCAGGAATCGCTCGAAGAGATCGCCTACACGCTCGGCGGTGCCGTGGTCTCGCCGGGTCCCGGCACGGCGGAACTCGTCGTCGCCCTGATCGTCGCCTGCGGCTTCCTGGCCAGCGCCCTGCTTTCCCTGTTCCCCGGCCGCCACGGGCATGGGATTCGCCAGCCGCGGGAGCGGTAGTCCCGAAGACGACGAAACCGGCCCCCTGCGCCCATTGACGCGAAAGGCCCCGGATCGTTCGATACGGAACGCATGGACATTCGCCGCCGACATTCCTGGAATCTTCCGCCCGCGCAGGCCGTCGCCCTCCAGAAGGACCTGAGATCGGAGATCGTCTCCGACCGTCCCATCGCCCTCGACGCCGTCCGCCTCGTGGCCGGGGTGGACGTGAGCGTGAAGAACGAGCAGTCCCGGGCCGCGGTGGTGGTGGTCACGTTTCCGGACTTCCGGCCCGTCGAGACCGTGGTGGCGCAGCGCCCGACGCCCTTCCCCTACATTCCGGGCCTCCTGAGCTTCCGGGAAGGGCCGGTGCTGGAGGAGGCCTTCGAGAAGCTGCGCAACGAGCCGGACGTCTTCCTCTTCGACGGCATGGGAATCGCCCATCCCCGGCGCATCGGCATCGCGAGCCACATGGGCCTGTGGCTGGAGCGCCCGACCGTCGGCTGCGGCAAGACCCTCCTGTGCGGCCGCTATCGGGACCTTGCAGAGGAAAAGGGCGCGGCCGCGCCGCTCGTTGACCGGGGCGAGACCATCGGCGTGGCGCTCAGGACGCGCACCGCCAAGAACCCGGTGTTCATCTCCCCCGGCCACCTGGCCGACATCGAGACCTCCGCCGCGCTCGTCCTCGCCTGCTCGCAAAAATATCGCTTGCCGGAGCCGATCCGTCTGGCGCACAACGCAGCCGGACAATTCGATCCGTGACCTCAAGCGTTGGGAAGGGTCCGCGACCGGGCCCTCCGCCCTGCCGACGACAGCCCCATGCCCCGATACGCCTTCGAAGACTTCACGCCCGGCACCGTCCGGACCCTCGGCCCCGTCACGGTTTCCAGGGAGGAGATCGTCTCCTTCGCACGGGAATACGACCCGCAGCCCTTCCACGTGGACGAGATCGCCGCGCGGGACAGCTTCGTGGGAACCCTGATCGCCTCCGGCTGGCACACCTGCGCCCTCAACATGCGCCTCCTCGCGGACGACGTGATTCTCGATTCGACCTCCATGGGGTCGCCCGGGATCGAGGAGCTGAAATGGGCGAAGCCCGTGCGGCCCGGCGATACCCTGCGCTCGCGCATGACGGTGCTGGAGACCCGCCCCTCCAGGAGCCGGCCCTCCATCGGCCTCGTGCGGTTCCGGTTCGACGTGCTCAACCAGGCGGACGAGACCGTGATGGTCCAGCAGAACTGGATCATGTTCGGCCTTAGGGAGACGGGTCTTGCGGTGAACGGGAGCCGCAGCCGCCCGCCCGAGGGAATTGGCTCGCCCGACCCGGCCGCCGAGCGCCCGGCGATCTCCGCCAATCCCTATCTCGAGGACCTCGTGGTGGGCCAGACGGACGTGCTGGGCTCCTACGCCTATACGGCCGAGGACATCGTGCGCTTCGCCAGGGACTACGATCCCCAGCGCTTCCATGTGGATCCGGTCGCTGCGAAGGCGAGCCTGTTCGGGGACCTGTGCGCCTCGGGCTGGCAGACGGCCGCCGTGTGGATGAAGCTGATGGCGGCCCACCGCGACCGGGTCCGCGCGGATGCCCTCGCCCGCGGGGAGCGCCCGGCCCGGCTCGGCCCCTCCCCCGGCTTCACCGATCTGAGATGGCTCAAGCCCGTCTATGCGGGCGACACGATCACCTACCGCTCGACCCTGACCGGCAAGCGCGTCTCCGCCTCCCGCCCCGGCTGGGGCATCGCCTTTCACCGCAACACGGGCGTGAACCAGCACGGCGAGGAGGTCTTCTCCTTCGACGGCGCGGTGTTCTGGGAGCGGCGGCCAGGGCATTGAACAACCCCGTCATTCCGGGGCGCCGCAGGCGAGCCCGGAATGACGGCAATGGGAGCGCCCCAGGTCGTCCCGCGGAGCGCGGCTTCTCAGTGCCCTTCGAAGCTCACGAGGCTGCGCACCTCCACGCCGAGGTCGCGGAGCTTCTGCGCGCCGCCGAGATCCGGCAGGTCGATGACGAAGCAGGCGGCGACGATGTCGGCGCCCATCTGGCGCAGGAGCCGGGTCGCCGCGACCGCGGTGCCGCCGGTGGCGATGAGGTCGTCGACGATGACGACCCGGTCGTTCTGCCCGACCGCGTCCGTGTGGATCTCCATCTCGTCCACGCCGTATTCGAGGGAGTAGGCGATGCGCACGGTCTCGTGGGGCAGCTTGCCCTTCTTACGGATCGGCACGAAGCCGGCGGAAAGCTGATGGGCGACCGCGCCGCCGAGGATGAAGCCCCGCGCCTCGATCCCGGCCACCTTGTCGACGCGCCCGCCTGCGAACGGGTGCACGAGCTCGTCCACGGCGCGACGGAAGGCGCGGGCGTCGCCGAGCAGGGTCGTGATGTCGCGGAAGACGATCCCCGGCTTCGGATAGTCCGGAATCGACCGGATCGTGGCCTTCAGATCGGTGAGGAAACGCTGGTCCATCGGCTGAGCCTGACACAAGTGGGGGGTTGGATCTCCAGGAGACCTACCATGCCCGAGCCGTTTCAGCGAACGGTCCTGACGGATATCGACATCCCGTTCGCGAGCCTCGTCCCGTTCTTCGTGAAGGCGGCCCTCGCGGCGATCCCCGCGACCTTCGTCGTGGCACCGATCGGCCGGCTGTTCAGGCTCCTCTTCGGAATCGGGACGATGGACGGCACGATGGGCTAGCCCAGGACGCGCCCCGCGACCGCGTCGAGCTTTCGCAGCAGCGCGGGGTCGCGCGCCGAAGGCGCCGTCATGATGGCCCCGTCGAGGGCCCGGTCCGAGCGCACGGGGCAGGGCTCGTGCTCCGCCGGGAAGTCTCGGGCCACGCGGGCGATCAGCCGCGCCACGGTCTCGGCGTTCCGGCGGGCGACCGCGACGACGGCCGCAACGTCCACATCGTCGTGCTCGGGATGCCAGCAGTCGAAATCCGTCACCATGGCGACGGTCGCATAGGTGATCTCGGCCTCGCGGGCGAGCTTCGCCTCCGGCATGGCGGTCATGCCGACGACGTCGTAGCCGAGGCCCTTGTAGGTGAGCGACTCGGCATAGGTCGAGAACTGCGGTCCCTCGATGCACACATAGGTGCCGCCGAGCCGGTGGGGGATGCCTTCCTGCGCCGCCGCCGCCGCGATCCGCCGCTGCAGGAGCGGCCCGACGGGATGGGCCATGGGCACATGGGCGACGCAGCCGCTTCCGAAGAAGGAGCCATGACGCCGGAACGTCCTGTCCACGAACTGGTCCACGAGCACGAAGGAGCCGGGGAAGAGTTCCTCCCTGAACGAGCCGCAGGCGGAGACCGACACGAGATCGGTCACCCCTGCCCGCTTCAGCACGTCGATATTGGCGCGGTAATTGATGTCGGAAGGCGAATGGCGGTGGCCGCGCCCGTGGCGGGGCAGGAACACCACCTCCGTCGCCCCGATCCGCCCGCGCCTGACCACGTCGGACGGCTCGCCCCAGGGCGAGGCGATGGCCTCCTCGCGCAGATCCGCGATCCCGGGCAGGTCGTAGACGCCCGATCCCCCGATGATGCCGAGCACGGCCCTCGCCATGGCCCCCTCCCTCGTCCGCCCGAATGGTGAACCGGATCGTGGGCGCCGGCCATCGCCTGCGGAGCGCGATCCAAAGAAAAAGGCCCCTCGAGGGGCCTCTTTCCGAACTCGCCTTCAGCCGGACTCTCAGGCGTGCGTCGCGGTGACGTCGCTGTGTCCGACGCGGGCCCAGATCTTCTTCTTGGTGAAGTAGAGCAGGCCGGAGAGGACGATGAGGAAGAGCATCACCTGGAAGCCGATGCGCTTGCGCGCCTCGAGGGTCGGCTCCGCCGTCCACATGAGGAACGCGGTCACGTCGCGGGCATACTGCTCGACCGTCTCGGGCGCCTGCGGCTGGCCGTTGGCGTCCTTCGGGTATTCCACCTGTCCGTCGCTCAGGGGCTTGGGCATGGCGATGATGTGGCCCGGGAAGTACGCGTTGTAGTGGCCGCCCTCGGGCACCTGGAACCCGGCCGGAGGCTCCTCGTAGCCGGTCAGGAGCGCGTGGACGTAGTCCGGGCCCGTCTCGGCGAACTGGGTGAACATGTCGAAGACGAACCAGGGGAAGCCGCGCTCGTAGGTGCGGGCCTTGGCGATCAGCGACAGGTCCGGCGGGGCCTTGCCGCCGTTGGCCGCGGCGGCGGCGTTCTCGTTCGGGAACGGGGCCGGGAAGCGGTCGGCGGGACGGGCGGGACGCTCGAACATGTCGCCAGCGTCGTTCGGTCCGTCCTGGACCTTGTACTCGGCGGCCAGGGCCTTGACCTGCGCCTCGGAGAACCCGGGCCCGCCCGGCTCGGCCAGGTTGCGGAAGGCCACGTAGCTGAGGCTGTGGCAGGAGGCGCAGACCTCCCGGTAGACCTTGAAACCGCGCTGGAGCTGCGCCCGGTCGAAGGTGCCGAACGGGCCGCTGAAGGTCCACTTCAGCTGCGGCGGGACCGGGGTCTCGCCCGCGGCGAAGGCCGGAGCCGACAGGCCGAGCAGGGCTGCGGCGATGACAAGAGTACGCTTCATCATGGTCTTTCTTCCCAGCCTCGCGTCAGCCCTTGGAGTGCGGTTCGGCGTTGGCGCCGGTCGGCATGCCCGCACCACCCTTCGCGCCCATGACCGATTCGAGGATCGAGTTCGGCAGCGGCAGCGGGCGCTCGATGAAGCCGAGCAGCGGCAGGATGATGAGGAAGTGGATGAAGTAGTAGGCCGTCGCGATCTGCGAGACGATGACGTACCAGCCCTCCGGCGGCTTGGCGCCGAGCCAGCCGAGCAGCACCGTGTCGGCGGCGAGGATCCAGAAGAACTGCTTGTAGAGCGGACGGTAGGTCGTCGAACGCACCTTCGAGGTGTCGAGCCAGGGCAGGAAGGCCAGGACCGCGATGGAGGCGAACATGGCGATGACGCCGCCGAGCTTGTCGGGAATCGCGCGCAGGATCGCGTAGAAGGGCAGGAAGTACCATTCGGGCACGATGTGCGCGGGCGTCACGGAGGGGTTCGCCGGGATGTAATTGTCCGCATGGCCCAGGTAGTTCGGGATGTAGAACACGAACCAGGCGAAGAAGATCAGGAACACGGCCACCGCGAAGATGTCCTTGATCGTCGCGTAGGGTGTGAACGGAACCGTGTCCTTGCCCGACTTGATCGGCACGCCGGTCGGGTTGTTCTGGCCCGGGACGTGCAGCGCCCAGACGTGGAGCAGCACGACGCCGAAGATCATGAACGGCAGCAGGTAGTGCAGCGAGAAGAAGCGGTTGAGGGTCGGGTTGCCCACCGAGTAGCCGCCCCAGAGCAGGCTCTGGATCGTGTCGCCGACCACGGGAATGGCCGCCAGGATGTTGGTGATGACGGTGGCGCCCCAGTAGCTCATCTGCCCCCAGGGGAGCACGTAGCCCATGAAGGCGGTGGCCATCATCAGGCCGTAGATGATGACGCCGAGGATCCAGAGGATCTCGCGGGGAGCCTTGTAGGATCCGTAGTAGAGGCCGCGGAAGATGTGGATGTAGACCGCGACGAAGAACATCGAGGCGCCGTTGGCGTGCAGGTAGCGGAGCAGCCAGCCGTAGTTCACGTCGCGCATGATGCGCTCGACGGACTGGAAGGCGAGCGCCGCATTCGGCGTGTAGTACATGGCCAGGAACACGCCGGTCACGATCTGCGACACGAGCATGAACACGAGGATGGCGCCGAAGGTCCAGAAGTAGTTCAGGTTCCGCGGGACGGGGAACGCGATGAACGAGGAATGGATGAGGCCCGCGATGGGCAAGCGGCTTTCGAACCACTTGCCGAAGGCGCTCTTGGGTACGTAGGTGGTGGGATGCTGGCTCATGGTGTCGCCTGATCGAATGGCCGTCGCGAGGGGTTACGCCGTGGCTTCCTGGCCGATCACGATCTTGGTATCGGACGTGAAGGTGTAGGGCGGGATCGGCAGATTGATCGGGGCCGGACCGCCGCGGACGCGGCCGGAGGTGTCGAAGACGGAGCCGTGGCAGGGGCAGAACCAGCCCTCGTAGGCGCCCTGGTGGCCCAGGGGCACGCAGCCGAGGTGGGTGCAGTTGCCGTAGACCACCAGCCACTGGGCATGGCCCGGCTTGACGCGGGCGGAATCGGGCTGCGGGTCGCGCAGCGTGGCGACGTCGACGTCCTCGGCCGCCTTGATCTCGGCCGGGGTGCGATTGCGGATGAAGATGAGCTTCCCGCGCCAGAAGACCTTCACGATCTGCCCCTCGGCGATGGGGGACAGGTCCACCTCGACCGGCGCGCCGGCAGCGACGGTGGCGGCATCGGGAGCCATGGATCGAACGAAGGGCCACACCACGGCCGCGGCGCCGACGGCAGCGGCCGCACCGGTGGCGATGAAGAGAAAATCGCGCCGTGTCGGCTCGACGACGGTAGAGGTGGTCTCAGCCACTTGGCTCTCCAGCATACGTCAATAAACGAGAACCGCGCATCTGGATGGCCCGGCGGCCTTCGACCGTCCAGGCACCCGGCACGCTGCCCGCTTGAACAAGCATACGCGCCAACGCGCGCGCAATGCGACTGGGCGTCGCCGCGCGAAGCGCTCTTTGGCACGGCCAAGCCCGCCTGTCCATAGGCGGTTTGGAGTTGTTCCAATCCCCGGCGCCTTGCCGCGGGCCGTTTCCCTCGGCTCCGGGGCCGCCTTGACGGGGGCGGCCCTTTCGCGGAATGAGGCGGACCATGCCCCGCCTCGCCATCTACCAGCCGGACATTCCGCAGAACACCGGCACCATGCTGCGCCTTGCCGCATGCCTCGGCGTGCCGGTCGAGATCGTCGAGCCGGCCGGGTTCGACGTGTCGGACCGGAATCTCCGCCGCTCGGGGATGGACTACCTGGACCGCGTGACGATCGCCCGCCACGTCTCCTGGCGCGCCTTCGAGGAATGGCGGCGGGAGAACCGCACCGCCGGGGGCGGCCCCCGCCTGGTCCTCGCCACCACGAAGGGCGCCATATCCTATGTGGACTTCGCCTTCCGGCCCGACGACATCGTCCTCGTGGGCCGTGAATCGGCCGGCGTGCCGGACGAGGTCCATGCGGCGGCGGATGCGCGGATCGTCGTCCCCATGCAGCCGGGCCTGCGCTCCCTCAATGTCGCCGTCACGGCGGCGATGATCCTGGGGGAAGCCCTGCGGCAGACGGGGTCCTTCCCCCGCCTTCCCTCCCCGGAGATCCCGCAATCCCCGTGAGATGGGAAAGAAGGTCCGGCTTCGCGATTTTCCGCAGCCTTGCCGGAAAACCCGTTCCCAACCTTTCCGGAATTGCTCTAGAGACGTCCGGACAATCCGACCCCGGCCTTTTCGCCCGGCCTCCGGGCCGGCTCCCGGAACGGGCCGCCGAGCCGAGGACATGCCATGACCGCCCCGACCGATCCCGCCGTCGCCCGCCTTCAGGAGGAGGCCCCCGTCTGGTTCGCCGCCCTGCGCGACCGGATCTGCGCCGCCTTCGAGGCCATCGAGGACGAGGTGACGGCCCCCCTCCCCCCGGAAGCTTCGATGCCGGGACGGTTCGAGCGGAAGCCCTGGGAGCGCCAGGACCACGGCGGCGCGCCCGGCGGCGGCGGCGTCATGTCCATGATGCGGGGCCGCGTCTTCGAGAAGGTCGGCGTCCACGTCTCGACCGTGCACGGGGAGTTCGCGCCCGAGTTCCGCGGGCAGATCCCCGGCTCCGACCGGGACCCGCGCTTCTGGGCCTCGGGCATCTCGCTCATCGCGCATCCCTGGAATCCCAACGTGCCGACGGTGCACATGAACACCCGCTTCGTGGTGACCACGAAGCCCTGGTTCGGCGGCGGCGCCGACCTGACCCCCGTGCTCGACCGGCGCCGGACCCAGGAGGACCCGGACACGGTCGCGTTCCATGCAGCCATGAAGGACGTCTGCGACCGGCACCCCTCCGTGTCCTACGAGAAGTACAGGGCGTGGTGCGACGAGTACTTCTTCCTCAAGCACCGCAAGGAGCCGCGCGGCATCGGCGGCATCTTCTACGACTATCATTGGACGGGCGACCCGGACGAGGACTTCGCCTTCACCCGCGACGTGGGCGAGGCATTCCTGCGCATCTATCCCGAGATCGTGCGGCGGAACGCCGGCACGGCCTGGACCGAGGCGGACCGCATCGAGCAGCAGGTGCGGCGGGGACGCTATGTCGAGTTCAACCTGCTCTACGACCGCGGCACGATCTTCGGCCTCAGGACCGGCGGCAACATCGACTCGATCCTCTCCTCCATGCCGCCGACCGTCCGCTGGCCCTGACGGCCGCGCGCCTTGAGAGTCACGCCTCCTTCAGGACCCGGTCGAGCAGCGCGGCGGCGAAGGCCGCATCGTCCGGGCATCCCTCGGCGAGCCAGAGGGCCCGCGCCCTGTCGAGCATCTCCCCGATCCGCGGCCCCTTGGGGATGCCCCGGGCCACGAGGTCGGCGCCGCGCAGGGGAAAGACGGGCACGGGCTCGGCGCCGCTCCTGAAGCGCTCCAGCGCCTCGACGGCCGTCCGGTCGACCTGCGGCCGCGGCTCGCCGGAAAGGGCGGCGAGGGCGAGCGAGACGGTTCCGGTCCCATGGACGGCGACGAGGCGGCGGACGTCCGTCGGATCGAGACCTCCCGGGCCGGTCCTGAGCCGGCACAGGAGCCTCGCATAGGCCTCGAGCCGCCGGTGCTCCTCGTTCGACAGCCGCAGCCTCTCGCGCAGGCGCTGCGCGTCCTCCTCCACCAGAACGGCGAGGACGGCCAGGCGCGCCACCGGGTCGGGCTCCTCCGCGGCCGCCCGGGCGAGCCGGCCGAACTCCGCCACCCCGTCGAGGATCCAGGTCAGGAAGCCGTGCCCGGCGAGGATCTCGACCGTCTCAACCGCGCGCCGGGCGGCGAGGAGCTTCAGGAACTCGTGCCGGATGCGCTCCCGGGACAGGATGGCGAGGCCCGCCCGCTCCGCTCCCGCCGCCGCGAGCCCCTCCGGATCGGGGCCGTTCTCCCCGTATTCCGCGTAGAATCGGAAGAAGCGGAGGATCCGCAGGTAATCCTCGCGGATGCGGGTATGCGCGTCGCCGATGAAGCGGACCCGCCGCGCGGCGAGGTCGTCGAGCCCGCCCGCATAGTCGTGCAGGCGCCCGTCGAGCCCGAGGGAGAGGGCGTTGATGGTGAAATCGCGCCGCCTGGCATCGGCCTCGAAATCGCGCCCGAAGCGGACCACGGCGTAGCGCCCGTCCGTCTCCACGTCCTCGCGCAGGCTCGTGACCTCGAAGGGCTCGCCCTCCACCACCACGGTGATCGTGCCGTGGTCGATGCCGGTCGGCACGGGCTTGAAACCGGCCCGCTCCGCCATGCGGGCGATGGCTTCGGGCAAGGCGGTGGTGGCGCAGTCGACCTCCGTCACCGGCCGCCCGAGGAGCGCGTTGCGCACCGCCCCGCCGACGATGCGGGTCTCCTCGCCGTCCCGGTTCATCGCTCGAAGCAGCGCGCGCAGGCGCGGACGCTCCAGGAGCGCCGTGACGGCATCGCGGTCGAGTTCGGGCGTCACTTGAACTGCCCGGGCACGACGCGCCCGTTCTCCATGTGGGACGGCACGAAGGCGCCCGTGTGGCGCTCGGCCAGGAGCCCTCCGAGGATCAGCGACGCGATCACCAGGACGAGGCCCGCGATGCCGACCCAGGACACGTGCTTGCTCCAGGAGGACCAGGCCAGGGGGTTGCGGCGGGCGATGACCAGGTAGATGGCGAAGGCGGCGAAAGGCAGGAGGAACAGCAGCAGTTCCTGGAAGATCGCCCGCGTCATGACGTGTAGAGCCTCTCGTACATGTTGCGGAGGATGCCCGCCGTGACGCCCCAGATGTACCGTCCTTGGTAGGGCATTGCATAGTACCGGCGCAGGACGCCCTTCCACTCCCGCGCATGGAGCTGATGGTTGGCGGGGTCCATGAGGAAGCGCAAGGGCACCTCGAAGGCGTCGGCCACCTCGTGCGGGTTGAGGGCCAGCGTGTAGGAGGGCGAGACCCGCGCGACGACCGGAACCACCAGATAATTGGTGGTGGAGAGGTAGGGATCGAGATAGCCGATGGGGCTGATGAAGCGGCTGTCGAGGCCGATCTCCTCCTGCGCCTCGCGGCAGGCCGCCGCCAGGATCGATTCGTCCTCCGGATCGACCCGCCCGCCGGGGAACGCGATCTGGCCGGAATGCTGGCGCAGGCCGGCGGCCCGCTCCGTGAAGAGGAGGGTCGGCTCCTCGCGCATGACCACGGGCACGAGGACGGCCGCCTCCTTCGGCGCCAGGGGCTGCGCGAGCGGGATGCCGTCGAGGGAGTGGTCGCCCCGCGGGTTGGCGAGGGCGTCCCCGAGCGAGGGCGGCTCCCGGCGGAGGCGCTCCGCCGCCAGGGTCAGGAAGTCCGGGGCGTCGAGAGGGGCCGTCCGCATCGGGACTACCTCGCCTCGCCGGCGGGCGCGATGGGGAAGAAGACGCCGCCCGCGTGGACGCCGAACTGCGGGACGCCGTCGACGGTCCGTTCCTCGCCGAGGGCGATCAGATCGTATGCCAGCGCCCGGGTGACGCGCGCCCAGAGGCCGCCTCTGACCTTCACGTACGGCTTCACGCCCCCGTGCGGCTCCGTCTCGAAGCGCAGCGGATTGTCCGGACCGACCTGCACGAGATCGTCCACGTTGGTGCGGAACGCGACCTGCCGCTCCTCGCCCTCCCCTTCCACCGCCATCTCCACCGCCACGAAGGGCACGTCGTCGACCGCGATCCCCACCCGCTCGACAGGAGTGACGAGCACGTAGCGCTCCGGGTCCCTGCGCAGGACCGTGGAGAACAGGCGCACGAGCGCCGGCCGCTCGATCGGCGTGCCCATGTAGTACCAGGTCCCGTCCGCGGCGATGCGCATGTCGATCTCGCCGCAATAGGCCGGATTCCAGCGCTCGACCGGCGGAAGGCCCTTGCGCTTCTCGTGCGGCTCGAGCGCGGCCGCGAGCCGCGACAGGGCGCTGCCGGATGTCGGGGCGGGATCGGTCATGACGCAAGCGTGAACAAGAATTTGCACCTCGAGGATCGACGAACGGCGATCCGTGGCTAATTCCTACAGCATAGAGCCGCAGCCCGCACCGTCCATGTTTTCTGCCAGATCGTCCGCCAGGTTCTCCTGCCCGGTCCTCCGGTTCCGGGGCGCGGCTGCGGCGCATGGACCCGCAGGATCCGCTTGCCTAGCGATGCCCAAGGAAGGCACAGTGTCGCCGGGGGCGGACGCCAGCGCGTGGAAGGATGACACATGACGGCCAGCATCGCCCAACCGCCCACCGTTCTCGACGACGCCATCATCCGCAACGCGGAGGCGACCCTGGAGACCGTGGCGCGGGCCCGGGAAGCGATCCATTCGGTCATCTTCGGCCAGGAGGACGTGGTCGACCAGACCCTGATCACCCTTCTGGCGGGCGGGCACGGCCTCCTCGTGGGCGTTCCCGGCCTCGCGAAGACCAAGCTCGTCGAGACGCTCGGAACCGTGCTCGGCCTCGACGCCCGACGGGTGCAGTTCACTCCGGACCTGATGCCCTCCGACATTCTCGGCTCGGAGATCCTCGACGAGGGCGTCGACCGGCGCCGCTCGTTCCGCTTCGTGAAGGGGCCGGTCTTCACGCAACTCCTGATGGCCGACGAGATCAACCGCGCGAGCCCGCGCACCCAGTCCGCCCTGCTCCAGGCGATGCAGGAGCACCACGTCTCGGTGGGCGGCGAGCGGCACGACCTGCCCCAGCCCTTCCATGTCCTCGCGACCCAGAACCCGATCGAGCAGGAGGGGACCTATCCCCTTCCCGAGGCCCAGCTCGACCGTTTCCTGCTCGAGATCGACGTCGGCTATCCCGACCGGGACGCGGAGCGGCGGATCCTCATCGAGACGACGGGCGCGGAGGAGCACAGGCCGGTCGCCGTGATGGACGCGGAAGCGCTCATGAACGCGCAGCGCCTCGTGCGGCGCCTGCCGGTCGGCAGCAGCGTGGTCGATGCGATTCTCGACATCGTGCGCGCGGCGCGGCCGGGCAGCGAGGCCGTCGAGGGGATCACCGACAAGCTGCTCTGGGGGCCCGGTCCCCGCGCCTCCCAGTCCCTGATGCTCGCCGTGCGCGCCCGCGCCCTCATCGAGGGCCGCGTCGCGCCTTCCATCGCGGACGTGGTGGCCCTCGCCGAGCCCGTGCTGAAGCACCGCATGGCCCTGACCTTCGCCGCCCGGGCGGACGGAGAGACCGTGAAGAGCGTCATCGGCCGCCTCACGGCGCGGCTCGCCGGTTAGGACCGCCGCCATGACCCGTGTCCGGGTCCTGCCCGAGGCCGCCCGCATCCCCGGCCGCCACGAGACGGAGGCGGCCCTCGAACTCGCCCAGCGAATGCCCCGCCTCGTGCTCGAGGCGCGCCGGGTGGCGGCGAACCTGTCCCACGGGATCCACGGCCGCCGCCGGGCCGGCATCGGCGAGACCTTCTGGCAGTTCCGTCCCTTCGTGGCAGGCGAGGCCGCCCAGCGCATCGACTGGCGCCGCTCCGGACGCGACGACAGGCTCTATGTGCGGGAGAGGGAATGGGAGGCGGCGCAGAACATCTGGTTCTGGATCGACCGGTCCGCCTCCATGGCCTATGCGTCGAGCCTCGCCCGGGCGCCCAAGGTGGAGCGGGCGATCGTGCTCGGCCTCGCCCTGGCCGATGCCTTCGTCGAGGGGGGCGAACGGGTCGGCCTGCTCGGGCTCATGCCGCCGCGGGCGACCACGCGGATCGCGGAGGCCATGGCCGAGGCGCTGGTGGCCGACCGCGCCGCCCTCGACGACGACCTGCCGCCGCAGGCGCCGATCCCGGCCATGGACGAGGCGATCCTGATCGGGGACTTCCTGAGCCCTTCCGGCGAGACCGCATCCGCCGTCGAGGCGATTTCGAGCCGGGGCGGCCGCGGCCATCTCGTGCTGATCGCGGACCCGGTGGAGGAGACCTTTCCCTTCGAGGGCCAGGCCGTTCTCCACGACCTCGAGGAGGGCATCTCCCTGCGCATCGGCGACGCCGCCTCCTGGGGAGAGGCCTACCGGGAGCGCATGGCGCGCCACCGGGGCAGCCTGGAGGACCTGGCCCGCCGCCGCGGGTGGACGCTCACGGTCCACCGCACGGACCGCCCGGCGAGCGAGGCGGCGCTCCGCCTCATCACCCTCGTCGCCGCCTCGCGCGGCGCCGGCAGCGGGCGGCGCTAGACCATGCTGGGACTTCCTCTCACCTTCGCTGCCCCTCTCGTCCTGGTCGCCCTCGCCGCCTTGCCTGCGATCTGGCTCCTCCTGCGCATCACGCCGCCGCAGCCGAAGCGGGTCGACTTCCCGCCGCTGCGGATCGTGGCGGATCTCCGTCCCGAGCAGGAGACTCCGGCCCGGACGCCCTGGTGGCTGCTGCTCCTGCGCCTCCTGCTGGCGGCCCTGCTCATCGTCGCCGCGGCCGGGCCGGTCTGGAACCCGCTGGCCGAGGGGAGCAGCCGCGCGCCGCTGCTGCTCCTGGTGGACAACGGCTTCGCCTCGGCTCACGACTGGCGCGAGCGGATGAACCTGGCCTCCGGACGGATCGAGGCGGCGGAGCGCGAGGGCCGCGTCGTCGCCGTGGCCGCCACGGCCGGCGAACCCCAGGATCTCCAGCCGATGAGCCCGGCCGCCGCCCTGGAGCGGCTGCGGACCTTCAGGCCCCTGCCCCACCTCCCCGAGCGCCGGGCGCATGTCGACGCCATCCGCCGGTTCCTGGAATCGACGCCCGGCGCGGAAATCGTCTGGATCAGCGACGGCGTCGCGGGCGTTGACGGTCAGGGCTTCATCGAGGGACTGGCTTCCGTGACCGGCAACCGCCCGACCGTTATTCTCAAGGCGGAGCAATCTCCCGCGCTCGCCATCGCCGGCACCGCAAACGCGGGCGGCCGGCTGACGGCCACCGTCGTCAGGGCCGAGCCCAACGGGCGCGATTCCGGCACCCTCCGCGCCCTCGACCTGAAGAACCTCCCCCTTGCCGATGCCCGCTTCGCCTTCGCCCCCGACGCGACGGAGGCCGTGGCCACCTTCGACGTGCCGACCGAGATCCGCAACGACATCGCGCGGATCGAGATCTTGGGCGAGAACGCGGCGGGGGCCGTCACCCTTCTCGACGAGAGCGGCAAGCGCCGGCGGGTCGGACTGGTCTTCGGCGGGACGGCGGATCAGGCCCAGCCGCTCCTGTCGCCGGTCTACTACATCGAGCGGGCGCTCGCGCCCTATGCGGAGATCCGCCTGGGCCGGGGCGGCGTGACCGACGCCATCGACCAGCTCCTCGCCGAGCAGGTGTCGGTCCTCGTCCTCGCGGACGTGGGCGGCCTCGACCGGGAGGCCCAGGCGAAGGTGGCGGCCTTCGTGGAGCGCGGCGGCCTTCTTCTGCGCTTCGCCGGATCGCGCCTCGCGGCGGGCAACGACGAGCTCGTCCCCGTGCGCCTG
The DNA here is from genome assembly GCF_009363855.1 of Microvirga thermotolerans. Taxonomy (GTDB): domain Bacteria; phylum Pseudomonadota; class Alphaproteobacteria; order Rhizobiales; family Beijerinckiaceae; genus Microvirga; species Microvirga thermotolerans. Next base: position 3,025,375 of record NZ_CP045423.1, read on the forward strand.
CGGCGCGGCGGCCGGACCCTCGGCGGCACCCTGTCCTGGGACACGCCCAAGACCTTCGCGCCCTTCACCCGCGAGAGCCCCTTCTTCGGCCTGCCCGTGCCGGAGGAGATCGGCGTCCGCCGCCAGATCCTGGCCGAGCCGGACAGCGACCTGCCCGCGAAGACCTGGGCGGCCCTCGCGGACGGCACGCCCATCGTGACGGCGGACAAGCGCGGGGACGGGCTGATCGTTCTCTTCCACGTGACCGCCGACACCACCTGGTCGAACCTGCCCCTGTCCGGGCTGTTCGTGGACATGCTGCGCCGCATTGCCGCCCTCGCCGGGTCGCCCGGCGACGCGAGCGCGGAGACCCGCAACGCGGAGAACCAGACCGTCGCCCCGCGCCTGACCCTCGACGGCTTCGGCGTGTTCACCTCGCCCCCGCCGACCGCCCGGGCGGTGACGCGCAACCATGCGGAGCGGGCGAGCGCCGAGCACCCGCCCGGCTTCTACGGTCCCGTCGACGGGAGCCTTGCGGTCAACGCCCTCGTCGCCGGCGACCGTCTCGCCCCGCTCGACTACGCGCCCCTGCGGGCCCGCATTGCGCCCCTCGAAGGGGCGAGGACCGTCGACCTGCGCGCGCCCCTCCTCGGCATCGCGCTCCTTCTTCTCCTGATCGATACCCTGGCCTCCCTCTGGCTCGGCGGGCACCTCGGCAACCTCTTCGGCCGCATGCGCCGGGCCGGAGCCGGAGCCGCCGTCCTGCTGGCGGCTCTCCTCGTCGCGGGCCTGCCGTCGGACGGCCGCGCCCAGGAGGAACCGTCGGCCGCCCGCCCCGGCCTGAGCCAGGACAGCCGCGCCTCCGCCCTCGTGACGCGGCTCGCCTACGTGATCACCGGCGACGCGCAGGTGGACGCGACGAGCAAGGCGGGGCTCCTCGGGCTCTCGCAGATGCTCGCCATGCGCACGGCCTTCCAGCCCGGGGACCCGATCGGCATCGACCCGGCGCGGGACGAGCTCGCCTTCTATCCCCTGCTCTATTGGCCGATCGTCGCGACGCGCCCGGTCCCGAGCGAGGCGGCGATCCGGCGGCTCGACGCCTTCATGAAGGGCGGCGGCACGGTGGTCTTCGACACGCGGGACGCCTTCAGCGCCCGCCCGGACGGGGCGGTGAGCGCGGAAGGCCAGTACCTGCGCCGGATGCTGGCGAGCCTGGACATTCCGGAGCTGGAGCCCGTGCCCTCCGACCACGTGCTGACCAAGACCTTCTACATCCTCGACGACTTCCCGGGGCGCTACGCCACGGGCCAGACCTGGGTGGAGGCCCTGCCGCCGCCGACCGAGGACACCGCCAACCGCCCGGCCCGCTCCGGCGACGGGGTGTCGCCGATCATCATCACCTCCAACGATCTCGCCGCCGCCTGGGCGGTGGGGCCGCGGGGCGAGGCGCTCTACCCGGTCGTCGGCAGCGATCAGCAGCGCCAGAGGGAGCTGTCATTCCGCAGCGGGATCAACATCGTCATGTACGCCCTGACGGGCAACTACAAGGCCGACCAGGTGCACGTGCCCGCCCTGCTCGAGCGCCTGGGACAATAGGAGTAGGACGGACCCGTGCTCTCCCTGACCTTCACCCCGCTCGTTCCCGTCCCGGCCCTGTGGGCCGTCGGAGCGGTCGCGGCCGTGCTCGCCGTGCTGGCCTTCGTGTCCCGCGGGCCGGTCGCCCTGCTGCGGGCCCTCGCCCTCGCCCTCGTGCTCCTCGCCCTCGCCAACCCCTCCCTCGTGCAGGAGGAGCGGGAGAAGGTGAGGGACATCGTCGCCGTGGTCGTGGACCGCACGACCTCGCAGACCCTCGGCGACCGCCAGGACATGACCGACCGGGTCCGCGCGGAGCTGGAGCGCCGGTTCGGATCGCTGGCGGACATCGAGCCCCGCTACATCGTGGCGACGGACGGCTCCGGGGACGACGGGACGCGCCTCTTCGCCGCCCTCTCCAACGGGCTGGCCGATGTGCCGCCGGACCGGCTCGCCGGCGCGATCCTGGTCACGGACGGCGTGGTCCACGACATTCCGCCGAACGTCGAGAGCCTCGGCTTCAAGGCGCCGCTCCACGTGCTCGTCACCGGACGGCCCGACGAGCGGGATCGGCAGATCAAGCTCCTGGAAGCGCCGCGCTTCGGGATCGTCGGCAAGGACCAGACCATCCGTGCGACGGTGATGGAGCGGGGCGGCACGGGCTCGGCCACCGTCACCGTGCGGCGGGACGGTCAGGAATTCGCCCGCCAGCAGGTGCGCACCGGCACCCCCTTCTCCATCGGCGTGCGCATCGAGCACGGCGGCCAGAACGTGGTCGAGATCGAGGTCGACGGCCTGCCCGGCGAATTGACCCAGGCCAACAACCGCGCGGTCGTTCCCATCGAGGGGATCCGCGAGAAGCTGCGCGTGCTCCTCGTCTCGGGCGAGCCCAATCCCGGCGAGCGGACCTGGCGCAACCTGCTCAAGTCGGATGCCAACGTGGACCTCGTGCACTTCACGATCCTGCGTCCGCCGGAGAAGCAGGACGGCACGCCCATCAACGAGCTGTCCCTGATCGCCTTCCCGACCCGGGAGCTGTTCCAGCAGAAGATCAGGGAGTTCGACCTGATCATCTTCGACCGCTACGCCAACCAGAGCGTCCTGCCGTCGAGCTATTTCGAGAACATCGTGCGCTACGTGCGCGACGGGGGCGCGGTGCTGGTGGCGGCAGGCCCGGAATTCGCCGGCTTCGGCAGCCTCGCCCAGACCCGCCTCGCTCCCATCATTCCCGGCGTGCCGGACGGGCGCATCGTCGAGGAGCCTTTCAAGGCGCGCATCACGGACACGGGGGCGCGCCATCCCGTGACCCGCGACCTGCCGGGCTCGGAGGCGAACCCGCCGGCCTGGGGCGCGTGGCTGCGCACCATCGGGTCGCAGGTCGGAACGGGGAGCACCGTCATGTCCGGGGCGGAGAACCTGCCCCTCCTCGTGCTCAGGCGGGAGGAGAAGGGGCGGGTCGCCCTGCTGCTTTCCGACCACGCCTGGCTGTGGGCCCGGGGCTACGAGGGCGGCGGCCCCCACCTCGATCTCCTGCGGCGCCTGGCGCACTGGCTCATGAAGGAGCCTGCCCTGGAAGAGGAGGCCCTGCGCGCCGCCGCGGCGGGACGCGACATCCGGATCGAGCGCCAGACCATGAAGGACGCCGCCGATCCGGCGACCCTGAGGGCGCCGAGCGGCGCGGAAAGCGCCGTTCCCCTGACCGAGTCCCGGCCGGGCCTGTTCACCGCCCAGGTGACGAGCCGGGAGATGGGCCTCCATACGGTGCGCTCCGGCGATCTCATCGCCTTCGTGAGCATCGGCCCCGCCAATCCCCGGGAGCTGACGGACGTGTTCAGCAACACGGAGGCCCTGCGCCCCATCGCGGAGGCGACGGGTGGCTCGGTCCGGCGCGTCGTCGCCGAAGCGGGCGCGGAGATCGCGGTGCCGCGCATCCTCGCGGTGAGATCCGGCTCGCGCTTTTTCGGCAGCGACTGGATCGGCATCCGGCCGAGCGACAGCGCGATCGTGCGCGGCGTGTCGGTCTTCCCTCTGGCCATCGGGCTCCTGGGCCTCGCCCTGCTGGTCGGCGCGATCCTGGTCGCCTGGGTCGCCGAGGGCCGCCGGCGGGCCTGAACGGCAGGCTCCTCCCGCCCCGTCAGGCCGGCAGCACGCTGACCTTGCCCCTCGCCCGCTCCAGCGCGCCCTCGGCGAGTTCGACCGCGAGGAAACGGTCGGGATTGACCGGGCCCGGCAACACGAGATGGCCGGGCGGGACGCGCTTGAAGCCGAAGCGGCGGTAATAGGGCTCGTCGCCCACCAGCAGGACCAGGGTGTGGCCTTTGTCCCTGGCCGCTTCGAGGGAGCGGCGCATCAGCGCCGCCCCGATGCCCCGGCCTTCGAAGGCGGGCTCGACGGTCAGCGGACCGAGCATCAGGGCCATCTCCGTCCCCGCCTGGACCGGCGTGAGGCGGACGGAGCCGACGAGCAGGGTGCCCACCATCGCCGTGAAGGAGAGTTCGAGCAGGTGCGGCGCGCCCTCCCGCAGGCGGGACGCGGTGCGCGCGAACCGGCCGGGACCGAAGGCGCGTTCGTGCAGGCGCTCGATGGCCTCGGAATCGATGGGCTGCTCGTTGCGGATGATCAGGGAAAGCTCGGTCATGGACGGACTCGCGGAAACGGCGATGCAAGACGGACGTGACGGATCGTCAGCCGTTTCGTCGTCGCAGGATCCGGGTCGGGGTCATGAAGCGCGCGTCCTCGTCCGCTTGGTCCATGGCGCATGGTGCGGAAAACTGGACCGGTCGTCCGCACGGGACGATGCTCTAGCAGTGCGGGGCCCGGCAGGCAAACGGTTCCGCTCGCCCTACCATACCGCGCCGGCCGGCTCGCCCCGCAGGATCTCCGAAAGGCGTCGGCGCGTCGCCCGGGTCACGCCCTCGGGCAGCCGGTCGAGAGGGAAGAATCCGGCTTCGGCGATCTCCCGGTCCGGCAGCTTGGGGCCGGTGACGGCGAAATCCCGCACCACGTAGACCACCACATGGTCGCGGGGAGAGGCCTGCCGGTTGAAGAACACGCCGTGGAGGCGCGGCGGCCCGGTCATCTCGATGCAGGCCTCCTCGCGGAGCTCACGCTCCAGGGCTTCCAGCACGGGCTCCCCGGTCTCGACGCCGCCGCCGGGCAGGTGCCAGCCCGGCACGTAGGTGTGACGGATCAGGAAGACCCGCTCGTCGCCGTCGACGACGGCGGCCCGCACGCCGAGGGTCATGCCGCGCGAGAAGCGCCAGTAGGTGTGAAAGGCGCGGCGCAGCAGGCGGCCGGCGAGCTTCGACTCGGTGACGAGGGGCATTCTCATGAAGGAGCACGGCCCGAATGACGATTTGATGAACGAGCTATACTTTAGGCGCATATCTGTGCCAATGTTTCAGCATGTGACATGCACCTCAAGCGGGACTATGACAAATCTAGCCAAAAGGTGCCGCCATGTTCGTCTCCCTGATCCTTTCCTTCCTCTCGCGCTCCGCCCGCTTCACCTGGTCCCCGGCCCTCGATCTCGAGGACCATGCGATCCGCTCGACCCTGATCCCCGGCGCGCAGTACTGATCGGAACCGAGCCGCCATTCCCGCTCGTCCCCGAGGAGGCCCTTCGGGGACTTTTCCTTGGTCCGGCGCCGATCCGGAGCGGCCGCGGATCGCGAGTGAAGGCGCAGCCGGAATCCGCCCCGCGCGAGGCGCCCGCCGCCAGGGCATGGCAGCCGACATGGGCGATTGGCGAGCGGCATTCGAGACCGTAAGGTCGCGGCCATGTTCCGCCTCGCCCATCTGACCGATCCCCATGTGGGACCGCTTCCCCGTCCGCAGCTGCGGCAGCTCCTGAGCAAGCGCCTCACCGGCTGGTACAACTGGCATCGCAGCCGGTCCGCAACCCACGACATGGAGCTCCTGGCGGCGCTGGTCTCGGACATCCGCGCCCAGGCGCCGAACCACATCGCCTGCACGGGCGACACGTGCAACATCGGCCTGCCGAGCGAGTGGACGACGTCGCGGATCTTCCTGGAAAGCCTCGGCTCGCCGGAAACGGTGAGCTTCGTGCCCGGCAACCACGACGCCTATGTCATGGGCGCGCTCGAAGGGCTCCTGAAGGAGGTGGCGCCGTGGACCCGCGGCATCGACGGCCGGGAGGGCGTCTTCCCGTTCCTGCGCCGCTTCGGCCCGGTGGCCCTGGTCGGCCTGTCCTCCGCCATTCCCACCCTGCCCTTCGTGGCGAGCGGGCGCGTCGGCTCGAGGCAGATGAAGGCGGCGGAGCGGATCCTCGCGGAACTCGGGCAGGACCCCGCCTGCTTCCGCATCGTCCTGATCCACCACCCCCCGCATCGCGGCGGGGCGCAGCCCGGCCGCAACCTGACCGATGCGAGCGCGTTCGAGGCCATGATCCGCCGGGTCGGCGCGGAGCTCGTGCTCCACGGGCACAACCATGTGGGATCGCTGGCGCACCTGCCGGGCCCGCGCGGCCCTGTCCCGGTGGTCGGCGCGCCCTCCGCCTCCGCCCGGAGCGGGACCATGACCCATAAGGCAGGCTACCACCTCTTCACCATCGACCGGGACGAGACGGGCTTCCTCCTCACGGCGGAGTTGCGCGGACTGCAGCCGGACGGGACCATCGGCGGGATGGGGATGCTCTCCCTCGGACAGATCCGGCGGGGCGGCGGCGGGTCCTGAGAAACGGGCGCACGGCGACCGACCTCAGGCGCGACGGTCCACCCATGCCCGCAGGGCATCGGTGAGGGGCCGCTCGAAGAGGCGGTGGACCAGGATGCCCGCGAGGAGCGTCACGGCAAGGGACAGGGCGACGAAGCCCCAAGGCCCGAGCGCCGCATCGGCCCCCGTGCGCGCGAGCACGACCCCCATGCCCCGGATCGCGAAGGGATGGACGAGGTAGATCGCATAGGAGGCATCCCCCGCCGTCACCGCGAAGCGCGTCAGGGCGCTCGGCTCCCGCTCCGTGCGGCTCAAGGCCGCCGCGGCGACGAGAAGGGCCGCCGGCAGCCCCCAGGCCAGGGGCCGCATTTCGCTCAGGTCGCTCCGCAGATCGATGAGGTTCGCCGCCAGCAGCGCGACGGCGGCGAGCGCCAGGGCCCACCGGACGCCCCTGCCCAGGGTGACGCCTTTCGCGTGGAGCCAGCCGAGCCCGAGGCCGAAGGCGAATTCCAGGAGGATCGGGTCGGTCCAGAACGCCAGCGGCTGGGGGAGCGGCAGCAGCCTGCCGGCCAGGACCAGTACCGCGAGGCCCGCGACGAGCAGGCTCAGCGCGATCCGCTTCGGTCGGACGATCACCGCCGCGAAGAGCAGGTAGAAGAACATCTCGTAGTTCAGGGTCCAGCCCAGGGAGTAGAGGGGCTGGACGGTCCCGTCCGGGCGCTCGAAGGGAACGAACAGATAGGAGGCCAGCACCTGCCAGGGCTGGAGCGGAGCGCTGTTGAGAAGGGCGGGAGCGGCGAGGGAGACCGCGAGATAGAGCGTCGTGACGGCCCAGTAGAGCGGGACGATGCGCACGAGGCGCCGGGCCAGGAACACGCCCCTCGCCCCCGCCTCGCCGAAGAGCGGGCGGGAGGCATAGACCATGATGAAGCCGGAGATCACGAAGAACACGTCGACGCCCGCCATCCACGGGAAGCGGTCGAGGGCGGCGAAGCCGTGCCCGATGCGGGCCGCCAGTCCTTCCGCATCGTGCTGCGCATGCAGGAAGGCGACCGACAGGGCGGCGAGCGCTCTCAGGACCTGGACGTGGAGAAGTTTCGACAAGGCGATCTCGGTACCGGACGTGCGCTCATACCCCATTGCGGCCGCGGCCGCACCCTCGTTCGGCGCGCAGGGGCGAAATGCCCGTATCCGGCGGCCGGCCCAGGTCGAGGGCGGCGCTCCGCAGTATCGGGAAGAAACGCTCGAGCCCTCGTGTCGGACCCGGAACATCGTGGACACTACATCGTTGTAGGGCTGCAGCAGCCACCAGTAATTCTCTGCAAGCCAACAGGCCTTGCAAGGGTGTTCTGCGTTCCCAACCAGGAGCTCATCCTATGAAGAAATACGTTGTTCTTGCAGCTTTGCTGACGACTGCGTCCGCTCCGGCCTTCGCGCAGACGCTCGACGGCCAGACCTTCCGCACCATGGCGGCCCAGGCCGACGCCTTCGAGATCGCGGCAAGCCGCATGGCGCTGGAGCGCTCCCGGAGCCCGCGGGTGAAGACCTTCGCCCAGAACATGATCGCCGAGCACGGCCAGACCAGCCAGGCCCTGAACGGCGGCCAGGCGGTCTATTCGGCCAGCGGCGAATGGCTCGGCACCACCATGACCGGCACCCTGGCGGGCGCGGGCATCGGCGCCCTGGTGGGCGGCCCGGTGGGCGCTGCGGTGGGCGCCGGCATCGGCGCGACCACCGGCACGGTGGCCTCGGCCGCCACGGCCACTCCCGGTCCGAAGCCGGGCTACGACCCGAACTATGACGGCCCCCTCGGCCGCCGCAGCAACCTGCGTTCGGGCAGCCTGGCGACGAATCCGAACGAGGCCGGTCCGGCCACCACGGGCACGGTCGTTGCGGCTGCGCCGATGCAGCTGCCGGTCCAGCTCGACCCCGAGAAGAGCCGCATGCTGAACGAGCTCGCCTCGGCCCGCGGCAGCCAGTTCGACCGTCTCTACGGCCGCTACCAGCGCGCCGCGCACCAGCAGACCCTGGCGCTCTACCAGCAATATGCCCAGGTCGGCACGGATCCGGCGCTCGTCACCTACGCCCGGTCGGTGATTCCGCACCTGGAGCAGCATCTGGCCGACGCCCGTCGCCTGCCGGGCGGCCGTTGATCTCCTCCGACCTTCCGGCTCTTCTGAGCGGCGGGCCCTTCGCGGCCCGCCGTTTTCATGCGGCGCGCAGGAAGCTCTCCACCGCCTGCCGCGTCGGCATCGGCCCCACGCCCCCCTGCCCGAGGGTCGAGAGGGCGGCGGCGGCATTGGCATAGGCGGCGGCCCTGAACGGGTCGCCATGGACCAGCCACTCGGCCAGGAACGCCCCGTCGAAGGTGTCCCCCGCCCCCGTGGCGTCCACCGCCTCCACGGGACGCGCCGGGATGACCTCGCGCCGCTCCGGCGTCGCGACCATGGTGCCCGCCTTGCCCATGGTCAGGGCGACGATCCGGCAGCCGAGCCCCAGATAGAACGCGCAGATGTCCTCCGGCCGGTCGAGGCCGGTGAGCTGCCGGGCGTCGTCGAGGCCCGGGAGAGCGATGTCGCTCAGCGCGACGGCGGCATGGATCACCGCGCGGGCGCGGTCGAGCGGCCAGAGGCGAAGGCGCAGGTTCGTGTCGTAGCTGACCGCGGTGCCGCTGGCCTTCGCATGGCGGATCGCCGCGAAGACCGCGTCGGCGCAGTCCCCGGAGATGGCCTGGCTGATGCCGGAGGCATGGAGGACCCGCGCGGCGGCGATCCGGTCGAGCGGCAGCTCCCCGGGACGGACGAGGCTCGCCGCCGATCCGGCGCGGGCATAGGAGAAGACGTGCCCCTCCTCGCCGTAGCCGATGAAGTAGACGCCGGTCCGCCCGCCGGCGCGCAGGATCACGGAGGAGCGGTCGACTCCCTCCCTGTCCCACAGGGCGAGGATTTCCCGGCCGAAGGCGTCGTCGCCGAGGGCGGTGAAGATGGCGGCCTTCGCGCCCTGGCGCGCGGCCGCCACGGCCGTGTTCGACACGTCGCCGCCGAAGCCCGGCAGGTAAAGCCGCTCCCCGCCGCGCCGCACCTCGGCGAACTCCATCAGCGGCTCGCCGATGGCCAGGATGTCGATGCTCTTCATGGATGTTCCATAAGTCCTGCGATGGCCGAGGGGGCGGGGCCGCCGATGTCGATGACCTTGCCGGGATTGAGGAGGTTGCGCGGGTCGAGGGTGCGCTTGAGGGCCCGCATGAGGTCGAGGGCGACCGGGTCCTTGTAGCGCAGGAGCTCCTCGCGCTTGATGAGCCCGACGCCGTGCTCCGCCGCGATGGACCCGTCCATGGCATGCACGATGTCGTGGACGATCCGGTTGAACCGCGCCCATTCGGCCAGGAACGCGTCCCTGTCCATGCCGACCGGCTGGGACAGGTTGAAGTGGATGTTGCCGTCGCCGAAATGGCCGAAGGCGCAGACCCGGATCCCCGGCATCTCCGCCTCGCAGGCCTTGGCGGCCGTCTCGATGAACTCCGCGACCCGCGAGACCGGCACCGCGACGTCGTGCTTGATCGAGCCGCCCTCGAATCTCTGGACCTCGGAGAGGCTCTCCCGCAGGCCCCACAGGGCGAGGCTCTGGGCCTCGCTCGCGCCGAGGGCCGCATCCGCGATGAGGCCATCCTCCAGCGCCTGCCCGAGGACGGTTTCCAGCCGCCCCCGGAGGTCGGCGTCCGCCTGCGGCGAGGACAGCTCGACGAGCGCATAGGAGGGGTGGCGGCCCGCCAGGGGACGCACCGCGCCGGGACGGTGCCTGAGCACGATCTCCAGCCCGAAATCGGGGATGTACTCGAAGGCGGTCAGCTGGTCGCCCGCCGCCTCGCGGAGGCGCTCGAACAGGGCGAGCGCCCGGCCCGGCGAGGCGCAGCCGACGAAGGCGGTGACGCGGACCCGGGGCTTCGGAAAGAGCTTCAGGACCGCGGCGGTGATGATGCCGAGCGTTCCCTCCGAGCCGATGAACAGGTCCTTGAGGTCGTAGCCCGTGTTGTCCTTGCGCAGACCCTTGAGGCCGTTCCAGACCCGCCCGTCCGCGAGGACCACCTCCAGCCCCAGGGTCAGCTCCCGCATGTTGCCGTAGCGCAGGACCGCGGTGCCGCCCGCGTTGGTGGCGAGGTTGCCGCCGATGCGGCAGGAGCCCTCCGAGGCCAGGGACAGGGGAAAGAGGTGGCCCGCCGCCTCGGCCGCCTCCTGCACAGCCCTGAGGATGCAGCCGGCCTCCACGGTGATCGTGGCGTTGACAGGGTCGAGATGGCGGATCCGGTCCAGCCGGGCCAGGGACAGGACGATTCCCCCGTCCGGGACCCCGCCGCCGACGAGGCCGGTATTGCCCCCCTGCGGGACGATCGGGACGCCGGCCCGCGCGCATTCCCGCACGACGAAGGCGACCTCCTCCCGGTCGCCCGGCCGCACCAGGGCGAGCGCCCTGCCGCGATAGAGGCCCCGCGTCTCCGTCAGGGCGGGCTCGAGATCGTCGGCGCCGGTGAGGACGGCCGCCGCCCCGAGCCGTTCCGTCAGGCCGTCGATGAGGGTTCCGTGCTCGGATGCTGCGGTGGCCATTCCTGCTCCTCGGGTCGGGCGCATAGTCATTGCGTCTTGTGGCGCCGGGAGCAAGGTGTAGGAAGGAGGCAACCGGCCGCTCCCACAGGAAGGCCGGGACGAATCCCTCCCTCACTCTGCCGGACATCCGATGGCCCTTGTCATTCCCGCCCCGACCGCCCCCGTCCTGCCGGTCGCGGATTCGAGCGATCTCTTTCCCGTGCGCCGGGTCTACTGCGTCGGCCGCAACTATGCGGCCCATGCCCGCGAGATGGGCGGCGACCCGACCCGCGAGCCGCCGTTCTTCTTCATGAAACCGGCCGACGCGCTCCAGCCGATTCCGGCCGGGCGGACCGTCGACCATCCCTATCCGCCCAGGACACGCAACTATCACTTCGAGATCGAGATGGTGGCGGCGCTCGCCCGGGGCGGCCGCGACATCCCCGTGGAGACGGCCCTCGACCACGTCTTCGGCTATGCGGTCGGCCTCGACATGACCCGCCGCGACCTTCAGGACGAGGCGAAGCAGCTCCGCCGCCCGTGGGAGCTGGGCAAGGCGGCCGACCTGTCCGGCCCCGTCGGCCCGCTGGTTCCCGCCTCCCGCATCGGCCATCCCGCAAAGGGCACGATCTCGCTGGCCGTCGACGGGACGGTGAGGCAGAAGGCCGATCTTTCCGACATGATCTGGTCCGTCGCGGAGCAGATTTCCTACCTTTCCGCCTATTTCGAGCTCGCGCCGGGCGACGTCATCTTCTCCGGCACTCCGGAGGGCGTGGGGCCGGTCGAGCGCGGCCAGACCATGACGGGATCCGTCGAGGGCCTGGGGGAAATCCGCCTGCGGGTCGTCTAGCCGGGGCCTGCAGAAGGCGTCTTGCCTTTTCGTTCCGTTTGGCCGTTACTCCGTGACGGCGCGGCCGGGAGGCCGCGAGAAGCGAGGCTCGTCTCAGCCCGAGCCGTAGAATCAAGGGAACACAGATGAAGTTCTTCAAGACAGTCAGCCTGGCCATCCTGGGCTCCGCGCTTGCGATGGGCGGCGCGGCGGCGCAGGAGAAGACCGTGAAGATCGCCACCGAGGGCGCCTACGCCCCGTGGAACTTCACCGGCGCGGGCGGCAAGCTGGAGGGGTTCGAGGTCGATCTGGCGAACGACCTGTGCGCGCGCATGAAGGTGAAGTGCGAGATCGTGGCGCAGGACTGGGACGGCATCATCCCGGCGCTGAACGCCAAGAAGTACGACGCCATCATGGCCGGCATGAGCATCACCGAAGAGCGCAAGAAGGTGATCGACTTCTCCCGCCCCTATGCCGCGGGTCCGAACGGCTTCCTGGTTCCTAAGTCCTCGCCGCTCGCCAAGATGCCCGGCACGGGGCAGGCCTTCAACCTCGGCACCCAGAAGGAGGCCGCCGAGAAGGCCATCGACGCCGTGAAGCCGCTGCTCAAGGGCAAGACCATCGGCGTGCAGGGCTCGACCATTCACGCGAACTTCGCCGACAAGTACTACAAGGGCACCGCCGAGATCCGCGAGTACAAGACCACCGAGGCGCACGACCTCGATCTCGCCGCCGGCCGCATCGATGCGGTTCTGGCGGATTCCACGGCGATCATCGGCACCCTCGAGAAGCCCGAGTTCAAGGATTACGTTCTCGTCGGCCCGTCCATCACCGGCGGCCTGCTCGGCGAAGGCGTGGGCGTCGGCCTGCGCAAGGAGGACACCGAGCTGAAGAAGGCCTTCAACGAGGCCATCCAGGCCGCGGTCAACGACGGCACGGTGAAGAAGCTGTCCGAGAAGTGGTTCAAGATCGACATCTCGCCGAAGGGCTGAGGTCCGGGAGCCGAACCGGCTTCCCTTGAGGCAAGAAGGCGCGGCCCGGCCGCGCCTTTTTTTGTCGAATCGGCGCCGCCTGCGACCGAAAACACCATTCCGGACGGCCGATTCGGCAGGATTGGGACTTGCGCTGGCTCGGCTTTTGAATGTTAGCTTCCAGCCAGCGACGATGGCCGGAGCGCGTCTCCGGCCTCGCCAGGGAAGGCGCAACGGACGCTAACGACAAGGGAACGACGATGAGGATGTTCAAGGGACTGGGTCTCGGCCTCCTGGCCGCGGCGCTTGCGATGGGCGGCGCGGCGGCGCAGGAGAAGACCGTGAAGATCGCCACCGAGGGCGCCTACGCCCCGTGGAACTTCACCGGCGCGGGCGGCAAGCTGGAGGGGTTCGAGGTCGATCTGGCGAACGACCTGTGCGCGCGCATGAAGGTGAAGTGCGAGATCGTGGCGCAGGACTGGGACGGCATCATCCCGGCGCTGAACGCCAAGAAGTACGACGCCATCATGGCCGGCATGAACATCACCGACAAGCGGCTCGAGGTGATCGACTTCTCCCGCCCCTACGCTTCCGGGCTCCACGGCTTCGCCACCGCCAAGGATTCTCCCCTGGCCAAGCTCGAAGGAACGGGCGGCCGCCTGAACCTGGACAAGGATCCCGAGGGCGCGCAGAAGGTCATCGAGGCGTGGAAGCCGCTGCTCAAGGGCAAGACCGTGGGCGTGCAGGGCTCGACCGTGAACTCCCAGTTCCTGGAAAAGTATCTCAAGGACGTGATCCAGATCCGCGAGTACAAGACCACGGAGCAGCACGACCTCGATCTCGCCGCCGGCCGCGTCGACGCGATCTTCGCCGCGCAGTCCTCCATGAGGGCGACGCTCGACCAGCCCGAGTTCAAGAACATGACCATGGCCGGCGCGGGCGTTTCCGGCGGCGTCCTGGGCCGCGGCGTCGCCGTGGGCCTGCGCAAGGGCGAGGCGGACCTGAAGAAGGCCTTCGACACGGCGATCCAGGCCGCCATCGACGACGGAACGGTCAAGAAGCTCACGGAGAAGTGGTTCAAGGTCGACATGACGCCGCAGACCTGAGCGCGGCCCGGAAGGATCATCGACTCGAACGGCGTCGCCCCGCATGCGGGGCGACGCATAACAGGAACGGTTCAGCGTGCAGCAATTGAGCTATTTCGAGCTCGTCGGGTTCGGCCCGAACGGGTGGGGATGGGCGCTCCTGACGGCGACCGGCATGACGCTGGCGGTGGCGCTGTGCGGATTTCTCGTCGGCTCCGTGGTCGGCACGTTCGTCGCCTGGGCGAAGCTCTCGCGCAACGTCGCGGCCCGCTGGCTGGCGGACGGGTACACGACGATCCTGCGCGGCATCCCCGATCTTCTCGTCATCTATCTCTTCTATTTCGGCGGCAGCGCGGCTCTCAGCGCCATCGGCAGCCTCTTCGGGGCGCAGGGCTTCATCGGCGTGCCCGCCTTCGTCACCGGCGCGCTCGCCATCGGCATCGTCTCGGGCGCCTACCAGGCCGAGGTGTTCCGCGGCGCATACCAGGTGGTCTCCCGGGGGGAGATCGAGGCGGCGCGCTCCGTGGGCATGCACCGCTGGCTCATGTTCCGCCGCATCGTCGCGCCGCAGGTGCTGCGCTACGCGATCCCCGGTCTTGGCAATACGTGGCAGCTGGTCCTGAAGGAATCCGCCCTCATCTCCGTGACCGGCCTCGTCGAGTTGCTGCGCCAGTCGCACATCGCCGCCGGGTCCACGCGCAGGCCCTTCGACTTCTACATCACCGCGGGCGTGCTCTATCTCCTGATCACCTGGGTTTCCACCTACCTGTTCCAGCGCGCCGAAACCCACTCCATGCGCGGCATGAGGAGGGCTTCCTGATGGACTTCGCCTTCATGCGGGACACTTTCCTGCAGCTCATCGCCGGCGTGCCGCTGACGCTCAACCTCGCCTTCACCTCGGTCGCCTTCGGCGCCGTGTTCGCCATGCTGCTGGCGCTCATGCGCATGTCGGGGGTGCGCGTGCTCGACGGTTTCGCGCGCGCCTACGTGTTCGTGTTTCGCGGCACGCCGCTCCTCGTGCAGATCTTCCTGATCTATTACGGCCTCGGGCAGTTCCGCCCGACGCTCCAGGAGTGGGGCCTGTGGGGCTTCTTCCGCGAGCCTTACTGGTGCGCGGTGCTGGCTCTCACCCTCAACACCGCCGCCTATGCCAGCGAGATCTTCCGCGGCGGGCTCCAGGCGGTTCCCCACCAGCAGGTGGAGGCGGCGCGCGCCTGCGGCATGTCGGGCTTCCTGCTCTTCCGCCGCATCGTGTTTCCCATCGCCGTCCGCCAGGCCCTGCCCGCCTACGGCAGCGAGATCATCCTCATGGTGAAGGCGACCTCGCTCGCCTCCATCATCACGATGATGGAGGTGACGGGGCTGGCGGCGAAGCTCATCTCGCAGACCTTCCGCGCGGTCGAGGTGTTCGTGGTGGCGGGCGCGATCTACCTCATCCTCAACTTCGCGATCACCCGTATCGTCATGGCCATCGAATGGTGGCTCTCGCCCCACCTGCGCCGCCCGCCTTCCGTCGAGCCGAAGCTGGAGGCCGCCCATGTCTGAGGCCGCGACCCAAGGCAGCGCCGTGTCCCGTGCAATGTCCCATGCCGCTCACCCTTCCGCCCCGTCGCAAACCGGAGCCTCGTCCGTGACGACCGCCAACGTTCCCGCCGTATCGGTTCACAACCTGCGCAAGAGCTTCGGCGCGCTCGAGGTGCTCAAGGGCGTTTCCCTGGAGGCCCGGGAAGGCGACGTGATCTCGATCCTGGGGGCCTCGGGATCGGGCAAGTCCACCATGCTCCGCTGCATCAACATGCTCGAGGTGCCGGATTCCGGCGAGGTGCGGATCGGGGGCGAAGCCATCCGCCTGAAGCAGACCCGCCGCGGCATGGAGCCCGCCGACCAGGCGCAGGTCGACCGCATCCGCTCCCGGGTCGCCATGGTCTTCCAGAGCTTCAACCTCTGGTCTCACATGACGATCCTGGAGAACGTCATCGAGGCGCCGGTCCACGTGCAGAAGCGGCCGAAGGCGGAGTGCATCGCCGAGGCCGAGGCCCTGCTGGAGAAGGTCGGCATCGCGGACAAGCGCAACCAGTACCCGTCGCACCTCTCGGGCGGCCAGCAGCAGCGCGCGGCGATTGCCCGCGCGCTGGCCATGCGCCCTCAGGTCATGCTCTTCGACGAGCCGACCTCGGCGCTCGACCCCGAACTCGTCGGCGAGGTGCTGCGCGTGATGCGCTCGCTCGCGGAGGAAGGACGGACGATGCTCGTCGTTACCCACGAGATGGGCTTCGCCCGCGACGTCTCGAACCGGGTGATGTTCCTGCACAAGGGCGTGGTCGAAGAGGAAGGTCCGCCGGCGGAGGTTTTCGGCGCCCCGAAATCGGAGCGCTTCAAGCAGTTCATCTCCAGCCACCGCTGACCCGTGCCGCCGGAGGGCTGGAACCGGTCTCCGGCTCCTTTCGGAGGCGCTCCACCGTTCAGTGCCGCTCGATGCGCGGCAGTTCCCGCTCCGGAGCGGGCCCGACGTCCTGCGCCGCCATGCCCTGCGGGGTCACGTCCCGGTAGCCGGGACGCGGATAGCCGTCGTTCCAGCCCGTCGGCCCGGCCGGGCGGACGGCCCGCCCCGTCACGAAGCTGACGGCCGCCGGCACGGCGAGGATGAGCAGGGCCACGAGCCCCCAGACGAACACCACCGCCGCAAGGCCGAGGTTGCGCACGGCCCCGAGGATCCACGAGAGCCATTCCACGGCCCCCGGATGAGCGGTCACCACGTCGGCGTTCCGCGCCATCGTACTGCCGAGGAAATCGACGAGGCCGTAGACGCCCCAGGCCACCAGTGACCAGAGGCCCACCATGAAGGCGGCGGCGAGCCAGACGAGACGTCTCATGGTCAGCGCTCGTCGACGCGGACCGCGGTGCCGTCGATCTCGCGCGGCCCGCGCTTCGCCACGCCGAGATGGTCCTGGATGATGCGCAGGTTGCGCTGGTTGGCCTTGAAGAACACGTCGAACACGTCGCCGGCCACCGGGATCGCGCCGATCGCCGTGTCGATGGCCACGTTGCCGATCATCCGCGCGATCTTCCAGCGCGGCAGGCCGAGTTGACGCGCCTCCCAGACGATGTAGCTCGCGAGAGCGGCCGATATGGCATCGCCCACCCCCGGAACGAGCCCGATCACCGCATCGAGACCCACCCGGCGGTTGAGCCCCGGAATGAAGAAGGCGCTGTCCATCAGCCGTGCGACGAGCGTCACGCGGGCGAGAGCGTCCTCGCGGGTCGGGCCCGCGGTCTTCAGGGCATCGAAAAAAGCGCTGCGAGCAGCGTACATCCCACTTTCTCCCGTCTGCCGCCGAGGGGGCGGCACACCGCAGCATGATGTGTGCATGCCGGGCCGCGCACGCAAGTAGGCGATCAGGCAATAATATAACGGATATCGAAAGGATAGTTTCGCATCTCGAAAGTGCTAAGAGAGGAAGAACTTCCAACCCTTTAGGTCAGGAAAGATAAAAATCTTAGCGCGGGGGTTGCCAAGGCCGAACTCAACCTTAACTTGTTTCGCCGGCAGCGGCAACTTGGCCGTTACATGCTCAAGAAACTCACACAGACGCAGCGACATGCGGCTGACGGTCGCTCACGGCTGCGCATCGAGGGGGCTCGGAGGGGAGACCCCATGAGCGCCGTTTCTGCTTTTCAGCGTCGATCCAACGCATGCCCACGCAGGGCCTGTTGCGCCGCATGCCTGGCCGGTGCGCTTCTCGCGGGAGTGCCGGGACCGGCGCTTGCGGAAGGAGAGGGAACGAGCCTTCCTGCCGCGCAATATGCCAGCCTGCCGGCGGCCGAGCGCATGACCGATCCCGCCGCCACGGGAAACCTGCCGGGGAGTTCGAAGCCTCCGGTTCCTCCATCGCGCTTCTCCTCGCTCGTCGCCGCGGGGAGCATCCTTCCGAGACCGGGAGCGCCGACGGGGTGCCTGCCCGCGGCGCTGCGCGATGTGGTCGCGGATCTGTCCGCGAAGTTCGGCGCGGTGAGCATCGAATCCACCCATCGCTCGGTCCGCCGCAACAGGCGCGCCGGCGGCGCGGACCATTCCCTGCACCTTGCCTGCCGCGCCATGGATCTCCGCATCCACAACCGCGCGCGCGGCGTCATGGCATATTTGCGCTCGCGTCCCGAAATCGGCGGCCTTAAGATCTACCGGAACGGCATCATCCATATCGACAACGGATCGCGCCGACACTGGTAGGAACGCATGACGAAGCCCGATGCACAAGCCATAGCCAGCCGCGTTGCGCAGGGGCGCGGCGCAACTCCCGCGGATCTCGTCGTCACGGACGTGCGCCTTCTGGACCTCGTGACCGGCGCGTTGACGCGCACGGACATCGCAATCTGCGGCGACACCATCGTCGGGACCTATGGCCGTTACCGGAGCGCCCGCACCGTGGACGGACGC
This sequence comes from Microvirga thermotolerans, assembly GCF_009363855.1. Taxonomy (GTDB): domain Bacteria; phylum Pseudomonadota; class Alphaproteobacteria; order Rhizobiales; family Beijerinckiaceae; genus Microvirga; species Microvirga thermotolerans. The sequence continues at coordinate 3,043,500 of NZ_CP045423.1, forward strand.
GGGCGCATCGCCGTTCCGGGTTTCATCGACACGCACCTGCATGTGGAATCCTCCCTCGTGACGCCGTTCGAGTTCGACCGCTGCGTCCTGCCGCACGGCGTCACGACCGCGATCTGCGATCCGCACGAAATGGCGAACGTGCTCGGCACCGCCGCCTTCGACTATTTCCTCGCCTGTGCGGAGCGGACGGTCATGGACCTGCGCGTGCAGCTCTCGAGCTGCGTTCCGGCGACGCACCTCGAAACGGCGGGCGCGCGCATCGAAGCGGCGGACCTGGTGCGCTACCGCCACCACCCGAAGGTCATCGGCCTCGCCGAGTTCATGAACTTTCCCGGCGTCCTTGCCGCCGATCCTTCATGCCTTGCCAAGATCGAGGCCTTCGCCGGCGGACATATCGACGGTCACGCGCCGCTCGTCCGGGGGCTCGACCTCAACGGCTATCTCGCAGCCGGAATCCGCACGGACCACGAGACCACCGCCGCCGAGGAAGCCCTCGAGAAGATCCGCAAGGGGATGACCGTCCTCATCCGCGAGGGCTCGGTGTCAAAGGACCTGCACGCGCTCGCTCCCCTCCTCACCATACAGACCTCGCCCTTCCTCGCGCTCTGCACCGACGACCGCAATCCCCTCGACATCGCGGAGGAAGGTCATCTCGACTTCATGATCCGCATGCTGATCGCCCTGGGCTGCGAACCCCTCGCCGCCTATCGCGCGGCCTCGCTGACGGCGGCGCAGGCCTTCGGCCTCACGGACCGCGGCATGATCGCTCCCGGCAAGCGCGCGGACATCGTGCTGCTCGACGACCTCGAAACCTGCTCCGTCTCCGCCGTCCTCAGCGCGGGACGCCTCGTGGACGATGCGCTGTTCGCGAGCCGGCGCACGGTCGCGCCCATCGGCCGCGGCAGCATCAGGATCGGCCCGGTTTCCGCCGACGATTTCCGCGTTCCCGCAACCGCGGGGCCGACGCCGGTGATCGGCGTCGTTCCCGGCAGGATCATCACGGAAAGGGACTCGGCCACCCTGCCCCACCACAATGGCGGCCTCTCGGCCGATCCCGACCAGGATGTCGTCAAGGTCGCGGTCCTGGCGCGCCACGGGATCAACCGCAACATCGGCCGCGGCTTCGTGAAGGGCTTCGGCCTGAAGAAGGGCGCCATCGCCTCCTCGGTCGGGCACGACAGCCACAACATCTGTGTCGTCGGCGCGGACGACGGGGACATGGCGGCGGCGGTCAACCGCCTGCGCGCCATCGACGGCGGCTTCGTCGTCGTCTCGGATGGCGAGGTTCGCGCCGAGCTGGCTCTGCCCATCGCCGGCCTCATGAGCGACCGCTCTTACGAGGACGTGCGCGATGCGCTCTATCCCTTGAGAGACGCCGCGAGGGGGCTCGGCGTCACGCTGCCCGAGCCCTTCCTGCAGGTCGCCTTCCTTCCCCTCCCCGTGATCCCGCACCTGAAGATCACGGATTACGGCCTCGTCGACGTCGACCGCATGGCGCTCGTCTCGTGAGGCCTTAGGGCGCAACGGGCATGCGCCGCCCGGAAGCGATCAGACCCGGCCGATCCGGAACGAGAGAGGGAAACGGATCGTGCGCCGCCGCTCCGGATCGCCCCAGGCGGCGACCAGGTCCCGCGCGAATGCATCGATGGGTTCCCGCCCGAGCGCCTTCTCCGCCGCGCGCACGGCGGACCACGTGTCCGCATAGCCGATGAGGTCGGCGGCGCGCCATGAAACCGCGATGTCCATGTCGGGCGGCGTCAGTTCCGGGAAAGGAAAGTCGAACCCGCGATAGCCCTCCTCCACGTGGCGGCGCTCCGGCGGCCAGTAGGGGCCGATCACGTCCTTGTAGAAATGCTGCACCACCGGGTCGATGTCCGGATCGGCCCGGATCACGCCGTAGGTGACGAGGGCCAGCACGCCGCCGGGCTTCGCGACGCGGCGAACCTCCTCGTAGAAGGCAGGAAGATCGAACCAGTGCGCCGCCTGCGCCGCCGTGACGAGGTCGACCGACCTCTCCGGAAGCCCGCTCCGCTCAGCGGGAGCGACGCGATACGTCACCCGCTCGTGAGGAACCGCGCTCTCGATCTGCCTGGCGCTCGCATCGGTGGCAAGGACCGATGCGAACCTGCCGGCCAGCAGGACGGAGAGTTGCCCGTTGCCGCAGCCCACATCCAGGGCGACGTCCGGCGTCTCGCACAGGCCGGCGAGATAATCGGCCAGTTCCGGCGGATAGGTCGGCCGATAGGCCGCGTAGTCGGCGGAGCGGGACGAGAAATGATCCTTGAACGACATGGGTTCTACAGGCGCGTGAAGGGCCTGACGGCGATGCCGTTCGCTTCGAGCCTGGCGCGGATCGTGCGCGCCATCGCGACGGCGCTCGGCTCGTCCCCGTGGACGCAGATCGTATCGACGGCGACGGGGATGCGGCGGCCCGACACCGTCGTCACCGCGCCCTCCTCGAGGGTGCGCAGAACGCGCTCGGCGGCGGCCTCGGGATCGTGGAGAACGGATCCGGGCTTCTTCCGGCTCGTCAGGGTTCCGTTGTCCTCGTAGGTCCGGTCGGCGAAGAACTCCCGCGCGACGGGCACGCCGATCTTCTCCGACGTCCTCTCCATCGCGAGCCCCGGCATGCAGACATTCACGAGGTTCGGATCGACGCCTTTGACCGCCCGCGCGATGGCCATGGCCAGGTCCTCGTCCTCGTTGGCCATGTTGTTGAGCGCGCCGTGCGCCTTCACGTAGGTCACGCGGTGCCCCGCGAGGGCCGCCACCGCCTGCAGGGCGCCGATCTGATAGGCGATCATGCGCTCGATCTCGGCGGGGCTGTCGCCCCGGATGACGCGGCGGCCGAAGCCGGGCAGGTCGTTGAAGCCGGGATGCGCGCCGATGGCGACGCCCTTGCGGCGCGCGGTCTCCGCGGTCCGGAACATGATGTTCGGATCGCCCGCATGGAAGCCGCAGGCGACGTTGGCGGACGAGACGATGTCGAGCATCGCGTCGTCGTCTCCCATGGGCCAGGGTCCGAAGCCCTCGCCCATGTCGCAGTTGAGGTCGATCGTTCTCGTCGTCATACCAGGACCGGTTTCGCGTTCTGCGCGCCGACATTGAAGACGCGCTTGTAGTGCTCGATCTCCGCCTTCGGCCCCATGGCCTTGGTGGGATTGTCGGAGAGCTTCACCGTGGGCCTGCCGTTGGCCGAGATGACCTTGCAGACGATGGAGATCGGATCGAGCCGCCCATCGGGGGCGAGGCCGCGGAAGTCGTTCGTCAGCAGGGTTCCCCAGCCGTAGCCGATGCGCATGCGCCCCCAGAAATGCCGATGGATGCGCTGGATCACGTCCACGTCGAGACCGTCGGAGAAGATGGCGAGCTTCTCCTTCGGATTCTGGCCGCGCTCCTGCCACCAGGCGATAGCCTCCTCCCCTCCCTCGATAGGGTCCTTGGAATCGATGCGGATGCCCGTCCACGCGGCGACCCAGGCCGGTGCGTTGCGCAGGAAGTTGGTGGTGCCGTAGGTGTCCGGCAGGATGATGCGCAGGTTGCCCTCGTAGTCGCTCTGCCAGTCGGCGAGGACGCGGTAGGGAGCCATGGCCATGTCGGCGTCGCTGTCGGCGAGCGCCGTGTAGACCATCGGCAGCTCGTGCGCGTTCGTGCCGACGGCCTCGACCTCGCGACGCATGGCGATCAGACAGTTGGACGTACCGAGGAAGGCCGGGCCGAGGCCCTCGATCATGGCCTGCACGCACCAGTCCTGCCACAGGAAGCCGTGGCGGCGGCGGGTGCCGAAATCGGTGATGGAGAGATCGGGAAGGGTCTTGAGCTGCTGGATCTTCTCCCAGACGCGGGTCATGGCCCGCGCGTAGAGGACCTGGAGCTCGAACTTGCCCATGCCCTTCAGCACCCCGCGCGAGCGCAGCTCGTTGAGAATGGCGAGCGCCGGGATCTCCCACATGGTGGTCTCGATCCAGGGCCCGTGGAAGGTGAGGACGTATTGCCCCTCCTCCTTCTCCAGGAGGTATTCGGGAAAGCGGAAGGTCTCGAGCCAGTCCATGAACTCCGGCGAGAACATCTGCCGCTTGCCGTAGAACGTGTTGCCGCGCAGCCACGTGGACTCGCCGCGGGTGAGGGAGAGCGTCCGCACATGGTCGAGCTGCTCCCGCAGCTCCCCTTCGTCGATGATGTCGGCGAGGCGGATGCGGGTCGTCCTGTTATGGATGCCGAAGGTCACCTGGACGTCCCGGTGGCGGCGGAAAATGGTCTGCGCCATCAGGAGCTTGTAGAAGTCCGTGTCGAGCACGGACCGAACGATCGGATCGATTTTCCAGGTGTGGTTGTACACCCTGGTCGCGATGTCCACCATCGCCTGCTCCTTGCGGCCTTCCGGAAGGCAGGACAATACCGAAGGGCCGTCCCCGATGAAAGAGCATGGCGCGAAGCGCGGCCCTGCGCCCCGCAGATGGGTCAGGGCGGCACGACCTCTATGGGAATGGATGCGTAATAGGCGGCGACGTTCTCGATATCCGCGTCCGACAGGTCCTTCGCAACGATGTTCATGGACTCGTTCCTGCGCGCCTCGCTCCTGTAGTCGCGCAGGGCCTTGACCAGATAGCTCTCCACCTGGCCGGCGAGATTGGGCGCCTCCGGGTTCTTCGAGAGCCCGTCGAGGCCGTGGCAGGCCTGGCAGACCACGGCCGTGCGCCGTCCCGCATCCCTGTCGGCCGCGGCAGCGCCTCCGGCGAAGCCCGCGGCCGCCAGAGCCAGGACGGAAAGCAGCCGGAGCGGCCTGGAAAAGGCCGCCCCCTGCCCGGCATTGCCGCGATCACTGCGTGGCATAGGAGATCCGGTAGATCGCGCCCGCCGTGTCGTCGGACACCAGCAGCGAGCCGTCCGGCAGCATCGCCACGTCGACGGGACGGCCGAGATACTCGCCGTTCTCCGTGAGCCAGCCCTCCGCGAAGACCTGCGGCTTGTCGGCCGTGCCGTCGGCCTTGAGGGGCGTGAACATCACCCGGGCCCCGACGGGCTTCGTCCGGTTCCAGGAGCCGTGCTGCGCATTGAAGATCCCGCCCTGATAGGCCTGCGGGAACATCCGGCCCGTATAGAACATCATGCCGAGGTCGGCCGCATGCGGCGCCATTTCCACCTGGGGAGGAATGGCTCCCGCGGGCTCCGGATCGTTCTTGTACTCGACCGTGCGCACGGTGCCGCCTCCGTAATAGGGGAACCCGAAGTTCTGGCCCATCTGCGTCGCGCGGTTGAGCTCGCCGGGAGGCTGGTCGTCGCCCATCCCGTCGACCTGGTTGTCGGTGAACCACAGGGTCTTGTCGGAGGGGTTGAAGTCCATGCCGACGGAATTGCGGATCCCGGTGGCGTAGACCTCACGGTTCTTCCCGTCCTGTCCCATGCGGATGATGCCGCCGATGCCGTAGCGGGCATAGAGGTCGAGCTTCTCGCGCGGAGGCACGTTGAAGGGCTGGCCGAGCGCGATGTAGAGCTTGCTGTCCGGGCCCACGCGGCAAACGCGGGCCGTGTGGTTGAAGCTCTCCTCCGTCGGCGGGATGAGATCGCCCTGCTTGGTCACCACGAAGGCTGCCACGTCGGGCCCCTCGTAGAAGAACTCGGCCGCAGGGAACTGCAGGACTCGGTTCTGCTCCACCACGTAGAGCATCCCGTCGGGCGAGAAGCAGACCCCGTTCGGGATCTTGAACTCGACGGAAGGAGCGAAGGTCTTCACCTCGTCGGCGACCCGGTCCTTGTCCCGGTCGGTCACGACGTAGACGTTGCTTTTGCGCGTTCCCACGAACACGACCCCCGTGGAGGGACCGACCGCCATGTGCCGCGCGTCGGGGACGAGGGCATAGAGATCGATCTTGAACCCGGGCGGGAGCTTGATCTTCTCCAGGTTCCGCCGGATGGCGTCGGCGCGGCGCCCCTCCTGCGGAACGGGCTTGGGCTCCACGGTGCCGGTGCTTCGGAAGGCCGACAGCTTTTCCAGGTTTCCCGTGGGCGATTCCGCGGCCGGCTGGGCCAGAGCGGTCGACGATAGCAACGCAACAGAGACGGCGGCGATGTAGAAAGGCTTCATGGCGACCTCCGCAGCGCAGATTTCTTCTCACGTCCAGGAGAAGATGGAAGCGCACAAGGAGTCTGAAGCCGCCATGAGCGTTTTCAAGGCGGGCATTGGCAGTATCCGCTCTTTTGCAGCGGCCCGCGGGAGCGGCGCTCCGGGCCCGGTCCCGCCGCACCTATCGCTCGGTCAGCGCAGGTCGACCTTTTCCCGATCGCCGATATCGGTCGGCGGCTGCCCGGTGACGGCCGCCTTGGCATAACCGTAGAGATGCACGAGGGTGGAGGATGGGCTGTCCCAGTATTCGCCCTTCACCGGATGAACGCGGATGAGCGCGATCGACGGGTCGTCCTTGCCGTCCGGGAACCAGGCCCGCGCCCCCTCGGTCCATTTGCTCTCGATGGTCGCCCGGTCGCGGACGATCTCGGCCTTGCCCGACACGGAAACATAATTCTGCCCGTCGGGGTCCGCATAGGCGAGATTGACCTCATTGTCCCTGGAGATCTCCGTCAGCTTCGGGGACTGCACCTTGGTGAAGAACCACAGATCGCCGTTCTCGTCCGCCTCCTGGCTGTACATGGGCCGGCTGTGCAGCGTGCCGTCCGTGTCGATGGTGGTCATCATGGCGATCTTCATGTCCCTGATCATCTCGTAGAGCTTCTGGGCATGGGGGTCGCCGTGGCCGTGCCGGTGCATCGTCGTCTCCTCGTCTGTGCAGTTTCGTAAGTGCCGAAGCCTTGGCGCGGGCGCTGCGCGTCGCCGCCGACCGCGGGCGGAGGACCGCCCCGGACTTCGGAGGTCAACGGACGGGAAAGGGTTTGGTTCGCGGCCTCGCGACAGCAGGGCATCTTAACGGGCGGCTCTTCACCCGTTACATGACGGGCGTGGCCATCCGGCCCTGTCCGCCAGAGGAGACGAGCGTGGCGATCACCCGTGAAGACGTATTGAAGGCTCTCGCGACCGTGCCGGTGGACACCGCCGGGACCGGTCTCGTGGCATCGGGGCGCCTTTCCGAGGTGGTGATCGACGACGCAGGGCGGGTGATGTTCTCGATCTTCGTGGAACCTGCCGAGGCGCCGGCCATGGAGCGGGTGCGGCAGGCCGCGCAGGGCGTGGTGCAGGGCCTGCCCGGCGTGAAGGGCGTCTTCGCCACGCTGACGGCCGAGCGCCCCGCATCGGCGGCGACGGCGCAACCGGCAGGCCCCCGCGGACCACGGGCCGCCCAGGCCCGCAACCAGCGGATCCCCGGCGTGAAGCACGTGATCGCGGTCGCGTCCGGCAAGGGCGGCGTCGGGAAATCGACCACCGCCTGCAACCTGGCCCTCGCCCTTCAGTCGCTCGGCCTCAAGGTCGGTCTCCTCGATGCGGACATCTACGGTCCTTCGATGCCCAAGCTCCTCGGGATCCACGGCAAGCCGCAGCTCCTCGAGAACCGCATCCTCGCGCCCATGGAGGCCTACGGGCTGAAGGTGATGTCCATCGGCTTCCTCGTCGACGAGGAGGCGGCCATGATCTGGCGCGGGCCGATGGTGATGTCGGCCATCACGCAGATGCTGCGGGAGGTCGCCTGGGGCGAGCTCGACGTGCTCGTGGTCGACATGCCTCCCGGCACGGGCGATGCCCAGCTCACCATGGCGCAGTCCACGCCCCTGGCGGGCGCCGTCATCGTCTCCACGCCGCAGGATCTCGCTCTGATCGACGCCCGGCGGGGCGTTTCCATGTTCAAGCGGGTCGAAGTGCCGATCCTCGGCATCGTCGAGAACATGGCGACGTTCGTCTGCCCCCATTGCGGGCAGTCCTCGCACATCTTCGGCCATGGGGGCGCGCGGGCGGAGGCGGAGCGTCTCGGCGTGCCGTTCCTGGGCGAGGTCCCCCTGAACATGTCGATCCGCGAACTTTCCGATGCGGGCCGCCCCGTGGTCGCCGTCGACCCCGACGGTCCTCATGCCCGGACCTACAAGGAGATGGCCCGCCGCGTGGCGGAGGCTCTCGCGGGCGCAAGCGGCGTGCGCGCTCCTCCGCGCATCGTCATCGAGTAGCCGGCCATGTCGGAAGCCCGCTCCGCTCCTCCGGTCCTGGGCGCCATCCTCGCCGGGGGCCTCGGGACGCGCATGGGAGGGGTGGACAAGGGGCTGCTGCGCCTGGGCGGCGAGCCCCTTCTCCAGCGCATCGCCCGCCGCCTCGCTCCGCAATGCGGCGGGCTGGTCCTGAACGCCAACGGCGAACCGGACCGGTTCGCCGACATGGGCCTGCCGGTGATCCCGGATGCGGTGCCGGGACGCCTGGGCCCGCTCTCGGGCCTCCTCGCGGTCCTGGAATGGGCCGCCACCCATCGTCCGGAGGTGGAGCGGATCGTGAGCGTCTCGACCGACACGCCCTTCCTGCCCGAGGACCTGGTGGCGCGCCTCGACGCCGTACGCCGGAGGGCGGAACATTCACCGGTGCTCGCTACGTCCGGCGGGCGGCTTCACCCCACGATCGGCCTCTGGCCAATCCGCCTCAAGGACGATCTGCGTGCGGCCCTCGTGCAGCAGCATGTGCGCAGCATGCGCGCCTTCGCGGAGCGGCACGGCTATGTCGAGGCCGAATGGCCGGCGGACCCAGTCGACCCCTTCTTCAACATCAACACGCCCGAGGACCTTGCCGCCGCGGGGAATTTCCTCCTGGATCAGCCGCATGCATGAACTCGACCTGTCCGGGCTGAAATGCCCCCTCCCCGTCCTGCGGACGCGGAAGGTTCTCCTCGGGCTTTCCGCGGGAGAAACCCTGAAGGTGACCTGCACGGATCCGCTTGCCGCGATCGACCTGCCCCATCTCGTGCGCGAGACCGGGGATGTGCTCGTGCGCCAGGAAGGCGACGGCCCGAAGCTCGTCTTCGTGATCCGCAAAGGCTGACCGGCGCAAGAAAAAAGCCCGGCTTGCGCCGGGCCCGTGTAACGCTTGGCAGCGGGAGCTTCGCTCACTCCCGGTTGCGGAGCGTGTCCTTCATGCCGCCGACCGTGTTCTGAACCTTGCCGGCGGCCTTGTCCATCTTGCCCTCGGTCTCGAGCTTCGTATCGCCGACGGCCTTGCCGACGCCTTCCTTGATGCTGCCCTTGACGGACTTCATGCTGCCTTCGACCCGATCCTTGTCCATTTTCGAACTCCTGTGCTGAGAGGCTCCCGGGGCCAACGTGCGAGCCTCCGCAAGGTTTCGCCCCCACCTCGCCCTGCGATCACGGATGCGTCATTGCGGCCTGCAGCCCTCCTCGCGCGCCGTTCGGCCGAGGATCGGACCTCTGGACGGAGCCGAATAGGAATAAGCCCCTTCGTATGAAGGGCGACACAGCCGAGCTTTTGCGCTAGCAGCGCGCCTTCTTCCCAGAGCCGGCGCCGGGTTCGCCTGAACGGCCGGGCAGCGCCGCGGGACGGGAGAAGGGTTTTGTCCGCCGGATTGAACCAACTTACAATGACAACGTTATATCTTTAAATTCCCAAAGAGCCCTCTGTGTCGGATCATCGGACACCCCCCAAGCCTCAGCCCAGGTCCGTCTCGCAGAAGGACGGCGACCTCGCGCGCCCGCCGATCCGAACGCTCGACCGCATGGCGCTGCTGGCCCACCAGCTCGTGACGCCCCTGTCCACCATCTCCGCCCTCGCGCAGGGGTTGATGCGGCGTGCGGAGAATCTCCGTCCCGAGGATGTGCGGGACAGGGGCGAGAAGATCTGGCGGGCCAGCCGCCGCCTGCAGGAACTGATCGAGACGATCATGTCCTACACGCGCGCCAATGCCGGAGCGATCACGCCAAACCCGGCCCCGTTCAACCTGAGGTCGATGGCGCAGCGAGTCTGCAGGGAGCAGAACCTCCAGCAGCCATGCCGGGCGATGTGCGTGACGGTCGACGGTCTTCCGGACATGTTCGTCGGCGATCCCATTCTGCTTGAGCAGGCGCTCGTGATCGTCCTGTCCAACGCCATGAAATATTCCCCGGTCGAACGTCCGATCACGGTCGTCGGAACGGCGGACGAGCATGAAGTGAGGATCGGCGTCCGGGATCAAGGAATCGGCGTGCCGGAGCGGGATCTCCCGTTCCTCATGCAGCCCTTCTTCCGCGCCAGCAATGCGCGGCACCTCCCCGGGACGGGCCTCGGCCTCAGTCTCGTCCGGCATATTCTCCAGCTGCACGGCGGTTCGGCCAGGATCGAGAGCACGGAAGGCGAAGGCACGACGATCACGCTGGCGATGCCCCGGCTCGAAGCGGACGACAGGGGCAGCGGGATCTGAGAGTTTCACGCGATGAGGAAGGGGATGCGCATCGTGTGCCTGTAGACCTCGCCGGGCCTGAGGAGAGCGGACGGGAAACAAGGCACGTTCGGGGAGTTGGGGAAGACCTGCGTCTCCAGGGCGAAGCCCGCATGCTTGCCGTAAGCTGCGCCGCCCTTGCCCACGGCCGGCAGGTTTGCGAAATGATTGGCCGTGTAGAGCTGCACGCCCGGTTGATCGGTCCAGATCTCGAGCGCCCGGCCGGAAGCGGGATCGCAGGCCCGCGCCGCGCGGCGCAGGGTGCCGCCGGCGCCGGTCAGGCAGAAGTTGTGGTCGTAGCCGCCCTCCGGCAGCTGCGCGCGGTCCTCGAAGAAAGCGCCGATGGGCCTCTCCTGCCCGAAGTCGAATGCGGTGCCCGTCACCGGCGCGAGGACGCCGGTCGGAATCTTGTCGGGACCGACCGGGGTATAACGATCCGCATCGATGGCGAGAAGCTGGTCGCGCACGGAGCCCGCGCCGTGACCGGCCAGGTTCCAGTAGCCGTGGAAGGCCATGTTGACGACGGTCGGTTTGTCGGTCGTCGCCTCCATGACGATCTCGAGAGCCGGCTCGTCGAGCAGGCGATAGGTGACGGCGGCGGCGACGGCACCGGGATAACCTTCGTCGCCGTCCGGGCGGTGAAGCGTCAGGCGCACCGCGCATCCTGCGCCGTCGGGCTCCGCGTTCCAGACCCGCTTGCTGAAACCCTTGAAGCCTCCGTGCAGATGGTTCGGAGGCTCGTTCTGCGAGAGCTGGAAGACCTGTCCGTCCACAGTGATGCGACCGTCCGCGATGCGGTTGGCATAGCGGCCGCAGACGGCTCCCGCGGAGCCACGGAATCGCAGATACGATTCGAGGTCGTCATAGCCGAGGGCGATATCCTCCGTGCGACCCGAGCGGTCGGGAACGTGCATTTCGCTCAGGACGGCACCGTACGTGACGACCCGGGCGCGGAGACTTCCGCGTTCGAGATCGAAAGCCTCGACAGCCTGCCCGTCGATCTCTCCGAAGACGGTCCTGTGAACGCTCATGCCGTCCCTTCCTCCCTGTTCGCCGCATGGACGGCGACCCCGTTCGTTGCCAGTTTCTCCGCCAGCGCAGCGTCCGGAGGGCGGTCCGCGACGATAGCGGACAGGGACTTCAGCGGGCAAACGATCTCGAAGTGCCGCCGCCCGAACTTGGTGGAATCGATCAGGAGCATGCGGCGGTCGGAACGCTCCAGCATGGCGCGCTTCACCGCGCAGGCCTCCGCTTCGACGTCGGTCGGACCTTCCGCCGTCAGGCCGCTGGCGCCGATGAAGACGAGATCGGCGAAGAACCTGCGCAGGAACCCGCAGGTCTCGGAGCCGTAGACGCCCCGCTCCCGCGCAACGGCCTCGCCCGGACAGAACATCACGCGCGCGTTCCCGGACCGCATGAACGCCTCCGCGACCGCAAACCCGTTCGTGACGACGGTGATCCGCTCGTCCCTGGCGGCCAGGGCCTGGGCGAAGCGCGCCGCGGTGGACCCGGAATCGATCATCACCACATGCCCCGGCTTCACGAAACCTGAGGCGAGACGGGCGACGGCGTCGCGCTCCGCCACCGCCTCCGTGTCCCGGCCGGAAAAGTCCGGCTGAAGGCCGAGCTGGCGCCCGGCCGCGCCGCCATAGGTGCGGCTGACGAGACCGCGGCGGGTGAGTTCCTCGATGTCGCGCCGCACGGTTTCGGCGGAGACCCCGAGCCGTTGCGCAAGGGCGGAGGTCCGGACCGTCGGGCTGAGGGCGAGTTCGGCCACGATCAGGCTCTGGCGCGCCGCCTTTTTTCCTGCAGACAGAGTCATTGCGGGTCTCTCCCGGTCCCGGCAGAATGTTGAAAGGCAGTCAGGCCTTGTGGAACATACCACATCATTTTGCTTGATCCGCCAAGTTGCGGCTTCTACCTTCCCGGAACTCCCCTGCCGCGCCCCTCCGCCGAAGCCTTCCATGAGACCGCTCTCCGACCTTCCCCTCGATCTTGCCCGTTCCGTCCGCGTCGTCCTGTCCGACATCGACGATACGATCACCAGCGAGGGCATGCTGACCGCCTCGGCCTATGCCGCCCTGGAGGCCCTGCACCGGGCCGGCTTCATCGTGATTCCCGTGACGGGTCGGCCTGCGGGCTGGTGCGACCACATCGCCCGCATGTGGCCCGTGGACGCTGTGGTCGGCGAGAACGGCGCCTTCTACTTCCGGTACGACCGCCCCGCCCGGAAGATGCATCAGCACTTCTGGGCAAGCGCCGAGGAGCGCCAGGAGAACCGCGCCCGGCTCGACGCCATCGAGAAGGAGGTCCTGGCCACCGTTCCCGGCGCTGCCCTCGCGAGCGACCAGGCCTACCGGGTGGCGGACCTCGCCATCGACTTCTGCGAGGACGTGCCGCCCCTGCCCGAGCAGGAGGTGGACCGGATCGTCGCCATCTTCGAGCGGGCCGGAGCCCAGGCCAAGGTCAGCTCGATTCACGTGAACGGGTGGTTCGGTGCCTACGACAAGCTGAGCATGGCGAAGATCCTGCTCGCCGACGTGTTCGGCCTCGACTGGGACGCCGCGCGCCGGAGCGTCGTCTATGCGGGGGATTCGCCGAACGACGAGCCCATGTTCGCGGCTTTTCCCCTGAGCGTCGGCGTCGCCAACATCAGCGCGTTCTCCCACCGGCTGAGGCACAAGCCAGCCTACATCACCGCCGCCCATTCCGGCGACGGCTTCGCCGAGCTCGCCGCCCTTCTGCTCCGTGCGAAGGACGGGACCGGCGCCTGAGGCGCCCCCCGCCCGTCGGCACGGGCCGAGGCCATCTCCGACTTAAGAATGAATCTCGGCCGTATTGTAGCTCGCAAAAGTCCCTTTACCTTTCCTTGACCGCTGCCCCGGGTGGTTTCACCATGCGGGCATAACAGACCCGGCGCAGCCGGGCGGCGCAACAGAGAGGGAAGGAAGCCCATGGGCGTTCTCAAGAAGGTTCTTTTCGCTTTGAGCTGCACCGTGCTGGCGCAATCGGCCCATGCACAGCAGGTTTCCGACAACGTGGTCAAGATCGGCATCCTGAACGACCAGTCGGGCGTCTATGCCGATTTCGGCGGCAAGTCCTCGGTCGAGGCGGCCCGCATGGCGGTGGAGGATTTCGGCGGCAAGGTGCTCGGCGCCCCGATCGAGATCGTCAACGCGGACCATCAGAACAAGCCTGACGTTGCGTCCAGCATCGCCCGGCAATGGTACGACACCGAGAAGGTCGACGCGATCATGGAGCTGACGACCTCCTCCGTCGCCCTGGCGGTCCAGGGCCTGTCGAAGGAGAAGAAGAAGATCAACATCGTCACCGGCGCGGCCACCACGGACCTCACCGGCAAGCAGTGCTCGCCCTACGGCTTCCACTGGGCCTACGACACCCACGCCCTCGCGGTCGGCACCGGCGGGGCGCTGGTGCAGAACGGCGGCAACAAGTGGTTCTTCCTGACCGCGGACTATGCCTTCGGCTATTCGCTTGAGGAGGAGACGTCCAAGTTCGTGAAGGCGAAGGGCGGCCAGGTGCTCGGCTCGGTCCGCCACCCGCTCAGCACCAACGACTTCTCCTCGTTCCTGCTCCAGGCGCAGAGCTCGGGCGCCAACGTGATCGGTCTGGCGAACGCGGGCCTCGATACGTCCAATGCGATCAAGCAGGCTTCCGAATTCGGCATCACCCAGGGCGGGCAGCGCCTCGCGGCCCTGCTCTTCACCCTTGCGGAGGTGCGCGGGCTCGGCCTGAAGGCCGCGCAGGGCCTGACGCTGACGGAAGGCTGGTACTGGGACCAGAGCGACGAGAACCGTGCCTTCGCCAAGCGCTTCATGGACCGCACGGGCCGAATGCCCAACATGATCCACGTGGGGACCTATTCGTCGGTGCTGCAATATCTCAAGGCCATCCAGAAGGCCGGCACGGATGCGACCGAGCCGGTGGCCAAGGCCCTGCACGAGATGCCGGTGGAGGACGTCTTCGCCAAGAAGGGGAAAGTGCTTCCCAACGGCCGCATGGTCTACGACATGTATCTCTTCCAGGTGAAGAAGCCGGAGGAGAGCAAGAGCGAGTGGGACATGTACAAGCAGCTCGCCAAGGTTCCGGGAGACGATGCCTTCCTGAAGGCCTCGGAGAGCGGCTGCCAGCTGACCCAGTGATCACCTGTCCCGCAGCGTGGGGGGACGGCACGGCCGCCCCCTCCACCGCATCGAGGCGGCCGCCCGCGCAGCCGGGCCGCCGCCCGAAGTACGAGTTCATCCTCGTGGAGCGAGCGACCGCATGATGGCCAGCGCCACGCCCATCCTGAGCGCCACCGGGATCACCATGGAGTTCCGCGGCTTCGTCGCCGTAAAGGACGTGACTCTCTCCATCCGTGAGGGAACCGTCCATGCGCTGATCGGCCCCAACGGCGCGGGGAAGACCACGGTTTTCAACATGCTCACGAAGTTCCTGACGCCGACCCGCGGCAGGATCGAGTTTCGCGGGCGGGACATCACCGCCCTGAAGCCTGCGGAGGTCGCGCGTCTCGGCCTCGTGCGCTCGTTCCAGATCTCGGCGGTGTTCCCGCACCTGACGGTTCTCGACAATGTGCGCGTGGCCCTGCAGCGCCCGTCCCGTCTCGCGACGCAGTTCTGGCGCTCGTCGGACGTCCTCTCCCGCCTCGACGACA
Organism: Microvirga thermotolerans; assembly: GCF_009363855.1. Lineage (GTDB taxonomy): Bacteria > Pseudomonadota > Alphaproteobacteria > Rhizobiales > Beijerinckiaceae > Microvirga > Microvirga thermotolerans. Next base: position 3,058,524 of record NZ_CP045423.1, read on the forward strand.
GGGCCCTCGAGCTGATCGATGCGGTCAACCTCTCTCCTTATGCGCACCTGCCGGCGGTCGAGCTTTCCTATGGCCGCAAGCGCGCGCTCGAGATCGCGACCACGCTCGCCCTCGACCCGACCATGCTGCTCCTCGACGAGCCCATGGCGGGCATGGGGCACGAGGACATCGGCCGCATCTCCGACCTCATCCGCCGCATCGCCAAGGGCCGCACGATCCTCATGGTCGAGCACAACCTGCATGTGGTCGAAGACCTGTGCGACAGGGTGACGGTTCTCGCGCGCGGCGAGATCCTGGCGGATGGAAGCTACGACGAGGTGAGCGCCGATCCGCGGGTGCGGGAGGCCTACATGGGGACGGAGCATGAGTGACCCCCTTCTCGAGGTCCGCGCCCTGAACGCCTGGTACGGCGAGAGCCACGTCCTGCACGGGGTCGATCTCGACATCCACGAGGGAGAGACCGTGACCCTCCTCGGCCGCAACGGCGCCGGGAAGACGACGACGCTTCGCGCCATCATGGGCATCCTGCGGCGGCGCGAGGGCGCGATCAGGCTGCGTGGACGGGACCTGCTCGCCCTGCCCCTGCACAAGGTGGCGCAGGCGGGCGTCGGCTACGTGCCGGAGGAGCGCGGAATCTTCGCGAGCCTGAGCGTGGAGGAGAACCTCACCCTGCCGCCGCAGGTGGCCGAGGGAGGGATGAGCGTCGAGGAGATCTACAGCCTCTTCCCGAACCTGCACGAGCGGCGCCACAGCCAGGGCACGAAGCTCTCCGGCGGCGAGCAGCAGATGCTCGCCATCGCCCGCGTGCTGCGGACGGGCGCGCGCCTGATCCTTCTCGACGAGCCGACCGAAGGGCTCGCGCCGGTCATCGTCCAGCGGATCGGCGACGTTCTCGTGGCCCTCAAGAAGCGCGGCATGACCATCCTGCTCGTGGAGCAGAATTTCCGCTTCGCCCGCAAGGTGGCGGACCGGTTCTACCTGATGGAGGACGGACGCATGGTGAATTCGTTCCCCGGGCACGAGCTCGATGCCCACATGGACGAGCTCCAGGACGTGCTCGGGGTGTGAGGGCAAGATGAGCACGATCTTCGGCATTCCCGCTCCGGCGCTCTACGGGCAGATCCTCATCGGCCTCATCAACGGCTCGTTCTATGCCCTGCTCAGCCTCGGGCTGGCCGTGATCTTCGGCCTTCTGCGCGTCATCAACTTCGCCCATGGCGCGCAGTACATGCTCGGCGCCTTCGTGGCCTACGGGCTCCTCAACTATCTCGGCATCGGCTACTGGCCGTCCCTGGTTCTCGCACCTCTCATCGTGGGCGTGACGGCGATCGCCATCGAGCGCACCATGCTGAGCCGTCTCTACGGGCTCGATCCCCTCTACGGGCTTCTCCTCACCTTCGGCCTGGCGCTCATCTTCGAGGGTGCCTTCCGCTACTGGTTCGGCACCTCGGGCAAGCCCTATGCCCCGCCGCAGCAGCTCACCGGCGCGCTCAATCTCGGCTTCATGTTCCTGCCGATCTATCGCGGCTGGGTCGTCGTCGCCTCCCTGGCGGTGTGCCTCGGCACATGGCTTCTGATCGAGAAGACCCGCCTCGGGGCGTATCTGCGCGCCGCGACCGAGAACGCCACCCTCGTGCAGGCCTTCGGCGTGAACGTCCCGCGCCTCCTGACCCTCACCTACGGCCTCGGCGCCGCCCTGGCGGCGCTCGCCGGCGTCCTGGCCGCTCCGATCTACCAGGTGAGTCCGCTGATGGGCTCCAATCTCATCATCATCGTCTTCGCCGTCGTGGTCGTCGGCGGAATGGGCTCGATCCTCGGCGCCATCGTCACCGGCTATGTGCTCGGCGTTCTGGAAGGACTGACGAAGGTGTTCTACCCCGAGGCATCGAGCATCGTGATATTCGTCGTCATGGCCCTCGTCCTGCTCGTCCGGCCGGCGGGGCTCTTCGGACGGGAGGCTTGAGGAACGTGAAGGTCCAGTCGCAGGCTCTCGAGAGACGGGACGGGGTGCGGATCCCCGTCAAGGTCTTTGCCGCCCTCGCCCTCGTCGGGCTCCTGGCGGCGCCCTTCGCGTTCTATCCCGTCTTCCTGATGAGCGTGCTCTGCTTCGCGCTCTTCGCCTGCGCCTTCAACCTGCTGATCGGCTATGTGGGCCTCCTCTCCTTCGGCCATGCCACCTTCTTCGGAGGCGCGGCCTATTTCACGGCGCATGCGGTGAAGGTGTGGGGCTGGGACCCGCTGGCGGGAATTCTTCTCGGCGCCTGCGGGGCTGCGGCCCTGGGGCTCGTCGTCGGGTTCCTCGCCATCCGTCGCCAGGGCATCTACTTCGCGATGATCACCCTCGCCCTCGGTCAGATGTTCGCGTTCATCTGCCTGCAGGTTCCCTTCACCCACGGCGAGGACGGCATCCAGGGCGTGCCGCGCGGGCGGCTGCTCGGGCTGCTCGACCTGAACGAGCCGCTCGCGATGTACTATGTCACCCTCGCGATCTTCCTCTTCGGGTTCTTCGCCGTCTGGCGCATCGTGAACTCGCCCTTCGGCAACATCCTGAAGGCGATCCGCGAGAACGAGCGCCGCGCCGTGTCCCTCGGCTACCGTGTCGAACGCTACAAGCTCGGCGCCTTCGTCATGTCGGCCGCTCTGGCAGGTCTGGCGGGAGGCACCAAGGCCATCGTGTTCCAGTTCGCGACGCTGACCGACGTTCAGTGGCAGATGTCGGGCGAAGTGATCCTCATGACGCTTCTGGGAGGCATCGGAACCCTGATCGGCCCCGTCGTCGGCGCCGCCTTCGTGATTACGCTCCAGAACTATCTCGCCACGTTCGACTTCCCCGTGACGGTTCTGATCGGCATCATCTTCGTGGTCTGCGTGCTGGTCTTCCGCCGCGGGATCGCCGGCGAGGCCATGGAAGCGCTCAGGCGCAGGAGTCTTTGAAGTCGTCCCGGATCAGGCGGGAACCGGCTTTCCGTCCGGGATTGCGTGAATGAGCCGGATCGCATCCGTCGAGACCGAGCCATGTCAGACAGCGACACATTCGATTACGTCATCGTCGGCGGCGGATCCGCCGGCTGCGTTCTCGCCAATCGCCTTTCCGCCGACCGGCGCCGCACCGTGTGCCTTCTGGAAGCGGGAGGGCGGGACAACTGGATCTGGTTCCACATCCCCGTCGGGTACCTCTTCGCCATCGGCAATCCGCGCTCCGACTGGATGTTCAAGACCGAACCGGAGCCCGGCCTGAACGGCCGCGTCCTGAACTACCCGCGCGGAAAGGTGCTCGGCGGCTCCTCGGCCATCAACGCCATGATCTACATGCGCGGCCAGCGCGAGGATTACGACGGCTGGCGCCAGATGGGCCTTCGCGGCTGGGGATGGGAGGACGTGAAGCCGATCTTCCGCCGTCACGAGGATCATTATCTCGGCGAGGGCGAGCACCACGGGGTGGGAGGCGAGTGGCGGATCGAGGCTCCGCGCGTGCGCTGGGACATCCTCGACGCCTTCATCGAAGCCGCGGTCGAAGCCGGCATTCCCCGCACGAGCGACTTCAACACCGGGGACAACGAGGGCATCGGCTATTTCCAGGTGAACCAGAAGAACGGGCGCCGGTGGTCGGCGGCCCGCGGCTTCCTCAAGCCCGCGCTCACCCGGCCGAACCTCTCCGTCGAGATCGAGGCGCAGGCGACGCGGATCCTCTTCGAGGGCAGGCGCGCGGTCGGCGTGGAGTTCATGCGGGGCGGCACGCGGCGACAGGTCCGGGCACGGCGCGAGGTGATCGTCTCCACGGGCGCGGTCGTCACGCCGCAGCTCCTCCAGCTCTCCGGAATCGGCGACGGGAATCTCCTGCAGCAGCACGGCATCCCCGTCGTGCACCACGCGCCCGGCGTGGGCGCCAACCTGCAGGACCATCTCCAGCTGCGCCCGATCTATCGCGTCCACGGCGTTCGCACGCTCAACGAGGACTACCGCTCGCTGATCCGCAAAGGGCACATGGCGCTGGAATACGCGCTCTTCCGCCGGGGCCCGTTGACCATGGCGCCCTCGCAGCTCGGCGCCTTCACGCGCTCCTCGCCGCGCTACGCGACGCCCAATCTCCAGTTCCACATCCAGCCCCTCTCCCTCGACAAGTTCGGAGAGGAGCCGCACCCCTTCCCCGCCTTCACGGCGAGCGTCTGCAACCTCCGCCCGACGAGCCGCGGCAGCATCCAGCTCCGCGGTCCCGATCCCCTGACGCCGCCGGTCATCAGGCTCAACTCCCTGACAACCGAGGAGGATGAGCAGGTCGCGGTCGACGCCCTGCGCCTGGTCAGGCGCATCGTCTCGATGCCGGCGCTCGGCAGGTACCGTCCCGAAGAATACAAGCCCGGCGGAGAACTGACGACGGACCGGGAGTTGCTTCAGGGCGCGCGCGAGATCGGGACCACGATCTTCCACCCGGTCGGCACTGCGAAGATGGGCGTGGAGAGCGATCCCATGGCCGTGACGGACGAGCGGCTTCGCGTGCGGGGCATCGAAGGGCTGCGCGTCGTGGATGCCTCCATCATGCCCACGATCACCAGCGGGAACACTAACTCGCCGACCATCATGATCGCCGAGAAAGGGGCCATGATGATCCTCGAGGACGAAGGCGCCGGAGCCTCGGCGGCCGCATAGGGCATTTCCAGGATCGGCCGTTCCCCGTCCGCTCCCCGTCCGCCGCTCACGAAGGCCGGCCGTCGGCTTCGCGCCCTCCGCCGTCCATCTCTTCGGCGAGCCCCCTCACCTCCTGGCCCGCGCGGCGGTCCGCCACGAGCACGGCGTCTGGCGTGGCAACGACGATCAGGTCCTCCACGCCGAGCGTCGCCACGAAGGGACCCTCCGAGCGGACGTAGCTGCCCCTGGTATCCCGCGCGACGACGTTTCCGAGAAGAACGTTGTTCCTCGCGTCCTTGTTCTCCCGCTCCCAAAGGGCCGACCAGGTCCCCATGTCCCGCCACCGGAACGCCGCTTCCACCATAACCGCCCTGTCCGTCCTTTCGAGGACGGCCCGATCCACCGAGACATGCCGTGCCTGCGCATAGGCGTCGCCATCGAGCCGAATGAAGTCGAGGTCGACCGTCGAGCGCGAGACCGCATTCCGGCAAGCCCGCAGCAGGTCGGGCTCGTGCCGCGCGAGTTCCTGGAGGAAGGCCTGCGCCGGCAGGAGAAAGATCCCGCTGTTCCATAGATGATCTCCGGACCGGAGGTATCTCTCCGCCGTCGCCCTGTCGGGCTTTTCCTCGAACGCGGCGACCCTGCGCACCGCCGCATCCCATTCCAGGGAGCGGCCCAGGCGGGCATAACCGAATCCCGTCTCCGGCGCCGCCGGCGCGAGACCGAACAGGACGAGATGCCCCGCGCGCGCCGCCGGGAGGCCCTTTGCGACGTCAGCATGGAAAGCATCCGCGTCCGGAATGAGATGGTCCGTCGGCATGACGAGAAGCACGGCCTCCGGATCGCGGCGGCCGGCGATCAGCGCCGCGGCCGCGACTGCGGGACCGGTGCCGCGCGGACAGGGCTCCAGGACGATGCGCGCTCCTGCTCCCACGGCCTGCATCTGCTCGGCGACGGCGAAGCGGTGGTCGGCTTGGGCCATCACCAGGGGCTCTCCGTAGAGGGCGTTCCCCTGGACGCGCCGCGCCGTCTGTTGCAGCAGGGTTTCGTCACCGATCAGGCACAGGAGCTGTTTGGGACGATGCGGACGCGAGAGAGGCCAGAGCCGGCAGCCCGATCCGCCGGACAGGAGAACGGGAGTGACTGGACTCATGAGTGCTCGAACGCTCCTGGCTCCCGGTCCATGCCTCGGAACGAAGCGAGGAGCACGGACGAAGACCAAGCCTAGCGTTGCAGGCGAGGAAAGGGCACTGATCGAACGGAGGGGCAATTCCAAGCAAGGCCGAGCGGCTCCCTCCCGCCGCGCACATCGGCAACTCGTCGCGCCGGAGAACGCGTGAAGCGGGAAATCCCGGCCTCGCCTCTGACGACGCAGCGGACGAAGGCGAGACCTTACGGCGCCGCCGACAGGGGCCGGGGCGGGCGGGGAACCGCCGCCCCGCTGGAACGGCCCTGGATCAGTGGCGGCCGTCGAGCCCGGCGGAGTGGTCGCCGGGGCGCAGGTGGCTGGCGGCCCAGATGGCGGCCTGGGTCCTGTTTTTCGCCCGGATCTTGCGAAGGATGGCCTTCACGTGGACCTTCACCGTCGCTTCCGTGATGTCGAACTTGCGCGCGATGATCTTGTTGGAATCGCCCTGCATGAGGCAGCGCAGGATCACCGTCTCCCGCACCGAGAGGCCCCGTTTGCCGAGCTTGCTTCCGGCCTCCATCAGGATCTCGTCCGGATTCTCCGGCTGCTCCTCGATCTCGGTCGCCGGACCATGGACGAGCCCGAGGATCGAGGCCGGGTATATGGCCTCGCCGAGCATGACGAGATCGAGAGACTTGGTGAGGACCTCACAGGAAACCGATTTGACGAGATAGGCATCGACACCGGCCTGGAAGGCGGACAGAATCTCTTTCAGGTCATACTCGTCCACCAGGACGACGACTTTCGCGGAGCCATGCTCCGCCTTCAGTTGCCGGATCTGCCGGAAGACCTCCTCGTGGCCGGCACCGGCACTGACGATCAGGATGAAGGGCCTGTCGGGCGCTCCATAGGAGCGGATGTCGGAGAAACCTGAGCAGGAGGCAATCACGCTGAATCGGGTTCCCGCCAGGATGCGTTTCAGCCCTTCCCGCAGCAGCGTGTTGGGCTCGACGAGCAAGGCGGGCACGGGCTCGGTGTCGGATTTGACCGTTGCATCCCAATCTCCGCGAAGCTGGGCGTCCGAAATCTGTGAGAATGCCTCACCAGGGACCAAGCCGTCCAAATTGGACAAGCCATCGCAACCGTAGTTCTTCCTCATTGCCTGCTTCTCTGACCTAGCCCCCGGACAGTTCAGCACCTGTTTTCTTTGTATCTCCCACGTAAGAAAGCTAACCCATCTTCCTCAACGGCAAAATAGGCCGTCAGCACTTATCGTCTCTTGGGACGTAGTTTGTTCTATTTTTGCAAAGTGTCTCTTGAGCAATTATTTCCTGAATGCGCTTCAGACCTGCATCGGTGCAAACGAGCCGAGGCGCGAAGTCGCCGGCAAGAACGGCGTCGAGACGCGTGTCGGAACAAGTGATTCGCCGGGAACTCACCCTTGAGGGTAGTTTGCCGCCGTCCGGCGATTTAGAACCTAGACATCGGTTCTGCGCACCTTTAGACAATTCACGGTCGGCGTTTCAAGGTCCCGCGAATCCAACAAAGTCTACATAAAATGCAGATGGAGCCGATACCGGTCATCATGAGGTGCTACTTCAATCTCATCGATGGTTATGAGCGCATCCTGGACTTGGATGGGATTGAGGTTTCGGACCTTGAGCAGGCGCGGCTCCAGGCCATCAAGGCCATCGAGGAGCTTCTCGAGGAAGACGAGGGAATTTCCGAGGACTGGCACAGTTGGACGCTTGAAGTCACGAACGAGGACGGAAAGATCCTATTCTCGATTCCGCTCTATGGAATCCTTCACTGAAGCGTTGCCCGCCCGGCACCGCCCCTGGGCGTCGATCAGCCGCCTCAGCATCCTTTGAACGTGCTCCTTGACCACGTCCTTCTTGGTCATGTCATTGCCGGGGTTGGAACGGCTCTTGCCGGAAGCCATGAAACCAGCCTCCCCTGAAGCAACAAACCGGAGCGCCCCGAGGGAATGCGTGAGACGCTCGCACCGGCAGGCGGTGAATGCAGGCTCCAGGGGTCGTCTTGAGGGGTCGTCTTGCGCGAACGCATCCGACGGCTCGCCGTCATGACCGATGGATAGCCCGCCGCCACTGTCCTCGCCCGCGGTTCCCCCCAAGACGACGACACTGCCGGAATTGGACGGTTCGGCCGGCCATGAGACGCCTCACACCCGGCCGTTTCTCATCCGCTGCAACGGGGTGCAGCGGCTCGATTGCGTTCAGGACGGCAACGAGGCGGAGTTGTCGTGAGCCTCGTTCGAGAAATGCGTGACGGCCCACATGGCGGCCTGAGTCCGGTTGGTGACGCGGATCTTGCGCAGGATGGCCTTCACATGCACCTTCACCGTCGCTTCGGCGACATCGAGCTTGCGTGCAATCATCTTGTTCGGAGCTCCCTCCATCAGGCAGTGGAGGATCTCCGCCTCACGGGCCGAGAGCATCCGGCTCGGCGCGCTCGACGCGATGACCTGCATGCGCTGAGCGTCGGCCGCCGAGTAGAAGCGCGGCGGCGGAGATGCCTCCTCACCTCGCTCCGAAAGAGCGGTGATGACCATGGCCGCCGGGAAGACCTTCTCCCCCAGCATCACCAGGTCCAGATACTTGACCAGGGTCTCGCATCCGATCGTCGCCAGGCAGTAACCGTCGGCCCCTGCATTGAGGGTGGCCGTCATGCCGCCCATGTCGAAGCTCTCGGACAGGACGACGATGCGAGCGGCCGGAGCACGCGTTTTCAGATCCCGAATGACGTCGGCAGTACGTTCGTGATGAAGATTCTCATCGAGAATGAGCAGAGCTTCCGATTCGCGGGAGAGCCGTGCCAGAACCCCACCCTCGTCGGCGGCTTCCTCCGGACTGACCCGGTAGCGCGTGGAAGACAGAATGTGACGAATTCCTTCGCGGGCCATGGCACTCCTGCAAGCCAGGAATGTGGTGACGGGCAATGAGTTCTGAGGCATACCGCTACATCCCTTTTTGCAGTTAACGCGAAAATTATACAATTCATGTTTCGTTAAGCATTAAGGCAAAGGAGGTAAAATTACCGCTTCGGAGGTAATTTCAATATCGTCCGATGCGCAGAATAAAAATCCTAATTTCCTTCGCAGAACGACTGTCGATTCCCAGTTTTACATCGCTCAACCTGTCTCCGACACGTTGTAATGGATCGGCTTGGCGCTCATATGCGAAGTCTCTCGTCCCGGAGGTTCGATTAGAGGCTACTGCTATCGATGCCTCCGTTCGGGTGAGACATGGTCGGCAGAACGTTTGCCTCCCGAGCAGCCCTGGCGGGACCTTCTTTCGACAGTTGCCCTGGGGAAGCGCACCGAAGCCGCGGCGAGAGGCAGCGGAGGTTGTCCAGGGCTCTTTCCGGAACGAGGCTGGTCCGCAGCCCGTATCGCTCGATCGGGCTGTCACAGCTCGCGGAAGGCGCGAGCCATGCTGTCCCGGATCGGCTGGAGCAGATACTCGATGAAGGTGCGTTCCGTCGTCTTGATGTACACTTCCGCCGGCATCCCGGGAGTCGGAGCGAACCCGTGGACCTTGGACGCCTCCTTCGGGTCCAGGGAAACCCTCGCCACGTAGACGTCGTTTCGCGCGAGGGCATTCTTCTCGTCGGGCAGGGCGTCTGCGGAGACATACACCACCTCGCCCTCGATCATCGGCGTGATCCGCTGCTTGAGCGCGGTCAGCCGGACGATCGCCTTCTGCCCGAGCTTCACGTTCGGAATGTCCTGGGGCCGCACCCGCACCTCGATCAGCAGATTCTCCTGGAGGGGGACGATCTCCATCACCGTCTTGCCGGCCTCCACGACACCGCCGGGAGTGTGATAGCGCATCTTCACGACGACGCCCTTCACGGGGCTCGTGATCCTGACCCGGTCGAGGACGCGCGTCGCCGCCAGGACTCGCTCCCTCACGTCCGCAAGCTCGCCCAGCGTTTCGTGCAACTGCTCGACGGACGCCTTGATCGCTGCGTTACGGGCGCCGACGATCTGCTCCTCGGATCGGGCGATGCGCTCCTTCGCGTCGCCGATCTCGCCCGTCAGGCGCCCCGCTTCGCCCTGGAGGTTCGCCCGGGCACGCTGGAGCGCCAGGACCTCGGATCTCCGGATCAGGCCGGTCTTCAGAAGCTGCTCCTTGACTGCGAGTTCCTCGTCGAAGAAGGCGATCTGCTCCTTCACCGAGGCGAGCTGGGTCGTGCTCCCCTTGATCCGCTCCTGCAGGGCCTCGATGCTGGTTCTGATCGATGCGATCTCGCTCTGGAGGCTCTTCCGGCGGGCCTCGATCGTCGCGCGCTGGGCCTTGACGATGGTCGCAATGTCCGGATCGCTCTCCGCTCTCGAAAGCAGCTCCGCAGGAAAGGCGGCCTCGCGCCCCTCGGCGACTTCCGCCCTCAGGCGTGCCTCGATGGCGAGGAGGCGGGCCTCCCTCAGCGCCAGCCGGCGCAGCTCGGCGCGGGGTCCCGTCTCGTCGAGCTGGATCAGGGTCTCGCCGGGCTCCACCACGTCTCCCTCGCGCACCAGGATGTCCTGGATGACGCCGCCTTCCAGGTGCTGGATGATCTTGTTCTGCCCGGTCGCCACGAAGGCGCCGGAGGTCACGACCGCGCCGGCGATGGGCGCGATGCCGCCCCAGTAGCCGAAGCCCATGACCGTGACCGCGAGGATGACGATCCCGATGAGAGTCGGCAGCCGCGTGCTGCGGGGGACGTCCGCATACCATTCCTGCTGTTTCTGAAGAGTGATGGTGGCGGTGTGAGACATGGGCGATCCTGCTTCATCCTTCGATGGCGGGCGAGCCGTCAGGAGCCCGCCGACCGCTCATGAGAGGAATGATTTCGTCGCGCGTGCCGAAGGCCTGAACGGAGCCGTCCTTGAGCATCATGATCTTGTCCACGCTCTTGAGCAGCGCCGGACGCTGGGTGATGGCCACGATGGTGATGCCGCGCTCCTTTGCCCTCATGAGCGCGCGCGCGAGCGCCTGCTCGCCCGGAAAGTCGAGGTTCGAGTTCGGCTCGTCGAGCACGACGAGGCGCGGGTTTCCGAAAAAGGCGCGGGCGAGACCGATGCGCTGCCGCTGCCCTCCCGAGAGCGGACTTCCGTCCATTCCGACGATGGTCTCGTACCCTTGCGCGAACTGCGAGATCATTTCATGGACATCCGCGAGCGCCGCCGCGTCGAAGATCTCGTCGTCGCTCGCATCCTCCCGCATGCGGGCGATGTTGGCCTTGATCGAGGCGGGGAACAGCTGCACGTCCTGGGGCAGATATCCGACGCTCTCGCCGAATTGGCGGGGATCCCAGTTGCGCAGGTCCATCATGTCCAGCCTGACGCTCCCCGCCGTGGGCATGATGGAACCGACGAGCATCCGCCCCAGGGTCGACTTTCCGGTGCCGGATGCGCCCACGACCGCAAGCGACTCGCCCGGCTCCAGCTGGAAGGAGATTCCGTTCAGGATCACCTTCTTGTTGGGCGGGGGTACATACAGGACGCGCTCGACGCTCAGCCGCCCCTGCGGTTGCGGCAGCCGCAGGCGCTCCATGTTGAGCGGCGAGTTGAGGAGAAGCGACCTGATCCGCCCATAGGCCGAGCGCGCCTGCACGAAGTTCCGCCATCCCTCGATCGTGCCCTCCACCGGCGCCAGGGCGCGGCTGGCGACGATTGAGGACGCGATCACCATGCCGCCGGTGAGCTCGCCCGCCATGGAGAGCGTCGCTCCCCAACCGAGAAGGGAGACCTGGGTGGTGAGGCGGATGAACTTGGACAGGCCCGTCATTATGATGTTGCGATCCTGCGCGATGACCTGAGCCTTGAGCGATTCGCCCGTCTCCCGCCCCCACATCAGAACCCCTTCGGGGATCATGCCCATGGCGTTGATCACCTGCGCGTTCCGCGCCATGGCGTCCGCCTGGAGGTTGGCCCGCGAGGCATAGGCGTTCGCCTTCGCGAAGGGAACGGCGGTCAGCTTCTGGTTGACGAGCGCGACGCTGAGAAGAAGGATGCCGGTGACCGAGACGATGTATCCGAGCTGCGGGTGGATCAGATAGACGGCGAGGAGATAGACCGGCGCGACCGGCGCATCCAGCATCATCAGGAGGACCGGGCCGGTGAGAAAGCTCCGGACATGCTGCAGGTCCGAGAGAACCTGGAACTCCTTGATCGACCCGTTCTGGGAAGCCTTGGCGGCGGCGCTCAGCACGGGCGCGCCGAGCTTGCTCTCGGCCTCGACCGCGATCCGCATCAGGATGAAGCGCCGCATCATGTCCATGAGGACGTGAGCGAGGACCGCGCCCAGCACGACCAGGGAGAGCATCGCGAGCGTGTCGACGCTGCGGCTGGTGAGAACACGGTCCGAGATGTTGAAGAGATAGACCGGGATCGCCAGAACGAGCACGTTCACGAAAAATGAGAAGATCGCGACCGTGATCAGATTGCGGCGGCACGCCGCCAGCCCCTTGCTCAGAACCTCCCTGAAATCGCGGTCGGCGGAGCGCTGCTGCAGTTGCGGCGGCTTGCGCGGACCGTTCCCTCCCTTGCCGGGTCCGCTGCCGGGAGGCGTCTTCGCGCGATTCTGCGCAGGTCTGCCGTCGTTCCGGGCTGGAACGGCGGGTCTCGTCTGGGAAGCAGGCGCGGCCCTCGCCTCGCCGCGGGCGACCGGCTGTTGAGGCGGCTGCCGCGGCGGGTGGGCTTCCGGAGGGATCGGCCTCTGCCGTATCGGATCCGTCTTCTCCGCGACAGGCGGCGCCATGGACCGGGGAGTCGAGGGGCCGGCGGCGTTCCGGCCGGTATCCGGCGCGGATTGCGGATCTGTCGAAAGCGATCTCAGGGCATCTTTCAGGAGCATCAGTTTCCCCAGCGGCGCAGAAGCGACCGGATCGGATCAGGTCAGGACGTGACCGAAAGTGTCGTGATGGGAGACGAAGACATCCTTCGTCCAGGCGTTGGCGTCGACAGTCTCTCCCTGCGCATGGTCGATGAAGGCGACGAGTTCGGTCACAAGGGCCGTCGGATCGGCTTGCACGGCCTGGGTTCCGTCGGACACCAGATTGGCCTGCAGCAGGATGGAATCCTCGTATGTGCCGCCGCCGATCACATGGCTCGACAGAGCGCTCGCATCGACGATGACGGCGGAGTTCGATGCAGCGTTTCCCCCCGTCGAGGACCACTGCAGCGACGACCCCTCATCCCGCCATTGCACCGCGACGTCGGGATCGGAAATCAGGTTGACCTGGTTGATGATGTTCAGATCGTAGTAGTCGCCCGTCACGAACAGGACATCGAGCGTGCCCGACGCGGCGCCCTTGAAACCCGACCATGCGCCGCGGTCGACGTCGTCCCGGCTCGCGAGCCCCTCGATCAGTTTCTGCAGCTCGTCCGTCCATGTCCCGAAGCTGGCCGATCCGATGGTCTGGATCGTGGCCTCGTTGCGAAGCGCGTTCTGTCCGAGGAATGCCTGCGGGGCCCCTCCCTCCCCCTCCGCGCTGCCCAGCCCCACGACGTCATTGTCCAGCACGACGTTCAGCTGGGAGATGATGTTGGCGGAGTGGTAGTCGCCGAGAACGACGACGATGTCGTACCCCTTGCCCCAGTCGAGGAACTTGGTGACGTTGTACTGCTCGTTTCCGCCCGTGCGGACTTCCGAATAGGCCTCCGTCGTCGTCTGCACGGAGACGTCGCCGTCCTGGAGAACGCTTCTCTGCGTCAGCGCCTTGATGTCGAACAGGTCGCCGGTCACGTAGTCGACGTTGACCGTCAGGTTTCCCTTGTAGGCCTGGGAGCCGGTACCTTCCAGGAGGGTCGTGACCTTGAAGACGGCGGTGTTGTCGGTGATGTTGCTCCCGCCCTCGAGGATCGGCGGCTGGGATCCCGCATCCAGGACGTGATCCTGGTTCTGCAGAATGTTGGCCTGGAGGATCGCGTTGGTCGAGAAGTAGTCGCCCCTCACGAGCAGGTTCGCCGGAGCCTCGTTGAAATCGAGGATCAGTGCGGCATTCCCGGCCTTGTTCGCACCCGTCTCGGCAACATGGCCCGGCTCGGTGTCGGGCTCGCTCCGCTCCGGCAGCGCCGGGACGACGTGGTCCGGCGGCTCGCTCGACGGCGCATCGGCCTGCTGCAGTTCGCCGTTCACATAACGGCCCGGCGCGACCTCCCCAGGCGAGGCGCTCCCCTCCGCGAGGGAACGGTCGTGAGCGAGAACGTCGTCGACCGAGGCATCGCCCAGCCACCCCAGCGGAATCGCCGCCTGAGGGATCAACTCCGTCCCCATGTCGACGAGACGGGAAACAGTCGCGTCCGCGTCGATGGCCTGAAGGGCGTCGTAGCCTGTGCCTCCGTCGGACACCCGATCATGATCCGACATGGCGTTGACCTGGGTGAGTTTTCCGACGACCCCCGACGGAGGTTCGTCGTATGAGAGGCTGTAGCTCGGCTCGCGATGTCCTCCATGCCCGCTCCGATCGGGCGCTCCATGCTCGACGGGCCGATGCCCGACATGGACATGCATATAGCGGATGTGGAGGGATCCGCCGCCGGTCGCAGGACCGTGGAATTGGTCGCCTTCGTCGAGCATCAGGTCCCCATGCCTGCCGGACATGGGGGCGTGGCCTTCGATCCTGGGGAACCCATGCGAGTGCGCCTTGAGGATGGCAATGTCGATGCCGGATCCAGTCGAAGAAGGGGACAGATTTGCCCGCACGGCTTGACCGGTCATGTCCGGGATGTCGGCGAAGGGACCGACTGCGTCCGCGGCCTCGACCCGGTACTCGATGTTCTGGGCTTTGTAGAAGGCCTCGTCGTACTTGAGGCGGGCAGCGGCGTATTCCTGGGCGATGTGCCAATACCCGGCGAAATGCCAGATCATTTCGAGAGCGCCACCAGGGGCCATCGGCTCCTCCTGCCGTCAAGGTCGTCCCTCAGGGCGATGAAGCAGCCCGCGCAAGGCTGTCGCGCGGGCTGCTCCGTCAAGCGATCAGCTGTGGTGATCGTCGGTCAGGTCGCCGCCGACCACGGTCATGCCGTGGTACTGGATGTTGGCACCCATCGAGATGTTCTGGTTGAACGCCTCGAGGTGAGAGGTCGCGGCAGCGGTCACGCTGGTGTCGACCGCACCGTCCTCGCCTGCGCCGGACGCGAAGTCGCCGGACGCGCCGTTGATGCCGCTGGCATCGCCGCCGGTCCATGTGCCGTCCTGGCTCCAGCCCGCATTGCTGTTCAGGTTCGCGGTGAGCGTATCGTCGTCGGTCATCTCGCTGATCTGGGTGAGGCTGAACGCTTGACCCGCGCCGTCCCCGATCGCCGACAGAACGCCGTCGAACGTTCCTCCATCGAGATTGATCCAGTTTGTCTCCGAGAAGTTGAAGGAATCCCGGACATCGACGCTCAGGTCGAAGCTGGCCGTGTTGTAGCTGTCGGTGGGATTATAGCTGTCGTTGATGCTGTGGTCGCTATTGTCGGAATTGTCCGAGTTGTCGTTGTAGCTGTCCGTCGCGTTGTAGCTGTCGTTGACGCTGTTGTCTGAATTGTCCGAATTGTCCGAATTGTCGTTGTAGCTGTCGTTTGTGCTCTTGTTGTTGAGGACGTCGTTCAACGCCACGTCGACCGTCGTGGTGTCGCTGTTGTCGTTGTAGCTGTCCGTCGTGCTGTGATCGCTGTTGTCGGAGTTGTCGGAATTGTCGGAATTGTCCGAATTGTCGTTGTAGCTTCCGTTGGTGCTCTTGTTGTTGAGAGCGTCGTTCAACGCCACGTCGACCGTCGTGGTGTCGCTGTTGTCGTTGTAGCTGTCCGCCGTGCTATTGTCGCTGTTGTCCGAGTTGTCGGAATTGTCGTTATAGCTGTCGGTTACGCGATTATCGCTGTTGTCGGAGTTATCGCTGTTATCCGAATTGTCGGAGTTGTCGTTGTAGCTGTCAGTGGTGCTGTTGTCGTTCCGGCTGTCGGTGTTGCTCTCGTCCTCGTAATTCCCGTTCTCCTGGGATGCAAAAGCGAAGCCGGCAATGGCCGCAGCGATGTTGCCGTTCTGGTCGGTAGCCATGATCGATGTCCTCGTTCGATTGGCGGCGGCGGACGCTTCGGCCTTTCCATCCATTACGTGTTCGGCCGGGGCGACGCGACGCCAGATTGGGATTGGAGTTCTTCCAGCAGGCACGACCGGCAACCTGCCAAGCGCAGGCAAACCAAGCCGGGCCGGATGGCCTCGTGGCAATCATTTCGCGAAAGAGCCTGGCGCCTCCTGTCACATTGGCCGCATCGTTCCGGCCGACATTTTTCGAAGCATGCGTGGACGGGCCCGGAAACCGGCTCCATCGAGCCGACCCGGCAAGAAAGCCCGCCGCACGTTCATGCGGTCGCCCCAATGTCATCGTTTGTATTGGAGAAGCCTTTTCGCACCGTCTCGATCCGAAACGATCTCAGCCTCTCGAACTTGCGTTCCACCCTTGGCCGCCGATGCTCGTGATGCTTCTGTTCTTCATCGGCCGCGGACTCAAATCACCCTGTGGGACAATCCACCAGGAAGTCCACAGGATCGAGGAAATTAGACTTCGATTCACCCCGGTCGTCCAGTTGCGCAATGGGAGTAGCCCTGCGCCATAAGGCGGGACGCACGCCACTTCACAGGAGCGCGGCGACTCTCTCCTCGAATACGTCGCGCCAAAGCTGGAGAAGATCGTCCTGGAGATGGCACCCACATGATTCCCACGTGTCGCCGGGTACGGCCGTACTGCCGAGACGACTCCTTTGACGCGCGACATGAAAGATCGCAGCCTGACTGCAGCCCTCGAGGAATCTCCGATCGCCCTCCGTGCTCAGGTTCATGATCTCTTCGCCGTGGATTCCCGGCGCCTCGCCGCTCAGATCGGCGATGGTTTCGCATTGAATGAGGCCGAGCGCCAACGAGCCGATGGACCCGCCCAGTGCGGCCCTTGCTTCGAGGCTCGCCAGCATTGAAAGAAAGCCGACGATATAAGCATCGTGCCATGCCGCCGATGGTATGCGGCCTAACCGCGCCTCCGTTCCCTCCACCAGAGGTCGGAGGATCGCGAGCGCGATCCTTCTGCCGCGGCGCGCCTTCCACAGCTGAAACATTTTCGTCTTCGCCCGTCTTTCGCGACAGGATGCGGCGGGGGCGAACCCGCCGCAATCGCCCTTCCGCATAAACCGGGCTATAGTGGCCGGAGCCGGAACAGGCGGAGCGTCCCGCCTGCGCGGATCGAGGAGGCGCCGCCATGCCGACACGGCTTCCGCAGAAGCCCGATTTTGAGGCCATCGAGGCTGCGGCCATCGATTCCGCCGATCATCGCACCGTGGTCCTGGCATTGATCGGGAACCTGGTCTTCAGCTGGTCGAATAACGAAAGCATGTTCATCTATGTGCTCATGCTCCTTCTGGAGACCGACGAGGTCTCGGCGGCCATCGTCTTCGCCACCTTGAACACCACGCGCGCGCGGCTGGATCTCGTGCAGCGCCTCGCGAAGGCGAAGATTGCCGACAAAAGCGCGGCCGAGACCCTCGACCGGCTCATCGCGCGCTTCAATGCCTGCACGCGCGTCCGCAACGAGTTCAATCACTGCATGTACACGGTGAGCGACCGGGGCGAGATCACCCACACGCATGCGATGAAGATCAGGGAAAGCGCCGGCCGCCTGGTTCTCGGCGAGGTCCGGCCCGTCGACGAGGGGCGCATCCGCGAGCTCGTCAAGACGGTCGAGGACCTCAAGATCCTCAACCGCGAGCTCTGGGACTTCCTCCCGCGCCTCCAGGCTTCCGTCCGCCCGTCCGCGACCCAGGCCGGGGAGGCCATGCCGTCTGCCTGAGGAGCCTTGCGACGCTCGCGGCGCCGCAGGGCGCCGTCAGCGCTTGCGGCGGGCGCGCCGCGCCAGCATGTTGAGCCCCTCGACGAGAGCGGAGAAGGCCATGGCGGTGTAGATGTAGCCTTTCGGCACATGCGCCCCGAAACCTTCGGCGATGAGCGTCATGCCGATCATCAGCAGGAATCCCAGTGCCAGCATGACCACCGTCGGGTTGGCCTGGATGAATCGCGCGAGCGGATTTGCGGCCACCAGCATCACAGCGACGGCGACGATGACGGCGACGACCATCACCGGGACATGATCGGTCATGCCGACCGCCGTGATGATGCTGTCGATGGAGAACACGAGGTCGAGGACCAGAATCTGGCCGATGGCGGCAGCAAAGCCCAGGCCTGCCTTGCTGCCCTCGAACATGTCGGGGCCGGGGTCCGGATCCACGTTGTGATGGATCTCCTTGGTGGCCTTCCAGACCAGGAAGAGACCGCCCGCGATGAGGATCAGGTCCCTCCATGAGAAGCCGCGGCCGAAGAGCGCGAAGATCGGCTCCGTGAGCTGAACGATGATCGCGACCGTTCCCAGGAGGCCGAGCCGCAGGATCAGGGCGAGGCCGATCCCGATGCGTCGTGCCCGCCCCTGCTGGTCGGCGGGCAGCTTGTTGGTCAGGATGGAGATGAAGATGAGGTTGTCGATGCCGAGCACCACCTCCATCACCACGAGGGTTGCGAGGGCGGCCCAGACCGTGGGGTCCGTCAACAGGGCAAGGATTTCCGTCATCGTCACATCCGCTTTTCTTCTCCCCCCGTTATCTCGGCCCTCTTTCCTGCACTGCAAGGGGCGCGTGCCGTCCCGGGCACTCGAACGCCCGCTTCTCCACGGCTTTTCCTGGCTTTTTGAGGAGCGGATCCGCGTACCATTTCGAACCCTTGCGAAACCAATTGCGCAATGGTTCGGACTTGCGATAGCTTCTTTCGTTGTGGGCCGATTCAGCGCAAGAAACGTCCCACTTTGATTGAACCAAAGTAACAATTGGTCCCAGAGAGGAAGCGATGGCTGTCGAGCCCCTGTCGGACAGCTCGGATTTTGCCCTCCGGCAACTGCGCCTCCTGCTCGAGTCCCTCGACGGCAGCGGGGACGCGCAGCTTCCGCCCGAGCGCTCCCTGTCCCAGCAGATGGGGGTCGGCCGCCGGGCGCTGAGGCGCGCCCTGGAGGTTCTGGAGGCGGAGGGACGGATCTGGCGGCGCCAGGGCAAGGGGACTTTCGTCGGCCCCCGCCCTCCGCGCACGGAGATGGACCTGGAGGCCCTCTCCAGCGGCACCAACCCCCTGGAGATCATGGAGGCCCGCCTGGAAATCGAACCGGCCCTGGCGCGCCTCGCCGCCCTGCGGGCCACGAACGGCGACATCGAGCGCCTGAAGCACCTGGCCCACAAGACGGCGACGAGCGCCGACGGCGACATGGACAGCCGCGAGTTGTGGGACGGCGCCTTCCACCGGGCCATCGCGGAGGCGGCGGGCAACAGCCTTCTCTTCGTGTTCTTCGACATCATGAACCGCATCCGCCAGGATCCCACCTGGCGGCGGCTCCGCGAGCAGGCGCGCTCGAAGCCGGGGCAGCGCCACTACGTGAACCAGCACGGCCGGGTCGTGGCGGCCATCGCGACCCGCGACGGCGGGGCCGCGGAACAGGCCATGCGCGAGCACCTCGAGACCGTCCGCGCAAGCCTTCTCAGGATCATGACCCGCCCCTCTATGGCGAGCCACGACGAATCCCTCAACGCCCCCTCGGCAGACGAGCAAGGACGACCCGCAGCATGATGAACGATGCGGCGCTTCATACGACGAGGACTGGGGCCGAGTCCCGCGGGGCCCCGGAACAGGAACCGTTGCTTCGCGTGGACGGGCTGTCGATCCGCTTCGACGGCGCCCCGCCCGGCGTCAATGTGGTCGACGAGGTTTCCTTCTCCGTCGCCAAGGGCAAGACCCTCTGCCTCGTGGGCGAGTCCGGGTGCGGGAAGAGCGTCACCGCCCTCTCCCTCATGGGCCTCCTGCCGACGCCGCCGGCGCGGATCGTGGGCGGCGCGGCCTATTTCCGCGGCAGGGACCTGCTCGGCCTGTCGGAGCGGGAGCAGGCCGACATGCGCGGCAACCGGACCGCGATGATCTTCCAGGAGCCGATGACCTCCCTGAACCCGGCATTCACGGTCGGCGACCAGATCATGGAAGGCATCCTGCGCCACCGGAAAGTCTCGCGGGCCGAGGCGAAGGAGCGTGCCCTCGAGATGCTTCGGCGGGTCAGGATCCCGGCGCCCGAGAAGCGCCTGCGGGCCTATCCTCACGAGATGTCCGGCGGCATGCGTCAGCGGGTCATGATCGCCATGGCCCTCGCCAACGAGCCGGAACTCCTCATCGCCGACGAGCCGACGACCGCGCTCGACGTCACGATCCAGGCCCAGATCATCTCCCTGATCCGCCGGCTCCAGGAGGAGAGCGGCATGGCGATGATCCTGATCACGCACGATCTCGGCGTGGTCGCCGAGGTCGCCGACGACGTCGCCGTGATGTATGCAGGCAAGATCGTCGAAGCGGGTCCCGTCGAGGCGATCTTCGACGACCCGCAGCACCCCTACACCATCGGCCTCATGGGCTCCGTGCCCTCGCTCGGGCGCCGGCAGGGCCGCCTCGCGACCATCCGCGGCACGGTTCCGCCCGCCGAGCTCATGCCGAAAGGCTGCCGCTTCACGCCCCGCTGCCCCTTTGCGGACGCGCGCTGCGCCTTGGAGCCGCCCCCGCTCACGGAGCTGTCGCCCGGGCACCGGGCGCGCTGCTGGTATGCCCCGCTCGAGATCCATCGTGGAGACACGGCATGAGCCTCGCCGACGACGTCATCCTCCAGGGCGTGGACCTGGTCAAACATTTCGGCGGAGGCGGCCTCCTCGCCGCGAAGACGGTCGTTCATGCGGTGGACGGGGTCTCCCTGGCGGTCCGGCGCGGAGAGACCCTCGCCATCGTCGGCGAGTCCGGATGCGGAAAGTCGACCCTCGGCCGCCTTCTCCTGCGCCTCATCGAGCCGACGGCGGGCGACGTGCGCTACGAGGGACGCTCCATCCTGTCCCTCGACGAGGGAGAGATGCGCCGCCTTCGCCGCGAACTGCAGATCATCTTCCAGGACCCCTTCGCGTCCCTCAATCCGCGCATGACGGTCGGCGACATCGTGGGAGAGCCGATCTGGCTGCATGGCCTTGCCAAGGGGCCGCAGCGGCGCGAGCGCATCGCGGAACTGCTGCGCACGGTGGGCCTGCTGCCCGCCCATGCCAACCGCTACCCGCACGAGTTCTCGGGCGGACAGCGCCAGCGCATCGGCATCGCCCGCGCCCTGGCGGGGGAGCCGAAGCTGATCGTCGGGGACGAGCCGGTCTCGGCCCTGGACGTGTCGATCCAGGCGCAGATCATCAACCTGCTGGAGGACCTGAAGGAGCGCTTCGGTCTGACGCTCGTGATCGTCGCGCACGACCTCGCCGTCATCCGCCACATGAGCGACCGGGTCGCCGTCATGTATCTCGGCGAGATCGTCGAGTTCAGTTCGACCGACGGCCTCTTCGACAACCCGCTGCATCCCTACACGCAGGCGCTGCTCACGGCGATCCCGGTCCCGAGCCCCGTGGGCAGAAGCCCCAAGCCCCTTCTGCAGGGCGACGTTCCGAGTCCGACGGCGCCTCCGCCGGGATGCCGGTTCCATACCCGCTGCCCTCATGCGCGCCCGCTCTGCCGGGAGCAGCATCCGAAGCTGGAGGCCGCAGGCGACGGCAGGAGCGTCGCCTGCCACTTCTGGCGCGAGATCCAGAATGCGGGGGCCGGCGCCGTCACGGCTCCGCCACCGAGTCCCACCCTCGCCAGGCGCATGGCGCTCTACAAAACCTGGCGGGAGCGGCAGGACCAGACCGCGAACCCAAGCCGTTAAGAACCAGAGGAGAGAGAGTTGAAGAAAGCCGCATTCACGCTCGCCATGACCGTCGCGCTCGCGATGGGCGGCGCAGCATCCGCGCAGACCCTGAGGATCGGCCTCAACGAGGACCCGGACGTGCTCGACCCGCATCGCGCCCGGACATTCGTCGGGCGCATCGTCTTTACCTCGCTCTGCGACAAGCTCGTCGACATCACGCCGGATCTGAAGATCGTTCCGCAGCTCGCCACCGAGTGGACCTGGACCGCCCCCAAGACGCTCACGCTCAAGATTCGCCCGGGCGTCAAGTTCCACGACGGCGAGCCCCTGAACGCCGCCGCCGTGAAGGCGAACATCGACCGCGCGCGCACCCTGCCCGACAGCCTGCGCAAGAGCGAGATCGGCTCCGTCGAGAGCGTCGAGGTCATTGACGACATGACCGTGGCCCTCAAGCTGTCGCGTCCCGACGCGACGCTGCTGTCGCAGCTCTCCGACCGCGCCGGGATGATGATGTCGCCCAAGGCTCTCGCCTCGGCCGATTTCGGTCAGAAGCCCGTCTGCTCCGGTCCCTACCAGTTCGTCGAGCGCGTTCAGAACGACCGCATCGTCCTTGAGCGCTTCAAGGATTACTGGGACGCGAAGGACTACCACTTCGACAAGGTGGTGTTCCAGCCGATCCCCGACACGACCGTGCGTCTCGCCAATCTCAAGGCCGGCAACCTCGACATGCTCGAGCGCCTCGCCCCGAGCGACGTGGCGGCCGTGAAGAAGGACTCCTCCCTGATCTTCGCTCCGGTAAGCGGCATCGGCTACCAGGGCCTGACGATCAACACCAACAACGGCGAGCGTTCCAAGTCGCCGCTCGGCCGCGACAAGCGGGTCC
Source organism: Microvirga thermotolerans (assembly GCF_009363855.1). GTDB lineage: Bacteria > Pseudomonadota > Alphaproteobacteria > Rhizobiales > Beijerinckiaceae > Microvirga > Microvirga thermotolerans. Next base: position 3,080,924 of record NZ_CP045423.1, read on the forward strand.
GCCAGGCTCTCGAATACGCCATCGACCGCGACGTCATCAACGAGGTCGTGGGCCAGGGCATCTTCCCGCCGGCCGGGCAGCCCTTCCCGGAGGCGAGCCCCTACAACGACAAGAAGTTCGCGGCGAAGAAGCGCGATGTCGAGAAGGCGAAGAAGCTCCTGAAGGAGGCAGGTGTCGACCGGGTGAAGTTCGACCTCACCTTCGGCACCAGCACGACGACGCAGCAGATCGCCGAGATCATCCAGGCGATGGCCGCCGAGGCCGGCTTCGACATCTCCCTGCGCCCGACCGAGTTCGCCGCCATGCAGAAGGAGGCGCAGGCCGGAAACTTCGACGTCAACGTGATCGGGTGGTCCGGCCGCGTCGACCCCGACGGCAACATTCACCCCTTCGTGACCTGCAAGGGCGGCCTGAACGACGGACGCTACTGCAACCCGGAAGTGGATCGTCTGCTCAACGAGGCCCGCACCGTCACGGACGAGGCCAAGCGCAAGGAGCTGTACGACGCCGCGCAGACCATCCTCCAGGACGAGCTGCCCATCATCTACACCTACTACCAGCCCTGGCCCTTCGTGCTGGCCAAGAAGGTGCAGGGCTTCCGCCCCTATCCGGACGGCATGATCCGGCTCAAGGGCGTGAAGTTCGCATCCTGACCGGCGAAAACCCGGCATGCCCGGCGCGAAGCCGGGCATGCCCCCTCCGTCAGCGCAGAAAAGCCAGAGCCCCATGCTCCGCTACATCGCCAAACGCTTTCTCATCGCCATACCGACGATCCTGATCGTGTCGGTCCTGGTCTTCACCCTGCAGCAGCTGCTGCCGGGCGATCCCGTCCTGACCCTGGCCGGCGAGGAGCGGGACCCGCAGGTGCTGGCATTCCTGCGCGAGAAATATCGCCTCGACGATCCGATCCCGGTCCAGTACTTCGCCTGGTTCGGTCAGGTCCTCCAGGGGAACCTGGGCATCTCGCTGCGCACCGACATTCCCGTCCTGACCCTGATCCTGAGCAAGCTCCCCGTGACCATCGAGCTTGCGATCTTCGCCATGATCGTGGCCCTCGCCATCGGGATTCCGGCCGGAATCGTTTCGGCGGTCCGGAAGGGCACGTCGGTGGACTACGCCGCCAACGTGGTGGCGCTGTCCGGCCTTTCGATTCCGAACTTCTGGCTGGGCATCCTGCTCATCATGCTCGTCTCGGTGCGCTGGAAGCTTCTTCCGGCCTCGGGCTTCGTCCCGCCGGGCGAAGATCTGTGGCTCAACGTCAAGACCATGATCATGCCCGCCTTCGTGCTGGGCACCGGCCTCGCCGCAAGCCTGATGCGCCACACCCGCAGCGCCATGCTCGGCGTGCTGCGCTCGGACTACATCCGGACCGCGCGCGCGAAAGGCCTCCTCGGCCGGGTCGTGATCATGAAGCATGCCCTGCGCAACGCGCTCGTTCCCATCATCACCCTGTCCACGCTCCTGTTCGGCGAGCTGCTCGCGGGCGCGGTGCTGACGGAGCAGATCTTCACGATTCCCGGGTTCGGGAAGCTCATCGTCGACGCGGTCTTCAACCGCGACTATGCCGTGGTGCAGGGCGTCGTCCTGTGCACGGCCGTAGGGTTCATCCTCATGAACCTCCTCGCCGACATTCTTTATGTCCTCGCCAATCCCCGCCTGAGGCACGCCCGATGACGCTCGCCATCACGGATGACCTGGCGCTTCCCAAGAAGCGCAGCCGCGTTCTCGCGAAATTCCTGAAGAACCGCAGCGCGCTCTTCGGTGCAGCGATCGTCCTGTTCTTCGTCGCCGTCGCCATCGTGGCCCCGCTCGTCGCGCCGTACGATCCCGTGAAGCCGAGCTTCATGACCATCCGCAAGCCGCCTTCCGCCCTGTTCTGGTTCGGCACCGACGAACTCGGGCGCGACGTGTTCTCGCGCATGCTCTGGGGAGCGCGGGCTTCCCTCTCCGCCGGGGTCATATCGGTCGCCATCGCCGTCGCCCTCGGCGTTCCGTTCGGCCTTGTCTCCGGTTACTTCGGCGGCTGGATCGACGCGGCGATCTCGCGCTCGACGGATGCGATGCTCGCGATTCCGTTCCTGATCTTCGCGATCGCGCTCGCGGCGTTCCTCGGCCCGAGCCTCTCCAACGCGATGATCGCCATCGGCCTTTCGGCCATGCCGATCTTCATCCGGCTCACCCGGGGCCAGGTCCTGTCGATCAAGGCGGAGGATTACGTGGAGGGAGCGCGCGCCATCGGGCTCCCGGACTTCTGGATCATCCTGCGCTACATTCTCCCCAACGTCATTCCGCCGATTCTCGTCCAGGCGACGCTCACCATCGCGAGCGCCATCATCGCCGAGGCGAGCCTGTCCTTCCTCGGCCTCGGACAGCAGCCGCCGAACCCCTCCTGGGGATCCATGCTCAACACGGCCAAGAACTTCATGGAACAGGCGCCCTGGATGTCCTTCTTCCCCGGCTCCGCCATCTTTCTCATCGTGCTCGGTTTCAACCTCCTGGGAGACGGCCTGCGCGATGCCCTCGACCCCCGCGAACACTAACCTCTCATTCGGATCAGCCCCATGTTCACCACACGGCCAGAAATCCTCGGCACCTTCGGCGTCGTGACGTCGACGCACTGGCTCGCCTCCGCGGCGGGGATGTCGATGCTGGAAAGAAACGGCAACGCGTTCGACGCCTGCGTCGCGTCCGGTTTCGTCCTCCAGGTCGTCGAGCCCCACCTCGTCGGGCCTGCCGGCGAGGTGCCGGCCGTCTTCTACTCGGCCAGGACCAAGAAGGTGGAGGTGCTGTGCGGCCAGGGCACCGCGCCGAAGGGCGCGACCATCGAGCATTACCGGCGCGAGGGTCTTTCCCTCATCCCGGGGAACGGCCTCCTCGCGACTGTCATTCCCGGCGCCTTCGATGCGTGGATGATCCTTCTGCGCGACCATGGCAGCCTCCGTCTGCGCGACGTCCTGGAGCCTGCGATCTACTATGCCGAGAAGGGGCACCCGCTCCTGCCGCGTGTGTCCGACACGATCAAGGGCCTCAAGAGCTTCTTCGAAACCGAATGGCCGACCTCGGCCGCCGTCTTCCTTCCCGGCGGGAATGTTCCGGAAGCGCGCAAGCTGTTCCGGAATCCACAGCTGGCCGAGACCTGGAAGCGCATCCTCCGCGAGGCCGAAGCGAAGGGCCGCGACCGCGAAGGCGAGATCGAGGCTGCCCGCGAGGCCTTCTACAAAGGCTTTGTCGCGGAAGCGATCGACCGCTTCGCGCGCAGCCACGAGGTGATGGACCAGTCGGGCTCCCGCCACAGGGGCGTCATCACGGCGGACGACATGGCCTCGTGGTCAGCGAGCTACGACACCCCGCTCACCTACGAGTACCACAATTTCCGCGTCAACAAGATCCGCCCCTGGGGCCAGGGCCCTGTCTTCCTCCAGACCCTCGCGCTCCTGAAGGGCTTCGACCTCGAGGCGATGGGTCCCACGAGCGCGCCCTTCATCCACACGGTCGTGGAAGCCATGAAGCTCGCCTTCGCGGACCGCGAGGCCTACTACGGCGATCCGAACTTCGTGAAGGTGCCCGTGGAGACCCTTCTCTCGGATGCCTACTCGGACGAGCGGCGCAAGCTGATCGGCGAGCGCGCATCTCTCGAACTGCGCCCCGGACATGTGGAGGGGTACGAACTCCAGGTGGAGCGCACCTTGAAGGCTCTGCGCGAGCTCTCGACCACCGACCGCAAGGTGACCGGGGGGGAGCCGACCCTCGCCTCCATGCGCTCCGCGCGCCGCGGAGACACGGTGCACATCGACGTGGTCGACCGGCACGGGAACATGATCGCCGCCATGCCTTCGGGCGGCTGGCTGCAGTCGTCGCCCGTCATCCCGGAGCTGGGTTTCATGCTCAACTCGCGCGCCCAGATGTTCTGGCTGGAGCCGGGCCTTCCGGCGAGCCTGGAGCCGGGCAAGCGGCCGCGCACCACCCTCACCCCCACCCTCGCGGAGAAGGACGGCGAACCCTACATGGTGTTCGGCTCCCCGGGCGGCGACCAGCAGGAGCAGTGGCAGTTGCTGCTCTTCCTGCGCCATGCCCATCACGGCCTGAACCTGCAGGAAGCCATCGACCTGCCCATGGCCCACACGGCGCATTTCCCGTCCTCGTTCTACCCGCGGGAGCAGAAGCCGGGGCATCTGGCGGCCGAGGAAACGTTCGGCGCGGAGGTCCTGAACGATCTGCGGGCCCGCGGGCACGAGATCGAGACCATGCCGGCCTGGACGGTGGGACGCCTCGTGGCGGCAAGCCGCGACAAGGACGGCCTCCTTCACGGCGCGGCCACGCCGCGCCTCATGCAGGCCTACGCCATCGGGCGGTAAGCGCCGCAGGGAAGCGGGCCCTCGGTGGGAGCCCGCTTCGTGCCTAGAGCGGTTTGCGCTTCGATGGAATCGCACTCCGCTCAGAAGCTCTTGGTTGGCCGCATTTTCGGACGGACCCGGAGGGCCGCGTCGGCGACCCGGAGGGCCGCGCCAGCGACCCGGAGGGCCGCGCCAGCGAAAACCGGTTTCCACTTCTCCTGAAAATGCTCTATAGCGCTCAACCGTAACTGCGCTCGTCCGCGATGACCTTTCCGTCGTTCGGCAGGGACCCGGGAGGGACGATCACCACGCGCCCCTTCATCTTGGTGAGGTCCTGGAGCGTCGCCGCGAGCGCTGCGGCCAGCTCGGGAGAACGGGCCTCGGCGTTCAGGGTCATGACGTCCGCCTCGCCTTCGCGCGTCACCACGAGTCGCAGGCGGCCGGCCTCGGGATGCCGGCGGCCGATCTCGGCGATCTGCTCGGGCCGCACGAACATGCCCTTCACCTTGGTCGCCTGATCGGCCCGCCCCATCCATCCCTTGATGCGCATGTTGGTGCGGCCGCAGGGGCTCGCGCCCGGCATGACCGCGCTCAAGTCGCCCAGGGCGAGGCGGATCCAGGGGCGGTGCCCGTCGAGGGTCGTCACGACCACCTCGCCCACGTCGCCCTCCGGGACCGGATCGCCGGTCCCGGGCCGCACGATCTCCACGATGATGTCCTCGTTGACCACGAGCCCTTCCCGGGCGGGTGTCTCGTAGGCGACGAAGCCGAGATCCGCCGTCGCATAGGCCTGGAAGGCCTCGACCCCGCGCCGCGCGAACTCCTCCTGGAGGGAGCGCGGAAAGGCGGCGCCCGATACCAGCGCCCGCCGGATGCAGGAAAGATCCCGTCCGGCCGACTCCGCACCGTCCAGCAGGATCTTCAGGAAATCCGGCGTTCCCACATAGGCGACCGGCCGGTAGGCCTCGATGAGCTCATATTGCTGCTCCACGTTGCCGGAGCCGGCGGGAATGACCGCGCAGCCCAGGCTCCGCGCCCCTGAATCCATGATGAAGCCGCCCGGAGTCATGTGGTAGCTCAGGGTGTTGAGCACGATGTCGCCCTTCCGGAAACCCGCGGCGTGAAGGCCGCGCGCCGCACGCCATGGGTCCGGCCCCGTGGATTCCGGCTCGAAGATCGGCCCCGGCGATGTGAAGAGGCGACCGAAGGTCCCGGCCGGCTCCGGGACAAGGCCCCCGAACGGCATCCGCCCCTTCTGCCGTGCGGGGAGATCGGACTTGCGCAAAACCGGCAGGCGCGAGAGGGCCTCGCGGCTCGTCACTCCGTCCGGGTCGATGCCCGCCAGATGCTCGGCATATCCGGGCGCCTGCAGGGCCCGCTTCAGGATGCCGGGCAGGCGCGCGAAGAGATCCGCCTCGCGTTCGGTATGGCTGCGCGTTTCGAGCGCGTCGAAGAACTCGGTCACGGTTCGGCTCTCGTTGGCAGGAGGATCAGGCGAGCCAGCGCTTGCGGCGCTTGTAGCTCTTCACTTCGCGGAACGACTTGCGGTCTCCCTCGGAGACGCCGAGGTAGAACTCCTTCACGTCTTCGTTCTCGCGCAGCATGGAGGCGGGGCCGTCCATCACGACGCGGCCCGTCTCGAGAATGTAGCCGTAGGTCGCGTATTTCAGCGCCATGTTCGTGTTCTGCTCCGCAAGGAGGAACGACACCCCTTCCGTCTCGTTGAGCCTGCGGACGATCTCGAAGATCTCCTCCACGATCTGCGGCGCGAGGCCCATGGAGGGTTCGTCCAGGAGGATCATCTTGGGGCGCGACATCATCGCCCGGCCGATGGCGCACATCTGCTGCTCGCCCCCGGAGGTGTAGCCCGCCATCGAGGTCCGGCGCTGTTTCAGGCGCGGGAAATAGTCGTAGATCGCCTCGAGATCGCGCCGGATGGCGGCGTTGCCGTCGCGACGGGTGAAGGCGCCGGTGAGAAGGTTCTCCTCGATGGTCAGGTGACCGAAGCAATGCCGACCTTCCAGGACCTGGATGCAGCCGCGCCGGACGAGCTTGTTCGGCGAAAGGCGGTCCACCCGCTCGCCGTCGAACTCGATGCTGCCTTTGGTGACCTCCCCGCGCTCGGCGCGGAGCAGGTTGGAGATGGCCTTCAGCGTCGTCGTCTTTCCGGCACCGTTGGCGCCGAGGAGCGCGACGATGCCCCCGCGCGACACGTTGAGCGACACGCCCTTGAGCACGAGAATCACGTGGTCGTAGATGACCTCGATATTGTTGACGCAGAGAACGAGGTCCTCGGCCTTCATGCGGTCCGCCTCCGAGATGCGCGCCGCTTCCATGGGAGCCTCCTTTTGGTCCGCCGACCCTGCGGGCGGGCAGCGCCGCGCCCGCAGAGCCTCTTTCACGCTTCGCCCGGGATCAGCTCGCCTTGTCGCAGGGCTCGGTCCGCTTCGGCCAGCCTGCGTTCTTTTCGGCGTAGTCCTTCGCCGCGGCGTCGAGCTGAGCCCTGACGCGGTCGCCCATCGGCTCGATGGGATCGGAGATCTTCACCCATTTCGTGCCGTCCCATTCCTGCATGAAAGCGGGGCGATGGCCGTTGTGGTCGCTGCAGGACAGGGCGATCGGATCCGTGAAGCCTTCCAGCCCCAGGGCCTTGAGCCGCGCCTGATCGAGCTTGATGGTCTCCAGGCCGCGCCGCACGTCCTCCCCGGTCACCACCTTCTTGCCGGTGAGCTTCTGGGCGTTGGCAATGGCTTCGGCGATCAGCAGCGAGTTGTAGACGCCGCGGTTGTAGAGAAGCTCGCCGACCTTGTCCTTAGAGGCCTTGGAGAGGCCCTTGTCGACCACGTTCTTCACGATGTCCTGCAGGGCCGGATAGCTCGTTCCGACGCCGTGCCAGTTCAGCATCTTGAAGCCCTTCGCGCCGGCGCCGCCGCTCTTCGCATCGTCCTCGCCCGGCCACCAGACGGACAGGAACTTGTCCATGGGATAGCCGGAACGCACCGCCTCCTTGATCGCTCCGCCGTTCATCGAGCCCCAGCCCCACATGATCATGTAGTCGGGACGGTCGCGGCGGACGCTCAGCCACTGGGACGACTGGTTCTGCATGTCCTGCGCGGCGACCGGGTAGAGCTTGACCTCGAAGCCGAGCTCCTTCGACAGCTCCTCGAGAAGCGGGATCGGCTCCTTGCCGAAGCTCGCGTCGAGATGCAGGAAGCCGATCTTCTTGCCCTTCAGCTTGTCGAGGCCACCCTCCTTCTGGCCGATGTACTTGATGATCATCGACATGCCGTCCCAATAGGTGCTGGGCGGGTTGAAGACCCAGGGGAAGATGTCGCCGCGGGCGGAAGCCGAGAGCCCATAGGCCATCGACAGGATCGGGATCTTGTCGACGGCCGCGCGCGGAATGAGCGGCAGGGTGATGCCCGTCGACCAGGGATTGACGATGACCGGGTTCTTGCCTTTCACGGCCTCGTAGCACTCGACGCCCTTCTTGGTGTCGTACCCTGTCTCGCATTCCTCGATCACCAGCTTGACGCCGCCGATGCCGCCGTCCCTCTGGTTGAGCATCTCAAGATAGTCGTGCATGCCGTCGGCGATATGCATGCCCGAGCCCGCGAACGGCCCCGTGCGATAGGTGAACAGGGGAATGTAGATGGAATCCTGCGCGGCCGCCGGGAGGGGACTCCCCCCGATCATCGCCGCGATGGCTAGTCCTAGGCTCACTCTGCGAAACGACATCTGCGTTCCTCCCATGTTGTCCGGCTGTGCCGGTTTTCTGTTGAGCGACGTCTCCTTGGCGCAGCCTTCATGGCCTCATCCCGTCGTCAGTAGGGGAAGGGCCAGACCAGGAGCTTCTGCTTGCCGATCTGCCAAAGCCGCGCGAGCCCGTGCGGTTCGACGATCAGGAAAAGGATGATGAGCGCTCCCACGATCATGAACCGCAGGTGCTCGATGGTCTCGGCGCCCACGGACAGCCCGAAGGGCGACAGGACGACCGGCAGCACGACGCCGAGGGCGATCGGCATGATGAAGATCAGCGCTGCGCCGAAGAAGGATCCGACGAGGCTGCCGAGGCCTCCGATGATCACCATGAAGAGGATGAAGAAGGACTGGTTGATATTGAAGACGTCGTATTCCGCGCCGCCGTACCAGAGGAACACCATCAGCGCGCCCGCGACGCCGCAGTAATAGGAGGAGACCGCGAAGGCCAGGAGCTTCGTCTGGAGCAGGCGGATCCCCATGAGCTCGGCGGCGAGGTCCATGTCCCGCACGGCGATCCACATGCGCCCGATGCGGCCGCGGACGAGGTTCGAGGCGAGCCATGTGAGAGCGATGACGAGGGTGAGGACCACGAGGTAGCGGGTCTGCGGCGTCGCCGTCGCTCCCACGACGGGAATGCCGAACAGGGTCCTCAAGGGGGCGTCGAGGGCACCCGAGACGTTGTAGTTCACGAGCCACGGAACCCGGATGAAGCACCATTGCAGGAAGAACTGGGCCGCCAGGGTGGCGACGGCGAGATAGAAGCCCTTGATGCGCAGGGAAGGAAGCCCGAACAGCGCCCCGACGGCCGCCGAGAAGAACCCCGACACCAGGACCCAGACGATGACGTTCACCTCCGGAAAGGCCGTCATGAGCTTGTAGCAGGCATAGGCCCCGACTCCCATGAAGGCCCCCGTCCCGAGGGAGAGCTGCCCCGCATAGCCGGTGAGGATGTTGAGGCCGATGGCGGCGAGGGAGAAGACGAGGAAGGGGATCAGCACCGCCTGGAGGAGGAAATCGCTGCCGAGAAAGGCGGCCGCATAGGCAGCGGCAATGATCACGGCCAGGCCGATCCGGTCCTCCCGCAGGCGGAAGACGGCCATGTCGGAGGCGTAGGTGGTCTTGAACTGTCCGGCTTCGCGATAAAGCACGCAGGATCCCCCTCAGATGCGTTCGATGATGCGCTCCCCGAACAGGCCCTGCGGCCTGTAGAGGAGGAACAGCAGCGCGATGACGTAGGCGAGCCAGGTGTCGATCCCGCCGCCGACCAGGGGCCCCCAGTAGAACTCGCCGATCTTCTCCCCCATGCCCACGATGAGCCCGCCGACGATGGCGCCGGGGATCGACGTGAAGCCGCCGAGGATCAGCACCGGCAGTGCCTTCAGGGCGATGATCTGGAGCGAGAACGAGACCCCCGAGCGGGCCCCCCACATGATGCCCGCGACCAGTGCCACGAGGCCAGCGGCGAACCAGACGATGACCCAGATCTGGTTCAGCGAGATTCCGACCGACAGCGCCGCCTTGTGGCTGTCGGCGACGGCGCGCAGGGCGCGTCCGATCCGCGTCTTGGAGAAGAAGACCGCGAGAACGGCGATCATCGCGGAAGCGATGACGGCGGCGGCGATGTCCAGGTGCTGCAGGCGGACCGGGCCGCCCAGGACCGTGACCTCGGTCGTCCCCTGGGGGAGATAGAGCGCGCCCGTGATCATCTCCTTGGGCGAGCCCCCGAAGATGAGTTCGCCCAGGCCGATCAGGAGATAGGTCAACCCGAAGGTGGCCATGAAGAGGATGATGTCCGGCTGGTTCACGAGCGGGCGCAGCACCAGGCGCTCCACCGCCATCGCCAGGACGAGCATGACGCCCGCGGTCAGGAGCAGGGCGAGAAAGGCGGGTATGCCCTTCTCGTAGAGGCCGATCAGGGTCAGTGCCGCGAACACGACCATGATGCCCTGGGCGAAGTTGAAGACGCCGGAAGCCTTGAAGATGAGGACGAAGCCCAGTGCGATCAGGGCGTAGAGCACGCCGGACACCAGCCCCTCCCAGAGGGTCTGGACCAGAAGGTCCGGAGCCTCGCCCATGAACACGAAGGGTTCGATCAGGACCTTGTAGAGGATGTCCATTCTTCCTCCTCAGTGAGCGACGCCGAGATAGGCATCGATGACGCGAGGATCGCCCTTCACCTGGTCCGGCGTGCCGTCGGCGATCTTGCGGCCGTATTCCAGCACGACCACCCGGTCCGAGAGATCCATCACCACGCCCATGTCGTGCTCGATGAGGGCGATGGTGGTCCCGAACTGCTGGTTCACCTCGATGATGAAGCGGGACATGTCCTCCTTCTCCTCGAGGTTCATCCCGGCCATGGGCTCGTCGAGAAGGAGCAGGTCAGGCTCCATGGCCAGGGCACGGCCGAGTTCCACCCGCTTCTGGAGGCCGTAGGGCAGCCGTCCCACCGGCGTGCGGCGAATATGGGGGATCTGGAGGAAATCGATGATGTCCTCGACCACCTTGCGATGGGCGACCTCCTCGCGCATGGCGGGTCCGTGGCGGAACAGCTGCCAGAAGAAACCCGTATTCATCTTGAGCGAGCGCCCGGCCATGATGTTGTCGAGCGTGGACATGCTCTTGAAGAGGGCCACGTTCTGGAACGTGCGGGCGATGCCGCCGCGGGCCGCCTCGTGCGGGCGCATCTTGCGCCGCGTCTCGCCCTTGAAGGTGATGCGCCCTTCGCTCGGATGGTAGAACCCGTTGATGCAGTTGAGCATCGACGTCTTGCCCGCGCCGTTCGGCCCGATGATGGCGCGGATCTCGCCCTTGCGGATGTCGAACGACACCTCGGTCAGCGCTTTCACGCCCCCGAAGCGCAGGGACACGTTCTCGACCGCGAGGAGCACCTCGCCCGCACCTGCCCCCTTCTGCGCGGAAGGACTCATTCCGCCGCCTCCGGGAGCGCAGCGCTTTCCTTATAGGGATGGAGTGTCATGTCGCGCAGCTTGACCCTCGCTGAAATCGTGCCTTTCCGTCCGTCCTCGAACGTCACCTCGGTGGTGACGTCCTTTTCCTGCGATCCGTCGTAGAGAGCCTGGATCAGAGGAGCGTATCGCTCCGCGATGAACCCGCGGCGCACCTTCTGCGTGCGGGTCAGTTCGCCGTCGTCGGCGTCCAGCTCCTTGTGCAGGATCAGGAAGCGCCTGATCTGCGCGCCGCCCATGCGCGGCTCGCCGGCCAGGGAGCGGTTGACCTCGTCCACGTGCCTCTCGATCATGTCGTAGACGAGCGGATGGCCGGCGAGCTCCTGATAGGAGGCATAGGTCACGCCGTTCCGCTCCGCCCAGTTGCTGACGGCGACGAGGTCGATGTTGATGAAGCACCCGACGAAGTCCCGACCGTCGCCGAAGCAGACGGCCTCCTTGATGTTCGGATAGAACTTCAGCTTGTTCTCGATGTACTTGGGCGGGAAGAGCGATCCGTCGCGCAGGCGCCCCACATCCTTGGCGCGGTCGATGATCTTGAGATGGCCCGAAGCATCGAAGAAGCCGGCGTCGCCGGAGCGCACGAAGCCGTCCGGCGTCTTGGTCTCGGCCGTCTTCTCCTCGTCCTTGTAGTAGCCGAGGAACACGCCCGGCGAGCGGTAGAGAACCTCGCCGTTCTCGTCGATCCGGATCTCGACCCGCGGCGCCGGCCGTCCGACGGTGTCGGCATGGATCTCGCCGTCCGGCTGCATGGTGATGTAGACGGAAGCCTCCGTCTGTCCGTAGAGCTGCTTGAGATTGACGCCGATGGACCGGTAGAAGCGGAAAATCTCGGGCCCGATGGCCTCACCCGCCGTGTATCCGACCTTCACGCGCGTCATGCCGTAGCGGTTGCGCAGGGGTGCATAGACGAGAACATTCCCCACGTGCCAGACGAGACGGTCCCACAGGCCGACGCTCGCGTCGCGATTGAGGATGCGCTCGCCGACCTTCGCTGCATGGTCGATGAAGAACTTGAACATGCGCCGCTTCAAGGGCCCCGCATCCTCCATGCGCACCATGGTGAGGGTCAGCATGCTCTCGAAGACGCGCGGCGGCGCGAAGATGTAGGTGGCGCCGATCTCGCGCCTGTCGTCCGCGACAGTTTCGGGGCTTTCCGGACAGTTGACGCAAAGCCCCGACAGGATCGCCTGCGCGTAGGAGAAGATATGGTCGCCCACCCAGGCGATGGGAAGATAGGCGATGATCTCGTCGCTCTCGTCGAGCTTGTCGAAGTTGCAGCCGATCTCCGCCGCCGCGATCACGCTCTCGAACGTCAGCATGACGCCCTTCGGCCGCCCCGTCGTGCCGGAGGTATAGAGAATGATGGCGAGATCGGAGCCCCTGCCCGTTTCCAGCTCTCGCTGAAGCCGGGCCGCCCATTCGGGATCCTTCAGCTTCTCGCGCCCCTGCTCCACCACCGCCTGGATCGCATGAAGGCGGGCATGATCGTAGTCGTGAAGCCCCCGGTCCTCGTCGTAGAGGATGCGCTCGAGCCGCGGCAACTGGGCCGAAACGGAGATCAGCTTGTCGACCTGCTCCTGGTCCTGCACGGCCGCATGGGTCACCTCCGCATGGGCGAGGACATAGGCCATCTCCTCGGCCACCGAATCCGCATAGACAGGAACCGGGGTCGCTCCGATCCACTGCGCGGCCATGATCGTCCAGTAGAGATAGGGACGGTTGTGCCCGACCACGGCGATCTTGCCGCCGCGCCTGAGCCCCAGTTCGAGGAGCCCCGCCGCATAGGCCCTGACGATGTCGTGGACCTCGCCCCAGGTCCAGGATTGCCAGATTCCCAGGTCCTTGTGGCGGAACGCGGTCCTGTGCGGGCGGACGCGTGCGTTGCTGACGATCAGCTTCGGGAACGTGTCCTCGCGCGAGTCAGCGCTCGTCGTCACCGACGCCTCCTCTCCGGGCACGGCGCGAGAGCGGGCGCCGTGTGGCTTCGTTTCCTCTGCGGCGTAGTTTTTCCTACGCACTTGCCGGTTTCATCCGGCTTAGCCCTCAAGGGCCTTCCTTCATGGGGGCATTCTGTATCGCCCCCTCTCTTTCGACAAGGCCCAGCCCGCAGGACGCGACCACTACGATGGGCTAATGCGGCGTTCCGGCCCCGGTCCCTCGCGCCGGGCGGGAGAAATTTTTTGCGCCGCGCGGAATAAAACGCCGGCCGGAGCGTCCATAGGGGCGGTTCATATCGGACCTAAGGGAGAACTGCCGTGATGAAATCAAGAATCCAGACAGCGCTTGTGCTCGGCGTCCTTCTCGGCGCGGGCGTCGCGATGGCTCAGGGAGCGGCGCCGGCGAAGGTCGCGGATACCGCGAAGGGCAAGGCGCTCGTCGACGCGAAGGGCATGACGCTCTACACCTTCGACCGGGACAGCGCCGGGAAGTCCAACTGCAACGGCACCTGCGCGCAGAACTGGCCGCCCCTTCTGGCCGGTGCGAACGCGAAGGCCTCCGGCGACTGGAGTCTGGTGAAGCGCGACGACGGCTCGATGCAGTGGGCCTACAAGGGCAAGCCGCTCTATACCTGGGTCAAGGACACGAAGCCGGGCGACGTCACGGGCGACGGGGTCAACAATATCTGGCACATTGCCGCTCCGTAGGCTCCGAAGCCCGCAAGAGCGCAGAGGCCCCTGTCTTGGATGAGATCGCCGCCCTTCTGGAGCCCCTGATCCCGGGCCTCAGGCGTCACGCCTGGGCGCTCCTGCGGGACGACGAGGCGGCGGACGACCTCGTCCAGGACACCCTGGAACGCGCCATCGGCCGCTGGCATTCCCGGCGGCGGGACGGCGGCCTCAAGGCATGGCTCTACGCCATCCAGCACAACCTGTTCCTCGACCGCCTGCGCCGCCAGAGGCGCCAGGGCGCACAGATCGGCGCGGAGGCGCTCATGGACGTCCCGTCGCCGGACGCCTCGCCGGACGAGCATGCCCGCATGCGCGACATCCTCGCCGCCCTCGACGCCCTGCCGGAGGAGCAGCGCTCGGTCATGCTGCTCGTCAGCGTGGAGGATCTGTCCTACGAAGAGGCCGCGCAGGCCCTCGCCATACCGGTCGGAACGGTCATGTCCCGATTGAGCCGGGCGCGGGAGAAGATGAGGCAGTACCTGGAAACCGGGCGCCCGGCGGCGCTCAGGAGAGTGAAATGACGGTCGAGCGCCCGATCGGCGAGGACGATCTCCAGGCCTATGTGGACGGTTCCCTGTCGTCGGAACGCAGGGCGGCCGTGGAGAGCTATCTCGCCGGGCACGGGGAGGCGCAGGCCCGCATCGCCGACTACATCAGGCAGCGCGACGCGCTGCGCCGGCGGCTGAGCGCCAAGGCGAGCGAGCCGATTCCCTCGCGCCTGAGGGTCGCCCATCTCGCCGCGGGCCGCCGACGCCCCGCCCGGGCGGGCTTTGCCATGGCCGCCGCGGCGGCCGGACTCCTCGCAGGCTCGGTCCTCGGAGCCGCCGGACATGCCTGGCTGACGCGGGGAGGCGGACCGGAAGCCCCCGCCATCCCGGCCGTGGCCCAGGACGCGATCACGGCCTATCGGACCTTCGTGGTCGAGACCGCCCACCCGGTGGAGGTGGGGGCGAACCAGGAGGCGCATCTGGTCCAGTGGCTCTCCCGGCGGCTCGGCAAGCCGATCCGGGCTCCGGACCTGACGGCGCAGGGCTTCCGCCTCATCGGCGGCCGGCTGCTTCCTGCCGAGGCCGCGCCGGCGGCCCTCTTCATGTACGAGGACGCGTCCGGAAAACGCCTGACGCTCTACGCCCGCCCCGGCAGCGGCGACGGGCCGTCGGCATTCCGGTTCGAGGCGCAGGGCGACGTATCCGCCTTCTTCTGGATCGACCGGGATCTCTCCTACGTGGTGGCGGGACGCACGGACCGGGAGAAGCTGCTGTCCGTCGCCGAGGCGGTCTACCGGCAGACCGGAGGGTAGAGGAGCGGGCCCGGCTCAGATCGGCCTCTCATCGGGCCGCGCTCTCCACCCGGTCGGCGGCTGCCCGGAGTATGGCCAGCGCCTTCGCCACGAGCGGGTCGAACCCCTCGCCTCCCCTGTCCGCGTGATCGAGGACGTCCTGGCGCATCCGCGGCGTCCAGAAGGCCAAGAGGTGATCGCGAACGCCCGCGACGGCCTGCTCTTCAGGGTAGGAGCGGAAGAACTCCGCGACCTGGTTCGCCATGCGGATCAGCTTTTCGGTGCTCATGCGGGGACGTCCCGTGCGAGAATGCGGTCGATGCCGTGGAAGACGGTCATGGAATCGTGGCGGGCGATGGCGACGAGGGTGATGTCGTGGATCCGTGCCCGGGCCAGCGCGAGGGAGGTGGGAGCCGAGATCGCGACGATCGTCCTGGCGCCGAAGGCCGCCACCTTCTCCACGAGTTCGAAGGAGCAGCGGCTCGTCACGACGACGAAGCCGTCCTGGGGCCGGGCATTCTCGCGGCAGAGGGCCCCGATCAGCTTGTCGAGCGCGTTGTGCCGTCCCACGTCCTCGCGGACGAGGAGCAGGTCGCCCGCGAGGCTCGCCCACGCCGCCGCATGGACGGCGCGCGTCCGCTCGTTGAGCGGCTGCCGGCCTTCGAGCGCGGCGAGGGCGCGACGCACGGCCGAGACGGGCAGAACCGGGGCGCTCCCGGCCGGCGGGCGGGGCTTCGGCAGCGCGTCGAAATCGTCGATCCCGCACAATCCGCAGCCCGTGCGTCCCGCAAGGGCTCTCCTGCGGGCGAGGTGCGCGTGAAGCCGCTGCGCCGACAGGTCGATGAGGAGCCTGAGCCCCCGCTCCTCCTTCTCCATGCGGATCGAGACGATGTCGCCCGCGCTTTCAATGATGCCCTCGGTGAGGCTGAACCCGACGGCGAAATCCTCCAGGTCCGCGGGGCTCGCCATCATCACCGCGAAGGGAATGCCCGCATAGACGATGCTGACCGGCTCCTCGACGGCGAGCTCACGGTGCGTGGAAGCGGGCTCTCCGCCGTCGTAGGGGAAAACCGTGGCGGCCTCGTCCGCAGCGACATCCGGCACCGGAGCGAGATCACTCCGCCGCATCGAGGCGCGTCTCGATGCGCGTGAGGGTGCGGTTCTCCTCCTGGAACCGTTCCTGCCAGTCGGACAGGCTGTTCGTGCGCCGCACCTGAACCGCCGTGACCTTGTATTCGGGACAGTTGGTCGCCCAGTCCGAATAGTCGGTCGTCACGACGTTGGCTCCCGTCTTCGCGTGGTGGAAGGTCGTGTAGACCACGCCGGGCTGCATCCGTTCGCTGATGGCGGCGCGCAGGGTGACGGCTCCGGAGCGGCTTTCCAGCGATACCAGATCGCCGTCGCGAATGCCGCGGCTCTCCGCATCGAAGGGATGGATCTCGAGCACGTCCTCCTCGTGCCAGCGATTGTTGTCCGTGCGACGCGTCTGCGCTCCGACGTTGTATTGCGTCAGGATGCGGCCGGTCGTGAGGATCAGCGGGAAGCGTGGCCCCGTGCGCTCCTGCGTCGGAACGAACTCGGTCAGCATGAACCTGCCTTTGCCGCGCACGAAACGATCTACGTGCATGACCGGCGTGCCGGAGGGAGCGGCCTCGTTGCAGGGCCACTGGACCGAGCCAAGCCGCTCCAGCTTCTCGTAAGAGACGCCCGCGAATGTCGGCGTCAGACGCGCGATCTCGTCCATGATCTCGCTGGGGTGGGAATAGTGCATCGGGTAGCCGAGCGCGTTCGAGAGCGCCATCGTCACCTCCCAGTCCGCCATGCCGGCCAAGGGCGCCATGACCCTCCGGACGCGGTTGATCCGCCGTTCCGCATTGGTGAAGGTCCCATCCTTTTCGAGGAAGGAGGAGCCCGGCAGGAAGACATGGGCATACTTCGCCGTCTCGTTCAGGAAGATGTCCTGAACGACGACGCATTCCATGGCCCTCAGCCCCGCCGTGACATGCTGCGTGTCGGGATCGGACTGCGCGATGTCCTCGCCCTGGATGTAGATGCCCTTGAAGCGCCCCTCGACGGCCTCGTCCACCATGTTGGGGATCCTGAGCCCCGGCTCGCTCTGGAGCGGCAGGCCCCAGAGCGCCTCGAACATCTGGCGGGTGGCGTCGTCGGATACGTGCCGGTAGCCGGAAAACTCGTGCGGGAACGAACCCATGTCGCAGGAGCCCTGCACGTTGTTCTGACCGCGCAAGGGATTCACGCCGACTCCGACGCGGCCGAGATTGCCGGTCGCCATCGCGATGTTGGCCATGCCCATGACCATGGTGGAGCCCTGGCTGTGCTCCGTTACCCCGAGCCCGTAGTAGATCGCCGCGTTTCCGCCCGTCGCGTAGAGGCGCGCGGCGCCGCGCACCTGGTCCGCCGGCACGCCGGTCAGGTGCTCCACCGCCTCCGGGGAGTGCCGGTCCTCGGCGATGAAGCGGGCCCAGGACTCGAAATCCGCGAGATCGCAGCGCTCGCGGACATAGGCCTCGTTCACGAGGCCCTCCGTCACGATGACGTGACCCAGCGCGTTGATCAACGCAACGTTCGTGCCCGGAAGGAGCTGAAGGTGATAGTCGGCCGCCACGTGCGGCGACCGGACGAGATCGATCCGGCGCGGGTCGATCACGATCAGGCGCGCTCCCTTGCGCAGCCGCCGCTTCATCCTCGAGGCGAATACCGGATGACCGTCCGTCGGATTGGCGCCGATCACCACGATCACGTCCGCATGGTCGACCGACGCGAAGTCCTGCGTCCCGGCGGAGGTGCCGAGGGTCGTCTTCAGCCCGTAGCCCGTCGGGGAATGGCAGACGCGGGCGCAGGTGTCCACGTTGTTGTTTCCGAAGGCAGCGCGCACCAGCTTCTGGACGAGGAACGTCTCCTCGTTGGTGCAGCGGGACGAGGTGATGCCGCCGACGGCATCGCGGCCGTAACGGGCCTGAATGCGCCTGAACTCGCGGGCCGCATGGCCGATCGCCTCCTCCCACGAGACGACGCGCCAGGGATCCGTGATCCTCTCGCGGATCATGGGCTTCGTGATGCGGTCCTTGTGGGTCGCGTATCCCCAGGCGAAGCGCCCCTTGACGCAGGAATGGCCTTCGTTGGCCTTGCCGTCCTTGTAGGGCACCATGCGAACTACGGTGTCGCCCTTCATCTCCGCCTTGAAGGAGCAGCCGACGCCGCAATAGGCGCAGGTGGTGACGACCGAATGCTCGGGCTTGCCCAGCGCGATGACGGTGTTCTCGTTCAGGCTCGCCGTGGGACAGGCCTGTACGCAGGCACCGCAGGACACACATTCCGAACCGAAGAAATCCATTCCCCCGGGCGACACGCGGGAATCGAACCCCCTGCCCTGAATCGTCAGGGCGAAGGTTCCCTGCACCTCCTCGCAGGCCCGCACGCAGCGCGAGCACACGATGCACTTGGAATCCTCGAACGTGAAATAGGGGTTGGACGTGTCCGACGGAGCATCGAGATGGTTGGCGCCGCCGTAGCCGTAGCGGACCTCCCGCAGCCCCACGTCGCCCGCCATGTCCTGGAGCTCGCAGTCGCCGTTGGCCGAGCAGGTGAGGCAGTCGAGGGGATGGTCGGAGATGTAGAGCTCCATCACGCCCCGGCGCAGCTCCGCCAGTCGCGGCGTCTGGGTGCGGACCACCATGCCCTCCGCCACCGGCGTGGTGCACGAGGCGGGCGTCCCGCGGCGGCCCTCGATCTCGACGAGGCAGAGCCGGCAGGAGCCGAACGCCTCGAGCGTGTCGGTCGCGCAGAGCCGCGGGATCTTCGTGCCCATGGCCATGGCGGCGGCCATGACGGAGGTTCCGGCCGGCACCGTCACGGCCTGGCCGTCGATGGTGAGGGTCACGGTCGCCTCCGCCTTCGGGAAGGGCGTTCCGTAGTCGGTTTCCTGGATCAGGGCCATCGAACCGCTCCTCATTCGGCTGCCGCGGGAAGCGGCGGAGCCTTGTCGAAATCGTCGGGGAAATGGGTCAGGGCGCTTTGCACGGGCACGGGCGTGAGGCCGCCCATGGCGCAGAGCGAGGCGTCCGTCATGAGCCGGCACAGGTCGTCGAGAAGGGCGAAGTTCCTCTCGCGCTCCGTCCCGGCGATGATCCTGTCCATGATCTCGACGCCCCGGACGGCGCCGATCCGGCACGGCGTGCATTTTCCGCAGCTTTCCGCCGCGCAGAACGCGAAGGCGAACCGCGCCTGCTGCGCCAGATCGACCGTGTCGTCGAAGACGACGATGCCGCCATGCCCGAGCATGCCTTTCGCTTCCGCGAGAGCCTCGTAGTCGTAGGGCAGGTCCAGCATGGATTCCGGAAAATAGGCCCCCAGGGGCCCGCCCACCTGCACCGCCTTCACCGGCCGGCCGGTCGCCGTGCCGCCCCCGAAGCCGTGGACCAGTTCGCGCAGGGTCGTCCCGAAGCCGATCTCGACGAGTCCGGCGTGCCGGATGTTGCCGGCGAGCTGCACCGGCATGGTGCCGCGGGACTGCCCCATGCCGAAACCGGCATAGGCCTGCGCCCCGTGCGCCAGGATCCACGGCACGGCGGCGAAGGAGAGCACGTTGTTGACGACCGTGGGCTTTCCGAAGAGCCCCTTGAGAGCCGGCAGGGGCGGCTTGGCGCGCACGACCCCGCGCCGGCCCTCCAGGCTTTCCAGCAGAGCGGTTTCCTCGCCGCAGATATAGGCGCCGGCGCCGAGCCGCGTCTCCAGGGTGAAGGCCCGTCCCGAGCCGCGGACGGACGGGCCGAGATATCCGGCCTGCGCCGCAAGCGCGATGGCGCGGTTCACGGTGCGATGGGCGTGAGGATACTCGGAGCGGATATAGATGAAGCCCTTCGTCGCGCCCACCGCGAGACCGGCGATGATCATGCCCTCGATGAGACAGAAGGGATCGCCCTCCATCAGCATCCGGTCGGCATAGGTGCCGCTGTCCCCCTCGTCGGCGTTGCAGACGACATACTTCTGGTCCGCTTCGAGGTGGAGAACCGTGTCCCACTTGATCCCGGCCGGGAAGCCGGCACCGCCGCGCCCGCGCAGACCGGACTCCCTCACCTCGGCGACGATGCCCGAGGGCCCGAGCGCGAGCGCCCTGTCTAGACCCTGGAAGCCTCCATGGGTCAGGTAGTCGTCCAGCGACAGGGGATCGACGAGGCCGCACCGGGCGAAGGTCAGGCGGGACTGGCGGGCGAGGAAGGGATGGTCCTCCAGGCGGCCGAGCCTGCGGGGATGGGGCGCCCCCTGGAGGAAGCCCGCCTCGAAGAGGCCCGGGATGTCGGCGGCCTCGAGCGGTCCGTAGGCGATCCGGCCCTCGGCCGTTTCCACCTCGACGAGCGGCTCGAGCCAGAACATCCCTCGCGAGCCGGTCCTGACCGTGTCGAGGGCCAGCCCGCGCCGCGCTGCCTCCTCGGCGAGAAGGCGGCCGATCCGCTCGGCGCCGACCGCCAGGGAGGCCGCATCCCTGGAAAGGAAGATCCGGGTCATGGTCCCCGCGCCTCCCCCAGCGCGTCCTGCCGCGCGTCCCGGGCAAGGGCGTCCAACCTGGCCGCGTCGAGCCGCCCGACCGGCTCTCCGTCATAGAGGGCGGACGGGGAGCAGGCGCACAGCCCGAGGCAGTAGACGCCCTCGACCGTCAGGCTGCCGTCCCGCGTCGTGCCGCCCCAGGAGACGCCTTGCCGGCGCAGGAAGTCGCTCGCCAGCGCCGCCCCGCCCATGGACTGGCAGGCCTCCGCCCGGCAGATCTTGAGGACGTGGCGCCCGGGCGGCGTGCGCCGGAAGTCGTGATAGAACGTCACGATCCCGTGAACCTCCGCCCTCGACAGGTTGAGAGCGGATGCGACGAGGGGGATCGCCTCCTCGGGAACGCACCCGAACGCCTCCTGGAGCGCATGAAGGACAGGCAGAGCAGCGCCGTCGAGCGCAGCATGGGCTGCCACGATCTCGCCGGCGCGGGCCTCGTCCCACGGAACGGGTACGGACATGGTCTTCCCTGGAAATGTTCCACTCCTCGAAGAGTGATCCACTTCCGTCGATCCCGCAAGAAATCCATCGCCCGGATCTGCCAGGCATGGCCGAAAAGACCGCTCCGGCCAAGTTTCCGTCGCGTCGGAGGCGGCTCCAAAGCTGCTCCGGAGCTCTTGCCAATGCCGGAGCCGACCCATAGTTATCTCCCGCCTTGTCCCTCGTTCCAGACGCCAGTGCATCGATCTTGACAATCCCCACATCCGACATGGCGGACGCAACCGACCTCGCCTTTCTGGACGACAGCGAGATGGGCCGGCTCACCCGGAACTATGACTGGTCCCGGACTTCGCTCGGGCCGATCTCGAGGTGGCCGCAGAGCCTGAAGACCGCGGTCGGCATTCTCCTGCGTTCGCCGGTTCCCATCGTCCTGCTGTGGGGGCCGGACGGCGTGATGATCTACAATGACGCCTATTCGGGCTTCGCAGGCGGTCGGCACCCGGCCCTGTTCGGCTCGAAGGTGCGCGAGGGCTGGCCCGAGGTCGCCGACTTCAACGACAACGTCATGAAGGTCGGCCTGAGCGGCGGCACCCTGTCCTATCGCGACC
The DNA here is from genome assembly GCF_009363855.1 of Microvirga thermotolerans. Taxonomy (GTDB): domain Bacteria; phylum Pseudomonadota; class Alphaproteobacteria; order Rhizobiales; family Beijerinckiaceae; genus Microvirga; species Microvirga thermotolerans. The sequence goes on from NZ_CP045423.1 coordinate 3,102,548, forward strand.
AGGAACTCACGCTCTACCGCAGGGGCGTTCCCGAGCAGGTCTGGATGAACCTGGACTACAGCCCCGTCCTCGACGAGAGCGGCCGGCCGGCGGGCGTGCTCGCCATCGTGGTGGAGACCACGGAGCGCGTGCTGGCCCAGCAGGCGCTCGCGAAGACGAAGGAGCGCCTGTCCTATGCCCTCAATGCCGCGGGCATGGTCGGCACCTTCGACTGGCACGTCCAGACCGACACCTTCTACTCGGATGCCCGCTTCGCGGCGCTGTTCTCGGTCGATCCGGAAAAGGGCGAGACCGGCGCGCCGATCGCCGCTTACTTCGCGGGAATCCACCCCGGCGACCGGGAGAGGATCGGCGAAGCCGTCAATCGCACCCTGGAGACGGGAGAAAAGTACGCGCAGGAGTATCGCCTCCTGCAACGGGACGGCACCGTGCGCTGGATCGATGCACGCGGCGAGTGCCTCTTCGACGACGACGGCAAGCCGCTGCGCTTCCTCGGCACCGTGGTCGACATCACCGAGCGCAAGCGAATCGAGGAGCAGCTTGCCGAGACCACGCGCCGGCTCGACGCGATCCTGAACAACACGACGATGGCGGTATTCATGATGGATGACCGCCAGCAATGCGTCTACATGAACAAGGCGGCCGAATCCTTGACCGGCTACACCCTCGCCGAGACGCAGGGCCGCCCCCTCCACGACGTGGTCCATCACACGCGGCCGGACGGCACGCCCTATCCGCTGTGCGAATGCCCGATCGACCGCGCTCTTCCCGAGAACAACCAGGAGCAGGGCGAGGAGATCTTCGTCCACAAGGACGGCAGCTTCTATCCCGTGGCCTTCACCGCGAGCCCGATCCGCGACGGAACGGGGCGGCCCATCGGCACCGTCATCGAAGCGCGCAACATCGAGCAGGAGCTTCGGGCCCGGGCGGCGCTCGAAGCCTTCAACGCCACCCTGGAGCAGCGGGTGGCGGAGGCGATCGCCGAACGGGACAAGGTCGAGGCCCTGCTCCGCCAGTCGCAGAAGATGGAGGCGCTGGGCCAACTGACCGGCGGCGTGGCGCACGACTTCAACAACCTGCTCCAAGTGATCAGCGGCAACCTGCAGCTTCTGGCCAGGGACGTCGCCGGCAACGAGCGCGCCGAGACGCGGGTGCAGAACGCGCTGGCCGGCGTGTCGCGCGGGTCGAAGCTGGCCTCCCAGCTCCTCGCTTTCGGCCGCCGCCAGCCGCTCGAGCCGAAGGTCGTGAACATCGGGCGCTTCATCAAGGGCATGGGCGACATGCTGCGCCGGGCGCTGGGCGAGGAGATCGAGATCGAGACGGTCATCTCCGGCGGGCTCTGGAACACCCAGGTCGATCCGGGCCAGATCGAGAACGCCATCCTGAACCTGGCGATCAACGCGCGCGATGCCATGGACGGGCGGGGCCGCCTGACCATCGAAGCCGGCAACGCCCTCCTCGACGACCGGTACGCCCTCCAGCACGACGTGGCGGCGGGCCAGTACGTGATGCTGGCCGTCACCGATACCGGCTGCGGGATGCCGCCCGAGATCCTGGAGCGGGTGTTCGACCCCTTCTTCAGCACCAAGCCGGAAGGCAAGGGCACGGGCCTGGGCCTTTCGATGGTCTACGGCTTCGTCAGGCAGTCCGGCGGACACATCAAGATCTACAGCGAGGTCGGCCAGGGCACGACGGTGAAGATCTACCTGCCCAGGGTGCACGACTGCGAGGACGTGCTGACCGATCTTCGCACCACGCCCGTGCGGGGCGGAACCGAGACCATCCTGGTCGTGGAGGACGACGAGGACGTGCGCGAGACGGCGGTCGCCCTGCTGTCGGACTTGGGATATCGGGTGCTCAAGGCCCGCGATGCCACGAGCGCGCTCACCATCATCGAGAGCGGGATCGACATCGACCTGCTGTTCACCGACGTGGTCATGCCCGGCCCCATGCGCAGCCCGGAGCTGGCGCGCAAGGCGCGCGCCCGTCTGCCGCACATCGCCGTGCTGTTCACCTCGGGATACACCGAGAACGCGATCGTGCACGGCGGCCGGCTCGATCCCGGAGTGGAGCTCCTGCCCAAGCCGTATTCCCGCGAAGACCTGGCACGGAAGATCCGGCATGTGCTGGCCAACCAGCAGCAGCGCAACCGGGCCGCGTCGTTGCCGTCGCGGGCGGAAGCCCCGTCGCATGCCCAAACGCCCGCGGCCGAGGTCGTCAACGTCACGAGCTGGACCGTTCTGCTCGTCGAGGACGACGAGCTGATCCGAAGCAGCACGGCCGAGATGCTGGCCGAACTCGGCCATACGGTGCTTCAGGCCGCGGGCGCGACGTCAGCGTTGAAGGCTCTGGAAAGCAATCCGGTCGACATCCTGGTGACGGATATCGGCCTTCCCGATCTCCCGGGCGGCGAGCTGGCCCGGCGCGCCCTGGCAGCCCGGCCCGGCCTGGGAATCGTCTTCGCGACCGGGGACGAGGCGGTCTCGGCCGGGCAGGACCTGGAGAAGGCCGTCCTGCTGGTGAAGCCCTACGCCATCCAGGACCTCGCCCAGGCTCTGGCCTCGGCGGCCTCCGCCCCCCCTTCGGACAAGGCGGAGCCGTCCTCCGCCCGGAGCGCAAGCCAATAGCTTTCCGGCACCGTTGCGAACGCGCGCCGAACCCCCATTGGCGGCTTGAGAACGCCCTCCAGCCGGAGAGTGCCGTTTTTTTCACGTAGAGGACGGGGCTCTCGCGCTTCCCAATGTCGGCATCGTGCCACAAACGGACGCCCGCGGCCGAGAGGCTGCGCTTTCGAAGAATTCGATTGTCTTGCTGGGTTTGGTAGCGGAGGAGGGATTTGAACCCCCGACACAAGGATTATGATTCCTCTGCTCTGACCAACTGAGCTACTCCGCCCCAGGAACGGGGATGACCCCGCGTCAGACAGGCGCGATATAGGGAAGGTTGGAGGCGCCTGTCAAGGAAGAGTGTGAGCCGGCGGGCATATTCCTTGCGAGGTTCCGGGCCGCAGTCCCGCATCGGACGCCGAGGGGCGTCGGCGACGGGGTTCCGACGGGGCCCTTGCCCGTCCGCCCTGCGGCGAGGGCGGCCCCCGTCCCACGGGCCCGAAGCCGGGATCCGTTGCGGATGCCATGCGGCGCGGTCGTAGGCGCCTCGCCGGAATCAGCCCTTCGGCTTCACGCGCCAGAGCTGGAACCCTTCGGCGGAGATCGCCTGCTCGATGGTCCGGCGGGAGAAGTTGTGCGGCGGCGACTGACGGGCCAGCAGGGTCCCGGTCAGGCCCCAGGGGCCGAACTTGGCCGGCAGCTTGCTGCCGCTCTCGTCGCCCGCGAAGGCGTGCAGGTCGCCCCGGCTCTGGGAGGCGAACATGAAGATGCGCATGGGATCGGCCTTCTCTTCTGAAAGGATCGAGGTGCCCTGTAAACTAGGGCTCAGATCTCGGAAGTCAGCTCAATCGCCTGCGCGGGAAGCCCGAAACGATAGGCGAGATGCCATTGCAGCTCGCGCGACGATTGATAGGGATAGTAACGGTCGAGCAGGTGGCTGACCTCCCGCTCGCTTCCTGCCTCCCTGGCCCAGATCCGGGACAGGGTGAAGCCGGCCGTCCAATGGTTCTGGCCGACGGGCGTAGGGATGAAGTGGAATTGCATGTAAGTCCGTTTTCTTGATGTTCGTTGAGGCGCGGCAGGCCTTGCGGGCCTCCCGCACCGGAGGTGGGGCTCTCGTCCCGTCGCGGATCTCACGCGGACTGGAGGTTCCCGGCCGATTGCTTGCCGGTCCGGCGGTCGGTCTCGATCTCGAAGCTGACCTTCTGGCCCTCGACGAGGCCGCGCATGCCGGCGCGCTCGAGCGCCGTGGCATGGACGAAGACGTCCTTGCCGCCGTTGTTCGGCTGGATGAAGCCGTAGCCCTTGTGTTCGTTATAGAATTTGACAGTTCCCTGAAGCATTTCAGTTCTCGCGTGAAAGAGGAGTATGCAGGCAGCGCCAGAGCGCAACCCGTCGGTATTTCGATTTTTGGGGAGAAGACTGAACGCGCGTCTCGAAAACGCGACGAGGCCCAGAGATCCGGCCAAACAACGAAGGACTTTATATAAGGGACAACGGTCCAAATGGCAAGCGAAGCCCCTGGAGGGGCCCCAGGGAGCGGCACTTGCCTGGCTCCGGCGGCGGCGCGGGCCGGCTTCAGGCCCGCTTGCGGATGCGCATGAGCTTGAAGAACCCTGCCGGGAAGAGCGGCTTCAGCTCCACGACATCCATGGAGCCGGTGGAGCGCGCCCAGGCCTCCACGCGGGCCGCCTTGAAGGCCGAGCTCCAGCCGATGGCCTTGGCGAGGGGCGACGCCAGCTCCTCCAGGACAGCGATGGGTCCGGAGGGCTGGCCGAAGTGGTTGGCGAGGACGATTTCCCCGCCGGGCCGGAGCACCCGGGCGAACTCGGAGAGGGCGACCTCCGGCTCCGGCACCAGGGTGATGATGAACTGTGCCGTGACCGCGTCGAACGTCTCGTTCGGGAAGCCGAGCCGGGTCACGTCCATGACCTGGAGGCTCTTCACATGGGCGAGGCCCCGCTTCTCCACCTTCTCCTGCGCACGACGCAGCATGTCCTCCGACAGGTCGACCCCGTAGACCTCCGCATGGGCCGGGTAGTAGCCCAGGGACAGCCCCGTCCCGACCCCCGCCTCGAGAACGCGCGGGCCGCAGGCCACGGCCGCATTCACGGCGGCCCGGGCGGCGGGCTCGGTCAGCTTGTCGTAGACGAGGTCGTAGATCGGGGCCCAACGCGCATAAGCCTTGCGCATCAGGGCCGTGGTGGGTCCATCCGTCATGGAGCGTCCTTCAGTGGAAGCCTTCAGGCCGCAGCGGGAGCGACCTCGGCTGTCGTGCGAGCGATGGTGCCCCCGCCCAGCACGCGTGCCCGGGGAGCATCGCTCTCATAGATGACACAAGCTTGACCGGGAGACACCCCATCTTCCGCCGATAACAGCTCCACAACGGCCCCGGTTCCATCAGCCCGCAGGACCGCGGGCCGGGGCTCGCGGGTGGAGCGCACCCGCACCGCCACGTCCATCCCCTCCTCGCCCAGGCTTTCGAGCGGCACGTCGCCGAGCCAGTTCACGTCCGCGATGCGGATCAGCCGGGTCGCCAGGGCCTCCCGAGGGCCGACCACCACCCGCGCCGCGTCGGCCTCGAGGCGCACCACGTAGAGGGGCTCCCCGGTGGAGATGCCGAGGCCCTTTCGCTGGCCCACCGTGTAGTGGATGATCCCCTCGTGACGGCCGAGAACCCGGCCGTCCACATGGACGATCTCGCCGCCCCGCACGGCGCCGGGCTTGAGGCGCTCGATCACGTCGCTGTAGCGCCCCTGGGTGACGAAGCAGATGTCCTGGCTGTCCGCCTTCGCCGCGACCGCGAGGCCGAACTCACGGGCGAGGGCCCGCGTCTGCTCCTTCGGCATTTCGCCCAGGGGAAACCGCAGCATGCTCAGCTGCTCGGGCGTCGTCGCATAGAGGAAGTAGCTCTGGTCCCGCTCGGGATCGGCCGCCCGATGGAGGGCGCGGCGCCCGTCGGGAAGGGCCCGGCTCGCCACATAGTGGCCCGTGGCGAGGATGTCCGCGCCAAGCTCCTTGGCCGTTTCCAGAAGGTCGCGGAACTTGATGGAGCGGTTGCATTCCACACAGGGAATCGGCGTCTCACCCGCGAGATAGCTCTGCGTGAAGCGGTCGATCACCGCCTCGCGGAAGCGGGCCTCGTAGTCGAGCACGTAGTGCGGAATGCCGATAGTCTCCGCGACCCGGCGCGCGTCGTAGATGTCCTGGCCCGCGCAGCACGCGCCCTTGCGGTGGGCGGCGGCCCCGTGATCGTAGAGCTGGAGCGTGATGCCCAGCACGTCGTAGCCCTCCCGCTTGAGGAGGGCGGCGACGACGGAGGAGTCCACGCCTCCGGACATGGCGACCACGACGCGCGTCTTCGACGGCTCGCGGGGAAGATCGAGAGAATTGAGCATCGTTCCATCCCGAGGCGCCGTTCAAGGCGGCGCACGGAGGGGCCAAAGCTCCTCTATAGCGTTTGGGCGGCCGATCTTCCAGACCGCCGGAAGGCCCGAAACGTCACGCCCCGTTAACCCTTGAGGCCGAAATGGGGCGCCGCGGGCCCGGCCCCGGCCCGCTTAGGAAAACATTAAGCGGCTTCGCCTAACGTCGGTCGCGACAAGGTCGTTGAATATTTTTGTGTGAGCGTATCATGACCGAACCCCACCGCCCGAGGGTCAAGTATGTCATCGGGCCCGACGGCAGCCCCCTGACGATTGCCGATCTTCCGCCTTCGAGCACCCGCCGCTGGGTCATCCGCCGCAAGGCGGAGGTCGTCGCGGCGGTCCGCGGCGGCCTTCTCAGCCTGGAGGAGGCCTGCCAGCGCTACACGCTGACGACGGAGGAGTTCCTGAGCTGGCAGCTCTCCATCGACCAGCACGGGCTCGCGGGCCTGCGCACCACGCGCATCCAGCACTACCGGCAGTAAGCCCGGGCGCGCTTTTGCGGAGGGCGCGGCTCCGCCGGGGCCGCGCCTTTTCCATGTGCGCTTTATCGTTAAGGCTTTGCTAACCATCGCCGGACAATTGTCCTCCAGGCCCCTTGCATGGACAGGTCCGTTTCGTGACGCAAAGCTTCGCCTTCACCTCCTCCCCCGCTCCCCTGCCGCCGGCCGCCGACCCGGCGCCGGACGAGAGGAGCCCAGGGGCCGGGCGGGTCATCCGGATCGGCCAGACCGTGGCGGACGTGGAGCGGCACCTCATCCTCGATACCCTGGACTACTGCCGGGGCAACCGGACCCATGCCGCGCGGATCCTCGGCATCTCCATCCGCACCCTGCGCAACAAGCTGAACGAATATGCGGAAGCGGGTTTCGCGGTGCCCGAGCCGGGCCAGGCCAGAGGTGGCGGCGCCTGCTGAGGCCCCTCGGGATCAGCGCTTGCGCAGCCAGAGGCTCGTCTCCAGGGCCCCGCGCTTCAGGGGCAGGTCCGAAAGGAGCCCGGCCCCGCGCTCTCCCAGCATCGCCTTGGCCACGAAATGGCTCGAGAACACGAGATCGTAGGCGCCGCCCTGGAGAAGGCCCCCCACCAGAAGCTGCTCGTTGTAGCCCCGCCATTGCCATTCCCGGGGGTAGGCATCCGGCAGCACAATGTCGTGCACATGGACCAGAACGCCGCCGGCAAGGCGCGGCAGCACGTCCAGGAACAGCCGGTCCACGTCGGTCCCGGGCATGGCGATGTGGCTGGAATCGATGAACAGGATGTCGCCGGCCTCCAAGGTCTCGAAGGGCCGCGGACCCGCATCGCGCAGCAGCATGGCCAGGTGCGTCACGTCGAGCTTCGCAAGGGAGGCGCGGGGGGCGGGATCGATGCACGTGATCCGGGTCGAAAGCCACCCGTCCCGGACGGCCTGGGCCATGAACCGGGTCGAGTGGCCCGAACCGATCTCGACGATCCGCCGCGGTCGGGCGCCCCGCACGATCGCATAGGCCGCCGCGGCGTCCAGGCGGGGGAACCAGTCCTGGTCGAACCGCGCCGGCCCCCTCCCCCCGGCGATGAGGCGCAGCTCCTCGGCGTGGGACTCGATGGCCTCGAGGACCTCCGCGAAGCGCGGCCGGGCCGCCTCGAAGAGCGGGCGGAGCGCCGGGTATCCGGCTGCCGAGACGCTCCCGGCATAGCGGTAGGGGATGAAGAAGCCCCGCGGCTTCCCGCCGAGAAGGGTCGAAAGGCCGTAGCCGAGGCGTCGCCAGAAAGCCCGCATGGAAACCCGCAGGCGATCAGACCAGGGGCGACGGAGGCAGCGGCGGGCCGTCCCCGGGCTGCCCGCGCCCGCGCCAGGCCTGCGCCAGGCGCGCCCGCTCGAACAGGAGGACGACGATCAGCGAGAGGGCGAAGGGGATCAGCAGGTAGAACACGCGGAACACGATCAGCGCCGCCAGAACGTCGGGCTTCGGAATGTCCGGCATGGCGGTGAGGAAGACGAGCTCGAACACTCCGAGCCCCCCGGGCGCGTGGCTGACCAGGGCTGCCGAGAAGGAGGCGAGGAACACCGCCAGCACGACCACGAAGCTCGGTTCGAGATGGGAGGGGAGGACGAAGAAGATGATGCCCGCCGCGCCCAGGAGCTCGAGAGGCGCCGCCAGCAGCTGACGCCACAGGATCGCCGGGCGGGGATATTCCAGCTTGGCCTTGCGGACGACCAGCGGCGGCAGGTGCAGGATCGAGCCGGCCACATAGAGGACGACGAAGGCGAGGAGGACGAAGCCGACGATCCGCGCCGTGGCGGGGTTGGTCAGGACGCTGGGCAGAAGGTCCTCGAGACGGTGCAGGAGCGTCGGATCGAGGGTGAGCACGACGCCGCCGAGGAGGATGGTGCCCAGGCCGAACGTGAAGGAGCAGAGGGCGACCAGCACGGCGATCTGGGCGGCGCTCAGGCCCTTCGAGGAATAGGCCCGGTAACGGACCACCGCGCCCGAGAAGACCGAGGCGCCGATGTTGTGGGACAGGGCATAGGTCGTGAACGACGTGACCGAGACGAAGAACCACGAGATGTGCCGCACGCCCAGGTGGAGCAGCGCGATGCGGTCGTACCAGGCCAGGGCGCCGTAGGCGACGAGGGTCGAGAGGGCGGCCAGGAGATAGCGGTGCGGCGGCACCGCCTTGAGGCTCTCCCAGACGTCGTCGAGGGAAAGCCCGCGGAGCTCACGGTAGAGGAGCCAACCCGACACGCCAACCGCCAGCAGCCCGATCACGGGCCAGACGAACTCACGCACATTTTTCATCGAGGCGGACGGCTCCTTCGCACTTACCCCTGTGTGCCCTACAAGCCCTTGCCCCGCAAGGGGGAAGTCGGCGGCGGCAGGCGGAGATTCACGCAAAGGCAGCCGCCTGTCGGCGGAAGCGGTCGCCGGCCGGTACCCGGCATCGAGAGAACGCCGGAAGATCCCCTCCCCATTGCCCTTGCGCGGCCGGCGTGACACAGGAGGCGGGAAGGACCTCGCCTCAGGAGACGGAGACCGGCCCGATGGAAAATCCTTCCTCGGTTGCGCTGAACCTGAACGGCTATACCGATCTGCCGGATGGGAAGATCGCGTCCGTCGTGACCTATCTGCACATGCGCCGCCCTCCCGACCTGCCGCGCCCCGAGGCACCGCCCGGCCTCACCCTGGAGCGGATCCGCAGCGATGCGGCGCGCTACCGCGCGCTCTTCCGGCGCATCGGGGAACCGTGGCTCTGGTTCAGCCGGGCGGCAATGCCGGAGGAGGAACTGGAGGCGATCCTCGCCGACCCGCGGGTCGAGGTCGACGTCCTGAGGGACGGCGATGCCGATATCGGACTTCTCGAACTCGATTTCCGCCACGACAGCGAAGCGGAACTCGCCTTCCTCGGCCTTGTCCCGGAGACCATCGGCAGGGGCGCCGGACGCTTCCTGATCCAGGAGGCGGTTCGCCGGGCCTTCGGGAAGCCCGTCGAAAGGCTCTTCGTCCACACCTGCTCCCTCGACCACCCGGACGCCCTCGCCTTCTACCGGCGCGCCGGCTTCGTTCCCTACAAGAGAGCGATCGAGGTGGCGGACGATCCGCGCCTGACCGGGCGCCTTCCCCCGCAGGCGGGAGCGCATGTGCCGGTCCTGGGAAAGCTCTGACCGGAAACGCGAAAGGCGCGCCCTTCTCGAGGCGCGCCCTCAGAAACGTTAAGACAGCTCTTGCTATGCCGAGGCGCGCATGGCACGCGGCTGCGCGGCCTGGACGGCGACGGCCTCCCGCGCCGGATCGCCGCGCTCGCGGTCCTCGAGGCTTTCGGCGCGCTTCAGATTCTCGAAGGCTTCGCCGAGCTCCGCCTTCGCGTCGTCGAGCTGGGCATGAAGATTCTGAACCGACTGGCGAAGATTGTCGCGCCGCTGCGCCGCCGCGCGGGCATAGGTCGGATAGGCGAAGTGGTTCGGATCGGAGATCCCGGCCTTCTGCTCCTCCGCGGCGATCTCGCGATCGAGTTCCGCCGCCATGCGGTCGAACTCGGCGATCATCATCTCGATCTGCGCAACCTTCCGACGCTTCTCGTCGACCTGAAAGCGCTTGAGGCGGATGAGCGTATCCCGCGACTTCATCTTGATTCAACTCCACACGTCGCTGTTTCCCATGCCCGTGCAGATCGCTCAGTTATCCGCCGGGTGCGATTTACCATCCGACACGGAAGTTGAACTTTCCTTACCGCGCCCGTGGAAATCCCCGCGAAAGGTTGCCGTGCGATGAGTCACGCTGGCACCGATCTATCCACAGGCGAGGACCGTCAACCTTTCGTTTACCGAACGCGTTAACACTGGATCCGTCTTGGCGGCATCCTTGGTGGGGTGCCGCCGACCGGGACGCAAATTCCCGGAAAGCAAAGGGTTTCGATCTTGCGGCACGGGTTCGGATGGTTGTGCGAAATCCACAGGGCAGAGGCCTGCGACGGCAGGGCGGGAGGCTCAAGTCGTTAAGCGCTTGCCTGTCTGAATCAGGGTTTGTTAACCATTCTGAACTAGCGTTGCGAATCGGTTCAAGAGGGCATCCGCCACAGGCCCTGTGGCGGATGGGCAGCCACCGGCTGGTCAGTGGCCCAAGGGCAAGGGCTGGGGAATAAACATGCGCGTACTTCTCATCGAAGACGACAGCGCAACTGCGCAAAGCATCGAGCTGATGCTGAAGTCCGAGAACTTCAACGTCTATGCGACGGATCTCGGCGAAGAGGGCGTCGACCTCGGCAAGCTCTACGACTACGACATCATCCTTCTCGACCTGAATCTCCCCGACATGTCGGGCTACGAAGTGCTGCGCACCCTGCGCGTGGCGAAGGTCAAGACGCCGATCCTGATCCTCTCCGGGATGGCCGGCACCGACGACAAGGTGAAGGGCCTCGGCTTCGGCGCCGACGACTACCTGACGAAGCCGTTCCACAAGGACGAACTCGTCGCCCGCATCCACGCGATCGTGCGCCGCTCCAAGGGACATGCGCAGTCGGTCATCACCACCGGCGACCTGGTGGTCAACCTCGACACGAAGACCGTCGAGGTGGGCGGCGCCCGCGTGCACCTGACGGGCAAGGAATACCAGATGCTGGAACTCCTCTCCCTGCGGAAGGGCACCACCCTGACGAAGGAGATGTTCCTCAACCATCTCTACGGCGGAATGGACGAGCCGGAGCTGAAGATCATCGACGTCTTCATCTGCAAGCTGCGCAAGAAGCTCGCCAACGCCTCTCAAGGCAAGAACTACATCGAGACGGTCTGGGGGCGCGGCTACGTGCTGCGCGAGCCGAGCGAATCGGACGAGCGGATCGCCGTCTGACGGAGATCCCCCACCCTTGCAAAGCCCGGCCGAACGCCGGGCTTTTCTTCTTGAAGCTTCCAGGCGCGGACGCGGAATCGGGCGTCGCACGCAAGGATGCGGCATCGCGGAACCCGGCGCATCGCCACGGATTCGAACGCGCGTCCGGTGCTTCGGAATGGGAGGGCTGCCTTCGGACGGAGTAGCCCGACGGGATTCCTCCTCGCATCCTGGCAGTTCTCGGCCGCCCTGTCCGCCGCCTTCATCCGCACCGGAATCGTCCTGCTCGCGCTCGGCGCGATCCGGACCGGGGCGCGGCAGCGGCAGGGATGGAATGCGATCCCGGCGAGCGCCGCCTGTCGGCGTGGAACGGAACCGGCGTCGCGCCGGTCGCCGCGGGCGCCATTCTGGTCGCGTTCCGGGGATGGAGCGCCTCACAGGCGCATGAGGACGACGCCGCAGGCGATGGCGACGGCCGCCGCGATGCGCCCCGCGCCCGCGGATTCCTTGAGGAAGAGGACCGCGAACGCCACCGCGAACAGGACGCTCGTCTCGCGCAGCGCCGCGACGAGGGCGATGGGAGCGCGGGTGAAGGCCCAGACCGCGATCCAGTAGGAAGCCAGCGACATGGCGCCCGCCGCCAGACCCGCGCGCCAGGCGGGAACGAGCTGCGCGACGATGCCCACGCCGCGCCGGGAAACGGCGTAAAGGCATGTGAGAAGCCCGTCCACGATGGACAGGGCGACGATGAAGCCGGAGGGCGTCCCGGAGATCCTGGCGCCGATCCCGTCGACGAGGGTGTATCCCGCCGTGCAGGCCGCCGTCGCGAGCGCGAAGGCGAAGGCCTTCGGCGGCATCCGCCCGACGGCGCCGCCGCGCAGCGACATCAGGCACACGCCGCATCCGATGAGCAGGATCGACAGGAGCTTCGTGACGGTCGCCGCTTCTCCGAGGAAGATCGCGCTCACGATGGCGACGACGAGCGGGGCCGTGCCGCGCGCCAGCGGATAGACCTGCGAGAGGTCTCCATGCTCGTAGGCGCGGATGAGCGTGAGCTTGTAGACGGTATGGATCGCCGCCGAGGCGAGGATCCACGGCCACGATGCAATGGCCGGAACCGGAACGAACGGCAGCAGCGCGAGGCAGATCAGCGCCGAGAACAGCGCCAGCAGCACGACGGAGGAAAACCGGTCGAGGCCGACCTTCACGACCACGTTCCAGCCTGCATGCATGGCGGCCGCCAGCAGCACGGCGGCGAAGACCATCGGCTCCACGTCGTCCCTCCCCAGGACTTCACGCGACCTGGCGGCGGCCTGGCTCCGCCGCAGGTATCCGAAGGCGGAGGCCCTCTGCGTGCGGCTTGCGGAAGAGGCCGGAAAACGTCGCTTCCGCCTTCGGCGCCTATGCCGACGTCGCCCGCAGCGTGACCTCGTCCCCGTCGATGGCGAAGGCGACGTTCATGCCGCAGGCACGGGCGACCAGGCCCGCGTAGTAGATCTGGATTCCGTGGGCATCCACGGTGCCGGTCTCCGACTCGCCCGCGAGCAGCGCCTCGGCATGGGCGGGGATGCGCGCGTTCAGCCCCTTCGAGCGGATGATGAACTCGCATTTCTCCGCGTCGCCCGAGACGCTCGCCGCGATCGACCCGCCGCGCGGGATGGCGTTGATGGCGATCATGATCAAGTTCAGCAGCAGCTTGACGCGGTTCTTCGGGAACAGCAGCCGCGGCGCGGACCATGCGAAGGAGATCTTGTCGTCCTGGAACAGCCCGCGCGCGACCTGCTCGGCGTCGCCGAGGTCGATGGACGCCCCGGCGGAGCCCGCGGCCCCGAAGGCGAGACGGGCGAACTGGAGGCGGGCCGAGGCCTGCTTGGCGCTCTTCTCGATGAGTTCCAGGGCGAATTCGCGCATGGAGGGATCGTTGTCGTCCTCGAGCACCTCGAGACCGTTCACGATGGCCCCGACGGGGGAGATGACGTCGTGGCACACCCGCGAACACAGGAGGGCGGCGAGATCGAGGGAATCGAGAGAAATCGTGGCCATGAGGGCTCCGGAATGACCGTCGGCTCGGTCCAAGGCTTGCACAATCGGGTTTCGATCTGCGAAACTTAGACGACAAGAGGAAAGAGAACGTGAACCGGGATACCCGCCTCCGAGTTCTTTGAAAAGCAGGCGTAAGGATCCCTCATGCCCGGCCGAGCGGCGCAATCATGACAGGCCTCGACGACAGCGACATGGACGTTCTGGCGCGGCGGCTCGCCGCCATCGCCATCGAGGCCGGGCATGTCCTGCGCCGGATGGAGCATGCCCTCGTCGACAGGTACGTCAAGGACGACGGCACGCCCTGCACCCTTGCGGATCTCGCCTCCGAGGAGATCATTCTCAGGCAGCTGAACCTCGCCTGGCCCGGCATTCCGGTCATCGCCGAGGAGACGGCGAGCCGCGCGGATACCGACACCTACTTCTTCCTGGTCGACCCCCTCGACGGAACGGGGGACTTCATTCACGGGACGGGCGAGTACAGCGTCAACATCGCCCTGGTGCACAGGGATCGCCCGGTCTGCGCCGTGGTGGCCGCGCCCGCGCTCGGGAAGGTCTGGATCGCGGGAACGAGGGCCGAGGCGGGAGCCGTCCCGGACACCGCTGAGGCTTCCATCGCATGGCAGCCGGTCCGGGCGCGGGCCGCGCCGGAGAACGGCCTCGTCGCCCTGGTCAGCCGGCGGCACGGCGACCGCGCGACGGAAGCCTGCCTCGCCACCCTCTCCATCGGCACCCGGCGCATGACCTCGTCCGCCCTGAAATTCTGTCTGATCGCCTCGGGAGAGGCGGACGTCTACGTCCGCTGCGGCCCCACCATGGAATGGGACACGGCGGCGGGCGACCACATCCTCTCCTGCGCCGGCGGGCGGGTCGTCGGGCCCGGCGGCGCAAGGCTGACCTACGGGCACAGGGATCGCGACTACCGCAACGGCCCCTTCGCCGCCCTGGGCGACGTCGCCCTCGCTCCCCGCCTCGCTCTCCCCGTCTCCTGTTGACCCTTCGGCAGATTCCGGGCTGCCGTACAGAGATTGTTAGGGTTGACGGCCTTAAAACGGTCCGTCGACGGTGCTCAGGACCGTTCCGGCCAGGGCGCAAGGCCCGCAGGTCGATCCGGCACTTTCCTGCCGGCGCTCCGCCGCCGGCGTCTCATGCGAGGAGATTGCTCATGGGCTCGCGAACCATCTTCCTGACGGCGGCCTTCGCCGCGGCCCTTCTCGGGGCTTCCGCCACGCAGGCGCCGGCGCAGGTGTCCCGCTCCAGCTACCCCGCCCCTACAGCGCCGAACTCATACAACTCGAACGATCTCGTCGAATCGGGGCACAAGTTCTTCGGCTCCGCATCGCGGGGCCTCGCCATGGCGGTCGAGGAGGCGGTCCGGCGCTGGGGAGAGCCCAACGGCTACATCCTCGGGCAGGAGGCCTCGGGTGCGTTCTTCGGCGGCCTGCGCTACGGCGAGGGCAAGCTCTTCACCCGCAATGCGGGCGAGCGGCGGGTCTTCTGGCAGGGTCCCTCCCTGGGCTTCGACGTGGGCGGCGAAGGGGCGCGCACGATGATGCTCGTCTACAACCTCTCGGCCGTGAACGCCCTCTACAAGCGCTTCGTCGGGATCGACGGCTCCGCCTATTTCGTCGGGGGGTTCGGGATCTCGGCCGCCGCGGCGGACGAAATGGTCGTGGTGCCGATCCGGTCGGGCGTGGGCGCCCGCCTCGGGATCAACATGGGATATCTGAAGTTCACCCCCGAACCGACCTGGAATCCCTTCTGATCTGCGCTAGAAAGGGCTTTCCGGAGGGCGGCGCGGGCACAAGACTGGGTGCTTGAGCGTTACCGCTCGGCACCTGGAGGTTTGGAGTCCGCGTGATCGAGACCGTCATGATCTTCGCGCTGGGGTTCCTCGCGGCAACCCTGATCGCGCTTCTCGTCATCCCGGCGATCAACGGCCGCGCGGAGCGCCTGGCGCGCCGCCGGGCCGAGGCCCTGTTCCCCATGTCCATCGAGGAGCTCACCGCGGAGAAGGATCATCTGCGGGCGGAGTTCGCGGTGCTGCAGCGGCGGCTCGAGCGCAAGGCCGAGGAAGCCCAGGCGGTCAAGCACGAGAGCATGGAGGAGCTCGGCCGCCGCGCCCTCAGGATCCAGGAGCTGACGGACACGCTTGCCGAGCGCGACGGGACCATCGCCGCCCTGGAGGCCGAGCTGAAGGCGACGAAGGACACCCTCGCCGCGACCGCGGAGGAGCTGGCGCAGACCCGCGCCTCCCTCGCAGGCGCGCGCGAAACCCTGGCGGCCCTGGAGAACGCGCACCGGGCGACCCTGGACGAGCTCTCCAACACCCGGCGGGAGCTCGACGGCGCGCAGTCGGACCTGACCCGGACGAGGGCTTCCCTCGAACGCGCGGAGGAAAGGGCGACGGAGCGCGATGCGGCCCACAGGGACGCGGAGGAGCGGCTGAGCGCGGCCCTGGGCGAGCTCGACGTGAAGCGGATCACGATTTCCGACCTCGAGACGCGGCTCATGACCCAGACGGCCCGCGGCAACGATTTCGAGCGCGCCCTCAACGAGCGCCACAGCGAGCTTTCCGACGAGCGCAAGCGGCTGACGGAGCTTGCGAGGAGCCTCTCGGCCGAGCAGGAGCGCGGGCTGATCCTCGAGCAGCGCATCCGCGAGCTGGAAGCGGAGCGGGATGAAAAGGCTTCCGCCGTCGCCGCCCTCACGGCGAAGCTCGCCGCAGCGGAGGGCGCGAAGGACGGGCCCTCCGCGCAACCGCCGGCGGACGCCGGGATCGACGATCTGCGCCGCCAGATCGTGGAACTGGCCGACCGGATCGTCACGGACGGCAAGGATCGCAGGGCGGGCGGCCGGAACGGCAAGGCCCAGAGCGCCAAGGATCAAGGCGCCAAGGATCAAGGCGCCAAGGATCAAGGCGCCAAGGACCAGCCGGCCAGGCCCGGCCGACGCCGGCGCGCCGGCTGAGAGCTTTTCCAAGCGGTCGAGAGCGGGTTTGCACCCTGACGGGCCGACCGGAGAGCCGCGGCGCGGCTCGCCGTTCACGATTGCGAACCGTTGCGCGTTTTCCTATTTCGGGTCGAGGCTCTGGTTGCCCCCGGGGCTTCCCGGCGGGGGGATGACCCGGGTCGTGCCCGGATCGGGCACCGGCGCCGGGACGGTCATGTCCGGCGTCGCGGTCGGAGGCGGCTTGATTACCCCGTCGCTCTTCTCGAGCTTGTCGCTCAGGGTTCCCGTGGAACCGGTCTGGGAGGGATCGCTGGGTTCGATCTTCTCCGCCGGCATCTGATGCGGCGCGGGCATGTTCGGCGCCTGGGGCGGCAGGACAGGAGCCTGATTCTGGGCCCAGGCCCCCGCCGGTCCGGCCGCCGTCATGACCGCGAGAATGATCCATCGCTTCATGGGGTCCGCTCCTTTCAGGGAGAACGGACCGCCCGGGGAGAGGTTCCGGAAAGGACCGGGATCACTCGGCCGCGACGGCCGGCTCCCGGGCCATCTGGAGATAGAGCTCGCGCAGCCGCTTGGTGATCGGTCCGGGCTTGCCGTCGCCGATCCTGCGCCCGTCGATGGACACGATGGGGACCACGAAGTTCGAGGCGCTGGTCAGGAAGGCCTCCGCGGCGTCATAGGCCTCCTCGACCGTGAACCGGCGCTCCTCGAGGACGATTCCGTCCTCCCGGGACAGCCGCAGCAGCGACTGCCGGGTGATGCCGGGCAGGATGGCGTTGGAGAGCGGCCGCACGACGATGCTGCCCGCCTTCGTGACGATGAAGGCGCTCGACGAGCCCCCCTCGGTCACGTAGCCGTCCTCGACCATCCAGGCCTCCTGGGCGCCCTTCTCCCTGGCCTCCTGCTTGGCGAGCACCTGGGCCAGGAGGGAGATCGACTTGATGTCGCGGCGCTCCCAGCGCCGGTCGGGCACCGTGACCACGGCGATGCCGTCGCGGGCGGCCGGCGTGTCGGCGATGGCCTTCGCCTGGGTGAACATCGTCACGGTCGGCGCGACGCCCTGCGGGAAGAAGAAGTCGCGCTCCGCGACGCCCCGGGTGACCTGGAGGTAAAGGAACCCCTCCGTCATGCCGTTGCGGCGGACGAGTTCCTGCTCGAGGCGCGTCCATTCGCTCCGGGAATAGGGATTGTCGATGCGGATCTCCCGGAGGGAACGCTCCAAACGCTCCAGGTGGGCCTCGTTGTCGACCAGCCGTCCGTCGATCACGCCCACGCCCTCGTAGACACCGTCCGAGAACAGGAAGCCTCGGTCCATGATTGGGACCTTGGCCTCTTCGGGAGGCAGAAACGAGCCGTTCAGGAAGACGATGCGGGACATGGGAAACCTCGACAGGACGGGACGGGCGCCCCTGGCCCCGGCGCCTGCGCCGCCTAGTTAACCTAGCGGACGGCCTGCGGCCTCGAGCGACCCGTGCGATAGGTACTCAGATAATGCGGCGGACGCCATATCTCATTTCGTCATTGCTCCCCTTCCTCCTCGCCATGGCGACGGCAGCGGCGGCGCAGGAGCCGCGCTCCTGGTTCGTGGAGCAGGGTTACGTCCCCCCTGCCGGAGGACGGATCGTCGCCTGTCACGGATACGGCTGCATGCGGCGCACGGTGCTCCCCCTGGAGGAGGCGCTGCTCCGGCAGGCCGGCGCGATCATGCGGACGGGCCGCTCCTCGCCGGCCGCCGAGCGCCAGGCGCTCGGCGAGGTGGTGAAGCTCTACACGTCCTATCTCGCGAGGCGGTTCGGGAGCGTTCCGGACGCGCCGCGTTCGCCGCCTTCCCTGTCGGGCGTGAGCGGGCAGATGGACTGCGTGGACGAGGCGGCGAACACGACGAGCCTGCTCCTGGTGCTCCAGGATCAGGGACTTCTGGTGCATCACGAGGTGGAGCGCCCGCAGTCGCGGGGCGTATTCATCGACGGGCGTTACCCGCATACGACCGCCATCATCGCCGAGAAGCGGAGTCACGCGGAATGGGCGGTCGATCCCTGGGCGAAGGCGCCGGGGGAGAGGCCGGATATCCTGCCGCTCGAACGGTGGCGGCAGGATTCCTGACATGACATCGCCGGCCTATTTCAGGTGCTGGGCGATGTGCTTGTTCATTTCGAACATGGTGACCTTCTTCTTGCCGAAGATCGGCTGAAGCTTGTCGTCGGCCAGAATCTCGCGCTTGTTCTCCGGATTCTGCAGGTTGTTCTTCTTGATGTAGTCCCACATCTTGCTCACGACCTCGCCGCGGGGCAGCGGGTTGGAGCCGACGACCGCCGCCAGTTCCTTGGACGGCTGCAGGGGCTGTTGAAGAGCGTTGGGCTTCGACCCGGCCGCTTTCTTGGCCGCAGGCTTCTTCGCACCGGCTTTTCCGTCTGTCGTCTTGGTCGGCATGGATTCCTCCGAGGATGGATGAGAATAAACCCTTCGCAGCCGCGGAAGGGTCTGTGAAGGTCCATCGGCCTGGCCTGAAGCCGGTTGCCGGTCAGATGGCCAATGGGGGCAGAGCTTATGTTTGCGCCGTGCGGTCAGCAAGACCGTTTTGTAAACGATTAAGCGGTTTTCGGGAACGGGACCACATTGCCGGCCAAGTCCTTGGAAGAAGTGGCCTTATTGCCAGCTTTGCGAAGCCGCTTCGTGCGCTCCGCCGCGGAAATGACGTGGGAGACGATCGCTTCGTTCGGGCACGGCTTGGCAAGGAAGGCGGCTCCGGGCGGAAGATCGCCGCAGGAGGGCCACTGCCGCCCCGACATGATCAGGATTTCCGTCCGGCTCCACCGGGCGTGCACCTGCTGGGCGAGTTCGAATCCGCTGCACCCATAGGGCATGTCCACATCGGTCAGCAGTACGTCGACCGTCAGCCCGGCCTCCAGGATCGTCAGCGCCTCCGCGGAATTCGCAGCCTCGACGACCTTGAAGCCTGCATCCTCGAGCAGGTCCGAAATGAAAAGACGGATGAGGGGTTCGTCCTCGACGAGAAGAACTGTGGACTGATCCTCGACCATCATACGGGAACTCGCGACTCGACGCTTCTCAACGCCCCACGCCTGAGCTTGTTCCGCTTCGGGGCGCATTTTTGCCTCCGCGGAGGTTCGCGCCTATGTGGCGCGGCGGAGCGCGGCCTCAATGCAGAGGCAGGGCCGAAGCGGCGATCCGCAGCGAAGACAGGATCGCCTCGTCCTCGAATGGTTTGGCGATGAAGGAGGCCTGCTCCAGCCCGGCAGGGACCTCCTGCGGGGCGGACGCGGAGACGAAGGAGAAGGGAATCCCCCTCTCCTGAAGCTCCGACGCCACGTCGAAGCTCTTGCCGTCGGTCAGGTCGATGTCGAGCAGGGCATAGTCGAAGCCGTCATCGAGATGCGGCCAGACCTCCCGGATCGAACTGTAGACGCCGACGACCTCATGAGCCCTTTCCTCCAGGAGGGCCTGGAGGTCCATCGCAATGAAGGGATCGTCCTCCAAGATCAGAACGCGCACCCGCCGGCTCCCTCGAACAGTTGGACTTCGGCCTTGGAAATCGGGCGCCGGCGAACCGACGCAACTTTGTTCTGCGAACACAGAGAGAACGACTTCAGAGCCGCGGAGTTCCGCTCCTGGGAACCGGGGCCGGACATTCAGAAGAGTTATGGTAAAGGGATTAGCCGGACATGGCGGAACCTGACCGGGAAAGTATTTGCGCCCCAGCTTCTTGAAAGCGTCGCGGGCGGTCCCTATCTCTCCCTCAACCCGGCGAGACGATCGACGCCGGATACGGTCACGATGCCGAAGCCATGACGCCGGATGTACGCGCATGACTTCGCCGTGGCCGTTGTTTTTTGGCCTTTTCCTCCGGAACGGCTCTTCTTCTGGAATTCGCAGCGGATAAACGAAAAGCACCGGCCGGGGCCGGTGCCATCTCTCGTCGGCCGGACGTTGCGCCGGAGCCGGTCAGTGCGGATTGGAACGGGTCCGGTCGGGTTCGAACTCGCTCTCGTGGCGGCTGAAGCGCTCCTCGTCGCCGGAGAAGGTCTCCTCCACGTATTCCCTTCCCCGCTCGGTCGCGGCGCGGGCATAGCGCAGGCCCTGGTTGCGGACCTCGTCGGCCCACTCCCCGAACATCGCGTCCTCGCGGCGCGTGCGCGGCAGGAGCGCCCCGAGCAAGAGGCCTGCGGCAAGGCCGACGATGCCGACCACCATGGGATTCTCGGCGATGTAGTTCTGGACGCCGTTCCGCGCACGGCCGAACTGCCTCATCGAGCGGTCGCGCATGTGGCCCAGCCGCTCCTGCTGGTGACGGTAACGGTCGGACGCCCAGTCGGAAGCCCGCTCGTAGGTGTCCTGCGCCCATTCGGAAGCGCTCTCATAGGCCTCGGTAGCCTTATGCCGGGCCTGCTCGGCGGCCTCACGGACCTTCTCGCCCGTCTGCTCGACGGCCTGCTGCGCCTTCTCCGTGACTCCGCCGGACTGACCCTGGGAGCGGCTGCCGCCCGAGTCCTGCCCGCCCAGAGGGTGCGACGTGTGAGACGCGCGGACTGTGCTCTGAGCGGACTTCCCGTTGTCCTGCGCATGCGGCATGAGAGACTCGCCGACATGGCCGACGGACGTTCCCGCCGAGATCTTGCCGCCGGAACCGCTGTCGGACCCGCTCTTCTGAGACGCCTGCTTGCCTGTTTCGTTCTTCGGATCGGCCATGAAAATCTCCTGTTGAATTCAAATCCGCATGTTCACGCCGCGCCGCCGCTCCAGGACGTCCTGCGGGGATTGCAAGGCCGAGGCGCCGGTTTCGTGGAGGCGCGGCTCCTCCGGATAGGCCGGGATGTCCTCGTCGGCCGTCACGCGGACATGGGTCCGCACCCGCGGCTTGCGTCCGAGCCGGTACAGCAGAAGCCCCATTCCGGCCGCAATGAGCATGACGGGCACCGGGTTGCGCCGGATCGTCGCCAGCATGTGGTCGAAGGTCGGGCCGTAGCGCCCGTTGCGAACCGTCCCGAGCATGTCGTCCATGACGCCCGAGACGGTCAGCTTGCTCTGCAGCTGGTCGATGGTCAGATCGAGCTTGGCCCGGCTGCGCTCGATGTCCCGTTCGAGTTCCTCGATGTTCTGCGTCATCCGGCAACCCTTTCGGACAGAACCTCGGCGTCGCGCTTGATCGAGCGCACGGTCCGCTGCGGCGTGAGAGCCGTCAGGGACATGGCATGCCGGCCGTAGAGGCCGAGCCCGATAGCGACGATCGCCAGGACGCCGCCGACGATCAGCGCCGCGAGCGCCTCCGAATCCACGACGGTGGCGAGCCACTTCACCAGCGACTCGGTGAACAGCATGAGCGCGGCGATGGCGAAGATCGCGGCGACCACCACCATGGCGAGGCCGACGAAGAGGGTGCGGATATTGCCCGCAAGCTCGGTCCGGAACAGGGCGAATTCCTTCTGGGCGAGATCGCTGCTCTCGCGTATCGCCTCGACGACGAGCCCTTGGATGGTCTGATGGTCACGGTCCGGCATGATCGGCTCCTAGCTGGCGGCGCCGGTCGCCCGCGCACGGGCCTGGGGCGCCCGGCCGCGGCGGGTGCCGCCGGTCCTGCCCTGTGAGGAGGACGATGCGTAAGCCTCCTCGCGCAGGTCCTCCGCCGTGCTCTTGATGAAGCGCGCCGCCAGGAAGCCGATGGCCATCGACACGGCGGCCACCGTGGCGGGGCGCCGACGGGCGACATTCTCCATGTCGTTGAAGATATCGGCGAAGGTGCGCTCGCGGATGGTGTCCGCCAGGTGCTCGAGCCCTTCGGCTGCGCTGTCGACGACGGCCTGGATATTCGGCCGGTCCTCGAAGGAACGCGTCGACTCCCTGAGAGAATTGGCGAAGTCGGCAACCGACTGGGCCACGTCGTCCTTCCGGCGGGCCGCATAGTCCGTCGCCTGCTCGCGGGCGGCGTCGATGAAATGCCAGCCCTGCTCCATGGCGGCGTCGGCGATCTCGCCGACATCGCTCTTCAGCGCGTCCCAGTTCTCGTCCTCGCCTTGGTTCCGGCGTTTGGTATCGCTGCCTTGCTGTCCCACGCTCATGACATCCTCTTCCGATCGCGCAGGAGTAACCCATTGAAGCGCAGCAGGTTCCGCCGTCGCGTCCCGTGGGGAGGACCCGCAACATTTGTCCGGGGCCCGCGTTCATCCCAACGGACAAGTTTGCGGCAGAGGACGGCATGAGCGAGGCGGTTTCCGACCGGGCGAACCATCTCAGGGCCCGGGAGCGCGGCCGCGGCAGGGAGGCCGAGAGGCCCCATCACATTCCCTGGCTCGGATGGAAGGACATTCTCCTGCGCCTGTGGGGCGAGATCCTGGAGGACAGGCTCGGCACGGTGGCGGCGGCCACGGCCTTCTTCATTCTTCTCTCCCTGTTCCCGGCCCTCGCGGCTCTCGTCTCGCTCTACGGCCTCGTCGCCGATCCCATCGCCATCGGCGAGCATCTCGCGGACATGGAGGGCTACGTTCCGGCCGCCGTGATCGACCTCGTCGGCGCAGAGCTCCAGAGGCTGATCGGCAACCGCACCAGCACCCTCGGCCTCGGCTTCGCCGGCGGCGTTCTCCTCGCCCTGTGGAGCGCCAACAGCGGCATGCGGGCGCTGCTCGGCGCCCTCAACGTCGCCTACGACGAGACCGAGAAGAGGAGTTTCCTCCGGCTTCTCCTCGTCTCCCTGTGCTTCACCCTCGGAGCCATCGTCTTCATCATCGTGCTCATCAATCTCGTCGTCGGCGTGCCCCTGCTCGTGCGCTTCCTGCATCTCGGGTTCGCGGGCGAGGCGCTGATCGCCGTCCTGCCGGCGCTCCTCATGTTCGGCGTGGCGCTCTTCGGCCTGGCCATGCTCTACCGCTACGGCCCGAGCCGGAGGGTCGCCCGGTGGCGATGGATCACGCCGGGCTCCGTCGTCGCGGCGGCCCTGTGGCTGGTCTTCTCGATCCTGTTCTCGTGGTACCTGTCGAACTGGGCCGACTACTCCGCCACCTACGGCTCGCTGGGCACCATCATCGGCGTCATGATGTGGCTCTATCTGTCCCTGTGGGTCGTCCTGGTCGGGGCGGAGATCAACGCCGAGATCGAGCACCAGACCGCGCAGGACACGACCGCCGGGCCGGAAAGGCCGCTCGGCGAACGCGGAGCGAGCATGGCGGACGACGTCGGCGAGGCGCGGGCCTGACCGCCCGGATCAACGGCCGGAGGCCAGCCAGTCCACGAGATCGGCGACCCTTCTGCGGGCCTCCCCGTCCGGGAGACGCATGAACCCCCGCACCAGGCGCTCGCTCTCGGGGATCAGCAGGAACGCGTTCACGATCCGCTCCCCCGATCCGGCCGGGGCCTCCAGGTCCGGGAGCCCGTCGAAGAAGAACTCGATTCCGACGCCGAGGACCTGGGCGGCGGCGAGGAGCCGGCTCGCCCCGATGCGGTTGGCCCCCTTCTCGTACTTCTGGATCTGCTGGAAGGTCAGGCCGAGCGCCTCGCCCAGCTTTTCCTGGCTCATCCCGAGGGAGATGCGGCGAAGGCGCAGGCGCTCGCCGATGTGCCTGTCGATCGGACCCGGGGACTTCTTCTGCACGGGGACCTCCTTGAATGGCGCCACCATAGCCGCAAAGCTTCCGATCTCAAACCGAAAGTTGAAAAGATATCATATTCCCGCAATAATTGCATCGTTCAGGGGGGGTTGCTTCGTGACCGGCCGCAGCATCGACTACGCGAAAGAGGCCTTCGCCTTCATCGAAGGGCTCGACCTGCTGACGGCGCCGGAGAGCGTGGTGGATGCCATGGAGGCCTCGTTCTCCCGCTTCGGCTTCGAGAACTTCATCGTCACCGGCCTGCCCCATCCCGACCAGCGGATCGAGAGACTCGTCCTGTTGAAGAAATGGCCCGTCGAGTGGTACCGGCTCTACACGGCCCGGTCCTACGACCGCCACGATCCGGTCATCCGCCTCTGCCGCCAGACGGTCCAGCCCTTCGAGTGGTCGGAAGCCGCTTACGATCCGGTCTCCGAGCCCCTGGCGGCGCAGGTGATGAACCAGGCGCGGGAATTCGGGATGCAGGAGGGCTACTGCCTGCCGATCCACGGGCTCAACGGATACGAGGCCTGCCTGTCCATGAGCGGCCGCAGGCTCGACCTCAATCCCCAGACCAAGCCGGCGATCCACCTCATGGCCATGTATGCCTTCGAGCGGGTTCGGCAGATCCTGGCTCCCCCGCTCCACGCGAATCCGCTCACCGCCCGCGAGCGGGAAACCCTGCGCTGGGCGGCGGCGGGCAAGTCGGCCCTGGACACGGGAACGATCATGGGCGTGACGGAGCGGACCGTCACCGCCCATATCGCCAGCGCCTGCCAGAAGCTCGGGGCGGTGAACAAGACCCACGCGGTCGCCAGGGCCCTCCAGCACCGCTTCATCCAGCTCTGACGTTGCGACACTGTAATTTCCTACAATAGGCATTCCGCGCCCGCCGTGGAGAGTCCTCCTGGTCATCGGAGGTCATCGGCATGACATCGGTCCACGTCATCACTGCGGAAAACAGATCGTCCTATCGGAGCGTCCTCGATGCCTATCACCGGGCGCGCCACGACGTGTTTGTCGTGGAACGGGGGTGGCGCAACCTCGACAGGGGCGACGGTCGCGACATCGACGCCTACGACAACGACGCCGCCATCTATCTGATCGCCCTGGAGGGAGACCGCCCCGTGGGCGGCCTGCGGCTCTACCCGACCCTGCTGCCGCACATGATCAGCGAAACCTTTCCGCACCTCGTGCGCGGACAGCCTCTGCGGGGCAGAACCGTCTTCGAGTGCACGCGCTACTTCGTCGTCCGGGAGCGGCGCATGGGCCGGACCGATTGCCGGCTGCTCGCAGCCTTCCAGCAATTCTGCCTGGACGAGGGGATCACGGAGGTAACGGCCGTGGTCGAGATGTGGTGGCTGCCGCGCTGGCAGCAGGCCGGCTTCAAGGTGAGGCCGCTCGGCCTTCCGACGCTGATCGAGAACCAGCCCTGCCTCGCCGTCTCGATCGCCGTCTCGCACCGGAGCCTCGAGCACCTGCGCGGTCTTGCGGGCCTGCGCGGCCCCTGCCTCGTGCGGCGCGACCTGGCGGACACGATCGTCGAACGGGTGCCCCATGCGGCCGCGTGACGACCGGCCCTGCGGCACGATCCTCCGGGAGGAGCTGATGCTTGCCCTCGGCGACGACATCCTCCGCGCCATCGCCGAACTTCCGCCGATCTCGCGCCTGCGGATCCTGGCGTTCCTGCATCTCCTGGAAAGGCCGGACGCGCTCCGGGCCCGCCTCGACGTCGACGCGTCCGGAGAGCTTCGGCTCACCTTGAGCACGGCGCGCCGGGCAGGCTCCGAGTCGAAGCACTGAGGCGCCCGCTCCGGCCGCCATTCGAGCGAAAGCGCCGCGCTGATGAGAGCGCGGCGCTCTTCAAGGTTCCGACGGCGGAGCGGCTACGCGGCCTTCATGTTGACCCGCGCCTCCGCAAGCTTCGTCAGGAGCTGGTCGGTCTTCTTCTCCTCCTCGAGGTTCTGCTCGAGAAGCTTCGCCGCATCGTTCATGCCGAGTTCCTTCGCCCAGGTCCTCAAGGTGCCGTAGCGGGTGATCTCGTAATGCTCGACGGCCTGCGCGGCGGCGAGGATGCCGGCGTCCAGCGCCTCGCTCTCGGCGAAGTCCTCCATGACCTCCTTGCCTTCCTCGATGATCCCGTTGATGGCCTCGCACTGCACGCCGCGGGCCGGCTTGCCGAGAAGCTTGAAGACCTGCTCGAGACGCTCGATCTGCCCTTCGGTCTCGTCGCGGTGGGTCTCGAAGGCCTGCTTGAGCTCTTCCGATTCGGCATTCTTCGCCATCCGCGGGAGGGCTTTGAGAATCTGCTTCTCGGCATAGTAGACGTCCTTCAGGGTGTGAAGGAACAGGTCCTGCAGGGTCTTTTCCTTGCTCGGCATGGCGGGGACTCCTTATCGAACGGTTGTTGAGCGTGGACTCAACGACAGCCAAGGTGCCTGGTTCCGCGCCCTGTCCGAACTGCAGCCGCGCGGCTCGCGGGGCTCTTGCGGGACTGGAACAACACGGACGAGCGTCGCGTTGCGGTTGAGGTTTTTCAAAGGAGAACGAACGTGGCGAACGCGACTTCCGACGAACAGAATCTGACGACCATGGAGCGTGCCGCCTATATCGTGGCAGGTCTCGGATTGGCCGCGGCAGGCGCGAAGCCCCGTCCCAACCCGCTTTTGAACGTCGCCGCCCTGCTCGGGGGCTCCTACCTCGCCTGGCGGGGCTATGTCGGCAACTGCCCCGTGAAGGCGGCCCTGTTCGGCCCCGAGGACACGCCTCCCCGCCTTCGCTGACGGATTGCCCCTCTCGAAGGCCGAGGAAGCATGCAACGCAGAGAAGGCTGCAGAGCTCGCCCTGCAGCCTCGTCGTTTCGGCTGAGCCGCCCCGCTCAGTAGGACGAGGTCGAGCGGCTGCGTCCGGCGATCAGGCCCCAGATGAACAGGACGACGATGGCGCCGACGATGGCGCCGATGAAGCCCGCGCCCTCATCCGCCCTGTACCAGCCGATCGCCTGGCCGAGATAGGTGGCGACGAACGCACCGACGATGCCCAGGATGGTCGTGAGGATGAAGCCGGAGGGCTCGTTGCGCCCCGGCATGATCAGCTTGGCGATGACGCCGGCCACGAACCCGATGATGATAGTCCAGATGATATGCATGACATGTTCCCCTGTCCGATAGCTCACAGGAAACGCGCAGACGTGGCTAAGGTTGCGGCCCCGTTCCGGGCGTCTTCGGAATCGTGATGAGGGGAAGAGAGGGGGCGGTTCTCCGCCGGGATCGACTGGCGCGGGCGACGGGGCTCGAACCCGCGACCTCCGGCGTGACAGGCCGGCACTCTAACCGACTGAGCTACGCCCGCGCATCGATCTGTATTTGGAGCGGGCGAAGGGATTCGAACCCTCGACCCCAACCTTGGCAAGGTTGTGCTCTACCCCTGAGCTACACCCGCACGCCCCATGCCGTCCGGTTTGGTGGAGCCAGGCGGAATCGAACCGCCGACCTCTTGAATGCCATTCAAGCGCTCTCCCAACTGAGCTATGGCCCCAAGCCGAACTGCAATGTCATGCCCCGGAGCCCGAACCTGACGGCCGGTCGCCGAGGATAGTCCTTCCTCAAAGCAGCGCAACGCTGATCGAAGAGAGATGGCGCGCCCGAAAGGATTCGAACCTCTGACCCCCAGATTCGTAGTCTGGTGCTCTATCCAGCTGAGCTACGGGCGCTTGCTCGGCGGCTGCTTCAGGAAGCAGCGTCGTCCGGAGGACGGCTGAATTAAAGGGTTCGGATCGGGTTGGCAAGCCTCTTTCTGACGAAGCTGCGCAGGGGGAGCAAAATTTTTTTCATGCCGTCCGGCGGTCGGGAATCACCACGCGGAAGCAGGTCCCGGTCTCGCCCTCGGCGAGGGAGATCCTCCCGCCGTGCAGCTGGACGAGTTCCGCCGTGATCGCGAGGCCGAGGCCCGTCCCGCCCTTCCCGACGGAGCCCTGGAAGGGCGCGAAGAGCCCGGACCGGATGCGCTCGGGAATTCCGGGACCGTTGTCCTTGACGTCGATGACGACCTCGCCGCCCTCGCGCCTTGCCGCGACGGTCACCCGCGGCGCCCCCTCGAAGGATCCCGCCCGGCTCAGGGCCTGGACCGCGTTGCGGACGAGGTTCACCAGGATCCGCGACAGCTGGTCCGGATCCGCGTCGACGGCGAGGCCCTCCGGGACCTCTCGGACGAAGGCGATGCCCTGCCCCGGGGCGAGTTCGGTCAGGTGGGCGAGGTCGTCCACGAGAGGAGACAGCGGAATCGTCCGCCGCTGGGGCAGGCGCTCCGTCGCCCGTCCATAGGCCAGGGTCGCCTCGCAGAACGCGATGGCGCGGCCGAGGGTGGAGACCAGGCGCGGGGCGATTCGCTGCACGCGCTCGTCGTTCACGTGGTCCAGCCGGTCGGTCAGAAGCTGGGCGGTGGTCAGCATGTTGCGCAGTTCATGGTTGATCTTGCTGACCGCAAGCCCGAGCTCGGCGAGGCGGCGCTTCTGGCGCAGCTCCTCCGCAAGGGCGGTCTCCATGCGCGCCAGCGCCTGCTCGGCGAGGCCGATCTCGTCCGTCCGCTCGCTCGGCCTGATGACCCGGGAGGCATCCTCCGGCTGCTTGGAGAATTCGGCGATGTTGCCCGTCAGCCGCCGCACGGGGCGCACGATCGCCCATTGCAGGGCGAGATAGAGGAGGCCGGCGGTCAGCCCGGAAATGAACAGGGAGACCAGAAGGATGTTGCGCGAGTAGACCAGCATCGCGTTGCGCAGCGGCCTCACGTCGAGCAGCATCTCCACGAACTCGACCCCCATGCCCGATCCGATGACGCGCACCGGATGCGCGGGAGGATCGAGCATCAGCTCGAACGCGTCGCGGATGCTCCGGGCCCAGGTGACGTTGCGCAGGTCGACGGTCTTGGCTACCTCCGCGGGCATGTCCCCCGTCGCGAGAAGGCTCCGCCGCCCGCCGCCGCGGATGGCGATGGCCTTGGCGCCGACGCCGGACAGGATTCGCATCTCGAGCTCGCCCGAGGGGTTCTGATCGGGCGCGGCGTCCAGCACGAGCGCCGCGATCTGCGCCGCGGCCAGGCGGTCGTTGAGCCAGGTCAGGCGGAAGTTCGCGATGGAGGGCACGTAGATGAGCACCTCCGCCACCATCAGGAAGAGCACGGTCAGGAACAGCAGGCGCGACGACAGGCCGAGGCGCTTCAGGAATCCCCCCGCGAGGAATGGCGGCCGCTCAGCTCTCATCCGGTCCCTTACCCCAGGCGGCCGACGAAGCCGACCAGGCGTCTGATCCAGGGATTCTGCGCCGAAGGCTTCAAAAATTCCACCGCGGCGCTCCGCGCGATCTCGGAGAGGGTCGGATGGGGATGGACGACGTTCGCCAGGTCCGTGACCTTCAGGTCCTTCTCCATGGCGAGGAGCCACGGGGCGAGCAGCTCCCCGGCCCGGGGTCCGACGATGGTGCAGCCGAGGATGCGGCCGTGACGGGTGACGACCGCCTTGAGGTGGCCCGCCGTCCCGCGCTCGGCGCGGGCCCGGTCGTTCTCGGCGAAGGGCCAGCGCAGGATGCGGATGTCGCGGTGGCGCTCCCTCGCCTCCTCTTCCGTCGCCCCCGCCGCGGCGAGTTCGGGATCCGTGAGGACGAGCCGCGGAACCGGGGCGGCCCCGAGCCTTGCGGGAAGCCGGAACAGGGCATTGCGCACGACGAGGCCGGCCTGGTGATTCGTCGCGTGCAGGGAGCCTTCCCCGCCCCAGGCGATGCCCTCGCCGATGGCGTAGACCCTGCCGTTGGTGGTCTTGAGCCCCGCATCGACCCGGATCCCCGCCGGTCCGGCTTCGATTCCCGCCTTGTCCAGGGCGAGGCCGTCGAGGTCGGGCGCCCGGCCGGCCGCGATCAGCAGGCGGCTTCCCTCGACGGTCTCCTCCCCCTCGCCGCCGCGCAGGACGAGGGCGACCCGGTCGCCCTGCCGGCGCTCCGCGCGCAGGACCTCCACGCCGGTTCGGACCACGATCCCCTCGGCGCGAAGCGCGCGTTCGAGAACCGCGGCCATCTCCGGGTCCTCGCCGGCGAGGAGGCGCGGCCCGGTCTCGACGAGGGTGACGCGGGCGCCGAGCCGCCGGCAGGCCTGGGCCAGTTCGACCCCGGCGACGGCACCCCCGAGGACCACGAGACGTTCGGGCAGAGTCTCGAGGTCGAGCAGGGTCTCGCCGGTCAGGTACGGAACGTCTTCGAGCCCCGGAACGGCCGGAACCGCGGGCCGCGAATCGGCGGCGACGACGAAGCGGCGCGCCCTGACGGCGGCTTCCCCGGCCATGACGGTCGAGCGGTCGGCGAAGCGGGCCTCCGCCGCGACGACGCGGACGCCCATGGCCCGGAAGCGCTCCATGGAATCCAGGGGCGCGGCGGAGCGGACCGCTTCCCGCACGTGGGCCCGCACCCTCGCGAGATCCACCTGCAGCTCGCCGGAGGAGACAAGGCCGAAGGCGCCACCCCGGCGAAATTCCTCCGCGCGGCGCGCGGCGGCGGCCAGCGCCCCCGAGGCGAGGC
Organism: Microvirga thermotolerans; assembly: GCF_009363855.1. GTDB lineage: Bacteria > Pseudomonadota > Alphaproteobacteria > Rhizobiales > Beijerinckiaceae > Microvirga > Microvirga thermotolerans. The sequence goes on from NZ_CP045423.1 coordinate 3,133,026, forward strand.
TGCGGTCATGAAGGCTCGCCCCCTCCGGCCGTCTGGTCCCGGCCAGGACGACGGAGGCGCCGAGGGCGGCCGCGAGAGCCGCGACCGACAGCCCGGCGGAGCCGCCTCCGACGACGCAGATGTCCGGCTTGAGGGAATCCTTCGGGGCCGCTTCGCTCGTCACTGTCGTTCCTCTCCGCTGCGCCCCCGCCGCCATCGGACGAGGACGGGGGCTAGCGCCAGGATTCCTAGCACGGCCAGGGCGATCGCCAACTCGGGAGTCAGGAGGTTTTCGGGGCTCAGGCCAAGCCGGCAGTCGCTCCCTCCTGCCCCCAGGCACCGCCGGTAGGCGGCCATGTGGCGGTCGATGGCCTCGTCGAGCCCAGATCCTGCCACGGCGAAGGCGAAGGTCGCGGGCAGGACGCCGATCTGCGTCGCCACCAGGAAGGTCTTCAGCCGGACTCCGAACAGGGCCGCCGCGAGATTGGTGACCCAGAAGGGCATCACCGGCAGGAGCCGCATGAAGAGCAGGTAGGAAAAGGCATCCTTCCGGAACCCTTCGGCCAGGGCCTGGAGGCGCCGCCCCGCCCGGCGCCGGAGCAGCTCGCCGAGCGACGTGCGCGCGATCAGGAAGATGTTGACGCCCCCGGCGGTCGCGGCGAGCGCCGCGACGCCGCCGCCCACCGCCCAGCCGAAAAGGTAGCCGCCCAGGGCGGACATGAGGGCCGAAGCGGGGATGGAGAGGGTCACCATGGCCACGTAGGCGAGGGCATAGGTCAGCAGCGCCGCCGCCCGGTGCTCCGCCACGAAGCCGCGGAGGGCGTCGTGGTGGCGGACCAGACTCTCCAGGCTCAGGACGCGGTGCAGCCCGCTCGCGAAGAACGCCCCCGCCGCGAGCGCGACCAGCGCCAGGGGCAGGAACCGCCGGATGCGGCCCGGGACGTTTCCCGCCGTGTTCGCCTGTCCCCGCTCCGCCACGCCGCACTCCCCATTGCCGTCCCTCATCTAGAACGGATACCCTTCCGGCCCAAGCCCGCCGCATCCCGGGTCACTTCCTCGTGAGGAGGGCCCGGGGCATCGAGGCCCCGGCGGCGTTGACTTTGGCCCTCCCTTCCTTCATAAGCCCGCAAGCTGACGGCGCTCGTTTTGGGCGCTGATCGTTTTTTCGAGACAGTTTCGGGGTTTCCCCACAGATCCAGACGGGCGCGAGCCTCGAGCACCGCTGCCCCTTTCGACCGGAGATGAGCCGTGAAAAGGACGTATCAACCGAGCAAGCTCGTTCGCAAGCGCCGCCATGGCTTCCGCGCGCGCATGGCGACCAAGGGTGGCCGCAAGGTCATCGCCGCTCGCCGCGCCCATGGCCGCAAGCGCCTGTCGGCGTAACGCCGGCGCTCAGGGCTGACCGGTGCGCGACCCTCGCGCAGCCACGGTCGGGCGCCTGACGAAACGATCTGACTTCGTTGCGGCGGCCTCGGGCCGCCGCTTTCATACGGAGCGGATGACGGTCCAGGGCCGCCTGCGCGACGACCCGAGCGCCGATCGGCCTTCCGAAGCCGGGCTCCGGATCGGCCTGACCGTGACCAAGCGCGTCGGCCATGCCACCGAGCGCAACCGGATCAAGCGGCGGCTCAGGAGCGCGTGCAGGACGGCCGGTCTGGATTATGCGGGCGTCCACGCCGATATCGTGGTGATCGGACGGCGCGACATCCTGACCGCTGACTACGGCGTGCTCATCGACGATCTTCGGCGGGCGTTGCGTGTCGTCACCAAGCCGAAGACGGCGCGGCCCGAGGGCCGCCCTACCCCCTCCTCACCTCCCAACGGCGAGCGTCGCGGACATTCCCATGCGTAATGAGAACAAAAACCTCATCGTCGCCATCGTGCTGTCGATGGCGGTTTTGATCGGCTGGCAGTACTTTTTCGCGGCGCCCGAGGCCGAGCGGCACCGTCAGGCCGCCCAGAACGCCCAGCAGACCGCGCAGCAGGCGAGCCCGGCCGTGCCGGCGCCGACACCGAGCCAGGCGGGCGGCCCCTCCGCTCCCGTCCCGGGCACGGTTCCGGCGACGCCTGCCGTCCCGACGGTCGAGTCCCGGGAGGCCGCGCTCGCGCGTTCGCCGCGCCTGCCCGTCGAGACCCCCGCCATCCTCGGCTCCATCAACCTGCGCGGCGGCCGCCTCGACGACGTGTCGCTGCGCAACTATCACGAGACGGTGGACCCCAGGAGCCCGAACATCGTGCTCCTGTCGCCCTCCGGCAGCCAGAACCCCTACTATGCCGATTTCGGCTGGGTGGGCGCCCAGGCCGATTCCGTGCCCGGCCCGAACACGGTCTGGACCGCCGACAGGGACAAGCTGACTCCCGCGAGCCCGGTGACCCTCACCTGGGACAACGGCAAGGGCCAGGTCTTCCGCCGCACCATCTCGGTGGACGACAAGTTCATGTTCACCGTGAAGGACAGCGTCGAGAACCGCGGTTCCGAGCCCCTGACGCTGCATCCCTACGGCCTCGTCTCCCGCCATGGTCGGCCGACCACCCTCGGCTACTACGTGCTGCACGAGGGCCTGATCGGCGTCCTCGGCGACCAGGGCCTGCAGGAATACACCTACGCCAAGCTCGACAAGGAGAACCCCGTCCTCGGGCAGAACGTGCTCGGCCGGACGTGGGACAACGTGACGGGCGGCTTCGTGGGCATCACGGACAAGTACTGGGCGGCCGCCGTCGTCCCGGACCAGGCGCAGAGCTACCAGGGCTCCTTCACCGTGCGCCAGGACCCCACCGGCCCGACCTATCAGGCGAACGTCCTCGGCGCGGCGCAGACCGTGGCGCCCGGCGCGACGGTCGAGGCGACGAAGCGCGTGTTCGCCGGCGCGAAGGAGGTGGCGACGGTCGACCAGTACGCCTCGAACCTGCAGATCAAGAACTTCGACCTCCTGATCGACTGGGGCTGGTTCTACTTCATCACCAAGCCGCTCTTTAAGGTCCTGGACTTCTTCTACAAGCTCTTCGGCAATTTCGGCGTTGCGATCCTGCTCGTCACCGTGATCCTGAAGATCCTGTTCTTCCCGCTCGCCAACAAGTCCTACGCCTCCATGGCGAAGATGAAGGCGGTGCAGCCGGAGATGACCGCGATCCGCGAGCGCTACGCCGACGACAAGATGAAGCAGCAGCAGGCGCTGATGGAGCTCTACCGCAAGGAGAAGATCAATCCGGTCGCAGGCTGCTGGCCCGTCCTCATCCAGATCCCGGTCTTCTTCGCGCTCTACAAGGTGCTCTTCGTCACCATCGAGATGCGCCATGCGCCCTTCTTCGGCTGGATCCGCGATCTCGCGGCGCCGGACCCGACCTCGGTGTTCAACCTGTTCGGCCTTCTGCCCTACGACCCGGGCGCGGTTCCGGTGATCGGCCACTTCCTCATGCTCGGCGCCTGGCCGATCATCATGGGCGTGACCATGTGGCTCCAGATGAAGATGAACCCCGAGCCGCCGGACCCGGTCCAGAAGCAGGTGTTCTCGTGGATGCCGGTGATCTTCACGTTCATGCTCGGCTCGTTCCCGGCCGGCCTCGTGATCTACTGGGCGTGGAACAACCTGCTCTCCGTGACCCAGCAGGCCTTCATCATGAAGCGCAACGGGGTGCGGATCGAGCTCTGGCACAACCTGCGCAGCACGTTCGGACGCAAGACGCCCGCCAAGGGCTGAACGCGGCAGGTCCGGACGCAACTTCGCCCGCATCACCGATCCCCGGGGCTCCGCTCCGGGGATTTCCGTTCGAGGGAGAGACCGCATGACGACGGGACCTGACCCGAAGACGCCGCACCCGATGCCGGGCCATCCGCGCGTCGGGTTTCTCAAGGCGTTCGTCGACCGGCCGAACATTCTCGTCGGCGACTACACCTACTACGACGACCCGCGCGGCCCCGAGGCCTTCGTGGAGCGCTGCGTGCTGCACCATTACGATTTCATCGGCGACAGGCTGGTGATCGGGAAGTTCTGCGCCATCGCGACCGGCGCCACCTTCGTCATGAACGGCGCCAATCACGCCACCACCGGCTTCTCCACCTATCCCTTCAATATCTTCGCGAACGGCTGGGAGAAGGGCTTCGACTGGGCGACGGTCCAGGCGGGCTTCAAGGGAGACACCGTCGTCGGGAACGACGTATGGATCGGCCATGAGGCGACGATCATGCCGGGCGTCGTCATCGGGGACGGCGCCATCGTCGCGGCGAAGTCCGTCGTGACCTCCGACGTGCCGCCCTACGCGATCGTCGGCGGCAACCCGGCGCGCCTCATCCGCAGGCGCTTCCCCGACGACGTGATCGCGGAGCTCCTGGCGATCCGCTGGTGGGACTGGGACGCCGAGAAGATCACCCGAAACCTCGGCGCCATCCGCGGGTCGGACCTGGAGGCCCTCCGCAGGGCCGCCTGAGGCGGGCCGCTCCGTCCTCAGGGGACCGTCAGCCCCTTCAACCTGGCGTATTGCAGGAGCATGACGGTCTTGCCGTCGACGATCTCCCCGCGGTCCACCATCAGCAGAGCCTCGTCGAGGGCGAGTTCCAGGACCTCGATGTCCTCGCCCTCGTCCTCGGCGCCGCCGCCCGCGCCGATCCTGTCGTCCGGGGAATAGCGCGCCACGAAGAAGACGAGCTGCTCGGTGACGCTGCCGGGGCTCATGAAGGCCCTGAGCACCCGCCGGGGCTCGCGCAGACGGTAGCCCAGCTCCTCCTCCGCCTCGCGGCGAATGCAGGTCTCGGGATCCCGGTCGTCGAGAAGCCCGGCGCAGACCTCGATGAGGGGTTCCGGATGGCCGCTCACATAGGCGGGCAGCCGGAACTGGCGCACGAGCAGAACCGTGCCCCGGGCCGGATCGTAGGGCAGGATCGCCGCGCCGTTGCCGCGGTCGTAGGTCTGGCGGACCTGCCGTTCGACCCGGCCGTCCCGGCGTGTGTAGTCGAACGTGACTCTCTTCAACACCGCCCAGTCGTCGGACAGAATGTCCACCGAACGGATGCGGACCGGGTTCGTCGTCATGGCACCTCTCTCCCGCTCCGGCGCACAGCGCCGTCTGCTCGGGAACGAAATCACGGCCGCGCCGGACGGGCACCCCGACAGGTTCGTCCCCCTGCCCTCCAAACCTGAACGGCACGCGGCCGGCGTTGCTCGCGCTCGCCCCGCCTCTACATAAATCCTTTAGCCATGGCGGCGTCCCGACGGCGCCGCGAAGCCCGGCAGCAACCCGGACCGCGAGCCCATGCACCGAGCCAACCCCGTTCCGCCTCCCCGGGAGATCGAGCTGAAGCTCGAATGGGCTGCGGGATCCGTCGCGGACCTGCTGGCCCATCCGCTGCTGCTCCGGGCGGAACCGATGCCCGAGCGCAGCGGAATCCTGCGCGCCACCTACTACGACACGCCCGACCTCGCCCTGCGCCGCGCCGGGCTGTCCCTGCGCATCCGGGAGCGCGAGGGCCGCTTCGTCCAGACGCTCAAGGCGGAAGGCGGCGAGCACGGGCTGGCCCTCGCCCGGGACGAATGGGAATGGCCCCTCGCGGACGGCAATCTCGCTCTCGGCGCGGCGTCGGCGACCCCGCTTGCCGCTCTCCTGGCCGGCTCCGACCCGGCCGGAAGCCTCGCTCCCGTCTTCACGGTCGAGACGGAGCGGCAGGTGTTCGAGTGCGCCCACGGGGACGCCCTCATCGAGATCGGCCTCGACCGGAGCCGGATCGTGGCGGGACCGGAGAGGGCAGAGTTCGCCGAGATCGAGCTGGAACTCCGGCAGGGAGAGGTCGGGCCCCTGTTCGCCCTGGCGCTGGACCTCGCGGACGCGGCGGCCCTGCGCCTCTCCCTCCTGACCAAATCCGAGCGGGGCTACCGGCTCCGCGGCGTTCCGGAGGCGGAGGCGGAGCCGGCCCGGGCCACGCCCATCGTCGTGCTGCCGGACTGGAGCAGCGCCGACGCGTTCCGGGCCATCGCCCGCGCCTGCCTTTTCCAGATCGTGAGGAACGAGGAGATCGTCAGGCGCGCGAGGTCTCCCGAGGCCCTCCATCAGATGCGGGTGGGAACGCGGCGCCTGAAGGCGGCCGCGGCGATCTTCGAGGACATGCTCGACGACCGGGACAGCGCAGAGGCGATGGAGGAACTGCGCTGGATCGGGAGGAAGCTCGGCAGGGCGCGCGACATCGACGTTCATGTCGAGACGCTCCGCAATGCCGGTTCCGGGCTCGACCGGGACGCCCTGGCGAAGGCCGAGGAGGAGCAGGCGCGGGCCTATGCGTCTCTGCTGCGGACCTTCGAGAAGCGCCGTTTCCGGCACGCGATCCTGCGGCTCGCCGCCTGGATCGAGGCAGGCCGGTGGCAGGGGCGGAAAAAGGCAGGCCCGGCCCGTGCCCTGCCGGCCGGGGAGAGGGCCCGGAAGGAGCTGGGACGCCGCTGGAAGCGGATCCGCCGGGCCGCCCGGACGCTGGCGGAGGTCGGCGACGGCAGGCGGCACCGCCTGCGCATCCGCATCAAGGGGCTGCGCTACGGGATCGAGTTCTTCTCGGCGACCTTCGCGGGCAGGAAGGCCGAGCGCCGTCGCAGGGTCATGCTGCCGGTCCTCCAGAACCTCCAGGACACCTTAGGCGAACTGAACGATCTCGTCGTGGCGAAGCGGATCCTCGCGGCCTCGGGAGACCGCGAGGCCGCAAGACGCAGGAAGCGGCTCCTGTCCCGCACGGAGGTCCTGGCCCGCCGGCTGGAGAAGGCGAAGCCCTTCTGGAGCCGCAAGGCGGCGGAAGAGAAGCCTCGCGCCTTGAACAACGCCGCGGGAGCGCCGATAAGGACCCCATGACAGACACGGCATCCGACATCGACCCCTTCCTCGAAACGGGGCGCAAGCTCTTCGCCGGCAGCGCGGATTTCAAATGGGCGGCCGACTCCCTCAAGGCGCTGCCGCCCATGGGCAAGCTGGAGATCGCCTTCGCCGGCCGCTCCAACGTGGGCAAGTCGAGCCTCGTCAACGCCCTCACCGGGCGCAACACCCTCGCCCGGACCTCCCACACGCCGGGACGGACGCAGCAGCTCAACTTCTTCGAGATCGGGGAGCGGTTCCACCTCGTGGACATGCCCGGCTACGGCTATGCCGCGGTGGAGAAGGAGAAGGTCCAGGCCTGGACGCAGCTGATCCACGACTACCTGCGAGGCCGCGCGAGCCTCGCCCGCGTCTATGTCCTGATCGACGCCCGCCACGGCATCAAGCCCGTCGACGAGAAGGTCCTGGAGACCCTCGACAAGGCCGCCGTCTCCTATCAGATCGTGCTGACGAAGGCGGACGAGCTGAAGAAGGGCGAGATCGAGAAGCGGATCGCCGACACGGCCGCGAAGATCGCCAAGCGCGCCGCGGCCTTTCCGGTGATCGTGCCCACCTCGAGCCGCACGGGCGCGGGCATTCCGGAACTGCGCGCGCAGATCGCCCGCCTCCTCAGCGAGCGGGGCGAGGCGTGAGCTTCGCCGACCGCCTCCCGGTCGTCGCGGCGGGCCTGTCCGGCTGCCTGGGCGTTGCCCTGTCCGCGGCCGCCTCGCACCTGACCGGGGGCGGCCAGCTGCAGACCGCGGCCCAGTTCCTCCTGTTCCACGCCCCCGCCCTTCTCGCCATCCCGGCGCTCGCCGCCTCCAGCCTGCTCCACCCCCGGCTGGCGCGGGCGGCGGGCGTGCTTCTCGTCCTGGGCCTCGCCCTCTTCTGCGGCGACCTCTCCCGCCGCGCCTTCGCCGGTCTTTCCCTCGCGCCCATGGCGGCTCCCGCGGGGGGCCTTCTCCTCATGGCCGGCTGGCTCGCGACGGCACTCGCCGGGATTCTTCGCCCGCGGCGGTGAAGTCCCTGTTTGCAGAGCCGCCCCCTTCGGCTAGAACCCTCGCCGTTCCGTTCACTCACCCGCCGGGGCCGTTCATGTCCAGTTCCAACCCCGCAGCCCAGCAGCTGCCCGACGTCCATGTCCAAGCCGAAGTGCTGGTCCAGGCTCTCCCGCACATGCAGCGCTACGACCAGCAGGTCGTGGTCATCAAGTACGGCGGCCATGCCATGGGCGACCGGGCCGCGGCGGAGGATTTCGCGGAGGACGTGGTCCTTCTCGAGCAGGCGGGAATCAAGCCCATCGTGGTGCATGGGGGCGGGCCGCAGATCGGCCGGATGCTCGACAAGCTCGGCATCAAGTCCGAGTTCAAGGGCGGCCTGCGGGTCACCGATTCCGCGACCGTCGAGGTGGTCGAGATGGTGCTCGCCGGCTCCATCAACAAGCAGATCGTCGGCTGGATCAGCGCGGAGGGCGGCAAGGCGGTCGGCCTGTGCGGCAAGGACGGCAACATGGTCACCGCCCGCAAGGTGACCCGCACCGTCGTGGACCCGGACTCGAACATCGAGAAGGTGGTGGACCTCGGCTTCGTCGGCGAGCCGGAATCGGTCAACCGCTCCGTGCTGGACCAGGTGCTCAGCGCCGAGCTGATCCCGGTCCTCGCCCCCGTGGCCGTGGGCCGCGACGGGCATACCTACAACGTCAACGCGGACACCTTCGCCGGCGCCATCGCGGGCGCCATGATGGCGAAGCGCCTGCTCCTCCTGACCGACGTGCCCGGCGTCCTCGACAAGAACAAGAACCTCATCCCCGAGATGACCATCGACGACTGCCGCCGCCTGATCGCCGACGGCACCATCACCGACGGCATGATCCCGAAGATCGAGACCTGCATCTATGCCCTGGAGCGGGGCGTGGAGGCGGTCGTCATCCTCGACGGCAAGGTGCCTCACGCCGTGCTGCTCGAGCTCTTCACGGACCACGGCGCCGGCACCCTCATCCGGCGGGGGTAACACCCTTCAAATCCGCGCCGTCCACGCCTATATCGTCGGAATGGGGCCGCATCGGCCCCATTGCCATCTCTGGGTGCCATGAAAGCTCTGCCGGTCGACGACAACCCGTCCTTTAGGGAAGCGCGAAGCTTCTCCCATGTGGACACATGGATCTTCGACCTCGACAATACGCTCTATCCCCATACCTCGCGGATCTGGCCGCAGGTGGACGAGCGGATTACCCTGTATATCTCCGAGCTCTTCGGCATCGACGGCCTTTCGGCACGGGCGCTTCAGAAGTATTTCTACCACAAGTACGGTACCACCCTGCGGGCCCTGATCGACGAATACGACGTCGATCCTTACGACTTCCTGGACTTCGCCCACGACATCGACCACACCGACATCGCCCTCGACGAACGCCTGGGCGCGGCCATCGAGAAGCTTCCGGGCCGGAAGCTCATCCTCACCAACGGCTCGCGCAAGCATGCCGAGAACGTGGCCAGGAAGATCGGCATTCTCGACCATTTCGATGACGTGTTCGACATCGCGGCGGCGAATTTCGTGCCCAAGCCGGACCGCAGGGCCTACGAGAGCTTCCTCGAAAAGCATGCGGTCGAGCCCGCGCGGGCGGCCATGTTCGAGGACATCGCCAAGAACCTCGTCGTCCCGCACGATCTGGGCATGACGACCACCCTGGTCGTGCCCCGCACCGCCGATCCTTTCCGGGAGGAGTTCGAGCAGGAGGCCGTGAGGGCCCCCCATATCGACCACGTCACCGACGACTTGGCGGGATTCCTCCACGAGCAGGTCCTGCCCTCGGGACGCTGACGGCCATGGGGCCTTTTGCCCGACTCATTGAAACGTTATCTCATATGAAATAGGTTGTGCGGGTATCCCTTTCCCGAGGACCGTGCCCGTGCCCACCTACGATCCAACGACCAAGACCTACATCCTTACGGAAGAGGAGCAGAATTATGCCCTCGCCGAAGACGATTTCGATGTTCACATCACCGGCAATGCCCTCGACAACATCCTGACCGGGAACGGCACCGACAATCGGCTCGACGGCAACGGCGGCAGGGATACCCTGATAGGAGGCGCGGGCGACGACCGCTATGTTCTCAGGTCGGTCGACGTCACGATCACGGAGCTGGCCGACGAGGGCGACGATCTCATCATCTCCTATATCGATGTCGACCTGAACGACCACGCCAACGTGGAGCATGCGATCCTGGACGGCACCGCTCTCCACGCCACGGGAAGCAGCGGGAGCAACCAGATCTACGGGAACGGCCTCGCGAACATCCTCGACGGCGGAGAAGGCGACGACATTCTGGAGAGTGCGGGCGGCAACGACACACTCGACGGTGGCAGGGGCGCCGATCAGATGACCGGAGGGCTCGGCGACGACGTCTACGTCGTCGACGATCTCAACGACATCGTCGTCGAAGCGGAAGGCGGAGGAACCGACAGGGTCGAGGCTCTCATCGGCTTCAGCCTGGCGCCTCTGGCTCACATCGAGAACCTCACGCTCATCGGCACGGGGAGCATCGACGGCACCGGCAACGAGCTCGTCAACGTCATCGTCGGCAACGGCGGGAACAACATCCTCGACGGAAAGGCGGGCTCGGACCGGCTGGAGGGCGGCGCGGGCAACGACACCTACGTCATCGACGCGGACGATACTCTGCTCGAGGGGGAGAACGGCGGCACCGACACCGTCAGGATCACCGATGCCTATGCCCCGGCCACGTACACACTCTCGGACAATTTCGAGAACCTCGCCGTCGCGGGCGCCCGGGACTTCACGGCGACCGGCAATGCCCTCAACAACAACCTGACCGGCAGCGGCGGCGCCGACACGTTCAAGGGCGAGGACGGCAACGACACGCTCGACGGCGGCGGCGGAGCCGACCACCTGGAGGGCGGCAAGGGCGACGACATGCTCCTCGGCGGCGCAGGCGCCGACATGATGATCGGCGGACTCGGCAACGACCTCTACTTCGTCGACTCCTCCGGCGACACGGTGACGGAGGAGGCAGGCGGCGGCGCCTTCGACCGGGTGATCGCGAAGGTCAGCTATGCCCTCACCGCGAACGTGGAGTACCTCGCGCTCGAGAATGCCGGCGGCAACATCAACGGCACCGGCAACGCCCTCGACAACACGATGTTCGGCAACGGCGGGAGCAACGTCCTCGACGGCGGCGCGGGCCGCGACCAGCTCTACGGCGCGACGGGCGCCGACACGGTCCACGGCGGCGACGGCGACGACAGCATTCACGAAGCCGGCGGCGACAACGACATGCTGTACGGCGATGCGGGGAACGACAGCCTGGAGGGCGAGGGCGGCGACGACCTTCTCGACGGGGGCACGGGAGCCGACAGCCTCAAGGGCGGCGCAGGCAACGACACCTATGTCGTCGACAGCTCCGCCGACCTCGTGACCGAGACGGCAGGCGGCGGCTTCGACACCGTCCAGGCGGGCGCGAGCTTCGCCCTGGCGCTCGACGCCGAGGTGGAAGCGCTCACGGCGATGGGGAAAGGCGCCCTCGATCTTTCCGGCAGCGACACCGCCAACGCTCTGCTGGGCAATGCCGCTGCCAACAGGCTGAGGGGCAATGGCGGCAACGACACGATCTCCGGCCAGGGCGGCAAGGACAGGCTCTCCGGCGGCCTCGGCAACGACGTGCTCACCGGCGGGTCGGACAGTGACGTGTTCGTGTTCGACGCGGCGCCGAACCGGAAGGCCAACCTCGACAGGATTGTCGACTTCAACGTGAGGGACGACACGATCTGGCTCGACAATGCGGTGTTCCGGAAGCTCGGCAAGGGCACGGAAGCGAAGCCCGGCAAGCTGAACAAGGGGTTCTTCACCATCGGCAGCAAGGCCAAGGACAAGAACGACTTCCTCGTCTACGACAGCAAGAAGGGCGTGCTCTTCTACGATCTCGACGGCTCCGGCAAGGGCAAGGCCGTCGAGATCGCAAGCCTCAAGAAGGGGCTGAAGATGACGGAGCTCGATTTCTTCGTCGTCTGAGCGTGACCCCTGCGCCGGCACGGAAAAGGCGGCCGCGAGGCCGCCTTTTCCGTCTATCGGGTCGCAGAGGCGTCAAGCCGCGCGGGTGTTGATCTTGCTCTCGGCGATACGGTTGAGCTTCTGGTCCGTGGCGCGCTCCTGCTCGAGGATCTGGTGCAGGACACTCGCGCAGTCCTCGCGGCCGAGTTGCTTCGCCCAGGCGGTCAGGGTGCCGTAGCGGGTGATCTCGTAATGCTCCACGGCCTGCGCGGCGGCCAGAAGCGCGGCATCGAGCACCTGCGGATCATCGATGTCGCCCGCGATGTCCTGCGCCTCGTCGATGATCCCGTCGATGGCCGGGCAGGTCGCGCCCTTGGGATCGTGGCCGTGCATCCGGAAGACCTGCTCGACCATCTGGATCTGGTGCTCGGTCTCCGCGAGATGGGTCTGGAAAGCCTGCTTCAGCTGCTGATCGCTCGCCTTGGCGATCATCTCGGGCAGCGCCTTCGTGATCTGCTGCTCCGCATAGTAGATGTCCTGGAGAGTGTGGATGAACAGGTCATCCAGCGTCTTGATGTCCTTCGACAAGAGACCCATGGCGCATATCCTTAGCAGTTGGAGGAGCCGGCGCGCGGCACTCGCGCGGATCGTAGCATTGACGGTTCAAGAACGTCCTGCGCCGGGCCCAGTTCCGATTCCGGCAGGCGATTCCGAGGACCCTGAACGCGGCCGGCGCGGCCTCGAGGCGCTCACTCCACGGCGCGCAGGCCCGGTCCGTGGAGCCTGATCCATTCGGCCTTCGCCTCCGCCGCCCCCTCCTCGAAGTCGAGGGTCTCGATCTTCTGGCCGCGCTTGACGATCTTCTCCGTCGAGACCCGGATCTGCGTCACGTCCTCCTGCGCCTGGCGGAAATGGGCGTCGAGCTTGGCCACGCGCCCGCTGAGGCGCTCCACGTCCTCCAGCAGCTTCTGCACCTCCACCTGGATGACATGCGCCTCCTCGCGGATGCGGGCGTCGCGCACGAGCGACTGCATGACCTGAATCGCGAGGGCGAGCAGGGACGGAGACACGATGACGATGCGCGCGCGGTGCGCCTTCTGGACCACGTCCTCGAAATGCTCCGCGAGATCCGCATAGATCGACTCCGCCGGCACGAACATGATCGCGATGTCCTGCGTCTCGCCGGGAATGAGGTATTTCTCGGCGATGTCACGTACATGGACCAGGACGTCGTTCCTGACCCTCGCGGCGGCCCTCGCCCTCCCCTCGTCGTCCCGCGCCTCGCGGAACTGGGTGAAGGCCTCGAGGGGGAACTTGGCGTCCACCACGAGGCCCCGGCTGTCGCCGGGCAGGCGCACCAGGCAGTCGGGCCGCATCCGGTTCGAGAGGGTCGGCTGGAACTCGAAGGCGCCGCTCGGAAGCCCGTCCCGAACGATCGCCTCCATGCGGCCCTGCCCGTAGGCGCCCCGGGCCTGCTTGTTGGCGAGAACGTCCTTGAGGCCGACGATCTCGCCCGTGAGGTCCTTGAGATTGCGCTGCGCGGCGTCGATCACGGCGAGACGCTCGTTGAGCCGCGACAGGCTCTCCGCCTGGTGGCGCGTCGTCGCCTCCAGCCCCTGGCCGACCCGGTGCTGCAGCCCGTCGATGCGCTCGGAGATGAGGCGCACGAAATCGCTCTGCCGGGTGCCGAACACCTCCGCGATGGTCTGCATCCTCCCCGTCATCTCGGCCTGGATCCGGGTCAGCTCGGCCATCTTGTCATCCATCTCCCGCGCCCTCTCCGCGGCCATGGCGGCCTCCAGCGCTCGCTCCCGCCTGCTGCGCAGGAAGAGGACGGTCAGGACGACGAGGAGCAGGAGGCAGCCGGCGGCGGCTCCGGCCAGCAATTTCCCGAGCGGCATGGCCAGGGAGCCGAACAGGACAACGGGATCGTTCATGGGGCAAGGTTCCGGTTGCAAGGTTCCGGTTGCAAGGTTCCGATTGACGGAATCATCCGAACATATGACGAACGATTTGACCATCCCGGCGCAACCCCTTATCTCCGCCCATCATGACGATCAGACCCCTCGTAATTCTGCCCGATCCCAAGCTCCGGCTGGTTTCCGAGCCCGTGCAGGCGATCACGGACGAGATCCGGACCCTCGCCGAGGACATGCTCGAGACCATGTACGATGCGCCGGGCGTCGGCCTCGCGGCGATCCAGATCGGCGTTCCCCTGCGGGTGGTCACCATCGACGTGTCGAAATCGGAGACCGAGCGGCAGCCGATGGTGCTCATCAATCCCGAGATCACCTGGGCTTCCGAGGAGAAGCGCACCTACGAGGAAGGCTGCCTGTCGATTCCCGAATATTACGAGGAGGTGGAGCGTCCGGACCGGGTGCGGTTCCGCTACATGAACCTCGACGGCGAGACCGTCGAGCAGGAGGCCGGGGACCTGCTCGCGACCTGCGTGCAGCACGAGATCGACCACCTCAACGGGGTCCTCTTCATCGACTACCTCTCCAAGCTCAAGCGCGACCGGGTGATGACCAAGTTCCGCAAGGCGGCGAGGCGCGAGGCCAGCGGCGCATGAGCCTGCGCGTCGTCTTCATGGGAACGCCGGACTTCGCGGTCCCGACCCTTTCGGAGATCGTCGGCCAGGGGCACGAGGTCGTCGCCGTCTATACGCGGGCCCCGGCCGCCGCCGGGCGCGGCATGGACCTGCGCCCCTCGCCGGTGCACCGGATGGCGGAGCGGTTCGGGCTTCCGGTCCTGACCCCGAAGACCCTGCGCACGGAGGAGGCCGCCGAAACGTTCCGCGCCCACGGGGCGGATGTGGCGGTCGTGGTCGCCTACGGCATGATCCTCCCCCGGCCGATCCTGGAGGCTCCCTCCCTCGGCTGCCTGAACCTCCACGCCTCCCTCCTCCCCCGCTGGCGCGGCGCGGCGCCGATCCAGCGCGCGGTCATGGCCGGGGACGCGGAGACCGGGGTCGCGGTGATGAAGATGGAGGAGGGCCTCGATACGGGCCCCGTCGCCATGGCCGAGCGGGTCGCGATCGCGCCGGACACGACCGCCGGCGAACTGCACGACAGGCTGATGGTCCTCGGCGCCGACCTCATGGTGCGGGCGCTCGCCGCGCTCTCCCGCGGGGCCCTGAGCTTCACGCCCCAACCCGAGGAGGGCGTCACCTACGCCCACAAGATTTCGAACGAGGAAGCCCGGATCGACTGGGCGAAGCCGGCGCGCGCCGTCCACGACCATGTCCGGGGCCTGTCGCCGTTTCCCGGCGCCTTCTTCACGGCCGATTTCGGCAGGGGGCCGGAACGGGTGAAGGTGCTGCGCACCGCCCTCGCGGACGGCCGGGGCGCTCCGGGCGCGCTCCTCGACGGCGAGGGCCTGGTGGCCTGCGGCGAAGGCGCGGTGCGCCTCCTTCAGGTGCAGCGGGCCGGCAAGGGCCCCATGGCCGCCGATGCTTTCCTGCGAGGCGCGAGGCTGCCCGCCGGGACGAGCCTGGCATGACCGCCGCGCGAGAAACCGTCTCCTGCGCCCCCGCCTCCGCGAGGCTCGCCTGACATGCCCCGTTACAAGCTCGTCGTCGAATATGACGGCACGCCGTTCACCGGCTGGCAGCACCAGACGAACGGGCTATCGGTGCAGCAGACGGTGGAGGAGGCCATCGCCCGCTTCGCGGGGGAGACGGTGCGGATCCACTGCGCCGGACGCACGGATTCGGGCGTCCATGCCACCCATCAGGTGGTCCACGTGGATCTCGCCAGGGAATGGCGGGAGGACACGGTCCGTGACGCCACCAACGCCCATCTGCGGCCACGGCCGGTCGCGATCCTTTCCGCCATGCGGGTTCCCGACACCTTCCATGCCCGCCTTTCAGCCGTCAGGCGCCATTATCTCTACAGGATCCTCAACCGCCGCTCGCCGCCCGCCCTGGACATCGACAGGGCCTGGCACGTGGCCTGGCCGCTGGACGCCGCCGTGATGCACGCGGCCGCCCAGACCCTGGTCGGGCGGCACGACTTCACCACCTTCCGCGCTGCCGAGTGCCAGGCGAACAGCCCCGTGAGGACTCTCGACAGGCTCGACGTGGAGCGGGTGGGCGACGAGATCCGGGTCTACGCCTCGGCCCGCTCCTTCCTGCACCACCAGGTCCGCTCCATGGTGGGCACCCTGGAGCGGGCGGGGGCCGGCCGCTGGTCGGTGAGCGACGTGCGCGCCGCCCTCGACGCGCGGGACCGGACCCGTTGCGGGCCCATGGCCCCCTCCATGGGCCTCTACCTGGTCGGCGTCGATTACCCCGACTGAGGCGGGAAGCCGATCTAGCTCAGGAGCCCCCGCATGGCGGCGTGGATGAGGCTGTTGAGCAGCACGCCCGTGGCGACGATGCCGAAGGCGGTGAGCCCGTCGATGCCGAGGGTCGCCTTGGTGGCGAACCACTGCACGCGGAAGACGATGACGAAGAAGGCCAGGCCGAAGAGCCCGGCCAGCGGCGGCGGCGCCCAGCCGAGGAGCAGCAGGAGAGCCGGCACCGACAGGACGAGCATCGCCATCACGTTGATCCAGTTCGTGACGATCACGAACGGGACGTAGCGCCGGGTGAGCCCCAGCTTCCGCGCGCCCCAGATCATCGCCACCGGCAGCGCCAGGAAGCTCGCGACCTGCCCGAGGGCGACGACGAGGTCGATCCGGAAGCTGTCGAGCAGGGGATGGTCCGGGACGAGCAGGCCGAGGCGCAGCCGCTCGAAGGCGACCGCTACGATATAGGCGGGAAGCGTGAGCCAGATCGCCGCGAACGAGCGCCAGAACCCCCGCTCGCTCATGTCGAACGCCTTGAGCCCCTCGACCCGACTGTTGAGGAGGTCGAGGGTGCCTTTGAACGAGCGATTCACTTCGTCGGCGGTGACGATCATGGGCAGAGCTCCGGGGAGATCGTTGCCCACCAAGAACCGGCAAATTCCGCGAACGGTTCCGGGAAATATCGACTTTGGTCGGACGCTGCGACGCTTCGTCCCCGGCTTCCCGGATGGGCGAGACGGGCGGTCAGGCCGGGAAATAGGCCTCCAGCACCTTCCGGTAGATGGCGGCGAGGCGATCGAGGTCGGCCACCGCGACCCGCTCGTCGACCTGGTGCATGGTCTGGCCCACCAAGCCGAACTCGACCACGGGACAGTGCCGGACGATGAAGCGGGCGTCGGACGTGCCGCCGGTGGTGGAGAGCTTCGGCCGGATCCCGGTCTCGGCCTCGACCGCATCGGCGACGAAGCGCACGAAGTCGTTCGGCTCGGTGAGGAACGCGACCGCATTGGTCGGCTCCATGGTCAGGGTGTAGCGCACCGCGTTGCCCGCCGCCTCCCGCAGGCGGCGGGCGATCTCCCCCTCGAGGCTCTCCGGCGTCCAGAGGTCGTTGAAGCGGATGTTGAAGGTGGCTCTCGCCGCCGCCGGGATCACGTTGGAGGCGGGATTGCCCACGTCGACCGTCGTCACCTCGAGGTTCGAGGCGTCGAAATGCGCGGTGCCGGAATCGAGGGGCTTCGCGACGAGCGCGCCGAGCAGCCGCAGGAGGTGCGGGATCGGGTTGTCCGCGAGGTGCGGATAGGCCACGTGCCCCTGCTTGCCCTCGACCGTCACGTGCCCGGTGAGGGAGCCGCGCCGGCCGATCTTGATCATGTCGCCGAGCCGCTCCGGGTTGGTGGGCTCGCCGAGGATGCAGGCATCGAACCGCTCGCCGCGGGCCTTCGCCCAGTCGAGGAGCTTCACGGTGCCGTTGACGGCGGGCCCCTCCTCGTCGCCCGTGATGAGGAAGCCGATGGAACCCGGAAAATCCGGCCGCTCTCGGATGAAGGCGAGCGCCGCCGCCATCATGCAGGCGATGCCGCCCTTCATGTCCACCGCGCCGCGCCCGTGAAGCTCGCCGCCGTCGATCTCGCCGCCGAACGGATCGTGCCGCCAGCGGGCACGGTCGCCGGGCGGGACCACGTCGGTGTGGCCCGCGAAGAGCAGGTAGGGCCTGCCCGAGCCGGAGCGGGCATAAAGGTTCTCCACGTCCGGCGTGCCGGGCTCGGAGAAGACGGGCCGGTGCACTTCGAAGCCCGCTTCGCGCAGGACGCCCTCGATGAACGCGAGCGCCCCGCCCTCTTCGGGCGTCACGGAGGGGCAGCGGAGGAGGGACTGGGCGAGGGATAGCGGTGTATAAATCGTCATGCTGGCACAGGTTCAGGAGGTGGCTTCCGAGCAGGACCATAATGGTTCGGCCCTTTTGTGCCAGCCATAATCAGTAACTCGACCATGTGTTCGATGGAAACCGCCAGGAGCCCAACAAACAAAGGATGGAATATGGCCGAGGCCACGAACAGAATGCAGAAGATGCTCACGCGCCAACCTGTACGGTTCCGATCATGAAACCGCTTCACTTGCAGCGCTGTGCACGAGACAGCCGCCACCAGAACAATGAGTGTCGAAGGTGAGAAGCTAAACCAGACCGAATTGAGATGGACTGTAAACGTGACGGTCAGCACTACCGCCCAGAACAGGATGCCATAGAAGAACTGAAGCCGACCGATGCGTCCGCGGAAGCTGAAGAAAAATCTCAATATTGCCCACATAT
Organism: Microvirga thermotolerans; assembly: GCF_009363855.1. Lineage (GTDB taxonomy): Bacteria > Pseudomonadota > Alphaproteobacteria > Rhizobiales > Beijerinckiaceae > Microvirga > Microvirga thermotolerans. Next base: position 3,151,433 of record NZ_CP045423.1, read on the forward strand.
CTGCCAAGCCCAGAAAGTCACTGGGCTTGGCAGATATAATGTTTCAAATCAATCCCTCAACAGCTCGTTGATGCCCGTCTTGGCGCGGGTCTGCGCGTCGACGCGCTTCACGATGACGGCGCAGGAGAGGGACGGGCCCGGAGAGCCGTCGGGCAGCGGCTTGCCGGGGAGCGTGCCGGGGACGACCACCGAATAGGGCGGAACCTTGCCGACGAAGACCTCGCCGGTGTTGCGGTCGACGATCTTGGTGGAGGCGGAGATGAAGACGCCCATGGAGAGCACGGAGCCCTCCCCCACCACGACGCCCTCGACCACCTCCGAGCGGGCGCCGATGAAGCAGTTGTCCTCGACGATGGTAGGATTGGCCTGGAGCGGCTCCAGCACGCCGCCGATGCCGACGCCGCCGGAGAGATGCACGTTCCTGCCGATCTGCGCGCAGGAGCCGACCGTCGCCCAGGTGTCGACCATGGTGCCCTCGTCCACATAGGCGCCGAGATTGACGAAGGAGGGCATCAGCACCACGCCGGGCGCGATGTAGGCGCCGCGCCGCACGGTGCAGTTCGGGACGGCGCGGAAGCCGGCCTGCCTGAACTCGCTCTCCGTCCAGCCGTCGAACTTGGAGGGCACCTTGTCCCACCACACCGCCTCGCCCGGGCCGCCCTTGATGATGCCCATGTCGTTGAGGCGGAAGGACAGCAGCACCGCCTTCTTCAGCCACTGATGCACCTGCCATTCGCCGCCGGTCTTCTCGGCGACGCGGGCCCGGCCGGAGTCCAGAAGGTGGATCGCCTCTTCCACGGCCTCGCGCACGGCACCCGCGGTGCCGGGGCTCACATTGGCCCGGTCCTCCCAGGCGGCGTCGATGGTGCGGGCAAGATCGGCGAGATCGGTATGGGACATGGGATCGGCTCGAAGGCTTCGGAGGAATGCGGAGAGGCCTGCTTAGCAACGGCGGCCGGGCCTGTCACCTGATCATGAAGCGTCATTCCGGGGCGCCGGAGGCGAACCCGGAATCCATAGACGCCCGCGCTGAAGAAGGCGGCACAACGGCTTCCCCCTGCAGCCCTTTCCGGGACTTCATGGTTATGGGTTCCGGGCTCCGCTGCGCGGCCCCGGAACGACGGGGCGGAGCCTCTAGAACGCCGTCCGTTGGCGGATCGCCGCCGAGAGGGTGCCCTCGTCGAGATAGTCGAGCTCGCCGCCCACCGGCACGCCGTGGGCGAGCCGCGTCACCTTCACCGGCAGGTGGGCCAGGAGTTCGGTGATGTAGTGGGCGGTCGTCTGACCGTCGACGGTGGCGTTGAGGGCGAGGATCACTTCCGCGACGCCCGGCTCGGAGGCGCGGGCGACGAGCCGGTCCAAGTTGAGGTGTTCGGGCCGCACGCCGTCGAGGGGCGAGAGCACGCCGCCGAGCACGTGATAGCGGGCGTTGACGGCCCCCGAGCGCTCCAGCGCCCAGAGGTCCGACACGTCCTCCACCACCACGAGGATGGAGGCGTCGCGGCGCGGGTCGCGGCAGATGGTGCAGGGATCGGAGGTATCGACGTTGCCGCAGGACGAGCACACGACGATGCGCTCGTTGGCGACGCGCATGGCCTCGCTCAGGGGGTTGAGCAGCGTGTCGCGCTTCTTGATGAGGTGCAGGGCGGCGCGCCGGGCCGAGCGAGGACCAAGGCCCGGCAGGCGGGCCAGGAGCTGGATCAGGCGTTCGATCTCGGGACCGGCGACGTTCTGGGCCATCGAGGATCCTTAGAAGAGCTTCAGTCCCGGAGGCAGCGGCAGGCCCCGGGTGAGCTCCGCCATCCGCTCCTGGGCGGCCCGCTCCGCCTTGGCGCGGGCGTCGTTCATGGCGGCGACGATGAGATCCTCGAGAATCTCCTTCTCGTCGGGGTTCATGAGGGACGGATCGATGCTGATCGCCTTCAGGGCGCCCTTGCCCGTCACCTTCACGGTCACGACGCCGCCGCCGGCGGTGCCCTCGACCTCCACGTTGTCCAGGGCGGCCTGGGCGTCCTGCAGCTTCTGCTGCATGGCCTGGGCCTGCTTCATCAATCCCATGATGTCCTTCATGACGGTCTCCTCAATCCAGGTCGTCGTCGGCCTCGGTCTCGTGGGCCGCCATCGCATCCGCCTCGCCGAGGATCCCGGTCTCCGCATCGGAGGCCTGCTCGTCGGGCTTGCGCTCGATCACGTTGACGATCTGCGCACCGGGAAACTTGGCGAGGACCGCCTGGACCAGGGGATGGCTGGCCGCTCCCTCCCGGCGCTCGCGCTCGGCGGCGAGCGCCTGCTCGTGGAGGGTCGGCGCGCCCTGCTCCGTGGACAAGGCGACCATCCAGCGCTGGCCGGTCCATTGCTGGAGCGCGCGGGCAAGGTCGTTGGCGATGGTGCGGCTTCCGCCTTCGGCGAGGCTCAGCTCGATGCTGCCCTCCTCGAAGCGGACGAGGCGCACCTCCCGCTCGAGGGCGGCCTTGAGCACGATTTCCCGCTTCTCCCCGGCCAGGGCGACCACGTCCTCGAAGCGCCGGAGGCGGACGGCGGGCGCCGCACTCCGGACATCGGGCCGCGGCTGCGGACGGGGCTGGGACGAGGCCAGGGCCATGTTGCCCGACGAGGTCGGAGGCGAGGCGGACGAGGACGAGGGCGATGCCGGAGCGGGGCCGCCGGCGGGCAGCGGCGTGCCGTCGCGCAGGGCGCGCAGGGCCTCGTCCGGGGTCGGCAGGTCGGCGGCATAGGCGAGGCGCACCAGCACCATCTCGGCCGCGGCGACGGGCCGGTTGGAGCCCTGAACCTCGGGAATGCCCTTCAGGAGGATCTGCCAGGCGCGGGACAGGGCGCGCACCGGAAGCCCGCGGGCGAAATCGAGGCCGCGGCTCCGCTCCGCCTCGGAGAGGGCGGGATCCTTCGCCGCCTCGGGAATGAGCTTGAGCCGGGTAACCGTGTGGGAGAACGCGGCGAGGTCCGAGAGGACGACGGCCGGGTCCGCGCCCGAATCGTACTGCGTCCGCAGGTTCGCGAAGGCCGCTGGCACATCCCCGCGCATGACCGCCTCGAACAGGTCGATGACCTGGGTGCGGTCGGCGAGCCCCAGCATGTCCCGCACGGTCTCGGCCTTCACGACGCCCGCCCCGTGGGCGATGGCCTGGTCGAGCAGGGAAAGCGAGTCGCGGGCCGAGCCTTCCGCCGCGCGGGCGATGGCGGCGAGCGCCTCCTGCTCCGCCCGGACGCCCTCCGCCTCGCAGATGCGGGCGAGATGCGCCACGAGCTTGTCGGCGTCGATGCGGCGCAGGTCGAAGCGCTGGCAGCGGGACAGGATGGTGACGGGGACCTTGCGGATCTCGGTGGTGGCGAAGATGAACTTCGCGTGGGGAGGCGGCTCCTCGAGGGTCTTCAGGAAGGCGTTGAACGCCTTCTCCGAGAGCATGTGCACCTCGTCGATGATGTAGACCTTGTAGCGGGCCGAGACCGGCGAGTAGCGGATGCCGTCGATGATCTGGCGGACGTCGTCGATGCCCGTGTGGGAGGCGGCGTCCATCTCCAGCACGTCCACGTGCCGGGATTCCATGATCGCCTCGCAATGGACGCCCAGGGCCGGCATGTGGATGGTCGGCCCGCCGCCCCCGTCGGCCGTCTGGTAGTTGAGGCCGCGGGCGAGGATCCGGGCGGTCGTGGTCTTGCCGACGCCCCGGACGCCGGTGAGCATCCAGGCCTGGGGGATCCGGCCCGTCTCGAAGGCGTTCGAGAGGGTGCGGACCATGGCCTCCTGGCCGATCAGGTCGTCGAAGGTGCGGGGGCGGTACTTGCGGGCGAGGACGCGATAGGCGCCCTGGGCGGGCGGGGCCGGCGCAGGAGGAAAGCCCGGCAGAGCCGGCTCGTCGTTCGGGGGCGTGCCAGCTGTGGTTTCGTCCATCGGCTGCAAAACTGGAAAAGACGGGGCCGCCGCGCGAAGCGCCGGGGTGGGAGGCTGGACGAAGACCCGTTCGGTCTCGTTAGGGCTGCTTCCTTCCGGACCTGACCCGGTTGGCGAGTGAGACGTCCCTCGCCAACCTCCCAGGGCCTATATGGAACCTTCGGACCCGGAACGCAAGCGCGCCGATGCCGCAATGGGCCCCTGCCCCGGTAGATCCTGGAGGCCTCGGGGAGCGCGGGAGAACTCTCCCCCTCGCGAAGCTCCGACCTTCGCGGGCCGCGTCACCCGGCCCCTCCCCGCCCGGGAAGGAGCCGGAGGCGGGCGTGGGCGCGCCGTTCCGGGCGTCGCCGCTCCCCCACCCTGGCCCTCCTCCCCAAGGGGGCGGGAAACAGGTCGCGCTGCCCCGTCGTTCCGGAGAGCGCCTATGCTCTCCCGTCATGAGATCGCTCCCGCGAGATAGAGGACGATACCGGCGGCCGAGCAGGCCGCCAGTGTCGGGATCATGCCGGCCTTGAACCGGAACATGGCCACCACGGCCACTGCCGACAGCAGCAGCGCCCACGGATCGACGCTTTCGAGCACCGGAGCATCGAAGGACAGGCCCAGGCCGCGCACGGGCCACGTCTCGCGGAACATGACATGGATCGAGAACCACACGGCAAGATTCAGCACCACGCCGACCACCGCCGCCGTGATGGCCGACAGGGCGCCATGCAGAGCCTGGTTGCCGCGAAGCACCTCGATGAACGGCGCCCCCAGGAAGATGAACAGAAAGCACGGAACGAACGTCACCCAGGTGGCAAGCAGCCCCCCCAGCACACCCGCGATCAGCGGCGGCAGCGCACCGGGATCGCGAAGCGCACCCATGAAACCGACGAACTGGAGGACCATGATCAGGGGACCGGGGGTGGTCTCGGCCATGCCGAGGCCGTCGAGCATCTCGCCAGGCTGGAGCCAGCCGTAGTTCTCGACCGCCTGCTGGGCCACATAGGCCAACACCGCGTAGGCGCCGCCGAAGGTCACGACCGCCATGGTCGAGAAGAAGGTCGCGATACGGCTGAAAACGTTATCGGGACCGAGCGTCGCGAGGAGCGCGGCGACGGGCACGAGCCAGAGGGCGAGGCAGACGGCTGAAACGCGCAGCGCCCTCGCTGCGGTCGGGCGGGCATGCTCGGGAAGTTCTTCTCCCAATAAGGCCTCGGCGTCCGCTCCCTGCTTGCCGTCTTTCGCAGCATCATGACCGCCTCCGGCCTGGAAGGCAAACGCCCCGACCCGCCCGCCGATAAAGCCGACGATGCCTGCGGTGAGGACGATGGCCGGAAATGGCGTGCCGAAGAAGAAGATCGCGACGAATGCCGCAGCGGCGAGCGCGACCAGGATCCGGTTCTTGAGCGATCTCGTCCCGATGCGTACCACCGCTTGAAGAACGATGGCGAGCACGGCGGCCTTGAGACCGAAGAACAGGGCCGCGACGATACCGACCTTGCCGAACAGGGCATAAACGATGCTGAGCGCCATGATCGCGATGACGCCGGGCAGGACGAACAGCACTCCGGCGACGAGACCGCCGAGCGTGCGATGCATGAGCCAGCCGATATAGGTGGCGAGCTGCTGCGCCTCAGGGCCCGGCAGCATCATGCAGTAATTGAGCGCATGCAGGAAGCGGCCCTCGGAAATCCAGCGCTTCTCCTCGACGAGGATCCTATGCATGACGGCGATCTGACCCGCAGGACCGCCGAAGCTCAGGGCTGCGACCCGCAGCCATACGCGGAACGCCTCTCCGAGGGTCACGCCATGCGAGAAAGCCTCTCGGCGCTGCCGGAGGGTTGGAAGGGTTGGTGTATCCGTCATGCCAACCTCACTTTCTGACAGGCCAGTTGTGGGTCTCATCGGTAGCGTCGCGGCACCAACGGTACAAGGCATCGTACAGTATCGTACCCGCCTCCAGTTGCTCGAGGTCGTCTGCATACATGCGCGAAAGACCTAAGGATGCAGCGAGCAGTCCGGCGGCTTCAGGAGCAAGGTCCAGCCGCGCCGTATCGGCTCCCCTGACGATGGCGGCCAGGCGCAGGAGCGGTTCGGTCACCAGCCCGAATTCCTCGAGCATGGTGTCGAAGGTGCACTTCTCGCCCCGGTGGCTCCAGAACACGTCCTCGCCTTCTATGTCGAAGGGTGTCGCGCCAAAGCGCTCCGCAACGGCAGGAACCTGCGACGGCTGAACGAACAGAAAAACGGCATTCGGATCGACAAAGCGCCGAATGAGCCAGGGGCAGGCGATGCGGTCGATCTTGGGTCGTGAGCGGGTGACCCATACGGTCCGCCCTTTCGAATCGCGAGCGGGGATCTTCGCTTCGGGCACCATGGGCAGCCCTGCCTCAGCCCACGCCACGGTGCCGCCTTCGAGGGAATCGGCAGGGATCCCCTCATGCCTGAGCCAGGCCGCGACGCCTTGGCCCAGTTTCAGGCCCTTGCGGCAAATGACGACGACGGAACGATCCTTGAACTCATGCGCCCACTCGGACACCGAGGCGAAGGGGCGCCGAACGGCTCCCGGGACCAGGCGCGGGTCACAGGCAAAATCATCATCGGTGCAGACATCGATGAGGACGGGGCACTTGGGAGTACCCATAAGGCGTGAAAGCTTATCGATGGAGATCGTGTTGAATGACGACATGGCACATCCGTAAAAAAGATATCCGGATGCGATGCTTGGGCATGTCGCCTCGTGGGGAGATCGCAATCCCCATGAAACAAATAAGGACCTGTATCCCGGCTCTGTCAATAGGCTCCGGTCGGGCCGGCATGACCGGCAGGACGGCGGTCGCACCAGGCCTCACCGAAACGTGACCTTCGTCGCCCGGACCTGGACCGGTCCGAACCGCTTCGCGGCGTGCTACCATCGGCGAAGGCACGGGCTCGCCATGCGGGCGTGCCGCCCTTTTTTAGGGATCTCTCCCGCAGGCGCGAGAACCCTCATGGCACTCCGACCGGCCCTTCTGTCGCTCGCGACCGCGGTTCCGCCCCACGTCCTGACGCAGAAGGACATCGCGAAGGCCGCGCGCCGGGTGTTCGGCGACAAGTTCGGCGACTTCGACAAGGTCGAGCAGGTGTTCGAGACCGCGGGCGTCGTGCAGCGTCATGCGGCGCGGCCCCTCGAATGGTACCTGGAGCCCCATGGCTGGCCCGACCGCACGGAGGTCTACCTGCAGAGCGCGGCGGATCTTTTCGAGGAGGCGGCCCGCAAGGCCCTGGCCGGCGCCGGTCTGAGCGGCGCCGACGTGGACACCGTCGTCACCGCCTCCTCCACCGGCATCGCGACGCCCAGCCTCGACGCCTATCTTCTGGACCGTCTCGGCTTCCGGGAGGACGTGGCGCGCGTTCCCCTCTTCGGCCTCGGCTGCGCCGCAGGCGTGACCGGGCTGGCGCTCGCGATGCGCCTGGCGGCGGCCTCGCCGGGAAGCACCGTCCTCTTCGTGACGGTCGAACTGTCCACCCTGGCCGTCAGGCCCGACAAGCTGACCGCCGCCAACGTGGTCTCGACGGCCCTCTTCGCCGACGGCGCCGCCGCCCTCGTCGTGCGGGCCGGGGACGGCGGCTTCGCCACGGCCGTGGGCTCAGGGGAGCACACTTGGCGCGACACCCTCGACATCATGGGATGGGACATCGACCCGGACGGGTTCGGCGTCGTGCTCGCGCGGGCGCTGCCCCCCTTCGCCGAGACCCATCTCGGGTCCGCCGTCGCCGGAATCCTGGACCGGCTGGGGATCCAGCCCTCGTCCATCGACCGCTTCGTGTGCCATCCCGGCGGGCCGAAGATCATCGCGGCCCTCGAGCACGTCCTCCGTTTGGAGCCGGGAACCCTCGACCACGAGCGGGACGTCCTCGCCACCCACGGCAACATGTCCGCCCCGACGGTCCTGTTCGTGCTGGAGCGGGTTCTGCGCGCGGGCCTGCCGGAGCGCTGCCTGCTGATCGCCATGGGGCCGGGATTCACCGCCTCCTGCCTCGCCCTGGAGCGCCGCCCGTGAGCGCGGGGCAGTTCCTCCTGATCCTGGTCACGGCGCAGAGGATCGCCGAACTGGCCTGGTCGCGGCGCAACACGCGCCGCCTGAAGGCGCGCGGGGCGATCGAAGTCGCGCCGGGACACTACGGGCTGATCGTCGCCGTGCACGCCGCCTGGCTCCTCGGCCTCTGGGTCCTGGCCTGGGACCGGCCCGCGGCGCCCGGCTGGAGCGCGGCCTATCTCGCCCTCCAGGTTCCCCGCCTGTGGGTGCTGGCGACCCTCGGCGAACGCTGGACCACGCGCATCCTCGTCCTGCCGGAGGCGCCCCTCGTCCGGACGGGCCCCTACCGGTTCATGAACCATCCCAACTATCTGGTCGTCGCCGCCGAGATCGCGGTTCTGCCCCTCGCCTTCGGGCTTCCCCGGTACGCCCTCGCGTTCTCCCTCCTGAACGCAATCGTACTGGCGATCAGGATCCGCGCCGAGTCGCGGGCGCTCCGGGAGCGCGCGCGGCCGCAGGCCGGCCTCCCCCGCTCCGCCGGGCCCGGGCGGGCGGCCTAGCCGAGAGGCGTCAGGCTCGGCGAAAGCATCGGATCGATCCGGTGCTTCCTCTTTGAAAGGGAGCGCCGTGGAAGCGGAAAAACCGGATCCACTTTTCCGCACGATGCTCTACGGTGCGCGGATGAGCTCAGCCTTCCTCCTCGATTCCCGCCTCGAAGCCGACACGATCCCCGTGGGCGATCTCGCCCTCTCGTCGGTCCTCCTCCTGAACGACGCCCGCTTTCCCTGGCTCGTGCTGGTGCCGCGCGTGCCCGGGGCGAGCGAGCTGACGGATCTCGACGGCGGGCAGGCCGCGCAGCTCATGGAGGAGATCCGCGTCGCCGTGCGGGTGATGGGCGCGCTCGCCAAGCCAGACAAGGTGAACGTGGGCGCCCTCGGCAACATCGTGACGCAGCTCCACGTGCACGTGGTCGGGCGGTTCCGCTCCGATCCGGCCTGGCCCGGCCCCGTCTGGGGCCACGGGACCCGCACGCCCTACCCGGCCCATGCGGCCGCCGCCCTGATCGAACGCGCCGCCGCCCTGTTCGCGGCCGCCTGACATCCGAGACGCTCCATGACATCGATGGCCTACATCACGAACCGGCTCGTCCGCCACAGCGTCGAGCACGACCCGGACGCCCTCGCCCGCCATGCGCGCGATCCCGGCGCGGCCATCGTCCTCCTCGCGGGGGACCTGCCGGTCCTCGCGGCGGGCCGGCCGGGATCGGGTTTCCTCCCCGCCTCCGTGCTGGACAGGCTGCCGGAGCACCGGGAGCAGGTCTTCCTCGGCTATCTCGGCGAGAGGCCGGTCATCGCCACCCTGGCGGCGGCGGAGATGGCGAAGCCGTTCCAGGACGACCCGGCCTTCACAGTGGAGAACCTGCGCGCCGTCGCCATGAGCGGCCTCGTGCCGCCGGAGGAGCTCGGGACCCTGGCCATGGCGAAGTCGCTGCTCGACTGGCATGCGCGCCATCGCTTCTGCGCCAATTGCGGTGCGCCGACGAGGCACGCGCAGGCCGGGTTCCGCCGCGACTGCCCGCAATGCGAGGCGCAGCACTTTCCCCGCACGGACCCGGTCGTGATCATGCTGGTGACCCGCGGCGACAAATGCCTCCTCGGACGCCAGCCCCGTTTCGCGCCGCGGACCTATTCCTGCCTCGCGGGTTTCCTGGAGCCGGGCGAGACCATCGAGGACGCGGTGCGCCGGGAGGTGCTCGAGGAAGCGGGCGTTCGCGTCGGCGCGGTGCGCTACGTCGCCTCCCAGCCCTGGCCCTTCCCCTCCTCCATCATGATCGGCTGCGCGGGCGAGGCGGAGAGCGAGGACATCGCCTTCGACACGGCGGAGCTGGAGGACGCCCGTTGGTTCACCAAGGACGACGTGCGGCGGATGCTCGACGGGACCCACGAGACCTTCGCGGCGCCGATGCCGATCGCGATCGCGCACCATCTCCTGCGCCACTGGGTGCAGGGCTCGTAGGAAGGACGTTAGAGCATCGGACGAGAATTCGAACTCACGTCCGATGCCCCAGGCTTATGATTTCATGCATCTTTTCGCGCAAAACCGGTTCCCACTTTTGCGCTCGATGCTCTAGGAAAGGACGGGAATCGGCGCGAAGCGGTAGGCGATCTCGGTCACGGTCTGCCCGCGCAGCTCCAGGTCCTGCTCCGGCCCCGCCTCTCCGCCGAGCGCCTCGTAGAAGCGGCGGGCCGCGCCGTTGTCCCTGAGGACCCAGAGGCCCGCCGACGCAAAGCCCCGGCGGACGAAGTGGGCGAACAGTCCCGCCATCAGCGCGCGGCCGAGGCCCCGGCGCTTGACCCGGTCGAGGAGATAGATCGCATAGATCTCCGCCTCCGTGCCGAGGGGAACGGTGCCCTCGGAGCGCGTCGGGCCGCCGATGGCGAAGCCGACGGCCTCGCCCTCCCCGGTCCGGCCGACGAGGGCCAGCGTCCCCGGGTCGCGTACGGCCAGCCCCTCCTTCCACATCGCAGCCCGCTCCTCGACGGAGAGGCCCGCGAGGGAGGCGGGATTGAGCAGATCCTTGTAGGATTCGCGCCAGCCCTGCACGTGGACGCGGGCGATGGCCTCCGCGTCCGCGACCGTCGCAGGGTCGATGCGGAAGGTCACTCCGCCGCTTCCCCGATCGTCTCCCGGAAGGGGCTCGCGGGGTAGACGCCGAGGATGCGCAGCTCGCGGGAGAAGAACGCGAGCTCCTCCAGGGCACGCTTGAGGTTGACGTCCTCCGGGTGGCCGTCCACCTCCGCGTAGAACTGCGTCGCCGTGAAGCCGCCCTCCAGCATGTAGCTTTCGAGCTTCGTCATGTTGATGCCGTTGGTCGCGAAGCCGCCGAGCGCCTTGTAGAGGGCGGCCGGCAGGTTGCGGACGCGGAACACGAAGCTCGTCACGGTCGGAGCGTCCCCGGCCGGCGCCCATTGCGGCGTCTTGGAGAGGATCACGAAGCGGGTCGTGTTGTGCGCCTCGTCCTCCACGTCCTCCGCCAGGATCTTGAGCCCGTAGATCTCCGCGGCCATGCGCGGCGCGAGCGAGGCCCGGGTCTTGTCCTTCCACTCGGCCACCTCCCGGGCGGAGCCCGCCGTGTCGCCCGCCACATGGGCCTTGAGCCCGAGCTTGCGGATGATCTTGCGGCACTGGCCGAGCGCGTGGACGTGGCTGTGCACGCTCCTGATCGTCCCGAGGTCGGCCTCCGGCACGCTCATGAGCTGGAAGTGGATGGGCAGGAAGTGCTCGCCGACGATGTGCAGCCCCGAGGTCGGCAGGAGATGGTGGATGTCCGCCACGCGTCCGGCGATGGAGTTCTCGATGGGGATCATGGCGAGGCCCGCCTGACCCTCGTTCACGGCCGCGAAGGCGTCCTCGAAGGTGGGGCACGGCAGGACGGTCCAGTCGGGATAGGCCTCCGCGCAGGCGATGTGGGAATTGGCTCCCGGCTCGCCCTGGAACGAGATGATCTTCTTCATGATGTCCTCCGGGCGGCGATCATGGCGCGCGCGCGTTCGAGATCCTCGGGCGTGTCGACCCCGAGCGGCACCCCGCCCACGACCATGGCGTCGATGCGCATGGCGGCCTCCAGGGCGCGGAGCTGCTCGAGCTTCTCCCGCACTTCCAGGGGCGAGGGAGGAAGGGCGACGAAGCGCTGCAGCGCCCTGCGCCGGTAGGCATAGAGGCCGATGTGATGATAGAGCGGCCCGTCCCCGTAAGGCGCGGTGGCGCGGGTGAAATAGAGGGCGCGGAAGCGGCCGGGAGCGACCTCGCTTCCCACCATCTTGACCACGTTCGGGTTGGTGCGCTCCTCCTCCCGCACGATGGGGGCGACGAGGGTGGCGATGTCGACGGCAGGGTCGGACAGGGGCCGGACCGCTTCGGCGATGGCCCTGGGATCGATGGTCGGCAGATCCCCCTGGACGTTCACCACCACGTCGTGACGCCCCTCCGGATCGAGCTTTTCCACAGCTTCGAAGATGCGGTCGGAGCCCGAGGCGTGGTCGGCGCGGGTCATCACGGCGGTGCCGCCGGCGCGGGTCACCGCTTCGGCGATGGCCTCGGCGTCGGTGGCGACGGCGACGGGGCCCACGCCGGACTCCATGGCCCGCCGCCAGACATGGACGATCATCGGCTCCCCGGCGATGTCGGCCAGGGGCTTGTTCGGCAGGCGCGTCGCGGCGAGGCGGGCGGGAATCAGGACGAGGGGATGGGACATGGCGGGCACGGAAAGGAAGTGGCGCGTCCTTACCAAGGCCGGGCGGGTTTGTCATGGTCCCGCCAGCGGGCGGGGCCCGGAGCCGGACGGAAGCGTGGCATTTCGCGACCGTGCGACCACGAGACCGACCGAAAGCCGCTGACCCCCATTGTCAAACCCCTATCTCTGCGGCTAAGCAACGCCACGGTCGCGGGCTCCCCGCCCGCGCGCCATCCATTCGTCGCGCCGGTTCCGCCGCAGGTTAAGGCGAGGAGAGCCTGATTCATGAATATCGAGACCAATAAGATCGCGGGCGCCGTGTTTGGGACGCTGCTCTTCGTGGTCGGCGTCAACGTGATCGCCAGCGGGGTCTTCGCTCCGAAGAAGCCCGCCATTCCGGGCTACGATCTTCCGGCTCCCGAGGAAACCGCGGCCGGGGGCGGCGAAGGCGCCGCCGCGGCCAAGTCGGAGCCGCTCCCGGTCCTCCTGGCGAAGGCCGATCCGGCGAAGGGCCAGGCGGCCGCGAAGAAGTGCCAGGCCTGCCACAGCTTCGAGAAGGGCGGCCCGAACAAGGTCGGCCCGGGCCTCTACGGCGTGGTCGGCCGTCCGGTCGCCTCGCACGAGGGCTTCAACTACTCGGGCGCCCTGAAGGCGAAGGGCGGGAACTGGACCTACGAGGAACTCGACAAGTTCATCGCCAACCCGAAGAAGGACGTGCCCGGCACCCTGATGGCCTTCGCGGGCGTCGCGAAGGGCGAGGAGCGGGCCGACATCCTCGCCTATATGCGCACCCTCTCCGACAGTCCGGTGGCCTTCCCAGCCGCCCAGTAAGGCGTCCAAGCCCATCGAACTCCGCAAAGCCGGGCCTCCGCCCGGCTTTTGTTTTGGGCTCTGCGCCCTTGCGCTCGTCCCGTTCCGGACAAAAATGTAACCGTTCGGGAACGACGCCACGCCGCCGGGAGACCCTTTGTGATCCGCACCGTCCTGCTGAGCCTCCTCGCCTGCCTGCCCCTCTCCTCCGTCGCGGCGCAGGACGCTTCCTGGAGGCACGGCGCGGCCCTCCTCGGCGAGCCGAAATACCCGCCCGGCTTCAGGCATTTCGACTACGTGAACCCCGATGCCCCCAAGGGCGGCCTCGTCCGCTTCGGCGCCCAGGGCACCTTCGACAGCTTCAACATCGTCGTGGCGGGGGTGAAGGGCTCGCCCGAGCAGGGGCTCGGCCTGATCTACGAGACCCTGGTCACCCCGTCCCTGGACGAGCCGAGCGCCTCCTACGGCCTTCTGGCCGAGGCCTTCTCGTATCCGGAGGACTTCTCCTCCGTCACCTTCCGCCTGCGCCCGGAGGCGCGCTGGCACGACGGCCGGCCCGTGACCGTCGAGGACGTGATCTTCTCCTTCGAGGTGCTGAAGGCGAACAGCCCCACCTACGCCTTCTACTACAAGAATGTGGAGAAGGCGGAGAAGGCGGGCGAGCGGGAGGTGAAGTTCACCTTCGACCAGAAGGGAAACCGGGAGCTCCCGCAGATCATGGGCCAGCTCCTCGTTCTGCCCAGGCACTGGTGGGAGGGTACGGGTCCCGACGGCCGCAGGCGGGACGTGACGCAGACGAGCCTGGAGCCGCCGCTGGGCTCGGGCCCCTACCGCCTGAAGAGCTTCGATCCCGGCCGCAGCGCCACCTACGAGCGGGTGAAGGACTACTGGGGCGCCGCCCTCAACGTGAACGTGGGCAAGTACAATTTCGACGAGGTCCGCTACGAGTACTACCGCGACGCGACGGTGCTGCTCGAGGCGTTCAAGGGCGACCGCATCGACTTCCGCAGCGAGAACAGCGCCCGCAACTGGGCGACCGGCTACGATTTCCCGGCGCGCCAGCAGGGCAAGGTGATCCTGGAGGAGTTCCCGATCCGCGCCTCCGGCGTGATGCAAGCCTTCGTGCCCAACCTGCGCCGCGACAAGTTCAAGGACCCTAAGGTCAGGCGCGCCCTCAACCTCGCCTTCCCGTTCGAGGAGATCAACAAGACGATCTTCTCGGGGCAGTACGAGCGCATCTCGAGCTACTTCTTCGGCCTCGAACTCGCCTCCTCCGGCCTTCCCGAAGGCAAGGAGCGCGAGATCCTGGAATCGGTGAAGGATAAGATCCCGCCCGAGGTCATGACCACGCCCTACAGGAACCCCGTGAGCGACACCCCCGAGGCGGTGCGCGCCAATCTGCGCGAGGCCGACCGCCTGCTGCGCGAGGCGGGCTGGGAGCTCAAGGACCGGCGCCGCGTGAACGCCAGGGGCGAGACCCTGACCGTCGAACTCCTCGGCAGCACGCCGAACGACGAGCGCATCTATCTTCCCTACAAGGCGTCCCTCGACCGGCTCGGCATCGTCACCACCGTGCGGATCGTCGACGACGTCCAGTACGTGAACCGGATCCGCTCCTTCGACTTCGACGTCATCTCCGGGATCTGGGGCAAGTCCCTTTCGCCGGGCAACGAGCAGCGCGAATTCTGGGGCTCGCAGGCGGCCAAGCGCGAGGGCTCCCGCAACCTGGCCGGGATCGCGGACCCCGGCGTCGACGCCCTGATCGACCGGGTGATCTTCGCCAAGGACCGGGAGGAGCTCGTGGCAGCGACCAGGGCCCTCGACCGGGTGCTGCTGGCCCACGATTACGTGATCCCGCAATGGACCTATCGGAAGCAGCGCACGGCCCGCTGGGACCGCTTCGGGCGCCCCGAGACGCTGCCGCTCTACGGCGCCTCCGGCTTCCCGACGGTCTGGTGGTACGACGCGGCCAGGGCCGCCAGGACGGGAGCCGCCCGATGACCCGTTCCCATCCCACCCGCCGGACGGTGCTCCTCGGAACCGCCGCCGCCCTCCTCGCCGGCCGGGTCGGGCCGGCCCTCGCCCAGGAGGCGGGAAGCGGCGGCGAGGTGCACGGCCTCTCGAGCTTCGGCGATCTCAAGTACGGGCCCGATTTCAGGCACTTCGACTATGTGAACCCCGCCGCGCCGAAGGGCGGCACCCTGGCGATCCAGATCCGGCAGGGGCTCGGCAACCAGAACTTCGACACCTTCAACACCCTCAACGTCTTCGTGCTCAAGGGCGACGGCGCGGCGGGCATGACGGCTACCTTCGACAGCCTGATGGCCGCCTCCGGAGACGAACCGGACGCCATGTACGGGCTGGTGGCGCGGGCGGTGCGCGTCTCCGAGGACAAGCTCGCCTACCGCTTCCTGCTCCGTCCGGAAGCCCGGTTCCACGACGGCTCGCGCCTGACGGCGAAGGACGCCGCCTTCTCCCTCAACATCCTCAAGGAGAAGGGGCACCCGACCTTCCGGCTCCTGCTGACCCAGCTCGAGACCGCCGAGCCGGAAAGCGACGAGGTTCTGCTCGTCCGCCTCTCGCCCAAGCGCAGCCGCGACCTGCACCTGGTGATCGCGGGGATGCCCATCTTCTCCGAGGCCTGGTGGCAGGGCCGCGACTTCGAGGCCGCGACCCTGGAGGCTCCCCTCGGTTCGGGGCCCTACAAGGTCGGGCACTTCGAGCAGGGCCGCTTCATCGAGTTCGAGCGCGTGCCCGACTACTGGGCGAAGGACCTGCCCGTGAATGTCGGCCAGAACAACTTCGACCGCATCCGCTACGAGTATTTCCGGGACAGGATCGTCGCCTTCGAGGCGTTCAAGAACGGGACGCTCAACTTCCACGAGGAGGTCACCTCCCGGACCTGGGCGACCGGATACGACTTCCCCGCCGTCCGGGACGGGCGCGTCAAGAAGGAGGAGATCCCCAACGACGCCCCGTCCTCCATCCAGGGCTGGTACTTCAACACCCGCCGGGAAGCCTTCAAGGACCCGCGCATCCGCGAGGCGATCGGGCTCGCCTTCGACTTCGAGTGGACCAACGCGAACATCATGTACGGGTCCTACCGGCGCCTGACCTCCTACTTCGAGAGCTCGGAGATGAAGGCGAGCGGCCCGCCCTCGCCGGAGGAGGCCGCCCTCCTCGAACCCTTCCGCGACAGGCTGCCGCCTTCCGTCTTCGGCGAGCCCTACACGCCGCCGGTCTCCGACGGCTCCGGCCAGGACCGGCGCCTCCTGCGCCGGGCGGACGAGCTCCTGCGCGAGGCAGGCTGCAAGCGCGAAGGCGGCGTGCTCAAGCTGCCGAACGGGCAGCCCTTCACCATCGAGTTCCTGGATTTCCAAGCTGCCTTCCAACCGCACGTGCAGCCCTTCCAGGCCAACCTGAAGCGCCTCGGGATCAACGCCCAGTCGCGCATCGTCGACGCGGCCCAGTACCAGCGGCGGATGGAATCCTACGACTTCGACATCACCTCCCGCGCCCTGACGGGATCCACGACCCCGGGCGATTCCCTGAGGGTCGTGTACGGCTCGCAGGCGGGGCGTTCGCCGGGGTCCTACAACATCGCGGGCATCGACGACCCGGCGGTAGACGCGCTCATCGACGTGATCGGATCGGCGAAGACGCGGCAGGAGCTCGTGACCGCGTGCCGCGCCCTCGACCGGGTCCTGCGGGCCGGCCATTACTGGGTGCCCATGTGGTTCAAGCCCGCCGACTGGGTGGCCTACTGGGACATGTTCTCCCGGCCCGCGACCAAGCCGAAGCTGAGTTCCGGCGCGCCGGGAACCTGGTGGTACGACGCCGAGAAGGCGCGGCGGATCGGCAGGGGTTGAGCCTTGAAGACGATGCCGAGCCGTGCGGGCCGCGAGACAGGCTGCGATGCAGCGGTTTTCCCGGCGACTGCCGCCCCTGCGGAGGCGGCCTTCGTGGAGGGCGCGCCGCGGACGATCCTGCGGCTGGAGGGCTTCGTCCTTCTCGTGCTCGCGACCTGGGGATTCGGCCTCACCGGCCTGTCCTGGTGGCTCTATGCCCTCCTGTTCCTTCTGCCGGACCTGAGCTTCGCCGGTTATCTCGCGGGTCCGCGGCGGGGGGCTATCCTCTACAACGCGCTTCATTCTACCATTGCGCCGGCCGTCCTGGCCGGATGGGGCCTCCTGACGGGAGAGCCGCTCCCGCTCGGACTTGCCGCCATCTGGGCGGCGCATATCGGATTCGACCGCATGTTGGGGTACGGCTTGAAATACGCATCCGCCTTCGGCGACACCCATCTCGGCCGCATCGGCCGCCAGCGGAAAGGCGCCTGATGCTGGCCTATATCGCGCGCCGCGTTCTCCTCATGATCCCGACCCTGCTCGGCATCATGCTGATCTCCTTCGTCATCGTGCAGTTCGCGCCCGGCGGCCCGGTGGAGCGCATCATCGCCCAGCTCCAGGGCCAGGATTCCGGCGCCACCTCCCGGATCTCGGGCGGAGGCGGCGACCTGTCCGGCGGTCAGGCGGCCGCGGGCGGGGGCGGAGAGGCCGCCTCCTCCCGCTACCGCGGCGCGCAGGGCCTCGACCCGCAGTTCATCAAGCAGCTCGAGGTGCAGTTCGGCTTCGACAAGCCGGCCTCGGAGCGCTTCCTCAAGATGCTGTGGGACTACGCCCGCTTCGATTTCGGCAAGAGCTATTTCCGCGACATCTCCGTGCTGCAGCTCATCCGGGAGAAGCTGCCCGTCTCGATCAGCCTCGGCCTGTGGATGACCCTGCTCTCCTACGCGATCTCGATCCCGCTCGGCATCCGCAAGGCCGTGAGGGACGGGTCTGCCTTCGACATCTGGACCTCGGGCGTCGTGATCGTCGGCTACGCGATCCCGGGTTTCCTCTTCGCGATCCTCCTGATCGTGCTCTTCGCCGGCGGCTCGTTCTGGCAGATCTTCCCCCTGCGCGGCCTCACCTCGGAGAACTGGGACCAGCTTTCCCTCGGCGGCAAGATCCTCGATTATTTCTGGCACATCGCGCTGCCCATCACCTCAATGGCGCTCGGCGCCTTCGCCACCTCGACGCTGCTCACCAAGAACTCCTTTCTCGACGAGATCCGCAAGCAGTACGTGCTGACCGCGCGGATGAAGGGTCTGTCCGAGCGGCAGGTGCTCTACGGCCATGTCTTCCGCAACGCGATGCTGATCGTCATCGCCGGATTTCCGGGCGCCTTCATCGGAGCGTTCTTCGCGGGCGCGCTCCTCATCGAGACGATCTTCTCCCTCGACGGCCTCGGGCTCCTGTCCTTCGAATCCATCGTCAACCGCGACTACCCGGTGGTGTTCGCGAACCTCTACATCTTCTCCCTGGTCGGCCTTGCGGTGAACCTGATCTCGGACCTCACCTATACCTGGATCGACCCGCGCATCGACTTCGAGACGCGGGAGGCGTGAGATGAACGAGAACGTGCCCGTCGCCTCGCCCGCCGCCAACGCTCCCGTGGCTCCGCCCCTGCCGCGGGAGGGCTTCATCCGCCTCTCGCCGCTCAACCGCCGGCGCCTGCAGAACTTCAAGGCCAACAAGCGCGGCTACTGGTCCTTCTGGATCTTCGCGGTCCTGTTCGTGCTCAGCCTGTTCGCGGAGTTCATCGCCAATGACAGGCCGCTCCTCGTCTCCTACAAGGGCGAGTGGCTCTATCCCGTCTTCGTGGATTATCCGGAGGAGAAGTTCGGCGGCTTCCTGGCGCAGACCGACTACCGCGATCCGGTCATCGCGAAGGAGATCGACGCGAACGGCTGGGCGATCTGGGCGCCGATCCGCTTCTCCTACAACACCCACAATCTCGACCTGCCCGTGCCGGCCCCCGCGCCGCCCACCTGGATGCTCACGGACGAGCAGTGCCGGCCCATCGCCGAGCGCAAGGGCGGCACGGGATGCGGGGACATCGAATGGAACTGGCTCGGCACGGACGACCAGGGCCGGGACGTGGTGGCGCGGCTGATCTACGGCTTCCGCATCTCGGTGCTGTTCGGCCTCATCCTCGCCGGCATCTCCTCGGCGATCGGCGTGCTCGCCGGGGCCGTCCAGGGCTATTTCGGCGGCTGGGTCGACCTGCTGTTCCAGCGTTTCATCGAGATCTGGACCGCCATTCCGGCCCTCTACCTGCTCATCATCATCTCGGCGATCATCACGCCGAGCTTCTTCGTGCTGCTCGGCATCCTGCTCCTGTTCTCCTGGGTGTCGCTGGTGGGCGTGGTGCGCGCCGAGTTCCTGCGCGCGCGAAACTTCGAGTACGTGCGCGCGGCGCGGGCACTCGGCCTGTCCAACGTCACCATCATGTTCAAGCACCTCCTGCCCAACGCCATGGTGGCGACCCTCACCTTCCTGCCCTTCATCCTCAACGGCTCGATCACCACCCTCACCTCGCTCGACTTCCTCGGCTTCGGCCTGCCGCCCGGCTCGCCCTCGCTCGGCGAGATGCTCGCGCAGGGCAAGGCCAACCTGCAGGCGCCCTGGCTCGGGCTGACGGGCTTCTTCGTGATCGCGCTCATGCTCAGCCTCCTCATCTTCGTCGGAGAGGCCGTGCGCGACGCCTTCGACCCGCGGAAGACGTTCCAATGACCGAGCCGCTCCTCTCCGTTCAGGATCTCTCCGTCGCCTTCCGCCAGGACGGGCGCGACATGCTCGCGGTCGACCGGGTCTCCTTCGACGTCCGCAAAGGCGAGACGGTCGCGCTCGTGGGCGAATCCGGCTCCGGCAAGTCGGTCTCGGCCCTCTCCATCCTCAGGCTCCTGCCCTACCCTGCCGCCTCGCACCCGTCGGGGCGCATCCTGTTCAAGGGGCAGGACCTCCTTGCGGCGGACGAGGACGCCATGCGCCGGGTGCGCGGCGACGACATCACCATGGTGTTCCAGGAGCCCATGACCTCGCTCAACCCGCTCCACACCATCGAGCGGCAGGTCGGGGAGATCCTGAAGCTGCACCGGGGGCTCTCCGACCGCGATGCGCGTGCCCGCACCCTCGAGCTCCTCTCGCTCGTCGGCATCCGCGACGCGGAGAGCCGGCTCGGCGCTTATCCCCACCAGCTTTCCGGCGGTCAGCGCCAGCGCGTGATGATCGCCATGAGCCTCGCTAACGAGCCGGACCTCCTGATCGCCGACGAGCCGACTACGGCCCTCGACGTGACCGTGCAGGCGCAGATCCTCAAGCTTCTCGCGGAGCTGAAGGACCGGCTCGGCATGGCGATGCTGTTCATCACCCACGACCTCGGCATCGTCCGCAAGGTGGCGGACCGGGTCTGCGTGATGCTCAAGGGGCGGATCGTCGAGCAGGGAACGGTGGCGGAGGTTTTTCAGAATCCGCAGCATCCCTACACGAAGAAGCTCCTCGCCGCCGAGCCGAAGGGGCGCGCCAACCCCGTTCCCGCGGATGCGCCGACCGTGGTCGAGGCAGGCCCGATCAAGGTGTGGTTTCCCATCAAGCGGGGTTTCCTGCGCCGCACCGTGGGGCACGTGAAGGCCGTGGACAGCGTTTCGGTGCGCGTGCGGCAGGGCGAGACGGTGGGGGTGGTGGGCGAATCCGGCTCCGGCAAGACGACGCTGGGCCTCGCCGTCCTGCGCCTCGTGTCGTCGGAGGGGCCCATCGTCTTCCTCGGGCGACGCATCGACAGCCTCGGCTCGGGCGCGATCAGGCCGATGCGCAAGGACCTGCAAGTGGTGTTCCAGGACCCCTACGGCTCGCTCTCGCCGCGCCTGTCGGTGGCGGAGATCGTGGAGGAGGGCCTCCTCGTGCAGAAGCACGGCCTGTCCTATGCCCGGCGCCGCGACGTGGTGGCGCGGGCGCTCCACGACGTGGGCATCGATCCCGCGACCATGGACCGCTACCCCCACGAGTTCTCCGGCGGCCAGCGCCAGCGCATCGCGATCGCCCGCGCCATGGCGCTGGAGCCGCGCTTCGTCATGCTCGACGAACCGACCTCGGCCCTCGACATGTCGGTTCAGGCGCAGATCGTCGAGCTGCTCCGCGACCTCCAGAAGCAGCGCGACCTCGCCTACATGTTCATCAGCCACGACCTGAAGGTGGTGCGCGCGCTCGCGAACCACGTTCTCGTCATGCAGAACGGCAAGGTGGTGGAGGAAGGCCCCGCCGAGACGATTTTCACGCAGCCGCAGACGGATTATACCCGGGCGCTCTTCGCCGCGGCCTTCAACCTGGAAGCGGACACCCGGAACACGGTCCGCGAGTAGAGACCATGCACGCGCATCACCATCACGGCCATTCCCATCACGGCCACGCTCACCCGATGAGCCACGGGCGCGCCTTCGTGATCGGCATAGTCCTCAACCTGGGCTTCGTCGCGATCGAAGCGACTTACGGATTCCTGGCGGACTCGATGGCCCTCCTGTCGGATGCGGGCCATAACCTGAGCGACGTGCTCGGCCTCGCCATCGCCTGGGGCGCGGCCCTGCTCGCGCGGCGCAGCCGGACGGAGCGCTTCACCTATGGCCTGCGCTCGAGCTCGATTCTCGCAGCGCTCTTCAACGCGCTCCTCCTGCTCGTCGCCGTCGGCGGCATCGCGTGGGAGTCGATCCGCCGCCTTCTCGAACCCACCCCCGTGGCCGCCGTCACGGTCATGATCGTGGCCGGCATCGGCATCCTGATCAACGGCTTCACCGCCCTCCTCTTCATGAAGGGCAGCGAGGACGACCTCAACATCCGCGGCGCCTTCCTGCACATGGCCGCCGACGCCGTCGTCTCCCTGGGAGTCGTCATTGCGGGCGCCGTCATCCTCTGGACGGGCGCCACATGGGTCGATCCGGTCATCAGCCTCGTCATCGCCGGGGTCGTTCTCTGGAGCACGTGGGACCTCCTGCGCCAGTCGCTGGCCCTGTCGCTTCACGGCGTGCCGAGCGGCATCTCCATGACGGAGGTGCGCAAGACGCTGGAGGCCCTGCCCGGGGTCGCGCGCGTCCATCACCTGCACGTCTGGGCCATGAGCACGACCGACACGGCCCTGACCGTGCATCTCGTCATGCCGGGCGGCCACCCCGGAGACCGCTTCCTCGCCGAAGCGCAGGCGGAGCTGAAGCGGCGCTTCGGCATCGGCCATGCGACGCTGCAGATCGAGATCAGGTCGGCGGGCGGGCCCCGGCACGGTCCGGAATGCCCGCTCGACCCGCACGCCGAAACCCACGGACACGATGACCATGACCATTCGCACGGCCACCATCCCGCCCACGCGCATGGCGCAGGCCATCGCCACTGACCGCGCGCCCTGAACGGATCGCCACGCATTTCGGACGAAGGACTTCCATCATGCCTCGCGCTCTTCTCATCGTGCTCGACTCCGTCGGCATCGGCGGCGCGGAAGACGCCGCCGCCTATGGCGACGCCGGCGCCGACACGGTCGGCCACATCGCGGAGGCCTGCGCGGCCGGCCGGGGCGACCGGGCGGGCCTGCGGCAGGGGCCGCTGCACCTGCCGCACCTTTCCGCGCTCGGCCTCGGCCTCGCCTGCGAAGCCTCGACCGGTCGCGTGCCGCCGAACCTCGCGCCGCAGGGTCCGCTGAAGGGCGCCTGGGGCTATGGGGTCGAGACGTCCAGGGGCAAGGACACGCCCTCGGGCCATTGGGAGATCGCCGGCGTTCCCGTGGACTTCGACTGGGGCTACTTCCCCGACACGCAGCCGGCCTTCCCGAGGGAACTGACCGACGCCATCGTCGCTCAGGGCAAGGTCCCCGGCATCCTCGGCAACAAGCACGCCTCGGGGACCGCGATCATCGACGAACTCGGCGAGGAGCACATGCGGACCGGAAAGCCGATCTGCTACACCTCCGTCGACAGCGTGCTGCAGATCGCCGCGCACGAGGAGAGCTTCGGCCTCGCGCGGCTCTACGACCTGTGCGCCACGGTGCGGACGCTCTGCGACCCCTACCGCATCGGACGCGTGATCGCGCGCCCCTTCGTCGGCAGCGCCGAGGCCGGCTTCAGGCGAACGGGCAACCGCAAGGACTTCGCGACGCCGCCGCCCTCCGACACCATCCTCGACACGCTCTCCAAGGCGGGGCGCGCGGTCGTGACCGTCGGCAAGATCGGCGACATCTTCGCCCACCGCAACACGGGCGAGGAGATCAAGCCGCACGGCAACGACGCCTGCCTCACCGCCGCCGTCGACGCGATGAGGCACCTGCCGGAGGGCGGGCTCGTCTTCGCCAATCTCGTGGACTTCGACAGCGAGTTCGGCCACCGCCGCGACATTCCGGGCTATGCCGCCGCGATCGAGGCCTTCGACCGGCGCGTGCCGGAGATCGCCTCGGCGCTGCGCCCGGAGGATCTCGTCGTCGTCACCGCCGACCACGGCAACGACCCCTCCTGGCGCGGAACCGACCACACGCGGGAGCACGTCCCGATCCTCTGCTTCGGGCCGGCGGTGAAGCCGGGGCCGCTCGGACGGCGGGAAAGCTTCGCCGATATCGGCGCCAGCGTCCTGACCCATCTCGGCGTGAGCCATCTCGGCAGGGGCGATTCCTGGGTCTGAGCCTCGCGGGCCGGTTACCGCGAACGCCGCCCGCCGGAGTTCCCCTGAGAGCGGCAATCTCCGCCATTGACGCCCCCGTTACTTTGGATCAGTCTTCCAGGGATCGTAAGGAGGCTCTCCGAGCGATCCTGTGAACGGTCATTGGGGAGTCTTCCCGTTCTCGCGTGGAAGGTCACATGAACTCGCCCAATCGTTCGACCCATATCCGGCTGACGTCCCATCCCGAGCCGAACGCGGCCACCCTTCGCCGCCCCATCCGCTGGGGAGCCGCCGACCCGCGGGAGCGGGGCCCGATCATCGGCTCCGTCACCAATCCGGCCGACCGCAACGTGATCGGCGCCCATGGCGGGTCCTATTCCCTCTACCGAGCTCTCGCGATCTCCGCCCGCGCCCTCAACCCCCTCGCCCGTCCCGACCTGCGCAACACGCACCCGACCGCGGAGATCGGCCCGCATCCGCAATGGTCGGAGCCGGGGCGGATCGTCTCCCTCGATCCCTGGGGCCATCTGGTCGGCCAGGTGTTCCAGGAGGAGATCGCAAGCGGAGTCGACATCCGCCCGACCATCGCCATCACCAAGGCGCGGCTGAACATGCCCGAGATCCTCGCCGCCATGGGCTCGAAGCGGCTCGAGGCGGACGGCGGCGTGCTGCATGCCTCCGGCGACATCTCCGTTACCAAGATCGCCATCGATCCGGTCTGGTACCTGCCCGGCATCGCCGAGCGGTTCGGCTGCTCGGAGGGCGAGTTGCGCCGCACCCTGTTCGAGCAGACCGGCGGCATGTTCCCCGAATTGGTGACGCGCCCCGACATGAGCGTCTTCCTGCCGCCCATCGGCAACACCACCGTCTACATCATCGGCGACGTGGCGGGGCTCGGCGATCCCAGGCGGCGGATCGCCTGCCGCGTGCACGACGAGTGCAACGGCTCGGACGTGTTCGGCTCCGACATCTGCACCTGCCGCCCCTATCTCGTCCACGGCATCGAGGAATGCGTGAAGGAGGCGCAGAGCGGGGGCGTCGGCGTCATCGCCTACAACCGCAAGGAAGGCCGCGCCCTCGGCGAGGTGACGAAGTTCCTCGTCTACAATGCGCGCAAGCGGCAGGAGGGCGGCGATTCCGCAGCAACCTACTTCGAGCGCACCGAATGCGTCGCGGGCGTGCAGGACGCGCGCTTCCAGCAGCTCATGCCGGACGTGCTGCACTGGCTCGGCATCCGCCGCATCGACCGGCTGATGTCCATGTCCAACATGAAGTACGACGCGATCACGGGCTCGGGCATCGAGGTCGTGGAGCGGGTGCCGATCCCGCCCGAGCTCGTGCCGCCGGACGCGCAGGTGGAACTCGAGGCCAAGAAGGCCGCCGGCTACTATACGCCGGACGGCGCACCCGATCCCTCCGCCCTCGACCAGGTGAAGGGCCGCGACCTGGAGCGATTCTGAAGGTCGCGCCCTTCCCGCGTCTTAACCTTCTCCCCAATCGGCCCGGCGGCGCGCGGCCGCCCGGCCCCGATCCATGCTATCGCTCGCCCCCACAAGGAGAGCACCGGAGTCCCGCGTGACCGACCAGCCTGTCCCCTCGGCGGAAACGAAAGCCGCCCGCACCCTCTTGAACGCCGCCGCCGTCCGCGAGCGGTCGCACCAGATCCTGGAGCACGGCCTTGCGGGGCGCCTCCGGCACTTCACGGTCCATCCCGAGCGGCTCGACGCCTGTGCCGAGGCGGTCGTGGCGACGATCCGCACGGCCTATCCTTCCCTCGACATCCCCTTCCACGCCCGCTGGAGGCATTTTTCCGCCGGCGGGCATGACCGGTGGGACGCGGTGATGCACGGCGCTCCCTGGTCCGATGCGGGCCAGATGGCACGCGCCGCCTTCGATCTCGCCATCGTGTCCGTTCTCCTCGACGCGGGTGCCGGCGCGCAGTGGCGCTACGAGGAGGGCCGCACGGGTGAGACCTTCGCCCGCTCGGAGGGCCTGGCCGTTGCGAGCTTCGACATGTTCGTGAGCGGCGCCTTCTCGAGCCGGGCGGAGGACCCGTTCCGGGTCGATGCGGATGTGCTCCTCGCCCTCACCGCCGACGATCTGGCGCACGGGTTCCAGGTCTCGCCGGGCAACCCGCTCGTCGGGCTGGAAGGCCGCGCCGCGCTCCTCAACCGCCTTGGACGCGCGGTCGCCACGAACCCGGACATCTTCGGCCGGCACGACGACCCGCGCCCGGGCGGCCTGTTCGACGTGCTCGCCGCGGGAGCCGACGCGGAGGGACGCATCCGGGCCCCGGCGATCCTGGAAGCCATCCTGAACCATCTCGGCTCCATCTGGCCGGGCCGCATCGAGCTGGGCGGGGTCGATCTGGGCGACACCTGGCGTCATCCCCTCGTGGAGGCGCCGGACGCCACGAACGGCCTGATCCCGTTCCACAAGCTCTCCCAGTGGCTGAGCTATTCCCTCATCGAGCCCCTGGAATGGGCGGGCTACACGGTGGTGGAGATCGACGGGCTCACCGGCCTGCCCGAATACCGCAACGGCGGCCTCTTCCTCGATTCGGGCGTGCTCGCCCTCAAGGATCCGGCGGAGGCGGCGCAGCCCCACCCGGTCGACTCGACCCTCGTGGTGGAATGGCGGGCGCTGACCGTCGCCCTTCTCGACCGGATTGCCGAACCGATCCGGCGGGCGCTAGGGTTGAAGCCGGAGGACTTCCCGCTCGCGAAGGCGCTGGAAGGCGGCACCTGGGCGACGGGACGCAGATTGGCTAAGGAACGGCGCGGCGACGGTTCGCCCCCTTTGACCATCATCAGCGACGGAACGGTGTTTTAGATGAATCAGCACAAGACGATCAAAGGCGTACACAACATGCAGGGCGTCACCGTGGTCGACCATCCGCTGGTCCAGCACAAGCTGACCCTCATGCGCGACAAGGAGCGTTCGACCAAGGGCTTCCGGCAACTCCTCAACGAGATCGGTATGCTGCTCTGCTACGAGGTGACTCGCGACCTGCCGGTGGAGCGTATCCAGATCGAAACCCCGCTCACCACCACCGAGGGCGTGCAGATCGCCGGCAAGAAGCTCGTGTTCGCGCCCATCCTGCGCGCCGGCGTCGGCTTTCTCGACGGCATGCTCACCCTCGTCCCCGCCGCCCGCGTGGCCCATATCGGCCTCTACCGCGACCCGGAATCGCTCCAGGCCGTGGAATATTATTTCAAGGCGCCGTCGGACCTCGCGGATCGCATGGTGCTCGTGCTCGATCCCATGCTGGCGACCGCCAATTCCGCGGTGGCGGCCATCGACCGCCTGAAGGAGCGCGGCGCGAAGGACCTGCGCTTCGTGTGCCTGCTCGCCGCGCCGGAAGGCATCGAGAAGCTGCGCGGCGCGCATCCCGACGTCCATATCTGGACCGCCTCCATCGACGAACGCCTGAACGACCACGGCTACATCGTGCCCGGCCTCGGCGATGCGGGCGACCGGATGTACGGGACGCGCTGAGCCCCGCCGCGTCGCAACGCCGTCCAACGTCTGGAACTCGCCGTGCGCTTCATCGTCGCCGACTGGGGAACCACCCGCTTCCGCGCCTATCTCCTGGAGGACGAAACGGTCCTCGACATGGTCGCCTCGGACGAGGGCGTCTCCCACCTGCGGCCGGGGCAGCACCGGGAGGTCTTTTTCCGGCATTGCGGACAATGGCTCCAGGCGGAGCCGGAGGCGCCGGTCCTGCTGGTCGGCATGGTCGGAAGCCGGGAGGGCTGGGTCGAAGCCCCCTATGCGCATTGTCCGGCAGGGCCGGAGGAGATCGCGAAGGCCCTGGTGGCGGTCGATCTCGGCGGCAACCGCCGGGGGCACATCGTGCCGGGCCTGTTCTGCGAGCCGGCCCCCGGCGCTGCGGACGTGATGCGCGGGGAGGAGACCCTCGCCCTCGGCTCCGGGGTCGCGGACGGGATCGTCTGCGCCGCCGGCACGCACCCGAAATGGATCGTCATGAGGGAGGGCCGCATCGAACGCTTCGCCACTTCCATGACCGGCGAGATGTATGCCCTGCTGCGGGAGCACTCCATGATCGGCCGTCCGGCCACCGAGCCCGAGGACCCGCGCGGGTTCGACCTGGGCCTCGACGCGGCCGAGCGCAACAATCCTGACAAGGGGCGGCCCATGGGCCTGCTCCACCTGCTCTTCGAGGCGCGGGCGGCAGTGGTCTCCGGGCGGATGGGAACGGATTTCCTCGGCCCCTATCTCTCCGGTCTCCTCACGGGCGACGAGATCAACGGCGCCCTCGCCTCTCACCCGGGCCTGGAGGAAGTGACGGTCCTGGCCGATTCCCATCGGGCCGAACTCTACGCCCGCGCTCTCGCCCGCCACGGGGTCGCCGTCGTCACCAAGCCGCCTCGCGATGCCCTGATCGCGGGCCTGGGGCGGATCGTCCGCCATGTGCCGCCGCAGTGACGGCGTCCGCCTGCCCTGAAGGCATTCCGTGACGCGAGCCCTGCCCCAAGCGCATGGCCCTGGGGCGGGACATGACCGGCCGGTCCCGTTTTGCGGATGGAAACCTGCCGGCAGGCGCATACAATCCGCCCGACCCACTCCTTGAGTCCCTCCTTCGCCGAGTTCCTCTCATGCTCCATCCCCTGCTCGCCGCCTCCGATTCCGCGTCCCTGCCGATCTGGCTCGCCGACGAGAAGACCTGGCCCGAGATCGCCGGGAAGCTGCCCGCGCAGGCCCAGGCCTTCGCGAAGGCGCAGACGTTCGAAGCCAAGGCCGGCACCCATTGCCTCCTTCCCGACGGGGACGGAAACCTTCTCGGCGTCGCTTTCGGGCTCGACGCCCCGGATGCGAAGCGGGCCGACCCCTTCCTGCCCGGCAAGCTGTCGTCCCTGCTGCCCGAAGGAACCTACCGGTTCGAGACTACGGCGCCCGATCCGACCCTGGCCACGCTCGCCTGGGTCCTCGGCGCCTATTCCTTCGATCGCTACCGCAAGCGCAGCGGCAAGACCGTGCGCCTCGTCCTGCCCGCCGGGGTCGACGGCGAGGACGTGACGCGGATCGCCGAGGCGGTCGCGGCGAGCCGCGACCTCGTCAACACGCCCACGAGCGACCTCGGCCCCGACGGGATCGAAGCGGCAGCGCGCAAGCTCGCGGACAGGCACGGAGCCGCGTTCAGGAGCATCGTCGGCGACGACCTGCTGGCGCAGAACTTTCCCATGATCCATGCGGTCGGACGCGCGTCCGCCACGCCGCCGCGCCTCATCGACCTCACCTGGGGCCGGGCCGACGCGCCGCGCGTCACCCTCGTCGGCAAGGGTGTGGCCTTCGACACGGGCGGCCTGGACATCAAGCCCGCCGCCTCCATGCTGATGATGCGCAAGGACATGGGCGGCTCCGCCGCCGCGCTGGCTTTGGCCGACATGATCATGGGCGCGAAGCTGCCCGTGCGCCTGCGCGTGCTGATCCCCGCCGTCGAGAACTCCATTTCCGCCAACGCCTTCCGCCCCGGCGACATCCTCCACAGCCGCAAGGGGCTGACCGTCGAGATCGGCAACACGGACGCGGAGGGCCGGCTGATCCTCGCCGACGCCCTCGCCCTCGCGGACGAGGAAAATCCCGACCTCGTGG
Organism: Microvirga thermotolerans; assembly: GCF_009363855.1. Taxonomy (GTDB): domain Bacteria; phylum Pseudomonadota; class Alphaproteobacteria; order Rhizobiales; family Beijerinckiaceae; genus Microvirga; species Microvirga thermotolerans. Next base: position 3,180,518 of record NZ_CP045423.1, read on the forward strand.
TGGATTTCGCGACCCTCACCGGCGCCGCGCGCGTCGCCCTCGGGCCCGAGCTGCCGCCCTTCTACACGGAGGACGAGACGCTGGCGGCGGAGATCGCGCGGGAGGGGCTGGCCGTGAACGATCCGGTGTGGCGCCTGCCGCTCTGGCACCCCTACCAGAGCCTGCTCGACTCCAAGTATGCGGACGTGAACAACACGGGCGGACCGATGGCGGGGTCGGTCACGGCGGCCCTGTTCCTGAGCCGCTTCGTGTCCGCCGCCCGCGCCTGGGTCCATTTCGACATCTTCGCCTGGAACAGCGCCACCCGTCCCGGCCGCCCGGAAGGCGGCGAGGTCCAGGCGGCGCGCCTCATGTATTCGCTCCTCAAGAAGCGCTACGGTTCCTAAAGCATAAGCGCAGGCGCCCGTTGCGCCCCGAGAGGCGGGGCCGGATAATCCGGCTCCGACCGAGCGGTGGTGCCATGCCTGTCGAACTGCGCGCATTCCAGGCTCTGAAGCTGTGGCACGACGTCCATCTCGACCTCGTGCGCGAAGGGAGCGACCTGTCCGCGCGCCAGGTCGCCATCCTGCTCACCATCTATCTCGAGCCGCCCCCGCACACCGTCCGCGGCCTCGCGCGCAAGCTCGGCGTGACGAAGCCCGTCGTCACCCGGGCCCTGGACACCATGGGCAAGCTCGACCTGGTCTCGCGCCGCCGGGACGAGGCGGACAGGCGCAACGTCGTCATTCAGCGCACGGTCGCTGGCGCTCTGGCCGTGGAGAGGTTAGGAGACCTCATCATGGCCCGCGCCAAGGAGTTGCCCCGATGACCTTCGACCGCCGCACCACCCCCGTCCGCGCAGACTTGGCCGACGAGAGGCTGCGCGGCTTGGTGGAAGCGGAGCGGTTCACGGCAGGCACGCACAGGCGCATCGCCTGCGCCGTCACCTCCCTCCACCGCCACCCCTCCCCCGAAGCGCCGGTCGACACCCAGGCCATCTGGGGCGAGAGCGTGACGGTCTACGACGAGCATGAAGGCTGGGCCTGGGTGCAGCTGCACGACGACGGCTATGTGGGATATCTCCGGAGCGACGACCTCGGCGCTCCCGATCCGGAACCGACCCACCGGGTCCGCGCCCTGCGCACCTTCGTCTACCCCGGCCCGAACCTGAAGCTGCCGCACGGCGGCTGGCTGACCCTGAACTCCAAGGTCGCGGTGGCGGAGATCGAGGGGGACTACGCCCGGCTCGCGACCGGCGGCTTCGTCTATGCCCCGCATCTCTCGGCCCTCGGCACCTGGGAGAGCGACCCGGTCGCCGTCGCGGAACGCTTCCTTCACACGCCGTACCTGTGGGGCGGCAAGACCAGCCTCGGCCTCGACTGCTCGGGCCTCGCCCAGACGGCGCTGAGCGCGGCGGGGATCGCGGCTCCCCGCGACAGCGACATGCAGGAGGCGCGCCTCGGAACCCCCGTTCCCGTCACGCCCGGACTGTCCGGATTGCAGCGCGGCGACCTGGTATTCTGGAAGGGGCATGTGGGGCTGATGGTCGACGCCACGCGCCTCATCCACGCCACCGGCCACACGATGCAGGTCCTCGTCGAGCCGCTGTCGGTCGCGGAGGAGCGCATCCGCCTCACGAGCTACGGTCCGATCAGCTCCGTCAAGCGCTTGCCGCTGCGGAAGGGGTGAATGCCCCGGGAGCAGCGGGCGCCGCCGCTCCTGAAGCGCGCCCTCAATATCCCCGCGTCCGGTCGACGACGTTCTGGAACGGCTCCCCGGCCTCGTGGCGTCGGATCTGCTTCGCGACGTAGAGCGCCGTCATGTCCGGGTCGCTCACCGCGGAATTGTGGGGCGTCACGGTCACGCGGGGGTGGGACCAGAGCGGCGAGTCCTGCGGCAGGGGCTCCACCTCGAACACGTCGAGGGTCGCCGCCCGCAGGACCCCGCCGTCCAAGGCGGCGAGGATGTCCGCTTCGACCTGAAGCCCGCCCCGCCCCGCATTGATGAGGATCGGCCCGCCGAGCCTGCCGTCGCGGGCGAGCTTCGCGAACAGGGAGGCGTTGAGAATGCCCCGCGTCTCCGGCGTGAGAGGAAGAAGGCTCACGAGAATGCCCGTGCGGGCGAGGAAGCGCTCGAGGCCGTCCTCGCCGGAATAGACCTCGAAGCCCTCGACGGATTTCGGCGTGCGGCTCCAGCCGGCGACGTCGAAGCCCATCGCCTTGAGCTTGCGGGCCGCATCCTGGCCGAGCACGCCGAAGCCCATGACGCCGACCCTCACGTCTCCGGCGATCGGCGGAGCCTTGTCGGGCTCCCAGCGCCGGGCGCGCTGATCCGCGTCGTAGCGGCGCTGGTCGCGCAGATACATCAGGCAATGCAGGACCACGTACTCGCTCATGCGGTTGGTGAGATCGTCCTGCGCCACGCGCACGATCGGCACGTCGGGAAGGCCGGGATAGCCCATCAGGTGATCGACCCCGGCGCCGAGAGAGAAGATGGCTTCGAGCGCCGGCAGGTCCGACAGGCTGCCGGGCTTCGGCCCCCAGGTCGCGACGTAGCGCACGCGGCTCCTGTCGAAGGCCTCCCCGAGCACCGCGACGGGATGCTCGGGCAGGTAGAGGCGGAACCGCTCCACCCAGGGCTTCGGGTCCCACGTCAGGGCGACGAGAAGGGTCACGCTTTGGCTCCGATCCGTTCGAGGACGAGGGGGCCCGGGCGGGCCGGGGCATCGCCGACCGTATAGGCCGCGCGGACGGCCCGCTCGGCAGCCTCCGCCGCGGCCTCGCTGCGGGCGTGGACGATGGCGAGCGGGCGGCTGCTTCCGACGGCGGCGCCGACCTCCGCAAGCTCGGTGAGCCCCACCGCATGGTCGATGGGATCCTGCGGACGCGTGCGCCCGCCGCCGAGCGCGACGACGGCCACGCCGACGTCACGGGTCGCGATCCGCTGCACGATGCCCTCGCGTTCCGCATGGACCGGGCGGATAACGGGAGCGGCGGCGAGGTGGCGGCCGGGCTTGTCGAGGAAATCCGCAGGCCCGCCGAGCGCCGCCACCATGCGCTGGAAGATCTCCGCCGCTCGTCCCGAAGAAATCGCCGCCTCGATGCGCGCGCGCGCCTCGTCCAGGTTGGCCGCGAGCTTTCCGAGCACCAGCATCTCCGCGCACAGGGCGACCGTCACCGCATGGAAACGCGGCTCGCGACGGCGACCTGTCAGATAGTCGACGATGTAGTTCACCTCGACCGCATTGCCCGCCGCCGAGGCGAGCGGCTCGTTCATGTCGGTGAGCAGCGCGCTCGTCGGCAGGCCCGCGCCGTTGGCGACGAGGACGAGACTCTCCGCGAGCGCGCGCGCGTCGGCGGGATTGTCCATGAACGCGCCGGAGCCGAACTTCACGTCCATGACGAGGCCCTGGAGCCCCGCCGCCAGCTTCTTCGACAGGATCGACGCGGTGATCAGGTCGATGGATTCCACGGTCGCCGTCACGTCGCGGATCGCATAGAGCCGCTTGTCCGCGGGCGCGAGATCCGCCGTCTGGCCGATGACCGCGCAGCCGACCTCCCGCGTGACGCGCCTGAACGTCTCGATGTCGGGCTGCGTCACGTAGCCGGGAATCGAGTCGAACTTGTCGAGCGTGCCGCCGGTGTGACCGAGGCCGCGGCCCGAGATCATCGGCACGTAGCCGCCGCAGGCGGCGACCGCGGGGGCCAGGGCGAGGCTCACCGTGTCGCCCACGCCGCCGGTCGAGTGCTTGTCGAGGACTGGGCCGGGAAGGTCCCATTTCAGCACCTCGCCCGAGCGCGTCATCGCCTGCGTGAGCGCCACGCGCTCCTTCACCGAAAGGCCGCGGAAGAAGATCGCCATGGCGAAGGAGGCCGCCTGGCCCTCCGACACGCTGCCCGTGGTGAGCCCCTCGACGAAGGCATGGATGTGCTCGGGATCGAGCGCGCCGCCGTCGCGCTTGCGGCGGATAATTTCCTGCGGAAGAAGGGTCATCTCAATAGACTCCGGCGGGAGCGCTGCCCGCCCGCCCCTCGATGGCGGCGATCAGCGCGTCGAAGACGCTGCTGGCGCCGATGCGGAAGGTCTTCGGCGTCGCCCAGTCCGGTCCCATGATGCGGTCGGCGAGGTCGAGATAGGTCTTGGCGTCGGCGAGCGTGCGGATGCCGCCGGACGGCTTCAGGCCGACGGGGCGGCCGGAATCCCTGATGGCGTGAAGCATGATCTCGGCCGCCTGCGGCGTGGCGGAAACCGGGGTCTTGCCGGTCGAGGTCTTGATGAAATCCGCCCCCGCCTCGATGGCGAGGCGGCTCGCCTCCGCAATGAGCGCGGGCTCGGCAAGCATGCCGGTTTCGAGGATCACCTTGAGAGTCCGGCCCTGGTCGACGACCTCGCGCACCGCCTCGACCATGTCGGAGGCGACGGCGCGGTCGCCGCGGCGCAGGGCCTCGTAGGGGAGGACGAGATCGACCTCGTTCGCGCCGTCGCTCAACGCCTCGCGGACATCGTCCGTCACGCGCTCCACATCCTCTCCCCCGGCGGGGAAGTTGACCACCGTCGCCACGCGGACGGGCGAGCCGCGCAGCGCCTCCCGCGCACGGCCGACGAACTGCGGCCAGACGCACACGGCGGCCACCGGCCCGCGGGGATCGAGCGCCTTGGCGCAGAGCGCGTCGATCGCCTGGTCCGTGCAGTTGTCCGTCAGGTCCGTCAGATCGAGACAGCGCAGGGCGCGCTGGGCGAGACTGGCATCAGACATCGGAAAGCTCCGCAACGAAGGCGCGCACGAGGCGCTTGAACCGGTCGGCGGCTTCCGCCGCCGTGTCCTTGGTCTCCTGGTGGGAGGGCGAGGCTCCCTCGATACCGGCCGCGAGGTTCGTGACGACGGAGACCGCCGCGACCTTCAGGCCGTAATACCGCGCGATGATGACCTCCGGCACCGTCGACATGCCGACGAGATCGCCACCGAGGACCTGGACCATGCGGATCTCCGCGGGCGTCTCGAAGCTCGGCCCCGAGAGCCAGGCATAGACGCCCTCGGGAAGCTCGATCCCCGTCCTCTCCGCGGCGCGCCGGAGCGTCGCCCGCAGGCCCGCATCGTAGGCCCCGGTAAGCGAGACGAAGCGGCCTTCCGTCGAGTCGCGCAGGAGCGGGTTCGCGCCGGACAGGTTGAGATGGTCGGCGACGGCGACGAGGCTGCCGGGCCGGATCTTCTCCTGCACGGACCCCGCCGCGTTGGTGAGGAGGAGAACCGGAATCCCGAGTTCCTTCACCAGCGCGACCGGGACGCGCATGGCCCCTGCATCGCCCGTCTCGTAGTAATGGGCGCGGCCCTGGAACAGGAGAACGCGCCTTCCTTCCATCCGTCCGGCGACGAGACGCCCCGCATGGCCCGACACGCCGCTGTGCGGGAAATAGGGGATGTCGGCGTATGCGAGGCTCGCGGCCTCCGTCAGCTCGTCCACGAGGGAACCGAGCCCGGTGCCGAGCACGATCGCCGCGTCGAAGGGGCCTTCGATGCCGTTGGCGCGCACGAACTCGGCGGCTTCCTGAACGTTCAGATGAATCATGATTCCCTACCGGGGACCCAGGTTGTCGGGCCCGAACGAGTACGGCAACAACGCCTCGAGGGTGAAGCTTTTGCGGATTCCCTCCGGTCCCGCAACATGGATCGGCGTGTCAGGAGCGGCGAACTCGCGGATGCGCTGGCGGCAGCCGCCGCAGGGCGTCACGAGGTGCTCGCCCTCGCCCATCACGAGGATGGCGGCGATGCGATGCTCGCCCGCCGCGACCATGGCCGAGATCGCGCCGGCTTCCGCGCAGCTTCCGACCGGATAGGCGGCATTCTCCACGTTGCAGCCGGAAAAGATCCGCCCGTCCGACGTCGCGATGGCGGCGCCCACCCGGAAGCGGGAATAAGGCGCGTAGGCCCGCTGCTGGACGGCCCTGGCGGCGGAGAACAGCTCATCGAGAGAGGCCATGTCAGCGCTCCTTCACGTAGGGCACGCCCGATGCGCGCGGCGGAATCGCCGTGCCGATCACGCCCGCCAGGAGGATCACGGTCATGAGATAGGGCAGCGCCTGGATCGCCTGCACCGGCACCTCGCCGATGCCCGGCAGCGCGATGCCCTGCAGGCGGATCGACAGGGCGTCGAGGAGCCCGAACAGGAAACAGGCGCCGAGAGCCGGCCAGGCCCGCCACTTGGCGAAGATGAGCGCCGCGAGGGCGATGAAGCCCTTGCCCGCCGTCATGTTGGGCAGGAAGCCCGCCGACTGGCCGACGGAGAGATAGGTTCCGCCGATCCCGCACAGCACGCCGGCGATGACGACGGCGGTGTAGCGCAGGCCCGTGACGGAGATGCCGGCGGTGTCGACCGCGGCCGGGTTCTCGCCCACCGCGCGCAGGCGCAGGCCGAAGCGGGTGCGCGCGAGCACGAACCATGTCACCGGCACCGCGAGGAGCGCGACGAAGACGAGGGTCGAGTGGCCGAACAGCACGTCCCCGAAGCGCTGATTGCCTTCGAGCGGCGGTGTGCGGCCGCCCTGCCCGTACCAGGCGTTTCCGACGATGGCGGTGAGGCCCGCGGCCAGCATGTTGATGGCCACCCCGGACACGATCTGGTTGCCGCGCTGGCTGATGGCGGCGAAGCCGTGGATGAGCGCGAAGACGACCGACGCGCCGATCCCGGCCGCGAGCCCGGCCCAGGCGGAGCCGGATGCATAGGCCGCGGCCGCCGCCGCGAAGGCGGCGACGAGCATCTTGCCCTCGAGGCCGATGTCCACGACGCCGGACTTCTCCGACCACAGGCCCGCGAGGCAGGCGGCGAGGAGCGGGACCGACAGGCGAAGGCCGGAATCGAGCAGGGTGAGGAAATCGGCGGGATGCATGGTCAGGCCCTCGCCAGAGCCGGGCGCGGCATCGCGCGCGCTACGAGGCGCCGGAACAGGCCTTCCAGGGCGCCCGCGAAGAGGATGATGATGCCTCCGATCACCACCACCATGTCGCGGGTGATGGCGGGCTGCTCGAAGGCGAGTTCCGCGCCGCCCTGATAGAGGATGCCGAACAGGAGCGACGACAGGATGATGCCGACCGGATGCGCGCGCCCCATGAGCGCGACGGCGATCCCGACGAAGCCGTAGCCGGCGGTGAATTCGAGAAGCAGGCGGTGCTGGTAGCCCATGAGCTCGTTGACCGCGAGCCCGCCCGCGAGCGCGCCCGACAGCACCATGGCGATGACGATGATGCGCGCGGGCGAGATGCCCGCATAGACCGCGGCGGTGGTGCTCGATCCGACCACGCGGATCGCATAGCCGAGCCGCGAGCGGTAGATGAGGAGCCACACGCCGTACGAGGCGGCAAGGGCGAGGAAGAGCGTGAGGTTGAGCTGCGAGGAGGGAATCTCGATGCCGAAGGCGGCGAAGACCTCGTGCATGAAGGGAATGGAGGCCTGCGGCGGGAAGGCCGGCGTCTCCGGGTTCATGTTCTGGGGTGCGCGCAGCACGTTCACGAGGAGGTAGACGATCAGCACGCTGGCGAGCCAGTTGAACATGATCGTGGTGATGACGATGTGGCTGCCGCGCCTCGCCTGCAGATAGCCGGGAATCGCCGCCCAGGCGGCGCCGAAGGCCGCCGCTCCGAGGATGCCGAGCGGAATCAGCAGGAAGCCCGGAAGGAAGGTGAGGTTGTTCAGGGCGAGCGCGACGCCGAGCCCGGCGAGCGTCGCCTGCCCCTCGCCGCCGATGTTGAAGAGCCCCGCGTGATACGCGACCGCCACGGCGAGGCCGACGAAGATGAAGTCGGTCATGTAGAACAGGGTGAAGCCGAGCCCCTCCCCGCTTCCCAGGCTGCCCTGGATCAGCAGGCGGGTGGCCGTGAGGGGGTTCTCGCCGATGCCGACCACCACGAGGCCGGCGACGAGGAAGGCGGCGACCACCGAGACGGCGGGCACCAGGACCGTATCGGCCCATTTGGGCAGGTCGATGGGAGCGCTCACGTCAGACTGTCCGGGAGATAGAGGTGGCCCTGCTCGTCGAGCGGGAAGTACGGGTTCCAGGCCACCTCCCAGAGATGGCCGTCGGGATCGGCGCAATAGCCGGAATAGCCGCCCCAGGCCGCATCCTGAAGCGGCTTGACCGGCGTCGCACCCGCTGCGATGGCGCGGGCATAGACGTTGTCCGCTTCCGCCTTGGAACGGGCGTTGTAGGCGAGCGTGACGGCGGCGAAGCCCGTCGGCCGGTCCTCGACGCCCGCGTCCCGGGCGAGGTCGGCGCGGCCGAACAGGGCGAGCGCGAGGCCGTTGGCCTGGAAGAACGTCACCGCGGGCTCGCTCGCCGCCGACGCCTTCCAGCCCCAGGCCTCGTAGAACGCGCGGGAGCGGGCCATGTCGGAGACGCCGAGGGTCACGAGGGAGAGACGAGGCTGCATCATGCGGCCTCCTCGGTCACGCCGGCCATGAGGAGGCCGAGATCCTGCTCGCTCGTCTCCGATGCCCGGCGCTCGCCGGTGATCTGGCCGCCGCACATGGTGAGGATGCGGTCGGACAGGTTCATGATCTCGTCGAGCTCCACGGAGACGAGAAGGATGCCGACGCCCGCATCGCGCAAGGCGACGAGCCGGCGGTGGATGAACTCGATGGCGCCGATGTCGACCCCGCGCGTGGGCTGCCCGACGAGCAGCACCTTCGGCTTCCGTTCGATCTCCCGCGCCAGAACGATCTTCTGCTGATTGCCGCCGGAGAACTTCGAGGTCTTCAGCCGCGGCGCGGGCGGGCGCACGTCGTACTGCTCCATCTTGCGCGCCAGGTCCGCCACCATGCGGCCATGGTCGAGGATCGGCCCGCGGCCCAGCTGCGGTTCGTCGCTGAACCCGAGCACCGCGCTTTCGAAGGCGGGGAAGGCGGGGACGAGCCCCATGCGCAGCCGGTCCTCCGGCACGTGCAGGAGACCGAGCTGACGCATCCGGTGCGGATTGTGCTCGCCGGGCGGGATCTCCCGCCCCTCGAAGCGGATCGTGCCGAGCACCGGCCGGCGCATTCCGGCGAGCGCCTCGAGCAGCTCGCTCTGCCCGTTTCCGGAGACGCCCGCGATGCCGACGATTTCCCCCGCGTGGATGGTGAAGGACGCCCGCGCGACGCGCAGCACGCCGCGCGCGTCCACCACCGAGAGATCGCTGACTTCCAGCAGCGGCGGGCCCGGCTTGCGCTCCTCCTTCTCGACGCGCAGCAGCACCCGGCGCCCGACCATGAGCTCGGCGAGCTCCGGCGGCGACGTGGTCGCGGTCTCGAGGGTCGCCACCATCTCGCCGCGGCGCATAACGGAGACGCGGTCCGTCGCCGCCATGATCTCGCGCAGCTTGTGGGTGATGAGGATGACGGTCTTCCCCTGCGCCTTCAGGGCGCGGAGAAGCTCGAAGAGGGCATCCGCCTCGGCGGGCGTGAGCACGGCGGTAGGCTCGTCGAGGATGAGGATGTCGGCGCCGCGGTAGAGCGCCTTGAGGATTTCCACCCGCTGCTGCAGGCCGACGGACAATTCGCCGACCGTAGCGTCCACGTCGATCTGCAGGCCGTAGTCGCGGGCGAGCCGCGCGAGTTCCGCCCGCACCTTGGCTTCGCCCTTGCGCAGCAGGGCCCCGCCCTCGGCGCCCAGCATCACGTTCTCGACCACGGAGAGCGGCTCCACCAGCATGAAGTGCTGATGCACCATGCCGATGCCCGCACGGATGGCATCGGCGGGAGAGCGGATCGAAACGGGATGGCCCCCGACCCGGATTTCACCGGAATCGGCCTCGTAGAATCCGTAGAGGATCGACATGAGCGTCGACTTGCCCGCGCCGTTTTCCCCCACGATGCCGTGGATCGTGCCGCGCTCCACGTCGAGGCTCACGTCCTTGTTGGCGTGAACCGCCCCGAAGCGCTTGTTGATGGCGTTGAGCTGGATGGCAGAGGTCATGAGCGGGCCCGGGCATCGCTCCGCGCGTCACGGAAGGAGCGGAAAGGGACCCGGCACCGGCGGCAGCCGGCGCGGGTCCCCTGCGACGTTAAGGTTTCGACCGAGAATGACAAGCCGTGCGGCCCATCACATCGGGCACTTCGAGTCCGACATGTAGTCGTGCACCTTGATGGCGCCGGACTTGATGTCGGCGGCGGCCTTGTCGGCGGCAGCCTTCATGTCGGCGGTAATGAGCGACTTGTTGTTGTCGTCGAGCGCCCAGGCCACGCCGTCCTCCTTGAGGCCGAGCACGTTGATGCCGGCCTTGAAGGTGCCCTTCTTGACCTGGTCGAACACGTTGTAGGTGGCGACGTCCACGCGCTTGACCATGGAGGTCAGCACCTTGCCCGGATGCAGGCCGTTCTGGTTGGAGTCGACGCCGATGCCGAGCTTGCCCGCATCCGCCGCCGCGCGCAGCACGCCGATGCCGGTGCCGCCGGCCGCGTGATAGATCACGTCGGCGCCGCGGTCGATCTGGCTCTTGGCAAGCTCGCCGCCCTTCACCGGGTCCGCCCAGGCCGCGCCGGTGGTGCCGGTCATGTTCTGGAAGACCTCGGCATTCTTGTTGGCGTACTTCACGCCCTGCACGTAGCCGCAGGCGAACTTGCGGATGAGCGGGATGTCCATGCCGCCCACGAAACCGACCTTGCCGGTCTTGGACGCCTTGGCGGCCAGGAGGCCCACCAGGAAGGAGCCCTCATGCTCCTTGAACACGATGGATTCCACGTTCGGCTTCTCGACCACCGCGTCGATGATGGCGAACTTGATCTTCGGGAACTCGTCCGCGACCTTCTTGAGCGCCGATTCCTGACTGAAGCCGACCGCGACGATGGGGGAGAACCCCTCGCGGGCGAAGCGGCGCAGGGCCTGCTCGCGCTGAGCGTCGTTCTGCGGCTCGAAATCGCGGTAGTCGGTCCCGGTGTCCTTCTTGTACTTCTCGGCGCCCATGTGGACGCCCTCGTTGAAGGATTTGTCGAACTTGCCCCCGAGGTCGTAGACGATGGCCGGCTTGAACGCGTCCTGCGCGAAGGCCACCGAGGCGGAGAGAGCGAGGCCCGCGAGAGCGAGGCCGAACTTGGTTGCTGTCATCGGCATGTTCCCTGTGTCGTCCGGGCTGTTACCCGGTTGCGCCCTGACGATGGCATGGGAAGGGCCATGCCGCCAAGCACCTGTCAAGCCGCGCAAGGCAATTCCTACAAGGAATGGTTGATACGGGGGGAGATGTCTATATGGTCGCACCATGCCGCTGAGCCCCGACGAGATCGACCGTTACGCCCGCCACCTGGTGCTGCGGGACGTGGGCGGGCCGGGACAGCTGAAGCTGAAGGCCGCGCGGGTCCTCGCGATCGGAGCGGGGGGACTCGGAACGCCCCTGATCCAGTATCTCGCAGCCGCGGGGGTCGGCCGGATCGGGATCGTCGACGACGACCGGGTGTCCCTGTCGAACCTACAGCGCCAGGTCATCCACGGGACGCCGGACGTGGGCGATCCGAAGGCCGAGAGCGCCGCCCGCGCCGTCCGGCGCCTCAACCCGCACGTGAGCGTGGACGTCCATGCCGTGCGCCTGACGACCGGGAACGCGCGCAGTCTCGTCTCGGACTACGATATCGTTGCGGACGGCTCGGACAATTTCGAAACCCGCTACACGGTCTCCGACGCCTGCTTCGCGGAAGGGAAACCCCTCGTCACCGCCGCGCTCGGGCAGTTCGACGGCTCGCTCACGACGATCAGGGCCCACGAGACCGGGCCGGACGGGCGGCCGAACCCCACCTACCGCTGTCTCTTCCCCTCGCCGCCCCCGCCCGGCGCGGTGCCGACCTGCGCGGAGGCGGGCGTCCTCGGGGCGCTCGCCGGTGTCATGGGAAGCCTCATGGCCATGGAGGTCGTCCGCGAGATCGTCGGCTTCGGCGAAGGCCTGGTCGGGCGCCTCCTCATGGTGGACGCCCGCTCCATGCGGTTCGAGACCATCGGCTACGCGTGGGACGAGACGAACCCTCTGAACGGGACAGGGGCCGGGACGGCATCCCGGCCGTAGCGACCAGGAAGCCGGCATCGCGCCCGTCATCCCCATTCCCGGAACACGTCCGGGGACGGCGATGACGCACAGGAGCGAGGGCCGTTACCCGCGCAGCACCGCGCCGGTCTTCTTGCCGACCTCGGCGACGATCTTCGCGGAGACGGCCTCGATCTCGCTGTCGGTCAGCGTCTTATCCGTCGGCTGGAGGGTGACGGCGATCGCGACGGACTTCCTGCCCTCCTCGATCCCCGGCCCCTCGTAGACGTCGAACACGTTGATGCCCGCGATGAGCTGGCGCTCGGCCGCCTGGGCGGCCTTCACGATGTCGCCCGCCGCCACGTCGCGGCCGACCACGAAGGCGAAATCGCGGGCGATCGGCTGGAAGTCGGACAGCGTCAGCTTCGGCTTCATCTTCGTCGGCTTGGCCTTGGGCGGCGGGAGCGCGCTCAGGTCGATCTCGAAGGCCACCAGGGGGCCCTTCACGTCGAGGGCCCGGAGGATCTTCGGGTGGATCTCGCCGAAGGCGCCGACCACGTTCCTGGGCCCGAACTGCAGGGTGCCCGAGCGGCCCGGGTGGAACCAGGACGGTCCGCCTGCGACCACCTGGAGACCGCCGGCGGGAACGCCGAGGGCCGCCAGGAGCGACATGGCGTCGGCCTTGGCGTCGAAGGCGTCCACGGACGACGCGCCGCCGTCCCAGTGCCGGCCGACGCCCTCGGCCCGGGCGGTGCCCCTGCGGATGGCGGCGGCCTTGATCGACTGCCCCTCCGGCTCGTCCGAGGCGAAGGTCTGACCGACCTCGAAGAGGGCGACATCGCCGAAGCCGCGATCGGCATTGCGCTGCGCGGCCTTCAGGAGGCCCGGCAGCAGGCTCGGCCGCATGTCGGACAGGTCCGCCGCGATAGGATTGGCCAGCGCTAGGCGGCCGCTGCCGCCGCCGAACAGTTCGGCCTCGTCCCTGGCGATGAACGACCAGGTCACCGCCTCCACGAGGCCGCGGACCGCGAGCGCGCGGCGGGCCAGGACGGTGCGCTTCTGGATGAGGGTGAGGATCGGCCTGGCCACCGCCGCCTCGAGGCGCGGCATGGGCCGAGGCGCGATGCGGTCGAGACCGGCGACGCGTATGACCTCTTCCACCAGGTCCGCCTTGCCCTCGATGTCGGGCCGCCAGGACGGCGGCACCACGTCGACCCGCTCCCCGGAGCCTTCGACCGCGAACCCGAGCTTTTCCAGGATCCGCCGCGATTCGTCGGGCGCAAGGTCGAGACCGGACAGGCGCCGCACCTCGGACCAGGGGAAGGAGACGACGCGGCGGGTCTCCGGGATCCTGCCCGCGACCACGGCCTCGCTCGGCTCGCCGCCGCACAGGTCCATGACCAGCTTCGTCGCAAGGTCGAGCCCCGGCACCGTGAAGGCCGGATCGACGCCGCGCTCGAACCGGTAGCGCGCATCCGTGATGATGCCGAGGCGCCGGCCCGACTGCGCAATGTTGAGCGGATCCCACAGCGCCGATTCGATCAGCACGTCCGTGGTGCCCTCGTCGCAGCCGGAATGCTCGCCGCCCATGATGCCGGCGATGGACTCGACGCCGCCCTCGTCGGCGATCACCACGTTGCCCGGATCGAGCCGGTAGGTGCGCCCGTCGAGAGCGAGCACCTCCTCGCCCTCCTGCGCGCGACGCACGGTGAGGTTGCCCTTCACCTTCCTGGCATCGAACACGTGGAGCGGACGGCCCCGGTCGAAGGTCATGTAGTTGGTGATGTCCACCAGCGCGTTGATGGGCCTGAGGCCGATGGCGAGCAGGCGGCGCTGCATCCACTCGGGCGACGGGCCGTTCTTCACGCCGCGCACGAGGCGAAGGGCGAAGGCCGGGCAGAGCCTCTCGTCGCCGGGGGCAAAGGCGAGAGTCACCGAGACCGGGCACGGCCCCTTCCCGGCGATCTCCGGCAGGGTCTCGCCCTTGAGGGTGCCGAGGCCGGCCGCCGCGAGATCGCGCGCGATGCCGTGGATCGAAGTGCAGTCGGGCCGGTTCGGCGTCAGGTTGATCTCGATCACCGGATCGTCGAGCCCCGCATAGGCGGCATAGGCCGCGCCCACGGGCGCATCGGCCGGAAGGTCGATGATCCCGTCGTGGTCGTCGGAGATTTCGAGCTCCGCCGCAGAGCAGAGCATGCCCCGGCTCTCGACGCCGCGGATGGTGCCGACCCCGAGGGTGATGTTCTTGCCCGGAATGTAAGTGCCGGGCGGCGCGAATACGCTCTTCATGCCGGTGCGGGCATTGGGCGCGCCGCAGACGACCTGAACGGGCGCGCCCTCGCCGGTGTCCACCATGCACACGCGCAGGCGGTCGGCGTTCGGGTGCTGCTCGGCGGAGATCACGTAGGCGACCTTGTAGGGCGCGAGCGCCTTCGCCTTGTCCTCGACTCCCTCGACCTCCAGGCCGATGCGGGTGAGCGTCTGCACGATCTCGTCGAGGGACGCCGCGGTGTCGAGATGGTCCTTCAACCAGGAGAGGGTGAATTTCATCGTTGCTCTCCTCTTACGAAGTCAGTCCGCTGACGAGGGACGGGATGTCGAGCGGGCGGAAGCCGTAGTGGTTCAGCCAGCGCACGTCGGCCTCGAAGAAGGGACGAAGGTCGGGCATGCCGTATTTCAGCATGGCGATGCGGTCGATCCCCATGCCCCAGGCGAAACCCTGGTACTCGTCCGGATCGAGGCCGCAATTGCGCAGCACGTTCGGATGGACCATGCCGCAGCCGAGAATCTCCAGCCAGTCCTCGCCCTCGCCGAAGCGGATCTCCCCGCCCTTGCGCGAGCACTGGATGTCCACCTCCGCCGACGGCTCGGTGAACGGGAAGAAGGAGGGGCGGAACCGCATCTTCACCTGGTCGACCTCGAAGAAGGCCTTGCAGAACTCCTCCAGCACCCACTTCATGTGCCCGATATTGGCCTGCCGGTCGATGACGAGCCCCTCCACCTGATGGAACATGGGCGTGTGCGTCTGGTCGGAGTCGTGCCGGTAGGTCCGGCCGGGAATGACGACGCGGATCGGCGGCTTCTGCGACGTCATGGTGCGGATCTGCACCGGCGAGGTGTGCGTGCGCAGCACCTTGCGCTCGCCCTTCTCGTCGGGGGCGAGGAAGAAGGTGTCGTGCATCTCGCGGGCCGGGTGGCCTTCGGGGAAGTTGAGGGCCGTGAAGTTGAGGTAGTCGGTCTCGATGTCCGGCCCCTCGGCGACGGAGAAGCCCATGTCGGCGAAGATCGCGGTCAGCTCCTCGATCACCTGGCTGATCGGGTGGATGCGGCCGCGGGTCTCCGGCCCCTCCTGCACGGGAAGCGTGACGTCGATGCGCTCCGCCGCGAGACGGGCGTCGAGCGCGGCCTCGGCGAGCACTTCCTTCCGCGCGGCGATGGCGCTCTGCACGCGGTCGCGCAGGCCGTTGATGAGCGGGCCGCGCTCCTTGCGCTCCTCGGGGGTCATGGAGCCGAGGGTCTTGAGCAGCTCGGAGACGGAGCCCTTCTTGCCGAGGGCGGCCACCCGCACGGCTTCCACCGCCGCCTCGTCGCCGGCGGCCTCGACCTGGGCGAGCAGGTCACGTTCGAGTTCGTTGAGATCGGTCATCGGTCCCTTGCCAGAATTCAAGCGCTTGAGTGAGGCGCGGCGCGGGAACCGTCAAGCCGTCCGAGCCGCGAAATGGCAAAGCGGCAGCCCTCGGGCCGCCGGTGCGGAGGGTCTCGGTGGCGGGAACGGGGGCGCGGCCGGCTTCACGCCAGCCGCGCCGGAGCTAGGCTGTCCGTTACGCGGCCTGCTGCTGCGGCAGCGAAGCCTTGGCGCGCTCCACATAGGCGGCGAAGGCCGCCGGCTCGTGGATGGCCATCTCGGACAGGACCTTGCGATCGACCTCGATCCCAGCCTTGCCGAGACCGTCGATAAATCGGGAATAGGTCAGGCCGTGCTCGCGCACCGCCGCGTTCAGGCGCTGGATCCAGAGGGCGCGGAAGGTGCGCTTCTTGTTCTTACGGTCGCGATAAGCATACTGCATGCTCTTCTCGACCGCCTGCTTGGCGATGCGGATCGTGTTCTTGCGGCGGCCGTAGAATCCCTTGGCGGCCTTCAGAACCTTCTTGTGCTTGGCATGGGCGGTAACGCCCCGTTTGACGCGGGCCATCTAAAAACTCCTTCAAAATCCGGGATGTGGAAGTCCGCCTCAGCCGTTCGGCAGGAAGTACTTCTTCACGTTGTAGGCGTCACCCGCGAACAGGGTGGTGGTGCCCCGCAGGTTGCGGATCTGCTTGTTGGTCCGCTTGATCATCCCGTGGCGCTTGCCGGACTGGGCGTAAACGACCTTGCCGGTGCCAGTGATCTTGAAGCGCTTCTTGGCGCCCGATTTCGTCTTCAGCTTGGGCATTTGGCTCTCCTTTGGTCAGGCCCGCAGGGGCGGCAAGCCGCCTCGAAGGCCCTGTCGTTGCTGCTGCGAGCAAGACGAACCGCCACGGCAGCCCTATCCGGCCGGGCGGTTCGGTGAAGGCCGGCTTATGGCAGAGGACGGGGGAAAAAGCAATGGCCGCCGGAGGGCCGGCGGCCGGAATTGCAGGCGCACCCCGGAGGGTGGGAACCGGAACCCGCCGGCGCCGGTCAGCGCGGCGCCAGCACCATCACGACCTGGCGGCCCTCGAAGTTGGGCTCCTGCTCGACCTTGGCGAGGTCGCCCACGTCGGCCTTCACGCGCTCGAGGACCTTCAGGCCGAGATCCTGGTGGGCCATCTCGCGGCCGCGGAAGCGCAGGGTGATCTTGACCTTGTTGCCGTCCTCGAAGAAGCCCTTCATGGCCTTCATCTTGACGTCGTAGTCATGGTCGTCGATGCCCGGGCGCAGCTTGATTTCCTTGACCTCGACGGTCTTCTGCTTCTTGCGGGCCTCGGCCGCCTTCTTCTGTTCGAGGAAGCGGTACTTGCCGTAATCGAGGATCTTGCAGACAGGCGGGGAGGCGTTGGGGGCGATCTCGACGAGGTCGAGGCCGGCATCCTCGGCGATGCGCAGGGCATCGAAGAACGGCATCACGCCGCGATTCTGGCCGGTTTCGTCGATCAGCTGAACTTCGCGAACGCCGCGAATGTCCCGGTTGGCGCGCGGCCCCTCCTTCTGGGGAACCGGCATGGATCTCATTGGTCTGCGAATGGCTCGTATCTCCTGTTGTGCGGCCCGACAGCAGCCACGGGGCGTCCAGCCCTCCCGACTCCCTATCGGTTCCGCGAATGCTCTGACATTTCGCGCAAACGTGCGCGAAGTCAACTCGTTCTGCGGGGTTAATGCCCTTCCAGGAGGGCGGAATAAACATCGAGGGTGCTCGCCACCATCCGCTCCAGGGAGAAGTGGCGCTCCACATGCGCCCGCGCCCGGTTCCCCAGGGCGATGCGCGCGCTGGCTCCGAGGGACAGGGCCTCGCCCAAGGCCGCGGCCAGGGCGTCCGCGTCACCCGGCGGGATGCGCCAGCCGGTCCGCTCCTGGGGCGACACCGCCGGCGGCGACAGGACGGTCTCCGGCACCGCGCCGAGATCGGAGACGACGACCGGGGTGCCCATGGCCTGCGCCTCCACCGCGGAGCGGCCGAAGGCCTCGGGCTCCGTGGAGGGTACGGTGACGACCGCGGCCGCCAGGAAGGCCGCCGGCATGTCGGTGCAATGGCCGACCCGGCGCACGACGCCGGCAAGCCCCCGCGCCTCGATGAGGGCGTCCAGCTCCTTCACATAGGAATCGCGTCCCTGCGGATCGCCGGCCAGGATATAGGCCACGTCGGAGATCCCCCGGTCCCGCAGCCTTGCGGCCGCCTCGATCAGGACCCTCTGCCCCTTCCAGCCCGTGAGGCGGGCGGCGAGCAGCACCATGCGCTCGTGGGGCGAGACCTTCCAGGCCTTGCGCAGGTTCTCGACCCGCTCCGGCGCGACGGCGGAGGGAGAGAAGACGGAGAAGTCCGTGCCCCGGTGTATCACCCGGATGCGGTCCGAGGCCTGCGGATAGAGGGAGCGGATGAGATCGCCCGTGTAATGGGAGTTGGCGATCACCGCATCGCCCCGCGCCATCACCGAATTGTACAGCACCTTCACCGAGGAGCGGCCGGAATAGCTGCCGTGATAGGTGGTGACGAAGGGAAGGTTGAGGGAGCGCGCCGCCCCCAGGGCGACCCAGGCGGGCGCGCGCGAGCGGGCATGGACGAGGGCGACCCGCTCCTGGTGGCAGATGCGGGCAAGGCGCCTCACATTGAGGAGCATGGAGAAGGGGTTCTTCGTCGCGGCCGGAAACGGCACCCAGATGCCGCCCTTGGCCTGGAGCTCGCCCACCAGGCGCCCTCCCTCGGTCGCGACCAGGGCGCGGGCGCCCGCATGGGCCAGCCCCTCGGCCACGTCGACCGTGGTCCGCTCGGCGCCGCCGGCCTCGAGTTCGGGAATGATCTGCAGGATCGTCCGTCCCGCCAGCGGGTGGATGCTGGACGACGGGAACGGCACCCCCCCGCCGGATCGCCTTGAAACGTTCACCGATGTAAGAGCCTTTTCCAGGAGATGACCGAACGTTGCTTTAAAGCAGTTGAGGATGAGTTAACCATGCAGCATGCCGTCGCCGGTGCGCATCACATCGCCGTTCTCGTCCGCGAGGGCAAGGGGCCGCCCGTGGTCTGGCTCGGCGGGTTCAAGTCGGACATGCGCTCCACCAAGGCGGAGGCCCTGGATGCCTGGGCCGCGCGGACCGGCCGCGCCTTCATCCGCTTCGATTACAGCGGCCACGGGGAATCGGGCGGCGACTTCATGGAAGGAACCATCACCCAATGGCTCCAGGACAGCCTCGGCGTCCTGGAGCGCCACGTGCCGGGCAGGCCGGTCCTCGTCGGCTCGTCCATGGGCGGATGGATCGCGCTCCTCGCCGCCCGGCATCTCGTCGAAGCCTCGCCCGCGCGGACGCCCCTCGGCATGGTGCTGATCGCCCCGGCGGTGGACTTCACCGAACGACTCATGTGGGACCGCTTTCCGGAGAGCATCCGGCGCGCCATCGAGGAGAAGGGGGTCTATCACAGGCCCTCGGCCTATTCGCCCGATCCCTACCCGATCACGCGCAAGCTGATCCAGGACGGGCGGGAGCACCTGCTCTTCGGGGCGCCGATCAGGACCGGCTGCCCCGTGCACATCCTTCAGGGCATGGAGGATCCGGACGTGCCCTGGGGCCACGCCCTCACGCTCGTGGAGCATCTGCCGGGGGACAGCGTGTCCCTCACCCTCGTCAAGGACGGCGATCACCGCCTCTCCCGGTCCGAGGACCTGGACCGCCTCGTCCGGGCCGTCGAGGCGATCGCGTGAGGGCGGCTGCGGACCGGGTTCCGCCGTTCGCCGGGTCGGATCCCCGGTCCTGCGCATCTGTCAATGGAGGCTCACCGTCTCGAGATCGTGCGCCCACGCATTGGCAACCGCTGCGTCGCGGGTATCGGTCAGAAGGATCGGCTCGCCGCTGGCGGACAGGAGGGCGAACAGTTTCAGCCCCGGCTGAAGATGGGGCGCCTGCGGGAAAAGCCGCGCGATGTCGTCGGACAGGACGGGCTTCACATAGGCCATCCGGCCCTCACCGAAAGCGGCCAGTTCGGCCTTGTCGAGGAGCCCGCCGTTCTGGATCTTGGTGTTGTCGTTCATCAGGACTCTCCTTGGCGGATGCCGCTACGCCTTGTCCGGGGCGTTGATGTCGATCTTGCGGACGATCCGTTCCGGCTCGGGACGCGCCAGATCGATCGACAGAAGCCCGTTGGACAGGTCGGCCCCCAGCACCTCCATGCCGTCGGCAAGGAGGAATGCGCGCTGGAACTGCCGGGCGGCGATGCCGCGATGCAGGAAGTGTCTTGCCTTGTCCTCGATCTGCCGCCCCCGGATCACGAGCTGGTTCTCCTCCAGCGTCACCTCCAGCTGTTCCCGGGTGAAACCGGCGACGGCAAGGGTGATTCGAAGGCGTTCGGGATCCTGCGCGGTCCGCGCAAGGCGTTCGATGTTGTAGGGAGGATATCCGTCCCCCGCGGCCTTCGCCACCCGGTCGAGCGCCTGCTCGATCTCGTCGAAGCCGAGGAGGAAGGGATGCCCGAAGGGCGATTGACGCGACATGTTCGAAGCCCAAGGTTCAGAGGCACTTCGTTGGGTTTGAGCCCGCCGGTGCGGCGCTCAGGCGCCCGTTTCCGGGCGCCGACCTCAATATGGAGGCTGCCCCGGCCCGCATCAAGACCTTGGCCGGAGAAGGCGCGGCCCGCCGTTAACCCTTTGTTGCGGAAAGCCCTTTTTCTCAGACCCGCTCCCGCCACCAGGCGATCTGCTCGGCCACGCGCGCCGGGGCGGTTCCGCCGAAGCTCGTCCTCGAGCGGACGGAATTCTCAACGCTGAGTACGTTGTAGACGCCTTCATGAATCCGCGGCTCGACCGACTGCATGACGGCGAGCGGCAGATCCTGGAGCAGGCTTCCCAGTTTCTCCGCCTCGGCCACGATCCGCCCGGTGATGTGATGGGCGTCGCGGAAGGGAATGTTCAGGCTGCGCACCAGCCAGTCGGCCAGGTCCGTCGCCGTGGAGTAGCCGGCCCCCGCGAGGGCCGCCATGCGCTCCGGCACCGGCTCCAGGTCGCGGATCATGCCCGTGGTGGCGGCCAGGACGAGCTCGAGGGTATCGGCCGCATCGAAGAGCGGCTCCTTGTCCTCCTGGGTGTCCTTGGCATAGGCCAGCGGCAGGCCCTTCATGACCGTGAGCAGGGTCATGAGCGAGCCAAAGATACGCCCGGTCTTGCCGCGCACCAGCTCCGCCGCGTCGGGATTGCGCTTCTGCGGCATCATGCTGGAGCCGGTCGTCCAGCGGTCCGGCAGGCGCACGAAGCCGAAGGGCGCCGACATCCAGATCACGATCTCCTCCGCCAGACGGGACAGGTGCACCGCGCAGATCGCGGCGGCCGACATGAATTCCAGGAGGCTGTCCCGGTCCGAGACGGAATCGAGGGAGTTGCGGGTCGGCCCGTCGAACCCGAGGGCCTTCGCGGTCATGTGCCGGTCGATGGGAAAGGAGGTGCCGGCGAGCGCCCCCGCCCCGAGCGGGCTCTCGTTGAGCCGCCGGCGCGAGTCTCGGAACCGGCCGCGGTCGCGGCCGAACATTTCCACGTAGGCCATGAGGTGATGGCCGAAGGTGACGGGCTGCGCGCCCTGGAGATGGGTGAAGCCGGGCATCACGGTCGCCGCGTGCGCCTCGGCCTTGTCGAGAAGCGCCCGGATGAGATCCGTGAGCTGCGCCTCGGCCCGGTCGTGGGCGCTGCGCACCCAGAGGCGCACGTCGACGGCGACCTGGTCGTTGCGGCTGCGGGCCGTGTGGAGGCGCGCCGCCGGATCGCCGACGATCTCGCGCAGCCGGCTCTCCACGTTCATGTGGATGTCTTCGAGCGCCTTCGAGAAGGTAAAGGAGCCGGACTCGATCTCCGCCTGGACGCGCTGGAGGCCCTGGTGGATGGCGTCGCGGTCGCTCTCGGAGATGATCCCCTGTTTCGCCAGCATGGCGCTGTGCGCGATCGAGCCCTGGATGTCCTCCGCGGCCAGGCGCCTGTCGAAATCGATGGAGGCGTTGATGGCTTCCATGAGGGCGCTGGGCGAGGACGAGAACCGCCCGCCCCACATGACGTTCGCACCCGACTTCTTGGCTTCTTCTGACACGATGTTTCACCCGGACGTTTCGGCCAGAAGCCTTTGCCACAGATCGCGGCCCAAGGCCAAGCCGCATTGACAGGACGCCCACGCTTTACGCATGGTGCAGCACCCTTACCACTTCAAAACCAGTGACGAGACTCGACAGCGCCCGTCCGATCTGCATTCTTAACGCCGCACAACAGGCGCAGACAGCGCCGCAAGGGAATTGGCCAATGAAACACCTCCCAAAGAAGCTTCTCCTATCGGCAGCGATGGTCGCCGCCATGGCGACCTCCTTCTCCGCCGTGAAGGCGGCGACGCCGCCGGACACCCTGGTCCAGGCCTGGCAGAGCGACGACATCATCTCGCTCGACCCCGCCGAGGTCTTCGAGTTCAGCGCGTCCGAGATCATGGGCAACACCTATGAGCGCCTGATCCAGTACGACATCACGGACGTGTCCAAGATCTCCGGCCAGGTCGCCGAGTCCTGGACGGTCTCGGACGACGGCAAGACCTACACGTTCAAGATCCGCCCGAACAAGAAGTTCGCCTCGGGCAACCCGCTCACCGCGGAAGACGTGGTGTACTCGCTCCAGCGCGCGGTCATCCTCGACAAGTCGCCCGCCTTCATCCTCGGCCAGTTCGGCCTCGACAAGAACAACGTCAAGGACAAGATCAAGCAGACCGGCCCGCTCGAGCTGACCTTCGAGGTCGACAAGCCCTACGCCCCGACCCTCGTGCTCTACTGCCTCGGCAACTCGGTCGCCTCCATCGTCGACAAGAAGCTTCTCACGCAGAACGAGAAGGACGGCGACTGGGGCTACAACTGGCTGAAGACGCACTATGCCGGCTCCGGCCCGTACATCATGCGCGACTGGAAGGCGAACGAGGTCCTCGTCCTCGAGCGCAATCCGAACTACGAGCAGAAGACCCCGCTCGCCCGCGTGATCTTCCGCCACATCAAGGAAACCGCGAGCCAGCGCCTGCTGCTCGAGAAGGGTGACGTCGACGTTGCCCGCAACCTGAACCCGGAAGAGATCGACGCCGTCGCCAAGAACCCGGACATCAAGATCCAGAGCGCTCCGAAGGGCACGGTCTACTATCTCGGCCTGAACCAGAAGAACCCCAACCTCGCCAAGCCCGAGGTTCGTCAGGCTCTCAAGTATCTCGTGGACTATTCGGCCATCGCCGACACGATCATGAAGTACAAGGGCGTGGTTCACCAGAACTTCCTGCCCAAGGGCTTCCTCGGCGCCGTGACGACCAACCCCTACAAGCTCGACGTGGCGAAGGCGAAGGAACTCCTCGCCAAGGCGGGCCTGAAGGATGGCTTCTCCGTCACCATGGATACCCGTTCGACCGCCGAGATCATGGGCATCGCCCAGGCGATGCAGGCGACCTTCGCGCAGGCCGGCATCAAGCTGGAGATCCTGCCGATGGACTCGAAGCAGGCTCTCACCAAGTACCGCGCCCGCCAGCACGACATCTACATCGGCAACTGGGGCTCGGACTACCAGGACCCGAACTCGAACGCCGACACCTTCGCGGCGAACGACGACAACTCCGACAATGCGAAGGCGAAGCCGCTTGCGTGGCGCAACGCCTGGGATCCGGGCCCGCTGACCGCCAAGACCCGCGCCGCCGTCATGGAGCGTGACGCGGAGAAGCGCGCGCAGATGTACAAGGAACTGCAGAAGGCGGTTCTCGACGATGGTCCGTTCGTGATCTTCCTGCAGCAGACCGAGGTCGCCGCCGTGCGCAAGAACGTGCATGACTTCATCCTCGGCCCGTCCTTCAGCGACAACGACGTGTCCAAGACGAAGAAGAACTGAAGCCGCCAATGGTTTCCACCGCCATGAGCCGGGGCGGAGAGCACGCAAGTGCCCTCCGCTCCTTCCTTAAGAGAGCCGCCCAGTTCGTGATCGTCCTGGCGACGACCCTGCTGGGCCTCGTCGCGGTCACGTTCTTCATCGGCCGCGTCGTGCCGATCGATCCCGTGATCGCCGTCGTCGGCGATCGCGCGCCGCCGCAGGTCTACGAGCGGGTGCGCAAGGAGATGGGGCTCGACAAGCCTCTCGCCGAGCAGTTCGTCATCTACGTGAAGAAGGCGGCGACCGGCGATTTCGGCAACTCGGTGCTGACCACCAATCCGGTGATGACGGACATCGCCAGGGTGTTTCCCGCCACCCTCGAGCTGGCGACGCTCGGCACCATCATCGGCACCCTCATCGGCATCCCGCTCGGAGTCCTCGCTGCCGTGAGGCGCGGATCGCTAATCGACCAGATCGTGCGGCTCCTGGGTCTCGTCGGCTATTCGGTGCCGATCTTCTGGCTCGGCCTGATGGGTCTTCTGCTGTTCTATGCCAAGCTCGGCTGGGTCGCAGGTCCCGGGCGCATCGACGTCACCTACTCGTATCTCTACACGCCCGTCACGGGCATCGTGCTTCTCGACACCCTCATGCAGGGCCAGATGGACGCCTTCTGGGACGCGGTTTCCCACATCGTCCTCCCCGCCTGCCTGCTCGGCTACTTCTCCCTCGCCTATATCAGCCGCATGACGCGCTCCTTCATGCTCAACGAGCTGGCGCAGGAATACGTCATCGCGGCGCGGGTGAAGGGGCTCTCCGAATTCCGGGTGATCTGGCGCCATGCGCTGCGCAACGCCGCCGTGCCGCTGATCACCGTGATCGCCCTGTCCTATGCCAATCTTCTGGAAGGCTCCGTCCTCACCGAAACGGTCTTCGCATGGCCCGGGCTCGGCCAGTACATCACCAATTCCCTGCAGAACGCGGACATGAATGCGGTGCTCGGCGGAACGATCGTGATCGGAACGGTCTTCGTGCTGCTCAACCTTGTGTCCGACCTGCTCTATCGCATTCTCGACCCGAGGACCCGCTGATGGCCGGCGCCCCTCCCCTCCCCCAGCCTTCGGGCCTGCAGGCCTGGCTGCTCTCCCCCGAACCCGCCTCCCGCTGGCAGGCCCGCCTCGGCCGCTTCTATCTCGGCTGGCGCGGCTTCACCAAGAATCCCCTGGCGGTGCTGGGCCTCGCCATCGTGGTCCTGCTGATCCTGGTCGCGATCTTCGCTCCGCTGATCGCGCCCTATTCGCCGGTTGCCGGCGGCGACCTGCGCACGCAGCGCCTTCTGCCGCCGAGCGAGACCTTCTGGTTCGGCACGGACGACCAGGGACGGGACATCTTCTCCCGCGTCGTCTACGGCTCGCGCATCACCCTCTGGGTGGTGATGCTCGTCGCGGTGATCGCCACGCCCATCGGCGTCCTGATCGGCACAGTCTCCGGCTATCTCGGCGGCTGGGTCGACACGGTGCTCATGCGGATCACCGACATCTTCCTGGCCTTTCCGCGCCTCATCCTGGCCCTGGCCTTCGTCGCGGCCCTGGGACCGGGCATCGAGAACGCGATCATCGCCATCTCGATCACCTCCTGGCCTCCTTACGCGCGCATTGCCCGCGCCGAGACCCTGACGGTCCGCAACAGCGACTTCATCGCCGCCGTGAAGCTCCAGGGCGCTTCCACGCCCCGGATCATCTTCGGCCACGTCATCCCGCTGTGCATCTCCTCCGTGATCGTCCGCGTCACCCTCGACATGGCGGGCATCATCCTGACCGCCGCGGGCCTCGGCTTCCTCGGCCTCGGTGCGCAGCCGCCCATGCCCGAATGGGGCGCGATGGTGGCCACCGGGCGCAACTATCTCATCGACCAATGGTGGGTCGCGGCCATGCCCGGCCTCGCCATCTTCGTCGTCAGCCTCGGCTTCAACCTCCTGGGCGACGGCCTGCGCGACGTGCTGGACCCGAAGGCTGCGAAATGACCAAGCCGCTGCTCGAAGTCGAGGACCTGCGTGTCCGTTTCCACCTGCGTACCGGCACCGTCGAGGCGGTTCGGGGCGTGTCCTTCCAGCTCGGCCGGGAGCGGCTCGGCATCGTCGGCGAATCCGGCTCCGGAAAGTCGCAGACGGGGCGGGCCATCCTCGGCCTGACGCCCCCGCCCGGCGAAGTCAGCGCAAAGCGCCTGACCTTCGACGGGATCGACCTGCTCACCGCGTCGAGGCGGACGCTGCGCGATCTGCGCGGGGGCCGCATCTCCATGGTGATGCAGGACCCGAAATATTCCCTCAACCCGGTCATGACCATCGGCGAGCAGATCATCGAGGCCTACAGAGCTCATGCCAGGTCGGCGAGCCGCGCGGAAGCCCGGGACCGGGCGCTCGCGATGCTGGAGGCGGTGAAGATGCGCGATCCGGCCCGCGTCTTCTCCCTCTATCCGCACGAGGTGTCGGGCGGCATGGGTCAGCGGGCGATGATCGCGATGATGCTCGTGACGGAGCCCGACCTGCTGATCGCCGACGAGCCGACGTCGGCCCTCGACGTCACGGTATCGATGGAGGTGCTGCGCATCCTCGACGAACTCGTCTCGGAGCGGGGCATGGGCCTCATCTTCATCTCGCACGACCTGAAGCTGGTCTCATCCTTCTGCGACCGCGTGCTCGTGATGTATGCAGGCCGCGTGGTCGAGGAGGTCGAGGCGAAGCACCTGCGCGAGGCCACGCACCCCTACACGCAGGGCCTCATGCGCTGCCTCCCGACTCTGGCGGAGGACGTCCGCCCGCTTCCGACCCTCAACCGCGATCCCGCCTGGGCCCGATAAGATCCGATGCTCGATATTCAGAACCTCAAAGTCGTCTACGGAACGGGGCGTCTGCGCGTCGAGGCGGTGAAGGACGTCAGCTTCCATGTGGAGACCGGTGCCTCCTACGGGCTCGTCGGCGAATCCGGATCGGGCAAGTCAACGGTGCTGCGGGCCATCTGCGGCTTGGCTCCGATCTCCGCCGGGCGCGTGCTCGTCGACGGGCAGGAGGTGAAGTCCCCGCGCGACAAGGCCTTCTATCGAACCGTCCAGATGGTGTTCCAGGATCCCTATGCGTCGCTCCATCCGCGCCACACGGTCGACCGGACCCTCTCGGAGCCGCTTGCCATCCACGGCGAGAAGGACGCGGAGGCGAGAATCCTCCAGGCCCTGCGCGAGGTCGGGCTCGGTCCCTCCTTCCGCTTCCGCTATCCGCACCAGCTCTCCGGCGGCCAGCGGCAGCGCATCGCCATCGCCCGGGCGCTGATCCTGCGCCCGAAGGTGCTCCTGCTCGACGAGCCGACCTCGGCCCTCGACGCCTCCGTCCAGGCGGAGATCCTGAACCTGCTCGACGATCTGCGGCGCAGGATGGGTCTCACCTATATCCTCGTCAGCCACGATCTCGCCGTGGTCGCGCATCTGTGCGACCGGCTCCTCGTCATGCGCCATGGCGAGGGCGTCGAGGAAACAACCGCCGCGGCTCTCCGCTCCGGCCAGGCCTCGAACAGCTACACGCGCGAGCTGATCGAGGCGAGCCGCGGCTTCTCGCGGGATGCGGCGAAAGCCGCCGCCGCGATCTGAACCGCCCCATTCCAGCAGCCTGCGTGAGCCCATGTCCCGTTCCTCCCCGATGCCGGTCTTCGACGGCCACAACGACGTTCTCCTGCGCCTGATGCGCGGCAAGATGCAGCCGGAGCGCGCCTTCCTCGAAGGCGACAATCTCGGCCATCTCGACTGGCCGCGGATGAAGGAGGGCGGCTTCGCGGGCGGCTTCTTCGCGGTCTATGTCCCTTCGGAAGGCGGCGGCGTCGACGTGGACGCGCTGATGACCCGCCCGCAATACGATGTGCCGCTTCCGGAGCCGCTGCGCCTCGAACCAAGCCAGCAGGTCACCGTGCACATGGCGGCCCTGCTGCTGCGCATCGAACGCGCGTCCAAGGGCGAGGTCAAGGTGTGCCGCACCGCAGCCGATATCCGGGAATGCATGAAGAGAGGCGCGCTCGCCGCAATCCTCCACATCGAGGGCGCGGAGGGAATCGATCCGGATCTCTATATGCTCGACGTGCTGTACCAGGCGGGCCTCCGTTCGCTCGGCCCCGTCTGGAGCCGCCCCAACATCTTCGGCCACGGCGTGCCGTTCCGCTATCCTTCGAGCCCCGACACGGGGCCCGGACTGACCGATCTCGGCAAGGAGCTGATCAGGGCGTGCAACCGCCTGAAGATCATGCTCGACCTGTCCCACCTCAACGAGAAGGGCTTCTGGGACGTGGCGAAGCTCACCGATGCGCCCCTCGTGGCGACGCACTCGAACGCCCACGCCATCTGCCCGCATTCGCGCAACCTGACCGACAGGCAGCTGGCGGCGATCCGCGAGAGCCGCGGCATGGTGGGCGTGAACTTCGCCACCTCCTTCATCCGGGCCGACGGCCAGCGGAGCGACCAGACCACCCTGGAGGAGATGATCCGCCACATGGACCACCTCATCGAGCACGTGGGGGTCGACGGCGTGGGCATGGGCTCCGACTTCGACGGCGCCACCATTCCGGCGGAGATCGGCGACGCCCGCGGCCTGCCGCGCCTCGTCGAGGCCATGCGCCGGCACGGCTATGACGAGGCGACCCTGCGCAAGCTCTGCTACGAGAACTGGATCGACGTCCTGGAGCGCACCTGGGGCGCGTAGCGGCCGCAGGCGAAGCGAGAGCCTCCAGCCGGTCTCGGCATCCTCGACGGGAAACGTCGTTGCAACGTCGGCGCTCTGTGCCGACGTCTCAGGCCTGCGTCTTCGAGGTCAGCGCGAAAAGGCTGGCGATGCCGCCGACGCCCAGCATGAGCAGCAGGCTGACCGCATTGATGGCCGGAGTCGCGCCCTCGCGCATCTGCCCGTACATGGTGATCGGCAGAGGCGGCTCGGAGCCGACCAGCATCAGGGTCGTGTTGAAGTTCTCGAAGGACATGAGGAGCGCCACGAGGCCTGCGCCGACGAGCGCGGGCCGCAGGAACGGCAGCGTCACCGTCCGCAGCACATGCGCCCGGCTCGCTCCAAGATCGAAGGCGGCCTCTTCGAGCGAGCGATCGAACTTGCGAAGGCGCGCGGCGATGATGAGCGTCGCGATGGTGAGGATGAAGGACAGCTGGCCGAGAATGACGAGCGGCAGCCCCGGGCGGAGCGGGTCGAGGTCAGTCTGAAGAGCCTCCTCCAGCCCGTTCGCCACCCGCGAGAAGAAGGCCAGGATCGAGATGCCGAGGATGACCCCGGGAATGACCAGGGGCCAGAGCATCATCATCGCGACGAGGGACTTGCCGGGAAACTCCGCCCGCTCGAGCACCCAGGCGTTGACCGTGCCGAGGAGGACCGCAAGGAGCGCCACGGGAACCGCGACCTTCAGGCTGTTGCCGATGCTGGCAAGCCAGATCGGGTCCATGAGGACGCCCGGCTTGCCGAAGGCCGACCCGTCGCCGACGAACCAGTCCAGCGTCCAGCCTTTCCAGGGCGGAGAGGGAAACGGGCTTGCATTGAACGCGAAGATCGCGACCACGAGCAGCGGCGCGAACAGGAAGATGTAGAAGGCCGCGATATAGAGCTTCCAGGCGATGGAGGGTCTGTTCATGGCTCAGGCCTGCCGCAGGGTCGTGCCGAGGCTCTGCCCGCTCAGGCGCAGGCCGGCCCAGACGATGACGGACGAGAGGACGAGGAGAAGAATGCCGAAGGCGGCACCCTGCGGCCAGTTGAAGCGGGTGATGAACTGCGCGTAGATCTGCTCGGTGAACCACAGCCCGTTCTTGCCGCCCAGGAGCACCGGCGTCGCGAAATTGCCGACGGTGAGCATGAAGACGATGATGGAACCTGCGACGATGCCGGGCATGGCGTGGGGGATCACGATCCGCCGCAGGACGGTCCGCCGGCTGCCGCCGAGGTCGTAGCCGGCCTCGACTACCGCGGGCTCCAGGCTCTCGAGCGCGTTCGCGAGCGGCACGATCATGAATAGGAGACCGCCATAGACGAGTCCGAGGATGACGGCGCCGTCGTTGTAGAGCATCTCCAGGGGCTGCCCGACGAGCCCCGTCTTCTGGAGCAGATACGAGACGAGCCCCGTCTCGCGCAGGAGCATCATCCAACCGAGCGTGCGAACGAGCTCGGACACCCAGAACGGCAGCAGGCAGAGCAGCAGC
Organism: Microvirga thermotolerans; assembly: GCF_009363855.1. Lineage (GTDB taxonomy): Bacteria > Pseudomonadota > Alphaproteobacteria > Rhizobiales > Beijerinckiaceae > Microvirga > Microvirga thermotolerans. Next base: position 3,210,216 of record NZ_CP045423.1, read on the forward strand.
AGCATCGCCTTCAGCCGTCCCTGCGCCACGCGGGCGATGTAGAGCGCGATGGGAAAGGCCAGCACGAGCGTCAGCGCAGTGACGAGGATCGACATGATCGCCGTGCGCGCGAAGGTGCGCCAGTAGAGCGGCTCCGTGAAGAACTCGATGTAGTTGCCGAAGCCGAACCGGTAGACGCGCGGCGCGACCCGTTCGCTCAAGGACAGGACGAGAATCTCCACGTGCGGGAGGACGATGAGCAGGCCGAGCCAGATCAGCGCCGGGGCGAGGAGGAGAAAGAGAGTAAGGCGTTGCGCCGGTTTCATGCCGCGAACACCTTCGTCGCTTCCGCAGTCCATCCGAGATGGACCGGCGCCCCGACCTCGATCCCCGCCAGCGGACCCGCCTGGGGCAGGACCGCGCGGACAGGCTGGTCGAACCCGGCAGTGTCGATCAGGAGGCTCGAGTTCGCACCGTCGAACAGGACTGCCGAAACACGTCCCTCGAAGCGGTTCGGCAACGCGCCGAGGCTCTCCGCGTTCGACGAAAGGGCGATGGCCTCCGGCCGCACGAAGCAGAGAACCGACCTGGAGGAGACCGGGCCGGCGCCCCGGACGGTGCCGCCGGAAGCAAGCCGCACGCTCACCGTTCCCGAGGTCCCGTCGACCGCCTCCCCCGCCCAGCGGTTCGCCTCTCCGACGAAGCTCGCCACGAAGGGGGTCATGGGGTTGTGGTAGAGTTCGCGCGGGCTTCCCACCTGCTCGAAGCGGCCCTGGTTCATCACGGCGATGCGGTCGGACATGACCAGTGCTTCCGACTGGTCGTGCGTGATGTAGACGAAGGTGGTGTTGAAGGTGCTCTGGAGCTGCTTGAGCTCGATCTTCATGTGCTCGCGCAGCTTGAGGTCGAGGGCGCCGAGAGGCTCGTCGAGAAGCACGAGGGTCGGCTCCAGCACCAGGCAGCGGGCGATGGCGACGCGCTGCCGCTGGCCGCCCGAGAGCGCCGTGACCCGGCGCTCCGCAAAGCCCTTGAGCCCTACGCGCTCCAGCATGCGCGACGCGCGCCGCTCCGCCTCGGCCCGCCCGACGCCTCGGCAGAGCAGGCCGTAGGCCACGTTCTCGCCGACGGTCATCATCGGGAAGAGGGCGAGGCTCTGGAACACCATGTTGACCGGGCGGCGGTTCGCCGGGACGCCGATCATCGACTTGCCGCGGATCCGGATGTCGCCCGAGGTCGGCTCCTCGAAGCCCGCGATCATGCGCATGAGGGTCGTCTTGCCGCATCCGGACGGGCCGAGAATCGAGAAGAAGTCGCCAGGCGCGACGGAAAAGGACACGTCGTCCACCGCGAGGTGGGCCCCGAACCGCTTGGTGACGCTGACGAGGTCGAGATCGCTTGGGGAAACCATGGGTACCGTACACTGAGAAGAGTCATCCCCCGGACAGGCCGGGGGATGACGATGGGCAGAGACGGACGCGTCAGGAGCCGGCCTTCAGGCGGTCGAGGATCTTGCCCTCGATCTCCTCGATTCCGGCCGGCACCGCCGGGTACCACTTGATGTTGTCGATGGCCGCCTTCGGGAAGCTCTCGGCGAACTGGTCCTTCAGCTTGCCCTGCATCAGCTTGTCCGCGCCGTTCGAGGCGGTGAAGTTGCCGGCGGATGCCGCGACCTTCGCCGCGATCTCGGGGCGCATGTTGAAGTTGATCCACTTGTAGGCCGCGTCGTCGTTGCGGCCCTTGGCGGGAATCGCGAAGGTGTCGACCCAGCCCAGGGCGCCGGACTTGGGCGCGACGAACTTAATGTCCGGGTTCTCGGCGTTCAGCTTCCAGCCGCCCGTATCCCAGGCCATGGCGGCGACCACTTCGCCGGAGCGCAGGGCGTTGAGGAGCTGGTCCTTGCCGTCCCAGAAGAACTTCACGTTCTTCTTGCACTCGGCGAGCTTGGCGCCGACCTTTTCCATCATCTCGGCGTACTTCTTCTGGTCCTTGTAGGCTGCGAAGGGGTCCATGCCGCTGGCGAAGGCGAAGGCGATGAGGGTCGGCCGCTTGGCGCGGAAGCTGGCCTTTCCGGCGACGGCCTGGCTGCACAGGTCCGTGTAATCGGCAACGCTGGGCGCCGCCTTGGTGTTCACCACGAGGCCGTCCGTTCCCCAGATGTGCGGAACGCCGTAGACCTTGCCGTCGACGGTGGTGTTCTTCTTGGTCGCCTCGAGCATGGAGGCGATGAACAGATCGGACTTGATCTTCGAAAGGTCGAGGGGTTTGTAGATGCCGAATTCCTGCTGGGGACCGGCGATGCGGTCCTGGCTCGGCTGGACGAGATCGAAACCTGCGCCCTGGGTGGCGCGCAGCTTGGAGATCATCTCCTCGTTGTTCGAGAGCGTGACCTCGACTTCGATGCCCGTCTCCTTGGTAAACTGCTGCACCACTTCGGCTGGCGCGTAGTCCGCCCAGGTCAGAAGCCGCAGCTTCTCGGCGGCCTGCGCGCCGCCCGCGATCATGAGAGCGGCGAAAGCCGTTGCCAGCTTCAGGCTGGCGCGTTTGGTCAACATCGTATTCCTCCAGTTCGGTCCGGGTTCGACCCGTGTTCCCCGTTGCAAAATTATATGACAGCCGGACGACGCGCTACTGTCTTGCAGCGCTTCTACGTATACGCCCCTTTCTGAGCCGGCTCAATTTAACCCTGCGGCAGCTGACAGGAACCCGAACATCGGGATATGAAGGGCACCTATCCGGAGCTTGGCGATGCGCACCCTCTATCCTCCGATCGAACCCTACGACCACGGCTGGCTCGATGTCGGCGACGGCCACCGGGTCTATTGGGAGCTGTGCGGCAATCCGGAAGGAAAGCCCGTGGTCTTCCTCCACGGCGGCCCCGGCGGAGGCTGCTCGCCGGCGCAGCGGCGCCTGTTCGATCCGGAGAAGTACCGAATCCTGCTGTTCGATCAGCGTGGATGCGGCCGCTCGACCCCCTATGCCAGTCTCGACCACAACACCACGTGGCATCTCGTGGCCGACATCGAGCGCCTGCGCGCCATGATCGGCGTCGAGAAATGGATGGTCTTCGGCGGCTCCTGGGGCAGCACCCTGGCGCTTGCCTACGCGGAAACCCATCCCGGGCGGGTCAGCGAGCTCGTCCTGCGGGGCATCTTCACCCTGAGACGCGCGGAGCTTCTCTGGTACTATCAGGAGGGGGCATCCTGGATGTTCCCGGACAAGTGGGAGCGGTTCCTCGCTCCGATCCCGCCGGCGGAGCGGGGCGACCTGATGGCGGCCTACCGCCGCCGCCTCGTCGATCCGGACCCGGCCGTGCAGATGCAGGCCGCGCGGGCCTGGAGCATCTGGGAAGGGGAGACGATCACCCTGCTCCCGAACAAGGACTACTCCGACCAGTTCGGGGACGATCATTATGCCCTGGCCTTCGCCAGGATCGAGAACCATTACTTCGTGAATGCCGGGTTCTTCGAGGAAGGGCAGCTCCTGCGCAACGCCCACCGCCTGAAGGACATTCCTGGCGTGATCGTCCAGGGCCGTTACGACATCGCGACGCCGCCCGCGACGGCCTGGGCGCTCCACAAGGCCTGGCCGGAAGCCCGCTTCATCATGGTGGAGGACGCGGGACACGCCTTCACGGAGCCCGGCATCCTGCACCACCTCATCGAGACGACGGACGCGTTCGCGAGGGGCTGATCCCTCGCGAGTGCATCCACGGGCCGTCACTTCGCGGTCCAGCCGCCGTCCATGGAGAGGTTGGCGCCCGTGATCTGGCTCGCCGCGTCCGAGCAGAGGTAAACCGCAAGTGCCGCGACCTGGTCGGCCGTCACGAACTGCTTGGTCGGCTGCGCCTCGAGCAGGACGTCGTTGATGACCTGCTCCTTCGTCATGTTGCGCGCCTTCATCGTATCGGGGATCTGCTTCTCCACGAGCGGGGTCCAGACATAGCCGGGGCTGATGCAGTTGACCGTGACGCCGAAGGTCGCCGCCTCCAGCGCCACCGTCTTCGTCAGGCCGGCTATGCCGTGCTTGGCCGCGACGTACGCGGACTTGAAGGGGGAGGCCACGAGGGAGTGGGCCGAGGCGGTGTTGATGATGCGGCCCCACTTGCGGGCCTTCATGCCCGGCAGCGCGGCGCGGATCGTATGGAAGGCCGAGGAGAGATTGATCGCGATGATCTGATCCCATTTCTCGATGGGAAAGTCCTCCACGGGCGAGACGAACTGGATTCCTGCGTTGTTCACCAGGATGTCGACCGTGCCGAAGGTGTCCTCGGCCAGGCGGATCATACCGGCGACCTCGTCGGGCTTCGCCATGTCGGCGGGAGAATAGATCGCCTTGACGCCGAAGCCGCTCTCGATCTCCGCCCGGACCTTCTCTATCTCCTCGGCCGGGCCGAACCCGTTCAGGACGATGGACGCCCCCTCCTTCGCGAGGGCCCGCGCGATCGCAAGGCCGATGCCGCTGGTCGAGCCGGTGACGACGGCTGTCTTGTTCTTCAAGGTCATGACGTGCTCCGCTTATCCTGTGGGCCCTCTGGCAGGCCACCGGCATAGCACGAAGCGCGGGCTTGGCGGGAGTCCGGGGCCGTTTCGCCCTGCCGGCGGAGAATTCACGCGGCCGCCATGCTTTTCGGGCATTGCTCCGATCCGGGGACGGCCGTTGAACCGGCGGCCCCGATATGAGATGGGGCGGGCGGTAATGAAGGCATTTTGCAGCGGGACCCCTGTGCAGGCACCGAGAATCCTCCCCTGTGGCGACAGCGCCCTGTCGGTCGAGTTCGGCGACACCATCGACCCCGAGGTCAACGGCAGGGTTCTCGCCCTCGACGAGGCTCTGCGCCGGAAACCGCTGCCGGGAATCCTCGAGACCGTTCCGACCTACCGCTCCCTCCTGGTGCACTTCGACCCGGTGGCGGCGGATTTCGCCGAACTGTCGCAGCACCTTCTTTCCGAGGCGGAGGGCCTGGCGCCGCAGGCCACCTCGGGCCGGCGCTGGAAGGTGCCCGTCGTCTACGGCGGCCCCAACGGCATCGACCTCGAAGAGGTGGCGGAGCGGCACGGGATGTCCCCTGCGCGGCTCATCGAGCTGCATTCCGGCGCCGTCTACCGGATCTACATGCTCGGCTTCATGCCCGGCTTCGCCTATCTCGGGGGTCTCGACCCGCGGCTCGCCACCCCCCGCCGGGTCCACCCCCGGGCGAGGATACCGTCCGGCTCCATCATCATCGGCGGCGCCCAGGCGGCCGTCGCCTCCATCGAATGCCCGAGCGGCTGGCACCTTCTGGGCCGCACCCCCGTCCGCAGCTACGATCCGGGCCGCGAGCCCGTCTTTCTGTTCTCCGCGGGCGACGAAATCGTGTTCGAGCCCGTCGGGCCCAGTCGATGGGACGCCCTGGAACGCGCCGCCGAGGCCGGCGAGCCCGTCGCCGAACAGGTGACGCCATGACGGCTCTCGTCATCAAGTCCTGCGGTCCCATGACCTCCCTGCAGGATCGCGGACGCTACGGATACCAGCGGTTCGGCGTCTCGCCTTCTGGCGCCATGGACCGGCGCGGTCTCGCTATGGCCAACGCTCTCGTCGGCAACGCCCCTTGGACGGTCGCCATCGAGTTCGTGCACCTGGGCGGCGCATTGACCGCGAGCGGCGGGGACGTTCTCATCGCGCTGGCAGGCGCGGACTGCTCCCTTGCCATCGACGGCAAGGCGGTCGCCCCCCGGACGGCGGCCCTCCTGAAGGAAGGGCAGACGGCGGAGGTGGGCCATGCGAGGCGGGGGACCTTCGCCTATCTCGCCGCTGCAGGCGGCTTCGCCGTCCCGGCTTCGCTCGGGAGCCGGTCCCTCCATCTGCGATCCCGGATGGGGGGCCTTGACGGGCGCCCCCTGCAGGCGAACGACCGCCTGGACTGCGCGGCGACGGGCGGGCCCGCCCCCCTCATGCGCCTTCCGGACGATCCCGCGCCGGACGACGGTCCCATCCGCGTGATGCTGGGACCGCAGGACGACTACTTCACGCCCGAGGCGATCCGCACATTCCTGGAAAGCGAGTTCACCGTCAGTTCTCAGGCCGACCGCATGGGATTCCAGCTCTCGGGTCCCGTGCTGGAGCACGCCAAGGGCTTCAACATCGTCTCCGACGGGATCGTCGAGGGACATGTCCAGGTCCCCGGCAGCGGCCAGCCCATCGTTCTGATGCGCGACCGGCAGACGGCGGGCGGATACCCGAAGATCGCGACCGTGATCGGGGCCGACCTCGACCGGCTCGCGCAGGTGCGCCCCGGCTCGCCGGTCCGGTTCCGGGCGGTGGACCGGGAGGAGGCGGTGGCCGCAGCCCGTGCCTTCCGGTCATGGGTCGAGGCATTGCCGCGCGCGCTCGTCCCGGTCCGGCTCTCGCCCACGACGGAGGACCTCTTGGCGGCCAACCTGATCGGCGGCGCCGTCCATGCGCTTGACCCAAACGTCCCGGAGTGACGCCGTTCGCGGGCTTGCCCGGGGCCGGCACATGGCCCCGGGGGTCTTCCCTTGGCTGCGCCGAGAGACGGAGAGGCAGGTTCCCGTCTTATGAGGCGGTCTTCACGCCGCTCTGACCGCTCCGGTCCGGCGCGCCGAGTGCCTTCGCCTCCCGGCGGCGCTGGTGCAGGATCCACTCGGTATAGCCGTTGGGCTGCTCGCGGCCCTTGAAGATCAGGTCGCAGGCCGCCTGGAAGGCCGGGCCGTCGAAGCCCGGGGCCATGGGCCGGTAGAGCGGATCGCCCGCGTTCTGGCGGTCGACGATCTCCGCCATGCGCCGGAGCGACCGCATCACCTGATCCTTCGTCACGATGCCGTGGTGCAGCCAGTTCGCGAGATGCTGGCTGGAGATGCGCAGGGTCGCGCGGTCCTCCATGAGGCCGACATCGTGGATGTCCGGCACCTTCGAGCAGCCGATACCCTGGTCGATCCAGCGCACCACGTAGCCGAGGATGCCCTGGCAGTTGTTGTCGACCTCCTCCTGGACGGCCTCCGGCGCCCAGTTCGACTGCGAGACGGGGATCGTCAGGATGTCGGAGAGCTTCGCAGGCGCACGGCCCTTGAGCTCCTCCTGGCGGGCATGGACGTCCACCTCGTGGTAGTGGAGCGCATGAAGCGTGGCGGCGGTGGGCGAGGGCACCCAGGCCGTGTTCGCGCCCGCCCGCGGATGCCCGATCTTCTGGGCCAGCATGTCCGCCATCTTGTCGGGCGCGGCCCACATGCCCTTGCCGATCTGCGCATGGCCGGGCAGGCCGCAGGCGAGGCCCACGTCCACGTTGTTGTCCTCGTAAGCCTTGATCCAGGGCGTCGCCTTCATGTCGTTCTTGCGGATCATGGGCCCCGCTTCCATGGAGGTGTGGATCTCGTCGCCCGTGCGGTCCAGGAAACCCGTGTTGATGAAGAAGATCCGCTCCGCCGCCGCGCGGATGGCGGCCTTGAGGTTGACCGTCGTGCGCCGCTCCTCGTCCATGATGCCCATCTTGAGCGTGTTGCGGGGAAGCGAAAGCATGTCCTCGACACGCCCGAAGAGATCGTTGGCGAAGGCGACCTCGTCGGGGCCGTGCATCTTCGGCTTCACGATGTAGATCGAGCCGGTGCGGCTGTTCCTGAACCGGCCGCCGCCGCGCAGGTCGTGGATCCCGATCAGGGACGTGACCGCAGCGTCGAGGATCGTCTCCGGGATCTCGCGACCGTTCTCGTCGAGCACCGCATCGGTGAACATGTGGTGCCCGACGTTGCGCACCAGCATGAGGCTGCGGCCGTGAAGGCGCACCTCTCCGCCCGCGGGCGAGCGATAGATGCGATCGGGATGGAGGCTTCGCTCGATCGTCTTTCCGTTCTTCTCGAAGCGCTCGACCAGATCGCCCTTCATGAGGCCGAGCCAGGTGCGGTAGATCTCCACCTTGTCGTCGGCATCGACAGCCGCCACGCTGTCCTCCAGATCCATGATCGTGGAGAGCGCCGCCTCGACGATCACGTCGGACACCCCGGCCGGGTCCTCGGCGCCGATCGGGTTCGACCGGTCGATGCGGATGTCCAGGTGGAGGCCGTTGTGGCGGAGCAGCAGCCCTGACGGCTGCCCGGCTTCGCCCTGGTAGCCCACGAACTGCCTGGGATCGGCAAGGCCGGTGGCGGCCCCGTCCTTGAGACGGACGGCGAAGCCCCCCTGCTCCACCGCATAGGCGACCGCATCCTTGTGGCTGCCCGAAGCCAGGGGCGCCGCCCTGTCGAGGAACTCCCTGACCCAGGCGACGACCTTCCCGCCCCGCACCTTGTTGTAGCCGCCGCTCCGGGAGGCTCCGCCCTCCTCGGGGATGACGTCGGTCCCGTAGAGCGCATCGTAGAGGGAGCCCCAACGGGCATTGGCGGCGTTCAGGGCATAGCGGGCATTGGAGACGGGCACCACGAGTTGCGGACCCGCGATCCGCGCGATCTCGTCGTCCACATGGGCGGTGGAGACCGTGAAGTCGCCCGGCTCGGGGCTGAGATACCCGATCTCGCGCAGGAAGCGCTCGTAATGGGCCGGATCGAAGGGTTGGCCGGCGCGCTCCCGGTGGTAGGCGTCGATCTGGCTCTGCAGGCGGTCGCGGAAGGCCAGAAGGTCGCGGTTTCGGGGGGCGAAGTCCCGCACGAGGCCGGCAAGGCCGCTCCAGAACGCCTCCGCCGAGATACCCGTGCCCTCCAGGGCTTCCGTATTCACGAAATCATGGAGAACCGGCGCGACCTGCAAGCCATGGGTCTGGATATGCTTCATCATTCCCGCTTTCCTGGATGGTTCGTTCCGAACCTATCTTATGGCCTCCACCCGGGAAAAGGAGGGGAGGACTACCAAAAGGTCGATAGAAGGGGCTTCCCCGCACCGGCCGGAGGCGCGGGCCGTTCCCGCCGCGGTTCTACCCGTTCGAATTATGAACGGCAGCCGGGGCAAGGGGTCGGCCTCCGGGTCCTTGCGCATAATAGGCCCGCTTGGCTTCGTACATGGCGAGATCGGCCTTCTTCACCACCTCCTCGAGCCGCGCGCCGCGCTCGCCGGTGGCCATGCCCATCGCGAAGCTCAGGACCTGGCTCGAATAGAACTGGTTGTTGATGACCACCAGCCTCTCGATGTTCTCCATGACCATCGCGCCCTCCCGCTCGTCGGCGCCCGGGAGAAGAAGGGCGAATTCGTCCCCGCCGATGCGGGCGGCGTGGGCAGGCTTCTGCGCCGCCTCGTTCAGGACCTCGCCCGCCCGGCGCAGCAGCGCGTCTCCGGCCGCATGGCCGAGATGATCGTTGGTGGCCTTCAGGCCGTTGAGATCGGCGACGATGATCGTGACCGGGAACGGCCCCTTGCGCTCGAGGCGGTTCAGTTCGTCCACGAAGAAGGAGCGGTTGTAGAGCTTGGTGAGCACGTCATGCTTGCCGAGATACTCGAGGTAGGCTTCCGCCTTCTTGCGGGCGGTGATGTCCGTCAGCGCCACCTGGACCAGGGACCAGTCGTGCTCGCGGCCCGGCAGGACCGAGAACTGCAGGTGGAGATGCAGTTCGTCGCCGAGAAGGGAGTAGTTCACCACCTCGCGCCTCTGGAAGGTTCGGCCCTCCCAGAGGTCGATGAGCTGCTCCCTGAAATGGGGATGCATGTCGTCGCGGAACACCTCGCGCAGGTTGCGCAGCAGGGTCTCCTTGTCGGGAGCCGCGAAGAGTTCGAGCGTATGCTGGTTCACGTCGATGACGCGGATCTCGCTCATGCAGCGCTCGACGAAATCCGGATGCACGTCGGTGAACACGCGGAAGTCGGTGATCCCCTTCTCCCGCACCTCTTCGAGAAGGCGCTTCACGCTGCTGAAATCCTCGACCCAGAGCGATATGGGGGAATGCTCGAAGAGTCCCCTGGCATATTCCTCGCTCCGCGCGAGCATGCGCCGCGCCGTCTCGCGCTCGGTCACGTCTTCGATCGCGATGAGGACCCTGTCCCAGCTCTCCTCATGTCCGGGCAGGACGGTGCCCTTCAGCTGGATGTCCAGCCGTCGGCCCGACAGGGTGTAGTTGACGGTGTTGCTGAAGAATTCGGTATTGCCGTCCCACAGCTGCACCAGCTCGTCGATATGGGTCTTCAGCATGTCGTTGCGAAAGATCTGTCCGAGATTCTGGACGAGATGAGGCAGGTCCTTCGCCTCGAACAGCGACAGGGTCTTGCGGTTGACTTTCAGGACCCGGATGCTGTCGGAACAGGCCCGGACGCGACGGGTGTCCTCTTCGAGATATTCGCGCAGCGACACGACCCCTTCGCGACGCCACTGGGCGAACAGGCTCCTGATGCCGCTGTAGTCCTCGAGCCAAAGGGAGACGGGCGCGAGTTCGAACATCTCGGCATCGTCCTTGAGGTCGCTCCCGGCCTGCGGACCGGCATCGATCTGAGTATGCGGCATGACGCGCTCGAATCAGCTGTAGGGAGGCGTGCGGACTCACGCCTCTTCAAACCGCTTTATCGCAAGGCTTTTCCGGAACCTAGAGCATTTTCAGGAGAAGTGGGAACCGGTTCTCCGTCCGAAAATGCGGCAAACCAAGAGCTTCTGAGCGGAGTGCGATTCCATCGAAGCGCAATCCGCTCTGGACCGAACTTGCGAGACGCCATGAAACAAAGTCACCAAATCCCTGTCGGGCCTTCACGTCCGTTTAACGCTACGCGCCGTTTGTCGCTCCCCTCGAAGCGCTTCAGCGCTAAAGTTCCGTGAATCTTCCCCGACCCGCGCGCGATCACAAAATGTCCGCATTCTTGCCGCTGTTGAGGACGCGAGGAGTGATGAATGCAGTTGTGGCCTTGGCGCGGCGCCGTCTCATGTTCTGTCCTCGTTGTCGCCGGGCTGCTCGCCCTGCCCGGTGGCGCCGCGCAGGCATTCGACCTGTTCGGCCTCTTCGGCACGAATGACAAGCCTCCGGCCGCCTCGCCGAAGGCCCTCCCCTATGTCCTGACCTTCGATATCTCCGGCGACCGGAAGGCCGTCGAGCAGCCATTGAAGGATGCCTCGCAGCTTTACCGGCTGCGGCAGGAAGCGCCGCTGGAGGGCGATTCTCTGGTTCGACGGGCCCAGGCGGATTTCGGCCCCATGCTCGATGCGCTGTGGGGGACAGGTTATTACAACGCGACGCTTTCCTACGAAATCGGCGGAGCGGCCCTGACGATCGGCGGCAGCCCGTCCGCCGCATCGAGAGCCGCCGAAGCCTATCGCGCCCGCGAGCCCGTTCCGGTCCGCGTCGTCGTGAACACAGGGCCGCTCTTCACCCTGCGCAGGATCGAGGTGGATGATGCGAGAACCGGGCGATCTTTCCCGCAGCAGGAGCTGCCGAGCAGGATCGTCGGGTTGAATCCCGGCGACCCGGCCCGTGCGGCCGATCTCCGGGCGGCGCGGGCGCGCATGGTAGACTATTTCCGCAGCCAGTCCCGCCCCCTGGCGAAAGCGGCTTCCACGGAGCCGGTCGTCTATCATCCCGCCCAGGCGATGGACATTACCTACACCATCGACCCAGGCCCCGTCGCGCCTTTCGGGGAGATCGGCGTTTCGGGCACGGAGAGCGTCGATCCCGCGGTGGTTCGCTCCTTCATCTATCTCGAGCCCGGCGACCCCTATTCCCCCAAGGCTCTTGCGGACACGCGCAAATCCGTCGGCACGATCCAGGCCCTCGGCTCGGTGAGGATCCGCGAGGCCGAGGCTCTCGATGCTCATGGCCGCCTGCCGGTCTTCGTCGAGGTCACGGAGCGCAAGCCCCGCGTCGTCGGCTTTTCCGCGCGGTATTCCACCGTCGACGGCCCGGCGCTGCACGGATACTGGGAACACCGCAACCTGTTCGGCGGAGCCGAGAGGCTGAGGCTCGAATCCGATCTCTTCCTCGCGCCGCGCAACGACGGAACGAGGCTCAAGCGCGTTCAGGACCTCGAACCCTCCGACATCGGCGGACGATTCAGCGCGAGCTTCATCAAGCCGGCCCTGAGCGGCAGCCGCAACGACCTCCTGCTCGACGCCCTGGTGGAGCGGAACCGGACGGGCGGCGACCGCTACGGCGGGTACACGACCCGCTTCGTGAACGGCACGGCCTTCATTCGCCACCGCTTCAGCGAGACCTTCTCCATGCAGGCCGGCACGCAGCTGCAGAAGGGTCAGACGAGCGACGTCCTCGGCAAGATCGATTACTTCCTCGTCGGCCTTCCTGCCTCCCTGATGTACGATTCCACCGACCGCCCCCTCGATCCGACCCGCGGCGCCCGCGTGAACGCGACCGTCACGCCCTACCCCAGTTTCCTCGGCTCGACGGTGGGCATGACCGTCGGCAAGGTGGAAGCTTCGGCCTATTACGCGCTCGACGACGATGCGCGGTACGTTCTTGCGGGCCGCATCGGCCTGGGATCGGTCCTCGGCGCCGACCTGGACGAAATTCCGGCCAACTTCCGCTTCTTCGCCGGCGGCGGAGGCTCCGTGCGCGGCTATCGCTACCGCAGCCTCGGCCCGCAGGGGCCTTTCGGCTACGTGGTCGGCGGGCGCAGCCTGCTCGAGGCATCGCTCGAAGCGCGCATCAAGATCACGGACACCATCGGCGTCGTTCCCTTCTTGGACGCGGGCAACGCCTTCGAGTCGAGCTATCCCGATTTCGGCGAGGAGCTGCGCGTCTCCGCGGGTCTCGGCCTCCGCTACTATACCGCCATCGGCCCGATCCGCCTCGACATCGCGGCTCCCCTCAATGCGCGCCCCGGCGACAAGCCGGTCTCGCTCTACGTGAGCATCGGACAGGCATTCTGATGACGGTCATGCGCCGCCTTCTCCTCCCCGCCGTTCTCCTCCTCGCCGCAGCCATCCTGCTCGGGCTGACGCTGGGCTCCCGCAGCGACGAGGAGGATCGCGGCTTCCTCGCCGGCCTCATCTCGCGCGCGCTGTCCACGCCCACGACGCGCGTCTCCATCGGGGCGGTGGAGGGAGCGCTCTCGTCGGACGCGACGATCCGCAACATCACGATTGCCGACCGGGACGGAATCTGGCTCCGGCTGGACAGCGCCCGCCTCGTCTGGCGCCGCCTCGCGCTGCTCTCCCGCCGCCTCGAGGTGGACCGGCTCGAGATCGGCAGGCTCGAAGTCCTGCGCCGTCCCCTGCCCTCCGAGGAAGCGGTGCCCGGATCCGATCAGCCCCTCCTTCCGGAGCTGCCCGTCCGGATCCAGATCCAGGATTTCGCCCTGCGGGAACTCGCACTCGGCGAACCCATCCTCGGCGTTCCGGCCCGGCTCTCCGCAACGGGCGCAGCCTCCCTCGGCAACCCGTCCGAAGGGCTCGACCTCAGGTTCGACGCCCGCCGCCTCGATGCGCCGGGCCAGCTCGTCGCCCGCCTGCTCTACGCCTCGGAAAACCTTCAACTGACCCTTTCTCTCGACGAGCCTGCAGGCGGCGTCCTGGCGCGGGCGGCCGCCATCCCCGGCCTCCCCCCTGTCAGACTCGACCTTTCGGGGGCGGGAACGCTCGACGACTTTTCGGCCAAGCTCACCTTCGATGCCGGCGACACCATCGGCGCGACCGGACAGGCGAACCTGCGCAGGACCGGCGCCGCGCGACTGCTGGACATCGACACGCAGGCGCGCATCGAAGGCCTTCTCCCCTCTCCCGTCGCTCCGGTCTTCGCCGGCACGACCGCGCTGAAGGCGCAGGCCTCCTTCGCCGACGACGGCTCCATCGAAATTCCGCAGATGTCCGTCGCCTCGCAGACCGCGCGGCTCGACATCACCGGCCGCGTTGCCGCCGACAGGGTGGTCGATCTGAAAGTGTCCGCCCGCGCCGTGCCTACGGCGGAGGGAAAGACCGTGGCCGGTGTCGCGGAGATCCGCAAGCTCGTCTTCGACGGCAGCGTTGCGGGTCCCCTCGCCTCTCCCGCCGTCGCAGGCAGGCTCGACGCGAAGGAGGTGCGGCTCCCGTCGGGCCGCTTCGATACGCTCGCAGGGACCTTCTCCGCCTCGCCCACGGGGCCGCTTTCCGACAAGGCGACCCGCATCCCGTTCTCCGCCGACGCTTCCGCTGCCGGGGTCGTGCTGACGGATCCGGCTCTCGCGAAAGCCGTGGGCTCGCGGTTCACCCTGACCCTGCGCGGATCCGCGGCGCCCGACGGCACCGCCGCCGTCGAGACCGCCCATCTCGCCGCGCAGACTCTCGATGCCCGCTATGCGGGACAGATCGGAAGCCGCGACGCCCGCGGGCGCCTTGCCGTCACGGCCCCGGATCTCTCCCGTTTCGAGGACATCGCCTCTCTTCGGCTGCGAGGGGCTCTCGCGCTGACGGCGGATGTCACGGGGCTGCTGTCGAAGGGACCTGTCACAGCGGCGCTCGACGGAAGCGCCACCCGCTTCGCGACAGGAATTGCAGCGCTCGACCGGTTGATCGGGGCCCGGCTGACCTTCGCCGGCACCGCGCAGACGTTGAACGGCGACGGTTTCGGACTTCGCGATCTCGTTCTGCGAGGCGCCCATGCCGATCTCCGCCTCAATGGCACCGCCGCCGTCGGGAACGTGGACCTCAATGCCTCTATCCAGATTCCCGACCTTGCCCGGGCGGACGACCGCCTCACGGGGCAAGGGACGATCACGGCCCGTCTCTCCGGATCGGCGGCGCGCCTGAAGGCCGAGACCCATGCCGAGGCGAGCCGGGCCACGGCCCTCGGCCGGCCCGTGCCGCGCCTTGCTCTCGACGCCGTCGTCGAGGACCTCACGGGCCGCCCCGATGCGCGCGCGACACTTACGGGAGAGATGGACGGCAAGCCGGCGACCGGCACGCTGCGCGCGAGCCAGTCGCAGGACGGAGGATGGAGCATCGATCCGCTCGATCTCAAAGTGGGCACCGCGACCATCGCCGGCCGTCTCTCCCTCGACCCGATGCGGCTGGCCGCGGGTCAGATCCGGATCGACGCTCGCAACCTCGACGATCTGTCGCCCCTGGTCCTGATGCGCCTGTCCGGAGACATGGCGGCCACGCTGTTGCTCACATCCGACAACGGCCGCCAGAATGCCGTTCTGTCCGCCAGCGGCGGACGCCTGCGTTTCTCCGAGATCCGCGCCGAGCGCTTCGCTGCGGATCTTTCCGTCGTGGACCTCTACGCCAGACCCGTCATCGATGGCGGACTCACCGTGGAGCGTGCCTCGCTGGCGGGACAGGAGATGACCCGGATCCGTCTCGATGCGAAGGGCGCGCCTTCGGCGAGCGACATCAGCCTCACCGCTCAGGCGCACGGCTTCGACCTTGCCGTGCAGGGCCGCGTGGTTCCGGCGGATCCGGTCCGCCTGGAGGTTGCGACATTGACCGTGCGCCGGGACCGCCGCCAGATCGCGCTCGCGCAGCCCGCCACCCTCGTGCTCGACAAGGGTGCCCTCGGCATCGGTCGTTTCATCCTGGCCATAGACCGCGGCACCCTCTCCGTGGAAGGACGTCTCGGATCGGAGCTCGACCTGAGCCTCGATGCGCGCACGATCTCTCTCGCCTCGGCCGACATCCTCGTACCGGGGCTCGGCCTGTCCGGAATCCTGAACGGCAGCGCCCGGATCGGTGGGACATCGAACCGTCCGACGGGAACCTGGCGCCTGCGGGTGGACGACCTCGCGATGCCGCAGCCGCGCAACCTCGGCCTTCCGCCCATCGACGCGACGGCGGAGGGCCGGCTCGGGAACGGACGGACCACCGTCACCGCCGCAGTCGACATGGGACGCGCGGGCATGCTGAGGATCGGCGGTGACGTGCCTCTCGACGCATCCGGCAATCTCGACCTCGCGGTGCAGGGACGCATCGATCTCGCCGTCGCGAACGGCTATCTCTCCGCCTCCGGCCGAAGCGTCACCGGACAGGCCGACGTGAATGCGCGAATCGGAGGCACGGTCTCGGCCCCTTCGCTTACCGGCAGCGCCAATCTCTCGGGCGGCAGTTTCACCGATGCGGTGCAGGGCATCCGCCTCACGGGCATCCGCGGGCGCCTCGTGGCCCGCGGGACGGATGTGACCATCGAGCAATTCCTCGCCTCGACCCGCAACGAAGGCAGCCTCTCGGCAACGGGGCGCATCAGGATCGACCCTGCGGCGGGCTTCCCCGGTGAGATCCGCATTACGGGACAGAACGCGGAACTTGCCTCCAACGACATCGTGACGACAACGGCCGATCTCGCACTTTCCTTGTCCGGTCCCCTGTCCCGGAATCCCCGGATCGGCGGCGAGGTCCGCATTCTCTCCATGGAGGTGACCATCCCGGAGCGGATCGCGGCGACGATCCGTCCGCTCGCCAACACGAAGCATGTCCGTCCGCCGCCGGTCGCCGCGGCGCGGCTCGCCCTGGCGGCCAAGGCAAAGGCGAATGCTCGCCGGGCGCCGCCGTTCGACGCCGTGCTCGATCTCACGGTCACGGCGCCGAGCCGGATTTTCGTGCGGGGCCGCGGGATCCAGGCCGAACTCGGAGGAAATCTCCGTCTCACCGGAACGCTTGCCGACCCCGTCGCCGTCGGCGCCTTCGATCTGCGGAACGGGCGTTTCACGATCGTCGGCACGCGCCTCGACTTCACCCGCGGCCGCCTCACCTTCACGGGCGACCTCACGCCCGCGCTCGACTTTGCCGCGGAAACCCGGGCCGGGGACGTGACCGCCCAGGTCTTCGTCTCGGGAACGGCCCGGGATCCGCGCTTCACCTTCTCGTCCGATCCGGCCCTGCCTCAGGACGAGGTGCTGTCGCGCATTCTCTTCTCCAAGGCCTCGGGCGGCCTTTCGGTGGGTCAGGCCGTCCAGCTCGCGCAAGTCGCCGCACAGTTTGCCGGAGGCGGAGGCGACGACGTGTTCGAAAGCCTGCGCAGATCCCTTGGCGTGCAGGGTCTCGACATCTCCTTCGGCGCGGACGGCGGCCCGACCATCGGCATTTCGAAGGCGTTGAGCGACCGCATCAGCGTGGGCGTGAAAGCCGGCGCCTCGGCGGAGCAGAGCGGGGTCAGCGTCGACATCGACGTCACCCGCAGAATCCGCGTCCAGGGCGAGGTCGGAGCCAACGGCAACACCTCGGTCGGCATCGGGGCGGAATGGGAGTACTGACCGGCAGGGCACGCTGGCGCCTGCGTATCTTGAAACGGGAGCCATGTGCTCTCGTTGTGAAATGGCGGGCGCGGAGACTGGCATGCCCCGTCTCATCGAAAGCGGGAGAAGGCGCTTGGACTGGGACAAGATCAGGTTGTTTTACGAAGTTGCCGAAGCGGGCAGCTTCACGCGTGCGGGGGAGCGTCTGGGCCTCAACCAGTCCTCCGTGAGCCGGCAGATCGGCGCCCTGGAGCACGAGCTGAAGGTTCCGCTCTTTCACCGCCACGCCCGCGGCCTTCTCCTCACCGAGCAGGGCGACATGCTCTTTCAGGCCGCTCAGGAGATGCTGCTGCGCCTGGAAACGACGCGCAGCCGCCTCACGGAGACGAGCCAGCTGCCTGCAGGCAACCTGAAGGTCACGGCGACCGTAGGGCTCGGCGCGATCTGGCTGGCGCAGCGGGTATCCGAGTTCATCGAGCTCTATCCGGACGTTCACATCCAGCTGATCGTCACCAATGAGGAGCTCGATCTCGCCATGCGCGAGGCCGACGTGGCGATCCGCCTGCGCAGGCCCGCCCAGCCGGACCTGATCCAGCGGCGCCTGTTCACCGTGCACTATCACGCCTATGCCTCGGTCGCCTATCTCGAGCGCTTCGGCGAACCGAAGACGGTGGAGGATCTCGACAACCACCGCATCGTCTGTCTCGGCGGCAATCAGCCTCCCTTCGTTCTCGCCGTCCACCAGCTGGCCACGCTGGGACGGGACCCGAAGGATCCGCGGCCCAGGCACCTCGTCGTCAACGACAGCCTCGCTCTCCGCCATGCCATCGAGCATGGTGCAGGCATCGGCATGGCACCGGCCTATGCCATGGAGGGCAAGCCCAACATCGTGAAGATCCTGCGCGACATCGAGATGCCGTCCCTCGACACCTATCTCGTCTACCCGGAGGAGATGCGCTCCGTGGCACGCGTCCAGGTGTTTCGCGACTTCCTCGTCTCCAAGGCCCAGAGCTGGGCATATTAGAGCATCGGACGCGAACGCGAACTCACGTCCGATGCTCCAGGATTTTGGTTTCACGCATCTTTCCGCGCAAACCGGTTCCCACTTTCGCGCTCGATGCTTTAGAGCCTTTTCCGGAGAAGTGGGAACCGGCTTACGCTGACGCGGCCCTTCCGGGTCCGTCCGAAAATGCGGCGAACCAAGAGCTTCGGAGCGGAGCGCGATTCCATCGAAGCGCAATCCGCTCTAGCCCCTCCTCGGCAGAAGCGGGGCAGTCCCCGATCGGGCAGAGCAGCGGGAACGTACGGGCTCCCGCTCTCCCTGCCCCTTCAAACCGCCTGCTTCGAGCCCGCGGACTTCGCGTTCGAGTTGGCCGCATGGAGCGCCAGCAGGCGCTCCATCTGCGCCTGGAGCGCGTCCATCTTGTCGCTGAGCGATGCGATTTCCATCTCGCTCTTCAGGTTGACCTCGTAGTCCAGGGCGGCGGCAAGCCGGTCCTTCGCCGCTTGGCGGTTCTGGCTCATCATGATGACCGGAGCCTGCAGGGCGGCCAGCATCGAGAGAAGCAGGTTCAGGAAGACGAAGGGGTACGGGTCGAAGGCCCCTTCCTTCAGAAGGACCACGTTGAGCAGGGCCCATGCTCCGAGAAAGACCGCAAAGCCGACGATGAAGCCCCAGGAGCCGCCGATGGCGGCGACCCTGTCCGCCAGCCGCTGACCCATCGTCAGGCGGTCGTCGAACTCCCGGTTCAGGTTCCGGGCCGTATGGACGCGGCGGGCCACCCGCGCGATGACGCGCCGGTCCCGGGCATCGAGGGGAGAAAGCCCAGCATGAAGCAGGTGCTGGGCGAGGAAGCGCACTTCCGTGTTCATGGCTCACCTTCCTTTCGACCGGCCGTCGCAGCCCGGTCGCAGGTGAGCCGATCAAGCGATCAGGCGCCTGCGCGAGGCGGGGACGGCACGGTCAATCGACTGTGACTGTCGCTTGGCATAATGGTCATGGTTCCTGTGGGGCCGCCGGTCTGCCTGGGCAGAGGGAGGCGGCTGCGATGGACATGCGCCTCGCGGCGGGTTTCGTCAAGGGTTTCCTTGCGCTGCCGGGTCCGCTCAAAGGGAAGTGGCGAACATTCCAAGGACGGCGATGGCCATGACGGCCGTCGAGATCCAACCCCAGCGGCGCAGCCAGCCGCGGATGGCGAAACGGCCCATGATATCCTGGCGGGAGGCCATCAGCATCATCGTGACCATGACCGGTACCGCGATTATCCCGTTGAGGACGGCGCTCCAGTAAAGAGCCTTGATCGGGTCGATCTGCGTGAAGGTCAATGCCATGCCCACGAGGGTGGCAAGCGCCACCGTCGCATAAAAGGCCTTGGCCTCCTGCCACCGGCGGGAGAACCCGATGGGCCAGCGGCGCGCCTCGCCGATGGCATAGGCCGCCGAACCGGCGAGGACCGGCACGGCCAGGAGGCCCGTGCCCACGATGCCGATGGTGAACACCCAGAACGCAAACCGGCCGGCAATGGGGCGCAAGGCTTCGGCGGCCTGGGCCGAGGTCGCGATGTCGGTGATCCCATGGGCGTGGAGCGAGGCGGCGGTGGTCACGAGGATCGCCAGGGCGACGAGGTTCGAGAAGGCCATTCCGACGATCGTATCGACCTCGATCCGGTGCAGGGCGGCCTTGCCCTGCTCGGGCGCCCGCCGCAGCCTTCTGCGCCGTGGATAGGCCTCGATGTCCTCCACCTCCTCGGCGGACTGCCAGAAGAAGAGGTAAGGACTGATCGTCGTTCCCAGCACGGCGACGATGGTGGTGAGATAGGCCTCGTTCCACTCGATCCTCGGCACGAGCAGGCGCACGGCAAGGACGCCCCAATCGACCTGGACCGCGATGACGGCCGCGAAATAGGCGAAGAGCGCCAGCGTCAGCCACTTCAGGACCATCACGTAGCGCGTGTACTGCATGAAGACCTGCATGTAGATGCAGATCCCTGCGAAGAGCAGAATGTAGGCAGGCCTTGCTCCGGGAAGCAGAAGATTGACCGCGTCGGCCATCGCCCCGAGATCGGCGCCAAGATTGATGGTATTGGCCACGAGCAGCAGCACGACGACGACCTGGAGCAGCCAGTTGGGATAGTGTTTTCGCAGGTTCCCGGCGATGCCGCGGCCCGTCGTGCGGCCGATGCGGGCGCTGATCATCTGCGCCGCCGTCATGAGCGGGAAGCTGAAGAGCATCACCCAGGACAGCGCATACCCGAACTGCGCACCGGCCTGGCTGTAGGTGGCGATCCCGCTGGGATCGTCGTCGGAGGCGCCCGTGATCAGGCCAGGCCCGAGCACCTTGAGAAGACCCGATTTCTTCGGTGCGACGGCAGGGCTCTGCCGCTCGGGATCCAGATCCTCTTCAGGCGACATGCGGAACGTCCCGGTTCGTCTCAGCCCAGTTTAGCATCTCCCCGGCAGGCGGGAAGAAAAGCCTTGAACCGGCTTGCGCTTCGGTGAAATCGCAAGCCGCTTCCCAAGCCTTTGTGCGTCGCATTTCCGGCGACGCCGAAGACCCGAAGGGCGGCGCCTGCCCAGGCTTCTGCCGCGCCTTCACCCCTTTCATGCCCGTCTCGCCCAAGGCGGCTTCAGGCAATCTCGAGTTTTTCGGGCTTCGGCGCCGGACCTCGGCTGCGGACCTGGGCCGGCGAACCGCACCATTCACCCCCCGCCGGAATCGACTCGCCCTTCATCACGAGCGTCAGCGGACCGAGCTTGGAGAAATCGCCGAGCTCCGTATCGTAGAGGACGGTCGAGCCCGAACCGACCGAAACGCCCGTCCCGACCCGGACCCGTCCGACCTTCATCAGACGATCCTCGTAGAGATGCGTCTGGAGGCAGGCATTGGCGTTGATCGCCGAATAGTCGCCGATCGTGACGCAGTCGAACTCCGTGATGTCCGTGGTGTCCATGTAGATGCCCCTGCCCGTCTTGGTTCCGAACAGGCGCAGGGCCCAGGGGAGGAACGGCGTTCCGCGGAAGTGGTCGAGAATGCCCTTGCCGGCCATGCCCCAGTACATCACGGCCACGGCCTCCGTGCGGAGGGCCCACCAGGACCACATGGGGTGCATGGTCGGCCGGTAGACCCCCATCCACAGCCACTTGTAGGCAGCCGCCGTCAGGAGCTGGGCGACGGCGATTACAACGCTCGCAGCGACGCAGAGCGCAAGGGCCGCTCCCCATTGCTTCTGGATCACCGCCGGAGCCAGGATCTCCATCGCCATCGTGGCGAAGGTGATGAAGAGCGCAGTCGGCAGGGTGATGTTGAAGCCCTCGAACAGGGCGCGCACGATCTTGAGGCGGCGCGGCGGCTCGTAGGTATCGCTCACCGCCGCATTAAAGCGCTGGCGGACCGGAAGCTTGATCGGCGGGGAGCCGAACCACGTCTCGTCCGCCCCGACGTTGCCGCCCTCCGGCGGTTTCGACTTGACGCCGATCAGGGCGCCGCTGTCGATGGCATAGCCGGGCGGCACGACGGCATCGTTGCCGATGAACACGCGCGAACCGGTCTTTACGGTATCGAGCGTCATCCACCCCCTGCGCAGCTCTTCGTCGCCAAGGACGACATCGTCCGCGATGAAGTTCTGGTCTCCAAGGTCGATAAGATCGAACCGTCCGGCGAGATTGGTGGAAATCTCCGATCCCTTGCCGATCTTGGCGCCCATCAGGCGGTACCAGGCGCGCATGTAGACCGTCGCGAAAAGCGAGGACAGGACGTCGAGCATCACTTCCGTGGCCAGGCCGACGACCCACTTGCGCGCATAAAGCCCGCTGTACACCGAGTACACGCCGGCCTTGAGGCGCGGCAGCACGATCCACCGGATGGCTGCGATCAGCAGGACGGTGGCGAAGATCATGATCGCCGCGGCCGGCATGGCCAGGAACGGCATGTAGTAGAGATAGTGAATGCCGACGATGGGGTTGATGACCGTGTCGACGACCTCCATCAGGTGGAAGGCGGGGACGATCGGGATCAGGGCGATCGGGGGCGCGATCACCAGCATGGCGACATAGAAGACTGGCAGCAGACTCCTGCGGATCCTGCCGGCCTGCGCGGGAGGCGGCAGGTGCGCCGGATCGAGATCCGCCACCTTCCTGCCGGGGGAGCCGCGCCAGGCCTCCCAGGAACCGACCCTGGTGCCGGACGGCAGGGACGACAGGTCCGCCAGTTCCGCCCCCTCGCCGATGATCACGTCCTCTTCGATGACGCAGGACGAGCCGATCGAGACGTCCCGGCCGATCTCGACCGGGCCGACGATCAGTTCGTTCCCGACGACCCGAGCATTGGATATGGTCACTTTCCCGCCGATGCTGGCATGATCGCCGATCGTGACCAGATCGACCGCGCCGGCGTCGATCTCCGCGATCAGAGCCTCCTTCCCCACCTTCGCCCCGAGCAGGCGCAGATAGATGCGGATCGCAGGCGAGCCCTGGAACCATTTCATGTGAACGAGGCTCAGGAGCCGCTGCACGAGCCAGAGTCGGTAGTAGTACACGCCCCAGAGCGGATACCGGCCGGGCTTGATGCGGCCGATGATCAGCCACTTCGCGCCGATGGCGAAGAAGGTCGTGAAGACGTTCACCATCATGTACGCGGCGAAGATCAACGCCGTGTCCTGGAAGAAGGAGGCATCGTCGCCGCTGATCAGGGTGTAGCTGATGAAGATGCACAGCCACGGCGCCGACATCAGGGTGAGCAGGAGCGGAAGCGCCGCAGCCTGCGCGAGGCCGCAGAGGATGCGGCGCAGGAGCGGGGGAGGCTCGAAGCCTATGGCCGAGGCGCCGGCCTCCTCCTCCGCGAGCCGCGCATCGAGGCGCTCCGCGATCCGCCGCAGGGAGCGGCCCGTATAGACGTCCTGCAAGGTGATCGACGACAGCTGCCGCTTCTCGCGGACGAAGGAGACGAAGCGGGCGGCAAGGAGCGAATGCCCGCCGAGATCCAGGAAGAAGTCCGCCTCCAGCGGAACGGCCTGGTTGGGGAAGACGCGCTTCGCCGCCGCAAGCAGCGCCGCCTCCGTCGCCGTGGCCGGCTCGTCCTGGTCGAGAACGACGATGGGGGCCGTCAGAGGCAGGGTCTTGAGTGCCTTGCGGTCGACCTTGCCGGAGGCCGCGAGACGCGGAAGATCGGACACGGTTTCGAAATGAGCCGGCACCATGTAAGGCGGCAGGCGCTCGTGGAGCGCCAACCGCAGCTGGGTCGGATCGGGCTGCACGCCCCGCTGCGGCAGAAGGAAGGCCACGAGGCGGTCGATGCCGTCGTCCTGACGCAGGACAACGGCGGCCTGCGAGATGCCGGGGAAGCTCGTCAGCACGCTCTCGATCTCGCCGAGTTCGACCCGGAAGCCGCGGATCTTCACCTGGTCGTCGATGCGCCCCTGGAACACGATGCGGCCGTTCTCGTCGATCGTCACCGCATCGCCGGAGCGGTACAGCACCGGATCGGAGCCGTCGGAAGAGAACGGGTTGGGGACGAACTTCTCCGCAGTCAGCTCCGGCCGCCCCACATAGCCTTTCGCGACCCCCGGCCCGCCGATGAGGAGTTCGCCCGGCGTGCCGGGCGCCACGAGGTTCATGGCCTCGTCCACCACATAGCAGGTGTAGTTTGGGATCGGCCGGCCGATGGTGACCGGATCGCCCGGTTTCAGCTCCGCCATGGTGGCGACCACCGTCGCCTCCGTGGGGCCATAGCTGTTGACGAGGCGCCTCCCGCCCGTCGCGAAGCGCGCGACGAGAGCGGGAGGACAGGCTTCGCCGCCGAGGATGACGAGACGCAACGACGGAAGGTCGTCGCCCAGCATGGCCAGCAGGGTCGGAACCGTGTCAATGACCGTGACGCCCGCATCCCGCATGGCGCGGGCGAGCGCTTCCGTATCGCTCAGGAGCTCCTGACGCGCCACCCACAGGCAGGCGCCGGCGAGATACGGCACCCAGATCTCCTCCATCGAAAGATCGAAGGCGGCGGAGCAGCCCTGGAAGACGATATCGTCTGCATGGATGCCGTAAAGCTCGTTCGAAGCCCTCAAGAAATGGCAGATGTTGCGGTGGGTGACCGCGATTCCCTTGGGTTTCCCGGTGGAGCCGGAGGTATAGATCACATAGGCCGGCTGATCGGGGGTGAGCCCGCGCGTGCGCGGATCGGGGACCGTCTCCTCCCCGGCCGCGGCAAGCGGGCGCGGCGCAAAGACCGCAAGGCCGAGCGAGGCGACCCGCCCCTCCCAGCCATCGGTCACGAGGATCCCTTTTGCGCCCACATCCGCGAGGCAGGCCCCGATCCTCTCGGCGGGCGCCTCCGCGTCGAAGGGCAGCCACGCGGCTCCTGCCGTCGTGATGGCGATCTGCGCGATCAGCAGGTCGGAGCCGCGCGGCATCCACAGGCCGACCACGTCCCCGGGACCGATCCCGGCCGCGACGAGGCCGCCGGCCAGGCGGTCGGCGCGCTCCTTCAGCATGCGATAGGTCAGGCGGATGTCGCCGTCGATGACGGCCAGACGGTCCGGAGAGGCCTGCGCCGTGGCTCCGAAGATCTCGGAAAGAACCTCGTCCCGGAGGAGTTCCGGACGAGCGGGGCCGCGAAGGGGGTTGTTCATGGGAGCAACGTTTGGCTGTCTCTAGGAGCGGAGTTCCGGGGCATGCCCGACGGGTGGGATGGCCGGCGCTGCGATGTTCGGCCCGGGTGGGCCGCGCCAGCAATCCGGGATTGCCGCGATCTGAGACAGGGGAACCGCCTCATAGGTGGCGAGGGACAGGACGTGCTCGCCGTCCAGACGGATCTGACGGACGAAGGCCTCGCGGACAGGAGCCGTCGCGGCGCGGGCGGGACCGACCCGGAACAGCCCCTCGCCCGCGGGACGGACGGCCAGGTGCCCCGGCTCGACCATGACCTCGCCGGTCAGCTTGAGGGCAGCTTCCTTGATCGACCAGAGCAGCGTCTCCGCCCGGTCGCGCCTGTCCGCCAGCGAAGGCAGAAGGGGCATCTCTTCCGGGGAGACGGCCATCGGAACAGAGGCCTCCCGGTCTCGGGGAAGGGCCTCGACGTCGACCCCGACCTCCCTGCTGCGGGAGACGGCGACGACCACCCAGTTCCCGGCATGGCTCATGTTGAAATGGGGACCGCCCGGGCATACGGGCTTTTCACCCGGAAAGAAGCGGATGTCGATGTCCTCGGGAATGCATCCCGCTTCCGAAGCGAGGGCCAGACGGAGGAATCCGTGGGACACCCGGTAGCTCACCTGGTCCTGCTCGCGGCGCAGACGCTCCGCCTGCCCGCGCTCGCTTGCGCCGGCCGCGGCCTCGAAGGCGGCAAGGCAGGTCGTGCGCCCTCTCTCCGAAAGGGTCGCGAGGGCCAGGGTGGAAAGCAAGATCATGGCCGGGACGCCACTTCCTCAACGATATACGGAAGCACATTCGAACCTAGATCTACCATCATGAAGGAGTGATGAATGCAACTGCGACCGATCATCCGGATCGGGCGGGAAACCGGCCGGAATGAACTGGAATCGGGCGCTCGCATTCGAGAGGCCTCCCGCACGGCTCCCCGGTAGACCGAGCGACCATGCCGCATGTTTCCCGGACCTCGGCCCGTCATCGGTCCAGACGGGCGCCCCTGCGGGTCCGGACGCTCGCGGGCAAGGGAGAGCCCGCCGGCCTCCGGATGCCTGGAAAGGGTTTCCCCCTGCCTCTCCGGCTGATAATTCACCGCGATGACGTACAAAGTCGCCGCCCTTTATCAATTCGTCGCCCTGCCCGATTTCCAGCGCCTGCGGGATCCGCTCCGGCACCTCTGCGAAGGACTGGGACTGAAGGGGACGCTGCTCCTGGCCCCGGAGGGGATCAACGGGACCGTCGCCGGCCCGGGCGCAGGCATCGACTCTCTCGTGACCGAACTTCGGGAAGGGAGCCTGTTCGGTGGCCGGCTCGACAACCTGGAACTGAAGTTCTCGCGAGCCGCAACCCTGCCCTTCGGACGCATGAAGGTCCGATTGAAGAAGGAGATTGTCACCATCGGCGACCCATCGGTGGACCCCACCCGCGCGGTCGGCACCTATGTGGCGGCGGGCGCCTGGAACGACCTCGTCGACGATCCGGAGGTGCTCCTGCTCGATACGCGCAACCGCTTCGAGGTGGAGATGGGCACTTTCGAGAACGCCGTCGATCCGGGCCTCTCCCGCTTCAGCGACTTCCGCGCCTATGTCGAGCGGGATCTCGACCCGAGGAGGCACAGGAAGGTCGCGATGTTCTGCACGGGCGGCATCCGGTGCGAGAAGGCCAGCGCCTTCATGCTCTCCCGCGGCTTCGAGGCCGTCTATCACCTCAAAGGGGGCATTCTGAGATACCTTGAGGAGATTCCCGAATCCGAAAGCCGCTGGAACGGCGCCTGCTTCGTTTTCGACGAGCGCGTTGCCTTGGGGCACGGTCTGGTGCCTTCCATGGCCCACCATACGAAGGGGACTGGCCGATGAGCGAGATGGAAGACCCGCACGCCCGCATCGACGCCCTGGAGATGCGGATCGCCTATCAGGACCGGGCGCTCGATGATCTCAACAGGGCCGTTCTGGAGCAGTGGAAGCAGATCGACTCCCTCACCCGGCAGGTGGCGAACCTGATCGACCGTGTCCGGGAGGCGGAGGAGAGCGCCGGCACCTCCCCCAGAAGCGAGCCGCCCCCTCCGCACTACTGAGAATCCGAAGCCTCGAAGCCATCCGTGTTTCGGAGAACCGCCATGAACCTCTCGATCCTGCTCCCCTTCCTCGGCATCGTCGCCGGCGGAGCGATGCTCGCCGCCCAGGCGCCCGTCAACGCTTCCCTGGCGCGGGCGGTGGGCGATCCCCTGCTGGCGGCTTGCATCTCGTTCGGAATCGGTTTCCTCGCGCTGTCTGTCATTGGACTCGCACGCGGGGCCTGGCCGACGGGCGCAGCGCTGGCGGGAGCGCCGTGGTGGTCCTGGCTCGGCGGCGTGCTCGGCGCCTTCTACGTCGCCGTCGTGATCTGGGGCGTGCCGAAGCTCGGTGCCGTGAGCACGATCGCGGCGCTCGTCTTCGGGCAGCTCGTCGCCGCGCTCGTCCTTGACGCCCTGGGCGCCTTCGGGCTGCCGGTCCATGCCGTATCGTGGCAGCGGCTCCTCGCCGCCACGCTGATCTTCTCCGGCCTTCTCCTGTCCCGCGCGGGCTGAGACTTCCGCCCCACCGTCAGATGTGGAGGCTGTAGCCGAGTGCCTTGAGGGCAGCCTCCTGGAATCCTTCTCCTTGCGTGGGGTGGGCGTGAACGGTTCCGGCGATGTCCTCGAGGCGGGCCCCCATCTCGAGGGCCAGGGAGAAGGCGGCGGACAGCTCCGACACGCCGTGACCGACCGCCTGGATCCCGAGGACGAGGTGATTGTCGGCCCTGGCGACGACCCGCACGAAGCCCTGCTCGCCGAGCTTCGTCATGGCGCGGCCGTTGGCGGAAAACGGGAAGAGCCCGACCCGCACCTCCTGCCCGGCCGCGCGCGCCTCCTCGGGCCCGAGGCCGACCGAAACGATCTCCGGATCCGTGAAGCAGACGGCGGGAATGGACCGCTTGTCCCATACCCGCGGATGACCGGCGACGATCTCGGCAACCATCTCCCCCTGCGCCATGGCGCGGTGTGCCAGCATCGGCTCCCCCGTGACGTCGCCGATGGCGTAGACCCCGCGCATGGAGGTCCGGCAGCGGTCGTCGATCCGGATGAAGCGCCCGTCCATGTCGAGAACGAGTTGCTCGATCCCCCACCCCTCCGTCACCGGTCTCCTGCCGACCGTGACGAGGATCCTGTCCGCCGGCAGACGGATGTCGCGTTCGTCCGCCGTCCTGACCATCAGTGAATGGCTGGTCCGGTCCAGCCCCGCCGCCGACGCTCCGGTGAGAACCTCCACGCCGAGCTCCCGCAGCCTCTTGAGAACGGGCTGGGTCAGCTCCGCATCGTACTGGGGAAGGATCCGGGGCTGCGCCTCCACAACGGTGACGCCCGCGCCCATCTTGGCGAAAGCCGTGCCGAGTTCGAGGCCGATGTAGCCGCCGCCCACCACGACGAGCCGCTTCGGCACCTCTGTGAGCGACAAGGCCTCCGTCGACGAGATGACGGGACCGCCGAAAGGCAGGATGGGCAGCTCGATCGGCGCAGAGCCCGTCGCGATCACGACGTTCTCGGCCCGGATGACCTGCAGGCCGGTCTCGGTCTCCACCGCGACCGTCTTCCCGTCCCGGAACGTCGCCCATCCCTGAACGATCTTGACCCGGGCCTTCTTGAGCAGTCCCGAGACGCCTCCGTTGAGACGCCCGACGATGCGGTCCTTCCAGGCTATCGTGCGGGCGAGGTCGAGCTCCGGCCTCGACACGGAAATGCCCAGCGGGCTCCCATCCTCGGCCCACTGAACGATCTTCTCGTATTCCTCGGCCGCATGGATCAGCGCCTTCGACGGGATGCAGCCGACATTCAGGCAGGTTCCCCCCGGCTTGCCGGGATCGACGATGACCGTATCGATTCCCAGTTGTCCCGCGCGGATGGCGCAGACATAGCCCCCCGGTCCCGCGCCCACGACGAGCAGTTTGCAGGAGATGTCCTTCATCGGCTCAGCCTTCCATGAAGATCAGCGCCGGCGTCTCCAGCAGCGTCTTGATGCGCTGAATGAAGACGGCCGCGTCCCATCCGTCGATGATCCGATGATCGAAGCTCGACGAGAGATTCATCATTTTCCGCGGTACGAAAGTCGTGCCGTCCCAGACGGGGCGGACCGCGATCTTGTTGACGCCGACGATGGCGACCTCCGGATGGTTGATCACCGGCGTCGTCACGATGCCGCCCAAGGCGCCGAGCGAGGTGATGGTGATGGTCGAACCGGTCAGGTCCTCCCGCGTCGCGGTTCCCGCCTTCGCGGCCTCGGAAAGGCGGTTGAGTTCGGCGCCGCAGCTCCAGAGGTCGCGCGCCTCCACATGCCTGACCACGGGAACCACGAGGCCCGCGCCTGTCTGGGTGGCGATGCCGATATGGATCCCGCCGTGCTGATGAACGATCCCGGCCTCGTCGTCGTAGAGCGCGTTCAGGTGCGGCTGCTCCGCGATGGCCCTAGCCATGGCGCGCATGAGGAACGGCAGGATCGTCAGCTTCGGCCGGTCCTGCTGCCGCTGCCCGTTCAGGACGGCGCGCAGATCCTCCAGCGCCGTCATGTCCACCTCCTCCACATAGGTGATATGCGGGATGCGGGACTTCGACAGCGCCATTTTCTCGGCGATCTTGCGCCGCAGGCCGATGACCTTGATGTCCTGGACTGAGGTGTTCGGTACGAGCCCGGGGCCTTTCGCCGGCTGGCGTCCGTGCGCGACGAAACGATCCAGATCCTCATGGGTGATCCGGCCGGCAGGTCCGGAGCCCGGCACCTGCCGAAGATCGATTCCCGCCTCTCGCGCCCGCAACCGGACGGCGGGAGAGGCCAGGGGTTTCTCCCCTTCGCTCCTGGCGACAGCCCGCATGGGGAGAGGCTCCGATGCGCGGGACTGGACCGGCTTCGTCTCCTGCACCTTCCGCTCGGCAGGCTCTGCCGACCTTTGCCCACTCTCCGCCGGTGCGGGCTGCGGCGCCTCGGCCGGCGGCACAGCGGCAGGCCTTTCAGGCCGCGGCACCTCCGAGGGAGCGGAAGGTGCATTGCCTTCGCCCTCCACCTCCAGCCTGATCAGCGGCGAGCCGATGGCCACGACATCGCCCACTTCGGCGCCGAGCCACAGGATCTTTCCCTCGACCGGAGAGGGGATCTCGACCGTCGCCTTATCGGTCATGACGGCGGCGAGGATCGTGTCCTCCCGCACGAGGTCGCCGACCTTGACGTGCCACTCCACCAGCTCCGCCTCGGCGATGCCTTCGCCCACGTCCGGCATCTTGATGACGTGCTCACCCATCTCAGCCCTCCACCGTCTCGACCAAGGCGCGTCCGACCCGGGCCGGCCCCGGGAAGTAGTCCCACTCCTGGGCATGCGGATAGGGCGTATCCCATCCCGTGACGCGCGCGACCGGCGCCTCCAGTTGATAGAAGCACGCTTCCTGGACGAGCGCGGAGAGCTCGGCCCCGAAGCCGGATGTGAGCGTCGCTTCGTGGACGACGACGCACCGCCCGGTTTTCTTCACCGATGCGACGATGGTGTCCATGTCGAGGGGAAGCAGGGTCCTCAGATCGATGATCTCCGCATCGACATTCGTTTCCGCCGCCGCGGCCTGGGCGACGTAGACCATGGTCCCGTAGGCGAGCACGGTGACGGCCGTTCCCTCGCGCACCACCGACGCCTTGCCGAGGGGAACGGTGAAATAGCCGGCCGGAACCTCGCTCAGCTCGTGCTTGGACCAAGGCGTCACGGGACGGTCGTGGTGGCCGTCGAACGGGCCGTTGTAGAGCCGCTTCGGCTCCAGGAAGATCACCGGGTCCGGATCCTCGATAGCGGCGATCAGAAGCCCTTTGGCGTCGTAGGGATTCGACGGAACGACCGTCTTCAGTCCGGCGACGTGGGTGAAGAGCGCCTCGGGGCTCTGGCTGTGCGTCTGGCCTCCGAAGATGCCGCCGCCAGTCGGCATCCGCACCACCAAAGGGCAAGTGAACTGGCCGTTGGAGCGGTAGCGCAGCCGGGCCGCCTCGGACACGATCTGGTCATAGGCGGGGTACATGTAGTCGGCGAACTGGATCTCGACGCAGGGTCTGAGGCCGTAGGCCGCCATACCGATGGCGGCGCCGACGATCCCCGATTCGCTGATCGGCGTGTCGAAGCAGCGCGTCTTGCCATATTTCTGCTGAAGTCCTTGCGTGCAGCGGAACACGCCGCCGAAATAGCCGACGTCCTCGCCGAAGACCACGACGTTCTCGTCCCGCGCCATCATCACGTCCATGGCGTCGCGGATCGCCTCGACCATCGTCATCCTTGCCATGGTCAGACTCCGGCCTGCTGGCGCTGCCTGCGCAGATGTGGAGGCATCTCGGCATAGACGCCCTCGAACATGTCCTTCGCCGAAGGCTTCCCGCCCGCGTGCAGCGTCCCGTAGCTCTCGGCCTCCTTCTGCGCGGCGATGACGGCGTCGAGAATCTCGGCCTCCGCCTGCTTGTGCCGCTCTTCCGACCAGACGCCGCGGACGATGAGGTGGTTCTTCAGGCGAATGATCGGATCCCCGAGCGGCCATGCGTCCGATTCCGTCTTCGGACGGTAGGCCGAGGGGTCGTCGGAGGTCGAGTGCGCGCCGACGCGATAGGTGACGTATTCGATGAGCGTCGGGCCCAGGTTGCGGCGTGCGCGCTCCACCGCCCATTTCGCGACCGCGTAGACGGCGAGATAGTCGTTCCCGTCCACCCGCAGCGAAGGCAGGCCGAAGCCGAGGCCCCGCGCGGCGAAGGTGCCCGAGCCTCCTCTGGCGATGCCCTGGAAGGTCGAGATCGCCCACTGGTTGTTGACGATGTTGAGCACGACGGGCGCCTTGTAGGTGGACGCGAAGACGAGTCCGGCGTGGAAGTCCGATTCCGCCGTCGAACCGTCGCCGATCCAGGCCGCCGCGATCCTGGTGTCGTTCTTGATGGCGGAGGCCATCGCCCATCCTACCGCCTGCACGAACTGCGTCGCGAGATTGCCGGAGATGGTGAAGAACCCATGGTCCTTCGCGGAGTACATGATCGGCAGCTGCCGCCCTTTGAGGGGGTCGCGGGAATTCGAATAGACCTGACACATCATGTCGACCATGGAATAGCCCCCGGCGATCAGGAGCCCGGCCTGGCGGTAGGTCGGAAAATTCATGTCTCCCGGAGACAGAGCCTTGCGGAAGGCGCAGCTGATCGCCTCTTCGCCGAGATGCTGCATATAGAAGGACGTCTTGCCCTGCCGCTGGGCCGTGAGCATGCGGGCGTCGAACGCCCTCAGCGTCATCATGTGACGCATGCCCTCGAGCAGTTCCTCGTCGCTCAGAAGGCCGGCCCAGGGTCCGACCGCCTCTCCGCTGCGGTTGAGGACGCGAATGATCGAATAGGCAAGGTCCCGAATGCTCTCGGGATCGGCATCCACCTCCGGCCGGGGAACGGCTCCGGCCTTGGGGATCTTCACGTTGGAGAAGTCCGGCGTCCCTCCCGGCCGGACGGCGGGTTCGGGAACATGAAGGGTCAGCGGTCCGTAGCTTGTCATGGGTCTCAAGCCCTCCCGCCCGGGAATCTAGCAGCCTGGCCGAAATCGGCCATAGGCCAAGGTTCGCCTTCCATAGGAAAACAGGCGGGCGCCCTGCCCGCCCTCACGAATCCGGAGATCATGACGAAGGAGCGCAACTCATGGCGCATGCGGACAGGGAACCCGCGCCGAGCTTGGCCGTTGGTTACGGAGCGCCGCTCAAGGATACATTGCGCCCATGGCGATCCGGCTCGTCTTCATCCTCGCGCTGCTGGTGTGCTTCCCTGCAATCGCAGGAGAGCCCACGGCCGTCCGGGTCGGGATTCTCAAGTTCGGAACCGTGTCCTGGGAGATGGACACCATCGAGGCTCACCGTCTCGACGAGAAGAACGGCATTCGGCTCGTCACCTCGACCTATGCGACGAACGAGGCGGCGAAGATCGCCCTGCTCACGCAGGCCGTGGATATCATCGTCACAGACTGGCCATGGGCCGCCCGCCAGAGAGCGGAGGGCAGGTCGTTGAGCTTTTTCCCCTATTCCAAGGCGACCGGGATGCTGCTGGTCAAGCCCGGTTCGGCAATCGGCGCGCTTTCGGATCTGAAGGGAAAGCGCATCGGCGTCGCCGGAGGCCCTCTCGACAAGAGCTGGCTGCTGCTTCGGGCTCTCTCCCGCCGCGAAACGGGCGAGGACGTCGCAAGCTCCGCGAAGCCGGTCTTCGGCGCGCCGCCCCTTCTCGGCGAGGAATTCTCGCAGGGTCGTATCGATGCGGTTCTGACCTACTGGCACTATGCGGCCCGTTTGCAGGCGGACGGCGCAAAGCTCCTGCTGACGGTGGCGGACATCGTGAAGGGTCTCGGCGCGCGCCCGGACGTTCCGATCCTCGGATATGTCTTCCTGGAGCCCTGGGCCTTGCAGAACCGGGAGGCTCTCGACGGATTCCTGCGGGCCTCGGCGGAGGCGAAGGCCCTGCTCGCGCGCTCAGACCAGGAATGGATCCGCCTGGAGCCCCTCCTCGGCACGTCCGACCCCAAAGTTCGCGCCGTCCTGAAGGAAGGCTACCGCGAGGGGATCATCGAACGGTGGAGCGGCGAGGAGCGCCGCGATGCGGCGCGCCTCTACGACATTCTGGCCGAACTCGGTGGCGAGGCTCTCGTCGGACCGGCGCGTCGGCTCGACCCTGCGGTCTTCTGGCCCTCGCACAGCGAATGGGGCGGACAATGACGGGAAGCATCCGCCGCTGGCAGGGAATCCCTTCGATCCTTCTCCTTCTTGCGCTCTGGCAGGCGGGAGCGATGCTCGCAGGCAGCCGGCTTCTGCCAGGCCCAATGGCCGTCTTCACCGTCATGGCGCAGGAGACCGCAAGCGGCGAACTGCCATTCCATCTGGGTTTTTCCCTCGCCCGGGTCGGCATCGCCTTCGTCGTGGCGATGATCGTCGGGACGGCGATCGGGCTTGTGCTCGGCAGGAGCCGGGGCATCGACCGGTGGCTCTACCCGTGGCTGATCGTCCTCCTGAACATCCCGGCCCTCATCGTCATCATCCTGACCTATATCTGGATGGGCCTCACGGAGGCTGCGCTTCTCATCGCCGTTGCCGTCAACAAGATCCCGAGCGTCGCCGTCACCCTGCGCGAGGGCGCAGGCACTCTGGATCGTGACTTTGCCGAGGTCGCGCAGATCTATGAGTTCGGACCGTTAAAGACCCTTCGCACGGTCGTCCTCCCGCAGCTCGCTCCCTACCTGCTGGCGGCAGCGAGGAACGGCCTGTCCCTGGTGTGGAAGATCGTGCTCGTGGCGGAGCTTCTCGGGCGCTCGAACGGCGTCGGCTTCCAGCTTCAGACCTACTTTCAGCTCTTCGACGTCCCGCGGGTCATGGCCTATGCCATCGCCTTCGTGGGCTGCGTCCTGGTGCTGGAGGCATTCCTCTTCAGGCCGGTGGAGCAATCTGCCGGGCAGTGGCGGCGCCAGCCATGAAGATCGTGATCAGGCGCAAGGAATATCCGGGGCGGGAAGGCGCACGAGAGCGCTGCATCCTCCGGAACTTCGAACTCTCTCTTGGACAGGGCGAGACCTGTGCAGTCATCGGTCCGTCGGGCATTGGCAAGTCGAGCCTGCTGCAGATCGTCGCCGGGCTGGACATGGACTTCCAGGGACTCGTCTCGGACCGGCCCAAGCCGGTCGGCTACCTGTTCCAGGCGTCCCGTCTCCTGCCATGGCTGACGGCGCTCCAGAACTTGGAGGTCGTCTTGCCTCGTTCGCGCGGCGGGGCCCGCGAATGGCTCTCGAGAATAGGCCTCGACGATGCGGCCCACCTTTACCCCTCCCATCTGTCGGTCGGCATGGCGCGGCGGATCGCCTTGGCGCGGGCGCTGTGCGTCGAACCTCGCCTCCTTCTTCTGGACGAACCCTTCGCCGCCCTCGACCGGGACACGGCCCGGCAGATGCAGGCCCTCGTCCGCGAGGAGGTCGCCCGGCTCGGAGCGACGCTGCTCATCGCGACGCATTCGTGGAGCGACGTCGCGGCACTGGTTGAGAGAACCGTCACCTTGGGAGGCGCCCCAGCCGGCATCGTCGAGGATTCGCCCGTGCGGCAAAGGAGGGCGGGCGAGTGAGACCGCTTGTCCTGTTCCTCGCGCTTTTCGTTGCTGCGCCGGCCCATGCGGAGCGGGAGGGCCTGAGCATTGCCGTCGTCAGGCAGGAGCGCCAGGAGACCTCGCCCGTATCGCCGCTCGACGATGCGGCTTTCGACGAAGGAACCGCCGGGGCACGCCTTGGCCTTGCGGACATCACGACGACGGGACGGTTCACGGACCAGCGCTTCAGGCTCATCGAACGATCATTTGCCGCCGGCGCAGATCCCGCCGGCATCGTCGAAGATGTGTCGCGGCAAG
Organism: Microvirga thermotolerans; assembly: GCF_009363855.1. Taxonomy (GTDB): domain Bacteria; phylum Pseudomonadota; class Alphaproteobacteria; order Rhizobiales; family Beijerinckiaceae; genus Microvirga; species Microvirga thermotolerans. Next base: position 3,245,309 of record NZ_CP045423.1, read on the forward strand.
GGGCCCGGTTCATCGTCACGGTTGCGGACGCGGCGGCCACGCGCTCCATCGCGGAAGCCGCGAGCATGGCCGGTGTTCTGGTGCTCAATGCTCAGGCACCGGACGATACGCTTCGGAACGAATCGTGTGCGAAGAACCTTCTGCATACGGTCCCGAGTCGCGCCATGCTGGCCGATGGACTCGCCCAGTATCTGGCTTTCAAGCGCTGGAAGCGCTGGTTCCTCGTTTCGGGGCGAGGCGAGGGCGACCGGCTTCTGGCGGAGGCGTTCCGCCGCTCGGCACGAAAATTCGGCGCGGAGATCGTCGTCGAGAAGGAATGGACCTTTCGGCCCGGCAACGCGCGGGCCGACACGGGTCATGTCTCGCTTCAGAGCGAGATTCCCGCCTTCACGCAGGTGCCGGATTACGATGTCCTGGTCGTGGCCGATGAAGGCCGCGAATTCGGAGACTATCTGGAAGGGCGCACGGCTCGGCCCCGGCCGGTAGCAGGAAGCCATGGCCTGGTGGCGACGGGCTGGAGCCCCGTCACCGAACAATGGGGTGCAACCCAGCTGCAGAGCCGGTTCATGCGGATGGCGAAACGGCGCATGACCGCGGTCGATTACGCGGCCTGGGCCGCAGTCCGGTCCATCGGAGAAGCGGCTTTCCGCACGGACTCTGAGGATGCGGAAACCGTTGCATCGTATTTGCGCGGCCCCGACTTCCTGCTGTCCGGCTTCAAGGGGCAGGGCCAGAGCTTCCGGCCCTGGGACGGGCAGATGCGTCAGCCGATCCTCATCGCCGGGCCGCGGCTGCTCGTCTCCGTCTCGCCGCAGCCAGGCTTTCTCCATCGCACCTCCCAACTGGACACGCTGGGACAGGACAGAGAGGAAAGCAGATGCAAGCTTTGAAGTGTCTTGCCCTGACGGCGATGCTATTTCTTGCCGCGCCTGCGCGGGCGGACACGATCTACGTATCGAACGAGCAGGACAATACGATCTCGGTGCTCGACGGAGCCTCTCTGCAGGTAACTGCAACGATCGAAGTGGGCCGCCGACCTCGGGGCCTGGCTCTCAGCAGGGACAAGAGGAAACTCTATGTCGCGGTCGGCGACGACAATCGGATCGATATCGTCGATCTGGCGAGCCGGCGCGTCGAAGGATCGATTCCGTCGGGGAGCGATCCCGAGTTCTTCGCCGTCCATCCGGACGGCAAACGCCTCTTCGTCGCCAACGAGGACGACAACCGGATATCCGTTGTCGACCTGTCCCGGAACGAAATCGTCCAGGAGGTCGAGGTCGGCGTCGAGCCCGAGGGCGTTGGCGTCAGTCATGATGGCAGGACGGTGGTCGCGACGTCCGAGACCACGAGCATGATCCATGTGATCGATGCGCAGGAGCTGGAGCTGGTCGACAACGTCCTCGTCGACACCCGTCCCCGATCCGCTCAGTTTTCGGCGGACGACAGGCAGATCTGGGTCTCCTCCGAACTCCGCGGCACCGTCTCTATCTACGACGCCGCGAGCCGGGAACTGCTTTCCAAGGTCCATTTCGAGGTTCCCGGTGTCTCCCGCGAGCTCATCCAGGCAGTTGGCATGCAGCTCTCGCCCGACGGGTCGCGGGCCTTCGTCGCCTTGGGGCCGGCGAACCGCGTAGCGGAAATCGACGCGAAAACCTTCAAGGTTCTTCACATGTATCTCGTGGGGCAGCGGGTCTGGCATCTCGATCTCTCGCCAGACGGAAAGCGCCTTTATACCGCGAACGGAAACTCGAACGACGTGACAGTTATCGATCTCGAGCGTCGAGAACCCGTCAAGAGCATCGGGGTAGGCCGTTCTCCGTGGGGCGTGGTGGTGGGACCATGAAGGCGCTCGCCGTTCAGGGAGTGAGCCATGCGTTCGGGCAGAGCCGGGCTCTCCGGGAGGTGGATCTGAGCATCGAAGAGGGGAGTTTCGCCGTGCTCCTCGGCCCGAACGGAGCCGGAAAGACGACCCTCGTATCGCTCCTGACCGGCCTCTACGCAGCGCAGCATGGGCAGATCGACATCTTCGGCCGCAACCTCCGGAAGGACCCTTTGGGAGCGCTTGCCGCGCTCGGGATCGTCTTTCAGGCGCCGACCCTCGACCTCGATCTGAGCGTCATCGAAAATCTCCGCTATCATGCCGCGCTCCACGGGCTGTCGCGGGCTGATTCCGACATGCGCGGCATGGCCGAACTGTCGCGTCTGAGAATGGAAGAGAGGGCGCACGACAAGGTCAGATCCCTTTCGGGCGGATTGCGGCGGCGCGTGGAAATTGCCAGGGCGCTGATGCACGAGCCGCGGCTTCTCGTTCTCGACGAGGCCACGGCCGGGCTCGACGTGGCGACGCGACGGTTCCTGATGCGCTATGTGCGCGATCTTTGCCGAGAGCGCGGTCTCAGCGTTCTCTGGACGACCCACCTGCTGGACGAGGTGGGACCGGAGGATGCTCTGTTCCTGCTGCACCGCGGTGCGATCCGCTGGCGGGGGAGCGCGGCAGAGCTGACGAAGGGGGAGGGCCTCACGGCAGCCTTCCTCAGGCTGACCGAGCAACCGGCATGACTGCACCCCATGCCCTTCGCGCGCTGGCCGGCATCACAAGGCGGGAGTTCCTGAAGCTTGTCGGGCAGAGCGGCCGGCTCGCCTCGGCCATCGTCCGCCCGCTGGTCTGGCTCGGCCTCTTCGGCGCAGGCTTCCGGTCCGTCCTCGGCCTTTCCATCATCCCTCCCTACGAGACCTACATCCTCTACGAGGTCTATATCGTCCCTGGACTTGCCGCGATGATGCTCCTGTTTCACGCCTTCCAGGGCTCCCTTTCGATGGTCTACGACCGGGAGATGGGATCCATGCGCGTCCTGCTCACGGCCCCCCTTCCGCGCTGGTGGCTTCTCACGGCCAGACTGGTCGCGAACACGCTCGCCGTCGTCCCGCTCGTTTATCTCTTTCTCCTCATCGCCAGGGTTTGGGATGTGAGGCCGCCCGCTCTCGGCTATGTGGCGGTGCTCCCGGCGCTCCTGCTTGCCGGAATGATGCTGGGTGCCTTGGGCCTGCTCCTGTCGTCGTTCATCCGGCAACTCGAGAACTTCGCCGGCGTCATGAACTTCGCGATCTTCCCAATGTTCTTCGCCTCGACGGCGCTCTATCCGCTCTGGCGGCTGGACGAGGTCAGTCCGACGCTGGCTTGGCTCGCCCTTCTCAACCCTTTCACGCATGCCGTCGAGATGATCCGCTTCGCGCTTTATCTGCGCTCCGATCCCCTGGCCATCGCCGTCTGCGGCGTAACTCTCGTGCTCGGGCTGACGCTCGCGGCCTTCAGCTACGATCCAGGCCGTGGGTTCTGGGCCCATAGACGGGCCGACTGAGCCGATTTGTGACCTTGGAACCTTATCCAAGCGAAGCCGTTGAGTCTCGCCGACCCGATGCTCCGCGGCTCAGGAGTGCGTTGATGCGCCGTTCGTTTGGTCCGATTTCCGGCACTCTTCTGGCATTGGCATGCCTCCTGTCATCGGCCTCGGCGCAGACATCGCTGCCGACCCCTCCGGCCTCGGCCGCTCCAGCGGACGATGGCCAATGGAGCATGCCGACGAAGAACTTTGCCGGCACCCGTTACAGCGAGCTCTCCGAAATTAATACGGAGAACGTCAGGGATCTCCAGGTCGCCTTCACCTTTTCCACTGGCGTCAACAAGGGGCAGGAGGCTGCACCGATCGTGGTCGGCTCCACCATGTACGTGCTGACGCCCTACCCGAACATTCTCTACGCGCTCGACCTGTCCCAACCGGGCGCGCCGATGAAGTGGCAATACAACCCCAAGCCGGCCTCGGCAGCGCAGGGCGTCGCCTGCTGCGATGTGGTCAATCGCGGACCGACCTACGCCGACGGGAGAGTTTTCTTCACGACTCTCGACGCCCACGTCGTCGCGGTGAATGCCGAGACCGGCGAGGAAATCTGGAAAACGAAGCTCGGCGACATCAACAAGGGCGAGACCATGACCATGGCGCCCCTCGCCGCCAAGGGCAAGGTCATCGTCGGCATCTCGGGCGGCGAGTACGGCGTCCGCGGCTGGATCCAAGCGCTCGATGCGAACACGGGGAAGAGCGTATGGAAAGCCTACAACACCGGCCCTGACGCGGACGTGAAGATCGGCAGCGCCTTCAAGCCTTTCTACGATTCCGAGAAGGGGAAGGATCTCGGCGTCACGACCTGGCCGCCGGATGCATGGCAGCAGGGCGGCGGCACGGTATGGGGCTTCGTCACCTACGATCCCGATCTCAACCTCATCTTCTACGGCCCCGGCAATCCCGGCCCCTGGAATCCGAACCAGCGCCCGGGCGACAACAAGTGGACCAACGGCGTTTTCGCCAGGGACATCGACACGGGCGAGGCGCTCTGGTTCTATCAATGGAATCCGCACGACCTCTTCGACTGGGACGGGATCAACGAGAACATCCTTCTCGATCTCGACTGGAAGGGGCAGCGCCGCAAGGTGCTCGTGCATCCGGATCGCAACGGCCTTCTCTATGTGGTCGACCGCACGACCGGAGAAGTTCTTTCCGCCAGCTTCTATCACGCCGTCAATGCGCACCAGGGCGTCGATCTCTCGACGGGGCGCATCAAGATCAATCAGGACAAGTACCCGCTCCAGAACAAGGTCGTCAGGGACATCTGCCCCACGGCACCGGGCGCGAAGGACTGGAGCCCTTCCGCCTTCTCCCACAAAACGGGCCTTCTCTACATCCCCCACAACAACCTGTGCATGGATTGGGAAAGCGTCGAACCGAACTATATCGCGGGAACGCCCTATGTCGGCGCTGAGGTCCGCATGATGCCGGGGCCCGGCGGGCATATGGGCGAGTTCTCGGCCTGGGACATCGTCGCGGGCAAGGAGGTCTGGACCATCAAGGAGCGCTTCCCGGCCTGGGGCGGCACCTTGGCGACCGCAGGCGACCTCGTCTTCTACGGAAACATGGAAGGCTGGTTCAAGGCCGTTCACGCGCGCACCGGCGAGGTCCTCTGGCAGTTCAAGACGGACTCGGGGATCATCGGGCAGCCGACGACCTATCGAGGCCCGGACGGCAGGCAATATGTGGCCATCCTCTCCGGCGTCGGGGGATGGTCGGGTGCCATCGTGTCCAACGATCTCGACCCGCGCGACGGGACCGCAGCCATGGGCTTCGTCAACGCCATGCGCGAGTTGAAGAATGTGACGACCAAGGGAGGAACGCTCTATGTGTTCAAGCTCCCGTAAGGCACTCTTCGCTCTGGCGCTGCTCGTCTGTCCGGCGGCAGAAGCGGGAGAGCTCCGCGTGTGTGCCGACCCCAACAACCTGCCCTTCACGAACGAAAAAGGCGAGGGTTTCGAAAACCGCATTGCCGGTCTGGTCGCCCAGGATCTCGGTGCCGACGTATCGTATCTCTGGTACGCGCAGCGCCGCGGTTTTCTTCGCGAGACGCTGAAGGCAAAGCGGTGCGATATCGTCATGGGATTGCCGAGCAATCTCGAAGGGGTTCGCACAACCGCACCCTATTACCGGTCCTCTTATGTCTTCATCGTCCGCGCGGGCGACCCTTTGCCGAAAACATTCGACGACCCGATTCTCCGGGAGCGCCGCGTCGGGGTGCAGTTGGTCGGCGACGACGGATGGAACACCCCGCCGGCCCACGCGCTCGCCCGTCGGGGCATCATCGACAACGTCCGCGGCTATACGCTCTACGGAGACTACTCCGAGCCCGATCCGCCTTCTCGGATCGTTCGCGCGGTGGCGGAGGGAGAGATCGACATCGCGGTGGCCTGGGGCCCGATGGCCGGCTACTTCGCGCCCCGAGAGAAGGTTCGCCTTGAGCTTGCGCCGGTACGGCCCGCCTTCGACGGTCCGCAGCTTCCCATGGTGTGGGACATTTCTGCCGCCGTGAGGAAGGAGGACGATGCCCTCCGCCAACGGATCGACGACATTCTCGAGCGCCGCCGCCCTGAGATCGACGCGATCCTCGCCGAATTCGGCGTGCCGCGGCTCGATACGTCGGTTCATCGCACGGCAGGAGCGCCATGAGAGCCTTGCGGACGAGAACGCTGTCGATCGTGATTTGTACAGGGATGTTCCTTGCAGCCTGCGAGCGCGAGAAACGGGACTTCCGCCCCGATCCCGTTACAGAAGAGAGCCAGGAGAAGACGGCGCTCGTTTCCATTTCTCCAGGCGCATCGCCTCCCAGGCAGGAGGTTTCCGGCAAGGCCCGTGCTTTCGAGGGCAACGCCTATCATCTGAACCAGGGCAAGCGGCTCTACGCATGGTTCAACTGCAACGGCTGCCATGCCAACGGGGGCGGGAGTTCCGGGCCGCCGCTGATGGACGACCGCTGGATCTATGGCAGTTCGCTCGAGAACATCGTCCAGACGATCCGGGAGGGGCGCCCTAACGGCATGCCGTCATTCCGCGGCAAGATTCCGGACGACCAGATCTGGGAGCTGGCGGTCTACGTACGCTCGATGAGCGGCCTGGAGCCGAAGGCAGCGGCGCCCGGCCGCAACGACGACATGCATCCGCACCCTTCCGAGAACCGGATGCCGCCGAGTCCGCCAGTCCAGGGCGGGAGCCCTTCGCCCTCGGCGCTTGCGCCGCAATAGGGGACCGTCATGCGCCTGCGCCCCTCTGCCGCGGCACTGCTTCTTCTCCCACTCACGGGGTGCAAAGGCTGGCAATCGGCCCTCGACCCGCATGGCCCGGGCGCGCGATCGCTCGAGACCCTGTTCTGGATCTTTCTCGCCGTTCTGGCGACCGTCTGGGCGCTGACCATGCTCGGACTCATCGCCTCGCTCCGCGCGCGGCGGAGCGCGGAAGCGGATCCTCTTTCCGACGATCCCGGCACAGAGGCCGGGATGGGGCGTGCCGTAACGCTCCTCGTTGCGCTGACGGCACTGACGGTGCTTGCACTTACCGGCATCAGCTATGCCTATCAGAAGCGGTTCGGGGACAAGCGAGAAGACGTTCTGACCATCAAGGTGACAGGTCATCAATGGTGGTGGCAGATCGACTACGAGGACGCACAGGCGAACCGGAGCTTCACGACCGCAAACGAGATCCATATTCCCGTGGGCGAGCCGGTACGGCTGAAGCTGGAATCGAGCGACGTCATCCATTCGTTCTGGGTTCCGAGCCTGATGGGAAAGATGGACAACATTCCCGGCCGTCAGAACGTCATCGAGATGCAGGCCGACCGCGAAGGGATCTATCGCGGTCAGTGCGCCGAATTCTGCGGATGGCAGCACGCCCATATGAGCATGCTGATCGTCGCCAAGCCGAAGTCCGAGTTCGACGCTTGGCGAGACCGGCAGATCGCGAGCGCCGCCCCCCCTGCCGACGACGAGCGCAGGAGAGGCGAGCAGGTCTTCCTGACAAGCCCATGCATCATGTGTCACTCCGTGCGTGGGACTTCCGCCGGCGGGAAGGTCGGCCCCGACCTGACCCATGTGGGAAGCAGGCTGACGCTTGCGGCCGGCACTCTTCAGAACACGCGCGGGAATCTGGCGGCATGGATCGTCGACCCGCAGAGGATAAAGCCCGGAACGAACATGCCGCTGATCCAGGTCGAACCGCAAGACCTCAACGCGCTCGTGAGCTACTTGGAGGGCCTGAAATGAGCGAGGCCTATGCGGCGCCGGATCCGAAGGAGTTGCGCGATCACCAGGTCGACGGGCCCGAACTGACGACGCGTCTTGCTCGGACCTGGGGCACCAAGCGCGGACTGATCGGCGCCCTTTCCACGGTGGACCACAAGATCATCGGCCGACGCTACATCGTCACGGCCTTTCTGTTTCTCTTCCTTGGCGGTCTGGCGGCGGCTGCAATGCGTCTGCAGCTGGCGCGCCCGGAGAGCCGGCTCATCGGTCCGGATCTCTACAACCAGCTCTTCACCATGCACGGCACGACGATGATGTTTCTGTTCGCCGTGCCGGTGATGGAGGCTTTCGCCGTCTACCTCGTCCCTCTGATGCTGGGCACGCGCAACATCGCGTTTCCCCGGCTCAATGCCTTCAGCTATTATGTCTACGTGTTCGGCGGACTGATGATCTGGGTCGCCTTCATGCTGAACATCGGCGCCGACGTGGGATGGTTCGCCTACGTTCCCCTTTCAGGACCGGAATTCTCCCCCGGAAAGCGTGCCGACATCTGGGCTCAGATGATCACCTTCACCGAGGTCTCAGCCCTGGCGGTCGCCGTGGAGATCGTCGTGACCGTGCCCAAGCAGCGCGCGCCCGGCATGACACTGGACAGGATCCCGCTCTTCGTATGGTCCGTCTTCGTCACGTCCTTCCTCATCATCTTCGCGATGCCGGCCGTTATGCTGGCCTCCACCTTCCTGATCCTCGACCGTCTGATCGGAACGCATATCTTCAACCCGGCCGAAGGCGGGGATGCCCTCCTCTGGCAACACCTGTTCTGGTTCTTCGGGCATCCTGAGGTGTACATCATCTTCCTGCCCGCCACCGGGATGGTATCCGCCATCATCACCACCTTCTCCCGCCGCAAGACCTTCGGCTACCTGGCGCTCGTCCTTTCCCTCATCGCCACGGGCTTTCTTTCATTCGGCCTGTGGGTGCATCACATGTTCACCACGGGCCTGCCCCAGCTGGGAGCGAGCTTCTTCACCGCGTCGAGCATGATGATCGCCATCCCGAACGGGATACAGATCTTCTGCTGGATCGCGACGCTGTGGGATGGAAGGCCGGTCTTCAGGACACCGCTCCTGTTCGTTCTCGGCTTCTTCTTCATCTTCGTGGCAGGCGGCCTTTCCGGCATCATGCTCGCCTCCGTTCCGCTTGATACCCAGGTTCACGACACGTATTTCGTCGTCGCGCACTTCCACTATGTGCTGATCGGCGGCGCCGTCTTCCCGCTCCTAGGCGCCGTCTACTACTGGTATCCGAAGATCGTCGGCCGCCTTATGGACGAGCGGATCGGCCGCTGGCACTTCTGGCTTGCTTTCGTGGGCTTCAACCTCGCGTTCTTCCCCATGCACATTACGGGTCTGATGGGGATGCCGCGCCGCGTCTACACCTATCAGCACGAAATGGGGTGGGACAACCTGAACCTCCTCTCGTCGGTGGGCGCGCTCGTGTTCTTCCTCAGCTTCGTCGTCTTCCTCTGGAACGTGATTACGAGCGCCAGGAAGGGCGCCGTTGCCGGAGACAATCCCTGGCAGGCAGGCACCCTCGAGTGGGCGACCTCCTCGCCACCGCCACCGCAGAACTTCGACCGCATCCCCGTCGTCACCAATCGGGAACCTCTCTGGGCCGAACGGGAAACCTTGTCTGTGGCGGCGGGTCTCAGCGTCGACAACCGCGAACTGATCGTCTCCACGGTATCCGAGGCACGGGCCGATCTGCGCGAATCCTCGCCGGAGCCTTCCGTCTGGCCCTTCATTGCAGCCGTCGCCACGGGCATCACCTTCATCGGATCGATCTTCACGCCCTGGGCCGCCGTCTGGGGGAGCCTCATCGTCGGCGTGACGCTCATCGCCTGGTTCTGGCCGAAGGGCGCGAAAGAGGACGAAAAATGAAGCACAGGCCCGTTCTCGATGTTTCCGAGCTTCCAACCTACGCGTTCGGGGCGCGCAGTCCCATGTGGTGGGGAACGCTCGGATTCTGCGTTCTGGAGGGCACGGGGTTCGCCCTCGCGGCAGGCGCATATCTCTACTTGGCGTTCCTCAATCCGCAATGGCCCCTCAGCGCTCCGCCTCCGGATCTTATCTGGTCGAGCCTGGTCACCGTCGTCCTGATCGTCAGCATCATCCCGAATTATCTTTCGAAGAAGTTCGCTGAGAAGGAAGACCTGCCGCGTGTGCAGGTTTATCTCATCGTCGTCCTCGCATTCGGACTTGCAGCCATCGGCCTGCGCTTTCTCGAGTTCGGCGGGCTGCACGTGAAGTGGGACCAGAACGCCTATGGTTCCCTTCTCTGGGCCTTGCTCGGCCTCCACACGGTACACATCATCACGGATGTCGTCGACACGATCGTGCTGACCGTCCTGATGTTCACGCGTCATGCGCACGGGAAGAGGTTCAGCGACGTAGGCGACAACGCATTCTACTGGAACTTCGTCGTCCTTTCCTGGCTCCCCATCTATGCCCTGCTCTACTGGGGCCCGAGGCTGTGAGGCGCTCATGATCTCCTTCCTGCGAAGCGGCATACCCTCTGCGGGCATTTTCATCGGCCCGACCGCATGGCTGCTGAACACGCAGATCAACTATGCTCTCGTGCCCTGGATCTGCGCACACAAGGTCGGGCTTGTCCCGCTCGTCGCCTGCATCATGGCGCTGGTCAGCCTCCTTGGCGGGTTCCTCTCGTGGAGAGCCTTCGATCGTTCGAGCATCATGCCTCGCGCCGACAGCGCCGGTGCCGGGCGGCCTCATCGCTTCACGGCCATCGTCGGCATTGCCATGGCAGCACTCTTCGCGCTCGTGATCCTGGTTCAGGGCGCAGCAGGGGTGATCCTTCATGGGTGCGAACGATGAGACCCCTGCTGCCACTTGCGATGCTCCTGCTGCCCGTGACGGCCCTGGCGCACGGCGGCAACCACGATCCGGCCTCGCCCCGGTCCCTGGAGGCCTGGGTCGCGCTTCCTCTCCTCTGTTCGGCCTTTCTCTACGCGACAGGCGTCGCCCGACTCTGGATCGGACTTGCTCCGGGACGAGGCGTCGCCCTCTGGCAGGCTGCGAGTTTCGGCTGCGGATGGCTCCTGCTGGCCATCGCTCTTATTTCTCCCGTGCACGCTCTCGCAGAGAGGCTCTTCGCCGTCCACATGCTCGAGCATGAGATCCTCATGACTCTCGCGGCGCCTCTCCTCGTGCTGGCCAGACCCATGGGAGGGATGCTCTGGGCCCTGCCCCTCGCCCGGCGGAGGACGATCGGCGCCGTCGGGCGCAGCAGATGGGTTTCACGCCCCTGGCGGATCCTGGTCGACCCGCCTGTCGCCACCCTTACCCATGGCGCGGCGATCTGGCTCTGGCACGTCCCGCTCCTGTTCAATGCCGCCCTCGAGAGCCCCTTCGTTCACGGTCTCCAGCACGTCAGCTTCCTCGGATCGGCGCTCCTGTTCTGGTGGTCTCTGCTAAGGGGGAGAGCGCGCGTGCGCGGTTACGGCGCCGCGGCCTTCTATCTGTTCGTGACGGCCCTGCATTCCGGCTTCCTGGGCATCCTGCTGTCCATAGCGCGCAGTCCCATCTATCCGGCCCAGTCGTCGGATGCTGCGCATTGGGGATTGACGCCCCTGGAGGATCAACAGCTCGCCGGACTGATCATGTGGGTGCCTGCGGGTCTCGTCTATGCGGCGGCGACCCTGGCGATGATCGGGATCTGGATCAGCAAATCGGGCACCGTCCCGATACCAGGAGGGAGCCATGCGCCTCTCTCTCGCTAAAGGCCTGTATGCGGTTCTCTCAACGCTCCTTCTTGGCTGGATTCTTCTGCGCCGTTCACGCCACAGACGTCTCACAAGAACTCGCTCTGCCGCCATCGCGGGCGGGAGCGCTCCGCTCATGTCCGCGCGCATGGATCGGGGCTGGTCACCCGCAATGCCCGCCGGCGCCCTGGCCATACTGGTCGCCGTCACCGCGGGAGGATATCTCGTGGACCGTTACAAGGACCGCCTCGAGCGTCAGAACCGGGCCGAGCTTCTCACGGGGGGCAGCATCCGTCGCGGGAAAATGCAGATCCTGCGCTATGGGTGCGCGGGTTGCCACACCATTGAAGGCATTCCCCATGCGGATGGCCTCGTCGGCCCGCCTCTCACGACAATCTCCCGAAGGGTCTATGTCGCTGGAATGCTGAAGAACACGCCCGACAATCTCGCGCGCTGGATCGTCGACCCCCGCGGGATCAACCCGCAGACGGCGATGCCGGTGACGGGCATATCGCCCGCGGAAGCACGAGACGTCGTGGCCTATCTCTACGCGCACGACTGAGCCCCTCTTCAGTCCGTTGAGAAGACGGCCGGCGTTGCGGTTCGAGCCGGGACCTTAAGCCCCCGCTTGACCGTCTTGAGAGCGATGAGGCTCTTGTATTTCCGCACCACCGGTTGTTCGGTCATCAGCCTTTCGATGAAGGCGTTGTAGCCTTCAAGATCCTCGGTTGAAACCAGGAGCACGTAATCCGCGTCTCCGGTCACGTACCAGCAGGATTGGACCTCGGGAGCATCGCCGATCCATCGCTGGAAGCTTTCCAGCGAGCGGCGGCGCTCGTTGTCGATCTCGACCTCGACGAGCACCGTTACCGTGCGACCGACGGAACGGGGCTCGACCAATGCCACGATGCGTTCGATGATTCCTTCCCGCTTCAGGCGAGACAGGCGCCGCTGCACGGCGGATGCGGAGAGCCCGACCATTCCGGCAAGAGCCTCCGTCGACAGGTCCGCATCGTCCTGCACGAGGTCGAGAATCTTGCGATCGAGAGCATCGAGATCGGTCATGCACGAATCCTGCGTCATAGCCCATGATTATGCGGTTAAAGGCACAAGTATCCAGAAAATTTGCATATAACCCGCGCAATCGCATGCTAAGGTTCCGCCATGAGCACGCCCGAGCTTTCCCCTGCCCGCATCCTTGAAGGCCGGAACCTGATTGACCCGACCTTTCTCCAGTCCGCCATCCGGCAGTCGCCCGATCTCGACCGGATGCTGGGGCTTTCCCTGTGGATGAAGAACGAGACCGAAAACCCGATCCGCAGTTTCAAAGGCCGGGGCACCAGCCTCTTGGTCGCCCGCGAGCTTCGGGCACCCACGTCGCTCGTCACGGCCTCGGCGGGAAACTTCGGCCAGGGCCTGGCCTATGCCGGCGCGCGGGCTGGACACGATGTGACCGTGTTCGCCGCGACAAACGCCAATTCCTTCAAGATCGAAGCCATGCGCCGCCTGGGAGCGAAAGTGGTTCTCCACGGGAGCGATCTCGACGCCGCGAAGGATAAGGCACGGGCATTCGCAGCAGAGCGCGGCCTGCGGTTCGTGGAGGATGGCGCGGAACCTGCCATCGCGGAAGGGGCCGGCACGATTGCCGTGGAACTGTCGGAGGAGGCGCCCGGACTCGATGCCCTGTTCGTCCCCCTGGGCAATGGGGCCCTTGCGACGGGAATGGGAGCCTGGCTCAAGCACGCCTCCCCGACCACGCGGATCGTGGCCGTGGCTGCGTCGGGAGCGCCTTGCATGGCGAAGTCCTTCGCCGAGGGTCGCGATGTCGAGACACCCGCTGCCGATACCATTGCCGACGGCATTGCGGTGAGGGTCCCCGTTCCTTTCGCCCGTGAATCCATGGCGGGAACGGTCGATGAGGTCCTGCTCGTAAGCGACGACCTCATTCTCCAGGCCATGAGCCTGCTGCATCGCCATCTTGGGCGCAGGATCGAACCGGCGGGCGCTGTCGGTCTTGCCGGTCTGCTCATGTGCCATCGGAAATATACCGGTGCCCGGGTCGCTACGGTTCTTTGCGGAGCGAATCTCACGCAGGAACAGATCGAAGCCTGGTTCCCACAGGACCGGCCGCTGCCCTGATCCGAACCCGCATTTTTTCCTTTTACCGGAGACGATCTCATGTCGCTTCCCTCTGGCGTGGTCGGCCAGCCGGCCCTGGCCTTCACCACGACGGCGCTCGCCGAAATCATGACCGCATGCTTCGAGGGGTATGTCATCCCGCAGACGGTAACAGGCCATGGCTTCAACAACCGCTTTCGCCGGGAAAGCCTCGACATGGACGCCAGCCGGGTCTTCATGGATGGCCCATCGCCCATCGCCATCGTCCTTGTCACCCGACGGGGATGGACCGCCCGCATCGCGGCTATGGGCATCGTGCCTGCGCACCGGGGGCGAGGCCTCGGACGACAGGCGCTCGGCGAGGTGGTCGAAAACCTGCACCGCCTCGGCGACCGCCGGCTGCTGCTCGAAGTCATCGAGACGAACGATCCGGCCGTTCGCCTCTACACGAGCCTGGGCTTCATCCCCCGGCGGCGCCTCGTCGGCTATCGCCGGCCAGCACGTGCCGAGGATGCGGCAGCGGTGAGTGAACTCGTCGAGGTCGATCCGCTCGTCGTCGCCCGTCAGGTGACGGAGCATGGTGCGCAGGATCTGCCCTGGATCATGTCGCCAGAAACGCTCGCCGCCGCAGCGGCCCCGGCCCTCGCCTATTCCCTGTCCGATCGGGCCTTCGCCATCGTGGAACCCGCTCCGCAGCCGGGAGCTCTCGCCCTGCGCACCCTTGTCATTTCGGGCGAGGCGCGCGGCCATGGGCTGGGGCGTCGGATGATGTCGTCTCTTGCGGCCCGACATCCCGGCCAGGACATCGTCATCTCCGCAAATTTCCCCGAAGGACTGGCCGCGGATTTTCTGGCCCGTGCCGGCTTCGAGAAAACGCCGATCAGCCAGTTCGAGATGGAACGAAGCCTCGTTTCCTGATCCCATGTCCGGAGAAGGACCGCGATCGCTGCGTCGCCATGGAACAAGGAGCGCCCTTCATGCCCGCAGAAGCGTTGACCATCGTCGGCCATCGCAGCCATCCCGTTCCGGGTGCCCTCATCCGCGCCCCGGAAAAGAGCAGGCACCTGGCCGTCCTATTTCCCGGCTTCGGCTACCGCAACACGATGCCGCTCCTCTACTACAGCCGCGCGCTCCTGCTCGCCCGCGGGGCGGACGTGCTCACGGTGGACTATGCCTACGACACGCTGCCCGCATTCCTCGAAGCTCAGAACGAGGAGAAGCTCGCCTGGATCCGCTCGGATGCGTCGGCTGTCTTCGATGCGGTGGAAGCGCTCGATCGCTATGAACGCCTCACCATCATCGGCAAGTCCGCGGGAACGGCAGCCATGGCCCTGACGGTTCCCGGTCGGGCGGAGCTGGCCAGTGCGGACCTGGTCTGGCTCACGCCGGGCTTCAACACACCTGGCATGCCTGAAGGCATGGCGCAATGCCGTCAGCGCTCCATCGTCTTTATCGGAACGGCGGATCCGCATTATAAGGAGACGCATCTCGCGGCGGCGCGCTCGCGCGGAGCGGAGGTCGCCGTTTTCGAGGGCCTCGACCACGGGCTGGAAAAGTCGGGAGACATCCATGGCAGCATCACGGCCATGGTGCACATCATGAAACGTTTGGACGAGTGGATCGGCTAACCGCGCCGATGCCTTTCTCGGGAGGATTGCTCGATGGCGGAATACGAACTGATCGCGTCGAAAGGCTGTGGCTCCGCCGTGATCGAAATGGCGCTGGCGCTGGCCGGATTGCCGCACCGGATCACGCTGATCCCGTACCTCGAACCGGGTCCGCAGCGGGACCGGCTCCTTGCGCTCAACCCTCTGGGACAGGTGCCGACGCTGGTCCTGCCGGACGGCACGGTCATGACGGAGAGCGCCGCCATGGTGCTGCACATCGACGACGTCGCGCCGCAAGCCCGGCTCGCGCCGCGGCCCGACGATTCCAATCGCGCGGCCTTCCTCAATCTTCTCGTCGTCCTGGTCGGAGCGCTGTATCCCACCTTCACCTTCGGCGACGATCCGAAGCAGTTCGGCCTCGACGAGAATGCCGCATCGGTCCTCCGTGCCCAGACGGATGCTCGCCGCATGCGGCTCTGGCAGCACCTGGAGTCGCGCATCTCCCCTGACCCCTACGTCCTGGGCCGCGAGAGAAGCGCCATCGACCTCTATGTCGCCGTCATGACGCACTGGAGGCCGGGAAGCGCCTGGTTTGCGGAGCATTGTCCGAAGCTGCTCGCGGCTGCGGAGGCCACGGCGGCGGATCCGAGGATCGGCGAGATCCTTTCCCGGAACATGTGAACGGGTCGGACCCGATGGACGGCGGGAAGGCCGCCGTCCAGGGGCAATTTTGCAGACCTTTTCACAGTCCTGCGAGGCAGACGTATTTTGTTTCGAGGAAGCCCTCGATGCCGTAGCGGGAGCCCTCGCGGCCCAGGCCCGACTGCTTGACCCCGCCGAACGGCGCCGCCTCGTTGGCCAGAAGCCCGGTGTTCACCCCCACCATGCCGCTCTCCAGCCCCTCCGCCACGCGCCACACCCGCCCGAGGTCGCGCGTGTACACATACGACGCCAGCCCGTACTCGGTGTCGTTGGCCATCGCCAGAACCTCCGCCTCGTCCGCGAACGGGATGATCGGCGCCAGCGGCGCAAACGTCTCCTCCTTCGCCACCTTCATCGTCTGCCGCACCCCGCTCATCACCGTCGGCTCGTAGAACGTCCCGCCCAGCGCCGAACGCCGCCCGCCGGTCAGAAGCCGCGCCCCCTGCGCCAGCGCGTCCGCCACGTGCTCCTCCATCTTCGCCACCGCCCGCGCGTCGATCAGCGGCCCCATCGCCACCCCCGCCTCGGTGCCGCGGCCCAGCTTCAGCCCCTGCGCCCGCGCCGCAAGCTTCTCGGCGAACGCCGCCGCCACCCCGGCCTGCACATAGATCCGGTTGGCGCACACGCAGGTCTGGCCGGCATTGCGGAACTTGGAGACCACCGCCCCCTCCACCGCCGCCTCGAGATCCGCATCGTCGAACACGATGAACGGCGCGTTCCCGCCCAATTCCAGCGACAGCCGCTTGATCCCTCCCGACGCCTCGCGCATCAGCCAGCGCCCGACCCGCGTCGAGCCGGTGAACGAGATCTTGGCCACCTTCGGGTTGTGGCAGAACTCCAGCCCGATCGGCTCCGCCTCGCCGGTCACCACCGAGAACACCCCCGCCGGCACCCCGGCCCGCTCCGCCAGCACCGCCAGGGCGAGCGCCGAGAGCGGCGTCTGCGCCGCCGGCTTGAGCACCAGCGTGCAGCCGGCCGCCAGCGCCGGGCCGGCCTTGCGGGTGATCATGCCGTTGGGGAAGTTCCACGGGGTGATCGCCGCGCACACCCCCACCGGCTGCTTGAGCACCAGGAGGCGCTGGTCGGGCCGGGCGGCGGGGATGATGTCGCCGTACAGGCGCTTGGCCTCTTCCGCGAACCACTCCAGATAGGCGGCGTTGGAGACGATCTCGCCGCGGGCCTCGGCGAGCGGCTTGCCCTGCTCGCGGGTCAGGATCAGGGCGAGGTCGTCGGCATGGGCGAGGATCAGCTCGTACCAGCGCCGCAGCACCGCGGCGCGCTCCTTGGCCGGGCGGGCGGCCCAGTCCTTCTGCGCCGCGTGGGCGGCGTCGATGGCCGCGCGCACGCTCTCGCGCCCGAGATCCGGCACCCGCGCGATCACCGCGCCGTCGAAGGGGTCGTGCACCGGGATCGTGCGTCCCTCCGGCGAGGCCACCCAGGCGCCGCCCACATACGCCGCCTCCCGGTACAGCGCCCCGTCCCGCAAACCCTCGATCCCAACCCCAACAGAAGGCGAATGAAACGTCATCTCTCAATCTCCTATTTGCTTTTGCAAACGCGCCACGGCCCGTCAGGCGGCAAGCGCCCGTTCCAGGATCCGAAGTCCCTCGTCGACGATGGCGTCCTCGGCCGTGAGCGGCACCAGGATCCGCACCGTATTGGCGTTCGTGCCGCAGGAGAGAAGGATCAGTCCGTCCTCATAGGCACGCTGGACGACACGTTTCGTCGCCGCGGCATCCGGCTCCCGGCCTCCCCGATCCTTCACGATGTCGAACGCGACCATTGCGCCGGGCCCGCGCACATCCGCGATGGGGAGGAGATCGTTTCTTTTCTCGGCCCGCTGCAGCCAGGAGCGCAGGTTCAGCCCGATGGTCCCGGCGCGCTCGAGCAGGCGCTCCTCCTCGAAGACGTCGAGAACGGCGAGAGCCGCCGCACAGGCGAGCGGGTTGCCCGCATAGGTCCCCCCGAGTCCACCCGGATCGGCCGCGTCCATGATCGCCGCCCTGCCGACGACGCCCGAGAGCGGAAAGCCGCCGGCCAGGCTTTTCGCGAGGCAGATCAGATCCGCAGAGACGTCGTAGTGCTCCATGGCGAACATCTTTCCTGTCCGGCCGAAGCCGGTCTGAACCTCGTCCGCGATAAGGACGATGCCATGCTCGTCGCAGATCCGGCGCAGGGCGCGCATCAGGGAGACAGGAGCCTGGTGGAAGCCTCCCTCGCCCTGCACGGGCTCGATGATGATCGCGGCGATCCGCGAGGGATCCGCATCCGCCTTGAAGATGAAGTCCAGATACTTGAGGGCGTCCTCGACCTCTACGCCGTTCTGCGGCGTCGGGAACGGAACGTGCCACACCTCCGGCAGGGCCGGGCCGAGCCCCTTCTTGTAGGGCACGACCTTGCCGGTGAGGGCCGAGGCGAGGACGGTACGGCCGTGGAAGCCGCCGGTGAAGGCGATGACGCCGGAGCGCCCGGTGGCGGCCCGTGCGATCTTGACCGCGTTCTCGGTCGCTTCCGCTCCCGTCGTGAAGAGAGCCGTCTTGACCGGGCCGGAGATCGGCACCAGCGCGTTCAGACGCTCCGCGAGCGCGATGTAGGGCTCGTACATCACGACCTGGAAGCAGGTATGGGTGAAGCGCGCCATCTGCTCCTGGACGGCTGCGATCACCTTCGGGTGACAATGTCCCGTATTGAGCACCGCAATACCGCCCGCGAAGTCGACATAGCGCTTCCCCTCGACGTCCCACAGCTCTGCATTGCGGGCCCTTGAAGCCGAGAGCGGCGTGGTGTGGCCGATGCCGCGGACGATGGCGGCGTTGCGGCGGGACAGGAGTTCTGCGTTCGTCGTCATGGAATGGCACCCTCGTTGGCGGCGCCAGACTAGAGACGGCGTGCGAAGGCGGACAATCAGCTATTTGTCGTCACGGATGCATTGAAGGCATCGGTCCCGGTCTCGTCCGACAGGCTGGACTTCACCCAGTTCCGCAGCGCACCGATCGCCGGGTCCCGCCATCGGCCGGTGGGAGCGACGAGATAATAACCGCCGAGGCGCACGTCGGAGGAAACGACCTCCACGAGACGGCCCGCCGCCAGATCCTCTCCGGCCAGGAACCTGTTGGCGAGCGCGACGCCCTGGCCGAGACGCGCCGCCTCGACGGCCAGATGTGCGTGCCAGAGGCGCGGCCCGCGCAGGGGCGGAACGGCCGCAAGGCCGATGCTGCGGAACCACTCCTCCCACTGCTCCGTCGATTCTTCATGGATAAGAGGGACGGCGAGAAGGTCCGAAGGAGCCTTGAGCCGGGGATACCGGGCCAGGAATGCGGGGCTCGCCACGGGAAAGACTCTCGGCCGGGCGATGAGCTCCGACCGCAGGTGCCGGCTCGGTTCCGGCTCCCGCAGATAGACGATTTCCGCATCTGCCTCGTCACGGGAGAGGTCGGGCCGCGACAGGGTCGGCTGAAGGATGATTTCGACCCCCTCTAACCTGTCCTGCAGCTCGGGCAGCCGCGGCAGGAGCCTCCTGTTGGCGATGCCCGGCATGCACCAGACGTTGAGGCTCTCCCGGTGGGCGGGGCGGACGTTCCGGACCGCCTGCCGGAGCAGATCGAAGGCCTGGGCCACCTGTTCGTGGAAAGCCTCGCCGGCGGGCGTCAAGGCCAATCCGCGCCCGCGCGGCTCGACGAGATCGACACCCAGTTCGGCCTGGAGATTCTGAAGATGCCTCGATACGACCGTGGGGCTGACCGAAAGCTCTTCGCCGGCCGCCCTTACGCTTTTCGTGCGCCCGACGGCCTCGAAGGCTCTCAAGGCGCTGAGGGAGGGAAGCCGGATCATCCTGAACAGTCTCGCGCCAAGAACGACATGCCGCGCTACAGCCTTATAGGCAAGATCGAGCGGGCAGGCCAGAGCGGCACGCCAGCCGAGGAGGCATGCTGGGACGGGAATCCTGCAAATGACGTCGCCGCCGCAGCCGGAGGACGTATCCCAGCCGATCAGCGGTGAAGAAATTTTGCTGCAGCGGCAGGGGAGCGGTATAAGTGCGGCAGGCCCTGCCGTCCCGCGCCATGAAACTCGCCAATCTCGAGACGTTCGTTCACCTCGCCCGCCTTCGCCATTTCGGGCGCACGGCGAAGCATCTCAACACCACTCAGCCGGCCATCTCCTCGCGTCTGGCCGCTCTCGAGCGCGAGCTCGGCACCCAGCTGGTCGTTCGCGAAGGGCGCGAATTCCACCTTACCCCGGCAGGGCACGAGGCCCTGCGCGTGATCGAGAAGATGCTCAGCGACTTCGATACGCTGAAACTCGGTTTCGCCAATCCGGACAACATTGCGGTGACCCTCAGGATCGGCGCCATCGACGCCATCGTCCAGACATGGCTTCCCCGTCTCTACGATCGGCTCCGCCATGCCTATCCGGCTGCGCAGATCGAGATCGTCACCGATTCCACGGCCAACCTCCTCGCGCACATGCGCAGCGGCGATCTCGACATCACCTTCTGCCTCGATCCCGTGCTCGAGGAAGGCTACCGGAGCTTCGTCCTCTGCTCCTATGCCATGTCATGGATCGGCAGCCCGAAGCTGGTCGACAGCGGGCGCATCTATACCGTCGCCGAGCTGGCGGCGATGCCGCTGATCACCTTCCAGCGTGGCTCTCCGCCCTACCGAATGATCGCGCCCTATTTCCAGGACGAGAGCGTGCTCGCGTCCCAGCTTTCGAACTCGAATTCCCTGCCCACCATGATCAGGCTCGCCATCGACGGCTTCGGCGTGGCGGCGGTGCCGACCATCGTCGTGCAGAAGGAGCTGGCGAGCGGCGAACTCGTCTCCGTCCGGGTCAACAAACCGTTCCCGCCCCTGAACTTCATCGCCAGCTATCATCCGGCTCCCGGCTCGCTTCTTACGGGCCGTGTGGCCGAGCTCGCCCGCCGGACTGCGGCGGAATTCTGCACCGAGGTCGATCCCGGTCTCGCATGGGTCGAGGGAACTCCCGATAGATAATTTTTATCGAATGAATAGAGAACGATAATTGGACACAGGGTTTACGACCTGCAACGCTTGTCCTGCAGCCCGGAACGAGGCTCAGGAACAACGCCCATGACAGCACGCAACCTTTATCTGAAATTCGTCGAGAAGAACGTCCAAGGCACCATCGAGCTCTATTGGGAAAATGCTCCCGTCACCTGCGAGACGATCTGGAACGCGCTCGCGAAGCCGGTGCGGATGCCCGCGATCCACGCCATGTTCGCCGGCCCCGAGATCATGACCGGGCTGCCGCCGGAGGCGCAGACCTTCGATCCCCTCTCGATCCCGGCCGAGAACCAGACGTGCTTCCCCGTCGCCGGCGAAGTGCTCTGGTTCTACCAGGCCAAGAACCTCATGAAGGGTATGACGGATGAGTTCTGGGAGATCGGGATGTTCTACGGCAACGGCGGGCGTATATTCGGCCCGCTCGGCTGGACGCCCTGCAACATCTTCGGGCGGATGACGGAAGGCCTCGACGCCGTGGCCGAAGCCTGCCGCAGCATCCGCATCGAAGGCATGCAGACGGTCGAGATCGGCCGGGTCGCCTAAGGTTTCTTCGGCGATAGCAGATTCTGAGCAGCGAACCAGAGGGTGAAAAACATGTTTGCCAGATCGACTACACTCGCAGCGGCTCTTGCCATCGCAAGCGCCATCGTCGTGCCGGCCGCCGCCAAGGACAAGCTCGTCATCAATTCCTATGGCGGCGCCTACGAGCAGATCCACCGCAAGCTCGTCATCGAGCCCTTCATGAAGAAGTACGATGTCGACGTGCAGGTGATCACCGCCTATTCGGCCGATGCCCTCGCCCAGTTGCGGGCGCAGAAGGCCGCGCCGCAGTTCGACGTGATCCACTTCTCCGGCGGGCAGGAAGTTGTGGCCGCCCGCGAAGGCCTCATCAGCCCCATCAAGGCGGAGGAACTCTCCAACGCCAAGAGCCTCTATCCCTTCGCCGTCGAAGGCCTGTCGCGAGGGGAAGGGCCGGTTCACAGCGTCGCCGCCATCGGCCTTCTGTACAACAAGAACAAGGCGCCCAAGAAACCCGCTCGCTGGGCGGATCTCTGGGACCCGGCGTACAAGGACCACATCGTCCTCACCGACGTGTCGAACAGCTACGGCCTCCTCGGCTTCCTGATGATGAACAAGGTGAAGGGCGGCGACCTGCAGAACCCCGAGCCCGGTTTCAATGCGGTGAAGTCGCTCCTCGACAGCGCGGTCGTGGTCTCGACCTCTCCGGAACTCCAGCAGAACTTCGCCCAGAACGACGCGTGGATCGCGCCTTACGCGCAGGACTACGCCTATACCCTGCGCAAGGCAGGCCTACCCATCGAATTCGTTCAGGCGGAGGAAGGAACGCCGGCGGTTTATCTGACGGTGAATCTCGTTGCCAACCGGCCGAACCAGGAACTCGCCAAGAAGTTCATCGACTTCTCGCTCTCGCCTGAAGTCCAGGCGGGATGGGCCAAGGAACTGCGCTACTCCCCCTCCAACAGGGATGCCAAGCTCGAAGACGACGTCGCGAAGGAGGTCATTTACGGCGAGAAGGCCGTGGCGGGCCTGATCCGCTTCGACCCGGTCGCCGTCGACGCAGCCCGCGCCTCGCTCGTCGAGCGCTGGAAGAAGCTGATTGCCCGCTGAACGAAAACCGGGGCCTGCCATGCGTGACCGTTTCGAGGATCTCACCCTTGCCGGCCCCGGCCTTCTGCTGATCGCTCTCGCCTTCCTGCTGCCGCTCTTCGAGATGTTCCGCCTGAGCATCGTCGGACCGGGCGGCGGCTTCACGGCCGAGCACTTCGTCCGGTTCCTGACGGATCCGTACTATCTCGGGGTCGTGTGGCGGACCATCTCGCTTTCCCTGCTCATCACCGCGATCTGCGCCATCGTCGGCTTTCCCTTGGCCTATGTGATGTCGCGCGTTGGACCACGTCTTCGGCTGTGGCTCATCGTTCTCATCATCCTCCCGCTCATGACCAGCGTCGTCGTGCGGACCTTCGGTTGGATGGTCCTGCTCGGGCGCGGAGGCCTTGTCCCGTTCACGCTCTGGAAAATGGGCTTCGTCGGGCGGAACTTCACGCTCATGCACACCGAAGCCGCCATCGTCATCGGCATGGTCCAGGTCCTTCTCCCTTTCACCACCCTGTCCATTCTCGGGGTCGTGATGAAGATCGACCGTCGCCTCGAAGAAGCATCGCGGACCATGGGCGCGAGTTTCCTGGCGACCTTGCGCACGGTGGTCCTGCCCCTCGCCATGCCAGGGATCGTCGCCGGTTCGCTCTTGGCGTTCACGCTGTCGGTCAGTTCGTTCATTACGCCGTCCCTGCTCGGCGGCGTGCGGCTCCCCGTGGTGGCCGGCTCCATCTACGACGCCGCGACGAAGACTCTGGAATGGAACTTCGCGGCCGCCCAGTCCGTGATCCTGCTCGTCGGCGTGCTCGTGGTTCTGGTTCCCTACATGAAGCTTTCAGGGCGCCGCAATGGTTAAGAACATCCCCGCCGGCCTGCGGATCTTCACCTGGGCGTTCGTCGCTCTCGTCCTGATCTTCGTCCTCGCGCCGCTCATCGTCGTGGCGGGCGTGTCGGTTTCGGAGAGTCAGTTCATCGCCTTTCCGCCGACCGGGTTCAGCCTGCGCTGGTTCGCCGCCATCTTCGAATCCGATTCTTACGTGCGGGCGCTGCTCACTAGCCTGAAGCTCGCCGTTCTGGTGACGGTCGGGGCGACCGTCGTCGGGGCCGGGGCGGCCATCGCAATTCACCGGGGGCGCCTGCCGGGCATGGGACTCCTGGCCGGCCTCTTTCTGTCGCCCCTGATCCTGCCATCGATCATCTTCGCCATCGGCCTCCTCATGCTCTGGAGCGCGACCGTCGGTCCCGTCTCCTTTTGGGCTCTGTGGATCGGTCACATGGTGATCGCTCTGCCCTACGTGATCCGCACGACGCTCGCGGTCCTGTCCGAGTCGGATCCGTTCCTCGAGGAAGCCGCGCGCACGATGGGCGCTGCCCGCTGGCAGCGGATCGTCTACGTGGTGCTCCCCCAATGCGCGCCCGGCCTTGCGGCGGGGGCTTTCTTCGCCTTCAACATCTCCTTCGACGAGGCCGTCGTCGCCCTGTTCCTGCGGACCCCTGACCTCGTGACGCTCCCGATCCAGATCTACAACCAGCTCGAATTCAGCCCGGACCCGGTCGTCGCTGCCGTCTCGACCCTCATGATGGGGATGACGGTGCTCCTGATTGCGATCATCGACCGGTTCCTCGGCATCCAACGCTTCGTCGGCACCTGAAATGGCAACGCTTGAACTCAACGAGATCGTGAAGTCCTTCGGCGCGGTGGAGGTGCTCAAGAGCATTTCCCTGACGATCGACAGCGGCAGGTTCGTCAGTCTTCTCGGTCCGAGCGGCTGCGGCAAGACCACGCTCCTGCGCATCATCGCCGGGCTTGAAACCGTGACGCGCGGAAACCTTCGTATCGCCGGGCGGGATGTGACGAACGTGCCTCCCGAGCACCGCGATATCGCGATGATGTTCCAGTCCTATGCCCTCTTCCCGCATTTGAGCGTGCAGGAGAACGTCCGCTTTCCCCTGAGGATGCGCCGGCAAGGCACCCGGAAGGATCAGGAGGAGCGCGTGCGCACGGCTCTGGAGACGGTGCAACTCGCCCACCTTGCAGAGCGGATGCCCCGCCAACTCTCGGGCGGCCAGCAGCAGCGCGTGGCTCTCGCCCGCGCCATCGTTTCCGATCCGAAGATCCTGCTTCTCGACGAGCCCCTCTCGAACCTGGATGCGCGCCTGCGCGAGGACATGCAGGTGGAGCTCATCGAGCTTCATCGCCGCCTCGGCCTGACGACCGTCTTCGTCACGCACGATCAGGAGGAGGCCCTGAGCCTCTCCGATACCGTCGTGCTGATGAACGCCGGGCGGATCGAGCAGGTCGGGAGTCCTCAGGAGATCTATGCCGCACCTCGCACGAGCTTCGCTTCCGACTTCATGGGATCGGCGAATCTCGTCCCTGCCCATGTTGCAGACGGCGTCGCGGCCCTGCCGGGCGGAGGGCGCCTTGCTGTCATGAGCGGCGCCCGGGCGGACGGAGCGGCGAAACTGGTTCTCCGGCAGGAGGATCTCAGGATGCTTCCGGCCGGGACGCAGATCGGGAACGCCTTCATCGCGACGGTCGACACCCGGATCTTCCTCGGCGCCCGTATCCGCTACGTCCTGCGGGTCGGCGAGTTGCGCCTGAAGTGCCTTGCGCCCTCGGCGGACTTCTTCTCACCGGGGGACACCGTCGTCGTTCATGTTCCCCCATCCTGCGTCAGGGCGGTGGATGCCTGACGGCGCAGCACCGTTCCATAAGAAGGCGAGGATCGACATGGCTTCTTCATTTCCTTCGTCGCACCGTACCGGCGCAAGGCCGCTCCTCGGCGTCATCGCCTGCAACCGTATTCTCGGCGAGGAGCGGGCTGCCAGCGTCATGAGGCGGTACCTCGTTGCCGCCTCCTACATGGACGCGTCCGTCGTCATCGTTCCGAGCCTTCCGGAGCTCGTCGACGCCGTGCGTCTCGCCTCCACGGTCGACGGGCTTCTCCTGACCGGAAGCCCTTCGAACATCTCCGGCCGTTTCTATGGCGAGGAGAACGCGACGGGAGAGGGCCCTTTCGACGAGGAGCGGGACGAAGTCGTCAGAACCATGATCGGCGAGGCATCGAAAGCAGGAAAGCCGATCCTCGGCATCTGCCGTGGCCTGCAGGAGATCAACGTCGCCCTCGGCGGAACCCTGCGGCGTGACCTCGCCGTCTCCTCCCGTGAGCTGGAGCATCACGCGCCTTCGGGCGTCGATCTCGATGCCATGTTCGGGCTGGAGCACGAGGTCAGCCTGAGGGAGGACGGGGTCCTGGCCCACATCCTCGGAACGACGCACATGAAGGTGAACTCCGTCCACTATCAAGGCATCGACCGCCTTGCACCCGGGGCCACGGTGGAGGCAACGGCACCGGATGGTGTCGTCGAGGCCTTGTCCGCCCGTCTCGGATCCTCCGCGGTGCTCGCCGTTCAATGGCATCCGGAATGGCGCACCGAGCGGAACCGCCACTCCCAGAACCTCTTCCGCGCCTTCGGGCAAGTCTTGAGAGGTCAGGGCCTGCCGGGCTTCGTCTGATCGAATCGCTACTCTTTTTTGGAATCTGCCCATGTTCGAGAATTCGCACGTCTTTCTGAATGGCCGCTTCGAGGCCGGAAAAGGCAAGGCGGAGACGGTGGTAAACCCTTCGACGGGTGAGCCGGTCGCTACGCTGCCGAGCGCCGACCGTGACCAGATCGACCGCGCGGTCGCGGCAGCGGACGCCGCCTTTCCGGGCTGGGCGAACCTGACGCCGCGTGAGCGCTCGAGAGCCCTGCTGCGGATCGCCGACAAGATCGAGGCCGATGCGGCCATCTTCGCGGATCTCGAATCCCGCAACTGCGGAAAGCCTCACCGCTACGTCCTCGGCGGCGAAGTTCCCAACGTGGTCGATGTCTTTCGCTTCTTCGCAGGGGCGGCGCGCACGATGCCGGGCGTTCCGGCCGGGGAATATCGCAACGGGCGCAATACCAGCATGCTCCGGCGCGATCCGGTGGGGGTCGTTGCCTCCATCGCGCCCTGGAACTATCCCCTCCTGATGGCGAGCTGGAAGATTGCCCCGGCAATCGCCGCCGGCAACACCGTCGTCATCAAGCCTTCGGAGCATACTCCGCTGACTCTGCTGAAACTCGCCGAGATCCTGGCGGAGATCCTGCCTCCCGGCGTCGTGAACGTGGTGACGGGCAACGGCGCCGACGTAGGTCAGCACCTCGTCTCCCATCCCCTGGTGCGGATGGTCTCCCTCACGGGCGACGTGGGAACGGGCCGGAAGATCATGGCCGCCGCGGCTGAGACTCTCAAGCGCACGCACCTCGAGCTTGGTGGCAAGGCGCCCGTGATCGTCTTCGACGACGCGGATCTCTCCTGTCTCATCGAAACCTTAAAGGAAGCGAGCTTCTACAACGCGGGACAGGACTGCACGGCAGCGTGCCACATCTACGCGGCGGCCCCGATCCACGACCGCCTCGCCGCAGATCTCGCGAGCGCCATCAAGGCCCTTCCTTTCGGCGATCCCGACGATCCGCGGGCGGAGCTCGGACCGCTGATCACCGCCCGGCAGCGCGAGCGCGTCGCCGGTTTCGTGGACCGCGCGCGGCAAGCCGGCGGCGAGGTTCTGGCCGGAGGCCGGGCGCCCGAACGCCCGGGCTTCTTCTATGAGCCCACTCTCGTCGCCGCGGCCCAGGCTTCCGAGATCGTGCAGAAGGAGGTGTTCGGCCCCGTGGTCTCGATCACGCCGTTCCGGGACGAAGAGCAGGTCGTCGCATGGGCGAACGCGTCGTCATACGGTCTCGCCTCCTCCGTGTGGACAAATAACGCAGGCCGCGCCACCCGCGTTTCCTCCGCCCTGCGCTACGGGGTGACCTGGGTCAATACCCATGGCGTGTTCGCCACGGAGATGCCTCATGGGGGCATGCGCCATTCGGGCTACGGCAGCGATCTCTCGATGAACGGGCTCACGGAATATACCCAGGTCCGCCACGTCATGTTCGCGCACCAGTCCTGAGGCCGAGGTGCATGATCCGCTCTCGGACCGCCGGCATCCACCGGAGCGCGGGCAGTCCGAAAACGCTACGGGAAACCGGATGAACGTTTCCCAAGGCCTATGGCGAGGCGGTAGGCGAGACGGGCCGCGACGCGTCCGGTCCGGTCGTCGCAGTCGAGGTCGGGATTGAGCTCGGCGATGTCGGCCACGATCAGCTTTCCCGACGCCTTCACGGCATCGATCACGTCCTCCACCACGTCGAGGCCGATGCCGCAGGCCGCAGGCGCGGACACTCCGGGCGCGGTCGCGGCCGGGAGCACATCGAGATCGATCGACAGGTAAACCCTGTCTACCGCGTCGAGGCGCTGCGCGAGAGCCCGCCTGACAGCGCCCGGGGCGGCCTTGCGAACCTCCTCGTCCAGCCAGTACTCGGCCCCGAGACGCGCCGCCCTTTCGAACAGTGCCGTCGTGTTCGCCAGTTCGCTGATCCCGATGCAGAGATAGTTGAACGAGGCGTTACGCGCCGCGCACAGTTCGGCGATCTGGCGGAACGGCGTGCCCGAGTTCGGAACGGGCGCGAGCCGCAGGTCGAAATGTGCGTCGAGGTTGACGACCAGAACCCTCGTCGAGGCCAGGTTGTCGCCAAGATGCTTCGCGAGCCCCAGGAAGCTGCCATAAGCGATTTCGTGCCCGCCGCCCAGAACGACGGGACGGATGCCCTTACCGAGAAGGGATGCGACCGCATCGGCCAGTCGTTCCTGCGCCGCGTCCAGGTCGCCGTCCCTGCAGGCGACATCGCCCGCATCGTGAAGCTCGGCCGGGCCGTGCACCGGCAGGCGCTCCAGTAGGCTGCGGATGACCGCAGGCCCCCGGGCGGCGCCGACACGGCCGTAGTTGCGGCGCACGCCCTCGTCGCAGGCAAAGCCGAGAATTGCCGCCCCCCCGCGCGTTTCCTCTTTCAGAGGGCGCAGCACGTCCTTCACCCGAAAGACAGGTCCGTCCTCTCCCCGGTCGCCGGGGAGGCCGGCGCTCGGAGCATCATGTTGCACCGACATGAGAGCTCAATCCCGCGTGAGAACCGCCTGGAGGAAGGAGCGGGTGCGCGGGTTCTGCGGATTGCCGAACACCTGCTCGGGCGGCCCCGCTTCGATGATGCGGCCTGCATCCATGACCATCACCACGTCCGCAACCTCGCGGGCGAAGCCCATCTCGTGGGTGACCACGATCATCGTCATGCCCTCCCTGGCGAGGGCCTTCATGACCTGCAGCACCTCACCCACCAGCTCTGGGTCGAGGGCCGATGTCGGCTCGTCGAACAGCATGACGCGCGGCTGCATAGCGAGCGCGCGGGCGATGGCGACGCGCTGCTTCTGGCCGCCCGAGAGGGTCGAAGGGTAGGCTTCCGCCTTCTGCGCGAGGCCGACCTTTGCGAGAAGATCGCGGGCAAGTGCATCGGCATCGGCCTTCGACATTTTGCGAAGCTGTCGCGGGCCCACAGTCACGTTCTCGATCACCGTCAGATGCGGAAACAGGTTGAAGGACTGGAACACCATGCCCACCTGCATGCGCAGGGCATTGAGCTCCTTGTCCGGGATCAGACGGCCTTCCTTGACCAGATCCGCCCCGCAGATCGTGATGGATCCTTCCTGCGGCACTTCGAGAGCGTTGCAGCAGCGCAGGAGCGTGCTTTTTCCCGAGCCCGACGGGCCGATGATGACGACGACCTGCGAAGGCTGCACCGAAAGGGAAACGTCGTTGAGCACCCGGTGCGCGCCGAAGCTCTTGCCGATGTGGCGCACCTCGACAATGGGTTTCGAAAGACTCATTGCACGACTCCTCCGGCGCGCAGCCGCGTTTCGAGATGGCGGAGCAGCAAGCCTGTCAGGCTGGTGAGGATGAGATAGACGAAGGCGATCGCCAGGTAGACTTCCAGGGACCGGTAGGAGACCGAAATGATCTTCTGTCCCTCATGCATGAGGTCCGCAATCGTCAACAGCGACACGAGCGCAGAGTTCTTGATGAGCGCGATGAACTCGTTCCCGAGAGGAGGAATCATCCGCACGACCGCCTGCGGAAGGATGATGATGCGCATCGCCTGGCGGTAAGACATGCCCAGCGAGCGGGCGGCCTCCATCTGGCCGCGGTCGATGGACTGGATGGCGCCTCGCACGATCTCCGACACGTAGGCGCCCGAATAGATCCCCAGGCCGAGGACGCCGCACAGGAAGGCGGGAAGCAGGATGTTGAACTGGGGCAGGCCGAAGAAGAGCAGGAACAGCTGCACCAGGAGCGGCGTGCCCCGGATGAACGTGACATAACCCGTCGCCAGTCCATAGATCAGTTTCTTGCTCGGATCGAGCCGGGCGATGCCGACGAGGAGGCCGAGCACGCAGCCGAGGAGAAGCGATGCGCTCGTCACCTGGATGGTCACGATGGCGCCGTGCAGGAGCTGGGACCAGCCCAGCCAAACCGGGGTAAAATCTAAGGTCATCCGGGACACCTGATGGATGGCGAGGGGGTTAGTTGCCGGCCTCGAACCACTTCTGAACGAGCTTGTCGTAGGTTCCGTCGGCCTTCACCTTGGCGAGCGCCTGGTTGAGCTCCTTGGTCAGCTCCGGCAGATCCTTGCGAACGGCCATGCCGTATTCCTCGACGGTGAGCTGCTTGTCGATCACCTTCACGCCCGGACGGCTCTTCGCGAAGAGCTTGGCGGCAGGCTTGCCCGTGACGGCGGCATCGACGCGGCCGATCTCCACCAGGTTGAACATTTCCTGGTTCTTCTCCACCTCGACGCGCTCCACCTTCGGGAACTTCTCCTGAAGGTAAGCGACCGACTTGGTGCCGACCTGGACCGACACCTTCTTGCCGTCGAGATCTTCCGGCCCCTTGATCGTGGTGTTGTCCTTCTTCACCAGCATCACGAGACCGCCGGGATAGTAGGGGTCCGTGAAGTCGACCACCTTCTTGCGCTCGTCCGTGATGTAGATCGCGGAGACCGCCATGTCGAAGCGCTTCGCCAGGAGGCCGGGGATGAGTCCCTTGAAGTCGATGGAGGTCCACTCGACCTTCTTGCCCATCTTCTGGGCCAGCGCTTCGACGAGCTCGATGTCGAAGCCGGTCAGCTTGCCGTTCTCCTGGAACTCGAACGGCATGAAGGTCGCGTCCGTGGCGACCCGCAGCGTTTCCGGCGTCTGCGCCTGCGCCACGCCGAAGCAGGCCAGCGCCCCGGCCACGCCGAGCGCGATCTTACGAAGCAATGTCATGGGATTTCCCTCTCCTTTGGTTGATCAGACTTGTTGAAGGCGCATGGAGATGACCTTCGCGGTCGCGACAGTAAGCTGGATCAGCTCGTCGCGTCTCTGGCCGACGCGTGTGCTCGGAGCCATGAGGCTGAGGCCGCCTTCGAGGCGAGCATCATGCGAGAAGATCGGCGCGCTGGCGCCCCAGACGCCGGCATCGACTTCGCCTTCGCTTTCGGCATAACCGCGCGCCCGAACCTCTTTCAGGTCCCGCAGGAGCGCAGACCGCGCTGCATCGTCATCGCCCAGGAGGCGGTTGCACACCTCGTCCTGAACGGTTTGCGGCAGGAAGGCCAGCAGGGCCTTGGCCGAAGCACCGCGGCTCAGAGGCTGGGAACGCCCCTTGCTGAAGGAGCAGCGCAGGGATTGCGGGCTCTCGATCATCTCCAGACAGAAAACCTCGGTGCCCAGGGCCTTCATCAGGCCGACGCTCTCCTGCGTGAGGAGACTGAGCCTCTGCATCTCGGGCAGGGCGACGGCGAGGACCTGAGACGTCCTGTCGAAGCTCTGCGCCATCTTCAGGCAGATCGGGCCGGGGCCGTAGCCGAGATCGCGCCCGAGATCGACGATGAAGTCGCGATCCTTCAGCAGGGTGAGGTGCCGGTAGGCGCTGGAGAGCGGAATGCCGGCCCTTTCGCTGACCTGCTTCGCAGAGACAGGTTCGCTCGCGGTCGCGACCGTTACCAGAACATCAAGGAGCCGCTCGACAGCCGACATTCCATCCCGCCCAGTTCTTATTCTATGGGATTAGTATTTCCGCTATTTGGGAATTGCAAGCGGAAACTGCCGGCACCGGCAAGTCACGTTACCACATTCGGCAACATTAACTGCAGACGGGGAGCGCCGGCGAATGCTGACGAGGTCCGGGCGTCCTGTATGGGGCGGACCTCGCGAACGGATTCCGCTGCTGGCCGTTATGCATCGGATCTACCGACGGAGCCCTCATGGTCGGGTTCGCTTCCACGCTCCCTTTCGTCATGACGTCCGCACTGGCGGAGGAACTGCCTGGCGGCACGATCTTCCGAGGCGGCTCCTATCGCGAGACCATCGACATCGTCCTGGAATGGGTCTCCACCGGAATAGAGGTCGCGGGCGTCACGATCATCGTCGTCGGGGCCATCGCGGCGACCGCGGTGTTCCTGTATGGCGGCCTCGTCTCGGTCGGCTGGCCGGCCGCGTTCCACAGGTACCGCGCCAATCTCGGCCGCGGCATCCTTCTCGGCCTCGAGCTTCTCGTTGCCGCCGACATCATCGGCACGGTGGCAGTAACGCCCTCCATCGAGAACCTCGCGATTCTCGCGCTGATCGTGCTCATCCGCACGTTCCTCAGCTTCTCGCTCGAGGTGGAGATCGAAGGCCGCTGGCCCTGGCGAAGGGCCGAGGCGGACAGAGAAGGCCCGTCGGAAGAGACGCGCGAGCGGTTGTGAGGACGGATGTGAAGGCGCAGGCGCTCCCTCCCGATCCGTTCCTGTTTCGCCCCGTTGGCCGCTTCGGAGAAGCGACGGAGCAACGCGGCTCGTCGCCCTTCAGCGACAAGCCGGCTCCCACTGCTGCGCCCGATGCCTTAGCTCTGAATGAAGCGGCTGAGGAAGAGGCGGGTGCGCGGATGCGCAGGATTGGACAGGACGACATTCGGGTCACCCTGCTCGACGACCTTGCCGCCGTCCATGAAGACGACCCGGTCGGCGGCTTCGCGCGCGAAGCCGATTTCGTGCGTGACGACGATCATGGTCAGCCCCTGCTCCGCCAGATCGCGCATCGTTGCGAGCACTTCTCCCACCAGTTCCGGGTCGAGCGCCGAGGTCGGCTCGTCGAACAGCATGAGCGTCGGACGGATCGCGAGCGCACGGGCAATGGCGACCCGCTGCTGCTGTCCGCCCGAGAGCTGCCGGGGATATGCATGAGCCTTGTGTACCAGGCCGACGCGCTGCAGAAGCTCCATCGCGTAGGCCTCCGCCGCCTTGCGGCTTTGCCCGTGAACGCCAATGGGCGCCTCGACGATGTTCTCCAGCGCCGTCATATGCGGATAGAGGTTGAACTGCTGGAACACCATGCCGATCTTCCGTCGCTGCGCGGCGATGGCCCGGTCCGACAGCTTGTGCAGACGCCCTTTGCGGAGTTCGTAGCCGATCTGCTGGTCGCCAACCTCGATGAAGCCGCGGTCGATCGCCTCCAGATGATTGATGCACCGCAGGAACGTGGACTTTCCGGACCCCGAGGGTCCCAGGATCACGACCACCTCTCCAGGCATGACGTCCAGGTCGATCCCCTTCAACACCTCGTTGCTGCCGAAGGATTTGTGGACATTCCGCGCACGGACGAGGGGATGGGCCGCCATGGAAACCGATTGCACTGCCGACCTCATGCGGTCTCCTCCACACGGATTGCGGCGGCCGCCTTCGCCTCATCGGCGGAGGAACCACGCTCGCCGCGCGCATAATAGCGTTCGATGAAGCTCTGCCCGATGTTGAGGATGGATGTGACGACGAGATACCAGATCACGGCGACCATCAGCATCGGGATCACCTCGAAGGTGCGGTTGTAGACCGCCTGCACCGAGTAGAGCAGATCCGACATGGCGATGACGCTCACCAGGGACGTTGCCTTGATCATGCTGATGAGCTGGTTCCCGGTCGGCGGAATGATGGAGCGCATGGCCTGCGGAATGATGATGCGCCGCAGGGCCCGCAGCCGACTCATCCCGAAGGCGTCCGTGGCCTCGATCTGCCCCCTGTCGACGGAAAGGAGGCCGCCGCGAATGATCTCGGCCATGTAGGCGGCCTCGTTGAGGGACAGGCCGGCGATGGCCGCCGTCATAGGCGTGATGAGATCGTTCGTGTTCCAGCGGGCCAGGGTGGGCCCGAACGGGATGGAGATCGCGATCTCCGGGAAGAGCGTGGAGAGATTGTACCAGAAGATCAGCTGAACGAGCAGCGGCGTTCCCCGGAAGAACCAGATGAACAGGGCGGCCAGAGAGCGAAACAGAACGTCCTGGGACATCCTCGCAATGGCCAGGATCAGGCCGATGGCGATGCCGATCGCCATCGCGACAACGGTGAGGCCGAGCGTCACCGACAGTCCCTTGAGAATCGACTCGGCCGTGAGCCACTGGGCCACGATGTGCCAGCCGAAATTCTCGTTACGGGCGACGACCCAGGCAAAGTTCCCTGCGACGAGCAGCACGACGGTCCAGAGCAGCCAGCGTCCCCACTCGACCGGCTGATGGGCGTTCGCGACGTCGCGAGGGTGAACCTGGGAACTGACGGTGCGCTCGGCCATGCTCGTCACTTCTTCGCGAGATTGATTCCGGGCTCCGGAATCATGTTGTTCTCGAGCCCCCACTTCTTCATGACGGCGGCATAGGTACCGTTCTTCACGAGTTCCTTGATCGCTCCGAGGAGGATCTCGCCCAGCGGGGAGCCCTTGGCGACGACGGCGCCCTGATACAGGTCGTCGAACCCGTTTGCCTTGCCGACGGCGGCAAGCTCCAATTCACCGTTCGCCTGCTGCACGAAATAGGTGAGAGGAGCCTGGGAGGAGAAGAAGGCATCGGCACGCTTCGAACGGACGGACAGGATCGACGTCGGCTGGTCGGTATAGGACTGAACCTCCAGAGCAGGCTTTCCCTCCGCCGCGCATTTCTCGGCCTGGGCCTTGATGACCCGCTCGGCCGAACCGCCCGACATGACGGCGATGCGGTTTCCGCAGGCCTCCTCCAAGGAGTTGATGCCCTTGGGATTGCCCTTCTGCACGGCGAAGACGACGTATTCCTGGACATAATCCACGAAATCGTTCGCCTCCTGGCGCGACTTGAAATCGCCCACGGGCCCCATCGCGAACTGATAGCGCCCAGACTTGATCCCGCTGAGCAGGGCCGACAGCCCGCTGACGGTGGCGTGCTCGATCTTGACGCCGAGCAGCTGCCCGATCGCATCGGCGAGATCGGCGCTCGCGCCCGTCATCGTGCGGGAATCGGTGACGATTTCATAAGGGGGAAACGAACCGCTGTTGACCGAGACCAGCTTGTTCGACGCCCTGATCTCTTCCGGCAGCTTGGCGCGAAGATCGTCGTTGACCTTCTGCTGAGGAATATTCCCTGCGGGCGCGGCCTGTGCGAAGGCTGCGCCATGGGACAGGACCATCGCCATTCCGGCGGCCCACAGAACATTTCGAAGCATCGTCGTTTCCTTCCCTCTCTGGTTGAATGTCATGCCGCTTCGTTCCGCGGGAGCGCAGTGGCAGCGAGCTCGGGCCGGGCAAAGCGCCTGTTGGCGAGCACCGGGAGCACGGAGCGGGCATGCGCGATCCGGGCCCGGTCGATGTCCGCGAACACGAGCGCGGGCGCCTCGCCCGCGCGGGCGATCGCGACCCCGAGAGGATCGACGACCATGCTCGCGCCGATATTGCGCTCCCCGCACTCCCCGACAGCGACCAGATAGCAGGTGTTCTCGAGCGCGCGCGCCGTCACAAGGACCTCCCAATGCGCCTCCTTGCCAAGGCCGCGCACCCAGGCCGCCGGCAGCACGATCACATCCGCTCCGTCCACCGCAAGCCTGCGGGCCAGCTCCGGGAAACGCAGATCGTAGCAGGTCATCATGCCGACCTTCAGCCCTGCGACATCGAGCAGCTCCGGAAGCTCGTCCCCCGGCTGCACGTTCGCCGACTCCTTTGCGGAGAAGGCGTCGTAAAGGTGAAGTTTGCGATACTGGGAAAGGATGCGTCCGTCCCTTACGGTGACGAGCACGTTGAATACCCGGCCCGCTTCGGCAGGCACGTGGATGCAGGTCATCGTGGTGAGGCTGGAGCCACGGCTCGCTTCCAGCACCCGGGTCATGAACGGCCCGTCGAGCGGCTGCGCCGTTTTCAGCACGATGTCCGGATCGGTGATGTCGCGCGCCAGGATTCCTTCGGGAAGCACGAGGAGGTCGGCGGCGCCGTCCTGTGCCTGCCTCATCAGCCGCATGCAGGTTTCCGCATTCTCCTGCCATTCGCGGCTGACGGCGAACTGCCCTAGAGCGACTTTCATGCGGGCTCTCCTACGAGTGTCGTTGCAGCTGGGAACAGGGCGTCGGGGGTCAGGACGGTGTCCGCCAGACCTTGGCGGCGGATCTCCGCCAGGAAGTCCGCGATCATGACGCGATTGGCTTCGAGGCCGCTGGCGTTCCAGTCGGGCGGCAGGTCGCGTCCGACGCGGCCAAGCTCCTCGACGATCCAGGGCGTCGTATCCGCGTACTTGCGGCGCTTCTCCAGCCAGACGCGCTGGGACTCGTCGAGGAGATCGCTGAGCTCCTGCGGGAGCCATGGATGCTCCGCCACGAGCGCGGCCTTGATGCCGAGGACATGGATTCCCGGCACGTAGCCGACCGCATCGAAGTAGGCGAGCTCCGCCGCGTGCAAATCCGGCAGCAGGTGGCGGAACCGGGAGGAGCGGTCGAAGAATCCGGGCGGCATGAACGGCGTAAAGACAGCGTCCAGTTCGCCGCTCTCGAGAAGATCGAGCATCGGACGCTCGCCCGGTACGGCCTCGATGCGGCCAGGACGGGCATAGGGGCCGAGACGGTCGACGACGGGATGGGCTTCGGTCAGCCGTCCCGCGTACCACCGCACGTCCTCGATGCCGACGCCCGCCTGCGCCAAGGCGGCGCGTGTCCAGGTATTGCCGGAGTCCTGCCACCCGGTCACCCCGATCCGGCACCCCTTCAACTCGTCGAGGCGTGTCAGACGGCTCGTCCGGGCCGTGATGATGCAGCGGTGGCGAAAGCCCCGCATGAGGAAGTTCGGCACGCCGAAGATGGAGGCATCGCCTCGCGCGCGCCCTGTCGTGTAGCGGCTGAAGGAAATTTCGCTGGCGTCGTAGCGAGGATCGTTCGCGAAATCCTCCGGAAGAGCGTTGACCCGGTCGACGCGCACGTCGAGGCGCTCCGATGCGACATCGCCGAGAACGAGCGGCGTCATGTAATCCCAGTCTCGGAGCGCCAGACGAACCGTAATCTTCACGCTTCTCTCCAGTTCATGTCCGCACTCGATTGGAGGACATGCTTGCCGAAACGGAAAATTAAATGTTCAATTGAGCTGATCAATGATTATTATGTTATCGAACATAAAAAGACCGATGCCATGAGTTCCCCGCACGATGCCCGCTGGCTGGCGGGGCGACTGAACGACCGCACGGCGCGCGGCATTGCGGTCGAAACCAGCGCCCTCATTCGCTCCGGCGCCCTGCCCATCGGCACGCGCCTCCCGACCGTGCGGGACCTGGCCTTCGAGCTCGGCGTCAGCCCTGCGACCGTCTCTGAGGCCTGGAGCGAGCTGCGACGCCAGAAGATGATCAGCGGGAGAGGTCGAACGGGCATCTGGGTGTTTGGGAACACCGTTGCACCCCAGCCCGCGCGCATGGCCAGCATCGGCCATTTCGACGACGGCGTTCTCGACCTCACGCTCGCAGCACCCGACCGTCAGCTCCTGCCGCCCCTCGCCCAGGCCCTGACCCACGGGGCCCATGCGGAAAACCTGAACAGCTATGAACGCACGCCGATTCTTGGCGAATTGCGCGCCGCCGTCGAGGAGCGTTGGCCCTATCGTCCGGAGACCTTCCTTGCGACCAACGGCGGCTACAACGCCCTCTACTCCGCCCTGCACGCACTGGTGATGCCGGGTGCAAGCGTCGCGATCGAGGACCCGACCGCCATGCGCATTCTCGACATCATCGAAGATCTCGGGGCCGAGATCATCCCCGTCGCCTGCGATTCAGACGGCCCTCTTCCTGACGCGCTGGCGAAGGCTCTCAACAGAAAGCCGACGGTGTTCATCTATCAGCCGCGCACCCATTCCGTCACGGGGCGGGCGGTGAGCCCGGCGCGCCTCGGGGAAATCGCGACCGTTCTCGACAGGAGCGAATGCTTCATCATGGAAGACGACGGCGTGGGCGATGTCTCCCCTCTCGCCCCCGTCAGCCTCGGGGGCGCGTTCCCCGAGCGCGTCATCCACATCCTGTCGTTCTCGAAATCTCTCGGCCCCGATCTCAGGCTCGCCGTGCTGTCCGGTTCGAGCGCCGTCATCAAGCAGATCCAGTCCTATCGCAGCTTCAGTTCGGGCTGGACGAGCCGGCTTCTGCAGGCCGCAGCCGCCTGGCTTCTCACCGACACCGACAGCATACGCATTGTTGCGGAGGCGCGCGACGCCTATGCCGCGCGGCGGGAAGCGCTTGCGTGCGCCCTTCGTCTCCGCGGCATCGATCTTCCTTCAGGCGACGGCCTCTGCGTCTGGATTCCGGTTGCATCGGAACAGTTCGCGCTCATCACGCTGGCGGCGAGGGGCATTGCCGTCCTTCCGGGGACGAAATGCTCCGTGAACCCGACCAACCACATTCGCGTGGCGACGAGCATGCTCGTCGACCGATACGATTTTGTCGCGGATTCCATTGCGCTCGCCGCCGGCAGCTCCGGGTGAGCCGCGCGGGCGCCGGCCGGATCCTTCAGGTCAGGCGCTGCGCAGGCTCGCGCCGGAGATATCCGAACAGACCCTGTAAGCGGACTTCCCGGTCGCCTTGCCGTCCTCTTTTGCCGCATAAAGAGCGACGTCGGCTTTCCTGACGAGCTCGCGCACCGTCCGACCCGACTGAGGGTAGAAGGAGATGCCGATGGACACGCCGACCTCAACCGTACGCCCATCGATGGAAACGGGGCGGTCGACGATGCGGATCACTTTCTCCGCGATGCTCCGCACCGCATCGTGCCGTTCGTGAGGGCTGGTCCCTTCGATCTCGTAAGCGATGATCGCGAATTCGTCTCCACCGAGCCGGAACACGGCGTCCCTCTCCCGCATGCCGGCCTGCAGGCGCCGCGAGACGGCCTTCAGCACCGCATCGCCCATCGGATGGCCGAAGCGATCGTTGACCTGCTTGAATCGGTTGAGGTCGAGCAGCAGGATGGCCGCCGTCGAATTGCTTGCCTGGCCCTCCCCGGCTCTCCCAACCAGAGCCGAGAGGCTCATGTCGAACTTGGCGCGGTTCGCAAGGCCCGTGAGGGGATCCAGCTGGGCCCGCAATTCCGCCTCGGCGGCTCTCTGCTCCGCCCTGACCCTCTCAGCCGCCTCGCGGCGAAGATCCTCCAGCCGCCGCCACGAGAAGACCCAGAGGCTCACGCACAGAAAGACTCCGAGCAGCACGGCTTCGTAGAAATCGATGCGCTTTTCGGAAGGCACGCCGCTCCAGGATCCGAAGATCGTGAACTCATAGGCGGCCCAGAGCAGGATCACGAATGCCGTCGCGATGAGAAACAGGTCATGCCCGGCCCGCTTCCGATGCCACCGGTGACTTCCTGAAGCTGTATTCGCGCGGTCGAAATCGTGGCCCATCGTGCAGCCTGCATAACCAATAAGATCACGGCTGCCAACCGCCCACTACGCATGTTCTCCCGGCCCGGAGCCGGGACGCTTCGATTGCTCGCCGGTCTCAGCTCCGCCCCGCGAGGGATGTGACGCGATCGGAGCGGTCCACACAAGTCCCGACGAAGCCGTCGGCGCGATACGGGCCCTCGAATGGGAGCCGGCGCCGCGGCAGGATCGGAGAGGATGAGGAACGATCCTTCGTTGCGTTAAGAAAATGAAGACATTCCCTTGCGTAAGATTAAAGGTTTTGCCAAACATCCCGGATCCGATAGGACAACGGTCACAAAGTATAGGGGGCAGGACATGGTTCGCTGCGGGGGGCGTTCGCGCAAGCCTATTACATCGCATATCTGTCTGTTGGCGCTGACGACGGTCTCGACGCTTGCCCTGTCGCTCCAGGCCCACGCGCTGAACCTCAACGATCCGGCCGCGGACGCCGCAGGCGGAATCGCAAACTACTGGGATCGCGGCAACACGCTGCCGAACGTCGTATCCCTCTTCATGCAGTCCGATGGAAGCTACTGCACCGGCAGCCTGATCAACAGCCGCATGGTCCTGACGGCGTCGCACTGCATGGTCGATGAAGACACCAATCAGATCGCGTCCCATTTGCCCGGCTCGCAGATCCGCTTCAGTTCCGATGCTTTTCAGGCCGGCCCCAACGACCGCGGCATCAGCGGCATCCTGGCTCATCCGGGCTACTCGACAACCACGTTTGGCGTGCATGACATCGGCCTCGTGTCGCTCAGCAGGCCCGTGACGAACGTCACCCCCGTCACGTTGATCGCACCCGGCGATCCGCTTCCGCCGGTCGGGTCGCTCGTCATCATGTCCGGCTATGGGCGATCCGGCACCGGAACGGACCCTGAAAGCATCGACGACTCGAAGCGCCGGATCGGCGCCACCAATATCGGCGCCTATGCGCCCGCCTCTCCCGGCGCCCCTCAATCCATCCGCGCCCAGTTCCGGAACCCGGCCTCGCCATCCTCGCCGGATGCCTTCAACCTCAGCGGAATGGGCGTCCCGGTTCCTTCTCTCCAGGCGCAGCCGGGCCGGGGCGACAGCGGCGGCCCGCTCTTTCTCGTGACGGACAAAGGTCTTGTTCAGATCGGCACCGTCATCGGCGGCGGTCCTGACGGCTACAGCGGCATCGACAACTGGACGCCGGTTCAGGACTATCTCACCTGGATCTATGCGAACAATCCTCTGCGCTCCACCTCCGCCAATCCCGGCACGTTCAACTGGAGCAATCCGGCGGCCTGGGCGGATACGCTGGGGCGGAGCGAGGTTCCCAACAACAGCGATGGCGGCTTCGCCGGCTACGGCCAGCTTGGCCGCTACTACGAGGTCTCGCTGAAGGCGGCCTCCGCGATGACCGCCGACATGGACGCGACGGTCGACAGCCTGTCCATCGCCCATCCGCAGGCGTCCCTCAACATCCCCTCTGCGCGCACCCTGACCACGCTGCTCGACACGCAGGTTTCCAACGGCGCCCTGCAGGTGGACGGCCGGATCAACGTGCAGAACCTGGTGCTCCTCGGCGGCGCGCTGTCGGGCTCGGGCACGGTCGCGGCGTCCGGCGGGCTCGTCAACGCGGCCGGCACGGTCTCGCCCGGTCAGGCCGGCAGCCTCGGCACCCTCACCGTCTCCGGCAATTATCAGCAGCTGTCCAACGGCACCCTGGCAATTCGGGTCATCGGCGGCAATGCCGACCGGCTCGCGGTCACCGGATCCGCCTCCCTCGACGGAACGCTTGCCCTGACGGGGGCGCCGACGGCCATCAACACGAGCCAAAGCTACACCGTGCTCACGGCAGGCCAGGGCGTAAGCGGCCGCTTCGCGAATGTCAGCTCGAACCTGCTGTTCCTCGACCCCGCGCTGGCCTACCGGTCGGATCTGGTCAGCGTCTCGTTCGTTCGGAACAACCGGGCATTCGATCAGGTGGCGACCGACGCGAACGACGACGCGGTCGCGGATGCCCTCAAGAGTCTCACGCCGTCGAACCGCATCTATCAGGCGATCGTCGCGAGCACGTCGGCAACCGACGTTCGCCGCGCGCTGGATCTTCTGTCGGGGGAGGGTCATGCGACGGCGGTGACGAGCGCCTACGGCCAGGGGCAGCTGGTGCAGAGCAGCCTGCTCGCCCGCCTGCGCCAGCCGCTGATCGGCCCCGCCCTGCCGCGGCTGGCGCAAGGCGCGGGCCAGGGCGCAGGCCCGGGCGCCTTCGCCGCCGCCTATGCCGCCGACCGGCCCGGCGCGCCGGTGCCGCCGGTCGCGGTCGCCGCCGCCGCCCCGGCTGCCTATGCCCTGTGGGGCGAAGGCTTCGGCGCCTGGGGCCGGACCCGCTCCGACGGCAATGCCGCCTCGCTCGCCACCGCCACCGGCGGCTTCGTGCTCGGCGCCGACGCCCTTCTCGCCGACGGCCTGCGCCTCGGGCTGGCCGGCGGCTACGCCTCGACCGCCTTCGACGTCGACGCCCGCCTCTCCTCGGGCTCGAGCGAGGGCGTGTTCGGCGCCGTCTACGGCGCCGGCCAGTGGGGCGCGCTCGCCGTGCGGCTCGGCGGCGTCGCCACCCGCCACGACTTCGCCCTGACGCGCAGCGTCAGCTT
The DNA here is from genome assembly GCF_009363855.1 of Microvirga thermotolerans. Lineage (GTDB taxonomy): Bacteria > Pseudomonadota > Alphaproteobacteria > Rhizobiales > Beijerinckiaceae > Microvirga > Microvirga thermotolerans. The sequence continues at coordinate 3,287,030 of NZ_CP045423.1, forward strand.
CCCCGGCTTCGCCGATGCGCTGCGCGCCTCCTATGGCGGGACGAGCCTGCAGGGCTTCGGCGAGGTCGGCTACCGGCTGGGCTTGGGCGCGCTGGCGCTCGAGCCGTTCGCCGGGGCGGCGCTGCTGCGGCTCGACAGCGACGGCTTCCAGGAGCGCGGCGGCGCGGCGGCGCTGGTCGGCTTCGGCCGCCGCTTTGCGCTCGGCACCACCACGCTGGGGGTGCGGGCGGAGGCGCGGCTCGGCGCGGAGCTGCCGGTGCTGGTGCGCGGCCTGCTCGGCTGGCGGCATGCCTATGGCGACGTGGCGCCGGAGGCGCGGCTCGGCCTGGCCGGGGCGGGCGTGCCGTTTACAGTGGCGGGGGCGCCGGTGGACCGGGATGCGCTGGTGGCGGAGGCGGGGCTCGACTGGCAGGCGGCGGCGGCCGTCACGCTCGGCGTGGCCTATGCCGGGCAGATCGGCACGCGCGCGCAGGAGCACGCCCTGAAGGGCAACCTCACCTGGCGCTTCTGACCTTGGCGCTTCTGACCTTGGCGCTCTGAGCCCCGCCGCAACGCCACCGGCGGGCTCAAGATCCATAGCTCAGGATGCGGAACGGACTTCCCAGCTTCCTGAGGAGGCGGTCCCTCTCCTCGACGGTCTCTCCGCCGGACGGGGGACGCCGCATTGCCGTAAAAGTCAGTAGCTCAGCGTCGTCGCATAGAAGTTGGCGAGCTTGTCGATCTCGCGGTCGGTGAGCTTCGAAGCCACGCTGCGCATGCGGGTATAGATGTCGTTGCGCCGGTCGCCGGTCTTGAAGGCCCTCAGCTGGCGAGCCAGGTACTCCCGGTTCTGGTGCGACAGGGTCGGCGTTTCGATGGGCCCGCCGGCAGTGGCGCCATGGCACGAGTTGCAGGCCGGAAGCCCGCGGGACGGATCGCCTCGCTCGACGAGCTGGACGATGTCCGGATCGATCACCTCCGCGGTGGTCGGGTCGAGCGCGCGCTTCGCGCTGGCGGCGAAATGGGCGGCGACGTCCACGATCTGCCGATCGTCGAGCCCCTGGGCGATGCCCGTCATGATGTCATGGACGCGGCTGCCGCTCTTGTAGTCGTGCAGCTGCTTGTAGATCGCCACCGCCGACTGTCCGGCGAGATTGGGGTTCTGAGGATCGGCCGCAATTCCGCGCTCGCCATGACAGGCGACGCAAGCCTGGGCGACCTCCGCTCCCGCAGGTCTCGTCTGGCCGAGGGTGCGGAGGAGATCCGTGCTCCATGCCACCTGGGTCGTCGGCTGCGCCTTGGCCTCGCTCGCGGGCTGCCGCACGGCCGGAGACCCGGGCAGGATCCCGACGGCGCGGCAGATGGCCGTGAAGGCATCGATGCCGGCACCCCTGCCCTGCACGACCGGCAGGATGAGGAACCCGAAAACCACCGAGAAGGCCAGGATCGAAACGATGGCGATGCTGGCCCAGATGCGCCAGGGCCGGTCGATCTCACGGTATTCGGCCGGTTTCATCGTCAGCCCCTCCCATCCACCCGGTGCACGATGGCCTCGGGCGGCTTGATGACGAAGAACTGGGCGATGGGGTAGCCGTAGGCCGCGACCATGAGGACCAGGACCAGGACGTTCCAGAGAGCGAAGCCGTTGAGCGCCGCCGGAACCCGCTCCGGGGGGTGCACGGCAGAGGCATAGAGCGGGCGCAGCTCTCCTGCCGCGGGCGTGCGGGACCGGTGGAACTCGGCGAGGTTCCAGACGAACAGCAGGGCGCTCGCCAGAAGCACCACGCCGCCCGCGAGCGAGACGATCACCCAGGGGCCCCATCCCGCGATCAGCGGATCGGAGTAGTTGAACGTGGCCACCCTCCGCCACTGCCCCTGCAGGCCGAGATAATGCCACGGGAGCGTCATCACCATCATCCCGATGAACCACAGCCACAGCTGGACGCGCTGCAGGCGCAGCGAGACCGGCCGGCGGCCCGTGAGCGTCGGCCAGATCGCGTAGGCGATGGCGAAATACATGATGACGACGGTGCCGCCGAAGATCAGATGGAAATGAGCGGTCACCCACGAGGTGTTGTGCACCATCGCGTTCATGCCGTAGGACATGTTGATGAGCCCGCCGCCGCCGCCGAACCAGAGCATGAAGAACGCCAGGCCGGTGGCGAGGACCATGGGCCGCTCCCATGGCAGGGTCCGGATCCAGCCGAAATATCCCGTCCCGCCCCGCAGGCGTCCGGCGATCTCCATGGAGGCGGAGATGGTGAACACGGTCAGCAGGGTCGGCGCCGCGACAAGGGCGGTGAAGCTCATCTGAAGGAACTTGAACGCGCTCGATTGCTGCGGGTCCATGAACAGATGGTGCATGCCGACCGGCAGGCTGTAGATCAGGAACAGGATGAAGGTGAGCCGCCCCATCGTGTCGCTGTAGAGCCGTCCTCCCGCCGCCTGCGGAGCCATGGTGTAAAAGGCGATGTAGGCGGGGATCAGCCAGAAGTAGACGATGGCGTGGAGCGTCCACGAGAACAGTGTGCGGGAAAGGCCGACATCCACCGCCTCGTTCCAGCCGAGCGCGGCCGGTATGACCTGGAAGAGCAGTTCCGCCGCAACGCCGGCGGTGGTCCAGAGCCACATGACCGCGTTGGCGACCGTGGCGAACATCGCCAGGGGCACCGGTTCGCCCGGGTTCGCGCGCTTGAAGTCCAGCATCGCCCAGATCATCAGGCCGCACCAGATCCAGGAGCCGACCACCACGAGAACGAGGCCGAGATAGAAGAAGGGACTGCCGGTCAGCGGCGGGTAGAAGGTGAAGAGAACCGTCGCGCGGCCCGCAAAGATCGTAAGCGCGGCCATTGCCGCCCCCACGATCCCGAGCCAGAAGCCGAGCCAGGCAAGACGCGGGGCCGGCAGGGGCCGCCCCAGAGCCGTTTCCGCCACGTAGTAGCCGAAGCCCATCACCATGAAGGTGGTGAGCACATAGGCCATGGAGACGCCGTGCGCGGTGACGGAGGTGAAATAGGCCTCGGCGGTGAGGAAAGGAGCCGGCAGCGGGCTCCTCGCCCACATCTGCCAGACGCCGAGCACCGCGGCTGCAGCGAAGGCGGCGAAGGCTACCCACAGATGCGCCACCGTCAGGGATCTAGCGTGCGTCACAGCTCACCCTCCCGTCCGGACCCGGCTTGAACTCATTCTCCGGCACGACCCGCACCGTCGCCCACATCTGGCTGTGCCCGAGCCCGCAGAACTCGTGGCACGGCATCAGCAGATCGCCCGTCTTCGTGAACACGGTGTGGACCTGGCTGACATAGCCGGGCACCACCATCGTGTTCACGTTGGTTCCGGTCACGAGGATGCCGTGGATCACGTCCGGGGTCGCGAAGCGCAGGGTGACCGTGCGGTTCGCAGGCAGCACCACGCATTGCGGCTGGAAGGCGAACTGCGTGGCGACGATGCGGCTGATGACCTGGTCGCCCGCCTCGACGCGCGTGCCGAGATTGCCCTCCGTGAACTCGCCCGTCAGGTGGAGCGTCTTCGGGTCGATGGTCTCGATGTTGCTCGGCGGATTGATGTGGTGGACGACGCCGGCATAGATGATGGCCAGCATGATCACGGTGACGACGGCCGTCACGACCGCCGTCCACCAGAGTTCCGTCTTGAGGATGTCCTGTTCCGTGTCGGCCCGCATGGCTCACCCCACCATGCCGCGCGGCAGGAACACCAGGGCGTACATCAGGAACCAGGCCAGAAGCAGCAGCCCTACGGTCAGGCCTGCGAGGGCCAAGGCGCCCTTCGGCACCTCTCGCATGACACGTTCCAGGGCGGCATCGTCGATCCCGTCCCCGTTTGTCGCCGATATCCTCGGCGTCCCCTCGTCGGGGGGCAGCGGCGTCGGCATTGCAGCTCCCCTTGTTCATGGGCCCGCCTGCGCGGAGCCGGCCGAAACCTGCAACGACATGTCAACCCGCAAGGCGAAGCTTGGTTCCCGTTCGGCGGGGAATGTTTCCCATCGAGGCCACGCGGGCTAAGCTCGAGCCGCGAGCGCAACGGACCGGAGCGGATGACGAGCCCGCACGCCGCCTCGCGACGGGCGGGGGCCGCGACAGGGATCGGGAATGAACGCTTCGGGACAACAGCGGACGTTCGAGTTTCCCGTCCTTATCGCGGACATCGGCGGGACCTTTGCGCGGTTCGCCGTTCTGATCGGTCCGGACGCGCCTCTCACGCCTCTCGTCGTGGTGGCGACGAACGACCATGCGACGCCGAGCCTTGCGATCCGCTCGTTCCTGGAAAGCCTCGGCGTCCCCCGCCCCCGCTCCGCGCTCCTGGGCCTTGCCGGGCGCGTCGTCGCTCCCGTGGCCCGGTTGACCAACGCTCCCTGGGAGGTCGATGCCGCACGCCTCGCAGGGGAACTGGGCCTCTCCGGCGTCACGCTCGTCAACGACTACGTTCCGGTCGCGGCCCTTCTCCCCTCTCTCACGGCCGGGGCATCCGGCGATCTGACGGCGATCGGGCCCGACCTCCCGCCGGGAGAGGGGAACCGGATCGCTCTCGGGCCGGGCACGGGCCTCGGCGCCGCGGCCTGCATTCCGGTGAGGGATCTTTGCTGGCTGCAGCCGACCGAGGCAGGGCATATGAGCTTCGGGGCCTGCGAGGCAGCCGAACGCGCGCTCTGGCCCCTGATCGGCCACGGCAGCGGGGCGGTCTCGGCTGAAACCGTCCTGTCGGGACCCGGACTCGTGCGCCTCTGTCGCGCCATCGCGCTGGGATCGGGCCGGGCGTCGCCCTGGGAGTCTCCTGCGGCCGTGATCTCCGCGGTCGCGATGGGGGACGATGCCGCCAGCGGTGCCGTGCGCCTCTTCCTGCGCCTTCTCGGGCGCTTTGCGGGCGATCTCGCCCTCGCCTTCGATGCCACCGGCGGCGTCTATCTCGGCAGCGGCATTCTTCCGCGGATCCTCGGGCTCATCGGCGAAAGCGACTTTCGGCGCGCCTTCGAGGACAAGCCGCCTTTTCAGGATGCCATGGCGCGCATCCCCACCTTCGTCATCACGCGCCCCGAACCCGCGATGTCCGGACTGGCGGCCATGATCAGCGCACCCGACCGCTTCGTCTTCCGGGGCTACGGATGGCCCGCCGCGCCTTCGTGATCCCGCTCCGAACGGATCTCGGCACAGATCTCGACCTGGAGCCGGTGCAGCCGCTTTCGGTCGGCGCTCGTGCCGACGAGGATCTCGACGAGGCCAGCGTCCAGACGAGGATGGAGGCCCGCATCGAGATAGCTCAGGTCCGACCCGGCAAGGGTGAACGACACGGTTCCTCGCCCGCCGGCCGCGAGGACGATCCTGGCGAAGTCCTTCAGTTCGAGAACGGGTCTCGAAACCGAAGCGACCGGATCGTGGATGAACAGAAAAACCGTCTCCTCGCCATCCCGCGGGCCTTCGTTGCGCACGTCCACCTGCACGAGAAGCCGGTCCGAAGAGCCGAGCTTCGACCTGTCCGCGCGGGCCTCCTCGAGAACGAACGTGGTGTAGGAGAGCCCCTCCCCGAACCGGAACAGCGGTTCGTTCGACAGGTCGAGATATCGGCTCGTGAAGACGTTGTCGGGGTCGAACGGCCGCCCGCCGGGCCGCTGGGAATAGGGAACCGGCACCTGGCCGACGGCGCGAGGCCAGGATACGGGCAGCCTGCCGCTCGGGTTGCTACGCCCGGTCAGCACATCGGCCATGGCCCGGCCGGCCTCGTGGCCGAGGAACCCGGCGGCAAGAAAGGCGTCCGCCCGCTCCGCCAGCCATTCCACGGCCAGGGGACGCCCGCTCGTCAGGACGACGATCGCCGGCCTTCCGAGTTCCAGAACCGCTTCGGCAAGGTCGCGCTGCAGGCCCGGCAGGTCGAGGGATGCGCGGGATGCCGCCTCGCCGCTCATCGACCGATCCTCGCCGAGACACAGCACGACGGCGTCGGCCGCCGCCGCCGCCGCCACGGCCTCGCGGATCCCCGCCCCGTCTCCGCCCTGCGTCCCGATCCCTCTCACCGCAGAGATCCGCACTTCGGGAAGCGCTTCCGCGAGGCCCTCGAGATATGTGACCGCCCGGTCGGGCTCCCCGAGGGCGGACCAGGGTCCCAGCATATCGGCACGGGCATCGACGAGCGGCCCGACGAGCGCCAGGCGCTTCACGCCGGAACCCAGCGGCAGGACGGCCCTTTCGTTCTTCAGAAGCACGATCGAGCGCTGCGCCGCCTCCCTCGCCAGTTCCCGCCGCAACCTGACCCGGTGCGGGCGGGACGGGGTCCGGGGATCCCCTGCGCCCGCCACCTTGAAAAGTCCGAGCGCCGCCTTGAGCGACAGCACACGCCGGACGGCCGCGTCCACGTCCTCCATGCGCGCGGTTCCGTGCTCCAGCGCGACCGGCAGTCCTGTCGCATAGGCATCGCTCGCCATGTCGATGTCGACCCCGGCACGCAGCGCCAGCGCCGCGGCTCCGGCGAGGTCTTCCGCCACACCATGATGGATCAGTTCCGCGATGGCGCCGTAGTCGCTGACGACGACCCCGTCGAAGCCCCATCGACCCCTCAGCACATCGCGCAGAACGGCGGCGTTCGCGGTCATCGGGACGCCCGCGAGGTCCGTGAAAGCGGTCATGACGGCTGCGACGCCGGCCTGAACCGCCGCCTCGAACGGCGGGAGATAGACTTCGCGCACCAGCCGCTCCGACAGATCGACAGGCGCATATTCGCGTCCTGCGGCGACTGCGCCGTAGCCCGCGAAGTGCTTCGCCGTTGCCGCGAGCGCGCACGGCAGGGCGAGGCTCCTGTGCTGGAAACCCCGCACCTTCGCTTCGGCCCAGCGCCGGGCGACCAGCGGATCCTCGCCGGGGCTCTCCGCAATGCGCCCCCAGCGCGGATCGCGCGCAATGTCGAGCATGGGGGCGAACGTCAGGTTGATGCCCTCGGCAGTCGCCTCCTCGGCGGCGGCCCGTGCCGTCCTCCGCCACAGGTCGGGGTCGAAGGCGGCCGCCTCCGCGAACGGGACGGGAAAGATCGTGCGATGGCCGTGGAGCACGTCGAGTCCCAGGAGGAGAGGAATACCCAGGCGGGTCCCGTGCACGGCCAGCCGCTGGACTTCGCGGATGTCCTCGAACTCCGTCACGTTGAGCAGGCTTCCTGCCCTGCCGGCCACGACCAGGGCGCGAATGTCGAAGGGCTTTCCCGGACCCGTCGTCAGCCCGCCGGCATCGGGCATGATCAGCTGGCCGATCTTCTCCTCCAGGGTCATCGCTCGAAGGAGCGCATCGACCCGTTGCTGCTCCGCTGTCATGCCGCTCTCTCGCGTGGTCGAAGCGAAGGGCCCTGCCGGTCCATCGCGGCCCTGCCGTCCGGAAGGACATAAGGCGCGATACAGGATCGCCAGAGGACCGGGAGTTGCCGAAGGACCGGCCCGTCCAGGATGATACACGCGCTTGCGCGCCCGAACCAGCGAGGCCCCTGCTGCCGATCGGCACGAGCCGCATGCGGCCAGGGACGCATTCCATGGGCGTACGCTCAGCCTCGTTCGCGGGCGGAAAGGCGGCCTTTCCCTCGCGGCCCCTCGCGCGGCGCGGAACCTTCTCATCCCGCGGGAGGACCTCTTCCGATCACCGGCCAGGGCAAGCCGGATCAACTTGTCGCGACCCGTCCCGCTCCCCCGGTCGACGCCCAATGAAAAAATTTCTACAAATGATCCCTGCGCAGGGTCGCTGTGAGGCTGCATGCACAAGGCTGACGGCATGAATCCTTTGGGGTCTGAGGCCGAGGTGTCCCGCGCACTCGATGCCGTCCAACGACAGACCCTTCGCTACTTCTGGGAATTCGGCCATCCGGTCAGCGGCCTGGCACGGGATCGGCTGACGATCGGCGCGCCCGCCGACGACCGCGTGGCGATCGGGGCGTCGGGCATGGGAACGATGGCGATCATCGCAGGCGTGGAGCGGGGCTGGATCCGCCGCGGCGATGCTCTCGAACGGCTTCTCGGAACGGTGAGGTTCCTCGAGCGCGCCCCCACCTACCACGGCGTATTCCCTCACTGGATGAACGGAACGACAGGCGCGACCATCCCGTTCGACCGGAAGGATGACGGAGGAGACCTCGTCGAGACGGCGTTTCTGCTGCAGGGCCTTCTCTGCGCACGGCAGTACTTCGACCGGGACGACGGCGACGAGCGCGAGCTGCGGCGCATCGTCGACCGGATCTGGCACGAGACGGAATGGAACTGGCACAGCCGCGGCGGCCTGAAGGTGCTCTACTGGCATTGGAGCCCCAACCATGGTTGGAGCATGGATTTCGAAATCCGTGGCTGGAACGAATGTCTCATGACTTACGTCCTTGCGGCGTCCGCACCCCGCTTTGGCGTCGACTCGGGCGTCTACCATGGCGGCTGGACCCAGGGGCAGGACTTCCGAAACGGGCGCAGCTACCACGGGATCGCGCTGCCGCTCGGCCCAGATTACGGCGGCCCGCTGGCTTTCGCACATTACTCCTTTCTCGGCCTCGATCCGCGCGGACTCAAGGACCGCCATGCCGACTACTGGCAGCAGAATGTCTGCCACGTTCGGATCAACCGCGAGCACTGCATCCGCAATCCACATGGCTACAAGGGCTACGGCCCCGACTGCTGGGGCCTGACGAGCGACGACACGGATGTGGGGTACCGCTTCATGGATCCCGTGCACGATCTCGGCTTCATCGCGCCGCACGCGGCATTGGCGAGCCTCCCCTACGCTCCCGAAGCCTCCCTGGCCGCCCTTCGTCACTTCCTTGGCGCGCTCCACGACCGCATATGGGGCGAATGCGGTTTCACCTCCTCGTTCAGCGAAAGCAGGGACTGGTACTCGCAGGATTACATCGGCCTCGATCAGGGCACGACGGTGGTGATGATCGAGAACTACCGTTCGGGCCTGCTATGGAAGCTGTTCATGAGTTGCCCCGAAATTCGCGTTGGCCTCGCGAGCCTGGGATTCGAAAGCCCTCACCTGCGTTGAGGAGGCCTCATGCCGGCCGATGCCGGAGGAATGGACGACGGCCTGACCGCATGGATGAAGGCGGAAATGGCGTTCGCGTCCGCCGCCATCCTCCGATGCGTCTCCGCGACGGACCGCGTCATGCGGCGTACCCCGTTCGGTCAAACCGTCGTGCCGAAGCCCGGCTCGGTCGTGGCCGCGCCGAACACCGATCCTGCAAGCGGGGAGCCGGACTATTTCTTTCACTGGATCAGAGACTCCGCCATCGTCATGGATGCTCTGAGGGTCCTGCATTGCCGCGGCATGTGTCCCGACGCCCGCCGGATCCTCGATGCGTTCGTCTCTTTCAGCCTCGGCCTGAGCGGCCTCGATGGCGCCTCGCTGGTTCGGCAGGGACTGTCCAGGCATACCATCCTGCCCGATGTCCTGAAGTATGTCCGTCCCAATGAGGAACTGGAGAACGTTCGGGGCGACGCGGTTCTGGGCGAGGCGCGCTTCAATCCGGACGGGACCCTCGACATCATCCGCTGGTCGCGGCCGCAGCACGACGGCCCGGCTCTCCGGGCGCTCGTTCTGTTGCGCTGGCATCGCGTGGCGGACGGTTTGGGAGCAGGCGTCGAAGCGCTCGTCGAACAGGACCTCGCCTTCGTCGAACGGCACTGGCGCGAACCCTGCTACGATATCTGGGAAGAGGAGAGCGGGTATCACTATTATACCCGGCTCGTTCAGATGGAGGCCCTGTCCGCAGGCGCGGAATGGCTGGACGAAGGAGGGAACCGGCGGCAGGCGGTCCGCTGCCGGTCGGCGGCGCAGGCGCTCCGCACACAGCTCGACCGCCATTGGTCGCCGGACCGCGGCTTCTACCTGAGCCGGCTCGGAACCCCGCGCACAGATCCCGACAAGAGCCTCGATTCCTCCGTCTTCCTCGCCGTCCTCCATGCGGCGCGGGATGGGCGCGAGCACGGGCTGCGCGATCCGAGGATGCAGGCGACGCTCAGGGAGCTGGAACGGCTCTTCGCCTCGGAATACGCCATCAACCGCTCCCCGCGCGAAGGGCGCGCGCTGGCGATGGGTCGCTACGCGGGAGACCGCTATGTGAGCGGCGGGGCCTGGTACATGACGACCCTGGGCGCGGCGGAGTTCCATTACTCTCTCGCGGAGCGCATGGTTTCCGACGATGCCCTGAAAGGGAGCGATCGCGGCACGCTCCTGGCGGTAGACGCCTCGCGCACAGCGAAAGGCGACGACCTGTCTCCACGCTTGACCGGCGGCAGTGCCGGGCCTGCAGGCGCCCTGATCGCGCGAGGCGACGGCTTCATGAGAGTCGTCCGGGACCATACCCCCGGATCGGGCGAGCTGTCCGAGCAGTTCGATCAATCCAGCGGACAGCAGACATCCGCCCGGAATCTGGCCTGGAGCTATGCCGGGTTCATCACCGCCTACGATGCTCGGGAACGTGCGATGGCCGCCCTGCACGAGGCCGTTCAGAGCTGACGGCCTACCCTTTCGGGTCATGTCCGATAGGGACAGGGCTTCCGATAAGCCATCGCTCTGTGGATCGCGCTGCGTTAGCATCCGCAACAAGGGTTCGACGCGATGGGGAGTTCGTCGAGCGCAACCGGAGTTCCTGCGACCCGATGAGCAGTCCCATTCTGTTGCTCAAGCTTCTCGTCCTGCTCGGCATCGCCAATGGGGCGCCGATCTTTGCACGAAAGCTTCTTGGCGATCGGCTCGGCATGCCCCTCGATTTCGGCGTCACGCTACCCGATGGCCAGCCGCTCTTCGGACGCTCGAAGACTTTTCGAGGGCTTGTCGTCTCCGTTGCATGCACGGCCATGGCCGCCCTCCTCCTCGAAATGGATTGGCGGATGGGCGCAGCCCTTGCTGGCTCCTCGATGCTTGGCGATCTCTTCTCGAGCTTCGTCAAGCGTCGCCTCGGATTGAAGCTGCACGCGCGCGCCTTCGCGCTCGACCAAGTTCCCGAGGCGCTCCTGCCCCTCCTGCTCAGTCGGGCTCGGCTCGGCCTTTCGGCAGTCGACATGGCTCTGCTGCTGCTCGGCTTCGTCGTCCTCGAGGTCGCTCTCTCCAGACTCCTGTTCGACCTCGGCATACGCGACCGTCCCTATTGACCGAGATCAACGCGTAGGAGGCCATTGAAGCCTAGAAACGACGGGAGCCGCTTCCAGCCTCTGCCAGGCAGGGCGAGGAAACTGCGGCAGCGCAGAACTGCCGGATCCGATCCGGCACGATGCCCTGCCTTGACAAGACCTCTTCTTCAGGATCCGCCGATGGCCGAGAACAGTCGTTTCATCCGCTTCTTCCGCGAGATCGGTCTCGAAGACGTCTCCATCGTCGGAGGCAAGAATGCATCTCTGGGCGAACTCTATCGCCAGCTCACGCCGAAGGGCATGCCCGTTCCCAACGGCTTCGCCATCACGACCGAGGGATACAGATCCACGTTGGATCATGCCGGCGTCTGGCCGGACCTGCATGCCATTCTGGGCGGCGTCGATCCGGGCGACGTCGAGGATCTCGCGAAACGGGCGAAGCGGGCGCGCGATCTCGTTTATGGTGCACCTTTGCCGCGGGACCTGGCTCAGGAGGCGGTCCTGGCCTACCGGGAGCTCGCCGCGGAATATGGCCCCAGCCTTACGGTCGCCGTGCGGAGCTCGGCCACCGCCGAGGACCTGCCCAACGTGAGCTTTGCGGGCCAGCACGAAAGCTATCTCAACGTCGCCGGAGAAGAGCAGGTCCTCGATGCCGTGCGCCGCTGCTTTGCCAGCCTGTTCACGGACAGGGCGATCCGCTACCGGATCAACAACGGTTTCGATCATTTCAAGGTGTTCAATTCGGTCGGGATCATGAAGATGGTCCGCTCGGACCTCGCCTCCTCCGGCGTGGCCTTCTCGATCGACACGGAAACCGGATTCCCGGATGCCGTCTTCATCACGGGCGCCTACGGACTGGGCGAGAATGTCGTTCAGGGCGCCGTCGATCCCGACGAGTTCTACGTGTTCAAGCCGACCTTCAAGGCAGGATACCGAAAGGTGCTGCGCCGTTCGCTCGGCGCCAAGAAGATCAAGATGGTCTACGCCCAGGGCGGAATCCGCGAGCAGACCCGCAACGTTCCCACGGACAAGGTGGAGCGCGAACGCTACTGTATCGGCGACGAAGACGTCCTCCTGATCGCGGATTATACCATCCGGATCGAGGAGCACTACAGCGCGAAGGCCGGCGGGAGCCGGCCGATGGACGTCGAGTGGGCGAAGGATGGCATCGACGGCAGGATCTACATCGTCCAGGCGCGGCCGGAGACGGTCGCATCGCGGATGGAACGCGGCAAGCTCGAGGAGTACCGCCTGAGCGGCAGAGGGAAGACCCTGGTCCAGGGACGTGCCGTCGGGAACAGGATCGCGTCGGGACGAGCGCGTGTCATCGCGCGGCAGGCGGATCTTTCCGACTTCCGGCCGGGCGAGGTTCTGGTGGCGGATACGACCTCTCCCGACTGGGGCACGGTCATGAAGACCGCCGCCGCGATCGTCACGAACCGTGGAGGCCGCACCTGCCATGCGGCCATCGTCGCGCGCGAACTCGGCATTCCCGCCGTGGTCGGAACCGAGCATGCCACGCGGACGATCCGGACGGGCGACATCGTCACCGTCTCGTGCGCGGGAGGAATGACCGGTCAGGTCTATGAGGGCGCCGTTCCGTTTCAAGTCGACCAGGTCGACTTGTCCGCGATGCCGCGTCCCGTCACCAAGGTCATGATGAATGTGGGGGATCCCGAAAGCGCGTTCGCCCTGAGCCGCCTTCCCAATGACGGCGTCGGCCTGGCGCGCATGGAATTCATCGTCACGAACTCCATCAAGGTTCATCCCATGGCCCTCATCCACCCCGACAGGGTGGCGGATCCGAACGAGCGCGCCGAGATACGACGGCTGACGGAACATTACGCCGCCCCGTCGGACATGTTCGTCGAGCGGCTGTCGGAGGGCATCGCCACGATTGCCGCCGCATTCTTCCCCAAGCCGGTCGTCGTCCGCCTCTCGGACTTCAAGACCAACGAGTATGCCAGCCTGATCGGCGGCAAGGCTTTCGAGCCGGTCGAGGCGAACCCGATGCTCGGTTTCCGGGGAGCGTCGCGATATGCGCATCCCGCCTATGAAGCCGCCTTCATGCTGGAATGCGCGGCCCTCAGGCGCGCCCGCGAGGCGCTCGGTCTGACGAACATCGTTCCGATGATCCCATTCTGCCGGCGCGTCGAGGAGGCCGAGCGGGTGATCGAGAAGATGGCGGAGGCCGGGCTGCGGCGCGGCGACAAGGGCCTGGAGATCTTCGTCATGTGCGAGATCCCCAACAACGTCATCCTGATCGATTCCTTCGCAAGGCACTTCGACGGCTTCTCGATCGGCTCCAACGACCTGACGCAGCTCGCGCTCGGCGTCGACAGGGATTCCGAGATCGTCGCCTTCGACTTCGACGAACGCGATCCCGGCGTCCTGAAGCTGATCGAGCTTGCCGTCGAAGGGGCGCGCCGAAACGGCCGCCACTCCGGAATCTGCGGACAGGCTCCATCGGATTATCCGGAAATCGCGGAATACCTGGTGCGGCTCGGCATCGACTCGATCAGCCTCAATCCGGATTCCGTCCTGGGCACGACCCGGCGCATTCTCGACATCGAGCGCGAGACCGGCCTACGCGGCAAGCGGGCCTGAACGTGTCAGGGCGTTTTCAGGAAATGTGGGCGCCGGTTTGCCGTCCGAAGATGCGGCCGGCAAAGGACTGAGGAGCGGACTGGGTTCAGCCGGCCGCTCTCTGCCTTTCAGCGCGAGGATTCGGGCGCGGAAACGGGAATGCCCTGCATCGCGCGCGCAGCCTCGTAGAGCCGCTCCACGTCCTCGCGGCGGCAGAGCTCCGTTCCCGGCGTCATGAGCGTGGCCGCCCCCGCTGCCATGCCCATCCGCACCGCATCGCGAAGGGAAAGGCCCTTCACGAGGCCGAACACGATGGCTCCGACCATGCTGTCTCCGGCTCCGACCGCGCTGCGGACGGGAACCTCGATGGCCGGCAGCCTCTCGGCCCCGTCGGCGAGAACCAGAAGGGCACCCTCGCCTCCCTTGGAGATCACGACGATCTCGCTCAGGCCCCGTTCGATCATCCCCCGCGCGGCCGCGACCTGTTCGGCATCGCGGGCGAGCGCCTGCCCGGTCCATTCCCGCAATTCGCGCAGGCTCGGCTTGAGCAGGTACACCCCCGAGCGCATCCGCCGCAGCGGCTCGCCGGACGTGTCGAGGACGAAACGCGCCCCCAGATCCCTCGACAGGTCGGCGACGCTCTGAAAGAAACCCGCGGGAACCCCGGGGGGCAGGCTCCCGCTGGCGACGACGAAGCGGGCGCCCTGCGCCTGCGCCGCAAGGCGATCCAGGCAGGCCTTCCATTCGGCCTCGCCGATCTCGGGGCCGGGGAGCACGAAGCGGTATTGCAGCCCGGTCCGGCGCTCGTCCACGGTGAAACTCTCCCGGGTGGAGCCGCTGACGGGGACACGACAGGAGGGGATCCGATCCCGTTTCAGGAGCGCCTCCAGGGCCTGCCCGGATGCTCCGCCGGCGGGGAATACCGCAAGCGCCTCTCCGCCGAGCGTGGTGATGACACGGGCCACGTTGATGCCGCCGCCTCCCGGATCGTACCGGGGCGGCCCGCAGCGGATCTTGTCCGTGGGAACGACGGCTTCGGCTCCCGTCGCAATGTCGAGAGCCGGGTTCATGGTCAGCGTGACGATCTCTGCCACTCGAGCGCCTCCGAAACGGAACCGGCGGACGAACGCGAGGATCGGGAGCCTCTGATCCATCGTCGATGCGCCCCGGTCCGGCCCCGGCCATGAAGCTAGCGGCGTCAAGGGCGCTGTCCACTTGATCTGCCGATCGAGGCGGCCATTTGAATGGCATCGAGCCGACACGATGGATCCTGCCGTGACCGCTTCCTATTCCCTGCCCGACCCCCTGGAGCCCGATCTGGCCCGCCTCCATGCCTACTGGAAGGATCTGATCCGCGGCGAGAACTCCATGCCGTTCTCGGACGATATCGACATCGCGGGGCTGTCCGCGCTCGCGAACCGCATCGTCCTGCTTCAGGCCTTCGACGATCCCCGAAGGTTCAGGTTCGAGCACGCGGGCGAATCCGTCGCTGCCCGGGCCGGCGCTCACCTGCAGGGCGCGTTCGTCGACGAGGTCGGGCAGCAGCCTCCGCTCGAGGGCCTGATGGAGCAGTGCGTCGCAACCGTCGGCAGCCGCGCGCCGACATACTACCGCTCCCCGGCCACGGGCCGTGAGGAGAGCTACGCCAGATTGCTTCTGCCCACCTGGGGAGACGGACGGGTCGGCCTGCTGCTCGGCGCCGTCGTCCCGCTCTCCGGCAAGGCCTCGTAGCCGGCGCGGCCCGGTTGATCCCGGCCGGGTTTTCGTCACCGCGCTCGGCGCAAACCTCGGCGATCCCGGAGACCTACGGCGTCGCTGTCATAGGGGGCGAGGATGTTCCGGAACCCTGCAACCCTAGGGGCGTTTTCCTGTCCCTCACTCAGATCCACTGAGCGAAACAGGAGAACCCGATGAAATACTACGTGTCGAGCGTTGTCGCTGTCCTCGCGCTGGCGGGCGTTGCCACGGCCGCCGCGGCGCAGTCGACCACGGTGACGATCAGCCCCGAGGAGGAGACGACGGTTACGAAATACGTGACCGAGCGCCGTCTGAGCTCCGTGGACGTTCCCGGCGTCACGAGCGTGACGGTCGGCACCGAGCTGCCGTCCTCCGTCGAGTTGCATACGGTCCCGAATGTCCAGAAGTACCGGGTCGCGGTCATCAAGAACAAGACCGTGCTGGTCGACCCCGGCACGCACAAGGTGGTCAAGATCATCGAGACGAAGTGACGGGTCCCTCGGTCCCGCTTGCGAAGCTCGCAACGCACGCCCCTGTGCCGGACGGCGGCACAGGGGTTTTTCGCCCGTCGCAACTCCGATTGAACGACGGGCGGAGAAGTCCCAGGCGCGGGATCCGCGCCGGTCGCCCCAGGGCGCTCCCCGGGACGGTTCGGTCGGGCGCTGCCTCTCGACGGAGGGCGCAACTCTTGGCGCGACGCCCGCGGCATGTCGGCCGCAGCCGTAACGGCGCTGAGATCCCCCCCGCTCCCGGAACGGGAAAGCTCGCTTCGTCGGAAAAGGGGGTCCGTCAGGGGAGAAGGATTGGTGGAGCCAGGCGGAATCGAACCGCCGACCTCTTGAATGCCATTCAAGCGCTCTCCCAACTGAGCTATGGCCCCACGCAGGCCGCGGTGATGGGGCACCGCGGAGGATGTGCTGCCGGAGCAGCGGCGTCTCTATAGTCGGGTCCGACCCGAGGTTCAAGCCTCTTCGTCGTCTTCCAGATCGCTGTCGATCAGGTCGGAAACGTCGTCGTCGCCCTCCTCCTCGTCCTCGAGGAAGGTATCGTCGTCGGCCACGTCGTCGCCCACGTCGATGTCGTCGGTGGGGAGGTCCTTGTCGACGTCGCCGGCCTCGACCTCGTCGAGGGAGACCATCTCGGCGCCGGCCGATTCGAGCTCGACCTCGTCCTCGTCCCCGGCGGCGTGAGCGACCGCGGGAGCGGCGGTGCGGCTCAGGGCGGCGGCTTGGAAGGCGGTGCCGCATTTCGGGCAGACAGCGGGATCCCTGTTGAGATCGTAGAATTTCGCGCCGCAGCTCATGCACTGGCGCTTCAAGCCGAGTTCCGGTTTGGCCACGGGTTCATGCCTCAGTCTGGGTGGTTGGGAAGGCTCCGTTAGTCGCGGGGGCATCCCTTGTCAAACAAGAAATTGCGCGGGAAGCCCGACGGCGGGCCCGGTCCGGGATGACGGCACCGATAGCCCGTGTTAGGAGCCGCCCGGCAAGACAGGAAAGGGGCAAGAGCATGGGACACGCGCACGGATTGGCATCACCGGTCACCGGCCGGGCCGGTTCGGCCCTGAAAGGCCGCATCCGCGTCCCGGGCGACAAGTCGATCTCGCACCGGTCCATGATCTTCGGCCTCCTCTCCATCGGCGAGACCCGGGTCGAGGGGCTCCTCGAAGGGGATGACGTCCTGCGCACGGCCGAGGCCTGCAAGGCCCTCGGCGCCGGGATCGTGCGGGAGGCGCCGGGCCGCTGGCGCATCCGCGGCGTCGGCATCGGCGGCTTGAGCGAGCCGGCCGGAATCCTCGATTTCGGCAATGCGGGCACCGGTTCCCGCCTCATGATGGGCGTGGCCGGCAGCCATCCCATCACCGCGACCTTCGACGGGGACGCCTCCCTTCGCAAGCGCCCCATGCGGCGCATCCTCGACCCGCTGGTCCGGATGGGCGTGACGGTGGTGAGCGAGGCGGAGGGCGGACGCGTGCCCCTCACCCTGCGCGGCCCCCGCGAGACGATCCCGATCACCTACGAGACCCCGGCGGCCTCGGCCCAGATCAAGTCCGCGATCCTGCTCGCGGGCCTCAACGCCCCGGGACGCACCACCGTCATCGAGCAGGAGGCCACGCGCGACCACACGGAGCGGATGCTGCGCCATTTCGGCGCAACGGTGGAGGTCGCGCCCCACGGGGAGCATGGGCGCGCCGTCACGGTCCATGGACAGCCGGAGCTCCGGGGCACCGCGGTCGTGGTGCCGAGCGACCCCTCCTCGGCCGCGTTTCCCATCGTGGCGGCCCTCATCGTGCCGGGCTCGGACGTGGTGATCGAGGGGGTGATGATGAACCCGCTTCGCACCGGCCTGATCGCGACCCTCCTGGAGATGGGCGCCTCCATCGAGCGCCTGAACGAGCGCGAGGAGGGCGGCGAGACCGTGGCGGACCTGCGGGTCCGGGCGAGCCGCCTCAAGGGCGTGACGGTTCCCGCCGCCCGTGCCCCCGCCATGATCGACGAGTACCCGATCCTCGCCGTGGCCGCCGCCTTCGCCGAGGGAACGACCCGGATGCAGGGCCTTCATGAGCTGCGCGTGAAGGAATCCGACCGGCTGGCCGCCGTCGCGGCCGGCCTCGCGGAGGCGGGCGTTCCCCACGAGATCGTGGGCGACGATCTCGTGGTCCACGGTCTCGAGGGCAGGGTCAGGGGCGGCGGCCGCCCGGTTGCGACCCATCTCGACCATCGCATCGCCATGTCGTTCCTCGTCATGGGGCTCGCGACCGTGGAGCCCGTGACCGTCGACGACGGCGCGATGATCGCCACCAGCTTCCCGACCTTCATCCCGCTCATGCGGGAGCTCGGCGCCACCATTCTCGACTGATCCGACCCATGATCATCGCCATCGACGGCCCTGCCGCATCCGGCAAAGGCACCCTCGGGAAGCGCCTGGCCGACCATCTGGGCTTCGCCCACCTCGACACGGGCCTTCTCTACCGGGCGGTGGCCGCCGTCCTCCTGGCCCGGGGCATCCCCCTCTCGGACCGGGAGGCGGCCGCCCGCGCCGCCGAGTCCCTCGACGTGTCCCACCTCGACGCGCCAGACCTGCGGGGCGCGGCGATGGGAGAGGCCGCGTCGGTGATCTCCGCCTACCAGCCGGTCCGGGACGCCCTCCTGGCCTTCCAGCGGCAGTTTGGCCGCCAGGAGCCCGGTGCCGTGCTCGACGGGCGGGACATCGGCACCGTCGTCTGTCCGGACGCGGACGTGAAGCTCTTCATCACCGCAAGGCCGGAGGAGCGGGCGCGCCGGCGCCATCTCGAGCTCCTGCGCCGGGGCGAGGACGTGGCCTACGAGACGATCCTGGCCGACATCCGCCGGCGGGACGAGCGGGACATGACCCGCCCCACGGCGCCCCTGAAGGCGGCCGCCGACGCGATCACCCTCGACACCACCAACCTCGACGCCGATGCCGCCTTCAGGGCGGCCCTCGCCATTATAGACGGGAAGCTGCGCAAATCCTGACTTTGCGCCGTGCCCGGATGCTGGCACACTTCATCGGACCAGACCGGCTCCTCGAGGGAGATCACCGATGGTTCGCTCCGGCTGCATGCGCCTCGTCGCGGGACTGGCCCTGGTCCTGACCGCTCTGGTCGCGTCGCCTCGGGCGAGGGCCCAGACGGAGGTGGACCTCGCCCTGGTCCTCGCGGTGGACATCTCCTTCTCCATGGACACCGAGGAACAGGCCCTGCAGCGGGAGGGCTTCGCGCAGGCCTTCCGCTCTCCCCTCGTCCATGAGGCGATCCGCAACGGCCTCGTGGGCCGGATCGCCGTGACCTACATGGAATGGGCCGGGTCGGCGGACCAGAAGGTGATCGTGCCCTGGACGATCCTCGACAATTCCGAGGGTCTGATGGCCTTCGCCGACCGGATCGCCTCGACCCCTCTCAGCCGCGCCCAGCGCACGTCGATCTCGGGCGCCATCGACTTCGCCGCCCGGCTCTTCGAGGAGCTCGACGCATCGCCCGCCCGCCGCGTCATCGACGTCTCCGGCGACGGTCCCAACAACCAGGGCCGGGGGGTCGAGCAGGCCCGCAACGACGCCCTCGCCAGGGGCATCACGATCAACGGCCTGCCGATCATGCTGCGCAAGCCCGGCTACCTCGACATTCCCGATCTCGACATCTATTACAGGGACTGCGTCATCGGAGGTCAGGGGGCGTTCATGGTTCCGGTTCGCGAGCGCGACCAGTTCGTCAACGCGATCAAGACCAAGATCCTCCTCGAAATCGCCGACCTCGGCCCCAGGGGCCCCCGGATCGAGCGCATCCAGAATCCGCCCCGCGCCAACTGCCTGACCGGCGAGATGCAGTGGCGCGACCGTTGGAACAACTGACACCGGACCACCATGCAGAAGCTGACCTTGGCGCTCGTGGCCCACGACGCCAAAAAGGGCGACATGGCCGATTTCGTCGCCATGCACGAGGACGCGATCCGGCCTTTCGCCCTCTTCGCCACCGGAACCACCGGCGGGCGCGTGATGGAGCGCTGCCCCTCGCTTTCCGTGACGCGGCTGAAGAGCGGCCCCCTGGGCGGCGACCAGCAGATCGGCGCCATGATCGCGGAGGGCCGGATCGACGCCCTCTTCTTCTTCGTGGATCCCCTGTCGCCCCATCCGCACGACGTGGACGTGAAGGCGCTCATGCGCCTCGCCCTCGTCTACAACATCCCCATGGCCCTGAACCGCGCCACGGCGGAGCGCCTGATCGCCAGCTTCGCTTCCTGACCGCTCAGGTCCCGCGCGGCTTCGCGCGGCGCGTCGGCGGGGCGGAGAGCGGGTCCTCCGGCCAGGGGTGCTTGGGATACTGCCCGCGCATGTCGGCGCGCACCGCGGCCCAGGAGCCCCGCCAGAAGCCGGGCAGGTCGCGGGTGATCTGGATCGGGCGATGGGCGGGCGAGAGCAGGTGCAGGATCAGGGGCACGCGCCCGCCCGCCAGGGTCGGATGACGGTCGAGGCCGAACAGCTCCTGGACCCGGACCGCGAGGACGGGCCCCTCCTCGGCCCCGTAATCGACGGGAATGAGCGATCCGGTCGGGACCTCCACATGGGTCGGAGCCTCGGCGTCGAGCCGCCGCTGGAGGTTCCAGGGCAGGAGGGCCCGCAGGGCCTCGCTGAGCAGGTCGGGGCCGATCTCCGACAGGCCGGCCTTTCCGACGAGATGGGGCGCGAGCCACTCCTCGGCCGTCGCGGCGAGCGCCTCGTCCGACAGGTCCGGCCATTCGTCCCCCTCCGCCCGTCTCAGGAACATGACCCGCTCCCGCCACTGGGAAAGGGCCTTGGACCAGGGCAGGACGGACGGGCCCAGGGAAGCCAGCCCGGCGGCGAGGGCACGGGCGCTGTCCTCCGTCGCCGGGACCGGCAGCGGCCTCTCGCCGAGGACCAGGGCGCCGTAGCGCCTCACGGAACGGGCACGCAGGGCGCGGGCCTGACGGTCGAAGACGACCTCGTCCCGCCGCTCGATTCCGTCGCCGAGCAGGGCCTCGATCGCGTCCGGCCCGATGGGCGCCGCCGCCAGGATCCGGGCGGACGCCGCCCCGCCCGCGATCTCGGCGATGGAAAGATAGGCCTCCCTGGCCAGGCGCTCGTGGGGCTCCAGGGACGCGCCGCGCCCGTTCGCCATGAGGTATTCGCCGGGCTTTCCCCGCGCCTTGGCGACGCGGTCCGGATAGGCAAGGGCGAGGATGGCGCCGAACGACAGATCGCTCGGGGCCGAAGACCCGGAGGCGGCGCTCCGCGCCCATCCCTCCGCCAGGCGCCGCATGTCCTCCGCCCGCCGCGAGCGGTCGCGGCGGAAGCGCTCGACCCGCTCCGACACGTCCACCGCGTCGCCCCCGAGGCCCCGCTCGACGAGGACGGCCGCGAGATCCGCCGCATCCCGGGCCTGCCCCGCCTCGCCCGCCGCCAGCACCATCCGGGCGAGGCGGGGCGGCAGGGGCAGGTCGCGCAGGCGGCGCCCGGTCTCCGTGATGCGGCCCTCCCCGTCGAGGGCGTGAAGCTGCTGGAGCAGACTCCGCGCCTCCTTCAGGGCCGGAGCCGGAGGCGGATCGAGGAAGGAGAGGGTCGTCGGGTCCGTGACGCCCCACGCCGCGCAGTCGAGGAGGAGCGGCGCGAGATCGGCGGACAGGATCTCGGGGCGGGCGAAGGGCTCGAGGGCGCCCGTCGCGGCCTCCTCCCACAGCCGGTAGCAGATCCCGGGCTCCGTGCGCCCGGCGCGGCCCCGGCGCTGGTCGGCGGCGGCGCGGGACACGCGCACCGTCTCCAGCCGCGTCAGGCCGATGCCCGGCTCGTAGACCGGGACGCGGGCGAGCCCCGAATCCACCACGATCCGCACCCCCTCGATGGTGAGCGAGGTCTCCGCGATGGAGGTCGCGAGCACCACCTTGCGCCGCCCGGGGCGGGCCGGGCTCACGGCGAGGTCCTGCTCGGCCCGGTCGAGGGCGCCGTAGAGGGGCGCGAGATCGACGGCCGGGTCGGCGATGCGCTCCCGCAGGAGCGCCTCGACCCTGCGGATCTCCCCCTGCCCCGGCAGGAAGGCCAGGACGGAGCCCGCCTCCACCCTGAGAGCCCGCATCACGGCATCCGCCACCTGGTCCTCGATGCGGCGGTTGGGGTCCCGCCCGAGATAGCGGGTCTCGACGGGGAAGGCCCGTCCTTCCGACCGGATCGCCGGCGCGTCGCCGAGAAGCCTCGCCACGCGCGCCCCGTCGAGGGTGGCCGACATCACGAGGAGGCGCAGGTCCTCCCGCAGGCCGCCCTGCGCGTCCAGCGCCAGGGCCAGGCCGAGATCGGCGTCGAGGGAGCGCTCGTGGAACTCGTCGAAGAGGACGGCCGCGACCCCGTCGAGGGCGGGATCGTCGAGGATCATGCGGGCGAACACGCCCTCGGTCACCACCTCGATCCGCGTCCTGCGCCCGACCTTGGAGCCGAGGCGCACGCGAAGGCCCACGGTTTCGCCCACCGCCTCGCCGAGGGTCTGCGCCATCCGGTCGGCCGCCGCCCGGGCGGCGAGCCGGCGCGGCTCCAGGACGATGAGCTTGCGCCCTTCCACCCACGGCTCGTCGAGCAGCGCGAGCGGAACCCGCGTGGTCTTGCCGGCGCCCGGGGGCGCCACCAGCACGGCGTTCGGGCGCGCGCGGAGGCTCGCCGCCAGATCGGCGAGCACCGCGTCGATGGGAAGGGGCGTGTCGAAGGCGCGCATGCCGCCTGATGGCGCAAGGCGGGCCGGAGGGCAAGCCGGCTCAGGCGGCGATGCCGAAGCGGCTCAGCTCGGCGGCCAGGTCCATCGGCTCGACGAAATGGATCGCATGCATGCCGACGGCGCGGGCACCTTCCACGTTGGCCTTGGAATCGTCGATGAAGATGCAGCGGTCGGCTTCGAGGCCGTAGCGGTCGAGGAGAAGCTTGTAGATCGCCGGCTCGGGCTTGAGCAGGCGCTCGTCGCCGGAGACGACGATGCCGTCGAACCCGTCCAGGAAGGGGAAGCGCTTCTTCGACAGGTTGAACTTGGGCCCCGAGAAATTGGTGATGCAGTAGTTCGGAACCCCGGCCCCGCGCAGGCGCTCGAGGAGCGCCACGTTCTCCTCGATGGTGCCGGAGACGGTCTCCTCCCAGCGCTCGTGGAAGGCGCGGATGGAGGATTCGTGATCGGGGTATTGCTCGACCAGCAGGGCCACGGCCTCGTCCCAGTCGCGCCCGCGATCCTGCTCGATGTTCCACGCGCTGGTGCAGACCGTGGACAGGAACCACTCCATCTCCGCCTCGTCGTCGAAGATCGTGCGGTAGAGGTTGCGCGGGTCCCAGCGCAGCAGAACGTTGCCGACATCGAAGACGACGGCGGTCGGATTCCGGACGGTCAAGGTAGCCCCCTTCTCTTTCGTTCGAACATGGATGTTTACTCCTCCGGGAGGACACGGGCCATTGCCAAAAATGTCTCTGAGCCCCGCAGAAACGGAGGTGCGACCACGCCCTCCTCCTGACCGGACGCCGCGGCACGGCATGCGCCCCCAGATCCCCGCGGCAGGGAATAGGCTGGCGCCGTGCCGCCTTCCGCTCAGCCGCCGATGTTGTAGGCGGCAAGCGCCGCCATGTTGACGATGTCCGCGTCCGTCGCGCCGAGCGAGACGATCTGCACCGGCCGGTCGAGGCCGACCACCATGGGGCCGAGCACCATGGCGCCGCCCAGCTCCTGCAGCAGCTTCGTGGAGATCGAGGCGGAATGGAACGCCGGCATCACGAGCACGTTCGCGGGACCGGTCAGGCGGCAGAACGGATACTGCGCCATGACGTCCCGGTTGAGCGCCACGTCGGCCGCCATCTCGCCGTCGTACTCGAAATCGAGCCGCATGCCGTCGAGGATGCGCACCGCCTCCTGGATCTTCTCGGCGCGCTCCGCGCGCGGGTGGCCGAAGGTGGAGAACGAGAGCAGCGCGACCCGCGGCTCGTAGCCGAGGCGACGCGCGACGCCGGCGGATTCGATGGCGATCTCCGCCAGCTCCTGCGCGGTCGGCAACTCGTGGATCGCCGTGTCGGCCACGAGAACCGTATGGCCCCGGGCCAGGCACAGCGACAGGCCGATGACCCGATGCCCGGGCTTGGCGTCGATCACGCGCCGCACGTCGGCGAGCGCCGTGGAGTAGTTCCGGGTCGCGCCGGTGACCATCGCATCGGCGTCGCCGAGCGCCACCATGGAAGCGGCGAAGTGGTTGCGGTCCTGGTTGATGAGGCGCTGGCAGTCGCGGAACAGGAAGCCCTTGCGCTGCAGGCGCTCGTAGAGGAACTGCGCGTAGGTGCTGTTGCGGTGGGACAGGCGCGCATTGTGGATCTCGATGCCTTCGCGGCCTTCGAGATCGATGCCCGCCTGCGCGGCCGTGGCGAGGATCCGGTCCTCGCGCCCGACGAGGATGGCGCGGCCGAGCCCCTGGTTCACGAAGGACAGGGCCGCACGGATCACCTGCTCCTCCTCGCCTTCCGCGAAGACGACCCGCTTGGGGAAGCGGCGCACCCGCTCGAAGATGCGGTTGAGGGTTCCGGCGACGGGATCGCGGCGCGCGGAGAGCTGCGCCTTGTAGGCGCGCATGTCGACGATGGGCCTGCGGGCGACGCCCGTGTCCATGGCCGCCTGCGCCACCGCCTGCGGGATCGTGTGGATCAGGCGCGGGTCGAACGGGACGGGGATGATGTATTCGCGGCCGAAGCGGGGACGCGCGCCCTGATAGGCGGCGGCGACCTCGTCCGGCACGTCCTCGCGGGCGAGATCCGCCAGGGCGCGCGCCGCGGCGATCTTCATCTCCATGTTGATCGTGGTCGCCTGCACGTCGAGGGCACCTCGGAAGATGTAGGGAAAGCCGAGGACGTTGTTGACCTGGTTGGGGTAGTCCGAACGCCCGGTGGCGATGATCACGTCGTCGCGGATCCGCGCCACCTCCTCCGGCGTGATCTCCGGATCCGGGTTCGCCATGGCGAAGATGATCGGGTTTTGCGCCATGGAGCGGATCATGTCGTCCGTGAAGGCGCCCTTGACGGAAAGGCCGAACACCGCATCGGCCCCGTCGAGGGCCTCGGCCAGGGTGCGCGCCTTCGTCTCCACCGCATGGGCCGACTTCCACTGGTTCATGCCCTCGGTCCGGCCCTTGTAGATCACGCCCTTCGTGTCGCACAGGATCACGTTTTGCGGCGCGAAGCCCATCGCCTTCAGAAGCTCCGTGCAGGCGATGCCGGCGGCGCCCGCGCCGTTCACCACGAGCCGGGTCTTCGCCATGTCGCGGCCCGTCAGGTGCAGCGCGTTGAGCAGGCCCGCCGCGGCGATGATCGCCGTGCCGTGCTGGTCGTCGTGGAAGACGGGAATATCCATCAGCTCGCGCAGGCGCTCCTCGATGATGAAGCACTCCGGAGCCTTGATGTCCTCGAGGTTGATGCCGCCGAACGACGGGCCGAGATAGCGCACGCAGTTGATGAAGGCGTCCGGGTCCTCCGTGTCCACCTCCAGGTCGATGGAATCCACGTCGGCGAAGCGCTTGAACAGGACGGACTTGCCTTCCATCACCGGCTTCGAGGCGAGCGCCCCGAGATTGCCGAGGCCCAGGATGGCGGTGCCGTTCGAGATCACCGCCACCATGTTGGAGCGGGTCGTGTAGTCGAAGGCGAGGGAGGGATCTTCCGCGATCGCCTTGACCGGGACCGCGACGCCCGGCGAATAGGCCAGCGACAGGTCCCTCTGGGTCGCCATCGGCTTCGTGGCCACGATCTCCAGCTTTCCGGGCCGCCCCTGCGCATGGAACTGAAGCGCCTCCTGATCGGTGAAGGTCGGGCGGTTGCGGCGGGAAGTGGGCTGATCTGTCATATGTTTTCGCAGGGCTGGCAGCGGCATGAAATCCGGGGAGCCTGCAACCTTAAGGCAAGGATGCGGCCTCCCTCAAGACTTATGCACACCCCCTCCTCCGACCCTATGCCACGGGTGAAAGCCGGTACGGGTTTTGCTAGGAAGGACGGGATGTCGACCCAAGCCCGTTCCCTCTCCCCCGCTCGGCCCGAGCCCGACGGCGTCCCGCAGGCCAAGTCCGCGCAGGACGGCCGGGTGACGCCCATGATGGCCCAGTACATCGAGATCAAGGCCGCCAACCCCGACAGCCTCCTGTTCTACAGGATGGGGGATTTCTACGAGCTGTTCTTCGAGGATGCGGAGATCGCGAGCCAGGCGCTCGGCATCGTCCTCACCAAGCGCGGCAAGCACCAGGGACAGGACATCCCCATGTGCGGCGTGCCCGTGGAACGGGCGGACGACTACCTCCAGCGCCTGATCGGCCTCGGCCACCGGGTCGCGGTCTGCGAGCAGACGGAGGATCCGGCGGAGGCGAAGAAGCGCGGCGCGAAATCCGTGGTGCGCCGCGACGTGGTGCGCCTCGTGACCCCGGGGACGATCACCGAGGACCGCCTCCTCGACCCGGGCCGGGCCAACCTCTTCCTCGCCGTCGCCCGGCGGCGCGTCTCGGACAGCGAATGGCGCTACGGCCTCGCGGCGGTGGACATCTCCACGGGCCGCTTCACCCTGGGCGAGACCGACGCGGCCGGCCTGCCTGCGGAGATCGCCCGGTTCGACCCGCGCGAGATCCTCGTGCCCGATTCCATCCACGACGATCCGGAGCTTGCCGCCTTCTGGCGCGAGACCGGGGCGGCGATCACGCCCCTGCCGCGCGAAGGGCTCGACCCCGCCTCGGCGGAGCGACGGCTGAAGGAGTTTTTCGGCGTCGCGACCCTCGACGCCTTCGGCACCTTCGACCGGGCCGAGATCGCCGCGGCGGGCTGCGCCCTGTTCTACATCGAGAAGACGCAGATCGGCAGCCGCCCGGTCCTGTACCCGCCCTCCCGCGAGGAGGCCGGAGCGACGCTCGCCATCGACGCGGCGACCCGCGCCAATCTGGAGCTGACCCGCACCCTTTCCGGAGAGCGGGCGGGAAGCCTGCTCGCGGCCATCGACTGCACGGTGACCCCGGCAGGCGCGCGGCTCCTGGGGGAGCGGCTCGCCGGCCCCCTCACCGACCCCGACCGGATCCGCGACCGGCAGGATTCCGTCGCGGCCCTGTGCGAGGACGGGGCCCTGCGCGACCGTCTCCGCCGCATCCTCAAGCGCTCGCCCGACTTCGCCCGCGCCCTGTCGCGCCTCGGCCTCGGCCGGGGCGGTCCCCGGGATCTCGCCTGCCTGCGCGACGGGCTCCTGGCGGCCCGCGACCTCGGCCTGGAACTCGCCATCGCGCCCAACCTGTCCCGGGAGCTGGCGGAGGCGGCACGGACCCTGCAGGCCCTGGACACGAGCGTCGCCGACCGGCTCGCCGCCCTGCTGGCGGACGAGCTGCCGCTCCAGAAGCGCGACGGCGGCTTCGTCCGCGCCGGATACGATGCCGGCCTCGACGAGCTGCGGGAGCTCCAGCAGGATTCGCGCCGCTTCATCGCCGCCCTCCAGGCGCGCTACGCCAACGAGACCGGCTGCCGGACCCTGCGGGTGAAGCACAACCACATGATCGGCTACTTCGTGGAGGTGCCCCAGAACGTCGGCGAGGACCTGCTCAGGGAGCCGTGGAAGGACGTGTTCGTCCATCGCCAGACCATGGCCGGCGCCATGCGGTTCTCCACCGTCGAGCTGGGGGAGCTCGAGTCCAAGATCGCCTCCGCCGCCGACCGGGCGCTCAAAATCGAGCTCGGCCTGTTCGAGGCGATGGCCCAGGACCTCGTGGCGATGTCGTCCGACATCGCCGCGGCGGCGCAGGCCATGGCGGTCGTCGACGTGACCGCGGCCCTGGCGGAGCTCGCCATGCGGCTCGACTGGACCCGTCCCGCCGTCGACCGGAGCCTGTCCTTCCGGATCGCCGGCGGCCGGCACCCGGTGGTCGAGGCGGCGCTCAAGCGCGAGGGCCAGCCCTTCATCGCCAACGACGCCGACCTGTCCGGCAAGGATGCCGGACACATCCTGCTCATCACGGGCCCCAACATGGGCGGCAAGTCGACCTATCTGCGCCAGAACGCCCTCATCGTCGTGCTGGCGCAGATGGGCTCCTTCGTCCCGGCGAAGGAGGCCCGGATCGGCGTGGTGGACCGGCTGTTCTCCCGCGTCGGCGCGGCGGACGACCTGGCGCGCGGCCGCTCGACCTTCATGGTCGAGATGGTCGAGACCGCGGCCATCCTGAACCAGGCGACCGCCCGCTCCCTGTTGATCCTCGACGAGATCGGGCGCGGCACCGCCACCTTCGACGGCCTGTCCATCGCCTGGGCGGCCGTCGAGCACCTGCACGAGGTCAACCGCTGCCGCGCCCTCTTCGCGACCCATTTCCACGAGCTGACCGCCCTGGCCGAGCGGCTTCCGAGGGTCTCGAACGCGACCCTGAAGGTGACGGAATGGCAGGGGGAGGTGGTCTTCCTGCACGAGGTCGTGCCCGGCGCGGCGGACCGCTCCTACGGGCTGCAGGTGGCGCGCCTCGCCGGCCTGCCGGTGGCGGTCGTGGAACGGGCGAAGACGATCCTGAGCGAGCTCGAACGCTCCGACCGGGAGAACCCGAAACGGGTCTTCGTGGACGATCTGCCCCTCTTTGCCGTCGCCGCCCGCCCCGAACCGGCGCAGACGGCCGCGCCGGATCCCCTGCGGCAGGCCCTGGAGTCCCTCGACCCGGACCAGATGACGCCGCGGGAGGCGCTCGAAGCGCTCTATCGCCTGAAGGCGCAGCTTTGACCGCAGCTGTCGTGTCAGGACGGGGAGGATCCGTCCTCGCATCCGACCTGGGCGAAGGAAACGAAGGCCACCGGCGCCCGGGATGGCGCGCCCCTGCTCCGATCGGCGAGCACATAGGCCAGGGCTTCCCTCACGCCGCGCTCGGTATAGGGCTTGGCGATGACGCCGAGCGCCCCGGCGAAATCCTCGGGAATGCGCTTGGCATTCGCCGTCATGAAGAGCACGGCGACGTCGAGCCGGGCCGCGAGGTGCCGGGCGACGTCGACCCCGGTCGGGCCGTCGGCGAGATGGATGTCGACGAAGGCGAGGTCCGGCTTCAGATCCCGCGCAAGCCTCAGGGCGTCCGCGGACGAGGCCGCGATGCCGACGACGTCGTGCCCGACATCCTGAAGAAGGCTTTCGAGCTCCAGGGCGATGAGGATCTCGTCCTCCACGATCAGGATACGCAACGACTTACCGGTGCCCAAGCCCGTTCCTCCTCTGCGCATGCGAAGCCCTTCCAGGCTTCGCCGCCGCGACGATGACGGCCCGGCATGGCGCAGGGCTGGCGGATGAGCGGCAGGCTTTCGGAGAAACGAGGATGTCGCCCAGACACCGGGCCGATCCGGATATCCCTGCTCCCTGCCGTCGCGCCTCGTCCACTGCCGTCTCTTTCTTTCAAGTGGGCGGGCCGCATGGCCCTGGATCGAACTCAACGCGGGATGAGGAGGGGAGTTCCGCCCGTAACGGCTTGTGAAACGTTGGATCGTATTGCACAAGAAGGACATTCGCTCGGTTCGAGTTCTCACGGAGGCGGGGTCGCGATGGTCGTGCGCGTTGCAACGGTCGCTTTCGAAGGCATCGAGGCGCGGGCGGTCGACGTGCAGGTCCAGATCGCCTCCGGCAACGTCGGATTCACCATCGTCGGCCTTCCCGACAAGGCCGTCGCGGAGTCCCGCGAACGCGTGCGCTCCGCCCTGATCGCCTCCGGCCTCGCCCTCCCCGCCAAGCGGATCACGGTGAATCTCGCGCCCGCCGACCTGCCCAAGGAAGGCAGCCATTACGACCTGCCCGTCGCGCTCGGCGTCATGGCGGCGATGGGCGCGATCCCGCCGGACGCGCTCGGCGGCTTCACCGTGCTCGGGGAACTCGCCCTCGACGGATCGATCACCTCGGTCGCCGGCGTCCTGCCCGCGGCGATGGCCGCCCACGAGCGCCGGCACGGCCTGATCTGCCCGGCCGCCTGCGGGGCCGAGGCGGCCTGGGCGAGCGGCGACATCGAGATTCTCGCCCCGGCCTCGCTCATCCAGCTCGCCAATCACTTCAAGGGGGATCAGGTGATGGCGCGGCCGAAGCCCGCCATCATGCCGGCTTCGGGTGCCTTGCCGGACCTGCGCGACATCAAGGGGCAGGAAAGCGCCAAGCGCACCCTCGAGATCGCCGCGGCGGGCGGACACAACCTTCTCATGTGCGGTCCGCCGGGGGCGGGCAAGTCCATGCTGGCGCAGCGCCTGCCCTCGATCCTGCCGCCCCTCGCGCCGCGGGAGCTGCTGGAGCTGTCGATGATCCAGTCCGTCGCCGGGCTCCTGGCCGACGGGGCCCTGACGGACCGCCGCCCCTTCCGGGCGCCGCACCACTCGGCCTCCATGGCGGCGCTGGTCGGTGGCGGGCTGAACGCCCGGCCCGGGGAGGCCTCCCTGGCCCACCACGGCGTCCTGTTCCTCGACGAGCTGCCCGAGTTCCAGCCCCAGGTGCTCGATTCCCTGCGGCAGCCCCTCGAGGCGGGCGAGGTGCTGATCGCCAGGGCCAACCACCGGGTCACCTATCCCGCCCGCTTCCAGCTCGTAGCGGCGATGAACCCGTGCCGCTGCGGGCAGGCGACGGAGCCGGGCTTCGTCTGCCGGCGGCAGCCCAACGAACGCTGCGTCGCCCAGTACCAGGCCAGGATCTCCGGGCCCCTCCTCGACCGGATCGACCTGGTAATCGACGTCCCGGCGGTGACGGCCGCCGACCTCATCCTGCCGCCGCCGGCCGAAGGTTCGGCCGAGGTCGCGGCCCGGGTCGCCGAGGCACGGCGGCGGCAGGCCAAGCGCTACGCCGCCCTCGGGCTCGACGGGATCGCCGCCAATGCCGCCTGCCCGCCGCCGGTGCTGGAGGAGGTCGCGCAGCCCGATCCCGACGGCGCGGCCCTGATCCGCGACGCGGCCAACGCCATGCGCCTTTCGGCGCGAGGGTTCCACCGGGTTCTCAAGGTGGCGCGGACCCTGGCCGACCTGGATGGCGAAGAGAAAATCCGCCGCGTCCATCTTGCCGAAGCGCTCTCCTACCGCGCCTCGGCGGACAGGCGGGCGAATGCGGCAACGGTCTGAAATTCCGGGTAATTCTGCCGGGCGGCTGAATTCAGACCTGGGGAAAGGCGGCAGAAATCTTGCGCAAGACTTGATAAGTCTCTCACGACCTTCGATCTTCCCTGTCACAAAACCGTTCGAAATGGGTTTTATGTCGCAGCAAAAGGGGGCCGCCCCATCCCGCGGCCCATCGCATACGGGTCAATCGAACGAGGTTCCGATGACGCCTTCCCGCCCGGACGACGCGGCTCCGCTTGGCTTGGCCGCGCCGGTGCCGCCGGTCCCTGCCGCGCTGCGGGCGAAAGGCATGGCGAGGTTCCTGCCGGGCCTCGGCAGAATCGTGCGGGACCACGGGACCCTGGACCCGGTCCTGGGCCGGATCGGCTCCCTGGAAGTCCGCCTCGCGACCACGGACAAGGAGATCCGCCGGGCGCAGAAGCTGCGCTTCAAGGTGTTCTACGAGGAGATGTCGGCGGAGCCGGACGGGCAGGCCCTCCTGTCCCGGAGGGACGTGGACCGGTACGATGCGCTCTGCGACCACCTGCTGGTCCTCGACCACGACGTGAAGGCCAAGCCCTTCCGTCCGGCGAAGCCGAAGGTGGTCGGCACCTACCGCCTGCTCCGCCAGGAGGTGGCCGACCGGCACGGGGGCTTCTACACCGCCGGGGAGTACGACATCGCGCCCCTGATCCGGTCCCATCCGCACCTGCGCTTTTTGGAGCTGGGCCGCTCCTGCGTGCTGAAGCCCTACCGGAACAAGCGCACCGTCGAGCTTCTCTGGCACGGGATCTGGACCTACGTGCTCCATCACCGCATCGACGTGATGATCGGCTGCGCGAGCCTGGAGGGAACGGACCCGCAAAGCCTCGCCCTGCCCCTGAGTTTCCTCCACCACTACGCCTCGGCCCCGCCCGAGTGGCAGGCCAGCGCCCTGCCGGAGCGCTTCACGGCCATGGACCTGCTTCCGAAGGAGGCGGTGGACCCCAAGGCGGCGCTCCACGCTCTGCCGCCCAT
Organism: Microvirga thermotolerans; assembly: GCF_009363855.1. Taxonomy (GTDB): domain Bacteria; phylum Pseudomonadota; class Alphaproteobacteria; order Rhizobiales; family Beijerinckiaceae; genus Microvirga; species Microvirga thermotolerans. The sequence continues at coordinate 3,319,014 of NZ_CP045423.1, forward strand.
GATCAAGGGCTATCTGCGCCTCGGCGCCAGCTTCGGGCACGGCGCCGTGATCGACCGCCAGTTCGGCACCACGGACGTGCTCGTCATCCTGCCGGTCTCGGCCATCAACCCCCGCTACATCGACCATTTCGGGCCGAGCGCCAACCGTCACGCGACCTGAAATTCGCCCGCCGCGTAGAGAGCGTCGAGCCCTTCCCGATAGGTCGGGTGGCGCAGCTCCACGCCCAGTTCCCGCTTGATCAGCCCGTTGGCGATCCGCTTGTTCTCCGCATAGAAGGCGAGGGCCGCAGGGCTCAGGTGCGCCCGTTCGAAGGGGATCTCCGGTGGCGGCGCGATTCCCGCCAGGGCGGCCGCATAGGTCACCACGTCCTGCGGCGGGGCCGGCTCGTCGTCGGTCACGTTGTAGACGCCTCCGGCCCGGGGGCGGGCGAGGGACGCGGCGAGCGTCAAGGCAATGTCGTCCACATGGATGCGGTTGAAGACCTGGCCGGGCTTGACGATGCGCCGGGCGGTGCCCTGCGCGAGGTTGGCGAGCGCGTTGCGGCCGGGCCCGTAGATCCCCGTCAGCCGGAAGACCTGCACGGCCTGCCCGGTTTCCCGCCCGAGGGCGACCCACGCCGTCTCGGCATCGTGGCGATGCCGGGAGGCCGGGCTCTGGGGATTGGCCGGGGTCGTCTCGTCCGTCCAGGCGCCGTCCCGGTCGCCGTAGACGCCGGTGGTCGAGAGATAGCCGATCCAGCCGAGCCCCGCCGCGCGGCGCACGGCCTCCCCGAACCGGACGAGGAGCGGATCGCCCGCCTCGGAGGGGGGCGCGCAGACGAGGAGCGCGTCCGCCCGGCCGATCGCCCCGGCAAGCTCCGCATCCCCGGCCTCCTCCAGGGCCAGGGCCTCGATTCCCTCCTCCCGCAGGCGCCCGGCCTTCCCGGCATCGCGGACCGTGCCCGCCACACGGGTCCAGGGAAGGCCGGAGCGGATGAAGGCCATGGCCGTGTAGCCGAGGCCGAAGACGAAGAGCCTCATGGGGCGGCCCCGCTCGCGGCGAGCGCCCGGTCCCACTCCGCGCGGACCTCCCCGTCCTCCTCGCGCCGCCGGCGGCCGGAGGCATGGCGGGCGATCTCCTCGGGCGCGAGCCGCGACAGGGCCCAGACGGCCATGGCCCGCACGAGGGGCGACGGATCGTCGAGGAGGCGCTCCGCCTCCTCCGCGAGGCGCCTGTCGCCGGAATTGCCGATGGCGATCAGCACGTTGCGGACGAACCGGTCCCGCCCGGTCCGCTTGATCGGCGTGCCCGCGAACCGGGCGCGGAAGGCGGGATCGTCGAGGCGGGCCAGCGCGTCGAGGGGCAGGGCCGCGAGGTCGTCCCTCTGGACGAGGCGCGCCTCCCGCGCGGTCTGCGCGAACTTGTTCCACGGGCAGACGGCGAGGCAGTCGTCGCAGCCGAAGATGCGGTTGCCGATCCCCCTGCGGAGATCCTCCGGGATGTGCCCCTTGTGCTCGATGGTCAGGTAGGAGATGCAGCGGCGCGCATCGAGCTGGTAGGGCGCCGGGAAGGCGTCGGTCGGGCAGATGTCGAGGCAGCGCCGGCACGAGCCGCAGCGGTCGCGCTCCGGGGCGTCGGCGGGCAGGTCCGCCGTGGTGAAGATCGCGCCGAGGAAGAGCCAGCTGCCGAACTCCCGCGAGACGAGGACCGTATGCTTGCCCTGCCAGCCGAGTCCGGCCGCCTGGGCGAGGGGCTTCTCCATCACGGGCGCCGTGTCCACGAACACCTTCACGTCGGCGCCGCCCTTGGCGGCGAGGAGGCCCGCCGCCTCCTTCAGCTTGCCCTTGATGACGTCGTGATAGTCCCGGTTGCGGGCATAGACCGAGATCGCGCCGTGATCCTTCAGACCGAGCGCCGCGAGGGGGTCCCCGGAGGGGCCGTAGTTCAGTCCGAGGAGAATGACGCTGCGCACCTCGGGCCAGAGCGTCCGCGGGTCGGAGCGGCGCTCGGCGGTCTCGGCCATCCATTCCATGGCCCCGTGCCGGCCCTCGGCGAGCCAGGCGCGGAGGCGCTCCGGGGCGAGGGGGATCGCATCGGGGCGGGCGATGCGGACGCTGTCGAAGCCGAGGGCGCGGGCCCTCGCGACGAAGGCGCGCTTGAGCGCCTCGCCCGCTAGAAGTCCAGATTGTCGTAGTGTTCCCACGGAGCCATGCCCGGCACCCGGTCGGCCAGGAGCGTGCGGAAGGACGGCCGGGACTTGATCCTGGCGTACCAGTGCTTGGCTGTTTCGTCCTCGTCCCATGGCACGTCGCCGAGATAATCCACGATCGAAAGGTGAGCCGCCGCGGCGAGATCCGCATAGCTCAGATGGCGGCCCGCGAGCCAGTTCCGGGTCGCGATCAGGTACCCGATATATTTCAGATGATATCGCACATTGGCCCGCGCGGCGCGAATGGCGCTCATGTCGGGAGGGCCGCCCCCGAGCTCAAGGGGCATGAACCGTTTGTAGATCTTTTCCGTGGCAAGGTAGTCCGAGACCTCGCCGTGGAACTTGCCCAGGAACCAGTCGACCAGGCGGCGGACCTCGACCCGCCCGGCGGGATCCTGCGGCAGGAAGCGGCGGTCCCCGAGCGTGGGCCCCCGGGTGTCGTCCAGGTATTCGGCGATCACGGCGGGGCCGGGAACCGCGAGGCCGCTGTCGTCGAGGAGGAGGGGCAGGTTGCCCGCCGGGTTGAGCTCGAGCAGCGGGACGCGCCGCTCCCACGGCTTTTCCTCGACCAGTTCCGCCTCGATGCCCAGTTCGGCCAGAATCAGCCGCACGAACCGCGAGTGCGGGCAAAAGGGATGGTGATGGAGGATGGCCATGAACGTCTCAGACGCGAAACAGGCGGCGAGAATAAGGCCGGGCTTCGTTAAGGCCCGGTAAGGAATTTTGGTGAATCTCACCGGCCTGCGCCACGGGGACGCCCTCGGCGCAGGAATGCTTGACAGGCCCGGACCGCCTCCCCCATCTGACGCCGCTCTTTAGGATTTCCAACGATGTCGCAATTCATCGAGGCGCTGTTCCTGGGCCTCATCGAGGGCCTGACCGAGTTCCTGCCCGTGTCCTCGACCGGCCACCTCCTGCTCGTCGGCCACTTCCTCGGCTTCGAGTCCACCGGCAAGACCTTCGAGGTGCTGATCCAGCTCGGCGCGATCCTCGCCATCCTCTCGGTCTACTTCAACCGCCTCTGGGCCATTGCGAGGGCCCTGCCCTACGACCCGGACGCCCGGCGCTTCGCCATCGGCGTGCTGATCGCCTTCCTTCCCGCCGCCCTCGTCGGCGCCGCGCTCCACGGGTTCATCAAGGAGGTGCTGTTCGATCCCTGGATCGTCTGCATGACCCTGATCGCGGGCGGCTTCGTGCTGCTGCTCGTGGACGCCATGCCCCTGTCGGCGGGCTACGGGGACGCGACCAAGTTCCCCCTGCCCATGTATCTCAAGATCGGCGCCCTCCAGTGCCTCGCCATGATCCCGGGCGTGTCGCGCTCGGGGGCGACCATCGTCGGGGCCATGCTGCTGGGCGCGGAGAAGCGCGCCGCCGCCGAGTTCTCCTTCTACCTCGCCATGCCGACCATGGCCGGCGCCTTCGCCTACGACCTCCTCAAGAACTACAAGATCCTGTCCGCCAACGACGCCTCGCTCATCGTCGTCGGCTTCGTCGCCGCCTTCGCCTCGGCGCTGGTGGTGGTGAAGACCTTCCTCGGCTACATCTCCCGCCACGGCTTCGCGCCCTTCGCCTGGTGGCGGATCCTGGTTGGGGCGGCGGGGCTCGCGGGCCTCATCGTGTACGGCTAGGACCTCCCGATGCCTTCCCCCGGAGACGCCCTGGCCGCGACCCTCGCCGTCGTCGTGGCCCTCGCGGCAACCATGCTGGCCGTGCTCTCGGCCCTGCCGCCGCCCGCGCCCGCCGGACCTCCCGCGGGATGCCGCGAATGGACCGACGGCTGCGTGGTCTGCCGCCGCGATTCTTCCGGCATCGCCTGCTCGACGCCGGGGATCGCCTGCGCGATCCGCCCGCTCCGGTGCCTCAGGCGCTGACGCGCTTCCCGGCGACCGGCGCCGGAGTCTTCTCGGGATAGCGGCACAGATCGGCGATCGGGCAGCGCCAGCACTCGGGCCTGCGCGCCTTGCAGAGATAGCGCCCGTGCAGGATCAGCCAGTGATGGGCGTGCAGCCTGAACGCGTCGGGCACCACGGCTTCGAGCGCCTCCTGGGTCTCCAGGGGCGTGCGCGTGACGACGAGGGGAATGCGGTTCGCCACGCGGAAGATGTGCGTGTCCACCGCGATGCGCGGATCGCCGAAGGCGATGTTGGCCACGACGCTCGCCGTCTTGCGGCCGACGCCGGGGAACGTCTCCAGGATCGCGATGGAATTCGGCACCTCGCCGCCGAACTCCTCCACCAGGCGCTTCGAGAAGGCGATCACGTTCTTCGCCTTGGTGTTGAAGAAGTTGAGCGTGTGGATGCGCTCGCGCAGCCCCTCCTCGCCGAGCGCCAGCATCTTCTGCGGCGTGTCGGCGACGGGGAAGAGGTTGCGCGTCGCCTTGTTGACGCCCACGTCCGTCGCCTGCGCCGAGAGCGCCACGGCGACGAGGAGCGTGTAGGGATTGGTGTATTCCAGTTCGCCCTTCGGCTCCGGGTTGAGGTCGCGCAGGCGGCGGAAGACCTCGACGAGGGTCGCGCGGTCCACCGGCTTCGGCGCACGGCCACGGGGTGCGCGGCCGGATGCGGCCTTCGCGGCGGCTTCAGGCGGGGCGGGTTTCGCTGCGGATGCGGGAATGCGGCGGGGTGACCGCTTCAGATCGGACATGGGAGCGTTATAATTTGCGGATGGACAGCGGCAAAGCGGCATACGCGGATTCAGGCGCCGACGGGGACCGGGCCGACCGGCCCGTCTTCGAGGCGGTGATCCGGCCCCACAGGTCCCTCGGCCCACAGGGCTTCAGGATCGTGATGATCCTTCTGTGCCTCGCATCCATCGTCGCGAGCCTTCCCTTCGCGGTCCTGGGCTTCTGGCCGGTGGTCGGCTTCTTCGGCCTCGACTTCCTCGGCCTCTACCTGGCCTTCCGAATCAACTACCGGCAGGGCCAATCCTTCGAGGTCCTGGTGCTGACGCCCATCCGTTTGCTCCTCACCAAGGTGAGCCATCGCGGCGAGGCGCGGCAATGGCTGTTCAATCCGCTCTGGACGCGCCTCGACCGCAGGGAGGACGACGAGTTCGGCCTGCAGGAACTGGCGCTCGTCTCGCGCGGCCAGCACGTGGTGATCGCCCACGATCTCTCCCCGCCCGAGCGGGAGAGCCTGGCGGCGGCCTTCGGCCGCGCCCTCTCGGACGTGAAGCGGGGCTTCTGACCGGCCGGGTGCGGAGCGGTCTCCGCTCCCGAGGGGCCTCCAGACCGCGCAGGATGCCCCTCCCATCGCCGCGAAGCCCTCTCCTGCGGAGCCTGGATGTGCTCGGGAAGCGGCGCCCTGCCCTCTTCCCCTTCCTCGACAAGCGCCGACATGCCCTCTCCTCCTTGCGGGGAGAGTTGGAGAAGGGGGTGTGGGCGCCTCGCTCCGAGAGGCTGGCGCTGCCACCCTCACCCTTAATCCCTCCCCGCAAGCCGCCCCGCAAGGGGGAGAGGAACGCGTCGCGCTTCCCGCGCACCGCCGTCCGACCGGACCGGCCCGGCCATGCCGCCGGAGTTGAGCCGTGAGAAGCACGCACGCCGCCGCGTCCTCCGGGCGCGTGGGCCCGGAGGGGCGGCGGGGTCGAGGGGGCACGAGAATCGCTCCGGCTCGGGGGAAGGAAGGGTGAAGGCAATGAGCCGCAGCGTCATCGCGCCCGGTTCTTTTCCGGCGGACCGGCGGCGGAGGCTCCGGGGATGGCCCGGACGCGGGACGGCGTTGACGAACGCCGGCGGCGCCGGACGGCCCGGAGCCCCGGCGGTGCCGGGGCCGCCCGCGGCCGGCGCGTGCGTGGCGCGCGGGCGCGGGACCGGTCCCGTCCCCGCATTCGGCGACGCCTCGCGAGCGCGCCCCTCGGCGGGACGGGATGTGTCACGATATAGCCGAGCTTGGTGCCGCTGTCAAGAACGAAAGCGGAACATTATCGCGGACGCGCCCTGCCGGGACGCGCAGCGGGAGAGCCGTTGCCGTCGCGGGGCACGCTTCGAGGGGCCCCCTTACGGACGGCGGCAGCCGCGGCGTCTTCGCCCCGCACCGCAGGGGTGATGGCTTCCGGGCTCGCCTGCGGCGCCCCGGAATGACGGAGGACGAGGGAAGTGGGGCGCATTCCCTCCCCGCGGATCCCGGGTGTTCCCGGAATCGGCTCTCTCAATGCGCAAGGGGGGAAGGGCGCGGCGGCGCTGGCTGGGGCTCCCGGAATGGCGCGGCCTGGGGCACCCGGAATCCGGGGAGCACGATTGCAGTGGGCCCTGCGCCTAACCTTCCAGCACCTTCTTGTCGGCGACGGTGGTGTCCGCGTTGAGGCTGTAGACGAGGGGGATGCCGGTGGCGAGTTCCATGGATGGGATGGTCTCCGGGGTGAGCCCGTCGAGCACCATCACGAGGGCCCGGAGCGAATTGCCGTGGGCCGCCACGAGGACGCGCTCCCCGCGCATGACGCGGGGCAGGATCTCCCGCACGTAGTAGGGCAGCACGCGGGCCACCGTGTCCTTCAGGCTTTCGCCGCCGGGCGGGGACACGTCGTAGGAGCGGCGCCAGACGTGCACCTGCTCCTCGCCCCACCTGGCGCGGGCGTCGTCCTTGTTGAGGCCCGACAGGTCGCCGTAATCGCGCTCGTTGAGGGCCTGGTCCCGAATGGTCCGGAGGCCCGGCTGGCCGATCTCCTCCAGGATCAGCTCGCAGGTGCGCTGCGCCCGCGACAGGACGGAGGTGAAGGCGACGTCGAACTGCACGCCCATGGCCCTGAGGCGGCGGCCCGCCTCGCGCGCCTCCTCGACGCCGCGCTGCGTCAGGCCCGGGTCCTTCCAGCCGGTGAAGAGGTTCTTGAGGTTCCATTCGCTCTGGCCGTGACGGGCAAGCACGAGGAGGCGGTTCATGGTCGGGAATCTCCTTGGGAGGCAGGTTGCGGATGGCCTGACGACCGGTTCAGCGCCGGGCGTCAGGGTTTCCGGACGAAGGGGGGCGGCTCGCCGGGCGCTCCGTCATCCGTCGAGCCCCAGCACGTCGGCCATGGTGTAGTAGCCGGGCTTCCTGTCGAAGGCCCAGAGGGCGGCCCTCACCGCGCCGCGGGCGAAGATGCCCCGGTCCTCGGCCCGGTGCGCCAGCTCCAGGCGCTCGCCGGGGCCGGCGAAGATCACGTTGTGCTCGCCCACGACCGTGCCGCCGCGCAGGGTCGCAAACCCGATGTCGCCGGCCCGGCGCGCGCCGGTGTGCCCGTCGCGGACGCGGACCGACCGCTCGTTGAGGGAAACCTTCCGCCCCTCCGCCGCCGCCTCGCCGAGGAGCAGCGCGGTGCCGGAGGGGGCATCCACCTTCATGCGGTGGTGCATTTCCACGATCTCGATGTCGAAATCCTCGCCGAGCGCCGCCGCCGCCCGGCGCACGAGGCCGGCGAGCAGATTGACGCCGAGAGACATGTTGCCGGACTGCACGATGCGCGCATGGCGCGCCGCCGCCTCGAGCCGGGCGAAGTCAGGCTCCTGCAGGCCGGTGGTGCCGATCACGTGGACGATGCGCGCCTGCGCCGCCAGGGCCGCGAAGGCCACCGTGGCCGCCGGGGCGGTGAAGTCGAGGACGCCGTCGGCCTGCGCGAAGACGGGGAGCGGATCGTCCGTCACCGGGACATCGAGGAGGCCGGTCCCCGCGAGGAGGCCCGCATCCTGGCCGACGGCCTGCGAGCCGGGCCGCTCGATGGCGCCGACGAGGCGGCAGCCCTCCGTCTCGGCCACGGCCTTGACGAGCATGCGCCCCATGCGCCCGGCCGCGCCGACAACGACAAGCCGCATATCGCTCATGAGCGCTCCTCCGTCCGTCGCTCCGGGTATAGCGGCACGGCCCCGTCCTGCAAAGCTCGGAGGCTGCGGACCATCAGGACCCGCCGCCGCGGATCGAAACCCTGGGCCGCCTCCTCCGCCAGGATCCGCCGCAGGCCCTCCGTTGCCTCTCCGGGCGGCAGCTCCACGAAGCCGAGCCTCGCATAGAAGGGGGCGTTGAAGGGGATGAAGCGGTCGGTGGTCAGGGCGAGGGCCGCGCGGCCCCGCTGCGCCGCATGTCCGGCCAGCGCCTCCATGAGGCGGCGGCCGAGCCCCCTGCCCTGGTGGTCCCGGTGCACGCTCATCTCCTTCACGAAGGGAATGCCGTCCACCTCCGCCGCAGCGAGGAAGCCGACCGGGTCGCCCGACCCGTCCGCGGCGACCCAGACGAGACCCGCCTCGTGGCAGGCGCGCAGGACCGCGGGCGGCATGGTCTCGGGAATGCCTGCCCGGATCCCGAGCGCCTCGAAATAGACCGTTGCGGCCGAGCGTTCCACGGCGGCGAGCCGCTCCAGGTCGTCCGGGCGGCTCGGCCGGATGGCATAGCCCCCACCCATCATGCGGGCTGCGGGCCGTCGTAGCCCTCGATCACGATGATGTCGGCGACCGCGTGCCCGTCGCGCTCGGCCTTGGCGGCCCGGTATTCCGGCGAGTCCCAGCAGGCGAGCGCCGCCTCGTAGGAGGGGAACTCGATCACCACGTTGCGGGCCCGCGCCTCGCCCTCCACCGCCTTGAAGGCCCCGCCGCGAACCAGGAAGCGCGCCCCGTACCTGGAGAACGCGGCGGCGTTGGCGCGCACGTAGTTCTGGTACGCGTCCGGATTCGTCACGTCCACGCGGCCGATCCAGTATCCTTTCGCCATCACTCGGCTCCTTCCACCAGCACGAACTCCGCGATGCAGGCGCCCTCGCGCTTGGCCTTGGCCGCCTGGTATTCCGGCGAGCGGTAGTAGCGCCGGGCCTGCTCCACCGAATCGAACTCGATCACCACGTTGCGCGGACGCGCCTCGCCTTCGAGGGCCTCGTAGGCGCCGCCGCGCACGAGGGGGCGGCCGCCATATTGCCGGATCGCCTCCGTCGCGCCCTTGGCGTATTCCGCGTAGGCCTCCGGGTTCGTGACGGTGACGCGGGCGATGACATAGCCTTTGGGCATGGGAATTCCTCGATGATGGTGGTGTGCAACGATGGCGGGCCGCGCCGCGCCGTCAAGCGGGGAATGCGGCGCCCATCTCGGCGAGGATGGCCTCTGCCGCGGCGCGGGGATCGGCGGCCTTCACGATGGGGCGCGCCACCACGAGATGGGTTGCGCCCGCGCGGATGGCGTCCGCCGGGGTGACGACGCGCTTCTGGTCGCCCGCATCCGCGCCGGCCGGGCGGATGCCCGGGGTCACGACGAACCGGTTCGGCCCGACGATGGCGCTCACGCGCGCCGCCTCCGTCGCGGCGCAGACGATGCCGTCCACGCCGATGTCGCGGGCCTGCGCCGCGCGCCGGGCGACGAGCTCCGCCGCCGGGACGGGGGCATAGCCCGCCTCGACGAGGTCCTTGTCGTCGTAGGAGGTGAGCACGGTGACGGCGAGGATCTTCAGGGACGAGCCCGCCCGGCCCGCGACCGCGGCCCGCATGGTCTGCGGATAGGCGTGCACGGTCAGGAAGGTGGCGCCGAGGCGGGCGACGGAGCGCACGCCCTCCTCCACCGTGTTGCCGATGTCGTGGAGCTTGAGGTCGAGGAAGACCTTCTTGCCCGCCCCGATCAGCTCCCGCGCCAGCTCGAAGCCGCCCGCATAGGCGAGCTGGTAGCCGATCTTGTAGAAGACCGCGGCGTCGCCGAGCCGGGAGACGAGGGCGCGCGCCTCCTCGACCCCGGGAACGTCGAGGCCGACGATCAACCTCTCGCGCATGTCCTCCACGGAACGGGTTCCCGGGCGGAGGGACATGGCGGCGCTCATGGGGCGGTGACCTTGTTGTAGACCCAGACGCGGGCCGGGGGGAGATTGCGCCAGATCCGGTTGGAGGCGCGGGTGCGGTAGAACGGCGAGCGCGCCGGGATCGGCGGCACGACCGCGTAGGTGAACTGGATGAAGGGCGCTTCCGGATGCATCATGCCCTGGGCCGCCTCCAGGAGCTCCAGGCGCTGGTCCATGGGCTTGGTGAAGAGGGGCAGGCTCGACACGGTCGCGGCGGCGGGCTCGGCGAGGACGCCGGAGAGGGTCTCGGGAAGATCGTAGGCGTCGCCCTGGACGATGGTCGCCTTCGGGAACCGGCGCTTCAGGAGCCGGCAGAACTCCGGGTTGAACTCCACGAGGATCAGCCTGTCCTGCGCCACGCCGCGCCGGACGAGGGCCTCCGTCACCGGACCGGTGCCGGGGCCGAGCTCCAGGACGGGGCCGGGGATCCTGGGATCGACATAGGCCGCCATGGTCCGCGCCAGGGCCTTGCCCGAGGGCGTCACGGCGCCCACCACGAGGGGGCGCTCGAGCCAGGACCTCAGGAACCGGGCCTCGTCCTCAAAACGGTCCTTGCCGAGGGGCAGCTTGCGAGGCCGTGGCCTTTGGAACGACTGGAGCACGGGCGGACCCTTCGAGACGGGATCGGACAGGTTCTTTAGAACTCAATGAAAACGACCGTCAAGCTAAGTGGATCCACTCAGCCCGTCGAAGAACTCCCGCACGCGGGAGAAGAATCCGTTGCTCTCCGGGTGGTTTTCCTTCGAGCACTCCTGCTCGAACTCCATGAGCAGCTCCCGCTGGCGCTTGCTCAGCTTCTGCGGGGTTTCCACGACCACCTGGATATAGAGATCGCCGACGTCCCGCGAGCGCAGCACCGGCATGCCCTTGCCCCGCAGGCGGAACTGCTTGCCCGACTGGGTGCCCTCGGGAACTTTCACCACGGCGTCGGTGCCGCCGAGGGTCGGCACGCTGAACTCGCCGCCGAGCGCCGCCGTCACCATGGAGATGGGAACCCGGCAGAACAGGTCCGCCCCGTCGCGCTGGAAGAACGGGTGCGGCTTGATGGAGAGGAAGATGTAGAGGTCGCCCGGCGGGCCGCCGCGCAGGCCCGCCTCGCCCTCGCCGGCGAGGCGGATGCGCGTGCCGTCCTCGACCCCGGCCGGGATGTTGACGGAGAGCGTCCGCTCCCGGGTGACGCGTCCCGCGCCGCCGCAATTGGGACAGGGATCGTCGATCACCTCGCCGCGTCCGTGGCAGTTGGGGCAGGTCCGCTCGATGGAGAAGAACCCCTGCGTCGCCCGCACCCGGCCCGCGCCGCCGCAGGTGGGACAGGGCCTGGGCTTCGAGCCAGCCTTGGCGCCGCTGCCGGTGCAGACCTCGCAGGTGACGGAGGTCGGGATCCGCAGTTCGGCGGTCTTGCCGTGGAAGGCCTCGTCGAGGGTGATCTCGAGGTTGTAGCGCATGTCGGCGCCGCGCTCGCGCCCGCCGCCGCGGGCCCCGCGCCCGCGGGTCTCGCCGAAGAAGTTCTCGAAGATGTCCGACATGAAGTCGGAGAAGTCGGCGCCGAAGCCCGGGCCCGCGCCGCCGCCGTTGGCGAAGGCCGCATGGCCGTAGCGGTCGTAGGCGGCGCGCTTCTGCGCGTCGGAGAGGGTCTGGTACGCCTCGTTGATTTCCTTGAACTTGATCTCCGCCTCGCGGTCGCCCGGGTTCCGGTCCGGGTGGTACTGCATCGCGAGCTTCCGGAAGGCGGATTTCATCTCCGCTTCGGTGCAGGTCCGCGAGACGCCGAGGATCTCGTAGTAATCGCGCTTCGACATGTCAGGCGCCCCTCGGAGCGGTCGGCCGCTCCATCGTGCCGCCGCTCCGCTTCCTCCGCATCTCCGGCTTCCCGGCCTCTTCGATCCGGCTGAGATATTCATGCCGGCGCGAGGGCGCCAGGGACGCGAGGGCCCGGTCGAGGGCGTCGCGGATATCGGTCGGCAGGTCGTTCATTCTTGCTTCTGGCCTTTCCAACCCGTTCACGAAAACGGCACCCGGTGACGAACGCCGGGTGCCGATTTTCTCAAGACGCGGCCATGGTCAGGCGCGCTTCTTCTTGTCGTCCTCGTCGACTTCCTGGAAGTCGGCGTCGATGACGTCGTCCTTCTTGGTCTCCGCGCCGGAGGCGGCCTGCTCGCCGCCCTCGCCGGCCGCCTGGGAGGCCTGGTACATGGCCTCGCCGAGCTTCATGGAGGCCTGCATCAGGTCCGTGGTGCGGGCCTTGATCGTCTCCACGTCGTCGCCGTTCAGGGCCTGGCGGAGCGCCTCGACGGCGGTCTCGATCGCCTGCTTGTCGGAGGCCGGGACCTTGTCGCCGTAGTCCTTCAGGGACTTCTCGGTGGAGTGGATCAGGCTCTCGCCCTGGTTCTTGGTCTCCACCAGCTCGCGGCGCTTCTTGTCCTCGGCGGCATGCGCCTCGGCATCCTTCACCATGCGCTCGATGTCGGCCTCCGAGAGGCCGCCCGAGGCCTGGATGCGGATCTGCTGCTCCTTGCCGGTGGCCTTGTCCTTCGCCGTGACGTTGACGATGCCGTTGGCGTCGATGTCGAAGGTCACCTCGATCTGCGGCATGCCGCGGGGCGCCGGCGGGATGCCCATCAGGTCGAACTGGCCGAGCAGCTTGTTGTCCGCCGCCATCTCGCGCTCGCCCTGGAAGACCCGGATCGTCACCGCGCTCTGGTTGTCCTCGGCGGTGGAGAAGATCTGGCTCTTCTTGGTCGGGATCGTGGTGTTGCGGTCGATCAGGCGGGTGAACACGCCGCCGAGGGTCTCGATGCCCAGCGACAGGGGCGTCACGTCGAGCAGCAGCACGTCCTTCACGTCGCCCTGGAGGACGCCGGCCTGGACCGCGGCGCCGATGGCGACCACCTCGTCCGGATTCACGCCCTTATGGGGCTCCTTGCCGAAGAACGCCTTCACGACCTCCTGGATCTTGGGCATGCGGGTCATGCCGCCCACCAGGACCACCTCGTCCACCTCGCCCGCGGAGATGCCCGCGTCCTTGAGGGCCTTGCGGCAGGGCTCGATGGTCTTCTGCACCAGGTCGTCGACGAGCGACTCGAACTTGGCGCGGGAGAGCTTCATGGCGAGGTGCTTCGGGCCGGAAGCGTCCGCCGTGATGTAGGGCAGGTTGATCTCGGTCTGGCTCGCCGAGGACAGCTCGATCTTCGCCTTCTCCGCGGCCTCCTTGAGGCGCTGGAGCGCGAGCTTGTCCTTCGTCAGGTCGATGCCCTGCTCCTTCTTGAACTCGGAGGCCAGGTACTCGACGAGGCGCATGTCGAAGTCCTCGCCGCCGAGGAAGGTGTCGCCGTTGGTGGACTTCACCTCAAAGACGCCGTCGCCGATCTCGAGGATCGACACGTCGAAGGTGCCGCCGCCGAGGTCATAGACCGCGATGGTGCCGTGCTGGCGCTTGTCGAGGCCGTAGGCGAGAGCGGCGGCCGTCGGCTCGTTGATGATGCGCAGCACCTCGAGGCCGGCGATCTTGCCGGCGTCCTTGGTCGCCTGGCGCTGGGCGTCGTTGAAGTAGGCGGGAACGGTGATGACGGCCTGCGTCACCGGCTGGCCGAGATAGGCCTCCGCGGTCTCCTTCATCTTCTGGAGGGTGAAGGCGGAGATCTGGGAGGGGGAATACTGCTTGCCGTCGGCCTCGACCCAGGCGTCGCCGTTCGGCCCCTTGATGATCTTGTAGGGAACGAGGCCCATGTCCTTCTTGGTCATGGGATCGTCGAAGGTGCGCCCGATCAGGCGCTTGATGGCGAAGAAGGTGCGCTCGGGGTTCGTGACCGCCTGGCGCTTGGCCGGCTGGCCGACGAGGCGCTCGCCCTCGTCCGTGAAGGCCACGATGGACGGGGTGGTCCGTGCGCCTTCCGCATTCTCGATGACTTTGGCCTGCGAGCCTTCCATCACGGCGACGCAGGAATTGGTGGTGCCGAGGTCGATACCGATGACCTTACCCATGGCGGGATCCCTCACTTTCAAGCAGACCGCCGAGCCCTAAAAGCAGCCCGGCCCATGGCTTAATGGGTTGAACATGGACAGGACGCCTCCGTCGCCGGGTGCCCCCTGTGCTGGCGCTGATATAAGAAGGGGGCGCAAGCGCCGCAAGACGAGGCCGGACGGATGGTTTCCGCCCGCTTTCGCATGGCGGAGGGTGTTGCAATCCTGCCATAAGGCGGAAAGGCCCGCGGGAACGCCGGAAGCCCCGCGCCACAGGAATCGGGTGTCGCCCCACCGCGCGGGGGCTATGATCCGGGAATGGAGGACATGCCCATGCTGGACACATTGCGCGACATCACCATCGAACCGGCCGCCCTCCAGGTCCCGGACGAGCCGCGCTCGGACTACGAGCGGGTGCGCTCGATCGTCGCCTACATCTCCGAGCGCTGGCGGGAGCAGCCCTCCCTCGAGGACATCGCGGAGCATGTGGGCCTCTCGACGACCCACGTCCACCACCTCTTCCGCCGCTGGGCCGGCCTGTCGCCCAAGGCGTTCCTTCAGGCCATCACCCTGGACAACGCCAAGGCGCTGCTCGCCGCCTCGGCCAGCGTCCTCGACACGGCCTACGAGGTCGGGCTGTCGGGCCCCGCCCGCCTGCACGACCTCTTCGTCACCCACGAGGCGATCACGCCGGGGGACTTCAAGGCCGGGTGCCAGGGGCTGACCATGCGGTTCGGCTTCCACCCCTCCCCCTTCGGCGAGGCGGTGCTGGTGGCGACCGACCGGGGGCTCGCGGGCCTCGGCTTCGTGGACGACGGCGACCGCGGGGCCGCCCTGCAGGACCTGATGCGGCGCTGGCCGAAGGCCGAATACGTGCAGGACCAGGCGGCCACCGAGCCCCTCGCCCGCCGCATCTTCGATCCCGGCCGGTGGCGGCCGGAGCAGCCGCTCAAGGTGGTGCTCATCGGCACGGACTTCGAGGTCCGGGTCTGGCAGACCCTGCTGCGCATCCCCCGCGACCGGGCGACCACCTATTCGGACATCGCCCGGCACCTGGGCAATCCCAGGGCGAGCCGCGCCGTCGGCGCGGCGGTCGGGCGCAACCCCATTTCCTTCGTGGTTCCCTGTCACCGGGTGCTGGGGAAGTCCGGCGCCCTGACGGGCTACCACTGGGGGCTGACCCGCAAGCAGGCGATCCTCGGCTGGGAGGCGGGCATCCGCTGAAGCGGGTTTTCCCGCGGACAAAGCCGCATCCGGCGCGATCCGGCCTCCGCTTCCGGTCCCGGGGCGTAGGGAGGGGCGCTCCCTCACCGGTCCCCTCGCGGAGGGAACGATGCGCCCCGCTGCGCGATAGGTCGCCATGAGCCTTCTTACCCCGAGCCCCGTCACCCTCTCCCCCGGCCTGGCCTACTATCCCGGCTATCTCGACCGGCCCGCGCAGGAGGCGCTGCTTCGGGCCGTGCGCGAGGCGACGCGGGCCGCGCCGCTCTTCGTGCCGCGCATGCCGCGCACGGGAAAGGCGTTTTCCGTGCGCATGACCAATTGCGGGCGCGTCGGCTGGGTCTCGGACGAGCGGGGCTACCGCTACCAGCCGATCCACCCGGACACGGGCGGAGCCTGGCCCCCGATTCCGGCGATCGCGCTGCGCGCCTGGGAGGAGCTGAGCGGCTATCCGCACCCGCCCGATGCCTGCCTCGTGAACTTCTACGAGGCGAAGGCGCGCATGGGGATGCACCAGGACCGGGACGAGGAGGAGCTGGCCGCGCCGGTGGTCTCCCTGTCCCTGGGCGCCACCGCCGTGTTCCGCTATGGCGGCCTCGACCGCAGGGACCCGACCCGCTCGGTGAAGCTGCGCTCCGGAGACGCCATCGTCTTCGGCGGCCCGGCGCGGCTCATCCATCACGGGATCGACCGCCTCATCCCGGCGAGCTCCGACCTGCTCCCCAACGGGGGACGCCTGAATCTCACCTTGAGAAAGGTTTTCCCGGCCCTAGATCGCGATACGGAATATCGTGATGAAGGATCATGAAACCATTCCTCCTCGCGGCCGCGATCCTCGTCTCGCCGCTTTCCGTCGTCCCTGGAGGGATTGCCTTCCATAGGAGCCTCCCGCCCGACGATGCCGGTTCCCGGGCCGCGCCGGGGAGCCTTGCCGTGCCGGTGCGGGCGGACGTGGAGGGCGACATCGCCGCCCTGCCCTACCGGATCGGCGACCGGGCGGGGTTCAGGCCCGTGCGCGTGCAGAACGACAGCGCCGTCTTCACGGACGGTCCCGCCGACCCGGCCGATCCCGGCGCGCAGGCGACCGTCACGGTCTCCCCCTCGCCGGAACTCCGCAACCTGCCCGAGATCCCGAACGCCCAGCGGGACCGGATCCTGCGCGAACTGGCCGGGAGCGACCCGGCCCTCGCGGACCCGGTGGTGGAGGTGCTGGGCGCCGTCCAGGCGGGAGACACCCTGCGCTACGAGGTGGTCGCGAAGGCCAGGCTGGCCGGTTCGGGACGGGAGGTCGTCCGGGCGGTGGCGGTGCTCTTTCCGGGCGGGACGCCCCTGCGCGTGGTGGCGACGGCGCCCGAGAGCGAGCGCGGCGAGATCCTGCCGCGCCTGCGCTCCTTCGTGAAGGGCATCTCCGGGCGACGGTGAGCCGCTCCCCCGGCGCTTGCCTGCGCGCCGCCAGCGGCTATTCATAGGGGCCCTGCACCACGTCGCATCCGGACACCGCCTGGCCATGAGAATCGCCGCCGCCGCCTTCGGCCTCCTTCTGTCGCTCGGCACCGCCCATGCGTCCGAGCCGGTCTTCCCGCCCGCCTCCCGGGTCGGGCTCGTGCCCCTCGAGGACATGGTGCCCTCGAAACGGTTCACGGGCTTCGAGAACCCGCAGAAGGCCGCGGCCATCACCATCACGGAGCTTCCCGCCGACGCCTACGAGCAGCTCGTGGCCGGGATGACCAAGGAATCCCTGCGCCGGCAGGGGCTCGACGTGACCTCCCGCGAGAAGCTGAAGATCGAGGGGAAGACCGGCCTCCTGGTCTCGGGCGCCATGACCGGCCCGGTGAAGGGCCGCAAGTGGGTCCTGGCGGTGAAGGGATCGGACCTCACGGCCCTGCTCGTCGCCCAGGTGGAGGGCGGCAGCGACGGCTACAGCGAGGCCCAGGTGCGGGCGGCGCTGCGGAGCGTGGCCCTGCGCGGGCCGGTTTCCCTGGAGGAGCAGATCTCGGCCCTGCCCTTCCGCATCCGCGACCAGGCCGGGTTCAGGCCGGTGCGGGTGATCGCCGGCAACTCGGTGCTCTTCACGGAGGGTCCGAAGGACACCATCAAGGCCGTGGAGCAGCCCATCCTGATCCTCGGCGCGTCCATCGCCCCCCTCGTCCTGCCCCCGGACCGGCGGGACCAGTTCGCCCAGGCCGCCCTCAACGCCAACCAGGTCCTGAAGGACATCGCCATCGAGCGCTCGGAATCCTTCCGCCTCCAGGGACAGGACTGGCACGAGATCGTGGCCAAGGCCAAGGACGCGGCCTCCGGCGAGCCGGTGACCGTCATGCAGACGATCCGCTTCGACAACGGCCGCTACGTGCGCATGGTCGGCATCGTCCGCGTGGCCGACCGGCAGACCTACCTGCCGCGCTTCCGCAAGGTGATCGACGGGATGGAGACGGCGTTCTGATCAGGCCTCCCCGTCCCGCTCGGGAAAGACCGGGAGCGACCAGCCGCGCAGGATGGCGAGGGCCCGCAGACCGAAGGCGGCGGCGAAGCCCGCCGCGGCGCTCGGGAAGGGCTGAAGCCCCAGCGCCAGGAGGCCGACCATGACCGCCGCGCCCAGCGCAGCGGCGGTGACGTAGATCTCCCTGTGCAGCACGAGGGGCGTGGTTCCGGCCAAGATGTCGCGGATGATGCCGCCGAAGGTGGCCGTCACCGTGCCGAGGGCGACGGCCGAGAGGGCCGGGACGCCGGCGGCGAGCGCCTTTCCGGTGCCGCCCACCGCGAACAGGGCGAGGCCGAGGGCGTCGCCCCAGAGCAGGATCCGCCCCCGCCGCCCGCCGTCGAGGGCGGCGACCCGGCCGGGGCCGAGCAGGAAGACGCCCCCCGCCACGAGGATGCAGACGAGCACGTCGCCGGGATCGCCCACCCAGAAGACCGGCCGCGTGCCGATGAGGAGGTCCCGCAGGGTGCCGCCGCCCACCCCCGTGACCGTCGCGAGCAGGGCGAAGCCGAAGGGGTCCATGCCCCGCCGCGCCGCGACCAGGGCGCCCGTGAGGGCGAAGACGGCCACGCCGACCGTCTCGAAGGGAATGCTGGCGATGGGGCCCACGGGAGGCGCTTTCGGTCGAGGGTTCTGTCACCGCGGGCGGTGCGGCAGGCCTGAGCTTAACCCATGCCGCGCCCCTGCGGAACCGGCCCGCCTCCGGCGCCCGCCGCGGGCTGCCGTCTCCCGTCACGGCCGGACGCGATCCGGCCATCCGCACCTTCGCACGGCAGCGCTGCAAGGATGGGGATCGCCGGGACAAGCCCGGGGATGACGGGGTGGGGGTGTCGGCGCCGGCCTCTCGGAGCGTGGCGCCCCCTCTCCGGCTCTCCCCCGCAAGGGGGAGAGGGCGCGGCGGCGCCTGCCGGGAAGGGCGCGCGCTTAAGACGCCGTGGACGGGTTGTCGGCGTCCTGGGCGGCGCCGTTGCCGGGGGCCTTGGGGCCGCCCCTGGCCACGCCGACGAGGGCGGGCCGCAGCACCCGGTCGCCGATCACGTAGCCGGACTGGACCACCTGGACGACGGTGCCGTTGGGCACGTCGGGGTTGGGCACCTCGAACATGGCCTGGTGGAGGTTCGGATCGAACTTCTGCCCCTGGGGATCGAGCTTCCTCACCCCGTGGCGCTCCAGGGTCTTGAGCAGGTCGCGCTCGGTCAGGTCGATGCCCTCGATCAGGCCCTTGAAGGCGCCCTCCGCGGACTGGCGCACGTCGTCCGGCACGCTCTCGATGGCGCGGCGCACGTTGTCGGCCACGTTCAGCATGTCGCGCGCGAAGTTGGTGACCGCGTAGGCCCTGGCGTCGGCGATCTCGCGCTCCGTGCGCCGGCGCAGGTTCTCCATGTCGGCCATGAGGCGGAGCATCTTGTCCTTCAGCTCGGCCTTCTCCGCCTCGAGAACGGCGACCGGATCGGGAGATTCCTGAGGCGCGGCGTCGCCGGGGGCTTCGGCGCTGGGCTCCGCCTGCGGCGTCGTGTTCTGGTTTTCCGTGTCTTGCGGCTTCATCGTCGATCTGCTGGATGGGAGTGGGGTTCGGGGCACATATCAGGCTCCCGGGGCCACAAATCAAGCGCTGCGCCTCTGGGCCTGTTCCGCCTCCTCGGCCTTGAACACCTCGAGCAGGGCCCGCCGAATCGAGGCCTGGCGGCCCGCATGGGTCACCTTCGTGCCGGTGAGATCGGTCACGTAGAACACGTCCACGGCCTTCTCGCCGAAGGTCACGATGTGGGCGGAGGCGATGTTGAGGTTGAGCTTTCCCAGGGCCGTGGTCAGGTCGTAGAGCAGGCCGGGGCGGTCGAGGCCCGACACCTCGATCACCGTCTGCCGGCTCGACAGGGAATTGTCGATGGAAACCTCCGGCGCCACCTGGAAGGTCCGCGCCCGCTCCTTCGGCGGGCGCTTGCCCGCCACGAGATCGGCGATCCGCACCTCCCCCTTCAGGGCACGCTCGATGGCGGTGGCGACCCGCTCCGCCCGGCGCAGCTCGTCCTCGTCCCGGTCGAAGGCGCGGGAGAGGACGATGGTGTCGAGCGCCATGCCGTCGGTGGTGGTGAAGATCTGCGCGTCCACGATGTTGCCGCCTGCCGCCGCGCAGGCGCCGGTGACGATGGCGAGCAGGCGCGGATGGTCGGGGGAGAGGACGGTGAATTCCGTCACGCCGCGGAAGCGGTCGGTCTCGTAGGCGGTCGAGACGGTGCGCCCCTCCCGGTCGGCGGCGCGCACGAAGCGCGCCTGCTTCACGCGCCGCGCCTCGTCGGTCTTGAGCCAGTAGGCCGGCGCATGTCGGGCCGCGTAGGATTCGAACTCCTCTTCCGTCCAGTCGGGCAGCGCCTCCCGCAGCCGCTCCTGCGCCAGGCGGATGCGCTCGGAGCGGGCGATGTCCACCGCCCCGCCGCCGAGCATCACCTCCGTCTCGTGGTAAAGGTTGCGCAGGAGCTGTCCCTTCCACCCGTTCCACACGCCCGGCCCCACTGCCTTGATGTCGGCGATGGTGAGGATGTGGAGCAGCTTCAGGCGCTCCATGGTCTGGACGGTCTCGGCGAAGCTCCTGATGGTGGCCGGATCCGACAGGTCGCGGCTTTGCGCCGTGTTCGAGGCGAGCAGGTGGTGCTCCACGAGCCAGGCCACCGTGTCGGTTTCCGATTCCGTCAGGCCGAAGCGCGGGCCGAGCTTGCGCGCGATGGCGGCGCCCGCCGTCGAGTGATCCTCCGGCCGTCCCTTGGCGATATCGTGCAGGAACACCGCGACGTAGAGCGCGCGCCGGTTGTGGATGGTGCCGACGATCTGCGTGGCGAGGGGGTGATCGGCCGCCCCCTTGCCGCTCTCGATCTCCGTCAGGACTCCGATGGAGCGGATGAGGTGCTCGTCCACCGTGTAGTGGTGGTACATGTTGAACTGCATCATCGCGACGATGCGGCCGAAATCGGGGATGAAGCGGCCGAGCACGCCCGCCTCGTTCATCAGCCGCAGCACCACCTCCGGCGCGTTGCGCGAGGTGAGGATGTCCAAGAAGAGGCGGTTCGCCTCGGGATCGTTGCGCAGGGTCGGCCCGATCCGCGACAGCGAGCGCGTGGCGAGGCGCGTCGCGTCGGGATGGATCGGCAGGTTGTGCCGGTCCGCGAGCCAGAACAGGCGGATGAGGTTCGCCGGATCGCGCTCGAACGCATCCTCGCTGCGCAGGTTGATGCGGTTGTTGTCGATGACGAAGGCATCGTTCTCCAGGGCGCCCCCGCGCCGGCGGCGGAAGCGGCCGAACATGCGGTCGAGCACGGGACGCTTCTTCGCCTGGCGCGCCTCGAGCTCCGCGCAGACGATGGCGGTGAGGTCGCCCACGTCCTTCGCGATGCGGAAATAGGCCTTCATGAAGCGCTCGACCGCCGAGAGGCCGCCGCGCCCCGCAAAGCCGATGCGCTCGGCGATGGTGCGCTGGAGGTCGAAGGTCAGGCGCTCCTCCGCGCGGCCCGTGGCGAAGTGCAGGTGGCAGCGCACCCGCCACAGGAACTCCTCGCAGCGGGCGAAGAGCTTGAACTCCTCCGGGGTGAACAGCCCGGCCTTCACGAGCTCCTCCGGCTCGCGCACCCGGTAGACGTACTTGGCGATCCAGAAGAGGGTGTTCAGATCCCGCAGGCCACCCTTGCCGTCCTTGACGTTGGGCTCGACGAGGTAGCGCGACGCGCCCGCCTTCGCGACGCGGGCGTCGCGCTCCTTCAGCTTGGCGTCGACGAACTCCGCCGCGGAGGCGGCGACGATCTCCCTGTCGAAGCGGGAGACGAGATCGTCGAAGAGGCCCCTGTCGCCGAACATGAACCGCGCCTCCAGGAGCGAGGTGCGGACCGTCATGTCCGCCCCCGCCTCGCGGAGGCACTCCTCGACGGAGCGCGTGGCGTGGCCGACCTTCAGCTTGAGGTCCCAGAGCACGTAGAGCATCGCCTCGACGACGCTCTCGCTCCACGCGGTCGTCTTGTAGGGCAGGAGGAAGAGGAGATCGACGTCGGATCCCGGCGCCAGGGTCCCCCGCCCGTAGCCGCCCGTCGCGACGACGGCGAGGCGCTCGGCCATGGACGGATTGTCGGCCGGGTAAAGATGCCGGACCACCGCGTCGTGGACGAGACGCACGATCTCGTCCATGCGGTCGGAGAGAAAGCGGGCGCAGGCAAGCCCGTCGCCCTTTTCGAGGAGCCGCGCCTCCGCACTCGCCCGCGCCTCGTCGAGCAGGGTCCTGAGTTCGGGGACCAGCCGCGCCCGCAGTTCCCCCGCGTCGCGGAGGGGAACGTCGCCGAGGCGGGCGAGGACCGGTTCGAGGCTGGAGGCGGCCATGGGCAAACCTTGTGCGGTTCTCTTGGCTTAACATCCCCGCCGCCATTCGCCCATGGGCCTGCGCATACGCGAACGCCGCAGGCGACCCGTCGCGTTCTTTATAAACGATCACGTTTGACATAAGAAACGAATCGATCCTATAAAAAGGACACGCGCCGATTTGAGCGTGCAGCTTGCGGGCGCGAAACAAATGCAGCTAAAGCGCCAGGCGCCGCGACGGACAGTCGGGGCTCCTGCGCCCAGACAGGAGCCTGCCATGCCCCTTCCCTTCTCCCGCCGTCTCTTCCTTGCCGCCGCCCTCGCGTCGGGCTTCGCCGGCGCGGCCGCGGCCCAGCCCAAGGAGGTCCGCATCGACTTCGCCACCTACAACCCGGTGAGCCTCGTGCTGAAGGACAAGGGTTTCCTCGAGAAGGAGCTGGCGAAGGACGGCATCGCCGTGCGATGGGTGCAGAGCCTGGGCTCCAACAAGGCTCTCGAATTCCTCAGCGCGGGTTCCATCGATTTCGGCTCGACCGCCGGTGCCGCAGCCCTCGTCGGCCGCATCAACGGCAATCCCATCAAGTCGATCTACGTCTATTCCCGTCCCGAGTGGACGGCGCTGGTGACGGGCAAGGACAGCTCCATCGCCAAGGTCGAGGACCTGAAAGGCAAGCGGGTCGCAGTGACCCGCGGCACCGACCCGCACATCTTCCTCGTCCGCGCCCTTCAGGACGCGAAGCTCACCGAGAAGGACGTGAAGCTCGTGCTCCTGCAGCACCCGGACGGGCGCACGGCGCTGGAGCGCGGCGACGTGGATGCCTGGGCCGGCCTCGATCCCCTGATGGCGGCCGCCGAGGTCGAAGGCGGCGCGAAGCTCTTCTACCGCAACGCCGGCGCGAACACCTGGGGCATCCTGAACGTGAGCGAGGCCTTCGCGAAGGAGAATCCCGCCCTCGTGACCCGTGTCCTCAAGGCCTATGAGGAGGCGCGCGCCTATGCCCTCGCCAACCCGGCGGAGCTCCGGAAGATCCTCGTCGCCTATACGAAGCTGCCGGAGCCCGTGATCGAGCGCCAGCTGGAGCGCACGGAGCTCACCCACTCCGCCATCGGGCAGGCGCAGATCGACACGATCCTCGCCGCGGGCCTCGCCCTCCAGCAGGCCGGCGTGATCGCAACGGGCACGGACGTCCGCGCCGCGGTGGATGCCCTCGTGGACCGCCGCTTCGCCACCGCGTCGCGCTAGCCCCCTCATCACGGGAGAGCGCCGTGACAGGCCAAGGCACGATCCGATCCCCGGGCCGAGGCTGGTCCTCCCCTCGGGAAACCGCCGCTCTCGCGCCCCTCCTCCTCGCCGGGGAGCGGCGCGCCTTCGACGGGCGCGCACTTCTCGGCCTTTTTCTTCCCCTCGGGGCGGCCCTGCTCTGGGAAGCCGTCGTGCGGACGGGCCTCGCCCAGGGACGTCTCGTGCCCCCGCCGAGCCGGATCCTCACGACCCTATGGGACCTCGCGAGAACGGGCGAATTGCGGGTGCACGTCCTCGTCACCCTCCAACGGATCCTCGCAGGCTTCGCCCTCGGCGCCGCCGCCGGCATTCTCGTCGGCGCCCTCTCCGGATCGAGCGAAACCCTGCGCCGCCTCCTCGATCCGACCCTGCAGGCCCTGCGCGCCATTCCCTCCATCGCCTGGGTGCCGCTGTTCATCCTCTGGCTCGGCATCTTCGAGGCGTCGAAGGTGGCGCTGATCGCGGCGGGCGTCTTCTTTCCGGTCTATCTCGGCATTGCGGGCGCGATCCTGTCGGTGGACCGCAAGCTCGTGGAGGTGGGGCGTGTCTTCCGCCTGTCCAGGACCGGCCTCGTCCGGCGCATCCTGCTCCCGGCGGTCCTGCCGGAGGCGATCGTCGCCCTGCGGTCCGGCCTCGGCCTCGGCTTCATGTTCGTGGTCGCGGCCGAGTTCATGGGCGCATCGGAAGGGCTCGGCTACCTCCTCGTCGACGGGCAGCAGATGGGCAAGCCCGACCAGATCCTGGCGGCGATCGTCGCCTTCGCCCTTCTCGGCAAGGCGGCCGACAGCCTCCTCGTCCTCGCCACGCACCCGCTCGTCCGCTGGCAGGACACCGCGCGGGAGCACCTGTGATGCTTGAACTCGAACATCTCTCCAAGACCTACGCGGACGGGACCCGTGCCCTGTCCGACATCAACCTCTCCGTCCGCCGGGGCGAGATCGTCGCGCTGATCGGCGGCTCGGGCTGCGGCAAGACCACGCTCCTGCGCCTCGTCGCGGGCCTCGACCGGACGAGCGCCGGCGCGATTCACCTCGACGGGGAGGCCATCGGCGAGCCGCATCCCGCCGTCGGGATCGTGTTCCAGGAACCGCGCCTTCTGCCCTGGCTCACGGTCGCGGAGAACGTGGCCTTCGGGCTCTCCCGCCTCGACGCCGCCGAGCGCCGGGCGCGGGTCGCGCACGCCCTCGACAAGATCGGCCTCGCGGAGCATGCGGGCCGCTGGCCCCGCGACCTTTCCGGCGGCCAGCAGCAGCGCGTCGCCATCGCCCGCGCCTTCGTGGCGCATCCGAAGGTGCTGCTCCTCGACGAGCCGTTCTCCGCCCTCGACGCGTTCACCCGCGCGAGCCTGCACGAGCACCTGCTCGGGCTGTGGGAGGAGACGCGGCCGACCGTTCTGCTCGTCACCCACGACGTTCACGAGGCGGTGACCCTTGCGGACCGGGTCGTCGTCATGCAACCCAAGCCGGGTCGGATCTTCGACGAGCTGCCGCTGGCCCTTGCGCGGCCGCGCGATCGTACCGCAACCTCCTTCGAGGCGGCGGCGCGACGCGTGCTGGCGGCGCTCGACGAATCCCTCAACCCCGCACGCCCCCAGCCCCGCCTGGAGCGCGACCGCGAAGCGGCGGCGCTCTGGTGGTGAACGAAGACAAGGACCATGCCATGGACTCGACCCAGCTCCGCGCCCTGCAGGCGCCCCTGAAGGACCGCTACCGGGAAACCCCCGAGGCGGCGACCATCACCCTGAAGGCCCAGGGCACCCTCGACGACGGGAGCATCGCGTGCAAGGTGGAGACCGGGCGCGCCCTCGCCGTCGCAGGCCTCCATCCGGCGACCGGCGGCTCGGGCGCCGAGCTGTGCTCCGGCGACATGCTGCTGGAGGCGCTCGTCGCCTGCGCGGGCGTCACCCTGAAGGCGGTGGCGACCGCCCTCGACATCGAGCTGCGCCACGGCACCGTGAAGGCCGAGGGGGATCTCGACTTCCGCGGCACGCTCGGCGTCGACAAGACCGCCCCGGTCGGCTTCAAGGCGATCCGCCTCGGCTTCGAGCTCGACACCGACGCGCCGCAGGAGAAGCTCGACCAGCTCCTCAAGCTGACGGAACGCTACTGCGTGGTGTTCCAGACCCTGAACAACCGCCCGGAGCTCAGCGCGACGGCGACGCGCCGTGCGTGACCGTGGCGGCTTCAGTGCGCGGCCAGGAGCGCGCGCGGCGGAGCGCTGACCATGACGGCGCCGCCGCCGCGGATCTCCTGCACGGCGAGCGCGCGGTCGTTGGTTCCGTCGGCCTTGAAGCGGAACACGCCGTCGGCGCCCGCAAACCCGGCGGAATTCGTCAGCACGCCTTCCGCGAAGCGCTGCGAGCCGTGCACCTGGGCGAGCGTGGCGGCGAGCGTCACCGCGTCGTAGGACAGGGTGGCGAGGCGGATCGGGTCGGTGTTGAAGCGGGCCCGGTAGCGGGCGGCGAAGGCCTCGAAGCCGCGGCCGTCCGGCGCCGCGAACCACCCGCCCTGAAGGGCCGGAAGGGCGAGGACGCGCGGCTCGTTCCACAGGCCGGTGCCGATGGGCTTGACCCGCTGCGGATCGAAGCCGACCGCCTGGAGGGCCTGGGCGACGGCGGGCAGCCCGTCGCCGCCGTCGGGCAGGAAGAGCGTGTCGGCCTGCGGCGCCGGCCCAGCCACGAGGGAGGCGATGCGCTGCACCGCCGTCCGCTGCTGGCCGGGCACGTAGCGTTCGACGGCGACGACCCGCATCCCCTGCCGCGCGGCGGCCTCGCGGAACTGCGCCTCCGCGACGCTGCCGTAGGTCGTCTGCGGCACCAGCGCGACGACGGAGCGGCGGCCCTGGGACGCCGCATAGGCGATCACGCGGTCCACCTCCTCCTGCACGAGGAAGCTGAGGAGATAGACGCCGCGCGTCGCCACGCCGGTATCCGTGGAAAAGGCGATCACCGGGCGGCCGGACTGCCGCGCGATCTGGCCCGCCGCCTGCACGGAGCCTGCGAAGAGCGGACCGACGATGAGCTCGGCTCCCTCGGCGATGGCCTGGTTCGCGGCCTCGCGCGCACCCTCGGGCGTGCCGCGATCGTCCTTCACGAGGATGGTGAGCGGCGAACCCTGCATCTCGCTCAGGGCGAGCTCCGCGGCGTTGCGCATGCTCTGCGCCGCCACGGCGCCCTGGCCTGCGCCGGAGAGGGGAAGGATCAGCGCCACGCGTACCGGGCCGTTGCCGATGACCTGACCGGCCGGCTGGCCGGTCATGTAGCTGGCGGTTTGGCCGGGGATCTGGCCGGCCTCCTGGACGGCCGGCGGAGCGCCGGAAGCGGGGCCGCCGGCGGCGGGAAGATCGGCATCGAAGATGGGGGGCGAGGGCGGGGCCGCCTTGGCGCTCCGGCGGGGCGGCGCCATGCTTCCCGAGCCGACGCATCCGGCCAGGAACATGGCCGCGACGAGGGAGAGCGCCGCGGCGGCGCGGGGCCCGGAGCGCCGGGAGGCCCGGGGCGCGGCGGCCGACGTGAAAGCAGAGCCTTTCATTCCCTTCCTCCATCCCTTCCGCGGACGCGGAATCCGACAGATCGGGCCGAGATTCGCAGGAAATGGTAAACATAGTTTCCAAGGCCGGCGCGACGGCCCGGCGTCGCGGCTTTTGCTCCCCGGGACCTTCATGCGACAGTGACGGACGATGACGCAGAGAATCGACAACCGGACCCGGCGGCGCGAGCCCGCGGCGCGGGCAGCCACCTTCACCGCCTTCGGCCTCGCCGCCGAGGCCGAGCCTCTCGCCCCCGGCCTCTACGTGGTGGCGACGCCCATCGGCAACCTGAAGGACGTGTCCTTCCGGGCGCTCAGCGTGCTGGCGGCGGCCGACGCGATCCTCGCCGAGGACACGCGGGTCACCAAGACCCTGCTCGCCCATTACGGCATCACCACGCCGCTCGTCGCCTATCACGAGCACTCCAACGAGGCGGTGCGCGAGCGCATGGTCCACCGCATCCGGGAAGGGCAGGCCCTCGCCCTCGTCTCCGATGCGGGCACGCCCCTCGTGTCCGACCCCGGCTACAAGCTCGTCCAGGCCGCCATCGCGGAGGGCCTGCCCGTCACGCCCATTCCCGGCCCCTCGGCGGTGCTCACCGCCCTCGTGGTGTCGGGCCTGCCGACCGACCGCTTCTTCTTCGAGGGCTTCCTGCCGCCGAAGAGCGCCGCGCGGCGGGCGCGGCTCGCGGAGATCGCATCCATTCCCGGCACCCTGATGCTGTTCGAGGGACCGCACCGCCTTCCCGAGATGCTGGCCGATGCGGCCGCCGTCCTCGGGGAGCGGCAGGCGGTGGTGGCGCGGGAGCTGACGAAGATGTTCGAGACGATCCGGCGCGGCACCCTGCCGGACCTCGCGGAGACGTTCGCGAAGGAGGGGCCGCCGAAAGGCGAGATCGTGGTCCTCATCGGCGAGGCGACGAAGGAGATGCGGGCCGGCGAAGCCGACGCGATGCTCGACGAGAAGCTCGCGGCGGCGCTCAAGAACCACTCCATCAAGGACGCCGCCGCCCTCGTCGCGGCGGAGCTCGACCTGCCTAAGCGCGACGTCTATGCCCGCGCCCTCGCGCTCGCCCGGAAGGAGCCATGACGCAAGCCGCCGAGCGTCGCCGCAGGACGTTCTCCTACGGCCAGCGGGCCGAATGGATCGCGCTGCTGTTTCTGTTGTCGAAGGGCTATCGCCCGCTCGCCTGGCGCTTCTCCGCCGCCGGCGGCGAGATCGACCTGATCGTCGCGAGGGGAAGGACCGTCGCCTTCGTGGAAGTGAAGGCCCGCAGCGCGATGGACGACGCGCTCGTCGCCATCGGCGCCGCGAAGCGCCGCCGCTTCGCCCGCGCCGCCCGCGCATGGCTTTCGCGCCACCCCTGGACGGCGGGCATGACATGGCGCGCCGACGCGGTGTTCGTCGCGCCGCGCCGCTGGCCGCGGCACGTGGAGGCGGCGTTCGAGCTGGAGATCGCCTGATCCTGGCGAAGGGCTCCTACGCCACCATGCGGCGCGGGTTCCTGACGGCTTCGCGGATGTGCCGCGCCAGCTCCTGCACGACATGGTTGCCCCCGTCCCTGGGCAGATAGAGATTGACCGTGAAGGGCGGAAGCGGGGGCAGGCCCGCCTCGCGCCCCAGCACCTCCAGCCCCTCCGGCACCGTGGACGCCAGCCAGGCCATCACCGCGATGTCGGCGGCGACCGTGGCAACCTGCGCCGAGGTGTTGGTGACCTCCGACGTGGAGCGCCACTCGATGCCGGCCTTGAGCAGCGCCTCGCGCACGGGCCCGCGGAACGCGCAGTCCGAGCACCCGATGGAGACCGGCAGCGGGCGCTGCCATGCGGCCTCGCCGCCGCGCGCGCCGACCCACACGAGCCTGTCCATCACGAGATTCTCGCCTTCCGGATCGCATGAGGGTTCCGTCGCGAGCACCACGTCGACCTTGCCCGCCTTGAGCTCGGAGCGCAGCTTCACGCTCGATCCGCTGTGCAGGGAAATCTGCACCCGCGGGTAGCTCTGCGCGAACCCCTTGAGGAAGGTCGGCAGGTAGGTCGTGATGATGTCGCTCGGGATGCCGAGGCGCACCTCGCCCTCGTATTCCGGCGTGGTCATCTCGGTCCAGATCTCGTCGTTGAGGGCGAGCAGGCGCTTCGCGCGGCCGAACAGGCGCTCCCCCGCTCCCGTGAGCCTCATGCCGCGCCGGTCGCGGGCAAAGAGCTCCTCCCCCAGCGTCTCCTCCAGCCGCTTGATCTGCTGGCTCACGGCAGCCTGGGTAAGGTTGAGGACCGCGCCCGCGGCCGTCATGCCGCCGGTCTCGGCGACGGCCACGAAGGCGCGCAGGAGGCTGACGTCGAGGTTCCGGGCCATGGGATTTCTCTCATAATGGACGGTTATCCATTCCATTATGAACATTCGTTTCACTTATGCAAGAAGGGGGCGTAAGGTCTTCACATCGCCGCTGGGGGACTTCCGAAAGGCCCGCCGGCAGCCCGAAGCCCCCGCTTCCGCACCGACCTCGGACGCCCCGCGACGCCGCCTCTCATGGCGGCGAACGGAGACGGCTGCCGAAAAGGCCGCGGCGCGGCCTAGACGCAGGAGACCGCCATGTCGCTCGGCATCACGACCACTTCCCTTCCGCTCGTGGAGAGCACCGCCCGGAAGGCCCGCCCGTTTCTCCTCGCCCGGATCGCCGCCGCCCTTGCGGCGGAGATCCGCGTCCGCCGCGACATGCGCCTCCTGTCCGGCCTGGGCGATGCGGCGCTCCACGACATCGGCCTTGCGCGCGGCGGCATCGAGAACGCCGTCCGCTGCGGTCGCGAGCCGCGGCGGTGATCCGGGGCGGACGTCACGGCGCGAAGACCGTGACGGCGCTCGGCCTGATCGTGAAGTGGGCGGGGGTATGGGTGACGATTTCGCCGTCGGCGTTCACGGGGCGCGGAATGCGGGTGCGGATGTCGAACTCCTTGGCGCGCACGGCCCGAACCTCGCGCCAGGCCCCGTGCGCCCCGTTCCTGAACGAGCGCGCCATGAGCGCCAGCTTCCAGGCGCGATTGAACTCGAGGCTGTAGAGGTCGAGATGCTCGTCGTCGATGGCGGCGTCCTTCTCGACCGCGTTGCCGCCGCCGTAGTAGCGTCCGTTCCCCACCGCGATCTGCAGGGTTCTCACGTGCACCGCTTCCGTCTCGCCGATGATCGTCGCGCGGAACGGGCGCGCCTGAGCGAGCACCTTCAGGGCGACGAGCGCGTAGCCGAGACGTCCGAACCGGCGCTTGATGTCGCTCGTGAGCTTCTGCGCCAGCTCGGCGGAGAGGCCGATGCTGGCCACGTTGAAGAAGGGGTGTCCGTTGACGAGGCCGAGGTCGATCTTCCGCATGCGCCCCGCGGCGATCACCTCGGCGGCCCCGTCCAGGTCGAAGGGGATGTCGAGGGTGCGGGCGAGGTCGTTCGCCGTGCCGAGCGGCAGGATGCCGAGGGGCAGCCCCGCCTCGATCACCCCGAGCGCCGCCGCGTTCAGCGTGCCGTCGCCGCCGCCCACCACGACGCAGTCCACCTCCCCGGCATGGGCGGCGATCAGGGGCGAGAGGTCCTCCCGCGTCTCGCATTCGCGATGGACGGGCTCGATCCCGTGCGACTTCAGCACCGCGACCGCCCTCTCGCACTGAGCGGCGCCGCTGCGGCTGTTGGAATTGACGATGAGAAGGGCACGGCGGGGCATGGCTTAACAGATGGCGGGCGGAGCACCGTCTGCAAGGGGCGCGGCCGAAAAGGCCGCGGACGACGGGATCCTGGCGCTCCCTTTCGCTCCCGCGCCGGACGGCTCCGAAGACGGTTGCCATCGGCGCATTTCCAGCCAATAACCTCGCTGCTCACGGAGGCTGACGCATGACCCTGACCGTCGCGATCCAGATGGATCACATCAAAGGCATCAAGATCGCGGGCGACACCGGCTTCGCGCTGCTGCTCGAGGCGCAGCGGCGGGGCCACCGGGTCTTCCACTACACGCCCGACCACCTGAGCCTGCGCGACGGCGCCGTGACGGCGATGGCGGAAGCGGTCGAGGCCCGCGACGTGGAGGGCGACCATTTCACCCTCGGCGAGCCCGAGCGGATCGACCTGTCGCAGGTCGACGTGGTGCTGATGCGCCAGGACCCGCCCTTCGACCTCGCCTACATCACCGCGACGCATTTCCTCGAGCGGATCCATCCGAAGACCCTGGTGGTCAACGATCCGACCCATGTGCGCAACGCGCCGGAGAAGATCTTCGTCACCCGGTTTCCGCACCTCATGCCGCCGACCCTGATCTCCCGCGACAAGGGCGAGATCGAGGAATTCCGCCGCGAGCACGGCGAGGTGGTGATGAAGCCCCTCTACGGCCACGGCGGCGCCAGCGTGTTCAAGATCGGCCGCGAGGATCCGAATTTCGGCTCGCTCTACGACCTCTTCGCGGCCACCTTCCGGGAGCCGTGGGTGATCCAGCGCTTCCTGCCGAAGGTGACCGAGGGCGACAAGCGCATCATCCTGATCGACGGCGAGGCGGCGGGCGCGGTGAACCGGGTTCCGGCCGCCAACGACATCCGCTCCAACATGGTGCGCGGCGGCGCCGCGAAACCCACGGATCTGTCGCCCCGCGAGCGCGAGATCTGCGAGACCATCGGGCCGGAGCTCAGGCGCATGGGCCTCGTCCTCGTCGGCATCGACGTGATCGACGGTAACCTCACGGAGATCAACGTCACCGCGCCCACGGGCCTGCGCGCCATCAAGCGCCTCGGCGGGCCGGACCTTTCCGTGAAGGTGTGGGACGTGATCGAATCGAAGGTGAAGCGCTGAGCGGCGCAGCCGTTCCGGGACCTGCCGCCATTCGGGTGCGTCCCCGAATGACGGTCTCCGTCCTCGTCCTGAGGAGGTGCCCTTGCCCTGGACTAACGGCAGAGGCTTCTGTCAGGCCGCCAGCTCCGCGATCACCGCGTTCAGCACCGGAAAGCCTTCGCGGGTGACGCGCAGGCGGTCGCCCTCGCGGCGCACGAGGCCTTCCTCCTCCAGGTTGCGCACGCGCCTCTCGTCGAGGGAGCGGCCGGTGAACGCCTCGTAGCGGCGCGGGTCGATGCCCTCCTTGAGGCGAAGCCCCATGAGGAGGAATTCGTCCCCCTCGGCGTCCGCCGTCAGGATCTCCTCCTCCACCACGCCGTGCCCGTCGCGCTCGACGCGCTCCGCCCAGGTCTCGGGATGCTTCTCCGTCGCAGTGGCGATGCGGGCGTTGCCGGTGACGAGGCGGCCATGGGCGCCGGGGCCGATGCCCGCATATTCGCCGTAGCGCCAGTAGAGCAGGTTGTGGCGCGATTCCGCCCCCGGGCGGGCATGGTTGGAGATCTCGTAGGCGGGCAGCCCATGGGCCTCGCAGACCTCCTGCGTCACGTCGTAGAGGGCGCGCGCCGTGTCCTCGTCCGGCACGGCGATCTTGCCCGCAGCGAACAGGCGCTCGAACCAGGTGCCGGGCTCGATGGTGAGCTGGTAGAGGGAGAGGTGCTCCACCGCGTGGCCGATGGCCTCCCTCAGCTCCGCCGCCCAGGCCTCCGGCGTCTGGCCGGGCCGGGCATAGATGAGGTCGAAGGAGTAGCGCTCGAAGATCGACGCGGCGACCTTCACGGCGGCGAGGGCCTCCGCCACGCTGTGCATGCGGCCGAGGCGCCTGAGATCGGGGTCGTTGAGGGCCTGCACGCCCAGGGAGACCCGGTTGATCCCGGCGTCCCGGTAGCCCCTGAAGCGCTCCGCCTCCACGCTGGTCGGATTGGCCTCGAGGGTGACCTCCGCCCCCGGGTCCACGGCCCAGGCGCCGCCGATGGCGTCGAGGATCGCGCCCACGGTCTGCGGCCGCATGAGCGAGGGCGTCCCGCCGCCGAAGAAGATGCTGGTGACCGTGCGCCCCGGAATCCGCGCCGCCGTATGGGCGATCTCGCGCCGGAAGGCGGCCACGAACCGCTCCTGGTCCACGGGGCTGTGGCGGACGTGGCTGTTGAAGTCGCAATAGGGGCACTTGGAGGCGCAGAAGGGCCAGTGGACGTAAACGCCGAAGCCTACGTCGCGCGTCGGATGGTCGATCATGGCCGGGTTATGGCACCTCGCGCCCCTTCCGTCACGCACCGGCTTGCCGCACGCGGAAAAGCGGGGCACAGGGGCAACCATTCGGGACGGAGGCTGTTCACCCTTGAGGTTCTCCGCTGGCCTCCCCGCTCCCGAGGGCTTAGGCTGGCGGCGGAGAGAGTACGGGTTTCGGCATGCGGCACTGGCGCGGTCCCTTCGACAGGCAGGGCTACCACCACGGCAACCTCAAGGAAGCGCTCATCGAGGCGGCGCAGCGCTTCATCGCGGAGCGGGGCCTGGGCGGCTTCACCCTGGCGGACGCCGCCAAGCTGGTGGGTGTGACCCCGGCGGCGCTCTACCGCCATTTCCGGGGCCGCGACGCCCTGGTGGCCGAGGTGGCCTTCCGGGGCTACACCCAGCTCGCGGAGCGGCTCGGGCGCGCCCTGACGAGCGCGGGCACGCCGCTCGAGCGCTTCACCCGGATGGGAGAGGCCTACCTCGCCTTCGCGGAGCAGGAGCCGGGCTTCTATGCGGCGATGTTCTCGCCCCGCCCGGCCGATTCGGAGCCCTGCGGGCCGCCCTGGGCCCGGGGCGCCAAGCCATCCGGCGAGACGGCGGGCGCCGGGGGCGCAGGCCAGGGCGACGCCTTCACTTTCCTCGTCCGCGCCCTGTCCGAGACCTTCCCCGAAGGGTTCGGAGACGTGGACGTGCGCTTCATCGCCATCGAGGTCTGGGCCCTCTCCCACGGCATCGCCACCCTCGACGCGGCGGGCCAGCTCCCCAAGGGTCCCGGCCTGCCGGACAAGTACGAGCTCCTGCGGGCAGGCGTCCTCGCCCTCGTCCACGGGGCGATCAAGGGCAAGGCCGCCTCCTGAGCCGTCCCCGCCGCGGATCCCCGGCCCCCGCCCTGGCAAAGAAGCGCCTCCTCCTTCAACAAGAATCCCTCGGCCAAGAACCCACCAAGCCCGCATCCATAGGTCCGGAGCCGGCTCCGCCCGGTCCCGGCCCCGTCTCCTGCCCTGCAGGGGCGCTGGGCCTCCGGACGGCCGCACGGGAAGGATGCTGGAGCGGCGGACGCGGCCGAGCGGCGCCGGCTCCGGAATATTTGGGCTTCCCGGTCCGACGGCCCTTGAAAGCGCCTGAATCCATGTGCATGTTAATGTTGTTAGCATTAACATGCGGGAACTGCGATGTCTGACTCTGCTTCCTCCGCCTGGAACCCGGGCTCCGGCTTTCCAGGCTCGGGTCCGTCCGGACCCGGCTCCTCCGGGCCCTGGAACAACGGCGCCTACCGTCACCGCCGCTGCGGGCGTCCGCCCCGCCGCGCGCTGGAGATCGCCGGCATCGTCCTGGCCTTCATCTGGTTCTGGCCCTTCGCGGTCGCTTATCTGGTGTGGAAAGTCATGGGATATCCAAAATACGACGAGGCGAAGGCCTTCTTCCGCGAGAATTTCGGGCGTCCGCTCGACGACCTGTTCGCCTATCGCCGCCCGGCCGGCGGCTTCGGCACGGGCACGGGCAACGCGGCCTTCGACGAGTATCGCCGCCGCGAGCTGGAGCGTCTCGAAGAGGAGCGCCGCCGGCTCGACGAGGAAGCGCGGGAGTTCCGCGAATTCGTCGAGGAGCTGAAGCGCGCGAAGGACCGCGAGGAGTTCGACGCCTTCATGGCCCGGCGCCGCGCCGACAAGGGCGGCCAGGCGAGCGGCCAAGCGGGCGGCTGAGGCGAACGGCTGAGGCCGCAGGCGTCCCGGCCCGGCGGCCTGCCGGACCGCCCCCTCCGCCGCATGGGCGGCCGGGTTCCGGGACGAAGGCCGGAAACCGACAGGGTCTCCGGCGGGCGGGGCGCCTCTGGGCGCCCCGTTGCCGTTTCAGGCCCTCTTCAGGCAGCCGGCGGCGAGCTTCACGAAGGCCCGCGCCCGGTGCGAGAGCGCCCTCGGCTCCGGCAGCGACCAGTCGATGCCATGCTTTTCCTCCGACGACAGCTCGCCGAAGGTTTGCGCCAGACCGTCCGGCTGGAACATGGGATCGTAGCCGAAGCCCCGGTCGCCGCGCGGCGGCCAGACCACCTTGCCGTGGACGCGGCCCTCGAACAGCTCCTCATGCCCGTCGGGCCATGCGATCACGAGCGCCGACACGAAATGCGCCCGGCGGTCGCCCTCCGCCGTGACGCCCCGCTTCCGCAGCTCGTTCTCGACCCGCTGCATGGCCGCCCGAAAGTCCTTGTTCGGCCCCGCCCAGTCGGCCGTGAAGAGGCCGGGCGCGCCGTCGAGGGCGTCGACGCACAGGCCGGAATCGTCGGAGAGGGCCGGAAGCCCCGTCGCTCTGGCCGCCGCGTGGGCCTTGATGGCCGCGTTCTCCGCGAACATGTGGCCGGTCTCCGCCG
This sequence comes from Microvirga thermotolerans, assembly GCF_009363855.1. Taxonomy (GTDB): domain Bacteria; phylum Pseudomonadota; class Alphaproteobacteria; order Rhizobiales; family Beijerinckiaceae; genus Microvirga; species Microvirga thermotolerans. The sequence goes on from NZ_CP045423.1 coordinate 3,354,232, forward strand.
GAACGGGCAGCCCCAGCTCCCCCGCCGAGACGGCCTCCACTCCGAAAGGCGCGAACAGCTCCTGCATTTCGCGCAGCTTGCCGGGATTGTGGGTGGCGATCACGAGCCTTCCGGAGAGGGGACGGGGCATGTCATGGACCTCCATTCGGGCGATGCGGGACGAGGCCGCGTCAGGCCACGGCCTTCCTCTGCAGCTCGACGAGCTGCGCGACCCCGGCCTTGGCGAGGCGCAGGAGGCTGAAGAACTCCTCCTCCGAGAACGGCTTTCCCTCCGCCGTGCCCTGGACCTCGACGAGCCCGCCGGACCCGGTGATGACGAAGTTGGCGTCGGTTTCCGCCGCGGAGTCCTCCGCGTAATCGAGGTCGAGCACCGGCGTGCCCTGGTAGATGCCGCAGGAGATGGCCGCCACCGGCTCGCGGAGCGGGTTGATCGAGATGATCGAGCGGCTCTGCATCCAGGTGAAGCAGTCGTGCAGGGCGACCCAGGCGCCGGTGATGGAGGCGGTGCGGGTGCCGCCGTCCGCCTGGATCACGTCGCAGTCGATCACGATCTGCCGCTCGCCGATGGCGGGAAGGTTCACCACGGCGCGCAGGGAGCGGCCGATGAGGCGCTGGATCTCCTGCGTGCGGCCGGACGGCCTGCCGGCGGTGACCTCCCGGCGCGTGCGCTCGTGGGTGGCGCGGGGCAGCATGGCGTATTCGGCGGTGATCCAGCCCTTGCCGGAGCCGCGCAGCCACGGCGGGCCCTTCTCCTCGAGGGAGGCGGTGCACAGCACCTTGGTGTTGCCGAAGGAGACGAGGCAGGAGCCTTCCGCATAGCGCGCGACGCCACGCTCCAGGCTGACGGGGCGCAGTTCGTCGGGGGCACGTTGGGAAGGGCGCATCGCTGGTCGGTCTCCATGGGACTGTGAAGCTCCGGTGGTCTTATCGGTCCTCGCGCACGACGGCAAGGAGAGCGGCGCCCGTCATCTTCGGCAGTCCTTGCGACAAGCCTTGCGTTTGGCCCCGGCACTCTTCACATAATGAGGTTACAGCACGGACGAACCGAGGTTTGAGCGCCCCTTCGATGAACCGGCAGAGCCCATCCGCACCGTTCGGCGAGATCCGCGCCATGGCCGAACTGAACGACCGCTCGCGGGAGATCTTCCGACAGATCGTCGAGAGCTATCTCGCCACGGGCGAGCCGGTCGGCTCGCGCAACCTGTCGCGCCTCCTGCCGATGACGCTCTCCCCCGCCTCGATCCGCAACGTGATGGCGGACCTGGAGGCGGCGGGCCTGATCTTCGCGCCCCATACCAGCGCCGGCCGCCTGCCGACCGAGATGGGCCTGCGCTTCTTCGTCGACGCCATGCTGGAGATCGGCGACGTGGGCCTGGAGGAGCGCGCCCGCATCGAGGCGCAGATGAAGGCGGCCGCCTCCGGCCACACGCTGGAGACGGCGCTCGCCGAGGCCTCGGCGCTCCTCTCGGGCATGTCGCGCGGCGCGGGCGTGGTCGTCACGTCCAAGTCGAACGCGCGCCTCAGGCACATCGAGTTCGTGCGGCTCGACCCGGCCCGCGCCCTCGTCGTGCTGGTGGGCGAGGACGGCTCGGTCGAGAACCGCCTGCTCGACCTGCCCGCGGGCCTGCCCGCCAGCGCCCTCACGGAGGCGGGCAACTTCCTGAACGCCCGCATCCGCGGCAAGACCCTCGCCGACCTCAAGCAGGAGATCGCCGCCCGCCGCAGCGACATGGAGCGCGAGCTCGACGCGCTCACCGCCCGGCTGGTCGAGGCGGGGCTCGCCACCACCGTCGGCGCGGCGGACACCCGCCAGCTCATCGTGCGCGGGCAGGCCAACCTGCTGGAGGACCTGAAGGCCGCCGAGGACCTCGAGCGCATCCGCCTGCTGTTCGAGGACCTGGAAACCCAGACCGACGTGATCGACCTGCTCACCCGGGCCGAGAACGGCGAGGGCGTGCGCATCTTCATCGGTTCGGAGAACAAGCTCTTCTCTCTCTCCGGCTCGTCGATGATCGCGGCCCCGTTCCGGGACGGAAGCCAGAAGATCGTCGGCGTGCTCGGCGTCATCGGCCCGACTCGGCTCAACTACGCGCGCATCGTGCCGATGGTGGACTACACGGCGCGGGTCATCTCCCGGATCCTGGAGAAGGGCCGCTGAGGAGGCCGCCGCTCCGCGCGGCGCAGGCCCGGCGGCGCTCACAGCATCAGCTGCATCAGCAGGAGGTCGAGGGGGCGGCCGAACTTCCAGCCGACCTCCCTCAGGCGCCCGGCCTCCACGAAGCCGAGGCCGGCATGCAGGCGCACGGACGCCTCGTTGGGCAGGCCGATGCCGGCGACCATCACGTGCCGGCCCTGGGCCTTCGCTTCCGCGATCAGGGCCCGCATGAGGGCGCGGGCGATCCCGCGCCCCTGCCGGTCCTGCCGCACATAGATCGAGTTCTCGACGGTGCGGTCGTAACCCTCCCCCGTCCGGAACGGCCCGTAGGACGCATATCCCACCGCCTCGCCGCCCTCGTCGGCCACCAGGACGGGAAACCCCATCGCCAGGCGCCCTTCGAACCAGGCCTTGCGCTCGGCGAGATCCGCCGGCTGGAGCCGCCAGATCGACAGGGTGTTGAGGATGTGGTGGTTGTGAAGGGCGAGGATGGCCGGAAGATCGGCCTCCCCGGCGGGCCTGACTGTCGTCGTCATGGATCGCGGCTCCCGGTCGGGCCGGGGCAAGGCGCCCGGCCCTGGACCGTCTCCTTCTACCATTCCCGTCCGCCCCCGGCCCGGCGCTGGGTCGGGGGCGGCGCCTCATTTTTGGGCATTCCCGCCCAAATATCGGCGTTCCGCCCCTCTCCGGCCCGCCGCGCGACACCGACTTCCCTTGGCTTTGAGGGGCGGGGCTGCTAAGGCCCTGCCGAACCAGACTGGCGCTTTCGCAACCTTAGATGACCGCACGCACCTTCGATCACATCCGCAACTTCTCCATCGTGGCCCACATCGACCACGGGAAGTCGACGCTCGCCGACCGTCTGATCCAGACCACGGGCGCCCTTTCCGCACGGGAAATGACGGAGCAGGTGCTCGACAACATGGACATCGAGCGGGAGCGCGGCATCACCATCAAGGCCCAGACCGTGCGCCTGGAATACAAGGCGCAGGACGGCAAGACCTACATCCTCAACCTGATGGACACGCCCGGCCACGTGGACTTCGCCTACGAGGTCTCCCGGTCCCTCGCCGCCTGCGAGGGCTCCCTCCTCGTCGTGGACGCCAGCCAGGGCGTGGAGGCGCAGACGCTCGCCAACGTCTACCAGGCCATCGACGCCAACCACGAGATCGTCCCGGTCCTCAACAAGATCGACCTGCCCGCCGCCGATCCGGACAGGATCAAGGAGCAGATCGAGGAGGTGATCGGCATCGACGCGTCCGACGCGGTGCCGATCTCGGCCAAGACCGGGCTCAACATCGAGGGCGTGCTGGAGGCGATCGTCACCAAGCTGCCGCCGCCCAGGGGCGACGAGGAAGCGCCCCTCAAGGCCCTGCTCGTCGATTCCTGGTACGACGCCTATCTCGGCGTCGTCGTGCTCGTGCGCATCGTCGACGGCGTGCTGAAGAAGGGCATGACGATCCGGATGATGGGCACCGGCGCCACCTATGGCGTCGACAGGATCGGCGTGTTCCGCCCCAAGATGCAGGACGTGGCCCAGCTCGGCCCCGGCGAGGTCGGCTTCCTCACCGCCTCCATCAAGGAGGTGGCGGACACCCGCGTCGGCGACACCATCACCGAGGACCGCCGGCCGACCGCCGAGCCCCTGCCCGGCTTCAAGCCGGTGCAGCCCGTGGTGTTCTGCGGCCTGTTCCCGGTGGACGCGGCGGAGTTCGAGAACCTGCGCGCCGCCATGGGCAAGCTGCGCCTGAACGACGCCAGCTTCTCCTACGAGATGGAGACCTCGGCGGCGCTGGGCTTCGGCTTCCGCTGCGGCTTCCTCGGGCTCCTGCACCTCGAGATCATCCAGGAGCGCCTGGAGCGCGAGTTCAACCTCGACCTCATCTCCACCGCGCCGAGCGTGGTCTACCGGCTGCGCATGACCGACGGCTCGGTGAAGGAGCTGCACAACCCGGCCGACATGCCGGACGTGATGAAGATCGACGCCATCGAGGAGCCGTGGATCCGCGCCACGATCCTGACGCCGGACGACTATCTCGGCTCCGTGCTCAAGCTCTGCCAGGACCGGCGCGGCATCCAGATCGACCTGAACTATGTCGGCAAGCGGGCCATGGTGGTCTACGACCTGCCCCTCAACGAGGTGGTGTTCGACTTCTACGACCGGCTCAAGTCGATCTCGAAGGGCTACGCCTCCTTCGACTATCACATCTCCGACTACCGCGAGGGCGACCTGGTGAAGATGTCGATCCTCGTCAACGGCGAGCCGGTGGACGCGCTCTCCATGCTCGTGCACCGCACCCGGGCGGAGAGCCGCGGCCGCGCCATGTGCGAGAAGCTGAAGGACCTCATCCCCCAGCACCTGTTCCAGATCCCGATCCAGGCGGCCATCGGCGGCAAGATCATCGCCCGCGAGACCATCCGCGCCCTGCGCAAGGACGTGACCGCGAAGTGCTACGGCGGCGACGCCTCGCGCAAGCGCAAGCTCCTCGACAAGCAGAAGGAGGGCAAGAAGCGGATGCGCCAGTTCGGCAAGGTGGAGATCCCGCAGGAAGCCTTCATCGCCGCCCTCAAGATGGACAGCTGACGGACCGCCGCGGGCGCCCCGTTTCCCCGTCCGGAGCGGCCTTTCCGCTACTGCAGAAGGTCGAAGGGATTGTCGAGGCCGTCGATGCGGGGCGCCTCCATCACGTCCTCGAGGGACATGGACAGGAGGACGCGGCCTGCCGGATCGACCACGTCGAGAGCCCAGCCCTCCAGATCGAAATCGGCGGCATTGCGGTCGAGGAAGGTTTCGCGGATCGCGTTGACGGCCTCCCCGTGGGCCTGGTCGAGGCTTGCGACCTCGACCCCGTCCAGGTCGGTAAAATAGCTCTCACCATTCGACAGATTGAAATAGCAACGCATCGAACACCTCGATCGGGATACGTACCTACGGTGGGGAGCGCCTGAGCCCCCGCGGCTCCGCCCGCTCCTGCGCCTTCCCGCCCGGCCGGCCCGGGACCGCGAGGGCCCGCAGGTCGACGAGCACGCTCACGGCGCCGACGAGCGCGTCGGCGGCGTTCCGCAGCGGGGTCGTGAAGGGCAGGACGCGCACCCGCGTGCCGTCCGGCCGCTCCATCACGACCTCGACGTTGCGGATCTCGCGGTTCTCGCGCAGCGCCACCGCCATCGGGCTCTGCCCGTGCGGGAGCGGCGAACCGTCCGGCCGGAACAGGCGCCATGCCCCGCTCCACCGGTCCCGCCCGAGAGCGGGTCTCCTCCCCCAAAGCGACACCGCTGCCTCGTTATAGAAGACGATGAAGCCCTCCGCGTCGGTCGCATAGACGGACATCGGCAGCGCTTCGAGAAGCGTGGCGCCGTCGGGCTCGAAGAACGCCGAGGTCCTGAAGCATTGCGCGATGCGCCGAAGCCCGGCGAGCCTGCGCGCGAGATCGGGGTCTTGCCGTCGGTGCAAGACGAGGTTGAGCAGCACCTGCCGGACGTGCCGGCGAACGGCGTGGGATTGCGCTGCGGCGCTCCTGTCGACTTCTGCGTCCATCAGCCACCTCCTTCGGCATAAGGCCGGGCGCACTGATACGCTCACAACATACGCAGACGATAAACTCGGCCGTCAGGACGAGGGCGCGGATTAGCGGGCTGGACTGTGGCGACATCATGGCTGGAGCGGCGGCATCCGCCTCCCTCTTTTGCGCCGTATCGCCTATCCGCATTTGCCCTTTTCACGCACGGCACGGCGCGCGGAACCGACCCTGCGGGGACGAGTTCACCCCTGGAACCGCGCGCTCGCACTCCGCCGGTCCCGCAAGGCGGGACCGCCCTCCCGCGTCTCGAACCCGGCCGGAGGGATCGACCATCGGAAATCCGCACCCGACGCGAACTGCCATGACAGTGACTTCCATTCCTTCCGAAGGACGTTCCATGTCCGCTTCCCTGCGCAGCGTCCTCCCCACCCTGCTCGCGCTGCTCCTCGGCTACGGCCTCATGCAGATGGGCAACACCCTGCAGGGGACGCTCCTGAGCATCCGCGGAAGCCTCGAGGGATTCTCGCCCACGGCCATCGGCGCGGTGGGCGCCGCCTTCTGGGCGGGCATCGTGTTCGGCTCGCTTTGGGCGGGACGCGTGATCGCGCTGGTGGGACACACCCGCACCTTCGCGGCGCTTGCCGCGGTCGCCTCCTTCACGGCGCTGCTTCACCTCCTCGTCGTCCATCCGGTGGTGTGGATCGCCGCACGGGCCCTGACCGGCTTCTGCTTCGCCGGGCTCTTCATGGTGGTGGAGAGCTGGCTCAACGGCTCCGCGAGCGGAAGGACGCGCGGCCAGATCCTCAGCCTCTACGGCATGACCGGCCTCGTCGCGGGAATCGGCGGGCAGCTTCTCCTGCCCGCAGGCGATCCGGCGGGCTTCCGCCTCTTCTGCGTCGTGTCGATGATCGTCTCCCTGGCGCTCGTGCCCACCGCCCTGTCCCGCGCGTCGGCTCCCGCCCTTGCGGCGGGCGAGACCGGAATCGACCTGCGCCGCCTCTACCGCCAGTCGCCCTTCGGCCTGGTGGCGGCCTTCCTCTGCGGAGTCACGAGCGCGTCCTTCTTCGCCCTCGGTCCCCTGTTCGCGCGGGAGGCGGGGCTCGACACGGGCGGCATCGCGGTCTTCATGGCCTGCGGAACGCTGGGCGGCTTCGCCATGACATGGCCGCTGGGCTGGCTCTCCGACCGGATGGACCGGCGCCTCGTGATCATCGCGGCGGCGGGCGCCGCGGCGGCGATCCTGCTCGCCCTCCTCACCTTCGTGCCCGACAGGCCTCCGGCCTGGGTGCTCTACATCTGCGTCGCGATCTTCGGCGGCAGCGTCATTCCCACCTACAGCATCGTCACCGCCCACGTGAACGACATGGTGAGGCCGGGCGAGTTCGTGGCCGCCTCCGGAGGGCTGCTGATCGTGCTCGGGACGGGTTCGACGGCGGGCCCCGTTCTCGCGGGCATGGCCATGTCGCAGTTCGGTCCGCGCGGCCTCGCCTACACGACCATCGTCGCCCAGGTCCTCATCGCGGCATGGGGCGTCTACCGCATCCGCCGGCGCGCCGCGCCGCCGGAAGCGCAGAAGGAATCCTTCACGCCGGAGCCCGCCGTGCCCGTGGGAACGGAGCTGGTGTCCCACCCATGACGCGCGCCGGATGCGCTCACGCCGTCGAGGCGCGCCGCCCCGCGGCGTCGATCACGATCTCGCCGCTCTCTTTCCTGAACTCGCCCTGCTGCGGCGCGGGCAGGATGTCGAGCACGGCCTCCGAAGGCCGGCACAGGCGGACGCCGAGGGGCGTCACCACGATCGGCCGCTCGATGAGGATGGGATGGGCCGTCATCGCGTCGAGGAGATCGTCGTCGGTGACGCCCGGGCGGTCGAGGCCGAGCTCCTGGAACGGCGTGCCCTTCCTGCGGACCAGATCGCGGACGGGAATCCCCATCCGGTGGACGAGCTGCCGCAGGAGCAGACGGGTCGGCGGGGACTTCAGGTACTGGATGATGTGCGGCTCGATGCCCGCGTTGCGGATGAGCCCGAGCGTGTTGCGCGAGGTGCCGCAATCGGGATTGTGATAGATGATGACGTCCATGGCGGTGTCCGGATGGATGACGGAGGATCGAAGCATCGCCCAAGATAGATCGGCGACGGCTTCCGGCAAACGCCGCGCTCAGCGCGCCGCCGCGCGGCACGCGCTCGCCGGCTCGCGCCGCAGGCCCGCGAGAGCCTCCGCTGCCAATGCTCCATAGACGGCCGGCGCATCGGCCCTGGCGAGGGACAGTTCGAGGAGCCATTCCTCGGAGAGAGGAACGATGACGGTATCCAGGGTCACCTCGCGGGAAGCGCCAGGGAGGTTGGCGTCCGTCCACGTGGCCGTCCAGCGCTTGGCGCCGGACGGCATGGGAACCAGAGTCGCCGACTGGGCAGGGCGGCCGAAGAGGCTCTCGTGATCCCGCTGCAGCAGCGCCGCATCGCGGCTCGCGAGATCCGGCTGCGGCATGTCCTCCACGTCGCGCGCCGGGCGCAGGACCGCCTCCAGGGCGGTGCCGTCCGGCGCGCTGAGAAGCGCATGCCCGTCGTCCTGCACCGTCACGCGCCAGACGCGCGGCAGGGCGAACGTCACGCAGAGATTCCCGATGCGGTGCGCGATGCGGGTGCGGTCCGCCAGGGGGTCGAACCGCGCGGAGACGGCCGGGCCCGAATCGCCCTGGAGCCGCAGGGACGCCTCTCCCGGCAGTACCGCCGCGCAGAGGAACACGGCGGCCAGGGCCGTCGCCTGAAACCGGGCCGGTGGCAACCGCAGCGGCATGGCAATCTCCGAACGAAAACGTGACGGAACCGTCATGACGGAAACGCCCGAGGGAGCGTCCGGTTGCGCAACCGTCCTCTTGAGTTGTCCCGATCAGGCCCTACGTCGCTGGAACCTTGGCAAAGCAAACTTGGCAAAATTTGGAGAAATGCGATGTCGGCCACGTTGCGCCTATCGATCCTCGTCGCAGGGCTTCTGGCGGCAGGGCACGTTTCCGCGGCCACCTGCCGCGACCCCGCCGGCTTCGAGAAGTGGCTCGGCGACATCCGCCAGGAGGCGATCCGGCAGGGAATATCGGCGGAGGCGGTGGAGGCGGGCCTCGCGGGAGTCACGTTCGATCCCGGCGTGATCCGCAAGGATCGCGGGCAGGGCGTCTTCAAGCAGAGCTTCGAGCAGTTCGCCGGGCGCATGGTTTCGCCCTACCGCCTGAAGACGGGCGCCGCGCTGCTGCGCAAGCATGCGGGCACGCTCGCGCGCATCGAGCAGCAGTTCGGCGTGCCGGGTCCGGTGCTGGTGGCGATCTGGGGGCTGGAGAGCGATTTCGGCGCGGTGAAGGGCAACATGGCCACCATCCGCTCCGTGGCGACCCTCGCCTATGACTGCCGCCGGACGGACATGTTCCAGGCCCAGCTCTTCGACGCCCTGCGGATCGTGGACCGGGGCGACCTGCGGCCAGGCGAGATGCGCGGCGCCTGGGCGGGCGAACTGGGACAGACCCAGTTCATGCCCTCGTCCTACGTGAAGTACGCCGTCGACTTCGACGGCGACGGCCGGGCGGACCTGCTCCACAGCCCGGCCGACGTGCTGGCCTCGACCGCCAACTACCTCAAGGGCCATGGCTGGGTGCGCGGCGCGGACTGGTCGCCCGGCGCACCCAACTTCGCGGTGCTGAAGGAATGGAACAAGTCGCAGGTCTATTCGCAGACCGTGGCCTATTTCGCCGGCAGGCTCGCCGGCCGTGACATGGCCGTCGAGGACGCGGGCCAATAGCGCAGGAGCGGCGGGCGCAGGCGCCCGCCGCCATGTCCCGCCCCTGCGAATCTCATCCCCGCGAGCGGGCGCGGATCATGAAGTTGTCGTAGGCGTATTCCGCCACCTGGAACCAGAGATATTCCTCGCCGCGGAAGGCCTTGTAGCTGTCGTAGAGCTTCTTGAAGGCCGGGTTCGAGGCGCTGAGCTCGTCGTAGATCTCATGGGCGGCCTTGTAGGCGGATTCCATGATCTCCTGCGGGAAGGGGCGCAGCTGCGCGCCCGCCCCGATCAGGCGGCGCAGGGCGGCCGGATTGCGGGCGTCGTACTTGGCCTGCGTGTCCACGTTGGCATAGCCCGCCGCGGCCTGCAGGGCGGCCTGATAGGACTTCGGCAGGGAGTTCCACTTCTCGAGGTTGATGAAGAAGTGGATGGCCGGGCCGCCCTCCCAGAAGCCGGGATAGTAATAGTAGGGCGCGACCTTGTTCAGGCCGAGCTTCTCGTCGTCGTAAGGCGCCACCCACTCGGCAGCGTCGATGGTGCCGCGCTCGAGCGACGGATAGAGATCCCCGCCCGCGATCTGCTGCGGCACGACCCCGAGCTTCGCCATGATCTGCCCGGCGAGGCCGGCGATGCGCATCTTGAGGCCGCTCAGGTCCTGGACCGTCTTGATCTCCTTGCGGAACCAGCCGCCCATCTGGGCGCCCGTGTTGCCGGCCGGCAGAGCGAAGAGGTTGTACCTGGCGTAGAACTCGTTCAGCAGCCCGTTGCCGTCGCCGTGGTAGAGCCAGGCGTTGGTCTGGCGCGAGTTGAGGCCGAAGGGCAGGTTCGTGCCGATGGCGAAGGTCGGGTCCTTGCCGACATAGTAGTAGGAGCAGGTGTGGGCCATCTCCACGGTGCCGTTGCCGACCGCGTCGGCCGCCTGCGGCGTGCCGACGATCTCGCCCGGTGCGAAGGGCTGGATCTGGAACTTGCCGTCCGTCGCCTCCGACACGTACTTCGCCAGCAGCTCGCCGCCGCCGAACAGGGTGTCGAGCGACTTCGGGAAGCCCGAGGTCAGCCGCCAGCGGATCTCGGGAGAAGACTGGGCAATCGCCGGCATGGCGACCGATCCGGCGGCCGCGCCCACCGTGGCGGCCTGGAGAAAAGTGCGACGCTTCATCGAGGACCCTTTCGGAACATGTTGCAGGCCCGCCCCGGCACGAAAAAACGTTGCGGGAAACGGGCACGAAACGCACGAGTTTGCCTTTTGGCGTCTTAGCGGGCGTCGCGGCAGGAAGCATGCCCCTGCAGAGCAGGGTCTTCATGCGTGCAGCGCATGAGTCCGAAGGCCGGCGAACCTAGAACATCATCTCCCCGGCGCTCCAGGCCAGGAGCAGGAGGATGAGGAAGAGGACGAGGAACAGGCCGAAGAGGACCTTCGCGATGGTCTTGGCGCCCGATGCGATGCCGGTGAAGCCGAGGGCGCCCGCCACGAGGGAGATGACGAGGAAGATCAGGGCCCATTTCAGCATCGCGTCGTCCTTCCGGAAAATGGTCGCTTCCCGGACATAAAGTCCGGGAACCGTACAGGTTCCATGCGGCGCGGGTCCGGACCGGCTAGGGATCCCGGCCGAGAGCCCCGTCGACCGCGGCGAGGACGGCGGCGATCCGGAAGGGCTTGCGCAGGAAGGAGCGGTAGCCGGCGCAGCGCTGCGCGACGGTCTCCTCCGGCAGGGAACTCATGAGGATGACCGGGATCGAGGCCGTCGCGGGATCGGCCTTGAGCGCGGCGAAGGTCGCCGGTCCGTCCAGGATCGGCATCATGAAATCGAGCATGATCAGGTCGGGACGCCACTCGCGAAGGCGCTCGAGACCCTGCTTGCCGTTGTTGGCGACGATGACGCGGTAGCCCTCGTCCGCCAGGAGCGCTTCGAGGACCTCGGCGATCGCCCATTCGTCGTCCACCACGAGAATGGTCTTCACGTGCCATCTCCCGAGGGCTTGTCGGGAGCGAAGGGCGCCGACGCGAAGGGCGCGGGAACCGCGCCCGTCTGCCGGATCAGCTCGTTCAGGATGAGGTCGGCCTGAACGGCATCGGCTTCGATCTCGATCCCCCGCCCGCCGATGTCGTAGCGGCGGAACTGCGGGCGCAGGGCGTTGTCGCGCGCCTTGAGGACCACGATGAGCCGGTGAATGTCGGCGCCGAGCGCCGCGAAGCGCATCACGACGATGTTCTCGGCAATGGGAGACAGGCCGAGGATCGGGAGGCTCGACAGGGGCTGTCCGGGCACGATGCCGTTGAAGTCGAGCTCGAAGGTTCCGAGCAGCGTCACCCCGAGGGCCCGGAACTCGTTCGCCAGCGCCGTGAGGGCCGCCCCGATGCGGCCCTGCTCGCCGGTCATCTGAACGAAATCGTTGACGCCATCGATGAAGACCCGCCTCACGTCGCGCTCGCGCACCCGCTCCAGCAGCCGGAGGCAGATCTCGTCGAAGTTGCCCTCCGTCGAGGGCTGCCAGAGAATCTCCACCTCGCCCCTCTCGTAGAGGTCGGCCACCGGAAGCCGGAGGTTCCGGGCCTTGAAGCGGATCGCTTCCGGATCCTCGTCGAAGCTCAGATACAGGCCCGGTTCGCGCGCGGCCCCGAGGAAGTGCTGCCCGACCGTGCTCTTGCCGCAGCCGGCGGAGCCCATGACCAGGGTCGCGGAATGCCTGTGCAGGCCGCCGCCGAGGAGTTCGTCGAGCACGGGAATGCCCGTGGACAGCTTCGGGCCGTCCGCGGCGATCTGCTGGCTGGGACTGGCGAGGAGGGCCTCGATGCGCGGCTGGACCGTGATACCGGCCTCCGACACCTGGAACGAGTGCACGCCCCGGATGAACCCGCCGCCCCGCATCTTGTGGACGAGCAGTTCGCGCTCGGAGCGGCGTTCCTGCATACGGATCCGCAACTCGATGAGACCGTCGACCATGGTATGCTCCGCTGACGCGAAACCCTGATCGGCGGCGGCGCTGGTCAGCAGGACCATGGTGCAGTCGGCAAGGTCGGCCTGGATCTGGAGTTCGTGAATGAACTTCTTGAACTCCCGAGGCGTGCCGGCGGTTTCCTCGGCGGAGACGAGACCGTCCAGGACCAGGAGGTCGACCTGCCGTGCGCGGATCTCCCGCCGCAGCGCCTCCGTCAGCCCCTTCAGGCCCTCGGTTTCGAGGATGCGGAAGGCGCTGAGATAGGACACGCCGTCCGGAATGGCCGCCTCGTCGAAGAAGGCGAGCTGGCCGATATGGGCGAGCATGCGGCCGTGCGTTTCCGCGAGCAGGGTCACGTAGAGCGCCCGCCCTCCCCTGGCGGCGTGGTTGAAGCAGAGCTGGTTGCCCAGGATCGTCTTGCCGGCCCCCGGCGTGCCCTGGACGATGTAGATCCCGCCGCGCAGGACTCCGCCTTCCAGGATCGTGTCCAGGCCCTTGATGCCGGTCGAGAGCTTTGCGATGCGCCTGTCGCTCACCGGTCGCTCCTCTCGTCGTTGCTCATGTGATGTCCGTTTCGTTCTGCGGCAGGCGGAGCGTCATGGTCGTTCCCTCGCCGGGTGAGCTCGTCACCTCGATTCTCGCTCCCATCGCGTCCACCAGCTGGCCGACCACCCACAGTCCCACGCCGAACCCGCCTGCGGACGCCCCCTGGCTCACGGCGCGCTCGAACTGGCCGAAGATCCGGGACTGGTCGGCGGCGGAGATGCCGATGCCCCTGTCCCTTACGGTCACGACGGCCCCGTCCGCAGCGGCGTGCAGAGCCAGGTCGATCGGCCGTCCGAGGCCGTACTTGACGGCGTTGGAGACCAGATTGTCGAGAATCTGCTCCATTGCCAAGCGGTCGCCCTGGATTTCGAACCGCTCCGGCGTGTCGAGGGCGATGCGGGACCCGGCATATTGGGCCGCCGGAGCCGCGGCCTCCGCCACGTCGCGCAGGAGCTCCGCGAGATCGAAGCGCTCGCGGACAAGGCTCCGCTTGCCGGTCGTCATGCGCGAGACCTCGAGCAGGGTCGTCGCGCGGCGCACGTAGCCCTCCACCAGCCTCTCGAGGCGGGCGAGCCCTGCGGCGAGGTCGTCGCGGGACGGCGCATTCCGGGAATGACCGGCAGCCTCGATCAGCCGACGCAGGCGCTGCACATGCGCGAGGATCGGCGTCATGGGATTGCGCAGCTCATGGGCGGCCATCGCAAGAAAGGCGTCGCGCGCGGCGACCGCCTCCCTCAGCTCCGCGACCTGGCGCTCGAGCGCGCCGATCCGCGCCGCCGTGTCCTCGTCAAGCACCATGTGATCCGGGACGTCCTTCCGCACTGCCACTCCGCCGACGGGGACGATCCCCTTTGAGCCGCCGCATTAACGCATAGGGCGCAGCCCGGCGCAGATCAACGGCATTCTGGGGAGAATGCAGCCTCCCCCTGCCCTCACAGAACCACCGTCGCCTTTTCCGCCGCGCGGGTGAGGCCCGTGTAGAGCCAGCGGCTGCGGTGCTCCCGGAAGGCGTAGGACTCGTCGAACAGGACCAGGTCGTCCCACTGGGAGCCCTGCGCCTTGTGGACCGTGAGCGCATAGCCGTAGGTGAACTCGTCGGACTCGCGGCGCAGGGGGAACGGAATCTCCTCCTCCGCCCCCTCGAAGAAGGCCTTGTGGACGGAGACGTCCACGGCCCTGCGGCGACCGTCGTCGTCGGGAAGCACGTCCATGCGGATGAAGTCGTTGCGAATGCCCCGCAGGGCCTGGATCGTCCAGGTGCCGCCGTTGAGGAGACCCTTGGTCTTGTCGTTGCGCAGGCACACGAGCTTCTCGCCCGCCGCGGGCATGGGATCGCGGAAGCCGTGGAGCTCGCGCAGTCGCGCATTGTAGAGGCGACGCGTCCGGTTGAGGCCCACGAGGATCTGATCGGCGGCCATCACGCGGGCGGCGTCGATCTCGCGGCGGCGGATGACGCGGCTCTCGCCGTAGACGCCCGGCTCCAGGCGCCCGCCCTCCCGGACCCTCATGGACATGTGCACGATGGGATTGTCCTGCGCCTGGCGGTGCACCTCGGTCAGCATCACGTCGGGCTCCGCCTCGGTGAAGAAGCCGCCGCCTTTCACGGGAGGCAGCTGCGCGGGATCGCCGAGCACCAGAACGGGCCGCCCGAAGGACAGGAGGTCGCGTCCCAGCTCCTCGTCGACCATCGAGCATTCGTCGATCACGATGAGGTCGGCCTTCGCCGCCTGGCTCTGGCGGTTGAGCACGAACTGCGGACCGCCCTCGTCGGACTCGCGGGAGCGGTAGATCAGGGAATGGATCGTCGAGGCGTCGCGGCACCCCTTGGAGCGGAGCACCAGGGCCGCCTTGCCGGTATAGGCGCCGAACGCGACCTCGCCGTCCACGCCCTCCGCGATGTGCCGCGCCAGCGTGGTCTTGCCCGTGCCCGCATAGCCGAACAGACGGAAGACCGGGCGGTCCCCGCGCCGCAGCCACTCGGCCACGGCCTTGAGGGCGGCATCCTGCTGCGGCGACCAGCTCATGACGATCTCGCCTCCCGGCGGAGGGAATAGAGGATCCCGGCGATGATCAAAGCGCTCCCGACGAACACGAAAGGATCGAGCGGCTCATCGTAGAGCTTCCAGCCGACGAAGGCGATCAGCGGAATGCGCAGGAAGTCGAGGGGGACCACCATGCCCGCGTCCCCGTGCCGATAGGCGTTGGTGAGGCAGTAATGGGAGAGCAGCCCGCCCGCGCACAGGCCGACGAGCGGCAACGCCTGCGCTCCGTCGAGCAGGCGCCAGAAGGCCCGGTCCGTCGCGATCAGGTTCATCGGCAGCTGCATCAGGTTCATGAAGAAGACGATCGAGAAGGTCCTCTCGGTGGCCGTCAGGCGCTTCGTCACCACCGCGACCAGCGCGAAGGCGAGAGCCACCGCAAGAACCATGAGGCTCGCCGGCTGCGCCGTCTCGGCCCCGGGCCGCAGGATCACGAGCACGCCGACGAAGCCGAGCGCCACCGCGGCCGCGCGTCCCTGCGTCAGCCGCTCGCCGAGGAGAGGAACCGCCAGGATCGCAACCCAGACCGGCGTGGTGAACTCGAGGGCGAAGACCGTCGCCAGCGGCAGGATCGTCAGGCTGTAGGCCCATGCCGCGGTGCCGGCGAAATGGATCGCGTTCCGGAGGAGGTGCAGGCCGATGCGCCGGGAGACGAGTCCGGCGCGCACGGAGGGCCGCAGCGCCGCGAGGAGCAGGAGGAACGCCACTGCCGTGCCGTTGCGGATGGCGAGCATCTCGAACACGGAGAAGGTCCGCGCAAGGGCGCGGACCGCGACCGCCGTCGCGGAGAAGGAGAGGAGAGCGCCGGTCATCCAGACGACGACGGCGAGGAGGCTGCGGTGGGACACTGCGGAACGGACCGGCGGAAATCGGAGGGCGGACGACTCTGGATTAGCGCCCGATCCGCCCCTCGTGAAGGCTCATTCGCACACCTGGACTGCGACGCAAAGCGCAGGCCACGCTCGCCGGTCCGCGGCCCGACCGTCCCGCCGCTGGCGACGCTTGAACGTCTCCACGACCCGGGACACGGCTCGTCGCCACCTCTCGCGCGCGATGAATCGGATTGCGCAGCGGGAGCGATTCATCCCGCGGAATTGGCTATCGGTGACACGCGAGGGGCGCTCTTCGCGAAAAAATTTTCGCGCGCCTTCATCGCCGTTTCCGCGCACGGTGCAAGGCACGTTGCTGACGAATGCTGCCCCTGTACATACGGAGAGTCTTGCTGCGCGAATGCCGCAGATCGACGTCATTCGACAATCCGTTAAGCGACTGTACTTAAACAGGTTTTTTCGCATGCCGCAAAGCGCCGGAGACGGCTGCGGATGCAGGCCGGCGCCCGTGCGGGAGCAGTCGTTCGGGATGCGTCGCGCCCTCTGCGTGCAAGTCCCAAAGCATGGTCGGGAGAAAAGTATCCACAGAAAATGTGCCCGATTTACTTTCTACACTTTCCGTTAATCGGAACCCCCTTGGTATAACGACGTTGCCTTCGAAGCGTGACGGTTGCACGCGAAGGCCCTTGAAGGAGGCGGCTATGCCGACAGACGAGAAGTCAAACCCGCTGACGATGCTGTTCACGGGTGACTCTGGTGCGACCAGCACCAAGAAGAAGAGCAGCGCTCGCCGCAGCTCTTCCAGCAAGAAGAGCGGAACGTCGAGCGCCAAGAAGAGCGGCACCTCGACGGCCCGCAAGTCCGCCGCGAAGAAGGCGGCGACTTCGTCCCGCACGAGCGGTTCGAAGAGCGGATCGAAGACGGCGTCGAAGTCCGGCACCAAGTCGGCGGCGAAGTCCTCGGCCCGCAGCAGCACCGCCAAGAAGGCGGCGTCCAAGTCCACGACGAGCCGCAGCGCGGCGAAGTCCGGCGCGAAGAAGACCGCCGCGAAGAAGGCTCCCGCCAAGTCGGCGGCGAAGTCGACTGCGAAGTCGGCGGCGAAGAGCCCGGCTCGCAGCACGGCCAAGAAGGCGGCGTCCAAGAGCACCGCCTCGCGTTCGGGCGCCTCGCGTTCGAGCACCTCGCGTTCGAGCACCTCGCGCTCCAGCGCCGCCCGCGGCGGCTCGAAGAGCTCGGCCCGCACGGCGGCGAAGTCCCGCACGGCGGCGAAGTCCCGCACGGCGGCCAAGGGCTCCTCGAAGAGCTCTGCGTCCAAGGCGTCGAAGTCCCGCAGCTCCGGCAAGGCCCCGGCGCGCGCGGCTGCCGCCACGAGCCGCACGTCCTCGACGAAGAAGTCGAGCGCCGTCGGCGCGAAGCGCTCCTCCGGCTCGCGCAAGTCGACGAAGTCGAAGCGCTGAGGCCGACAGCCCCGCGGGCGGGATCTCCTGCCGGTCGGGCCGGACAGAAAATCGCCCGGCGAAAGCCGGGCGATTGTCGTTTCGGGACCGCGCCCGGGCCCGCCCGTCAGCGGCCGGTGCTCAAGGGGTCGCTCTCGCCCCAGTAGGGGGTGGCGTTGTAGTAACGGTGGACATGCTCCTCCCACTCACGGTCGTAGGAGGCGTCGTGGCCCTCCGCGGTGCGGCGCGGCGCTCCGCGCAGCTGGTCCTCCGTCAGGTTCAGCTCGTAGGCGTCCAGCTCCGTGTTGTACTTCAGGACGCCCCAGGGAAGCGTGTAGTACTCCTCGCCGAGCCCCATGAAGCCCCCGAAGCTCATCACCGCGTAGGCGACCTTCCCGGAGCGCTTGTCGATCATCACGCGCTCGATCGTCCCGATCTTCTCGCCGTCGCTCCGCCGGACCGGCGTACCCTCGACCTTGTCGCTGGCGATCAGGCTGTGGGTTTCGCGGACATCGCCGCTGTGTGCCGTCGTCTGCATCGTCGTCTCCCATGATCCTTCGGTGCCATGGCAACGCTCGGGCGGAGAAGCCGTTCCGGCCCGCGGCCGCGGCGGAAAGGTCCGTGAGCCGCCCTGGCGGGACGGAACCCCCCATTTGCCCTCACGTTGACCCCGGCCCTCACGGAGACGGCAGGAACGAAGGAGCGGAAGATGGGCTTTCAGCAGAAACCGGTCGAGGAGCAGGTCGTCGTCATCACCGGCGCGTCGAGCGGGATCGGGCTCGCCACCGCCCGGCTCCTTGCCGACCGTGGCGTCAGGGGCCTCGTCCTGGTCGCGCGGAACGAGGACGCCCTGCGCCGGGTCGCCGAGGAACTCGACGGGCGCAGGACGCGGGCCGTCGCCGTCCCTGCCGACGTGAGCCGGCGCGAGGATCTGGAGCATGTGGCCCGCGTGGCGCTCGACACCTTCGGCGGCTTCGATACCTGGATCAACGATGCCGCCGTCGCCGTCTATGGGACCCTCGACCGGATCCCGATGCAGGACCAGCGCCAGCTCTTCGAGGTGAACTACTGGGGCGTCGTCTACGGCTCCATGATCGCCGCCCGCCATCTGCGCGAGCGCGGCGGCACCATCATCAATGTCGGAAGCGTGCTCTCCGAGCGCGCCATGATGCTCCAGACGCAGTATTCCGCCTCCAAGCACGCGGTGAAGGGATTCACGGACGGGCTGCGCATGGAGCTGGAGCACGAGGGAGCGCCGGTCTGGGTCACGCTCATCAAGCCCTCGTCCATCGACACGCCCTACGTGGAGCACGCACGCAACTACCTCGACGCGGAAACCGCCGTGCCTCCGCCGGCCTACGACCCGCACCTCGTCGCGAAGGCCATCGCCTTCGCCGCCGAGAACAAGCGGCGGGAATTGACCATCGGCTTCGGCGGGTGGGCCATCGGAGCCATGGGCAAGATCGCCCCGCGCATGGTCGACCGGGCCATGGAATGGACCGGCTATGCCGCTCAGACCACCCACCACCGCGAACGTCCCGAGATGAGGGACAACCTCTACCGTGCCCGGCAGGACGGCGACGTCTATTCCTCGCTGCCGGGGGAGCCCCGCAAGACGAGCCTGCTCCTCGAGGCGCAGATGCACCCCGTCGTCACGACGGCGGTTCTCGCGGGCCTCGGCGCCGCCATGGCCGCGCTGCTGCTGCCCCTCGGCGGATCGATGCGGCGTCCGCGCCGCCACCGCCCGATGCCCCCCTATCGCGCCGTCTCGCGCCGCCTGGGCAACGGCCACGGGGAACGGACCGCCGGTCCGGGCCATGCATCTTGGCGGGCCGAAGCCGGCGGGCGTCCGCAGCCGCGGCACTGAGAGGAGACGCTCTCGGGCACGGCTCCGCCCGAGACCGGCGCGCCGGCAGAAAGGCAGGATCACATTTCAAGCCGATGCGCTAGCCTCCTCCCATGAACGCGATTCGGATTCTCGCCTCGACCCTGCTCCTGACCCTGTCCTGCGCCGCCGCGGCGCAGGACAGGGGAACCCTCGATCCAAAGCCCCTGCCGCCCCTCGCCCGTCCCGACGATCCCTCGACGCCCGCGAAGGAGTTGTTCGGCCGCCGCGACACGCCGGCCGACCTGCCGCCGCGCGCCATCGGCGGCTATGCCAAGGGCTGCGTCGCGGGCGCCGTCGCGATCCCGGCCGACGGCGAGACCTGGCAGGTGATGCGCCTGTCCCGCAACCGGAACTGGGGACACCCGAACCTGGTGGCCTTCCTGCGCAGACTCGCGGAGAAGGCTCCCCGGGCCGCCGGGTGGCCAGGTCTTCTGCTCGGCGACATGGCGCAGCCCCGCGGCGGCCCCATGATCACCGGCCATGCCTCCCACCAGATCGGGCTCGACGCGGATATCTGGCTGACGCCGATGCCGTCGCGCCGCCTGAGCCGCGCGGAGCGCGAGGAGATGTCCGCCACCAACGTGGTGAGACCGGACGGGCTCGATGTCGATCCCGACGTCTGGACCTCGCGCCACACGGCCCTGATCCGCGCCGCGGCGACGGACAGGGAGGTCGCGCGCATCTTCGTGAACCCGGCCATCAAGAAGGCGCTCTGCCGCGAGGCGGGAGAGGATCGCGGCTGGCTGCGGAAGGTCAGGCCGATGTTCGGCCACAACTACCATTTCCACGTCCGCCTCGCCTGCCCCGGCGGGGAGGCCGCCTGCGAGGACCAGGACCCGCCGCCGCAGGGCGACGGCTGCGGCGCGGAGCTCGCCTACTGGTTCACGCCGGAGATGCTTCACCCCAAGCCGGGCAAGCCGCGCCCGCCCCTGACGATGGCGCAACTCCCTGCCGAATGCCGCCGCGTCCTCGCGGCGCCGTGAGGCGCCGCCGCTGCTGCGGGCTCTCCCGCCTCGCCTGTCGGGAATGAAGTCAGTGGCCGCGCGCTGCGGGCGGCTTGGCGGCCTTGTGTCCGCCTTCGGCGATCCTGTCGGTTAGGGCAAGGACCACTCCCGAGCCGACGAACACCAGATGGATGATGACCAGCCAGGTGAGGTTGCGGTCGCTGACGTTCTCCACGTTCATGAACGCCTTCAGCACCTGGATCGCGGAGATGGCGACGATGGAGGACAGAAGCTTGAGCTTCAGGCCGGTGAAGTCGATCTTTCCCATCCACTCCGGCCAGTCCTTGTGGTCCGCCGCGTCGATCTTGGACACGAAGTTCTCGTAGCCGGAGAAGATCACGATGACGATGAGCGACCCGGTGAGGGTGAGGTCGACGAGGGTCAGCACGCCGAGGATGACGTCCGATTCCCTGGCCGAGAACGCGTGGGTGACGAAGTGGAAGAGCTCCTGCATCGCCTTCATGAGGAGCAGGGCCAGCGCGATCACCAGCCCGACATAGAACGGCGCGAGCAGCCAGCGGCTCCCGAAGAGAAAGCGTTCAAGAATTCGCTCGATCATCACCCGGCTCCTGAGGACGCCGGGTGGATGCCACGGCCCCGGAAGACGCGCAAGATCCCCTCGTCGGGTCACTCGGCGGCGACGCCGGTGCCGATTGGACAGGAGACCCCCGTCCCGCCGAGCCCGCAATACCCGTTCGGGTTCTTCGCCAGATACTGCTGATGGTAGTCCTCGGCGAAATAGAACGGCCCGGCATCGAGAATCTCGGTGGTGACGGGGCCGTATCCCCGCGCGGCGAGCGCCTTTCCGTAGGCCTCGCGCGAGGCCTCGGCGGCGCGCCGCTGGCTGTCGTCGAAGACATAGATCCCCGACCGGTACTGCGTGCCGACGTCGTTGCCCTGGCGCATGCCCTGGGTCGGGTCGTGGTTCTCCCAGAACGTCTTCAGAAGGGTCTCGTATGCGATCTTCCGGGGGTCGAAGACCACGAGGACCACCTCGTTGTGCCCGGTCAGCCCGGTGCAGACCTCTTCATAGGTCGGGTTCGGCGTGAGGCCGGCGGAATAGCCCGCGGCCGTGATCCAGATCCCGTCGCCCAGCTGCCAGAACTTGCGCTCGGCGCCCCAGAAGCAGCCGAGGCCGAACATCGCCTTCGCGAAGCCCTCCGGATAGGGCGGCGCGAGGGGGCGGCCGTTCACGAAATGGGTCTCGGCCGTCTCGAGCGGCGTCGGGCGTCCGGGAAGGGCCTCCGACGGCGTGGGCAGATCCAGGCGCTTACGCAATCCGAACATGGCGGGCTCCTCGTTTGCCTTCATGTAGTGACGCTCCGCGCCGGCGCGAGCCCGGCTTCCGTCACTGTCCCGTGAGGAGCCTGGGCCGTTCAGCGGCCGGCGAGATAGCCGATGGGTTCCATGGACCTCTGGCCGAGCCAGAGCAGGAAGGCTCCGACGAGAAAGGCCGTGACGGAGGCCGGCAGCTGCAGGAGGGGAACGATGAGGGAATCCCACAGCCAGGGAGAGAAGCGGGCTGCGACCCGCGTCTGGAGCCCCGGAACCCCGCCCGGAACGACAAGGCCGATGAGGCTGTCGACGCTGGTAAGCGATATAACGTTGTTGACCATCGATCGCGTGCCGTCGATCACGAGGCCGACGAAGCCTGCGGCAACCAACAGCAAGCCGAGCATGCGCGCCAGGAATTTCAGCAAAGGGCCCTCTCCGAATAGAGGGGTCATTTTAGGGCGTTTCATCAAGAAGGCAAAGTGTCGCCTGCCTTTCGATGAAACTTGGATCTTGCCTTTTGCATTCATTTGGCGCTACACGAACGCCCTCCGCCGAATGCGGAGTTCGCCGGCCGTCCCGCGGGGTTTTCCGAGGCGGCCGGGAAGGCCCGAGGGCCGAACGGAGGGGTGGCCGAGTGGTTGAAGGCGCACGCCTGGAAAGTGTGTATACGGGCAACCGTATCGCGGGTTCGAATCCCGCTCCCTCCGCCATTATCTGACCCTGAAGAAACGGGCCCATTCCTGCCGACCCCCTGCCCTGGGGAGCGCTCCGCCCCCTCGACCTGAAACCGAGGCTCCGTCAGCGAAGCCGGTCCCGCTTTTCCTGAGGATGCCCCATCGTCCATGAGAGCGCTGCGGTTGCAGCACTCGGCGCTCGAGTCGTGCCAGGTTCGAGACCGGCCACGCCCTGCCTTGCAATACAGGATTATTTTCTAGGGCATCCCCTACAGAGACGACCCGCGGCGTCCGGGACAAGCTGCATTTCGAAGGGAGATCCGCCGGCGCCGTCGGCGGCGGGGAAGACGAATGCCCTGCCGTCTCATCTCATAGATAGGGCGCCCAACCGGCTTGCTTCAAGGCCCGGCCCCTGCCGTAAGACTGGCCGCCGATGCCGGAGGATGCCGAGGGAGCCAGGACGATGCATGTGCCATTTCCAGCCTGCGGAGCGCCGCGCGAGGGCCTCGAGCCGCCGCTGCCGAACTGCGGAGCGCCGCAATGACGAGACATGCGGTGGCGATCGTCGGGAGCGGCCCGACGGGGCTGATGCTGGCAGGCGAGCTGGCCTTGGCGGGGATCGACGTCGCGATCGTCGAGCGGCGCCCGACCCAGGAACTCGCCGGCTCCCGCGCCGGCGGGCTGCACTCCCGCACCATCGAGATCCTCGACCAGCGCGGAATCGCCGACCGGTTCCTGTCGGAGGGGCAGACGGCCCAGGTCGTGCGGTTTGCCTCCCTATCCCTGGACATGAGCGACTTCCCGACCCGGCACAATTACGGGCTCGCCCTGTGGCAGAACCATATCGAGCGCATCCTCGCAGGCTGGGTCGCGGAGCTGGGGGTTCCGGTCTATCGCGGCCGGGAGGCAACGGGCTTCGTGCAGGACGACGACGGCGTCGAGGTGGAGCTGTCCGGCGGCCAATCCGTGCGGGCGGATTATCTCGTCGGGTGCGACGGCGGGCGCAGTGCGATCCGTAAGGCGGCCGGCATCGCGTTTCCCGGCTGGGATCCGACGATCAGCAACCTGATCGCCGAGGTCGAGGTGGCGGAGGAGCCGGAATGGGGCATCCGCCACGATGCTCTCGGCATCCATGGGCTGAGCAGGCTGGAGGACGGGAAGCGCGTGCGGGTGCTGGTGACCGAAAGGGGCCTTGGATCCACCGGCGAGCCCACCCTGCGCGACCTCAGCGAGGCGCTCGTTGCCGTCTACGGGACGGACTTCGGGATCCGCCGCCCCACGTGGATCTCCCGATTCACCGATACGGCCCGGCAGGCGGCGGCCTACCGCAAAGGGCGGGTGCTGCTCGCCGGCGACGCCGCGCACGTGCATTATCCCACCGGCGGACAGGGGCTCAACCTCGGCATGCAGGATGCGGTGAACCTGGGCTGGAAGCTGGCCCAGGTGGTCGAGCGGAGGGCCCCGGAGAGCCTCCTGGATACCTATCACGCCGAGCGGCACCCGGTGGCTGCCCGGGTGCTGCGCACCACGATGGCGCAGGTGGCGCTCCTGCGCCGCGCGGACGACCGCACGAAGGCCCTGGTCGACGTCATTGCCGAGTTCCTCGGCATGGACGAGCCGCGCAGGCATATTGCCGGCATGATGTCGGGTCTCGACATTCGATACGATCTCGGAGAGGGACACCCGCTGCTCGGGCGTCGCATGCCTGATCTCGAGGTGGTCACGGCCGACGGCCCGCTGCGGGTCTTCACCTTCCTGCACGATGCACGGCCCGTGCTGCTCAATTTCGGCGATCCCGGCGACCTCGACATCGCGCCGTGGAGGGACCGGGTCCGGCAGATCGACGCCAGATACGACGGCATATGGGAGCTTCCGGTCCTCGGCGCGGTCAGCGCGCCTGGTGCCGTGCTGATCCGGCCCGACGGCTATGTGGCCTGGGTGGCCTGGGTGGGAGACCGAACCGGGCGGGGCCCTGCCGAGGCGCTCACCACATGGTTCGGACCGCCTGCAATGGCACGAGCCGGCGCTTAAAGAAAAGGCCCCGGCAGCTTCTGCCGGGGCCGGGGTTCTCCCAAGGATAAGGAGACTTGGAGCGAAGAGGGAGACTTGGAGCGGCTTGCGGGTGCTTGAGATCGCAAGCCGTCCAGGGGTTCCTCTGTTTGTTGCCTGTCTTTCAGGCGGACTCGGAGGACCGCGTCCGCCCAACCGGTTCCCGGCTCTCCTGAAGAGGCGTTAGACGAAGAAGAAGTCCTTGTAGGTGATATCGCCGCCGGTCTTCTTGTTCGGGTCGAAGGTGATGGTGGCGATCTCCAGGGTCTTCTCCTTCGTGCCGATGCCGTCGGCATCGAAGTAGAGCTTGTAGGTCTTGGAGTTGACCTTCTTGATGCTGAAGTAGTCGTCCTTGTCCTTCGGCCCCCCGCTCGTCGACAGCCAGCCGCTCTTCATCTTGATCGGCTTGTTCAGCGACGCGCCTTTGCTCTTCATGTACTTGGCGATCACCTTATTGGTGAAGGCCGCATCGTCGAAGTAGAGGGAGTCGTACTTCGCCTGGAAGTCCTTCACGGTGTCGACATGCTTCTTGTAGTCGCGCTTCGTCACCTTGAAGTCGAACAGGAAGGCGTCCTTGTTGAGGTCGCCCTTCGTGTACTTGCCTCCGTAGAGCGTGTCCCTTCCGGCCCCGCCCGACAGGACGTCGTTGCCGCGATCGCCCTTGAGCATGTCGTTGCCGGCGCCGCCGAAGAGACGATCCGCCCCGAGATTGCCGGACAGCCTGTCCGCGAGCGCGCCGCCGTAGAACACGTCGTTGCCGAGCGTGCCTGTCGTGAACTCGGGGTTCACATCGGCGACGTTGATCGCGAACGCCTTGGTGTAGCTCGCGCCGGCGACGTCCGTCACCCTGACGGAGACGTTGTGGCTCTTGTTCTGCTCGTAGTCGAGCAGGAAGCCGTTCTTCACCCGCAGCTGATTGCCGACGATCTCGAACCGATCGTCCGGAGCGGACAGGGCATAGGTCAGCGCAGATCCGCCGATCCCGTCATCGGTGGCGCTGAGCGTCCCCACGACCGTTCCGGCCGCCGCATATTCCGCCGCGACGGTGCCCGACAGCTGGATGTCCGTCGGAGCATGGTTCTGCGGAGGCGCAGCCGGCGGTGTCGAGGTGACCTTCACGGCCGTGTTCACCACCGGGGTCGACGGGTGGGACTCATCCGCGACGCTGACGCTGAACTGAGTCGTCACCGGCGCACCGCCAGCCGCTCGATCCGTCGGATCGAACTGCAGGTCGTGCAGGATGTTGTTGACCTCCTGCTCCGTCAGATTAGTCCACTGATAGACCTTGTCCTGCCCTGAGGTGCCAGGCGCCGGAATGGTGATGCTGCTTCCGCCCACAGCGATCAGCTGGCCGTCCTCAGACTTGAAGCGGATCGTCAACGTAAGCTGATCGTTCTCCGGATCGTCCACCACCAGGCTGTCGAAGGCATCGACCGGACCCTGGTTCGTCGCCACGAACTCCGTCTGCCCATTGTTGGCCACCGTTATGGTCGGCAGATCGTTCCCCGGGTTGGTGTCGTCGTTCTGGATCGTACCCGTGGCCGTAGCGGTCGCGATGGCCGCCCCGGTTGCGTTCGACAGCGTAATCCGGAACGTTTCATGCTGTTCGAAGTTCGTGTCGCCCGCGACCTGGATCACGATCTGCTTCGTGACCTCGTTGGCTGCGAAGTGGAGGCTTCCGTTGGCAGGATGATTGGCGTCGAACACGAAGTCCCCGCCATCGGTCGTGATGTGGCTGAGAGCCCAATCGACGTGCGCCTCCCCGGAGGCATCGCCCGACCGGGTCACGGTAAAGGTGATCAGGGTCGGCGAGCCCGTTCCGCCATTGCCCTCCAGGACCGAGACATCGGCGATGGAGAGAGCCGGCTCCGCGGCGATGGCGAAGGTGTGGTTCTCCTGATAGCGCAGGGCGTTGTTGGCCGCGTCGTAGGCCACCACGGTCAGGGTCTTGTTGCCCACGTCCGCCGCCGTGATCGCCGCGTTCGTCCGCACCTGGCCGGTGATCTCGTCGATGGTGAACTTGCCGTCCGTCGTGACGAGGTTGCCGCCCACCAGGAACGCGTACTTGTTGCCGCGGAAGCCGGCGGCGGTGTCCGGGTCGACCCAGTTCGCCAGCACCACGTTGGCATTCGCGCCGGTGGCGCCCGCCTGGACCGCCTGCTGGTTCGTGAAGGTCAGGTCCGTCGGCGCCTCGTTGACGTCGCCGACCGTGACCGTCAGGGTCTGCGGCCCCGAGGACAGGCCCGTGCCGTTGGTGTCGGTGGCGACCACCGTCACCGTGTAGGTCTGCTGGCCTTCGAAGTTCAGGCTCGCTCCGGCCTTGACGAAGATCCGGCCCGTCAGCGGGTCGATGTCGAAGTTGGCGTTGTTGGAGATCGCATAGCGAAGCCCCGCCGTGCCGCCGTCGTCGTCCGCCGTCACGACGCCGACCGTCGTGTCCGCACCCGAGTTCTCCGCCACCGTGCCGCCCGTCGACCACCGCACGTTCGTCGGCGCCGTATTGGCCGCCGCGGCGATGGCGAAGGTGTGGTTCTCCTGGTAGCGCAGGGCGTTGTTGGCCGCGTCGTAGGCCACCACGGTCAGGGTCTTGTTGCCCACGTCCGCCGCCGTGATCGCCGCGTTCGTCCGCACCTGGCCGGTGATCTCGTCGATGGTGAACTTGCCGTCCGTCGTGACGAGGTTGCCGCCCACCAGGAACGCGTACTTGTTGCCGCGGAAGCCGGCGGCCGTGTCCGGGTCGACCCAGTTCGCCAGCACCACGTTGGCATTCGCGCCGGTGGCGCCCGCCTGGACCGCCTGCTGGTTCGTGAAGGTCAGGTCCGTCGGCGCCTCGTTGACGTCGCCGACCGTGACCGTCAGGGTCTGCGGCCCCGAGGACAGGCCCGTGCCGTTGGTGTCGGTGGCGACCACCGTCACCGTGTAGGTCTGCTGGCCTTCGAAGTTCAGGCTCGCTCCGGCCTTGACGAAGATCCGGCCCGTCAGCGGGTCGATGTCGAAGTTGGCGTTGTTGGAGATCGCATAGCGAAGCCCCGCCGTGCCGCCGTCGTCGTCCGCCGTCACGACGCCGACCGTCGTGTCCGCACCCGAGTTCTCCGCCACCGTGCCGCCCGTCGACCACCGCACGTTCGTCGGCGCCGTATTGGCCGCCGCGGCGATGGCGAAGGTGTGGTTCTCCTGGTAGCGCAGGGCGTTGTTGGCCGCGTCGTAGGCCACCACGGTCAGGGTCTTGTTGCCCACGTCCGCCGCCGTGATCGCCGCGTTCGTCCGCACCTGGCCGGTGATCTCGTCGATGGTGAACTTGCCGTCCGTCGTGACGAGGTTGCCGCCCACCAGGAACGCGTACTTGTTGCCGCGGAAGCCGGCGGCCGTGTCCGGGTCGACCCAGTTCGCCAGCACCACGTTGGCATTCGCGCCGGTGGCGCCCGCCTGGACCGCCTGCTGGTTCGTGAAGGTCAGGTCCGTCGGCGCCTCGTTGACGTCGCCGACCGTGACCGTCAGGGTCTGCGGCCCCGAGGACAGGCCCGTGCCGTTGGTGTCGGTGGCGACCACCGTCACCGTGTAGGTCTGCTGGCCTTCGAAGTTCAGGCTCGCTCCGGCCTTGACGAAGATCCGGCCCGTCAGCGGGTCGATGTCGAAGTTGGCGTTGTTGGAGATCGCATAGCGAAGCCCCGCCGTGCCGCCGTCGTCGTCCGCCGTCACGACGCCGACCGTCGTGTCCGCACCCGAGTTCTCCGCCACCGTGCCGCCCGTCGACCACCGCACGTTCGTCGGCGCCGTATTGGCCGCCGCGGCGATGGCGAAGGTGTGGTTCTCCTGGTAGCGCAGGGCGTTGTTGGCCGCGTCGTAGGCCACCACGGTCAGGGTCTTGTTGCCCACGTCCGCCGCCGTGATCGCCGCGTTCGTCCGCACCTGGCCGGTGATCTCGTCGATGGTGAACTTGCCGTCCGTCGTGACGAGGTTGCCGCCCACCAGGAACGCGTACTTGTTGCCGCGGAAGCCCGCGGCCGCGTCCGGGTCGACCCAGTTCGCCAGCACCACGTTGGCGTTCGCGCCGGTGGCGCCCGCCTGGACCGCCTGCTGGTTCGTGAAGGTCAGGTCCGTCGGCGCCTCGTTGACGTCGCCGACCGTGACCGTGATCGCCTGGGTCGGACCGTTCACGCTGCCGTCGTTCGCCCGCACATAGACCGTGTAGGTCTGCTGGCTTTCGAAATTCAGCGCGCCCGCCGCCACCTGAAGCTGGTTGCCGACGATCGTGAACAGGCCGTTCGCATTGCCGCCGCCCGCCTGCGTGGTGTCGAAGCTGTAGGTCAGGTTCGCCGCCGGCGTCGAGTCGTCCGTCGCGCTCAGCGTGCCGGAGAACGCCGCGTTCTCGCTGACCGCCACCGTCGTCCCGCCGTTCACCGTCGGCGCCGACGGAGGCTGGTTCACGTCCTTGACCGTGATCGTCACGTTGCCGACTGCGGTCGCGTTCGCCGCCCCCGTGCCGTCATTGGCCACCACCGCATAGGTCAGCGCCGTGTCCGAAGTCACGTTCGCCACCGTGCCGTTCGTCTGGATGACGTTGCCCACGATCTTGAACTTGCCGTCCGCGCTGATCAGACCGTTCGAGCCCGCCTGCGCGTTCTGGAACGTGTAGCCGATCGTCTGGCCATCCGCGTCCGTCGCCGCCAGCGTCAGCACCACCTGGTTGCCCGCCGTGCCCTCGTTCACGTTCGCCGCTCCCGCCGGAACCGGCGGCGCCACGTTCACGTCCTTGACCGTGATCGTCACGTTGCCGACCGCGGTCGCGTTCGCCGCCCCCGTGCCGTCATTGGCCACCACCGCATAGGTCAGCGCCGTGTCCGCCGTCACGTTCGCCACCGTGCCGTTCGTCTTGATGACGTTGCCCACGATCTTGAACTTGCCGTCCGCGCTGATCAGACCGTTCGAGCCCGCCTGCGCGTTCTGGAACGTGTAGCCGATCGTCTGGCCGTCCGTGTCCGTCGCCGCCAGCGTCAGCACCGTCTGGTCCGCCGCCGTGCCCTCGTTCACGTTCGCCGCTCCCGCCGGAACCGGCGGCGGGTTGTTGACCCCCTCAGGGATATCCTGCAGCTGAATATTGACGTTCACCTGCTGGTAAACGGGCCCCGTATTGTTGGTGTCGTTCGAGTCCCGGAACTGGAAGGTGACGCCGGGGTAAATGTCACCGACATCGTCGTTTTCGAAGTCGAGCCGTCCGGTGGCAACGAGATACCACTTGCCCTGATCCTGCACGACGTCGAAAATCCCTCCAAAGGTCTGAATAGGCACGACCTTGTAGGAACCTGAGGGCGGCGGAGTGGTTGGGTCGAAGCCGATCAGTTCGAAAAGCCTCGTGTTGAGAGGCACCTCCTCGTCGATAGAGCCAACCCTGCCCGTGGTGTCGACCGAGCTGTGAAAGGGGTTACCGGTAAGCGCCTTGAGCGTCAGATTAACAGCCATAAGAGCCTCTAAAGGTTATTTTGACCTTGGATGTTCCGTCGCTCGCAGCGCGACCAGAGCTTGTTCTCGAAATGTTATATTATTGGAAAGGTGGGCTGTAAAGGCCCACCTCTCACCAGGGTGCCCCCATCAGATCAGGTAGAAGTACTCGTGAGTGAGAATGGGCTTGGTGGCAGCAGAGATGGTCGCGATGAGCCGAGCGGCTGCGGCGCCGTTGCCGTCCGAGTCATACCAGATCTCGCCTGTGGTCTTATTGTAGAGAATCCGGTGGCTCGCATCCGTTGCCACGGTTTCCGCCGCTGTCGCCCCAATGACAAAGGCGCTCGCCTTCAGCATCTTCCGGCCGTCTGGAAGCGTGTCCACCAGATTTGAGGTGATCCCGGTAAATCGCGTCCCCAGCAGTTCGATTCGATCCCCTTCGGTTGTGGCGGTCTTCAGATCGAAGTTGCTGATGATATCCCGGTTCCCGGCCGTGGGCGCCACATCAAACCGGAACGCATCGTCTCCGGCTCCGCCATTGAGGGTGTCGACGCCCACCCCCCCGCTCAGGGTATCGTTGCCGATGCTGCCATTCAGCCTGTCGTTGCCCGATCCCCCGCGCAGGAAATCGTCGATACCGATTCCCGGGATATCCGTCGTCAGGCCGCTGACCACCTCTCTTTCAAGGTTCAAGACGGTCAAGGTCTTGGTGAAGGAGACCCAGCGATTGCCGCCGTCGTCCGAGACTTCCACCGTCACGTCGAAGGTCGGTGCAAGCTCGTCGTCGATCTTCGTCTGGTTCTTCACCAGAAGCTCGCCGTTCGTGCCCATCTCCACCCGGCCGCCAGCGTCGTCCGTCAGTCGCCAGATCAGCGGGTCCGTGTCCGTCGCGGTGAACCGGCCGATCACGAGACCGCGTCCCATGTTCTCCAGAACGGTCGAGTCCGAGAACGCAATGTTCGTCGGAGCCTGGTTACCGTCCGTATCGGTCACGACGACGTGGACGGTGCTCTCCGCCCAGGCGCCGTGGCTGTCCACCGACCTCACCACATAGGCGAAGTCGCTGTTCTGCTCGACCGAGGCGTTCACCACCTTGATGACGCCATTCTCGATGCGGAACCGGTTGTCCTGGCTCTCCGCGTGCAAGGCGTTGTCGTACCAGAACCCGATCGTCACCGTGTCGCCCTGGTCCTGATCCGCGGACACCAGGGTGCCCACCTCGGAACCGGCCGTAAGCGTCTCGGCGATGGTCTTCGAGGCCGCCCCATCCGACCAGGCCGGAGCCGCCGGATCGTGGTTGGTCTCGCCTGCCCCGCCCAGGGTCGTGTTGACCGTCGCCGAGGTGACGACGGGCGCATGCGCGGCATCCTGGACCGAGATCGTGAACACCGTCGACCCTACAACCCCATGGGCGGGATCGAACCTGAGGCTCTGGAGGAGGCCGTCCAGCGTGCCGGCCGCGCCCACGAAGGTGAGGGTGACGATGCTGCCCGAGGTGCTGACCCGCACCTGGGCCGGATCGTAGCCGGTCAGCTCGCCCATCGTGCGGTCGTAGGAGATCTTGACCGTCAAGGCGTCGTCGTCGCTGTCCTCCAGATCGATGCCGCGGAACGGCGCCACCGCAGGACCGTCGTCGGTGGCCGGCGTCACCTGGGTCCCGTCAAGGAAGGTGACGGTCGGCGCCGCGTTGGCCTGGACCGCGCCGTGGGTCGTGTGCACCGTCACCTGGGCCGGGACGGGAGCATGCATCGGGTCCTGGACCGAGATGTCGAAGACCGTGTCGACGCCATTTGGCGCGTTCAGGGCCAAATCGTTCGTGGGATCGAACGAGAGGCCGTGCAGGAACGCGTCCAGCTCGTCCGCCGTGCCCGTGACGATATAGGTGCGGATCCCGTTCACCAGCGAGGTGGAGATGAGCCGCGACCCGAACCCGGACAGCTGGCCGGCAGCCTCGCTGAACCGGATGGTCAGAACGAGCTGGTCGTTCTCGCTGTCGGAGATGTCGACGCCGCGGAAGGGATAGACGGCGGAGCCGTTGTCGGTCGCCTCGGTCGTTCCCGTAGCGACATCGATCGTCGGCGCCGCATTGGTGGTGCCCTGGCCGCCGGCCGTGGTCTCCACCGTCACCTGACGCGTCACCGGGGCGTGCGTCGCGTCCTGGACCGAGAGCGTGAACGGCGTCGTGTTCGCCGCACCGTCCGCGGGGTTGAAGGACAGCCCGCGCAGGATCGCGTCGAGCTGGTCCGCCGTTCCGGACAGGATGTAGGTCCGGATGCCGTTCGTCACCGTCGAGGTGGCCGGCAGGCCGGTCCCGCTCAGAACGCCCTCGCCCGCCTCGAACGAGATGGTGAGCGTGAGCACGTCGTTCTCGGCATCCGAGATGTCGACGCCCCGGAACGGGAACACTGCGGGCCCGTCGCTCGTCGCCGGAGTCGTCTCCGTCCCCGGCACGATGTCGATGGAGGGCGCGGTGTTGGCCGTCCCGTCGCCATCGACCGTATGGATCACGACCGAGTCCACGACCGGAAGGTGCGTTCCATCCTGAACGGAAATCGTGATGGTCGTGTCGCCGAGGGCATTCGTGGACGGATCGAACTGGGCCCCGCGGAGGAAGGCATCCACCACGTCCGCCTTGCCGACGACCCTGTAGGTCACGACCGTGTTGCCGGGCGAGTAGCTTGTCTCGACCTGAATTCCGGCCGGGAAGTTCATCGTCCCGTTCGCGACCCGATGGGAGATGAGGACAACCAGGTCGTCGTTCTCCGCGTCCGCGAGGTCGATGCCGCGCAGAGGATAGACGTTCTGCCCGTCATCCGTGGCGTTCGTCTCCTTCGTGCCCTCGGCAAAGGCGATGACCGGCCGCTGGTTGTCGCTGGACTCGGTGACGACCGTCACCGCATCGGGATACGTCGCAACCGGGTGATATGCGTCAGCCACAAAGAAGGTGAAGCCGGTCGTGACCATGCCGTTGTCGGCCGAGTCCTGAGCGGCGTCGAACGTCACGGTGGACAAATAGTTCTGGAGATCCGCCGCCGTACCGACGAGCAGAACGGATCTGGTCGTCCCATTGATGAGCTGCGAACCTCCGAAGGTCACGCCGTCCCGGGTTCCGAGATTGCCAAGAGAGCCGCTGGCATCGCGGAACTCGATTCTTATGTTGATCCGATCCGTCTCGATGTCGGCCAGTCGCACGCCGACGAAGGGCATTACGGTGCCGACA
The DNA here is from genome assembly GCF_009363855.1 of Microvirga thermotolerans. Lineage (GTDB taxonomy): Bacteria > Pseudomonadota > Alphaproteobacteria > Rhizobiales > Beijerinckiaceae > Microvirga > Microvirga thermotolerans. The sequence goes on from NZ_CP045423.1 coordinate 3,387,018, forward strand.
TTGTCCTCTACGTGGAAGCGATCCTGGTTCTCCGCGACGGAGAAGGTCGGCGCGACGTTGGCGGGCGTATCGTGAACGGTGACGGTCCGCTGAGCGGTGTCGATATTGTCGGAGAAGAGGACACTGAAGTCCGTCGTCCTCGTGGGGGAGCCAACGTACTGATCGTAAGGGTTGAACTGCAACTGCCGAACGGCATTGTTGACGAACTCGAGGCTGCCCTGCACCCAGTAAGAGCCGGTCTCGCTATCATATGCGTAGTCCACTCCCTCGGTGCCAAGGAAGTTCGTCAGAACACCGTTGCTGGGGTCGAAGCCGATCGCCACAACGACGTTTCCGGTCACGGGATCCGTGTCCGCATCCCGGAAGATCAGATCCTGGAAGGGCGAGACGAGGGCAGTGTCGGGCGTCGTCCATTCCGTCGACCCGCCCTGGCGGACGTCGATGACCGGCAGTTGGTTGGTCGCCCCTGCCGGATTGACGGTGACGTTGACCTGCTCGATGTGCCACAGGCCGTTCCCGCCCTGGTCGGTGACCTTCACGTAGACCGGCACCACCGTGGACGTCTCCACATCCGGAAGGCCGCCGGCGCCCACCCGGATCGCGCCGGTCATGGCGTCGATCTGGAAGGCCGTGCCGGTATAGTCGGTCCCGTCCGCGTTCACCAGCTTGAAGCGGAAGTCGCGGTTCGCCGGCGCGCTGTCCGGATCCGTCACGGTCGGGGCGGCCGCCACGAGAGTGCCAGCCAGCGCACGCTCGTCCATCGCGTTCGGCGTGTAGGCCGCAGCCGTCGGAGCCTCGTTCTGGTCGGAGACATGAACCCTGAACACGGTCGGCTCCGACACCTGAGCGCCGGTCCCGTCCCGCGCCACGACCGCGAGTTCGTAGTAACGATCGGTCCCGTCGCTGAGAAGGTCGGGCGACTCATAGTTGAGGGCGGAGACCACGGAGATCTCACCCGTATCCTGATCGAGATGGAACAGGGTCTTCAGCACATCCGAGACGCCGTCCGCCCACTCATAGGTGACGCCCCACTGCTCCGGATCTTGCGAGTCCATGGCGACCGTGGCGAGACCGACCGTATTCTCGTTGATGTACCCATCCTCGACGAGAGGGGCATTCGGAGCCTCATCGACATTGTTGAGCGTGATCCTGAGTTCCTGAACAGGGCTCTCCAAGCCGTTGGAATCGGCCGCCCGAACATAGATCTTGAGAACGGGAGTGGTCTCGCGATCGAGGCGGGCATTCGGAGCCAAGCGGATTTGACCGTCGGGATCGACGATGAAGTAGTGGTTGTGGCTACCTGCCGTGGGGACGAGCGTGAAGTGGACCGGATCCCCGTTCGGGTCGGTCGCCGTGATCCTGAAGGGAAGGACCGTCGAGTTTTCGTTAATGGAAACGGTGGTCTGGTTATTGTCCCATGTCGGAGCGCTCGGCGCACCGACGGCGGTCGAATTGACGACGACGTCCTGGTTGGTCACGGCCTGATGGGCGGCGTCCTTCACGGCGAGCGTGAAGTTCGTCGTGCTCGAAGCCCCATCGGAAGGATCGAAGATCGCAGCCTTCAGCACCTGCTCGATGGCATCGGCCTTGCCGGTCAGCGTAAAGCTGCGAATACTGCCGAGACCCACGCCGTTATCGGTCACGCTCACGCCCGCGCCGCCCACGATGCTCAAGGCGCCGCGCGCGTCGAGGAAGGAAACCGTCACCGTCAGGTCGTCGTTTTCGGCATCGAACAGGTCGACTCCACGGAATGGATTCGTGGTCTGGATGTCGGATATGTTCGAAACCCTATCCGCCGCTGCGACCGTAACCGTGGGAGCCGCGTTGGTGGTCGGGGTCGCCAGGGAGGTCACCACCCTGATCAGGCCGTTGGTCACGGGCGCATGATAGGCGTCCTGCAGTCCGAGGGTGAAGATCGTGGTATTGGCCACGCCGTCCGTCGGATTGAACCTCAGTCCCTGCAGGATCGCCTGAAGAGCGCTGGCCGTTCCAGAGAAGCTGTATGTGATCGTTTCCCCCGTCACGGACATTCCGGTCGCGGCGTCCGTGTTGATGAGGGCTCCATCGGCCTGCCGGAACGAGACCGTCAGGGTCAGGTTATCGTTCTCCATATCGTGGAGCCGCACGCCCGTGAACGGCGCAACGGCGGATCCGGTGTCCGTCGCGTCCGTCCTGTCGGTTCCGGCGAGGACCGAAATGCTCGGCGCGAAATTCGACCCCGTCCCATGGCTCGTGACAACCTGGACCTGGCTGTTGCCGACGGCCTGATGGAAATCGTCCTTCACGGTAATGGTGAAGCCGGTGGAGAGCGCGCCCCCGGCCGCCGAATCGTTGGTGGGATCGAACGTCAGGTTGTGCAGAACCGATTCGACGAAAGCGGAGCGCCCCGTGAAAGTGTAGGTGCGAATGCCGTCGATCAGCGTGCTCGTGCCGAACTCGGCGTTTCCGAGCGTGCCCCGGCCGTCGAGGAAGGAGACCGTCACCGTCAGGTAGTCGTTCTCCGCATCCCCCAGAGCGACGCCCCGGAAGGGATAGACCGCGGGGCCGTTGTCGATTGCAGAGGTTGTTTCCGTGCCCGGGGCGACTCTGATCGTCGGTGCAGCATTCCCAAGGTCGCCTCCGTGGAAAGAGGTGATGACGTCGATCTCGTGGTTCTCGATGACCTGGTGGAGGTCGTCCTTGATCGTGATCGAGAAATTCGTCGTGTTGGCGACGTTGTCGGTTGGATTGAAGGTCAGCCCCCTCAGGAGGTTCTGGATATCCTGTGCTTTGCCAAAGAAGAAATAGGTCCGGAGATCGCCGTCGAGCATCGTCCCGTTATAGACCTGAGATGAATAGTCAAGGTTCCCTAGAGTGCCATGCGAGTTCAGGAACGAGAGCGTAACGGTTACGTCGTCGTTCTCTGCATCCGACATCGTAACGCCGAGGAACGGCGTCACCGGAGGGCCATTGTCAGTGGCCTCCCAATCTTTCTGGCCAGTGATCTCCAGCACCGGAGCCTGGTTGGATCCAGGGCCGCCGGCGATGTCGGTGACGACCATGATCTGGTCGTTGACGGTGGCCTGATGGGTGTCGTCCTTCACCGTAAGGGTGAAGACCGTCGTGTTGGCGAAGCCGTTCCGCGGATTGAACTGGAGGTTATGCAGAATTTCCTGAACGGCGGCAGCTGTGCCTCTGAACGTATAAGTTACGTTGTTGTTGGCGTAGGTTCCCTGAACGGGCGAGTTCAGCAGAGCGCCGTCATGATCTCGGAACGAGACCGTCACGGTCAGCATGTCGTTTTCCGCATCCTGCAGGACCACGCCACGGAAAGGCGAGACCGCCGGGCCGGTGTCGGTGGCCGGCGTGACCATCGTCGCAGGGTCGATATCGACTGTCGGCGCCGCATTGGTGCTGCCGGCGGCAGTCGAGGTGACGACCCTGATCTGCTCGTTCAGAACCGGCATGTGCCTGCCGTCTTCAACGGATATGGTGAACTGCGTGGTGTTGGCGACGCCATTCCGCGGATCGAACGTCATGTCCCGCAGGATCGCCTCGACCGCATTCGGCTTGCCGATGAACGTATAGGTTCGAATTCCGCCGGCGATTTCCATGGTTGCGCCAGTCGCACCAGCCAGGACACCATCGGCGTCGGCGAAGGAGATCTTCACCGTCAACGTGTCGTTCTCGCGGTCCCACAGGTCGATGCCCCGGAAGGGCTTCACGGGAGGGCCATTGTCGACGGCCGGCGTCAACTCAGTGCCAGGCACGATGTTGATCTTGGGAGCTTGATTGATCACCACCTGGCGCGTGTCGTTCGTAGCGGTCGCGATACCGTCGGAGAGGGTCAGCGTGAAGCGGGTGTTGCTGAGGACACCATCCGTCTGGTTCCACTTCAGCTGCGCCAGCAGTTCCTGAAGGTTGGCCGCCTTGCCGTGGAACGTGAAGGTCCGCGTCAGACCGTCGGCGGACAGGACCCCGCTCACGTTATCCACGGAAACGCCAGCCACACCCTCCACATTGCTCAGGACACCGTTGGCATTGAGGAAGGAGACCGTCAGAGTGAGGTCGTTGTCGTCGGCGTCGTCGAGCCAGATATTGAAGAGGGCTGGCGCGGCAGCCTGATCGTCCGACTGAATGACAAACTCTTCGCCGGAATCGATCGAGATCGTCGGGACGTAGTTGGCGATTGCGTTGACATGAACCCGGGTGTTCACGACCTCGAATTCCCCATCCGAAAGGGACAGAGTAAAGGTCGTAATGCCCGGAACGTTGTTTGCCGGATCGAACCCAATATTGCGCAGGACCGACTGCAGTGCGCTTGCAGTCCCTTGGAACTTATAGGTTACAGTTCCGTCGGGGTTAACATCCACGCCGATGACCGATGTCGCATCCGTCAACCGTCCACGCACTTGCTCGAAGGTGACTTTGAGTGTCAGAGTCTGAGGGGAGTTGGGATTGTCAAGATCGTCCAAGTCGGCCAGCGTGACTCCCCTGAAAGGCCTTACCACCTCTCCGCCGGTCGACGCAGTGGTGCCCTCGTCCTCCGGCGCGACAGTGATCAGGGGCGTCTCGTTGGCGTTCCAGAGACCAAGCTGGACCGTTTTCTGGTCCACGAAGCTGGGATTGTTGGGATCGCGAACGGTCAAGGTCAGCGGGATGTACTGGCCCATTGTCGCTATATCGAGCTGGACACCCTGCTTCAGCTGCAAGTTAGGGACCCCTGACGTGGACGTCAATTCGAAATAGTCAGCTCCGGGACCCGAAAGGCTGTACTGGAGGCGGCTTAGATCGCCAGGTTCATCCTGCAGCCTGATGTAGGCTACTGTTTCTCCCGGCCGAGCGCCTTCATTCACGGTATCGAAAAGATAAGAGCCCCTGATACTGAGAATCCTCGGCGCCTCATCCTTGTCATTGAGCGCCAGGGTAAACGTCTTATACGTAACACCTCCATCGGCGCTCCAGGCCGACATCTCGAACGAGATAGTGTGTGTGCCGTTCTCATAGTCGAGAAGAGCGGGATTGATCACTTCGAGATAGGCATTGCTCGTGCCGTTCCCGACGACCCTGAACGTAGACTGCCCAACTGAATCGGTAAGTCCCCATGTCACCGGGCCGCTTTCGGCAGTCGCCGTCAGGTTTCCGACGAAGGTTGCCGGCGGAGCGTTTTCATCGATCCTCGTCGCCGAAAGCGCAAGATTGGTCGGCGGCTCAGCGACGTCGGTCAGGGTGAAGGTGAGCGTCTTGCTCGCAGAGTTGTTAAACGCGTCAGTCGCCGTCACAACGACGGAGATCTGGTGATTTGAATATGCTTCGTAGTTGAACTGGGACTTGTCGCGGACGATCAGCTCGTACCCGGTCGTCGTGCCGATGCGCCTGACATCGAACGCCGTTCCGCTGACCGTGTAGGTGATGGGGTCGCTCGGATCGTCCGCGAGCAGCTCTCCGAGCGAAGTGCCGTTTTCCATATTCTCCGCAATCGTCAGGCTGCCGTTGATCCTGATATTGGTCGGCGGCCTGGTGTCGCCCCCTTCGCCGGGAGGCGGAGGGCCGAACATGGGGGAGGATGCCGCGGACGTCTCACTCGTGGTCATACCGGAGGAGCCGTCATCCGCGGCTGCGAAGCTTGAGCCGGCCTCACCTCCCCCCTTCTGGATGGAGATGGTTTCTTCGGCCAAGAAGTCGGCTGCTTCTGCAGAGCCGAATTCGAGCTGCGGCCCGGCAGCCACAGGGGAAGACCCGTCGAACGCGAATTGGCCAAAAAGCTCATCGTTGCCGGGCACATGATCGTCGGCAGCAAATATCGACCCCACCGCCTCAGCAAGATTGCGGTTCATCGACGCGACCTTGTCGAGGACCGTGCCTTCCTTGCCCTGGCTCGCCGGGAGAATGGAGGGGTCGCCCGGGATCTCCTTCTCATGCAGGAGCTCGGTGCGATTGCGCACATCACCATTGGAACCGCGACCGGTACGATTGAACGACTTCGACATGTCTGACCCCTTGTAAGCGTCGACGAAACAGCGCCTTCCCGGCGCTGGAACAATATAACGTTGTATCATATGGCATTGAAAACGGGCTTCAAGTCTTTTCGAGATTTAATTTTCTGACTGCTGCCCTCCCCTGCGGAAGCAGGAGCGTCACAGGCGCAGTTCTCATTTTATAGTTGCATAAACTGGCATCTACATTGCTATTGGTTGCATATCCGATAGACATTCCAATGCTTCCGAGGGCGGCGGCGGAGAATCCTCCTCGGCCGGACCGCGCTCCAGGATCACTTGGAGGATCGAGAAACCATCGCCGCGGCCCCTGCCCTGAGCCTTCATCCAGATCGCGGCAGACGGGTTGAAGCCGGTCCCGACCTGACCGGCTCCTCTACGGCACGGAGACTGCATTCCTTGGCAAAGAACGGGATCCTCAGCGGAAAGCCTCGAGCGGAGTGCGCTTCGATGGAATCGCACTCCGCTCCAAGGTCCTTGGTTCGCCGCATTCTCGGACGGATCCGGAGGGCCGCGGCAGCGAATGCCGGTTCCCGCCTTCCCTGAAAATGCATTAGACGACGAAGAATTCGCCGGCCGAGAACTTGATCGCCTTCGCCGTCGTGAAGATCGCGACCGCCTTGGCGGCACCGTTGCCGTCGGAGTCGTAATACAAGGTCTTCTTGGCGCGATCGTAGATCAGGTAGTCGTTCGCGTCCTTCGCCTTGTCGCCAACGGTGAAGAAGTTCTTGTTGAGCTTGCCAGGCTTGATCGCAGACCCCTTGCCGAGCTTCTTGAAGACCGCATTGTCGAGCCAGACGCTGTCGTCCTTCGCGCTGTAGTCGAAAATGCGGTCGAGGTTGGCTTTGCCGGGCCGGGTATCGAAGACGAAGACATCCCGCCCGCTCCCGCCGGTGAGGCTGTCGTTCCCGAGGCCGCCGAAGATCCTGTCGATCCCGGCATCCCCGAAGAGCCTGTCCCTGCCGGCGGCGCCATGCAGCGAGTCGTTGCCGAGGTTCCCGCGCAGAACGTCGTTTCCGGCACCGCCCTTGAAGACGTCGTCCGCGCCGGAACCGGCGGTGAATTCGGGCGTCCAATCGGCGATGTGGATCGCGAAGCTCTGCAGCTGGCTGCCGCCCTTGCCGTCGGATGCTAGGACGGCGATCTGGTGCGATACGGCCTGCTCGTAATCGAGCTTATAGGGATTCGCCACGACGATCGTGTTGCCCTGGATCGCGAAGCGGCCTTCGGCGCCGTCGCCGACGAGGGTGTAGGTCAGGGCATCGCCGTCCCTGTCCACCGCGCTCAAGGTTCCGACGATGGCTCCCGCCTCGGCAAGCTCGCGGACGACGGCATTGGAAAGGGCGAGGCCTTCCGGCGCCCTGTTCACGGGCGCATCGGCGGCCGCGATGGTGAAGGTGTACGGCTTCGCCGGGCTCTCGAGAGAGCCGTCATAGGCCACCACCTGAAGCGTCTTTTGTCCGGCATCCCCCGCCTCGACGCCTCGCGTCGTCGTGATCTGCCCCGTCCTCTCGTCGATCCGGAACAGGCCGCTCGCATCCGTCGCCCCGCCGGTATCGGCGAACTTGTACCGGTTGTTGCGGAACTCGGGCGCGGTATCGGGATCGACCGCCGTCGCCAGCACGACATTCGCCCCGGCCCCCGTCACTGCCGCCTTGATCGTCTGCGCTTCGCTGAAGCCGACATCCGTCGGCGCATGGTTGACCGCGGCGACAGGGTTCACCGTGATCAGAAAGTCCTTGTAGGTCGATGCGGACCCCGCCTCCCCGTTCCGGTCGGAGACCTTGATCGTGACCGTGTAGGTTTCGGTCTTGGAGATGTTCGTGAGGGCGGCGACCTTCAGCTTCCCGTCTTCGATCTTGAAGCGCCCTCCCGCATTGCCGCTTCCGCTCGAGCCGCCATTGCCGCTCGTGTCGAAGGCGAAGACGAGGCCGTCGTCTCCCTCCGGATCGACGGCCGTGAGATCCCCGACCACCGCGCCGTCCTGCGCGTCAGCCGTGATGGTCGCCTTGCGCGTGCCGTCGGCGAACGCCAACTGCGTGGGCGCCTCGTTGATGTCGTTCACGTAAACCACGAGCGTCTTCTCGCCCGAGGTCAGACCGGAGGCAGTGTCGGTCGCCGTGACCTTGAGGGTGTAGAACTTTCTTTCCAGCGGCGTTCCGGCATTCTCGACCTGAAGGTGCGGATCGTCCTCCGCAGCCGCTTCATAGTTCACGGGCCCCAGGAGAGTGACGAGGCCCGTCGTGGCATCGATGGCAAACTTCCCGCCGGGATTGGATGTCAGCGCATAGGTCACCCCATTGCCGACAGTGCCCACCGGCCGCACGCTTGCAACCGTCGCATGAGGCCGCGCATTCTCGTCGATGAACGCCGTTCCGCCCGACACCTCGGGCGGGACCGGAGCCGGATCGGCAGGCTGGGTCGCCAGCGAGATCGTTCCATCGCTGAAACGAAGGGTCTGGATGTTTCGCAGCTGGTCGGTGCCATCGTGCCCGAAACGCTTGTCGGCGACCGTCCAGCTGCCGTCGCCGTTCCGGGCGATGATGTAGTCCGACTTCTGCCCGGAAAAGACGGCGACGTTGTCGCCCGCCCCGCCATCCAGCGTATCGTCGCCCTGCCCGCCCTGAAGGGCGTTGCTGCCGTCATTGCCGATCAGGACATTGTTCAAGGCATTCCCGGTGCCGCCGAGATTGCCGGTCCCGACGAGAGTCAGGTTCTCGACCTCGGCGCCCAGGACGTAGCCGATCGAAGCCCGGACCGTATCCGTTCCCTCGTCGGCATTCTCGACGACGAGATCGCCCGCATCGTCGACGATGTAGGTATCGTTGCCCGCGCCGCCACGAAGCTCGTCGGCCCCGGAGCCACCGTCCAAGGTGTTGTTGCCGGCATTGCCGACGATCACATTGTCCGCATCGTTGCCGGTGCCGCGGATATCGGCGCCGCCCGTCAGGACGAGGTTCTCGATATTCGCTGCGAGAGCGTACGAAACCGAGGCCCTGACCATGTCGACGCCGTCGCCGGCATTCTCGACGACCAGATCCCCTGAATGGTCGACGATATAAAGGTCGTCGCCCGCGCCGCCCTGGAGCTCATCCGCGCCTGCGCCACCGTCCAGGGTATTGCTGCCTCCGTTACCGACGATGACGTTGGTCAGGCCGTTGCCCGTTCCTGTGAGATCGTCGCTACCCGTGAGGACGAGGTTCTCGACATGGGCGGCCAGGACAGAACTGATCGAGGCACGGACCGTATCGGTCCCCTCGTCGGCGCTCTCCACCACGAGATCGCCGGCATCGTCGACGATGTAGGTATCGTTGCCGAGGCCTCCTCTCAGCTCGTCCGCTCCGGCTCCGCCGTCCAGGGTGTTGCTACCGCCGTTGCCGACGACGATGTTGGACAAGGCATTGCCCGTTCCGGCAAGATTGTCGGCTCCGATCAGGACAAGGTTCTCCACTTGGTCGGTCAGCGCATAGGAAATCGAGGTGCGAACCGTGTCGGCTCCCTCGCCGGCGCTCTCCGCCACGATGTCGCCTTCGCTGTCGACCAGGTAGGTATCGTCGCCGTCGCCGCCGCTCATGCGGTCGTCTCCAGCACCGCCGTCCAGGGTGTCGCGACCCGCGCCGCCGTCGAGACGATCGCCTCCCCCGCCGCCGAGGATCAGATCGTCCCCGTCCCCGCCCAGGAATGTCTCGACCCCGTCGCCTCCCTGCGCCGTATCGTCGCCGCTGCCAAGATCGACCGGTCCGCCGACCGTCCCCCCACGTCCGTCATAAAGGTCGTTGCCGTCGAGAAGCGAGACGCGCCCCAGAAGCTGGCCGGTATTGCGGACCGTATCGCGGCCGGCGCCGCCCTCAACGGCGATATCGGCGAGAACCGTACCGGAATTGGAGAACGACGCCACCGATGCCGTTTTCGTCGCCAGAGCCACGCCGATGCTTCCCGTACCTCCGAGCGCCTCGATCGTCCCGCTGTTCGTCACCTGGCTGTCGCTGGGGAGCAGAATTCCATAGGTGATGGCGGTGATCGTTCCGGAATTCGAGATCTGGGTTCGGGTCGCGAAGTTCTCGTCCCCCTTGATCCCGACTCTTCCGGAAATCGTTCCCGTGTTGGCGATGCTCGAGTCGGTATAATCGACAAAGACTCCCTGCTGCCCCCCCTGAACCTGGCCCTGGTTGACGACCCTCCCGGTGCTGAAGAAGATTCCGCTTACCTCCCCTTGGACCACGCCCGTCGTGCCCACGAAGATCCTGCTTCCGGTGCCGCCAAGGCGGACGCCGGTCACCTGTCCGGAGACGAACCCGTAGATGGATGCCGCTACATCGAAGGGGAAGTCGGTCGATGTCACTCCGAAATCCATCGTGCTTTCGATGGAGCCCGAGGCGGTCACGATCAGATGGTCGCCGGAACCAACATATTGCTCGAACGTGTCCGTACCGGAAAAATAAACGACCGCCATGATCATTCCTCTAGAAGCTGTGCCATTATTTTAATGTTATAGCATTTTTAAGATGCATGGATATGCATCAGGGATGGGTTAAAAATTGCAAATTTGCAAAGTCAGGGACCGTTCCGGTCAAGGTCGCAGGCAATAGGAATGGGCAGGGCCGCACGCCTCCCTGCGAACCTGGCGCTCCATCCAAAAGCGGCCGCGATGCCTCCCGGCTAATGAACGGACGGCCAACCTGTGCAGATGGGAAGGCCCCGTCATAGGAATATGGCCTCGGTACGTGCAGCATCCCCTGGCGACGAGAGAATAGGAACACTTTCCCTCGGCCTATCGGAAAGAGCCTCCTCCCTGTCACGGATCATCAGGAGGGCTTCCGCGCCTCCCCCCCTTCAGATCGGATGCCTGCGGAGCTGGAACCTCCCGGACCGTCTTCCGTTCTCCGCCGACACGGGACATGCACGGGATACCCATGGCGGAGCAGAACGGAAGCGATGCCGACCGGGCGCAGGAGCGAGGCCCCACGACACCCCCGCCTCAGCCCCCCGGGCTCAGCTCGGTGCTCGAGCGCAATATCCGGACCCTGAGCCAGCGGCAGAAGCAGGAGGAGGCGAAAGCCACGCTCCAGGACCGCCTCGCGGACGCGATCACGCGGTTCACCGGCAGCATGCCTTTCGTTTACCTGCACCTCGCCGTATTCGGCTTCTGGGTCGCTGCGAACCTGGACTGGATACCCGGCATCCAAGCCTGGGATCCGTCGTTCGTCATCCTCGCGATGGTCGCCTCGGTCGAATCGATCTTCCTCTCCACCTTCGTCCTGATCAGCCAGAACCGCATGGCCGCGGCAGCCGACCGGAGGGCGGACCTCGATCTTCAGATCAGTCTCCTCGCGGAGCACGAGATTACGAAACTCGCGACTCTCGTCTCCGCCATCGCCCAGAAACTGGGCGTCAGGACTGAGGTCGACGAGGAATTGCACGAGATCCAGCAGGACATCGCACCGGAGGCGGTCCTCGACGAGATCGAGGAAACGAAGCCGAAACCGAGCTGAGACGCCCGCGGCCTCCCGCGCCGGGACCCGCAGGCAGGCCGAGGCGCCTGTCCTGGCCGCAGTGCAGAAAGGTGCGTCAGACCAACCCTCGCACGCCGGCCCCTTGAGGAGCGATCAGGTTAAGGCATCGGCTGAGAAGATGCCCTACTCCGCAGGAGCGACGATCGCGAGCTCCGGCGCACGATTCTGCTGTGCGGTCTCCTGCTCTTTCGAGAACCAGGCGACCGTCTCCTTCAGGCCGACCTCCAGGGAGGTTCGCGGAGACCAGTTCAGCAGTTGCTTCGCCAGCGTGATGTCCGGCCGACGGCGGCGCGGATCGTCGACAGGCAAGGGGCGGGTCACGATCCGAGACGCAGAGCCGGTCATGGCGAGCACGCGGCGGGCGAGATCGGCGACGGTGAGCTCGACAGGATTCCCGAGATTGACCGCGCCCGTGAACGGCCCTTCATAGGCCATGAGCTTCAGGAATCCTTCGATGAGATCCGAAACGTAGCAAAAGGACCGTGTCTGGCTCCCATCTCCATAGATGGTGATATCGTCTCCTGCCAGAGCCTGGCAGATGACGTTCGACACGACGCGCCCGTCATCCGCCCGCATCCGCGGCCCATAGGTATTGAAGATCCGGGCGATCCTCACATCCGCTCGCCCCGACCGCTTGAAGTCGAACGTCAGCGTTTCCGCGGCACGCTTGCCCTCATCGTAGCAGGCGCGAGGTCCGGTAGGATTGACGTGACCCCAGTAGCTTTCCCGCTGGGGGTGCACCTCCGGATCGCCATAGATCTCGCTGGTCGAGGCCAGGAAGAACCGCGCGCCGATATCCTCCGCAAGAGTCAAGAGATTGTGCGTGCCGACGACGCTCGTCAGCAACGTATGCTCGGGATCGGCCTGATAATGCGGGGGCGAGGCCGCACAGGCGAGATTGAAGATCTGATCGAACTTCATGCGCTTCGAGCGGATGCGAGCGGGCAGCGTCTTGATGATGTCCCCGTCCACAAACTCGAACCGGGGTTCGCGCTCGAGATGGCGGAGATTCTGCTTTCGGCCTGTGAGGAGGTTGTCCAATGCAACGACATGAGCTCCCTCGCTCAGAAGAGCATCGCACAGATGAGATCCCAGAAATCCGGCACCGCCCGCAACGAGGACGAGCTTGCTCTTGCCATTTTTCATGAAGACGATCTCCTTCTCAACCGGTACGCGGAGGCGCAAGGCGTGCCAGCCTCATGCGTGTCAAACGCCGAGGCTTGGCGTTCGTTCAATGTCTTCATCAGAATCTTTTCATGGCCTCAGGCTCCGACCTTCATCGCAAAACGGGACATCGCCCGCTGCCTTTGGCTTGCGGCGCGGATCTCACGCTCCAGCGTTTCCGCGCGGTGCGAAGCGGTATGCGCTGCAAGAACTCTGTCGCGCGCAGCCTTGCCGAGCGCCCGCGCCCGCTCTTCAGGCCATCGCTCCAGAACTTCGACGACTTGGTCCGCATCGTTCGCGATGACGATCTCCTGACCGGGGACGAAGAACGTCTCGATCCCCTCCCAGCAGTCGGAAATGATCGGCGTAGCGCATGCGGCCGCTTCGAACAGGCGGACGCTCGGACTGTACCCTGAACGTATCATGTCCTCGCGTGTCACGTTGAGGGTAAAGCGGCTCTGCGAATAGAAGGCTGGATGCTCCCGCGGCGGGACATGCTCGATACGGGTGACGTTTTCCGGCCACGCGATGTCGGCCGGATACTGCGGACCGGCAACGGCGAAGCGCAAATGAGGCGCACGCCTTGCCGCCTCGACCAGCAACCGTTCCAGCGTCGGCTGCCGGTCCGGACTGTAGGTTCCGAGATAGCTCAGATCCCACTTGTGCGGCCGATCGAGGACCGGGTAGGCCTCCGGGTCCACCGAGCAGTAGAGCGCCCGAGCCGCCGGGGCTCCGTACGTCTTCATGAGACGATCCAGAGTGGGGCCGCCCGTGAAGGAAAAATAGATGTCGTAGTCCGGGATGAGCTCCGGCGAGAGGTATTCGTAGTCGCCGCGTTCCAGCTTTGCGAGCGTGACGGGCGTGTCGATGTCGTAGAATGCAACGGCCCCTTCCGCCGTCCGCTGAGCCCAGCGCCCCACCGCGACGCCTTCCGGCACGTAGGAGCCGACGATCACCGCGTCGGCGGACGCGACCTCCCGCGCGAACCGTGTGAGATCTTCGAGATCGTGGTAGAAGGCAAGGCGGCAGAAGTCCGGATCGCTGAGGTCGCGGTGAGCGGCATACCAGGGAACATCGCGCTCGAGGAAAAGAATGTCATGCCCCTTCCCCGCCATTGCCTTGAGCAGAGATCTAAAGGTCGTGGCATGCCCGTTTCCCCAGGAGGAGGACAGGCTGAGGCCGAGAACGACGATTCGGAGATTGCTCAAGCGACGCTCCTTTCACGCTTCTGCGCAGCCTCTTGCCGCAGGATGGCATCGACCTCGGCGCCGCGCCGGGAATAGGTGTGCTCCGCGAGGATGCGGGCCCGGGCGGCCTCGCCGATCGTCTTGGCCCGTTGCGGCGTGAGCGCCTCCACGTGCTCCGCGACATCCTTGCCGTCACGGGCGACGAGGACCTCCTCCCCCTCCTTCAGGAACAGCTCCAGGCCGATCCAGGCGTCGGTGATCAGGCAGGCTCCCGCTCCGGCGGCCTCGAAGACACGGGTCGCAGGCGAAAAGCCGGTGCTGGCCATCGAGTCGCGCGCGATGTTGAGCACGGCGAGCGGACTCGTGTTGAACGCATTGTGGTCCCGTGTATAGACGTGCCCGATATGGCGCACGTTCTGCGGCATCGCCTTCGTCTCCCAGCCGTTGCCGCCGATCAGGAACCGGCGCTGAGGAAGGCGGGCCGCGGGCTCCAGGAAGAACTGCTCGACCCGCGCCTCGCGGTCCGGGAGCCTGTTGCCGAGGAACGAGAGATCGGCCTCGAAGCGGCCGTCGGGCGGGACCGGATGGTGGGTCGAAGGATCGAGCGCGTTGTAGATCGGCACGCAGCGCCGCGCACCGAAGCCCTCGTAAGCCTCCACGACAGGCGGGCCGCCGCCATAGGTGAGGACGAGGTCGAGGGACGGCATCGCCCGATGCAGCGCATGGCCGGGGTTCTGGCGGAGCTCGCTCAGCGTTGCCGGCGCATCCACGTCCCAGAAGATCCGAATGGCGTCCGGACGGGAGGCCGCAATCACGCCTTCGAGCAGCTCGTCGTCGAACACTCCGACGCCGGACGCCTTCACCACCACATCGGCGCGTCCCGCTTCGGCGATCACGCTGCGCAGCGCCTCCTCCGTGGCAGGATAAACCTTCACCTTCGCCCACTCCGGAGGGTCGATGTCCCGGTGCTGCTGCCGGTCGAACGCGTCGGGCTCGTAGAAGGTGACGTCGTACCCCCTGCGTGCCAGGTCGCTCAGAAGACCGCGATAATAGGTGGCGGCGCCGTTCCAGTACGACGACAGAAGGCTGGAACCGTAGAAGGCGATCTTCATGCTGTCATCTCCATGGGCGCGCTGGCGCCGTGATTGGCCAGAATGGCGAGTAGTTCATCGACGCGATGGGCGCAGGAGTGCCTGCTGCGGATGGTTTCCAGACCGCTTGCGACGAGAGACCGTCTGAGGCCCTCGTCGTTACGGATAGCCTCGAGATGGTGGACCATCTCCGCCTCGCTGCCCGCGACCAGGTAATCGGTTCCGGGCCGGAACAGGCCTTCCGCATCGTCCCATGGAGCGGAGACAAGCGGGATTCCGCAGGCCAGCGCCTCGAAGACCCGAATCGTCGGGATGCCGGGCAGCATGTCCACGTAGAAGCGGCGCGGCACATGGACGGTCGCGAGATGACGGGAGAAGATCTCCGGCGCCCGTGCGTTGGGCAGCCATCCCCGGTACATCGCTCCATAGCGGGAGAGGGTCTCCAGCGCATGATCGGGGTAGCGGACGCCATAGACGTCGAGCGGCAATCCTACGGTCGCGGCCGGACGGAAGAGGAAGCTCTCCAGTTCCGCGCTCCGCTCGTCGTCGCCCCAGTTCCCGATCCAGACGAGCCCTTTGCGCCCCTCCTCCACCTCGGGTGGGCGGAACAGGCGCGTATCCGCGGCCTCATGCCAGACATGGACGCGATCTCCCCAACCCCAGCGGCGATAGACGCGGGCCAAAGCCTCCCCGAAGGCGAGAACCCCGTCATAGCCATTCAGATCGAACTGCCGGATGGCGTTGGGATCGCTGACGGCCCGATGGTGCGTATCGTGGAAAAGAAGAGTGAACGGCGCGCCTTGCCTGCGGAGCCTTCCGATTGCGGCGACGAGCCAAGGCTCGTTCCACTCGTGAACGATGACGACGTCAGCCTCCTGAAGCGCCGCAGAGAGATCGAGATCCGGCGCGAAGGTGCGCGACGACAGTTCCGGATAAAGTTCGCGATAGGCCCGAAGCCCAGCCTCCCCATGATCCTTGAGGAGATTCTGGAGGCTCCAGGCCTCGGCTGGCTCGAAGGCTTCGACGGCGTGCCCGCGATGCGACAGCTCACGCAGAACTCCGCGCAGGAAATGCGCGTTGCCATGATTCCAGCAGGATGCGAGCGAATGGGTGAAATACACGAACTTCATGCGGCAGCATCCTCGACGCGAATCCGGGCGATGCCCGTTGACAGCAGATCGCCGTAAGCCGTCATCACGCCGGCACACATCGCATCTACGCTATAGGCCCGGGATCGAGCCTTCGCCGCCTCTCCCATGCGGCGGCGGCGTTCCTCGTCCCCGGCAAGCTCCTCGACGACCTTTGCAAAAGCCTCCGGATCGTCGGGCGGCACGAACTCGGCCGCCTCTCCCCACAGCTCCCGGAAGGTTGGAATGTCCGAAAGAACGAGCGCACAGCCGGCCTGCGCAGCCTCAAGGACGGCAAGGCCGAAAGGTTCATAAAGCGCTGCGGACGCAAAGATCGGCTGCAGGCCCAGGTGACGCGCCACCTCGTCATCGGTCACGCTCCCGAGCACGCGTGCATGGGAGGCCTCTACACGCGCGCCGTTCGGACCTTCCAATGCACCGGCGGCGATAACGGGGATGGACAGCCGGGCCGCGGCACGGTCCAGGACGGAAAAGTTCTTTCCCTCGTCCCACAGCCGGCCAGCCGTGAAGACGAAGGGATCCGCAGTCGGGCTGCCCTCGACCTGCGCGGGACGACGTCCGTTCCGGACGACGCGCGGCGGGCCTGAAAGTCCATAGGTCTCCTGCGTCGCAAGGGCAAAGGCCTTAGTTGGCGCAAGGAGCAGAGCGGAAGCCGCATAACCCCGCCGGACGAGTTCGGTTCGCCAGACGAATTCCTCGGGGAGCGCTCCCCCACGAACCGAGCGCCACCAGGTCGCCACGCAGGAATGGCATATGGAGACGATAGGCGCCGCGAAGTCGGCGGACGCGGCGAGCGCCGGGTTGTTGAGATGGACGATATCCGCCCCTGTCCGACCGGCAAGCTCCGCCACCGCTCGCCCGGCCGCCTCGACCTCGGCTGCGTCCTGCGCAATCCAGTCCAGAGGCAGCCCCGTCGCGATGAGGTCGACGCCGGCGGCCTCTGCCGCGGATTTCTGCGCGGGCGAGGGATCCGGGCCGAGCACGGCCAGAACCACCTGCGCACCCTTCCTGCAAAGGCCGGCGGACAGGTCCAGGGCATATTGCCAGACCCCGCCGACGGCGTCGGCCGTCATCAGGATCCTCGGTGTACGGTCCCGGCTCATCTCTGCGTATCCGGAAACAGGCTGCGGCTCGAGCCGGGGAGGTTCTGCGCCTGAATCATGACACGGCCTCGGCCGCTTGAGAGAAGATGGCTTCTCTCGGTGCGAGGGAGAGACCTCTCTCCTCGGAGAGCCATTGAGCCAAGGCGCCGACTCCCTGGCGCCATGGAACCGGCTTCTTGAGATCGAGCGTGCGCGCAGCCAGGCGCGTATCCGACACGTAATAGCGCTGATCGCCCGCTCGCCAGTCGGAGTAGTTTGTCTCCACGGGGCGGCCGATCAGCGTCTCGATGTGAGCGACGAGTTGCTTCAGACTGATGGCGTTCTCAGGTCCGCCACCGAGATTGAAGGCCCGCCCCCGAATGCTGCCGATCTTCTTCCAGGCCGCGGCATAGGCCTGCACGGCGTCGGAGATGTCCAGCACGTCCCGCACCTGACATCCGTCGCCGTAGATCGAGATCGGCTCGCCCTTGAGGGCCTGGATGAGGAAATGGGCGACCCAGCCCTGATCCTCCGTGCCCATCTGCCGCTGTCCATAGATGCAGCTCATCCGCAGCACGCAGGTCGGCACCCCGAACGAGCGTGCGTAGTCGAGGACGTACTGGTCCGCGGCCCCTTTCGAGCACCCGTAGGGCGTGTGAAAATCGAGCGGTCGCCTTTCGCCGATCCCCGTGCTCCTGATGTCCGGATCCAGGGGAACATAGGCATCCCCCTCCTTCTCGAGGGCGATATCGGCAAGATCGCCATAAACCTTGTTGGTGGAGGCGAAGATGAGAGGAACGGGCTCGGTGCGCTTGCGCAGGGCATCGAGCAGGTTCAGCGTGCCGCGGACATTGATGTCGAAGTCTTCCCTGGGCGAAACGAGGCTCGTCGTCACTGCAACCTGCGCTGCCATATGGAAGACGGCCTGCGCGTCCTTCGCCGCCTCTGCCGCGGCAGCCTCGTCCCGCACGTCCGCGGTGACTGCGGAGATCCTCGCCGGGTGCCTTTTCTTCAACCAGACCAGATTCGCGTCGACGCCAGGCCGCGCAAGGGCGTCATACACGAGCACATCATACCCTTCGCTTGCGAAACGGTCCGCCAGGTTGGAACCGATGAACCCCGCCCCTCCCGTGATGAGAACCGGGCGTCGGCGCGGAATCGCGGGAGACGCTGCACTTCCATCCTTCGTCATGCCACGAGCCCCCGCGCTTCGAGCTCCTTGCGCGCCTCCTGAACGAGATCCTTGGCCTCCTGCTTGGCCACCCATTCGGCGAGCTCCGCCAGCCCTTCCGAGAAATCCCGGCGCGGGGCGTACCCGAGCTCCTGCCGGATCTTCGAGATATCGGCGATGCAGTGCCGGATGTCGCCAACCCGCGCCTTCCCCGTGATCTCCGGCGCGATCGGCCGACCCATCGCCTGACCGAGCAGCTCGGCGACCTCGCTGACCGTCCTGTCCTGGCCGCTACCGACATTGAAGACGCCGCCCGGCGCCTTCTCGTGTTCGAGCGCCAGTACGAAGGCCTGCGCGACGTCCTCCACGTGTACGAAATCCCGCCGCTGACGTCCGTCCTCGAAGATCATCGGCGGCTGCCCGTTATGCAGGCGCGACGCAAAGATGGCGAGAACGCCCGTATAAGGGTTGGACAGCGCCTGGCCCGGGCCGTAGACATTCCAGAGCCGCAGAGCGACGCCTTCCATGCCGTATGCCGGGGCAAGCGTGAGCGTCAGGCGCTCCTGAACGTATTTCGACAATGCGTAGACGGAGGCGAGTGCCGGCCGCTTCCACTCCGGCGTCGGCACCGGAACGAGCGGCCTGCCTTGCGCATCCGTGGGATCCCACGGATCGCGCTCGCTCGCGCGGGGAGCTCGAACCGCGTCCTCGTGGACGTTTCCGTCCACGTCGCGGTACAGACCCTCGCCATAGATGCTCATGGAGGATGCGACGACCACGCGCCGGACGGGATTGTCGATCAGCTGCTGGAAAAGAACGGCGGTGCCGTAGTCGTTGACGGAAACATATCGATCGACGGCATACATGCTCTGTCCGACGCCGACTTCCGCCGCGAGGTGAACGACCTTGGTCGCTCCCTTCAGCGCCCGAAGAAGCGCGGCCTCGTCCCGCACATCGCCGACGACGACCTCCACCTCCGGATCGAGCCCGTCCGCCTCCGTCTTGTCGCCATGGACCTGTTCGATGAGGCTGTCGAGGACCCTCACCTTATGCCCCCGTTCGAGACAGGCACGTGCAACGTGCCGGCCGATGAAACCTGCGCCGCCGGTAATAAGGATCGTATCTGTCACAGCATGTCTCCGAACATGTTCAGGCGCGGGCGCCGTTGCGCTAGGCAGAACCAAGCGCACTCCCGCCGAAACGGGCGGACCGGGCAGACGAAGGTCCGCTCGCTTCGGATCGGAGGCAAACGACCGTGCAGCGCAAGGCGAGAACGCATGCGCCACGACCGCCCCTAAAGCTTGGCCTTACCGTCAAACGCCGGAGGATCATCTTTGTTCCTGCCTTGGTAGTTTAGGCGCCCAGAAGCAAAGACAAGAGTCTCAGAAGGAGATTCGGAGGCGGAACAACCACTCCCGTCGCGCGTTGACGGCCAAGCTTTGGGAGGTCCAGCCCGGCACGTCCCGGCTGCCGAAGGGCGCTGGCGTCCTATGCGGCGGGCTGCGTTGCCCGGGCTCGCAGGGGAGAGGTTCGTCATGGGCTCGCGCAAGGTCCGCGTTGGGATCGTCGGGGTTGGCAATTGCGCATCCTCCTTCGTTCAGGGCTTGACCTATTACCGGGACGCTCGAAACAACGAGCCGGTTCCCGGCCTCATGAATGTGGAACTCGGGGGCTACCATGTGAGCGACATCGAGATCGCCGCCGCCTTCGACATCAGTGCCTCCAAAGTCGGCCGCGATGTCTCGGAGGCGATCTTCGCACGGCCCAACAACACGCAGCGTTTCAGTTCCGTGCCGTCCACGGGCGTCACGGTCCGCCGCGGGAAAACCCTCGACGGACTTGGAAAGTACCTGCGCGACGTCGTGGAGGAGTCGGAGGACGAACCGGCCGACGTAGCCGAAATCCTCCGCCAGTCCCGCACCGACGTGCTCGTCTCCTACCTGCCGGTCGGCTCCCAGAAGGCGACGGAGTGGTATGCGGAGCAGGCGCTCGAAGCGGGATGCGCCTTCGTGAACTGCATCCCGGTCTTCATCGCCTCCCATCCCGACTGGCGCAAGCGCTTCGAGGAGAGGGGTCTTCCCATCGTCGGAGACGACATCAAGAGCCAAGTCGGCGCGACCATCGTTCACCGGGTCCTCGCCAATCTCTTCCGCGAACGTGGGGTCAGGCTCGACCGCACCTACCAGCTCAACTTCGGCGGCAACACCGACTTCCAGAACATGCTCGAACGGGAGCGCCTGGAGTCCAAGAAGATTTCCAAGACGCAGGCCGTGTCGAGCCAGCTCGAGATCCCTCTCCCTGCCGACGACATCCATGTGGGGCCGAGCGACCATGTTCCCTGGCTGACCGACCGCAAGTGGGCTTATATCCGCCTCGAGGGCACCACCTTCGGCGGCGTCCCTCTCAACCTCGAGCTGAAGCTTGAGGTGTGGGACTCCCCGAACTCGGCCGGTATCGTCATCGATGCCGTGCGCTGTGCGAAGCTTGCGATGGACCGCAAGATCGGCGGCGCGCTCATCGGCCCATCGAGCTATTTCATGAAGTCGCCGCCCGAGCAGTTCACCGACAACGAGGCGCGGGAAAGGACTATTCGCTTCATCGACGGCGACGACGACTGAGCCTCGGACCCTGCCATGACGACGACGTTCTTTCTGATCCGCCATGCAGCTCACGACCAGGTCGGCGATGTCCTGTGCGGCCGCATGCCGGGCGTCGCCCTGAGCGACGGAGGAAGGCGTCAGGCCGAAGCGCTCGCGCAAAGACTGTCGCGGGAACCCATCGTCTCCGTTTACACGAGTCCCGTGGAGCGTGCGTCGGAGACGGCGCGCCCCATCGCGGACGCGCTGGGGGTCTCCCTCGTCGTCGATGAGCGGATCTCCGAAATCGACGTCGGAGCCTGGGCGGGACAGCGCTTCGATGCGCTGGAGGGCAACCCGCTCTGGCATGTATGGAATCGCGCGCGCAGCGTCGCGCGCCCCCCATCCGGCGAGACCATGCTCGAAGTGCAGGCCCGTATCGTCGAGGCGATGGAACGGCTCCGTCAGGCCCATTCCGGCGGCACCGTGGCGCTCGTCAGCCATGCGGACGTCATCAAGGCCGCCCTGCTCTATCACCTCGGCCTCTCTGTCGACGCCCATGACAGGATCGAGATCTCGCCGGCCTCCATCAGCACGATCGTCGTTGGAGACTGGGGCGCGAAGCTTCTCCACCTGAACGAGGTGACCGCCCTATGAAGATCGTGATCTTCGGCCTTACCATCTCCTCGTCATGGGGCAACGGCCATGCCACGCTCTGGCGGGGACTCTGCCGCGCCCTGACGAGGCGCGGGCATACCATCGTCTTCTTCGAGCGAGACGTCCCCTACTATGGGGCGAACCGGGACCTGACGGAGATTCCCGGCGGCAGGCTCGTTCTGTATCCCGACTGGAAGGGTGTGGCGCAGGACGCGAGGCGGGAGATCGCAGATGCCGACGTCGCCATGGCGACATCCTATTGTCCGGACGGGATTGACGCGACGGATCTTCTGATCGAGGCTTCGCGCCCCTGGAAGGTGTTCTACGATCTCGACACGCCCGTCACCCTGTCCCGTCTCGCGGCGGGAGAGAATACCTCCTATATCGGCCCGAGAGGCCTCAAGGACTTCGACCTCGTGTTGAGCTACACGGGCGGTGCGGCTCTGGACCGGCTGCGGACCCGGCTGGGAGCGCGCCGGGTTGCGCCCCTCTACGGGCATGCGGACCCGGAAGTTCATCGCCCCGTCCCGCCCGTGGCGCACTACGCTGCCGACCTGTCCTATCTCGGAACCTATGCGGAGGACAGGCAGCTCATGCTGCAGCGCCTCTTCATCGCCGCGGCGGGCGCCCGCCCCGATCGGCGCTTCCTCATCGGCGGTGCGCAGTATCCGCAGGATTTTCCCTGGCGCCCGAACATTTACTTCAGCCGGCACCTGCCGCCGTCCGAGCATCCGGCCTTCTTCTCCTCGTCGCGCCTGACCCTCAACGTCACGCGGACGGCCATGGCGGAGATGGGCTGGTGCCCCTCCGGGCGCCTCTTCGAGGCTGCGGCCTGCGGGACGGCGATCCTTTCGGACATGTGGGACGGCATCGACAGGTTCTTCGAACCGGGGCGGGAAATCCTGCTTGCGGCGACAACGGAAGAGGCCGTTTCTGCCCTCGATCTGAGCGACGCGGAACTCGAGCGGATCCGGAGGGCCGGTCGCGAGCGCGTTCTCGCGGAGCACACTTCCACCTGTCGCGCCCAGGAATTCGAGCGGCTCATCGAGAGCCTGGCTGATCCGGAACCTGCGGACGCGCTGGGAACGGCGGCAATGGAGACCTGAAATGTGGGGAATCGTCCCGGCGGCAGGGATCGGCAGCCGCATCCAGCCCCTGGCCTTCTCGAAGGAGCTTCTCCCTGTCGGAAGCCGCCTGGACCGAGGCGTGGAACGCCCATGCGCGGTCAGCGAATACCTGGTGGAGCGCATGATCCATGGGGGAGCGACGAAGATCTGCTTCGTCATCTCGCCGGGGAAGGCCGACATCATGGAATATTATGGGGCGAGCTATGGAGACGCCTGGATCGCCTATGTCGTCCAGCCCGAAGCCAGCGGCCTCTGCGACGCGATCTTCCGTGCCTCGCCGTTGATCCAGCCGAACGAGGACGTGATCGTCGGCTTGCCCGACACCGTATGGTTCCCGGAGCGGGCGCTTGCAGAGCTGCCGCCATCGATCCTGTCCTTTCTCCTTTTTCCGGTCGATCATCCCGAGTTCTTCGATGCGGTGGTGCTCGACGAGAACGGCAGCGTGCGGGAGATCGAGGTGAAGCGCCAGGATGCGAGTTCCCGATGGATCTGGGGGGCATTCAAGATGTCCGGCCGCATTCTCGAGGAGCTGCGGCGCCTCTGGACCTCGCGGAGCTGCCAGGACGAATATTTCGGAACCCTCGTCAACGCGTACCTCGCCGGGGGAGGAACGGCATACGGCGTGAAGGCCGGCCGCGCCTATGTGGATGTGGGCACGCTTCACGGATACCGGTCCGCCATCGGCCTGCTGAGCCAGGCCGCCGAACAGGACGATGTGGCCGGCGCGCGGGTCGGCCTCGGCTGGCCTTCGGGCCGGCCCACGCAGGGCCTTCACGATGCCAACAGGGAGTGAATTCTTGCCATGACCGTTGCCGACCTGCCCCAGGACGAAATCCGCCGCCGCGCCGAGGCTCTCGGCCCCTGGTTCCACAACATCGAGCTGAACGGCGTATGGACGGCTCCCGACCACTTCCTGGGGAACTATCCCGCCGTGAAGTGGAACAGGTTCGCCGACTCGATCCCGCAGGATCTCAGCGGAAAGTCGGTCCTCGACATCGGATGCAACGGCGGGTTCTATTCCATCGAGATGAAGAAACGCGGCGCCAGCCGCGTCCTGGGCATCGATTTCGACGAGACTTACCTGGAGCAGGCCCGCTTCGCCGCGCAGCAGACGGGACACGACATCGAATTCCGCAAGCTTTCCGTCTACGACGTCGGGTCCCTGGGAGAGAAGTTCGACGTGGTCCTCTTCATGGGCGTCCTCTACCATCTGCGGCATCCTCTCCTGGCTCTCGACCTGATCCATGAGCATGTCGCGAAGGATCTCCTCGTCTTCCAGTCGATGCAGCGCGGATCCCAGGAGGTATTCCCCGTCGAGGAGAACTACAGCTTCTGGCAGACCGATCATTTCGACGACGCCCGCTATCCGAAGATGCACTTCATCGAGCATCGCTATGCGGACGATCCCACCAACTGGTGGGCCCCGAACGCGGCCTGCGTCGAGGCCATGCTCCGCAGCGCCGGGTTCGCCATTCTGAGTCACCCCGAAGCGGAAGTTTACATCTGCCGGTGCGTTTCGGCCCCGCCTGGCGCGGGAGCGGTTTATCCGGCCAAAGGAGCCTCTCATGATTGAAGCTGCGATGATCTGGAACGAGCCCAACAACAAATCTCACTGGGATCCCGAGATCGACCCCGATTGGAGGCTCTTTTCAGAGATGGCGATTGCGGCGGGCCAAGCCATCAGGGCGGAACATCCGACCCTGCCGAGGGTCCTCGGCGGCATTTCGCCCATCGACCCGGCCTTCATCCGGAACCTTGCTGCGCGCGGCGTGCTCGACCACGTGGACGTGGTGGCCGTGCACGGCTTTCCCTTGGACTGGAATCTCTGGCAGATCCACGAGTGGCCGGCCAAGATCGACGAGATCCGTGCGGTGACGAACCTTCCCATCTGGGTGTCCGAGGTCGGCATCTCGACCTTCGGCGCCGAGGAGGTTCAGGTCTGGGGCCTGAACCGGACCGCCGAGCTGCTGATCGGCGAGGTGCCGAAGATCCACTGGTACAGCCTGTACGATCTCCCTCGCGCCTGGGAGGCGACGACCCGTCACCGCGAGGCCGAAGGCTCCTCCTACTACCGGCATTTCTACATGGGCCTTCTCCGCGAGGACGGAACCCCGAAGCCCGCCCTGGAGGAGTTCGCGAAGTACACCCCCGAAATGGGTCTCTGCCAGTGGTTCCATTTCGAGGACCATCGGCTCGACGACGCCGTGGCGTGGATGAAGCGGCTGGGTGTCAAGTATCTCCGTACCGGGCTGTCCTGGGCCGACAGCTTTCGTCCCAACGCCCTCGCGTGGTTCGACCGGCAGATGGAAGCGCTCGCGGATTTCGACGTGACGGTGACCTTCTGCTTCACGCCCGAGCACAGGGGAATCGCGCCTCACCACACCAGCGCGCCCCTGGTGAAGGAGGAGTTTGCCGAGTTCTGCGCCTCCATGATCCGCCGCTACGCGGGCAAGGGCGCCGTCGCGCCCGAGGCGAAACTCCTCGAGGCGCTCTGATGGCACTCACGTCCCGCCGGCTGGAGAGAGCCGGCTTCGTCGACATTGCTGAACGGGCCGGCCGGGCCGGTGAAGAGGTGTGTTCATGCGCATAGGGATGGTAGGATCCGGGTATGTAGGTCTGGTATCCGGGGCGTGCTTTGCGGATTTCGGGCACGAGGTGTGCTGCGTCGACAAGGACCCGGCCAAGATCGCCGCGCTCAACCGCGGCGAGATCCCGATCTTCGAGCCGGGCCTGGCCGAGCTCGTCGCCAAGAACGTCCGCGAAGGCCGCCTGACCTTCACCACCGACCTGTCCGGCGCCGTCGCCGCCGCCGCGGCGGTGTTCATCGCCGTCGGCACCCCCTCCCGCCGCGGCGACGGCCATGCCGACCTCTCCTTCGTCCACCAGGCCGCCCGCGAGATCGCCGCCGCGCTTGCCGGCTACACCGTGGTGGTGACCAAGTCCACCGTGCCGGTCGGCACCGGCGACGAGGTCGAGCGCATCATCCGCGAGACCCGCCCCGACGCCGACTTCGCCGTGGTCTCCAACCCCGAGTTCCTGCGCGAGGGCGCGGCGATCGCCGACTTCAAGCGCCCCGACCGCATCGTCATCGGCGCCGAGGACGCGCGCGCCGCCCAGCTGATGACCGAGCTCTACCGCCCGCTCTACCTCAACCAGGCGCCGCTGATCGTCACCTCGCGCCGCACCGCCGAGCTGACCAAGTACGCCGCCAACGCCTTTCTGGCCACCAAGATCACCTTCATCAACGAGATCGCCAACCTGTGCGAGCAGGTGGGCGCCAACGTGCAGGACGTGGCCCGCGGCATCGGGCTCGACAACCGCATCGGCACCAAGTTCCTGCATGCGGGGCCGGGCTATGGCGGCTCGTGCTTTCCCAAGGACACCCTGGCGCTGATCAAGACGGCGCAGGACTACGAGGCGCCGGTGCGGATCGTGGAGACGGTGGCGGCGGTCAACGACCAGCGCAAGCGCGCCATGGGCCGCAAGGTGATCGCCGCCTGCGGCGGCACGGTGCGGGGCGAGACGATCGCGGTGCTGGGGCTGACCTTCAAGCCGAACACCGACGACATGCGCGAGGCCCCCTCCATCGACGTGATCCGCACCCTGCAGGACGCGGGCGCGCGCATCCGCGCCTACGACCCGGAGGGGATGGCGGCGGCGCGGGCGGTGCTCTCGGAGGTGGAGTATGCCCGCGACCCGTACGACTGCGCGCGCGGCGCCGCGGCGCTGGTGATCGTCACCGAGTGGGACATGTTCCGGGCGCTGGATCTTGCCCGCCTCAAGGCCGCGCTCGCCCGCCCCATCGTCGTCGACCTGCGCAACATCTACAGGCCCGACGACATGAAACGAAACGGTTTCGCATACGTCTCAATCGGACGGCCGAAGATCCTGCCGGCTCCCTCCCTCGAGGCGAGCGAACCTTCCAGGGTCGAGATCGAGGATACCCGCGCCCTCGCCACGACGGCGTGAGCGCCGTTCGAGATATCTGCCGAAGTGGCAATGCACGCTCTCAAAGGCGCGCATTGAGCTTTTGCGACGGCTGCTTGCATCGCCAGGAGAGCAGGCGATGGGGCTTAGCGGCCGTAGATTCGGTCCAGAACCCGCGCGACATCCAGGAAGCGCTCCGCCTCGGGGTCGAAGCGCTCGCCCGATGCCAGGCGCAAGGCCCAATCGGCTGCGGCGCGTCCTCCCCACGCGTCAGGAGGCGTCGCAAGAACCTCCCGTGCCGTGCCGCGATAGCGCTCCGCCGTGAAATCGTAGAATGAACCGTTCACATTGCGCATGGCGACACCGCCCTGCGTTCCATAGAACGCTGCCGAGATCATGGCATCGCATCCCGCCTGCAGTTTCCAGGAGCAGGCCAGCTGGAGGACGGCACCGCCTTCGAGGCCGATGGTTGCGATGGCGTAGTCCTCGACCTGTGCTGACGCGTCTCTCAAGGGTTCGCCGCCCGCGAAAAGCCTGCTCGTCACGCCAGTGACTTGGGGAAAGCCGAGAGTCCATAGGGCAAGGTCGACCAGGTGGACTCCGAGATCCATGACGCAGCCGCCTCCGGCGAGAGCAGGGTCGTAGAACCAGGCCTTGTCCGGTCCGTAGGCGTTGTGAAACACGAGGTCCGCCGCATAGATGCGTCCAAGCTCGCACGACCCGACGACCTCGCGGATCCGGCGCATGGCATCCGTGAAGCGATACGAGAGATCGACGCCGAGAAGCCGATCCGCAGCGCGTGCCGCTTCGACGACCGACCGAACCTCTGCCTCGTTGCGCCCAAGGGGCTTCTGGCAGAAAACGGCGACGCCCTTTTCCAAGGCGCGAATGGACTGCTCCGCATGCATGGCGCTCGGCGTCGCGATGACGATGCCGTCGAGATCCATTCCAAGCAGATCCTCGATCGTGCCTGCCCGTTCGGCCTCCGGGGCGAGCATCCTGGCCTCTGCCACCATCTCCGCAGAAGGGTCCGCTATCGCAGCCACATCGGCGGCGCCCGTATCGAGGATGGCCTTCATGCGGTGACGACCGATCCAGCCCACACCCAGGAAGCCAATGCGCGGTCGCGTGGCGGATGCCGTCTGTGCCTCTTTGCGAATGACCTGTCCTGTCATGAGAGCCTCACCAGCGCCTTGAGGAATCCATCCGGCCTGTCGCGTGTGTCGTTCAGCGCATCGCCGAGCCGCTCAAGAGGATAGGTGTGCGTATAGAGGGGCGTCGGATCGAGGCAGCCGGAGGCGACGGCGTCCACCGCCTCCCGGATCCCTTGGACGTAAACCTTCGGATCACGCT
Source organism: Microvirga thermotolerans (assembly GCF_009363855.1). Classification (GTDB taxonomy): domain Bacteria; phylum Pseudomonadota; class Alphaproteobacteria; order Rhizobiales; family Beijerinckiaceae; genus Microvirga; species Microvirga thermotolerans. The sequence goes on from NZ_CP045423.1 coordinate 3,414,989, forward strand.
CATGCGCATTGATCACGTCGATCCCCCGCCAGTTCCAGAGCCACATGTTGACCTGCCGCGGCCCGTCCTGGTGGTAGCCCGCGACGATGAGCTTTCCGCGTTCCCGGGTCAGTTCGGCCGCCAGATCGAGGGGCCACTGCTTGCCGACGGCCTCGATGATCCGGTCGCAGAACATGCCGCCGGTGAGGTCCCGCACCCTTTCGATGATGTCTGCGTGGTTCTCCATCGGAATGGTCTCGGCCGCCCCCATGGCGCGCGCGACGTCGAGGGAGAACGGACGCCGGGATATGGCGATGACGCGCGCACCGGCCTGCGAGGCAAGCCGCGTCAGAATAGCTCCCAGGAAGCCGATGCCGACGATCGCAACGGTCTGCCCGGGACGGATGTCGCTACGCCGGAAGATGTTCATGGCGCAGCCCAGCGGCTCGCCGGGAAACGGTCGGCCCGCCAGCGCTTCAGGCAGGACGACCACGGCGCTCGCATCGGCAAGATCGTACTCGGCATAGGCCTTGTACGACAGAACGGCCACCGGATCGCCCACACGGACAGTCCGGACGCCCTCACCGAGTGCATCGACGACGCCCCATGCCTCGTGCCCGAGATCGCCGGGATCCGTCGGAAAGCGCATCCATTCCGGGCCGGACCATGGCGTCAGGTTGGAGGCGCAGACGCCGCAACCTTCCAACCGGATGCGGACCTGCCCCTCTCCAGGCTCCGGGATCGCGGTTTCGACGACTTCCATCCTTCCCGGCCCGACCAGCCTCGCCGCCTTCATCGTCGCCGGGCGGCGCGGCCCCCTCGACTGAGAAGCGGTGCCTCTGTCCTGAAGAGATAGGGAAACGAGATCTTCGCTGCTCACGTTCAATGCCCTGAACTCGACCATGATGTAATGGCCTAACTAGAATGCCCTCCCCCGCCTTCAAGGCGGGATAGGCTCCCGACGGCCAGAGCTGGGGCACCGTTCCCGGGTTCCCTTCGATCTGTTCGAGGGCGTCGGCGCGGCGCCGCACGAACCACCCATTGAGTGCGGAGCGCGTCGCATCGGTCGAACCGTGGATCCCGGAGCGATAGGGGCTCGTCACGGACAGGCGCCGCAGTTCGATCCCCTTGTCCCGCTGCTGAACGGCGCCGGCCGGATCGACGATGGAGTCCCCCTGTGCCGCTGGACTCCATAAAGATCGTCCGAACCTCGCAGTGCAGGGCGAGAGCCGCCTCGACCGGCATAAGGCGCCATCTCTAGCGCGGACAGGGAAACTCCGCGAGAACGCTCGAGATCCTTCACCTCATGGCCGACCATGGGACTGCGATGTGCTCAGCAGGGCGGCGGCCTGGATCGCCCCTCGCCTTCATGCCAGCCTGGAAAAGGAGATGCGCCAGAGAGACGGTATCACAGAACACACGCCATATCGTGAATGAACGAACTTTCTCGGGAATGATCTTTGGAAAGTTCTTTTCTGTTTGCCACCCTTCCCGTACGGTTCGGTCGGAAGGGCGCTCACAAATGCAATAAACATTCGTTTCGCAGGAAAGGCGCCGTGGGGAGACAGATGGGTCAGCGGGTTCTTGTCGCCGAATTCATGCACGAGACCAATACGTTCAGCATCCAGAAAACGGACGAGGATGCGTTCCGCAAATCCAGCTATTATCTCGATAATGAGATTCCGCAGGCCTTCCGTGGCACGCGCACCTCGATGGGGGCTGCCTTCGAGGCAGCCGAGCGGTTCGGCTGGGACATGGTTCACCCGCTCGTCGCTTCGGCCAACCCCTCGGGAAGGGTCACGACAGCCTGCTTCGATGCGCTGACGGATCGTATCCTGAGCGCCTGCGATGGAGTCCAGGGAGTTCTGCTCCACCTGCACGGCTCGATGTCGACCGAGGATCACGATGACGGCGAAGGCGAGTTCCTTTCGCGTCTTCGAGCCAGCATCGGATCCGGCATTCCCATCGTCGTCGTTCTCGACCTGCACGCCACCGTCACGCAGACGATGGTGGACAACGCCGATGCGCTGATCTCCTACCGCACCTATCCGCACATCGATCAATATGAGCGGACCTGGCAGGCGGCCGAACTGCTCCAGCAGGCGATGGACGGGAAGATCGACCCGAAGGTCGCAGTGGCCAGGCGCCCGATCCTTTACGCGCTCGACGGAGGCCGGACGACATCGCCGCCGATGGCGAAGCTTCTCCGCCGGGCGGATGCTTTGGAGGCTGCGGGCAAGGCTCTCGCCGTGAGCATCCAGGCCGGCTTCTCCTCCGCAGACGTCCATGACATCGGTCCTTCAGTGGCGGTAACGGCGAATGATCGCGCTGCGGCACAGGCCATTGCGGAAGAACTCATGGACTATGTGTGGGAGCAGCGCACATTCTCCTCCATTCACTTCACGCCGCTCGAAGGAGCCATCGCGAAGGCGAAGGCCGGAACGGGTGCATCCCGGCCGCTCGTCATCGCCGATTATTCGGACAATCCCGGCTCGGGAGCCTACGGGGACGCGACAACCCTGCTCAAGGCCATTCTCGATGCCGATCTCCAGAATGTCGGTTTTCACGCCATCTGCGATCCGGAAGCCGTCAGGCAGGCGCAGGCGGCAGGGGTCGGCAACGCCGTGACGCTCAAGCTCGGCGGCAAGACCGATCCTGGCATCGGCGGAGGGCCGCTCGAGGTCACCGGGCATGTGGTCGCCATCACGGACGGCAGCTTCATCGCCTATGGACCGATGGGCGGCGGCGCCCGCAGAAACTACGGCCTCAGCCTTCTGCTCCGTGTCGGAGGAACGGAAATCATCGTGATCAGCAACAATGGCCAGGCCACCGATCTGGCGCAGTTCACGTCTCTCGGCGTGGATCCGACACGGAAATCGACGCTAATCGTCAAATCGATGCAGCATTTCCGGGCCGCCTTCGAGCCCATTGCGCGGGAGGTCCTCGAGGTTGACTCCGGAGCCCTCTCCACGCGCAACTTCAAGGAACGCCCATACAAAAAGATTCGTCGGCCGATCTGGCCGCTCGATCCGATCTGAATTTGCCGGAACGGACCCGCGCCGGCCGGACCGAGGCTCGTCAGTCGACGGGCTCTGTGATGAGGAGGAAGGAAACGTGCAGATGCAGGCAGATATTGTTCTGCGTAACGGGCCGATCTGGTGCGGTCGCCAGGAAGGTGTCGTAGAAGCTCTCGCCATATGGCAGGGACGCGTGCTCGCAGCGGGCGCCGACCGGGAGGTGTCGACCCTGGTCGGCCCCTCCACGCGAATTATCGACCTCGACGGAAGGCTTGCCACGCCCGGGCTCAACGATTCCCATCTCCATCTCATTTCGCTCGGGCTCATGATGGACTGGGTGGACGCGAAGCCGACGACGGTCTCGACCCTCGACGGGCTGCTCTCGAGCATCCGGGAGCGGGCATCGAGATCCCGTCCGGGAGAGTGGATCCTCGCACGCGGCTACGACCAGACGAAGCTCGACGTACAAAGGCACCCGCACAGAAGCGAGCTCGACAGGGCGGCACCGGACAATCCTGTGATGCTGGTGCGAACCTGCGGCCACGTCTCCATCTGCAACTCGAGGGCTCTGCAGCTTGCAGGGATCGACGAATCCTCGGCCAGTCCGCCCGGCGGGCTTATCGAGCAGCAGAACGGACGTCTGACCGGCCTTCTCGCGGAGAACGCACGCGCTCCCGTCTGGGCGGTCATTCCATCTCCCGACGAGGAACAGCTCGTCGCCGCGATCGAGCGCGGCGGACGGCATCTGCTCTCCTATGGCATCACGAGCTGCATGGACGCGGCAGTCGGCCAGCGCGGCGGGTTCGGCGAGATCTCGGCCTATCATCGTGCGAAACGGGAAGGGCGGCTGCCCGTCAGAACCTGGCTCACCTTGCTCGGCGATCCGGACCGTTCCATCGTGCCGCAATGCTACGAGGCGGGCCTGATCACGGGCACCGGCGACGACATGCTGATGATCGGTGCGGTGAAGCTCTTCCTCGACGGTTCGGCCGGCGGACGCACGGCCTGGATGTCGCGCCCCTATCTGGGCGAGGATCGCACGACCGGCGTTCAAATGATGCCGGACGAGACCGTCAACGAACTCGTCATGGACGCGCACGTCAAGGGCTATCAGCTTGCCTGCCATGCGATCGGCGACGCGGCCATCGAACAGCTGATCGCGGCCTACGAGCGGGCGCTCGAGGCCCATCCCGATCCCGACCGCCGCCACCGGATCGAGCATTCCGGCTTCTCGACTCCCGAGCAGCACGCGCGCATGGTCGCCGCCGGGATCTATCCGTGCCCGCAGCAGGTGTTCATCTACGACTTCGGCGACGCCTACATCTCGGTCCTCGGGGAGGAACGTGCCCTGGGAAGCTACCCGTTCAAGACCTGGATGGATCTGGGGCTCAAGCCGGCAACGGGCAGCGACGCGCCGGTATGCGAGCCGAATCCTTTCCCGAACTTCTACGCCATGCTGACGCGCAAGACATGGAAGGGCACGCTCATGGATGTGAGCGAGCGCGTGTCGATCGAGGAAGCGCTTCAGGCCTACACGGAGTTCGGGGCCTTTTCCCAGAAGCTGGAACACGTCAAGGGACGTCTCGTTCCAGGGCAACTCGCCGATGTCGCCGTCTTCTCGCGCAACCTGCTGACGGCAAGCGCGGACGACATTCTTGACAACACTCGCTGCGATCTTACGATCCGAGGAGGTGCGATCGTTCACGACCGTCATGGCGTGGCTTAAAATAAAGAGGGACGCGCCTGAACAGCCATCGGCACTCACGCAAGGGGTGCTCGAAGTGCACGGAACCGGCACGAGATCGAACCCGTGCGCGACCAATCATCTGGAGGACCACCGTGCTGAAGAAACTCGCCATCACAACGGCAATCGCCCTGGTCATGGGCGGTGTCGCCGAGGCGCAGACGCCCCGCAAGGGCGGAACGATCCGTTTCACCGCGCCTTACGGATCGAGCTTCGCCAATCTCGACATCCACACCTCGAACCGTGCGCAGGACGAGATCTGGGCAAAGGCTATCCATCGCTCCCTCTACAACTGGGATGCGGCGGCCGGGAAGCCGGTGCTCGAGCTCGCGAAGTCGGTGGACGTCTCGGCCGACGGCCTGACCTACACGTTCAAGCTGCGAGACGATGCTTATTTCCATAACGGGCGCAGGCTGAAGGCAGACGACGTCATCTGGACCTACAATCACATCATGGACGGGACCAAGGCCTATCCGGGCGCCCGTTACGTGCGCATGATCAAGGGTGCGGTCGATGTGGAGAAGGGCCAGGCGAAGACGATCTCCGGCCTGAGGAAGATCGACGACGACACCTTCGAGATGACTCTCACCGAGAAGGTCGAGCCGGGCTTCTACTTCTGGACCGCCACGACGTCGATCTACCCGGCCGAGGAAGCGCAGAAGGAATCCTTCACCACGAACCCGATCGGCCTGGGCCCCTACAAGCTTGCCGAGTATGTCCCCGGCTCCCGTCTGGTCGCCGAACGGTGGGACAAGTTCTACAAGGCCGGCAAGCCTTATGCGGACAAGGTCTCCATCATGATCATGGGCGAGGCTTCGGCCCGCGACGTGGCCTTCCGCAACAAGGAGATCGATGCCTCCATTCTCGGCCCTGCCCAGTATGTCGCCTACAAGAGCGATCCGGATCTGTCGAAAGGCCTTCTGGAAGTTGCGGAGGTCTACACCCGTGTCATGGGCTTGAACCCCGAATTCAAGCCTTTTGCGGACAGGCGCGTGCGACAGGCCATCAATCATGCCATCGACGCGGACCTCATCATCAAGAAACTTGTGAAGGACAAAGCTTATCGCGCGACGAGCTGGCTCCCCCCCACCTCGCCCGGCTTCGACAAGTCGGTGAAGCCTTATTCCTACGATCCGGAGAAGGCGAAGAAGCTCCTGGCCGAGGCAGGTTATCCCAACGGCTTCGAATTCGAGTGGACGGCCACGTCCAACGAGAGCTGGGGCATTCCCATCGTCGAGGCCGTCATCCCGATGCTCGAGAAGGTCGGAATCAAGGTCAAGATCAAGCCCGTTGAGGGGTCGGTCCTGTCCGAAGTGGTCCGCAAGGGCGAGTACCAGGCGTTCATCTGGTCGCTCTCGACGGGTCCCGATCCGCAGGCGGCCCTGAAGTGCTTCCACTCGAAGATTCCGCAATCGGCCTGCAACTACACCCTCTTTAAGAACGAACAGGTGGACAAGCTCCTGGACGAAGCCGGAGAGACCGGCGACCCGGCCAAGAAGGAGGAGAACCTCAAGAAGGTCAACAACATCATCTTCGAGGAAGCGCCCTACTGGTTCTTCAACTACAACAAGGCCGTCATGGCGCACCAGCCCTGGCTCAAGGGGCTCCAGGCCAATGCGACGGAACTCGCCATCCAGAACTACGAGGAAATGTGGGTCGACGAGTCGTCGCCGGCAGCCAAGTGATCCTCTAGTCCTCCACTCGCGACAAGTCCTGGTTCTTCTCCCGACAGGAGAAGAACCAGGCATGGTTCCCCTGAATGGCAGCTTTCCTTTTTCGGCGCCTTCTGCAAACGGTCCCGATCCTGCTCGCGGTCGCGCTGATCATCTTCGTGCTTTTCAGCGTCATCCCCGGCACGTTCGCCTCGAGCATGAGCGACGACGGCCGCAGCGTGATCGATGTGGCGGTCATGGAGCGCATGAACAAGGAGTTCGGCTTCGGCGACCCGGTCTACGTGCGTTTCGGGAAATACGTATCGCAGCTTGTGCAGTTCGACCTCGGCACCTCGTTCCGCACCCGCCAACCCGTCGCCAAGGTCCTGGCCGAGCGCATGTGGCCGACCTTCATTCTCACCGTCGCCTCGATGCTCTTCGCCATAGCGGTCGGCGTCCCGCTCGGCTTCGTTGCGGCATTGCGACCGGGAAGCCTGATCGACACCCTCTCGATGGTCGGCGCCGTCTCCGGCCTGTCGCTGCCCAAGTTCTGGCTCGGGCTGATGCTGATGTACCTGTTCGCTCTCGTCCTCGGATGGCTGCCGAGCTTCGGCTACGGGGACGGAAGCCTGCGCCATCTCGTTCTCCCTTCAGTGGCTCTCGGGGTCGCTCCCATGGCTCTCCTCGCGCGGACCACGCGGGCCGCCGTGCTCGAGATCATGAACGCCGATTTCGTGCGCACCGCGCGCGCCAAGGGCATGAGCGAGAGCAAGGTGGTCCGCTGGCACCTGGCGCGAAACGCCCTGGTCATCATCCTGACGACCATCGGCCTGCAGTTCGGGACCGTCATCGGACAGGCGGTCGTCGTCGAGAAACTGTTCTCCTGGCCCGGGCTCGGGTCGCTCCTCGTGGACAGCGTCACCCTGCGCGACATCCCTGTGGTCCAGGGGGCGATTCTTCTGATCGTCCTTTCATTTCTCGTCATCAACACGCTGGTGGACGTCCTCTGTGCCGTCATCGACCCGCGCATCAAGTATACATGAGAGCGAAGGATGAAGATCAGAGCCAATCTGCTGATCGGAGGCATTCTGTTCGCAACAGTCGTGCTGACGGGACTGTTCGCTCCCCTGCTGGCCCATACGGATCCCGTCATGGATGCCAACCTCATGAACGCGGAGGAGCCACCCGGGGCGAAGTTCTGGTTCGGCACCGATGCGCAGGGTCGCGACATCTACAGCCGGGTTCTCTACGGCGCGCGGATCTCCCTCACCGTCGGCATCGTTTCCCAACTCATCAACACCGTCATCGGGGTGTGCCTCGGCCTGTCTGCAGGCTACTGGGGCGGCTGGTGGGACGACTTCGTCAACGGCCTGACGAACCTCATGCTGGCGATCCCTTCCCTCATCTTCGCCCTCGCCATCATGGCCATCCTCAATCCTGGCCTCACGAGCCTCCTCATCGCGCTCGGCCTGACGAACTGGTCGTTCACATGCCGGCTTGCCCGCGCCTCCGCGCTCTCCCTCAAGAGCCAGGGCTACGTGCAGGCTGCCAAGGTCCTCGGCTACAGCGACATCAGGATCATGCTCACTCAGCTCCTGCCCAACATGCTGGGGCCCATCATCGTCATCGGCACGCTCGGCATGGGCGGCGCCGTGCTTGCCGAGGCTTCCCTCTCGTTCCTGGGTCTCGGCATCCGTCCGCCCTTTCCCAGCTGGGGCAGCATGCTTTCCGACGCGCGCGACCAGATCACGACGGCGCCTTGGATCTCGATCTTTCCGGGGCTGGCGATCTTCGTCACCGTCCTCGGACTGAACCTCCTCGGCGACGGTCTCCGCGACATCCTCGATCCGCAGTCCAGGACACGCCGCATATGATGGGGGAGCCGCTTCTCGAAGTCAGGGATCTTCGGATCGGTCTCGCGGTGGGAGACACTCTCTTCGATGCCGTCGAGGATGTTTCCTTCACCATCGGCAGAGGCGAGACCCTCGGTCTGGTCGGTGAATCCGGTTGCGGCAAGAGCATCACGGCGCTTGCGCTGATCGGCTTGCTGCGCCCGCCGCTTGCCGTCACGGGCGGCGGGATCCGCTTCGATGGGCGCGATCTTCGCTCCTTACCCGCCGGGGAGATCCGCAAGCTCAGAGGCAGCCGGATATCGATGATCTTTCAGGAGCCGATGACGGCCCTCAATCCGCTCTCCCCCGTCGGTCGGCAGATCGCGGAGATGTTCGTCCTGCACAGGGGGGCGACATGGAAGGAGGCCGAGCGGCTGGCCATCGAGGCGCTTGCGAGCGTGCGCGTCCCGGCACCCGACCGGCGCGTCAAAGACTATCCTCATCAGATGTCCGGCGGCATGCGGCAGCGGGCGATGATCGCCATTGCCCTCGCCTGCGGTCCCGACCTTCTCCTGGCAGACGAGCCGACGACGGCGCTGGACGTGACGGTGCAGGCCGAGATTCTCGCGCTCATCCGCGATCTGTCCGCTGCCAAGGGAACTGCGGTTCTGATGATCAGCCACGATCTGGGGTTGATCGCAAACATGTGTCGCCGGGTCGGTGTCATGTATGCCGGCCGCCTTGTGGAGGAGCGGGCGGCAAAGGACATCTTCCGGTCTCCTCGCCATCCTTATACCAAAGGGCTCGTGGCCTCACTGCCGCTCCTCGGCGCCCGGTCGCGGCATGGACGCAAGCGCCTTCAGGAGATCGAAGGCGTCGTGCCTCCAGTCTCCAGCTTCCCTCGCGGCTGCCGTTTCAACCCGAGGTGCCATGCGGCGACCGCCCTCTGCCGTACGGAGGATCCGGGCATCGCGCCATTGGAACATGGCGGATTTGTACGGTGCCACCACCATGAGTGAACCGGCGAACGATCCGATCCTGAAGGTCGAAGACCTGGCGGTGCATTTTCCCGTCGGAGGGCGGCTGTTCGGAGGAAGTCGCAGATTCGTGCACGCCGTCGATGGCGTCGACCTCGAGTTGAAGAAGGGAGAATGCCTCGGGCTCGTGGGAGAATCGGGATGCGGCAAGTCGACCCTGGCTCTCTCCATCCTGGGGCTGCAGGCGCCGACGCGGGGGCGGATTCTCATAGAGGGGCGCGACATATCCAATGACGGGGGAAACCGGATGGACCGTGCACGCATGGCCCAAATGGTCTTTCAGGATCCCTACTCGTCGCTCAATCCTCGGCAGACGATCCGGACGACTCTCGAAGCTCCCCTGCGCCTCCATGGAGTTACTGCCAGGAGCGAGATCGAGGACAGAATCGCAGACATGCTCCGCCGCGTCGGTCTCCGCCCCGATGTGGCGAAGCGCTACCCGCACGAGTTCTCGGGCGGCCAGCGCCAAAGGATCGGCATCGCGCGGGCCTTGATCCTTAAGCCTCGGATCGTCGTTCTCGACGAACCGGTTTCCGCGCTCGATGTTTCCATCCGCGCACAGATCATCAACCTTCTTCTGGAGTTGAAGGAGACCTTCAACCTCTCCTACATCATGATCAGCCATGACCTTGGAGTGGTCGAGCACATGAGCGACAGGGTCGCCGTCATGTATCTCGGCCGCATCGTGGAGACGGGGGGATGGGAGACGATTTTCACAGAGCCCCGCCATCCCTACACCCGCGCTCTGATCGAAGCGATCCCGGATCCTTTCAGACACGGACTGAGCACGAAGATCACCGGAGAGATCCCAAACCCGCTCGATCCACCCACCGGCTGCAGTTTCCATCCCCGCTGCCCGGAAGCGCGGGACATCTGCCGGGCTCCGCCCATTCCGGACTTGGAGCAGATCGGCCCCGGCCATCTCGCCCGCTGTCGTCGCGTCTTCGACATTCCAAGCTGGACGCCTCCCGCATTCTGAGAACGCCACGCGTGCGATCGATCCGAATGATCCCCGCGCAGAGCACCTTCAACGTACGGACGCTCCGAGCCGGCCCCAATTCCCAACCGACAGGAAATATCCATGATGACGAACGTTCCTACCGTCCGCGTTCGCGTGCCTCGCAAGGGAGAGGTGCCGCATCTCGGCACGCTCTCGATTGAGGATTGGACCACGCCGTGCACCGTGGGCACCGGCGGTCTGATCCAGGCCTCTCTCAAGCGTGAAGGCGACAAGCGTACCCCGGTCGGCACCTTTCCCCTCAGGTATGGCCTTTACGACGCTGCGGCTCGCCCCGGTTTCGCGCGCGATCTTGCCTTTCCCTTCGCTCCCATGTCGCCGGAGATGATCTGGGAGGAAGAGGGCGAAAACTACAACCGCCTCGTCTTCGCCACCGATGGCGAGCGTCTCGGCGACAGCCTGATGAGGCAGCGCGACGAGCCGCTCTTCGAGGTGATCGTCCCGATCGGCTTCAACGACTCCGTTCCGGAGCCCGGTCGCGGCAGCGCTCTGTTCATTCATGCGGCACGGGCCGACATGAGCGGCACCGCCGGATGCATCGGTGTTCCAGCGGACAGGCTTGAGGAATTCGCACGCCGCCTTCGTCCGGGAATGGTGATCGACATCGGATATGACGATGCCGATGGGCGTCCCGTCTGCGACGAAACGACTCCGCTCGAAGTGGTGCAGTTCGTCGGCCTCGAGCGTGGGCCGAAGCTGATCGTCATGGGTGCCGTTCACGGCAACGAGATCTGCGGGCCCGAGGCAATCCTGAAGGCAATCGCCGACTGTCGCGCAGGGCGCCTCTCGATCCGCCGGGGTACCGTGACATTCGTCCCCGTCGCCAACATGAAGGCTTACCGCCAGGGAACGCGGGAAGGCGACCGGAATCTCAACCGCGACCTGCGGGAGAAGACCATTCCGACCGACTATGAGGACAAGGTCGGGAACCGCATCTGCGCCTTGCTGCGCGAGCATGACGTTCTGCTGGACATCCATTCATTCCGAGGAGAAGGAGTGCCGTTCGTATTCGCCGGCCCCTCGGACAACACCGGTCTCGTGGAGCCCTTCGGACTGTCGGCCCAAGAGGGACAGTTCGCAGCAAGGCTTGGGACTCCGGTCGTCATTCATGGATGGCTTGAGGTTTACGCCCGCTTTCTGGAGGAGCGCGCCCGGCTCGGCTTTCAGAGCAAGGCGGCCTCCGAAGGGGTGGGAACGACGGAGTACATGCGGTTTTCCGGTGGCTACGGCGTCACGTTGGAATGCGGGACGCATGAGGATCCTGCGGCTGTCGGCGTAGGCTATCGCGCGATCCTCAATGCGCTCGCCATTCTCGGCATCATCGACGCCCCCATGCCGCCCGTTGCCCTGGAGAGGGCCATTCGGATCGTCGATGTCGTCCTCTGCCGAGAGGAAGGCGACCGGCTCGAAGGCGCCTGGAGAACCGGCGATGCGGTCCCGCAAGGCGCGGTCATTGCCCGGCGGGCCGACGGCGAGCCTGTTACGGCGCCCGCTGCAGGCTATATCGTCTTTCCCAACGCCAAGGCCGTTCCGGGCGATGGCATCTGCTACTTTGGAATCGACAGCGCCCGCAGGTTCTAAGGGCACCGGACCCGAAAGTGGATCTCGGTTCCTGGGATCGCTCCGATCCTCTCTTTGGAAAAGTGCCTCGTCGAATGCGAGAACAGGGCCCGCTTTTCGCCGACGCGGACCTTGGGTTCCGCACAATGCATCAGGAGACGATCTCGATTGTGAGCCTGATGGAATCCGCAGGAACGCCCATGGTTGCGGCAATCTTGAACCGCGCCTCGTCCAGAGCCTCCTGAACGGCGAACTGCGTAATGAAGGAAGGATCCTCCAGTTCGGGAAGGCCGCCCATAGGAGAACTCGCGGCCGTCGATCCAGATCCGTGCTCGCGGGACCGAGCTGCGAGGAACATGATCCCATAATCCTGCCCCTGGGACCATGCCACCTGCGCCCGCACCGTCAGCCGATCCGGGATCACGAAGTCGAATTCGGGAGGCAGTTCTGCAGCCGTGGGCAGTGTCAGGCGCGCACCGGTGTCCGAAAGATCGGTAACGATGCAGGACATCGCTTCATGGGACGGATCGGCGATGATCCGTCCCTGAATTGCCAGTTGCATGCGCTTTCGCGACCGGCGTTGGTCGAGCCAGTAGACCATGGCGGATTTCCCTTCGTGCCGGTCTGCTTATCGACTGCGAAGCGCATTGGAATCAAGTCCTGCCGCCGCTCACCTCTGCTGAGGCCGCAAGGAACGGGCGAGTTCGCGAATGACGCTGTCCTCGATATCGAGATTCAACTCATCCCGCGACGGTCCTTCGGCCGGCCCTGGCTGCGCCGGCTTCTGGGCCGGCACATTTTGGGGGGCCGGCTGCTTCTCGACTGCGTTCCCGGGACGGCGGCGCGGCTCGGGAGCCTCCACGGGGCTCGACGGCTGCGCATAGGAAAACTGTCTGGACGAACTGAACCGGTTCTCCAGCGTATCCAGCAGACTGTTGAGCGCCGCGTTCGAAAGCGGAACATCCAATGCCGGCGGAAGTCCATTCAGCGCGATGGCGCGGTTCTGGTAGGCGACCTCCGCCGTCACCTCGGGCCCGAACCATGGCAGTGGCCGGAAATCCTTCGGCTCGTCGCTGTCGTCGAACTCCACGACGATGAGGTCGAGGGGGCCGGGGGTGACGAAGCGGTAGACCTGGATCTCGCGGGAGCCGATCGAGAGGTCGGTGCGAACGTAGTCGACCTTGCCGGGCGTGACATCCAGAAGCGCCTCCGCATGCGAGCGGGGGACCGCCGTGCGCTCCTCCATGGGCGCACCAGGCCCTCCCGTGATGAGGACGAGGCTGCCCTGATCCCCCTCGATGTGCACATATGAGCTGCGGTCCGCCTGATTGGGGAAATGGCCCTCCGTCACGCGCGTGCCGCCGCGCTCCTTTCGGATGAGGCGCGCCAAAGAGGAGGCCATGAGAAAACGTCTTGTCGAAACCATCTGGCGTACGCTCCGCGGCAAATACAGAAACTCTCCGACTTACCTAGAGTTCGAAGATTGAATCGGCAAATGGATTAAGCGCTCTCCCAAAGGAAAGCTAGCCATCAGGTTAATCCCAGAGACGCAGCCGCATGGTAGCAATTTTCTCCACCAGCAGCGATGCGCAACAAGGTTATAGGTACTGAGTTGCACGACAATGCGTGCCCCTCAGGGAAGCGCCGCTGCGCCGATATGCAGATCGTATCGAGGAGGATCGGAGTCTCGACGTGACGGCTCGGTCCGCTGCGGGATGACAGGCGAAGCCGCCCCTGAACAGGCCGGGCTGAAGAGGCTTCGCACGCGAAGGATGCGACACATCGAAAAGCGAAGGCAGGCGGGATGGGCGATAGAACCCCAACGGGTCGCGCCTATTGTTTGGGAGCAACAGTTGGGTGGAAGCGGCGAGGGATGGGGGTGGGGGCCGCCTTTGCCGTTGACGCAAGGACGGGCAACCGGCATTTATCAATAATCCTACTGATTCGGAGGGGCGACGCGGACCAACAAAGCACACGCGCTCACGATCCGTAGTAAAAAGTATAAGTTAAGAAGTAGTTGCCCAGGCGCTGACCGCCAGCAACTCGCGATCCTCATCGCGCGTACCTGCGTTCGACTACAACTTGATAGGCCGGGGGGCTTACATCATGTACATCGTCGTCGACGAACGACAGATGGTGACGGCTGCGTACGTCGCCGGGTTCCATCGGGAAGGCGTCTCCTCGCTCGGGCTCTACGCCGGCGAGTTCAAGGAATGGCTCAACGCCGCCTCCAGCGCCGACCTCGACGCCGTCCAGGGCTTCCTGCTCGGCGAGTTCCAGGAGCGCATCGCCTGCGCCGAAGCCATCCGCCGCCACTCCCGCGCCCCCATCATCGCCCTGAGCGAGATCCGCTCCCTCGAGCAGACCCTGGAGCTCTTCACCGCCAAGTTCGACGACGTGGTGCGCAAGCCCGTCCACGTGCGCGAGATCCTCGCCCGCTCCGAGGCGATCTGGCGGCGCGTCAACGCCGCCGCCCAGACCGCCCCGGCCGCGCCCGAGCGCCTGAAGGTGTACTTCGACGGGCGCGACCCGGAGATCGACGGCGTCAGCCTGCCCCTGCCCCGCCGCGAGCGGCACATTCTCGAGTACCTGGTGCGCAACCGCGGCCGCCGCCTGACCAAGACCCAGATCTTCAACGCCATCTACGGCATCTATTCCAACGACGTCGAGGAGAGCGTCATCGAGGGCCATGTCAGCAAGCTGCGCAAGAAGCTGCGCGCCCGCCTCGGATACGATCCCATCGAAGCCAAACGTTACATCGGATACACCTTCGTCGGCTGAACCAATACCCTCACCACAACATCCAGTACCAGCTCAAAAAATAAGCCGCGCTGCGCATGGCCTGAAGGTCCTTACGAGGTTAACATCAATTCGTCCGGTCCTGCAGCTGTCCGGATCGCTACTCAGCCCTGGAGTCCTCCGGTTCAATGTTGGGCGTAAGACAGATCCTTCCGGCCTCGGTCCAGCACGCGGGCGATTCCGAGGCAGGATCCCACGAGGGGACGCACCTCATTGCAACGAAGAACCGGTGGTCCCGAGTCGTTCTGATCTTCCCTAACCTCACGCCGGATGTCTGGTGCCAGTTCAGTTTCGAGATCGCCTGCGAAACGGACGACGCGGCGCGTCAGGAGCCCGATTACGCGACCGTGGGCATTGACTTTCAGGCTGGGGATGGATCGAGCATCGATTTCGCATCCGTTCCCGGCCTTGTGCGAGGGCAGATCGATCCCTTCCAGTTTCCGGTCGGTGGCCCTGGGCTCTGCGACGGGCATTCGAGCCAAAGTCACACGCGGAAGGTCAGAATCGCCTTTCTCGTTCCAGCTCCAGCGACACAGGCCCAAGTCACCATCCGCAGCTGGCGCAATACAAAGCCGTTCGTGGTCGGCAATCTGTCGCTGGTGCAGTTCGTCCAGGGAAACACCGAGCCCAATCCTGCAGGCGATGAACTCGCTGCCTCCGTCGCCGAGAGAAATGCCTCTCCCGATGCGCGGCGGAATTGGCCCATCCTGTCCACTAGCCCCCGCTGGTTTCAGTTTGGTCTCGTTCCCAGGCATAACCTCTTCGTTCGTGGCCAGCTCGTCGCAGAGAGCACATCCTCCGAGGGCACTCTCGTGCGTGTCGTCTATCGGGACGAGCAGGGCCACGAAATCCCACCTCCCTATGCCGACCTGCCGTCGGCGCCTGGTATCGGTGCTTTCATCAGCATTCCGACCCGCTCGCGCGCACGACGCTTCACGCTGGAGCTTACGGCTCCAGAGAACGCCGGAACGGTAGAGCTCGGCTTCTGCACAACGGGCGATACCTCTCGGATCGAGCTGGTCCTTCCGCTGGAAGTTTCCCTCGGGTACGACCTCCTGCTCGAGAACATCGAGGAGGATGCCGCAAAAGGTCCGGGAGACTTTCTGAGCGCGACGATCCGGCGCCTGGCGGGCGCTACAGCCGATACTCAGGCCGTCCATGTCTCGCGCCTCGTGAATCATTGGGTCGCGGCCAGCACCTTGGCGTCGCCGTCGAGAATTCTCGGCCGCCTCAGATCCCTTCATCAGCGCGAGCAGGATCGTGTCTCTTCCGGAAGGCTGCACATCGAAGGCTTTCCGGACTGGGAACTGCCGCTCCTTCCGACATGGGACGAGGATCCCTTTCACTCGCCGGCCTGGCGGATGAGATATCACTCCTTAATCTGGCTGCTCGATTTCGAATCCTCCGACAGGACCGAGGCATTGAAGCGCTCGATCGAGCTAGCCCTGTCCTGGTCGCGAGCGAACTCGTGGAGCGAACCGTCAGACGAACTGCGGTTTCACCCCTCTCTCGTGGCACAGCGACTCGAGGTCCTGATCGATCTCCTTTCTCGACAAGTCGAGACGGACTGGAAGCTGAGTTCCGAGCAGCTGCACGGATTGCTGGGGGAGGCGATCCGTCACGGGATCGCCTTGGCCGAGATCATTGGACAGAATGCGATTCCTCCATCCGTCTCATATCTTCATGCTGCCGTTTCTCTTCTCGCGGCGGCCCAGGCCCTTTCACGCATCCCGCTGGCGACTTACTGGGAAGGGCTCGCTCTGCACAAGCTCCGCGAGGGCTTCGACGAGCTCATGGGGCCCAATGGAGATTTCCATATCCAGTCTCTTCACGAACGGCTGGAACTCGTCTCCCTGGGGACGATTCTGAGGACAACCCTGAACGCCTCCCCGGGCGTAACCTCCCTCAACGAGCATCTTGCACCTCGTCTCAAGGAGGCGATGCGCCGGCTGATTGCGTTGACGGACCCAGGCGGCGTTCTGCCGCCTTTTGGCGAGACGCCCTTCACTCTGCGGCATGCCTCCTGGATCCGTAAGCTGCTGTCGAGCTATGGCCGGGACCTGATGCGCGACAAGGACATCAGGGCGGAGCTCTCCTATCCACAGGGCACCCGGATATTCGCAGCTCCCGACTCCGATTTGATCGCAGCACGTTTCTACGAGCAGGGGCGGACGTGGGGATACTTCTGCGCAACCCTATCGAAGCAGTGCCCCTTCGCTGGCCACAGCGACACGACGTCGTTCGTTTTTGCAAGCGGCAGCCGCCGATGGATCGTCGACTCTTCCGGATCTACCCTCGGTCATGTGGGGGATGCCCGCCGGTATCTTACGTCACCGCGGGCCCATAACGTTGCAATCCCGAACGGCAGGATCCCGAGTGCTGGCACGGCTTGGCTCAAGTCTCACTTTTCAATCGCCGGCGTCCACATATACGAAGTCTGCAGCAACGTTCATGGGCCGTCACTCGTTCATCGGCGGATATTCGCCTTATCGGAGACGCTTGGCTCCCTCGCAGTGATCGATCACTTTTCTAGCGAGGAGGAGCCAGTCTCGTTCGAAGCGTTTCTGCATTTCGACCCTGAAACCGTGGTGTCGATTGCGAGCGAGCAACTTGCGGTCGGCTTCCAGTCGAAGCAAAAGCTGCGGATCCAGCCTTTGGCCATATCCGGTCAACCGGACGGTCTCGAGGTCGTTCGCGGACGACGGTCCCCCCCGTCGCTTCAGGGTTTCATTTCTCGCAACTCCGGACAACTCCTGGCGGCAAGCGTTCTGCGCTACGGCTTTTTCGGACAGCGCAATGTCTGTGGGGGCGTCCTCATGGCGCTGGATGAAGTCAGCTACAGGTCCATTCTCGAAGCGGTTCGCTCTCCTGACTTCCTGGATCGGCTTCACCTTTCCTCTCTGACTTGAGAGTTCAGGAGCGAATATCGCTCTTGTTGACGAAATTGAAGTTCTCGACCAGGACGTCCTTCACGATCTCTGCGCCCATGCGTTCGTTCACCTTGCGTTTGATGCTGGCAAGGAGCGTCGGAACGTCATACTTCGAGAGTCTTCTGAAATCGAGCTTCTCGTCCGAATATATCTGGCGGAACGTCTCGTCGATGAAGAAGGTCTCGATCGGCACGGACAGACTCCGCAGCGTTCTTGCGTCCGCTGTGAAGACCAGATTGGCGATCACATATCCCTGCACGGCACCTTCCGCGATCACGGGTACGTTGACGGCACGGACTTTGCGATACTCCAACCCTTCCAGATACTCTTCCTGCTTCGCGATCTTCAGACCCGCACCCCATTTGACGGCGCCGTAGCAGGAAAGCAGCGTAATGGCGCAGATCCAGAAGCCTGTGATCAGAACCCGTGCCATGGTCCGCTACTCTGCCGACATATGATAAATGCCGGCGGAATAGGTTCCGTCCGATTCCGCGCTCTGGATCGCATCAGAAATGATGGCAGCAACTTCCTGAACGGCCCGGAGATTCATTTCAAGGACGGCGTGATTCTGCTCGAGCTTCGCCTTGAGGCCATGGATTCGATCCGTAAGATCATTCGACACCGGTCCGTCCTGCAGATGCCGGACGAGGCGCGTCAACTCCAGAAGGCTTTGGCTTTTCCGGCGATTGAACTCCTGATGATCGATGGCGACATGCGCGAGAAGAGCGGCCGTCTCGGCTTCGATGGTCTCTTCAAGACGCTCCAGGGACTTCATGAGAACAGTCACGGATTTGCCTCTCTCTTTCTTGGACATTGGTCCTGGCCCGTGTTGGATAGCATCATCCCTCTGTCGCGGACACAGATCCCGAAGCTGAATTCTGCCCGGCGCCAGACGCTCCATGGCTACCGGAGGACCGCATGGCAAGCATTCTCGACGCAATTCCTATGCCGCCAGCCCTTGCGATCTGAGCTCCAATCTGTTCGGCCATCATCGAGCGCCAGACGCTTCCGGCCGTGCCCTTTCCGAAGCTGACATCGGAATCCTTCGGCAACATCGATTCAATGAAGCTCTGAAGAATGAAGGCCTCGAATTGCTGGTAGGCGGATCCGACTTTGCCATGACCGGACAGTGCAGTCTGGTTCCGGGATGCCATCTGCACCATGTAGGGATCCCGTACTGCGAGCCCTCCCGGTTGCGACAGGGACTTCATCACGTCGGCAAACTCGGTTGCATCCGCGCCCGCAGCCAGATCCATCAATCGCCGGCTTGCAGCCTGGAGCTTGACCGGATCAGCTGCCCGGGCAACGTCCTGCACGATATCTGAGGGTGGGCTGATCCCCATCAGTTTCCCTTGTTCGTCTTCACGGGAGCCTATCAATAACGACTTTAGCTTACGGGAGGCTTGCATCCTTCCTTGCGGTCAAGACGTCCAGAAGACGCAAGTAGTCGCCCCTTTCGGCGTCCCGGCGATGCTCGATGCGCAATCGGTCGACGGCCCGCTCCATTCGCTTGACCTTCTTCCCCCGGTCGAGAGCGATCTCGCTCTGGCGTTCTTGCAGCTCCTTGACCTGCGCTTCCTCGGCGGCGAGCTGCTGCAGCCTTTTCGCCCTCGCCTCCAGGAAGAGGCCATAAAGCGTCTCGTCGTCGTTCAGAATTCCGATGAGAGAAGACTGTGCCTCCTGCAGTTCAACCGCTTTCTGCTGAAGGCGGGCAAGCTTCCATTTCTCGATATCGTGAAGCTGCCGCTGGAGCTTCAAGAGACGCTTGGTCTTGTCGAGCCGATGTTCCATCGAATCCTCATCCGTGGCTCAACCATGACGCGAACGCGTCCATGAACAGGAGCATGAACTCTCTGAAAAGAAAGTAAAGCAGCAGCACCCCACCCAGCAACACAAACGGTGTTGCCAGAAAGTACACAGGAATTGTCGGTGTCAGCTTGTTCGTGATTCCAACGGCAAGATTGACGATAATCGAATAGATGATGAAAGGGCTGCTGATCCGCAGGGCAATCAGGAAAGCTGCCGAGACTTGGTCGGCGATCTGCACGAGTGCCAGCCGCGCACCGAACGATTCTCCAGGAGGGAGTCTGGAATAGGATGCAATCAGGCCTCGGAAGAGTTCCCAATGCAGATCGGCCATGAAAATGAGCGCCGTTGCCACCATCATGATCAAGGTACCGATGGCAGGCAGCGATTCCGCATCGTCGACGGGCGGCCCGGCGAGGCCGCCGAAGCCGATCGCCATGGCGATGGCTGTCGACAGCGTCTGGAGCGCGAGGAAGAAAATGCGCCCGAGAAAGCCGATCAGAAGCCCTGTCACGCTTTCGGAAAAGATCCACAGCAGGGTCGTGACGGGAGCCTGTCCCTTAATCCCTGCTCCGAATTTCTCGACCAGCAGCGGGGAAACCGCAAGACTCACGGCAAGCGCAATGAACAACCGCACCTGCGGTGGCACACGCGCGCTCGAGAAGCCGGGAACGACAAGGAGGCAGCCTCCCACACGGCAAAAGATCAAGAAAACCGCGAGGAAGGTTTCCTGCGTGATGACGCTCACGAGATCGTTCCAAGTGACTTGATCTCGACACCCCGTGCAATTTCCAGATGGGATAGAACAGGGAGCGTCGCGAAAAGCCGCTCGATGATCATACGGACATAGGGACGTGCATCCGGTGCTGTCACCAGTGCGAAGGTATGCACCTCCTTCATGCGCTTCTTGATCGCCTCGGACGCCTCGGTACCGAACTGCTCAACCAAGCGCGGGTCGATATCGAACTCGATCACATCGCCTTTCGCATCACGCTTGAGGCTCTGATGGAAGACCAAATCCCACCTGTTCCCCAGGCGGAGGACGTTCAGCACACCGCCTTCGGCAAGATCTCCACATATCTGCTGCGCAATCCTCATTCTGACGTGCTCGACGACCTGCTCGGAGCGGCGTGCATGGGGTGCAATCTCGGCAATGGCTTCCAGAATGAGGTGCAGATTGCGAATGGAGACGCGCTCCGCCAAAAGGAGCTTCAGAACGGCCTGAAGGCCTGAGTACGAAATCTGCGAGGGACAGATGTCGTCGATGAGCTTCTTGTATTCAGGGTCCAGGCGGTCGAGGAGGGCACGCATGTCCTTATAGGACAGGAGCTGAGGCAGGTTATTGCGAATGACCTCGCTCAGATGCGTGAGAAGGACAGAGTTGCTGTCGACAGGGCTGAACCCTCCCCGCTTCACTTCGCTGGCGTAGGCATCCGATATCCACATGGCCTTCATCCCGAAGGCCGGCTCCCGGATCTCGTCGCCAGGAACGTCAGGTTTCGGCCCGTCGCCGATGACCACGAGGAGTTCGCCCGGGCGCGTCTCCTGAGTGGCGACGACAGTCCCGTGAATCTTCACCTGGTAGCTCTTCGGTGGAATCGTCAGGCTGTCGGACAGCTTGATATCGGGAACGACGAAACCGTATTGCTGCGCGAATTTGCGCCGCATCTTGCTGACACGGTGTGCCAGTTCGCTGTGCGAACTGAGAAGCTGGACCGCCAGGTGCTTGCCGAGGCACAGTTCGATCTCGGCCGTCTTGAGCGATTCCTTCACGGAGTCCTTTGCCTCGACCCGGGTCTTCTCCTCGCTTGCAGCGACCTTGGCCCTTTCGGCCTCGCGCTGCTCGGCAAGACGTTTCGGGATCGTATAAGCGACGAAGCCCATAAGGCAGCCCAATCCCATGAAGGGCACAAGCGGCAACCCTGGAACGAGGGCAAAGATGAACATGAGCGATGCAGCGACGACGAGCGCCCGCGGATAGGCACCCAGCTGGCCCATCACGGCCTGCTCCGCAGTTCCCCGCGTTCCGCCTTTCGACACAAGCAAGCCAGCGGCCAGGGATACGACGAGAGCGGGAATCTGGGCCACCAAGCCGTCGCCGACGGAAAGCTTGGTGAATACGTCCGCGGCATGGGACAACGTCATGCCGTGACGGGTGACGCCGATGATGATTCCGCCGAAGATGTTCACGGCAATCGTGATCAGGCTCGCGACAGCCTCGCCGCGCACGAACTTGGAGGCACCGTCCATCGAGCCGAAGAAGGCGCTCTCCTCTTCGAGCTCCCGACGCCTGCGCTGAGCCTCCTTGTCATCGATCAGTCCGGCCGAGAGGTCGGCATCGATCGCCATCTGCTTGCCGGGGATGGCATCGAGGGTGAAGCGCGCCCCAACCTCGGCGATACGCGTCGCGCCCTTGGTAATGACCAGGAAATTGACCGTGATGAGAATGATGAAAACGACAATTCCGATGACGAAATCGCCGCTCATCACGAATTGCGAGAACCCGTAGATCACATGACCGGCGGCGGAGACGCCTTCATGCCCTTTGGCCAGGATCAGGCGCGTCGTGGCAATGCCGAGCGACAATCGCAACAAAGTTGCGATAAGAAGAACCGTCGGAAAAGAGGAGAACTCCAGGGGCTTCTGAATCCAGAGTGCCACCATGAGTATCAGAACCGAAAATGCGATCGACAGGGCAAGGCCCATGTCGATCACCACTGCGGGGATGGGAAGGAAAAGGATCGCCAGGATCGCGACGATGCCGCCGGCGAAGGCGATGTCTCTGCTCTTGGCTCGCTCTGGGGCTACAGCGTCGATGACGGCCATGCGGCTCGAATCCACCTTGGTCTCTCACCGGTAGGACTCGGCCAGGAAGCTTGCGCGGGGCTCTCTTCCCAAGAAAATATAGGTGAGCTGGGATCGCTTCCAACAGGAAGAATGCCGTCAGAATCCCGTTTCGATCCGAGCGTAGACCTGTTCGGTAAAGGCAAAGATCTGGGATCCGATGAAGGATCCCGTTAGAAGAGTCACCAGCAGGATGGCAATGATCTTCGGTATGAACGTGAGCGTGACCTCCTGAATCTGAGTGAGCGCCTGTACAAGAGCGATGATGATGCCCACCGCCATAGCTGCGGCTACGGCCGGCCCTGCACCGATGATGATGGTCCAGATCGCGGAGCGGACGAGTTCCAGTGCGTCGACTTCGTTCATGTCAGCTGATCACGATACCAGGGCCGACAAGGAGTTCCTTTCCATTGACGAGCTTGGCGACGGCCCCTTCATTGGTGATGCGTACGGATTCAACTTCGCCGGATATCGAACCGTCAGCTGAAGTTACGGTCCGGCCGATGACACTGTCCGCCTGCGAGAGAGTGGATGAGGAGAGCAGGGCATCGAGCTTGTTGTTGCCGATCATGGTCTGCTCCACCTGCGAAAACGTTGCGAGCTGGGCCATGTAATCTGTCGACTTCATCGGAGCCGTCGGATCCTGGTTCCGCATCTGCTCGAGGAGGAGCTTCAGGAATGTGTTGTAATTTACACTCGCGGCGGACGCGTTCGTGCTCTGGCCAGCGGATTTCCGGCTGGTATTGGTCGCATTGGCCATCATGATGCTGTTGACGTCCATCTCTTTTCTCCTCGACTAGAGCGGATTGCGCTTCGATGGAATCGCACTCCGCTCAGAAGCTCTTGGTTTGCCGCATTTTCGGACAGAGAACCGGTTCCCACTTCTCCTGAAAATGCTCTAAGCAGCCCGCGGAGGTGGAGATGAGACGCTTGCGGACAGAACGGCGCTTTCCACCGGGTAAAGCCCTCTGATGATCTTAAGAGCATCGAATGGGCGCCCTGCGTCCACCATCTCCGCGACGCTCTTCAGCCCCTGCGTGATTTCAGGATTCGTGAATGACTCCAAGGTTGCGGTAAACAGATCCCTGAAGACGGCAAGGGCTTTGTCTGCGCTGCTCGGGTCGATGAGGATTGCCTGCACGACAAAGTAGAGCTGCCGCAGAGGCGTCGTTGCGTCGTCGACCTGGAGAACATGGTTCTCCAAGAGGAAGGTAGCATCGTTCAGAAGCTCGATGGAGACCTTGCGGTCGACGCGCAGGACTGCACCGTTGATGAAGATTCGCTCGCCGGCTCTCAGGGACAGGTGCATGGATCTGCTCATTTGAGACCGTCGCGGATCATGGTGTTGATTTCGATCAGGGCATTGAAGTTCCTTGACTCTCCCTGACGAACGAGATCGGCCTCTTTCATGATCCATAGCCCGATGGAGACGAGTTGTGCCCTGAGCGCCTCCGGCAGCCCGTTTTCAGGACTCATGAGATCCTCAATCAGAACAGTCCACAGTCGCTGCACGAATGTCACCGCTTCAGAGCGCTCGTTCGCGGATGCATCCGTCCTATTCGCAGTCTTCAGGAGATCGATGGCATGGTCGAACGCCATTCTCTCCCTCTCCCGGCAGCCATCGGAGGCATCTTCGAGAATCTCGGCATATGAAAAACGATACATCGTACACCTTGCTGCTATCGGAGATAACTGAGGAGGCTCAACTGCCGCAACTGGGCCGTGAGTGAATAGGACATCTGGATTTGGGTCGTCAGAGCGTCGACTCGGGTTTTGGCCTCCGCCGGATCGACCTCCTCCAACTGCCCGATATGCTGGTCGATGATCTTTCGCTGAAGATCCATGCGATCATTGGCATTCTTGACCTTCGTCTCGGCGTCTCCGAGCCTGGCCTGGATCTTCACGAGGTCGTTCGTTGCCTCACCAAGGATCTTCATGACCTTGTCCACGATGACCTGCTGGGTCTCCGTCCGCATTGCGGCGATACCTAGATCGGATGCAATGGTGTAGGCCTTGGCGAGCTTGCGCATCGCCTCCTCGTTGGCATTCGTCGAGGTCTCGATTGTCTCCGTTGTCGAGATCTTGCTCTCAATATTGCGATCCGCTGCACTGGACCAGTCGCTCCAGCCCGGACCGTCGAACAAATCGTTGAATGCCGGACTTTCCAGGAACGCCTTCATGTCGCTGGCCGAAATAGCAAAGACGGCCGGATCGCTCTGCGTAACGCCGAAAGCGGAAAGAAAAGCTCCGTCGACAGCCGCCTTCGCCGGAGAACCTGAAACATAGTCGCTGACCGGCTTCTGCTGCGTGTTGGTTCCTGCAAACAGATACTGGCCGCCGCTGGACTTGTTGAGCTCCGCGGTCAATGCCTTGAGATTGAGAGCGGCACTGTCTCTGACAGTTTCTGCCCCACGTTCGAGCGGCGGGAGCGACAGGAGTGAGTTCAGATAGGTTTCGGCCGCGCTCCGAATGTTGTTGAGAGCAGTCTTCGTCACGTTCAGGCGAAGGGATACGGTCCCGTTGCCATCGATCACCGCATCGAGTTCCGCTCGTTCCTGCCGGAGAGAGATCCCCTGTCCTGTCCGGTACCCAAGTTCGAGCCCGACATCGGCAAACCGCCCTGTCGCGATCTCCTTGTTGGCTTTCGCGAGATCCGCCTGCATGCGGGTCAAGGCGCTTCGAGGTGAATTCCAAAGGCTAGCGGTTGAGATAAATGCCGTTTTCATAGCCTTAACGCACTGCATTGAGGAGGGTTTGCAGCATCTCGTCAACGACCGAAATGAGTTTGGCAGATGCCGAGTATGATTTCTCGAGTTGCAGCATCAACGCCGTCTCGTCGTCCATATTCACACCGGTCGCGTTGGAGAGGGCTTCAGATGCATGGCTCAAAAGTGTCATCTGGTAGTCGACATTGGTCGATGCGGTTTTGCGATTGCCTTCAAGCCATCCTGCCGAGGAAACTGCAAAGTTCGCCACGCTTGCCATATCTCCGATCCCGAGCGCCGGGTTGAAAGACCTGTCAGCGTTCAGATTCTCTCCAAGCTTGTACAAGCGGTCAGCGAATCCGGCATTGGAGCCGGTGGGAACTCCCGGATTCTCGATGAAATCCGGACCATTCGCCCCGCCGTCACGCAGAAGGTCGAGCGTGCCGCCTTTGGAGGGATCGATAGCAGGGTTGACCGTGATGATACCTGCGAGTCCAGAGACAGCCTGACTTGCAGGGACATCCCACCCGAGCGGCATGTCGGATGTTCCCGACTGGGCGAAGAGGCCCGCCTTGAACAGTGTTGGGTCAACTTTGCTTTGCTCGGAGAAGGCTGCGATCAGAGCCTCGGCCACTTCGTCGAGCTGTTTCTGGTAGATGACCGCATCCCGATCGCGCGTCTGGATCAGTCCGACGAGACGTCCCGAATTGAGGGGCATCGGACCGGGCCCGGTTACCGGAACGCCGTCGATGACGACCTGTGACCCGACGGTGCTTGCATTGTAGGTGTTAGTCGGCGAAAACTCCACCCTTCTCGGGATCTTCTCGAACAGCGGCACTCCGCTGTCGGTATAGATCGCCATATCGTTGTTCTCCCGGGTGACGGCGCTGATCCCCATCTCCTCGGAAAGCTGAGCCAAGATATGGTCGCGCGTATCGAGTTCGTCGCTTACATCAGCACCTGAGGCCGTTCCTTTGACAATCGCATCGTTGACCGTCTTGAATTGTGCCAGGAGACCATTCACGCGCGAGACGGACTCTGCAATACCGGCATCGGCCTCCTGACGAGTCTTCTGAATTGTTGCCGTAGCGCTGTTGAGCGTCGTGACGAGCTCACTGGCTCTGGTGACAACGGCCTGCGCGAGAATAGGGTCATCCGGCTTCTTCGCATAGAGTTCCAGTGCCGCGTTGAGAGCGCCGATGCGACCAGCCGAAGACTGGTTGAGACTGGCATCTCCAACCGTTTCCTTGAGTTTGTTGATTCCGCTCAAGACGGCCTGCTGCTTCGCGGTGTCCGACGTTGTATCCAGCATCTTGTAGAATAAGGCCGTGTCGGCAGCTCGCTTGACGACGACGCGCGCCGCCCCACCGCCCGTGACAAGCGTCGCAATTTTTCGCGAATATGTCGGATCGGAAGCCCCCGCCGTGTTCCTCGAAACGACGGCCATCTGGGATGACGATGCCAGAATTGATGAGCGCGCCGTGTTGAGCGCCAGCGACAGACCCATTTGCCGAACTCCTTAATCGAACGATGCCCTAGACGCCATTGTCAGCGCTTCAGGTTCATAAGGACATCGAGAAGCTCGGATCCTGTCTGGAAGACTTTGGAATTTGCCGTATAACCGGTTTGAGCTTCGATCATGGCCGTCAGTTCGGTTCCAATGTCGACGTTGGACTGCTCGAGCGCACCGACCGAAATCGTCCCTCGCCCGCCCTGCCCGGCGAACCCAACCTGGATTCCTCCAGAATCGATGCTGGCTTCATATACGTTCCCTGCGCGCGGGGTGAGGTTGTCAGGGCTCGGGACATCCGCCAGGGGAATTTTATAGGCGGCAATGCGAGTACCATCTTCGTAAACGGCAAAGACCGTTCCGTCAGGCCCGAACTCCGCTCCCTTGACGGCCGTCGGCGCATTGCCGTCCGCTGTTCCTTTAACGTCGTACGTGCCGGCGAGCTGGGTCATGCCTTTGAGGTCAAGAACGAAACCTGTCTTGCCGTTTGGAATGTCGAAAGTCAGCGAACTCGTTCCTGTCAACTGGCCCATAGCGTCGAATGTCAGCGTCGCCGTTCCTCCGGGAATCGGCGTTCCGGGTAGCGTCGGCGTCGCAGCGGAATCGAATACGGCGATCTCCCATTGACCACTCGTTGGCGGGACGGCAAGCGGATCCGCATCCGCCACCTTGGTCATGTAGATATCGAGCTTCACCTTGTTGCCGACATTGTCGTATGTCACGAGAGACGACTTCTTGGTGTATGTCGTACCCGTCGCCGTGCCAGGCCGATCGGCGGCAGGAACGACTGTCGCGTCGTACGGCAGATTGCCGGTGAACGTTCCTTCGCTGGAGGGACGCGCCTGCATCGCCATGGAGGAAATGTTCACTGGCTCCAGCCCATCCAGACTGTTGAGTGCGACGGCCGGATCGCCGTTGCCTAGCTTGTAGCCCATGAGCTTGAAGCCCGCAGCATTGTAGAGATTCCCGCTGGGGCCATCGACGACGAAGTTGCCAGCCCGCGTCAGGTAGGGAGTCCCGGCTCCATCGGAGACGACGAAGAAACCGCTGCCGGAAATTGCCAAGTCGCTTCCGGATGTCGTGTAGGAGATCGGACCTTGGTCCGCGATCGAGTAGCGCACCGTGGTCGTCACGGCACCTGAGTTGTAGGCACCGTTGCCTGACGAGAGGATCAGCGAAGAGAACTCTGTCGAAGCGCGCTTGTAGCCCGACGTGCTCGCGTTCTGAATATTCTCCGCCACTGTCCCAAGCTTGTTCGATTGGGCATTCATTCCAGAGACGCCAGTACGGAGAACACCATAGAGACTCATGCTAGGCTCCAACAGATAAGGGTAGCAGCTTCAGTAAAGGGCCAATGGCTTGTGTGAGGCTGGCTTTGCGGAGAACGGAGGCAAATATTCTCCGACTGCGACGAGGGACGCCTTACTGACGCAAGAACTGGGCGAGCTCCATGAAAGCGTCGCTGCTTGAAGGCATCGAAGGATCCTGACGCAGCGCATCGTAGATCTTCGGCACCATTGCGACCGCTTGGTCGAGTTCGGAATCCGTTCCCGGCTGATAGCCGCCCATCAGCCGCAAATCCCGCGTGTCCTCGAAACGGGCAATCAGCATTTTCAGTCTGCGGACGAGCTCTTTCTGCTCGGAAGTCCATACATGGTCGGATAGGCGGGAGATGGAGCCCAGCACGTTAATGGCCGGATACCGGCCTTGATCGGCAATGGCACGGTCGAGAACGATATGGCCGTCGAGAGTGCCGCGGATGCTGTCCGCGACCGGATCGTTGTGATCGTCGCCATCCACGAGGACGGAGAAGATTCCGGAGATGGCCCCCTTTCCTTCGACTCCAGGGCCAGCCCGCTCCAGGAGGCGCGGCAGATCGCTGAATACACTTGGCGGGTATCCGCGCGCCACCGCCGGCTCGCCGGCTGCAAGCGCGACGTCGCGTGCGGCGTGGGCAAAGCGAGTGACAGAATCGACAATGAGAAGAACGGACTCGCCCAAATCTCGGAAGTACTCCGCAATGCTCAAGGCAGTTTTCGGCGCCTGGCGCCGCATCATCGGACTCTCATCACCTGTTGCAACGACAGTAATCGACCGATGGCGGTTCGCCAGGATCGGCCCCTCCAAGAACTCACGGACCTCCCGCCCTCGCTCGCCGACAAGTGCTATTACCACGGTGTCAAAGCCGGTACACCGGGCAAGCATCGACAAAAGGGTCGACTTTCCAACGCCCGATCCTGCAAAAATGCCGATCCTTTGCCCGGCACAGATTGGCGTAAAGAGATCGATGGCACGCACGCCGGTCCTCAAGGGCCTGTCGACCCGTGACCGTGTCATTGCCGCAGGCGGCTCATTATCCAGGGGCATTGCACGCTCGCCAGGCACAAGCGGCCCGAGGGCATCGATCGGCTCTCCAAGCGCATTGATCACCCGTCCCTTCCAACTGGAGTGTGGGCACAAGCCCGCATCTCCCAGGCGATATGCGTAGGTTCCAACGGTGGCGTCGATACGTCCGTCGAATGGTTTCACCGTAATGCCTGCATCGTCGACCCGGACGACCTCGCCAATCCGTACGCCTTCATCGCATTCAAGACCGATACGATCGCCAAGTTTGACAAAGGAAGAAATGCCGGCGACACGGTAAAAGCTCGGCGTTACCTCGCGGACCAACCCTCCAACGACAACCTTCGGCAGCGTTCGCAAGCCGTCAAAGATCACTTTCTCCAGACGGTCGAGTCTCTCCATCCCGCTTTGCCTCCGACTTGAGCTGTCCATTAGATCCGGCCGCGCCACGTGTCTCGCACGTGACGCGCAGGCGCCGAGACATGGCAACTCTTCAGGTTCGAGCCTGCGATGTCTTTAAGTACCGGGACCAAGCGTCCGGATAGCACTCATCAGCGACGACTCGGTTTCCGAAACGGCTGCGGCGGCATTGTCGAAGGTTCTTGAAATCATGATTAGCTTTGTCAGCTCCATGACCGGATTAACATTCGATCCCTCGGCATATCCCCGTTGGACGCTGACGGCCGTAAAGTCCTGAACGACAGTCGCAGGCAAGCTGGATTTCACGCCCGAGCTTCCATAGCGCGTAAGTTGGCTTCTGCTGTCCAGCTTAAAGAGGCCGAGAGCGCCGATCTGGTTATTCCGCTGGTGGATCATGCCATCGCGACCGATGGTGGGCTCGCCATCCTGGGGATTGAGAAGAATCGGCGCTCCACCCGGATCGAGAACTGCATAGCCGTCCATGGTTTGCAGCTCGCCAGTCTCGCTCATCTTCATTCGTCCATCTCGGGTGTAGACAATCCCGGACGGCGTGCTGACCGAGAGCCAGGCGTCGCCCTGTATAGCAACGTCCAGCGGATTGTCCGTCCTGGTGACTGCCCCTGGACGGCGAGACGTATAGGTCTCTCCTGACGACGCAAAGGCAACACCTCCGAGCCCGGCCTGGGATAGAACGGTCTCGAACTTGACCTCCTCTGCCCTGTATCCTCCGGTGTTTATGTTAGCGATGTTGTTTGCGACCGTATTGAGCCGCTTCTCAAGGGCGACTTGCGCAGACAGCGCCACATAGAGGGATGACTGCATCTTTAGGTATCGCTATATTTGACACGCTGAAGGCTCATTAGCATCTCGACATTCATCCCAGCCGATGCGGATGAACCTGTGAAAAGGGTTAGAACCGGTGACGATGCAGCATTGTTCTTGGCATCCCACATGGTCGTGAAGCGTTGTAGAAAGCGCTTCACCTTTTCAGGGTCGCTGAGACTGTCGATGTCGAGCTTGTGCTCGATCATGGCGGCTTGAGCATCGATTCCGCCCCCTGATGCCGTCTCTGGGATGTTCAACGCCGTCTGAACGACTTGCAGCAGCGCAGGATCGGCCAGAATGTCATAGGGGCTGTTGATGCCAGGTGCCTTGCGTTCGAAATAGAGGGCCAGTCGCACACCCGCATCCTCCTGCCCGGCCGAAATCTCGAGGGATTGTCGAATGTAATTGTCGACCGTTCCCTGGCGCGCCCGCTCGAAGGTGGTTGTCGTCTCGCCATAGGTCTTGAAGTCGAAGACTTTTGCAAATTCCTTGTAGCGCTCGTCCGCCAGTCTATTGGCGAAGCTGCTTTTGTCCGACACGCCTTCTGTCAGTACCTTCCGCATGAAAGCCTTGGCATAGGTCATGTCTTCGAGGCCATAGGCCTTCATCGCAAATGCATAGAGGCGGTGATTGCCCAGAAAGTCGTCGATAGACTTAACCTTCTCGATATTTTCGAGGTAGTATTTGACCTCACGGGCGGTAACGGGCTCTGCAGCGACACGCGCCAGAGACTTCTGGATGTCTCTGGAGATCAGCTGATAGTTCGTGAATGTCGTCATCATGGCAGATCCCTCTAACTGGAACGCTAGAGCTGCTAGCTTGCCCGAACCTTTCCTTCCCCTTTCCAGCTTCGCGCAAGCCTCTCCTTCTAAATCCGTCTTGTCATAGTCCTATTTGAGGCTGGATCATTGGGCGTCGCTATCGGATTGTTAATTGCCATCGGGTCCCTGTTTGGCGGTTTCGCCGCGATGGGAGGGCATTTGGCCGTCATCTGGCAGCCATGGGAATTCGTGATCATCGGCGGCATCGCCGTCGGCACCTATATTGTAGCCAACCCGATGTCGGTTGTGGCCGATACAGGACGAGCCTCGGTGGAGGCGATTCTCGGCACGGTTCCCAAGAGACCGAAATACCTCGCACTTCTCGGATTGCTATATGCCCTCATGCGGGAGCTCCGGTCGAAACCTCGCAACGAGGTCGAAAGCCATATCGACGACCCGCAGAACTCGAGTATCTTCGAGAACTTTCCCGAGATCCAGAAAGACCCTGAGCTGACACTCTTCATCTGCGACTATGTTCGCCTCATCATCATCGGGAATGCCAGGCCTCACGAAATCGAGGCCTTGATGGACGAGGAAATCGCGACGCTGAGGCGCGACAAGCTCAAGCCTTATATGACGATTACGACGGTTGCCGAGGCCTTGCCGGCCCTTGGAATCGTTGCTGCCGTCCTTGGCATCGTCAAGGCGATGGGCGCACTGGATCAGTCGCCTCAGCTTCTGGGGGGCCTGATCGGTGCAGCTCTCGTAGGCACTTTTGCGGGCATTTTTCTGTCCTATGCCATCCTCTCGCCCCTCGCACAGAAAATCAAATCGACCCGCGAGAAGCAGTGCCGGGTCTATGTCATCGTGAAACAGACCCTTCTCGCCTCGTTGAATGGAGCCCTTCCTCAGATTGCCGTCGAACACGGCCGGAAGGCGATCTCGGCCGCGGATCGCCCTACGATCGATGAAGTCGAGGCAGCAACGATCTCCGGCGGCTCGAAAGCCGAGGTTGAGCAGAAGGAGGCCGCTTGACCATGAATGCCTCTCATAACGTGAACGATATCCGCGACCGACTCCTGGACGCGGCTGGCCTCTCGCTTGATCGCTTGCCGATGCTCCATGTGATCTTCGATCGCATGGCGACGCATTGCGCGGATCACCTGCGCCATCTCGCAGCTTCTCCGATGTATTATTCCCTCAGCAGCATCGAAAGCGGACGCATTGGAGACGTACTGGAAATGTACGAAGCCAATGCCATTGCAGGCGTCTTTCATGCTCCCGAGTGGGACAGCCATGTCCTTGTCGGTTTCGATCGGGACTTCGTCTTCACGATGGTGGAGGTCCTGCTTGGCTCGGACGGCTCCGAGCCGCCGGTGGACGAGGAGCGCGGCTTTTCTAATATTGAGCTGCGTATCGCACAGGCCATCTTCGAGCAGGTTGGCAAGGCCCTGCAGGCCTCCTTTGCCCTTGTGGCCGATACGCCGTTCAAGTTCGAACGCCTCGAGACGCGTATGGACTTTGCGGTCATCGGTCGTCGCAACAACCAGTCGGTCGTCGCCAAGTTCCTTCTTCAGGCGCTCAACCGTGGCGGCGAGATGTTCGTCATCATCCCGCAATCCGTGCTGAATCCGATGCGGCAATCCCTGGCTCGCGTCCTCTCCGGCGACTCGTCAGCGCGCGATCCACGTTGGACGAAACAGATTGCGAGCGAGGTCAAACGCACAGAGGTTACGCTCAAGGCCGTCTTGGAAGAACGCTACTTGACCCTTGGCGAGATCGCAGATCTGAAGGTCGGGCAGGTCCTGGAGCTCCAGGCAACGCCCAGGAGCAGGGTGAAGCTCGAAGGGAACGACCAGCCACTCTTCTGGTGTCATGTCGGCAAGGCAGATGGCTCATATGTGCTACGCGTCGACGACTTTATCGATCAGGAGCAGGAGTTCATGGATGACGTCCTTACTCGTTAATTCCGCTCTTTTTCTGGCACTGGTAATCACGAGCATCTGCGTCGTCACCATGTACCTCAAGCTCAAGCGCCTCGACTCTTATCAGGTTGAGTACAAGCGCGTCTTCGACCAGACGGCCGAGGCTCTTACGTCTGCAGGCGAGGCGATCCGGATGCTGAACGAGGACGGAAAGGATGTCCTCCAGAGGCTTGAGCAGCGCATCGCCGAGGCCAGGACGGCGATCTCGGCGCTGAAGCAGACAGGCTCGGAAGATAAAGAGGCCGGCTCGCAATCGGCCACGCGAAGGAATCCATGAAGGATTCTCGTTCTCTCAATGCAGGGACTCGGGACTGACGCGCCCCTCAACCCGGCGAATGGGCTTCTGGTTCCTGAGAGCCCGAAGCATGTTTCGAACATGAAGTTCACCATTGAATACTAGGAGCACACCCATGTCGGAGAAGATAAAGACCCCCCAGGATGAGGGCACCTGGCATGATGAAGCCCTTTTTGCCAAATCGGGTTCGACAGCGGCGGACTTCGACTCTCGGGAGGAAAGAATCGGGAGCACCAAGAATCTCGAGTCGATCCTTCGCATCCAGGTCCTAATCCAGGTTGTTTTGGGATCGGCGACAATGCCTGTCGCTAACCTCATGAAGCTAGGTCGGGGCGCGATCATCCCTCTTGATCATAGGGTTGGCGAGCCCGTCGATGTGGTCGTAAACGGACGCGTCATCGCACGAGGCGAGGTCGTCGTCGTTGAAGACGACAACTCCCGCTTCGGTGTTTCGCTGACTGAAATTGTCGGTCCGTCAAGCTCTGAATTCAGCAACTAATCCGGATCCTCCGAAATGGTGGCGCGTTCGCCGGTCAAGTCCAGTTCTGGCGCGAGACCCCTCCAGGGCGTAGATCGTGTGGCCACGCTTCTCCTCGCGATGGGGAAGCCTGCAGCCGGGCGGCTTCTGAAGCATTTCAGTGCCGAGGAGATCAAGCTGATCACGCGCTCGGCCGCCGAACTGGGACCGATTTCGCCTGCGCAGCTCGAAACGCTGGTCGAGGAATTTGCCACCCAGTTCTCCAACGGCTCAAGCCTCTTCGGGACCGCGAGCGAGGTGGAGAAGCTGCTGAGCGGGGTGCTCCCCCCTGAGCAGATCGCCGAGTTGATGACGGATGTTCTCGGGAACTCGAACCGGTCGATCTGGGATCGGATTTCCAATGTATCCGAGACCGTTCTTGCAACCTATCTGATGAAGGAGCATCCACAAACGGCAGCCCTGATCCTATCGAAGGTAAAGCCTGCCTGTGCGGCGAAGGTCATGGGACATTTGCCGACGCCGCTGCGCAACAGTCTCATGCGGCGGATGCTGACGTTCAAGCCGATCGTCGACGAAACGATGCGGCACATCGAGAAAACGATTCATGAAGACTTCATGATCAACTTCTCGCGCAATATGGGCGCAGACACGCACGCCAAGATGGCGGACATCATCAACAAGATGGAGCGCGACCACATGGAAGACGTGCTCCAGAGCCTCAGCGAAGTGCGCCCGAAGTCGGCAGAGATCCTCAAAGGCCTGCTGTTCACGTTCGACGACATCGTCGGCCTCACGCCGAGAGCCAGAACGGCCCTCTTCGACCAGATCCCCAACGACCGCGTCGTGCTGGCCCTCAAAGGGACGGAGGAATCGTTCCGCAATGTTATTCTGAGTTCTCTTGCTTCTCGCGTTCGGCGCATCGTCGAGCACGAGTTGAACAACAAGGAACCAGCATCGCAGCGGGACGTCCTCGAAGCCCGACGCGCCATTACGGACCTTGCCCTTGAAATGGCAGGGCGTGGCGAAATCGAACTCAATCCCGACAATGACGGCGATACCTATTTCCGCTAGGCCGAGAAGACTCCCATGGCCGACGCGGAAGACAAAGAAAGCAAAACAGAACCAGCAACCGACAAGAAAATTCGCGATGCCATAGAGAAAGGCAACATTCCAGTCTCGAAGGAACTGCCTGTTTTCTCCTCAATCGTCGCATTGCTCATCATTCTTGTCTTCATCACAAAACAGAATGCGGCAAATCTGATCGGCAAACTTTCAATTTTCCTGGACGACCCCCGAAAATTCTCTCTCGTCACCGGAGGCGATGCAACGCTGCTGATCCAGTCGCTCGCACTGGAGGTCGGCCGCTTCCTCACCCCGATCATCGTCGTTCTGACCTTGACGGGTCTTACGTCCTCGATCCTCCAGAACCTGCCGCAGGTTGTCTACGAAAGGATTCGTCCTCAATGGTCGCGCATATCGCCCATGGCTGGCTGGAGCCGAATCTTCGGGAAATCCGGCTTCGTCGAATTTCTCAAGGCTGTTTTTAAATTCTTCACGATTGCCATTGTTTGTCTTCTTCTTCTGAAATCAGAGCAATACAAGGTCGTGAACGCCATGTTCAGTGATCCGAGTCTCGTCCCGGAAATGATCCTGACGATGGCTATCCGACTGGTCTCGGCGGTCAGCATCGCGACCATCGTTCTCGTCGCCGGCGACTTGATCTGGGCGCGGTTCCGCTGGCACCGCGACCTGCGCATGTCCCGCCAGGAGATCAAAGACGAATTCAAGCAGATGGAGGGAGATCCTCTGATCAAATCGAGACTGCGCTCGCTTGCCCAGGACCGCGCTCGGCGGCGAATGCTTGCGGCCGTGCCGCGAGCAACCGTTGTGATCGCCAATCCAACACATTATGCTATCGCCCTGCGTTACGATAGGCAGGAGACCAGCGCTCCTGTCGTCCTTGCCAAGGGAACCGATCTCATTGCTCTGAAGATCCGTGAGACGGCGGAAAAGCATGGAGTACCTGTCGTGGAAGATAAGGCTCTTGCAAGGTCCATGTATGATCATGTCGAAGTGGATCGCATGATTCCGCCCGATTTCTACCGGGCCGTTGCCCAGATTCTGTTCTATATCTTTACGAGATCGAAGTGAGTCCGAAAGAGAAAGAATTTGATACGAGCCGAGCGGCGTCAGAGGCCGAACTTCTGCCTTACGAAAAGCTCCTCGCTTATAATATCAAGGATGTCGTCGGAGAAATTTGTCTGGTCGATGCCAGCATATTGATATCATATATCATAGATAATAAGCACGCTAACATTCATGATATTATTGAATCTTCGGCTGAACTTTTTTTCAAGGAAGGAACCTTGACGTATGGCCACGGAGCCGAGGTGAATTTCGAATGGGGCAAGGCTCCTGCCGTAATCCTGGATATGGAGTTCATCCATTCGGCAGCGACGGTTTTTTTCAAGCTGGTATTACACGGCTACTACGTCGGCGTGCAGATTCAGCGGATCCTCCTCAGCACAAAGACCGGAGACTCCGAGCAGGATCTCAAATGCTTCGAAGAAGCATTGGCCAATGCACGGATCAAGCCGGTCACGTCCATTCTTTGATAAGTACGCGTACGCCTCTTCAGGTACATCTATAAGCCATGGCCGGCATCTGCCTGTCCAGAACCGGACCGGACGTTCCCTAACGACCGATTGCCTATGGCGATGTTTCAGGCATTATCGGGAGAGGCGGTCGACTCAACCAAATAGAGCATCAATCTCGCTTTGCGACGTGCATCCGCTCTCGTTCTCAAGCGCAGGCCCGTTCAGCAGCGCCCTGTCGCCGGACTGCTCCGGCAGATCCAGAGTCGCAATCTCCTTGAAACTTTCCAGACCGCCCCAGATCTCGATCATCTGTCTGACACGCTCATCCACGAAGCGCATGGCGCCCACGACCTTGCCGATCCGCTGGCCCGTAATGTCCTGAAAATTGCAGGCCTCGAATATGCTGATGACCTGGTCGCAAATCTCACGGGCAATCTCCCTGTCGTCTCCTGAAACACGGGCTGCGAGATTCCCGGCAAGTTCGTCGATCCTTTCCGAGGCCGCGAGAATGGTGTTCGTCGCAGCCTCCGTTCCCATGACGATCGCTCCGAGCTCGTCTGTCGCTCTGGCCATTTCACGGCCTCTGACGCCAGCATAATGCAATGTGGCGATCTCTTGCTTCGTACGCTGAATGGCGTCGGATATTGCGTCCAGTTCCACCTTGAGGCGCAGTGCCTCCTGCATGTCCCTGCGATGTTCCTCAAGAAGTGAATGGGACACCTTGTGTGCGGGCTCCAACAGCTCTCTAAGCGAGGCAATCGCCTCCATAATCTCAGCATGACGCCGTGCGTCGGTTGCATCTCCCATGGCGTCGGGAGAACGATGGGCCTCTATCCGAAAGCTTTTACGCGGTGTCATACTGGCCCCTCAGGAGGTTACTGTGCGCCGAGGACGGCAGCGATCTTGGACTGGAGGGTCTGTGCGTTGAACGGCTTGACGATGTAGTTGTTCACGCCGGCTTTCTTCGCCGCCACCACGTTCTCCGTCTTCGCCTCGGCCGTCACCATGATGAACGGAAGGTCGCGCAACTGCTCGTCCGCACGCACGTGCTGCAGCAGTTCGTAGCCTGTCATCGGCTCCATGTTCCAGTCCGAGATCACAAGGCCGTACTTGCGCTCCCGAAGCTTCGCAAGCGCCGCCGTCCCGTCCGAGGCGTCGTCGATGTCCTTGAAGCCGACCTGCTTGAGGAGGTTGCGCAGAATGCGGACCATCGTCTGGTAATCGTCAACCACCAGAACCGGAATGGAATAGTCAATACTCATAATACGAGCCTTCAATACTGGGCGAATGGATTTTAGGGCGTCGGCGCGAGCACTCGCTGCAGCCTTACTTGCGTAGTTCCTGCCAGACCCTGTTTGATTGGTCTAGCAAGAGACATCCTCCAATGAAAGTCCTTGCCATGCCTCAAGTGGTCGCCGACCTCCCGTAATCGCCACTGACAGATGGCCGGAGACATATTGCGTCCTGCGCATCGAGACACCCGCATGTTGCCGAACGAGGTCGCCGCTGCGCAAGGAAACTCACCACAGGCTACTTGAAGAAAGCATCGATGTCTGCCTGTGACGTGCTTTTCTCCGTTTCCAGTGCAGGGCCGTTCAACAGAGCCTTGTCCCCTTCTCTGTCCGCTCTCTGAAGCTTCGGGACATCCTTGAAACTCTCGAGTCCTCCCCAGATCTCTATCATGCGCTCAACGCGCTCTTCGACGAAGCGCATGGCACCCACGACCTTGCCGATCCGCTGGCCCGTGATGTCCTGAAAATTGCAGGCCTCGAATATGCCGACGATCTTCTCTCCAATCTGGAGCGCCATTTCACGGTCTTTTCCCGAAAGACGGGAGGCCAATTCTCCCGAAATTTCGTCGATCGCCTCGGTGGCAGTCAGAATCGAATGAGTTGCCGACTCTGTCCCCAGGACTACGGCGCCGAGTTCGTCGGTAACTCTGGCGATTTCTCGTCCTTGGGCGCCTGTGTAATGAAGCGTTGCAATTTCCTGCTTCGTGCGCTGAATGGCATCCGAAATGGCGTGCAGCTCCGCTTTCAGACGCTGTACCTCAAGAAGGTCGTGGCGCCGCTCTTCACTCATGTCCTCAGCCGACTGCGCCGGTTGCACATGCCTTCTCAATGAGGCAATGGCTTCCATGATTTCAGCGTGCCGTTGAACCTCATTCATGTCGAAGGGCGGGATGGAGCTTGCTTTCTCGTTGCTGCGGACCTTGGGCTTTCTCATGGCCAGCGCCCTGGTGATTTACTGTGCGCCGAGGACGGCAGCGATCTTGGACTGGAGGGTCTGTGCGTTGAACGGCTTGACGATGTAGTTGTTCACGCCGGCTTTCTTCGCCGCCACCACGTTCTCCGTCTTCGCCTCGGCCGTCACCATGATGAACGGAAGGTCGCGCAACTGCTCGTCCGCACGCACGTGCTGCAGCAGTTCGTAGCCTGTCATCGGCTCCATGTTCCAGTCCGAGATCACAAGGCCGTACTTGCGCTCCCGAAGCTTCGCAAGCGCCGCCGTCCCGTCCGAGGCGTCGTCGATGTCCTTGAAGCCGACCTGCTTGAGGAGGTTGCGCAGAATGCGGACCATCGTCTGGTAATCGTCAACCACCAGAACCGGAATGGAATAGTCAATACTCATAATACGAGCCTTTTACTTTTCTGACTTGGCAAATCCTATGCTGCAAGCTGGGTCTCGAACTGAAGGACGGACTCCACGTTCAGAATAATCAGCAACCTGTCCTGAAGCTGGTAAACGCCTTCGGAAAGGCTTGCCCAGCGCGGATCCATGTGGACGGGATTCGGTTGAAGGTCCTCAGGATTGAGCTTCAGAACCTCTCCGACTTCGTCCACGAGTAGCCCGTAAGCCTCGCCATTGTGCTCGAGGCCGACAGCCATGCGACGGTCCTTCAGTTCCTGTTCTGCCAATCGCAAGCGTTTGCGTAATGATATTGCCGTCACTACGCGACCACGAAGGTTGAGAAGACCCGCAATCTCGGGAGAAGCAAGGGGCACCGACGTCATTTCGCTTGCAACGAAGACATCGTGAACCCGATCGATGGCCAGCCCAAGAAGTTGTCCCGCAACCGTGACGGTCACGTAGTCGACTTGCCCGGAGAAGGATTTTCCAGCGGGATTGTTATTGGCTGCGGTCATGTTCATGCTGCCTCTTCAAGAGAACCGTGGAGTTCAGACAGAGCCGCGATCAGACCCCGCCGGTCGAACTTGGCGACGAGTTCCGTTACCTGAAGCTTGTGAGCTTGCGCGATTTGTCGAGGATCGTGCTTCACTGTGAGACCGATGACCGGAAGCTGTGCATAGCGTGACGAGGACCGCAAGGTTGCGATCAGATCAAAGCCCGAGCGATCCGGCAGGTCCAGTTCCGTTACAAGAATGTCGGTTGCATTTCCTGAGGTCAGGATCTGCAGAGCCTCGGAGGCTGTTGCCGCTGCCTGAACCTTGTAACCCGAGGCCTTTAATACCGGGGTCAACATATCGCGGAAGAATGCGGATCCATCCACAAGGAGAATGGACTTGGCCGCACTGTTACTTCCCGGATGAGACGAGCGCATCCAGGCTTCTGCAACCAACGGCAGGTAATGCGCGATATTGACGACCTCCGTCGCCCGCCCCCGGATCACGGCAGACCCCACCAGGTCGGAGCGATCGGCTACGAGCTCGATGTCGAGCTTGTCCTCGACAATGTCGACGATCTCGTCGACGGCAAGGCCCATGGCGAAATCCTCGTCCGAAAAGACGACAAGAGCCTGCATACCCTCTCGCTTTATCGTCAGATCGCCATCCGAAGGCACAAGAGGCATTAGGCGGCCGCGATACTGAACAAGCGGACGACCTCCCAGCCATTCGATCGTCGAAGCATCGATCTCTTCGAGGCGGGTGACAAGCGACAATGGCACGGCCTTCAGGCTTTCGCCGCCACCGCGGAATACGAGCAGCGTCGTCGTTTCCTCGTCCAGGACGTTCGACTGCTCGAAACCGGCGTCGCCCTGGAATTGCCCACCCTCCGTTCCCGAACCCACCATCCTTGCCAGGCCGTTCGGATCGATAATCAGAACGACTGCGCCGTCGCCGAGAATAGTGTTGCCCGAGAAAAGCTGGATATGACGCAGCTTGGACGACATAGGCTTGACGACAATTTCCTCGGTGTGGAACACGCCGTCGACCAGTATCCCGAACCTCTGGCGTCCCACTTGCGTCACCACGACGAAGCCTTCATT
Source organism: Microvirga thermotolerans (assembly GCF_009363855.1). Taxonomy (GTDB): domain Bacteria; phylum Pseudomonadota; class Alphaproteobacteria; order Rhizobiales; family Beijerinckiaceae; genus Microvirga; species Microvirga thermotolerans. The sequence goes on from NZ_CP045423.1 coordinate 3,455,354, forward strand.
CACCTCCTCTTCGCTGCTCGTGTTCAGGACCTTCGACAGCGGTACGATCGGCAGAAGGCGGTCGCGGAGTCGCAGAACCGGCGTTCCATTGATCCGCTCGATGGCGTGCTCGGATCCGGGAGTCACTCGTACCAGCTCAAGGACGGCAACCTGAGGAATCGCATAACGTTGGTCCTTGGATGAGACGATCAGCGCCGCAACGATGGCAAGCGTAAGCGGGATCTTGATCGTAAAGGTCGTTCCACGCCCAGGCTCCGAGCGAATATCGACAGTACCGCCGATCAACTCGATGTTTGTCTTGACAACATCCATTCCGACGCCGCGTCCGGACACGGACGTAATGGCCGCAGCGGTCGAAAAGCCTGGGTGAAAGATGAACTTTGCCACCTGAGCATCGCTCATCCGCTCAACTTCCGCTTCGGAGGCGATCCCTCGCTCGACCGCCTTTCTTCGGATCGCGGAAAAGTTCAGGCCACGACCGTCGTCGGCAATCTCGATCGTGATTGTCCCGCCTTCATGATAAGCATTGAGACGGATCGTCCCGCGCTCTGGCTTACCGGCCGCTTTGCGCTCCAGAGGCGCCTCGATCCCGTGGTCTGCCGAGTTCCTCACCATGTGGGTGAGCGGGTCCTTGATAACCTCAAGGACTTGCCGATCGAGCTCCGTATCAGCTCCCTGCATGACAAGCTCGATCTTCTTGGAGAGTTCCGCTGAAAGATCGCGAACCACGCGCGGCAGCTTCTGCCAAGCATTGCCGATGGGCTGCATGCGCGTGCGCATCACTCCCTCCTGCAGTTCAGCCGTCACGTGAGACAAGCGCTGCAGGGGAACCTTGTAGCTGCTGTCGTCTACCCGGCGCGAGATCTCAAGGAGCTGGTTCCGTGTCAGGACGAGCTCAGACACCATGGTCATGAGATGCTCGAGCGTGTCGACGTTTACGCGGATTGTCTGAACCTTGCTCGCAGCCGGTTCGTTCCCCTCCTCCAGTGCTGTCGTTGAGGTTGACGCTGCAGTCTCATCCACGCGCGCGGGGACCGCCTGCGGCTTGGAGACGTCAGGTCCAGGAGCCTCACGGAAAGCCCTCTCCAGCTCGTCGAGGGAAACCTCCCCGGGCAGGAGAGCCCGCTCAAGGACTTGATAGGTCAATGTCCCGACTGTGGCAGTGGACTCCCGCACCGGTGCTTCGGATGGCGCTTCCTCTGCAGCCATCGCCTCGAGCGCATCGATAAGATCTTCATCGGAACCTTCCGGTTCCGCGGCATGCCTCTCAAGCTCGGCCAGGATATCCTTGATCCGATCCAGCGTCGAGAGAATGAGCGAAACGGCGGGGGTCGTCACCGGCATCCCGTCACGGAATTTTCCCATGAGGGTTTCCGCGGCGTGAGCCAGCGCCTCGAGTCGCGGCAGTCCGAGAAATCCGCAGGTTCCCTTGATGGTATGGACGAGTCGAAAGATGTTGCTCAGAATGGCTTTGTTGTTGGGGTCCTGCTCAAAGCGCACCAACTCTACGTCCACTGTATCGAGGTGCTCCGCAGTTTCGGTCAGGAACTCACGCAGAAGGTCGTCCATCAGAGCTACTCACGTTCTTATGCATCGAGACTTGTTGACAGGCGGACGCGGATCCTTTTTGCGCATCCATGGGCCCGCTCAGGCGGCCTGGACACCGGAGAGGAACTGATCGACCTCACGGCCTAGACCTTCGGAATGGCGGGCAAGCTCCTGAGCCGCCGCAAGGACCTGCGAGGCAGCCATGCCTGTCTCGCTGGCCCCCTGACGCACTTCTCCCATATTGCTCGTCACGAGTTCTGTCCCGCGCGCGGCCTCCTGCACGTTGCGCGAAATTTCCTGTGTCGCAGCACCCTGTTCTTCCATTGCCGCAGCGATGGACATGGAGATCTGCGACATCTCGGAAATGGTCCGGGCAATCTGCTGGATTGCCATGACAGCTTCCTCGGTCGCCTGCTGCACGGCGCTGATCTGGTGAGAAATTTCGTCAGTCGCTTTGGACGTCTGGTTTGCGAGCTCCTTGACTTCACTCGCCACGACAGCGAAACCCTTGCCGGCCTCACCTGCTCGGGCAGCCTCAATAGTCGCATTGAGGGCAAGAAGGTTCGTCTGCGATGCAATGTTATTGATCAGGGCAATGACGTTTCCAATCTTTTCGGCCGAGGTTGCCAGAGTCTGAACGGTTTCATTCGTACGCTGCGCGTCAAGAACGGCCTTTTCGGCGATCTGAGACGACTGGGTAACCTGGCTTGCGATCTCACGAATTGAGATGGAAAGTTCTTCGGTGGCAGCTGCTACAGTCTGCACGTTGGAAAGGGTCTGCTCAGCCGCGCTTGCGGCAGTGACCGACTGACCGGTCGTACGGTCTGCAACGTGGGTCATCGACTGCGCCGTGGATTCCATCTGCGTCGCAGCGGCGGCGAGGCTCTGCGTGAGAGCAGACACTTTCTGATCGAACTGCCTTGTGAGCTGGTCCAAGATCTGGGCACGACGCATCTTGGCGTTATTCTCAGCTTCCTGCTGCGCCGCGAGACGCCGCGCCTCTATGGCATTGTCCTTGAAAACCTGCAGTGCGCGGGCCAGCTGGCCGATCTCGTCTCCACGCTCAGTGCTGTCGACGACAACGGTGAGGTCGCCATCCGCAAGGCGCGACATGGATCCCGTCATGCGGGAGAGGGGCCGGACAATTCCGTAGAATACGATGGCCCCGAGAATAGCGAGAGCAAGCGATATCCCAATGGCAGCTGAGACTACGAGTATTGCAGACGTCCGGTCTGCCAGAGCGGAGGCCTCTTCACGCGACCGGTCGAGCCCCTTGGAGCTCGCATCGGCCAGCCCGGCAAGCTCCTCCATCACCTTAAGCCGGGCATTGCGTCCGTCTCCGTTCGAGATCTTCATGGCGGCGTCGTCCATGTAGCCCTTCAGCCCGTGAGCGACGCTCTGGTCGGCGAGCGCGAAATACGCCTGAATTGCGTTCGCGACGCTCTCATAAGCTCGACGGTCTTCCGAGGGTCCGAGGGACTTCATCAGATCCGCAAGCTGGTTTAAAGCTTCCTGCTTGGTCTCTTCGTACCGCTTGCCGTAGACACCACGCCCTTCGACGTTTCTGTCGCCAAGGATGCTCTTCTCCTCAATGGTGGCCTGGTTCACCTTCGAGTCGAGCGCCAGCACCATTCGCAGCCGCGCGGCATCGACATTGACCACCTGTTGCGTATCCGAGGCGAGACGATCCAGACCTGTCTTTGCAAGAACGATCAGACCGATGGCGATAGCGACGAAGATCGCGACCGGCAGGGCGATCTTCGTCATAACCCTCAGCTTGTTGAGAAGGCGCATCTCAGGCTCCGAAAGGCGAAATGGGCAATTTCAAGGCAAATAAATAAAGGTCGCGATCTCTATAAATAGTTAAGGTCAAAGCAGCTTTGACTTTATAAGCTTGAGACGCAGACAAAGACACATTATTTCATCGATATGGCGCCTTTTTCCATGAACCGCCATTTACGTCATGCACGTGCAGAGATCTGAAACTTCGTCCGTCGCCGATCATCGCACGTCAATCGGTTGGGCGTTGAGGATTTTCGGCACCCGATTGCTCATGGCCTTCAAATAATCCGCCCGTCTTCAGACGTTGTCAGCGAAGCCGCTTATTTGCGCAGCTCAAGGCTCTGGCGAGCAACACCCCTATTGTTTGGGAGCAACAGTTGGGTGGAAGCGGCGAGGGATGGGGGTGGGGGCCGCCTTTGCCGTTGACGCAAGGACGGGCAACCGGCATTTATCAATAATCCTACTGATTCGGAGGGGCGACGCGGACCAACAAAGCACACGCGCTCACGATCCGTAGTAAAAAGTATAAGTTAAGAAGTAGTTGCCCAGGCGCTGACCGCCAGCAACTCGCGATCCTCATCGCGCGTACCTGCGTTCGACTACAACTTGATAGGCCGGGGGGCTTACATCATGTACATCGTCGTCGACGAACGACAGATGGTGACGGCTGCGTACGTCGCCGGGTTCCATCGGGAAGGCGTCTCCTCGCTCGGGCTCTACGCCGGCGAGTTCAAGGAATGGCTCAACGCCGCCTCCAGCGCCGACCTCGACGCCGTCCAGGGCTTCCTGCTCGGCGAGTTCCAGGAGCGCATCGCCTGCGCCGAAGCCATCCGCCGCCACTCCCGCGCCCCCATCATCGCCCTGAGCGAGATCCGCTCCCTCGAGCAGACCCTGGAGCTCTTCACCGCCAAGTTCGACGACGTGGTGCGCAAGCCCGTCCACGTGCGCGAGATCCTCGCCCGCTCCGAGGCGATCTGGCGGCGCGTCAACGCCGCCGCCCAGACCGCCCCGGCCGCGCCCGAGCGCCTGAAGGTGTACTTCGACGGGCGCGACCCGGAGATCGACGGCGTCAGCCTGCCCCTGCCCCGCCGCGAGCGGCACATTCTCGAGTACCTGGTGCGCAACCGCGGCCGCCGCCTGACCAAGACCCAGATCTTCAACGCCATCTACGGCATCTATTCCAACGACGTCGAGGAGAGCGTCATCGAGGGCCATGTCAGCAAGCTGCGCAAGAAGCTGCGCGCCCGCCTCGGATACGATCCCATCGAAGCCAAACGTTACATCGGATACACCTTCGTCGGCTGAACCAATACCCTCACCACAACATCCAGTACCAGCTCAAAAAAATAAGCCGCGCTGCGGCTCTAATGGCGACCCAGAGGAAACGACGAACACCACATCTGATGCTGCGAACCATTGCCACCATCATATGCTGCCATGTCGTCCTTTCGGGCTGCGCAGTAACGGACGATCCTTATCCCTCCAGCCCTTGGAGCCGAGGAAGATATCTGAATCCATCGCTTTCGCTGTATTCGAGCCCCTGGAATGCACCGATCCCGGAGCCCGCAGAGCCTCCGCCTGTATTCCTGTCGCCCTCACATCATAAAACCGTAGCACCGGAGCCTCTCGAACCTATCGGCCCCTGGGCATCCCGCCAAGCAGCGGTGTCGGATCATCGAGATATCGCCGACAAGTCGGCAGAGGCGCTCGAATCCCCTCCTCCTCCACAAGACCCTCCTCACGCGGCCGAACAGAGGACCGATACCCTAGCTCATACCCGGCAAGACCTTGCGCCTGCGCAGCAGAGCGGAACCGTTTCCTCCCTCTCAGGGCGCTGGACCATGAAGATCGGAAAGGACGCCTGCCAGCTTCACTTGTCGACGTCATCGACGCTCGATCTTTACAAAGCCTCCAGCAGCAACTGCGCAGAGAGCGCCTTGCGTGAGATCAATACCTGGAATGTCCGGGCCGATGATCTCGAGCTTTACGCGAAAGGGCGTCTCGTAGCTCGTCTTCAACGAAGTGGCTCGGCGTACGCTGGCATGATCGAGGGCAAAGGGATCCCGGTCCTCATATCGCGGTAGCCTCTATTGCTTCGTGGAGCAACAGAGCCAGTCGTAGCGGCTTGCAAGCCGGTGAAGCGCAAACCGCTTCGAAGGCATTTGCTTTCTGCATTCTCTGACGGAGGCAAAGGCCCGCGGCAGCACCCTGAAGAGCTGCGCCGTTGAAGCTGATTTTCAGCCTTTCCCGCGAGGGCTCTTGTACTCACCTCACTGGCAGAACGACTTGGCGGCAGGTGTCCATTGGCCGAACCCCGTCGCGACCATGTTCGACATGACGCGACAGACATATTGCTTCTGGGCTGGATCATTATTGGGGCCCGCATGGTAGCGAGCGATCGCCATCGTCCAGCTGCCCTCTCGCATGTGTAACTGCTTCAGATACTGCGCTGCGTACTCCACATTCTCGCGTGGGCTCAGCATGCTCTCGACCGAACTGAACCGCTCCCTGTGATAGTAATGATTGATCTGCATGCATCCGAGATCGATGAGTTTCGCTCCAGAGCGGCGAGCCTCCTCGAATCGCTGAATCGCATCGCTGATGCTCTGGGCAAAATAGGCTCGCCCTTCGATGTTCATGGCATATGGCTGAAGCGACCCACGATTTCCGGTCTCGGCAAGCCCCACCGCATACAGCATTCCAAGAGGAACTCCATGCTTCGACGCCGCTCGCAGCATCTCCCGCTCGCAGGCATTGGTGTTGGCCGTTGCAGCAGACGCACCGCTAAAGATAGATCCCAGAAGCAGCGTGACCGCCACCACCTTCACGTTCGGCATTGCCCCTCACCTGTAGACTTGTCTCACCCTGTTCAGAAAGAGAACGCCTGGATCCGTCGTGCTGCCCTGACTGTCCCTGCTGAAAGCCGTTGGATTGCGGTTGCGTGTTCCAGGGCTCGCCCTGCCGGATCGAACTCTCCTGTTGTGCGGGGTCCACCCGCATCACATGGATCGTGACGAGGTCTGCCCGATACCCCGATGTCCGCAAGAGACCGGAGAGCTTGTCGACATCTCTGCGCAGGATGTCGGCGGTCTCCTCGCTCGGCGTGTGGATCTCCATCTCCAGTTGATCGTTCGACAACCGCATCTTGACCGTAACGACACCGAGCTCAACCGGATGAAGCTGGATGCTCAGCACCCGAAGGACCCCTTCCGAAGGTTTCAGCACGATAGAGGGCGATGCGGCGATAGCGCTGCTCGAATGTACTTCCGGCTCGACTGCGGTATCCGTAAGCTTGCTAGAAACAGCGTCGGCAACCTGCTGGTAGACCGACACCCCCGAGATACGTTCACTATCGCCGGAGGCAATCTCCATAGTCGCAGAATCAGGCTTCGCGCCGCTGCCGACGGCCCGTGTCAACAGGGTGTCCGCCTCGGAGGCCTCAGCAATGCCAGAAGAAGCTGCTCCCGTCAGGGAGACGCCGATGCCGCGGGTATCAATGCCAGCCCTACCAGTGGTGTTATGCTTCCCCGTTTCAGGGGAAAGAGCGCTCGGAAGAACGGGCTTGAAATGGGCCTCCTGATGGAGGACCTTGGCCTTGAAGCCAGCCCCCCCCTGAAGATCCGGCATTTCACTGGCTGTCCACTCATCGTTGAGGAGCATGCTCCGGGAAGGTCCGGAGCCAGGATCCGCAGTCGACCTAGCGCCTCCAGCATCCGTCGCAGCAGAGCGGACCTGACCAACGAATGGGAGCAGGAACTGGACGAGCGAGTGGGGATCGCTCTGTCCAGACACGGGCGAAGGTTCAGATGATGTACTCCGATCCCTTAGCGCCTCCCCCTTGCTGTCGACGATGCTTTCCGGATCGAGATCGCCCCTCTCCTGACCTCCGTCAGGGGGGAGGCCGCCCTTGGAAAAGGTTTCTGCACTGTTCTTCGCCGATAGAGAGTCGAGAAGTCCATTGAAGCTCGGCTCTTGAGAGAGAGCAGAACCATTGCTTACCCCATTCGCGTCGGAAGCCGCTCCTCTCTGAGACTGGGCTTCCGGACGTGAAACTGCATTCGGAGTGAGGAATTCAAGAATATTCATCGACTCTCCCTCCGAACAATTTTGTCGATCTGCCCGAGAACTTCCTGGGCCCGCGAAATGGTGGGTGTGGGCCGCTGCAGAGGAGCCGCTGTGTTGGCTTCCGGCACGGCCGCAGGCGTGATCGCTTTCGCAGACGATGCCTCTGTCGGGCTCTCGCGAATGAACTTTGCCATTGCCAAGGCGGAGTCCAGAAGACCGACATCCGCAGTTTCCAGAACGGAGCGATCGATAGATCTGAGTTGCCGCGCCGCTTCATCAAACCCTTGAGATGTCACGATCATGGCCGCTGCCCGATAGAGAGTTGCTCTGACGGCGCTCACCTTGTCCTGTGCCGCCAGTTCATATGCCTTGTTGGCAGCGAGAATAGCGGCTTTTGTCTGCCCTTGAATGACCGCCGCGCGCGCAACGAGAAGGTAAAGCTCGAGTTGACCGGCAGGCTCCAACTCGCTCAATACGGCAACCAGCCGGGAGAAGTAATCCGGGTCCTTTGTAAACTCGAGCCGCGTCAATGCTGCCGCGAAGCGCTGACGAAAATTCCCGGCATAGACGGAATAGCGGAAACGCCTCAGATATTGGCGGGACAACAAGTCGAATTTTTTCGTATCGCCGGTTTGGCTCAGCACGAGGATTTCCCGCCTCAGCGCCGCTTCTTCTACAAGCGTTCCTGGCAACTGCAGACGCGCATAATCGAGGAGTTCGACTGACTTCGCCGGGTCATCCCGCACATTGAGTGCGGCCTGAACGAGAGCGACTTGTCCAGACAATGTAATGGGCAGTTCTCGCGGATTGACGCCGCCCAAGAGCTTCTGCGCTTCCTCCTCACGTCCCTCGACATAAGCAAGAGATCCACGAACCAGGACGTCGTCTGCTGCACCGAGGTGACCAGCAGCAAGGATTCGCCGGAGGATATCCGGCTTCCCTCCACTGAGCACATATACCACCGCAGCCTGGACGTTTCGCGGTGATTGCCACACGGAATCGTCCATTGTCGTCAGTTTCTCGTCGAGGCGCGTCAACAGAACGCGCTGCGCCACGTGAGCATTCGTCGATCCTGAAGCGATCTGATCCTGCAAAGTCTGGAGGGTTCTCACCAGGTGGACGGGAGAAAGATTTCCCTCGTCCGTTCCACTACGCTGCTGAGCGATACCATCAGCCGGCAGCGCCAGCAGGCAGCCGGATAGGGCGAGGGTCAGGCGCAGACGTCTAGCCACTCCGGTCCTCCCGCATCAGAATCTCGATTCTCCGGTTCTCTGCTGCATTGGGATCCGACGGGTTCTTCAAGTTTCGATCTGCGTGCCCTTCCACCCGTTCGATGCGCGCCTCATCGACACCGCCTCGTATCAGCATATAGGCCGCCATGTGCGCGCGCGCCGTCGAAAGCCGCCAGTTGTCGTATGTGTCCGACTTGAACGGACGCCCGTCCGTGTGACCGCGGATGATAATTCGTCCTGGACGACTGCTGATGACCTTAGCAAGTCTTTCCATTGCCCGAACGACGTTCGGCCGGGGCTCTGCCGAGCCAACGGCAAACATACTGAAATTCATATCGTCCGTGATGCTGATGAGGATTCCTTCCCCCGTCCGCCGCACATCGACCTTTGGCATTGGGCTGGACGTTTTCGGGGATTTAAGGGCGCCCTCGACTTCGGTTCGAATTTCCGCCTCGGCCCGATCTTCCTTACTCTCCTGCTGTGCGAGAACCTCATTGGTGGGTGTTGCCTTCTCAGCCGCAGCCACGCTGACAGGCTTGTTCTTTTCCAAGGCCCTTGTACCTGTCTGCGCTTTGGACGATACGGCCAATGCATCGATAGCACCTTCTTCGGGGGCTGGCGCCACGGTGCCCGGCGCGCCCGGCGTCTTCGTTCTTGCCTTCGGCAGCGGTGCAACCTGCCAATAGAGAGGGTCGAAGGGATCGCGATAAGCCTCCCCTCCACTCATTCCCGGGTCCCCCGACTCGCCGAGCGGCACGTCCGCGCCGGGAGTATCCTGCGGCTGTCCCTGCTCGCTCTCCGTGGCAAGCTTGGCAAGAACGGCATAAGGATCCTGGAACAGCGCCCCCTCGTTGAATCGGGCCTTTGGACTCTGAGGAGAACGACCGCCTTTCTCCTCTGCACTTCCCTTATTCGCCGTTGTCTTGCTGCTTCCCTCCCTGGTCTCATGAGAGTCGTTTTTAGGGTCGTTGAGGCCCTTACGATCCGTCGTACTCTCTGCGAGCTTCAGCGGGTTGAAGTAATTGGATATTGTTGACCTTGTTTCATTGTCCGTAACGCTGATCAGCCACATCACGAGGAAAAAGGCCATCATCGCCGTCATGAAGTCGGCATGCGCGATTTTCCACACGCCGCCCTTGTGCTGCTCCTCCTCCGCCTCGTACCTGCGGACAATAATGATCTCCTGCTTGTCCGGGTCTGGCATACTCAATCCTTACCTGCAGCATCGCTCAGCCGATTGACCCAAGCGTTCAGACGCGTCTCGACGATCGTCTCATCCACGGCGATCCTGACATCCGGCCCTGGACCGAACAGGAACTCTACGTTCTCATTGCGAGAGTCGATTGCGCTCTTGAGTTCCAGGAGAAGATCCTCAGGCCCGACGATCGTTATGGGCCGGCCCGCTCCCCGAGAAATCAGCGCTTCGAGGATCTCGGAAAGCTCCCGCAGAGCACCGGTCCGAAGCGCCTCACCCAAGAACGGCACAAGAAGCCTCACCATTCTGTCGCTGATCCGCTCCTCAAGATCCCTGAGACCTCTCGCCAGACTTTCGGAGAGCACCTCGGCCTGCTCGCGGGCCCATACATTTCGCTCCTGTCGAAGGCGCTCCTCGGCAGAGGCTTTCTCGGAAGCCAAGGCCGCTTCGAGAGTTTGCCGTGCGGAGTGCCTTTCTTCCTCGCGTGCCCGTCGCACGGCATCCTGAATGCGCTGCGCCGTGTCATCCGGTTCGTCCTCTATGTCAACCGTGACAGAGGCAGGACCGTTTGTCTTCGCCGTATCGGGCACATCAAGGCGAAAATCCATGAGGAAGTCAGCGACTGGGATAGCCATCACGCCGCCTCTTGGATCAGCCACTGCTTGAGGATCGCAGCAGCATGCTCTTCATCATACTCCACAAGCTGCTCCAGTTTCTTCTGCGGAGAGCGGCTCATCTTGCCTGTCAGATCTTCGATCAGGTTGGGCACCGTCTCGGCCGATTCAATCTGGGCGCTCGCTTCCGAGAGTGCTGCGGCACCGCTCTCTAGAGCCGGAGCTTCACTCTCAAATGTCTTTTCAGCTTCAGGCCTGGCGAGAATGGCAGTGACTGCGGGACGCAGACCAAACCAGATGAGGAGCGTCGTGACGATCAGGATCGTAAGCGCGTTGATGATATTGCCGAACTGACGCATGATGACTTCGCCGAATCCGAGCGGCGGCACAGGCTCCATCATACGGCCATCATCAACGAATGTGACGGCAGCCACCTTGATCTGATCTCCTCTGCCTTTCTCAAACCCAGCTGCGGATGAGACAAGCTGCTCAATCTCTGCAATCTTCGTATCGAGCGCAGCCTGGTTCGCGGCTTCTCCGCCAGTAAGCGCCGACAATCGGTTCTTGTTGACCAGTACCGCGACGGAGATGTTCTTGATTGCATATCCGTCGCTGACGGTTTGGATGGTTTTCGATGAAATCTCGTAGTTCGTCAGCTCTTCACGGCGTTGATTGTCCTCACTTGAACTCTCGCCCCCCTCGGCCCTGACTCTTTCCTCGGGAAGGTTCTGTTGCACCGTTGCGGGCTTCTGATTGGCTCGATTCTGAGAAACTTCGGTTTCCTTGACCGTGCGGACGGAACGCTCGACCTTGGATTCTGGATTGTAGATAGTCTCGTTGATGCTTGTCTTATCGGTGTTCAGGCGTGCAGCGACGCTAACTTCGAAATTTCCCAGGCCCAGATAGGGCGTAAGCGTTCTACGAATGTTATCCTGGATTTCACGGCTGACGTTCCGCTCCAGGCTTGCCATTCTTCCCGTCGAGGCATTCGCCCCATCGTCCCCCGACATGAGGAGCATTCCATTCGTGTTCAGAACGGTTACCTTGTCGGCCTTCATGCCTGGTATGGCAGAGGCGACAAGGTGCCTAATGGCTTGTGCGGAGCTCATATCGTCAGCAGGCTCCGTTCGTATGACGACCGAGGCCGAAGCCGGCTGCTGGTCCCTGCGGAAGGACCCGCGATCGGGAAGGACAATGTGAACCCGCGCGGCCTTTACGCCTTTCATGGTTTGGATCGTGCGCGCGATTTCCCCCTCGAGCGCACGTACGCGCGTCACCTCCTGCATGAAGGATGTGAGGCCCAATGAACCAAGGTCGTTGAACAGTTCGTACCCTGATTTGGAACTTTGCGGCAGCCCCTTCTCTGCAAGAAGCATGCGAGCCTGTGCCGTATGCCCATATCGCACGAGAACCGATGTGCCATCGGCGCTGACGTCGAATGGGATCCCGGCATCCTTTAGGACTGAGCCGATCCGGCTTACATCCTCACGTTCGAGGCCGATGTATAGCGCTTCCTGAGCAGGACGGCTCAAATAGTAGGCGCCGATGCCGACGCCCAGAAAGACGGCAAGGCCTATGAGGCCGAGAGCGGCGAGACGGCGGGCTCCAAGCTCGAGGATATTCGTCCAGAGTTTCTCAGCGTGCTGGCGACCGGTCATGTCCTGACTCGACAGAGTAAGCATAGGATGTCGGCGCAATGTTGCTGGCGAACCTTGTGCGGAGATTGCGCAAGAGAAAGGCCGCACTCCAACGGAGTGCGGCCTTGGCATGCTTCAGAGCGCTTCGCCCGGCTAGGCGAAAAGCAACTAGCTGCGGAACAGCGAGAGGATGCTCTGGGTGTTGCCGTTGGCGATGCTGAGCGCTTGCACGCCGAGCTGCTGCTGAACCTGCAGCGCCTTCAGACGGGTCGACTCCTCCTCCATGTCTGCATCGACCAGTGTGCCGAGACTGCGCTCGTTCGCCTTGATCAGCGACTCGACGAAGGCGGTCTGCGAGGAGATCTGCTTCTTGTTGGCACCCAGCGTCGTCGCCGCGTCGGTCATGGCACCCAGCGCCTTGTCGACCACCTGGATGTAGGCGCGCAGCTTCGACAGGTCCTGGTTCTGAACCGCCGAGATGTCCATCTTGCTGATCGACAGCTCATAGTGCTTCAGAAGGCCCTTCTCGTCCTTGGCAAGAACGCCCCACTCCTTGTCGAGCAGGCCGCCCTTGCCGTCAACGGCCGCCACGGCGCTGCCGTTCGCCGTGTCGATCGCCGTCTGGTAGGTCTGCTGTGCGGTCTGCCAGTTCGACTTCGCCGTCTCGTAGGTGCTCAGGTCGGCCGCGCTCTTGCCGCTGGCTTCCCAGGTCGCCTGGGCGGACTCCCAGTTCGTCTTCGCGTTGTCGTAGGCGGTCTGGTCGGCCGCGGCCAGGGTCGCGTCCGCAGCCGCGGTGGCATCGGCCGCCGTCTGGTTCTTGTCGTACAGCTTCGTCTCGTCCACCGAGATCGTGATCGTGTCGACGGTGATGTTCCCATCGATACGCGTGAACGAGGCGACGATCTTGCGGTCCGAGACGTAGTTGCCGGCGGCGGAGTCGGTGGAGAGCCAGTTCTCGCCCGACACGACCGAAGCGTCGGCCGTTTGCTTGAGCTCCTTCAGCTTGGCGCTGATTTCGGTCTGGATCTTCGCGCGGTCGACGTTCGGCGACATCGCGGCCGTCAGCTTGGCCTGGATGTCCTTCATCAGCTCGATCGAGCGGTTCAGGCCGTTGAAGGCGGTGTCGACGGAGTTGGCGCCGAGGCCGAGAGCGTCCTTCACCGCACCGAGCGAGCCGTTGTCGGCGCGGATCGTGGTGGCGATCGACCAGTACGCTGCGTTGTCGGAAGCGTCCGCCACCTTCAGGCCGGTGGAGATCCGGCTGCTGGTCTGGTCGAGTTGCCCTGCGATGCTCTTCAGCGTCGTCAGGGCGGTCATGGCGGAGGCATTCGTCAGAAGGCTAGACATGGACTGTCCCTTTGATTGAGCAGAGGAATTGGGCAGACCGAAACATTGGCCTTCCCTTGTTGTCAAAGCTGTAGGGACATACCGGACTCTTACCGGTATAGCAGGGCGGCTTCATGCCTTCGAGCCGCGTTCGATTCCGGGCCGGCTCAACCTGCTATGAGCCTGACCCTTGCATGCGAGGCTTGCGCGAGGCTTGCATGTTTGAGCGACTGTCGATTTGAACAGGAAGCTCAGATGTGGCGACGCACCTCGCGGGGACTGCCCGTGCCTTGCCGCCTGCGCGGCTCCAATGAAAGAAGCCACGCTTTTCAGCGTGGCTTCCGAATAGTCACTCCCTCTTGAGCGAGAGAACCGCTTGTCCGGTTAGCGGAACAGCGAGAGGATGCTCTGGGTGTTGCCGTTGGCGATGCTGAGAGACTGCACGCCGAGCTGCTGCTGAACCTGCAGCGCCTTCAGACGGGTCGACTCCTCCTCCATGTCCGCATCGACGAGCGTGCCGATCGAGCGTTCGTTCGCCTTGATCAGCGACTCGACGAAGGCGGTCTGCGAGGAGATCTGTGTCTTGTTGGCACCCAGTGTCGTCGCCGCGTCGGTCATGGCGCCTAGCGCCTTGTCGACCACCTGGATGTAGGCGCGCAGCTTCGACAGGTCCTGGTTCTGAACCGCCGAGATGTCCATCTTGCTGATCGACAGCTCATAGTGCTTCAGAAGGCCCTTCTCGTCCTTGGCAAGAACGCCCCACTCCTTGTCGAGCAGGCCGCCCTTGCCGTCAACGGCCGCCACGGCGCTGCCGTTCGCCGTGTCGATCGCCGTCTGGTAGGTCTGCTGTGCGGTCTGCCAGTTCGACTTCGCCGTCTCGTAGGTGCTCAGGTCGGCCGCGCTCTTGCCGCTGGCTTCCCAGGTCGCCTGGGCGGACTCCCAGTTCGTCTTCGCGTTGTCGTAGGCGGTCTGGTCGGCCGCGGCCAGGGTCGCGTCCGCAGCCGCGGTGGCATCGGCCGCCGTCTGGTTCTTGTCGTACAGCTTCGTCTCGTCCACCGAGATCGTGATCGTGTCGACAGAAACCGCACCGCCTTCACGGGTGAAGGAGGCGACGATCTTGCGGTCCGAGACGTAGTTGCCGGCGGCGGAGTCGGTGGAGAGCCAGTTCTCGCCCGACACGACCGAAGCGTCGGCCGTCTGCTTGAGCTCCTTCAGCTTGGCGCTGATTTCGGTCTGGATCTTCGCGCGGTCGACGTTCGGCGACATCGCGGCCGTCAGCTTGGCCTGGATGTCCTTCATCAGTTCGATCGAGCGGTTCAGGCCGTTGAAGGCGGTGTCGACGGAGTTGGCGCCGAGGCCGAGAGCGTCCTTCACCGCACCGAGCGAGCCGTTGTCGGCGCGGATCGTGGTGGCGATCGACCAGTACGCTGCGTTGTCGGAAGCGTCCGCCACCTTCAGGCCGGTGGAGATCCGGCTGCTGGTCTGGTCGAGTTGCCCTGCGATGCTCTTCAGCGTCGTCAGGGCGGTCATGGCGGAGGCATTCGTCAGAAGGCTAGACATGGGCTTGTCCCTATAAAAGCAACACATTTGGCGGGACATACCGGACTTTCACCGGTGTGGCAGGGCGGCATCATGCCTTCGAAGAGCAGCCAGTGAGGCTGTTGATTCAACCTGCCATCATCGTCATTTCGACGATGGGAGCTTGCGTGAAGCTTGCGTTCTAGTCAAGCGCGAAGACACGCTCACGGTCGAACAGCCCGCAAGCGTTAAGGCATGGTTAACGGCTCGCATGCCTTCCCTGCCGAAGGCGCTCTCTCAGAAATATGAACGCACGAGACCGCCAATCAGGAGATTCCAGCCATCAATAAGGAGAAAGAACAGGATCTTGAAAGGCAACGATATGACGGTCGGCGGCATCATCATCATCCCCATGGACATCACGAGGGTCGCAACGATCATATCGATCACGAGAAAGGGGAGAGCGATCAGGAAGCCGATCTCAAAACCTCGCCTCAATTCCGAGATCATGAAGGCAGGGATGACGATGCGCAGATCCACCTTACCGTTCTCTTCCATCTTCGGGAAATTGGCAGAGGCCATTTCGCTGAATGTCTGCAAATCCTTCGGACGCACATGGGACAGCATGAACTCACGAAACGGTTCGGCCACACGCGTGAAAGCCTCGGTCTCCGAGATCCGGTTCTCCGTTAGCGGCCGAATGCCTTCATTCCAAGCGCGGTCGAACGTTGGCGCCATGACATAGAAAGTCATGAACAGCGACAGGCTTATGAGGAACAGGTTTGCCGGCGTACTCTGGAGACCCAACCCGGAGCGCAGAAACGAGAGGGCCACCACGAAACGCGTGAAGCTCGTCACCATAATCAGCAGGCCCGGCGCCAGCGAGAGAACAGTAAGAAGGGCGACGATCTGAATGATCCGGCCGCTGGCTGCGCCATCGCCTGGTGGGAGCAAAGCGTCCAGACCTGGGACCTGGGCATTTGCAGCCGTAGCAATCAGCGCGAATGCTACGACAGAGAGCAATCTTAACGTCATGTGATGTAGAACTCAGGCATCCATAAATCTTAGAGAAAGCTACTTCTCAGCCGTTGAGCGTCCAAGGAGCCGTGCATCGTTTCGGTTCTTTTCCGCTCCTCATTGCACGACGAGAGTTTCTACGACGATCTCACGAACTAGCCCCTTTGTCCGGAGAGAAACGCGTTCGTTAAGGTCCTCGCGGAGATGCTGGAGCCCGCTCGCACCCTGGATCTGGGAAACGGAAAGAGTTCTGAGATAGGCAAGAATATCCTGTCGTATCTCAGCAGCCACGATGTCTGGGTTCTGAATCGCCCCTGCAGAAAAGATGATCGAGGATTCGAGCCGTACCCAGGTATCGTCGCCATTTGCGAGATTCGTTACGACGGGAGCGAGGCTTTTGGACGCGAGATCGCCGGAATACGCGAGCGCTGGGGCCTTCTTGCTGTCCTCGCTCTTCTTCATCTCGTCGATGGCCTTCTCGACGGCCGAGACCAGATAGAGCCCGAACAGGCCGCCGGTACCTGTGGCAAGAATCGAAAGCACGGCCAAGGTTATCAGCCAGCCGCCCTTTCCTTGCGAAGAAGGAAATCGCAGCTTCTTCCTTCGGCTCATGACCTTACCCCGACCCGCTCTCAGAATGGAGTGATGGCATCGTAGACCTGCTGTCCCCAGGCAGGTTGCTGAACGTCGGTGATGCGGCCGCGCCCGCCATACGAAATGCGCGCCTCAGCGATCTTATCGTAGCCGATCGTATTCTTTCTCGATACATCGCTCGGCCTGACGATGCCTGCAATGTTCAGAACGCGAACTTCGAAATTTACGCGCACTTCCTGAGAGCCGCTGATGATCAGGTTTCCGTTGGGAAGGACCTCCGTCACGACGGCCGCGACCGACAGTCGAAGTTTCTCCGATCGGTCTATCGATCCCTGTCCCTCTGAAGATGAGCCTGAGCGTATATCGCCGTCTGCCGCGTAGCTCCCTGAACGACCGTTGAATCCGTATTTTGCGCCAAAGCCGAGGTTGATCTTGGACGATCGAGATCGATCGCTCGCATTGTCGAACTGCGCCTTGTCATCGATCTGAATATTGACGGTGATCACATCACCCACTTTCTTGGCCCGTGGGTCCTGAAAAAGATCGGCGCTATTCTGGGTCCATAAAGAGTAATGAGACGTTCTCGCTGCCGCGCCAAAAACGGTTGGCACCGGCTCGCGGGCGACGGTCAGACCATACCCGACAGGCGTCATGGGGGGTTCACGCCCGAGTTCGCTCGATGCGCAAGCTCCAAGAGAGAGCGTGACCGTCGTCAGCAGCGCGTATTTCATCATGATCTTTCGCTCTCCTGCGAGCGCTTTGCAGCATCGGTCAGGATGCCTGTCAGTTGAGCCGCCCGTGCAGGTTCCATCTCGTTGAGAACCGCGCTTGCGCTTCTGGGATTGAGCTTTGCCAGAATCGCGGCTGCAGCCTCATCCTGCATATTGGCCAGTTGGAGAGCAGCGGCATCCGGGCGCATCCTGGAGTAGATCGCTACGACCGTTTCATCGGCTTTTGCAAGAAACGCATTCCGCTTCTGAAGCCACTCTTCGTATTCCTTCTTCTTTTGCTCCAGAACCTGGATTCGTTCTTCGATCTCCTTCTCCAATGCCGTCAGCGTCTCTTTCTGCCAGGCGTATCTCGCATCGGCCGCCGCGTCGGCTATGTTGGCGCAGTACAAACTTTGCTTCTGCTCCTTAGGAGCTTCAACCACCTTCTGCATTCCCGCGTTCGGTGCCGATGTCGCCTTATCCTGAGCCCTGAGTTCACCTTGCAGGCTTGGCGTGAACGAAACAGAGAGAAGCAGAACATGGATCAAGCGCAGGAACATCCTCATGATGCATAGCTCCACTGAAAGCACGCCAATGCCTTGGCACCTCGATTCCATGCGATAAGAGACTTTATTACGTCGACAATCATTGCACGATCAGATCTGCCTGTAGTGCGCCCGCCGTTTTGACGGCCTGAAGGATGGCAATGATGTCCGTAGGCTTCAGGCCGATCTGGTTCAGGCCCTTAACGAGCGTCTGAAGGTCCGATCCTCCAATGACCGCAAGATGCGCGTCGGGCTCCGTTGCCGTAATCTGCGTCCTCGGCACGACTGCCGTACGCCCATTTCCGAAGGGTTCCGGCTGCGACACGAGCGGTGTCTCCGTGACGCGGACAGTGAGATTTCCATGCGTCATCGCGACCGTTGATATCTGGACGTTCTTGCCGATCACGACGGTGCCGGTCCGCTGATCGACGACGACGCGAGCGGGGGTATCCGGTTGGACTCGCAGATCGCCCAATTCTGCGATGAAGCGAGTCGTTCCTATGTCCCGCGGCTTGTTGAGAACGACCGTACGGAAGTCGCGCGGAGTGGCAACACGCTTGCCGTATCGGGCGATGGCATAGGCATTGATGGCATCGGTAATCAGCGTTGCCGTTTTGTAATCCGGATTCTTGAGTTCCAGGACCAGGGACGACATCTCCCTCATGGCTCCTGGCACCTCGCGCTCGATGAGCGCACCGTTCGGGATCCTACCGGCGGTCGCAACGCCTTGAGTCAATGTCTCTGCCTGTCCTGCAGCATTGAATCCGGAGACGGCTACGGGGCCTTGCGCCACGGCGTAGACCTGACCATCGCCTCCCATGAGCGACGTGAGCAGGAGCGTTCCTCCCTTCAGCGAGGTCGCGTCTCCCAGGGAAGTGACGGTCACGTCGATACGGGAGCCGGCTCCGATGAACGGAGGAAGATCCGCAGTTACGGCGACCGCAGCAACGTTTCTCGTCCGCAAAGGCACATCACGGACATTCACTCCCATCTTGTCCAGCATCGACTGGAGAGACTGTTCGGTAAAATGCGAGTTTCGAAGGGTGTCACCCGTTCCTTGGAGGCCCATGACAAGGCCGTAGCCAATCAACTGATTGTCTCGGACCCCCTGTACCGAGGCAATATCCTTGATGCGCGTCGAGGCCTGCGCAAGACTTGGCGAGAGCAGAACAAGGAGCAAGGTGAGCAGACGCTTCATCAGTACCCGCCAATTCGGATGGTTCCGTCAGCCTGGACCGTGCCGAGAACGATACGTCCGGTGTCCACATTCCTCACGCGGATGAGTTCGCCTAGACTTCCGGACTGCAGGGGAGATCCTAATGCGGAAATCGTAAGACCATTCTCCTGAAAGATGATCTGTGTCGCAACTCCGCGAGAAACGAGTCTTGCGTCGTCGACGGCGTTGGTTGGAATCGCTTCTCCGGGTAACAAGGTCCTGCGAGCGACTTTCCCGATCAGCTGAACAGGGGATTCAATGACGGCGGAGCGCGCCCGGAAAGTCGAGAGGAAGCTTCGCTCCTTGAGCATGGACTCCTTGATCGTATCCCCGGGATAGATCGTCACGGCAGGAACAGGCAGCAGAATCTCGTCAGCACGTGCCGTGGTGGCAAAGCCGATCAGAGTACAGACGATCAGAAGGCGAAGCAGCAAGTTCATTATGCAGGAACCATTTCTCTTTTAAATTTAGTTAGCGGATTCCCTTCGAAACCGTCCCGGCCATATCATCCGCAGCCTGGATCACTTTAGAGTTCATTTCATATACCCGCTGGGCCGAGATCAAATTGGTTATCTCCTTCACCGGATCGACGTTCGAACTCTCAAGATAACCTTGGTGCACGCTCCCAAAGCCCTCCGTGTTCGGGAACCCTGCAACGGCCGCACCTGATGCCGGCGTCTCGCGATAATAGTTGCTTCCGATAGGTTCCAGACCTGAATCGTTCGCGAAGTTGGCAAGCTCAATTCGCCCGAGTTCAATCGGGTCGACCTCACCGGCAACCTTGGCGAAGACGCGCCCATCCTGATTGATGGAGATGTCGATTGTATTCTGAGGAACAGGGTTCAGGCCAGGCAGAGCGTATCCTTCAAGCGTCACAATGGCGCCGGTATTGCTCTTGTTGAAGGATCCCGCGCGGGTGTAGATGCGCTCTCCGTTCGGGCCCTCAACCTGAAACCAGCCGCGACCGTTCAGCGCTACATCCAGCTGATTGGTCGTGTTCGTGAGCGGTCCCTGTCGGTGCAGATTACGTATGGCTGCCGTACGAACGCCCAGGCCCAACATGGCTCCCTCCGGGAGAGGGGTTTCGCCGCCTTGGTTGGGAATACCCTGCAGGCGCTCGGCCTGATAGAGAAGGTCCGTGAACTCGGCACGCGCGCCCTTGAAGGCAGTCGTATTCACGTTGGCGATATTGTTGGCGATGACTTCTACGTTGAGCTGTTGAGCATTCATGCCCGTGGCAGCAATTGCAAGTGCTCTCATAGCCGCTCCTTAGATCGCCATCCGCGAGATTTCTTGATAGGCTGCAACGACTTTGTCGCGGATAGCGATTGCCGTCTGGAGAGCCTGCTCGGCTGACATGACCGCCTCGACGACCTGTTGCACCGAAGCCTTGCCCTGGATTCCTGCGATAGCCGCAGCCTCACCGGCACGAAGCGTCTGTGCCGCGTTCGCTGCGACCTGCACCATGATGTCGCCGAAGTCGACATGCTGCGCGGTAGATATCGAATTCAGCTTCTCAGTATGGACAGAGCGAACATTTGACAAAGCGCCCGCTCTGTCGACGCTCGAGGTAATGGCGGAAACTGCTTCAAGCATCATGCACCTCTGAGAAGATCGATTAGGCTCGAGATCATGGAGCGGGTCTGCTTCATCATCTGGAGATTCGCTTCATAGGACCGGTTGGCTTCCCTCATGTCGGCCATTTCCACGAGCATGTTGACATTCGGCATCTTCACATAGCCGTTCTCGTCAGCGGCCGGATTTCCGGGATCGTATGTCACCTGGAAAGGAGCACGATCGGTGCCGATTTCCTTGACCTTCACTGATGCTGAGCCGATGGCATGATCGAACTCGCTTCTGAACGTGATCGTCTTACGGGCATAGGGATCCGCGCCGGCCGTCTTTCCTGTCGACTGCGCGTTCGCAATATTCTCGGAGACGATGCGCAGGCGCATCGACTGGGCTTCAAGCCCAGCGCCGGCGAGACGCGAAGAAGCCTGCAAGGGATCGATCATTGTCCAGACCTCGTGCTGGCCAGCAGCATCCTGTGAAACGCCTTCACGATTCCCGTGTTCAACGAGTATTCTCTGTTGATCTCGCCTGCCTTGATCATCTCCTGTTCGATGCTCACAGAATTGCCGGAATGCACAGTGTCCCAGCTTTCGGACTTTCTGACCTTCTCGGGTCGCACAGAGGCTTCGTCGAATCCGAGATGGGCTTTGCTGGTCGCGGCCATCGTCAAGTGCGTCCGGTCGAAGACCTTCGAGAAGGGCTCGACATCTTTGGCTTTGAAGCCGGGAGTATTTGCATTCGCGATGTTGCTGGAGATCGTCGCCTGGCGCACCGACAGCCATTGCGCCTGGCGCGAGGCAACATCGAACAAGTAAATATCCCCCACAGAAACCTCCAGTACGGGCATCCTGGGGTTTTGGGTAAGGCAGCAACCTTGCCCGAAGCTGACGCCAGCTTTCGGGTCCAAGGATCTGTCGTGTCAGGGCGACTTTCGGAGCTGCCGCAGCGTATCGGTGCTTCGGTGCTTCGATTTGTACTTAGCCCTATCCGATGCGGACTTTATAACATGCAAAGCTGTTTATTTGGCAAGCGCCTCGGACGAGCGTCGAAGGAAGAGCCCATAGCCGGCTTGGGACGATCTGGATCGCTGGTGGACCAGTTCTTGTCCTCTATCGAGACGCGGCAAAGAGGGGAGCAGCCGATCTTTGTTCCATTCTCGCGGAACTCTTGCCGTAGAGTCCCCGGTGCTCGGAATCGGGCAGAAGAGCATCCGTCAGCCCAAGAACCGTTTCTGCTGCACCAAGAATGAGAGAACCGTCTGCTGCCATTACATTTGCGATGCGGCTGAGGACGTTGCTCTTTGTCGAGCTATCGAAGTAGATGAGCACATTCCGACAATAGATGATATCGAACGGTCCGATATGCCCGAATTCTTTAATGAGATTGAGGGGCCTAAATTCGACCTTCCCGCGGATCTTAGACGAGATCTGCCACTGATCGCCAACCTGAGTAAAGTATTTCAGCAGGAGCTGAATCGGCAGGCCACGCTGGACCTCGAACTGATTGTACAGACCAGCCCTGGCCTTTGCGAGCACCTCGGTCGAGATATCCGTGGCGAGGATGTCGACCTTCCATCCGGCAAGACGCGGCGATGCTTCTTCGAGCAGCATTGCTAATGAATAGGGTTCCTGTCCTGTCGAAGCGGCTGCGCACCAGATCCGCAGGTGCCGAACCGAACTTCTGGCAGCCAAGTAACGTGGAAGCAGTACATCCCTGAACAGATCGAACGGTCCCTTGTCCCGAAAGAAAAAGGTTTCGTTCGTCGTCATCGCGTCGACGACGGCACTTTCTAACGTTGGATTCCGATTGCCCCGAAGATGCCTGACGAGATCGGCCAAGCTGGCGATGTCGAAACTCCTGCATACGGGAGCCAAACGGCTCTCGATGAGGTAACGCTTCTCCGGAGGCAGCGCCAATCCCGATTTGGCCTTCAGAAAGGTTCTGAGGAATTCGAAGTCAGGCTCGTTCATAAGGGGCCCCGGTAATGAAGTTGCTCAGCGCAGGCCCAATCGCCTCAAGGGGAAGGATATCCTGCGCCAACCCTGCTTTCACGACGCTGCCGGGCATACCCCAGACGATGCTTGTGCCTTCGTCTTGAGCGAGGACCGTTCCTCCGGCGTCCACGAGCAGACGAGATCCTTGTGTGCCGTCGGAACCCATTCCGGTCAGGATTACCGCCAGAGCCGCTGCGCCATAGATCGAGGCCGCATCGCGAAACAGAACATCCACGGCTGGGCGACAGAAGTTTACGGGCGCCGTATCGTCGAGACGAATGACTGGGCCGCTCTTCCCAGCCGAAAGCCCCATATGGCGTCCGCCGGGAGCAACGAAGACCGTCCCCGGCCGCACCGGCTCTCCGTCCGAAGGCTCGCGCGCCTGCACGCCAGTCTGCATCCGCAAGTGGTCTGCGAAGACGCTTGTGAACATAGCAGGCATGTGCTGGACGACGAGTACGGGTACGTGCCTGATCGCTGAGCCGAGGCCAACAAGAACGCGCTCCACGGCACGTGGACCACCTGTCGAAGCTCCGATGAGAAGACATGCCGGCCGCACCGGCGCGGGCCGCCTCTGAACTCTGGCCGGAGATGCTGCCGCCGGCGCTGCCTCAGGCGCGGTCCGCCCCCGCTTCGGAGCCAGCGCCTTGAGCTTCTCGATGAGTTCTCTGCGAAAAGCCTCGACAGCAGCAACCTGACGCTGCCCATCCGGCTTGGCCAGATAGTCGGCCGCGCCAAGCGACAGGCACTTCAACGAGATCTGCGCATTTCGCTGCGTCAGGGTTGAAACGACTACAATTTTCACCCCTGGGCGTCGCTTCAACAGCAAAGGGAGGGCATCGACGCCGTCCATCTCCGGCATCTCAAGATCGAGGAGGACGATATCAGGGTTGTAGCGCTCGAGAGCCTCGAGCGCGAGGCGCCCGTTGGAAGCCGTCGTCACGACCTCGAACTCTCCTACTTCTGCGAGCCAGCGGGCGACAAGGCCGCGAATAACGGCACTGTCGTCCACGATCATAACGCGGGCCCGCATTCGCTCGCCGGAAGCCGATTGAGGCGCAACCGATATCGACATGCTACATGCCTAAAAATCCAGAGGGTACCGATATCGGTCTCGGGGACTATGCGAACCCGACTTCCTGAAGTTTCGCTGCGACAATGTCTTTGTCGAAAGGCTTCATGATGTACTCGTCCGCGCCTGCCTGCAAAGCACGCGAGATATGTGCGACGTCATTCTCGGTCGTGCAGAACAGCACCTTCGGCTTCTCGCCTCCAGGCGCCTTCCGCAGGCGGGTCAGGAATTCGTAGCCGTTCATGACCGGCATGTTCCAGTCAAGGAGAACGACATCCGGCATCTCGTCTTGGCAGATCGAGAGCGCCGTTTCCCCATTCTCCGCCTCGGCCGTGGTGAAAGCCAACTCCTCCAGAATACGGCGCGCGACCTTACGGATAACGGCAGAATCATCGACGATCAGGCAACGTTTCACGGGTTGGACTTCTCAAATTTTGGGAGAACCTCGGCCCTAGCGGAACCTTCGAGAGGAGCTTCCCAAAAGGGATTTTCCTCTAAGTCAATCAATAAGGACCAACGCTGTATAAAAAGTTAATCGACGCGCAGTGGGGAAACATATACAACCGCAAATCTGTTTCAACCGCACTCCCGCGAATATATTCTTTTTGAACAATTCTCTAAGCAGACCGCATCGACAGACTTCGGCGAACAGCCCTGGCATTCAGTGGATCGGGTATGACCGGAAACGCTCGGGGCCAACTGTCCGGATTCCCTATAACGCTCGAAGCACAAGCCGCTGAAGACCTTCGGTTGATCATGGATATGGATCTGGCGACATGATCCCGAGACTCTGAGGGAACGGAGTACCGTCATCGGGCGGAGGAACGGCATGGGTCGGGCCCGCTTTCGCGAGGCCTCGGAAAAGGTTCGGCTTTTCAGTCGTCAAGTCGCTAGTATCGCGCGTCGGAGCGCAGGACTCGGGTGATCGCGAGAAGCGTCTGTCCCCCTCAATCGCCGCAGCATTCCACAGGCATCGGCCCGGGAGATGCGCTAGGCCGCTACGGAAGACTGCAGACGCCCTTCGTGCACCGCGTGGCATGCGACGCCATCGGTCAGCAGAGGAACCTCCCTGCGGCACCTTTCGTTTGCCAGGGGGCAGCGCGGATTGAATGTACAGCCTGTCGGCGGATTGATCGGGTTCGGAATCTCTCCGCTGATCGGCACTCTCTGGCGACCCGACATTTCCATGTCCGGAACGGCATCGAGCAGCATACGGGTGTACGGATGTCGCGGGCGAGCAAAGAGTTCATGCCCGCCGGAGATCTCGACAATGCGTCCCAGATACATGACGCCGATACGACTCGCCATGTGCCGGACGACGGCGAGATTGTGGCTGATGAACAGGTATGTGAGACCGAGCCTGTCCTGGAGATCCCGCATCAGGTTGAGGATCTGAGCCTGAACCGAAACGTCGAGAGCGGAAGTCGGCTCGTCGCAAACGATGAACTCGGCATTCGAAGCGAGCGCCCGCGCGATCGCTATGCGCTGCCTCTGCCCGCCCGAAAACTCATGAGGGAACTTCATGCCATCGGCCGCATGAAGTCCCACGAGCGACAGCAATTCGTCGACTCGAGAACGAATGTCACGCTCGCTCCCGAGGAGATGGAATGCCCGGATCGGCTCTGCGATGATATCGGATACTCGCCATCTCGGATTAAGGCTGGCATAGGGATCCTGGAAAATCATCTGAATGCGGCGCCGCAGCCGCTGCCTTTCCGAGCTTGCCGTGCGCCCGACCATAGGCACGTTATCGATGAAGACCTCCCCCTCGGTGGGTGGCATGAGACCGACCACCATGCGTGCGACCGTCGACTTCCCCGACCCGGACTCACCGACCAGGGCAAACGTCTCGCCTCTCTCGATGTGAAAGGAGACGCCGTCGACAGCCTTCAGGAACTGCCTTTCTCCTCCCTCAAGGACCCGGTTGAGCCAGGGCTTTGAGACATCGAAGACGCGGCGCAGATTCCTAATCTCGACATAGGGCTTATCAGTCACGCATGGGCCTCTGCTGCGGCAGGAACGGGATCGTAAAGGTGACAGGCAACCGGGTGCTTGCCTCTGGAAACTGCTTCAGGACGTTCGGTCCGGCACCGGTCGAATGCAAACGGACACCGGGGATTGAACGAACAGCCTGGCGGAATGGCGGAAAGGCGAGGCATCGATCCGGGAATCTGAGCCAGTCGCTGGGCATCGCCGTGCAGCGAGGGAATGGCGCCCATCAGTCCTTGTGCGTAGGGATGGAGAGGCTGCTGAACGACCTCTCGGACCGGACCGATCTCGGCGACCCGCCCCGCATACATGACGGCTACGCGATCCGCCGTCTCCGCGATGACACCCATATCGTGCGTCACGAGCATGATCGCCGTGCCATGCTCCCGCCCGAGCTTCTTCAAGAGAAAGATGATCTGCGCCTGAACCGAGACGTCCAGTGCTGTCGTCGGCTCATCTGCGATGATGAGTTCAGGCTCCGCGCAAAGGGCAAGAGCAATGACAACGCGCTGTCGCATCCCGCCCGAGAACTCGTGAGGATAACTGTCGATGCGCCGCTCTGGTGCGGGAATCCCCACTTCCGCGAGGAGATCGATTGCCCGTTTACGTGCGCCCGAGGCCGAGAGCGAGGTATGTGTCCTGATCGTCTCGACCAGTTGCTCTCCAACTGTATAGAGGGGGTTGAGGCTGGTCAGAGGGTCCTGGAAGATCATGCCGATCCGCTTGCCCCGGATCCGTCGCATTTCTTCCGGCGGGAGGTTGTCGATCCTCTTCCCGTTGAGGAGGATTTCGCCGCCTGCGATACGACCGGGGGGATCGATCAGACCGATCACGGCAGATCCGGTCACGGACTTTCCCGCTCCCGACTCTCCGACAACTCCGAGAACCTCTCCTCGGTCGATATGGAATGACACTCCGTCGATGGCTTTGAGGATGCCGCGCCGTGTCACGAACTCCACCCTCAGGTCGCGAACGGAAAGAACCGGTTGTCCCATGGCTCCGTCTCCCTATCGCAGCTTGGGATTGAGGGCGTCGCGCAACCAGTCGCCCACGAGATTAATGGCAAGGACAAGCGTCGCAAGGGCTATGCCCGGGAAGGCGACGATCCACCATTCCCCGGAGAACAGGTAGTTGTTCCCGATCCGGATAAGGGTCCCAAGGGACGGCATCGTTTCCGGCATCCCGGTACCCAGGAAAGACAGGGTCGCTTCCGTGATGATGGCGAGCGCCAGATTAATCGTCGCGATGACGAGGACAGGTCCTGTCACATTCGGGAGAATGTGCTTGATCAGTATGACCGGCGCGGGAAGGCCGATCAGCTTGGCCGCAGCGACATAGTCCTTGCTTTTCTCGACCAGCACCGAGCCTCGGACCGTTCGCGCGTACTGGACCCAGAAACTCAGGCCGATCGAGAAGACAAGGACGGCCAGTATGGTACCCGCATCGAGATCGCTCCCCAGGACCGATTTGACCACGCCATCGATGAGAAGAGCGATCAGAATCGCGGGAAAAGTGAGTTGGACGTCCGCGACGCGCATGATGAGGGCATCCGCCAACCCACCGAAGTAGCCGGCAATCAGCCCCAAGCCGATTCCGAGCGTCGCCGAGAATGCTACGCCCAGAAATCCCACGAGGAGAGAGATGCGAAGGCCATAAAGAATGGCAGACAGAATGTCCCTACCCTGTTCGTCCGTTCCCAGCAGGAAAGGGGCCTGCCCCTCGGCCTCCCATATGGGCGGAAGGCGGCTGTTGAGCAATTCGAGTTGAGCGGGATCGAAGGGATTCTGTGGAGCGAGAACACCTGCCAGGACTGCAAGAAACAGGAAGACGAGCGTCAGCGTGGCCGCGGCCATGGTAAGTCTGGATCGCCTGAAGCTGGCCCAGATATCGCTGTCGAAGAAGCGCTCCAATCGAGAAGGCGGAGCGACAGAAGGCGCCGATACTTGTGGAGATACTGTCATGTCCACCTCCCTCAAGCTGGTTGCCGGATCGTCGAGCGCAAGCGAGGATCGACGATCGTATAAAGGATGTCGACGGCGAGATTGATGAGCACAAAGATCAGAGCCACGAGCATCAGATAAGCCGCCATGATCGGGATATCGACGTTCTGGACGGCCTGCACGAAAAGAAGCCCCATCCCCGGCCACTGGAATACGGTTTCCGTGATGATCGAGAAAGCGATTACGGAGCCCAGTTGCAAGCCGACGATGGTAATGACCGGGATCAATGTGTTCTTCAGAGCGTGACCGAAATGGATGGCCCTAGTGGTCAATCCGCGTGCACGTGCGAACTTGATGTAGTCCGTCCGAAGGACTTCAAGCATTTCTGCCCGGACGATGCGCATGATGAGCGTCATCTGAAAGAGGCCAAGGGTGATCGATGGCATGATCAGCGCCATCAGCCCCGAGGTCGTCAGCAACCCGGTCGACCACCAGCCGATCCGCACAGTGTCCCCCCGGCCATAGGAGGGCAGCCAGCCGAGAGTCACGGCGAAGAGGTAGATCAGGAGAATGCCGATCAGAAAGGTCGGCAGCGATATCCCCACGAGCGAGATCGTTTGGAACAGCTTCGCGACGAAGCTTTCCCTGTTCAGGCCTGAGTAGACACCCATCAAGATCCCGAAGACAACCGCAAAGACCGTGGCGCAGAATGCGAGTTCGAGCGTCGCCGGCATCCGCTCGGCCAAGAGCTTCGAGACGGGCTGACGGAACTGATAGGAAACACCGAAATCGCCGCGGGCCGCATTCGCCAGGTAGCGTCCGAACTGAACCGGAACGGGATCGTCCAAACCAAGCGACCGGCGGACCTGCTCGCGTTCCGCAGCCGGCGTATCGAGCGATACGATCTGGTTGACCGGGTCTCCGGCGAACCGGAACATCGAGAATGCAATGATGCCGACGGCGAGCAGGACGCCAATGGCTTGAAAAATACGTCGAACGATAAAGGCAAGCATCGGTAAGGTCCGTGATCCCGCTGGAGTCGTGCGGATTTCCGTCGACACGTGCCGGAATTGCTCCGGACGCCAAGATGTGGCGCCCGGAGCTTCCGGTCTCAGGAGCGGATCATTCCTTGTGCGCCCAGTAGAGCAGCACGGAATTGTCTGCCCGCTGGCTGAGCTTCACCTTCTTCGATACGCCCCACGCCAGCGACTGCTGATGGAGCGGGATGTAGCCATACTCGCTGGCCGTGATCTGGAAAGCCTCCTTGATCATCTGATCGCGCTTGGCTTTGTCGTTCTCCACCAGGATCTTGTCCGTCAGCTCATCGTGCTTCTTGTTGCAATAATTCCCGAGATTCGACTCGCCGCGCGAGGAATTCGGGTTATCCCGGCACCCTTCGATGTCGTAGAGCACGTTGTGGCTGTCGAAAGTGCCGGGCGTCCAACCGAGCAGGTAGAACGACGTCTGATAGTTTCCGGACTTCAGGACCTTGGCGAAGTATTGGGCCTTCGGCTGGGCCATCAGATTGACCTTGACCCCGACGCGGGCGAGCATTCCGACCACCGCCTGACAGATCGCCTCGTCGTTTACATAGCGGTCGTTGGGACAATCCATTCCCACCTCGAAGCCGTTCGGATAACCGGCATCCGCCAGGAGTTTCTTGGCGGCGTCCGGATCGTATTTCGGACGCTGGAAGTCCTTTGCATGTGTAAAGAGCTGCGGAGCAATCATGAGCGCCGAGGGCGTCGACATCCCGCGCATGACGCGGGTCTTGATGGCCTCCACATCGATCGCCTTGAAGAACGCCTCGCGGACCCTTGGGTCCTTGAACGGGTTCTTGCCCTTTACGTTCGAGAACAGAAGCTCATCGCGCGTCTGATCGAAACCGATAAAGATCGTGCGCAGTTCGGGGCCGGTGAGCACCTGAGCATTCGGGCTGCTGTTGACGCGCTGGATATCCTGCAGCGGAACCGGCTCGATCACGTCCACTTCTCCGGACAGGAGCGCCGCAACGCGCGTCGCATCGGAGTTGATCGGAGTGAAGACGATCTCGTCCAGATTGTGTTCGACCTTTCCCCACCAGTCGGGGTTCTTCTTGAACACGGTTTTCACGCCCGGCTGATGGCTCTCGATCTTGAAGGGGCCCGTCCCATTTGCGTTCAGGGATGCATAGCTCGGGCTCGTTGCCGCGGCCGGCGTAGGCGCCGCCGTGTTGTTGGCTTCGCTCCACTCCTTGTCCATGATGTACCAGGTGTCCCACTGGTAATTCAGAATCGGATTGGGCTTCTTCAGCTTTACATCGACCGTGTAGTCGTCGACTTTCACGAACTCAGCGTCGCTGGGCACCCGAGTCTGGAAATTGGATCCCGCTGCGCGAACGCGATTGGCGGAGAAGATCACGTCATCGGCCGTAAACGGGTTGCCATTGTGGAACTTGACCCCCTTGCGGAGAAAGAACCGCCAGGTCAATCCATCGCTGCTGACCTCCCACCGCTCCGCCAACCCGGGCTCGATGGCAAGATCGCGCCCGCGCTTCGTCAATCCTTCGTAGACGTGTCCCAGATGGGCGTTGGTGGTGGTCTCGTTGAGGGTGTACGGGTCGAGGGACTTGAGGTCTCCCTGATTGGCATATCGCAGCGTCACCGCCATGGCCGGCAAGGCCGTCCCGGCAAGGAAGGCTGCGGCGGCAACGGCAAGAAACTTGGTTCGGATCGTCATTGTCGTCTTTTCTCCACTGGAAGGCTCGCGTCTTCGCGCGATGTTTTTGGGGAAGCTTTGCCTTATTCAGCTCCACCTCCTCGAAGCCGAAGGTTAGACAGGGAACCGGGCCACGGTCTAGCCCTGTCTTAGGGAAAAGACTTCGCTCAGGCCGCGAGCTCTGCAATGAGCCGCCGCAGCAGGCGTTCGCCAGCCTCGAACTCGCTGACCTCGATATATTCGTCGGGTTGGTGGGCCTGCGCGATATCGCCCGGCCCGCAGACCACCGTCGACCAGCCTTTGGCCTGGAAAAGCCCAGCCTCCGTACCGTAGGCTACAACATGCGTGCCGTTGTCGCCGGTTAAGCGTCGCATCAGCCGCTCTGCCGCCCCGTCCTCCTCGGGGCGCAGCCCCGGCACTTCGGAAACCAGTTCGATCTCGATCCCGGCGGAGGGAGCAAGTGCCCTCATAGAAGGCTCCAACTCCTTCGCGGCATATTCCCTCAGCCGCTCCACGTAATCCCACGGGTCTTCGGTCGGAATCGTACGAATGTCCGTAGAGAACCAGGCAGAAGACGAAACAATGTTCGCAGCAGTGCCGCCCTCGACCATACCGCAGTGAAGGGTGGAGTAGGGTGGCTGGAAGGGATTTTCGGGGTCGGCGGAGCGCCGGTTCCCCTCCATGACGTCCTCGAGCCATACGATCATTCGCGCCGCGTTCGCCACCGCGCTCACGCCCTGATCCACCCGGCTCGAATGGACGGCATAGCCGGTGATACAGGTCCGCAGTTGGACCGAAGCCTTGTGTCCGGTCACGACCGCATGGCGGGTCGGCTCTCCAACGATGACCGCGGCCGGCGTCGGAATCGTATCCGCCATGGCGCTGACCATCGATGGGGCGCCGCGGCAGGCAAGCTCCTCGTCGTAGGACAGCGCAAGGTGAATCGGGCGCTTCAGCCCCGCTTCGAGCATCTCGGGAACCAGAGCAAGGGCAAGGGCATCGAATCCCTTCATGTCCGTGGTTCCCCTGCCATACAAGCGCCCGTCCCGCTCGGTCAGAACCCAGGGATCCGTGGTCCAGGTCTGCCCGTCTACGGGAACGACGTCCGTATGGCCCGAGAGCACGACGCCTCCTTCGACCATAGGACCAATCGTTGCATAGAGGTTTGCCTTGTTTCCCTCGGGACTGTGGATAAGGCGGCTTTCGACGCCATGCCCCTGCAGCCAATCCCTGACGAAATGAATGAGGTCGAGATTGCTCGCGGTCGACACGCTGGGAAAAGCAATCAAACGGGCGAGCATCTCTCGGGAGGACATGAGCATTCGGCGGATCTCCTTCGAAGCTTCGAGCATCGTGCCCAATGCGGCCGAAGGTCAAGCCTCCACAATCGAGGGCGATCATGCTCTTTGGATTGACGACTGCCGCATCATCCGAGCATGATCCGGCAACCTTTCAGGCAGATCATGACCCTCGTCCCCATCCTGACATCCGAAGCGCCGCGCCCATTGGGCCCCTACTCCCAGGCAATCCGCGCCGAAGGCCTAGTCTTCGTGTCGGGTCAGCTTCCCCTCGACAGGGACGGGAAAATAGTCGAGGGCGGCATCGAAGAGCAGACGAAGGCTGTGCTCGGCAACCTGGCCTCCGTTCTCGAGGCCGCGGGAAGCGGCCTGAGCAAAGTGGTCAAGACAACGATCTTCCTGGCGAACCTGGACGACTTTGCCGCCATGAACGAGGTTTATGCCGGCATCTTCACGCCTCCATATCCCGCTCGCTCGACCGTCGAGGTCGTGCGGTTTCCTGGACGAATTCTCATTGAGATCGAATGCATCGCACTTGCGTGACGAGGATAAACCGATGAAGACGTTTGACGTCGCACTCTCCGATATCGAGGCTGCTCGCAGCCGCATCGCCGGTCGGGTGAGGCGAACCCCATCCTTCGAAAGCCGGGAGGTGACGGCACGCATCGGCCGCCGCACTGTTCTAAAGATGGAGGCCCTGCAGATCGCAGGTTCCTTCAAGGTGCGTGGCGTCTTCAACAAGGTATTGTCGCTCAGTGAGGCCGAGCGCCGGAAGGGACTCGTGACGGTATCCGGCGGGAATCATGCCATTGCCCTCTCCCGCGTGGCCGGCACGCTTGGCATGAAGGCGCTCGTTTTAATGCCGAAGGTTACGCCGCGCTTCAATATCGATCTCACGAAGACGTTCGGCGCAGAGGTGGAACTCTGCGACGATGCTGCAGAAGCCTTCGCAAAGGCGGAGGCCTATGCAGCGGACGGGATGCTGTTCATTCATCCCTACGATGACCCGGCCATTATCGCGGGGCATGGCACTCTGGGCCTCGAATTCCTTGAGGACGCGCCAGACCTCACCCATGTCTTCGTCTCGATCGGCGGCGGCGGCTTCATGTCGGGAACGGCAGCCGCGCTCAAGGCCAAACGCCCCGACATCGCAGTCTATGGCGTGGAGACGAGCGGCGCCCCAACCATGACAGAGGCCTTGAAGGCGAACGCGCCGGTGACGATACGGGCGACGTCGATTGCGAGAACCCTTGGCGCCCCTTTCGCGACCGAGCGGACGCTTGCCGCGGCAAAAGAGTTCCTGAAGGAAATCCGTCTGGTCGAGGATGAGCCGGTCGTCGCAGACCTGGTTTGGCTCCTTCAGTCCGAAAAAGTACTCTGCGAGCCGGCAGCCGCCTGCGTCCTGACGGCTGCCGCGGAGATCGCTCCCTCTCTGCCGAAGGATGCCGTGATTGGCTTGGTGCTTTGCGGATCGAATGTCGCACTGGAGGATCTCGACCACTGGTGCAGAACGATACTGCACGGTTAGTCGCTCCCGAAGCAACGCGGGTAGAAGAGATCGGCATATGAATACCAGCCGCCCATCGAACATGGCCCAATTAGAGTCTCCGTCGTATCGTCTGGCTGCACTGGACCAGGACTTCCTCCTGAGCGACGAGATGCGGGGTGTCCGCTTCCTGTTGGAATACGCCAAGGCGGAGCATTATCTGCGCTCGTGGGGCGTACGCTCGACTATCGTGGTCTTCGGAAGTGCCAGGGTTCGGGAGAACGGGCCGGGGCGTCAAGGCTTCTGGTACGAACAGGCCCGGAGCTTCGGGGAGATTGCCTCGCGGAGAGGCGGCGCCCTCGCACAGGGAAACGGCGTCCGCGACAACGTGATCGCGACCGGCGGAGGCCCTGGCCTCATGGAAGCGGCCAATCGGGGAGCGGCCGATGCAGGAGCTCCGTCGATCGGCTTCAACATCACGCTCCCGCACGAGCAGGGGCCCAACCCCTACTCGACGCCGGAGCTGACCTTCCGCTTCCACTACTTCGCAATGCGCAAGATGCATCTGGCCATGAGAGCCAATGCGCTCGTCGTATTCCCAGGCGGATTCGGGACTCTGGATGAGCTGTTCGAGATTCTGAACCTGAGGCAGACGGGCAAGGCGCCATCCTTGCCCATCGTTCTTTTCGACCGGGAGTACTGGAGCCGCATCATCAATTTCGACGCGCTCGTCGAGCATGAAATGGTGGATCCATTCGACTCCGATCTCATGAGCTTCGCCGACAGTGCGGAAGATGTCTGGAACGCGCTCGTCCGGGGAGGGCTGCGCCTCCCCTAGATGCAGGAGAATTTGGGCGTAAGTATTGAGCAGGATCAAAGACGCGATAATATCACCTGTGCAACGTGTCTCTCGTGTCGAGAGAGAGAACTGGAGGGGTCGAAATGGGAGTTCAGGGCATCAAGAGCATATTGATCGGCGTCTCTCCTGAACTGGAAAGGCCTTCAGCCGCAGCTGCCTATGGCCTGTCCTTGGCTCGTTCGGCCTCGGCGCACGCCTCGATTTCCGCGCTCTCACCGGAAATGACGCTGACGCACGCGTTCGTCAGCAGCACTGCGGCAGGTCTCGTCGCCGCGGAGAACCGCCGCCTGCTCGAACAAGCGCGAGCCGCCGTCGAAAAGATCCGCCAGGATGCCATGGCACAGGGCGTTTCCTGTTCCTCCGAAGCGATCCAGAAGCATTATGCGCTCCTCGCCTCCTCCTTCACGAAGAGAGTGAGGACGCACGATCTCGTGATCGTCGATGCCGAGCCCGACAGCCTGAGCCTTCGGCGGGGACTTCTGGAGGAGGCGCTCTTCAACGGAGGCAGGCCCATGCTGGTCATTCCGCCTAACGTGGAGACGTTCCGCGTGCAAAACATCCTGGTCGCGTGGGACGGAAGCGCCAAGGCCACGCGGGCCGTCAACGATGCGCTGCCCTTCCTCCGGGCGGCGGATCATGTGGAAGTTCTCAGCGTCATCGGCGAAAAGGACATGTCACGATCCGTGCCCGGCGCCGATTTGGCCCCGCATCTTGCCCGTCATGGCGTCAATTGCACCGTGAAGGACCTGAGCACCCCCAATGGCGACGCTGCGGAAATC
Source organism: Microvirga thermotolerans (assembly GCF_009363855.1). GTDB lineage: Bacteria > Pseudomonadota > Alphaproteobacteria > Rhizobiales > Beijerinckiaceae > Microvirga > Microvirga thermotolerans. The sequence continues at coordinate 3,490,039 of NZ_CP045423.1, forward strand.
GTTCGGTCGCAGGCGGCGATGAATCGCGCCGATCTCATCGTCATGGGCGCCTATGTCCACTCCCGCCTGAGGCAACTGGTTCTGGGCGGGGTTACGCAGGCCATGCTGCGGGACTGCTCCATACCTTTGATGCTGTCCTACTGAAGCCGGGCTCCATTTTGGACAGTTCAGCAACAAAAGGGCGCTAAGAGGGGAGGCATCCTGCTCCCAAGCCCCTTATCGCTGGACCGACTTGATGTAAGCAATCAAGTCGTTGATCTGCGCAGCGTCGAGCCGAAACTCAGGCATGGAGGGATGGCCTGTGACAATTCCTTCGGACAGAGCTTCGGCGAGGCTCTCGATAGGATATCGATGCTCAAGCGTTCTGAACGGCGGCGCCTCCGCCAAAGGGCTTTCGCCATAACGCCCTATGGCGTGACACTGAGAGCAGTGCGTCCTCGCGAACACAAGACCTCGCTGGATGCGTCCTTCCTGGGCGGCAACAGGATAGGTCGCCAATAAGGTCAGCGTAAGAGCCATGAACCGCAGTATTGTCATGTGCTCATCGTCGCCCCAGCCAGGTTGACGCGCTGGACAGTCGCAACCTGGAATGTATGCAAGCGGTCCTCGTCATCCTGGATCGAGACGTACTCGCCCGGGACGAACCGATGCTTGCTGAGGCGGTAGCCCGCTTCGTCGTCCGACGTGCTGCGACGATCGTAATCGATGATCCAAGACGCGCCGCCGGCGCCGCCAGCTCGATGGACGAGAAAGCCTGATCGTTCTGCCTCATCCCCCCAGAACCTCCGGACGCGGCACAGGTTCCGCCGCTCCCTCCATTCCGCGGCCTCCAGGTAACCATTCGGATCCAATGGGGCGACGATTTCGTATCCATGACGGACACTTCCCTCCGGGAACTCGCTGCACCGGGCGAGATGGAGCGTGACGCGATGAAGCATAGGGATCCTCCGGCCTTGAGATGTCTCTTACAAGAGACATCCAGGCTCAGCGTAGTGGAGGCAGGGGCGAAGGACCTTGATCCTGATCAAATAACCATCTCCCGAAAGAAAGTTCACGAAGAGGATCGATCCACATCGGCTGCCTCTGTCAGAGCCCGGCGCAGCCGCCGAATGATGACGCTCTTCGCACGCCTGTCCGCCGCCTGCTCGACGGCTTGATTGATGTCGAGGATCAGCCTGGAGAACTCGTTGTGCCAGTCCTGCCGTCCGGTGCTGGACGGGGCCAGACGCCGCTCATGATCGTCTTGCAGACGCGGGGCGTCGCCACTCAGATCATATATATCGTCAAGCTCCGGGACGAGGATTGGAACCGTCGGCACCTTGCGCTGCAGCATGCCTTTCAGACTCGACAGGGCGGGATCTTCTCCGTGCACCAGGAAGACGCCCCTGCCGACCGGGAGCCTATGGGAGAGCCAAGTGGCAAGCTCCGGAGCGTCGGCGTGACCGGAATAGAGATCGAGGGTTCTCATGCGAGCGCGCACGCTGATCTCCTCCCCATGGATGCGCACCCGCGAGGCCCCCTCCTGCAGGATCCGGCCCAGCGTTCCCTGGGCCTGGTACCCGACGAAGAGAACGGTGGTCTCCTCCTTCCAAAGGTTCGCCTTCAGATGATGCTTGATCCTCCCGGCTTCACACATCCCGCTCGCCGCCATGATGATATGGAAACCCTGAATCCTGTCGATGGCCTTGCTCTGCTCGACGCTCTCCGTGAAGATGACCCACCGTGACTGCAGGGCCTCGATGAGGTCCTTGCCGTTTCTCAGCTCGTCCGCATGCCGTCTGAAAATCGCGCTGGCCTTCGTCGCGAGCGGCGAGTCGATGAACACAGGAATGTTGGGGAGTTCGCCTGCCTCGACAAGCTCGAGGAGATCGACCAGCAGCTCCTGCGTGCGCTCGACAGCGAAGGACGGGATCAGAAGGACACCGTTCGGTCGCATGGCAGCACGCACTTCGTCGCGCAGCAGCCGCCGCCTTTTCTCGATGGTCACCTCCGGGCGGTCCGTGTCGCCGTAAGTGGCTTCCATGATGACATAGTCCAGGTCGCGCGGTCCGTTCGGCTCGGGCTGAAGCAGCTTGGCGCTCGGTCCGAGGTCTCCGGAGAAGAGCAGCCGCACAGGCTCCTGTCCGCCTCCTGCGACGACTTCGAATTCTATCGATGCCGACCCAAGAAGGTGGCCGGCATTCCAGTAGCGAGCCCGGACCCCCGAGGCGACCTCCCGCCACTCGTCATAAGGGACGGCGCGAAACCGATCGAGGCAGGAGATCGCATCCTGGGCCGTATAGATTGGGGTTACGGGGGCGCCCCCTTTCCGGGCGTTCCGCCGGTTGAGTTGGTCGACTTCGACTTCCTGGATGTGTCCGGAATCCGGAAGCATCACCGAGGCGAGGTCCAATGTGGGTTCCGTAGCGAAGATCGGGCCGTCGAACCCAGCGAGCACAAGCTTCGGCAGAAGCCCGCTATGGTCGATATGCGCATGGGTCAGGCAAACGGCGCTGAGGCTCCCGGCCCGGAAGGGGAGCGGACGGTAGTTCAGCTCCCGCTCCGACTTGGCTCCTTGGAAAAGTCCGCAATCGATCAGGACCCGCGCCCGGTCCGTCTCCAGCAGGAAACACGATCCCGTCACCGTCCGTGACGCACCGAAGAAATGAATGCGTAGCGACACTGTCGTCCGTTCCGTCTCTGGCGTTCCGGGACCGAAGGATTGCATGATCAAGCCGGGCCGTCGAGAGAACGGCAGGGATTGCACGCCCGCGAAGGCCTCTGACGGTTGGTTGGCCGAAATCCCTGAACAGACCTCCAGGATTGATGAACGGGTCGGAACGGCTCCTGAAGGGGAAGAAAGGAATGCAGCACCAAGCCCCTATCGGAGGACGGTTACGGCGTCTCTCTGGGTGAGGCGCTGCGCGCATTCTGCGGTCGCGGCCCTGAACTTCGGCCTGAAAAAACGCCCCTGGACCGCTACGTCCAGGGGCTTGCAGGTTCCAGTCGGGTCGCCGGCGAGAGCCTCTCAGGTGCAGGAGATCTGGCCACCGTCCACGCGCAGGATCGATCCCGTGATGAACGAGGCGCGCTCGCTCGCAAGAAACACGGCCGCGGCGCCGAATTCCGCAATCTCGCCATACCGTCCAGCCGGAATCCCGGCCTTTGCGGCCGCCGCCACCTCCTCGACCGAACGCCCCGTGCGCTCTGCATTGGCGGCATCGAGCTGCTTCAACCGGTCGGTCGCGATCCGCCCCGGCGCGATCGCGTTGACGGTCACTCCGAATGAGGCCACTTCGCTGGCGAGCGTCTTGCCCCAGCCGACCAGGGCAGGACGTATGGCGTTTGAAATGGCAAGATTGGGAATGGGCTGGATCACGCCTGACGAGATCACGGATATGATGCGACCGAACCGGCGCTCGATCATGCCCGGCAGGAGATGATCGGTGAGGCGGACCAAGTTGACGAACATGGCCTCGAATGAGGCGCGCCACTGCTCGGATGTGACGCCCTGCGCCTTGCCGGGGGGCGGGCCGCCGCTGTTCAGGACGAGCACATCCACGCCGCCGAGAGCGGCAGTGACGTCTTTTGCAAGGGCATCGATCTGATCCGATTTTCCCGTGTCGCAAACGAAGGGGAGCGCTCCGACCTTGTCCGCTGCAGCCTTCGAGCCTTCCATCGTGCGGCTTGCAATCGCAACGCGCGCTCCCTCCTCCGCAAGGCCTTGAGCGATCCCGTAGCCCAGTCCCTTGCTTGCTCCGAGCACCAGAGCGCGCTTCCCCTTCAGATTCGTCTCCATGATCTCAGGCTCCCTCGTGCGGGCGCTCGATGCGCTCCATCAACCATTCTATGTCGGCGATCGTTTCTGGCGTCAGCTTCGGAGCGGGCTTCCGCAAGGCGGCGGATGCAATGATCCCGCGGCGCTGCAGCACATACTTGCGAACGGAAAGCCCGACACCGGGCTGGGTCTCGTAGCGGACGAGCGGCAGATGCCGATCGAAGAGATCGTGCGCCTCGCGACGCTTTCCCTGCCTCATGAGATTGACGACGCCGACCAGCATCTCTGGGTAGGCATAGCCGGTCATGGCGCCGTCTGCGCCCCTTTCCATCTCGAAGGGAAGGAAGAGGCCTCCATTCCCGCAGAGAATCGAGACGCGGCGCAACTGCCCGGAATCGCTCGCCCGGCGCAGAGCCGTGATCTTGTCGAGACCCGGCCAGTCCTCGTGCTTGAGCATGACGCAGGAAGAATTCTGCTCGATGATCCGCCCGATCACGTGGGGCGTCATCACGACGTTGGTAACGAGGGGATAGTCCTGAATCACGAAGGGCGTGTCGCGGCCGACCGCCTCCGCCGCATCGGCATAGTAGGAAACGATCTGATCGTCGGTCCGCAGGTGGGCCGGCGGCGCGATCATCACTCCGGCTGCGCCGGCATCCATGACCTTCCGCGACAGCGCCGACATGGCGGCGAAGCCCGCCGCGGACACGCCGACGATGACGGGAACGCGGCCTGCCACGGCCGAGATCACCTGCTTCGCAAAGGACTGAGCCTCATCCGCCGCCAGCTTCGGTGCCTCGCCCATGATCCCGAGGATCGTGAGGCCTGTTGCCCCCGCTGCCAGGAAAGCTTCCACCATCCTGTCGGTCGATCCGAGATCGAGACGCCCGTCGTCGTGAAAGGGAGTGGGGCAGATCACGAAGACCCCGGCTGCGGAACTGGTGAGCAAGACGTTCTCCTGGGAAGGGTGCACCGGCGGAAGATCGAGGACCAAGGCCAAGGCGGCCCGGGCCTTGCCTTTCAAGCCGCTTACCAGGGGACACGGACTCCCACAAGATTGGCTGGGCTCACCTTTCGTTTAAGCGTAACAGGAGACGTGCGGGATCCCGTAGTATACTTGCGGGCCGCCGTGTCTCATGGATGAGGGAATTCCCCCTCGCCGGCTTAACAAGGTTCGGCTGCCGAAGGCAAAACGGCCGGTTCAGCCTGCCTTCTTTCTGCGCGTCGCCGCCGCCTTCTTGGCCGAAGCCGAACGCGCAGCCGCAGGACGGGCAGCCGAGGCGGCGCCTCCCCGCTCGCCACCGCGCTTCGCCGAGGCGTGATTATCCTTCCGGCCGCGACCCGATCCGCTCTTGTTGCCGCCGCCCGTTTCCTTGTTCACCGTTGCCCAAGCTCGCCTTTCGGCCTCCTTCTCAGGAACTCCCCGGCTCTCGTAGGTTTCCTCGATGTGCCGGGCCTGGCGCTTCTGCTTGTCCGTGTAGGCGGACTTGTCGCCACGGGGCATCTTTTTTCTCCTGCACCGTCAACAGCTTATCAACGCGGCTCCTGCCGCGTCCGCATGTCTGTTCAACGGGGCGCCACCCTCTGAGTTCCTGGCCCGATCTTTTTCCGGCAGCCCTGTTGACCTTTCGGCACGGCTTTTGCATCAGTGCACCGCAACATCGATGTCTTGGGAGATTGTCATGCTGGGTATCGGCCAGAAACTGCCCGCTTTTTCCGTCACCGGCGTGAAGCCGAAGTTCAACAGCCACGTCGAGAACGGCGAAAGCGCCTTCGAGACGATCACGGAAGCAAGCTTCCCAGGAAAATGGAAGGTTATTTTCTTTTATCCGAAGGATTTCACCTTCGTCTGCCCCACTGAAATCGCCGAGTTCGCACGCTTGGCTGGCGAGTTCGAAGATCGGGACGCTGTGGTTCTGGGCGGGTCGACTGACAACGAGTTCGTCAAGCTTGCCTGGCGCCGCGATCACCGCGACCTTGACCGTCTTCCGATCTGGCAGTTCGCCGACACGAACGGCTCCCTCGTCGACGGCCTGGGCGTGCGCGCTCCGGACGGTGTCGCCTACCGCTACACCTTCATCGTCGACCCGGACAACACGATCCAGCACGTCTACGCGACGAACCTGAACGTCGGCCGCAATCCGAAGGATACCCTGCGCGTGCTCGACGCTCTCCAAACGGATGAGCTCTGCCCGTGCAACCGGGAGGTCGGCGGCGAGACTCTGAAGGCCGCTTAAGGTTCGCCATGTCCATTGAAAGCCTCAAGGAAAAGCTCCCGCCCTTTGCGAAGGACGTGCGCCTCAACCTCTCTGCCCTTGCGACGGACGACAGCCTTCCGCCACAGCGCAAGTATGGCCTCTTCGTGGCCTGCGGCCTTGCAACCCGGAACCCTACCGTGGCGCAGGCCCTCGAAGCCGAGGCGAAGGCCCATCTTTCGCCGCAGGCGCTCGATGCGGCCCGGGCGGCCGCATCGATCATGGCCATGAACAATGTCTACTATCGGTTCGTGCATCTTGCCTCCAACAAGGAGTACGGCACGATGCCGGCGCGGCTGCGTATGAACGTGATCGGCAATCCCGGCGTGGACAAGATCGACTTCGAACTCTGGTCCCTTGCCGTGTCTGCCATCAATGGCTGTGGAATGTGCATCGACAGCCATGAGAAGGTCCTGCGGGAAGCAGGCGTCAGCGCCGCAGAAATCCATACTGCCGTGCGCTTCGCTGCCGTGATTCAGTCGACCGCCGTCGCCCTGGAAGCCGCTGGGTTCGCCCCCCTGATGGCGGCGGAGTAACGCCAGTCGGCGTCTCTGAGGGTTCATCCCAGCCCTTCAGAGACGCCGCGCCGCGCACTTCATATCCGTTATCTTGTTTCAGATATCGGAGGGGCCGTCCTGCGCCGTCTGACCCTAGGGGGCAGCTTCACCCATGACAGACCTCAGGACGCTCTTCCATTCCTACCGGGGTTGAAAACCGGTCGGGGCTTTCCTAAACGAAAGGCTTACTGTCCTAAAAGGAGAAGTCGATCGTGGCCGGTCCCGTCCGAACTCGCCGCCTCTTCAAGTTCGATGCTTCGGCCGTTCGGGACGAATACGAGCTCGACTTCGAGGATTTCGCCGGACGCCGGACAAAGCTCGTTCTGACGGCCGACCAGCTCCAGGACCTCACGGAGCGCCTTTCGGAACTGTTGGACGCCCGGGAGCACAGCATCTTCTCGAAGAGCAGCCGGAAGCTCAAAGCCTGAAGACTTTCAGGCCCTGCGCGCTACCCGGCCGATCCCTGCGTGGCACGCCCTTGCTTTCCTGCTTGAAGCTTGAGCATCATTTCCAGCGGATATTCCGCACACGCTCCGGCTGCAGGAACTGCGCCGGCGAGGCAGAATTCCCAGAGGGGAAAAGCAGGAGATTGGTCCTGACACCCGATCTGCCGTAGGATCGACCATGACCTTCAGCCCGCTTTCCAATTTTCCTAGCCTTGGCGACAGGTTTCCGGCCCCATTCCGTGGGACCTCGGGAAGACGCGACAAGGGTCTGATGACCTTCCTCGGTCTGACTGGCCCAGTTCGGGCGATATGTCTCCTCCTCGTCGGGCTTTCCCTCATGTCCTGGGCCGGACCTGCCAGGGCCCAGCATTCCGCGTCGGAGGCTCCTCCGGCGCAGGTTCAGCAACTTCTGAAGCTGCTTCAGGACCCAACCGTCAAATCCTGGATGGACGAGCAGCAGAAGTCCCCTTCTTCCCCTGCCGTCCGAACCCCACCCGAGGGAGAATCGGTGACATCCGAGATAGTTGCGGGAAGAATTGCAGCTCTCAGAACGCACCTGGTCTTGCTCGCGCAAGCTCTCCCCTACCTTCCCGCAGAGCTCCGGGACGGGATCGGGCGGCTCATCGCCGAGCTGCAGGGGCGGAGCGTCTATGGCATTCTCATTCTGATCGCGGGTTTCCTCGTCCTCGGCGCAGGCCTCGAATGGCTCTTCTGGATGGCCACGGCAGGGTTCAGAAGGCGCATTCTCAGGCTTCCGCAGCACACTCCCATGGAGAGACTGAGGATGATCGGGATGAGGTTGGCTTTCAGCCTGAGCGAGGTCGTGATCTTCGCTCTCGGGAGCGTCGGCGCCTTCCTCGCACTCGAGTGGCCTCCGCTCCTGAAGCAGGTCGTCATGGCTTATCTGATCGCCGGCGTCATGCTTCGCCTCACCCTCGTCGGCCTGCGGCTCTTCCTCGCTCCCCGCCTGGACGACCCGGAGGAGATCGCAAGTTTCCGGCTCCTTCCCGCGACAACGGAAGAGGCCCGCTTCTGGTATCGGGGTCTCGGCGCCTTCGTAGGCTGGTTCGTGATCGGATGGGCGACGGTCGACGTGTTGCGAGCGCTGGGGCTTTCGGTGGAAGCAAGGAGGCTGATGGCCTACGGTCTCGGGATTGGTCTCCTGCTGATCGCCATCGGCATTGTCTGGATGCGTCCGCGCATCCATGCCGGCACGGGCAATCGGGAACAGAGCCCGCGCCACCTCTCCCACACGGTCGCGGCATCCCTTCTGTCGGTTCTGTTCGTGCTCCTTTGGGTCTTGTGGGTCGCCGGCTTCACACGCCTGTTCTGGCTGGGTGCGGTCGCTACTCTGCTCCCTCTAGCCATCCGCGTCGGCGAAAAGGCAAGCCGACACGCCCTTCGTACCGCCGCCGACAGCACTCCCTCCGACAGTCAGAGCCTGATCGCCATTTATCTCGACCGGGGCATTCGGGTCGCGCTGATTGCCGGAGCCGCGCTGCTTCTGGCGCACGTATGGGACATCGACCTCATCGAAGTGACCAGCAGAGACACCATCCTCAATCGTCTCCTCAGGGGGATGCTGAGCAGCGTCGTCATTCTCCTCGTGGCCGACCTCCTGTGGCAGATTGCAAAGACCGTGATCGACAGGCGTCTCGCGGAAGTCGCAGCGATGGCGTCTCCCGGCAGCGCAGAAGCACTCAGGCAGGCGCGACTGCGAACCCTCCTGCCGATCTTCCGCAGTGTGATCTTCGCCGTTCTCGCCGTCGTTGCCGTCCTGATGGCTCTCGCTGCGCTCGGTGTCGAGATCGGTCCGCTGATTGCCGGCGCCGGAATCGTGGGCGTGGCGGTCGGATTCGGCTCTCAGACGCTGGTAAAGGACGTGATCAGCGGGATCTTCTATCTTCTCGACGACGCGTTCCGCGTCGGTGAGTACATCCAGAGCGGCAGTTACAAGGGCACCGTGGAGTCGTTGGGCTTTCGGTCGGTCAAGCTGCGGCACCATCGAGGGCCGATCTTCACCGTTCCCTACGGCCAGCTCGGCGCGGTGCAGAACATGAGCCGCGATTGGGTGATAGACAAGATGGCCATCAACGTGACCTACGACACCGACCTCGCGAAGGTGAAGCAGGTCATCAAGAAGATCGGGAAGGAACTCGCCGAGGACCCGGAGTTTGCCCCTAAGATCATCGAACCGCTCAAGATGCAGGGCGTCGAGGAGTTCGGCGACTTCGCGATCCAGATCAGACTGAAGATGATGACCCGGCCGGGTGAGCAGTTCGCCATCCGCCGCAGAGCCAACGCGCTGATCAAGAAAGCCTTCGAAGAGAACGGCATCGAGTTCGCCCTGCCCACGGTGCAGGTGGCGGGGCGAGAGGATGCCGGTCTGGCCGCCGCTCAGGAAGGCCTCAAGATCCTCAAGCCGCCCCCGGCTTAGCGGCTTGCCAAGCACCCCGCCGCGCGTGCCCTTTGACAGGGGAACGGCGGGAGAGGCTTATCGCCCTTCGCGCCGCAAGAAGATGCCCCCGGTGCCGTTCCACCGGAGAGGCGCCAATACGTCCTCTTCGCGAGCGATAGCGAGTTCCGACGCCGCCTCCGGAGAGCAATCGAGATAAGGCGACGTCAACGGACGCGCGTACTCCAATATCTTCGCGGAGCGGCAGTCCTTGTCGGAAACGGTCTCGCGAGAGGGCTGGGACACGGCCGGGCTCGCTTTGGCTCGGCGTTAAGCTGCGCCGCAAATAAAGTCCGTCCTCGAGCCTCACGGCAAGGACATTGTTGCCCTCTCCCGCTCCCTCGGACCCACGACCCATCGGTCGGGATCGTCGGTCTGGCCGATCAGGGCGAGACCATAGGCAATGGACTCGAACTGATCGGCGGAAGACAGCCGGCTCTCACCGAACCGCTCCAGGAACAGCCGTCGGATCGCCGGGACGAAGGATGTGCCGCCGGTGAGGAACACCCGGTCGATCTCCTCCGGCCGCACCCGCGCCGAAAGGAGAGCCCGGTCGACGGTGTCGCCGATGCTGCGGACGTCCTCCGCAATCCAGCTCTCGAACTGGCTGCGCGTGACGGGAGCACACACCTCGATCCCCTCGGCCCGAAACCGGAACTCGGTCTCCTCCTCGGAGGACAGTGCGACCTTGGCCGCTGAGACGGCGCGGTAAAGATCGAAGCCGAGGTCATACTCGACGATATCCGCAAACCGCTCCAAGGGCTCGGGATCGAGAGCGCTCCGGGCCAGCTCGCGCAGCTCCTTCAGATCGCCGTTGCCCTTCATGAGAGCGAGCTGGTTCCAGCGGGCGAAATTGGCGTAGTAGTGATTGGGGATCGACAGGATCTTGCCCATCGACCTGTAGCTTCCGCCTTTTCCAAGCCGGGGCGAGACGATCCTGTCGACGATGCGGTAGTCGAACGCATCCCCTGCGATTCCGATGCCGGTATGGCTCAGGGGCTCCGCCCGTAGAGCGCCGCCGACGCGGGAGAACCGCATGACGGAAAAATCGCTCGTGCCGCCTCCGAAATCCGCCACCAGAACCGTAGCGTCCCGGGTGAGCTCGCGGGCATAGAAGAAGGCGGCGCCGACAGGCTCATACGCGTACCGGGCGTGGCCCGCCCCCAGTTTTCCGAAGGCCGTGCCGTAACGGCGCATGGCGAGGGCGTCGTCCGGATTGTACCCGGCAAATTCCACGGGACGCCCGATCGTGATGTTCCCGGCCGCCAGGTCGATCCGTCCGCCGGCATGCTGCAGAAGCGTCCGCAGGAAAGTGCTCAGCAGATCCTCGAAACGGAAACGCTCCCTGAAGATCCGGGTCTCCTGGAAGGAAGCGCTGGCGGCGAAGGTCTTGAAGGACTGGATGAAGCGGTGCGCGGACACTCCCTCGAGGAAGCGCTCGATGGCCCATGGGCCGCCCTCGACCCTTGTCCGCAGCCCGTTGCCATCCCGCTCGTCCCAGAAGCAAAGCGCCGTGGTGTAGATCCTGAGCCTCGCGCCCCGGTGGTCGAAGGTCAGGGCCTCCACGCGCCCACCCCGGTCCGCGATGGCGACCACCGTGTTGCTCGTACCGAAATCGATGCCGATCGAAACGTCTTGGAAGGCAGAGGACATGGTGGAACCCTCGTAGCAGGCGGGCCGGACGGTCTATCGTCCGATGCCGTCCGAGCCAAGGGAAAACCTCTCGGAGCCACCCGCTTTCCGTTGCGGCACAGCGCCCCGGCCGTGGGCGGGGCCCGTTGACCGGATGAAAAGCGGCCCGTAGAAGCCGCGCCTTGTTCTGGAGGAAGCGACTCAATGCAATCCATCGGCCAGCGCATTGCCAGCGAGCTCAATGTTCAGGAGTGGCAGGTCAATGCCGCCATCGCGCTCCTGGACGGCGGAGCGACCGTTCCCTTCATCGCCCGATACCGGAAGGAGGCGACGGGGACGCTGGACGACGCTCAGTTGCGCACGCTCGAGGAGCGACTGCGCTACCTGAGAGAGCTGGAGGAGCGCCGCAGGACCATCCTCGAAAGCATTCGTGAACAAGGGAAGCTCACCGAGGAACTCGCAGCGCAGATCAACGGCGCCGATACGAAGGCGCGCCTCGAGGACCTTTACCTTCCCTTCAAGCCGAAGCGCCGCACCAAGGCTCAGATTGCAAAGGAAGCCGGGCTCGAACCTCTCGCCGACCGACTGCTCGCCCACCCGGAGAACGACCCGAAGGAGGCAGCGGCCGCCTTCGTGGATCCTGCGAAGGAAGTTGCCAGCCCGGAGGCTGCGCTGGAGGGCGCGCGCGCCATCCTCGTGGAGCGATTCTCCGAGAATGCCGAACTCCTGGGCGCACTGCGCGAGATCTACTGGCAGCGAGGACGGCTGACCTCGAAGGTGCGGGAGGGCAAGGAGAAGGACGGAGCGAAGTTTGCGGACTACTTCGACTTCGCGGAGCCGCTGACGAAGCTGCCCTCGCACCGGATCCTTGCCCTGTTCCGCGGCGAGAAGGAGGAAATCCTCGACCTGCGCATGGAGGAGGACAAGGATGCCGGACAGCCCGGTTACGTCAGCTCCTATGAGGGACGGACGGCTCTGGCCTTCGGCATCGCGGACAAGGGACGTCCCGGAGACCGCTGGCTTCTCGAGACCGTGCGCTGGGCGTGGCGGACGAAGCTGCGCTTTTCCATCGAACTCGACATGAAGATGCGCCTCTGGCAGACGGCCGAGGATGAGGCGGTCAAGGTGTTCGCCGGGAACCTGCGCGATCTGCTTCTTGCCGCTCCCGCCGGTGCGCGCCCGACGCTCGGCCTCGACCCGGGGTACCGCACGGGCGTGAAGGTGGCTGTTGTGGATGCAACCGGTAAGGTGGTCGCCACCGACACCATCTATCCGCACGAACCGAAGCGGCAATGGGACGAGTCCATCGCGACGCTCGCCCGCCTCTGCCGGGCCCACAAGGTCGAGCTCGTCGCCATCGGGAACGGCACCGCCTCCCGAGAGACCGACAAGCTCGCGGGAGAGCTCGTGGCCAGGCACCCGGACCTGAAGCTGACGAAGATCATGGTCTCCGAAGCGGGCGCTTCGGTCTATTCGGCTTCGGCCTATGCCAGCCAGGAATTGCCAGACCTCGACGTGTCCCTGCGCGGGGCCGTATCCATCGCCCGGCGCCTGCAGGACCCCTTGGCGGAACTCGTCAAGATCGACCCGAAATCCATCGGCGTCGGCCAATATCAGCACGATCTGGCGGAGCACAAACTGTCGCGCTCCCTCGATGCCGTCGTGGAGGACTGCGTGAATGCGGTGGGCGTCGATCTCAACACCGCATCGGCCCCGCTCCTGGCCCGTGTCTCCGGCCTCGGTGAATGGGTCGCGCAGAACATCGTGGCGCACCGCAACGCGAATGGCCCGTTCCGTACGCGGAAAGACCTCAATCACGTGATGGGCCTCGGGCCGAAGACCTTCGAGCAGGCCGCGGGCTTCCTGCGCATCCCCAATGGGGACGATCCTCTCGACGCATCGGGCGTGCATCCCGAAGCTTATCCCGTCGTGCGGCGTATCATCGAGGCAACGAAGAGCGACATCAAGGTCCTGATCGGCAATGCGGCGGTCCTGAGGGCGCTCAAGCCGAGCGACTTCACCGACGAGAAATTCGGCATTCCCACCGTGAAGGACATTCTCAGCGAACTGGAGAAGCCAGGGCGCGACCCTCGCCCCGAATTCAAGACGGCGACATTCCTCGAGGGCGTGGAGACGATCGGCGATCTGAAGCCTGGCATGGTGCTCGAAGGCGTCGTGACGAACGTCGCCGCTTTCGGCGCTTTTGTCGATATCGGCGTCCATCAGGACGGCCTCGTCCACATTTCGGCGCTGTCCGATAGCTTCGTGAAGGACCCTCGAAGCGTGGTGAAGCCGGGCGATATCGTCCGCGTCAAGGTGCTCGAAGTGGACCAGGCACGCAAGCGCATTTCCCTCACGATGCGCATGAGCGACCCGGCCGGAAAGGGGCCGGGCGTGCGGGGGCAGGATACGGCCCCCACGAGCAAGGGCCGTCCGCCTCACGGTGCCGGCAAGCGCGTCGGCGGCCAGGACGCGGGCGCCTCGGCCGGAGGCGCGATGGCCGAAGCCCTCCGCCGGGCAGGATTGGCCGGGGCATCTTCAGGGCGAGGCAAGGGCGGGAACGTTGGTCGTTAAGCGCTTTCCCGTGGAGGATCGAGGATGAGGTGCTAGCTCCACGCCGAGAGCACGGTCTCGCTGTCGACCGTCTCGATCTGCTGACTGAAGCGCTTGCTGTAGAGCGAGAGAAGGCTGTCGTGGCCTTCGTCGGACGAGCTGCACAAACCGTCTGCGACGATGACCACGCGATATCCGTGGTCGACTGCGCCGAGCACGGTCGCCAGGACGCACACGTCGGTCTCCGACCCGGTGACGACCAGGGCATCGGCCTGCCGCTCCTTGAGGAGATCGGCGAGCCTGTGCCCGGCAAAAGCGGAATAGACGGGCTTGTCGATCACGACCGCGGGCGGCACGAGCCTCGCCAAGGGAGGCATCAGCTCCAGAAGCCGAGGATCAAGATGCTCACGTGTCGTTTGGCGCCAGCGCTCGTAGTAGGAGCGCCATGTGCCGGGCATATCCTCTGGCCGCTCCGGCGTAATGAACCGGGTGAAGACCGTCCGCTCGGGAAAGCGTTCCGCGATGCGCGCAACGGTTGGAAGCACACGCTCCATCCAGGGGGTCGGCCAGGGACCGTCCGGAGAGAACAGGCGTTGCATGTCGATGCACAAATGAACCGATCGCTCGGTCAGGGGGCCATTCAGCAGGGAACCCATGGAACACTCATCGAAATCTCCCATTCCAAACGGGGCCGCGGCTCGCGTGTTCCAGCCCGTCTTCGCATCAAGAGCCGTTCGGATCGACGGGCCGGCTTCGGTCAGGAGAAGCTCGCCGCGCGCGCCAAAGTTCCCTGTGCGAGGGGAAGAGGAAGGCTGATCGTGCAGACGAGACCCGAGGGACGATAGTCCAGCGTCACGCGTCCTGAAAGCTCCCGCGAGAGGCTGCGCTCGATCAGCCTCGAACCGAAGCCCTTGCGCGTGGGTGCCTTCACGGGCGGCCCGCCCTCCTCCTGCCAGTGCATGATGAGACCTTTTTCGTCCCAGCCCTCCACCAGATCCCAATGGATGAGCACGCGACCGCTGTCGACGGAAAGAGCTCCGTACTTCACCGCATTGGTGGACAGCTCGTGCAAGGCCATGGCGAGCGGAAGCGCAATTCGCGGCGGCACATGGAGAGCAGGCCCCTCGATGACGAACCGCTCGACCTGCTCCCGGCGGTATGGCGCCACCGCCTCCTCGGCTATGTCGCGCAGGTTGACGCCCTCCCAGTTCTCGCGCGTCAGTACGTCATGCGTCTTCGAGAGTGCGAAGAGGCGCGCCTCGAAAGCCTCCCGCGCCGCCTTGGGTTCTTCGGCCTTGAAGCTCTGCGCCGCGATGGACTGGACCGTGGCCAACGTGTTCTTCACCCGGTGATTGAGCTCGTTGATGAGCAAGCGGCGCCGCGCATCGGATTTCGCCCGCTCCACCGCCGCCCACGTGCGCTCGGCCACATCCCGGCACAGTTCGATTTCACCCTGCGACCAGCGCCGCGGCATACCGCTGTGAATGTAGAGTGCGGCCCTGAGCTGCCCCTCCTTGACGAGTGGTACCGAGATCGAGGCGATGCAGTCCAGGGCGGCGTAGGCAGCGTAATGCCCCTCCGCCCGCGGGTCCGAGAGCGCATCGTCGAACACCACCACCCGCCCGGATCTCAGATCGGAGCAGAAGGACGGACCGAAAGGCTTCAGCGGATGCCGCCCGGACGCATCCGGGGTTTCGTCCGTGTGCCAGTCGACCAGCGTCGTCAGGACCATCGTCGCATCGTCCACGTCGCCGTACCCGACCCGGGCCACGCCGAGATGATGTCCAAGCGCCTCGGCCACCGCCAGGAGAATTTCGTCCGGGCGATCGAGATCCCTGATTTTGTCGCTCAAGGACAAGAGGAAACGCTCCCGCATCTCGCTGTCCTTGCTCGACGTGATGTCGAGGTTGACGATCACCGTTCGGACGGGCTTGCCCGCGGCGTCGGGAAGCGACTGCCCGCGCATGAGGAGCCACCTGATCGAACCGTCGTCGCGGACGATCCGGTACTCTGCGGTCAGAGGATCGAGCGTGCGCGAGAAGCGCCGGACCTCCTGCTCCATCCAGGCCCGGTCGTCGGGGTGGATGAGTTGCTGCCAGACGAGAGACAGATTGGTATCGGTCGTGTCCCGATCGAGGCCGACCAGCTGATACATCTGCGCGGACCAGGAGATCTCGCCGGTGAGATGGTTCCAGTCCCAGATGCCGAGGCCTGCGACGTCCTGAGCGATCTGAAGACGCTCCTCACCCTCGCGCAGCACACGCAGGACGCTTTCGCGCTCCGCTTCTCGAAGGCTCAGCTTGGTCGCCATGTCGTTGAAGGCAAGGCTCAACCGTCCGATGGGCGTATGCGGATCGAGCACCTTGATCCGGGTCTGAAGGTCGCCCTTCCGCCACCGTTCGACGGCCTGGTTGAAGGCGGCGAGAGGCCGCTGCGCGGATGCTCGCCCGGCCAACCATGAGGCGACGAGGGCGAGACACGCGATGAAGACATAAAAGATCGCTTGCCCACTGTATATCGGCAGCTCTTCCATCAACCGAACCTAAGTCGCCTCTTTCACCCCACCCACCGCCAAGGCAGGCCCATCATTAAACCGCTCGCCCGGCGATGCAAA
Source organism: Microvirga thermotolerans (assembly GCF_009363855.1). Taxonomy (GTDB): domain Bacteria; phylum Pseudomonadota; class Alphaproteobacteria; order Rhizobiales; family Beijerinckiaceae; genus Microvirga; species Microvirga thermotolerans. The sequence continues at coordinate 3,506,308 of NZ_CP045423.1, forward strand.
GCAACAATCCTGCTCCTTCGAAGTACGATCGGACTCGAGAGCACGCCGCCAGGACAATATTCTCTCTCGCGCCCCCGGCGCCGGATGCGATGACCCTTGCCTATTCCGGCATCGGCGAGGACCGGAACCGGGACAGGGCAAAGGGCGACAGGTCGATCCGGCTCCGTCCCTCCGTCGCCATCTGGGCGGCTGCCTCGCCGACGGCGGCCGAGTGCTTGAAACCATGACCGGAGCATGGGGAGACAACGAAGATCCGCTCGTCATCGGGATGGCGGTCGATCAGGAAGTGGGAATCGGGCGTGACGGTGTAGAGACACGTAACCGCACGGACCGCCCGACGTCCGATCCCCCGGACGCGACCGGCCAGGTGAGCCTCGTACATGGCTTGAGACTCCGCAGGAGCGACCTTGCGTTGGACGGTCTCCGGGGCGGTCGCCTCGTCGTATTGCTCGCCGGCCGTCTTCATCGTCCCCGATCCCGGCAGGGACGGGAAGCCGTAGAAGAAATCCCTTGGGTCGCCTCCGGGAGCCCAAATGAAGACAGGGCCGTCCGCCCAGCGGCTGCCCCAGTCCGGATCGACGGGGAACCAGTGCATGACCTGCCGGCTCGGGGTCAGCAGCTCGCTGAACGGCGGCCCAAGCAGCGATGGCGCCCACGGACCCGCTGAGACGATGACTTTCGAAGCATATACCGTTCCACCATCCGTCCCGATCTTCACGCCGCCTCCCGCTGGCGCCAGGGAACGAACGGTCTCGCCCAGACGGAGCCCGGCTCCCAAGGCCTTCGCCCGCATGAGCTGGGCTGCGACGCACCGCTCCGGATCGAGGTATCCCCCGCCCGGCTCGAAATATCCGGTTTCACCGTCCAGCGGCATGAATTGCGGAAACCGCTTACGGATCTCCTCCGCGGAAAGGATCTCGTGCGCGAGCCCATAGTCCTCCGCGGCCTGCCTGGTGGTCGCGAGAAAGCTCCTGCGGATCGGGCCGCTCGCAGCCGGGCTCATCGTGCCGATGATGAGGCAGCCGATCTGGCTCAGCAACCGCTCCCCGGTCTCGGCCTCGAGTTCCCGCCAGATCTCGTTGGACCGCAGGGCCAGGGGAACATAGGCGACGCCCTCCCCGATTGCCTGGCGCGTGATCCTCGTCTCGCCATGGGTCGAGCCCTGATCGTGAGGCGGCGCGTGTCTGTCGATTCCGACGGCCTTCGCTCCCAGCTTGGCGAGCTGGTAAAGAGCCGCCGCCCCCATGGCACCAAGCCCTACTACGGCGACGTCATAGACTGATGCCTGCTCCGCCATCGGTCCCCCCTCGGCCTTCCGTGCCATTCCAAGCAGGTTTCGCCCGAGGCAGCAACATCCTGCGGAGTTTCGTCCCCCGGGATGCGCTTGTTCCAGGAGGCGAATTGCACTAAGAATCAGGCTGTCTCACGGGGAGCCCTGAAGGGGCTGAGAGGCAGCGCGGCTGCCGACCCGTCGAACCTGATCCGGGTCATGCCGGCGGAGGGAATGAGAATGCCATACAGCAGGATGACCTGCGCCCCCTGCATGCCGTGCCGCAGACCTGGCCTACCTCATGCATGGGAGCGTTCCTGATGTTCGGCCGAATTGCCCTCGCTCTTGCCTCGCTCTGCCTCGCCGCAGGCTTGGCCTCTGCCCAAACGAAACCCGTTCTCACGGTCTATACCTACAGCTCCTTCGCCGGGAAGTACGGTCCCGGCAAGACCGTGAAGGAGCGTTTCGAAGCCGTCTGCAACTGCGAGCTCGCCTGGGTCACCGCGGAAGACGCCGGCAGCCTGCTCGGCCGTCTGCGGCTGGAAGGATCGGACACGAAGGCGGATGCCGTGGTCGGCCTCGACATGAACCTCGCCGCGGAGGCGAAGGCTCTGAACCTCTTCGCGCCTCACGGCGTGAACACGGAGGGCCTGACCCTGCCCGTGGCGTGGTCCGACGACACCTTCATTCCCTACGACTGGGGATATCTCGCGTTCGTCTACGACTCCAGCAAGCTCGCCAATCCTCCCAAGAGCCTGAAGGAGCTGGTCGAGCACCCGAACGGGCCGAGAATCGTGCTCCAGGATCCCCGCACCAGCGCCCCCGGCCTTGGCTTCCTTCTCTGGATGGAGAAGATCTATGGCGATGGGGCCGACAAGGCCTGGGCCGACCTGCGACCGCGCATCGTCACCTTCACCAAGGGGTGGTCGGAGGCTTATGGGCTGTTTCTCAAGGGCGAGGCCGACATGGTGATGTCCTATACCACCTCGCCGGCCTACCATGTGACCGTGGAGAAGAAGAACCAGTACAAGGCGGCGGCGTTCGACGAGGGGCACTACCTGCACATCGAGCTGGCAGGCATGACGAAGACCGCCAAGAACCCCGAACTCGCCAGGAAGTTCATGGAATTCGTCCTGTCCGATGCATTCCAGTCCGCCATGCCCGAAGGAAACTGGATGATGCCAGCGAAGGCATCGGCAGCGAGCCTCCCCGAGGCATTCAAGGATGCGATCCAGCCGAGCAGGACGCTCCTCTTCACGCCCGACGAGGTGCGGGAGAACCGACGTGCCTTCGTGGACCGCTGGCTCAATGCCACGGCCCGCTGACCTGCAATCATGACCCTCAGGCCGCCCCACCCCGGGAGCCTGGTGGCCCTTGCCATCCTGGCCCTGGTTGCGGGCGGCTTCTTCGCATTGCTGCGCGCCGGAGGGAGCGGGTCGGGTATCTTCTCCATCGGTCCCTATCTCGTCCAGGTCCTGATCTTTTCCCTTGTGCAGGCGACCCTGTCGACGATCCTCTCCCTCGGCCTCGGCACGGCGCTCGCGCTGGCCCTGGCCCGCCGGCGCTTCCCTGGACGAGACACCCTGCTCGCCTTCCTGGGAACGACGATGGTCATACCAACCATCGTCGCTGTCTTCGCGGTCCTCACGGTCTATGGCAGGAACGGATGGGCGGCTCGGTTGCTCGCGGACTCCGGAGCCGGGCCGATCGGCATCTTCGGCTATCCTGGCATCCTCATCGCCCATGTCTTCCTGAACGCTCCCTTCGTCGCACGGGTGGCGCTCGACGCCCTCGACACCGTGCCCGCCGAGCAGTGGCGCCTGGCGTCCGCTCTCGGCTTCACGCCTCGCCAGATCTTCCGCCACCTGGACTGGCCCGCTCTCCGCACGGTGCTCCCGGGTCTTGCAAGTCTCGTCTTCCTTCTCTGCTTCAAGAGCTTCGCCGTCGTCCTCGCCCTCGGAGGCGGACCGGGCCGCGCGACGCTCGAAGTGGCCATCTATGAAGCGCTCAAGGTCGACCTGGATTTCGCTCGCGCAGCATCCCTTTCCCTGGTTCAGGTCGCGATCTGTCTGGCGGTGGCCTCTCTTCTTCAGAAGCCCCTGGCTTATCGGCCTGCCGCGGCGACCGTGCGCGGCGCTCCCGTCCGTTCCGACGCAAGGGATCGTCGGCTGAAAGCGTTCGACAGCGCGGTCCTCATTCTGGGCTTCGGGTTCATCGGGCCCCTCGCCCTCAGCGTACTCACCGGCCTCGGCCATCTCGGCGCCGTGATGGACGCCGACCTTTTCCAGGCCCTTGCCACCAGCTTGGCGATTGCGTCGGCTGCCGCCGCTCTGGCTTGCTGCCTCGCGCTGCTCCTCGGCGCCGCCGCGCGGCATCGCCGTTTCGTCCTCGGCTCGCCGCGTGGGGCGTCCCTGTTCGAACTGATCCCGAACCTTCTCCTGGCCGTCCCGCCTTTCGCGCTGACGGCGGGCCTTTTCGCGATCGTCAGGCCCCTTGCGGATCCGGCGCTGGCCGGCGCCGTCCTCCTCCCCCTCATTAACGGCCTGGGATCCCTGCCCTTCGTCTATCGCTCCGTCGCGCCCCGGCTCATGCTGGCGGAAGAGCGATACGGGCGGCTTTCCGCCTCTCTCGGCCTGGCTGGCGCATCGAGGCTCAGGATCGTCGACTGGCCCCTGCTGCGACAGCCTTTGGGTGCGGCCTTCGCTCTTGCGATGGCGCTCTCCTTCGGCGATTTCGGCATCATTGCCCTGTTCGGCGGCCCCGAATTGAGGACCCTGCCGTATCTGCTCTACGAAAGACTGGGAGCCTATCGCTTCGACGAAGCATCGGCGATCGGCCTCATCGTCGTCCTCGTGGCCTTTCTTCTCGCACGCCTTTCCGGCCGGTTGCCCTATGCTCGCGATTGAGAACTGCCGTTTGACCTGGCCGGATTTCACGGCCGACTACACCCTTCAGGTGAAGGAGGGAACGTTCTGTGCCGTCGTAGGGCCCTCGGGAGGAGGAAAGACGACACTTCTGCACATGATCGCAGGATTCGAAACGCCGGAAAGCGGCACCCTCGCCTTTCGCGGAAGGAGCCTTTTGCCGCTCTCTCCTGCGGAACGGCCCGTCGCCATCGTCTTTCAGGATCACAACCTGTTTCCGCACCTCGCTGCGGCGGAGAATGTCGCACTCGGCATCCGGCCGTCCCTGAGGCTGAGTTCCGGAGACCGGGCCCGGGTAACGGACATGCTGGAGGCCGTAGGCCTGAAGGGCTTCGAAAATCGCCGGCCTGGCGAAATGTCGGGGGGACAGCGCCAGCGCGTGGCGCTCGCCCGGGCGCTGATCTCCGGACGGCCGCTGATCCTCCTGGACGAGCCTTTCAGCAGCCTCGATCCCCATCTGCGCCGCAGCATGGTCGCTCTCGTGGACAAGCTCCGGCGCGAGAAGAGGGTAACGGTCATCATGTCCATTCACACGCCCGAAGACGTGAGAGACCTGGCGGAGCAGATGGTCCTCGTGGCCGGCGGCGGAGTGGTCGCCACCGGATCGCCTTCCGCCATTCTGCATGACCCGTCCCTCGCCGCGGCCATTGCCGCCGAGCCTGAAAGCTGACCCTGACAGAGGCCGCCATGGTCACGGCTCAGATCGCGGATCGGCAGATGCCTTCCTTTGCATGGAGGCATCCAGGAAAGCCTTCTCCTGGTGCGTCAGGTGCCTGACCGCGCCTTTCGGCAAATCGCCGAGTCGCAGGCCGCCGATCTCGACGCGGACGAGACGCAGTACCTCCGCGCCCGTTTCGCCGACAAGCCGCCGGATCTGACGGTTCTTGCCTTCGCTGAGGGCGACCTCGAGCCAGGCGTTGCGCTCGCCCATTCGCAGCACCGTCGCCGCTCTGGCGCTCAAGCGCTCTCCATCGTGAACGACACCCTCAACGAGCCGATCCAGCATGGACTGATCCGGCAGGCGGTCGATCTGGACATGGTAGACCTTGCTGACATGCGAGGCCGGATCGAGGAGGCGCTGCGCCCAGCGGGTGTCGTTCGTCATCAGCAGGAGCCCCTCGCTTGCCTTGTCGAGCCGCCCGACGGGAGCGACGAAGGGCAGGTCGAGACCTTTCAGGCAGTCGTAGACCGTGGCCCTCTCCTGAGGGTCGCTGCGCGTCGTGACCAGCCCCCGCGGCTTGTTGAGCATCAGATAGACCTTGCGCTCGGCCGCAACCGGCTGGCCGTCGACGGCGATCCGCGCGCGGTCGGGATCGATCCGCATTGTCGCGCTGCGGGAGACCCGACCGTCCACGCGGACCCGCCCCTCCGCGATCAGACCCTCGGCCTGCGTCCGGGAGCAGAAGCCCAGTTTGGACAATGCGCGCGCAAGACTTACCTTGGCCTCGCCGGCTGATCGCGTCATTCGCGCCGCCGGCGGGCGATAGGATGGCTTCAATCTGTTCTTCCTCGATCCGAAGGTTGGAGGTCCGGGAAACCGGACGAACTGTGGGGCCATAAGGCCAAGATCGCTGCCCACGTCAACCACCGGCGAGTTCTCTTGGCAGTTCCCTTGGCAGTTCCCTTGGCAGTTCTCTCGGAGTGCCCTCGCAGCATCCGGCAGCACGTGGGTCGGCCCTGCCGGGAGCGCACCGATAGTTCATTGCAAGCGGACGTCCGGGACCACCCGTCTCACCGCAGGATCACGCTCGCGCGAGGGCGCGCTTCGTCCCTTGACAGTCGGAAAGATGTAGGATCATCTTATTTGCATACTAATGAAATAAACGGTCGGCCAACGACCGTCCAAGGGGAACGAATGGCCTTGATGGCCAAGGAGGGGATCGATGTATCTCCGGCCCAGATCGCTGGACGAAGCGGTGGACGCGCTGGCCATCCATGGCGGCCGCATCCTCGCTGGAGGAACGGATTTTTATCCGGCGCTCGGCGACCGACCGATTGCAGGAAACGTCATCGACATTTCCGCGCTGGACGAGCTCGCAGGAATTTCCGTTGGCCCGAACGAAGTGCGGATCGGGGCCCGCGCCACCTGGAGCAGCATCGCGTCCGCGCCTCTTCCTCGCGCCTTCGATGCCCTGAAAGCGGCGGCTCGCGAGGTCGGATCACTGCAGATTCAGAATCTCGGAACGATTGCCGGAAACCTCTGCAATGCATCGCCTGCGGCAGACGGCATTCCCCCTCTTCTGGCACTCGATGCGGAAGTGGAACTGCAATCCCGCTCGGGACATCGCCGCATTCCTCTCGCCGAGTTCGTCACCGGCTATCGCAAGACGGTCATTAGCCCCGACGAGATTCTCACTGCCGTGGTCGTGCCGCGCTCCATCGAAGGCGCTTCGGCATTTCTGAAGCTCGGCGCCCGCCGGTACCTTGTGATCTCCATCGCCATGGTTGCGGCCATCGTCGAAACCGATTCCCAAGGCTGCGTCTCCCAGGCGCGGATTGCCGTCGGCGCCTGCTCGGCCGTCGCGCAACGGCTTCGCAGCCTGGAGGAGGACCTCGTCGGCGCTCCGGGCCGGCCCGGGATCGGAAGCAGCGCTTCGCTCGATCACCTCGCGTCGCTTTCCCCGATCGACGACCTGCGCGCAACCGCCGACTACCGGAGGAATGCCGCGTTGGCCCTCGTGAGAAGGGCGCTCGAAGCCTGTGTCCTGGAGACTTGAACATGCTCGATCCGGTCGCGCCCCCGAAATCGGATACGACGGTGGAATTCTGCCTCAACGGCCGCACGACAGCTGTCTCGGCGGCACCGGCGAGCCGCCTCAGCAAGGTGCTGCGCGACGAGCTGCGGCAGACCGGAACGAAGGTCGGCTGCGACGCAGGAGATTGCGGCGCCTGCACGGTTCTGGTCGACGATGAGCCGGTCTGCAGCTGTCTGATGGCCGTCGGACAGGCCGAAGGCCGATCCGTCACGACCATCGAGGGGCTAGCCCACCACTCGCCCAATGCCGCGAGGCTCCAGCAGTCCTTCCTCGACCACGGGGCAGCTCAGTGCGGCATCTGCACGCCCGGAATGCTGGTGGCGGCAACCGCGCTTCTCGACCGGAATCCCGCTCCCACGGAAACCCAGGTCATGGACGCCATCGGCGGCGTTCTCTGCCGGTGCACGGGCTATCGCAAGATCGTCGAGGCCATCCTCGCCGTGCGGCAAGCACCCGCCGCGGCGCCCATGCCGGAAGCCGGGTCGGCAGTCGGCTCGCGCGTCGTCCGCCTCGACGGGCTGCGCAAGGTGAACGGAACGGAGATCTTCGGTGCCGACGAGTGGCCGGCCGACGCGCTTTTGCTGCGGGCGGTCCGTAGTCCCCATCACCGGGCCCGCTTCCGCTTCGGCGATCTCGACGCATTCGTCGCGGCGCATCCCGGCATCGTACGCATCCTGACGGCGAAGGATGTGACCGGAGAGAACTGCTTTGGCGTCATCCCCGCCTTTGCCGACCAACCTGTCTTCGCCGAGACGGAGGCGCGGTTCCGCGGCGAGGCGGTTGCTGCAATCGTCGGAGAAGCGGAAGCCATCGAGGCCCTCGATCTCTCGGAATTCCCCGTCACGTGGGAAGAGCTTCCGGCCAGCACCACCATGGATGCCGCCTTGGCCGAGGATGCGCCTCTTGTCCACCAGGGGCGCCCGGGCAACGTTCTGGTGCGAGGCCGGGTCGTTCGCGGCGATGTCGACCGGGCGCTCGCCGAGGCGGACGTGGTCGTCGAAGGTCTTTTCGAGACGGGCTTCGTCGAGCACGCCTATATCGAACCGGAGGCAGGCTTCGCGCGCCGGGTCGGGAACCGCATCGAAGTTCAGGCCTGCACCCAGGCCCCCTACATGGATCGCGACGATATCGCCCGCGTTCTCGGGCTGGCTCCGGAGGACGTACGGATCATCCCGACCGCAGTGGGCGGGGGCTTCGGTTCTAAGCTTGACCTTTCGGTGCAGCCCTTCATCGCGCTGGCTGCGTGGCTCCTGAGACGTCCGGTCCGAATGACCTATACGCGGCCCGAGTCGATCATGACGACGACGAAGCGCCACCCGGCCCGCATCCGCGCCCGCGCCGGCGCCACGCGGGACGGACGTCTCGTCGGGCTGGACTTTACGGGGGACTTCAACACGGGCGCCTATGCCTCCTGGGGACCCACCGTCGCGAACCGCGTGCCGGTCCACGCCTCCGGGCCCTATCTCGTGCCGCACTACCGCGCGCTGACCCGCGCCGTGCTGACTCACCTGGTGCCGGCCGGAGCATTTCGCGGGTTCGGCGTGCCTCAAGCCGCCATCGCCCAGGAGCAGCTCTACGACGAGCTTGCCGGACGCCTCGGACTCGATCCTCTGGAATTTCGCATCGCCAACGCCCTGACCGACGAGCTGCCGACCGTCACGGGGCAGGTTCTCGGCAAGGGAGTGGGGATCAAGGCCTGTTTCGAGGCGCTGCGTCCGCACTGGAAGCGCGCTCGCGCGGAAGCGGAAGTCTTCAACGCCGCCGCGAAAGGCACATTGCGGCGCGGAGCCGGCGTCGCCGGCATGTGGTACGGCTGCGGCAACACCTCGCTGCCCAATCCCTCCACGATCCGTGTAGGGCTCAAGCGCAACGGCCGCCTGTCCCTGCACCAGGGCGCGGTCGATATCGGCCAGGGGTCGAACACCGTCATCACGCAGATCTGCGCCGATGCGATAGGCGCGCCGCTTGCCCGCTTCGATCTCGTCTCCGCGGATACGGACATCACGCCGGACGGCGGCAAGACCTCGGCATCGCGCCAAACCTTCGTCAGCGGCAAGGCCGCCGAGCTTGCCGGGCGCGAACTGCGCAAGGCGATCCTGCGTCTCGCGAATGCCGGCGACGGCGCCCGGCTCCTGTTCGAGGGCGACCGCGTCACTGTCGAGGATGGCGGTCAGCGCTGGACCATCGCCCTGTCGGAGCTGCCCCTGGACGAGCATGGCTATGTGCTCACCGGAGAGGCGACGTTCGATCCTCCCACCTCGCCGCTCGACGAGAACGGCCAGGGCGACCCCTATGCGGTCTACGGTTTCGGAGCCCATATGGTCGAGGTCGAAGTCGATCTGGAACTCGGCCTGGTGAAGGCCTTGAAGATCACTGCCGCGCACGACGTCGGCAAGGCCATCAATCCCATGCTGGTCGAAGGACAGATCGAGGGAGGCGCCGCGCAGGGCCTCGGCCTCGCCCTCATGGAGGAGTTCCTTCCCGGAAAGGGCGAGAACCTGCACGACTACCTGATCCCGTCGGCGGGCGACATGCCGCCCGTGGAATCCATTCTGATCGAGGATGCCTCGCCCGTCGGCCCCTTCGGAGCCAAGGGCATCGGCGAGCAGGCGCTGATCCCCACCGCCCCCGCCATCCTCAACGCCATCTTCCATGCGACCGGCGTCCGCATCCGCCGCGTGCCCGCCACGCCGAGCCGAGTGCGCGAGGCCCTCGCCGCCGTTCATTCGCGAGGCTGACCATGACCCCTGAACCGACTGTGGAGTCCGTGCGCGACGACAAGATCCGGTGCGATGCGTGTCCGGTCATGTGCTACATCAAGCCGGGCATGGCGGGCGCCTGCGACCGTTATGCCAACAGGGACGGCGAACTGGTGCGTGTGGATCCGCATGTCGTCCTGGACCGGACCGTGGCTCAGGGCGGCTCCGTCGTGCCTTTTCACCGGCCGGGCGACTGGGACGGGCAGCTGCTCCAGGGCAGCGAAACCTTCGTGACCGCGATCGGCGCCGGAACGACCTATCCGGACTACAAGCCGGCTCCCTTCATCGTCTCTTCGGAGATCGACGGGGTCGACATGGTAACGGTCGTCACCGAGGGCATCTTCAGCTATTGCGGCGTGAAGGTGAAGGTCGATACGGACCGCTATCTGGGGCCGGAGCGCGCCATCGTGCGGGCGCAGGGCGAAGCGGTCGGCCACGTCACGACGGGCGAATACGGCTCGCAGATGCTCTCTCTCGGCGGCGTACACCACCTCACCGGCGGATCCAAGAAGGAAGGCCGCGTCACGTGCGACGTCCTTCTCGATCTCTGCAACGGCAAGCCGGCGGAGCTGACGGTCGACGACGGAGCGACCATCGTCGTCCAGGCGGGGCGGGCCCCCATCATCAACGGCGTCGTCGAAGAGCGCATGCGAGTCGGATGCGGGTCGGCGACCATCGGCATGTTCGCGAAACAGTGGCACGGCAAGGTGGACGAGGTCGTCGTCGTCGACGACCACATCACCGGCGTCCTCTCGGAGCATCAGGCCGGCAAGCTGCTCGGTATCCGCGGCAGCGGCATCAAGATGAAGGGGCGGCGCTCGACGCCGGGGCGCTACTTTCAGGTGGCGGAGCCCGGCACCGGCTGGGGTGGAACGAACATCTCCGATCCCCTCTCCATTCTCGGCCCGTTCAACCTGCAGGAGGCATGGGCCGGACTGCGCCTGCTGATGGTCTCCACGACGGGCGAGCACTACGCCTACTACGAGCTCGACGACAGGCTGATGCCCGTCGAGCGGGAATTGCCGGCGAGCCTGAAGGAATCCGTCGAGCGGATCCAGGAGAACTGCGAGCCTGCCCTGTGCACGGTTCTGTTCATGGGCGGCGCTGGCGGCTCCCTCCGGGCGGGCGTCACCGAAAATCCCGTGCGCCTGACCCGCTCCGTGAAGGATGCCCTCACCTACGTCACCTGCGGCGGCGCGCCGGTCTATGTGTGGCCGGGCGGCGGCATCACGTTCATGGTGGACGTCACGCGCGTTCCCGACAACGCCTTCGGCTATGTTCCGACGCCCGCCCTCGTCGCGCCCATCGAATTCACCCTGCGCCTTTCGGACTATGCGGCTCTCGGCGGGCACATGGACCATGTCCGTCCCGCGTCCTCGCTCGGACCGAGCGAGTCCCGTCGCCAGGTGCCGCATCGCCTGGACAATCCGTGGCCGTTCGCGCCGCAGACCGCCCGGAGGTCGCACGGATGACGCGACGGCCGCACATCGCGCTGCTCCCCGACGGCCGCCGCCTGCATCTTCAGGACGGCCCCATCGACCTGATCGTCGAAGGGTTCGGGCGGCCGGAAGCGGTGCGGGCTGCCTACGAGGCCGCGGCGCGGCGCCTGACCGGCCTCCTCGACGAGCTCTGCGAAGAGCTGCCCCTGCTGCGCAGGGCTGCCGCGCCTGGATCATGTCCCCTGCGTGGAACGGTGGCCCGCCGCATGCATGCGGCGGTGGCTCCTTTCGCGAAGGAGATCTTCATCACGCCCATGGCGGCAGTGGCGGGCTCGGTCGCGGAGGAGATCCTGGGCGCCATGACGGCGGCGGCCGAGTTGGACAAGGCCTATGTCAACAACGGTGGCGACATCGCCCTCCATTTGAACGAAGACGCGGCATTCACGGTCGGGCTCGTGGACCGTCCGGACCGTCCAGGCCTGTTCGCAACGACCCGCGTGACGGCAGCGGACGGGATCCGCGGGATCGCCACCAGCGGCCGTCACGGGCGCAGCTTCTCCCTCGGCATTGCCGATGCGGTCACGGTTCTCGCCGCCACCGCCGCCGCGGCCGATGCCGCCGCCACCGTGATCGCCAACGCGGTCGACCTGCCGGGCCACCCGGCCGTCCGGCGCTGCCCGGCGTCCGAGATCCAGCCCGACAGCGACCTCGGCGACCGCCCGGTCACCCGCCATGTCGAGCCTCTGCTCCTGGCCGATATCGGGACGGCTCTCGCCCGCGGCGTCGCCTGCGCCGAAGAACTGCTCTCGTCCGGTCTGATCCGAGGCGCGGCCCTCCACCTTCAGGGCGAAACCACGACGGTCGGCTTCGCCTCGCCATCTCCCATTGCGGCCGTTCCGCCGCCTCATCGCCTGCCACAGGATTCCATCTATGCCTGACGTCCATATCCGCAAGAGTCTCGTGACGGTCGAAGAGATCTTTCACGAGGGCGGCCCCGCTGCGGAGGTCCCGCTCAGGAGGGGGGCCATCGTCACGGTCGTTCGCAACCCCTTCGCCGGCCGCTATGTGGAGGAGATCGCCCCCTTCATGGACGATCTGAAGCCGCTCGGGCTGCAGATGGCGACGAGTCTCCTGGCCGCGCTCGGCGGCGACCCGCGTACGATCGAGGGCTACGGGAAAGGGGCCATCGTCGGAGCGGCGGGGGAGCTCGAGCACGGCGCCCTGTGGCACGTGCCGGGCGGCTACGCGATGCGGGAGGCCCTCGGCGGCGCCAAGGCTATCGTGCCCTCGGCCAAGAAGGTGGGCGGTCCGGGCACGCGGCTCGACGTCCCCGTGACCCACATCAACGCGTCCTACGTGCGCAGTCATTTCGACGCCATGGAGGTCGGTGTGCCGGACGGGCCGAAGGCCGACGAGATGGCCCTCGTGCTGGTCATGACGACGGGCGCGCGCATCCACGCCCGCGTCGGCGGCCTCAAGGCCAGCGAGATCAAGGGAGAGGATGGCCTGAGATGAAGGCGAGAGTTCGAAAGATCGTTACGGTCGTCGAGGAAACGCGCAGCGAGATGGGGCAGCCCATCGACCCTCCGACCCGCCGCGCCGCCGCTGTCGCGGTGATCGAGAACCCCTTTGCGGGACGCTACGTGGAGGATCTGGCGCCGCTGTTCGAGATCGGCGAGGAGTTGGGCGGGCTGCTCGCCGAACGTGCGGTGACCGCGCTCGGGATCGAAGGCAGCCGCGCCGAAAGCTACGGCAAGGCCGCGGCGGTGGGCGAGAACGGCGAGCTTGAGCATGCGGCGGCCATCCTGCACCCCAAGCTGGGGGCCCCGGTCCGGTCCGTGCTCGGCGGCGGGGCGGCTCTCATTCCCTCCTCCAAGAAGCGCGGTGGTCCCGGGGTGGTGCTGGACATTCCCCTCGGACACAAGGATGCTGCCTATGTTCGAAGTCACTTCGACGGCATGGAGGTCCGGATCCCCGATGCGCCGCGCGCGAACGAGATCGTAGTCGCCGTTGCGATTACGGACAGCGGACGCCCCCTGCCTCGCGTGGGCGGGCTGACGAAGGACGAAATCAAGGGTGTAGATGGACTGCGCTGAGCCAGATAACAGAGGGAGCTGGCGCAGGCCTAGCAAGTGGAGGACGTTATGACTTTTCGTTACGGACTGCCGGCCGCGTTCGCGGTCCTGGCGGCACTCGGGGCCACGACGGCGGCCCGGGCGCAAGGGGAGATCAAGATCGGCGAGATCAACAGCTACTCGGGGCTTCCTGCCTTTACGGAGCCCTACCGCAAGGGCTGGCAGCTCGCCATCGACGAGATCAACGCCGCGGGCGGTGTGGGCGGCAAGAAGCTGGTCGTGGTCTCCAAGGACGACGCCGGAAAGCCCGCGGACGCGGTCACCGCCGCCAACGAGCTGGTGTCCCGTGAAGGAGTCGCCCTCCTCACCGGCACCTTCTTCTCGAACATCGGCTTGGCCGTCGCGGATTACGCCAAGCAGAAGAAGGTCTTCTTCATGGCGGCCGAGCCGCTGACCGACGCGATGACCTGGTCGAACGGCAACCGCTACACTTTCCGGCTCCGGCCCTCCAACTACATGCAGGCAGCCATGCTGGCCGAGGAAGCGGCCAAGCTTCCCGCCAAGCGCTGGGCGACCATTGCACCGAACTACGAGTACGGCCAGTCGGCCGTTGCCGTGTTCAAGCAGTTGCTCTCGGCCAAACGGCCGGACATCGAATGGGTCTCGGAGCAGTGGCCCCCGCAGGGCAAGATCGATGCCGGAGCCGTGGTGCAGGCCGTCGCGTCCGCCAAGCCGGACGCGATCCTGAACGTCACGTTCGGCCCGGACCTGGTCAAGCTGGTGCGCGAGGGCAATACGCGCGGCCTGTTCAAGGATCGGTCGGTCGTCAGCTTCCTGACCGGCGAGCCCGAATACCTCGATCCGCTCAAGGAGGAGACGCCGGAAGGGTGGATCGTGACCGGATATCCCTGGTACGGCATCAAGACGCCCGAGCACGATGCCTTCCTGAAGGCCTATCAGGCCAAGTTCAACGATTACCCACGCCTCGGCTCCATCGTCGGCTACGCGACCATGAAGTCCGTTGCGGCCATCCTTGCCAAGGCGGGCTCGACCGACACGGAGAAGCTCGTCGAGGCGGCCGAAGGGATCCAGGTCGATTCACCGTTCGGCCGCATCACCTTCCGCAAGCTCGATCATCAATCGACCCTCGGTGCCTTCGTCGGCAAGACCGGGCTCAAGGACGGCAAAGGCGTCATGGTCGATTTCGGCTACAGGGACGGCGCGAAGTATCTTCCGAGCGACGACGAGGTTCGCAAGCTTCGGCCGGAGGGCTGAACTGCATCGTCCGGCATGATGCCGACATCCGGGCTCGCCGCTGTGGCGAGCCCGGGCCCCCAACCGGCGCGGCAAGCCAACGAGCCTCGCGACGAGCCGCGCCACGAGCGTTTCGAGCCGGCGGGGCCTCACTCGCCCAGCCGGTACCGGTGTGAGCGACTTGAGCCGAACCGAAGGAAGGCGTCGTCTGTGAATTTCCTCGCTATCCAATTCTTGACAGGTCTCGCGAGCGCGGCATCGCTGTTTCTCGTCGCGTCCGGTCTCTCGATCATCTTCGGCGTGACGAGGATCGTGAACTTCGCTCACGGCGCCTTCTACATGCTCGGCGCCTACATCGCATACACTCTTACAGAACGCTTCTCCGGCGCGTTGGGATTCTGGGGCGGGCTCATCGCGGCGGCCCTCGCCGTCGCCGCAATCGGGGCTCTGCTCGAAATCGTCCTGCTGCGGCGCATCTATCGCGCACCCGAGCTCTTCCAGCTGCTTGCCACCTTCGGCGTCACGCTGATGGTGCAGGATCTCGTCGTGATGATCTGGGGGCCCGAGGATCTGGTCGGCCCGCGTGCGCCGGGCCTGCGCGGCGCCGTCGAAATCTTCGGTCAGGCGGTGCCGAGCTACGACCTCTTCCTCATCGTCCTCGGACCCGCCGTTCTCGGGCTTCTCTGGCTGCTCTTCCATCGTACGCGCTGGGGCATTCTCGTTCGCGCGGCGACCCAGGACCGCGACATGGTTGCAG
Organism: Microvirga thermotolerans; assembly: GCF_009363855.1. Lineage (GTDB taxonomy): Bacteria > Pseudomonadota > Alphaproteobacteria > Rhizobiales > Beijerinckiaceae > Microvirga > Microvirga thermotolerans. Next base: position 3,521,542 of record NZ_CP045423.1, read on the forward strand.
CCCTTGGCGTGAACCAGAAATGGCTGTTCACCAGCGTCTTCGCCCTTGGCGTCTTCCTTGCCGGGCTTGGAGGGGCGCTGCAGATCCCGCGCGATGCGGTGAGCCATGCCATGGATCTGCGGATCATCGTCGAAGTCTTCGTCGTCGTCGTCATCGGCGGTCTGGGCAGCGTGCTCGGCGCATTCATCGCTGCGGTGATCGTGTCCGAGCTCAATGCCTTCGGCATCCTGGTCTTTCCCAAGATTTCCCTCGTGCTCGTGTTCCTGGTTATGGCCGCGGTTCTGGTCGTACGTCCCTGGGGTCTGCTCGGACGCCCCGAAGGGCCGGCACGACAGGCGGCCGGCATCAGCATCCGCCCGTGGAAGCCTCTCTCCCGCGAGGATCGGATCGGGATTGCGCTTGCCGTGATCCTGGCCGCAGCCCTGCCATTCTTCGCCGGGAACTATGCCCTGACGGTGGGAGCCGAGATCTTCGTCTTCGTGCTGTTCGCCGCAAGCCTCAGCTTCCTGATGACGGTCGGTGGCCTCGCATCCTTCGGGCACGCGGCCTATTTCGGCCTCGGCGCCTACGGAGCGGCCTTCGCTGCCAAGGCCGCAGGTCTGCCGATGGAGGCGGCGCTCCTGGTGGGTCCCCTGCTCGGCCTCCTCGGAGCGGTCGTCTTCGGCTGGTTCTGCGTGAGGTTGTCCGGCGTTTATTTCGCGATGCTCACCCTCGCCTTTGCCCAGATCGCCTGGTCGGTCGCCTTCCAGTGGGTCGAGGTCACGGGAGGCGACAACGGCATCCTCGGCGTCTGGCCCTCGGCATGGGCGGCGAGTCCCGCCGGCTTCTATTGGCTCTCGCTCGCAATCGCCACGGCAGGCGTCGCCGCGCTTCGGGTGTTGACCTTCTCCCCGTTCGGCTACGCCCTGAGGTCGGCCCGCGACTCGGTTCTTCGCGCCGAGGCTATCGGCATCGACCGCGGGCGCGTGCAGTGGATGGCGTTCATCATTGCAGGAACCTTCGCAGGCATTGCCGGATCGCTCTTCGCTTTCCTGAAAGGCAGCGTCTTTCCCGAAAACCTGGCGATCCCCCTCTCCGTCGACGGTCTCGTGATGGTTCTCCTAGGCGGCATCGAAACGGTCTCCGGCGCGGTCGTCGGCGCCATCGTCTACAAGGCGCTCGCCATCTGGCTGATGAGCCAGACCGACCTGTCCAAGCTTATCCTGGGCGCGATCATCGTCGCTCTCGTCGTCGCATTCCCGAAAGGGATCGTCGGCTTCGCCGAGGAGATGCGGGCACGCTGGCGTGACGTACGTTACAAGGCGGGCACTCCGCTCGCCGCCTCGAAAGCGGAGGCCGCGGAATGACATCCTCGACGCCACTCCTCGAAGTCAAAGGCCTCGCCAAATCTTATGGCGGCGTGCATGCCGTGAAAGGGGTTTCCTTCGAACTCGCCGCAGGCGAGATCCTGGCCCTCATCGGCCCGAACGGCGCCGGCAAGAGCACGTGCTTCAACATGCTCAACGGCCAGATCAGGCCGGATACCGGCACCATCCGCCTCTGCGGGCGCGACACGACCGGGCTCAGCCCCCGGATCGTCTGGCGTCTCGGCGTCGGTCGCACGTTCCAGATCACGGCCACCTTCACCTCGATGACGGTGCGGGAGAACGTTCAGGTCGCGCTGCTCTCGCAGCACGACGAGCTTTCGGTCTTCTACGGCTTTGCAGGCCGCGCTCACAGACGGAAGGCCGACGCGCTCCTCGATCTCGTAGGCATGGGCGCCAATGCCGAGCGTCCCTGCGGCGAGCTCGCCTACGGAGACTTGAAGCGCCTGGAACTGGCGATTGCGCTCGCCAACGACCCCAAGATCCTGCTCATGGACGAGCCGACGGCCGGCATGGCGCCGAAGGAGCGCGTCGACCTCATGCGCCTGACCGCGAAGATCGCCCGCGAGCAGAAGCTCGGCGTGCTCTTCACGGAACACGACATGGATGTCGTGTTCGAGCATGCCGACCGCATCATGGTGCTGAACCGGGGCGAGCTCATCGCCCAGGGTACGCCGGTCGAGGTGCGCAACAATCCCCAGGTACAGGCCACCTATCTCGGAGAGGGGTTGCTCTACGACGAGCGCCATCGGCAGGGAGCGAACGCATGAAGCTCAGCGTATCCGGCCTCAACAGCTTCTATGGGCCCGCCCACATTCTGTTCGACGTTGCGCTCGAGGTCGGCGACGGCGAGGTGGTCGCCCTTCTGGGACGCAACGGCGCCGGCAAGTCGACGACGTTCCGCTCGATCGTCGGCCTCGTTCCGCAGCGGACCGGTCACATCGTCTTCGAGGGCGAGGACGTTTCGGACAGGCCCACCTACGATATCGTGCGGCGCGGCCTCGGCTATGTTCCGGAGGACCGGCGCGTGTTCACGGAGCTCACCGTCGAGGAGAACTTCGCCGTCGGATACCAGCCTCCGCGCAAGGGAGCGCCCACCTGGACGCCCGAGAAGCTCTTCACCCTCTTTCCCAATCTGGGCGAGATGCGCCGCCGTCTCGGCGGGCGGATGAGCGGCGGCGAGCAGCAGATGCTCACCATCGGCCGCACATTGATGGGCAATCCGTCGCTCGTTCTGCTCGACGAGCCCTCAGAGGGCTTGGCGCCCAAGATCGTCGAGCAGATGGCGGACGCCATCCTCGCCATGAAGCGCGAGGGCCTGAGCATTCTGCTCTCCGAGCAGAACCTGCACTTCGCCCGCCTGATCTCGGACCGGGCCTATATCATCGAGAAGGGTCGCATCCGCTTCGGCGGAACGATGGCGGAGTTGGAAGCCAATCCGCAGATCCGGGACGCTTATCTCGCCGTCTGACGGCAGGAGCGCCGCGGCGCCCTGCCCTCTCCTGACCCTACCGACGAAAGGGAGAACCGCCCTGACAGCTCTCAAGACCCGGCGCAGGACCAGGACCGGCCCCTACGTTCTCGACGAGCAGGTCGGGTTCCTTCTGAGGCAGGTGAGCCAGCGCCATGGCGTGATCTTCGCCTCCCTCATCGGCGAGGATCTCACGCCGACGCAATGGGCCGCCCTCGCGAAGCTCCAGGAGATCGGCGAACCCTGCTCCCAGAACCTCCTCGGCCGGCACACGGCGATGGACGTCGCCACCATCAAGGGCGTGGTCGACCGCCTGACGAAGCGTGGTCTCACACGCACGATGGAGGATCCGACGGACAGGCGGCGCCTCCTGATCGCCTTGACCGAGGCGGGCCGCGAGACGGTGCAACGTGCGGAGCCCAACGCCCGCCGGATCTCCGAGGAGACCCTGGCGCCTCTCACGCCCGCCGAGCAGGATGTTTTTCTGGAACTGCTGCGAAAGCTGCGTTGAGGCGGGCGCCTAGAGCATTTTCAGGCAAAGTGGGAACCGGTTGGCCGTCCGAAAATGCGGCAACCGAAAGACTTACGAGCGGGTTGCGCTTCGATGGAATCGCAACCCGCTCTGGCGCCCCGCGCAGGACGGATCTACCCGTGGACGATCTCCGGCACCTTCGTCGCCGGCGGCGTGTTGCGGCTGCGCTGCGTTCTCACGATTCCGTCGATGATCGTCATACCGATGCCCGGCAGGTCGCCGAGCTGAACGCTCTCCAGCACGTTGCGTCCCGCCGAGTGTTGCGCCCGGTCGATCAGCACGAAATCCGCCGAACGGCCGACCTCGATCAGCCCGCAATCGAGCGCGCGCATGCGTGCGGTGTTGCCGGTGGCGAAGCAGAAAGCGATTTCCGCCGGAACGTCGCCGAGCGAGGACAGCATGGAGACCATGCGCAGAATGCCGAGAGGCTGCACGCCCGATCCCGCCGGGGCATCGGTTCCGAGAATGACCCGTTCGAGCTGCCCCATCTCCTTGGCGATCCGCAGGGTGTAGAGAGCGGCCCGCTCGTTGCCGTTGTGCACGAGCTCCAGGCCGCGCCGGCAGCCCTCGCAGATGCAGCGGATCTGGTTGTCGGGCAGCGCCGTGTGGCCGCCGTTGATATGCCCCACCACGTCCGTGTCGGCTTCGAGCACCACGTCCTTATCGATCAGGCCGGACCCCGGAATCGAAGGGCCGCCGGTATGGATGGTGCTCTGGATGCCGTACTTGCGGGCCCACCCGACCATGCGGCGGGCCGTCGGGCCGTCCTTGACGCCCCCCAGGCCGACTTCGCCCAGGAGCTTGACCCCCGCGGCGGCGAGTTCCTTAAAGTCCTCCTCCACCATGTCGGGTTCGATGCAGGGAGCGCCCGCATGGATCTTCACGCCGCCGGGGCGGAAGGCGGAGAAGGTGCGCTGGGCCGTGATCGCCATGGCCTTGAGCCCGACCACGTCCCGCGGCCGGCCCGGAGTATGCACCTCGCCCGCCGAGATCATGGTCGTCACGCCGCCATGGAGAAAGCTGTCGATCCAGCCGAGCTGGTTCTGCCGGGGCGTCCAGTCCCCGGCGACCGGGTGCACGTGGCTGTCGATCAGGCCCGGCACCACCGTCGTTCCATGGGCATCGATGAGGGTGGTCGCCCCTTCGGTGTCCACGTTCTTCTCACGGCCGACTGCACTGATCTTGCCGTCGACGGCGACGATCGTGTCCGCATCGAGGATCGGGTTTGAAAGATCCCCGCTCAACATCAGGCCGATATTGCGAATTACCAGCTTCGTGGGACCGCTCGGTTTCTGCGCCTCGTCATGGGCCATTGGCATACCTCCCATTGCCACCCGCCATTCAATCGGTTCGCTCTCAGTTCAGCACATCGGGGGCGGTTGACAAAGATCATAAGGTCCGTATTTTTGTTTGTACACTAATAAATTGTCGGTCTCGACCGCTCCGGACCGGAGGCTCCGCCATGCCCTATGCCGTGATCGAAGGGTGTATCCGCTGCAAATACATGGACTGCGTCGAGGTGTGTCCGGTCGACTGCTTCTACGAGGGCGAGAACATGCTCGTCATCCACCCGGACGAGTGCATCGACTGCGGAGTCTGCGAGCCGGAATGCCCCGCCGAGGCGATCGTCCCGGACAGCGATCCCCGCGCCGAGAAATGGCTGCCGATCAACGCCCGCTTCGCCACGATCTGGCCCAACATCACGGAGAAGGGAAAGACGCCGGACGATGCGGATGCGTGGAACGGCAAGCCCGGCAAAGAGGCATTCCTGTCCGAAGCGCCTGCCCAGACCTGAGACATCCCCGGAATGGATTTGAACCCATGAGCAACTTCAACGAAGAACGCGTGCTGAGCATCCACCACTGGACGGACACGCTGTTCAGCTTCACGACGACGCGCAGCCCGACCTTCCGGTTCAGGAACGGCGAGTTCACGATGATCGGCATTCCGGTCGAGGGCAAGCCTCTGCTCAGGGCCTACAGCGTCGTCAGCCCGAACTACGAGGAGAAGCTCGAGTTCTTCAGCATCAAGGTGCAGGACGGGCCGCTGACCTCGAGGCTGCAGCATCTGAAGGAGGGCGACTCGATCATCGTCAGCCGCAAGGCCACGGGAACGCTGGTGCTCGACAACATCCTGCCGGGCCGTAATCTCTACCTTCTCGGCACCGGAACCGGGCTTGCCCCCTTCCTCAGCATCATCCGCGACCCTGAAACCTACGAGCGCTTCGAGCGTGTCGTTCTGGTCCACGGTTGCCGCCAGGTGAACGAACTCGCCTACAGCGAGCTGCTCAGCAAGAGACTCCCCGAGGACGAGTTCCTGGGAGAGGAGATCCGCGAGAAGTTGATCTACTATCCGACGGTGACGCGCGAGCCCTTCCGAAACCGCGGCCGGATCACGGACCTGATCACCTCGAATGCCCTGTTCGATGACATCGGCCTGCCTCCGCTCGACGTCGCCTGCGACCGCGTGATGATGTGCGGCAGTCCGCAGATGATCCAGGACCTGCGCGCGATCCTGATCGGCCGGGACTTCCAGGAAGGCAACCACGGCGAGCCCGGGCACTTCGTCATCGAGAAGGCCTTCGTGGAGCGCTGAAGGCAATTCTCGCCCCGTCCTCACCTCCTTGCGGAAAAGAGCCTCCCGCGTTCTCCGGGAGGTGCCGCTCAGTCATGGATCCCACGGATGAAGTTACTTGTGGCGGTTAAGCGGGTTGTTGACTACAACGTGAAGATCCGGGTGAAGGGGGACGGCTCTGGGGTGGAGCTGGCCAACGTCAAGATGTCGATGAACCCCTTCGACGAGATCGCGGTCGAGGAGGCGATCCGCCTCAAGGAGGCGGGCACGGCCGGCGAGGTGGTCGCGGTGTCGATCGGCCCGGCCCAGGCCGCCGAGACGCTCCGCACCGCCCTGGCCATGGGCGCCGACCGCGGCGTTCTGGTCAGGACCGACGCCCCGGTCGAGCCGCTCGCCGTCGCCAAGCTCCTCAAGGCGGTGGTCGCGCAGGAGAAGCCCGACCTCGTCCTGCTCGGCAAGCAGGCCATCGACGACGACGCCAACCAGACCGGCCAGATGCTCGCGGCGCTGCTCGGCTGGCCGCAGGGCACCTTCGCCTTCAAGGTCGCCGTGAACGACGGCAGCCTCGAGGTCACCCGCGAGGTCGACGGCGGCCTGCAGACGCTCGCGCTCACCCTGCCGGCGGTGGTCACCACGGACCTGCGCCTCAACGAGCCGCGCTATGCGAGCCTGCCCAACATCATGAAGGCCAAGAAGAAGCCCCTCGACGAGACCACGCCCGAGGCGCTCGGCGTCGACATCGCGCCGCGCCTGACGGTGCTCAGGACCGCCGAGCCGGGCGGGCGCAAGGCCGGGATCAAGGTCGCCTCGGCGGCCGAGCTCGTGCAGAAGCTCAAGACCGAAGCCGGCGTGCTCTGAGGAGGAGGAAGACCATGACCACGCTGCTGATTGCCGAGCACGACAACGCTCAGCTCAAGGACGCCACCCACAAGGCGCTCTCCGCCGCCCGCGCGCTCGGCGCGCCGGTGCATGTGCTGGTGGCCGGCGCCGGCGCCCGCGCCGCGGCCGAGGCCGCCGCGCGGCTCGAAGGGGTGGACAAGGTGCTGCTCGCCGACAGTCCGGCCTATGCGCACGGGCTGGCCGAGCCGCTGGCGGCGCTGATCGTGGCGCTGGCGGGGCCGTACGGGGCGCTGGTGGCGCCGGCGACGGCGAGCGGCAAGAACGTGATGCCGCGGGTGGCGGCGCTGCTCGACGTGATGCAGGTCTCGGACATCGTCAAGGTGGTGGCGCCCGACACCTTCGAGCGGCCGATCTATGCCGGCAACGCGCTCCAGACGGTGCGCTCGAACGACGCCAAGAAGGTGATCACGGTGCGCACCGCCGCCTTCCCGGCGGCGGGCGAGGGCGGCGCGGCGCCGATCGAGGCGGTCGGCCCGGCGGAGGATCCGGGGGTGTCGCGCTTCAAGGGCGAGGAGATCGCCCGGTCCGACCGGCCGGAGCTGACCTCGGCGCGGATCGTGATCTCGGGCGGGCGCTCGCTCGGCTCGGCGGAGAACTTCAAGACCTACATCGAGCCGATCGCCGACCGGCTCGGGGCGGCGATGGGGGCGAGCCGGGCGGCGGTGGACGCCGGCTATGCGCCCAACGACTGGCAGGTGGGGCAGACCGGCAAGGTGGTGGCGCCGGATCTCTACATTGCGGTGGGGATCTCGGGGGCGATCCAGCATCTGGCCGGGATGAAGGATTCCAAGGTGATCGTCGCGATCAACAAGGACGAGGAGGCGCCGATCTTCCAGGTCGCCGATTACGGCATCGTCGGCGACCTCTTCGCCGTCCTCCCTCAGCTCAACGAAGAATTGGAGACTGTCCTCCGCTGAGATCACGGCTTCGGTGGCAGCCGCACCATCTCCTCGACCGTGTCCACGTCCTGGAGAACGGCCGGATCCGTTGTCGGCCATTCCAGCACGTCGCTCCGCCCGCGAAGAATGGGTCCTGCACCGGTATCGCCCGAGAGGCCTGCAATCGCTGCCTCGAGCCTGCGGGAGATCACGACCGGATTGCCGCGCTGGCCGTGCCGCATCGGAACCAGCGCCGCCGGCTCGCCACGGGCTTCCCACTCTTTCACGAGGCAATCGACCAGACCGGCGGTAACGAGCGGCATGTCGCCCAGAAGAATCACCGCCGCCCGGGCGGCGGTCGGCAGGGCGGCGAAGCCGGCCTTGAGGGACGTCGACAGACCCTCGGCGTAGGACGCGTTGCGAACGATTCGAACCGGGAGCCCCGCGAGGCCGGCTTCGACTGCCGCCGCGCGATGGCCCGTCACCACGATTACCGGTTCGGCCGTCGACTGCACGGCTGCCTCGACCGCGTGGCGGACCAGGGGCTTGCCGTCAAGCGGGGCCAGGAGCTTCGTCCCCTCCCCGAACCGGGTCCCCCGGCCCGCGGCCAGGACGATGGCGGCAATGTCGCTCATTCCTTGCCTTCGCTCCCGCCACCGGCCCGGGGCTGCGGCCGCGTCACGATCTCCATGAGAAGTCCTCCGACCCCGAGAGCCATGATGTCGGCCCGGGTGACGGGAACATCCGCCAGGATCCGGTGCAGCACCCAGTCGAACCCGTTCTCTCGCGGCGACCGGGCGCAGCCCGGAGCGCCGATGACGGGTTTGCCGCCGACGGAGCCGATGAGAAGCAGGTTGCCCGGATCGACGGGCATGCCGAAATGCTCGACCGCTCCGCCCGCCATCTCGATGCCTGCGGGAATGACATCGCGCCGGTCGGCAATGGCGGATGCACCGAACACGACGATGAGCTGCGTGTCGTCGCTCGCCTGCCGCACCAGCTCCCGCGCCAGAGCGGTCGAGTCATGGGGCACCCGACACTCCGATGCGATCATGGCAGCGGCCGGATCGAGGCGCCTCGCGAGAACGCTGAGCGTCTTGTCGATCACGCCCGGCTTGAGGCCCGGCAGGATGGTCGAAACCACTCCCACGCGGCGGCGGACATAAGGAGCGATGCGCAGCGCGCCCTCCCCTCCCCGTGCGATGCCTGCCTCCAGCAGAGTCCCGGGAATCGCATAGGGGATGATCTTGACGGTCCCCACCATCTCCCCCGCGACCACCGGCTTGTAGGCCGGGAGCGTGGCGGCCGTCATGGCCTCGTCGACCGAGTTCAGGCCGTTGATCGCATCCGCATCGACGAGCAGAACACCTGGCGTTTCGGCATACAGGTTCGCGCGCCCGGTGAACGGCTCCTCGACCCTGACGTTCCTCCCGGCCAGCGCCTTCGCGAGCCGCCAGGCCGCCTCGTCTTCTCCGACATCGCCCTGCTCGGGCCGGGCGGCGATCACGCTCTCAATGCCTGCCTGTTTCAGTTGCGCAGCAATTTCGGGCGAGACCACGCTTCCTTTCTTCAATACGATTCCGTCCGCACGGACGCTGTGAGCGGCGAGTGCGCCGATAGCCTCCTCAACCGGGACGAGGCCGAATTTCACGTTCCCCGCCTCCGCTCTTTCCGGAGCGATGCTATCAGCTCCGCCAGAATGGAAACGGCGATCTCGGGCGGAGAGACCGCACCGATGTCGAGCCCGATCGGCGCGTGGATGCGCGCCAGGTCTGCCTCCCCGAAGCCGGAAGCGGCCAGGCGTTCGATACGCCGCGCATGGGTTTTTCGCGAGCCGAGGGCACCGATATAGAAGCACTCCGCCCGAAGAGCCGCGACGAGCGCCGGATCGTCGATTTTCGGATCGTGGGTAAGCGCCACCAAAGCCGTGTAGCGGTCGAGCTCGATGTCCGCCAGGATCCTGTCCGGCCATTCGGCGATAACCGGCACGCCGGGGAAGCGCTCGGGCGTCGCGAAGGCCGTTCGCGGATCGATGATCGTGACGTCCAGATCGACCTCTTTCGCCATGGGAGCGAACGCTTGGCTGATATGGACGGCGCCGATGACGAGGACCTTCACCGGCGGCACCTGAACCGCCAGAAAGTACTCCCGCCCCTCATGCTCCACGAGGCCGCTCCTGCCCTGCCGAACGGCGGCTTCGAGAACGGATGCGAAGGGGTCCCCGTCGAGATCCGCCTGCCGTACGAGGCGCTGTTCGCCCGATGCGGTATCGGTGACGAGAACGGCGACCCGACGGGCAGACCGTTCTGCGTTGAGATCCGACAGGAGGTCGAGCCGCATGTCCGCTCCCTACGCCCCGTCATGGCAGCAATGCCGCCGGCGACGGCGTTCGAGTGCCGGTTCAGGGCTCATCGAGCCCGATATTGGTGATCCGGAGCTGGTGCGGACCGGCACGCTAATCCACCCGCTCGACGTACACCTTGATCCGTCCGCCGCACGAAAGCCCGACCTGCCATGCCGTCTCGTCGGCAACGCCGAATTCCAGCATGCGGGGCTTTCCATCGGCGATGACCTCGAGCGCCTCCGTGATCACCGCTCCCTCGACGCAGCCGCCGGATACCGACCCGAGAAAGTTCGTGTCTCCGTCGACGACCAGATGACTGCCGACGGGACGGGGGGCCGAGCCCCAGGTTTCGACGACGGTCGCGATGGCGACGCCCCTGCCTTCGCGTCGCCAGATCTCCGCCGTCCTGAGGATGTCCGTATCGGTCGAAAGCATGTCGGCTCCAGGCGCGATGGACCTCTGCCTGAAGAGATCCGCAATCATTCTGCCACTACGCGGGCTCGTACCGCAACCGGCTCGCGGTCCTACGAATGGGCCTCTCAGGCTTCGCCCCCTGCCACAATTTGCGGGCAGAAGAGACCGATCGAGAGTCTGCCACCGAGGGAGCGGTCGCCCGGAGAAACGGCCCGCCATGCCTGCAGGCTTCCGACATTCGACTTCGTCGGTATCCATGCGTAAGCCGACAGGCCTCATGCCGATATCCTGCCAATGCGAGCCTTGAGCCGCGGCACCGCAACGGATCGATACCGCAGCGCAGCAAGGCTTCGTAGTGACGCCACTCCGGTTTTGCACATACTCTTGTCCGAGGTCGGCCGATGTGAGGAGAATGCGACATGGCGATGTCGATGCAAGGCGAAGTCATCCTGCCTGCCGACGGGGCAACGGTATGGAGCGCCCTGAACGATCCCGAGGTTCTGAAGGCGTGCATCCCCGGCTGCCAGGAACTGCAGAAGCTGAGCGACACCGAGTTCCAGGCAACGGCCAAGATTGCCGTGGGCCCCGTCAAGGCCACCTTCAAGGGCGGCGTCAGGCTGACCGACCTGAATCCCCCATCGAGCTATACGATCAGCGGCGAGGGCCAGGGAGGAGTTGCAGGCTGGGCCAGGGGCGGGGCGAAGGTTCGCCTTGAAGATGTCGAGGGCGGAACCCGGCTGGTCTACGACGTCGAAGCCCTGGTCGGCGGCAAGATCGCCCAGCTCGGCGGCCGGCTGATCAATGGGGTAGCCAAGAAGTATGCGGACGAATTCTTCGCGAATTTCGCCAAGATCCTCTCTCCCGCCCAGACGGCCGCCTGACAAGTACTTTCCGGCGTCTGCCGCTCCTTCGCGAGGGTGCTTGACCGTCTACCCCGCCCGGTTCACACTCAACCTCGACGGATCGCTTCCTGCGGTCGTCCAACAAGAAAACTTGCCGGCGTCCGCGCCTCCCCAAGGTTGGCCGGGTTTCCGGCGCCTGGAGGAGGAATTCGCGCATGACCACCGTCTCGATGACGGTGAACGGTCAATCCGTCACCGCAGACGTCGATCCCCGTACCTTGCTCGTTCAGTTTCTTCGCGAACACCTGCGGCTGACCGGCACCCATGTGGGCTGCGACACCAGCCAGTGCGGTGCCTGCGTCGTGCACCTGAACGATCAGGCCGTCAAATCCTGCACTGTCCTGGCCATGCAGGCCGATGGCGGCTCGGTCATCACCATCGAGGGGCTAGCCCAGGGAAGCGAGCTGCATCCCATGCAGGCGGCCTTCCGTGAGCATCACGGGCTGCAATGCGGCTTCTGCACGCCGGGCATGATCATGTCGGCCATCGACATCGTGAACCGGAAGGGAGCGGCCCTCGACGAGAAGACCATACGCGCCGAACTGGACGGCAACCTGTGCCGCTGCACGGGCTACCACAACATCGTGAAGGCCATTGCAGCCGGAGCCCGGGCGATGTCCCAGGTGCCGGCGGCGCGACAGGCCGCGGAATAACAGCCGGCCGGGCCCGTCGGGCGGCCTCGCCCTCGGAAGGAAGCGAGGGCAGGCGCATCGCGATGCAGCCTCACGTCACCGACGTCTCGGAGCGAAGGCCGGCGAAGACAAGGGAGGAGATCATGACCGCGACAGGGATCGGCGCCCCCGTACGCCGCAAGGAAGACCAGCGCTTCGTCACCGGCCAGGGACGTTACGTGGACGATTTCAATCGCCCCGGACAGGCCTATGCCTATTTCCTGCGCTCGCCCCACGCCCATGCGGCGATCCGCTCCATCGATACGGGCGCGGCGCGGGCCATGCCGGGCGTCCTCGCCGTCTTTACGGGCGAGGATCTTGCTGCGGACAAGATCGGCGGTCTCATCTGCGGGTGGATGATCCACTCCAAGGATGGGAGCCCTATGAAGGCCGGCCCTCATCCTGCCCTTGCCCAGGGCAAGGTCCGCTACGTGGGCGACCATGTCGCCGTCGTGATCGCCGAGACGCTGGCGCAGGCCAAGGACGCGGCCGAGGCGATCATCGTCGACTACGATGTCCTCCCCGCCGTCGTCGACACAGCGCAGGCCCAGAAGGCGCCCGTCCAGGTCCACGACGTCGCGCCCGACAACACCGTCTTCAGCTGGCATCTGGGCGACAAGGGGGCGGCGGAAGCCGCCTTCGCACGGGCGAGGCACGTGACGAGCATCGATCTCGTCAACAACCGCCTCGTGCCGAATGCCATCGAGCCTCGCGCCGCAATCGGCGAGTACGATCCGGGGACCGACGGCTACACCCTTTACACGACGAGCCAGAATCCTCATGTGGCCCGCCTCGTCCTGTCTGCGTTCATCGGCATCGCGCCGGAACACAGGCTGCGCGTCATCGCGCCCGACGTGGGGGGCGGCTTCGGTTCGAAGATCTTCATCTATGCGGAAGAGACGGTGTGCGTCTGGGCGGCAAAGAAGGTGAGACGCCCCGTGAAATGGACCGCCGACCGCACGGAGGCCTTCCTCGCCGACGCTCATGGGCGCGACCATGTCACCCATGCCGAAATGGCGACGGACGAGAACGGCCGGATCCTGGGTCTGCGGGTCCGCACGACGGCCAACCTCGGCGCCTATCTCTCCACCTTCGCCTCGTCCGTTCCGACCTACCTCTACGCCCCTCTCCTCTCGGGACAGTACGACATTCCGGCCATCTACTGCGAGGTGGACGGTGTCTACACGAACACGGCTCCGGTCGATGCCTATCGCGGCGCGGGACGTCCCGAAGCGACCTTCGTGCTCGAGCGGCTCGTCGAGAAGACCGCGCGGGAACTCGGACAGGACCCCGCAGAGTTCCGCCGGCGGAACTACATCAGGACCTTCCCGCATCAGACTCCCGTCATCATGACCTACGACACGGGAGATTACGAGGCTTCCCTCGACAAGGCGCTGGAGCTCGCCGACTACAAGGGCTTCCCGGAGCGGAGGCGCGAGAGCGCGCGACGCGGCAAGCTGCGCGGCATCGGCTTCTCCAGCTATATCGAAGCCTGCGGCATCGCTCCTTCGCAAGCCGTCGGTTCGCTCGGCGCGGGCGTCGGCCTGTGGGAATCGGCGGAGGTGCGGGTGAACCCGACCGGCTCGGTGGAGGTGCTGACCGGCTCCCACAGCCACGGCCAGGGCCACGAGACCACTTTCGCACAGCTCGTCTCGGACCGGCTGGGCATCCCTATCGAACAGGTCAGCATCGTCCACGGCGATACGGACAAGGTGCAGTTCGGCATGGGGACCTATGGGTCGCGCTCCGGCGCCGTCGGCATGTCGGCGATCGCCAAGGCCCTCGACAAGGTGATCGCCAAGGGCAAGAAGGTGGCGGCGCATGTCCTCGAAGCGTCCGAGAACGACATCGAGTTCAAGGACGGCAAGTTCGCCGTGGCCGGAACGGACAGGGCGCTCGGCTTCGGCGAGGTGGCCCTGCAGGCCTATGTCGCCCACAAGTTCTCCGGCCAGGATCTTGAACCCGGCCTGAAGGAGGGCGCCTTCTACGACCCCACCAATTTCACCTTCCCGGCCGGCGTTCATATCTGCGAGGTGGAGATCGACCCGGATACGGGGGTCACCACCATCGAGCGCTGGACGGCGGTGGACGATTTCGGCGTGATCATCAACCCGATGATCGTCGAAGGCCAGGTCCATGGGGGCATTGCCCAGGGCGTCGGTCAGGCGCTCCTGGAAGGAGCCGTCTACGACCGGGACGGGCAGCTCGTGACGGCGAGCTACAACGACTACTGCATGCCGCGGGCCATCGACCTGCCGTCCTTCCAGGTCGGCATGACGGTGACGCCCTGCCCCTCGAACCCGCTCGGTATCAAGGGCTGCGGCGAGGCGGGCGCGATTGCCGCGCCGCCGGCCGTCATCAACGCGATCACGGATGCGCTCGGCCACGAGGACATCTCGATGCCCGCGACATCACAGGCCGTGTGGCGGGCCGCGCAGAAGGCGCGCATGCCGATGGCGGCGGAATAAGGGAGGGACCGGGATGTACGCGTTCGAATATCACCGTCCGACGAGCGTCCGCCAGGCGGCGGAGCTCGCCGCCACGCTCGAGGACCCCAAGTTCCTCGCCGGCGGCCACACGCTGCTGCCGACGATGAAGATGCGACTCGCATCTCCGGCCAATCTGGTCGACCTGGGCCGGATTGCCGAGCTTCACGGAATCGAACGTTCTGACGGCTCGATCTCCATCGGCGCCATGACGCGGCATGCCGAGGTGGCGCAGTCCAGCGAGGTCCGGCAGGCTCTTCCCGCGCTCGCGGAGATGGCCGAGCTCATCGGCGACCAGCATGTCCGCCACCGCGGCACGATCGGAGGCTCCATCGCCAACAACGATCCCTCCGCGGATTATCCGGCGGCGTGCCTGGCTCTCAAGGCAACGATCATGACGGATCGGCGCAGCATCGCAGCGGACGACTTCTTCCAGGGCATCTTCTCGACGGCTCTCGAGGAGGGCGAGATCATCACCCGGGTCTCCTTTGCGCTTCCATCGCAGGCGGCCTATGCCAAGTTCCGCAACCCGGCCTCTCGCTATGCTCTGGTCGGCGTCTTCGTCGCCAGATATCCGGACGGCGTTCGGGTCGCCGTGACGGGTGCCGGATCCGACGGGGTCTTCCGGGTTTCGGAGATGGAGCAGGCGCTGAACCGGAGCTTCACCGCCGATGCTCTCGACGGCATCGCCGTTGCGGCCGACGGAATGAACAGCGACATCCATGCGGATGCCGCCTACCGGGCCCATCTGGTCGGCGTCATGGCGCGGCGGGCCGTCCAGGCGGCGGCAGCCCGCGGCTGATACCACAGAGACCGTCGGCCTTGTGCCGGGATGCCGCGCCTGCCAAACTGCGCAGGATCTGGGAAAGACACCTGCCCGGGCCGAGCCTGGGCATCGTGCTCTTGAGGAGCAGCAAATCCCGTGGCCGACCGACCCGGTTCAATCGACGAGACTCTGGCGCTCTTGAAGCGAACCGGCTACATCCCCGACCGTTCGCTGGCGACCGTGCTCTTCCTCGCGCTGAGGCTCGGGCGTCCCCTGTTCCTCGAAGGCGAGGCCGGGGTTGGAAAGACGGAAATCGCAAAGGTGCTGTCCACGGCCCTCGGTCGCCGGCTGATCAGGCTCCAGTGCTACGAGGGTCTCGATGTCGCCGCTGCCGTCTATGAGTGGAACTATGCCGGGCAGATGATGGCGATCCGGCTTGCGGAAGCGACGGGCGCTGTCGACCGGGACACGCTTGAAGGCGACCTCTTCGCGGAGCGCTACCTTGTGAAGCGGCCGCTCCTGCAGGCGCTCGAGGCGGACACCGCAGGCGCCCCGGTTCTCCTGATCGACGAGCTCGACCGCACCGACGAGGCTTTCGAGGCATTCCTGCTCGAGGTGCTCTCCGACTTCCAGGTAACGATTCCGGAACTGGGGACCATCCGAGCGGAACATCCGCCGATCGTCCTCATCACATCGAACCGGACCCGAGAAATCCACGACGCGCTCAAGCGCCGGTGCCTGTATCACTGGGTGGATTATCCGGACGCGCAGCGTGAGCTTGCCATCCTGAGCAGCCGCGTCCCGGGCGCTCCCGAGCGGCTGTCGAGGGAGATCGTCGCTTTCGTCCAGGCAATCCGCAAGGAGGATCTGTTCAAGGCTCCGGGCGTGGCCGAGACGCTGGACTGGGCATCCGCCCTGGTGGAGCTCGATGCCGTCGCTCTCGATCCGGCTCTCGTGTCGGACACCCTCGGCGTCCTTCTGAAGTACCAGGACGATATTCAGAAGATGCAGGGCAGCCGGGCAAAGGCCGTGCTCGACGAGGTTCACGGCCGGATGAGGGTTGCGGAGTGACGGAGGCCGGGACCGCTCAGGGCGCGGGGCGGCTCGCAGACAACGTCGCCTACTTCGCGCGGGCCCTGCGAAGCGCCGGCCTGCCGGTCGGGCCGGGAGCCGTCCTCGACGCGATTGCGGCCGTCGAAGCGGCGGGCATCGGAACCCGCGAGGACTTCTATTGGACGCTCCATGCAGTTTTCGTGAAGCGGCATGAACACAGCACCCTGTTCGATCAGGCGTTCCGAATCTTCTGGCGACGGCGCGCGCTGATCGAGAAGCTGATCGCGCAGATGTCGCCGGTCGCCCCTGGTAGCGATGCGGAGAAGAGGCCGCAGGCGGGCGCCCTGCGCGTCGCCGAGGCTTTGGCCCCACCCCGGCAGGAGAAGCCCGATCCGGTCGAGAAGACCGAGTTCTCCGCGCGTCTCACCGTCTCGGACAGAGAGGTGCTGCGCTCGAAAGACTTCGCGCAGATGTCGGCTGGCGAGATCGCCAAGGCCAAGCGGCTCATTGCGGGACTGTCCCTGCCTGACGACCGGATCATGACGCGCAGGTTCCTGGCGGACCCGCGGGGGCGGAGCATCGATCTGCGCAGGACGTTCCGCCGGTCGCTGCGCGGCGGGGGAGCCGTCATCGACCTCGCCTATCGCTCGCATGCCGTCCGTCATGCGCCCGTGGTGGCGCTCATCGACATATCCGGATCCATGGCGGAATATTCGCGGCTTTTCCTTCACTTCCTCCATGCCTTGGCCGAGAAACGACGCCGGGTCCATTCCTTCGTCTTCGCCACGCGCCTGACCAATATCAGCCGCGAGCTGGCCAGCCGCGATCCCGACGAGGCGCTCGCCCGCGCATCCGCACGGGCGCAGGACTGGGAAGGAGGCACACGGATCGCCCATGCGCTGCACGAGTTCAACCGCCGCTGGTCGCGCCGGGTTCTCGGGCAGGGCGCGGTCGTGCTGCTCTTTACCGATGGGCTTGAGCGGGAGGTGACAGGCGAGCTGACCTTCGAGATGGATCGCCTGAAGCGTTCCTGCCGCCGCCTGATCTGGCTCAACCCGCTTCTGCGGTTCGAAGCCTTCGAGGCCCGTGCGTCCGGGATCCGGGCCATGCTTCCGCATGTCCACGACTTCCGTCCCATTCACAACTTGGCATCGATGGAGGGGCTTTGCAGGGCGCTGACGGAGCGCCCTGCCAGCATGGACACTCCACGCCGATGGCTGAAAGCGTCCTGAGCCTCGCGGACTGTCAATCGAGCTTCTGCAGGTGAGAGGGCCGAGGCAGAGCCGCGACCTCCGTCCGCCCGTGCGTTCCCGTTCCCAGGACGAACCGATGGAGCTGCGCCTTCTGATAGGCACGATTGGCCCTGAAGTAGTCTTCGGCCTGGTCGGCCGGCATCGCAGGACCGAAGAGGAAGCCCTGTCCGTAGTCGCAGCCCAGGGCACGGAGGCATTTCAGCTGGGCAGCGGTCTCCAGCCCTTCCGCGACGGTCTGCATCCCGAGGCTTTTCGCCAGCCCCAACGTCGCCCGCACGATGGCTCGGTCGTTGGGGCTGGATGTGAGATGAACCACGAATGACCGGTCGATCTTGATCTGATTGACGGCATAGCTCTTCAGATGAGTCAGCGAGGCAAAGCCGGTTCCGAAATCGTCGAGGGCGATGGAGACGCCGAGGCTGCGCAGTTCGTTGAGAGTCTGGGCGATATTGGACCTTCTGTCGTCCAGCAGGACCGATTCCGTGATTTCGACGGTCAACTGGGAAAAGGGGATTCCCTTGGAGGCGAAGAGGCTCGCGACCTTCTCCGGATAGTCTCCGCGCTTGAGTTCGGGAGCGGTAACGTTCACCGAGACCTTGCAGTACGGCATTCCCCTCGCGTGCCACTGCTGGAGATGAAGGCTGACCGACCGGAGCATGTGCTCCCCCAGCAGGATGGCGATGTCGGGGTCCTCCAGGGCAGTTTCGAAATCGCGTGGGGTCAGGACCTCGCCGTTCGGCTGCACCCATCGCGCCAGCGCCTCGAAGCCATAGGAGCGCCGGTCCGTCAGACGCATCTGGGGCTGATAGAACGGCTTGATCTCCCCGGCTTCGATAGCGTCCTGAAAAGCGGAGAGCTGCTCCAGCCGGGCCAGCAAGGATGTGCGCATGTGGGGAGAATAGATCTGCGCCTGCCCGCGACCGTCAGCCTTCGCGCGGTGAAGGGCTATGTCGGCGTTCTGCACCAGTTCACCGACTTCCGAGCCATGATCGGGGAAAAGTGCGACCCCCACGCTCGCTCCGGCCCTTCGCCCCGGGACGTATCTTCTCATGACCATGGCGGTGGCGTCCAACAGCTTTCTCGCCATCGAAGCGGCATCACGTGTGCCGGCCATGCTCGACAGCAGCAGGGCGAACTCGTCGCCGCCGAAACGGCCTATCGTATCGTTGCGATCCAGGCATGCTCTGAGGCTCCTGGCGACATCGGCAAGCACCTCGTCACCGGCCTCGTAGCCGAGACTGTTGTTCAGGTCCTTGAAACGGTCGAGGCCTACGAGAATCAGAGCGAAACCGTGTCCCGCAGCACGGGCCTGTGCGATCACTTCTCCGCATTTCTTCAGGAAATCGCTTCGATTGAACAGGCCCGTCACGGCATCCTGACGCGGCGGATCCTGGACCCTTCGCCCACCGGCTTCACCGGCGCCTGTTCTCGCGGCGGGGTCCGAGCCTCGCCTCGTCCTCCGTTTGGCAAGCGCGACCGCGCCATCGCTGTGCGAGAACACAAGGCGCTCCTTTGGAAGCGGAGGCGCTGTGACGGGCTCGCCCGCGCCTGCAAAGGTGCCGGCCGAGCCGTCGAGTAGCTCAAGGGTCGATTTTCCTGACGAATTATAAATGGCGAGGATGTCGTCGCGCGATAGCAGCATGCGAATCCTCCGTCAGCACCCTTCAGCGCCGGTTTTCGCTTCCCGGCCCGTGCAGATCGCGACGAAGTCCAAACGTTCCAGGCGAAATCGTCTTCAAGATAAAGGCCGAGTCCCTCATTCGACGATGCCAGACCCTGACGATTCGGATTTAAGATTCAATGAAGCAACAAGGTTAACGGCTCCATGCAGCGCCGTCCTCGCGGCCCGGCATGCCCGAAGACCGCTTTCGTCTGCCGAAGTGCACCTTGCATTCCCTTTGCGAGCAGAGCGCGCAGGCCTGCCGAGCCCTGCGCCGGAACGAATCTAGATATTCCGTACAGGAGTTCCATTGCCCTTGAGCTTGGCGGGATTCGCTGGCAGGCTGCCGCTTGCCCAAGTTTGCGAGATGACGTTGACTGGACGATGGATCTTTATGTGACCTCATGCCGGAAGCGTCCTCCCCATCCCTGACCCTGTTCGGCGGCGAGTTTTCCGCTTCCGACCGCGAAGCCGCTTTCCAGGCCAGCCGTCTTCCTGAGACATTACGGCACGTACGCCTGCTCTTTCTGCTTTCGGCCGCGCTCAACATCCTGTTCCTCGTAAGCGACTGGCGTTTCTTCGGCACCCCGCAGTTTCATGTCGCCGTACCGGCGCGCCTCGCCGTGGTCCTGAGCGCCCTCCTCTGCCTCTGGCTCCTCGGCCGCGCATCCGACTTCCGTCAGGCCCAAAGAGCCATGATCCTCTGGGAATGGACGACGGCACCGGCTGTCGCCGGGCTCGTCAGCTCCCACAGCGAAATCGCCCTTTTCGCCGTTCTCCTGCTGCCCTCCATCTACTACCTTGTCGTTCCGACTGCATTTCGCTGGGCCGTGGTTTCAGGGACAGCGTGCAGCATCATGCTCCTCGTCGGTTACACGTACCCGGGCAGAGACGGCTCTACGGCATTCGGGCTCGTCCTGGGCGTGGCCATTTTGAACGCCGCCCTCATTCTCGCGCTCATACGCTCGAACCGACTTCGACGAACGGAATGGTTCGTATCGGAGGCCCTTCGACGGGCACATGGGGAGATTGCGGAAAGCAAGGCAATGTTCGAGACGATGTTCAAGACCGTCCCGATTCCGCTCGTCGTCGTGCGGATGGACGGCGCCATCGTGGACACGAACGAGGCCGGCATGCGCTACTTCGGAGCGCACTGGCGCGCACTGGGAATCCAGTCCATCGACGAGATCTATGTCGACCCTTCCGATCGGCAAAAGTTCCTCGAAATGCTAAAAAGGTCCGGCCATGTCCACGATTTCGAGACGACCATCCGCCTCGCGGACGGTTCCGTTCGAAACGTCCTCCTTGCCGGCAAGCTTCTCGAGCTCGGAGGCGTGCCGCACATCATGTCTGCCGTCGTGGACATTACCGATCGGAAGGCAGCCGAAGCCCGGTCCTGGCGCGCTGCCGGGCACGATGCGCTGACGGACCTGCCGAATCGCGCTCTTTTCCAGAGCCGGTTCGAACTGGAACTCGCGGAAGCAGAGAGGCAGAAAGCTGCCGTCGTTCTGCTCCTGATCGACTTGGACGACTTCAAGGTCGTCAACGACACGCATGGGCACGAAGCTGGCGATGCACTTCTGAGGGCCGCGGCAGAACGCCTGCGCGGCATGGCCCAGGCCGGGGACACGGCTGCCAGACTTGAAGGGGACGAGTTCGCCTTCGTCGTGACGGGCGATAATTCGCTCGTCCGCGCCAGAATGCTTGCGGAACGGATTCTCGGCGAAATCGGGCGGCCCGTTCAGCATGGCGCCGTGACGCTGTCCTGCCATGCCAGTATCGGGATCGCACGGTACCCGGCGCATGACGACAAGCCGGCCGATCTGATGAAGGATGCCGGCCTCGCCCTTTCTGCCGCAAAAGCCAGCGGCAAGAACCGCGTCGCCCTCTATTCGCCCGACATGCGCCTTCGCATCGAGCACAAGGCTTCGGTCGTGCAGGGCATTCAGGAGGCGCTGCAGCGCGGGCAGATCGTCCCGTTCTACCAGCCGAAGATAGACCTCGTTTCAGGCTGCGTGATCGGTTTCGAGGCGCTGGCCCGGTGGCGCCACCCGCGGCATGGCATATTGACGCCGTCTGCATTTTCAAGCGCTCTCGAAGATCCGGAACTCTCCGTCGAAATCGGAGAGACCATGCTGCGTCAGGTCGGCGCGGATATTCATCGCTGGCTGAGCCAGAACGTCGATTGCGGGCGAGTTGCCGTCAATCTGTCGTCGGTTCAGTTCAACTGGGTCGGGCTCGCCAATCGTTTTCTCAACATCCTTCGCACAGCGGACGTTCCTCGCGAGCGCCTGGAGGTGGAGATCACGGAAACGGTTTTTCTCGGGCGGAGCACGGCGCATGTTGCGAAGGCCCTGAAGCAGTTTCACGACAGCGGCATAAGGATCGCGCTTGACGACTTCGGGACGGGCTATGCTTCCCTCATCCATCTCAAGCAGTTTCCGGTCGACGACATCAAGATCGACCAGAGCTTCATCAGGGATCTTGAAACCGATTCCGACAACGCCGCAATCGTACTTGCCCTCATAGAGCTGGGGGCAAGCCTCGGGATGACCGTGGTTGCGGAAGGCGTCGAGACGACTGCCCAGGCGCGTTTCCTGAAGTCGAAAGGCTGCCAGCAGGCACAAGGCAACCTGTTCGCCGCGCCTATGCCGGCGGGAAACGTTCCAGCCTTCCTGCAAGGCTGGACAGCGCCTCCGCTTTGAAGGAAGCAGCACCGACGCATCGACGATATAGCATTTGCCCTGGCGTTTTTTAGCAATTTATTGTAATTCCTGATTGAAAATTCCTATGCGATTGAGGCATTTTGTGAAGCCTGGAGGCGCTCGCAACAGGAAGAAGCGAGGCACCCCGGAGCGCTGTTTCTGAGGACGAGAGAACTGTGATGCCAGCCTTGAGATCGGAGGCCAGTATCGGAACGGAGTTGCCCGATCGTTATCTCGTGCAACTTTGCAAGCAGTTCGCTCTCAGCAACCCGGCCACTTATTCGGACACCAGGGGACGGGCGGAGTTCGGATTCGGCCATTGCACCCTGCAGGCGTCGAGCCGCTATCTGACCCTGGTCGTCGAGGCGGAGGACGAACAGTCCCTCGCGCGCATGCAGCATCTGATCGGCCTCAAGGTGGAGCGCTGCATGTGGCGCGAGCAGCCGGTGATCAAGTGGGTTCGCAGCACCTGATTCCACGGGCGCATTCCTGAAGAGATCCCTCAGCAAGCCTCCGCACGGATCGAACGCCCATCCGCATCGAAGACATGGATCGCTTGCGGCGCAAAAGCGGCCATGAAGACTTCTCCCGGTTCGGCATTCACATCGCCGGGAGCCCGCGACACCACGTCCTCACCGCTCGCGAGCTTCATATAGACATATGTCGCATCGCCCAACCGCTCCACCGCGTCGATCCGGCCTGTAAGTGAAAGCGCACCGCTTTGCTGCCCGGCCAAGTGTTCCGGCCTGATCCCGGCCGTGACGGAGGCGCCGGCCGCCAGGCCCTCGACGACCCCGTCCACCTCCGCCTGGACGCCGGCGAAGCTCACCAGGGCACGTCTCCCTTCCACGGCGCGGACCGTCCCCTTGATGAAGTTCATGCGAGGGGAGCCGATGAAACCGGCGACGAAAAGATTCCGGGGATGGCGATAGAGATCGAGAGGTGTCCCGACCTGCTCGATGCGGCCGTGATTGAGAACGACGATCTTGGAGGCCAGCGTCATCGCCTCGACTTGGTCATGCGTCACATAGATCATCGTGGCGCCGAGCTCGCGGTGCAGCTTGGCGATCTCTAACCGCGTGTTGACACGCAGGGCGGCATCGAGGTTGGACAACGGCTCGTCGAAAAGGAAGACGCTCGGCTTGCGCACGATGGCGCGGCCGATGGCGACCCGCTGGCGCTGGCCGCCGGAGAGTTCGCGCGGCTTGCGGTCGAGGTAAGGCGTCAGCTTCAGGATTTCGGCGGCCTGCCTCACGCGCCGGTCCACCTCGGCCCTGTCGGTCCTCGCGAACTTCAGGCCGAACGCCATGTTCTTGTAGACCGTCATGTGCGGATAGAGGGCGTATGACTGGAAGACCATGGCGATCTTCCTGTCCGCAGGCGGAAGCTCGTTGACACGTCTCCCCCCGATCCGGATCTCGCCAGCGCTCACCGTCTCGAGCCCGGCGATGATGCGCAGGAGCGTCGACTTCCCGCAGCCGGACGGTCCGACGAACACGACGAACTCGCCGTCCTCCACCCTCAGGTCGATATTGTGCAGGATGTCGACCGGGCCGAAGGATTTCGCCACTCCGTGAAGGGAAACGTCAGCCATGCGGTGCTAACCCGGGAACGAAGAGTTTCACTTGACCGCGCCCGCCGTAAGGCCGCGGACGAGGTAACGGGAGAAGAACACGTAAAGGACGAGGACCGGCGCGATGGCCAGGGTCAGCGATGCCAGCACGGCGTTCCAATCGGTGACATACTGCCCGATGAACTGCTGAACGCCGAGCGTGATCGTCTGCTTTCCGTCGCCCGGGGAGAGGATGAGAGGAAACCAGAGGTCGTTCCAGATCGGCACCATGGTGAAGACGGCAACCGTGGCGATGGCCGGCCGGATCAGCGGCAGGATGACGCTTGCGAAGATGCGGTACTCGCTCACTCCGTCGCACCGGGCGGCATCCCGAAGATCCTTCGGAATCTGCTGGATGAACTCTCCGAGAATCAGGATCGCGAGAGGCAGTCCCTGCGCCACGTAGACGAGAACCAGCGCCGTGAGGGTGTTGACGAGGTTGAGTTCCACCATCATCCGCAAGATGCTCACGCTCCCTAAGCGGATGGGGACCATGATCCCGATCGCAAAATACAGGGAAATGATCGTGTTGCCGCGGAACCGGTACTCCGTCAGGGCCCACGCGGCCATGGCGCCAATGAGGACGATCAGGGCCAGCGAGACGACGGTCACGGCCAAGCTGTTGAGGAAGTAGAGCCCGAAGTCGGACTTGGCGAAGACCTGATCGAAACCAATGGTCGTGAACGTGCGTGCGTCTGGAAAGCCGAGGGGGTCGGCGAAGATCGCCCGTCGGGTCTTGAAGGCATTGATCAGGATCAGCAGGATCGGCCCCAAGGCAAGGACGGTGTAAAGGATAAGAGCCAGATGGACGAGAACCCGCGCCGGCCTGATCGCTCGGTTCATGGCACCCTCAGAACGCATGTCTCTGCAGCCGCCGCTGCACGCCGAAAAGGTAGATCAGGACCCCGATCAGGATGACGACGAGCATGGCGGTCGCCACCGTCGCCCCCATTGTGGGACTGCCGACCTGAAGCTGGTATCCGAAGAACGTGCGATAGAAGAAGGTGCCGAGAATGTCCGTGGAAAAGTTCGGTCCGGCAAGTGCTCCCTTGACGGCATAGATCAGGTCGAACGCATTGAAGTTCGCCACGAAGGTCAGAATCGAGACGACGCCGAGCGTCGGCAGGATCAGGGGCAGGCGCACGAACCAGAACACGCTGAAAGGCCCCGCCCCGTCCACCGTCGCTGCATCCAACAGATCGTCGGGAATGTTGATGAGCGCCGCGTAGATCAGCATCATCGGAATGCCGACGAACTGCCAGACGGAAATGAGGGAGATGGCGATCAGGGCCGTCGCCTCCTGCCCGAGCCAGGGACCGAAGTAGCTCCCGAGTCCCACGGCCTTCAGGAGGCTCGGCGCGATGCCCCAGAGGGGATTGAGGATGAGCTGCCATATGAACCCGACGATCACCACCGAGAGCATCGTCGGCAGGAAGATCAACGTCCGGTAGATGCTGCCGCCGGCGAGGTGCGGCAGGCTCAGCAGCATGGCGAGCCCGAGGCCGATCCCGTTCTGGACCACCATGTGAATCGCGAAGAAGATCAGGTTGTTGCGCAGGGCATTCCAGAACTGGGCCGACCAGGCGGGATCGGTCAGGAGCGTCCTGAAGTTTGCCAGCCCGGCAAAGTGCCGGGCTCCCTCCTGATCGCCCACATAGAAGCTGAGGCGGATCGTGTCGACGATCGGATAGATCGAGAAGAGGGAGTAGACGATCAGCGCCGGCGCGAGGAACACGGCGATGTGCAGTGGAAAACGCAACCGTGCCGGTGCACTTTCCATAGGCAGGTCCGACGGAAGGGTCTGTATCGACATCGCTGCGGCCCCGATGGTTGAGGAGGGGGCCGCCGTTGGCGGCCCGCCCGTTCGGCGACGCGATCACTTCTTGTGGGGCTCGTACCAGCTGGCGAGGCCGTCCTCGACCTTCTTGGCGGCCTCTTCGGGCTTCATCGTGCCGTTGATCACCTGGGCGCTCACGTTCCAGAGCTCGTTCTCGAGATTGGGCGTCCCGCGGGAGAGGATTTGGTAGGAGTTGCGGATCGAGCTCTCGCAGGTGCCGCGCCAGCCGACGAACTTCGCCGCGACGGGATCCTTGACCGTGACCTTCTCCTTCGAGAGCGGGAAGAAGCCGGGCAGGGCATTCGCATAGATGTCCGCGAACTCGGAGGATGCGATCCAGCTCAGGAAGGTCTTGGCGGCTTCGATGTTCTTCGACTTGGCGTTGATGCCGAGCGCGATGTCCGTGTGGTCGCTGATGTAGCACTTGCCGGATGCATCGGGCACGGGCGGGGCAAAGGCATCGAACTCGAAGTCGGCCTGCTTGCGGAAGATCGGAATGTCCCAGGACCCCGCCGGGTAGATCGCGGCGCGCCCGAGCGTGAAGAGGTTCTGGGTGTCGGGGTACTTCTGGGACTTGTATCCGTCGCCCATGTAAGGCGCCCAGCTCGCCAGTTCCTTGAAAACCTCCACATAGGCGGGATCGGTGAACTTCTGCTTGCCCTCGATGAGGGCCTTGCGCCCCTCCTCGCCCTTCCAGTAGTTCACGCCGATGTTCTGGAAGCCCATGGTGGCGGCTTCCCACTGATCGGCGGTTCCCATGGCGATCGGCGTGTATTTTCCGTCCGCCTTGATCTTGTCGAGCACCGCGTGGAACTCGGCCATGGTCTTCGGAGGCGTGAGCTTCAACTCGTCGAAGACCGCCTTGTTGTAGATGAAGCCGTGGATGACCGATGCCATCGGCATGCAGAAGGTCGTCTTGCCGTCGTCGGTGGACCAGGCGCTCCTGGCGACATCCGAGAAGTTCTCGATTCCCTTCACGTCGTTGACGGCGACGAGATGCCCCTTCTTGAAGAGGTCGAGGGAAGCGTCGAAGGGTCGGCAGGTGATGAGATCCCCAGCCGTTCCGCCGGCGAGGCGGGCATTGAGGGCGGCGTTGTATTCGGTCGGCGGGTCGGCTTTGAACTGGACCTTGATGTTCGGATACTTCTTGTTGAAGGCCGGAATGATCTGGTTGTTCCAGACATCCGCATCGTCGTTGCGCCAGCTCTCGATCGTCAGCGTCTGCGCCGTAGCGACCTGAGCGAAGGCCAGGGCGGAAGCGGCGATGGACACTGCGGCCAGCAACCGTCCGGCCCGGCTCAGAAAGACTTTTGACTCGACACGATTCATCCTTGCGATCCTCCACATAGGCTCCGGGCTCCTGCTACGGCCCGCCTACAGACCCCTGGACCTGCCCCGTGCGGATCGATCCGCCTTCTGGTATCGCTCCGAGCGATCCGCTTTCGCCGCCGGAGCATTTGAGGACAAGAGACCTCATATTGGTATCGCCGCTTTCGTGACCCTGCAAGCGCCTTGCCGTCGAGGTTCCGGGCTCCATATTCCTTCGTTGGTGCGTCGCTTTCTCCGCGGCGCCGAGGCCTGCGCGGAATGCACGGCCGCCAAATGCGCCCTTCACGAACTGGATATTAAGTGGCATGGTGGCCTGCGAACCGAAGGCGATTGCGTTTTGAGTCTCCCGCGACCCATCGACCATGACTGATTCCCTTTTCCTCGGCATCGACGGCGGAGGCACCAAGTGCCGGGCGCGGCTGCGCAACGCGGCGGGCGATCTCCTGGGCGAGGGTGCAGGGGGGCCCTCCAACATCCGGCTCGACCCGGACCTGGTATGGAGCTCGATCCTCACCGCGAGCCGGGCGGCGCTCGCCCAGGCCGGCCTCGCGGAGGCGGATCTCGGCCGCATCCATGCCGGGATGGGTGCTGCAGGCGCCGGGCAGTCGAGCGCCGTCGAGCGCCTCCTGAGCCGGCCGTCGCCTTTCGCATCCTTCTCCATCGACACGGATGCCCACACCGCGTGGCTCGGCGCCTTCGGCGGCAGGGACGGAGCGATCCTGATCGTCGGAACGGGCTCGTGCGGCTATGGAGTCGTCGCGGGCGAACGGCGATATGTGGGTGGCTGGGGCTATGAGATCTCCGACGAGGGCAGCGGCGCCGCCATCGGCCGCGAGGCGCTGCGGCGGACGATCTGGGCCTATGACGGGCGCATCCCGGCAAGCGCGCTTACGAATGAAATCCTGGCGGAGTTCGGCCACAGCCCCGAGGCGATCGTGGACTGGGTCGGCAAGGCCCGTCCGGCGGATTATGCTCGCTATGCGCCGATGGTGCTCCGGTATGCGCAGCAGCGCGACCCGCTCGGCATCGAGCTGATCGAGGAGGCCGCGAAACAGATGGCATCCATCGCCAGCCGCCTCCTCGACCTGGGCGCGCCCGCCCTGTGCCTGTTCGGCGGGCTGGCGGAGCCGTTGCGTCCCTGGCTGCCACCGCCCCTTCAGGAGGCCGTCGCTCTCCCGGAGGCGGACGCCCTCGACGGGGCGATCCTCCTCGCCCGGCAGGCGAACGGAGGACCGCTTCCCCGGAGGCGTCGATGACCGGTCCGAGCGCCGACGCCCTCGCCCTGCTCCCGCTCGACGAGAGCAATCCCACGCCGCTCTATCTCCAGCTTCAGCAATCCATCGAGGAGGCCGTCCGCAAGGGCACGATCAAGGCGGACGACGCCCTGCCGGGCGAGCGGGACCTGGCCAGGCAGCTCGGCGTCTCGCGAGTGACGGTGCGCAAGGCGATCACGGGGCTCGTCAAGAAGGGCGTCCTCGTCCAGCGGTGGGGATCGGGCACCTTCATCGCGCCGCAGATGCGCCTGGAGCAGCCCCTGTCCCGCCTCTCGAGCTTCACCGACGACATGTCGGCCCGCGGCCTCGCCTCATCGGCGGTCCTTCTCAGCCGGTCCGTGGGGCAGGCCTCCCCGAACGAGCTGATGGCGCTGGGGCTGTCGCCGGGCGACCAGGTCAGCCGTGTCAACCGCCTCCGCCTCGCCAACGGCATTCCCATGGCCATCGAGCATGCCGTCGTGCCGAGCCGCTTCCTGCCGGACCCCTCTCTGGTCAAGCAATCGCTCTATGCGGTCCTGCACGAGCAGGGCGTCATGCCGACCAGGGCCCTGCAGCGGCTCCATGCCGTACTGCTCTCCGACGAGCAGGCCTCCCTGCTACAGGTGCCGGCGAAGAGTCCGGCACTCTACATCGAGCGCCGCTCATTCACCGCCTCGGGAGAAGCGGTCGAGTTCACCTCGTCCTATTATCGGGGCGATGCCTATGACTTCGTAGCGGAGCTGACCATCAGCCCGCCTGACCGGACCCAACACGATGCCTGATCCGAACCCCTCGAACCCGACGGCCATGCTGCGCGAAGCCCGCGAGGCGCCGGACGTCGTGGCGCGGCTCCTTGCGATCAACGCGGACCTCTGCCGCGACCTCGGCAGGCGCCTGCGCGCGTCGCCGCCTCCCTTCGCGGTGACCTGCGCGCGGGGCAGCTCCGACAATGCGGCAACCTTCGCGAAGTATCTTCTCGAGATTCATTCCGGTCTCGTGACTGCCTCCGTCGGGCCCTCCGTCACGTCGGTGTACGAGGCGCGTCCGCGGATGCGCAACGCTCTCTTCCTCGCCGTTTCCCAGTCGGGCCGCAGTCCCGACATCCTCAATCTCGCGCAGGCGGGGCGCGCCGACGGCGCCCTCACCGTCGCGCTCGTCAACGACACCTCGTCGCCGCTCGCCGAGACCTGCGAGATCGTCCTGCCCCTCCACGCGGGCCCGGAAAAGAGCGTGGCCGCGACGAAATCCTTCATCGCGGCGCTTGCCGCATCGCTGCAGCTCGTGGCGCACTGGTCGGAGGACCGGGAGCTCCTGGCAGCCCTGGATGGACTCCCCGACGCGCTGGCGAAATCCGCCGCGCTCGACTGGTCCGACGCGCTGCCGCTCCTGAAGGATGCGGACAATCTCTTCGTGGTCGGACGCGGCGTCGGCTTCGCCATGGCCCAGGAGACCGCGCTGAAGCTCAAGGAGACCTCCGGCATCCACGCGGAGGCCATGAGCGCCGCCGAGCTCATGCACGGGCCCTGGACGCTCGCCGGGGCGCATTTTCCGGTCCTGGTTCTCAGCCAGCGCGACGAGACCTTGAGCGGCGTGAACGACCTCGTGACGAAGCTGAGCGAGCAGAACGTGCCCGTCATCGTGGCCGGAGCGGCGGAGGGGCCTGCGACGGTCACGCTCCCCTCTCTCGAGGGCCTCCACCCCTTCATCGCGCCGCTGGCGCTGATCCAGAGCTTCTATCCTCTCGTGAATGCGATCGCGCAGGCCCGCGGCCGGGACCCGGACAATCCCCCGCGCCTGCGCAAGGTGACGGAGACAGTCTGATGACCTTCGCCTTGACCGGAGCCCGCATCTTCGACGGCGACCACATGCTCGAAGGCCGGGCCGTGGTCGTCGAGAACGGACGGATCATCGCCATTCCGTCCGAGAAGGATCTCCCCGCAGGCGTCGAGCGGCGCAGGCTGGAAGGGCTCCTCGCGCCGGGCTTCATCGACGTCCAGGTCAATGGCGGCGGCGGGGTTCTCTTCAACGACGAGCGGAACGTCGAAGGTCTGCGCCGGATCGCAGCCGCACACCGGAGCTACGGCACGGTCGGCCTGCTTCCCACCTTCATCACGGACACCCGCGAGAGGATGGCGGAGGCGGTCGCCGCCATGCGCCAGGCGCTTGCAGCCCGGGTTCCCGGCGTCCTCGGCATCCATGTGGAAGGCCCCTTCATCAATCCCGAGCGCAAGGGCGTCCACAACCCGGCCTATATGCGGCCCATCGAGGACGAGGACATCGCGATCCTCACCTCCCTGTCTCAGGGGCGCACCCTCGTCACCCTCGCGCCGGAGATGAACAGCCCGGAGGCTATTGCGCGTCTCGCCAGTGCCAGCGTCCTGATCTGCGCCGGCCATACAGCAGGCCGCTACGGAGAGATCATGGAAGCCTGCCGGCATGGCCTGCGCGGCTTCACGCACCTCTTCAACGCCATGCCGCCCCTCGCCGGGCGCGATCCCGGACCCGTGGGCGCGGCTCTCGACAGCCGGGACACCTGGTGCGGCATCATCGTCGACGGACATCATGTGGACGATGCCTCGCTGCGCGTCGCGGTCGCCGCCAAGGGAACGGAACGGATGATGCTCGTCACGGACGCCATGTCCGTCACCGGCACGGACCTCGACCGCTTCGCTCTCCACGGACGCACGATCTACCGTAAGGACGGCAGGCTGACCACGGAAGACGGGACCCTCGCCGGTTCCGATCTCGACATGGCAAGCGCCGTGCGCAACGCAGTCCATCGCCTCGGCCTGCCGCTGCACACGGCGCTGCGCATGGCGTCCCTGGTTCCCTCCGCCTTCCTGCGCCTCGACCGCGACCTGGGGCGGATCGCGCCCGGCTACCGGGCCAGCCTCGTCCTGCTCGACGATGCGCTCGAGGTGCGGCAGACCTGGATCGACGGCGAATAGGACGGGAGGCTCCCATGGGCGCGAAGCGGGTTCTGGTGGTCGGGCTCGGCAACATGGGCATGTCCCACGCACGGGCCTATGAGCGGATCGAAGGGTTCGACATCGCGGGCCTGTGCACCCGCAACATCGAGGAGACGCCGCTGCCGCCCACCCTTCGCTCGGCTCCGCGCTTCAGCCGCTACGAGGAGGCGCTGGCGGCGCTCAGGCCCGACGTGGTTTCCATCAACACCTGGTCGGATACCCATGCCGACTACGCCATCAAGGCGATGGAGGCCGGCGCCCATGTCTTCGTCGAGAAGCCTCTCGCCGATACGGTCGCGGATGCCGAGCGCGTCGTGGAGACGGCGCGCCGCACGGGCAGGAAGCTCGTCATCGGCTATATCCTGCGGCATCACCCGTCGTGGATGAAGTTCATCGAGATCGCCCGGACCCTCGGCTCGCCTCACGTCTTCCGCATGAACCTGAACCAGCAGTCGAGCGGCGCGGCCTGGGAGGCCCACAGACGGTTGCTCCAGTCCCTTTCGCCCATCGTCGACTGCGGCGTGCACTATGTGGACGTGATGTGCCAGATCACCCGCGCGATGCCTGTGCAGGTTCACGCGGTCGGCGCGCGGCTCACGGACGACATGCCCGCAGGCATGTACAATTACGGCCACCTGCACGTCCGTTTCGAGGACGGCTCCGTCGGCTGGTACGAAGCGGGCTGGGGGCCGATGATGAGCGAGACGGCCTATTTCGTGAAGGACGTGATCGGGCCGAAGGGCAGCGTCAGCATCGTCATGACCGAGACGGCGGGCGGCATGAAGTCGGACGACATCAACGCCCATACGAAGACCAACCGCATCCTTCTCCATCATGCCGACCTGGACCCCGATGGCCGCTTCGCGCGAAGGGACGAACCCATCGACACGGCGGACGAGCCCGATCACGACGCCCTCTGCGAGCGTGAGCAGCGCTTCCTGCTCCGGGCCATCGACGAGGACCTGGACCTGACCGATCACATGAACGACGCCGTCCGGTCCCTGCGGATCGTGCTGGCGGCGGACGAGTCGGTCCGCACCGGGCGCGTCGTCGGCCTCTGACGCTCAATCCTTGACGTAGAACACGAAGCTGCGGCTGCGGCCCGCGAAGTCGCGCTCGTATTCCCGGGCGACGCGCCAGCCGTGCCGTTCGTAGAAGCGGCGCGCCGGAAGATTGTCCCGGAAGCATTCGAGGCTCTTCGCTCCGCGCAGTTCCGCCTCCCGCAGGAGGCGTGCCCCGCCGCCCTTTCCGCCGAGGGCAGGGTCCATGAAGAGCATGTCGATATGCCCGTCCGTCATGAGGAGGAAGCCTGCCGGGGCCTCGCCCGCGCAGGCCACCAGCATCCGCTGCCATGTTTCCTCGAAGCGGTGCGCGAAAAAGGCGGCATCGCGACCGGCGAGGACCTCCTCCTCGAGGATCGCCGCGAAGGCGGCTCTGTAGGAGGCCGCGGCGATGGCGGCGAGTGCGGGAACGTCGCCCTGCCTCGCGTCCCTCACCTTCACGACTGGCCCCGCAGGCGCGGATCGAGGGTGTCCCGGAGCGCGTCTCCCAGCAGGTTGAACCCGAACGAGAGGAACAGGATCGCGAATCCGGCGAAGATTGCGCTCCAGGGAGAGAGCTGGAGGAAGTTGCGCCCCTCGGACAGCATCAGCCCGAGCGAGGGCGTCGGCGGCTGCGTCCCCAACCCAAGGAACGACAGGGAGGCTTCCACGAGGATGGCGGCCGAGAGCAGCAGGCTTGTCTGGACGAGGATGACGGAGGCCAGGTTCGGCAGGATGTGCAGGAAGATGATGCGCGCGTCCGAAGCGCCGATGGCCTTCGCGCCCGCGACGTACTCGCTCTCGCACAGGACGAGGGCGGGGCCGCGCAGGAGGCGCGCGAAGATAGGGGTGTAGACCACCGCGATGGCGGCGGCGGCGCTGTAGGTGTGCGGCCCCAGCACGGCGATGATGCCGATGGCGAGCAGCATCACCGGGAACGCGAAGAGCACGTCCATGACGCGCATGATGATGCGGTCGAGCCAGCCGCGGTAATAGGCTGCGGCGAGCCCCAGGGTGCCCCCGGTGAGGAGGGCGATGCCCACGGCCAGCACGCAGGCGATGAGGGACGTGCGGTAGCCGAAGAGGATGCGCGTGAGCACGTCGCGCCCCAGCTGATCGGTGCCGAGCCAGTTGAGCGCCGTTGGCCCCTTCAGGCGGCGGGCGATGCTCTGCGCCATGGGATCGTAGGGCGCCAGCCACGGCGCGCCGACGGCGAGGACGACCTGCAGGGCCACGAGAAAGAGGGCGAAGGTCAGGAGCTTGTTCTTGAGGAGACGCGACACGGCCTTACGCCCTCACCCGCGGATCGACGACGATGTAGAGGAAGTCGACCAGGAAGTTCACCAGAACGAAACCGGCCGTGACCACGAGGATCGTGGCCTGGATGAGCGGGTAGTTGCGCTCCGCGATGGCGCCGAGAATGAGGCGCCCCAGCCCCGGAATGGCGAAGACCTGCTCCACCACGATGGCACCGCCCAGCAGGTAGCCGGTCATGATGCCGACGCTGGTGAGGAAGGGGATGAGGGCGTTGCGCAGGGCGTGCTTGTACACGACCCGCCGCTCGCTCAGACCCTTGGCCCTGGCGGTTCGGACATAGTCCTGGCCGAGGGCGTCGAGCATCGCTGAGCGGACGAGCCGCGACAGGTTGGCGAGGATCGGCAGCGCCAGGGCGACGGACGGCAGGATCATCCGCTGGAGGTTGCCCAGCGGGTCCTCGGAGAACGGCACGTATCCGAGGGACGAGAAGCCCGGCGCGAATGCCGAGAAGAGAAGGATCAGGACGATGCCGAGCCAGAAGGAGGGGATCGTCAGCCCGGCGATGGCGCCGATGCGCATGGCGACGTCCGCGCTGCGCCCGCGGGTCTGCGCCATCCAGCAGCCGAGCGGCACCGCCAGCACGGCGCCGATGAGGAGCGACAGGAAGGTCAGCTCCAGGGTCGGCCAGAGATGGATGAGGATCTCGGTCGCCACGGGCCGGCCGGTCCAGAGGGATGTTCCGAAGTCGCCGCGCAGGGCGGCGCCGGCCCAGCGCAGGTACTGCTCCACGATGGGCCGGTCGAGGCCGACGCGGCTGTTGAGCTCCGCCATCCGCTCGGGCGTGATCTCCGTGTTGGCGCCGAGCATGATCGCCACCGCATCCCCGGGGATGAGGCGGATCATCAGGAAGACGATGATCGAGACGCCGAAGAGAACGATGGCGAGGTCGACCAGGCGCGAGAGCAGAATGCGACTCATCGTAATGCATACATGTGGAGAGCGGCCTCCGGGGCGGACGGTCCCGCCCCGGAGGCGGTGGCATCAGTAGCTCGCGTTCTTGAGCGTCACGAGCGAGCGGTTCGGCATGACCTCATAACCCTGCAACTTGTCGCGCATGGCCGAGAAAAGCGTGCCGTAGGTCAGGTGCGCCACCGGCCCGGTGCAGGCGAGGATCTTCTGCACCTGGTCGTAGGCCGTCTTGCGCGCGGCCTGATCCTGCAGGGTGCGTGCCTTGTCGAGCAGCTGGTCGATCTCGGGGTTCGAGTACTTGAACACGTTGGTCGAGCCGCCGGTGCGGAAGGTGCGGTAGAAATACTCGTCCGGATCCGGGCTGCCGGCATTGATGGAGGCGAACAGGTCGAAGTTGCTGTTGCGCCAGTCCTGGATGAACTGCCCCTGCTCCTGGTTCTTCAGTTCGACCTTGAAGCCGGCCTTGTTCAGCTGCTCCTGCACGACCTGCGCGATGTCCTTCACGTCCTGGCGCGGCAGGACGTTCATCGTGACGGCCACCGGCATCGCGACGCCGGCTTCCTTGAGAAGCGCCTGCGCCTTGGCCGGATCGGGCTTGTAGCAGGAGAACTCCTTGACATCGAGGGCCCAGGACTTCAGCGCCGGCGACAGCGGCCCGCCCGGCACGCCCGCGCCGAAGAGCGCCGCATCGACGATCTCCTGCCGGTTGATGGCGTAGTTCACGGCCTCGCGCACCTTCGGATTGTCGAAAGGCGGCTTCGAGACGTTCATGCCGATCAGCATGTAGGCGAGGTCGAGCGTTTCGCCCAGCTTCACGTTGGGCTTTCCCTTGAGCTGAAGGGCCGTCGCCGCGTCGATATTGGGCAGGAGCGCATATTGCCCGTTGACCAGGCCGACCTGACGGGTCGCCGACTCGGGCACGATGTTGAACTTGAGGCCCGCGAGCTTCGGCGTACCCTTCTGCCAGTAGGCGTCGTTCTTCGCGAGCAGGATGAAGCCGTTCGGCTGCCATTCCTGGAACTTGAAGGGACCGGTGCCGACCGGCGCCTTCTGGAGGATGTCCTTGTTGGTCTCCACCTCGCTCGGCACGATGGCGATGGTGGCGAGCGAGGACAGGAGCGGCGCGGACGGCTCCTTGAGCGTCAGCTCCACCGTGAGCGGATCGACGGCCTTCGCCGCCTCGATGGCGGAGAGCCGGCTGGCGAGCGGCGAGGCGATGTCCTTGCTCTGCACGCGCCGGATGGTCGAGACCACGTCCTCCGCGGTCATGTCCGAGCCGTCATGGAATTTCACGCCGGAGCGCAGCTTGAACGTGTAGGTCTTGCCGTCGGACGAGACGTTCCACGACTCGGCGAGGCCGGGGACGACCCTCAGGTCCTTGTCGATGGCGGTCAGGCCCTCGTAGATGTTGCCGTTCACCACCATGAAGCTGGGGAAGGCGGTGATGAGATGCGGATCGAGCCCCGTAGGCCCGTTGTCCATCCCGATCTCCAGCACCTGGGCGGAGGCCGAGGCCATGGCCGCCATCATGAAGCCTGCGCCGATGGCGCCGCGCAGTACCGACCTGAACATGCGTCTTTTCTCCCTTGCAAGCCGCTCCGGTTTTATAGGCCATCCCCGCGGACCTGTCATGGTCCAATATCATACCACTCTAGACCGCCGGACCGGCTATGCTATGGTTTGCCGGACAGCGACCCGGAAGG
This sequence comes from Microvirga thermotolerans, assembly GCF_009363855.1. GTDB lineage: Bacteria > Pseudomonadota > Alphaproteobacteria > Rhizobiales > Beijerinckiaceae > Microvirga > Microvirga thermotolerans. Next base: position 3,557,484 of record NZ_CP045423.1, read on the forward strand.
CGGCAGATGGCTCGGAACACTCCCATGAAGGCAATCGGCGTGATCAGCGGCACCTCCATGGACGGAATCGACGTCTCCATCGTCGAGACCGACGGGGACATGACCGTCCGGCCCGGGCCCGGCCATACCTATCCCTATTCGGACGCCCTGCGGCGCGACCTCCTGGACCTCATCGCCGAGCCCGCCCGGGCTCAGAGCGAGCCCCTCGAGGAACTCGAGCGGGCGGTGACGGACGCACATATCGCCGCGATCCGCCGCTTCATGGAGGAGAATGCGATCCTCCCCTCCGAGGTCGGCCTCGTCGGCTTCCATGGGCAGACCGTCTATCACCGCCCGGAGATCCGCTTCACGCGCCAGCTCGGCCTCGGCACCCGCGTCGCGAAGGTGCTCGGCATCGACACGGTGGACCGCTTCCGCCACGCCGACGTGGCCTCGGGCGGCGAGGGCGCGCCTTTCGTGCCGCTCTACCATCGCGCCCTCGCCAACGGCCTCGAGCAGCCCCTGATGATCCTCAATCTCGGCGGCGTCGGGAACGTCACCTATATCGACGGCGACACGGTGATTGCGTTCGACACGGGGCCTGCCAGCGCCCTCCTGGACGACTTCGTTCTCCGGCGCCGGGGCCTCGCCTACGACGAGGACGGGCGGATTGCCGCCTCGGGCAGGGCGGATCCGCGCCTCGTTGCCGAGTTCATGGCCAATCCCTACTTCGACCGTCCCGCTCCCAAGTCCCTCGACCGGCAGGATTTCCACGCCAGGGCCAAGGGAGTGGAGACCCTCTCGGACGAGGACGGCGCGGCGACACTCGCGGAGTTCACCGTCGAATCCGTCGCCGCGGCCCTGCGCCATGTGCCGAAGGCGCCGAGACGCTGGCTGGTGACCGGCGGGGGACGCCGCAACGCCCACTTCATGAGGCGGCTTCGCGAGCGGCTCGGCGTCAGCGTCGAGCCGGTGGAAAGCGTCGGCTGGAACGGCGACTTCCTCGAAGCCCAGGCTTTCGGCTACCTCGCCGTGCGCTCCGTGCGCGGATTGCCCCTGAGCCTTCCCACGACCACGGGCGTGCCGCACCCGATGCCGGGCGGAGAGCTGCACCGCGCCGCCTGAACCGGAACCGCCATGCTTCATGATCTGATCGAACGAGCCTTCGAGCCCGCCTCGGAGGCGATCCGCCGCGGGACGATTCCCGGCGCCGTCCTCGGCATCGTGACGGCCGACGGACGCAGCGCGGCGTGCTGGGCCGGGGCGGCGCAGATCGAGCCCGTGCGGGAAGAACTCTCCCGCGAGACCTGGTTCGACCTTGCCTCGCTGACGAAGGTCATCTTCACCACGACGCGCATCCTCCACCTTGCCGAGGAAGGAAGGCTGGATCTCGACGCCCCCCTGGTGGCGGCGATCCCGGACCTGCGCCAGTACGACATGAATGCCGCCGAGCGGAAACTCACGTTCCGCCAGTGTCTCGCCCACCAGACGCACCTTCCTGCCGTGGAGCCCCTCTACACCTACGGACAGGATCCGCAGACCCTGCGCGCCTTCATTCTCCAGCGCGTGTGGAGCAGCGGCCCTCCGGTCTATTCCGACATCAACTTCATGCTCCTCGGCATTGCCATCGAGCGCATCACCGGGCAGGCGCTGATCGACCAGCCGCTTCGGCCGAACTTCACCTTCCGGCCGGACCCGAGGCTCTGCGCGGCGACCGAGCGTTGCACCTGGCGCGGGCGTGTCATCCGCGGCGAGGTGCATGACGAGAACGCCTTCGCCCTCGGCGGCGCATCGGGCCATGCGGGCCTGTTCGGAACCGTCGACGGCGTGCTGGACTTCGCCCGCTCCCTCCTCGACGGATCGGGACTTTCCGCCGCCTCCCTCGCGGCCATCCGTGCGCGCCAGTCGGAGAAGCGCACCGTGGGCTGGGAGGGGATGTATCCCGGCTGGCACGGCGGTGATGCCTGCTCCCCCTCCACCATCGGCCATACGGGCTTCACCGGCACCGGATTGTGGATCGATTTCGAGCGCGGGCTCGCTTGGTCCCTCCTCACCAACCGGGTTCACCCGTCCCGGCACACAGAGAGCGGAATCCTGCCCCTGCGGCGCGCCACCGGCGAGCGGGTGGTCGCCCTCTTCGATGCGCCTGCGCAACAGGGCTGAGAAACTTCTGCCCTCCGCAAGGCGAACCGGCAGCCAAGGCGACGGCGCCAATTGCTGGACGCGGCAACTGGACCTATAGTGGTCTGCAAGAAAGCAGCGACCATGCCCACCGAAAACTTCAGCACCCGATTCCAGGACCTCGACGCCTGGCCGAGCCTCGACATTCTCTCCGCCTTCTACGAGGGACAGCTCGCCGCCGTCGCGGCGGTCCGCCCGGCCCTTCCCTCCATCGCGGCGGCGGCCGAGGAGGCCGTCATCCGCCTTCGCCGCGGCGGACGCCTCGTCTATGTCGGGGCCGGAACCTCCGGCCGCATCGGCGTCCAGGACGGCGCGGAGCTGCCGCCGACCTTCAACTGGCCCGACGACCGGCTCGTCTACCTGATCGCCGGCGGCGAGGGCGCGCTTCTGAGAGCGGTCGAGGATGCGGAGGATTCCGTCGAGCAGGGGACCGCCGGGATCCGCGATGCCGGCGTGGGTCCCGACGACGTGGTGATCGGGGTGGCCGCGAGCGGCCGGACGCCCTTCACCATTGCCGCCCTGCAGGAGGCGAAGGCACGCGGCGCGCAGACCATCGGCATCTCCAACAATCCCGGGGCGCCTATCCTCGATTCCTGCTCCCATCCCATCCTCGCGGATACGGGAGAGGAGGTGATCGCCGGCTCGACCCGCATGAAGGCGGGCACGGCGCAGAAGGTGATCCTCAACCTCCTGTCCACCCTCGTCATGGTGCGGCTCGGCCGGGTCTATCGCGGCCTGATGGTGCACATGCGCGCCACCAACGCGAAGTTGCGCCGCCGCAGCGAGATCATGGTGTCGCAGATCACCGGCTGCGACGACGCGACCGCCATCGAGGCCCTGAAGCGCGCGAACGGCGACATGAAGCTTGCATCGCTCATCGCCCTCGGCATCGATCCCGCCCAGGCGCAGGCCGCCCTGGAACGCAGCGATGGCAATCTGCGCGAGGCTCTGGCACAGTTCCCGGAGCTTTCCATCTGAGGTAGCGATCCCTCCGGCCTGCCGGAGCGGGCATGGGAGAAGCGGAGCGCCATGGGGCTGGGGCTTGGCATCGACGCAGGGGGCACCGCGACCCGCTGGCGTCTCGTCGACGGCGAAGGCGCCTGCATCGCGCAGGGCTCCGCGGAGCCGCTCACCGGCCATCTCTTCACCCCCGCGGCCGAGGAACGGGCCAAACGGATCGGCGCCGCGCTGGCGGGGGCGGTCGTGCGCACCGGCAGGCCCGCCGGGATCGTGGCCGGGATCACGGGCCTGACCCGGAGCACCCCGGCGGAGGCCACGATGCGCGGGATCCTCGCCGATGCTTTCGGTCTCCCGCAGGCCAGAGTCTTCGTCGCCGAGGACATGTGGATCGCCTACCTGTCCCATTTCGCCCTCGGCGAGGGCATCCTCGTCTACGGCGGCACCGGCTCCATCGGCTACTATCTCTCGCCCGACAAGGAGGCGATCCGCGTGGGCGGGCGGGGCAACCTCATCGACGACGGCGGCTCCGGCTTCTGGATCGCGCGGGAGGCGCTGAAGGCCGTCCTGCGCAAGGAGGAGGAAAGCCCGGGCGAGGGCTGGTCCGCGCCCCTGGGCGCCGCGCTGGCGAAAGCGCTCGGAGGGACCGAGTGGGACACGGTGCGCACCTTCGTCTATGGCGGGGACCGGGGCCGGATCGGGCTTCTGGCCCGCGCCGTGGCCGATGCCGCCCAGGCCGGCGATCTTCTCTCCCTGAACATCCTGCGGGAAGCCGGACGCGAGCTCGCGCGTCTCGCCAACAGCCTGATCAAGCGGGTTGGACCGCGCCCTGTGGCCCTCGTCGGCGGCGGCACCCGCCTCCACCCGATCATCGGGGCGGCCTTCCGGGAAGAACTGCGCGCGCCCGTCGACGTGATCGACACCGATGTCGATGCCGCCATGACGGCCGCGCGCCTTGCGGCGCTGGTCGAGTAGCTCCGTCCGCAGGCGCAGCGGGAGTCCGGGCGCGCGGCACGCAGCCTTCCCGGACCACAGCGTCAGAGGCCATCGCCCAAAAGCCGCTTCCGCTTTCGTCCTTTAAGAGCGGTCTGCTTCGATGGGACCGCACTCCGCTCTGAAGTCCTTGGTTTGCCGCATTTTCGGACGGAGAACCGGTTCCCACTTCTCCTGAAAATGCTCTAGTGTCGCCGCCCCAGCCCCATCCTCAGCGTCTCTCCCAAGCCTTCCTGGAGACTTCCGTGATCTTCGATATCTGGCTCGACATGCCTGTCTGGGGAATTTTCGCTTCCCTCGCCGGGGCGTTCGCCCTGTGCGCCTTCCTGATTCACTGGCTCAGCTTCGGGGCGATCGTCCGCCCCTTCTCTTCAACCGTCGTCGGAGTGGTGGCTCCCTTCTTCGGAGCGGTCGCCGTGCTGTTCGCGCTCCTCACCGGCTTTCTCGCCAACGAGGTCTGGGATCGCAACCGCCAGGCCTCGCGGGCCGTCATGAGCGAGCGCGAGGGTCTTTTGGCGCTGCAGGCCATCAGCACCGCGACCGTGTCGGACATGGAAGACCTCCGGGCGGCCGCGCGCCTTTACGCCCAGACCCTGATCCAGGACGAATGGCCGCGCATGCGCGATCAGGACAGTTCCGCCAAGGCGGGACAGGCTCTGCTCGGCCTGCTCGCGCACGTCTCGAACCCGCAGATCGCGGTGGAAGCCGGTTCGGCCGCTCAGGCGGCCCTCCTCGACACGGTGCTGAAGCTGCGCAGCGCGCGCGACGACCGGCTCGCCCTCAGCGGGGACCAGACGGACCGGACGAAATGGGCGTCGGTGCTGATCCTCGCCTTCATCACGCAGGTCGCCATCGGCATCGTTCACCTCGAGCGCCCGCGCGCACAGATCGCCGCGCTGGCGATCTTCTCCACCGCCGCCGTGATCACCCTGGGCCTCGTCGCGCTCCGCGAACGGCCCTTCGACGGCCCGGTCCGTGTCTCGCCGGCTCCCATATTGGAGGCCCTCGACCTCATGGCGCGGAATCCCACGCCTTGAGCTTGCGGCAAGAAGGCTGCACTATCCGCAGCCCGGGCAAGGCCCTTGCCTATCATCAGGGATGAATGTCTCGCAATGGACGCTCTTTTCGTTGGCCAAACCTATATCGACGTGACCTTCCTGGCGGATGAGATTCCGACCGGCGACGACAAGACGGTTGCACGGGACTACGCCATTTCTTTCGGCGGTAACGCGGTCACCGCGGCCTTCGCCTGCGCGAAGCTCGGGATCGCGCCGGACCTCCTCACCTCCATCGCGGACGACTATCTCGGCCGCATGTTCATCGACATGGCGGCGAAGTACGGCATCCCCGTGCACCACCGGAAGGTGAAGGAGTCCTCCCTGTCCTTCATCATGCCGCGCGGAGGGAAGCGGGCCATCGTGCGCTGCCGCGACGATCACTACCTCCATCCCGTGCCTCCGCTGAACCTCACCGGGTGCCGGGCCCTGCACCTGGACGGCCACCAGGCCGATGCGGCCATGCACTATGCCCGGACCTGCCGCGAGGCGGGCATCCTCACGTCTCTCGATGGCGGCGGCCTGCGCTCGAACACGCACGAGCTCCTCGCATTCATCGACGTCGCCATCGTCGCCGAGCGCCTGTGCGAGCAGATGCACCTCAGCCCGGGCGAGATGCTCGCCTACCTCAAGGGCCGCGGTTGCAAGATCGGTGGCGTCACCATGGGCGAGCGCGGCATGCTCTGGTACGACGAGACGGGCACGGAAAGCCTGTTGCCGGCGCTCGACGTTTCACCCTCCCTCGTGGTGGATACCAACGGCGCGGGCGACATCTTCCATGGTTCCTACGTCTATTCGGCCATGGCGCGCCCCGAGCTTCCCTGGCGCGAGCACTTCGTCTTCGCCCGCGCAGCCTCCGCGCATGCGATCCAGCATCTCGGCAACGAGGCGAGCCTGCCGAGCCTGAGAGACATCGAGGAGACGCAAGTCCGGTTTTCCGAGCGGAAGCTGGCAGCGTAGCGGCTCCCGCCACGACGGGTCCGAGGGCCTCGATGACGCAGGGGAAGACGCCCCGCAAAAATAGAGTTACAATATTGCCTTTGGCGATTACACTCATCCCGGGACTGCAGTTCCGCAGCCGATGAGGTCAGGGTACTCTCGTGAGCCCGTCTCGAACCTGGGCGCATGGCATCGACGAAATCCGCTTCCAGCCGGAAGCGGAAGGGCTCAGCCACGAGTCCCTGGCCAGTCTTCTGGAGAACGTGCCGCTGGCCATCTGCGTCACGCTCGGTCCCGAGCATCGCTACGCTTTCGCCAACAGGACCTTTCGCTCGGCCCTGGCCCTTTCCGGGGATCTCGCCGGAAAGCCTCTCCGGGAGGCGCTGGGGTCCCGGTACACCGAGCAGACCCAGGCGCCCCGGCAGACCGTGCTCGAGACCGGGCAGCCGATTGAAGTCACCAACGTCGCCTTCGGCCCCGGCGACAACCAGGAAACGACGTTCTGGGACATCACCTTCCTTCCGGTGCTCGATGCGGACGACCGGATCGGCGGCATCCTCTCCCTGGGCGTCGACGTTACCTCCCGGGAGAACGCCACACGCCGGGCCGACCGGCACGCTCAGGAAGGCCTCATCAACAGCAAGCGGCTCGCTCTCGCGGTGGAGGCCACCGAACTCGGCCTCTGGGAGTGGATCGCCGCAACCGGAAGGATCTACTGGTCGGAGCGCCAGAAGGAGATCTTCGGCATCGCACCGGACGAACCTCTCACCCACGAGCTCTGGATATCGTCCATCCACCCCGAAGATCGGGACTGGGTCGTCGCCAAGGTCGACTCCCTCTCGAATCCGGCCTCTACGGGCAAGCTGCAGATCGAATACCGGATCGTTCGCCCCGACGGAGAGGTGCGCTGGATCAGCAGCAGGGGGCGTATGCTCTATGAAACCGTGGACGGCAAACCAAGGGCCGCTCGCCTTCTCGGCACGATCCTCGACATCACGGAGCGCCGCACGAACGAGGAAGCCCGTCGCCTTCTCGCGAAGGAACTCGATCACCGCGTGAAAAATCTCTTCGCCATGGCCAATGCCATGGTGACCATGACGGCGCGCAACGCAGGCTCGGTAGAGGAAATGTCTGCGTCGCTGCACGGACGCCTGCACGCGCTCGCCAAGGCTCACGAACTCATTCGCCCGGCCCTGGCGGAAGAGAGGCCGTTCCAGCACGAAACGACGGTGGCCGCCATCGCAGAAACCATCCTGGCTCCCTACAAGGATTTCGGCATGCCGACCAGGATCTCGATTCAATGCGCGCCGATTTCGGTCGGCGCGAAATCTGCCACGAGCCTGACACTCATCCTGCACGAGCTGGCGACGAACGCCTCGAAATACGGCGCGCTCACCAGAACGGACGGGGCCCTCAACGTCATCTGCTGGCACGATGGGAAGCGCATGTTCCTCGTCTGGCAGGAAAGAGGCGGTCCCGCCATCGAGGGCCCGCCGGCCTACCAGGGCTTCGGCTCGCAACTGGCGCGCAAGAGCGTGATCGATCAGCTCGAAGGCGAGATCGCCTACGATTGGCTGCGCGACGGACTGCGCGTGGACCTGCGCGTTCCCCTGGACCGTCTGTCCCGCTGAGCAGGACAGACGGCGTCGGCCTGCGTTCACGCGGCCTTCTTCTGATAGTCCTTCACGTCCGAGAAGCGGATCGCCTTGTAGCGGTCCTGCTCGTACTGCAGGTTGAAGGCGTTGGCCGCCATGAAGACGGGCGCTTCGTCGAGGTCGCGGGCCACGGCCGACAGGTGGCTCTCGATGAACCTGTCGAGCTCGGCGCGGTCGTCGGAGGAGATCCAGCGGCAGATCGAGAACCGCGTCGGTTCGTAGTCGATGGGGAGGCCGTACTCGGCCTGAAGGCGCTCCTTCAGCACGTCGAGCTGAAGGGCTCCGACCACGCCCACGATGGCGCCCGACCCGTCCTGCGGCACGAAGAGCTGCACGACGCCTTCTTCCGCCATCTGCTGCAGCGCCTCGCGGAGCTTCTTCGCCTTCATGGCGTCCTGCAGCTTGATGCGGCGCAGGATTTCCGGCGAGAAGCTCGGCACGCCGCGAAAGACGATGTCCTCGCCCTCCGTCAGCGTGTCTCCGATGCGCAGGGTGCCGTGGTTCGGCAGGCCCACCACGTCGCCTGCCCAGGCTTCGTCGGCGATGGCGCGGTCCTGTGCGAAGAAGAACTGCGGCGTGTTCAGGCTCATGGCCTTGCCCGTACGCACGAGCTTCGCCTTCATTCCGCGGGACAGCTTGCCCGAGCAGATGCGCATGAAGGCGATCCGGTCGCGGTGGTTGGGATCCATGTTCGCCTGAATCTTGAAGACGAAGCCGGTCATCTTCGGCTCGCCCGCCTCGACGACCCGCCTGTCCGCCTCCTGGCTGCGCGGCGGCGGCGCGTACTCGGCCATCGCGTCGATGAGATCGCGCACGCCGAAATTGCGCAGCGCGCTGCCGAAGAAGACGGGCGTGAGGTGGCCTTCGCGGAACGAGGCGAGATCGAACGGCTTGCATGCCTCCCTCGCAAGCTCGACCTCCTCGCGCCAGGTCCTTGCCTCCTCCGCCGGGAGGAGGCTGTCGATGTAGGCATCCCCGGGCCCGGACACCTTCGCCGGCTCCTCGTCCGTGTCGATGCGCCGCACGGTGTTGCGGCGCAGGTCGAAGGTTCCGGCGAACCCGCGTCCCTGACCGATCGGCCACGTCACGGGCGCCGTGTCGAGGGCGAGGGTCTTCTCGATCTCGTCGAGGAGGTCGAACGGGCTGCGGGCCTCCCGGTCCATCTTGTTGACGAAGGTGACGATCGGGATGTCGCGCATCCGGCAGACCTCGAAGAGCTTGCGGGTGCGCGCCTCGATGCCCTTCGCGGCATCGATGACCATGATCGCGGAATCGACGGCCGTGAGCGTGCGGTAGGTGTCCTCGGAGAAATCCTCGTGGCCCGGCGTGTCGAGCAGGTTGAAGACGCAGTCGCCGTACTCGAAGGTCATCACCGAGGTCACGACGGAGATGCCGCGCTCCTTCTCGATCCCCATCCAGTCGGAACGGGTCGAGACGCGGTTCTTCTTCGCCTTCACTTCGCCGGCGAGCTGGATCGCGCCTCCGAAGAGCAGCAGCTTCTCGGTGAGCGTGGTCTTGCCGGCGTCCGGGTGGGAGATGATGGCAAAGGTGCGGCGGCGGCCCACGGGGGCCGGAAGATCGGTCATGGCTCTCGAATTCTCTGGGCGAAGGGCAAGACGCCGCAGCGCCGCCCTCTTATCTCTGCCGGGGTTTCAACCCATATTGGGCTTTCCCGTCAACAACGAAAGGAGGTGATCCAGTGTCTCATTGTCATACGAAGCGGTTCCCCTTTGCCGCGGCCTGGATCTTGGCCTCTGCCGAGGTTCGTGCGTGACGCACAGAAGGCGCGGTCTGCAGGGACCGCGAACCGACAATGGAAGGCCGCCCGGGAGGCGGCCTTTCTTTTTGGCGCCTGCCCTCAGTCCCGCTCCCAGCCCTGGGACTTGTAGAGGAAGCGCCCCGGATGGGCGACCAGGGCGGCAAGCCCCTCGAGGGCCGGCTCCCGGTGGACGATCACGAAGGCCGGCACCTTCCGGGCCCAGGCATCGTGGGGAGCCTTGCGATCGAAGGCGTGCCTGAAGCCGCCGCCCTGGAGAACGTCGACCATGCGGGGGGCGATGCCGCCGGCGATGAAGACCCCTCCGGCCGCCTCGAAGGTGAGGGCGAGATCGCCCGCAAAGCGCCCGAGGCAGCGGGAGAAGAGATCGAGGGTGTCACGGGCGAGGCCGTCGCCGTCGCGGGCAGCGTCGAGAATGTCGTTCGGGACGTTGAAGGGGCACGGAAGTCCGCGCTTGGCCGCAAGCGCCTTAGAAAGCCGGAAAAGGCCCGGCCCCGAGAGGACGACTTCCGCGGTCACGCGCCCTCCCACCCGCTCGATATGGGGCCAGAGAGCCATTTCCTCCGAATCCGCCGGGCCGAACTCCATGTGACCCGCCTCGGTGGCGAGGATCGCCAGGCGATCCTCGATCGGCACCAGCGCCGCCGCGCCGAAGCCGGTGCCCGGCCCGAGCACCACCCGGATCCCGCTTCCCGCAGGCCCGGCCTCGCCCAGGGGCGCCACGTCGCCGCGGGCTTCGTCGAGGACGGTCACGGAGGCGGCGACCGGCGTGTAGTCGTTCACGAGAGAGACGCGCTCGAGCCCGAGAGCCGTGCCGATCTCTGCGGCATCGATGGTCCAGTGGGCGTTCGTCAGCCGGATGGCGGGCCTGTCGACCCGCGTCGCCACCGCGAAGATCGCGGAGCGGGGCCGCGGACCGTCATGGCTCTCGAGGGCGGCCCCGATCGCCTCGACCGGTCCGGGCGCCTGGGCGGTCAGGGCCCTCGGCAGGAGGTGGACGGGTTCGCCGGGCCCCGGGAGAACGGCGAAGCGGGCATTGGTGCCGCCGATATCGCCAAGCAGAACGGGAAACGCAAACATCGAACCGGAACGACCTTTCCGCTCATGAGGCCGGAGTCATGGGGCCGGAGCTGGGAGGATCAGAACGCTTCCTCCCAGCTCCGGCTGAGACGTACGGCGGAATTGATGAGACCCACCATGGAGTAGGTCTGCGGGAAGTTGCCCCATAATTCTCCGGTCGTGAAGTCCGCATCCTCCGAAAAGAGCCCGAAGGTGTTCCGCAGCTTCAGGATCTTCTCGAAGAGCTCGCAGGCCTCTTTCCGGCGTCCGATGGCATTGAGCGCGTCCACGTACCAGAAGCCGCAGATCATGAAGGCGGTGTGCATGCGGCCGAAATCGTCCTCCACGTCGTAGCGCAGGAGGAGGTCGCCCCGGCGGAGGGTCGCGCCGATGGCATCCACGGTCGCGACGAAGCGCGGATCGTCCGCCTTCACGAAATTCAGCTCCGCGAGCAGCAGCAGCGTCGCATCGAGATGCTCGCCGTCGAAGGAGGAGACGAACGTGCCCTTGTCCCGGTTGTAGGCCCGCTCGTCGATCACCGCATGCATGCGGTCCGCCTGCTCGCGCCAGAAGGCGACCCGGTCCTCGCGGCCCATGGATTGGGCGATCTTGGCGAGCCTGTCGCAGGCGGCCCAGCACATGACGCTCGGGAACGTATGCACGGCCGCCTTCGTCCGCAGCTCCCAGGGTCCCGCGTCGGGCTTGTCGAACACCTCGATGGCACGCTGGCCGAGCTTCTCCAGATGCTCGAACAGGGCCCGGTTCCCGGTGCGGATCAGCCGCTTGTCGAGAAACGCGTGGGTCGAGGCGAGGACGATGCTGCCGTAGGCGTCGTTCTGGATCTGCGTGTAGGCGGCATTGCCGACCCGCACGGGGCCCATGCCCCGATAGCCCGCGAGCGCGGCGGCCTCGCGCTCCTCGAGATCGGGCGAGCGCGTGATGCTGAAGAGCGGCGGCATGTCCCGCAATTCAGGCTTCGCCTCGGCATCGTCGACGATGTTCGTGATGTAGGTGAGATATTCCTCCATCGTCTTCGTGGTCCCGAGGCGGTTCAGGGCCTGGATCACGAAATAGGCGTCGCGCAGCCAGCAGTACCGGTAGTCCCAGTTGCGCTGCGTGTGGGGCGCTTCCGGAACCGACGTGGTGAGGGCCGCGACGATGGCGCCCGTCTCCTCGTAGTTGCAGAGCTTGAGGGTGATCGCGGCGCGGATCACGGCCTCCTGCCAGTCGAAGGGGATGGACAGGGAGCGCACCCAGTCGCGCCAGAAGTCCACCGTCTTGTCGAGGAACTCGCGCGCCGTGGTGTCGGCCTCCGAGCGCAGGGGTTCGTCCTCGCCGAAGAAGAACGAGATGGGCCGTTCGACGACGAAGGGCCGCTCCTCCTCCACGTAGGAGATGGGCGCGTCGGTGGTGAGCCTCAGCGAGCGGTGCGGGCCGACGAAGCGCAGGTGGTTGCTGCCGCGCGTCTTGGCGGGGGGCTGCGCTCCCCATTCGAAATGCGGGCGCAGCCGCACCCGGATGCGCGGGCGCCCCTTCACCGGGCGGACGCGGCGGATGAGGAGCGGAGGACGGAAGGTCCGGTCGAAATGCTTGAAGCGCGGCGCGAAATCCGTGATCTCGACGATGTTCCCGAAGGAATCCGTCATCGTCGAAACGAGGACGGCGGTGTTCTCGAGATATCGCTGCTCGCAGGACTGGATGCCCACCTGGTCGATGGCGAAGATGCCGCGCTGCTCGGAATCCGGCCGGCCCTCGGGGCTGTCGAGCAGGTGCGAGAAGACCGGATCGCCATCGAAGCGCGGAAAGCAGCTCCAGACGATATGGGCGCGGCGGTCCACGAGGGCCGCGATCATGCAATTGCCGATGACGGCGAGGTCGAGCGAACTCATCTCTCTAGCGGATCCCCTGAAAAGGAATGGAGCCCTGTTCGGCCCACAGCGCCAGGGAATGCCTCAATTCGGCGGGCGATCCAAGGCGCTCGCGTGCGACCGTTTCGCCCGGTCCGATGCGGACGGAATAGCCCCCCAGGGCGTTCACCGCCCTGAAGCCGTTCTCGTCCGTCAGATCGTCGCCGATGAAGATCGGCCGACGCCCCCGATAGGGCGGCTGGACGAGGAACTTCTCGATCACCTTCCCCTTTCCTGCCGCAGCGGGCAGGATCTCCGCCACGGCCTTGCCGAACTGGACCCGGTAGTCGCTGCCCAGGGCCTCCAGCGCCGCATGGACGGTGGCATGGACGAAATCGCGCTCGATGGGGGCGAGTCGCCAGTGGATGGCGACGGAGCAACCCTTGTCCTCGATCAGGATGCCAGGCTTCGAGCTGAAGACACCGGCCAGGCGGTCCACCATCTCGCGCAGTCGCGGATGCTCGTCCGGATCGCACAGGAAGAGCTGCCCTCCGATCCGGTGCTCGAGCCCATGCAGGCCGGCGATGTCGAAGCGGTGCCCGCCGAGGCGCCTGTCGAGGAAGGAGATCGGCCGGCCGCTGACGATGGCGAGCGCTCCCCCGAGACGGGTCTCGAGCTCCGCCAGGATTCCGGGCAGGGCCGGATCGACGAAGACCGCCTCGGGCCGCTCCACGATATCGACGAGGGTTCCGTCGAAATCGAGGAACAGCGCCCAGCTCTCCTCGGCTTCGGGTTGCGGGGATCGTCTCAGGAGGGCCTCAGCCATGGACTCGCATGCGCCTCCGCTTCGCCGCGCCGGTGCGCGCTCCATGCCGAAAGGCTGCGACCGCAATCTCGCCAGGGCCATCCATTGTCATGAGGGATCCGCTTCCTTCCTAGACATTCGCCGTGCCGGAACGGCCACGCTTCAACGCTCCCCGTGCGGCAACGTTCCCTGTGCGGGAGGCGGGAGGCTTTGCCCCAACCGCGCCGGCTGCCCGTTCAGGGGCATCCGCCATGTGGCCGCCCGGCACCCGCAGAGATAATCCCCCGGCAGCCGTTTTCCATGGTGCCCGGCGCTCCAGGCGCCACATGCCGGACGGGGACCCGAAAAGGCTGGGACCGAACGCACGCGGCCCCGGACCGGTTGAGCCGGTCCGGGGCCGCGCAGCGATGAAGCGGGGTCGGCTCAGTGCTCGCGGAAGGCGCGGGCGATCTGCTCTTCCATGGGCTTGAAGAAGTACTCGAACGGGGTGCGCTGGTTGACCTCGACGAACACCTCCGCCTGCATGCCGGCGATCAGCTTCAGGTTCTCCAGGCGGCGGATCTCCTCCGGCGGCAGGTCGACCCGGATCGTGTAGTAGGTCATGCCCGTCTGCTGGTCGCGCGACACGTCCGCCGAGACCCGGCTCACCGTGCCGTGCAGCTCGGGGACCGTGCGCTGGTTCGAGGCGTGCACCCGCACCGTCGCCTTCTGGCCGATCTTCACCTGGTCGATCTCGTTCGGCATCACCTTCGCCTCGAGCTCGAGCTTGTCGTTGGTCGGCACGATCAGCATCACCGGCTCCGCCGGCGAGATCACCCCGCCGATCGTGTGCACGTTGAGCTGGTGCACGAAGCCGGCGCTCGGCGCCCGGATGTCCGTGCGCTTCAGCTGGTCCTCCGCCGCCACCCGCCGCTCCGTGTACTCGGCGATGCGGCCCTGGATCTCGCGCAGCTCCTTGAGGGCCTCCGCCCGCATCTCCTCGTCGACCTGGATGATCTGGAGCGAGGTCTCGGCGATGCGGCCCTCCGCCTGCGCGATGGCGGCGATGAGCTGGCCGCGCTGGCCCTCGATGCTCGCCGCATCGCGCTCCAGCGCGTTCAGGCGCGGCAGCTGCACCAGGTTCTTCTGGTAGAGTTCCCGTACGCCCTTGAGCTCGTCCTTGATCAGCTCCGCCTCGCGGGCCTTGGCCTCCTGCTGCGCCCGGAAGCCGGTGATCTCGTCCTGCGACTGGGCGATGCGCTTGCGCAGCTGGTCCTTCTGCGCCTCCCGCGCCGAGCGGCGGGCCTCGAACAGGGTGCGCTCCGAGGCCATGATCGTCTTCACGCCCGGCTCGTCGAGCCGGCCGGCGAACTCCTCGGGGTCCTTCACCGCGCTCGCGCCGTCGCGCTCCGCCTCGAGCCGCGCCCGACGGGCGATGAACTCGTCGAGCTGCTTGACCACGAGCTGGAGGTTCGCCCGCGTCACCGTCTCGTCGAGGCGGATCAGCAGGTCGCCGGCGGCGACCCTGTCGCCCTCCTTGACCTTCAGCTCGCCGACGATGCCGCCGGTGGCGTGCTGCACCTTCTTGACGCTGGTGTCGACCACGAACTGCCCGCCGGCCACGACCGCGCCCGACAGGGTCGAGGTGGCGGCCCACAGGCCGATGGTGCCGGCGAAGAGCGCGATCATCGCGCTGCCCGCGATGGTGGCCTGGCGCAGCGCCTTCTCGTGAACGGACGGCTTCTTGGGCGCCTTGAGGGTCATCGTCAGCATGTTAACCAACCTCTCGCAGATTGCCGGCGGGCGCCGCCGGCTGCGGCCTGGCGGCAGCGGCGGGCGCGGGCGTGGTGTTGCGCTTCATGACGGATTGCAGGACCTCGTCCCGCGGGCCCATGGCCCGGATCCGCCCCTCCTCCATGATGGCGACCTGGTCCACCTGGCCGAGCGCGGCCGGGCGGTGGGTGATGACGACCACGATGCCGCCGCGCTGGCGCACCGACAGGATCGCCCGGTTCAGGGCGTCGTCGCCCGCCCCGTCGAGGCTGGCGTTCGGCTCGTCGAGCACCACCAGGAACGGGTTGCCGTAGAGCGCGCGGGCGAGCGCCACCCGCTGGCGCTGGCCGCCGGAGAGTGCCGCCCCGGCCTCGCCGATGCGGGTGTTGTAGCCTTCCGGCAGGCCGAGGATGAGCTCGTGCGCCCCCGCCATCTGCGCGGCGGCGATGATGTCGTCGGGCTTGGCGTTGGGCTGGAAGCGGGCGATGTTCTCGGCCACCGTGCCGTCGAACAGCTCCACGTCCTGCGGCAGGTAGCCGATGTGGCGGCCGAGCGCGTCCGGCTCCCACTGGTCGAGGGCGGCGCCGTCGAGGCGGATGTCGCCGCGCAGCGTCGGCCACACACCCACCAGCGCCCGCGCCAGGGTCGACTTGCCCGAGGCGCTCGGGCCGATGAGCCCGAGGCCCTGACCGGCCTGGAGCTGCAGGGACACGGCGTTGACGATGGGCTGCTGCGTGCCCGGCGCGGCCACGTAGATCTCCTCCACCGCCAGATGCGCCTTGGGCGCCGGCAGGCCGAGGACCTGCTCCTGCGGCGGGATCAGCGACATGATGTGCTGCAGGCGGCGGTAGCCCTGGCGGGCGGCGGTGAAGCCCTTCCAGTGGGCGACCGCGATCTCGATGGGCGCGAGCGCGCGGGACATCATGATCGAGGCGGCGATCATCAGGCCGCCGGACATCTGGCCCTGGATCACGAGATAGGCGCCGAGGCCGAGGATGCCCGACTGCAGCACCATGCGGAACACCTTGGCGAAGGCGCTGATGCCGGAGGCCGCCTCGCTGGCGCGCAGGCCGTCGTTGACGTGCTTGCAGTGCACCTCGTCGTAACGCTTGGCGAGGAAGCCCAGCATGCCGAGCGCGCGGATCGCCTCCGCGTTGCGGCGGCTGGTCTCCGCCATGGCATGGCGCTCGGCGGAGCTCTTGGTGAGCTCGTAGGACGGGCCCTTGCTCTTGGCGTCGGTGTAGAGGGTGAGGATGACGATGCAGATGCCGCCGAAGACCGACACGACGCCGATCCAGGGATGGATCATGAAGCAGCCGAGGATGAAGATCGGCATGAACGGCATGTCGAACAGGGCGGTCGGGCCGAGGCTGGAGAGGAAGCCGCGGATCTGGTCGAGATCGCGCACCGGCTGGAGGCTCTCGGTCTGCTTGGCCCCGCGCAGGGGCATCTGCGCCACGAGGTCGAAGACGCGGGCGGAGAGCTGCTCGTCGAAGCGGGCGCCGATGCGGGCGAGCATCTTGCCGCGCAGCATGTCGAGACCGCCGGACAGGGCATAGGCCGCGAGCGCCAGGAGCGAGAGGCCGATCAGGGTCGGGATGCTCCGGCTCGACAGCACCCGGTCGTAGAGCTGGAGCATGTAGAGGGAGCCCGTGAGGGCCAGGAGATTGACCACCGCCGAGAACACGGCGACGCCGATGAATGAGGGGCTGCAAGCCTTCAGAGCGTCATAGACCTCCGTGCTCTCTTCCCGGTGCCTTTTCGATGCCTGCGTCATCTGTCGTCCCTAAAGCGGACCGGCCGGAGCCGAACCGCGCCGATGCGTTGCGGTTACCCCCCGGGCGGAACGAGGCGTTCCGTTCGGGGCGTGGGGCCATCTCGCGATGGCGACGGTGCGGGCTAAGATTATGAATGCTCTCGTCAGCGCCTTGGACGGCGCTTCTGGACGATTGCGTTCACATCAGGAGGAAGCCCCCGGCATGGTGTTTACCTTACGCCACGCCTTTTGTAACCCTATTCCATGTAATTATGTCAACCGGAAGGCACGCAATATTTTTTTCGGCCCAAGCCGCAACGTGCTCGAAAGCACATGATTCTTCTTATTTTGAAGAGACTTATCCGATGTTCACCGTGTCTTCCCGCAGTTGACACGTGGTCGCAGCCGCAGGGCTTTCCCGCCGAAAGGGGGCAAATTCCGGCCGTTCGAGTCGGGAGTCCCGGCAATTCCGGGGTACTCGGCGCTCCCCGCAGGCACCTGCTTCAGCGGGGAATGAGGCCGCGCAGGCCGTAGACGACCGCGGCGAAGGCGGCAAGGCTCGCCAGATAGATCAGCCCGAACCAGGCGAGCCGCCTCAGGCGGCCCCCGGAGGGACGGGAGGGGCCGCTCATCCTAGTGGTATCCATAGCCCCCGCCCCGGATCTCCTCCGCGACCTTGCCGCGGAAGACATAGTAGGCATAGGCCGTGTAGGCGAAGGTCACGGGCAGGACGACGGCGAACCCCACGAGCGCGAAGAGCTGCGAGCTCACCGTGTTGGCGGCCTGCCAGATCGTGAGCGACGGCGGCACGATATAGGGGAACAGGCTCACGCCGAGGCCGAGATACCCCAGGAGGAAGAGCGCGATGGCGAGGAAGAAAGGCCGCATGGGGCGCCCGGTCTCCAGGTCGCGGTAGAGGCGATACGCGACGAGGGCGGTGACGAGGGGGATCGGCGCCAGGAGGGCGACGTTGGGCCACGAGAACCAGCGCGCCTCGATCTGCCGCCCCAGGAACGGCACCCAGAGGGACACCAGAACCATGGCGACGACCGTCGCCACGAGGAAGCGGACCGCCATGCGCCGGGCCCAGATCTCGAGTTCGCCGGTGGTCTTCATCACGCACCAGGTCGCGCCGAGCAGCCCGTAGCCGCAGACGAGGCCGAGGCCGGTGAGGACGCTGAAGGGGGTGAGGAAATCGAGCGTCCCGCCCGTGAACTGGCGCCCGTCGTGGGCGAAGCCCTGCACGAAGGCGCCGAGCACCACGCCCTGCGCGAAGGTCGCGACGAGGGAGCCGAAATGGAAGGCATTGTCCCAGAGGAACTTCGAGCGGTCGGACTTGAAGCGGAACTCGAAGGCCACGCCCCTGAAGATCAGCGCGATCAGCATGGTGATGATCGGCACGTAGAGGGCCGGCATCAGGATCGCATAGGCCAGGTGGAACACCGCGAAGAGGCCGCCGCCGCCGAGGATGAGCCACGTCTCGTTGCCGTCCCAGATCGGCGCCACGGAAAACATCATCCGGTCGCGCCAGTTCTCCTCCCGCGCGCTTCTGAAGAGAATGCCGACGCCGAGGTCGAACCCGTCGACGATCACGTACATGGCGACGGCCACCGCGATGAGCCCGGCCCAGATCACCGGCAGCCAGAAGGCGAGGCCCTCGTATTCCGTTCCGAATCCGAACATGGCCGGCTCCTATTCCGCAGGTTGGGGGCGCTGGCCCTCCAGGCGCTCGTCCGGCACCGAGAAGGGCCGCTTCGGCTTCTTCGAAAGGGCGTCCTCGTCGAGCCCTTCGATCGGCTCGGGCCCCTTTCGCAGGAGCTTGGCGAGATAATAGGACCCGAAACCGAAGATGAACGCATAGACGACGACGAAGGTCGCAAGCGATGCGGAGACCGCGGTCGCCGAGACCGGAGATGCGGCATCCGCCGTGCGCAGAAGCCCGTAGACCACGTAGGGCTGGCGGCCGATCTCCGCCGTGAACCAGCCGAAGAGCACCGCGCCGAAGCCGGACGGCGTCATCAGCATGGTCGCCGTCAGGAAGAGCCGGTTCGTGAAGAGCTGGCCCTTCCAGCGGAGGTAGAGGCTCCACAGGCCGAGGGCCAGCATCGCGAACCCGATGCCGACCATGATGCGGAACGAGAAGAATACCGGCAGCACCGGCGGCCGCTCGTCGGGCGGCACGTCCTTCAGCCCGGGCACGACGCCGTCGAACGCATGGGTCAGAACCCAGCTCCCGATCTTGGGGATGCCGAGTTCGTAGCGGTTCGTCTCGGCCGCCTCGTCGGGAATCGCGAAGAGGCGCAGCGGCATGTTGGCCTGGCGCTCCCAGTTGCCTTCGATCGCCGCGAGCTTCGTGGGCTGGTATTTCAGGACGCCGAGGCCGTGGAGATCGCCGACGAGGATCTGGATGGGCACGAAGATGGCCGCAAACCACAGCGCCATCGACATGGAGCGCCGCGCACCGGCGAGCTTGCCCTCGGGTGCGTCGCGGCCGTGCCGCAGGAGCATCCAGGCCGACATGCCCGCCACCGCGAAGGCCGTGGTCAGGTAGGCGCCGAGCACCATGTGCGCGTAGCGCAGGGGGAACGACGGGTTGAAGACGATGGCGAACCAGTCGACGGGCACCGCCTTGCCGTTCTCGATGGCATACCCGGCGGGTGTCTGCATCCAGGAATTCGCCGAGAGGATCCAGAAGGCGGAGATCAGCGTCCCGAGGGCCACCATGCAGGTGGCGAGGAAATGCAGACGGTCGCCCACCTTCTCCCAGCCGAACAGCATGATCCCGAGGAACGCGGCCTCGAGAAAGAAGGCCGTGATGACCTCGTAGGCGATGACAGGACCGAGGACGTTCCCCGTGAATTCCGAATAGCGCGACCAGTTGGTGCCGAACTGGTAGCTCATCACGATGCCGGACACCACGCCAAGACCGAAGGAGATCGCGAAGATCTTCACCCAGAAGCGGAAGAGATTGCGATAGATCGGGTTGCCTGTGCGCAGCCAGTTGAATTCGAGCGCGGCCAGCCAGCTCGCAAGGCCGATGGTGAAGGCGGGGAAGATGATGTGGAAGGAGATGGTGAAGGCGAACTGGATCCGGGACAACATCAGCGCATCGAGTTCCATTGCCGTTCTCCTTCGAACCGCCTGCTCAGGCTTGTAGGGCGCGGGTGGGAAAAAAACCAGTGCGCCCGGCTGCGGCAAAGGTGATCGGACGGGGCGCCGACCCGACAGGGGACGCGCGAGCGCTGCCCCGACGGGGCCGTGGCGGCTGAGGACGCGCGGTCCGAAGCCGGCCTCCAAGAGCACGAGACCGCGACCCGTTTCGACGAGCAGGCATTGGCAATCGAGATGGATGCGCGTGGCTCTCCCGGCATCGACTCGCGGTGCCGTCCTGACGCCGCGAGAGGCCGAACCTTCGTTCTCAGGCGCAGGCCTCGGCACCGGATGCGGCGCGGCGCCTGCCCTTCGCCGGCTTCATGCGCGATGCGGCGCCCTCCTCCGACAGGCGCGCCTGCAGAAGCGAAAGGACGGCCGCCTCCTCGGGCTTGAGCGCGGACAGGCTCTCGCGAAGCTCGGCCTCCACCTCATCCCGGATCTCGAGCAGGAGTTCGCCCTCGAGATAGCAGGAGAACACCTCCGGGTGCACGTAGCACTTGCGGCAGATGGCCGGCGTGTTGCCGAGACGCGCCGCCACCTTCTCGATGGCGGCGCGGATGTTCTTCTTCGCCTTGGCCTCGCTGTCGAATTCCTCGAACTCCGTGAGGGCGAGCGCGGCGAGCACGGTTCCCGCCCAGGTCCTGAAGTCCTTCGCGGTGATGTCGCGGCCGGTGATCTCACGCAGATACGCGTTCACGTCGGCAGACGTGACCGATTGCTGCACACCGGTCTCGTCGAGATACTGGAACAGGTGCTGGCCCGGAAGATCCTGGCAGGCCTTCACGATCCTGGCGATGCGCCGGTCCCTCACCTTGAGGTTCCAGGTCTTGCCGCTCTTGCCCTTGAACTGGAAGCGCAGCTCCCCGCCTTCGACCTTCACGTGGGGATCGCGCAGCGTGGTGAGGCCGTAGCTCTTGTTCTGGCGGGCATAATCGCTGTTGCCGACGCGGATCAGCGTGTTCTCGAGAAGATGCACCACCGTGGCGAGCACCTTCTCCCGCGGCAGCCCGCGCAGGGCCATGTGGGCATCGATGGTCCTGCGGATGTCCGGCAGCGCCTTCGCGAAGTCGATCATGTGCTCGTACTTCGTGCTCTCGCGGATCTCGCGGAAGGCGGGATGGTAGCGGTACTGCTTGCGTCCGCGCGCGTCGCGGCCCGTGGCCTGGATATGGCCGTTGGGCTTCGGGCAGATCCACACGTCCGTATAGGCGGGGGGAATGGCGAGAGCCTTGATGCGCTCCAGGGTGGCCTTGTCCGTGATCCTGCTTCCGTCGGGCCCCACGTAGGAGAACCCCTTGCCGGCCTTTCGCCGCCGGATCCCCGGCTCCTCGTCGGAAACGTAGACCAGGCCCGCCGTCTCCGCGGCATCGCGCGGGTCGACGAGGTCGTCCGGGGAGGAGGCTGCATCGAGGGGCATGGGCGTTTCATCCGGGTCCGCGTCAACCGGATCGCGACGGTTCCGGTTCCCTCGCCTGGGGCGAAACGCCGGCGCCCCGGCGCTCCTCGCGGATCTTCAGCGCCAGGATCGTGCCGCTCAAGGCAAGACTCGGCAGGACGGGGGGAGGTTCCCTGACGCGGAAAATGCCTTAGAAGAGCCTCGTCTCTTGTTCGGAGCGACCGTGGCCGACCCTTCCTCCGCCTCCCCCGCCCCTCCGGCTCTCGAAGGCCGAAAGCTCGCCTTCGTCGTCACGGAGGACTGGTTCTTCGTCTCGCACTTCCTGCCGATGCTGCGGGCCGCGAAGGAGCTCGGGCTCGACGTGACGGTCGTGACGCGGGTGCGCGCCCACCGGGCCGCAATCGAGGCGCTGGGCGCCAGGGTCGTGCCCCTCGATGCGGAGCGCCGCAGCCTGAACCCGATGGCGGCCGGCTATGCCGCGGGCCAGCTTGCGGCGATCCTCAAGGCCGAGAAGGCCGACCTCGTCCACTGCATCGCCCTGCGCGGCATCCTCGTCGGCGGAGCCGCGGCGGCGATGGCGGGAATCGGGCGGCGGGTCTATGCCCTCACGGGGCTCGGCTTCCTCGGCGCGCGAACGGACCTGGTCGGGCGCACGGCCAGGCGGGCGGTGCGCCTCCTCGTGCGCGGCCTCGAGACGAACGGCACCCGCTATCTCTTCGAGAATGCCGACGACCCGAGGCTTCTCGGCCTCGACCCGGACGGCCCGCGCGTGACCCTCGTGGGGGGAGCGGGCATCGATCCGGAAGCCCTGAAGCCGGAGCCCCTGCCGCCGCAGCCGCCGCTGAAGGTGGCGGTCGTCGCCCGGATGCTGTGGTCGAAGGGCGTCGACCTGGCCGTGGAAGCGGTGCGGAAGGCGCGCTCGGAGGGCGCCGCGATCGAACTGTCCCTCTACGGGGCGCCCGACCCCTCCAACCCCAAGGCGATTCCCGAATCGACCCTGAAGGCCTGGAGCGCGGAACCCGGCATCGCCTGGCACGGCGCGACGCGGGACGTGGCGGGCGTCTGGCGCAGCCATCACGTCGCCTGCCTGCCCTCCCGCGGCGGCGAGGGCCTGCCGCGCACGCTCCTGGAAGCGGCGGCCTGCGGCCGCGCCATCGTCACCACCGACGTCCCGGGATGCCGCACCCTGGTGCGGGACGGAATCGAGGGCAGGGTCGTCCCGCCCGGCGACGTGGATCGCCTCGCGGAGGCGCTCGCATCCCTCGGCCGGGAGCCGGACCGCACCGCCGCGATGGGCCGCGCGGCCCGGGCGCGCGTTCTCGACGGTTTCACGGAGCGACAGGTCATGGACGCCGTGAAGCGGCTCTACCGGGAGGTCCTGGCCGCGTGATCGCCGACCGCACCGCCTTCATCCGCGCCGAGACGCGGCTTCTCCCGGTGCCCCACGCGCCGGAGATCTCGCTGCACGTGGCCGACGAGGCCACGGAACTCTGGCGGAAGACGGAGGAGGAACTCGGCGCCATCGGCCTGCCTCCTCCGTTCTGGGCCTTCGCCTGGGCGGGCGGGCAGGCCCTCGCCCGTTACGTCCTCGACCACCCGGAGACCGTCCGCGGCAAGCGGGTGCTCGACTTCGCCTCCGGCTCCGGCCTCGTCGCCATCGCCGCGAAGAAGGCGGGCGCCGCCGAGGTGACGGCCTGCGACATCGACGCCTTCGCCATCGCCGCGATCCGGATCAATGCCGAGGCGAACGGGGTCGAGGTCCGCGCCGTCCAGGCGGATCTCGTCGGCGAGGACGGGGGCTGGGAGACGGTGCTGGCCGGGGACATCTGCTACGAGCGGGATCTCGCCCTCCGCGTGGCCGACTGGCTCTTCTCCCTCAATGCCCGCGGCGCGGCCGTCCTCATCGGGGATCCGGGGCGCAGCTACCTGCCCCGGGAGCGGCTCGAACAGGTGGCCCGGTACGAAGTGCCGGTGACGCGCACCCTGGAGGACGCGGACATCAAGAAGACCGGTGTCTGGCGGTTTCTCGGGCGCTGAATCCCCTATCCATCGGCAGGGGTATAACCTATACGAACAGGGTGGATCCGGCCCCGCGGGCCGAGGTCCGCCCCCGCAGCCGAGACATGACCGTGACCAGGACCGCCCTTTCCTTCCTTCCCGTCCGGGACGAGCCCAGCCGGAACGCGCCCTGCGCCCATGCCGAGAGGCAGGCGGAGCGCGCAGCCGCGGCGCTGGAGAAGGCCGAGGAGGTCTGCCGGGCGAGGCAAGTGCGCCTGACGCCGATCCGCCGCAGGGTCCTCGAAGTGCTCTACGCCACCCACAAGCCCCTCGGGGCCTACGAGATCGCCGAGCGGGTCGCCCCTGCCGGCCGGAGCATGGCGCCGATCACCGTCTACCGGGCCCTCGACTTCCTGATGGAGAACGGCCTCGCCCACAAGCTCGCCAGCCAGAACGCCTTCGTCGGCAGCTTTCACGCGCGCGAGGCGGCGGGGATCACCGCCTTCCTGATCTGCGAGGATTGCGGCGGGGTGGACGAGGCCGGCACTCCGGACCTCGACGGGGCGGTCGCCTCCCTCCTCGACCGCGAGGGTTTCGCGCCGCGGGCGAAGCTCGTCGAGATCGTGGGGCGCTGCGCCCATTGCCGGTGACGGCGCCTTAGGCCGCGCTTGACGGGGACGCGATTAGGCCTCAGCTAAACGGCGGCCCCGACGCCGCCGCCCAGGATGACCGATGTCCGCACCTCTGCCTCCCGACGCCTGCCTCCCCTCCAACGACACGGCGGGCCCCGCTCCGCGCCACCGGACGGTGGGGGTCCGCGTGGGGTCCGTCATGGTGGGCGGCGGCGCCCCGATCGTAGTCCAGTCCATGACCAACACCGACACGGCGGACGTGGACGCCACCGTCGCCCAGGTGTCCGCCCTGGCCAGGGCGGGATCGGAGCTCGTGCGCATCACGGTCGACCGGGACGAGGCCGCGGCGGCGGTGCCGCGCATCCGCGAGCGGCTCGACCGGATCGGCGTCACGGTGCCCCTCGTCGGCGACTTCCACTACATCGGCCATCAGCTCCTCGCCGACCATCCCGGCTGCGCGGAAGCCCTCGACAAGTACCGCATCAACCCCGGCAACGTCGGTTTCAAGGAAAAGAAGGATCGCCAGTTCGGCGCCATCGTCGAAATGGCGATCCGGCACGGCAAGGCGGTGCGCATCGGCGCCAACTGGGGCTCCCTGGACCAGGAGCTCCTGACCCACCTGATGAACGAGAACGCCGCCTCCCCCGCCCCCCGCGACGCCCGGTGGGTGACCCGGGAGGCGATGGTCCAGTCCGCGCTCCTCTCCGCCGCTCGGGCGGAGGAGATCGGCCTGGGCAAGGATCGCATCGTCCTCTCCGCCAAGGTCTCGGCCGTGCAGGACCTGATCGCGGTCTACCGGGAGCTCGCCCGGCGCTCGGACTATGCGCTCCATCTCGGCCTCACCGAGGCCGGCATGGGCTCGAAGGGCATCGTCGCCTCCTCGGCGGCCATGGGAATCCTGCTCCAGCAGGGGATCGGCGACACGATCCGCTATTCGCTCACCCCGGAGCCGGGGGGAGACCGGACCCTGGAGGTGAGGGCCGCCCAGGAGCTGCTCCAGACCATGGGCTTCCGCACCTTCGTCCCCCTCGTGGCCGCCTGTCCGGGCTGCGGACGCACCACCTCCTCCGTCTTCCAGGAGCTGGCCCGGGACATCCAGTCCTGGATCTCCGCCTCCATGCCCGAGTGGCGCAGAACCTATCCCGGGGTCGAGGGCCTGAACGTGGCGGTCATGGGCTGCATCGTGAACGGCCCGGGCGAGTCCAAGCATGCCCATATCGGCATCTCCCTGCCCGGAACGGGCGAGCAGCCGGCCGCGCCCGTCTTCATCGACGGGCGCAAGGCCGTGACCCTGCGGGGCCCGACCCTCGCGCAGGATTTCCAGAAGATCGTTCTTGATTACATCCAAAGGAACTACGGCCGGCCGGGAACCGCCGCGCCCGAGACGATTTTCCCTCCTCGGCAGGCCGGTGTGGAACCGTAGCGCAAATTCCGTTTTACGCACTGGCGCGATGTGCTAGAGAGCCCGCCGCGCCGGCACCGGCGGCCGCCGCATCCGATGAGGAGGGGCCGCCCCTTCTTCAGTCGTCCGAGAAGTTCAACGAGGGCCGTCCGCGGGCACGTCCGCAAAGAACATACATATGGTACAGCATGCTGTCGCCCCCGGGCACGCGGATTCCGCGGCCCCGGAGGCCTCCCTCCCCGAATCCCATCCCAAGGTGAGCTTCTGGACGCTCATGCTGGGCGCCATCGGCGTGGTGTTCGGCGACATCGGCACGAGCCCGCTCTATGCGTTCAAGGAATCCGTCGCTGCCGCCGCGGCGGGCGGACCCGTGACCCGCGAGATCATCCTCGGGGTGCTCTCCCTCATCCTCTGGTCGCTCGTGCTGGTGGTGACGGCGAAGTACGTGTTCATTCTGCTGCGCGCCGACAACCGGGGCGAAGGCGGCACCCTGACCCTCGTGGCGCTCGCGCAGCGGGCCCTGGGCAGGCGGCGCGGCCTCGTCCTCATGCTGGGAATCGCCGGCGCCGGGCTGTTCTACGGCGATGCGGTGCTGACCCCCGCCATCTCCGTCCTTTCCGCCGTGGAGGGCCTGAAGCTCGCGACCCCCGAGCTCGACCCCTACGTCGTCCCGATCACGCTGGCGATCCTGATCGCCCTCTTCATGGTGCAGAGCCGGGGGACGGGCCGGGTGGCCGCCTTCTTCGGCCCGATCATGCTGGCCTGGTTCGCCGCCCTGGCCTTGGCGGGGCTGCTCCACATCGCGGACGACCCGACGGTGATGTTCGCCATGAACCCCGTTTACGCCGTGACGTTCTTCCATCACCACCCCGCCGTGTCGCTCGCGGTGCTCGGAGCCGTCTGCCTCTCGGTCACGGGGGCCGAGGCCCTCTATGCGGACCTCGGCCATTTCGGGGCGCGTCCCATCCGCAGCGCCTGGCTCTACCTCGTGTTCCCGGCGCTGGTGATCAACTACTTCGGGCAAGGCGCCCTGGTCCTCGCCCACCCCTCGGCCGCGGAATCGCCCCTGTTCCACCTGGTCCCGGACTGGGCCCTCCTGCCGATGATCGGGCTTGCGACCCTCGCCACCATCATCGCGAGCCAGGCGGTGATCACCGGCGCCTTCTCCCTGACGCGGCAGGCGGTCCAGCTCGGCCTCCTGCCCCGGCTCGAGATCCGCTTCACCTCTGAGACTCACCAGGGCCAGATCTACCTGCCGCGCGTGAACATGCTCCTGCTCTTCGGAGTGATCGTGCTGGTGCTGATCTTCGGCTCGTCGAGCAACCTGT
This sequence comes from Microvirga thermotolerans, assembly GCF_009363855.1. Classification (GTDB taxonomy): domain Bacteria; phylum Pseudomonadota; class Alphaproteobacteria; order Rhizobiales; family Beijerinckiaceae; genus Microvirga; species Microvirga thermotolerans. The sequence goes on from NZ_CP045423.1 coordinate 3,584,148, forward strand.
CCCACGCCTATGGCGTGTCGGTGTTCGGCGCGATGGCCGTGGACGCGGTCCTCGCCATCCTCGTCATCTGGAAGGGCTGGCGCTGGTCGCTCGGGCTTACCCTCGCGGTGATGCTGCCCTTCCTGATCATCGACCTCGCCTTCTTCGGAGCCAATCTCCTCAAGGTCTTCACGGGAGGCTACGTCCCGATCATCCTCGCCGCCGCGCTCATGACCCTCATGTGGACGTGGGTGAAGGGGACCAGCATCCTCTTCGAGAAGACCCGCAAGATCGACGTGCCCCTCCTCGAGCTCGTGAAGATGCTGGAGAAGAGCCCGCCCCACCGGGTGAAGGGAACGGCGGTGTTCCTGACGAGCGACCCGGAGACGGCGCCCGCGGCGCTGCTCCACAACCTCAAGCACAACAAGGTCCTGCACGAGAAGAACGTGATCCTCACGGTGCGCAGCGTGGACGTGCCGCGCCTGGAGGACGAAGACCGGGTGAAGGTGGAGCATGTCGGCGATTCGTTCTGGCGCGTCCAGATCGCCTACGGCTACATGGAAACCCCCAACATTCCCCGCGGGCTCGCCATCCTGCGCAAGCAGGGCTTCAAGTTCGACATCATGGCGACCTCCTTCTTCCTGTCCCGCCGCTCGATCCGTCCCGCCGCCCAGTCGGGCATGCCGCTCTGGCAGGACAAGCTGTTCATCGGCCTCGCCAAGTCGGCGAGCGACGCCACCGACTTCTTCCAGATCCCGACCGGCCGCGTGGTGGAGGTGGGCACGCAGGTCACGGTTTAAGACGATTGTCTTCAGGACGGCGCGATGTCAGTCTCGCGCTGTCATGAGCGACATCGCGACCATCGCCCTCATCCGTCCGAACCTCGCGGACCTCCCCGGATACGAGCACGCCCTCGCCAGGGGCTGGTCGCCCGACACCGACCAGGACGTGAGCCGGGAGCAGCTGGAGCGGCTGCGCCTCGACCGGGCGCGCTTTCTGTACGAGGTCTATGACAGTTCCACGATCCGCCTGCCGGACGGGCGCGAGGTGCCGCGGCTTCCCTCGCACGATTTCTGGATCGGCGACGGCGAATTCTGCGGGCGGATCGGTTTCCGCTTCCAGCCGGGCACGGAGGCGCTGCCGCCCACCTGCCCTGGTCATGTCGGCTATGCCGTCGTGCCGTGGAAGCGCCGTCGCGGCTACGCCACGCAGGCCCTGCGCCTGATCCTGCCGGTGGCGCGCGCGGAAGGGTTTGCGCGGGTGATGATCACCTGCGACGAGAGCAACGAGGCGTCGCGGAAAGTCATTCTCGCCAACGGCGGCGTCTTCGACGGTGCGTTCGCGCATCCCGGTCCGGGCGGGCGGACGAAGCTCCGGTTCTGGGTGCCGACGGCCTGAGCGCACCGTCCAGGACTCGTTCCGAGAGGTCGCGATGTCGAGCCACGGCCTATGGGCCGGACCGGTGGCGAAGCATCGACATCGCGGAGGAGATGGGCAGCGGCTATGACCGCATTCCAACGCGATGGCTGCACGTGACGGCGCGAAAGCCGGGGTGACGGCCGCGCGGCTCCGGCGGCGGGACATGCGCTCCCGGAGCATGCCGGGGCCTTCCAAAAGAACGTTCTCGCCTTGACCGCCCGCGCCGTTGCCCATAGGCACGGAGCCTTCCCAGACAAGGATTCCGCCCGTGGTCGCCGCCTCCCCGTCCGCTCCCCGCTTCCGCTTCTACTTCAGCCGGAGCGAGGCCGTGCTGGTTGCGATTACCATGATCTGGGGCGCAACCTTCCTCACCGTGCAGAACGCGCTTGCGGTCAGCGGCCCCCTCTTCTTCGTGGGCCTGCGCTTCGGCACGGCCGCCCTCCTCATGGCCCTTCTCTCGGCGCCCGTCCTGCGCGGGCTCACCTGGCGCGAGGCGAAGGCGGGAATCCTGATCGGAATCAGCATCTTCCTCGGCTACACGCTCCAGACCTATGGGCTGCAGACGATCCCGAGCAGCAAGTCGGCCTTCATCACCGCGCTCTACGTCCCCATCGTGCCCCTGCTGCAATGGCTCGTGCTGCGGCGGCCGCCGGGACTCATGTCCTGGCTCGGGATCGCGCTCGCCTTCGGCGGCCTCGTGCTCCTTGCGGGACCGGATGGCGCGTCCATCGGCCTGGGGATCGGCGAGCTGCTGACCCTGATCAGCGCCGTCGCCATCGCTTCGGAGATCATCCTCATCGGCGGCTATGCGGGCCGCGTCGACGTGCGCCGGGTCACGGTGGTGCAGCTCGCCACCGCCTCCCTCCTCGCCTTCGGCGGCATGGCGCCCATGGGGGAGCCGGTCCCGGCCATGTCCCCCCTCCTGCTCGCCAGCGCCGTCGGCCTCGGGGTCGCCAGCGCCGGGATCCAGCTCGCCATGAACTGGGCGCAGAAGACCGTCTCTCCGACCCGCGCCACCGTGATCTATGCGGGCGAACCGGTCTGGGCCGGCATCGTCGGCCGCATCGCCGGCGAGCGCCTTCCCGCCGCGGCCCTCATCGGCGCGGCGCTCATCGTGGCCGGCGTGATCGTGAGCGAGCTCAAGCCGCCGCGCTGGGCGAAGGACCGTCGGGCGGCGGAAGCTTAAGGTTCCGGCTCACACCTCCCGCTCGGCCACGAAGCGGACCGCGTCGCGCAGGACCTCCGCCTTCGCCCCAAAGGACGCCAGGGCATCCTGCGCCTCCGCCACGAGGCGCCGGCACTCGCGCTTCGCTCCCTCCATGCCGAGGTGGTCGACGAGGGTCGCCTTGCCCTTCTCCAGATCCTTGCCCGTACGCTTGCCGAGCGCCTCCGCGGAGGCTTCCCGGTCGAGGATGTCGTCCGCCACCTGGAAGGCGGCGCCGAGCGCCCGGCCGTAGGTCCGCAGGGCATTCCGCGCCGCCGCATCCGCCCGGCCGAGGATGGCTCCCGCCTCGACGGAGAAGGTGAGCAGCGCCCCGGTCTTCATCATCTGGAGGCGGCGGATGTCCTCCTCGGCGAGGACCGCCTCGCCGTAGCGCCCCTCCGCCGCGAGGTCGAGCTGCTGGCCGCCCACCATCCCGCCGAGGCCGGAGGCGCGGGCGAGGCCCAGCACCAGCTCGGCTCGGACCGCCGCGTCCGGATCCGTCGCCGGGTCGGCGAGGACCTCGAAGGCCAGGGCCTGGAGGGCATCGCCCGCGAGGATGGCCGTGGCCTCGTCGAAGGCCCTGTGCACGGTCGGCTGGCCGCGCCGGAGGTCGTCGTCGTCCATGGAAGGAAGATCGTCGTGGACGAGGGAGTAGCAGTGCAGGAGCTCGATGGCGGCCCCCGCCCGCAGGGGCCCCTCCCCCTCCCGCGCGAAGAGGCGCGCCGTCTCGATCGTGAGGAACGGGCGCAGGCGCTTGCCCCCGCCCAGCGCCGCGTGCCGCATGGCGGAAAGGAGGCGGGCAGGCCTTGCCATCTCGCCCCCGCGCGCTTCGTCTGATAGCAACGCTTCGAGGCAGGCCTCGACATCCCTAGCGACCTCGGACAGTCGCATCACGAAAGAGCCGGTGGATGACATCATGTTCAGCCTGAATTCGGGCGCCGAGGGCGACCGGTCCGAAGGGAACGCAAACCTGGACCCGGCGCGGGAGCCGGCCCCGCAGCGCAGGCCGCCGACCGCTCTCCGCTGGCTCCGCCGCCTGGTGGGGCTCGGCCTCGGGCTCATCCTCTTATGGGCGGCGGCGGTGTTTTGGCTAGGCCTTTTGTACTGGGGCGTGCCGCCCGTCTCCACCCTGATGCTGGGTCGCTGGCTCACCCTCCAGAGCGTGGAGCGCGAATTCGTTAGCCTGGACGAGATCTCGCCGCAGCTTCCGCTCGCGGTGATGACCTCGGAGGACGGGCGCTTCTGCGACCACCACGGGGTCGACTGGGACGCCCTGCGCGACGTGGTGGAGGCCGCCGACGAGGACGGCCCGGCCCGGGGCGCCTCCACGATTCCCATGCAAACGGCCAAGAACCTGTTCCTGTGGCCGGGGCGCTCCTACATCCGCAAGGGCCTGGAGCTGCCGGTCGCGCTCTATCTCGACCTCATCTGGTCGAAGCGGAAGATGATGGAGAACTATCTCAACATCGCCGAATGGGGCGAGGGCGTCTTCGGGGCCGAGGCGGCGGCCCGGAAGTATTTCGGCAAGCCGGCCAAGGACCTCACCCGCCGGGAGGCCGCCCTCCTCGCGACCGCCCTGCCCAATCCGCTGGTCCGCAATCCCGGCCGCCCGAAGCCGCGCCACCAGGCCCTCGCCTCCCGGCTCATGCGGCGCATGGAGGGGGCGGCCCCCTTCAGCGACTGCCTGAAGGGCTGAGGCCGCGACGCGGAAACGCGGTTTGGGGCTAGATATTTCCGCAAATACCTTGTATGAGGCGCAACCTCATCAAGTTCCCAATGTGAGCGTTCCCCGGTTTGAGCGGGCGCTCCGCTATTGACCGGAGACGAGAAATGGCCGTTCCAAAGAGAAAAACGTCGCCTTCGCGGCGCGGCATGCGTCGCTCCGCCGATGCCTTGAAGGCCCCGACCTACATCGAGGACAAGGATTCCGGCGAGCTGCGCCGTCCTCACCACATCGACCTGAAGTCCGGCATGTACCGGGGCCGTCAGGTCCTCAAGGTGAAGTCGGAAGCCTGAACCCGGGCCCGACGATGCGAAACGGACCGGCGCGCAAGCGCCGGTTTTTTTGTTGTTGAACGTCCCTGCGAACAGCCCCCGTCTTTAGGGTTCGTTAAGCCTCCGGGCCGATCCTGGCGGCTGTCGGCGAGGGCCGTCGAGGAGGCGATTCACGCCGTTCCTCCGCCCCTCCCCCGTGCGTTTCGAGGATCGGTGTCATGGCGAGGAAGAGGCAGGGGCGGGCTGGGTTTTTCAAGGGCATGGCCCTGACCCGGCAAACGCAGGCTCCGCCGGTCGCCGACCCGCAGGCCGCCCTCGCCACCCTGCGCGCCACCCTCTACGAATGGGACCTGGACGGCGACGCCCTGTCCTGGGGCCCCAATGCGGCAACCGTGCTCGGCATTCCGGCCGACGCGCTGCCGCGGACCGGCCAGGCCCTGGCGGCCCTCGTGGAGCCCGGGAGCGGCACCGACGACCGGAATGCCGAGATCGCCCGCCCGGATGCGGGCGCGACCTTCGACCTCCGCTATGCCCTCCGCTTCGGGGTCGATCACGTGGTCATGGTGCGGGACTCGGGCCGGCGCCTCCCGGACGGACGCGGCGCGCCGCGGATCGTGCAGGGACTGCTCCGGGCCGAGGAAGTCGGTGCGGACATGCTGCCGGCCGCCGTCGGGCGGCGCACCGCCCTGCTCGGACGCCTCAACCACGCCATCGCCGAGGCGCTCCGCTTCTCCCATTCCATCACCCTGATCCTCGGCCGCGTCGAGACCGAGGCGGACGGGACGGCTCTCGACGGGCTCGCCCGCTGCCTGCGCCCGATGCTGCGGCGGCACGACGTCGTCAGGCCCCTCGGGCCCGACCGGTTCGCCGTGGTGCTCGCCTCCTGCGCCGCCTGGGACGCGGGAAGCGCCATGAGGCGCCTGTCCGGCCTCGCGGCGGGCGGCGGGCTGCCGGTGCGGCTCGGCGCCGCGGCGGCTCCCGACCATGCCCTCGACGCCACCGAGCTCCTGCGCCTGGCGGAGCAGGCCCTCGACCGGACCTGCACCGGCCCGGAGACGGCCATCCTGCACGAACCGCGCCGCCGTAGCTCCCAGCCTGCCGCCCCCCGGGCGGAAGCGGACCCGCTCGAGGTCGTCCATGCCCTCAACGGCCGCCGCCTCGGGCTCTCCCTGCGGCCGACGGTGGACGCGCTGACGCGCCAGCCCATCCTGTCCCAGGCCGCCCCCTTCCTTTCCGGGGAGGAAGGCGGCACCGGCGGGCCGCTCCTGCGCGTCCCGGCCCTCAAGGGAGCCAACCTGCCGTTCCTGGTGGACGCACGCCTTCTGGAACTCGCCGCGGATCACCTGGCCCGCCTGCCGGAGGCCCGCCTGAGCCTTCCCGTTGCGCCGGCGACCTTCCGCGACGGGGAATGGCTCCCGGCGCTCGCGGCCCATCTGGGCGCCCGCCCCGGCATCGCGTCCCGCCTGCTGGTCGAGGTGCCCGAATCCCTCCTCCGGCATCCCGGCGCGACCCGGGGCCGCCTCGACGCCCTGAAGGCGCTCGGGGTGGGAATCGTCCTGTCCGGGTTCGGGAGCGGCTATGCCTCCCTGGCGCACCTGCGCCATCTGCCCGTCGACATCCTCAAGCTCGACGGCCGGTTCGCCCCAATCCTGTCCCGGTCCATGGAGGACCGCCTGTTCGTGAGGCGCCTCGTCGACCTCGCCCAGCACCTCGGCATCGCGACCCTCGCGGACGGGGTGGACGACGAGCCGTGCGCCCGCAGGCTGGCGGACTGGGGAGTGGATTATCTCGCGGGAGCCGTCGCCGGCGGGGCCGAGCCCCTGCCGGTCCCCGGACTTCCGCCGCAGAGCGCCCGTCGCGCCTGAGCTTCCTACTTGCGGGACAAGGCGTCGAGCTTGGCCTGCATTTCGGCCATCTGGCGCTTGAGGTCCCGAAGCTCGGCGGAGCTCTCTCCGGCGGTCTCTGCCTTCTGACGGGCGGCTCCCTCTTCGCGCTGGGCGAAGGGCGAGAACATGCGCATCGCCTCGGAGAAGAACGTCATGTTCTTGCGGACCTGCTCCTCCATGGTCTGGAACGCGGAGGGGCCGAAGGCCTGGCTCATCTGCTCGCGCAGCTTCTGCTGCTCCCGGGAGAGGTTCTCCATGGAGAACTCGAGATAGCTCGGCACGAGGGACTGGAGGCTGTCCCCGTAGAAGCGGATCAGCTGGCGCAGAACCGTGACGGGGAGGAGGTTTTGCCCCTCCTTGTTCTCCTGCTCGAAGATGATCTGGGTGAGGACGGAACGGGTGATGTCCTCGCCGGTCTTGGCGTCGAAGACCACGAAATCCTCGCCCTGGCGGACCATGCCGGCCAGGTCCTCGAGCGTCACGTAGGTGGAGGTGCCGGTGTGGTAGAGGCGGCGGTTGGCATATTTCTTGATAACGGTGGGCTGCTTGTCCGTCTGCTTGTCCGTCGCCATGGAACCCGATACGTCCTGATTGAATGCGAAACCGGCGCCGGCACCCTTGCACCCCGGGCGAGCGGGGCATCGGCCGTCGGCACAAAGCTATAGGCATTCCGCCGGGCGATCAAAGCCCTAAAAGTCTAAAGGCGCATACCTGCTACCTCCCTATATACGGGGCGCGGCGCTTGACTTCCCTCCGTCTGGCGCTTTGATCGGACCTCAAGGGGCGGCTTGCCTCAACCGTACAGGAGATCGGAATGGCCCGGGACAACATCGTCATCGTCGGCGCGGCACGCACGGCCGTCGGCTCGTTCAACGGCGCATTCGGGAACACCCCCGCCCATGAGCTGGGCGCCGTCGCGATCAAGGCGGCGCTGGAGCGCGCCAAGGTGGAGGCGGCGGAGGTCGACGAGGTGATCCTCGGCCAGATCCTCACCGCCGGACAGGGCCAGAACCCCGCCCGGCAGGCGGCCATGGCGGCGGGCGTCCCCCAGGAGAAGACGGCCTGGGCGCTCAACCAGCTCTGCGGCTCGGGCCTGCGCACGGTGGCCATCGGCATGCAGCAGATCGCCAACGGCGACGCCGGCATCATCGTGGCGGGCGGCCAGGAATCCATGTCCCAGGCGCCCCATGCGGCCCATATGCGCGGCGGCACCAAGATGGGCGACCTGAAGCTCATCGACACCATGCTCAAGGACGGCCTGATGGACGCCTTCCACGGCTATCACATGGGCAACACCGCCGAAAACGTGGCCCAGCGCTGGCAGCTGACCCGCGAGGAGCAGGACCAGTTCGCGGTCTCCTCGCAGAACAAGGCCGAGGCCGCCCAGAAGGCCGGCCGCTTCAAGGACGAGATCGCGCCCGTCACCATCTCGACCCGCAAGGGCGACGTGGTGGTGGACCAGGACGAGTACATCCGCCCCGGCACGACGCTGGACGCGATCGCCAAGCTCAAGCCCGCCTTCTCCAAGGACGGCACCGTGACCGCCGGCAATGCGTCGGGCATCAACGACGGTGCCGCCGCCGTGGTGCTGATGACCGAGGCCGAGGCCCAGCGCCGGGGCCTGACGCCGCTTGCCCGGATCGCCTCGTGGGCGACGGCGGGCGTGGACCCCGCGATCATGGGAACGGGCCCGATCCCGGCCTCCCGCAAGGCCCTGGAGAAGGCCGGCTGGAAGGTCTCCGACCTCGAGCTCGTGGAGGCGAACGAGGCCTTCGCGGCCCAGGCCCTGGCGGTCAACAAGGACATGGGCTGGGATCCGTCCATCGTGAACGTCAACGGCGGCGCCATCGCCATCGGCCATCCCATCGGCGCCTCGGGGGCGCGCGTGCTCGTCACGCTGCTGCACGAAATGGGCCGCCGCAACGCCCGTAAGGGCCTCGCGACCCTCTGCATCGGCGGCGGCATGGGCATCGCCATGTGCCTGGAGCGCTGAGGCGCGGCAACGCATACGGGCGCATCCCAAAGAGCTGGGGCACCCCTCCTAGGCTCTGCCCATTGTCCTAAGCTATGATCCATGGCGGCCCGGTCTGTCCGGGCCGCCCCGAGAGGCGGGCTTCGGCGGAGGCACCGTCCGGGAACGGCTTACGGGAAGGAGACGAGGATGGCGCGCGTTACGCTGGTCACGGGAGGGACCCGTGGCATCGGAGCTGCGATTTCGCGAAAGCTGAAGGAAGCGGGCTACACGGTCGTTGCCAACTACGGCGGCAACGACGAGGCCGCGAACCGCTTCAAGGCGGAGACGGGAATCCCCGTCTACAAGTTCGACGTGTCCGATCCTGCCGCCTGCGAGGCCGGCATCCGCACGATCGAATCGGAGTTCGGCCCCATCGAGGTGCTCGTCAACAATGCCGGCATCACCCGGGACGGGATGTTCCACCGCATGACCTACGAGCAATGGTCGGCGGTGATCCGGACCAACCTCGATTCCATGTTCACCTGCACGCGGCCCATCATCGAGGGCATGCGCGAGCGGGGCTTCGGGCGAATCGTCATCATCTCCTCCATCAACGGGCAGAAGGGGCAGATGGGGCAGGCGAACTACTCCGCCGCCAAGGCCGGGGTCATCGGCTTCGCCAAGGCGCTCGCCCTGGAGAACGCCGGCAAGGGCATCACCGTGAACGTGATCGCGCCGGGCTACATCGCCACCGAAATGGTGCAGGCGGTACCCGAGGAGGTGCTGAAGTCCAAGATCCTGCCCCTCATTCCCGTCGGGCGCCTGGGAGAGGCCGAGGAGATCGCCCGCAGCGTGCTCTTCCTGGTGGGGGACGGCGCCGGCTTCATCACCGGCTCGACCCTGTCCGTCAACGGCGGGCAGTACATGGCGTGACTTTCGGGCCGCAAGGGCCCGGAACCGGCAGGCGCCTTTTCCGAAAGCTCTCCCCAGGCGGAGGGCTTTCGTCTATGCGGGCGGCATGACGATACGCACCGCCACCTCCATCGGCTTCACCGCCGTCCTGTTCTGGTCCCTTCTCGCCCTGCTCACCGCCGCGACCGGACGCATTCCCCCGTTCCAGCTCGCAGCGATGACGTTCCTGGTGGGCGGCCTCGTGGGGGCGACCACCTGGATCAGGCGCCCCGAGGGCATGAAGGCCCTGCGGCAGAAGCCGGTCGTCTGGGCCCTCGGCCTCGGAGGGCTTTTCGGCTACCACGCCCTCTACTTCGCCGCCCTGCGTCTGGCCCCGCCCGCCGAGTCGGGCCTCATCAACTATCTCTGGCCCCTGCTGATCGTCCTGTTCTCCTCCTTCCTTCCGGGCGAGCGCCTGCGCCGCGCCCATGTGGTCGGCGCCCTCCTGGGCTTCGCGGGGGTGGTCGTGCTGATCGCGGGACGGGGGCCGCTCGACGCGCGGGCGGAGTACGTGCCCGGCTATCTCTGCGCCTTCGTCGCCGCCTTCGTGTGGTCCGGCTATTCGGTGCTCTCCCGCCGTTTCGGCGAGGTGCCGACCGATGCGGTGGCGGGATTCTGCCTGGTGACCGCCGCGCTGAGCCTTGTCTGCCACTGGCTGTTCGAAACCACGGTCTGGCCGGAATCGGGGATGCAGTGGCTCGCCCTGCTCGCCCTCGGCCTCGGACCCGTGGGCGCGGCGTTCTACGTATGGGACATCGGCATGAAGCGGGGGGACATCCGCCTTCTCGGAGTGGCGTCCTATGCGACCCCGGTCCTGTCCACCCTGCTCCTCGTCCTCGCGGGCTATGCCCCCGCCTCGCTGACCCTCGCCCTCTCCTGCGGGCTGATCGTGCTCGGGGCCCTGGTGGCGACGCTCACGCCCCGGTCACGCCGGGGGTGAGCGGTTTTGGTGGGCGCGGAACGCGGGCGCCCGCTTCGCACGTGCCCCGTTCCGCTCTAAGCGCCGCCCGGCATGACCCGGTGCGTGTAGCGGTAGGCCTGGGAGAAACCGAAGGCCCGGTAGAGGGAGAGCGCGATCTCGTTCTCCTCGCGCACCTGGAGATAGGCGGTGTGCGCGCCCTCGCCGCATCCCCAGGCCATCAGGCTCGAGACGACCCGCCGCCCGAGGCCGATACCGCGCAGGTCCGGCGCCACGACGATGTCGTAGAGGCCCACGAAGCCGCGCTCCACCACGCCGAGACCCCATGCCACCGGCCGCTCGTCGAGGCTCAGGGTGGCGAAGGCCGCCTTCTGCCTGATTCGTGAGACGATCTGGATCAGGGTGGCGTCGTCCGCCTTGTCGCCGCCGTAGGACTGGGCGGCCTCCCGCACCCACCGCTTCGAGACCTGGGGCTCGATCGTCACCTCCGGATCGGGCTCGCAGTCCCCCCTGACCGGGGCCGTGAGCACGCAGGTCGGCTCGACCTCCAGGAATCCCCGCGACCGGAGCAGGTCGTCGACGGACGGGTCCTGGAGGCCGGTGAGGCGGAAGGTCGGCCGCACGTTCGCATCGAGGAACCGCAGGACCATGTAGTCGACCAGCGCGTCGTCGAGGCGGGCGCCCGGCATGAGCGGCGTCGCCGAATTGGCGCGCTTGCTGTAGCCGTCGGCGAACCGCAGGATCCATCCCTCGTAGGCCTGGTAGTCGAAGGCCGGCCAGGCGTTCATGAGGCGGCATTCAAGTCCGAGAACGAGATCGTGGTCGCTCATGGTGTCCGTCGCATTGTCCCGGCCTGCGGCCGATGACGGGAAAGATACTCGGTGAGGGGCTCGTCGGGCCCTGGGCCGTCAGAACCGGTTCTTCCATTCGCGCAGGGCCTGGAACACGGCGACCGGTTCCGCGCCCTCCTTCCCCGCCGCCCGCGCGACCTCCGGCTCGCCGGCACGCAGGAAGGGGTTCGTCGCCTTCTCCTCTCCGAGGGTGGTCGGCACCAGGAAGCCCCCCCGGGCCTTGGCCTCCTCCGCCTGCGCCATGCGCCGCTTGAGGGCGGCGTTGCCAGGCTCGACGGCGAGGGCGAAGCGGCCGTTGGAGAGGGTGTAGTCGTGGCCGCTGTAGATGCGGGCATCGTCGGGCAGCGAGGCGATTCGCCGGAGGGACGCCCAGAAGGTCGGGTAGGTTCCCTCCAGCAGGCGGCCGCAGCCGAGGGTGAAGAGGGTGTCCCCGGCGAACAGGACCCGGTCCGCGGCGAACCAGTAGGAGACGTGGTCGTCGCAATGGCCCGGCGTCTCCCATATGTCGGCGCGCAGTTCGCCCACCTGCACGAAATCGCCCTCCTGCACCAGCCTGTCGGCCTGGGGCACCGCCCCCTTCGCCTTGAGCGGCGCCACGATCCGGCAGCCGAAGCGCTCCTTGAGCGGCGCGATGGCCTCCACATGATCCCCATGGCGGTGCGTGACGAGGATGTCCGACAGGGACCAGCCCGTCTCTTCGAGGGCCCTGAGGATGGGCCCCTCCTCCGGCGCGTCGATGGCGGCACAGGCGCCGGACTTGGGATCGTGGACGAGGACACCGATATTGTCCTCGCGGCAGAGGAAAGCATGGATCTGGATGGGCATGGCACCGCCTTGGCTTGATGCGTCACCGGTTATCATGGGACAGTCCGCAGAGGAAACCAGCCCCGGACGGCGCGGGGGCCGTGGGAGGTCGCGAGGGAGTTCGCGAGGGAGTTCGACGGACGGAGCATGAGCATCGACATCACGGACCTGCGCAGCTTCTACGCCAGCCCGCTCGGCGTCGTCGCCCGCCGCTTCGTGGGACGGGCGATCGGCCGCTTCTGGGGGCCTCTCGCCGGTCTGAGGGTGCTCGGCCTCGGTTATGCCTGTCCCTATCTCGCGCCGGTCCGCGCCGAATGCGAGCGGGCGCTCGCCTTCATGCCGGCGAGCCAGGGCGTGGTGAACTGGCCGGCGACGGGCCCCTCCGCCTCGGCCCTGGTCGATCCCCTTGCCATGCCCCTGCCCGATGCCTCCATCGACCGGGTGCTGGTGGTCCATGCCCTGGAGACGGTGGAGAGCCCCACCGAACTGCTGCACGAGATCTGGCGGATCCTGACGCCGGGCGGGCGCATCATCCTGGTGGCGCCGAACCGGCGCGGTCTCTGGGCCCGCATGGACACGACGCCATTCGGCCACGGCCAGCCCTACAGCCGCTCCCAGCTGAAAGGCCTCATGCGCCAGACCTGGTTCTCGCCCGAGGGCTGGGCCGAGACCCTCTACGTGCCGCCCCTGCGCAGCCGGTTCCTGCTGCAGACGGCGCAGGCCTGGGAGCAGATCGGCATCGGCTTCTCCCTGCCCTTCGCCGGCCTGCACATCGTCGAGGCGACGAAGCAGCTCTACCGTCCCGGCGCGGTGCGGGCGGTGCGCCGTTCCGCCCGACTCTCCCCCGTCCTCGTTCCGGCCCCGGCTCCCGCCTCCCGGGTGATCGCGCGCGACCGGCAGCCCTGAACCCTCTTCCCGTCGTCCTTCCGGGGTCGGAAGACAAAGGAAGGGGCGGCTCTTGGGAGCCGCCCCGCGCCTTCGGTCTCGATGACAGCTGCGTCAGACGATGAAGAAGCTCTCGTGCGTGAGCGCGGGCTTCACGCCGCTCGTCAGGGTGGCGATCAGGACCGCGGCCGCGCTGTGCTTGCCGCCGGCCGTCCCATCCGCATCGTAGTAGATGCGCCCGGCGGACCGATCGTAGATGATGCGGTCGTCCGCATCCGCCGCGGCCTTGCCGGTCGCGAAGGCGCTCGCGCTCAGCATCCCCACGTCCGCAGCGCCGAAGGCCGCGAAGGCCGTGCGCGAGAGGACGATGCGGTCGCCCTCGGCGATCGAGAAGTCGAGGATCGTGTCGGCGCTGCTCTTCGACGGCAGCTGGTCGAAGAGGAAGGCGTCCGCGCCCGCGCCGCCGGTCAGGTCGTCCTGCCCGCCGCCGCCGCCGAGCGTGTCGTTGCCCGCGCCGCCATTGAGCTCGTCGGCGCCGCTGCCGCCCCTGATCAGGTCGTTGCCGGCCGTTCCGACGACGGTCTCACGCTTCGCGTCCTGCACGGCGACGGTGAGAGTCTTGGTGAAGGATGCGGCGCCGTCGCTGGCTGCGACCGCGATGTCGAACGAGGTGACCTGCTCGTAGTCGATGGCCGCGTTGTTCTTGACGCGGATCTCGTTGCCGACGAGTTCGACGAGCCCGCCTCCGTCATTCAGGAGCGTGTAGGTCAGCCCGTCGCCGTTGGGGTCGGTGCCCGAGAGGGTCCCGATCACCGTGCCGACGTCGGAATGTTCGCGGACGGAAGACTGCGACAGGGCGATGTCGGTCGGAGCCTTGTTGACGTCCGCCACCGTGACGGCGACCGTGCCGGTGGCGGCTCCGCCGCGCCCGTCGGAGGCCGTGACGGCATAGCTGAACACCGTGTCCTGCGCGACCTGGATCAGGCTCTTGTCGCGGACGACGATGGATCCTCCCGAGATCGCGAAGCGGCCGTCGGCGCTGACGAGGCCATCGGAGCCCGCCAGTGCGTCCGCGAAGGTGAAGGACAGCGCGTCCCCGTCCGTATCCGTCGCCGAGAGCGTTCCCACGACGGTGCCGGCCGCAGCCGCGTCGCTGATCGCTCCGCCCGAGAGCACGGGAGCCGTGGGCACCGCGTTCTCGTGGTGGATCGAAGTGACCCGGATGGCGCTGCTCGACGGCGCGGACAGGCCGCCCGCGTCGGTCAGTTCGATGGTGAAGACGGTCGTCTCGGCGCTGAGATCCGGGGCGCCGGTCCGGTCCGTCGGATCGTAGCGCAAGGCATGGACCGCCGTCTGAACCTCCAGGGCCGTTCCGGTCATCGTGAAGATCCCGGTCGCCGCGTCGAAGGTGCCGCCGTTGCCCGGGATCAGGACGCCCTTGCCGGGCGCGTCGAGGGCGATGCGCACCGTCACGGTGTCGCCCATGTTCGTTTCGCCGATGCTCAAGCCGGCGAAGGGCCGGATGGAGCTGTCGGTGTCATCGACCGTGAAGGACGCCTCGGGCGCGATCATGATCGGCGCGCGGTTCGCCACCGTCGCGGCCACGGCGATGTTGCTGTTCGGCACCGCCGCGGCGCCAGCGCTGTCCACGACGGAGATGGTGAAGGTCGTGGTGTGGACCGTGCCGATCGGCAGGTCCGAATGATCCGTCGGGTTGAACTGCAGGGCCCGCAGCGCCGCCTGAACGGCGGCGGCGGTGCCGGACACGGTGTAGGTGCCCGCGAGCGCGTCGTAGGTGCCGGTGCCGAGATTCACGAAGGCGCCGTCGTAGATGTTGCTCATCTTCACGGTCGCGGTCACGGATGCGCTGTCGTCCGTGACGGTGACGGTCGTGAAGGGGCTTGCGATCTCGATGTCCTGGACCGCGACCGTCACGGGAGAGGGCGCGCCGCCGATCACCGGAGCCGCGTTGCTGCCCCAAATGCTGCCCTCGCCCACAAGGACGATGTTCTCGATGTTCGCGAGCTTGGTTCCGTCGAAGTCCTTCACGGAGATGTAGACGGTGTCGATGCCGCCGTTGGTGCCGTTGAGCTCGAGGGTCGAGTCGCCGAGATCGTCGATGTAGTAGACGTCGTTGCCGAGGCCGCCGACCATGGTGTCGTTGCCGGTGCCGCCCACGAGGGTGTCGCTGCCGTCCCCGCCATCGAGGCTGTCGTTGCCGGCTCCGCCGAGCAGCGAATCGTTGTCGTAGACGCCGTAGAGAGAGTCGTTGCCGTCCCCGCCCTCGAGGGTGTCGTTGCCGGCAGCCCCGGAGAGGACGTCGTTTCCGCCGAGGCCCTCGATTCTGTTGTCGTAGATCGAACCGGTGACGGAATCGCCATAATTGGTCCCGGCGAGGTTCTTGATCCCGGACGCCTGGTCCGATCCGGCGACCGTTCCGCTGACGGTGTACTTGTTGACGATGCCGGTGCCGAGATTCGCCTGGATCCGGCCGAGGTACAACGAGGCGGGAAGCCGGTCGTACCGGAGCGCGGTCTGGAAATTGCCGAAGATGTAATCGCTGCCGGCGGTGCCGTAGATCGTGTCGATTCCGGTGCCTGCGTGGATCGAATCGATTCCGTCGCTGTTGCTTCCGGTCAGAACATCGTTTCCGGCCCCGCCATGAATTTCGGTCGCCCCCGAGATCGCATCGTCCCCGTCGCTGCCGATCACGCAATAGACCTGCGAGAAGGTGTCGTTGCCCTGGCCCGTCCCTGTGCCCGAACCGCTCGAGAGAGTCACCGTGACGCCGGCCATGCCTTCGTACATGACGGTGCCGCCGATGAAGGTGTCGTCGCCCTCGCCGCCGATGAGGGTGTCGTTCGCTACCAGGCCTCCCTCGATCCTGCTCCCGATGAGGGTGTCGTTGCCGCCGAGACCGTAGAGGACGATGTTCTCGCCGCCCTGGACGTTGATGACATCGTCATAGGCGGAGCCTACGGCCGCCTCGATGCCCACATAGGTGTCCAGGTTTCCCCAGGTGTCGGTGCCGGTGAAGGCCGCGTACGTGATGCCGTCGTAGGTCCAGGCGGCGTCCGTGAGGTTCACGACGACGCCGCGCCCTCCGGTTTCCGTCTCGTAGGAAACCGTGTCGAATCCGTCGCCGCCGTCGATGAGGTCGCTGCCCTGCCAGCCGATGAGGAGGTCGTCGTCCTCCTCGCCGAAGAGCTGGTCGTCCGCCGAGCCGCCCCGCAGGGTGTCCCAGCCCATGCCGGCGTAGATGGCCTGCGACGCCGTGGCGTCGTGGCTGCCGAGGTCGTTGTCGCCGTCGTCGCCGCGGATGACGGAGGAGGCCGAGAAACCGGCAGAAGCGCTCGAGAGCGCATTCGTCTCCAGCGAGGAGGACCGCTCGCCGGCGGCCTTCTCGGCATCGGGATAGGCTTGCAGCGACCGACGCCCCTCACGGGCGTCGGCGAGCGGATCGGGAACGTGCGCCCCGAGATCGGAGGCGTTGCGGCCGACCGGCTCGGCGGAACGACCCTGCGGACTGGATTTCGTCATGAGAACCCCCCGTTGGCTGCCTTGTCTCCCCGGAGGAGCGAAGGCGCGAATGCAAATGGATCATATCTAAACGATCCTGCTGCCCCACTCTCGATCCGGAGGGGGAGCCGGCCTCCCATGCAAAGTCGGCAACCCACAGATGCAGAAGGGCCGAGGCTTGCGAGAATGGGAAGCCCGGCCGATTCCGCTCCATCCGGGCTCTCGAACGGCATTGCAGGCTTGATCGACGATGCCTCCCTCATCCTGTTCGGGCGCGCGGGACCCGCAACCTGGCCGTGCGCCGTCTTGCCAGAAAGCAATATGTTATTTCATTTATGCAAGCATGCCGGCCGCTCTCCGGCTCAAGGGACGCGGCCGGCGCCCCATGATTTCGCCCGAGTTTGCCGCCAGGAAAGCTTTCCGGCCGCCCTGCCGCGCCCGTCCTCGGGAGCAAACGGGCGTCAGCTTGACTTGCGGCCGTCAAATCGCCAGTGTCCGCGCGGTCCGGCGGGGCCGAGGAGGTCGGCGCCGGTTTTTCATTTTTCACAGAGTCTGATGCGCAGTTATCTCGATTTCGAAAAGCCGGTCGCCGAGCTGGAAGCCAAGGTCGAGGAGCTCAAGGCCCTGGGCGAGAGCCGGGATGCCGTCTCCATCGCCGACGACATTCACCGCCTGGAGGCGAAGGCGGCCGAGGCCCTCAAGGACCTCTACGCCAGGCTCACGCCCTGGCAGAAGACCCTGGTCGCCCGCCATCCCCAGCGCCCGCACTTCGTCGACTATTGCGCCGGCCTGATCACCGACTTCACGCCCCTCGCGGGCGACCGGAAGTTCGCGGAGGACGAGGCCATCGTCGGCGGGTTCGGCCGCTTCCGCGGCCAGCCGGTCTGCGTGCTCGGCCAGGAGAAGGGCCACAACACCGAGACCCGCATCAGGCACAATTTCGGCATGGCCCGGCCCGAGGGCTACCGCAAGGCCGTGCGCCTGATGGAGATGGCGGACCGCTTCGGCCTGCCGGTCCTCTCCTTCGTCGACACGGCCGGGGCCTATCCCGGCATCGAGGCGGAGGAGCGCGGCCAGGCCGAGGCCATCGCCCGCTCCACGGAGACGCAGCTCGGCCTCGGCGTCCCCAACGTCGCCCTCGTGATCGGCGAGGGCGGCTCCGGCGGGGCCATCGCCATCGCCACCGCCAACAAGGTCCTCATGATGGAGCACGCCATCTACAGCGTGATCTCCCCCGAGGGCGCGGCCTCGATCCTCTGGCGCGACGCGGCACGGGCCCAGGACGCCGCCACGAACATGAAGATCACCGCCCAGGACCTCCTGCGCCTCGGCGTCATCGACGGCATCGTGGCCGAGCCGACGGGCGGCGCCCACCGGGATCCGCAGGCGGCCATCGCGGCGGCCGGGAACGCCATCGAGGAGGCGCTCCAGGACCTCGGCAACATGGGGCCGGCGGAGCTTCGCGACCACCGGGCGGAGAAGTTCCTCGCCATCGGCCGCAAGCTCTGAGGCGGCCTTAACAGGGTTTCAACCTCTCCGGCCTTACTGCACAATGGGCCGGAGGATCGATCATGAAGCACGCGCGCAAGACCGTTGGACTGCTGTTCGGCGGGTGCTCGGCCGAGCACGACGTCTCCAGGATGTCCGCGGCCAACATCCTCCGGGCGCTCGATCCGGCGAAGTACGACATCGTCCCCATCGGGATCGCGCGGAACGGCCGGTGGCGTCTCGGCAACTCCGCCGCCCCGGGCTCGAAGTCCCTCGAGATCCCGCAGGACGCCCCCGAGGTCGCGCTCCTTCCCGGCCATGACGGAGAACTGGCCGTCCTGGGCGAGGAACCGCGCCGCCTTCGCCTCGACGTCGCGGTCCCGGTTCTTCACGGGCCGAACGGCGAGGACGGGACCGTCCAGGGGCTCCTGGAGCTCGCGAACCTGGCCTATGTGGGCTCCGGCGTCATGGGCTCCGCCGCCTGCATGGACAAGGACGTCGCCAAGCGCCTCCTGCGCGACGGCGGCCTTCCCGTCGTGCCCTTCCTGTCGATGACCCGCCGCACCCGGATGAGCTACGAGGCCGCCACGGGAATGCTCGGCACCTCGGACCTGTTCGTGAAGCCGGCCAACATGGGCTCGTCGGTCGGCGTTTCCCCGGCCCGCTCCGCGGCGACCTTCGAGGCGGCCTGCGACCTCGCCTTCCGGCACGACGCCAAGATCCTGGTCGAGCGCAGCGTGTCGGGGGCGCGGGAAATCGAGTGCTCCATCCTGGAAGGCGCCTCCGGCGAGCTGCGCGCCTCGCCCCTCGGCGAGATCGCGCCGGCGAAGAGTCACGGCTTCTACAGCTATGCCGCCAAGTACGAGGACGCGGCGGGCGCGGACCTGCTGATCCCGGCGGACCTGGACCCCGCCCTGGCCGACCGCATTCGGGAGCTTGCCCTCGAGGCCTTCCGCGTGCTCGGCTGCGAAGGGCTGGCGCGGGTCGACTTCTTCGTCGACCCGGCGGACCCGGACGGGATCTACGTCAACGAGATCAATACGCTGCCGGGATTCACCGCCATCAGCATGTATCCCAAGCTGTGGGAGGCGGCCGGTCTCTCCCAGCGGGAGCTGATGGACGTCCTGATCGGCCACGCCCTGGCCCGGCAGGACGGCAGGCGGGCGCCGAAGCCCGCCTGACTCCGGCCCGCCTTCGGCGGCTCGTTCACCATAACTCCATTACGGCCGTGCTTGCGGTAAGCCGGAGTTAAGGCTAACAATCTAAGCCTATCGGGGAACCGTCCAGGATGGCCCGGGCGGATCAAAAAAATTGCGGGGTCCCCTATGATGAAGCGTATCGCATTGGCTGCGAGCCTGGCGCTCGCGCTCGCCGCTTGCCAGGATGATGGCTTCTCCCGAAGCTCCACGCGCCACCTGACGCCGATCCCGGCGGCCACCATGGCGCTGATGGCCTCGAAGGGGATGACGAAGAACGACCCCATCCTGATCCGGGCCTACAAGAAGGAATCGGAGATGGAGATCTGGAAGCGCGGCGCCGACGGCCGCTACGCGCTCCTGAAGACCTATCCGATCTGCCGCTGGTCGGGCCAGCTCGGCCCCAAGACCCGCGAGGGCGACCGCCAGGTGCCGGAGGGCTTCTACACGGTCACGCCCGCGCAGATGAACCCGAACTCGGCCTTTTATCTGTCCTTCGACACGGGCTATCCCAACGCCTACGACCGCTCCCTCGGCCGCAACGGCGGCGACATCATGGTGCACGGCTCCTGCTCCTCGCGGGGCTGCTTCGCCATGACGGACCAGAACATCGCGGAGATCTACGCCGTGGCGCGCGAGGCCTTCGCCAGCGGCCAGCGGGCGTTCCAGTTCCAGTCCTTCCCCTTCCGCATGACGCCGAAGAACCTGGCGCAGCACCGGCTCGATCCGAATATCGGCTTCTGGAAGAACCTGAAGGAAGGCTCGGACTATTTCGAGGTGACGAAGGAAGAGCCGCGGGTCACGGTGACGGCCGGCCGCTACCAGTTCAACGTACCCGACGAGTCGGTCGTCACCGCCCTGGCGGAGAAGCGCCGCAAGGACGAGCAGGAGGTCGCCGAGCTGGTGGCCCGCGGCGAGAAGCCGGTGAAGCTCGTCTATCACGACGGCGATTCGCACGAGTCCTTCCGCACCGCCCTGGCCGGCGCCGTGGGCTCGGACGGATCGCTGGTGGTGGACGCGCGCATGCGCGACAAGTTCGGCGACGTGAGCCGCCCCGAGGGCCTCTCCTCCGGTCCGCAGGTGATCGCCCTCGACGACACGACCGGCAAGCCCAAGCCCGAGACGCCCTCCACCGCCCTGGCCTATGCCTCCCTCGACCGGAGCCCGGCCGCGGCCAGGACCGCTGCCGCCGACAGGCCGGCCGCCGGGGAGACGAAGGTCGCCGCCCTCGGTGCGCCCCCCGCCGCCGCCCCGGTCGGCAACGGGGAGACACCCTTCTACAAGAAGATGTTCAACGGTATCGGCGACCTGTTCAGCTCCTCCACGACGGCCGCACAGCCGGCGGCGGAGACGGCCCAGGCCGCACCTGCCAAGTCGGGCGCTGCCGCGCAGAAGCCCGCCGCGGCCGTCCAGCGCAAGGCCCAGGCCGGGAGCGCGGTCAGCGTCGCAGCGGCGAACTGACCGGCACGGGATCGTCCCCGTTCGAAAGCCCGCCTCTCCGGCGGGCTTTCTGCTGTCCAGGGTTGCCGGCCCGACCCGTTTTGCGTGTCCGGACCGAAAGCCTGCCGCGCCTCGACGGGCGCCCTCAGTTCCACATCGCGTTGTAGTGGCTCAGGATCTGGTCCGGGGTGAGCTCGTAGTCGTAGACGGCGACCTTTCCGATCGCGCCCAGGAAGAAAGACTTCAGGTCGCGGGTCCCGACGCGCAGGGGCGCATCGCCGTCGCCGGGCTGCACGAGATGGGGCGTCGTCGGATCGGGCCAGAACTCGAGCAGCGAATCCTTGTCGTCCCAGGGATTGGGGAGGGTTCCCCGGCCGTCGACGAAGATCTTGGTGTAGCCGGGATCGTCGGGATCCTGCGGGGTGGTGTTGATGACGAAGACGTAGTGGATCCAGCCACCGGCCTGGACGTCCTCCTGGACATAGGAGCCGATCCCCCGCCCGCCCTCCAGGTTGAAGGCATATCCGGAAATCCGGTTCTCCCGCGAGGGATTGTCCCCATTGTCGGCGCTGTACATGCGGGCCGCCCATTCGACCTGGTCCGGGATGCTCCCGCCGTGAACCTCGCCCTTGCCCATCCAGTGCACGTAACCGTTGCCCTCCTTCACCGGGAAGATCAGCGCATCCGGCCGCAGCCAGGCCTCGAAGGTCAGGATCCCGGTCCGTGGCACGGACAGGTCGGGGGCGTCGGGAACCTCGAGATAGCTGTTATGGCCGTCGAAAACGGCTGCGCGGTCACCGTTGGGCATCCCTGCCGCCGAGACGGCGCCATGGTAGCTCCCCTGCCGGTGCGGCGTCGCCGCATCGGCCTCGACGGCGGCTCGCCCGGCCTCCGAGAGGGGCAGGAACAGAACCGGGTGATCGGACAGAATGGTGCTGTCATAGGCGGACATGCTGGGCGGAGGAGGGGGAGGCACAGGGGCCGGCGGAATCGGAGGCGTCGGGAGAAGAGGCAATGTCAGGCCGAGCGTGGCGGGCCTGTTCGCGAAAAGGATCTCGAACTCGGGCTCGGCGTCCGCGTCGACGTTCCCGGACAGGAGACCCGTCGCGCCGTCGTAGCGGAGTTGGCCGGGGCCCGTGAACGCCTCATGACCGGCGACAAGATGCGTGAAGGCGTCGAGGCCCGGTTTCGCGGTGTCCGCATCCACGCGGGAGAAATCGAGCCTGTCCTGCGCCGGGTTGAAGTCGAGGATGACGTCGCGCGCGGTTCCGGTCGCCATCTGGTGCACGGGCGCGAGCACGAAGGTGTCGCGGCCGGCACCGCCTTTCATCCAGTCCCGGCCGGGACCGTCCACGAGCCGGTCGTTGCCGCTGCCCCCGTCGAGGGTGTCGCGGCCCAAACCGCCCGTCAGCGTGTCGTTGTGAATACCGCCGACGAGCCGATCGTTGCCGTTGCCGCCGTCGAGCCTGTCCTGCCCGGCACCGCCGAACAGGCGGTCGTTGCCGCGGCCGCCGTCAAGGATGTCGCGGCCGTTGCCGCCTGTCAGCACGTCGTTGTGAGCACCGCCGAGCAGGCGGTCGTTGCCGCTGCCGCCGAAGAGAGCGTCACGGCCATTGCCGCCGAGCAGTCGGTCGTTGCCGTCGGTGCCGACGAGCCTGTCGCCGCCTCCGGTTCCCGGAACGGTTCGGCCGATCGGGGCGACCTTAGCCGGACTGGCGGCGGCAGCCCGCTCCGGAGACGCCGCTCCGTTCGCGGCCGAGGGCAAGGAATCGCTCCCACGGCCTACGCCGCTTCGGTTGTCATCCGATGGGGCCGATCCGACGAGAAGGCGGTTGCGCATGAATACACTCCTGCAAGGGTTGGCACGTGACTTTGCGTTATAGTGTTGCGAAAACGCCCTTCAAGGACCCTGCGTTGCGGTACGTGGTTGCGGCACGTGGCAGCCCGCCCCGGCCTAAACCGGCCATGACTTGCCGGCAGGCGCGCGGCAATGAAAAGCCCGGCTCGGGGCCGGGCTCCTGCTCTCGTCGATGTCTTGACGGGCGCTATGCCACGAACTGCCCGTGGCAGTGCTTGAACTTCTTGCCCGAGCCGCAGGGGCAGGGCTCGTTGCGGCCGACGCGGCCCCAGGTGGACGGGTCGTTCGGGTCGCGCCGCGGCTGGCCCGCATCCGGGGCCGCGGCCCCGAAGGCCGGGGCGGCGCCGAAGCCGTTCGCGGCCGCGAGGTCGAACTCGTTCTCGCCGGTCGCCGGGTCGAGATGCTGCGCGAACATGGGCGGCAGCCCCTCGGGCTCGGGCTGCTGGAACACCACCTGGATGCGCATGAGCTGGCCCGTGACCTGCTCCCGCAGGCGGCCGACGAGTTCGTTGAAGAGCTCGAAGGCCTCGGACTTGTACTCGTTGAGCGGGTCGCGCTGCGCATAGCCGCGCCAGCCGATGACCTGGCGCAGGTGGTCGAGGGTCACGAGGTGCTCGCGCCAGAGATGGTCGAGGCTCTGGAGGAGCACCTGCTTCTCCACGTAGTTCATGACCTCGGGCGTGTTCTCCTCGACGCGCTTCGCATAGGCCTCGTCCGACGCCTTGCGGATCCGGTCGCGGATCTCGTCGTCGGCGATGCCCTCCTCCTTCGCCCACTCGTCGACGGGAAGGTCGAGGTTGAGGAAGTTGGCGACGCCGGCCTTCAGGCCCGCGATGTCCCATTGCTCCGCATAGGCATGCTCGGGGATCGCGCGGGCGACGAGGTCGTCGATCACGCCGTGGCGCATCTCGTCGATGGTGTCGCGCACGCTCTCCTGCGCCATGAACTCCTTGCGCTGCTCGAAGACGACCTTGCGCTGGTCGTTCATGACGTTGTCGTATTTCAGGATGTTCTTGCGGATGTCGAAGTTGCGCGCCTCGACCTTCGCCTGCGCCCGCTCGATGGCCTTGTTGATCCACGGGTGGACGATGGCCTCGCCCTCCTTCAGGCCGAGCTTCTGCAGCATGCCGTCCATGCGCTCGGAGCCGAAGATGCGCATCAGGTCGTCCTGCAGGGACAGGTAGAACTTGGAGCGGCCGGGGTCGCCCTGGCGGCCCGAGCGGCCGCGCAGCTGGTTGTCGATGCGGCGGGACTCGTGGCGCTCGGTGCCGAGCACGTAGAGGCCGCCCGCGGCGAGCGCCTTCTCCTTGAAGGCGGCGACCTCGTCGAGGATCTCCTTCTCGCGCCGCGCGCGCTCCTCGCCCTCGAGGCCCGCGAGCTCGCGCTCGATGCGCATCTTGGCGTTGCCGCCGAGCTGGATGTCGGTGCCGCGGCCGGCCATGTTGGTGGCGATGGTGATCGCGCCGGGCACGCCGGCCTGGGCGACGATGAAGGCCTCCTGCTCGTGGAAGCGGGCGTTGAGCACCGCGAAATGCTTGGTGCCCTTGCCCTCGCGGGCGGCCTTGTAGAGAGGCTCCAGGGCCTGCGGGTTCTCGAAGTCGATGAGCTTGTAGCCTTCCTTGATGAGAAGCTCGGCGAGAAGCTCGGATTTCTCGATGGAGGTGGTGCCGACGAGGATCGGCTGGCCGCGCGCCGAGGAGGCCTCGATGTCGCGGATCACCGCCCTGTAGCGCTCGTCCGCGGTCCGGTAGACCTCGTCGTCCTCGTCGATGCGGGCGACGGGACGGTTCGTCGGGATCTCGACCACTTCGAGGTTGTAGATTTCCAGGAACTCGTCGGCCTCGGTGGCGGCCGTGCCGGTCATGCCGCCGAGCTTGTCGTAGAGACGGAAGTAGTTCTGGAAGGTGATGGACGCGAGCGTCTGGTTCTCCGGCTGGACCTGGACCCGCTCCTTCGCCTCGAGGGCCTGATGCAGCCCCTCCGAATAGCGCCGGCCCGGCATCATGCGGCCGGTGAACTCGTCGATGATGACCACCTCGCCGTTGCGGACGATATAGTCCTTGTCGCGCTGGAAGAGGGTGTGGGCGCGCAGCGCCTGGTTCATGTGGTGGACCAGGGTCGCGTTGTGGGCGTCGTAGAGGTCGCCCTCGGTCAGGAGGCCCGCCTCGCGCAGGAGGCCCTCCATCTTCTCGGTGCCGGCTTCCGTGAGGGCCACCGTGCGCTGCTTCTCGTCCACCTCGAAGTCGCCCTTGCCCAGGCGGGGGATGACCACGTCGATGGCATTGTAGAGCTCGGAGCGGTCGTCGAGGGGGCCGGAGATGATGAGCGGCGTGCGGGCCTCGTCGATGAGGATGGAGTCCACCTCGTCGACGATGGCGAAGTTGTGCCCGCGCTGGACCATCTGCGACATCTCGTACTTCATGTTGTCGCGCAGGTAGTCGAAGCCGTACTCGTTGTTGGTGCCGTAGGTGATGTCGGCCGCGTAGGCGGCGGCGCGCTGGGCGTCGTCGAGCCCGTGGACGATCACGCCGACGGAGAGGCCGAGGAAGCGGTAGATCTGCCCCATCCACTCGGCGTCGCGCCTGGCGAGGTAGTCGTTCACGGTCACCACGTGGACGCCCTTGCCGGCCAGGGCGTTGAGGTAGACCGGCAGGGTGGCGACCAGGGTCTTGCCCTCGCCGGTCCGCATCTCGGCGATGGCGCCCTCGTGCAGGACCATGCCGCCGATGAGCTGCACGTCGAAATGGCGCTGCCCGAGGGTCCGCTTGGCCGCCTCGCGGACGGTCGCGAAGGCGGGCACGAGAAGGTCGTCCAGGGTCCGGCCCTGGCTGAGCTGGGCCTTGAATTCGTCAGTCCGGGCGCGGAGCTGGTCGTCGGTGAGGGCTTCGAGCTCGGGCTCCAGCGCGTTGATGGCCGCGACCTTCGGCCGGTAGGACTTCAGTCGGCGATCGTTGACCGAGCCAAAGATTTTCTTCGCGAGTGTTCCGAACATCGAGAGCCTTCAGACTTCTGGGATTCTGGAGAAACGTTAATTTGAGCCGCGTTATAGACTTAATTATGCAGGAACGCATCTAAAAGACTGCGCCAGGACCGCGCATGTCCCAGGCACGTTCCGCGGTGCGCTCCCGCCGGCCCCGCCCGGCCTGCCGGAGGGCTGCCGCGCGATGTGCCATAGATAGGCTATTGCTTGCAAACGGCAATGAACTCGGTCATCGGTCCACGCGAAAGTGGGCGATTCCCATGAGAGGATCAGACATGTCAGCTTCAACTTCGCTTCGCAGGGGCCTTTTCGCTCTCGGCGTCGCCCTTCCCCTAACGGCAGGCCTCGCCCTGGCCCAGGGGACGCCCCCGGCCGCGCCTGCAGCGGGCGCCGCCCAGGGCGGCAAGGTCGTCGCCCGGGTCAACGGCACGGACATCACGGAGGCCGATCTCGCCATCGCCGCCTCCGACCCGGCCCTGCAGCTGCCGAGCCTGCCGGAGGAGCAGAAGCGCGAGCTGCTCACGAGCTACCTGATCGACCTCAAGCTCGGCGCCAAGGCCGCCGAGACCGCCAAGGTGGGCGACAATCCGGATTTCGCCCGCAAGCTCGCCTACAACCGGGACAAGACCCTCCTCGACGAGTATCTCGACCAGGAAGCCCGCAAGGCGGTGACCCCCGAGGCGGCCAGGAAGCTCTACGACGAGACCGCCAAGAACATGACCCCCGAGCAGGAGGTCCATGCCCGCCACATCCTCGTCGACAACGAGGAGGAGGCAAAGAAGATCGCGGCCCGGGTGAAGGGCGGCGAGGACTTCGCCAAGGTCGCCAACGAGGTCTCGAAGGACCCCGGCTCCAAGTCCGACGGGGGCGATCTCGGCTTCTTCACCAAGGACCGCATGGTCGAGCCCTTCGCCGAGGCCGCCTTCAAGCTCGAGCCCGGCCAGATCTCCGATCCGGTCAAGACCCAGTTCGGCTGGCACGTGATCAAGGTCGAGGAGAAGCGCGCCAAGCCGATCCCCTCCTTCGAGGAGATGAAGGAGCAGGTGAACGCCTACTTGGAGCGCAAGGCCCAGCAGGACCTCATCGTCGGCCTGCGCAAGAACGCCAAGATCGAGCGCCTGGACGACAAGGGCAACCTGGTCGAGCAGAAGAAGCCCTGAGTTTCAAGGGATCGAGGCAACCGGGGCGGCCCACAAGGCCGCCCCATTTCGTTTGGGGTTCGGGAGGCGCTCCGATCTTCCTCCCCGAAGACGGTCATTCCGGGGCGCCGCAGGCGAGCCCGGAAGCCAGAACCGGCAGCGTCTCGGAACAAGGAGCTGCGGCAGCCGTTGCGCCCGATCCGGCGTCGTCAGCGGTCATGGGATTCCGGGCCCGGCCCATTGGGCCCTCCCGGAATGACGGTGGCGCCGTCCCGGAACGGCGCCGGAGGCGCCTCCTCGGTCGTCTCACTTGTTCGTCCGGCCCGTCCTCTTCGGATCGACGCCGCCCTCGCGGGTGGTGTCGTTCTCCACGTCGCCTTCGAGGTGGAGGCTCCCTCGATCCGGCGCGGATCCTCGCCGGTCATGAAGGCGCCCTTCGAGGCGCCGATGCCAGGATCGGCCTCAAGGTCGATGCGGCTGTGCGCGCCGGGTCGGGTCTTCGGATGCTTGCTGCGCGTCATGACGGAGGCTTCCTTTCGTTTGCGGCTTCACGTGCCGATGGACCTGCCGGTTCAACGGCGGGAGGAATCGGCCGTTCCATCCGCCGCGGCCGTCTCCCCGGCCCCCTCTCGACGAAACGCGGGCTTGACAAGAAGCCTTGAAAAGCCGCAGGTCGCCGGTCGCAAAGGCCTTTTTTCCCCACCTTTTCGGGTCCCTCCATGTCCAAGACCGTTTCGCCGCTGGCGCCCAAGACCTATCCCGCGCTTCCCGAGATCGAGGGCGTCAGGATCGCCACGGCGGAGGCCGGAATCCGGTACAGGAACCGGACGGACGTGCTCTACGTGACGCTTGCCAAGGACACGGCGGTGGCGGGGGTCTTCACCCGCTCGAAATGCCCCTCGGCCCCGGTCGACTGGTGCCGCAGGAACCTGGAGAAGGGCGTCGCCCGGGCGCTGGTGGTGAATTCCGGCAACGCCAACGCCTTCACCGGCAAGAAGGGCGCCGAGGCGGTGAAGCTCACCGCCGACCTCGCCGCCAAGGCCGCCGGCTGCCGGGCCTCGCAGGTCTTCGTCGCCTCGACGGGCGTCATCGGCGAGCCCCTCGACGCCACGAAGTTCGAGGGCGTGCTGGACAAGTGCGAGCGCAAGGCGAGCCCCACGGCCTGGATCGACGCCGCCAAGGCCATCATGACCACCGATACCTTCCCGAAGGTGGCGACCCGCACCGCCACCATCGGCGGCGTGGAGGTCACCATCAACGGGATCGCCAAGGGCGCGGGCATGATCGCCCCGGACATGGCGACCATGCTTTCCTTCGTGTTCACGGATGCGCCCATCGCCGCGCCGGTCCTCCAGGCGCTGCTCAGGAAGGGCGCGGACAAGAGCTTCAATTGCGTGACGGTGGACAGCGACACCTCGACCTCCGACACGCTGCTGTTCTTCGCCACGGGCGCGGCCGCCAGGCGGGGGGCGCCGGCCATCACCCTGCCGAGCGACCGGCGGCTGAAGGAGTTCCGCCAGGCCCTCGAAAGCCTGCTCTGCGACCTGGCCCGGCAGGTGGCCCGGGACGGGGAAGGCGCGCGCAAGTTCGTGACCGTGAAGGTGACCGGCGCCAAGGGCGCCACCTCGGCGAAGCGCATCGCCATGGCCATCGCCAACTCGCCCCTCGTGAAGACGGCGGTGGCGGGCGAGGACGCCAACTGGGGCCGCGTCGTCATGGCGGTCGGCAAGGCCGGCGAGCCCGCGGAGCGGGACCGGCTGGCGATCTGGTTCGGCGACATCCGCGTCGCCTTCAAGGGCGCGCGGGACCCGGACTACGACGAGGCCAGGACCTCCGCCTACATGAAGGGCGACGAGATCACGATCCGGGTCGACCTCGGCCTCGGGCGGGGCGAGGCCACCGTGTGGACCTGCGACCTCACCAAGGCCTACGTGGAGATCAACGGGGATTACCGGAGCTGAGCGCCGCAGCCGCCTTCACGGTGTGACGGTCACCTTCCATTTGATGACGACGTTCATCGGCCCGCCATACTGATCGGTGCCGATGAAGGCGTAGCCGAACTCGTCCGGCCCGCGGTAGCCGGGCTTGGCGATGTAAAAGGGCGTAAGTCCTTGGACCCCTGCTCGTCCCACCTTGGGACTGAGAACGATCTTGGTTTCCTGAACGGCACCGGGCATCGTGATGTTGAACGAGCAGCCGGTTCCGGCCTTTACCGAGATCTCGCCCACCGCTTCATAGCGGGCCGAATTGAGCGGAACGACGCCGCCGGAACATTCCGCCATGGCCGGAGCGGCCGCGGCGGACAGGGCCAGACAAAACGAAACCGTCCCCAGGAAACCGAGACGCATGCGACTGCCCCCAACCTTGTGATTGTTGTCACATCATGGTGGACGATGCCCATGGGGATGGCAAGCACATCGAATCTGTTCGCGCGGCTCGAAGCGGGGTAAGAGGGGCCTCGCCCTCTTCCTGAAGGTCTCCGCCCCACGGATCCCCGGACGTGTCCTCCCTCAAGCTCACCCTCGTCGTCGCCGTCGCCCTCGTGGACACGGACAACCGCATCCTGCTGGCGCAGCGCCCGGAGGGAAAGCAGCTGGCCGGCCTGTGGGAGTTCCCGGGCGGCAAGGTGGAGCCCGGCGAGCGGCCGGAGGAGACGCTGATCCGCGAACTGCGGGAGGAGCTCGGCATCGCCGTCAAGGAGGCCTGCCTCGCGCCCCTCACCTTCGCGAGCCACGCCTACGAGAGCTTCCACCTCCTGATGCCCCTCTACATCTGCCGCCGCTGGGAGGGTTTCGTGCAGCCCCTCGAAGGGCAGGCCCTGAAATGGGTACGGCCGCAGGAGCTGCGCGCCTATCCCATGCCCCCGGCGGACGAGCCGCTGATTCCCTTCCTCGTCGACCTCCTCGGCGCCTGAGGGTCCTGCCGTGCCGCCGCCGCCCGCTGCAGCCACGCCCCTTCCGCCGTTCGGCCAGGGCTTTCTCGTCTCGAGCCTCCTCGGCTGCTCGATCCTGTGGGCGAGCGGCTTCCTGTTCATCAAGCTGAGCGGCGACCTCAACCCCTTCGCCATCGCCGCCATGCGCGGCCTGCTCGGCGCGGCGTCCCTCGGCCTGTGGTTCGCCGTGCAGGGCAAGCGGCTCCTGCCGGAGCCCGGCGAACTGCGCACGTGGCTGATCCTCGGCGCCCTCAACGGCTGGGTGCCGAACGTCCTCGTCTCCTACGCGCTCACCCAGATCGCCACCGCCTCCGCCGCCATGGTCCAGGCGGCGGGCCCGCTCATCGTCGCGGTGATGTCGCACGTGCTCTTCCCCGACGAGCGGCTGACGCGCCCGCGCTTCCTCGGCGTGCTGATCGGCTTCGTGGGCATGGGCATCCTCATCGGCCCCGCCGCCCTTCCCGAGAGCGGGATCAGCCCGACGGGCTCCCTCGCCATGGTGGCCGTGACGCTGAGCTACGCCTCGGCCAATCTCTACGTCCGGACGATCCGCAGCGCCGACCCCGCGCGGCTCGCCCTGGGGCAGCAGGTCTGCTCGGGCCTTCCGGCGACGGTCCTGACCCTGGCGATCGCCGGTCCTGCGGCCTTCGCCGCCGTGCCCTCCCATCTCGGGCCGATCCTCGCCCTCGGCGTGGCCGCGACGGCCGTGCCCATGCTCCTGTTCATGCGCCTGATCCGGCGTGCGGGTCCCACCCGCGCCTCCATGGTGGGCTATCTCCTGCCGGTCTGGACGGCGATCCTGGCCGTGGTCTTCCTCGACGAGCGCATCGGGGCCCGCGAGATCGTCGGCGGAAGCGTGGTGCTGGCGGGCGTCGCCCTCGTGACGTTCAGCGGACGGCGCATCGCTCCCGCCCGCTGAGGACGAGCCGCCCCTCGTGCCTGCACCCCGCGATGGGAAGGCGATCCTCGTCGCAGAAGCTCTTCCCTTGCGGCGCCTTCCGGCTACATTCTTTCAAAACGAGGGAGGGAACGGCCATGGCAAGCCTGTTCGAGCGCCAGCTGCGGACCTATTCGGGTTATCATCGGGACCGCCGCAACCGGGCGACGCACTTCGTCGGAATCCCGGCCATCGTGTTCTCCTTGCTGCTGGCTCTCGCCCTCTGGCGGGTGTCCCTGGGGAACCTTGCCCTGTCGGGCGCCTGGATCGTCGGAATCCTGGCGGTGGCGGGCTGGATCGCCCTCGACCGGAGGATCGGCCTCGCCATGGGGGCGGCGACCCTCGTCATGGTGCTCGCGGCGGACTGGCTCGCCGCGCATCTCGGACGCGGCACGACCTGGGCCCTGTTCGGGATCCTCTTCCTGGGCGGCTGGGCCCTGCAGTTCCTCGGCCACGCCTTCGAGGGGCGCCGCCCGGCCTTCACGGACAACCTGTTCCAGGCCTTCGTCGGGCCGATGTTCATCATGGCCGAGGCCCTGATGGCGCTCGGCCTGTGCCGGGATCTTGCGAGATACACGGGTGACGAAAGGGAGGCGGCCTGACGGCCGCCGCTAGTCCGCGAATTCCTCGATGGCGTCGACCCGGTCCGGATAGAAGGCGAGGTAGCCGGCGATCTCCTTCACGGTCGGAAAGGGCTCCTCGTAGGTCCAGGCGGCGTTCTCCCGCACGAGCCCCCCGGCCATGACGGTGAAGTAGGAGGCATCCCCCTTATAGGGGCAATGGCTCCGGCGCTCCGTCGGCTCGAGCAGGTCCATCTGCACGTCCCGGCGGGGGATGTAGTGCACGGGGCTGAGCATCGCCTCCCGAAGGGTGAGCGCCTCCGTGGTCTCGGCGACGATGAAGCCCCCGAGCACGACCCGGATGCGATGCGGATTCCGAGCGATCGCGATCGGATGGTCGGGACCTGGGGTCTTCATCGGGGCGCACTCCGGGGCGGACCCTGGTGACATAGGGCGCGGCGGAACGGCCCCAAGAGGATGCACGGTCCCGAGCGGAAGCATGGCGTTCCGGGGCCTTGCCTTTCCGGGAGCCTCAGTGACCGGGCTTGTCTCCCGCCGGCTGCTCCTTCACCCCGAGCGCTTCCGCGAGGCGCATCTTCGCGGAGCCGGGGCGCAGGGGCTTCTGCTGGCTCTCGTGCGGCGCCCACCCGGACAGCCAGACGATCTCGAAAGTCGCGGGCAGGCGCCCGTCGGGATCCGCGAAGCGTTCCGCATAGAGGGCGGCCGCCCGCATGAGGGTCGCCCGGCGCAGGGGCGTGCGCCGCCGGTCGCTGAGCGCGTTGGTCAGCCCCATCCGGCGCAGGTCGCGCATGAGGGAGAACGGGTCGCCGTAGCGCACCCGCACGGTCTCCGAATCCGCCACCGGCAGGGCGAAGCCCGCCCGCTGCAGCAGGCCGCCGAGATCGCGCATGTCGGCGAAGGGGGCGACGCGCGGGCTGACGCCCCCCTCCAGCTCCGCCTCGGCCTGGGTGAAGGCCTGGCGCAGCTCGGTCAGGGTGGCGCCGCCGAACAGGGCGCCGAGGAAGAGCCCGTCGGGCTTCAGCGCCCGGCGGATCTGCACGAGCGCGCCCGGCAGGTCGTTCACGCTCTGGAGCGACAGGAGGGACACGGCGAGGTCGAAGCGCCCGGGCGCGACGGGCAGCCTTTCCTCGTCTCCCGCCACGCTCCCCTTCTCGGGAACGGGCGCCACCCGCAGCACGCGACCGGCCCGGCCCGACCGGCGCAGGAGATCGGCGGCGGCAGGCGTGGGCGTGCCCACGTCGAGGGCCTCCGCGAAGGTCCGCAGGACGGGGGCGAGCCGCTCCTCCAGGTCCGCGACGGCGCGGTCGAGGAGGAAATCCGCATAGCCCGCGCGCAGCGCCCGCGCGAGGCGGCGGCGGACGAGGGAGCGGTCGAAGACGACGGGTGCTGTCATGGATGAGCGATATGGCCCGCGGCGCGGCGGGTGCCAAGGGAAATCCGAGGGAAACGAGCCGCGACGGTGCATGCGGCGGGTTCCCCCCTGCCGCCCCTCCGTCCGGGGAGATGGCCCGAAGCCGTTCTGCCGCTAGGCTCGCCCCATGACGGATGCCGGACATCCCATTCCCGCGCACGCCGGGGCGGCCTGGCGCCGGGGCGCGGAGCGGTTGAGGGAGGCGCTGCTCGGCCTGCTCTACCCGCCCGCCTGCGTCGCCTGCGGCGGGGCGACCGGGGAGCCGCACGCCCTCTGCGCCGCCTGCTGGTCGGGGATCGGCTTCATCGCCCGGCCCTATTGCGAACGGCTCGGCACGCCGTTTCCCGTCGACCTGGGTCAGCCGCTGCTCTCGCCCGCCGCCATCGCGGACCCGCCCGTCTTCGACCGCGCCCGGGCGGTGGCCCGCTACGAGGGCACCGCGAGCGAGCTGGTGCACCGGCTCAAATACGGCGACCGGCCCGAGCTCGCCCGGGCCATGGGACGCATGATGGCCCAGGCGGGAGCGGAGCTCCTCCGGGACGCGCAGGTGGTCGTGCCCGTTCCCCTGCACCGCTGGCGCCTGTGGCGGCGGCGCTTCAACCAGGCCATGGCGCTCGCGGGCGTCGTCTCGCAGGCGAGCGGCGTACCCTGCGATCCCTTTCTCCTCGCCCGCGTGAAGCGGACGAAGCGGCAGGTAGGGCTGACCCGGGCGCAGCGGCGGGAGAACCTCCAGGGCGCCTTCCGCGTCCCCCGCGAGGCGATGCCGAGGCTCGCCGGCCGGCGGGTGGTCCTGGTGGACGACGTGCTCACCACCGGCGCGACCGCGAACGCGGCGGCGCGGGCGCTCCTGCGCGGCGGCGCCGCCGCCGTCGACGTGCTGGCCTTCGCGCGGGTCGTGACGGAAGCCTGAGGGACGCCTATATGCAGGCTCTCCGGAAGAAAGGTCCGTCATGCCGCCGATCACGATCTACACCAAGAGCTGGTGCCCCTATTGCGCCGCCGCCAAGAGGCTTCTCGAGGAGAAGGGCGCCGCCTTCGACGAAATCGACATCGAGGCCGAGCCCGAGCGCCGCGCGGAGATGGTGCAGAAGGCCGGAGGCCGCACCACCGTGCCGCAGATCTTCATCGGCAACCGCCACGTGGGCGGCTGCGACGATCTCTACGCCCTGGACGAGAGGGGCGAGCTTGAGAGGCTCCTGGCAGCCTAGCTGATGCATCGACGCAACAGCGTACAGTCTTCTTGGAGCAGGGCAGGAAGCCCCCTTGTGACCCCTGCTTCTTTTCCCAAAGATCGGTCCCCGCAACCACCAAGGACCGATCATGCGCATCTCCCATGCCGCCGCCCTCTCCATGGCGCTTCTCACGGCCGCCTGCACAACGACAGGGACCGGCTCCCGCCCTCCCCGGGTCGTGTTCAGCGGCACGACATTGAAGGTCGATAACTTCGGCTCCGTCGACCCCAGTTGCACATCGCTCGGAAGGACGGTCGTCCAGGTGACCGAACAGCCCCGTCACGGCAAGGTGACCATCCGGGAAGGCTTGGATTATCCGACCTTCCACAAGGACAATATACGCGCGCACTGCAATGCGAAGCGTGCACCGGCCACACAGGTTTTCTACACGCCCGCGCCCGGCTATACGGGTCCAGATGCGTTCCAGGTGGAAGTCGTTTATCCCGACGGTTTCACGCGGTCGGGCAGCTACCGGCTGGAAGTCCGCTGACGGTCCGGGACCGGCGGCGCATCCCTCCGCTCCGGACCGACACTCGGCCCGGCGCCCGACCATGAGCAGACGGAGATTGTTGCCATGACCGCCTCCCGCTTCACCGCCGCCTGCGTCCAGATGCGCTCCGGGCGCGACGTCCTCGCCAACCGCGACGCGGCCGTCGCCCTCGTGCGGGAGGCCGCCGAAAGGGGAGCCGATTTCGTCCAGACCCCCGAGATGACCTCCCTCGTGGAGCGGGAGCGGGCGGCCCTGTTCGACAAGGTGGGCCCGCAGGACCGGGATCCGACCCTTGCCGCCCTGCGCGAGGTGGCCCGCGAGCGCGGCGTCGTCGTCCAGATCGGCTCCGTGGCCGTGAAGGAGGGCAACCGGATCGCCAACCGCGCCTTCCTCGTCGGGGCCGACGGCGACATCATGGCGTCCTACGACAAGGTGCATCTCTTCGACGTGGACCTGCCGAACGGCGAGAGCTGGCGGGAATCCGCCACCTATACGGGCGGCGACAGGGCCGTTCTCGCCGAAACGCCCTGGGGCTATCTCGGCATGACCATCTGCTACGACGTGCGCTTCGCGGCGCTCTACAGGGCGCTCGCCGAGAACGGAGCCTCCTTCCTCTCGGCCCCGGCCTGCTTCACCAGGCAGACGGGCGAGGCCCACTGGCACGTGCTGCACCGGGCCCGCGCCATCGAGACCGGCTCCTTCATGATCTCCGCCGCCCAGGGCGGGCTGCACGAGGACGGGCGCGAGACCTTCGGCCATTCCCTCATCGTCGACCCCTGGGGCCGGGTGCTGGCGGAAGCCGGCACGGAGCCGGGCGTGATCCTGGCGGAGATCGACCCCGGCCTGGTGACGGATGCGCGCAGCCGCATTCCCACCCTGAAGAACGCCCGCCCCTTCGCGGTGGAGACGGTCTCCGCGGGCTCGGCCCGGCGGGCGGCGAGCGCCTGAGCGCCTCGCCCCTCCCCGGCTTCCGGCTTGCATTCGGAGCCGGATTGCGCTTCTGGATTGCGCTTCCGGCCGCGCTCTTGGACGGGCGGGGATCTGCCCCCATCTTGAAGAGGACATGATCAAGTACGCTCTGGCCTGCGACCAGGCCCACGAATTCGAAAGCTGGTTTCCCTCGAGCGAGGCGTACGAGACGCAGCGCAAGCGCGGCTTCGTGACCTGTCCCTACTGCAATTCCGCGCGGGTCGAGAAGCAGATCATGGCCCCGTCCATCGGCCGCGCCGGCAAGGACGCGGAGAAGACAACGGAAAGGCCCGCTGCGCCCGAGCCCCGGGCGGTCGCCATGCTCACCGAGCGGGAGCGCCAGATCCGCGCCATGATCCGCGCCGTGCGCGAGCACGTGATGCGCCATTCGGAGAACGTGGGGCGCAACTTCGCCGAGGAGGCGCGCAGGATCCATTACGGCGAGGCCGAGGAGCGCGCGATCTACGGCGAGGCCGACCCGGCCGAGGCCCGCGCCCTCCTGGAGGAGGGCATCGACGTGCTGCCCCTGCCCATCGTGCCGGACGACCGGAATTAGGTTGACGCAGCCCGCTCCGCCGTGGCCGTCTTCTTCACCAGCGACACCCATTTCGGCGACCCGCGGGTGCTCAGAATCGACCGGCGGCCCTTCACGAACATCCCCGAGCACGACGAGGCCCTGATCGACCGCTGGAATGAGGTCGTGGGACCTCAGGACGAGGTCTGGCACCTGGGGGACTTCGCCCTGCACGTGAGGCCCGGGCGGATCGCGGAGCTTCTGTCCCGCCTCAACGGCCGCAAGCACCTCGTCACCGGCAACAACGACGGGCCGGAGACCCTTTCCGCGCCGGGCTGGGCGAGCGTGCAGCCCTACGCGGAGCTTCATCTCGACGGCTGCGGGCTGGTCCTGTGCCACTATGCCTTCCACACCTGGAAGAACATGGGGCGGGGCTGGATCGACCTGCACGGCCATTCCCACGGCCGGCTCAAGCCGCAGACGCGCCAGTTCGACGTGGGCGTGGACGTGTGGGACTACCGACCCGTCACCCTGGAGCGGATCCTGAGCTCCTCCCGGATTCGTCATCGGAAACCGGCGCCTTGAGGGTTTCCCTTCCTGCCCGCCCGCACTAGGACCGGTCGGAGCGGCAGGGAGGCCTGGATGAACGAGCGACGGAACGGCGGAGGAACGGCGAGGAGCGGGCGGCGCGTGTCGCTGATGCGCCGGTTCTTCGACAGCGAGGCCTCCGGCGGCATGCTCCTGATGGGGGTCACCGTCGCGGCCCTCGCCATCGCCAACTCGCCCCTCGCGGATGCCTATTTCGCGGTCCTGAAGACCTATCTCCTCGGCCTGAGCGTCCTGCACTGGATCAACGACGGCCTGATGGCCGTGTTCTTCCTGCTCGTGGGGCTGGAGATCAAGCGCGAGTTCCTGGACGGACAGCTTTCCACCTGGCCTCGGCGGATGCTGCCGGGAATCGCCGCCTTCGGCGGCATGGCGGTGCCGGCCCTGGTCTACACCGCCGTGACCTGGCAGGATCCCGGGCTGCGGGCCGGCTGGGCCATCCCCGCCGCCACGGACATCGCCTTCGCTCTCGGGGTCCTGACCCTGCTCGGGCCGCGGGTGCCGGCCTCCCTCAAGATCTTCCTGACGGCGCTCGCCATCCTCGACGACCTCGGCGCCATCGCGATCATCGCCGTGTTCTACACGGGCGACCTCGCCCTGCCGATGCTGGGGCTCGCCGCGCTCTGCCTCGTCGCGCTCGTGGCATTCAACCGGTCCGGAACGACGTCCCTCCTGCCCTACCTTGCGGTCGGCGCGCTGCTGTGGTTCTTCGTGCTGAAGTCCGGCGTCCACGCGACGCTCGCGGGCGTCGCCCTCGCCATGACCGTTCCGCTCCAGCCGGAGCCGAAGAAGACCAGGGCCGAGGACTCGCCCCTGCACCGGCTCGAGCACGCGCTCCAGCCCTGGGTCGCCTACGGCATCATCCCGGTCTTCGGCCTCGCCAATGCGGGCCTCTCCTTCGCCGGGCTGTCCCCGGCCTCCCTGGTGGCTCCGCTGCCGCTGGGGGTGGCGCTCGGCCTCTTCGTCGGCAAGCAGGTCGGCGTCTACGGCTTCGCCTGGGCGGCCGTGCGCCTCGGCCTCGCGGACATGCCGGCCGGAGCCTCCCGCCTGCAATGCTACGGGGTCGCCCTCCTGTGCGGGATCGGCTTCACCATGAGCCTGTTCATCGACGCGCTGGCCTTCCCGGCCCACCCCGATCTCGTCGATTCCGCCAAGATCGGCGTGCTCGCCGGATCGTTCCTGTCGGCGCTCGCGGGCTTCCTGGTCCTGCGCTTCGCGCCTCGGGAGCGCTCCTCCGCCGCCCCTCAGCGGCGGGCGGCGACGAGCATGTAGTTGACCGCTGTGTCCCGGGAGAGGGCCCAGGTCCCGGCAAGCGGGTTGTAGGCGACGCCGGTCAGGTCCTCCACGCCGAACCCCGCCGCCTCCAGGGCGGCGCCCAGCTCCTCCGGCGTCACGAATCGGTCCCACTCGTGCGTGCCGCGGGGGAGCCAGCCGAGCACGTACTCGGCCCCCACGATGGCGAGGGCGAAGGAGCGCAGGGTCCGGTTGATGGTCGCCATGACGAGGGCCCCGCCGGGCTTCACCGCCTGCCCGCAGGCGGCCACGAAGGCGTTCACGTCGGCCACGTGCTCCACCACCTCCATGGCGAGCACCAGGTCGAAGGTCTCGCCCCGGGCCGCGACCGCCTCGACCGTCTCGTTGCGGTAGTCGATGGCGAGGCCCGCCCGCTCCGCATGGAGGCGCGCTACGGAAACGTTGGTCGGCGCCGGGTCGAGCCCGGTCACGCGGGCGCCGAGCCGGGCCAGGGGCTCGGAGAGCACGCCGCCGCCGCAGCCCACGTCGAGCACCGTCAGCCCCTCCAGGGACCGGGCGGAGCGCGGGTCGCGGCCGAACCGCCGGCAGGCCTCGTCCCGGATATAGGCCAGGCGCGCCGGGTTGAACCGGTGCAGGACCTTCATCGGTCCGTTCGGGTCCCACCAGGTGGCGGCGAGCTTCTCGAACCGGGCGACCTCGGCCGGGTCGATGGTGGTGCTGGTGCCGTCGGCCATCAGCGGTGTCTCCTCCTGTCCCGTCTCCGGGGGAAGGCGTGCCGGTCGTGCCGGACCGCCTCCGACCTTACGCCTCCCGCTCCGCCTCCGCTACGCCCCGCATCGCTCCGCCGCAAGGGGCGCGCCGCGGAATGGCGCGTTGACAGCGCGCTACCCCACAGTCATGTATGGGCGCCTCCCGCTCCCGGCGAGGAGGCAGATCCGTCCTCCTGTTCGGCCCAAAGCATCCCATGCCTCGTCTCGTGATGAAGTTCGGCGGTACCTCCGTCGCCAATGTCGACCGCATCCGCAATGTGGCGCGGCACGTCAAACGCGAGGTCGAGGCCGGCTACGACGTGGCGGTGGTGGTCTCCGCCATGTCGGGCAAGACCAACGAGCTCGTGGGCTGGGTGAAGGAGGCCTCCCCCCTCTACGACCCGCGGGAATACGACACCGTCGTCGCCTCGGGCGAGCAGGTCACCTCGGGCCTCCTCGCCATCGCCCTGCAGGAGATGGGCCTGAAGGCCCGCTCGTGGCAGGGCTGGCAGATCCCCATCATGACTTCGGACGCCCACGGCTCGGCGCGAATCGCGGCCATCGACGGCACCGGCATCCTCCAGGGCTTCAGCCGCGACCGGGAGATCGCGGTGGTCTCCGGCTTCCAGGGCCTGCACCAGCCGACCCGGCGCATCACCACCCTGGGCCGGGGCGGCTCGGATACCAGCGCGGTGGCGCTCGCCGCCGCGATCCAGGCCGAGCGCTGCGACATCTACACGGACGTGGACGGCGTCTACACCACGGACCCGCGGATCGTCCCCAAGGCCCGGCGCCTCGACAAGGTATCCTACGAGGAAATGCTGGAGATGGCCTCCCTCGGCGCCAAGGTGCTCCAGGTGCGCTCGGTGGAGCTCGCCATGATGCACCGGGTCCCCACCTACGTCCGCTCCAGTTTCGACGATCCCGCCGACCCGAAGCTCGGCACCCTCATCTGCGACGAGGAAGACATCATGGAACAGCAGGTTGTCACGGGCATTGCCTATTCGCGTGACGAAGCCCAGATTACGCTGCGGAACGTCGCGGACAAGCCGGGCGTCGCGGCCTCGATCTTCGTGCCGTTGGCGGAGGCCAACATCAACGTGGACATGATCATCCAGGTGGTCTCGGACGACACGACCACCACGGACATCACGTTCACGGTTCCCGCCGCCGACTACGAGCGCGCCTGCGCCGTCCTGAACCAGCACAGGGACGAGATCGAGTTCAAGAATCTCCAGGGCGCCACCGACGTGGTGAAGGTCTCCGCCATCGGGGTGGGCATGCGCAGCCACGCGGGCGTGGCGGCCAAGGCCTTCAAGGCCCTCGCGGAGAAGGGCATCAACATCCGGGCGATCACGACCTCGGAGATCAAGTTCTCCGTTCTCATCGACTCGGCCTATACGGAGCTTGCGGTGCGCACGCTCCACTCGCTATACGGCCTTGATCGGGCCTGATTGACGGTCAGTCCATGAGGCTGCGACACTTCTCATAGAGCCGGCGGCGCGCCCGTCGGCGAACCAGGACGGGAATACGAAAGCCCATGCCAAGCGCCCCCGGCGGTCCGCGCCTTCTGCTGCGCCGCCTCCGCGAGATCATGGCGGAGCCGGTGGGTGCGCAGGACCGCCTCGACAAAATCGTCGTCCTGATCGCCGCCAACATGGTGGCGGAGGTCTGCTCCGTCTACGTGATGCGCGGCGACGGGGTGCTGGAGCTTTTCGCCACCGAGGGCCTCAACCGCGAGGCGGTGCACCGGACCACCATGCGCTCCGGCGAGGGGCTCGTGGGCCTGATCGCCGCCACCGCCGAGCCCCTCGCCCTGTCCGACGCGCAGAGCCACCCGGCCTTCTCCTACAAGCCGGAGACGGGCGAGGAGGTCTACCACGCCTTCCTGGGCGTGCCGCTCCTGCGCGCGGGCAACACCCTCGGCGTCCTCGTCGTCCAGAACCGCACCCACCGGGTCTATGCCGAGGAGGAGATCGAGGCCCTCCAGACCACGGCCATGGTCCTTGCGGAGATGATCGCCACCGGGGAGCTCCAGGCGCTCGCGCCGGTGGAGACCGGCATCGCCCTGCGCCGCCCGGTCCATTCGAAGGGCATCGCCCTCGCGGACGGCGTCGGCCTCGGCTACGTGGTGCCCCACGAGCCGCGGGTGGTGGTCCGGAACCTGATCGCCGAGAACGTCGAGGCGGAGCTGCTGCGCCTCGACCATGCCATCGCCGACGTGCGCGCCTCCATCGACGAATTGATCGAGCGCGGCGACGTGGCCCATCACGGGGAGCACCGGGAGGTGCTGGAGACCTTCCGCATGTTCGCCCACGACCAGGGCTGGCTGCGGCGCATGCGCGAGGCCGTGACCTCCGGCCTGACGGCGGAGGCGGCCGTCGAGCGGGTGCAGTCCGACAACCGGGCCCGCATGCAGCGCCAGACCGATCCCTACCTGCGCGAGCGCCTGCACGACCTGGACGACCTCGCCAACCGGCTGCTGCACCGCCTCGTGGGGCGCGACCTGGTGGCGGAGCGGGCCTCCCTGCCCGACAACGCCATCATCGTGGCGCGGTCCATGGGCCCGGCGGCCCTGCTCGACTACGACCGCTCCCGCCTGCGCGGCCTCGTCCTCGAGGAGGGCGGGCCGACCAGCCATATCGCCATCGTCGCCCGGGCCCTCGGCATCCCCGCCGTCGGCGAGGTGGCGAACGCCACGTCCCTGACCGAGCAGGGCGACGCGATCATCGTGGACGGCGCGGCGGGCGAGGTGCAGATCCGCCCGACGCCCGACGTGGAGGCGGCCTACGCCGAGAAGGCCCGCCTGCGCGCCCGCCGGCAGGAGCAGTACCTGAAGCTGCGCGACGTGCCCGCCGTCACCAGGGACGGGGTCCCCATCACCCTGCAGCTCAATGCGGGCCTCCTGGTGGACCTGCCGCACCTGGCCGAGACGGGGGCCGAGGGCGTCGGCCTGTTCCGCACCGAGCTCCAGTTCATGATCGCGGAGCGGATGCCGACCGCGACCGAGCAGCAATCCCTCTACAGCGCGGTGGTGGCCGCGGTGGGAGACCTGCCGGTGACCTTCCGCACCCTGGACATCGGCGGCGACAAGATCCTCCCCTACATGAACGCCATCGAGGAGGAGAACCCGGCCCTCGGCTGGCGGGCGATCCGCATCGGGCTCGACCGGCCGGGCCTGCTGCGGGTGCAGATCCGCGCGCTCCTGAAGGCCGCGGGCGGCCATCCGCTGAAGATCATGTTCCCGATGGTCGCCACCTGCGACGAGTTCGTCCGGGCGAAGGAGCTGGTGGAGCGGGAGAAGGCCCACCTGTCGCGGCACGGCCATCCCCTGCCGAGCGACCTGAAGCTCGGCGCCATGCTGGAGGTCCCCTCCCTGCTCTTCCAGCTCAAGGAGATCTGCGCGGCCGCCGATTTCCTGTCGATCGGCTCCAACGACCTGATGCAGTTCCTCTTCGCGAGCGACCGGGAGAACCGCCGCGTGGCCGACCGGTTCGACCCTTTGAGCCCGCCCATGCTGCGGGCCCTCAAGATGGTGGTGGACGAGGCGGC
Source organism: Microvirga thermotolerans (assembly GCF_009363855.1). Lineage (GTDB taxonomy): Bacteria > Pseudomonadota > Alphaproteobacteria > Rhizobiales > Beijerinckiaceae > Microvirga > Microvirga thermotolerans. Next base: position 3,625,842 of record NZ_CP045423.1, read on the forward strand.
CTCCAGCGACTGCCAGTTGACCGTCTGCGGCGAGATCGGCGGGCGTCCCCTCGAGGCCATGGCGCTCATCGGCCTCGGCTACCGCTCGTTCTCCATGTCCCCGGCCGCCATCGGCCCGGTGAAGGCCATGCTGCTGGCTCTCGACGCGGGCCGCATCGCCGCCTTCGTCCGTGAGGAGCTGGAGCGGTGCGGGGGCGGCGATACGCTGCGGCCCAAGCTCCTCCAGTTCGCGGAAAGTCATGGTATTCCGATCTGATGTCGATTGCCCCTCCCTCTGACCGTCTGGACGCCATCCTCGCCCGTCACGACATCGTGACCGCGACGCTCAATGCCGCGACCGATGCGGACACCATCGTTTCCCTCTCGCGGGAGCTGTCCGAGCTCGAGGACGTGGTGGCGGCCATCAGGGCCTATCGCGCCATGGAGGAGAACCTCGCCGGCCTCGAGGCCATGCTGGAGGATTCCGACCCCGAGATGCGCGCCCTCGCCGGCGAGGAACTGCCCCGCGCGAAGGAGGAGCTGGAGAAGGCCGCCCAGAACCTGCGGCTCATGCTGCTCCCCAAGGACGAGGCCGACGAGAAGAGCGCCATCCTCGAGATCCGCGCCGGCACGGGCGGCGACGAGGCCGCCCTGTTCGCGGGGGATCTGCTGCGCATGTACACCCGCTACGCCGACCTCAAGGGCTGGAAGGTCGAGATCGTCTCCGAGAGCGAGGGCACGGCGGGCGGCTACAAGGAGGTCGTCGCCGAGGTGAAGGGCCGCGGCGTCTTCGCCCGCCTCAAGTTCGAGAGCGGCGTCCACCGGGTCCAGCGCGTGCCGGACACCGAGACGCAGGGGCGCATCCACACCTCCGCCGCCACGGTGGCGGTGCTGCCCGAGGCGGAGGACGTGGACATCACGATCAACGAAGCCGACCTGAAGATCGACACCATGCGGGCTCAGGGCGCCGGCGGCCAGCACGTGAACAAGACGGAATCGGCCATCCGCATCACGCACATTCCCACGGGCACCGTGGTCTTCGTGCAGGACGAGCGCTCCCAGCACAAGAACCGCGCCCGGGCGCTCGCCCTTCTGAAGGCCCGTCTCTACGACGCCGAGCGCACGGCCAAGGACGCCGCCCGCGCCGCCGACCGCAAGTCCCAGGTCGGCTCCGGCGACCGTTCCGAGCGGATCCGCACCTACAACTTCCCGCAGGGCCGCGTGACGGACCACCGCATCAACCTCACGCTTTACAAGCTGCAGGAGGTCCTCGACGGCAGCGCCCTCGACGAGATCGTCGATGCGCTCATCACCGAGCACCAGGCGGCGCAGCTCGCGGCGCAGGACGAGGCGGCGTGATCGAATCCATCAGTCACATCACCCTCGTCACGAGCGATCTTTCCCGCATGAGCGCGATCGTGGAGCGGGTGCTGGACGGGCGCGAGGTCTACGATTCCGGCGACGAGACCTTCTCCCTCTCGCGAGAGAGGTTCTTCGTGGTCGGCGGCCAGTGGATCGCGGTCATGGAGGGCGAGAGCCTTCCCACCCGCACCTACAACCACATCGCCTTCAAGATTCCCCCCGAGGCCCTGGAGGATTATCGCCGGCGGATCGAGGCGCTCGGCCTCGAATTCCGCGAGTCCCGCCCGCGGGTCGAAGGCGAGGGCGCCTCGCTCTACTTCTACGACCACGACAACCACCTCTTCGAGCTCCACACCGGAACCCTGGAGGAGCGGCTGGAGCGCTACCGGCAAGGCACGAAGGGCTGAGCTCGCAGCCGCCTCAGGAGCGTTCAAAGGCTGATGCAAGTGCCCGATCCATCGAACGGCTCACCCCGTCGTTCCACCCCTCCCCGCAAGGGGGACGGCAGCGGAACGCCAACCCGCGCCGCCGCCCTCGCGGGCTTGCGCCGAACCTTGAGCGAGGCCGGATTCGAGACGGCAGCCCTCGACGCGCGGCTGCTGGTTCTCTCGGCTCTCGAGATCACGGCGACGGATCTCATCACCGATCCCGACCGCCCCTTGACGCAGGTCGAGGCCGAGACCCTCACGGACTTCGCCCGCCGCCGCCTGGCCCGCGAGCCCGTGGCGCGGATCCTGGGCGAGCGCGAGTTCTGGGGGCTGCCCTTCCGCCTGTCCCCCGAGACCCTGGTGCCGCGGCCCGACACGGAGACGGTGGTGGAGACCGCCCTTTCCCTCGTCCCCGACCGCGGCGCCCCTCTCCGGATCGTCGATTTCGGGACGGGTTCCGGCGCCCTTCTCACGGCGCTCCTGCACGAGCTTCCGCAGGCCGTGGGGATCGGGATCGACCTGTCCGAGGGTGCGGCCCGGACGGCGCGGGGCAATGCATGGGCGAACGGGGTGGGAGAGCGCAGCCTGTTCGTGGTGGCCGACTGGGCGGCGGCCCTGAAGGGCCCCTTCGACCTCGCCGTCTCCAACCCTCCCTACATCGCCTCCCCGGTGGTCGAGACCCTGGAGCCGGAGGTCAGGGATCACGATCCGCGGCTCGCCCTCGACGGCGGGCCCGACGGCCTCGCCCCCTACCGGGTGCTTCTCGGCGAGGCGGAGCGCCTCTTGGCGCCCTCCGGGCTGATGGTGCTCGAGATCGGCTACGATCAGGCGGACCCGGTGAGCCGTTTGGCCGCGGAGCGGGGCCTTGAAGCGGTGCGCCTGGCACACGATCTAGGAGGCAACCCCCGCTGCATCGCCCTGAAACGGACATGATTCGATGACAGGACGCTCTTCGTCCCCGCAGGGGATAAAGGCTGAAATATCGCTTGTTGGACCGGGCGGAACCCGCTAGATTCGATTTCAGAGATCGTCCTCGGTCGACACAAATCGGTGGAGCCCTCTGCGGGCGAATGCCGGAGACCAAACGATATCAATCGCGCAGGCAGGGGCAATTTGAGCAGCCGGGCGCGATCACTTGAACCCGACACTGAAGGATGGCCAAGGCTTTGAAAGCTGTGGCTTAACGACAGACGGTTGCCACGCGAACGGTGGGCTTTGGCCCGTTCGGTGAGACATTGGCTTGCATCGCGTGGGCTTGAAGAACCAGCGAGGGTCGTAGACCAGAATGAGACCAGGACAGAACAGGCGCATGCGCGGTCGTAACCGCAATGGAAACAAGGGGCCCAATCCCCTGACGCGGACCTACGAATCGAACGGTCCGGACGTGAAGATCCGCGGCACCGCGCAGCACATTGCCGAGAAGTACAGCCAGCTCGCCCGCGACGCCTCCGCCAGCGGCGATCCGGTGGCGGCCGAGAACTACTTCCAGCACGCGGAGCACTATTTCCGCATCATCGCGGCGGCGCAGGAGCAGCTGCGCGAGCAGTACGGCTACCAGCAGCGCTCCTTCGACGACGAGGGCGAGGACGAAGGCTTCGCCCCCGGCGAGCGCCAGCCCTATTCCAGCGGCGAGGAGACGGATCCCGGCTCGCAGCCGCAGCCCTTCGAGACGCGTCCCGAAGGCGACCGCCCGGCGCGCTTCGACCGCGAGGATCGCCAGAACCGGGGCGACCGGCGCGAGCGATTCCAGCGGGAGCGCGGCCAGCGCCAGGACGGCGCCCGCGAGGAGCAACCCCGCCTCGAATTCGACCGCCAGGAACGCGGAGAGCGCCAGGATCGCGGAGAACGCAACGGGCGCGCGCCCTTCCGCCGCGACCGCCAGCGCGACGAGGCCGAGGCGCAGGATGCGGGCGGTCTTCCCGCCTTCCTGACGAACCCGGTCCGGGCTCCCGTGGCCGATACCTCGGTCGACGAGGCCGCCCCGGCGCCTCAGGACGCCGCCAACGACGAGGAGGCCCGCCCCCGCCGCCGCACCCGGCGTCCGCGCCGGGCGCTCGCGGAGGATGCGGGCTCCGAGGCCGCGGCCGGTTTCGAGGGTATCGAGACCCCGGCGGCCGAGTAGTTCCGGCCGTTTCCGGCGCACGAATCGAAAGGGAGGGCCTCAGCCCTCCCTTTTTCATGTCCGCGCTTTGCGGCTTCCGAAGGCGCCGGCGGTCAGAGCGCGAGCGCCGCCTGCTCGGGCATGAGGGCGTCCCCCTCGGCCACGACGCCGTCCGCCAGGACCTCCGCATAGACCCCGCAATCCACGTGGCCGTAGGCCTGCATGAGGCTCTTCGGGATCTGCAGGTCGCGGGTTCCGGTGGCGGGGTCCACGTTCGTCGCCGCGCAGCGCTCGATGCGCTTCGTCACCCTCAGCCGCAGGCCGGAGGGCGCCGCCAGCACCTGGCCGACGAGGTCGAACTCGGCCCAGGGGGCGAGGCCCTCCAGGTGGAGGTTGCCGCGAAAGCGCAGGGGGTCGACCGGCGCGCCGACCGCCTCCTCCAGCGCGCGCACGCTGGCGAGGTTGATGAGCGAGACGAAGCCGCGCCGGGAATCGGTGAAGCGGAAGCCCTCGGGAGCCGCGAGGACCTTCGGCGGCCCGCGCAGTTCGGAGGGCATGAAGCGGCGGAAGAAGGCCTCGATGGCGAGGCGTCCCTCGCGGGTCGAGAGATCCCCCCGCGCCACTTCCCGCCCGCCGTCCTCGATGAACAGGGTCGTGATGGAAGCGAGATAGCGCGTCTTCAGGCGGGCCAGGCGCTCGTTGCGCATGAGCATCAGGAACTTGACCTTCGGCTGATGCTGCGGGTCGGCGGCATCGAAGCCGGAGGGACCGTTCTCGATGGCGAAGAGCCGGTCGCCGGGGAAGTAGCCCCCCTTCGTCAGGGCTGCGGAGACGAGCCTCTCGGGAGAGAGGCCCTTGACGGGATAGCGCTGGAGGGAGGCGATGCGGATGCTCATGCCTCCCCGTTAAAGGGGGCGGGGAGGCACGGCAAGGACCGCAGCACCCTTCTCCACGCCCTCATGCGGCCGCCGCAGGCCGCCCGCAGGGGCCGCAGGCAAAAGCCCCGCCTTCCGGCGGGGCTTTCGAGATCGGGGGCGGGAGGTTACGACGCGTCGCCGGAGCGTGCGACCCGGGAGCGCTTCAGCTGCGGCGTGAAGGCCGCCTCCCGGCCGCTGCTGCGGTCGAAATCCGCCATCGACGGATCCTTGCGCATACCCTCGTGGGCAGTCCGGTGGGGCGGGATATGGGCGGCCGGCTCGGCCTCCTGCTTCATCCGCAGGGCTTTCTCGGCATTGGCGCGCAGTTCCTCGCGCGCCTTCTCCGCCCGCCGCTTCTTCGGGCTGAGGCGGGACAGAGCATTCGTCAGCTTGGACAGGACCATCGTCGGCTCCTTGGCGTTTCTTCGTCTGGGTCTATTCCTTGGCGCGCGAGAGCACGTCCTCGTCGGAGGCACTGCTTGGCTTGTCGCCGTCCTCGGCCTTGTCGGGCCAGACCGGGACCCGTCCGCTCGGCGGAATCGTTCCGGTGCCGGTGGAATCGCCGTCGTCCCGTTCCGGGCCGCCGGCCTGCATGCCCTCCTGGGCGACGAAATCGTTCGCCTTCTGCGTGGTGTCGCCGAAGGTCTGCGGGGTCACGGAGGGCCTGCGCTCCATCTGGCTCTCCGGAACCGCCATGCCGAGCTCGGAATTGCGGGCCAGGTCGGCCCGGGCCTTCTCGGCATCGGAACGCGGATCGCGTGTCATGCTCACCTCCTCGAAACCTCGCGCGGGATCTCGGAGGTCAATGCGAGCCCAGCAAAGGGGTTCCCCCTCTTGTTGTGGCCGATCCGCCACACCACCTTACCTTCAGCGGATGCTTCACGAGGAAGGTCCGACATCGAAAGGACCTGCCCGGGCCGCGTGACGGACGGACAGGCTCCAGGAGGGGTGACAGATGAATTTCGAGAAATACACCGAGCGCGCGCGCGGCTTCGTGCAGGCGGCCCAGAACCTCGCCATGCGCGAGGGCCATCCGCAGCTGGCGCCCGGACATATGCTCAAGGTGCTGCTCGACGACCCGGAGGGCCTCTGCGCAGGCCTCATCGACAGGTCCGGCGGCCGCTCCCGCGAGGCGCACGCCGCGGTCGAGCAGTGGCTCGCCAAGCAGCCGAAGGTCTCCGGCGCCGCCTCGCAGCCGCAGGCGACGCGCGAGCTGATGCGCTTCTTCGACACCGCCGAGAAGGCCGCCGAGAAGGCCGGCGACTCCTACGTGACGGTCGAGCGCATGCTGCTGGCGCTCGCGCTCGAGAAGGACACCGAGGCCGGGCGCATCCTCGCCCAGGCCGGCGTGACGCCGCAGGGACTGAACGCGGCGATCAACGCCCTGCGCAAGGGCCGCACGGCGGACAATGCGACGGCGGAGAACGCCTACGACGCCCTGAAGAAATATGCCCGCGACCTGACGGAGGCGGCCCGCGAGGGCAAGCTCGATCCGGTGATCGGCCGCGACGAGGAGATCCGCCGCACGATCCAGGTGCTGTCGCGGCGCACGAAGAACAACCCGGTGCTCATCGGCGAGCCCGGCGTCGGCAAGACCGCCATCGTCGAGGGCCTCGCTCTGCGCATCGTCAACGGCGACGTGCCCGAATCCCTGAAGGACAAGCAGCTGCTCGCCCTCGACATGGGCGCGCTCATCGCCGGCGCGAAATACCGCGGCGAGTTCGAGGAGCGCCTGAAGGCCGTGCTGCAGGAGGTCACGGCTGCCGAGGGCGGGATCATCCTGTTCATCGACGAGATGCACACGCTGGTGGGGGCCGGCAAGGCCGATGGCGCGATGGACGCCTCGAACCTGCTGAAGCCCGCGCTTGCCCGCGGCGAACTGCACTGCGTCGGCGCGACCACCCTCGACGAGTACCGCAAGCACGTGGAGAAGGACGCGGCGCTGGCCCGGCGCTTCCAGCCCGTCTTCGTGAACGAGCCCACGGTGGAGGACACGGTGTCGATCCTGCGCGGGCTCAAGGAGAAGTACGAGCAGCACCACGGCGTGCGCATCACCGACTCGGCGCTCGTCGCCGCGGCGACCCTCTCCAACCGCTACATCACCGACCGCTTCCTGCCGGACAAGGCCATCGACCTCGTGGACGAGGCCTCCTCGCGCCTGCGCATGCAGGTCGATTCCAAGCCCGAGGAGCTCGACAACATCGACCGCGAGATCGTGCGCCTGAAGATCGAGCAGGAAGCCCTGAAGAAGGAGACCGACGCCGCCTCCAAGGACCGGCTCGCGCGGCTCGAGAAGGAGCTGGCGGATCTGGAGGAGCGGTCGGCGGCGATCACCGCGCGCTGGAAGGCGGAGAAGGACAAGCTCGGCCGCGCCGCGGAACTCAAGAAGCGTCTCGACGAGGCGCGCACGCAGCTCGGCCAGGCGCAGCGCGCGGGCGACTGGGCGAAGGCGGGCGAGCTGTCCTACGGCATCATTCCAGGGCTGGAGAAGGAGCTCGCCGAAACCGAGGCCAAGGGCGACGGCGCGGGCATGATGGAGGAGGCGGTGACGCCCGACCACGTGGCGCAGGTCGTCTCCCGCTGGACCGGGGTGCCGGTGGACAAGATGCTGGAGGGCGAGCGCGAGAAGCTGCTCCAGATGGAGCAGCAGCTGGCGAAGCGCGTCATCGGCCAGCGCGAGGCGGTGGAGGCGGTCTCGACCGCGGTGCGCCGCGCCCGCGCGGGCCTGCAGGACCCGAACCGGCCCATCGGCTCGTTCATGTTCCTTGGGCCTACCGGCGTCGGCAAGACCGAGCTGACGAAGGCTCTCGCCGAGTTCCTGTTCGACGACGAGACCGCCCTCGTGCGCCTCGACATGTCGGAGTACATGGAGAAGCACTCGGTGGCCCGCCTCATCGGCGCGCCTCCCGGCTATGTGGGCTACGAGGAGGGCGGCGCCCTGACCGAGGCGGTCCGCCGCCGGCCCTACCAGGTGGTGCTGTTCGACGAGATCGAGAAGGCGCATCCGGACGTGTTCAACGTGCTGCTCCAGGTGCTCGACGACGGGCGCCTCACGGATGGGCAGGGGCGCACGGTGGACTTCCGCAACACGCTCATCGTCATGACTTCGAATCTCGGCGCCGAGTATCTGGTGAACCAGCCCGAGGGCCAGGACACCGACGCGGTGCGCGACGAGGTGATGGGCGTGGTGCGCGCGCACTTCCGGCCCGAGTTCCTCAACCGCGTGGACGAGATCATCCTGTTCCACCGGCTGAAGCGCTCGGAGATGGGCGCCATCGTCGACATCCAGATCGGCCGCCTGCAGAAGCTCCTGGAGGATCGCAAGATCACCCTGACGCTCGATCCGGAGGCGCGCGAGTGGCTCGCAGAGAAGGGCTACGATCCGGCCTACGGCGCGCGGCCCCTGAAGCGCGTGATCCAGAAGAACGTGCAGGATCCGCTCGCGGAGCTGATCCTCGCCGGCGAGATCCACGACGGCGAGACCGTCCCCGTCCATGCCGGGCCGCTCGGCCTCGTCATCGGCGACACGCCAGTGGCGAAGGCCGCCGAGAAGGTGCCGGAAGGCGTGCGGTTGAACTGACGTTCCGGCCCGTTCGAGAATCCGCATGGCCGCGGCCTCCAGCCGCGGCCTTTTTCTTGAAAAGGCCGTCCCAGGAGCCCGCGCTCGCCCTCGGCTATGGACGCGCGGCACGGCCAGCCGCCCCGGCTCGGCAGGGTCTAGCCTGCAACCCTGCCCTTGACCGCCCAGGCCCGCGCGGCAAGGAGGATCTCGCCGTCCGGACCTGTCGGCAGGCGCCGCCGAACCGCCTCCCGAAGGCGCTCCCGCGCCGCCTCGTCCAGCGACATGCAGTATTTCGGCGCGGAGCCCGTCCCGCCCAGAAACGGCGCCCAGTAATCCTCGAAGCTCTCGAACGCGGTCGGGATGTCGATGGCCCGCACCTCCACTCCGGTCAGGCCGGCGCCGAGAAAGAGGTCCCTCAGCGGGCCGGGTCGGCATATGGGCGCCTTCACGCCGTCGTCGAAGTCGCGGGCTGCTGGGTCGAGCGCGGTCGCCACGTCGAAGAAGCAGCGCATGGCCTGCATGTGCCCCGCATAGTCCCAGACGTAGAGAGCGACCGTTCCGCCCGGCCGGACGACGCGGATCATCTCGCGGATCGCGGCGTCCTTGTCGGGAACGAAGTTGAGAACGAGCCCGGAAACCGCCATCCCGAACGCGCCGTCGCCTTCCGGGATGGCGAGCGCATCGCCCTTCACGAACGCGACGCGCGGATCGCGGATCCGCTCCTTCGCCGCCTCCAGGAACGGGGCGGCGCTGTCGACGCCGAGAACCCGCTTCGGCTCGCAGGCGGCGAGGATCGCCGAGGTCAGCACGCCCGTTCCACACCCGATGTCGATCCAACGGGCGGCCGGCGGCGCGCCGACCCAGGCCAGGAAGAGCGGAGCGACCTTGCGGCTCCACCGGCCCATGTAGCGCTCATAGGCGTCGCTCGCGCCCCAGAGGTCGGGCTGTCCCGTCGGCATTTCGGGCCGTCCGCGCTCGGCATGATCCAATGCTCATTCTGCCGCGCAACCGGCGGAATGTCACGCCGCCCCGCTCCGGACGGATTCCTCTCAACCGAGCCGCGTCTCCACGACCGTCTTCACGGAATTGGCGATGAAGCACATGGCATGGGCGCGGCGATGGAGGTCCTCCTCGGTGGCGCGGTCGGGCGGGGCGCCTGCATAGGAAACCTCGGGATGGAGCACCACGCGCGTCACCCAGGTCGTGCCGCCCGTATCCTCCATCGCGCCTTCCGCCCTGTCACGGTAGCGGTCCACGACGATGCCCGCCCGCGCCGCGAGCGAGAGGAAGAACAGCATGTGGCAGCTGGAAAGGGCGGCCACGTAGGCCTCCTCCGGATCGACGTTCTCCGGCACCGAATAGGGAAGCGGCACCACGTGGGGCGAGGCGGAGGCGGGAACGACCTGCCCGCCGTCGAAGCGCCAGCGGTGCCCGCGGCTGTAGCGCTGGTCGGTGAAGCGGGCGTCGCCCCGCTCCCATGTCACTTCCGCGGTGAATGCGCTCATGATGGGTCCTCTTCCCGTTGCACGATGGTCTTCACGAGCCCGGACAGGTGAGCGGCGAGCGCGGCGGCGGCCGCCTCCCCGTCGCCCGCCTCGCAGGCGGAAAGGATCGCCCGGTGCTCGGTGTAAAGCGCCGCCCGCGCTTCTCCGCCGAGGGGCTGCAGGGCATAGATGCGCCGTCCCTCGCGGCGCAGGCCGTCGATCGTCCGGAGCAGGCGGTCGTTCCCGCAGCGGGCGTAGAGGTGCCGGTGGAAGAGGACGTCGAGTTCCTCGATCTCGACCGGGTCCTCCTCCTCGGCGAGCGCCTCGGCGGCCCGACGCGCCTTTCGCAGGACGGCGTCGTCCAGCCGCGGCAGGGAGAGACGCAGGGCATGGGTCTCGAGGGCGATGCGGATATCGACGAGCTCGGCCGCATCCTTGCGGCTCCATCCGGCCACCGCCAGGCTCCGGTCGGGCCGGCGGACGAGAATGCCCGCCACCAGGAGCCTTTCGAGCACCCGGCGCACCGGCTGTCGGCTCACCCCGAAGCGGGCGGCGAGCTCCTCCTGCTTGAGGAGCGTCCCCGAGGGCAGCGCGCCCCGCTCGATCTCCTCGCGCAAGGTCTGTTCGATTAGCTTTGGATCCATGGATCCAAAACTAAACATTCTGGGAGCACCGTCAAGAAGTACGGAGGGCGGGAACCGGAAGGGCAAGGCAAGCACGGAACGAAGAGGCAGAAGAGACAAAGGGCACGACGAAAAGCCGTTCCGGCATCGGCTCCGGACCCTTTCCCTCGCCTCCTGTCCAGCGGGAGGACGGGCAGCGCGGGTACGGTCAGGCGGAGGCTGGCGATCCCCGTCGAAATCCTGCCGAAACAATCCCTGCGCGGGGGCGTTCGTCCCGTTCGAACCCATCGGGAGAATGCCGATGTCCCGCCGTCTCGTCGTTGCCGGCCTTGCCGCCGTTCTCGCCTGCCCCGCCCTGGCGCAGCAGACGCCGCAGAACCAGGCCATTCCCTACCCTGTCGCGCCGCAGCCCGCCGAAACGCAGCCCAACCAGGGTCTCGGCCAGAACGCACAGGAGCGCGAGCAGCGGGTCCGGCAGGGCGGCGCGCCTCAGGACAGCCGGACCCAGGCGCGCCAGGGCCAAGCCGGCGCTCCCGCCCAAATGGGGCAGCAGCAGTCCCAGGCCGACCGTGAGTACATCCAGCAGACGCTCGCCACCGGAACCGTCTCGCTCCAGGCCTCCAACTTCGCCCTGTCGAAGGCACAGAACCCGCGCGTGAAGCAGTTCGCTCATTTCGAGGTCGCGGAGCAGAACACCCTCTCCGAGGTGCTGCGCTCCATGGCCGAGCCCGCCGCCACGTCCTCCACGACCGCAGGCGCGCAGCAGGCCGCCTCGACCGCGCCGGAGCTGCCGCAGGCCGATGCCGCCGCCATGGAACGCCGGTCGAAGGCGCAGGGCGGCGCGGCCTTCGACAAGGACTATGTCGCCATGCAGCTGAAGGGTCATCAGGACCTCCTCGCCGTTCAGGAGCGCTACCTCCAGGGCAATCCGGGCAACCGCGAGCTCATGAACGTGGCCAAGCTCGCGCGCGGGCAGATCCAGGAGCACATCGCCCTTCTCCAGGACATGCAGAAGGAAACCGGCCGCTGACGAGCCGCCTCGGGCCTTTTGCGCGGCGGGCCGGAACCCGCTTTCGCGAAGGGGCGTTGGCCCTGCAAGGAGCGGGCATCGGGCCCGCCGCAACGACAAGACAACAACAGGAGTTTTCCATGGCGCAGGACAAGCGAGGCCGTCCTCCGGAACCGGACGTGGACGAGGTTCTCGACGAGCTGCAGGCGGAAGAGGGCGGAGACGACTTCGTCGCCGGACCGACCCAGCGCAACGAAGTCGGCAACACCAAGCGGGCCGCGGCGAAGGCCACCGGCCTCATGGGCGCCACCAAGAAGCTCGATCCCGATCTCGACATCGCCCATGTGGACGACGGCCGCGTGACGAGCGGCTCCGGCGCCGGGATCCGCAGCTTCCGGGAAGTGCCCCCCGAACAGGGTGCGCAGAACGCGAGCCTGACGCTCTCCAATGCCGAAATCGCCGAGAACGTGCCGACCACCGCCCTCAAGAGCCCGGCGACTCCGCCCGCGCGGACCCGGGAGAGGACGGCGGGCCTCGGCACGGGAATCTCGCCCGACTCGGGCCGCCAGCGCGTGCCCGCTCCCGGCAACGCGGTCACGGCTCCCAAGGGCACGTTCGTGCGCGGGCACCCCACCGCGACGCAGGCGGGAGGCCGCTCGCAATCCTCCACGGGGGACGAGAAGCCGCCGAAGCGCTCCGCCCGTGGCGACGGCCCCCAGACGGACAGGCCTCTCTCGAAAGGCGGCCGCGAGGAGCGCTGAGGGAAAAGGCCCTCGCTCCTCTCACCTTGACCCGCCGTGCGCCGGCCGGCAGCCTCGGCGCGCGTTCGGCATCATGCGCCCGGCGCAGGCCGGTTGCGCATTCTGATCTTTCCCTTGCGTAAGATGCAGTGATACCTCTTCGATAGGCCGTCGCGGACCCCGATCCGCGGCGGGCCCGAAAGGCCGTTGCCGGAAGATCATCGCAAGGAGAGGAAACCCCATGGACAGACGAACGATGCTCAAGGGAGCGGGACTGGCCGCCGCCGCAGGCGTGGCCTCTCCGGCCATCGCCCAGACGCAGCCCGAGATCCGCTGGCGCATGGCCTCGAGCTATCCGAAAAGCCTCGACACCCTCTACGGAGCCGGCGCGCAGATCGCGAAGCGCGTGGCGGAGGCGACCGACAACAGGTTCCAGATCCAGGTCTTCGCAGCGGGCGAGCTGGTGAGCGGCCTCCAGGTTCTCGACAGCGTCCAGAACGGCACGGTGGAGTGCGGCTATACCCTGTCGAGCTTCTACATCGGCAAGGATCCCACCTTCCAGTTCGAGACATCCATGCCCTGGGGCATGAACGTGCGCCACCACAATGCGTGGATGATGTACGGCGGCGGTCTCCAGCTCGTGCGCGAGTTCATGAAGGACTACAACGTCATGCCGTTCCCGGCGGGCCAGACCGGCGCGCAGATGGGCGGCTGGTTCCGCAGCGAGATCAAGTCCGTGCAGGACCTGAGCGGGCTGAAGATGCGCATCGCCGGCATGGGCGGGCAGATCATGTCCCGCCTCGGCGTGGTGCCGCAGGTCCTCGCCGCGGGCGACATCTATCCCGCCCTCGAGCGCGGCACCCTCGACGCGGTGGAGTTCTCCGGCCCCTACGACGACGAGAAGCTCGGTTTCGTAAAGGTGGCCAAGTACTACTACTATCCGGGCTTCTGGGAAGGCTCCGCGCAGCCGTCGCTCTACGTCAATCTCGACAAATGGAACGGGCTGCCCGCCGCCTACAAGGCGATCCTCGAAGCGGCCTGCGCGGAGGCCAACGCCCAGTGCGTGATGAAGTACGACGCCGAGAACGCCGAGGCGGTCCGCCGCCTCGTGGCGCAGGGCGCGCAGTTGCGCGCCTTCCCGAAGGACATTCTCGATGCGAGCTTCCGGGAGGCCTACAAGTTCTACAACGAGATCGCGGCTTCGAATCCGAAGTTCAAGAAGATCTACGATTCGTGGAATGCCTTCCGCGAGAAGGAGTACACCTGGTTCCGCATCGCGGAGCTGCCGTTCGACTACTTCGTCTACACGCAGCAGGGGCAGCCGCGCTGACGCCGAGGGATCGGATCGGGCCCTCGGGCGTTGTTCCCTTCAGCGGGCGACCTCGCCCGAGCAGGAGACCGTCAATGAAGGACAAGCCTCATAACCGCGAGTCGCAGCACAACAAGAGCGACGTCAAGGATAGGAAGCTGCCCGAGAATTCGAAGGAAAGTCTCGACCGCAAGCTCGACGAGGGCGTGGAGGAGACCTTCCCGGCCAGCGATCCGGTCTCGGTCAAGATCACCAAGTAGGAAGCATCGCCCTGCGGAGCCCCGGACGATCGCTCACCGCGGTCCTCCGGGGCTCCCGCGCGTCTGGCCCCCGCTGGCGACGGCCACGCCGAGGGCGGCGAAGGCCATGCCGACGACCTGCACGGGATTCAGCGTCTCACCGAACAGGGCGTAGGCCATCAGGGCGGCGACCGGCGGCACCAGATAGAGGAGCGCCGCGACCCCGACCACCGCTCCGCGGCGGATGAGGTAGAGCAGCAGGCCGATGGCGCCGATGGACAGGCCGAGGACGGCCCAGGCCAGCCCCGCGAGAAGCGGCAGGGCGGGCTCCATCCGCCCCTCTTCCGTCAGCAGCACCATCGGCACCGTCACGAGGGCGGCGCCCATGTACTGGATGGCGGCGTTCACGCGCAGGTCCGCTTCGCCGGCCGTGCGCTTCTGCCAGATCGTGCCGCAGGTGATCGAGGCCATGGCGAAGATCCCGGCGGCGAGGGCGGCGGGCGGCATCTGCGCATCCCCCAGCTTCGGCAGGATCACCAGCGCGGCGCCCAGGAAGCCGACGGCGATCCCGGCCCAGCGCCGCGGCGACACCCGCTCGCCCAGGAGGGGCCGCGACAGGATCGCCGTCGCCAGGGGCTGAAGGCCGGCGATGAGGGCCATGATGCCCGCAGGCAGCCCTTTCTTCACCGACCAGAACACCCCGCCGAGGTAGAAGCCGTGCAGCAGGATGCCTGCGACCAGACCGTTCCGCCATTCCCGCCCGGTGCGGGGCCAGGGAGCCCGCGCCACGGCGACGACGATGCCGAGCACCAGGAGGGCGAGCAGATAGCGCGCCAGCAGGAAGGTGAGAGGCTCGGCATAGGGCGCGACGAGACGCGCGACGATGAAGCCCGTCGCCCAGATCACGACGAAGAGGGGCGGCGCGAGGCGCGCCAGGAGCGGTTCGGAAGGCTGGGCGTCGGAGGACATGGGATGGACACGGAGGAGTTGGACCGGAGGTGCTCGGGATCCAGGGCCTTCCCTGCGGACGCACCGGCCGAAGCAGGCGGGCATCCTAGAGCGGTTTGCGCTTCGATGGAATCGCACTCCGCTCCCAAGTCCTTGGCTGCCGCATTGCCGGACGGACCCGGAGGGCCGCGTCGGCGACCCGGAGGGCCGCGTCAGCGAAAACCGGTTTCCACTTCTCCCGAAAACGCTCTAGGGACAGGCCGCGGCGAGGCCAACAGGCGTCGAGGGCGGACAGGAGCGGAAGGCAACCGGCGCGCGGGGACGGGAAAGAAAGATGGGCCTATCGATTCGCGCCCGAAGCATCCTAAGTTTGCATTCTCGTGTCCCATCCTCCGGGGAAGTGCGTTGAGCCGCCTGCGCCTCTACTTCGAAATCGTCGCGATCGCCGCCAACCGCTTCCTGCTCCACGACGCCTGGGCGATCGCGAGCCACATCGCCCTGTCCGTGCTCACCTCCATGTTCCCGTTCCTGATCCTGCTCACGGCCCTCGCGGGCCTGTTCGGGACGGGGACCCTCGCCGACGAGGCCGCGAACCTCATCCTGGAAGCCTGGCCGCGGGAGGTGGCGGAGCCCATCGCGGGGGAGATCCACCGCATCCTCACCGGCCGGCGCAGCGACGTGCTCACCCTGGGCCTGGTGCTGGCGCTCTACTTCGCGTCGAGCGGGGTGGAGAGCCTGCGCGTCGGCCTCAACCGCGCCTACGGCCTGCGCGAGACCCGGGCCTGGTGGCTGACGCGCCTCGAATCGCTCGCCTTCGTCATGGGCGGCGCCCTGGTGATGCTGGCGCTCGCCCTTCTCGTCGTGCTCGGCCCCTTCGTCTGGCGCGGCGTGCTCTACTGGGTTCCGGCCCTGGAGCCGCTGGACAGGCTGATCGGCTTCGTGCGCATCGGGACCGCGACGCTGATCATCGTGGTCGGGCTCGTGGTCGCGCACAAGTTCATCCCCGCGGGACGGCGCAGCCTCCTGGCGGTTCTGCCCGGCGTCTGCGTCACGCTCCTGCTCTGGCTTCTCGGCGGCCTCGGCTTCGGATGGTATCTCGAATACTACCCCGGCGCCTATGCCTCGACCTATGGCGGCCTCTCGACGGCCATGGTGGCGCTGATCTTCCTCTATACGCTCGGCGCGATCTTCCTCTTCGGAGGCGAGCTCAACGGCACCATCATCGCCGCGAAGCGCGGACGCCTCGACGACATGCACGGCTACGACCGGGTGGAGGACGTGGTGAAGCTGCCCTGAGGCGGACTTGGCGCCCCTCTTGGCGGCCCCTTGGCGGCCCCCGAAGAGAAACGGCCGGGTCTCCCCGGCCGCTCAACATGGGACGCGCGTCTCTGACCTCAGCCGGCGATGCGGTACTTGACGAAGCCCTCGGGGGCCTCGCCGACCTTTTCCACCTTGATGCCGGCGGGCTGGTAGGCCGCCGCGTTGGGACCGGTGGTGAAGGTGACCGTGACGCTGCCCGGCGGCGTCAGGAGCGACCAGGAACCGTCGGCCTTCGGCGCCACCTCCTTGCGCTCGACGATGTAGCGCATGATCGCGTCGCGGGTGAGGTCCGGCGCCTCGAGCACGATGGTGGTGCCGTCGTTGCCGGGGAAGTTGCCGCCGCCGCCCGCGCGGTAGTTGTTCGTAGCCACGATGAACACCTGGTCGTCCGCCACCGGCTTGCCGTCGTACGTCAGGTCCTTGATGCGGCGCGCATCGGAATTCACGAGCTTGCCGTTGTTGTCGTAGCGCGACGGCTGCGTCGGATCGATCCTGTACCGCACGCCGGCGATGACGTCGAAGTTGTAGGCGGGGAAGGTGGGATTGATGAGGTCCTGCTCGCCGCCCTTGGCCGGATCGATGGTGTTGTAGATGCCGGCCGAGCGCTCGAGCCATTCGCGCACCTGGGCGCCGGTGACCTTCACGGCGCGGATGGTGTTCGGATAGATGTAGATGTCCGCCATGTCCTTGATGGCGAGCGGCCCCGGCTTGATCTCGGTGTAGTAGTTCGGGCCGCCGCGGCCGCCGGCCTTGAACGGCGCGGCGGCGGAGAGGAGCGGCAGGTCCTTGTAGGGCGTGGTCTTGAGGAGATCCGCCACGTACCAGGCCTGCGCCTCGGCCACGAGCTTGACGGAGGCGTCGTCCGACACCAGCGAGAAGTAGGAGTGGATCGGCACGCTCGTCGTGCCGACGGGCTCCCGCACGTATTTCAGCGTCGCCTCGTGGTCGGTCTTGATAGCGGCGGCCACCGCGGCGTCGGTCTCGGTCTTCGCCACCACCTTGCGGTCGACGCGGTCGTAGATCGGGCGAAGCTCCGTGCGGAAATTCGCGATCTTCCAGCCGTTGCCGTCGCGCGCCAGCTCCAGGTCGACGACGCCCAGGTGGCTGCCCCAGAACCCGGCCATGACGGCGGGCTTGCCGTGAAGCGTGCCGGCCTTCACGTCGACGCCGGGGATGTCGTTGAACTCCTTGCCGCCGGGGAAGGTGAAATGCTGGTGTCCGGTGAGGATCACGTCGATGCCATCGACCTTGGCGAGATGGAGGGCCGCGTTCTCCTCGCCGCCCTTGCGCTCGCCGCCCGCGATGCCGGAATGGCAGAGCGCGACAACGACGTCCGCGCCGGCCTTGCGGATGTCCGGCACGTGCTTTTGCGCCGCATCGACGATGTCGATGGTGGTGGCCTTGCCGTCGAGATTGGCCTTGTCCCACTGCACGATCTGGGGCGGCACGAAGCCGATGACGCCGATCTTCAGCTTCTGCTTCGCGCCGGACTCGTCCGTGAACTCCCGGTCGAGGATGAGCCAGGGCTTGCGGAGGGTCTCGCCGTTGGCCTTGATCACGTTGGCGCAGACGATGGGGAATTTGGCCTCCCCAAGGGAGTTCTCCAGGAATTCGAGCCCGTAGTTGAACTCGTGGTTCCCGAGCGTCCCGCAATCGTAGTTCAGGGTGTTCATGGCGGCGACCATGGGATGGACGTCGCCCTTCTTCATGCCGCGCCGGTAGGCGACGAAGTCGCCGAGCGGCGAGCCTTGGATGAGGTCGCCGTTGTCGAACAGGAGGCTGTTCCTCGCCTCGGTCCGGGCCGCCTTCACGATGCTCGCCGTCCGCGCGAGCCCCACGGTATCGTCCGCCGCATCCCGATAGTAGTCGTAGGGCATGATGTTCACGTGGAGGTCGGTGGTCTCCATGATGCGGAGCTTCACCACCGGTTCGGCGCCGAAGCCGGTCTTCGGCAGCGCCATGACGGCGGCGGCGGCGGCGCCTGTCTGCAGGACGCGCCGGCGGGTGATCGAGGACGAGGTCATGCGTGTTTCTCTCGGAAGGCCTTGTTCTTGGCCCGCCGAGGAGAACACGAGTTTTGTGACAAGATCAACAAGGGCGGGATCAGGCGGCCCGCATGGCCTCGTCCAGGTCGGTGAAGAGGTCGTTCACGTCCTCGATTCCTGTGGACAGGCGCAGCAGGTCCGGCGGGCACGGCGTGCCCGGCCCCTCGATGGAGGCGCGGTGCTCGATCAGGCTCTCCACCCCGCCGAGCGAGGTCGCCCGCTTCCACAGGCCAACCCGCGCCGCCGTGCGGACGGCCGCCGCCTCCCCGCCGGTCAGCTGGATGGACAGCATGTAGCCGAAGCCGCCCTCCATCTGGCGCGCCGCGACGTCATGCCCCGGATGCTGGGGCAGGCCCGGATAGAGCACGCGGGCGACCTTCGGATGGTCGCCGAGGCGTTCCGCCAGGAGCATCGCGCTGCGCGCCTGGGCGGCGGCGCGCAGGTGGAGCGTGCGCATGCCGCGCATGAGGAGATAGGCCTCGAAGGGGCCGAGGATCGCGCCCTGCATCTTGCGGATGGAGACGACGCGGTTCCAGAACGCGTCCGCCTTCGCCCCGGCGAGGGCGCCCGCCACCACGTCCGAGTGGCCGTTCAGGATCTTCGTCGCGGCATGCATGACGATGTCGGCCCCGAGGGCCAGCGGACGGGTGTGGACCGGCGAGGCGGTGGTGGAATCGACCGCGAGGCGCGCCCCGGCCGCATGGGCGATCTCCGCCGCCGCGGCGATGTCCGTGATGGTCCACAGGGGATTCGAGGGGGTCTCGACCCAGACGAGCTTCGTCCGCCCCGGGACGACCGCCCGGCGCAGGGCGTCGAGGTCGTCCGTCTCGACGAACTCCACCGACAGGCCCCAGCGGGTCGCCTCCGTCGCCAGCCAGTTCCGCAGGGCCCAGTACATGACCTTCGACGCGACGACGTGGTCGCCCGGCTCCAGGGCCTGGAAGACGGCGGTAGCCGCCGCCATGCCGGAGGAGAACAGGAGGGCGCCGGCATCCGCCTCCTCGAGCATGGCCAGCACGGCCTCCGCCTCCCGGACCGTGGCGTTGTCGGGACGGCCGTAGACGAAGCCGGAGGAATAGGCGTTGTCCTCGTCGCGGATATAGGTCGTCGCCACGTGGATCGGCGGCACCACCGCCTTGGTGATGGGGTCCACATGGCCCATGGCCTGCGCGGTGAGGGAGCGCTTGGACCAGAGCGGATGCGATGCGGACATGGGAATCTCCAGGAAGCGGGGCGGGTTGCGGAAGGGAAGACGCTCAAGCATTTACAGGGAATCGAGCCGACATGCATCCCAGCGAGGCCGCCTTGCCCGATTCCCCGACCCCTCCCCTCCAGCGGTTCCTGATCGCCGTGCTGCCGGTCGCGGCCGCGAGCGTGCTGGGCTCCGTCGCGACGATGCCGAACATCCCAACCTGGTACGCGACTCTCGCCAAGCCCGGGTTCACGCCGCCGAACTGGGTCTTCGGTCCCGTCTGGACCCTGCTCTACGCCATGATGGCCTATGCCCTGTGGCGGATCCTCGCCCTGCCGAAGGACAGGCCGGGCCGGCGCGGGGCCGTAGCGGCCTTCTTCGTGCAGCTTGCCCTCAACGCCCTGTGGTCCTGGGCCTTCTTCGGCGCGCACTCGCCGCTCGCGGGCCTCGTGGTGATTCTCGCGCTGCTCGTCGCCATCGTCGCGACGATCCGCGCCTTCCTGCCCCTCGACCGGGCCGCGGCCCTGCTGCTCGTGCCCTACCTCGCCTGGGTCGCCTATGCGACGGCGCTGAACGCCGCCGTCTGGCGCCTCAACCCCTAGACGCCTGGGCCTCGGCCGGCCGGTCGAACAGGTCGGGATTCCTGTCCAGGTGGTCCACCACCCCGACGAAGGGGAGCTGGCGGTAGGAATGGGCCACGTCCATGCCGTAGCCGACCACGAACACGTCGGGGCAGGTGAAGCCCACGAAGTCCGCATCGATGGAAACGGCCCGCTTGCCGGGCTTTTCCAGGAGCACGGCGGTCATCACCCGCTTCGCGCCGCGGGCCATGAGGAGGTCCTTGGCGAAGGTGACGGTGCGGCCCGATTCCAGGATGTCGTCCACGAGGAGCACGTCGCGCCCGCGCACGTCGCTCTCCACGTCGCGCAGGATCGCCACCTGGCCCGTGGAGACCGTGCCGTCGAGATAGCTCGACAGGTGCACGAACTCGACCTGCGGCTCGAGGCCGGCCCGGTGCAGGGCGCGGATCAGGTCGGCGGCGAACATGAAGCTGCCCTTCAGAACGGCCACGACGAGCAGGTTCTCGGGCTTGGATCGTGCGATCTCCTGCGCCAGCTCCTCGTTGCGCCTGGCGATCGTTTCCTCGTCGAAGAGAACCCGGATGCGGGGGGTGCCTGTCATCGTCAATCCGTTTACGCAGAAAGGCCCCTGCGGTGCGGCCGGGGCCTGGAATGTTTCCCCTTCGTGACCATGACGGCGCGGCGAAGTCAAACGGAGAAGTCGGCGGGGCCTTGGCCCCTGCGGCTTTGCCGCGCACCCGAAAGGCCCCGGGAGCGCCCCGGGAGCCGCGCAGCGAAAACCGGGTCCACTTTTCCGCACGATGCGCTAGCATCGCCCGGCCCTCCCCACCCTCGGGGGTCCCGGGCCATATGGACTTGCCTGCGGCAGGTGGACCATAAGCGAAGCGAATCGGATGGCGACGGAGCGCCCGTCGCTCCGGAAAACCCATGTAAGGACGGTCTGGCTGCGCGTGGAAGCCTTTTACGATAGCGATTTCAGCAGGGACACGACCGCGGTCGTCCATTTCGAGAACGTGGGCGTGCGCTACGGCATGGGCCCCGAGGTCCTGCGGGACCTCACCTTCTCCATCGAGCCGCATTCCTTCCAGTTCCTCACCGGCCCTTCCGGCGCCGGAAAGACCACGCTCCTGCGCCTGATCCTGCTCGCGGTGAAGCCGACCCGCGGCCTGATCTCCCTCTTCGGGGAGGACGTCTCGGGCATCTCCAAGGACTCCCTGACCGACCTGCGGCGGCGGATGGGAGTGGTCTTCCAGGATTTCCGCCTCCTCGACCATCTCACCACCTACGAGAACGTGGCGCTTCCCTTGCGCGTCCAGGGCAAGGAGGAGGCGAGCTACCGGGCCGAGGTGGTCGAGCTCCTGCGCTGGGTCGGGCTCGGCGACCGCATGCACGTGCTGCCGCCGGTCCTGTCGGGCGGCGAGAAGCAGCGCGCGGCCATCGCCCGCGCCCTGATCGTCCGCCCCGACCTGCTTCTCGCCGACGAGCCGACCGGCAACGTGGACCCCTCCCTCGCCCGGCGGCTGCTGCGCCTGTTCATCGAGCTCAACCGGCTCGGCACCTCGGTGGTCATCGCGACCCACGACTTCAGCCTGATGGACCAGCTCGACGTCCGCCGCCTCGTGCTCGGCGACGGCAGGCTGCACATCGACGAATAGGGCGGCGTGCGGCATGAACGACCTTTCCCACGCCCGCCCGCCCCGCTCTCCGGCCCCGGAGGGAGACAGGCGCGCCCTGCCCGCCTCCCTGCGGCGCAACGCGCCCCTGGTCCCGGTCGATTCCGCGGGCGGGCAGGCGCTCGCGGCGGTGATCGCGATCCTGACCTTCCTCGCGGCCCTGTGCGCGGGGGGCGCCGAGCTCGTGGCCTCCAGCTCGGCGCAATGGCGCTCGGACGTGGCCCGGGAGGTCACGATCCAGGTCCGCCCCAACCCGCAGCGCTCCATCGAGGACGACGTGGCGAAGGCGGTGGCGCTCGCCCGCCAGGCGCCCGGGATCGAGGAGACGCAGGCCTTCTCGAAGGCGGAGTCCGAGCGCCTCCTGGAGCCGTGGCTCGGCACGGGCCTGGACTTCAACGACCTGCCGGTGCCCCGCCTCATCGTCCTGAAGCTGAAGGCCGACACCCGGCCGGACTTCACGAAGCTGCGGCAGGCCCTGCGGGAGCAGGTTCCGGGAGCGAGCCTCGACGACCACGCCCTCTGGGTGTCGCGGCTTTCGACCATGGCCAACACCATCATCGGCGTCGGCGTCATCCTCGTCGCCCTGGTCCTGTTGGCGGCCGGCCTCGCCGTGACCTTCGCCACGCGCGGGGCCATGGCCGGCAACCGGGAGGTGGTGGAGGTGCTGCATTTCGTGGGCGCGAGCGACGACTTCATCGCCCGCGAGTTCCAGCGGCGCTTCTTCAAGCTGGGGCTGCGGGGGAGCGCCGCCGGGGCCGGCGCCGCCCTCCTCATGACCGCCGCCCTCGGGCTCCTCACCCGGTCCTGGCGCGCCAGTCCCGCGGGCGACCAGCTGGAGGCGCTGTTCGGCTCCTTCAACATCGGCTGGCGGGGCTATGCGGTGGTCGTCCTGATCGCCTTCGCGGTGGCGCTGATCACCGGAATCGTGTCCCGCCTGACCGTGAGACGCTTTCTTAACGGAAATGGTTGATGATCCCCCCTCATCAAAAGGGGTTGCCTCTCCGTTGCCGCATTCTGCATTATCTTCCGCCGAGATGACCTCGCGCACGCAGAACCTGGCGATCGCCAGCGCCTCGGACATGACGGAGGCCTTCGGTTGGGGATGGACCATGCCGGGATCGCCCGCCGTCCCGGGTAGGCGGTCGCGCATGAGGCGCGTGCTTCGCTGGGGCCTTCGTGCCGCAGCCGCGAGCGTCGCCCTTCTCTTCGCGGGCTTCCTCGTCTTCGTGTACTCCCTCGACCGTTTCGAGCAGAAGCCCGAAACCCGGGCGGACGGCATCGTGGCCCTGACCGGCGGCGCCCAGCGCATCGGCGACGCCATCGACCTCCTGGCCCAGGGCTACGCCAAGCGGCTCCTGATCTCGGGCGTGAACGAGAAGACGAGCCGCGACGAGATCTTCCGCCTCAATCCGGGGCAGCGCCGCCTCTTCGACTGCTGCGTCGACCTGGACTACCGCGCCCGCAACACCATCGGGAACGCCATCGAGACCCGGCGCTGGGCCGAGCAGCACCAGTTCGACGCGCTGATCGTGGTCACCTCGAACTACCACATGCCGCGGACCCTGGTGGAGCTCGACCACGCCCTGCCGAACCTCCAGAAAATCCCCTACCCCGTGGCGGCGACCATCGACCCGCACGACTGGTGGCGCAACCCGGCCACTGCCAAGGTGATCTTCTCCGAATACCTGAAGTTCCTGGTGGTCTGGGTGCGGACACGGTTCGAGAAGGACCCCGAACATTCCTCGGCCGCCAAGATCATGAGCGGCGGCCGGCCGATCCAGCATGTCTCGACGGGACCGCTCTGGCGCTGAGGCCCCGCGGCCCTGAGCCTGCGCCCCTTCTCCCGCCCGGGACGGCTTGCGGCCGCCCCCGGTTCGTGCCGTTTCCCGTTTCGCCCTTGTCCCCCGGCCGCTAACATGGCTTAGACAAGCCTTCCGCGGGCGCAGCCCCGCCTTTCCTTCCCTGAAGCCATGCTCCTCCTCCGATCGCTTCTGTTCAACACCACCTTCTACGCGAACATGATCCTCTGGCTGATCATGCTGCTGCCCACGTTCCTGCTGCCGCGGCGCGTGTTCATGCGCTGCGCCAAGCTCTGGGCCCTGTCCTCGCTCTGGCTCCTGCGCGTGATCGCGGGAACGAAGGTGGAGATCCGCGGGCGGGAGAAGATCCCCGCAGGCGGGCTGCTGGTCGCGGCGAAGCACCAGTCCCTCTGGGAGACCTTCGCCCTGCTCCCCCTCTTCGACGACCCCACCTTCATCCTGAAGCGCGAACTGATGTGGATCCCGTTCTTCGGATGGTATGCCCGCAAGGCGGATTGCGTGCCGGTGAACCGCAAGGCCGGCTCCCAGGCCCTGGTGAGGATGATGGCGCGGGCGCACGAGGAGGCCCGGGAGGGCCGTCAGATCGTCATCTTCCCCGAAGGAACGCGCCGCCCGCCGGGCGCGGCCCCCGCCTACAAGTACGGCGTGGTGCATCTCTACCAGAACCTCGAATCGCCCTGCCTCCCGATCGCCCTGAACTCCGGCCTCTACTGGCCGCGCCGCCGGTTCATCCGCCGCCCCGGCACCATCAGGGTCGAGATCCTGGACCCGATTCCCCCCGGCCTGCCCCGGGACGCGTTCTTCCGGCAGCTGCAGGAGGCCATCGAATCGAGCACGGAGCGCCTTGTGGCGGAAGGGCGCCGGGACCTCGGCCTCGATCCGGGCGGCCGCCCTGCGACGAATTTATCCAACGCCTGACCTCACAAGGGTTTGAACGTTCGTTGACGCTGCCGCCGGCCGTTCCTATTTGGAACAAATGGCGAACAAACGAACCATATCCTGGTCCATGGCCATGCGGGACCTCCGGAACGACCGGGCGAGGCGAGCGGGCGTGCGCGAGGAGCGCCTGAGAGCGACGGCGGGCCTGCGGACCACCGAGGCCCTGAGCTCCTGGCGGGGGCGTTCGGGGCGCCGCTACATCGTCGGCGTCCATCCGCTGGTGGAGAAGGAGGTCATCGAGGTGACCACCGACGCGGTGATCCTGGCCGTCAAGCGCGACGACACGGGCACCGCCCACGTGATCGACGTCGCCACCGCGGGCTCCTATCCCAGCGCCCAGGCCCGGGCCCGCTGGATGACCGAGGTTCGGAACCGCGGCGCCAACGAGATGCATGTCCACCGTCTCGCCCACGACGAGGACGAGCGGCGCGCCATGATCGAGGACCTGCGCGAGGACGATTGTTCGGGCGAGTGAGCGGTTCTTCCCGCCCTCCGGGACGCGGGATGCCTACTCCACCGCCCGGGTCAGCCGCTCCAGGAGCGGATCGATCACTCCCATGCCGACCAGGTGCTCATGGGTCGAGCGGACATAGTCCGGATTGCGGCCGGAGATCCCCTCGCCCCGGCGGACCAGATCGACGATCTCCTCGAAGGACAGGCGGCCCGCATATTGCGGGTGCCTGCGGTCGACGACATAGGCCAGGGCCTCGATTCGAGCGCCGTCCTTGAGGCGGACCGGGAGCCGGCGCTCCAGGTAGACCGCCGTCACCTGCTCGCGTTCCCTGAGGTAATGGATGGTGGCCTCGGCCTCCTCCCGCGCCACCCGGAAGGCGACCCCGTGGCAGCGCCCGCCCCGGTCGAGGCCGAGGACGAGCCCGGGCCTTTCCGGCGTCCCGCGGTGGACATGGGAGAAGACGCACAGGGAGCGGTGGTAGCCGAAAAGCTGGGCGTGGTGGCGCTCGACGAACGGGAAGCCCGGCCGCCACATGAGCGAGCCGTATCCGAAGACCCACAAATCGCCGGCGTTCCGTATTTCCATCGCCATGCCCGGTTCCCGCCGGGATCGGACGCCGGCACGCGCCTCGCGGGGATGGGTTTTGCGCCCGGTCCCGCTCTCCCGTATGGAAGCGCATGGCCAGCGGAAGTCGTCGACCCCTCGGCGGCAGATGCGCTACCAGTTACCGGCAAGCGATACAATAGGAGACCCGAATGGGCGAGGCCCCCGCCGAGAACCGCTCCAGCCGCTTCTGGCTCTACACGCCGTTCGTCCTGCTCGTCCTCGTGGCCGTCGGCTGGAGCGCCGCCTGGCTCGCGATCCGCAGCCGCGCCAGCGATTCCATCGACGCGTGGTTCGGCCTCGAGGCCAAGGCCGGCCGGCAGTGGACCTGCAGCGACCGGACGGTGGGGGGCTTCCCCTTCCGGATCGAGGTGACCTGCGGCGCGCTGAGTCTGACCCACGGGGCGGTGACGGCCTCGTTCGGGCGCGTCGAGGCGGTGGCGCAGGTCTACCAGCCGCGTTTCGTGATCACCGAGATCGAGGGGCCCTTCCGCTGGACGGACGGCACCGTCGCCGTCGAGGGCCGGTGGGACCTGCTCCAGACGAGCGTGCACGCGACGGCCGCCGGCCTGCAGCGCCTCTCCGCCGTCGCCCGCAACCCGTCGGTGACGGTCACGGGCCTGACCCCCGATCCCGTCGCCGTGTCGGGGCGCGCGATGGAGCTCCACGTGCGGCCCGATCCGGCCCGCGGGCAGGAAAGGGCCTACGACGTGGCGTTCTCCGTGGAGCAGGCGAAGGTCCCGCTCCTCGACGGGCTGATCGGCGGCGCCGAGCCGACGGACCTGCAGGCCGATCTCACGGTCAGCCAGGCGGAAGGGTTCCGGGGGCGGCCCTTGGCCGAGGAGCTGGAGCGCTGGCGCAGCGACGGCGGCAGGCTCACCGTCGAGATGCTCTCCGTCAGCAAGGGCGCCCGCCGGATGGAAGCCAAGGGCGAGCTCGGGCTCGATCCCCAGCACCGCCCCGCCGGCCTGCTGAACGTCTCCGCGGCGGGCCTCGACGGGCTTCTCGGCGCTGTCACCGGCAACCGCGCCGGCGGGGCGCTGCTCGGGGCCCTGCTCGGTCAGGCGCCCCGGCCGTCCGGCAACGCGGCCAGGCCCGGGCAGCCGGCGCTGGCGCCCCTCCCGCCCCTGCGGCTCGACGGCGGCTTCGTGGCGCTCGGGCCGTTCGTGATCCCCGGCCTCAAGCTGCCGTC
The DNA here is from genome assembly GCF_009363855.1 of Microvirga thermotolerans. GTDB lineage: Bacteria > Pseudomonadota > Alphaproteobacteria > Rhizobiales > Beijerinckiaceae > Microvirga > Microvirga thermotolerans. Next base: position 3,652,362 of record NZ_CP045423.1, read on the forward strand.
GCTCTACTGACCGTCGCGCCGGCGGCCGAAATCGGGCTCCGGCGTCTCCTGCCCCACGGAGATGATGCCCCGGCGGATGGCGCGGGTGCGGGTGAACAGGTCGAAGAGCTTGTCGCCCTCGCCCCAGCGGATCGCCCGGGCGAGGAGCGCGATGTCCTCGTTGAGGCGGCCGAGCATCTCCAGCACCGCCTCCTTGTTGTGAAGGAACACGTCCCGCCACATGGTCGGGTCGGAAGCGGCGATGCGGGTGAAATCCCGGAAGCCGCCGGCGGAGAACTTGATCACCTCCGACTGGGTGACCGTTTCCAGGTCCGCCGCCGTGCCGACGATGTTGTAGGCGATGAGGTGCGGCACGTGGCTCGTGATGGCGAGCACCAGGTCGTGGTGCTGCGCCGTCATGGTCTCGACGTTCGCCCCCATGGCGGACCAGAAGTTCCGCACCCGGTCGACGGCGCCCTGGTCCGCGCCTTCCGTCGGCGTGAGGATGCACCAGCGGTTCAGGAACAGGGTGGCGAAGCCCGCATCGGGCCCCGAATGCTCGGTCCCCGCCACCGGATGGGCGGGGACGAAATGCACGCCCGCGGGAAGGTGGGGCTGGACCTGGGCGATCACCGAGGCCTTCACCGAGCCGACGTCGGAGACGATCGCGCCCGGCTTGAGGCCGGGAGCCATGGCTTCCGCCACCGCCCCGTACGCGCCGACCGGGACGCAGATGATCGCGAGGTCGGCGTCCCCGACGCCGGCCGCGAGGTCGGCCGTGGCCTCCTCGGCGAGGCCGAGCTCCCGCACCCGCGCGAGCACGGCCTCGTCCCGGTCGACGGCGACGAGGGTGCCCGCGAGGTTGAGATGACGCGCCGCGCGGGCGATGGAGGAGCCGATCAGGCCGAAGCCGATGATCGCCACCCGGCCGAAGAGCGGCGCCGCACGGGGAGGTCCGAGGCGCTCAGGCATGGTCCTTGCCCAGGAAATCGCCCAGCGCGGCGACGACCAGCCGGTTCGCCTCCTCCGTCCCGACGGTGAGGCGCAGGGCATGCGGCAGGCCGTAGCCGTCGATCCGGCGCAGGATGAGGCCGCGCTCCGTCAGGAAGGCGTCCGCGTCCTTCGCCGTCCGGCCTTCCTCGCGGGGGAAGTGGACGAGCAGGAAGTTGCCCACGCTCGGCGTGACCTTCAGGCCCAGCGCCTCGATCTCGCGGGTGAGCCAGGCGAGCCAGGTCTCGTTGTGCTCGACGGACTTCGCCACATGGGCGTCGTCCTGGATCGCCGCCACCGCGGCGGCCATGGCCGGGCCGTTCACGTTGAAGGGGCCGCGGATCCGGTTGACCGCGTCGACCACGTGGGCGGGCGCGACCATCCAGCCGATCCTGAGGTTGGCGAGGCCGTAGATCTTCGAGAAGGTGCGGGTCATCACCACGTTCTCGGCCGTGGCGACGAGCTCCAGCCCCGCCTCGTAGTCGTTGCGGCGGACGTATTCCGCATAGGCCGCGTCGAGGACGAGGAGCACGTGCGGCGGGAGGCCCGCATGGAGGCGCTTCACCTCGTCGAAGGGCAGGTAGGTGCCCGTCGGGTTGTTGGGATTGGCGAGGAAAACGATCTTCGTCTTCGGCGTCACCCGCGCCAGGATCGCGTCCACGTCGGCGCGATAGTCCTTCTCGGGCGCGACCACGGGAACGCCGCCCGCCGCGAGGATGGCGATGCGGTAGACCAGGAACCCGTGCTCGGAGAAGATCCCTTCGTCGCCCGGCCCCACATAGGCGCCGGTGATCAGGGAGAGCAGCTCGTCGGACCCGGCGCCGCAGACGATGCGGCCCGCATCGAGACCGTACTTGGCGGCGATGGCCTCGCGCAGGCGGGTGGCCGAGCCGTCGGGATAGAGCTCCAGATGGTCGAAGGAACGGATCGCCTCGACCGCCTTCGGCGATGGGCCGAGGGGCGTTTCGTTGGAGGACAGCTTGTAGACCTTCGCAACCCCGGCGGCGGCGCTCTTGCCGGGCACGTAGGCTTCGATCTTCAGGACGCCGGGGCGGGGTTCGGGACGGGCGGGCATGGATGCGCTTCCTGGAGAAGGGTCGAAATTCGGATTGGCTCTCGAGCATGACCGGCGGAGGCGGGAGCCGGTTTCCCGGCCGGGGAACGGAACCCGCGGCCGGTTCCGCTCTAGAGCATCGGGCCCGAAAGGGGAATGCACTTTTGGGATCGATCCGAAGCCCGTGCGTCGGAAAGGCGCCTCCTCCAGCTCATTTCACGCGGAAACGCTCCGCATGGCTGCCGACCTCGACGAGCTGCGACAGGCTGGCGCCCGCTTCCGTCAGGACCCCATGCAGGCGGGAGGGCTCCACGGCCCCCGGCACGGCCACCAGGACGGAGAGGCCGTAGGTGTCGGCGGCGCTCGCCACCGCCTCCCCGCCGAGTCCGGCGAGCGCCGCCGCGACGTCCCTGTGCCACCGCTCGAACTGGGCGGCATAGAGCACCACGTCGCGGACGGCCGCGTCGGCCAGGGGCTTGGAAATGACGTAGACGGGCGTGCCGGCCGGATGGTCCGGCCGCTCGATGAAGGGCAGGCGGGCGATGATCTTCGGTCCGTCCCGCTCGGCGAGGGCCCGCCACCAGGCGCCGCTGGAGGCCCCCTGGTCGATGCGGAAGATGCCGAGGTCCCCGCGGCCCGCCGCCACGGCCCCGATCACCGCCGCGGCGCTCGGATGGCTGACATAGGGGACCGTGAAGCCGAAGTGGAAGCGGGCCGAATCGCGCATCGGCGCATCGCCTCCGGAGATGTCCGCATGGACCGAATACGGCGCCTGGACGTAGGTGAAGGTGGCGATGATCACCCGCCAGATGCTCTCCACCGTGTCGAGGGGGAGGAGCCCCTCGTGCCGCTCGGCGAGCGCCCGCATCATGGAGGCCTCCCGGCCCGGCCGGAAGGCCGAGCCGGATTCGGACGTCTTCTTGACCGAGATCAGGCGGTCGATGATGGTGCCGCGCTCCATCAGCAGCCTGTGCATGGCCTCGTCGATCCGGTCGATCTCCTGCCTCAGCTGCGCCAGGGTCGGGACGGGGCGGTCGGGAATGGGCTTCTCGGACATGGGGCAATCCTGAACGACTGCGCCCTTCTTCGCAGCCCCGGACGCCCCTGCCAAGCCTGAATTCGGGCGCCCCCCGCCGCTGCCGCGCCGCGACGCGCGTTGACCTCGGCGCCTCTCCGCTTTACCGCTGTTCGGAAGATCGAACGCTTCCGCCGGACGCTTCCGCCCGAGTCGAGCATGACCAGCGCCCTTCCCCCGCCCGAGCCGCGCAACCAGGTCGACGACCCGTCGAGCCCCGTCGCGCGCTTCGGAGCGGACGAGCCCCTGATGCTCGATGCGGGCGTTCCGCTGGCTCCCTGGCAGATCGCGTACCAGACCTACGGGACCCTGAACGCCGAGCGGTCGAACGCCATTCTCGTCTGCCATGCCCTCACCGGCGACCAGCACGTGGCAAACCCCAACCCCGTGACCGGAAAGCCCGGCTGGTGGACGACCATGGTCGGCCCTAGCAAGCCGCTCGACACGGACCGCTTCTTCGTGATCTGCGCCAACGTCATCGGCGGTTGCATGGGCACCACCGGCCCGGCCTCCACCGATCCCCGCACCGGCCAGCCCTATGCCCTCGACTTCCCGGTGATCACCATCCGCGACATGGTGCGCGCCCAGGCGGCGCTGATCGACCGCCTCGGGATCGAAAGCCTGTTCTGCGTAGTCGGCGGCTCCATGGGCGGCATGCAGGTGCTCCAGTGGGCGGCAAGCTATCCCGAGAGGGTCTTCGCCGCGCTGCCCATCGCCACCGCCGCCCGGCACTCGGCCCAGAACATCGCCTTCCACGAGGTGGGCCGGCAGGCGGTGATGGCCGACCCCGACTGGCGCGGGGGCCGCTACCTCGTCGAGGGAACGCGGCCCGCCAAGGGCCTCGCGGTCGCCCGCATGGGCGCCCACATCACCTATCTCTCGGAGATGGCCCTGCACCGGAAGTTCGGGCGCAACTACCAGGACCGCAGCGCGCCGACCTTCTCCTTCGACGCGGATTTCCAGATCGAGAGCTACCTGCGCTACCAGGGCCTCTCCTTCGTCGAGCGCTTCGACGCCAATTCCTATCTCTACGTGACGCGGGCCATGGACTATTTCGACCTCGCCGCCGAGCACGGCGGCAGCCTGGCGCGCGCCTTCAAGGGATCGGCCACGCGCTTCTGCGTGATCTCCTTCTCCTCGGACTGGCTGTTCCCGACCGCGGATTCCCGCGCCATCGTCCATGCCCTGAACGCCGCCGCCGCCTCCGTCGCCTTCGTCGAGGTGGAGAGCGACAAGGGGCACGACGCCTTCCTCCTCGACGAGCCCGAGATGTTCGCCGCGGCGCGCGGCTTCATCGACGCCGCGGCCCGCGCCCGGGGGCTGTCCTGATGGAGCCGGGAACGTCCGCTCCGGCGACGGCCCCTCCGGAAGGGGCGCGGCTCGACTTCCTCCTCGTCGCGGACATGGTCGCGCCCGGTTCGCGGGTGCTCGACGTGGGCTGCGGCGACGGCTCCCTTCTCGCGCTCCTGCGCGACCGCAGGGGCGTCGACGGACGCGGGATCGAGATCTCCCGCGAAGGCGTGAACGCCTGCCTCGCCAAGGGACTGCCGGTGATCCAGGGCGACGCGGACACGGATCTCGCCGACTATCCGGACGACGCCTTCGATTACGTCATCCTGTCCCAGACCATCCAGGCGACGCGCCGGCCGAAGGTCGTGCTCGAGCACCTGCTGCGCATCGGGCGGCGGGCCATCGTATCCTTCCCCAATTTCGGCCATTGGCGGGTGCGGCTCGACCTTCTCCTGAAGGGCCGCATGCCGGTGACGGACAACCTGCCCTATGCGTGGCACGACACGCCGAACATCCATTTCTGCACGATCCGCGATTTCGTGGAGCTGTGCCGGGAGGTGGGAGCGCGCATGGAGCGGGCGGCGGCGCTCGACGCCGGCGGCCGTCCGGTGCGCGTCGCGCTGCCCTGGTGGGCCTGGAATCTCCTCGGCGAGCAGGGCGTGTTCCTGCTCACGCGGCGGGAGAGCGGCCCCGATCGCTGACGCGGAACGCGGAAGACCTTAGCGGTCCAAGTCTCCTTTAGCCGTCCAAGTCCCCTTTCGAGGCGAGCGGGTGCAGGTCGCGCACCATGCTCTTCAGCCGCTCGTCGAGGACATGGGTGTAGATCTGGGTCGTCGAGATGTCGGAGTGGCCCAAAAGCTCCTGCACGACGCGCAGATCCGCCCCGTTCTGGAGCAGGTGGCTCGCGAAGGCGTGGCGCAGGACGTGGGGGCTGACCCTGTCCGCGCGCAGGCCCGCCGCTCCGGCGGCGGCCTTCAGGTCGCGGGCGAAGGCCTGCCGGGTCAGGTGGCCGCTCTCGCTGTCGGACGGGAACAGCCAGGGGCTCGGGGCCTTCCCCTGCTTCTCCAGCAGGGCGAGATAGGCGCCACTCGCCGCGCGGGCCGCATCGGTGAGCGGCACGAGCCGCTCCTTGCCGCCCTTGCCCCTGACCACGAGAAAGCGCTCGCGGGTCTTCGCCGCGCTGCGCGGAAGGGCGATGAGCTCGGAGACGCGCAGGCCCGTGGCATAGAGAAGCTCCAGGAGGCAGGCCATGCGGGCGGCGCGCAGGCGCTCCGCCGCAGAGGCCTCCGCCCGCCCGGCCGCCTCGTGGGCGGCGCTCAGGAGCCGGTCGACCTCCTCCACGGAGAGAACCTTGGGCAGCGCCCGCCCGCGCTTGGGCGCCGCTACGGCAGCGGTCGGATCGGCCGGGGCATAGCCCTCCACGTAGAGAAACCTGTGGAACTGCCGCACCGCCGAGAGGCGGCGGGCGGCCGAGGAGGCCTTCAGCCCCCGTTCGTCGAGGCTCGCGAGAAAGCCGCGCACGGTGGCGGCGGAGGCGGTGTCGGGCCGGGCGCCGGCCTCCGCGAGATAGGCCAGGTAGTCGTCGAGGTCCCGGCGGTAGGCGTCGAGGGTGTTCTTCGACGCGCCCCGCTCGGCGGCGAGCATGTCCAGGAAGAGGCTGGCGTGCCTCGCCCCGCTCATGGGGCGGTCAGGCGGCCGCTCGGGACCGGCACCGCGATCTCCCGCGGTTCGGGCTCGACCAGGGTCGCCAGGGCGAAGACGGCGGCGAAACCGAGCGCCGCGAGGATGGCGACGACGACAAGAAACCGGAATAAAGTCGGCACGGGCCCCTCATCAAGGTTTCCAAGCTACAACCATGCATGGCAGGCAAAGGCAAGCTTTTCGAGATGGGTGCCCCGGGTCCTGTGACAGAGCGCGGGCCCCATGCTAGGACAGACCCATGAACACTTCCAGCCGCCTCAATTCGCTCGATGAGGCCGGCGGGCAGGACGGCAGACGCCAGGGCGGCCACCCCATCGCCCGCAGGCTCGGCTCGCGGTCCCTCGTGCTCGTCGGTCTCATGGGAGCCGGGAAAAGCACCGTGGGCCGGCGGCTCGCGCAGAAGCTCGGCCTGCCCTTCCGCGATGCTGATCACGAGATCGAGGAAGCCGCCGGGATGAGCATTCCGGACATCTTCGCCATTCACGGGGAGGAGCATTTCCGTGACGGGGAGAGGCGCGTCATCGCACGCCTTCTCCAGGAAGGGCCCATGGTGCTGGCGACGGGCGGAGGCGCCTTCATGAACGCGGAGACCCGGGCCGCCATCAGGGCGGCGGGGGTCTCGATCTGGCTCAAGGCCGACCTCGACACCCTCATGCGGCGGGTGCGCAGGCGCGCCACGCGTCCCCTGCTCCAGAACCCCGACCCCGAAGGGACGATGCGGCGCCTCATGGAGGTCCGGTATCCCGTCTATGCCGAGGCCGACGTGACCGTGTACTCCCACGAGGCGCCCCACGACCGGGTCGTGGCCGACATCGTTCAGGCGCTCAAGGAGTGGTTCGACGAACATGGGAGGTCTGCCGGTGAATAGCCTGGCCACGCGGGCGCCCGAGGCGGCGGCGATTACGGTTCCCGTCCCCCTGGGCGACAGGGCCTACGAGATCCTCGTCGGCCGCGGCCTGCTCCAAGGCGCCGGGGCGCGCATCGCGGCGCTCGGCGCGCGCGCCGCCGCCATCGTCACCGACGAGCATGTGGGGCCGCTCTATGCCCGGTCCCTCGCGGAGGCGCTCGAGCGGCACGGCCTGAGGACGGCCACCCTCGCTCTCCCGCCCGGCGAGGCGACGAAATCCTACGCCTTCCTGGAAAAGGTCTGCGATTTCGCGCTGGAGGCGAGGATCGAGCGCGGCGACCTCGTAGTCGCCCTCGGCGGCGGCGTCGTGGGCGATCTCGCGGGCTTCGCGGCGGCGGTCGTGCGCCGGGGCGTCCGCTTCGTCCAGGTGCCGACCACCCTGCTCGCCCAGGTGGATTCCTCCGTCGGCGGCAAGACCGGCATCAACTCGCGGCACGGCAAGAACCTCGTCGGCGCCTTCCACCAGCCGAGCCTCGTGCTCGCCGACACCGCGGCCCTCGACACGCTTTCCTTGAGGGAAATGCGGGCCGGCTATGCCGAGGTCGTCAAATACGGCCTCATCGACGATGCTTCGTTCTTCGACTGGTGCGAGGCGCGCTGGCGGGGCGTGTTCGCCGGCGGCCCGGAGCGCGACGAGGCGGTGGCGCGAAGCTGCCGGGCGAAAGCCGCCGTCGTGGTCCGCGACGAGCGGGAGGACGGGGATCGCGCCCTGCTCAACCTGGGCCACACCTTCGGGCACGCCCTGGAGCGGATCACCCGCTACGACTCCGCACGCCTCGTCCACGGCGAGGGCGTGGCGATCGGCCTGTGCCTGGCCTTCCGCTTCTCGGCGTCCCTCGGGCTGTGCCCGGACCGGGACGCGCGGCGGGTCGAAGCGCATCTCGCGGAGGCTGGACTTCCCACCCGCCTGAACCATGTTCCGGGAGGCTGCGGCACCGTGGAGGAGCTGCTCGACGCCATGGCGCAGGACAAGAAGGTGAAGGGCGGCGCCCTCACCTTCATCCTGGCGCGGGGCATCGGGAAGAGCTTCATCGCGCCCGGCATCGCGGCCGACGAGGTCAGGTCCTTCCTCAAGAAGGAAATCAGCGCAGCGCAGCCATGATCGAGGATTCCTTCGGCGAGCTCTGGGTCGCGGCCCTGGTCGTCATCCTCTGCCTTCTTCTCTCCGCCTTCTTCTCCGCCGGCGAGACCGCCTTCACCGGCGCGTCCCGCTCGCGCATGCTGTTCCTGGAGAAGAACGGCGACCGGCGCGCCGGCCTCGTGAACCGCCTCCTGCAGATGCGCGAGCGCTTCATCGGTACGGTGCTGATCGGCAACAACATCGTCAATATCGGCGTCTCCGCCTTCACCACGAGCGTCCTCGTGGCGATCTTCGGCGACGGCGGCGCGCTCTATGCGACCGTCATCATGTCGGTCCTGGTGATCGTCTTCGCGGAGGTGCTGCCGAAGACCATCGCCATCTCCTCGCCCGACACCGTGTCGCTTGCCCTGTCGCGGCCCATGTCCTGGGTGGTGGCGATCATCGGCCCGCTGGCCCTGGCCATCGAGCGCCTCGTCCGCGTCATGCTGCGGCCCTTCGGAATCCGGATCGGGGCCAACACGCCGATCCTGTCGGCCAGCGAGGAGATCCGCGGCCAGCTCGACCTCCTGCACAAGGAGGGCAACGTGGCAAAGGTGGAGCGTGACATGATGGGCGGCCTCCTCGACCTCGAGGAGCTGACGGTCTCCGAGGTCATGGTCCACCGCACCAAGATGCGCACCATCAACGCGGACCTGTCCTCCGAGGAGATCGTGCGCGAGGTGCTGTCGTCGCCCTACACGCGCATGCCCCTGTGGCGCGGCAGCCAGGAGAACATCATCGGCGTCCTGCACGCCAAGGACCTGCTGCGGGCGCTCGACGCCGTCGGCGGCGATGCGAGCAAGCTGTCCGTCGAGAGCATCGCGCTGGAGAGCTGGTTCGTGCCGGACACGACGTCCCTGCGCGACCAGCTCAAGGCCTTCCTCGCCAGGAAGACCCACTTCGCGCTCGTCGTCGACGAGTACGGGGAGGTGATGGGCCTCGTGACCCTCGAGGACATCCTCGAGGAGATCGTCGGCGACATCAAGGATGAGCACGACCTGTCGGTCCAGGGCGTGCGCCCTCAGCCCAACGGCTCGGTGAACGTGGACGGCTCCGTCCCGATCCGAGACCTCAACCGGGTGATGGACTGGAACCTGCCCGACGAGGAGGCGACCACCATCGCCGGGCTCGTCATCCACGAGGCCCAGGCGATCCCCGACACGGGCCAGATCTTCACCTTCCACGGCTTCCGCTTCCAGGTCCTGCGCAAGTCGCGCAACCGCATCACGGCACTGCGGATCACGCCGCTTTCCGTCGCGAGGAAGGCGGACGAGGCCTTGGCTCAGGGCGCTCGGCGCGGTTAGCGCCCGGCGGGGGGGTCCATGCCTACGTCGCCGGGACGGCCTTCAGGCGCGGCTCCGCCGCGGGCTCGGCGCCGGTTTCGCCGGCGATGAACTGCGCCCTCGCCAGCTCGGCGAAGCGGCCGCCCCTGGCGACGAGTTCTGCGAAGCTTCCCGCTTCCACGATCCGCCCCTGGTCGAAGACGAGGATCCGGTCCGCGTTGCGGATCGTGGCGAGGCGGTGGGCGATGACGAAGGTCGTTCTTCCCTTCATCACCTCGTCGAGGGCCAGCTGCAGCTTCCGTTCGGTGGCGGCGTCGAGGGCGCTGGTGGCCTCGTCGAGGATGAGGATCGGCGGATTCTTCAGAAGGGCACGGGCGATGGACAGGCGCTGGCGCTCGCCGCCCGAGAGCGAACGCCCGCGCTCGCCGATGACCGTATCGAGCCCTGCGGGCTGGCGGGCGATGAACTCCACCGCCTGCGCCCGCTCCAGAGCCTCGATCATCTCCGCATCCGTCGCATCGGGACGGCCGACCTGCAGGTTCTCGCGGATCGTGCGGGCGAAGAGCATCGGCTCCTGGAACACCACGCCGATGTTGCGGCGCAGGGAAGCGAGGCTGAGGTCGCGGATGTCGTCGTCGTCGATGCGGATGGTGCCGGACTGCGGGTCGAAGGCCCGGTGCAGGAGCCCGAGGGTCGTCGACTTGCCGGAACCCGTGGCGCCGACGAGGGCGACGGTCTCGCCCGGCTGGACGGAGAAGGTCACGTCCTGGATGGCGGGACGCTTGCCGTCGTAGGAGAAGCTCACGTCCTCGAAGGCGACCTTGCCCGCGAAGCGCGGCACGTCCTTGGCGTTGGGCTTGTCGTGGACCGCCGGCGCCGTATCGAGGATCTCGAAGAACTCCCGCATCTTCGGCGCCTGCATGAAAAGCTGGTTCACGAAGCTCACCGCCTGCTCGAGCCGCCCGATCAGCATGGTGGCGATGCTCATGAACATCACCACCTCGCCGATGGTCGCAAGCCCGCTCAGGTGCAGCGCCGTGCCGACGAGGAAGATCGCCGTGACGGTGATCGTGGCGGATGCGCGCGAGGCCACCGATGCGACCGCCCACCAGGAAAGGACCGGGTTCTGCGCCTGCAGGAGCTGGCCGATGATGGTGCGCAGGGATCTCGCCTCCGCCTCGACGCGGGTGAAGGACTGGATGACGGGTACGTTGCCGAGGGCGTCGGAGGCATGCTCGGCAAGGCTCGAATGGTAGCGCTCGACGGCGCCCTGGAGGCTCTCGGTCTTGCGCAGCACGATGGTGGTCACCACCGCGAAGATCCCCATGAGGGCGACGAGGAGCAGCCCCAGCCGCCAGTTGAGGAACACGGTCAGGGGCAGCAGGATGAGGAGGGCGACGAGCGCCGCGAAATGCTCGCGGAAGAAGCCGAGCCAGAGCCAGGCCATGCCGTTCGAGCCTTCCAGCATCACCTTCAGGACCCGCCCCGAATGGGTGGAGGTGTGGAAGGCGAGCGGCAGCTCCAGCACGTGCTCGAAGTAGTTTGCGATCACCGACAGCCTGCGGCGGTGGGACAGCCGGTCTGCGTGAAGCGCCACCAGCACCCCCGCGCCGATGGAGAAGAAGCCGAAGGCGACCCAGGCCAGGATAAGCGGCATCAGGGTCGAGAAGGCGATGGGCGGCGCGCTCGGGTTTTGGGCCCGGGTGAGCACGTCGATGATGCGGCCGAAGAGGATCGGCTCCGCGAAGGCGGAGATGGCGAGGGCCACGTTCGCCAGGGCCAGGAGCGCGCCGACCCGGAGATCCGAGCCGAGCTGGCCGAGCACGCGAAGGTAGAGGCGGATCAGCCACATGGACGGCTACCCGCTTCGGCCCGCCAGGTCACGAGGACCGGCCTCTTCTTCCATCGGATCCCGCATTGCGACCGCCTCCCTGTCCGGGCTCCGCTTGCCATAGTGAAGCCTGCGACAATCAACGGCAATCCCGTGACTTTGTTCGGGCGGCGGGCGCAGGATGCGTCAGCGCCTGTCGGCGGCGACCGCGAGCGCCCAGTAGACCTTGTATTTCGACTGCGGCGCGTAAGCCGTCGCGATCGCGATCCGCGTCGCCTGGGGATCCGTGAGGACCCGGTCGTGCTGCGGGCTCTCCCGCCAGCCGGAGAAGGCCTCGGCGAGGGTGTGGTAGCCGGCGGACAGGTTCGCCGCCGGAGCCCGGTAGCCGGCGGAGGCGAGGTGCGCCTTGAAGGCGTCCGCGGAGCTGGGCCTGTCGGCGGCGGCCATGGCCTGCGCCTCGGCCTGGGCCGCGGCCTGGAGATCCGGATCGAGCGCCAGGGGGGGCAGCCCCCTGTTGCGGCGATAGGCATTGATCATGTCGCGGGCCATGGCGGCGTCGACCGCCGCGTCGGCCCTGGCCATGGAGGCATAGAAGCTCGGGGCGGTCGGGCGGGCGGCGGGCGGCGGGCTCTGGCACGCTGCCAGGGCGAGCGCCGGGAGGATGAGGAGGGGGAAGCGTCTCATGCGGCCTACTTATCCTTGAGAAGGGTTAAGCCTTCCTCTTCGGCCTGGGCCGCCTTCGGCTTGGCCTCCGCTTCGTCCTCCTCCTTGGACGGCGCCGGCGGCGGCGCGGCGGGAGCGGGCGGCGCGCCGGTCCCCTCCTCGCGCAGCTTGCGGAAGATCTCGAAATAGAGATCGCTCGATACGCGGCCTGCCGAGTCGATGTCGTCGACGAAGCAGATCAGGTCGAAGTCGATCGTGTTCTCCGTGACCTTCTTGAAGAGCACCCGCGGCGCGGGCTCGCTCATCACCTCGCGGTGGGCCAGCGCGCTGCGCCGCATGATGTCGGCCACGTGGTCGGGATCGGACGCGCGGGGAACCGGCACCGAGACGAGGACGCGCCCGATGCGGTCGTTGCGCACCCGGTTGCGGACGATGCCCGAGATGAGGTTCGAGTTCGGCACGATGAGCGTCGAGCGGTCGAAGGTCTGGATCTCCGTGGAGCGCACGTTGATCCGGCGCACGTAGCCTTCGCCGTCGCCCACCACGACGAGATCCCCCACCCGGATGGGCCTCTCCCAGAGCAGGATCAGGCCCGAGATGAAGTTGTTGACGATGGACTGCAGGCCGAAACCGATACCGACCGAGAGGGCGCCGGCGACGATGGTGACCCGCTCGAGGCTCAGGCCCAGATAGGTAAAGGCGATCACGCCCGCGGAAATGATGCCCACATAGCCCGCGGCGGTGCGGATCGAGTTCCGCAGGCCCGCATCGAGCTCCGTCGCCGGCAGGAAGGTGTTGTCGAGCCAGCGCTGGATGAGCCGGGTCGCCGTGAACCCGACGGTGAAGAGCAGGGCCGCGACCAGGATCGACGACAGGGAGATCGTCACGTCACCCACGCTGAAGCCGAAGAACACCGCTCGCAGGGAGCCCATCACGTCCGTCGACTCGATCCCCCACGGCGCAAGGGCCAGGAGCACGGCCACGACGACGAGGGCCAGCCGCGCGATGCCGCTCGCCAGCACGCCGATCTGCTCGAGGGAGCGGCGGCGCAGGCCCGTATTGGCCTGGAGCATGGTCGAGATGCGGCTCTGGGTCCTGAAGGTATTGCCGATGAACTCGTCGGCGAGGGCGATCAGCAGGATCAGCAGGGCGACGAGGATCGAGATCCAGGCCGTCTGGTCCACCAGAAACGAGGCGAGGGCCACATAGCCGCCGAGGACGCTGCCGACGACGATGGCGACGACGATCCAGCCCAGGGTCCGCAAGGGGCCGCCGATGGACACCTCCGGCGCCACGTAGGGGCCGAGGCAGGCTTCGTCCTGCGTCGCCCGCGCGGCGAACCTGCGCAGGAGTTCGGCGAGGATCAGGGCGCAGGCCAGGGCGAAGACCGCCCGCGTCACGACGGTGATGGGCAGCGCCGCCGCGATGGCCTGATTGAAGGCATCGAGCACCTTGCCGACCACCATGACGGTCGCGAGCGTGATGCCGAAGCTCATGATGCGCCCGGCAGAGGCCTCGCTGACGGAGACGAGGCGCCAGGAGCCGTGATCGGGCGCGAGGATGGCGTCGATGAGCGCGCGCACGAAGGCGATGAAGGCGATGCCGCGCAGGATGGCGGCGACCACCTGCTCCAGCCGGGGCGGGAACAGGTCCACCGCGTCGAAGGACACCCAGAAGATCCAGCTTCCCGCGATGGCGGGAACGGTGCCGAGGAGAAGGACGGCGGAGGCTGCGAGCAGGCGGCTGCGCCGGGCCGGATCGAGGATCTCCGGATCCCGCCGCACGAGCCGCGGCGCGATCGACCGCCGCCCGGCATAGAGCGCGATGGCGACGCCGAGGGACAGGCCGATGAGCAGCAGGACCCCCAGGGTCGCGTTCCGCTGAATCTGGCCGACGGTGTCCCCGAAGGTGATCCGCTGCGCCCGCAGCTCGCGGGGAAGCGCCTGGACGACGTCCATCCACAGCCCGAGGCTGAGAATGCTGTCGCTCTTCTCGAACAGGGCGCGGGTGAAGCCCGCCCGGCGCAGGTCGCTGATCTGGGCGCTGAGCTGCTCGGCCTGCACCAGGAGCGCGCGGCCGAGCCGCTGGGTCTCGTCGAGCTCCGCGACCGCGGCCTCCCGCTCGCTGCGGTCCCGCGCGGCCTCGGCGCTCTCCTCGGGCTCCCCCTCCTTCGGCTTCGGACCGAGCTGCGCCAGCCGCGCCCTGCTCGCCTCCAGCTTCGGCGCCTGCTCGGCGATGAGGCCGCGGATGTTCTCGATGATGGGCTCGATCTGCTGCCGGAGGCTCTGGAGCTCCGCATCGGACTGTCTCCTGGCCTGGATCGCGAGCTCCTTCTGCTCGAGATCGGCCTTGAACCGGTCGAGCTTGGCACGGACCGCCTTCGTGTCCGCGGAAATCGCCGGGGGGGTCGGAGCCGTTGCCGCAGGGGCAGGTGCCTGAGGCTGAGCCTGTGTCTGGGTCTGGGTTTGAGTTTGGGCCGGAACGGCCTGCGGAGGAGTCTTCTGCCCCTGCGCATGGCCCGCGGTCGCGATGCCGAAAGCCAGCATTGCGGCCAGAAAGAGCCGCCCTCGTCCCATCCGTCTCATTCGGTTTCGCCCCGTCGCACCTTGTTGAACGCTGGTTATGCGAATCATTAAGGCGAAAAGTCGCCGCCTGAGAAGGCGTTGGCAAGAAAGGCCGGAGCGGCGACAGGGCCGCCGCTCCGGCGCTTCCTGGATGACGGGGCTATTTCTTCGTGTTGGCGGTGCCCGTCGCGGAGGGATCCGTCGGCACGGGGTAGGCCGGGTTGGCGGGGGAGGTCCGGTCCGTCGGATTCGCGGACGAGCCGGAGGGCGAGCCCGTCACGGCGGCGCGCGAGGCCGCCTGGCCTGGATCGTCGGGCGACGTTCTCCCCACCCAGATGAGATAGCCGCCGATGGCGATGCCGCACAGGAGCAGGGCTCCGAGCAGCACCGCCAGGACGGGACGGCCGGGAGGGCCCTGCCGTGCGCGGTCGTCGGGAACAATTCTAGCCATCGCAAGCCTCTCGATGATGGTAGGGGCCGACCGAACCTGGCGAGGCTCGGCTGTGGGAGGGCAACGCCACATGGCGGGGGCAGTTCCTCCTCCGTTCCGTCGAAAGCGGGATCGCGCGCGGGGCTTGCTCGAAGCGAGGACAGCGAGACCTGCGGATCGCGGGGATCCAACCTCCGGGTTCCGCCGTTGACGGGGACGGACCGGGGCATGGCACCGAAGGGCGTTCACGGACTGGAAGCTGACGCAGCGATGACTTTCGGACGCCGAACCGGCACCTGAGGCCGAGGCCGCGCCCCTTCGTCTCCTCAGTCATGTTTTCGCCGTTTTGAACGCCCTTGGGTTAGATGCCGATTCAAGGAGTTGTCATGCAGGACAATCGCATCAGCTTGGACGGAAGCTGGGAATTTTTGCACGTCGCCGACGACCGGATGCCCGGCCCGGCGGAGGTCCGCGAGATCGTCGTTCCCAGCCCTTGGCAGGCCCAGTTCCAGGATCTGCGGATGCGAGCCGGCATCGGGATCTACCGCCGGATCGTGGACATCCCTGCGGACTGGCTTCATGACAGCGTCTGGCTGCGCTTCGGCGCCGTCTTCCACAACACGCGGGCTTTCGTGAACGGCGAACCGGTCGGCTCCAACGAGGGCGGCTTCCTGCCGTTCTCCTTCGACGTCACGCAGCACCTCAGGCCCGGCCTCAACGAGATCAAGGTCCGGGTGGACTCCCCCACCGACAATCCGGCGGAGTTCCCGGACTCGCCCTTCGCCGAAATCCCCTTCGGCAAGCAGAGCTGGTACGGCCCGCTTTCCGGCATCTGGCAGTCGACGTTCCTGGAGCGCCGCATCCCCGATCACATGAACCGTATCCGCCTCGTTCCCAGGCGCGAGACAGGCCATGTCGCGGCAGGCGTCTTCTTCGCCCGCCCCCTCACCGATACCGCCCAGGTCCGGATCGAGGTGAGGGATCCCTCGGGGGCGGTGGTGATCGACGAACTCCACGAGACGCAGGTGGGCGTCACCAGCATGCCCTTCGACTTCACCGTTCCGGAGGTGCAGTCCTGGTCCCCCGACGAGCCCAATCTCTACACCATCCGCCTCGCCCTGGTGCGGAACGGCGTCGTCAGGGACGAAATCGGCGACCATTTCGGCTTCCGCACCATCGAGACGCGGAACGGCAAGTTCTACCTGAACGGCGAGCCGCTCTACCTGCGTGCGGCCCTCGACCAGGACTACTACCCGGACACGATCTGCACGGTGCCCTCCGTCGCGTTTCTCGAGGACCAGTTCCGCAAGGCGAAGGAGCTGGGGCTGAACTGCCTGCGCTGCCACATCAAGGCGGCGGATCCGCGCTACTACGACGTGGCCGACCGGATGGGCATGCTCATCTGGACCGAGCTCCCCAACGGCGGCATGGCGACCGACCGCTCCCGCGGCCGCAAGGAGAAGCTTCTGAAGGGCATCGTCGACCGCGACGGCAACCACCCTTCCATCGTCATCTGGACGATCATCAACGAGAACTGGGGCGTCGACCTCGTCAACGATCCCGACCACCGGGACTGGCTGAAGCGCACCTTCGCCTGGCTGAAGGCCTACGACCCGACCCGCCTCGTCGTCGACAACTCGCCGCTGGCTCCGAGCTTTCATGTGGAGTCGGACATCGCCGACTATCATTTCTATGCCGCCGTGCCGGATCACCGCGACGAATGGGACAGGTTCGTGGACGAGCTCGCGAGCCGCGCCTCCTGGCTCTACTCGCCCCATGGCGATGCGGTGATTACGGGGCGGGAGCCTCTCATGTGCTCCGAGTTCGGAAACTGGGGCCTGCCCTATCCGAAGGATCTGCGGAACGACAAGGGAGAGGAGCCCTGGTGGTTCGAGACCGGCCACGACTGGGGCGAGGGCGTGATGTATGCCCACGGAGTCGAGAACCGCTTCTCCGACTGGAGTCTCGACCGCGTCTTCGGCGACCTGCGCCGCTTCGTCATCGCGGCGCAGTGGCAGCAGTTCCGCGCGCTGAAATACGAGATCGAGGCCATGCGCCGGAAGCCGAGCCTCGCAGGCTACGTGATCACCGAGCTGCACGACTGCCACTGGGAATCGAACGGGCTCCTGGACATGCGCCGCAATCCGCGCGTCTTCCATGAGCTGTTTCACATCATCAATGCCGACACGGCGATCGTCCCCAAGTGGGAGCGCGTCTCCTACTGGGCGGGGGAGCAGGCCTCGCTCGAGCTCGCCGTCGCCCACGGGGCGGGGCCAGTCCTGGAGGACTGCCAGCTCGAGATCCGCCTGTGCAACGAGACGCGGCGCCTTCCCGTCCCGCGGCTCGAGGCTCCCACGGTCGTCGATCTGGGATCGGTCGATCTTCCCGTGCCCGATCTCGAGGAATCGGCCCTGCGGCGCATCTGCCTGGAGCTGCGCGCGTCGGACGGCCGCCTCGTCGCGCAGAACCACGTGGATCTCGCCATCCACGCGGCGCGCGGCAAGCCGCTGCATTTCCGGCAGCTGATCTGGTCTCCCGACGAGGACCTGCGGGAGCGCATGAGGCTGATGGGATATGCCTCGGCCCGCAGCCTCGAGGAGGCCTCGGTCGTGGTCTCGCGCAGCCACGACAAGGCCATCGCCGACCACGTGCGCCAGGGGGCGAGCCTGCTGCTCTTGCCGGAGGGCGAGCTCAGCCTCTACCCGTTCTTCCCCCATTGGCAGAACGTGCAGGTCAAGACCCGCGACGGTACCCTGTGGCGGGGCGACTGGGCTTCGTCCTTCGCGTGGCTGCGCCGGTCGGGACATTTCGCGCGCTTCCCCGGCGGCCCGCTTCTCGACGAGACCATGGACCGCGTCATACCCGACCACGTCATCTCCGGCTGCAACCTGCTCGACTTCCAGGCCCGCGTCTTCGCCGGCCTCGTCGTGGGCTGGATCCACAAGCCGGTGTCCCTCGGCGTGGAGCGCTCCTACGGGCGCGGCCGGATCGTGGCCTCGACCTTCCGCCTGTTCAGGGACGAGCCGATGGCCGACCCGACCGCCACCATGCTCCTCGACAGCCTGGTGGAACTTGCGGTCGAATCGCGCATGGCGCGCCTGGAGGAGGCCGTGCGCGCTGCGGAGGCGGCGGCCTGAGCCGCCCCTCCCCTCGTTTCCTGGAAACGAGAGGCCTTACTCGGCCGCGATGGATTGCAGCGCGGCGTCGCTCCACGCGATCTCGCTGTCGCGGAAGAAGCGCTCGAAGGCGCTCTCGAACGGAGGAAGAAGTATGCCCCGCTCGCTCGTGAGCACGGTGCATGACGGGCCTGCATCGTCGATCCCCACCACCCGCTCGGGATCGTAGCCCGCCCGGTCGGCCGCCGCCCGGGCGAGATCGTACCAGGAGACGGATCCGGGATTGGCCAGGTGCCACAGCCCCGTTTCGCCGTCCACCAGGAGGTTCAGCACCTCATGGACGAGGTCGGGAACGTAGGTCGGCGACACGATGTCCGCTCTCGCCTCCACCGTCTCGCCTCTTGCGAGCGCATTGAGCACCCACCAGACGAAATTGTACCGGTCCCAGGGGCCGAAGAAGGCGCTGGTGCGGACCACGAGGGCGTCCCCGTGCGCCGCGAGCACGCGCCGCTCCGCCTCCGCCTTGCTCGCTCCGTACACGGAGGTCGGGCTGACGGGGTCGCTCTCCCGATAGGGTCTGTCCAGATCCCCTCCGAAGACGAGGTCGGACGAGAAGGTCACGAAGGGGACCCCGCCTCGGGCGCACGCCGCCGCGAGGATCTCCGCGCCGACGGCATTCTCCCGGAAGCATTTTTCCGGCTCGGCCTCGGCCTGCGCGACGCGCACGTACCCGGCCGTGTTGACGACCGCCCATGGGCGATGGCAGGCAAGCGCCGCCTCGACGCTCCGCGGGTCGGCGATGTCCATGTCCCGCCGCGAGACGAGCACGTGATCCAGGCCGCGATGATGACAGATCCGCGAGAAGGCCTGCCCCAGGGTTCCCGTCGCGCCGGTGATCAGGAGGCGCCGCGGTTCATCGACCAGCCGGCAGGCATTGGAGCGGCGCGACGGAGGCCGGTAGAAGCGGCTGTCCCGCCGCCACCATCCCGCCCGATCGAGAACGGGATGGTCGTAGATCCCCCTTCTCGCCAGGGACTCCGCCGCGTGCGCGAGCGCCGTGCGGCGCGGTTCTTCCCGCCCGCGGACGTCGAAGATGCCGGGCTCGTAGCAGCCGGTTCGCTGGGTGAGCAGCGTATTCCAGTCGACGGTGCCGAACAGGGACCAGACCGTCACGGCGCGAATGTCCGCCCCCTCCTCCCGCAGCTGCTGCGCCGCCTGCCAGACCTCCACGAGCCACCGCAGCTGTTCGTCGCGGGTACAGCCGTGGTGGACCTCGGTGACGGCGACCGGGCGCCGGTACCGCTCCCACGTTTCGCGCAGGCGCGCGAGAGGGCCGAGATCCTCCGGCGGCAGCGGCATGCGCACCGCCTCCGCATCGGCATAGCGGTGCCTGCCATTGCCGCCCCAGTGATGCTCGGGATAGCGGGAGAGCCGCTCGTCCAGATACCGTTCGCTCGTCAGATAGTGATTGATCCCGATGATGTCGGGAGCCGGGTCCGCTTCGAGAAAGAACGCAAGCTCGCGCTCCTCGATTCCGTGATCGAGGAAGATCCGCCACCAGGGGTGCTCGCGGTCGACCATCCCGCACAGAAGGTCGAAGGTCAGCCATCGGCGCTGGTTCTCATGCTCGGCCTGATAGGCGAGGAGCGGCGTCGAGAACGTCTTGCCCATGTCGTCCGTCTGGACGAGCTGCGCGTCGGGCCGGACCTCGCGGATGGCGCGCATGGACAGGACGGTGGCCTTGCATTCGTTGACCAGGATTCTGAGAAAGGTCTCATAACCGGTTCCGTGCGGATACCAGTGACCGTAAAGTCCCGAGAACCGCGCCGTAGTCAGCGGCTCGTTCACCGGCGTATAAAGATCGAGGTGAGGATACCGTTCGGCGACCCGTTTCGCATGCCCTGCGAGCAGTTCGGGCCAGGCAGGATCCAGCATATCCGTGTAGCGCGGGCCGCTGCCGTGATGGCAGAGCCCCGCAATTGCACGGATGTTCAGCTCCCTCAGCCGTTTCAGGCGAGCGTCGTGCCACGCGAAATCGGCCTCGTGCGGCGAGGAGGGCGACACCGTCTCCCAGAGCACGGGATAACGCAGGGTTCCGATTCCGAGGTTTGCGATACGGTCGAGGTCCTCCAGCCGCTCGCTGTGCCCCGTCTCCAGGCTCTGATCGCGATACGCGTCGCCGATCCGCGCGACGGTGCACTCGATCCCCCCCCAGAGTTCCAATGCCTGCTTCATCCTTCGTCCTCGAGCGATTGCCAATGGTCCTGGTTCAATCCTTTCGGAACGAATCCGTTCGATGAAGCCGGCGCCTAGGATGCCAGCACAGGAGGCGACGGAACGACGTTGATGGCCGATGCGTCGGCTTCGACGGGCAGCGCCTCGCCGATCCGCCTGAAGGTTGCAAGCGCCTGGCCGACGATCTGGTCCATGTTGTAGTAGCGGTAGGTGGCGAGGCGGCCGACGAACCAGACATCCGGCGTCGCCAGGGCGAGCCGCTCGTATTTCTTGAAGAGCTCCTGGTTCTCCGGTTTCGGGATCGGATAATAGGGGTCGCCTTCGGCCGACGGGTACTCGTAGGTCAGGGCGGTTCTGGCGTGCTCCTGCCCCGTGAGGTGCTTGTACTCCGTGATGCGGGTGTATTCGTTGGTCTGCGGGTAGTTGACGACGGCGACCGGCTGGTACCAGGGCTGCTCCAGCGTGACGTGCCTGAAGCGCAGGGACCGGTAGGGCAGCTTCCCGAAGCGGAAGCCGAAATATTCGTCGATGGGGCCCGTATAGATGACGCGCCGATGCGGGACGATGTCCCTGACGTCCTCGTAGTCCGTCTGAGTCATGATGTGAATGTTCGGATGGTCGAGCATCCTCTCGAACATTCGCGTATAGCCGTGTTTCGGCATGAACTGGAATTCGTCGCCGAAATAGCGGTCGTCCCGGTTGGTGCGGGTCGGCACGCGCGAGGTCACCGACTTGTCCAGTTCCGAAGGATCGAGCCCCCATTGCTTGCGTGTATAGCCTCGGAAGAATTTTTCGTAGAGCTCGCGTCCGACCGCGGAGACGACCACGTCCTCCGACGTCCGGATCTCCGGCACGGCCTCGGCGCGGGCGGCGAACCAAGACTGAAGCTCTTCGGAGGTGAGATTCAGTCCATAGAGCTTGTTGACCGTGTCCAGGTTGATCGGGATGGGGACCAGCATTCCGTCGACCTCCGCCAGCACGCGGTGCTCGTAGAAGCGCCATTCGGTGAAGCGGGAAAGATAGTCGAAGATCTGCTTGGAGTTGGTGTGGAAGATGTGCGGCCCATACTGATGGATCAGGAGCCCGTCCTCGTTGTACCGATCATAGGCATTGCCACCGATGTGGTTCCTGCGGTCGATGATGAGAACGCGTTCGTTGCGCTCGCTCGCGAGCCGCTCGGCGAGAACGCTGCCCGCGAAGCCCGCGCCGACGATCAGCCAGTCGTACATTCAGGTCACTCCGCAGGTGTGGTCGCATAGAGGGAGAGGGAAGAGCCGGCGCGATCGGCCGGAACGTCGCCCATGGCGCCCTGCATGAGCTTGTGCATGGATGCCCATGTCTTGTCCCACGACCCCGATGACAGGTGCCTGTCGACCTTGTTCAGCCAAGGCCCCTTCTCGCGCCGGAGAATCTCCTCCGCTTTCTGGACGACGTCGTCCGCACGCGCCGCGATCTCCACGAGCCCCTTCTCGCCATAGGGCCGGACCACATCCGTAATGGCCGTCGAGATGACGGGTACGCCGGCGGCGAGGAATTCCGGCGTCTTCGTCGGGCTGATGAACTTCGTCGCCTCGTTGAGCGCGAACGGCATGAAGCCGATGTCCCAGCCGGAGAGATATTCCGGCAGCTCGCTGTAGGACCTGCCGCCGAGCCAATGGATGTTTGATCGCCGGGGGAGCGATGCGGGATCGATCTTCACCACGGGACCGATCATGACGAACTGCCAGTCGGGGCGCATGTCCGCCACCTGCCTGAGGAGGTCGAGATCCATGCGCTCGTCGACGACGCCGAAGAATCCGAGCCGCGGACGGGGAATCCCGGTCTGGTCCGCAGGATCGCGCCCGACGCCGCGAGCCTTCGAAAAGTGGATGAAATCGATGGACGAGGGGAAGGCGTGGACGCTGTGATGCCGTCCGCGTTTCGCCTCGTAGAGGCTCATCCCGCCCGTGAACACGAGATCGCAGCGGGCGAACAGCTCCTCCTCCAGGGTGAGCAGCTCCTGCGACGCGCCCCGGAAGAGGGAGAGTTCGTCCATGTTGTCGTAGACGCACAGGTCGCATTCAAGGTCGCTCGTGAAGGCGAGCGCCATGGGCGTGTAGTACCAGAAGACGCGCGGTCCGGCGGACTCGCGCCCGATCAGCTCCTCGACGAGATCGCGCTGCCCGGCAATGGCCTCCTCGTGCGACATGCCTTCCGGCAGCATCGGAACGGCAACCGTCACGCCCTGCGGCCGCACGCCGACGTCAATGTGCGGACGAATGCCCGGCTTGAAGATCGGCTCCTCGACCATGAGCACGCGATAATGCCTGGCGGCGCGGCTGAGCAGGTGCTGCGGTCGCTGCCACACGAAATCCCATCGAAGGTGGGAGAAACAGACGAGGAGAGGCGTTCGATCGGCAGTTCTGAAAGACGTATGATGGGCATGCGACTGCGTTATCGAACGCTCATGCATGGCGCGATCCTCAATGGAAACGAGTTGTTACGAACGGACAGAACGCTCAGTCCGGGGGATTGCAAGACATTCGTATTGGCCGACTGGAACGCCGGAGAGACGCAGTCGCAATCATGTTTTCAACGCAATGGATGCAATTTGGTTCCAGTCGCATTCATGTGAATGAACGACCGTTCAGCTTCGGGAGGAGCTATTTCTTCTCCAGCATCAGCGTGCCCTGCTTCTGAATGAATCCCTTGGCCTTTTCCGCTACCATGGCGAGGATCCAGGGCAGTTGCACCTCGACCCTGACCTGGTCCTCCATGACGTCCAGGTGGCCGGCGATGGTCTGCCCAAGGGCTCCCACCCGGAAAGCCATGCGGTCCCCGGACCAGTTCTCCTCGATCGAGGCGATCTTGTCCCCGAACTGGGATTTCAGCCGTGTGAGCCCGCCGTGCAGGCGACGTGTCGCTTCGACCTTGCCCAGGTTGTGGGGGATGGAAACGATCAGGGGTTTCGCCATGGGGGATGCTCCGCTCTCAGCCTGACAAGCCAAGCGGTGCGGTGAAGGTTCCACCTTCAGAGCATCTCGACCTTGATGCCGCGAACCACGATGGTCTCCTGCCGGAACCGGCGCTCGAGCTCGGCCCGGTACCGCTCCCACCACGCGTGATCGAGCTCCCGGGCCATCACTTCGAAGACGACGATGTCGTCGTGCGCCGTGTGCCCGCCCTCCTTCCACATTCCTTCCGCAGGGGCGCGGGTGAAGCTCGTTATGCCGCCGAAGCGCTCCGACAGCTCCGAGCGGACCCGCCCATAATCGGCGCTGTCGAAGCGACGCCCCGCATTGTCGGTGAGCGGTAGGAGAATCTGTACCAGATGCATGAGCCCTGCCCTTGCCTGCCGGACGGCCAGGATTTCACACTAGGGCAGAGCCGAGGAAAGGCGAGCCTTTCATCCCATCTGGGCTGCGAAGAGATCGAGATCGCTGGCCGGCAGATCGTTGCCGATCGCATAGCGGCTCGAGGGGCGAGACACCCGCCACGGATGCGCCGTCGAAAGACGGACCGCTTCCGAAGGGCGCAGGCGCCGCACGGTTCCGTCGGCCTGCACCTCGTCGAGCACCACGAAGCCGAAGATCGTCAGGCGCGTCGCAATGGTTTTCGTCGTCGTGTCTTCCGCCGCGATCGGAAGAGAGCCGGCCGCATAGACAGCGTCCATGAGGCTCCTCTGATCGCGCCGGGAAGAGGTCGCCGAGCGTGCGCCCGGAAAGCGGATGACGTTCGACGACGGAGACGACCTGGAACCCATTCATGCAACCCTTGGCCCGAATCGCACCAAGAATCGCGGCAAGGGATTAAGAAGGGCCTAATCCTAATCGATCCGGTGCAGGGAGACGTAGGCCGTCCCGGTCGAGGTGAGGCCGAGTTCCTGGGCCGGCCCCTTGGCCAGATCGATGATCCGGTGCCGGGAGAAGGGGCCGCGGTCGTTGACCCGGACCACCACCGAGCGGCCGTTCTTCTCGTTCACCACCCGGACCTTCGTCCCGAACGGGAGCGACCGATGCGCCGCTGTCATGGCCAGGGCATTGAACCTTTCGCCGCTCGCCGTGCGGCGGCCGTGGAAGCCGGGCCCGTACCAGGAGGCAGTGCCCTTCTGAAGGACCTTGTCGGCCGTTACTGAGATCGATCCTGTGCTGGTCGGACCGCCTGAGGTGGTGTTGCAAGCTGCAACGAATAGAAGTGGCGCCAGAATCGGCGCACGGGCGAGGATGTTCTTCAAGTTTCAGGCTCCCCTTCCATTGTGCTTGCTGCGAAGCTGCCTGATAAAGAGGCGAGAATAAGGCGAAGCCATTTTTCCCTTGTGCAGCCTTACTTTTTCAAACTGACATAATCCTTATGAATATCTTAAAAGTCCCATTTTATGTAAAGTTATAGCCTAAACGTTGTGCGTTCATCTTTCCGCTGCTGGGCGAGCAGCGATGATGGCGGAGACCGCCTCTGGTCGTCGCATCCGGGCGGACTAGTTGTCCTTCTCGGGCGCAGGGTCGCCTGCAATCGACCGGTCCAGCAGCGAGGGCAGAGATGGTCGGGCGAACGCATGTGGTGGGAGCCGGGGTCGCAGGATTGAGCGCAGCCCTGTCGGCGCTTTCTCAGGACTGTCCCGTCACGCTCTACGAGGCGGCGCCCGGGACCCGAAGTCGCGACGGCGGCAGGTCTCCCGAGGGCGAGACCCATTCCTGCACAACGGGCATGGACGTCCTGTTCGCCGCCGATTGTCGCGCGATGGCACTGCTCAGGAGTATCGGCGCGCACGCACGATGGATCGCACCGGAGCCTGAAGGGATCCCGCTCTACGATGCCGGGAGCGGCGGACTGCGTCGGGTCGGCTTGTCGCCATGGTCCTGGCTCGCTCCGGACCGGCGACCTCCGGACATGCGCCTGTCCGATCTCGTGCGGCTGACGCGTCTCGCCTTCTCGAAGGAGGACCGGTCCTTGGGCGACGTTGCGAGCGGTGGGACGCCGCTTGCAGAACTGCTGGAGCCTGTGGCCGGCGCGGCCTTGAACCTGCGCCTCTGCGACATGCCGGCGCGCCAAGTGGGACAGGTGCTCGGGCGCTTCCTCTGTCCGGGAGCGGCAAGGCTTCTCGTCCCGAAGCGGGGCCTCGCCGAGGATCTGCTGGAACCGGCGCTGCAGGAGGTCCGGTCCCGTGGGGCAACGGTCCGGCTCGGCGAACATCTGCGATCCGTCCTCGTCAACGACGGACGCGCCGTCGGCCTCGTCTTCACCGACCATGCGACGATCCTGGGGGCGGACGACCGCGTGATCCTCGCTCTGCCTCCGGAGGAGATCGGCCGCCTCCTCCCCTGCGTCGAAATGCCGAGCCGGTGCGCCTCCACCCTGAACGTGCACTTCCGCGTAACGGGGGCCCATTGTCCCCGCTTCGTCGCATTCAGGGGAACTCTGGCGAAGCGGGCGCTCGTCCGCTCCGGTCACGCATGCGTCACCGTCGCGGCGGCAGAGTCCACGGCCATCCGAGACAGAGCAAAGCTCGCTTCGCGCATCTGGCGGGAGGTCGCGCCGGGCTTCCGGGCTCTCGGCCTGAACGTCCCGGCCGACGTGCCGCCGGAGGCCTGCGTGGCGCAGGGCCCAAGAATTCCGATCCGGCGGGACGATGAGCCCCCGCGGTCCCCGCCCCTGCGCCCGCTCGCCAATCTCGTCCTCGCGGGAGACTGGCTCGGTCCGCGGCCCGGAACCATCGAAGGCGCGGTGCTGGCGGGCGAGCACGCGGTGTCCGTCCTGCGGCACGCCCGGCCGGGAGCGCCCGTCCGCCGGGCCTGCTCCGCAGGTGCGCGAAGCGGCATGGCCGATGCCGTGCCGATCAGCCTGCGAACGCCTCCTGAGCAGGCAGCGCGGTAAGGCCCAGGCGGTCGCGCCGCAGCCAACGCCAGAGCATGAGAGACGCGACGGTTGCCAGCCCCGCCGCCAGCCCGATCCATATTCCGACTCCCCGCAGGCCCGTTCCGAAGGCGAGCGCCACGCCGAGAGGCAGGCCGATCCCCCAGTAGCCGAGCGCCGCGAACATCATCGGCACGCGCGTGTCCTGGAGGCCGCGGAGCATTCCGGCACCGACCGCCTGCGCGCCGTCCGCCAGCTGGAACACCGCGGCGAGGGTCAGGAAGGAGATGGCGAACTGGAGAACGGGTGCGTTGCGCGGATCGGCGAGATCGAGGAAGGCGCCGATGAGGAGGCGCGGCGCGAAGAGCATGAGCATCGCCGTCACCACCATGAACCCGACGCCCAGCGCGTAGGCCGTCCACCCGGCCCGGGTGACGCCCTGCGCATCCTGGGCGCCGAAGGCGCGCCCGACCCGCACCGTCACGGCCTGGCCGAGGCCGAAGGGAACCATGAAGCAGAACGAGGCGATCTGGAGCGCGATGGCGTGCGCGGCGAGCTCGTCGGCCCCGAGCCACCCCATGAACAGCGCCGCCGCGTTGAAGATCGTAACCTCGAAAGCCACCGTGAGGCCGATGGGCGCGCCGATGCGCCACAGGGTGCGATAGCGCTGCCAGTCCGGCCGCCAGAAGCGCCCGAACAGGTGATAGCGCCTGAAACGCCGGTCGCATGTGACGACCAGGACGAGGCTCAGGAACATGAAGGTGCTCGAGATCACGGTCCCGATTCCGGTGCCGACCAGGCCGAGGGCGGGCAGGCCGAACTTCCCGAGCATGAGCACGTAGGCGGCCCCGAAATTGACCGGCACGGCGAGAATGCCGATGACCAGCGCCCATCCGGGCCGCTCCAGCGCGGAGAGGAACGAGCGCAGGACCAGGGAGAACAGAAACGGCAGAAGGCTCCACTGCAGCGCGCGGATATAGCCGCCGGCGGCATGCGCGAGGGCCGGCTCCTGGCCCATGGCCCGGAGGATCGCCTCTCCGTTCCAGGCCAAGAGCCAGATCGGAATGGCGACCGTGATGGAGGCCCAGAATCCCTGTCTCACCGTGCGGCGCACGTCGCGGACCGAGTGACGCTTGCGGCCGAGTTCCTCGGCGATCAGCGGCGAGGTGGCGTTGACGAGTCCTATTCCGAAGATCAGGAGAGCGAAGTAGAGATTCGTCCCCAAGGCACCCGCGGCAAGGGCCTCGGAGCCCAGCCAGCCCATGAGGATGACGTCCGACGTCATGAGGGCGTTCTGGGCCAGATTGGTCAGGACGAGGGGCCAGCTGAGCGACAGGGTCGCGCGCAGCTCCGCGACCCAGGCGGATCTTTCCGGTTTGGACATGCCGAGGATGTTCATGCGGGCCTTTTAGCCCGAACCCCGGACGGAATGCCACACCCGTTGGGAATGGATGCAGTGTTTCGCCGGGCCGGAACCTCGCCGCATGGCGCTCGTTCACCTGAGCAGTTCGCAACGGAGTCCCCGATGGCGCAGGCCGCGCTCCCGACCTCTATCGAGTTTCTGCTCCCGCCGACGCTCCGCAACGCGGCGGGGCAGGTTCGCACGGTCGGAGTCGAAGTCGAGTTTGCGGGACCCACCGCCGAGGCGGCGGTGCAGGCCGTCCGGCAAGCCTTCGGCGGCAGGATCGTCGAGGAGGACCCGCATGCCTACCGCCTGACGGGATCTCAGGTGGGCGATCTTTCCATCGAGCTCGACAGCCGGATGCTGCACCCGGCCAAGCGCAGCGGAGGCAAGGCGGGCCTCCTGCCGCGGATCGCGGCCTGGTTCGGCTTCGCCGCCAGCTACATCGTTCCCTGCGAGCTCGTGACGTCGCCGGTCCCCATGGACCGGCTGCAGAACGTCGACAGGATTCTCGAGGTCCTGCGCGGCATCGGCGCGAAGGGCACCCAGGATGCGCCGTTCTATGCCTTCGGGCTTCACTTCAATCCCGAGATTCCGAGGCAGGATGCGGCGACGGCGCTCGCCGTCCTGAAGAGCTTCGTCCTGCTCAACCCGTGGCTGCGGCGAGAGGTTGCGCCGGACATCACCCGCGACCTGCTCGGCTTCGCCGCGCCCTTCCCCCCGGCTTACGTGCGGAAGATCGCCGCGCCGGATTACTGGCCGGACATGGACACCTTCATCGACGACTACCTGGCCGCGAATCCGACGCGGAACCGCGACCTGGACCTGCTGCCGCTGCTCCATCACTTCGATGCGCGCCGCGTGCGGGAGGCGCTGCCCAACGAGAAGATCAACGGGCGTCCGACCTTCCACTACCGGCTTCCCGATGCGCGTGTCAGCGACGCAGGCTGGAGCATCGCACCCGAATGGAACCGCTGGGTCGCCGTGGAGCGGCTGGCCGAGGACCGGGACCGCCTGAACGCCGTAGGCTCCGCCTTTCTGGCCTTCGCCGGAGAGGACAAGAGCTGGGCCAACATCGTAGAGCGGGCTGCGCTGCAATGACCAGGCCGCTGATCGGCGTCACAACCTCGCGCGAAGGGGGATGGCGCAGCTACTTCATGCATCGCCTCGCCCTCGCCCGCGCCGGCGCCCGCGCGGTCAGGCTGATGGCCGGACATGCGCCGCCCGAGGAACCCCTCCGGGGACTGGTGATCGGCGGCGGCGACGATATCGGCGCCGAGATCTATGGCGGGAAGGTCATCCCCGACGTGCGGATCGATCCCGAGCGGGACAGGCTGGAGCTCAGCCTGCTGAGGGCGGCGCTGCCGGCGGAGCTGCCGGTTCTCGGAATCTGCAGGGGCTCGCAGATGATCAACGTAGCCCTGGGCGGAACGCTGCACACGGACATCTACGAGGTTTACGTGCAGGCCCCCAGGATGCGCACCGTCCTCCCCCGAAAGCGCGTCACGGTCACGCCCGGATCGCGCCTCGACCGCATTCTCCGGTGCAACCCCTGCCTGGTGAACGCGCTCCATCATCAATCCGTCGACCGTGTCGGGACGGGCCTCGCCATTGCGGCGCAGGACGAGAGCGGAATCGTCCAGGCCGTCGAGGGCCGCGGCTCCGCCTTCCTTCTGGGCGTTCAGTGGCATCCGGAGCTGCTGATCTGGAAGCGGCCGCAACAGCGCCTGTTCGAAGCCTTGGTGGAAGCTGCCCTGCAAAGTCCCGCCAAGCTCGAGGCCGCCATGGCCCTGGCGTGACTTCGCACGGCCCGAGGCGGCCTCAAGGCACCCGCCGCGCAGCCCGGGGAAAGAGGGAGACCACCTTTCCGGCGTCCGGCGCAAGCTGCCGCTGGATGGTCACATGGAGATCGCGGCTGACAACGGGCTTCCGCAGGAGAGGGAACTCGCTCGCGTCCTCCATGACGGCCGGGTTGCCCGTGATCAGCAGAACGGGCAAGTCGGGCAGCGCGGCGCGGGCCTCGCGGGCGAGTGCGGCGCCGTTCATGGGTCCCGGCATGGCCACATCGACCAGAAGCAGGCCGAGCTTACGGGCCTTGAGGGTCTTCAGGGCCTGCCTGGCATCGGTCGCGATCCTTGCAAGGTAGCCGAGTTCTTCCAGCATTGCCTGAAGGGCGAACGCGACCTCCATCTCGTCCTCGACGATCAGGATTTCCACGTGCTGCGGAGCCCTCCCGTCGACGGATTCGGCGCCGCGCGCGGCGGAGTGGGCCTGCGAAGGCGCCTTGGCTTTCGGAAGGTAGAGCGCGACCACGGTCTTTGTGCCGAGAGTCGTCACGTCCGCCATGCCGCCGAGAGGCTGGAGAAAGTGGAGCGTCCGGTTGAAATCGACCCAGCTCGACAGATCCATGTCCTGCATGGTGAACATGCCGCCCGCAGTCCTTCCCCGGTCAACAGGCATGTCGTCGAGCGAGCTCGAGCCGACCGTGATCCTCACGAATTCGCCCTCGAGATCGGCGCGGGACAGGGTACCTTTCGAGACCGCGACGTTCCTGGCCTCGACGGTGACCGCCTCGCCCTGGGCAAGGCCGTCGCGCAGATCCGCGCAGAGCGTGACGAGAGCCGTCTCCAGATCCTCCGGGTCGAGCCGGGCGCCCCAGAGTCCGTCCTCTATGTCCACCCGGAGTTCGACCGTGTCCCGGAAGAGGGTGCGTCTCAGCAGGAACGCGGCGGCTTCGATCGTCTCCGCCAGGTTCACATGCCGGATCTTCGCCTCGCGGCGCCGGACGAGGGCGCTCGATCGCGCGATGAGAGCGGCGGCCTGATCCACCGCGACGAGGGAGGACAGCAGCCTGCGTTGGAGGAGGGGCTGATCCTTGATCTTCCTGGCGACCGTATCGACATTGCCGCCGATCACCATCAGGCGGTTGTTGAGATCGTGCGCGATCTCGTCCCGAATGCGGTCGAACGCCTCGATCCTGCGGGTCTCACGCGCCTCGGCGTTCACGAACGGCTGAGCCGCTCCCGTTGCAGGCGAGGATGCCGCCGTCGTCTCATCCTGCGGCCCGGAGGCCTCTTCGAAGATCGTCAGGCGGCCCGAGAGCCGGTCGATGATGCGGCCCTGCGCCCTCATGATCCGCCCCATCTGCCAGCCGAGCAGCAGGAAGCTTCCCAGGGCAACCGCCACGAGGGCCAGGGCCGAGACCATCACGAGTTCCTCGTGCCCCATGAACGCGGCCGTCCCGACCACCCCTCCGAGGACGATCAGGACGCAGCAGGATGCCGCCAGAAGGAGCCTGAAGTTGGATGGCAACAGATGCATCGCGTGTCGAATCGTGGCTGGCGGGGAGGACGTTGACCGGGCGCGCAACTCGCGTCATTTCCCCACAAATGTCCTATTTAACATGGAACGAGCGGCAGGCGGGATCCATCCGCGGTAAAGTTTTCGTGCCCCTGCCCAAGGAGATCGTGTCGTGCGGCGTACCGGAGTTTCTGCGTTCCTGCGGCTGAGCCTCGCCGGCCTTCTTCTGACGGCGGCCATGGCGGCACCTTCACGGGCCCAGGACGACATCGAGCAGAAGGTCAACGACCTTCTCGGGAAAATGACCCTCGAGGAGAAGGTCGGACAGCTCAACATGGTGTCCAACGGGCCCCTGCTCCGGTGGGACGACCTCTCTTCCGGCCGCGCCGGAGCCGTCCTGAACTTCAACAACGCCCAGGACATCGCCCGCGCCCAGGCGGCCGCACGGCAGTCGCGGCTGAAGATCCCTCTGCTGTTCGGGCTGGACATCCTGCACGGGTTCCGCACCCAGTTCCCCCTTCCTCTCGGAGAGGCGGCGGCCTTCAATCCCCGCCTGTCCCGGCTGGCTTCCGAATGGGCGGCACGGGAGGCCTCCTATATCGGCGTGCAATGGACCTTCGCCCCGATGGCCGACCTTTCGCGCGACAGCCGGTGGGGCCGGATCGTCGAAGGGTTCGGCGAGGATCCCTATCTCGGCTCGGTCCTCACCGCCGCCCGGGTCGAAGGCTTCAGGAAGGGGGGCCTCGCCACGGCGACGAAGCACTTCGCCGGCTATGGAGCGCCGCAGGGGGGCCGGGACTACGACACCACGTATATTCCGCGGGCCGAGATGTACGACACCTACCTACCCCCGTTCCGCGCCGCGGTCGAGGCCGGTTCGGAAAGCTTCATGGCAGCCTTCAACGCCCTGAACGGGGTTCCCTCGACGGCGAATCCCTGGCTGCAGACCGAGGTCCTGCGCCGTCAATGGGGCTTCGACGGCTTCATCACGTCGGACTGGGCCGGAATCAAGGAGCTGATCGGCCACGGGGTCGCGGCCGATGGCGCCGAGGCGGCGCGCAAGGCCATTCTCGCCGGTGTCGACATGGACATGATGGGGGATCTCTACATCCGGCATCTTCCCGACGAGGTCCGGGCCGGCCGGGTTCCGGAAAGCGTGGTCGACGAGGCGGCCAGGCGCGTGCTCAGGACCAAGATGCGGCTCGGCCTGTTCGACAGGCCCGACGCCGACCCGACCCACGTGGATTCCGTCTTCCCCTCGCCGGAGGCCCGCGCGGCGGCGCGGGACGTCGCCCGCGAGACCCTCGTTCTGCTCCAGAACAGGAACGACGTCCTGCCGATCCCCGCTACAGCCCGCTCGGTCGCGGTCGTGGGCCCCCTGGCCGATGCCCCGCAGGACCAGTTCGGCCCGCACGGGGCGCGCGGGCATGCGCAGGATACCGTGTCGATCCTGGAAGGCATCCGGCGGAGAGCGGCCGGGGCGGGCCTCCAGGTCAGATACGCGCCCGGCTGCGATCTCTTCTGCCGGTCGCAGGACCGGCTTCCGGAGGCCCTGGAAGCCGCCAGGGCCTCGGACATGGTGATCGCGGTGTTCGGCGAGCCTGTGGACCTTTCCGGGGAGGCTGCCTCCCGGGCGCACATGGTTCTGAACGGCCACCAGGCCGAGATCCTCAAGGCGCTGGCCGCAACGGGCAAGCCGGTGGCCCTGGTCATCGTCGGCGGCCGCCCTCTCGAACTCGGGAAGCTCACGGATCTGATCCCCGCCATCCTGATGGCATGGTATCCGGGCTCGGAGGGCGGAACGGCCGTCGCCGACATCCTGTTCGGAGATGTCAGCCCGAGCGGGAAGCTGCCGGTCAGCTGGCCGCGCACGGTCGGCCAGCTGCCCCTGTACTACAACCGCCTTCCCACGGGCCGCCCGACCCTGGAGCACAACCGCTTCACCCTGAAATACGTGGATGAGGCGATTACGCCGCTCTATCCCTTCGGCTGGGGGCTGAGCTATACGCGCTTCACGTACACCGACCCGGCCATCCTCAAGCAACGCCTCCGGGCGGGCGAGGTGCTGGAGGTGGCCGTCACCGTCACCAATGCCGGCGCACGGGCCGGGCAGGAGGTCGTGCAGCTCTATACGCGCGACCCCATTGCGAGCCGGAGCCGTCCCCTGCGCGAGCTGAAGGCCTTCGAGAAGATCGCCCTCGCTCCGGGAGAAGCGAAACGGGTCATCCTGCGGGTGCCGGTGGATTCCCTGGGCTTCCACCAAGATGACGGGACCTACCGCGTGGAGGAGGGAGCGATCCAGGTCTTCGTGGGAGGGAACTCGCTGGCCGAACAGGTCGGGGAGGTCTCCATTCTGGAAACGATCATCCGGCCGGGTTCCGGGCAGCGCGCATCCGCATCGACCCTGGCGCAATGATGAAGGGCCGCACCGCCCGCTATGTGAGCTCCGTGAAGTCCGTTGCGGCCTCCCGACGGACCGGCGCGGCCGATCTTCAGCTCGGTATGCTGCTGACCTTCATCGCCGGCGCGATGAATGCGGGCGGCTTCCTCGCCGTCGGTCAGTACACCTCCCACATGTCCGGCATCTTCTCCGGCATGGCCGACAATCTCGCGCTCGGGGCCTTCGACCTCGTACTCGTCGGCCTCGCCGCCTTCGTTCCGTTCGTCGCGGGCGCCGGCTGCTCGGCGATCCTGATCAACTGGGGCCGGCGCCGGAGCCTGGACAGCCTCTATGCCTTGCCGCTCCTCCTCGAAGCGATGCTCCTCCTCGCCTTCGGCCTCTACGGCTGGCTCTTCTCGCCGACCGCCACATTCGTATCCATGACGATTCCCTGGCTGTGCTTCATCATGGGTCTTCAGAACGCGACCGTGACGAAGATCTCCGGCGCGCGCATGCGCACGACCCATGTGACAGGCATCGTGACCGACATCGGGATCGAACTCGGAAAGCTCTGCTACAGGAACGGCGATTCCTCCCTGCCGAAAGTGGCGGCGGACCGCGAAAAGCTCCGCCTCCTGTCGCTGCTGCTCGGCTCGTTCTTCGTCGGGGGCGTGTCGGGCGCGATCGGCTTCAAGCTTGCGGGCTTCCTGTTCTGCCTTCCGCTGGCGCTGATCCTGCTGGTCCTGTCCGGCCCGTCCCTGGCAGGGGATTGGGTGGCGCGAACCAGGCAAATCTGACCCTCGTTTGTCTCAAGGAACGGAAAGCGTTTCCGTCCCGGTCTGCGCAAGCCGATCGAGAGTATCGGAGGTAAATTCGAACTCACGTTCGATCCTCCAGTCCTCTGGTTTCATGCATCTTTTTGCGCAGAACCGGCTCCCACTCCGCGCGCGATGCTTCAGTTTGCGCGAAGAAGTCCTCCGTCCAGATCCGTCGGGCGCGACATCAGCCCGGTCGCGTCGACGACGACCTTGTGGAGGAAACGGTTGAACTCGAGCCGCCTGAACTGCTTGTGCGCCACCAGGAAGGCGACGATGTCCGCCTCCTGCCGCGCCGTGTCCGCATCCACGAGCCGTATGTCGGGAGCCCCCCGGAAAACCGCCGGCAACTCCTTGACCAGAGGGTCGCAGACCAGGACCTTCACGCCGCCGTGCTGAAGGAGCTTCATCACGATCTTCATGGAAGGGCTCTCGCGCAGGTCGCCGACATCGGCCTTGTAGGTGATGCCGAAGCAGGACACCACAGGGTTCTTGAAGCGGTCGGCGAGATCCAGGATGCGATGGAAGATGTATTCCGGCTTGCGGTCGTTCACCTCGCGCGCCGTCCGGATCAGGCGAGCCTCTTCCGGCGCGGAGTCGACGATGAACCAGGGATCGACCGCGATGCAATGGCCGCCCACTCCCGTTCCGGGCTGCAGGATGGAAACGCGGGGATGCCGGTTGGCGAGCTCGATGGCCCGCCACACATCCACATTGATCCTGTCGCAGATGACGGAAAGCTCGTTGGCGAAGGCGATGTTGACATCGCGGAACGCATTCTCCGTCAGCTTCACGAACTCGGCCGTCCGGCAATCCGTCGTATAGATGTGCCCGGTGACGAAGCTCTCGTAGAGGGAAACGGCCCGGCGCGAGCATGCGTCGGTCATGCCGCCGACGATGCGGTCGTTGGAGACGAGCTCCCGCAGCATGTTGCCCGGGAGGATCCGTTCCGGACAATGGGCCACCGCGACTTCCGCCTCGCCGGCCTCCTTGAAGCGCGGGAAGGAAAGATCCGGCCGCGCCTCCGACAGACGCGCGGCGAGCAGCTCGGTGCTGCCGACGGGCGACGTCGACTCGAGGATCACCGTGGAGCCCGACTTCAGGTATGGGGCGATGGCGTCGCACGCCTGTTCCACGTGGGACATATCGGGTTTCTTTCCGTCCTTGAACGGCGTGGGAACCGCGATGATGAAGTAGTCGGCCTCGGCTGGCGTGGACTGCGCCTTGAGCCGCTCCGTGCTGATGGCCGCCGATAGCAGCATCTGCAGATCCGGCTCGTGGAAGTGGGCCCTGCCCGAGTTGATGGAGGCGACTGCCGCTTCGTTCACGTCGTAGCCCACGACATCGAAACCGCGACTGGCCAGCATGGCAGCGGTCGGCAAGCCGATATATCCCAAACCGACGACACAGACTGTGGTCATGCGCAAAAGGACTCCGATATGATCTTGGCGATCTGGGTCGAGGCCGTCCCGTCCCCATAGGGGAATACGGCCCGCGCCCGCTTCCGATAGCTCTGCTCGTCGTCGAGCAGTTCCGACACCTCGTCGTGGATCCGGATCGGATCCGTTCCCACCAGGCTGACCGTTCCCGTCGCAATGGCCTCGGGCCGCTCGGTCGTATCGCGCATGACGAGAACCGGACGGCCCAGGGCGGGTCCCTCCTCCTGGATGCCGCCCGAGTCCGTGAGAATGACCTTGGCCCTCTTCATGAGCCGGATCATGTCCACATAGGAGACGGGATCGATCAGATGAACGTTCGGCAGGCCCCCGAGGCGGCTGTGAACGACCTCCCGCACCGACGGATTCATGTGAACGGGATAGACGATCTCGATGTCGCTGCGTCTTGCGAGCTTCGCGAGGCCGGCGCAGATCCCTTCGAAGCCCGCCCCGAAGCTCTCCCGCCTGTGCCCGGTGACGAGAACGAGCGAGCGCTCCGGGTCGAGAGCGACAGGCGTCTTGAGAACGTTCGCTCCGCCGCTCTCCTCCATCTCGATCTTTCGGGAGACGTGCAGGAGTGCGTCGATTCCCGTGTTGCCCGTGATGAAGACCCGCCCGCGCCTGCTGTACTCCCGGTCGAGATTCTCCGCTGCAACCGTCGTGGGCGCGAAGAGATATTCCGCCAGCGAGTCGATGGCGACCCGGTTGAACTCCTCGGGCCAGGGCCGGGCAAGATCGAAGGACCGCAGCCCGGCCTCCACATGGCCGATGGGAACGCGGTTGTAGAACGCGGCAACGGCCGTGGCCATGGCCGTCGTCGTGTCGCCGTGGACGAGGACGAGATCCGGCCGCAGTCCTCCCAGGACGCCTGCCATCTGACTCAGGATGGAGGCGGTGATGTCCGGGAGCTTCTGGTCATGCGTCATGAGATTGAGATCGATGTCGGGGCGTTCCTCGAAGACCTCGAACACCTGGTCGAGCATCTGACGATGCTGCCCCGTGATCGCGACGCTGACCGATACACGCCCGGACTCCCGCAACGCCCGTACGACCGGAAGCATCTTGATGGCTTCGGGCCTTGTCCCGAAGACGACCAGCACATGCTGCATGCACTCAATCCTGACTGCTGTGAGAAATGCTTCTCGAAGAGACCGACCGTGCTCAGGATCACCTTACCCGAACGCGGGGGATGCTTAGGATACTCTTCCGGAGTATCTACCGACGATTGCCTCGAGCAGAAGAACGGCAAAAACGGCGTTGGTGCTGAAGTACCGCCACGCCATGCGCCTCGGCTCCTGCAGCAGCCGGTGCAGCCACTCCAGTCCCAGTCTCTGCATGATCTCCGGCGCCCGAGTCACCTTCCCGGCGAGGACGTCGAACGACCCGCCCACGCCCATCAGGAAGGGAGGCGCAAGCGCATCGGCATGAGCGGCAAGGAAGCGCTCCTTTTGCGGCGTCGGCATCCCGAGAAAGAGGCAATCGGCCCCGGAGGCGTTGATCTGTGCGACGATCTTGCTTTCCTCCCCCGGAGCGAAGTACCCGTTGCGCGCGCCTGCGAATACGAGCCCCGGATATCGCTCCCGAGCGACGGCCATCGCCTTTGCAAGGACGTCCTCGCGCGCTCCAAGGAAGTACGGACGGAAACCCTCCTGAGCGCACCGCGCGAGAAGATTCTCCATCAGGTCGACGCCGGCGACGCGCTCGCTGACCGGAATGCCCTGAAGGCGAGCCCCCAGAACGATGCCGAACCCGTCGATGCCGATGATATCGCTCCTGAGAACGTCGCCGCGCAGGACGGGGTCGGATCGCATCTTGACCAGTTTCGCCACGTTCATCGCGACGTGGCGCACACGGCGTCTGGAACGCATCGACTCGACGGCCGCCTCGAGGGTTTCCTGAAGCGTCAGCACATCGATGGGAGTATCGAGAAATACCGCTCTCACTGCCGCACCTCTAGAGGTTTCTCGGCTCTTATGAAGGCCGCGCATCGGAAGGCCCGTCCGGGGATGGAGGCTTGGCAAGCATCGCGTTCATGCCCACGCGCCTCAGTACGCGTTCATCCTGCTCGTGAGGACCAGGACTCCCGTCCGGAACAGGATCTTGATGTCGAGGAGCAGCGAGGCGGTCCTGATGTATTCGAGATCGAACAGAAGCCGGCGCTGCATGTGCGCCAGCGTGGGCGTTTCCCCGCGTGCGCCGTTCACCTGGGCCAATCCGGTCAGACCGGGAAGGGCAGCAAAGCGCATTCCGTAGGACGGAAGCTCGGCAAGATACTTCTCGTCATGTACCAGAGCGTGCGGTCGCGGCCCCACCAGCGACATCTCTCCCTTGAGGACGTTGAGCAGCTGCGGCAGCTCGTCGATGCTCGTCCTGCGGATCAGCCGGCCGACGGGCGTGACGCGCGGGTCGCACGATGTGGCCTGGGGGACCTTCGGGTCGCTGCAGCATTCGGCATACATCGACCTGAACTTGAAGATCTCGAAGGGAACCTTCTTCCACCCATGCCGCCGCTGCCGGAACAGGATCGCGCCCGGGCTTGTGAAACGGATGCCCAGTGCGACCAGAAGCATGAGCGGCGAAATAACGGCGAGCAGCACCAGGGCGGCGACAATGTCGAGGCACCGTTTCGCCGGGGACATCAGATAGGGGCTGACCTCGGAGCGTGTCTCGACCCTTCTGATGCGGCGCGTTACGACGAGCGTACGCGCGGTCAGAAGAGCTGCTCGCTGCGGGGAGAGCCTGACACCGACTTCGTTCGATAGTGCATTCCGCACAGCCATCGGCAACCTCTCTGTGAAGCGAGATCTTTTGCCGAAAGATGATTGTTGGCTTGCCTTTAGCGGTCAACGCTGCATAGAGAGCTAGACACGATTTGTCCGCCGACAATGAATTACCTATGGAGCGGCAGCCACTTTCTCCTGTTGCGCGGTGGGGCTGTCGCACGATGCATGAGCGGTAATCCGCTCTCGCCAAACCTTACACGAATTGGGAAGAGAGAGGGAGAGAGCGTCTGGGCTCCGGATCCTGGCGATCCCGCTCCTTTGAGAAGGGCTGGGGAAATAGCGAATGCAGCACTCCGGCAATCGGAATCGCAACCCGCAATCATCCTTTCATGCTAACCCGGTCCTCGCCTTGGTGCATGGCACTTTCGCGTCTCAGTACCCATAATCCTGCGGCCCGAAATGGCACTTGTTGAGCACGACTCCAAGAACCCGCGACTCGCGCGCGAGGCTCCGTTCGCAGATATCCACTTCGCCGAGCGTGCTTGTCTCGGCAGCGACGACAAGGATCACGCAATCGACGTTCGGCAGAAACGCTATGACGTCATCGTTCACCAGCATGGGCGGCAGATCGTAAAGGATGACATCCGGCTTCAGCTTTTCTTTCAGGTTCGCCAGAATCGGCGTCGTTCTCGGACTTTGCAGGAGCTCCGATGCATAGAGAACGGGATTCGAATTGGCTCCGATGGCCACATTGTCGCCGTAGCGGACGAACGCCTCTTCGATGCTGGCCTCGCCCTTCAGAAACTTTTCTATGGAATACGTCTTATCGAGACCGAGAATGTTGCTGACCTGCGGCCTTCTCAAATCCAGGTCGACGAAGACCGTCCGGCAATCCTTGAGACTCGCGAAACTGAATGCGAGGTTGAGCCCGACGACCGTTTTCCCGCACCCAGGCGTGGGAGAAGTAATGGCGACTGACGTCCATTTGTTCTGCCGCAGCATCTTCAGGATCTTTGTCCTGAGGATATCGAAGGTGAAGTTGGCTGCATCCATGCGGTCGATCGTGACCACGCGCCCCTGAGCGACGCGCCGGCGGTCCAGCCTGATAGGCGGCAGTTTCCGCCAGGCGACCTCGCTGGAGAAGGACGGCGGCGGAGATGCATTCCCTATCTCGGAGAAGGCAACGAGAGCGATTTCCCTCTCGAGGTTCTCAATCGTGCTTTGGATCCGTTCCATGGCGCGCGTCTACATTCCTATGTTGCGTCGAAGTGCCGTGGGAATGAGCGCGAGCTTTGTCGAGCGCGTCTCTCCCGCTGCGGGGATATAGGGAATCGTCGCCAGCGGCTCGATCTGCAGAGCTTCGATCAGCTCGATCGGGCGCCGAATGCTCTTGTTCAGGAACTCCATGAGAACCACAAACCCGAATGCCAGGACGAGTCCCGCCACGGCGCTGCCGGCCGCAATCGCAAAGCGCTTAGGTCCAATCGGCCGCTGTGGCGGCGATGCGAGCTCGAGAATGGAAAGCCTCTCTCCCTTGGAGCGCATTTCGATTCGCTCCCCGGTAGAGGCATCCGCCAGTCGGCCCGACGCCACATTGTACTGGGACTGCACATTCTGGTACTGGCGCTCCAGGGCATTCAGCGTGGCCTCGTTGCCGGGCGTTGCAGCGATCGTTTGGGCAAGGTTCGCGAGCTTCTCATCGATCGCGTCCTTTTCCCTGGCAATCAATTGCAGGCGCTGGTCGATGTCCGCGAGCTGCATGTCGAGATCGGACAGGCCGCTCTTCCCGTCGCCAGCTCCTGCTTTGTCGGAACGCTCAGCCTGGACCGCCTTCTCCAGGGCTGCAATCTGGGTCTTGAGGTTGACGATGCCAGGGCTCTGATCCGCCAATACGGTGCGCTGCTCGGTCAGGACCCTGCGCAACTGCGCCAGGGTCTGTTCCGCCGGCGTCATGGCGGCTGCATTGGGCGAGGTGTCGGTTCCCGCCAGCACCCGCATCAGCCTCGAGCGCCCGTCCCGAAGCGACGACTCCTCGCGGCTGAGCTGCATCAGCCTCTCCTGCAGGTTGAGCTGCTGGGTCCGGCGGAAGCTCAGGCTCTCCGGCAGCGCATCCTTGTTCCGGTTCTTGAAGTCGGAGATCTCGCTTTCGAGCTGACTGAGACGGCTCGCGAGCCGCTCCGTTTCCTGCTGGAAGAACCTCAGAGTCTCGCTGGCTTGTCCGCTGCGAATGTCGGCGTTCTTCTGAATGATCAGCTTCACGAACTCGTTGACCACATCCGCAGCCAGAACGGGATCCTTTGCCTTGAAGGATACGACGAAAGCCGTTGCGGCTTCGCTTCCGCGAGGCGCGTCCAGACGGATGGGATCGACGCTCATCCGCGAGCGCATGTCGTCGACGATATCGTTCTCCGATGCCTCCGAGCGGTCTTTGTACAGGCCGAAACGATCGGCCAACGCAAGGAGATTGGGGCGCGTCATCATCTGCAGCTGGACCAACTGCATCTGCTTCACGATCTCCACGGGCACAGTCGGGCGCGCTAGGCCGGCCGAAATCTGGGGAGATTCCACGATGATCTTCGCATCGGCCCGGTATGTCGGAGGGAGAATGGAGGCGACAAAGAATCCCAGCCCCGAGACGCTTAGCAGAATGGCGAGGAAAAAGGGTAGCCTGCGCAGGAAGATGGACCTGTAGAAGCGAATGTCGAAATTTCCCATGGGCTGCTCACTCGCTTATGGTCAGGATTATCGCTCTCATGCGCGAACGGCTTGCGGCCTCTCAAGATGTCGTACAACTCGATCGAGCAGAAAGGTTCTGGACAGCTCCGATATCGTTCGCGGCCCCGCATCGGAGAGGAAAATTTATATCGGCCGCCTCTGAAGTGTCCAGTTATTCAAGCGGCTCAGAAGGAGTACTTTCAAGTAATACCGTTGACGGTTTCTGTAGAGTCGCCGAGATTTGGCGCTCGAGGCCTTTTGGAACGCGGTTATTCGGACGGCTGCAGACATGATGAAGTTACGGGGCTATAGACGCATTCCCGCACGTAGCGTCGCCTTTGGCTTGGCCGCGGCGGGCTTCATGGTTCTGCTGTCGCAGCCCTGCCTCGCGCAGACCTATCCGATTGCGCCTCAAACGAGCCTTCGTATCACTGTGGTGCAATGGGTGCCGTCGAAGGGCGAGTACCAGCGGTGGGATGCCGTCGGCGGGGAGTTTACGGTGTCTTCCGGCGGCATTCTGTCCATTCCGCTTGTCGGCACGATCGACGTCTCCGGCCTTGATAGCGGATCTCTCGCCGCCAGGATCGCACAGCAGCTGAAAGACAAGGTCGGGCTGATCAGCACTCCGGACGCTACCGTGGAGATTCTGGACTACCCCCCACTTTACATCGTTGGGGCTGTATCGAAACCCGGAGAGTACAAATTTCGCCCCGGGCTCACGGTACTGCAGGCTCTTGCCCTGAGCGGCGGGCGCTTCCGCGCAACGACGGAAGGCGGCGACAAGGGGCAGATCAGC
Organism: Microvirga thermotolerans; assembly: GCF_009363855.1. GTDB lineage: Bacteria > Pseudomonadota > Alphaproteobacteria > Rhizobiales > Beijerinckiaceae > Microvirga > Microvirga thermotolerans. The sequence goes on from NZ_CP045423.1 coordinate 3,693,996, forward strand.
ATGCTGGGCGAGCTGCAAAGCCTGCGGGAGGAAATCCTTCGGACGCTGGGACGGATCGCACGCCTGCAGGCAGAGGGTTCTGGCGCAAGGCAAATTCAGTTTCCCGACGAATTCACCTCCTCGAACAACAAGATGGTTGCCGAGATCAGGGCGCAGGAGCAGATCATTTTCGAGGCGCGCAGGAACGCGCTGGAACGGCAGCTCCAGAACCTGTCGGAACTCCAGAACCTCTTCATCGCCGAGATCGACGTGCTTCAAAAGAAGACCGAGTCTCTCGACGCTCGCCTCAAGACGGTCGGAGAAGACTTGGCGAACGTGAAGTCGCTGGTCGAACGGGGTATTGCCACCGTTTCCCGCAGGACCGAGCTGGAGTTCGCGGTCGCGAACCTTCAGTCGAACCGACTGGACGAGATTACCGCCGTGATGCGCGCCAGGCAGAACCTGAGCGAAGCCAAGCGGAACGCCCTCAGCCTCAGGGACAAGCATCAGACGGACGTCGCGGCTGAACTCCAGGAGGCTCAAGCGAATCTGGAGCGTCTGCGCATCAAGGAAGACGTCTTGAAGAAGATCTTGATCATCAGCGACCCCTCGTCTCTTGCCGGGCGCGAAAAGACCGAGGACGTCGATCCTGAACTTTCCTATACCATCGTCAGGAGATCCGGCGACAGTGCCGAGGAACTGCCGGCCTCTGAGTCCACGCTTCTGATGCCGGGTGACGTTGTCAAGGTCGCGATCCGCGCGACATCGCCGAACGTGAAGACCAGCTCGGCATTGCAACAGCCAACCCAGTGAACCACAGCTGTAGATGCATCTGCCATTGGGGCGGAATCCCGCATCTTTGCCAGACTGAAGACCGTAGCATTGAGAATGCCTCCGTGCTTCTGAAGCAGCATCGAGCATGTTCACGTTCGAGATCGCGACGCCGGAAATCCGATATTCGTGCGGCATAAGACCTTTCTTTCGGCGCTTCGCGATCCATCGTTCCTCTGGCCGAATGTATTCAAACCGTCCGTGTCTTCAGACGGCATTAGCTCCAAAGGGCGATGGACGCGCGGCGCCTGCGGCCAATATCTTTTTCATGATTTTCTTATTGAGACCCTTTTCCTTATCGAGGACCACGAAGTGACCGCGCGACACCGAACCGGCACATCTCTTTCCGCTCCAGCGGCGGACCTTCCCTTGTCTCTCATTGTCGTGACCTATAACAGCGCACGCGTCCTGCCGGGTCTTCTCGATTCTCTCCCCGAAGGACTGTCCGGAATTCGCGATGCCGAGACCATCGTCGTCGACAATGCATCATCGGACGGAAGCGCAGACATTGCTGCCCGGCACCCGTCTCGCCCAAGGGTCATCAGGATGCGCAGCAATGCGGGATACGCAGCCGGTATCAATGCCGCAGCCGAAACGCTCGCCAGCGACCGTCATATTTTGATTCTCAATCCCGATATCCGGCTTCGACCCGGATCGGGCCTGAGTTTGCTTCACCGGCTCCGCGACCCTCGCGTCGGCGTTGCAGTTCCGCGCATGCTGAACGAAGACGGTTCAATTGCATTGTCGTTGCGCCGAGAGCCATCGGTTGCAGCAGCCTGGTCGGAGGCCTTTCTGGGCCGCCTCGCATCTCTAGCCGGCATGGGCGAGATCGTAGGAGATCCGACCATCTACGCTCAAGGCGGTCCCGTCGAGTGGGCGACCGGCGCGGCACTGGCCGTTTCCGCCCAGGCCCGCCGCGTGGTGGGCCATTGGGACGAGAGCTTCTTTCTCTACAGCGAGGAGGTGGATTATCTCCGTCGGGTCAGGGAGTGCGGATTGTCCGTGATCTATGTGCCCGAGGCCGAGGTGATCCATATCGGCGGGGAGTATCGCGAGAATCCCATGCTTTCCGCACTTCTTGCGCGTAATCGTATCGAATACTTCCGGCGGCATCACGGACGGGTGGCGGCTGTCTTATTCCAGTTCGGCATCGTTACAGGCGCGGCGTTACGATCGTTCCTGGGCCCCGGTCACAGAGCAGCCCTTCGAGCCGCCCTGCATCCGTCCCGGCCTCCTGTCGTCTTGAGAAAATCCGCTGGACAGTTCACGGCCGCAAGCCGCTAGCGCAGGTAAAGCCAGATCGATGACGGATGCGACGAGCCGGGACGCCAAGCCAAGCTATGGCCAAATTCTTCGGTCGACAGCCCAGATCGGCGGCTCGTCGATCGTCAACATTCTTCTGGGCCTCGTCCGTAACAAGGCCATCGCCCTTCTTCTAGGTCCATCCGGGGTAGGCCTGACCGGTCTCTACATGGCAATCGTCGAACTGTCGCATGGGCTCGCCGGCCTCGGAATTTCCAGCAGCGGCGTGAGACAGATCGCGGAAGCCGCGGGATCGGACGATCGGAATCGGATTGCCGTGACGACCACGATCCTGCGGCGGATGTCGCTCATTCTCGGCGCTGCAGGCGCGGCGATCCTGTTTCTCCTTTCTGAGCCCGTCGCGGCGTTCACGTTCGGTGACCCCGGGCACGCAACCGGGGTCGCGCTGCTTTCTCTTGCCGTACTGCTCCGGTCGGTCTCGGCTGGACAGACCGCGCTCGTGCAGGGCCTGCGCCGCATCGGGGATCTTGCCCGCATCAACATGCTGTCGGCCTTGTCCGGCGTGGCGGTCGGCATCCCGCTGATCTACCTGTTCCGTGAACAGGGCATCGTACCTTCTCTCGTCGTGACGACCGGCACTGCGTTTGCAACGTCCTGGTGGTTCAGCCGCAAGGCCGCAATCCCTTCCGTCCGGGTTTCTCCAGCTCGCATGCGGCCGGAGATCGCTTCGCTGCTGAAACTTGGCCTGGCATTCATGGCAAGCAGCATTCTGACCATGGGGGCAGCCTACGGAATCAGAATCATCGTCCTGCACGAGTCGGGGATCGAAGCTGCCGGCTTCTATCAGGCTGCCTGGACTCTCGGCGGCCTCTATACGGGCTTCATCCTTCAATCGATGAGCGCCGATTTCTATCCTCGTCTGACCGCGGCCGCCGGCGACAATCTGGAATGCAACCGCCTCGTCAATGAGCAAGCCCATATCAGCATGCTGCTTGCCGGGCCTGGCGTTATCGGTACGCTGACATTCGCGCCGCTGATCATGACGATCTTCTATTCAACGGATTTCAACGCGGCCTCCACACTCCTGAGATGGCTGGGCCTCGGAATGATGCTCCGCGTGGTCGCCTGGCCCATGGGGTTCATCGTTCTCGCCAAAGGTGCTCAAAAGACCTTTTTCTGGACGGAGGTCGCAGCTGCAGTCGTGCATGTGGGCTTTGCCTGGCCCCTCATCGGCCGGATCGGAGTGAATGGCGCCGGCGTTGCCTTTTTTGCCCTGTACGCCTGGCATAGCGCCATCATCTACCTGATCGTCCGCCGAATGAGCGGATTCCGCTGGAGCAGAGCCAATCTCGCACTGGGACTGGTCTTCCTCCCTCTCGCGGGGGCGGTATTCTTAAGTTTCGCGTTCCTGCCTTACTGGCCTGCATTGACCCTAGGCCTCGTGGCCACGGCGATCAGCTGCCTCTATTCATTGAAATCGCTCCTGACCCTCGTCCCGTCAGAATCCTTGCCCAGCCGTCTCAAGCCTCTGTTCGGAAAGCTGACGTAAGGCATAAAGGGCACCCCTGGCGTTACCCTTTCAAGGCGCTCAGGAACCCTCGGCAGCGCCCTGCGCTATCTGAAGAAGATACTGACCATACGAGCTTTTCGAGAGTTCCCGGCCGAGCCGCGTGAGCTGATCTCTGTCGATCCAGCCAAGATTGAAAGCAATCTCCTCCGGACAAGCAATGCGGAAGCCCTGACGTTTGCTGAGTGCGCGCACGAACTCTGTCGCCTCAAGCAAGGCATCGGGAGTGCCGGTATCCAGCCATGCGAAGCCGCGCCCCATACGCTCGACCTGCAGTTGCCCGCGTTCCATGTATGCCCGATTGACGTCGGTGATCTCCAGTTCTCCTCTGGCCGACGGCCTCAGGCTCATCGCAATATCCACCACCTGGGCATCATAGAAGTAGAGACCCGTTACCGCCCAGTTGGATTTGGGGCGCTGCGGCTTCTCCTCGATCGAAACTGCCTTTCCCTGAGCATTGAAATCTACGACACCATATCGCTCCGGATCGGTGACATGATAGGCGAAGACAGTGGCGCCCTCGGTCCGACTGCGAGCGGCGGAGAGCATCTTCGGCAGGCCATGACCGAAATAGATGTTGTCTCCCAGGATCAGTACCGAAGGCCCTCCGGCCACGAATTCGGCACCAATGATGTAGGCCTGCGCGAGCCCCTCAGGCTTGGGCTGCACAGCATAGGACAAACGGATTCCCCATTTCTCGCCGCTGCCGAGCAACTGCTTGAACCTTGGGAGATCGTCAGGCGTCGAGATGATCAAGATGTCACGCACACCCGCAAGCATCAGCGTCGTCAGCGGGTAATAGATCATCGGCTTGTCATAGATCGGAAGAAGCTGCTTCGACGTCACATAGGTCATCGGATGCAATCGCGTTCCCGATCCGCCCGCAAGGATGATTCCCTTCATTCTAACGCTCCTGATGTCCGGCACCGGCAAGAAGGCGACTTACGCAGAGATCGAGCGATGCCCTCCAGTGAGGCAGAGCAATCCCGTACGCTTCGTTCAGGCGCCGGTTGTCGAGTTGGGACTGTAGAGGCCTTCGGGCCGGTGTCGGGTATTCTGCGGTGGTTATCCGCCGAACGCGGGCTGTCGGCCCTCCCAAACGAGACGAACACGTGAAGATCGCTTCTGCGAACTCGGCCCAACTGGCACTCCCGGATCCGGTCATGTGAAATATGCCGCGGAGCCTGGCCTCGCCCGGATGTTCCAGAAGCTCGCGAGAAACCCTCAGAATTCCGTCTGCGAGATCGAGCGCACTGGTCGGAGAGCCCACCTGATCCTCAACGACGGAAATTTCATCGCGCTCCTGAGCCAGCCGTAGCATCGTTTTGACGAAATTCTTTCCAAAGGGGCTATAGACCCATGCGGTGCGGAGAATCACGTGATCTTCAGTCCTTTCCGCAACCGCCCGCTCTCCCAGAAGCTTCGACATGCCGTAGGCGCCAATCGGGTTCGGGTGTGCATCTTCCCGATATGGCACGGGAGCGGAGCCATCGAATACATAGTCCGTCGAGATCTGGACCACCGGGACACCGATCAGGGCGGCCGCGTGAGCCACGGTTCCAGCCCCGAAGGCGTTGATGGCTCGCGCAAGCTCCGGCTCCTGCTCCGCTTGATCGACGGCGGTATAAGCCGCGGCATTGACGATCAGGTCGCCTCCCATTCTGGAGAGAGTGTCCACGACCATTTCAGGCACCAGGAGATCCAGGGCCGGCCGGCCCAGCAGAACGACGTCCGCACCATGATACTGCGCCCGCTCTTCCAGCGCTCGCGCGACCTGTCCCTCCCGCCCTACGACCAGGATCCGCACGGTCATCCCTCGAACAAATCGGATGGAAGGTCTGCAAGCCGCGGGTGCCGCATGTCCTTTTCCGAGAGAATTGCCTTTTCCGAAGACACAGGCCAGGGAATCCGAAGCTCGGGATCGTTCCAGGCCAGCCCCCGGTCATGAGCCGGAGAATAAGGAGCGCTCACTTTATATTGGACCTCGGTATTCGGCTCCAGGGTGCAGAACCCATGCGCAAAGCCCTTTGGGATATAAACCTGACGACGATTCTCCTCCGAGAGTTCGATTGCGACATGCCGCCCGAAGGTTGGAGAAGAGCGCCTGAGGTCGACGGCGACATCAAGAATTCGCCCCCGCCCAACACGGACGAGCTTTGCCTGAGCGAAGGGTGGCGCTTGAAAATGAAGTCCCCTCACGGTTCCTGCATGTAAGGACAATGACATATTGTCCTGAACGAAAGTATCGTTTATCCCTGCAGCAGAAAAAGCTTGTTGACTATAAGTTTCCGCAAAAAATCCACGAGCATCGCAGAACAGTTTAGGCTCTAGGATTTTGACATCAGTCAATTCGCTTACTTCTACTTTCAGCACGTCCTGCAATCCTTCATGTCGTTATTCGGCTTAGCTGCAAGAGGCTCTCATAGCCTTTCTCAAGAGATGGAGGCAAATGGACTCCACCGACGGCAAGAATATCGTCCTTGGACTAGATAGCAAATCCTTGCCATCACAGCGAACGCATAATGGAGGTGGTCGAGGTCTCGTGCGAATTACTCCATGCCAAATTGAAGGCATGGATGCTCATGGTAACTCTGAATGAGCGAGAATATTTGGGACCATTGTCAATCCGAATGGAAAACTGAAGCTTGACGGTTCAGATCGCACCTTCAATCCCTACCGACGACAGGATACCGGCTTCCAATGCAGCTGAGCGGATGGCGATGATGTGTCGTGCAGGCCACGGCATGGCCGAGAGCACCGTCTCCGCCTCAAAGGACCTCACCTCGCGAAGCGCTCTGCGCATCGGATGATAAAAGAAGAACCGATAGCCCTGCCTGGCGATCTCCCGATACAGTGTCAACGAGGCAAGGCCGAGCAGAAGAATCATGATATCGACTCTGCCCTTCCCTATCGCGTCCATAGCTCCTGCCAGCACCTGCGGCTCATGTCCGGCAACGTTCACTTTCAAAATGGACAGGTGCGGCAGGCCTAATCTCTCCAACTCGTCCGAGAGTCGGCGGACCGGGACAGTCTCCCCGGAACCGGCACAGTTCGATAATCCGCTCATCCACGTTTGCTCTTTCGTTTCGAACGTCAGCTCGCCATTCAGATCGGATAATGCGAGCCTGTGGACGGCGATTCTATCGCCGACACCGTTCTCTTCGATGTTGAGGCGCAAGGTTGCGACATTGGCGCTGCTGGGCTCGTAGGCATGCACGAAACGACAGGGGAGCCTGGCCGCGAAAATGGAGAACTGCCCTATGGCAGCTCCGACATCGACGACTGTCCAGTCCGGGCGAGCAACCTCACGGATGAACGCATATTCTGGATCGATGAAGTCTCCGAACATCACAAGTGTGCGCGGAAGCTGGCTCGGATAGGCGAACTGAAGCCTCGGCCCTGAACGAAGGATGATCTTGGCTCGGTCGGGACGCTGGAGCCTGAGGCGGAGGAGATGGGCCGACCCTTCCAAGGCATTGCGAAGCCCGGCAGCGCGAATCCCCCACTGGACCTTGTGAACGGCATTGCTGGACCGGTGGACCGCCTGCTCGATCCGTTGCCTTAGATTCACGGTCATCATGACCCTCTTCCCTTGCGGCCCAATGAGGCTCCCGCCGAACGATGCCTTGTTGTCTTTGATGCTTCTTCTCCTGAGAGAGCGGCCGGGGTTCGACGATGAGAGAGGCGCTGCCTCGCCGATCCCTCGATGGCACGGCGTGCCGACAGCGGCTTGGTTTCGACATCGAGGAGCCAGACCCCGCTTCCCAGAAGGAACATGAACAGAACATAGGTTCCGTTCCAGAAATGCACCGTCCAACCGACGAGGAAGAACCCCGCCATCGAAAACAGATGCGCCATGCGGTACTGATCGAGTTTCGGATCGAGCCCCTGCTTGAAGCACAGCGCGATCACGATCGAGAAAAAGGCCAAAAGCATCGCCAGTGCGGCCGGAATTCCATTCAGCACCGCGTGAATGAGCCAGAACATGTCGATGCTGTTCGGCATCCAGTCGGGCCGCTCCCATTCGTTGAGGCCCACGCCGAAGAAGGGATGGTTGAGGGCCGACTCCGATCCGAACCGCCAGATGAGGACCCTGTAATAGGCCGAGGCCTCATCGAAGGAAAAATGGCCAATATAGAATTCCGGGACGGACTGGTTCGACACGACCGCAACGAACATGTACATCGCAGCCACGATCCCCCAGAAAAGCTTCCATCGCTGGACGCTGGCCTTCAGGACGCCGTTCCACGTTATCAGACCGATCTGCGCGACGACGGCCGAGATCGGTCCTGCAGACATGCAGAGGAACGCCGCAAGAAAGGCAAGGCCTGTCTTGCCGTAGCGTGTCAGCGCAGTCTTTCCATAGCCGAGGACCATGTACACCATTGCAACGATGCTGCCGGTGAACACGCCGTACAGGATCGGATGCTCCAGAAAGCCCTGAACCCTTCGCAACCCCCACCTCGGCTCGTACGGACTGTCGGGAGGCGTGGGAAACACGGTGCCGAAAATCTGGAGGGTGAGATTGCGGCCTGTCAGCGACTCGACGAGCGTTAACGGAAGAAACAGAACGAAGAGCTTGAAGAGCAGGTTGACCATGCCGTAAAAGCTCTCCGCATCGCGGATGTAGAGGCGAGCCAGGAGATAGGGCCCCATCGTTTCGATGAGGATGACGGCGCTCGGTTGCAGAGCCACGTTGACTCCGTGGATGGCCACGAGACCAAGGACGCACCACAGCGCGTAGAAGAGCAGGGCGATATCGGCAACCCGAATCCTGCCTGCCCGGCCGGTGCACCACAGGGCGAGGGACGGCGCCAAGGTCAGGAGAAGGACGATGCGGTAGACGGACAGGCGGACCGGGCCGACCTGGATAATCCATGGGATCACGAGCGAAATCAGCAACAGCGCAGCAGGCCACGGCAGGCGGGATTTCCCGGGCTTCGGGCCTCTCGCGACGACAGGCGTTGAGGCGGCTCCCTCGACTTCTGCAGTTTCCCATCGATTCGGCCGCGCTCTGCTCGCTTGCCCCGGCGATGCAACGTCCTGCACCCTCATTTCGGTTGGATGCATCTCCTTCCGGCGGAACTGCGTGCGCCTGCTCATGAAGGAATTGCTTCAGGCGCGATTGAACGACGACAAGTCCTTGACGACGCCTCCCGAAAGCCACGCGTACAGAATCCATCCCAGTTCATAGGGGCGGCATTCATAGTCGACCTCTCGTGGTGGGAAGATCCGGTCGAGTCCTGGAATGTGCGCACCCGGGCTCAATGCCGTCGTTATGGCTGAGATCGAGCGCACGGCTTTTCCCGGTTCCCGGCGGCCGACCTTGCGCCAGATCACACCATGCTCTTCCGAGATCAGATCGAGGTTGACCTCGGGCCTGCCCTCGAACCATCGCAATCCCCTTACGATCTGGCTCCGGTAATCCATCCCTCCCGCTTCCAGCAGTTCGAACAGCACCATAGGGGCCATGGCATGCTGGTGAACGCTGTAGACGGGATACCCTTCGACGACATCGCCGGTGCGAATATCGTAGTGCCACCACCACTGGCCGGAGATCCCTTGGTGCCGGCAGATCACGGACGCACAGGCCTCTGCCGCTTCAAGCGCCGACCTGTCCCCGGACGCGGCGGCGAGACGCGAAAGCGCCTGGATCGGGTAGACCTGATCCGCGAAGGAACCGACGTGTCCCCGCAGTTGAGCACCTCCTTGCGGAGACACGATGTGAGGAAACAGTCCGCTCGGCCTTTGGGCGGTTCTCAGGCGCTCGGCGGCCATGGATTGCAACGCCCGCGTATCTCCAATGAACCGAGCTGCCAAGGCTGCAGTCAGCGTCCAGGCGCATTCGACGGTCGACAGCGATACGTCCTCCATATAGGCGGCTTCAAGGCGCCGGAAGATGCTTTCGGCATCGCGCTCTGCAATCTCTGCCGCCGCCCATGCCGTCAAGGCAAGCGCGCCGAGATCGGAACTCGCCTCAGCCCATGCGAGAAGCTTCTCCACGAACTCAACGGCTGTCGAGCCTCCAAGAATGTCCCGTTGCCGCGCCTCGTCCAGATAGGCCGCCCCCAAGGCCACTATTGCGGAATAGCGCAGGTTCGTACCTTCCAGCTGGAGCACAAGACCCGATCTCGATTGAATGCCCCTCAAGGTCTGGGCGAATCCGCCGTCGCTAAGCATCTGCGGCAAGCCATTCCTTGCGACCTCAAGCAGACGCTCGATCGTATTTCGGACGTTGATGGGAGTGACCCATGACACGTTGACTCGGCTCCAAGAGGCTTGCCGATCCGGCATGGGGATCACGGATGCCTGCGGGGACTGATGGGTCAACGGATGATTAGCGTTCATGACCTTGCCAAGTTTATCGTGTCACGGATGCCGAATGATGCCGCAAAACGTGCCAGGCCTCGTCTGCAATTGTGATGTACCCCTATCGCCAGGACAGGGATGGGGGCGTAAAAATCCCTCCCCGGCGAGACGTGCCGGAGATGCGGCCTTGGCCAAACTTCTTTCTGTTCGATCTCCCTCTGTAAAAGGAAGCCAAATTAAACCGTTATACTTCCCGCCGTGAACCCCGCAACTCATGTGCGAGCAGATCGCCATGGGATATTCCTCCAGTTTCCTTGCGCTCCAACCCAACCACAATCGGGAGCAGGATGACGGCAATCGGCTAACATGCATCGATGATCGGATTGAGAAGGTGAGCTTCGTTCCCCTGTCGCCAGTCTGCAGGCACAATCTGTTCAACACCGAAGAGCACGCCTCATCCCAGAGGCCGAAGAGACACATCTCCTGCAGGAGAACGGAGGTTCTCAGACCCCGACTCGCTTTCGTCGCCAGGTCCGTAGCGCCTCGCCCGATCGCCATGCGATTGCGGCCGGCGCCCACAGAGGATGGAGGGGCAGGACTGTCATGCCGAGCCGTTTCCTTCGTTCAAACGCTCTCCCGGCACGGGTCTTGTCGACACCCGGGTAAATCTCCCGGGCGATCTGCTCGAATTGGGCCACCGGAAAATTCCTCTTTCCCCGGGCATAGGCATAGTTTGCATAGTCCAGCGCCTGGCACGCGAGCGTACGTCTGGCAAGGCCGTAGAGTTCGGCACATTCCGGAAGCGCACGTCCCAAGCCTGTGAAGATTGCTTCGAAGGATCGCCACCTTTCGTCCAGGTCGACGAGTTGACCGTTCGCAGTGCCGGAGTGGAACATGTTCTTGTGCATATTGACGGCATGCTGCCGGTAATAGCCCTGGTCGACGCCTGCCAGGAAACCGATATCCGATACGCATGACGTTCTCAGCCACATCTCGAAGTCGCCGGCATGTGGGAGGTCGCAGCGATAACCTCCTATCGCGCTCAGAACGGAGCGCCGCATGACGGCGGCAGGGGTGGAGACGACGTTATAGCCGGTTCGACAACGGGCTCTCAGCCAATCCGCTCCCTTCCAGACGATCCATTTGGCCTCTCCCACCCTCGCGGGAGGCAAGTCGCGAGAGAACTCGACGACATTTCCATAGACCAATCCGACCGAGGTTTCTGCCATTAGAAAGGCGGCGGCTCGCGTCAAGGCGCCAGGCGTCACCAGGTCGTCGGCCGAGAGAAGAAGGACGAACTCGCCCGTCGCGAGCCGAAGTCCGTCGTTGTAGGTCTGGATATGCCCCCTGTTCGTCTCGTGAGCCAACACGCGGACGCGAGGGTCGGACCGCTCGAGTGCACGCGCGACCTCGAGGCTGTCATCGGTCGACTTGTCGTCGACGATGATCACCTCGACATCAATGCCGGGCTGTTCGTACAGGACGCTCTCGGCGCACTGTCTGAGGCAATATCCATAATTATAGCATGGAACGACGACGCTGACGTTCGCAACTCTGGCCAAGGGCTGCGGAGCCTTGATCCTGCCTCCGACGCCGGCTACGGAAATGCGGTCTATGGCTTGAAGCATTTGCGATGCTCGGGAAAATCAATTCCGTTTGCAGGGAAGACTATGCACCTCGAACGAAGCAGCCACGATTCCGTCTGGCACTATGCGTCTCATCGTACGATGCCTTTCTTTGCAGGGTGCGGCGGCTAAACGGCACGGCCTAAGACATACCGCACATTGCTCCCCACCTCGGCCGATCCTTCGGTGCCGCCCTGCAGAAATTCGGTATAGGTTCCTATGACATCGCCCCGCTCCCGCTCCGGAGAATACTCCGACAGGATGAATGCGGAGGCCTCTCTCCCGCGCCTCTGGCACCAGCCGCCATCCTCCCGATCCCTGTTCACGGCTCTTTCCACTTCGGACGCGAATGCCAGAACGTCGGCTGAGGGAACGGGCATGCTGAACTCGGGACGGAAGAATTCGCCACCTCCGAATCCATGGTATCCGATTACATAGTTCCCACATGCCATCGCTTCGGCAGCGGGAAGGCCGAAGCCCTCCTGCTCCGAGAAGGAAAGGAAGATCCGGCTCGTTCTGAGAGCGTCTCCAACCTCGGCAGGAGCCATGCCATCGATCGGCAGGATCTGCCAGTCATCCAGGACCCTCCTCGCGCGCAGGATCCCGAGAACAGGGGGTATGTCCCGCTCCCCACGCCGCGGCATGTAGGAGATGCGTTTTGCCCGCGACGCATCTGTCCAATAGTAGATGCACGGGTCTATCGAGAGACGGATCCGGCGTAAGCGAGGGGGATTGAATGCATGTCTCATGACATGGAGGCTATGGTCTGAAACCGTGACGACGCCGACAAGGTCAGGATTCTCTGTATAGTGATAGAGCTCCGTTCCCGTAGCCCGGGTCCACGTGAGATGAATGCCCTGATTGAAGATGGCGTGCTTCAGCCCTCGCGGGAGCCGGTCGAGGATGTCGATGTCGAGCTCGGTGAGGACGAGCAGATCGTTCCTGCATATGGTGACTTGCTGCACGTTCCTCACGGGCGCGCGATGTTCGAACCATGTGCAACGGAAGTTGCGGCGCCGATGTAGCACGACGGCATGCAAGCCGGCGGCATTCAGGATGTCGACGTGCCTGTAGAGCGTCCTTACCCCACCTGAGGGACGGTTGTAGTCCGGCACGAGAAAATAGACAGTCGGCTCGCTGGCGTCTTCGTCGCGGAAGGAGAAGACGATCCGGCGACGCCGGATCCGCTCGACGGTTGCGGCAGCCTTCCTGTAGGCCGATTTCAGCGCGGCTTCCATTGTCACGGCATTCCATTGCCCGTGGATTGCACTTATCGACTCCGCGCGAGGCGAGCGCCTCCAAGAGAAGCAAACAGAAATTGTGCTCGGTCAGTTCCGATAATCGGTAAGTAAGTCTTCCTTTGATGCGCCCCACAAGACCGCCTGCGGAGCTATCTCAAGGTTTCCCGACCCAAGCAGGGTACCTCTTCCGTACACGTCGGTCCTTTGGAATAGGGGGCCCAGCGGTCGATTGAAGAGGCTCCGCACTGGCGCAAGGACCGGCTTGAGCCTTTTGTTTCGCTTCTATCTTGCCGACCTTCAAGAAACTCTTCCCCACTTTATGGGACTTCATGTGAGTTAACCTCATTGTCTTTCTATCTGAGAAAATGGATCGGCGAACTACCTACTAAGCGACACCCTATGCTTTATCGGCCAACTTTTAATGCCGTAGGCCCTGTGAGATGCTCACGAGACGTCTTTTAGGACTTTCATAGCTTGAAAGGAGCCTGCGATGCTTTGGGCAGGCAGACATCATTTTCAATTTCTTTTCGATCGTATGCGCCTCAGCGAGGGCGCAACCCCGAAATCCACCGACACTTTAGAGAACGCCACCCTCACGCCCGATGCGTTTGAAGACACCTCCGGTCATGTCCAATCCTATCTTGGCGCACTCTCGCAGGTGGGAAACGAACGCCTTGATGTCGTATCCGGCGGCAGATCCGGGCGCACCTCGCTGCACGAGGATCATACGGGGCCTACCCCGCACGATCACGACGTCGGGATCGCTCCTGTCGGGCATCTCGATCCGCTTCCCTCATCGCTTCCAAGCAATCCCCTGATCGCCTCGCCTCAGGCGCCGGACGCGGCAGTCGACCCGGCGGTCTATGGCACTCCGAGTCCTCAATTCTCAGGGAACGCCCTTCCATCCGCAGATCTGCTGCAGACGAACAGGGTCAGGGATACGTCCGCAGACCAGTCCTCTTCCATACCTGCGCCGTCATCTGCCCCTGATCAGGAGACCGCGGGTTGGCTTCCTGGCGGTGGACCTGAGGCCCGGGGCGGGGATCCGAGCGCGTCCTCAACCCAATCTCCGATCCTGCAGGGACCGGTCACCACCGCAACGGCCTCCTCGCGGCCTTCGGCGGCAGCGGCCGTGACAGCGGCGGCCGCTGGCAACACCATCGTCCTGGAGAACCAGAAGCAGGGAAGTCCCGTCAGCGAGTGGGGCATCGACGGAACCGGGAGCGCGAATATCGAAGGATTCGCGACCGAGATCAGCATCAACCGCGGGCAGCGCGTCGATTTCAAGATCAACACCAACTCCACCAATTACCGCATCGATATCTACCGTCTCGGCTATTACGGGGGCATGGGCGCCCGCAAGGTCGCCACGCTGCAGCACAGCGGGCTTCAGACACAACCTGCCCCCTTGCGCAATGCGGCGACCGGGGAGGTCGACGCCGGGAACTGGTCCGTATCGGCATCGTGGAACATTCCAGCCGATGCGGTGTCCGGAGTGTATATCGCAAAGCTGGTACGTCAGGACGGCGTGCAGGGTGCGAACCACATTCCTTTCATCGTCAGGGACGACGCGAGTACGAGCGATATCATTTTCCAGACGTCCGACATGACGTGGCAGGCCTACAACCCGTGGGGAGGAGCGAACTTCTACGGCGGAAACGGGCCCGGCACCGGAGTGCTCGGCAACGGACGCGCTTATGCCGTGAGCTATAACCGCCCGATCACGACCCGGGGCGGCGCGCTCTCTTCGGGTCCGCAGGACTACATCTTCGGCGCCGAATATCCGGCCATCATGTGGCTCGAGAAGAACGGATACGACCTTTCGTACATGGCCGGAGTGGACACGGACCGTTTCGGCAACCTGATCGGGAATCATAAGATGTTCCTGTCGGTCGGGCACGACGAGTACTGGTCGGGCCGGCAGCGCGCCAATGTGGAGGCGGCCCGGGACGCAGGCGTGAACCTCTCGTTCTGGAGCGGGAACGAAGTGTACTGGAGGACCCGTTGGGCTCCGAGCATCAGCGCAGATGCCACCCCGTATCGGACCCTGGTCTCCTACAAGGAAACATGGTCGAACGGCGACATCGACCCCAGCAACGAATGGACGGGGACCTTCCGCGATCCGCGCTTCGTTTCCGCCACCGCGGTCGGGGGCGGCGTCCCGGAGAATGCGCTGACGGGGACGTTGTTTCAGGTCGACTCCTATCGCCGGGACTCGATTACGATCGGATATGACGATGCCAATCTCCGTTTCTGGCGCAACACCAGCATTGCAAACCTGCAGCCCGGCCAGTTCGCGACGCTGCCAGCCGGCTATCTGGGCTACGAATGGGACGAATCCCCGGACAACGGCTTCAGGCCGGCCGGCTTGATCACGCTTTCGTCCACGACGCTTCCCGTGAGCCAGTACCTGCTGGATTACGGAAACACGGTAGGCAATGGCACGGCGACCCATAATCTCACGGTTTATCGTGCGGCAAGCGGCGCTTTGGTCTTCGGAGCCGGGACCGTCTATTGGGCGTGGGCCCTCGATGCCAACCACGACAACGAGCCGACGCCGACCGACGACCGCGTCAAGCAGGCCATGGTCAATCTTCTTGCGGACATGGGCATCCAGCCCGGGTCCCTGGAGGCAGGACTTGTGCCTGCGACAAAGTCCACGGATACGACGAAGCCGGTGTCGACGATCACGTCCTTCGGCGGCGGTGAAACTGTTCCTGTCGGCCAAGCCGTTACCATCTCCGGGACTGCGGCCGACAGCGGCGGCGGGGTGATCGCGGCAGTGGAGATCTCCACCGATTCCGGACAGACCTGGCATCGCGCGACCGGCGACGAGAACTGGACCTACAGTTGGACGCCGACCGCAGCGGGCACGTTCACGATCCTGACCCGGGCCATCGACGACAGCGTCAATCTCGAGGCGCCCGGCGCCGGCCGTACCGTGACCGTCACCGGAAGCAGCCTTTTCTCCTCGTCTGCGACACCGGCCATCATCTCGGATCCAGACTCGAGCGCCCTCGAACTGGGGGTCAAGTTCCAGGCGTCGGTGTCCGGAACGGTCAATGGGATTCGTTTCTACAAGAGTGCCGATAACACGGGCGTCCATACGGGATCCCTCTGGTCGAGCACGGGAACACGGCTCGCCACGGTTACTTTCACCAATGAGAGCGGCAGCGGCTGGCAGACCGCGCTCTTCTCGAATCCCGTCACCATTACGCCCGGCGTGACATACGTCGCCTCCTATCACACGGATCGAGGACACTACTCGGCAACGTCCAACTACTTCACCAACGCGGTCACGAGCGGCCCCTTGACCGCCCCTTCGAGCTCCGCTTCGGGAGGTAATGGCGTTTTCGCCTATGGCGCGAGCTCCCTGTTCCCGACGAACAGCTATCAGGCGACCAACTATTGGGTCGACGTTCTCTTCAGTCCGTCGAGCTCGACTGTGAACCGCCCCCCCGTGGCCAGCAATGACAGCGGATACTCGACCACGGCCAACACCGCCCTCGCCATACCGGCCACCTCCCTGCTCGCGAACGACACCGACCCGGACGGCGATCCGCTTTCGATCACGGGCGTGAGCGCACCCAGCAACGGAACGGTGGCATTCAACGCGCAGACGAACACGGTCACCTTCACGCCAGCGGCCGGCTATACCGGCCAGGCCGGATTCACCTATACCGTCGGCGACGGGCGCGGCGGGAGTTCTTCGGCGAGCGTCAGCCTCAACGTCACTGCGCCCGGTTCCGGCCCCGTCAGCCTGTTCTCCCCGTCTGCCACGCCTGCAGTCCTGTCGGATACCGATCCAAGCTCGGTCGAGCTTGGCATGAAGTTCCAGACCTCCGCCGCCGGGACGGTCAGCGGCATCAAGTTCTATAAAGGTTCCGGCGACACCGGCACGCATCAGGGGCGTCTCTGGACCGCAAGCGGAACGCTGCTCGGCACCGTCACCTTCTCCAACGAGACCGCCAGCGGCTGGCAGACCGCCACCTTCGCGAACCCGATCAGCCTCACGCCCGGCGCGACCTACGTCGTCTCCTACCACAGCAATGGGCACTATGCTTCCACGTCCAACTTCTTCGCGAGCGCAGCGACCAATGGCCCGCTGACGGCGCCTTCGAGTTCCGCATCCGGCGGCAACGGCGTCTACGCCTACGGCACCTCCGCGCTGTTCCCGACGGCGAGCTACCAGGCGACCAACTATTGGGTCGACGTCCTCTTCAACCCCTCGAGCGGTGGAACCAATACGGCGCCGACAGCGAACAACGACAATGGATTCTCGACAGCTCAGAATACGGCTTTGACGATCAATACGTCATCTCTGCTCGCCAACGATACGGACCCGGACGGAGATCCTCTGAGCGTCACGGGGGTCAGCGGCGCAACCAACGGCACTGCGACCTTGAATGCGCAAGGCACGGCCGTCACCTTCGCGCCTGCGGCGGGCTACACCGGTCCGGCGGCGTTCAACTATTCCATCTCCGACGGAAAGGGAGGAACGGCCTCGGCCAGCGTCAGCCTGACCGTGACGCCGCCATCTTCGAGTACCTCCGTCAGCGTGTTCTCCCCGTCTGCCACGCCGAGCATTCTGTCCAGCAGCGATCCCAATCCGGTCGAGCTTGGGATGAAGTTCCAGACCTCTGCCGCCGGGACGGTCAGCGGCATCAAGTTCTATAAAGGTTCCGGCGACACCGGCACGCATCAGGGGCGTCTCTGGACCGCAAGCGGAACGCTGCTCGGCACCGTCACCTTCTCCAACGAGACCGCCAGCGGCTGGCAGACCGCCACCTTCGCGAACCCGATCAGCCTCACGCCCGGAACGACCTACGTCGTCTCCTACCACAGCAATGGGCGCTACGCCGCAACGCCGAACTACTTCACCTCCGAGGTCGCGAGCGGGCCGCTGACCGCGCTCGCCGATACGGCCGCCAATCGCAACGGCGTCTACGCCTATGGCTCCTCCAGCTTGTTCCCGACGAACAGCTATCAGAAGACGAACTACTGGGTCGACGTCGTCTTCAATCCCCAGGCCGCAGCATAGGAAAGAGCATTCCCGTCATCGGATCCGAACGCATTCCACCCATCGTCCAGACCACCCATCGCCTCAGGAGCGCACATGACCAGCAGCAACGAAGTCTACTCGGACGGCATCTCCGAGATCACCGTGACGGGCCCGATCGTCCGGATCGATCTCATGAGCCTCTCGCCCTCGGAGCGGGACGCCAATAACAATCCCAAGCCGGTTTTCCGGCAAAGAATCGTGATGCCCATCGACGCCTTCGCAAATGCGGTCGAACTGATGCAGAAGGCGGTCAACGGACTGGTCGAAGCCGGTGCAATCAAGCAGACGCCTGTGGTCACCAACATCGGCGATCACGTTGCCGGATCCGGGAACGGGATCTCCCCCGGCGCCCGCAACTCCTCCCCCAATTTCTCCTCTTGATCGAAAGAGGCCCCCGGTGAGCTTCGAACATCAGACCGGCTTGCACTGCCTCGTAGCCGTCGCACGGCATCACGGTACGGATCTCTCGGTCGAGCAGCTGGCTCATGCCTATGCCGTCGACGACGAGCCGGTTTCCCTGCATCTGATGCGCAGGATCGCACAGGAAGCCGGCCTGAGGGCGCGCGAGGTTCGCGCGTCCTGGTCGGATCTGCTCAGATTGGAAGGAGCCTTTCCGGCGATTGCAGAGCTCCAGAACGGGAACTGGGTCGTGGTCGCCGGCATCCAATGCGAGCAGGATGGCGACAAGGCTCTCATCCTCGATCCGAAGGCCGTCCTGCCAGAGCCGCTTGTGCTGACTGAAACCGACTTCTGCAAAGCCTGGAGCGGGCGCCTGCTCCTGATCAAGCCGGCGCGCCTCAGACTCAAGGATGGCAAGCGTCCCTTCGGGTTCCTGTGGTTTGCTCCCGAGCTCCTCCGGCAGCGGCGACTGTTCGGCGACGTCATCGCCGCCGCCCTCGTGCTCTATGCGCTCGGCCTTGCGGTCCCAATCTTTTCTCAGCTCGTCATCGACAAGGTTCTGATGCACGAGTCCTATGCCACCCTATACGTGCTTGCGGGCGGCGTCGCTCTCGCGCTCGTCTTCGATGCGGTCTTCACCTTTCTGAGGCGTTATCTTCTCCTTTACGCCACCAACCGGATCGACATCCGCGTGGCGGTCCGCACGTTCGCGCACCTTCTTTCGCTCCCGCTCGGCTATTTCGAGCGCGTGCCCGCAGGCGTGCTCGTCAAGCATATGCAGCAGGCGAACCGGATCCGCGAGTTCCTGACCGGACGCCTCTTTACGACGGCCCTGGACAGCTTTTCGCTTTTCGTCTTCCTGCCGGTTCTCCTGCTCTACAGCGTGAAGCTGACCATTGTCGTGCTGGCCTTCACGGCGTGCGTCGGAATCGCGGTGGCACTTCTCATCGGCCCGTTCCGCCGCAGGCTGCAGGCGCTCTATGAGGCTGAGGGCGAACGCCAGGCTCTTCTCGTGGAATCCGTCCACGGAATGCGGACCGTCAAGTCGCTCGCGTTGGAGCCGCTGCAACGGCGCAGCTGGGACAATTCCTCCGCGCAAGCGGTCATGATGCGCTACGACGTCGACCGCATCTCGGCCGCCGCCCAGAGCCTGACGGGTCTCCTCGAAAAGCTCATGAGCGTGGCGATCATCGCGCTCGGAGCCATCGACGTCTTCGACCGCGAGATGACAGTCGGGGCACTGGTTGCCTTCAACATGCTGGCCGGACGTGTTTCCGGCCCCCTCGTGCAGATCCTGACGATGGCTCATGAATACCAGGAGGTCGCACTCTCCGTCAGGATGCTGGGGGAGGTCATGAACCGCGTGCCGGAATCGGACGGAATCCAGAGGGGCCTCTGCCCTCCGCTCAAAGGCTCGATCCAGTTCGAGGACGTTTCCTTCTCCTACCAGCCCGAGCGGCCGCCGGCTCTCGACGGCGTCTCGTTCAGTGTGGAGCCGGGCACCATCGTCGGTATCGTCGGGCGCAGCGGGTCGGGAAAGACGACCATCACCCGCCTGATCCAGCGCCTATATCCGGTGCAGAACGGCCTCGTCCGCATCGACGGGCACGATATCCGGGAGCTCGACCTCGTTCATCTGCGCAAGTGCGTAGGGGTCGTTCTGCAGGACAACTTCCTGTTCCGCGGCACGGTACGGGAGAACATCGCCGCGGCGAAACCCTCCGCGACGTTCGAAGAGATCGCCCGGGCAGCGAAGGCCGCCGGAGCGGAGGAATTCATCGCCCGCCTGCCGCGGGGCTTCGACACCATGCTCGAGGAGAATGCCGCCAATCTGTCCGGCGGCCAACGGCAGCGCCTTGCGATCGCGCGCGCTCTCGTGGCGGATCCTCGCCTGCTGATCCTCGACGAGGCGACGAGCGCGCTCGATCCCGACAGCGAGATGATCGTGCGCCAGAACCTTCGCCGCATTGCGGAGGGACGCACGGTTCTGATCGTCTCCCATCGATTGTCCACGCTCGTCGATGCGCACGCGATTCTCGTCGTCGAGCGCGGACGGCTCATTGCCATGGGTCGGCATGACCAGCTCCTGTCGTCCTGCACGACCTATCGTCAATTGTGGAACCAGCAGACGAGGCACGCCGCATGATTCCCGCCCGCAAGCAGCCCGAGAGCGGAGCGAACGTCCAGGTCCTGGCCCCCGTTCCGCGCAAGCGACCCGCCTATATCTCCGAGTTCCAGCCTGACGCCGTCGAGGTGGAGGAGCGGGCTCCGCCGCGCCTGGCTCGCACGACCCTTTATCTCATCACCCTGCTGCTCGCCTCGGCGACGGCATGGGCCTGCCTGACGGAGATCGACGAAGTGGCCGTGGCCAAGGGCAAGCTGATCACCACCGAGCCCAACATCGTCATTCAGCCCCTCGAGAACTCCGTCCTCCGCAGCATCAAGGTCAGCGTCGGGCAGGTGGTCAAGGCCGGCCAGGTTCTTGCAGTGTTCGATCCCACCTTCACGGAGGCGGACGTTCAGCAGCTCCAGTCCAGGTTCAACGCCTCCGACGCCATGGTGAACCGCCTGGAGGCGGAGCTTGCCGGGCTCATCTATCGTCCGAGCGACCCTGCAAGCCCGGAGCAGCTCGTCGAGGCGCGGATCGCCGCCCAGAGGAAGGCTTTCCGGGAAAGCCGCCTGCGCAACCTCGACGAGGAAATCGCACGGGCGGAGGCGAGCCTCGTCAAGAGCCGGAAGGAGGAGGCGATCCTCCTCCAGCGCCTCAAGGGCATCCAGGACATCGAAACGATGCGGACCATCCTGATGGAGCACCAGACCGGATCGAAACTCAACCTGCTCCAGGCCCGCGACATGCGTCTCGACATTGAGGCGACCATCGCCCGTCTCCAGGGCTCTCAGGTCGAGTCCGGCCATGAGCTCGAGAAGGCCCGCTCGCAGCGTCAGGAGTTCGTCGACGACTTCACGCGGGCGACCCTCGAAGCCCTCGTGGAAGCCCGCGGAAAGCGCGATGCGGCAGCGGAGGAGCTGAAGAAGGCGGAGCTGCGGCGAAGCCTCGTATCCTTGACCGCGCCGGCCGACGCCGTCGTGCTCGAAGTCGCGCAGCGCTCGGCAGGGTCCGTCATGCGGCAGGCCGAGCCGCTCTTCATCCTCGTGCCCGCCAACGTACCCCTGGAAGCGGAAGTATCGATCGCTCCCAAGGACATTGGGCATATCGGCCAGGGGCAGACCGCGAAGATCAAGTTCGATGCCTTTCCCTTCCAGAAGCATGGAACGGCGGCCGCGACGGTCAGGACCATCAGCCACGATGCGTTTCCGGCCGACCCGAAGAGCGGCGAAGCCGGAGCTGCGGGAGTCCTGTTCCACAAGGCGAGGCTGAGCCTCGACGATATAGGATTGCGTTCGGTTCCCAGCGACTTCCGTCTCCTTCCCGGCCTGTCCCTTCAGGCGGAAATCCAGGTCGGCCGCAGAAGCGTGATCTCGTACTTCCTGTACCCGCTTCTGCGCGGCCTGGATGAGAGTATCCGCGAGCCCCGATAACTCGGTCGCGCCTCCCGCCGCTCCATGCGTCCAGAGCGGATTGCGCTTTCGTGGAATCGCACTCCGCTCCGAAGCTCTTGGTTGGCCGCATTTTCCGACGGACCCGGAGGGCCGCGCCAGCGACCCGGAGGGCTGTGCAGCGAAAACCGGTTCCCACTTCTCCTGAAAATGCTCCAGCGGACCTTGGGGCGGCCTGCGCATTGATGGAGGCGCGCGCTTCTCCAGTGAGAGCCCGGCACTTGAAAGCCGACGGCGCCGCTCACGAGGACGGCGCCGTTACGGCTTGGCATCGGATGAAAAAATCAGTTCAGGGCCGATTCGAGCGACGAGACCACCTGCTCCTGCATCTCTTCCGTCATCTGGTGAAAGAGGGGAAGCAGAATGCAGCCGTCCTGAGCCCGCTCCGATTCCGGAAGAGGGAAGCGCAGCGGCTGGTCTGCATATGCCCGCTCGCGATGAATGCACATGATCCCGCGCCGTGTCGCGACACCGTCGTCGAGCATCTTCTGCATGACATTGCGCTGGTCGGCCCCCTCGGGCAGCCGGACGCAGAAGCTCTGCCAGTTCGTTCTTGCCCAGTTCGGCTCGATGGGAACGCGTACCTCCGGCAGCCGCGCCAGCATTTCCCGATAGTTTCCGGCAAGCTGCCGGCGACGGGCGACGATCTCGTCGAGCTTTGCAAGCTGGGCGCGGCCGATCGCGGCCTGAACGTCCGTCAGTCGGTAATTGTAGCCAGGAACGGGATATTCCTCGAAGATCACCTGATGACTGCTGTGCCGCACCGTGTCCGGCACGCTCATTCCATGCTGCCGCCAGAGGCGGAACAGCCTGTCGTGCTCCGGATGGCCTGTCGTCAGCACGCCACCGTCACCCACCGTCAGCAGTTTTCGCGGATGGAGGGAGAAGCAGGCGACGTCGCCGATCGGCTTGCCGATGCGCTGCCATTCGCCGTCGATGAGAATTTCGGAGCCGATGGCGCAGGCGGCATCCTCGACGATCGCGATCCCATGGGATCGGGCGAGCGGCACCAGGGATGCCATGTCGCACGGCATCCCCATCTGATGGATGCACATGATCGCCTTCGTCCGGTCGGTGATCGCGGCCGCGACCAGATCCGGGTCCATCGTGTAGGTCACCGGATCGATATCCACGAAGACCGGCGTCGCTCCGCATTGTCGCGCCGCGTTGGCGCAGGCAATGAAGGTATGACTTGCCATGATGACTTCGTCGCCCGGTTCGACTCCGACAGCCAGCAGCGCCAGGTGGAGAGCCACCGTGCAGTTCGAAACGGCGCAGGCATGATCCGCGCCGACGGCCGAGGCGAATTCCCGCTCGAAGGCGGCAACCTCGGGCCCCTGCGAGAGCCACCCGGAAAGGACGACCGCCGAAGCGGCCTGGGCCTCGCTTTCGCCGATGAAAGGCGCCATGATCGGGATCATCAGGCAACTCCCCGTACATCCTGCGGGCGCTGCAGGCCTCGCCACCACCGAACGAGTTCGGCAATCCCGGCCTGCATGTCCAGGCTGGCCTTGAATCCGATGAGCCGCTCGGCTGCACGGGGATCGCAAAGGCGCCGCGGAACGGGATTCACGGCCCGCTCGGCCTCGTGGACAGGAGCAAGACCGGGTCGATTCATGGCTACGGCCAGAGCGCGGGCGAGATCGAGCAGCGAGGTTTCCTTGCCGCTTCCCACATTGAGGGCAATGTCGGTCGCCGGCGAGACGGCGGCGAGAATATTGGCCCGCGCAACGTCTCTTACATGAATCATATCCATCGTCTGCAGCCCGTCCCCGAAGATGACGGGCGGAAGCCCGGCATTGATTCGTTCCATCCACCGGATCATGACCTCGGTGTAGCGCCCGTGCGTATCCATGCGCGGACCGAAGACGTTGAAGTACCGAAGCGCTACGTAATCGAGGCCGTACATGTCGTTGAACGAGCGCAGCAGCCCCTCTCCGAATGTCTTGGCGGCTCCGTACAGGGTCCGGTTGTTGTAGGGGTTCTGCCCCTCGGCCGTGGGAAACGAGTCGGCCATGCCGTAGACGGATGCCGAGGAGGCCATGACGACCTTGCGCACCTTCTCAGCGACGCACATCTCGAGAAGGTCGAACGTGGCGTCGACCATGACCTCGAGGGCGGCACGCGGCTCCGCGGCGCAGTGGGTGATCCGCAGGGCGGCCTGGTGAAAGACCGTATCCGTTCCCGCGACCAGTCCTCTCATCAGATCCCTGTCGCGAATATCGCCCTCGACGAGCCTGACACGGCCGCTTTGGAGCGCGTCCGATAGGTTGTCGGGGCGTCCCCGGACCATGTTGTCGACGACGACGATTTCTCCGGCCCCGGCCTCGACCAGGAGATCGACGATATGCGACCCGACGAAGCCTGCGCCCCCGGTGACCAGGATGCGCTTTCCGGAAAGTACGTTTTCAGTGGGAATCATGAAGGTCTCCGATGGAGAACGATGTGGATCTCGATGCGCGCTGGAGGTCGTTGCATCAGGCGGGCTCGACATGGCGATGCCGAACGCACTGGAGCAGGGCATCAGCGACGGCGGCGACCTGGTCGTCGGTCATCTCCGGGAACATCGGCAGCGACAGGAAATGGTCCGCCAGCCACTCCGAGACAGGGAAGCGCGGCCCGCCGGATACGAGTTCCGCATAGGCCGGCTGGAGATGGACCGGCCGCGGATAGTGGATGCCTGTGGCGATCCCGGCTTCTGCAAGCCGTGCCCTGACCCTGTCCCGGTCGCTGACGCAGACCGCGTAGACGTGATAGACATGCTCGGAGCCGCCAGGCTGCGGGATCCTGATGCCTGAGCCGGAGAGAAGCTCGTCGTACAAACGTGCAATCCGCTGCCTGGCCGAGGTCCACTCCGGCAGGAACCTCAGCTTTACGCCGAGCGCGGCTGCCTGGAGCGTGTCCATCCTGTAGTTGAAGCCGTGCCTGACGTGATTGTACTTCCCTTCCTGGCCCCAATCCCGGTAGCTGCGCAGAACGGAAGCGATCTCGGGATCGTTGGTGACGACGGCCCCCCCTTCCCCGCACGCCCCGAGATTCTTTCCGGGATAGAAGCTGAAGCAGCCCATCGTTCCGAAGGCTCCCGCCCTGCGGCTGTCGCGCTCTGCGCCATGGGCTTGCGCGGCATCCTCGATGACGGGAATGCCGTGATGGCGCGCGACCTCGCAGATCGCCTCGATATTCGCGAGCCGCCCATGGAGATGGACGGGAACGATGGCGCGTGTCCGCGGCGTGATCGCTGCCTCGAGGGCCGCGACGTCCATCGTGAAGGTGTCCGGGTCGACATCGACCAGCACCGGCTGTCCGCCTGCATAGAGAACGGCGGCCACGGTCGCCACGAAGGTCATCGGGACGGTCACGACCTCGTCGCCCGGGCGGACTCCCGCCGCCAGCAGAGCGAGATGGAGCGCAGAGGTGCCGCTGTTGAGAGAGACGGCCTCGCGGACTCCGCAATAGGCGGCGAATGCCTCCTCGAACTGCCTGACAGGTTCGCCGAGGACGTAGTCGCAACCGCGCAGCGCCTCGATCACGGACCGCTCCAGAGGCTCCTGAATGGTACGGTACTGCGCCTTGAGATCGAGAAAAGGGATCATGATGCCTGCCTCATGCCGACGAGTTCAACGGGATGCCCTCGCCTTTTGAGGGACTGGGATGCGCCTTCGAGAAGGGTGACGACATGAAGCCCACTGGCTCCCCCGGTCATGGGCGCCTTTCCCTGCTCGATACAGTCGACGAAATGCTCGATCTCGGTGAGGAGCGCCTCCTTGACGGAGAGTTGAGGCGCCCAGACATCGCCCATGCGATAGTTGAGCAGGAGGCGCCGTATCTCGTCCGGAGCCTCGGGCGACTCCGAGGTTTCCGCCACGGACACGCCCCGATCGTAGACCTTCACCTTCTCGCTCGGCTCCACATCGTCGTAGACGATCATCCGCCGGCTCCCGCCGATGAGCGTCCGCCGGATCTTGACGGGGGCGAGCCAGTTCACGTTGAGGTACGCGGTGGCCCCGCCCTCCAGGTAGAGGGTGATATGAGCCATGTTTTCCGGGCTTCCCTTGATATGCCCGGCCCCCGTCGCCGATACGGCCAGCGGGCGCGCATCGAGGACGTAGTCCAGAATCGCGAGATCATGAACGGCGAGATCCCAGATGACGTTCACATCGCTCTGGAACAGGCCGAGATTGATGCGGGTCGAGTCGTAGTAGTAGATGTCACCGACGGCCCCCTCCGAGACCAGTTCGCGGATCTTCTGGACCGCTCCGGTGTAGACGAAAGTGTGATCGACCATGAGGGTCAGGCCGCGCCTGGCGGCCTCCTCGATGAGAATGCCCGCCTCGCGCGCGGACGATGCAATCGGCTTCTCGATCAGGACGTGCTTTCCGGCCCTCAGGGCCGCGAGGGCGATCTCGAAGTGCCAGCGCGTCGGCGTTGCCACGATGAGCGCGTCGATGGCCGGGTCGGCGACAAGGCTCTGCCACTGCTCTTCGATCCGCGCAGCGGGATAGCGCGCTGCGGCGCGCTTTCTCGCCTGCGGCGAAAGATCGGCGATTCCGGCAAGACGCGATCCTTCGGCCTCGGAGACGCAGCGGGCAAGATTCGGCCCCCAATATCCGTAACCGACCACACCGATACCGATCATGCTAGACCTCGCTGTTTGCCTCGGCCGAGGCGCGGGACGTATGGACGGGGGACCTGCTGCCCGGCCGGCGGGCATCCCCGATGACTCTCGCAGGAACGCCTGCGACGATGGCGTGGTCGGGAACGTCGCGCGTCACCACCGCACCGCATCCGACGATGGCTCCCTCCCCGACGGTCACGCCGCACAGGATGGTGGCGTTGGAGCCGATGGAGGCTCCCCTCTTCACGCGCGTCGGGACGAGGACCCAATCCTTCTCGCCCATCAGTTCTCCGCTCTCGTTGACGGAGCGCGGATAAAGATCGTTGGTGAACATGACCCCATGCGCGATCATGACTTCATCCTCGATGGTCACGCCCTCGCAGATGAAGCTGTGGGACGAGATCTTGCAACGCTCTCCCACAGTGCTGTTCTTCTGAATTTCGACGAATGGACCGATGCGCGTCTGATCGTGAATCGTGCAGCCGTAAATATTGACGAGCTCCGGGTGCGTAATCACGACACGGCCGTGCATTTTGACATTGACGATTGGCATAGAATCTACCACGCGGGACCGCTACGGCCCTAAACTATCCCGCTGCGGCGTCGTTGAAGGACTGCTAAAGAGACGTACTCCCAACGCCAGTACACTTGGAGCGGCTTGCGGATGCCCCGAACGGATTAGAGTCGTCCGCGGCCATGGGCGTGCCCAACTTTCATTGCTGCCTTTCGATGAACGGTCGCCCTTCGGTCGAGGCGGCATGCCATCGCGGTTGGAAGTGGAGCATCCGGTCGAGCCGAGGATGCACCTTCTGGGCTATGAATCCTGGCTTTGTTTCCGTGCGCGCAGGTGTAAAATCCTCTGCGCATCCTTTTGGGGAGCCGACCGATGCTTGAAACGCTGCGATCTCTTCAGAAGGCCCTGCAGCTCGAGAAGCTCGAGAAGTTCAGGCGCCGGGTATCCTTCGGCGACCTGATCACCGACCGATGGGAGAATGCGCGGGAGTACGGGTTCGGAGAGGGCTCATCCTGCTACGACAACGTGCTGATCTTAGGCGACGTGAAGGTCGGCAAGGCGACTTGGATCGGCCCGAACGTCATTCTCGACGGACTGGGCGGACTCGTCATCGGCGATCACTGCTCGATATCCTCCGGCGTCCAGATCTATTCCCACGATACCGTCCGCCGGAGCGTGACACTCGGACGGGAGCCGATCGCCTATGCGCCGACCGCGATCGCCGACGGGGTCTATATCGGGCCGAATTCCGTCATCGCGAAAGGCGTCTCCATCGGAGCCTCCGCGGTGATCGGCGCCATGTCTTTCGTCAACACGGACATTCCCGCCGGGAAGAAGGCATGGGGATGTCCCGCCCGCGTGATGGGAGACGTGGATCTCTCGAATGTGGGCTCTCCATAGCGAGCGCCTGTCCGGACCCCTTTCCGGCCTCGATCACCGCGACGGCCAGGCACTGATTTCGAGACTTATTGCCCGACGCAACGAAACACCGAACGTAGATCTGCGCCTCCCCGGCCGCTGAGTTCCTGTACGGCCAGACGCCCGACATGAGCAGGCGCCCTCCTCGGTCGAGATTCGCTTCGATCGGTGAGAGATTCTATCTTTCTCAATCCTGTTCTGGCCGCAACCGACCTCTCTTCTACCGCACCCTGCAGAGACCCAACACATATTCGGCAGAGCCGCTGTCGAATTGTCAAAAGTCTGCCATTTTGTCGACATTTTTCCATATCTGCCGCTACGTTAGCTATAGATTTGCTGTTTGTGGCTCGGATTAACAATTAAGTGTCATCTTCTCACAAGACTAAGCTTGGGATTAATGTGTAGTCCATTGCCGTGTTCAGAAAGCAACGTCTTTCTTGTGCACTACACGTTCAGATAGGTCAGAAATACATATTCATTTAATTAGCCTGCCGGCCATAAACCATCTCTGTCCCTGTCTGGACTTGTATAATTCTTAATCAAGGAACGGATTAAAAAATGACATTTCCGAATTCGACGAACACGGGGGTTCCGTCTGGTGTGACGCTGACGCCGTCGGGCGGTCTGACGGTCACGAAGGCCGGAGCGGTGATCGAGGGCCTGAACATCACCGGTCCGGTGATCATCGAGGCGCCGAACGTGACGCTGAAGAACTGCAAGATCACGTTTACCGGCTACTGGGGCGTGTACATCAAGCCGGGCGTCACCGGCACGATCGTGCAGGACAACGAGATCAACGGCACCGGCACCAACAACGAGGGCTCGCACGGCATCCTCGGCACCGGCACCTTCCTGCGCAACAACATCTACAATGTCGAGAACGGGATCACCCTCAACGGCGGCGACACCACGATCCGCGACAACTACATCCACGACCTCAAGGCGTCGGGGGCACCGCATTACGACGGCATCGAGGTCGACGGCGGCATTTCGAACGTGACCATCGAGCACAACACGGTGATCAACGACCACACCCAGACCTCGGCGGTGATGATCGACAACTACTTCGGGCCGGTCTCCAACGTGAAGGTCGACAACAACTACCTGGTCGGCGGCGGCTACACGGTCTATGTCGACGGCCAGTTCAACGGCGGCTCCATCTCGGGCGTGTCGGTGACCAACAACTACCTCGAGAAGGGCTATTACGGCTATTACTCGATCCAGAATAGCTCTCCGGTCTTGAGCGGCAACTACGAAGGCGTGGCCCCGCCCACCACGGATCCGACGCCCACCCCGTCTCCGACTCCTGAGCCCGCACCCGCCCCGGCTCCCGAGCCCGCTCCGGCGCCTTCTCCCGAGACTACCCAGGTGATCAAGGGCACCAGCGCCGCAAACGTACTCACCGGCTCTGCCGCCAATGAGAAGATCTACGGCTACGGCGGGAACGACCGCATCAACGGCAAGGGCGGTTCCGACGTGCTCACCGGCGGCAAGGGTCAGGACGTCTTCGTCTTCGACACCAAGCTCGATCCGAACGCCCACACCAAGATCACCGACTTCGTCTCGAGCTCGACCGGCGACTGGTTCGAGCTCGACCAGCGCATCTTCACCAACATCAAGACCGGGCCCCTGTCCAACAGCAACTTCTGGGTCGGCGCCCAGGCGCATGACGCGGACGACCGCATCATCTACAACCAGAACACCGGCGTCATCTACTACGATGCCGACGGCAATGGCAAAGGCGCGGCGGTGGAGATCGCCACCCTCACCAACCACGCCAAGCTGATCGCTGCGGACTTCTACGTCTTCTAAGACGTCTTCGCATGCAAACTTCAGCGGCCCCGGATACCCCGGGGCCGCTGTCATATGCACGATCGGGATCTATCTCCCGCCGGCGGAAAGGGCCGCAAGCTCCGCCAGAGGAACATCCTGGCAGGACGACGTGCTCAGGACAGCGAGAACCGGGCGCTCCCGCGGCGTCAGCCCGAAATACCGGGCCAGCTTCCTCCAGTAGTGGTAGGCGCGGGTCCTGACGATCGGTTGCTCCGAATAGACCTGCCCATCGAAGACATAGAAGACCTGCTTCTGCTGCGCCATCTGGGCGACGAGCGCGCGATGCCAGCCCTGGGGCGCGACCGCCGCGACCATGAGCCTGCAGTCGTCATTGATGCCGGAGATCCAGGTGAGGTCGTTGTCGGGAACGTACCGGCTGACCTGAAAGCTGCGCGCGGCAAGCACATCGTCGATCTCAAGGGGCGCCCCGCCCGAGGGACCTTCCGATATCTTCACCAGCCCCGGAATTTTGAGTCCGACGCTGAGAGCCAGGGCGATGCAGAAGGCGGCGCTAAGCGCGAGCAGGCGCATGCCGAATTCCGATCTGGCAGATTGCAACCGTGAGAACCAGAATGAGCAGGCTGGCGATCGTCGCGCCGACCGGGCCATGGAGGGTCTCGAAGCTTTCTCTATAGAGCCCGAGCAATCCGATGCGGACGACATTCACGGCGATCACGGCGCAGGCGGCGGCCAGGATCCATCCCGCATCCCTCCAGGACGACGGGCGGTTCTCGACCTTGGCGAGCGTGACCCAGCACAGCACCGCAAGGGATACGTTGGCGAGGGACGAACAGGCCGGAGCGATCCAGAGATAGCCAGAGCCGTCCGCGAACTGAATCGCGTTCCCGATTCG
Source organism: Microvirga thermotolerans (assembly GCF_009363855.1). Lineage (GTDB taxonomy): Bacteria > Pseudomonadota > Alphaproteobacteria > Rhizobiales > Beijerinckiaceae > Microvirga > Microvirga thermotolerans. The sequence continues at coordinate 3,724,563 of NZ_CP045423.1, forward strand.
CGGCGTTCCGACGAGCCATCCGACAAGGGCGGCATCTCCCCTGAGGATCGCGTCGCTGAAGACGGCAAAAAGCAGACGTCCCCAAAGCATCGGGACCGTCATCGCCAGGAGGATCCATGCACCGCGATGCATGAAACTGGAGGGAGCTGAACTCTTGACGATATAGACCGTCAGCCCTGAAAGGGCGAGCCATGAGATGGGCACGACCGGAAGGAGGAGCGCAGCGAGAGCCAGGGCGGCCACGACGCGGTCGGCCCTCGAGACGGGCTGCGGCGGATCGCGAAGCAGGAACGACAGCCCGATGCCGCACGCGGCCCACACGATGATGCTGATGTCGAAAGTGCTCATCAATGCGGCGGGAACGCCATTCTCCCGAACCGCCATGGCGATTCTTTCGCTGATCCCGTTCAGGAACGCGAGCGCTGCGAGGCCGGCGAACAGCTCATTCCGAGAAAGAGAGAAAATCCCTGCTTTCGACCTCGATACGCGAAAAGGGATTCCCGCTGCCTTCCTGTCGGAGCTCAGGAGCGGAAATCCCTTCGGTCGGACTGCCTCGCAATCCTGCATGGACATGTCGCCCGCGCTATTCCTGGTTGCCGCGCTGACGGTACCTTCGCATGAGGAGATAACCGCCGATCAGGACGGCAACGGGCAGGCCGGCTCCCGCGATCGGCCCCGGAGCACCCTTGTTTCCTCCCCATCCGAGACCGGGCGTATTGCCTCGGTCCTCCGGCTGTTTTGCGATACCGCTCGTGGAGGAGAGGCCGATGAGGACAGCTCCAGCCAAACAAATCTTCTGCCACTTGCGCATGGTCGCCCTTCGCTATGTTCGAATACACCCAACTTTCAGCTTGCGCTCATCATGCCGCCTCGCCAACTCTCCAGAGTGGGTACCTTTTCAGGAATCGCCCATTCGATCTCCACGTCTCCCAAACTGTTTTCCTCGCGCCCGCACATGAGGGTGCAGTGGGTCTTGGCGCGGATCGTCTCGGCTTCGCCGATGTTTTCCTCGCGCCCGCGCATGAGGGTGCAGGCTAAATTCCTCAATGCCGCTCGTGCGGCATGATCGTTATGCTCCTGATAGTCCTTGTTCTTTGGCCGCGCGATGGCAATGGAAATTCTCCAGGCCGTGAATGCGCGCCATGAACCGTTTCTCATGCCCGGAACCTGAACGACAGAAGCGTAGCGCGGCGTTTCAAAGGCCACCGGCTCGGCGAATTTCATTCTGCTAGGCTTGGCCGTATTGTCCGGAATTGCAGCCGGCACGCCCAGTCGGGCGTATTGCGGCCTCATGACTCGAACTCGATACTGAGCCTCTGTGTTGGGCCGGGCCATGCCACAGAGGAAAGTCGTTCATCCGATCAGGAAGGGACTCTCTGCGCTCCCGACGGCAGTGGGAGTGCTCTCCCGCCTTGCTGCCGAGCGCGTAATTCAGGCTGGGCTCGACGTCGACGCGCTCCTCGGAAGAGCCGGCGTCCCGATCTCGGTGATGAACGACCCGAACGTCCGGGTCACGGTCAGGAGCCAGATCCAGTTCCTGAACCTGGTAGCGGACGCCCTGCAGGACAACCTCCTCGGCTTCCACATCGCGCTGGATTTCGATCTGCGGGAGCTCGGATCCTTCTATTATGTCATGGCCTCGTCGGAGCGGCTCGGAGACGCCATCGCCCGGGAAGCGCACTACAGCTCGATCGTCAACGAGGGACTGCGCGTCTCATATCAAAGAACGAGCGGCTTTACCGTCGACTTCGAGTACGTTGGCGTCGAACGCCACCACGACAAGCACGAGATGGAGTTCTGGGTCACGTGCACGCTGCGCAAGAGCCGCTTCTTCACCAACCGCGAACTCGTTCCCTCATTCGTCAGCTTCATTCATCGCCATGAAGGAGACCTGTCGGAGATGGAGCGCTACTTCGCATGCAGCCTCACCTTCGGCGGCTCCGTCGATCGCTTGTCCTTCGAGCCTCAGGCCGCGGACCTTCCCCTGGTGACGGCTGACCCCTACCTCAACAGGTTCCTCGTCGAAGACTACGAGAAGGCCATCGCGAGAAGACCGCACCGCGACAACCCGCTCCGCATCCGGGTGGAAAATGCCATCACGCCGCGTCTCCCGCACGGAACGGCGACGATCGGAAACATCGCCAAGGATCTCGGCATGAGCCCGAGGACACTGTCGCGCCGTCTCGCCGAGGAGGGGCTGACCTTCAGCATGGTTCTCGACGAGCTTCGGTCCGTGCTTGCAAAGCGCTATCTCGAGAACAGCGAACTCTCGATCTCGCAGATCACATGGCTTCTGGGCTACACGGAAGCGAGCTCCTTCGTCCATGCGTTCCAGCGCTGGGCCGGCATGTCGCCGACGGATGCGAGACGCCAGATCAAGCGCGAGCTCAGGTTCGAGGACAATCAGGAAGGCAATCGCCTTTAAAGGACCGGATCGCGATACCGATGGAGCCGCATGCGGAAAACCGGGCGAAGAACTCTTGTACCCGTCTCATGGCCGGAGCCGGCTCCTCCGGCGCTCCTGTGAAGCGGTCGCGATCCGCTCCGCCATCGCGCAGATGAGAAAACCGGCCACGATCGCCATACCCTTCACGAGGAAGTCGTCCGCTCGGCCGTGGCGGCCCGGAACGAAATTCTGCAAGGTTTCGAGGACGCCGGCCGATGCAGCCAGGAGGACCATCAGGCGCAGGCGCCGTTCCGGATAGCCCCAGGCGAAGAGACCGCCCAGCAGCAGAAAGGCTGCCATCCGCTCCAGATCGACCGGCGCACCGGAAACCGGACGCAGTCCGATCGGAGACAGGGTCACGACGGCAACCAGGATCAGCAGACACCACGCGCCGATACGCGCCGCCCCTCTCCCCACTGCCCGGCCCGATCCTGCAAACCGCTCCCGGCCCTCGCTCAGGCCCATGCCTGCACCCCGTCATTTTCCGTCTCGCCTGCGTGAAGCGAATTTAGCACATTCCGGAACGCTGGAGGTTCAGTCCAGTCATGCACCGACATTGATCCCGAACCACGCCAGGAGGCCGTCTAGGGTGGATAGGCCTCTCGCATCGCTGAAACTGGGGCCCCATTGAGCCGAGACTTGGTGGGACAAGGACCATTCAGGAGCCTGAGGTCTTCCCAAGCTCCCTGACCTGCCCCTGAGATTCCCCTCCATTTGGATTAGAGTCCGGCCCATCACAAGGACGGACTATGAAGCGTTCACGGTTTACGGAAGAACAGATCATCGGGATCCTGCGCGAGCAGGAGGCCGGGGCGAAGGCGGCCGACCTGTGCCGCAAGTACGGCATGTCGGAAGCGACCCTCTACAATTGGAAGGCCAAGTACGGCGGCATGGAGGTCTCGGACGCCCGGCGCCTCAAGGCGCTGGAGGACGAAAACGCCAAACTCAAGAGGCTGTTGGCCGAATCCATGCTCGATGCCTCGGTCCTGCGCGAGCTGCTCTCAAAAAAGTGGTAGGGCCCGCCGCCCAGCGCGAAGCCGTCGCGCACCTGCAGGCCGGCTGCGGCCTGTCGGAGCGGCGGGCCTGTTCCCTCATCGGCGCTGACCGGAGCACGATCCGATACCGCTCATGCCGACCGGAGGATGCCACCTTGCGGGGGCGCCTGCGCGAGCTGGCGTAGGAGCGGCGTCGTTTTGGCTATCGGCGGCTGTTCGTGCTACTTCGGCGTGAAGGCGAGACCGCAGGGCTGAACCGGGTCTACCGCCTCTACCGCGAGGAAGGCCTGACCGTCCGCAAGCGCCGGGCGTGTCGGAGAGCGGTCGGCACGCGGGCCCCGATCCTGATCGAGGCGAAGGCCAATGCGCGCTGGTCGCTGGACTTCGTCCATGACCAGTTCGCGAATGGCCGGCGCTTCCGCATCCTGAACATCGTCGACGACGTGACGCGGGAATGTCTGGCGGCCATTCCCGATACCTCGATCTCAGGTCAGCGGGTCGCACGGGAGCTGACAGCCTTGATCGGGCGGCGCGGCAAGCCGGGGATTATTGTGTCCGATAACGGCACCGAACTCACCTCGCATGCCATTCTGGGCTGGTGCGCCGAGCACCGGATCGAGTGGCATTACATTGCTCCGGGCAAGCCGATGCAAAACGGCTACATCGAGTCGTTCAACGGCCGCATGCGCGATGAGTTGTTGAACGAGAGTTTGTTCTTCGGCCTGGATCATGCCCGCGCGCTGATCGCCGTCTGGGTTGAGGATTAAAATACGGTGAGGCCCCATTCTTCGTTGGGCTATCAGACGCCGGAAGCGTTCTCCAACGCCCTACGAACCGCAAGGGACCATCACGCTGCGCAACGGACAGGCTCCGCGCGCTGGCCCCTTGCTCCTGTCGCGCCACATGGCGTATCACCGGTCGAGGCTCTAAACGCCACTGGATGAAACTTCAGGGGCAGGTCATGCCGTCAAAACTTTGGGCAGCGTAGATCGCAGAGTGCTTTCCCGCTTTGAAGAACCAGCGCTACCGTCTGCCTGATCAAGCTCAATGTTCTGCGTACTCATACCCCCGCCTCTCTTTAGGAGTTTAGGCGAAAAGTACATGCGTTCCGAAGTACGTTTCAAGAGGAGCTTGGCCGTTATCGCGGCACCCGCTTTGGGGGGCGGCGGGAAGCATCTATAACAGTGAGCGGGCCACTGCGAAGTGGTGCGTCGGAAGCCCGCCCCAAACGCACTATTGAGCAGCGAGACGGGAACATATAAAACGAATGTGCGCCGGGATGGTCGCCAAACTTAACCCCGACGCACACCGCAGAGGGCTGCCGTAACGGCAGCCCTTTTCACTTCAGAAACATCGTTATGGCTTCCCTCCCTGCTTCGGTGAGCCGGTAAGACGCCTTGTTGGCCTTGGAATAGATCGTGTCGATCATGAGAAGGACAGGGGTCCGCACGGATTTCAGGAGCGGCTTCGGAGCTTTCAACGCAATCCGCTCACTCATACGCCCAAGCATACTGCCGATCTTCCTATTTGAGACACCAATTTCGTGGGCGAGATCGTCGATTGAGACGAAATCTGCACGATCACGGAGAGCTTCGAGCATTGCCCGCCACTCGTTCGGAACCGACGAGTAATGAAGGGCCGCCAATAGATAGTCGGAGACCTTGGAAGCCGGGACTGTAGTTTGGTCCCGACCCGCAGCCGCCCGCTGTAAAGCGTCTTCGGTAGGGCAAAACAGCAAGAAACCCCCATTCGGGAGAGCGTAGCTGTCAGTGACTAATGGTTTCAAATGACACCTCCTGGGTGAAGCTATGCCGCTCAGCGGCACGACATGATTTATGTCATCCCTCAAGAACAATCAAGAGCGGTCCTTGGGTGCTTACGTTCATACGAGCAAGCGCGGCTCATGTCGGTGCTTGCTGCCGACCAGAAAATGCTCAGCTAAGAAGTTCGAGTTTGACCAGCCACACTCGCCCTATGTCCGTGATTTGACTCAAGCCAAAGCGCGAAATGGCCTCAAGCGCCCGAGACTGGGTGGCGACTCATCCAATAGCGGCGATTAATTTTCGCTGGTCTTTGGGATCAGAATGTTAACGACTTTGGCACACCATTGGCACACCACCAGATGATAGCCGCGCCTATACAGAGCGAACCTCGGTCAGATAAGTCTTTGATTTTCTTGTAGAAGATTGGCGCACCCGACACGATTCGAACGTGTGACCTTTGCCTTCGGAGGGCAACGCTCTATCCAGCTGAGCTACGGGTGCTTGTGGCGCTTGGGCGACTTCTTCCCTACCCGATTAGGGGCCCCAGGGCAACCACCCGGATGGGCGGGCGGGCGTTTCGTCCCGGCTCTCCCGGGAGAGCCGGTCGGCCAGGCCCTGCCAATGCAGGGTGCGGGGGAAAGCGGGGCGCTTGCCCGCGAAGGGGCCGGGCCGCCGGGCGGACACGGCCCCCGACAGGGCCGCCAGGAGTTCCCGGGCGTCCCGGCGCTTGAGGTCCACCCGGCCTGCGGGGAGCCACGCTTCCAGGCGGCGGAGGGCGCCGGCATCCAGGCCGTTCCGCCGTCCCGCCTCGATCAGCGCGTCCCAGGTACGGTCCTTGTAGAAGAGGGTTCCGGCATGGGCCAGGAGGGCGTCCGCCTCCGAGGGCCCGAGGATCGACCGCTCCCGCGCCGCCTCCAGGGTGGCGCGGATGTTCACCAGCGCCTCCGTCAGGGGCAGGAAGCCCGTCTCCGTAGGCCCGTGCAGGATCGCCACCGCATCGTCGCCATCGAGAAGCCCATCGCGATAGGCCGCGAAGATCCGCCCATATCCGCGCATCCCGAAGGGGTAGAGCTCCGCGGCGCGCAGGGCGCCCATGCTCGACGCCCCGACGACCGCCACGCCGAGGGACAGGCCCCAGAGGATCTCCTTGTGCCAGGGCGAGGGGGATGTCTCGAAGACCCCGTCGATGAGGGCGACGGCGGCGGGCCTCTCCTCCACGGCCCGGGCGATGTCGCCGCAGGCGGCGGGCGGGCGGAAGGCGAGGCCGGGATGCGCGGCCCTGTCCTCCGCCGTCAGGCTCGGCCCCGCGAAGACGACGACGCTCACCGGCATTCCCGCCTCCCCAGGCGCCGGCCCGGCCGGAAGGCGGGGTTCCGGTCCATGCCCTCGAGGCCGGGCGCCACCGCCCGCACGCAGGGAATGCCGACCTGCGGATCCGTCAGGTCCACGACGGCGATGCGCCCGATCCCCGCAGTCTCCAGGCGGCCGGCCACCGCCGCGAGGTCCGCTTCGACGGAGGGCCCGTCGAAGGAGCGGGCCCTCGGCGCGCGGCCCGCCCGCCCGTCCTGCATCCCGGCATCGAAGATCAGGCGTTCGAGGTTCTCGTGCCAGCCGACGAGGGCATAGCGCCCGGGCGGGAGGTCCTCCCGCGCGCCATGGATGAAGGCCAGACGGCTCTGCGCCGCCTCGCAGAGGGCGCGGCAGGCCGCGACCCCGGCATTCGGGTGACAGCCCCCGCCCCCGAACCGGCCGAGGAAGGGCGGCCGTCCGGCCCGGTCGTCGACGGTGCAGAAGAAGCTCGGCACGCCGATGTCGGAGGTCGTCTCCCAGAACGCCACGTCCAGGCGGGCATCCGCGTAGCGGCGCAGCAGCTCCGCCGCGGCCTCGTCCTCGATCGTGCGCAGATCGATGCGGCGCGCGGCGCGCCGTTCCGGCGGCATGTGCCGCCACAGGGTCAGCGCGTCACGCTCGATCAGCTCGCAGAGCGCATGGAGCTGCGCTTCCGCGGGCGTGTTGCCCGCCGCAAGCCCGTTGCTGCTGGCGAGGAACCGGCCATGTCCCGGCCGCTGGGGAACCGAGAAGTCGGTCGTGACGAGTTCCTCCGGGACGAGGACGCTCCTTCCGCGCAGGATGTCGACGCCTTCCATCCAGGGAATGGATGCATCGCGCCGCAGGGGCCTTCGCAGGAGATGGCGCGGGAGGACGGCGTCGCCGGGAGCGAGGCGGGCGACGGAGCTCCACAGAAAGGGCGGGCGCGGAAGCTGCGCGCAGTGGGACTCCACCGACTCCATGGCCGCCGACGCCTTCGCCGCCTCGCGCGTCAGGCCCTTGCCCTGCTGCACGGTGAGGCCGCGGGCGAGCGGGCGGACGGATATCGCGACCGGAATGCCCACATAGTCGAGGCCGGTGATGTCCGCGACACGGGTGATGCCGAGCTCGCCGAGGCTTGGACGAAGACGCGCGAGCGTCTCGGCGGGCGCGCAGACCCGGTGGGTCCCCTGAAAGAAGGTCTTGGGGCCCGCCGGCGCCGCATGCGGAACGGAACGTCCGCCGTCCTGCACGATGCGCTAGCCTTTCGTGCCGCGCGGCCGCCTCGGGGCGCCTCCCTTGGCTCCCGCCTTTGCGCCGCCTCTCGCGCCCTTGGTGCCCTTGCGCGCGCCGCGGGCCTCGTAAACGGGAGGAGGGCCGATATCCGCGTCGGCCACGACCACGAGATTGATCAGGGCGGCCTCGCAATCGCCCCGCGCCCTGGCGAAGATCTGCTCGATCTGGTCGCCCTTCACCTTCTCGAACTTGGAGCGGCGGAAATCCTCCAGCTCGGTGGTAGGGATCACGTAGATCCGGCCCCTGATCCGGACGAACAATGCCTCGTCGGACAAATCGGAGAGAGGGGTGTCTGCCATGAATCGCCTCGCCACGCTGGAATGACGCGATCGAAGCTCAGTCAGGCACGCCGACATTCCTGAGCATCGCTTCCATCGCGTCGAATCGCCGATCTGCACTGAATTTTGAACGAGAGCGCCACTCGGAGATGCGGAAATTCGGATAGCGGGACAGGAATTCCTCGGTAGTCTTTTTCGCCAGATCCATGGCTCCCTGCCCGGCCAGGGACGCGATCAGGATGCGGAAGGCCATCTCGGGCTTCTGCCGGCCGAGCAGCGCCTGCCGCGCCACGCGCGCCGCATCGGCGTAGCGGCCCGCGAAAAAGTAGGCGAAGCCCTTCGCGCAGAGCGGGTGGTAGATCTTGGGATCGAGGGGGCTCAGCGCCATGGCGCGGTCGGCGAACTCGTGAGCCTTTTCGAGATCGTTGAGGTAGACGCGCAGCATGCTGCTGCGCATCCAGCCCTCGGCATAGTTGGGATTGAGTTTGACCGAGCGGTCGATCCAGGCCGCGCCCGCCTCGAAGTCGCCGGTGAAGGCGGAGATCGCATGGCCGCTCAGGCACAGCGCCACGGGATCGTTGATGTCGGCCTCGATGGCGGCCCAGGCGAGGCGCAGCCCCTCCGCGACCTCCTGCGGGGAGAGAATGCCCCAGCCCTGGTCCTTCTTCGCCGCGTAGCAGGCCGCGGCATGGGCAAGGGCCGGCGCGTAGTTCGGATCGAGCGCGAGGGCGCGCTTCAGCAGCGCGAGCGCCTGCTCATTCGCCGCCGCCGACAGGGCGAGCCGGAGGGCGAGCGCGCGGAGATAGAGATCGTAGGCGTCCAGGTTCTCGGTCGGCTTCCTGCGCGCGCGCTCGATCTCGCTGAACACGATCCGCGGCTCGATGGCGGTGACGATCCGCTCCGTGATCGTGTCCTGGAGCGCGAAGATGTCCGAGATGTGCTCGTCGAAGCGGTCGGCCCACAGGGTGCCGCCGGTCTCGGTGTCGGCGAGCCGCGCCGAGATGCGCACGCGCCCCTCCGACCGCTGCAGGCTCCCGGTGACCAGGAAGCGCACGCCGAGATCCGCGGCGACCCGAGTCAGGTCGATGTCGCGGCTCCTGTAGGACAGGGCGGTATCGTGCGCGATGACGAACAGGTTACGGAACAGCGACAGGGCGGAAACGATGCCCTCGACGATACCGTCGGCGAAGTACTCCTGGTCCGCATCGTGTCCCAGGCTGACGAAGGGCAGCACCGCGACCGAGGAATGCCGCACGTCCCGCGCCGCTCGCGGCACGGGCACGCTGCGCAGTCTCGGGACGGCGACCAGGTCCTCCGGCAGGGCGGCGATGTCGGCGGGCGAAAGGCCGTAGATCCGGACGGGCCTGGCGATGTTCTTCAGCCGATGCTCGCCCATGTCCGTGAACCGCGCCAGGATCCTGTCGCGGACCTGCTCGAAGGTGGCCTGCGACAGGCAGATCCCGCCGGGCTCGGCGAGCGCCTCCAGCCTCGCCGTGACGTTGACGCCGTCGCCGAAGATGTCGTCCTCCTCGACGATGATGTCGCTCACGTTGACCGCCGCCCGGAAGACGATGCCGTCCGCGCCGCTGCCGTTCCTCCGGCTCATCATGCCGCGCTGGATGGCCAGCGCGCAGGTGACCGCGTCGATGGCGCTGCCGAACTCCGCAAGCAGGCCGTCGCCCGTGTTCTTCACGATCCGCGCCCGGAAGCCGGAGATGAGCGGGTCGATCAGCTCGGCGCGATGGCGCTTGAGTTCCTGGTGCGTGCGGTTCTCATCCGCCTCCATGAGCCGGCTGTAGCCGGCGACGTCGAGCACGAGCACGGCCGCGAGACGATGGGTGGCGGTGTCGTTGTCCATGGCGGCCCTCTGCCGTTTCTCCTCGAGCCGGGACGCGAAGGCAAAGGAATTGTCGGCGTTTCCCCGAACCGGCGCAAGGAGATTGAACGGCCGGAGGGCGATCCTGCCCGGACGAGAGGTGCGGGATTGCCTTTACACGCCAAGGCGGGGATGCGGGGCGCGCGCGCCGCTCACACGAGGCCCGGATCGATCGTCGACCGGCGTTCGAGCCAGGCCGGGACCGGCAGGTTCCTGGAGCGCAGGAAGGCCGGGTTGAACAGCTTCGACTGGTAGCGGTTGCCGTAGTCGCAGAGCACGGTGACGATGGTGTGACCGGGGCCGAGATGCCGCGCGAGGCGGATGGCGCCGGCCACGTTGATCCCCGACGAGCCGCCGAGGCAGAGGCCCTCGTGCTCCAGGAGGTCGAAGATGACCGGCAGCGCCTCCTCGTCGGGAATGCGGAAGGCGATGTCGGGCGCGAAGCCTTCCAGATTCCGGGTGATGCGCCCCTGCCCGATGCCCTCGGTGATGGAGGAGCCTTCGGCCTTGAGCTCGCCCGTGGTGTAATAGCTGTAGAGGGCGGCGCCCATCGGATCGGCGAGGCCGATGACGACGCTCGGGTTCCGCTCCTTCAGCGCCATGCCGACGCCGGCGAAGGTGCCGCCCGTGCCCACGGCGCAGATGAAGCCGTCGACCCTGCCCTCCGTCTGGGCCCAGATTTCCGGACCCGTCGTCTCGATATGGCCCTGGCGGTTCGCCACGTTGTCGAACTGGTTGGCCCAGATGGCGCCGTTCGGCTCCGAGGCGGCGAGGCGCTCGGCCAGGCGGCCCGACACCTTCACGTAGTTGTTCGGGTTCGCGAAGGGCACCGCCGGCACCTCGATGAGCTCGGCGCCGCACAGGCGCAGCATGTCCTTCTTTTCCTGGGCCTGGGTCTCGGGAATCACGATCACCGTGCGATAGCCCAGCGCGTTGCCCACCAGGGCGAGGCCGATGCCGGTGTTGCCGGCGGTGCCCTCGACGATCACGCCGCCCTTGCGCAGGAGGCCCTTCCTCTCCGCGTCGCGGATGATGAAGAGGGCCGCCCGGTCCTTCACGGACTGGCCCGGATTCATGAATTCCGCCTTGCCGAGGATGGTGCAGCCCGTCAGCTCCGACGCCCTGCGGAGCCTGATGAGCGGCGTGTTGCCGATCGCCTCGACGATTCCCTGGTGGATCATTCCTGCCTCTCCCTCTCGAACCGGCCTCGTGTTCTACAGGATGCAGCCCGGTTTCCTCCAGCCCCGCCGGCGGGGTCCGCCGGCTGTCGGGGCATGGCCCTAGACCTTCGCTGCATGGCACTTGCTGCCGGGATCTTTATGCTGCACGAAACCGGTTTCCATCCCACCGGCCTTCGCGGCCGGCCCTGAACGATTGTCGATCATGGATCTTTCCACCGTCGCGCTCCTTGCCGCCTCGGGCCTGGGAGCGGGCCTCGTCAACGCCATCGCGGGCGGGGGCACCTTCTTCACCTTCTCGGCGCTGATCGCGGCGGGGCTCCCCCCGGTCACGGCCAACGCCACCAGCGCGGTCGCCGTGACCCCCGCCAACCTCGCCAGCGCCTGGGCCTACCGGCGGGAGCTGGCGGAGAACATGAGGCGCTTCGCGGCGCTCGGCGCCGTCAGCCTCGCGGGCGGGATCATCGGAGCCTACATCCTCACGGTCACCGACAACGCCGCGTTCCGCCAGCTGGTGCCCTGGCTCCTGCTGTTCGCGACGCTGCTCTTCGCCATGAGCCCGCGGATCGTGGCGCTCGCCCGCGCCATCGGGCGGGCCGAGGGCAAGCATCCCTCCCGCCGCGCCTTCGCCGGGGGGCTTGCCTTCCAGTTCCTGGTCTCGGTCTATGGCGGCTTCTTCGGAGCGGGCATGGGCATCGTCATGCTCGCGGCGCTCGCCATCACGGAGGGCGACGACTTCCATCTCATCAATTCGGCGAAGCACCTCTGCTCCACGCTCATCCAGCTCGTGGCGGTCGCCCTGTTCATCGCGGCGGGCCTCGTGAGCTGGAAGGAGACCTTCATCGTCGGCGCGGCGTCCGTCGTCGGCGGCTATGCGGGCGTGGCGTTCGGGCGCAAGCTCCCCGCGCCGGTGATCCGCTGGCTCGTGATCGCGGTGGGCGCGATCCTCACCGTCTATTTCTTCACGCGATAACGTCTCGTTTCGCGCACGGACCGGCCTTCCGGCCGTGAAAAACGCACGCAGGCGGCGGCAATTCCGGCGTTTGCCCGATTCACGCCACAACCATGGCCCTCACTCGGCAGCTCGATTCTGCCCCTACACAAAGGACCACACCGTGGCTGAACCCAAAAATCTCGCGGGCCTCGAAGGATCCCAATCGGTCAGCGCCCTCGGCCTGCGCTGGGCCGCCCTGCGCGGCATGCTCTCCTCGCCCCTGATCACCACCGAGGAACAGAGTTCGCTCCGCGACGAGCTCGTTCGCGAGCTTCGAAGCATCGAGCAGGATTTCGCCACGCTGCAGTCGCGCAACCTGATGGAGGTCTCGGCGAAGATCGACGTGGCCAAGACGGCGCTGCGCGAGAGCATGGGCTCCGGGAACGCCTGGGTCGCGGCTCTCCTGGAGAGCGTGCAGAACGACCTGCAGAATGCGACGAGCCGGCCCGCCGCGACGCCGAGCCGTCCGGTCTCGAACCTTCCCCGCAGCTACCCGCCGCGCGCCGAAGGCGAGACCGCGGCCGGCTCATCCGCTGCGGGCGAGGGCGAGTCCTCCTCCGCCGCGTGAGCGTACGTTCCCGAAAAGAAGAAAGGCGCCCTCGGGCGCCTTTTCCATGTCAGGCCCCTGCCGATGCGGGGGCGGGGATCTCGACCTCGATCTCCAGGGTCGACATGTCGGCGCCCCTGTTCATCTTGATCTGGACGCCGTCGCGCTCGATGCTCACGTGGCGTCTCACCACCGCGAGGATCTCCTCCCGCAGCACCGCCACGAGATCGGACTTGCCGCCGACGACGCCGCGCTCGTGCGCGAGCAAGATCTGAAGCCGCTCCCGCGCCACGGGCGCGGAGGTGCGGCGCTGGAAGAAGCTCATCAGGTTCATGCGGCCCTCCGTCCGAACAGCTTCCCGAACAGGCCCTTCCGGTCGGTCGGAATGGTCATCTCCACCGTCTCGCCCTTCAGGCGCCGGACGGCGTCGAAATAGGCCTTGCTCGGCGCGCTGCCCGGATTGTTCAGGGTGACAGGCGAGCCGACGTTCGAGGCGCGGAGCACCTCCTCGCTCTCGGGAATGATGCCGATGAGCGGGATCGAGAGGATCTCGAGCACGTCGTCCACCTTCAGCATCTCGCCGCGCTCGGCGCGGGCGGGATCGTAGCGGGTCAGGAGCAGGTGCTTCTCGACGCGCTCGCCCTTCTCCGCCTTCTCGGTCTTCGAGTCGAGGAGGCCGATGATGCGGTCGGAGTCGCGGACGGAGGAAACCTCCGGATTGGTGACGACCACGGCGACGTCCGCATGCCGCATGGCAAGCGTCGCGCCGCGCTCGATGCCCGCCGGGCTGTCGCAGATGATCCAGTCGAACTTCTCGCGCAGCTCGCCGAGGACGCGGGCCACGCCCTCCTCCGTCAGCGCGTCCTTGTCGCGGGTCTGCGAGGCGGGGAGCAGGGAGAGGTTCTCCATGCGCTTGTCGCGGATGAGCGCCTGGTTCAGCTTCGCGTCGCCCTGCACCACGTTGATGAGGTCGAACACGACGCGCCGCTCCGCGCCCATCACGAGATCGAGGTTGCGCAGGCCGACGTCGAAATCGATCACGACGACTTTCTCGCCGCCATGGGCGAGGGCCGCGCCCAGCGCCGCCGTGGACGTCGTCTTGCCGACGCCGCCTTTGCCAGATGTTACGACCAGGACCTTGGCCATTGCCGTCTCTCTTTTCTGTCTGTCAGTCCAACGTTTTCAGGATGATGGCGTCGCCGTCCAGGTTCACCTGGACCGGTTGACCGTGGAACTTCGTCCCCAGGTCGTCCGCCGTCTTGTAGAGCCCGTCGATGGCGATGAGCTCGGCCTCGAACTTGCGGCAGAAGATGCGGGCGCGCCCGTTGCCGGTGCATCCTGCGATCGCCCGCCCGCGCAGCGCGCCGTAGATGTGAATGGAGCCGCCGGCCACCACCTCGGCCCCGGAGGCGACGGACCCGAGGATGGTCACGTCTCCTTCCGTGTGGAGGATCGACTGTCCGGAACGGAGGGAGCCCTCGATCAGCAGGGTCGAGTTCGCCGCCGGCTGCGGGGCGGAGGCCACGGGAATCGGCATGGCGTCGAGGTCGGGCACCTCGATGTCGCCCGCCGCGCGGCCGCCGCTGACGGGGCCGGGCATGTCAGGGTCGAGCACCTGCGGCGCCGCGCCCTCGAGCCCGATGATGCGGATGTCGCGCATCTTCAGGGCGGCCAGAAGGAACTTGAGCTCGGACTTCGACGGCTTGAGCGCCGACACGTCGAGCAGGATCGCGCGGTCGGCGAAGAAGCCGGGCGAGTTCTTCATGACCGCGTCGAGGTCCTCGAGCCAGTCCCGCAGCGGCACGACCGGCGCGAGGACCAGGGCCAGGAAAGATCTGCCACGGAAGCGGAGAGAGGGACGGGGGCGAACGGCGATGGTCACGAAATCAGGTTCCTTATATGGCCCTGATTTCCTCATTTCATGGTTAACAGCCGGTTAAGAAGTCGGGCCCACGACGAGATTTCGCAGGAGATCCCCACCCGCGGCTCCGCATTTCGTCACCGCTGCGCCCGGCTCGTCTGCGCGGGCCTGGGCCGGCGCGGCGGCAGCACCGTCACGGTGATCTTCTTCGAGACCAGGAGCGGCTTGAACGGCCTGTGGTCGGCGTCTCCCAGCACGAGCTGGAGGGTATGCCGCCCCGGCGGCAGATCGAGGCGGGTCTCGGTCTGGCCGGCGCCGAAATGGAGGTGCTGCCGGTCGGTGGGAAGAGGCTCGGCGGGGTCGATCTCCTCGTCCACATCCACCAGCAGGTGGTGATGCCCCATGTTGGGGGTCGCGTCGCCCGCATGGGTCACACCCATGTTCCTGAGCCCGAAGCGCACGGGGAAACTGCCCCGGATGCGCTGCCCGTCGCGGGGATAGATGATGTAGAGGAAGGCGTCCGCCGGGGCCGTGCTCTCCGCGCGGACCGCCTCTCCCCAGGGCGGCAGGAGAACCGATGCGAGGACGGCGGCGGCGAAACGGGCCTTGAACGCGGCAGGCATGTCCCTCTCCTCTCGAAGCGGCCGCGTCAGAGCGGCCGGGCGACGCGCAGTCCGTGGGCCGGGTAGCGGACCCCCGTGTCGTAGTGCATGCGGCTGGCGGAACGGGCGTAGCTGGCGTCGTTGCGCCAGGACCCGCCGCGCAGCACGTGCTCGCGGCAGTTGGGCTCCGCCCAGGCGGAACCGTCCGTGGGAGCGCCCTGATAGGTGGGATGCCAGCAATCGGCGACCCACTGGGCGACGCCGCCGCTGAGGTCGCTCACGCCGAAGGGGTTCTGCGCGAGGCTGCCGACTTTGAGGGGCTGGTGCGGATCGTAGGGATCGCCGCAGCCCTTGCAGTTGGCCATCCGCGGCGCCATCCGCTCGCCCCACCAGTAGCGGCCCGTGGAGCCCGCCCGCGCCGCGTATTCCCACTCCGCTTCGCTCGGCAGCCTGTAGGGAAGCCCCGTGGTCCGCGCGAGCCAGGTCACGTATTGCTGGGCGTCCAGCCAGCTCAGGTTCCGGGCCGGGTCCGTATCCTCGCCGCGCACCACGTCGGGACAGGCCTTCGCGGCGACGCAGCGGTTCCACTCGGCGACGGTCACCGGATAGCGCCCCAGGGCGAAGGCCGCGACCTGGACCGTGTGGACCGGCTTCTCGGAAGGATCCTCGTCGCTGCCCATCCTGAAGCTTCCCGCCGGGATGCGGACCAGCTCGGGGCAGCCCTGGCAGTCCCGCAGGGCGCCGCCGGCATCGGCGGGTTTCGCGGGCGGCGGCGGAATGGCGGCGACGGTCGGCCCGCCCGCGGGCGCGGGAGGCGTCGGGACGATGGGGATCGGCAGCGTTCCGCTCGAGGGAGGCGGCACGGGCGGCATTCCGGGCAGGGTGTCGACGGCGGCGCGGGCCGCGGCGGGCTCCGGCTGGGCCGGCTCCGCCGGAGTCGGAGCCGGGACCGGGGCGGAGCTTCCGGCGGCGGGCCGCTCGGACACGGCCGTCCGGCGCGCTCCTATGGACAGTTCCGGCCGCATGACCGACCAGCCGACCCCGCCCAGGATGAGGAGCAGCGCGGCGCCCGCCGTCGCCCAGAACCAGTGCCGCTTCGCCGCCTTCGCCACCGCCGCCGGATCGGGCAGGACGCGGTAGATCCGCACGGGATCGGTGATGTTCTTCAGCTTCTCGTCGCCCAGCGACTGGTATCCGCAGACGAGCTTGTTCTTGATCTGCTCGTAGACCCCGCCCGAGATGAAGACGCCGCCGGGATCGGCCAGGTTCTCGAGGCGGGCGGCGATGTTCACGCCCTCCCCGTAGATGTCGTCGGAATCGACGATCACGTCGCCGAGATTCACGCCGATGCGGTAGCGGATCCACTGCTCCGGCGGCAGGGACGTGTTGCGCGCGGCCATGGACTGCTGGATCACGATGGCGCAGCGCACCGCCTCGAGCGGGCTGTCGAACATGGCGAGGAAGCCGTCGCCGGTGGTCTTGATCAGGCGGCCGTAATGCTCCTGGATCGTCGGCTCGACGATCTCGCGGCGGTGCCGCTTGAGGCGGGCGAGGGTCCCCTCCTCGTCGGAGCCCATGAGGCGGCTGTAGCCGGAGATGTCCGCCGCGAGGATCGCGGCGAGGCGGCGCGGACTTCCCACCACATGCGACGTGCTCTCCCCGGACATCGGCCGCTCCCGACGGGGTGATCGTGCGAAGGAGACTACACCCGAACGGAAGGCGCGCCAATCGCGATCAGGCCCGGCCCGCCGCGCGGACGCGCTCCCTGTAGGCCGTGTAGAAACCGCTCAGGGCGATGATCGCCGCGCCGGCGACCGTCCAGGCGTCGGGCACGGAGCCGAAGACCAGATAGCCGAGGATCCCCGCCCACAGGAGCTGGACATAGGAGAACGGCGCGATCACGGAGGCATCCGCATGCCGGTAGGCGAGAATGACGATCCAGTGCCCGAGGGTCGAGAGAACGCCCATGGCGAGGCCGAAGCCGATCTCGGCCGGGCCCGGCATCACGAAGACGAAGGGGAGGATGAGGCTGAGCACGGCGATGCCGACGAGGGCCGAGTAGACCAGCGTGGTTTCGGCCGGGTCGCGCCCGCTCATCTTGCGCGTGACCACCGCCGCCATGGCCCAGCTCGAGGCGCCGAGGAGCGGCAGGACCGCCGCGGCCTCGAAGGCGCTCGTGCCCGGGCGGATCACCAGGAGCACGCCGGACAGGCCGACGAGGGCGGCGCTCCACCGCCGCCAGCCGACCGTCTCGCCGAGGAAGGGGATGGACAGGGCCATGATCAGGATCGGCGAGACGAAGTAGATCGCCGTCGCCTCGGCTACGGGCAGGTAGGGAAGGCTGGCGGTGAACAGCATGGCGGACCCCGCCATGCCGAAGCCGCGCAGGACCTGGAGACCGGGCCTGCGGGACCGGAAGACGGCGACGCCGCCGCCCCGCGCGAGATCCTTGGCGAGGGCGAAGGGGATCACCATGAGCCCGAACGTGACGTAGCGCAGCCACGTCACCTCCATGGCCGGGAGACGGCCGGCGAGTTCCTTCGTGACCACGTCGGAACAGGCGAAGAAGACGGTCGAGGCGACCATCAGGAGCGTGCCGCGGAGCTGGGATGCCGCCGCCCTGCCGGAGGCCGCCGCCGGGGCGGCGGACGCGGCGGGCCGGGCCGTCGAAGGAACTGTCATGATCGTCTCGGTACGGGCGTCGTTCGGAAGGCGGTCGAAGGGACGGTCCGTCAAACGCCCCGCCATGGGCAACGGTTCGCGTGAAACGAGAAGCGCAAAGGCCGCAGCCTCTCCATGCGCGGGCGGCATGGATCGGCGGCGTCGATCGGCCCCGCCTTGCTTTATGAACGCAAGCGCGGGCACGGTCCGCATCGAGGATGTCTCTCGGGCGCGCCCGTGGACGGGCGCTGGAGCGGTGGAATGCAGGAGCATGGCGGAGAAGGGCCCGTGCGGCTCGAGAGCGGAACGCCCGCCTTCAGGCGCCTGAACCTCGCCCTTTTCGCGGCGGGCTTCGCCACCTTCGCCATCCTCTACTGCGTGCAGCCGCTGCTGCCGGTCTTCTCCCAGGATTTCGGGGTGAGCGCCGCCGTCAGCAGCCTCTCCCTGTCCCTGACCACGGGCATGCTCGCCGTCGCCATGCTGGTCACCGGCTCCCTCTCGGAGATCTGGGGCCGCAAGCCCCTGATGGTGGCCTCCCTCTTCTCCTCGGCCCTGCTGACGGTCGTCTCCGCCGCCTCGCCGAGCTGGCACATGCTGCTCCTGACCCGCCTCGCCATCGGGGCCACGCTCAGCGGCCTGCCGGCCGTCGCCATGGCCTATGTGAGCGAGGAGGTCGACGCGAGGTCCATCGGCCTCGCCATGGGCCTGTTCATCGGCGGCAATGCCATCGGCGGTCTGGCGGGGCGCGTCGTCGCCGGCGCCCTGACCGACCTCGTCTCGTGGCGCTTCGCGATCGGCGTCATCGGCACGCTCGGCCTCGTCGCGGCGGTCGCGGCCTGGCGCAGCCTGCCGCCGTCCCGTCATTTCCGGCCCCAGCGCGCCGATCCGGCCGGGCTCCTGAGATCCTTCGCCGCCCATCTGCGCGATCCGGGGCTGCGGGCCCTCTTCGCGGAGGCCTTCCTGCTCATGGGCGCCTTCGTGACCTTCTACAATTACCTGGGCTATCGGCTGATGGCCCCGCCCTACCGCCTGAGCCACACGGCCATCGGAGCAATCTTCGTCGTCTATCTCGTGGGCACGTTCAGCTCCACCTTTGTCGGGCATCTCGCCGGACGGCTCGGGCGGCGCAGAATCCTCTGGGCGACGATCCTGGTCATGCTGGCGGGGCTGGGCGTCGCGCTCACGGAGAGCCTGCCCCCGATCCTTGTGGGCGTCGTCGCCGTCACGTTCGGCTTCTTCGGCGCGCATTCCATCGCCAGCAGCTGGGTGGGACGCCGCGCGCGGGAGGCGAAGGCCCAGGCCTCCGCCCTCTACCTCTTCGCCTATTATCTGGGCTCCAGCGGCATCGGCACCCTGGGCGGAGTGTTCTGGACCGCACAGGGGTGGCCCGGCGTGACCGCCCTGGTGGCGACCCTGCTCCTCGCCGCCCTCGGACTCGCGTTCCGGCTGATGGCGCTGCCCGAGGGACCCGATGACGAGGCGGGGACGTAATTTACATAGTAAAAATGTTATTATAGAGTCTTTTTCACTATTGAATGTGAATTGCGGCAAATCCATTATATCCGGCGTGATTGGCGCCGGTCCCCTATCCCGGCGCGCCACTCCGCGATCAGGGAAACACCATGTCAGGCTCCGCCGTCGCTTCCGCTTCCGTCCTCCCGGCCCGCAGGGGCTCCGGGATCAACCCCCAGGCGGCCCTTGCCGCCGGCGCCGGCATCGTCGCCGGCGCCGGGCTGATCGGGTCCGTCGTCCATCCGCGCCAGGCGCTCCTCTACGCCCTCGGTGCGGCGATGGGGCTCGTGCTCTACCACGCCGCCTTCGGCTTCACGTCCGCCTGGCGCGTCTTCATCTCCGACCGCCGCGGCGAGGGCCTGCGGGCGCAGATGGTGATGCTCGCCCTCGCCTCCATCCTGTTCTTCCCCGTCCTCGCCTCCGGCTCCCTGTTCGGGCAGCCGGTGAGCGGTCTCGTGTCCCCGGCCGGGGTCTCGGTGGTGTTCGGCGCGTTCATCTTCGGCATCGGGATGCAGCTCGGCGGCGGCTGCGCCTCGGGCACCCTCTACACGGTCGGCGGCGGCTCGACCCGCATGCTGATCACCCTGGCCGCGTTCGTCGCGGGCTCCACCGTCGGCGCCGCCCACCTGCACTGGTGGACCGCCCTCCCGAGCCTGCCCAGGATCTCCGTCGTCGCGCTCTGGGGACCCTGGACCGCGCTTTCCGTGCAGCTTGCGGTCTTCGCCGCCATCGCCGCCGTCACGGTGACGCTGGAGCGGCGCCGGCACGGCCGCCTCCTCGCGTCCGGGGAGCCGCCGCGCCGCGGGCTCGCCCGCTTCCTGCGCGGTCCCTGGCCCCTGGTGGCGGGAGCCGTGGCACTCGCGCTCCTGAACTTCGCGACCCTGGCCCTCGCCGGCCGGCCCTGGGGCATCACCTCGGCCTTCGCCCTGTGGGGCTCGAAGGTCGCCGCCGGCCTCGGCTTCGACGTGGCGAGCTGGCCCTACTGGTCCTCGCCGGCCCAGCAGGCGGCGCTGCAGGGGAGCATCCTCAGCGACGTCACCTCCGTGATGGACATCGGCATCGTGCTCGGCGCCCTTCTGGCCGCGGCGCTCGCGGGCCGCTTCGCCCCCGTCTGGCGGATTCCCCTGCGCTCCGCCGTGGCCGCGGTCGTCGGCGGGCTTCTCCTCGGCTATGGCGCGCGGCTCGCCTATGGCTGCAACATCGGGGCCTACTTCTCCGGCATCGCCTCCGGCAGCCTCCACGGCTGGGTGTGGCTCGTCGCGGCCTTCGTCGGCAACGTGCTGGGGACCCGCCTGCGCCCCCTCTTCGGGCTCGAGGTGGAGCGGACCCCGGCGCTCACCGGCTGCTGACCGGAAGCGGCCCGGAGGGAACCTGAGCCGCACCCAACCGCTTTCCCCCTGCTTCCGGACGCCAAGGAACAGGGGGAGCGAGACGATCATGGCGGTTGGCATGCCTTCACCGGGAGTCGCGAACCCACGTGCGACTCTCCTTGCGACTCTCTTGGCGGCGATCCTCACCGGAGCGCCGCATGCCCTGGCCCAGGCGAACCGTCCCTGGGTCGACCCGCCTGCGGACCTGAAGGCACCGTCCGGACCGCCGCCCCCCGCTCAGCCTCCCGGACCGGCCCCGGAGGCGGCGCCCGCGCCGGGCGCGGCGCAGCCGGCCGCCCCACCCCCCGCCCCCGCGGAGATCGCCCGAGACCCCCAGCCCGAGCGGAAGGAACCTGCCCCGGCGCAGGCCGCGAAGGCGGACCCGCGCGCGGAAGACGCGAAGAACCTGACGATCCGCTATCTCCGCTCCTGGTCGGCGGCGACCGAGGACAGCCTCGACGCGACGGCGGCGTTCTATGCGCCCCGCGTCCTGTTCCATGGCCGGCTGGTGAATCTCCGCACGCTGATGCGGGAAAAGCGGCGCTTCGTCCGCCGTTGGCCGGAACGGCGCTACACCCCCCGCCAGGACACGATCCAGGTTGCCTGCGAGGGCGACGCCTGCGCCGTGCAGGCGCTCTTCGACTTCAGCGCCGCGCATCCCGGACGCGGGCGGCAGGCCCAGGGCACCGGCGCCCTGCAGCTGGCGGTCACCTTCGTCGACGGGCGGCCCGTCATCGCGACGGAGGCGAGCATGGTGCTCGGCCTGGGCACCGACGGCGCGGCGACGGGCGCGGAGGAGTCCGACGATGACTGAGTCCCTCGCCACCGGCGGCCCCGCGGATGACGCCACCGAAATCCGCGAGCGGCTGCGCGCTGCGATCCGGCGGGAGATCGCCCGGCACGACCCGACCGACGACGCCCGCCAGCCCCTGGAGCTGATCGTCGAGAGCTCCCTCCGCTATTCGGAGAAGGACGGCGCTCTCTCCGTCACCGCCCTCGATGCCGCCGGCAATCCCCTCGCCGGCGGCGAGGGCGATGCGGGGGCCGAGGCGGCGATCGCGGCCGTCCTCGCCGAGTTGCGCCGGACGCGGCCGGCCCTGTTCAAGGCGGCAGCGGTTCCGGACGACACGTCCGGCCGGGACGGGCTCGCCGCCGACGGCCCCGCGCCGGAGCGGGACTGGCTCGACGTGGGTTCGCCCGACGCCCCTCCGGCGCAGGGCGCGGCTGCGCAGACGGCCGGGACCCGCCCTTGGCCCGCCTTCGGCGCCTGGTTCCACCGGCAGATGCCGCGATGGAGGACCGCCGCCTTCCACGGCGCGGAGCGGCTCGATGCCCTCCGCCGGCGCCTGCCCGAGACCCTGCGCGGCGCGGGCGGGACGGCTCGCGCCTTCCTGAACCGCCTGCCGCCCGGCGGCTTCGCGAACCGGCGGCTCGCCCTCGGCGCCGCCGCCGCCCTCGTCCTCGCCGCCATCGCGATCTACGGCATCGCCCGCACGGGCTCTCCGGCGGGCGAGCCGGGGCAGACGGGAAGCGTCGGCGAGGAAGCGGCCGCGAACCGCGCGTCCTTGCGCGGCGTGCCCGAAGTCATCGACACCTCGACCCTGTCCGTGAAGGGACAGGTTGTGCACCTCTACGGCGTGGAATGGGCGCCCGGCGGCGGCAAGCCGGAGGACCTCGCCCGCTACCTCGCCGGGCGCGAGGTCGCCTGCGAGCCGGTCGGCGGCACGAACGCCCACCGCTGCCGGGTGGACGGGAAGGACCTGTCGACGGTCGTCCTCTACAATGGGGGCGGCAAGGCGACGCCGGAGGCGACGGAGGAGATGAAGGCCGCCGCCGAGCGGGCCCGGCAGGCGCGGATCGGCGTCTGGAGCCGCTGAGGCCTCAGGCCGGCATCCCCTCCTGGAGGAAGGGATTGGTCGCCCGCTCCCGGCCGATGGTGCTCATGGGGCCGTGCCCGCAGATGAAGGTCACGTCGTCCCCGAGGGGCAGGAGCTTGGTCCTGATGGACTGGAGGAGCATCGCCGCGCTTCCGCCCGGCAGGTCGGTGCGGCCGACCGACCCGTTGAACAGGACGTCCCCCACCAGGGCGAAGCGGTCTGCCCGGGAGAACAGGACGACGCTGCCCGGCGAGTGCCCCGGGCAGTGCAGCACCTCGAAGGCCGTGCCGCCGACGGTGACCGTGTCGCCCTCGTTGAGCCAGCGGTCGGGCGTCACCGCGCGCACGCCGTCGAAGCCGTAGAAGCGCGCCTGCTCGGGCAGGTGCTCCAGGAGAGGGCGATCCCCCTCGTGCGGGCCCTCGACGGGCACGCCGAGCATGTCGCGCAGCTCTGCGGCGCCGCCGGCATGGTCGATATGCCCGTGGGTCAGAACGATCTTCTCGACCGTCACGCCGCTCTCGTCGATGGCCCTGCGGATGCGCTCCAGATCGCCGCCGGGATCGACGACCGCGCCCGTCCTGGTGCTGTCGTTCCACAAAAGCGTGCAGTTCTGTTCGAACGGCGTGACCGGGATGATGGCGGCGCGCATCTCTGACACGGCGGGATCCTCGCATGGCTGACAGGACACCACATAGAGCGGTTTGCGCTGCGATGGAATCGCAACCCGCTTCCCTAGCCTTTGCGGGCCGCATTTTCGGACGGTGAACCGGTGCCCCTTTTTCCTGAAAATGCTCCGGGCGCCCCGGCTGCGTCTTGAAAGCCGCGGAGCGCGTCCCTGCCCTCGCCCTTGACCTCGCGCCGCCGCGGTTCAGATAGTCACGGATCGCGGATGGAGCGGGAGCGGCGGGATGAAGACCAGGGCAGCCGTGGCGTGGGAGGCGGGCAAGCCCCTCACCGTGGAGACCGTCGAGATCGAAGGGCCGCGGGCGGGCGAGGTGCTCGTGGAGATCATGGCGACGGGCGTGTGCCACACGGACGCCTATACCCTCTCCGGCCTCGATTCGGAGGGAAAGTTCCCGGCGATCCTCGGGCATGAGGGCGCGGGGATCGTGCGCGAGGTGGGGCCCGGCGTCGCCACCCTGAAGCCCGGCGACCACGTGATCCCGCTCTACACGCCCGAATGCCGCCAGTGCAAATCCTGCCTGTCGCGCCGCACGAACCTGTGCACCGCGATCCGCGCCACGCAGGGCCAGGGCCTCATGCCCGACGGGACGAGCCGCTTCCGCTGCGACGGAGACACGGTCTTCCACTACATGGGCTGCTCGACCTTCGCGAACTTCACGGTCCTGCCGGAGATCGCCCTGGCGAAGATCCGCGAGGACGCGCCCTTCGACAAGGTGTGCTACATCGGCTGCGGCGTGACCACCGGCCTCGGCGCGGTGATCTACACCGCGAAGGTGTGGCCCGGCGCGAACGTCGCGGTGTTCGGCCTCGGGGGCATCGGCCTCAACGTGATCCAGGGCGCGCGCATGGTGGGCGCGGACAGGATCGTGGGCATCGACATCAACCCGGCGAAGCGCGCCATGGCCGAGAAGTTCGGCATGACGCATTTCATCGACCCGAACGAGGTCGGCGCGGACAAGGTCGTGCAGGCGATCGTCGACCTGACGGACGGGGGCGCCGACTTCTCCTTCGACGCCACCGGCAACGTGAACGTCATGCGCCAGGCGCTCGAATGCTGTCACCGGGGCTGGGGCGAGAGCATCGTCATCGGCGTCGCCGAGGCCGGCCGCGAGATCGCCACCCGCCCCTTCCAGCTCGTGACCGGCCGGGTATGGCGCGGCACCGCCTTCGGCGGTGCCCGCGGCCGCACGGACGTGCCCAGGATCGTCGACTGGTACATGGAGGGCAAGATCAACATCGACGACCTGATCACCCACACCATGCCCCTCGAGGAGATCAACACCGCCTTCGACCTGATGCATGACGGCAAGTCGATCCGCTCCGTCGTGATTTATTGAGGGCGGCCGGGTCTGCGGCAACAAGTCCCGACTTCGCAGAATCGCAGAAAGACATTCCCCTGCGAAGGGAAGGTGTTCCAGCGCACCGCCTACGGGGTAACGCAAAGGAATATGCGCCCCTGGAACGATAGAGCATAGCCCTTTCGCTTCGATTGGTCTAAGAGAACGCTTTCGCAACGAATCTCTCACCTTGAAGCCGCCGCCATGGAACAGTCGCGCGAACCCATCATCAGCCCCAATGCCGACCGGATCGTCGGGAAGGCCGTCAGCATGACCCAGGCGGCGCTGGCCTCCGACGCGGGCAAGGCCGTCAAGGCCGCCATCTCCCAGGGCCAGGCAGGCCTGATGCAGCACCTCTCCGAGGCGGCGCAGAAGAGCATGCCCGACCCGCTCACCCAGGCGCGGGTGCTCCTGGCCGAGCAGAGCCAGAACTTCGATGCGATGCGCGGCGCCATCGGCCAGATCGGCGAATCGCTCCACCACCTGAACGACCCGGCGGCGGACGCGCACATGCACCGGTCCCAGACCCTGGCGCTCCTCAACGCCCAGGCCGAGGCGATCCAGGGGCTCACCCTGCTCGTCCTGAAGGGGCAGCAGGTCCAGACGCAGCTGATCCAGGCGGTGGACGCCCATTCCCGGGCGGCGGCACCCTCCGGGATGCCGAAATGGGCCTATTACGCCATGGGCGGCATGATGGTCTGGAGCTTCCTGACCATGATCGTCTCGTCGATCTTCTGAGGGGAAGGCGCGCAACCGGCCGCGGATTTGCGCGCGAAAGGGATTCGCATCTAGATTTCATCCTGCCCGTGGGGGACCGCTCCATGTTCGACGCCAAGAAGCTCCTCGATGCGCTGGGAACGCCCGCCGGCGCACAGCCCGCCGCGCCCGCGGCGCCAAAGCCTGAAGCGCCAAAGCCTGAAGCGCCCAAGCCGGATGCGCCCAAGGCCAGCCCCCTCGGGGCCGGCACCCTGCTCAGCGACCTGATCGATCTCGCGAACCGGCCCTCCCCGCCCCCGCCGCAGCCCGCCGCCACGGAGGGCGAGCAGCCTGCGCCCAAGCCGGAGAAGCCTGCGGCCCCGCCGCCCCCCGCCGACCTCACGGACCTGCTCCTGCGCCGCGCGCAGGAATACCTCAAGACCCCGCAGGGCAATGCGGCGGTCCACGCGGTGATGGTGGGCGTGACCAAGGCGGTCGTGAACTCGGAGACCGGCCGCAAGCTCACCGAGAAGGCGAAGGCCAAGGGTGCGGCCCTGTTCGGCCGCTTCCTGAGCAAGGGCGAGGCGGGCCCCCTCATCGAGGCGCAGCCCGGGGCGGCCGCCCCCCAGGCCCTGCCGCCCCCCGCCGCCGCTGCCCCGTCCGCCGATACGGCGCTTCTCGTGATGCGCGCCATGATCGCCGCCGCGGCGGCGGACGGGCGCATCGACGAGGGCGAGCGCGCGCGCATTCTCGGCACGCTCAAGAGCGCCGGGATCGACGGCGAGGGCGTCGAGATCGTCGAGGCGGAGCTCGCGCGGCCCGCCAGCGCGGCCGAGCTCGCCGCCGCCGTGAGGACGCCGGAGGCCGCGATCCAGGTCTATACCGCCGCCCGGCGCATCATCACCCCGAACACGGTGGAGGAACGGGTGTTCCTGGCGCAGCTGTCCGGCGCGCTCGGCCTCGACCCGCGCATCGTGGCGCAGATCGACGCCGCCGCTGCGGGCGCGACCCTGGGCTGAGAGGCCGCGCCTTCAGCGCAGCGCCCCGCCGAGGGCGGGAACCCGCAGGGCGAGCGCCTGCGCGAGAGCGAGGGTCTTCATGTCCTCCAGGGCGCCCTGCGCGAGCATCGCCGCAAGCGCGGCGAACTCGATCTCGCAGGTCGCGATGTCCTCCTGCTCCTCCGCGAGCCCCCCGCCCTCGCCCGTCCTGTCCGCATCCGCATAGGGAGCGAGGAACAGGTGCACCCGCTCGGTCGAGTATCCGGGCGAGGCCCAGACGCTCCCCACGGGTTCGAGCGGGCCCAGGCGCAGGCCCGCCTCCTCCATCGCCTCCCGGCGGATGCAGGCCTCCGGGGTCTCGCCGGGATCGACGAGGCCCGCGATGGCCTCGACCGGCTCCGGCGCCCCGCCGGCCCGCAGGGCCGCGGCCCGGAACTGGCGCACGAGGAGCACGGTCCGGCGCCTCTCGTCGTACGGGAGGACGGCGGCGGCGGGCGGGCTCTCCAGAACCTCGCGCACCATGCTCTTCCCGCCCGGCAGCGCCACCGTGAGCGCGACGAGGCTCCGCCGCCCCTCGTGAATGACCCTCGCGTCCGCGATCTCGTGAGCCGCCATGGCGTTCCCTTCCCTCTGCCGCGGGCGAAGCGGCCCGCAGGATCCTTCCTGGCCAAGCCGCTCCACCCCCGGTCCGTTCCCGCGGAGCCCTGGCTCCCCCTGCCGCGTTATGGCCAGGAAGCAGCGGCATGAGAGAGAAACCGTGGACGATCTGGCGGAAGCGATCCGGAACCGTCAAGCCATCCTCTTCGCGGGAGCGGGCGTCTCGATGACGGTCGGCCTCCCTTCGTGGCAGACGCTCATCGCGCACATCGCCGAGGAGCTGCGGATCGACAAGGCCTACCTTGCCGAAACGGACGTGAACCACCTGACCCTCGCGGAATTCTACCGCCTCAGGAAGGGCAGCATCGGCCCCCTGCGCAGCTGGATGGACAGGAAATGGACCCTGCCGGAGGAGGTGCTGAAGAAGTCCCGCGTCCACGCGCTGATCTGCGAGCTCGACTTCCCGATCGTCTACACCACCAACTTCGACCGAAACCTGGAAACCGCGTTCGCCCTGCACGGCAAGCCCTTCGTGAAGATCGTCAACGCGAAGGACATCGCCGACATCCGCGACGGCGTTCCGCAGATCGTGAAGTATCACGGCGACTTCGACGACGACGAGTCCATCGTCATCGCGGAGACGGACTATCTCGACCGCCTGTCCTTCGAATCGCCGCTCGACATCAAGTTCCGCTCGGATGCGCTGGGCAAGACCATCCTGTTCGTCGGCTACAGCCTGACGGACCTGAACATCCGCTTCCTTCTGCACCGGCTCTGGAAGACGTGGAAGGGATCGGGATTCGAGAAGGACCGGCCGCCGTCCTACGTGTTCATGCTGCGCCCCAACCCGGTCGAGGAGGCGGTGCTGAGGCAATGGGGGCTGCGCGTCCTCACGGAGCCGGACTGCGCGCCGGAGAACGCCCTCGAGACCTTTCTCGAGAAGCTCGTCCGCAGCGTGAAGGCGACATGTGCGGAGAGCGGCCGCTGAGGCGCGGGCACGGGGCGCGACCCGTCATGCCGCTCATGCAGAATCGAATGGCTCCGGTGCAGTCATCTTCGCCGCGCGCTTCCATCCGAGCGTCCTGAGGCAGGTCAACATGACGCTTGCCGCCGTCGAATCCTCCGCTGGTTCGCACCTCGTCGGCATGGTATTCACCCGGATCGGACCGAGGGGGCTCCCGGCACTGGCGCGATACCTGGAATGGGACACCTTCAACGCGGACGCCCCCGCGCCGGACCGGACCTGTCCGCCCGGCTTCAGGCGGACCTCGCCCGCCCGTGGCGCGCCGGTCACGGTGGTGAGCGCGGGCATCGGCGGCGGCGACCTCGCGACCCGGCAGGTGGGCGCCAACGACGCCATGGCGGAGGCGGGGCGCACGGCCGACGCGTCGGCCGTGCGCCGTTAACGGCCCCGCAAGGGGTCATCCCCAGGATCGGACCCGCCCTGCCCCGGCAGGCGCGCAACGGAACGGCGAGACGACTCACATGGCTCAGGACACCACCGCCCGCAAACGCCGGCTCTCGGCCAAGGACCTTCTGACGGACGGGCGCGTCGCGCTCATGCTGCCGCTCGGCTTCTCCTCCGGCCTGCCCTTCCTGCTGGTGTTCAGCACCCTCTCGGCGTGGCTGCGGGAGGCGGGGATCTCCCGCACCGAGATCGGCCTGCTGAGCTGGGTGGCCCTCGCCTATTCGCTCAAGTTCGTCTGGGCGCCCATCGTCGACCGTTACGACGTGCCGGTCCTCGCACGCCTGCTCGGCCGGCGCCGCGGCTGGATGGCGCTCTCGCAGATCGTCACCGCCGCCGGCCTCGTCGGCATCGCCCTCGGCGACCCGCAGACGCATCTCTCGCTCACCATCGCCTCCGCGCTCCTCGTCGCCTTCGCCTCCGCCACCCAGGACGTGGTGATCGACGGCTGGCGCATCGACGCGGCCTCGACGGAGCGGCAGGGCATGATGGCGGCGAGCCTGCAGCTCGGCTACCGGCTCGCCCTGATCTGCGCCGGCGCGGGCGCGCTCTACATCGCGGAGTTCGTGAACTGGCACAGCGCCTATCTCGCGATGGCGGCCCTCATGGGGGTGGGCCTCGCCGCCACGGTCCTCGCCCCGCGCCTCGACGAGGCGGCGCCCCGGGAGCGGCTGCCCTTCGCGGCGGCCGTCGTGGAGCCGCTGACGGAGCTCTTCCGGCGCAAGGGGCCGATCCTCATCCCGATCCTGGCGCTCATCGCCTGCTTCCGCCTGCCGGATTTCGTGGCGGGCGTGATGGCGAACTCGCTCTACATCGATCTCGGCTTCTCGAAGGCCGACATCGCCAACGTGTCGAAGCTCTACGGCGTCTGGATCGGCATCGCGGGGGCCTTCGCCGGGGGGCTTGCCGCCACACGGCTGGGCCTGTGGTGGACGCTCCTGATCGGCGCGGTGATCGCCGCCGCCTCCAACCTGATGTTCTCGTGGCTTGCGGTGGCGGGCGCAAGGCTCGACCTCCTGGTCCTGGCCATCAGCGTCGACAACTTCGCCGGCGGCTTCGCGGGCTCGGCGCTCGTGGCCTACATGTCGGGCCTCACCGCCCCCGGCTATGCGGCGACCCAGTACGCGCTCCTGAGCTCCCTCTACGCCCTGCCCGGCAAGCTCATCGGCGGCGGCTCCGGCGCGGTGGTGGACGCCTACGGCTACCCGCTCCTCTTCTCCGCCACCGCCGCCATCGGCATCCCCCTCGTGATCCTGTGCCTCGTGGTGCGGCGGGACACGACAAGGACAGCCGCAGAGAAGGATGCCGAGCCGGACGGGAAGCCCGCCCTCGCGACCCAGCCGCGCGCCTGAACGGAAAGCGTCACGCCGTCATTCCGGGGCCGCGAAAGCGGCGCCCGGAACCCATCTCCACCGGTCTTGGCGGATCGGAAGCTGCGGCGGCCGCTGCGTCCTCTCCTGCATGGCCAGCGCTCATGGATCCCGGGCCCAGCGCTCCGCGCTGTCCCGGAATGACGGACGTGCATACGCGTTCTGCTCTCCGCCGATCCCGAATCCGCAGGAGGGCGGAGCCGCTACACCCAGCCGCCGTCCACGAGATAGCTCTGCGCGGTGATCGCGCCCGCATCCTCGGAGGCGAGGAAGAGCGCCACCTTCGCGATGTCCTCCGGCACGAGCTTGCGCTTGATGCACTGGCGCCTGAGCAGCTCCCTCTCGCCCTCGGGCGTCAGCCACAGGTCGATCTGGCGCCGGGTCATGATCCAACCGGGAACGATCGAGTTGACGCGGATGTTCTTCGGCCCGAGCTCCCGCGCGAGGGCGCGGGTGAGGCCGACGACGGCGGATTTCGCGGTCTTGTAGGCGGCGAAGGAATCGTCGCTCACCAGATAGCTTGTCGAGCCCATGTTGATGACGGAGCCGCCGCCAGCCTTCTCCATGTCGGGCAGCACGGCCTGGGTCGCGAAGAACTGGTGGTCGAGGTTGGTGGCGAAGCGCTCGCGCCAGTATTCCGGCGTCACCTGGTCGATGGTGTGCCGGTCGTCGCGCGCCGCGTTGTTGACGAGGACGGTGATGGGGCCCAGCGCCTCGCTCGTCCGGCGGATCGCCGCCTGGAGGGCGGGAATGTCGCGCACGTCGTTGTGCTCGAAATGCACCCGTTCCCCCAGGCGCTCGGCCAAGGCCCGGCCGGCCTTCGCATCGTAGTCGAGGATCGCGACCTTCGACCCCTGCGCATGGAACGCCGCCGCGACGCTCTCGCCGATGCCGCTGGCGCCGCCGGTGACGAGGACGGTCTTGTCCTTCAGGGAGCCGTAGACGGTCTGGGTCATGGTTCGAACCTCTTCGGGGAAGCAGGAATCCGTCGGCGGACGGCGGGCATCGCCGGTCCCGGCATGACGGCGCCGCCGTGAAAGGGCAACGGGGTCAGCCTCGGCTCGCGCCCGGCCCCGGCACGGCGCCGGGCGGGCACTTGCCCAGGATGATCATGCCGAGCACCTCGTCCTGCGTGACGTCGGCGACGTTCGCGGTTCCCACCAGCCTGCCGTTCTTCATCACGCTGACCCGGTCGGCGAGGCCGAACACGTCGTGGATGTCGTGGCTGATGAGAAAAATGCCGATGCCCTCCTTCTTCAGCTGCAGCACGAGGTCGGCCACCTGCTGCGTCTCCGCGGGGCCGAGGGCGGCGGTCGGCTCGTCCATGATGAGCACGCGGGCGTTGAAGTAGATCGCGCGGGCGATGGCGACCGACTGGCGCTGCCCGCCGGAGAGCGCCTTCACCGGCTCCTTGAAGCGGCGGAAATGCGGGTTGAGCCGCGCCATCACCTTGCGGGTCTCGGATTCCATCGTGGCGTCGTCGAGGGTGCCGTAGGGCGTGAGCACCTCGCGGCCGAGGAAGATGTTGCCCGCCGCGTCGATGTTGTCGGCGAGCGCGAGGGTCTGGTAGATCGTCTCGATCCCGTAGCGCTTCGCGTCGCGGGGGGAGGCGATGTCCGCCCGCTCGCCGTTCACGTAGATCTCGCCCGCATCGGGCCGGTAAGCGCCGGAGAGGATCTTGATGAGCGTCGACTTGCCTGCGCCGTTGTGGCCGAGAAGGCCCACCACCTCGCCCGGGCGCAGGTCGACGGAGACGCCGTCGACGGCCTTGATGCCGCCGAAGGCGATGGAGATGTCGCGCATCTCGACGAGGGGAACCGGAGGACGGTCTGCCATGGGGCGCTCCCTTACCTGATCCGCCTGCGATAGAGGCCGTCGACCCACACCGCCAGCACGAGCACGGCGCCGACCACGATGTTCTGAAGCGGCGTGTCGACCCCGAGCAGGACCATGCCCGACTGGAGGGACTGCATGACGAGGGCGCCGAGCATCGCGCCCGCGATGGTGCCGATGCCGCCCGCAAGCGACGTGCCGCCGATCACCGCGGAGGCGATCACGTAGAGCTCGTCGAGGGTTCCGGCCGCGTTGGTGGCGGCGTTCAGGCGGGCGGTCGAGATGCAGGCGGAGATGCCGCACAGAAGCCCCATGAGGCCGAACACCTTCATGAGCGTGAGGCGCGTGTTGATGCCCGACAGTTCCGCCGCCTCCGGATTGCCGCCGATGGCGAAGACGTAGCGGCCGAAGCGCAGGCGCCTGGCAAGGAAGGTCATGAGAAGCCCGACGACGACCGCGATCAGCACCGGGAGCGCGACGCCGTGGGGAATCGTCATCCCGCCCTCCGGCCAGGCGATGCCGTTCGCCTCGGCCCAGCGCCGGGCCGTTCCGGCGGGCAGCGGATAGGAATTGGCGATGGTGGCCGCGCCGAGCACCGCGCCGCAGGCGAGCAGGGCGATGACGCCGTCCGCCCAGACCGGCCGCACGGGAAAGCCGAAGCGGATGCGCCTGCGCCGGGCGAGGCCCAGGGCCACGACGACGAGCCCGCCGGCGACGGAGGCGACGATCCAGGTCGCGGTGGCACCGAGGGCGCCTTCGACCCCGCCGCCGAGCGCCTTGAAGCGCGTGTCCATGGGCGCGACGGTCTGTCCCGCCGTGACCCACCAGGCCGCGCCGCGCCAGACGAGCAGCCCGCCGAGGGTGACGATGAAGGACGGAATGCCGAGATAGGCGATGAGCCAGCCCTGGAAGAGGCCGATGGCGCCGCCGACCGCGAGGGCGACCAGCACGGCCACCGGCGCCGTGAGCCAGTGCTCGAAGCCGAGCCAGCCCGGCAGCCACCGGACCTGCACGACGCCGACGATCATGCCCACGAGGCCCAGGATGGCACCGACCGACAGGTCGATGTTGCGGGTCACGATGACGAGCACCATGCCGGTGGACATCACGGCGATGGAGGCCGTCTGGACCGACAGGTTCCAGAGGTTGCGCGGCGTGAGGAAGAGCCCGCCGGAGAGGATGTCGAAGCCGATCCAGATCGCCGCGAGCGCCCCCAGCATGCCGAGCATGCGCACGTCGATCTCGAGCTTGGACAGGAGCGAGCCGTCCGTGGACGCGCTCGGGTGCGGGGCGGTCGTCGTGGCGGGTGCGGTCATGGCATCGCTCGTTTCATGGGGCGCCGTTCCGGGGCGGCTCGTCGTTCCCGGCTGCCGTCGGGCAGGCCGGACATCCATCGTCGCCGAAGACGGAAGCCGAGGAGCGACGGATGCCGCCGCTCTTCCTCTTCGATGGCCGGCCTTCGCGGGTTCCGGGCCCGCGCCGGAGGCGCGTCCCGGAACGACGATGGCGCGTTCCCGAAACGGGGATCGCTCAGTTGCAGACCTTGACGGTGCCCGGCTTCACGCCCTGGCACACCACGTCCTTGGTCACCCAGCCGGCATTGATGACCACGTCCAGGTTGTCCTTCGTGATCGCCACGGGCTTCAGGAAGATCGCCGTCATGTTCTGCTTCTTCGGTCCCAGGTTCCAGCTCATGGAGCCCTTGATCTCGTTCAGCTTCTTGCCGTTGGCGAGTTCGAGGGCAATCTCCGCCGCGTTGCGGCCGAGCTCGCGGGCGTCCTTGAACACGCTGACCGTCTGGGTGCCGAGGGCGACCCGGTTCAGCGCGGCCTTGTCCGCGTCCTGGCCGGATACGGGCACGGAGCCGGCGAGTCCCTGCGCGGCGAGGGCCGCGATGGCGCCGCCTGCGGTGCCGTCGTTGGCGGCCACCACCGCATCGACCTTGTTGTTGTTCTTGGTCAGGAACTGCTCCATGTTCCGCTGCGCGTTGGCGGGCAGCCAGCCGTCCGTGTAGGCCTCGCCCACGTTCTTGATCTTGCCGGCATCGATGGCGGGCTTGAGCACCTCCATGGCGCCCTGGAACAGGAAGTTGGCGTTCGGGTCGGAGCCCGAGCCCTTGATGAAGACGTAGTTGCCCTCGGGCTTCACCTTCATCACCTCGCGGGCCTGGAGGCGGCCGACCTCCACGTTGTCGAAAGTGAGGTAGAAGGCCTGGGGAATCTCGATCAGGCGGTCGTAGCCGACCACCGGGATGCCCTCGGCGATCGCCTTCTCCACCGCCGGGCGGATGGCGTCCGCGTCCTGGGCCAGCACGATCAGCGCCTTGGCGCCGCGGGCGATCAGGCTCTCGATGTCCGTCAGCTGCTTGGCGGGCGAGGACTGCGCGTCGGCCGAGACATAGGTGCCGCCGGCCTTCTCGATGGCGGCCTTGATCGCCGCCTCGTCGGTCTTCCAGCGCTCCTCCTGGAAGTTGGACCAGCTGACGCCGATGACCGGGCCCTTGCCCTGGGCGAAGGCGGCGCCCGCCGACAGGGCGAGGGCGGCAAGGCCGAAGAACAGCTGCTTCTTGATCGACATGGGTTCCCTCCTGGGGCGGCGGTTTCCGCTCGGCCCTCTTTCTCGGCGCGGCGAGCCGCCGCCCGGACCTCTCCGGTGCGGCGGTCTCGGCTCAGGCTCGCCGGCCTAATTTTTCGAGCGCAGAAATAATTATCCCGTCAGAAGCGGCTTTCAAGCGGCCAAGGTCTCATCATTTCGTTGAAGGGGCGATCTTTTCGATTCTTTTTTGTTCGTCGATCGAATAAATATCGTTGCGATGTCCATGCAGACCCTCACCCCCCGCGAAACCGCCCGCCGCCGGCTGCTCGACGCCCTGCGCCGGGAGGGCCCGCTGGCGCGGGTCGAGATCGGCCAGCAGCTCGGCATGAGCCCGGCCAGCGTGTCGGAGCTGACCGCGAGCCTCCTGGACGAGGGGATCCTCGTCGCCGAGGAGGGCGGCGATGCGCTGCCGGGCCTGATCCGCGGGCGCCCGAAGGTGCGCCTGTTCTTCGCCGACACCCTGGGCTCGGTCGTCGGGGTCTGGACGGGCTTCAATCGGATCGAGCTGCGGCTCGTGGACAGCGCCGGGCGCAACCGGGCGAGCCGGCACGTGGAACGCCCCCTGCGCAACCTCGAAGCCGAGGCCCTCATGGACGCGCTGGCGGACACGATCTCCGCCTTCGCCCGCGACGCGGGAGCTCCGGACGTGAAGGCAATCGGCCTCGCCTGCCAGGGCTACGTGGACACCCGCGACGGGGTGGTGGCCTGGAGCCCCGTGCTCGGCACCCGCGACCTGCCCCTGGCCGAAGGCCTCAGGCAGCGGCTCGGCAGGCCGGTGCTGATCGAGAACGACGCCTCGGCCATGGCCTTCGCCATCGCCCAGCGGGATCCGGCCCTGCGCTCCGGCCGCACCGCCTGCCTGATGATCGGCGACGGCGTCGGCCTGGGCTTCCTCGTGCAGGGCGAGCTCTATCGCGGCGCGCGCTCGGGCGGCAGCGAGTTCGGCCATGTCCGGCTGCGCCGCAGCGGGCCGCAATGCCGCTGCGGCGGCCGCGGCTGCATCGAGGCCTTCCTGGCGGACTACGCCCTGCACCGGGACGCGCAGCTCATCGACCACCGCCCGCCCCCGGCCTCGCTGATCCCGAGCGAGGCGGCGATGGGCGCCATCGTGGACAAGGCGCGCGCCGGAGACGCGGCGCTGCTCGGCCTCTTCCGCGAGGCGGGCGAGGTCCTGGGCGACGCGGCGAGCATCCTGATCCAGACGCTGGAGCCCGACCGTCTGGTCATCTGCGGCCCCGGGACCCGCGCCATGGACCTGCTGCGCCCCTCCTTCGAGGCGGCGCTGGAGAGCCAGACCATTCCGGCCCTGCGCTCCCTGGCGACGGTGCAGGTGGTCGAATCCTCCCTCGACCTCCTCACCGAGGGGGTCGTCATGCAGGCCCTGCGCGAGCTCGACCTCGACCTCGCCCGCCTGAAGGCGGCGTGAGGGGACCCTTCCCTTCGCAAACGTCCCGTCCCGCGAAGAGGCCGTAGCTTTCGGGTCGCGAAGCGCTTATCTCTCTGGCACGAGCGATCACCACGTCCGAGCCCCCATGACTTCCTCCCGCCCCGTCGCCGCCGGCGATCACGTCTTCCTCGTCGACGGCTCGTCCTTCATCTTCCGGGCGTACTTCCAGTCCATGAACCAGGACTCGAAGTACAACAGCCGCACCTCAGACGGCATGCCCACGGGCGCGGTGAGGCTCTTCGTGTCCAAGCTCCTCCAGTTCATCCGGGACGGGGCAGCGGGATTCATGCCGACGCATCTCGCCATCGTGCTCGACAAGTCGGAAGGCTCCTTCCGCAAGGAGCTCTACGAGGCATACAAGGGCCACAGGCCGGACGCCCCCGAGGACCTGAAGGTGCAGATGCCGCTCATGCGCGAGGCGATCCGCGCCTTCGGCCTCGAACCGGTCGAGCAGGCCCGCTACGAGGCCGACGACCTCATCGCGACCTATGCCCAGCAGGCCAAGGCCCGCGGCGCCAACGTGCTGATCGTGTCCTCCGACAAGGACCTGATGCAGCTCGTCGACCCGCTGGTGCTCTTCTACGACTTCGAGTCCGGCTCCAAGGGCAAGCCCGGCTACCGTCCCGAGCGCAACCTGGACGTGGCCGCCGTCACGGAGAAATGGGAAGGCATCCCGC
The DNA here is from genome assembly GCF_009363855.1 of Microvirga thermotolerans. Classification (GTDB taxonomy): domain Bacteria; phylum Pseudomonadota; class Alphaproteobacteria; order Rhizobiales; family Beijerinckiaceae; genus Microvirga; species Microvirga thermotolerans. The sequence goes on from NZ_CP045423.1 coordinate 3,760,826, forward strand.
CGGAGAAGATCGGCGACGTGCTCGCGCTGATGGGCGACACCTCCGACAACGTGCCCGGCGTCCCGGGCATCGGGCTCAAGACCGCGGCGCAGCTCATCAAGGAATACGGCGACCTCGAGACCCTGCTCGCCCGCGCCCACGAGATCAAGCAGCCCAAGCGCCGCGAGACGCTCCTCGCCAACGCCGAGGCCGCGCGCCTCTCCAAGAAGCTCGTCACCCTCGACTGCGACGCGCCGCTGCCGGTGCCGCTCGACGCCCTGCGCCTGCCGGAGCCGGATCCGAAGGCGCTGATCGCCTTCCTCAAGGCCATGGAGTTCAACACGCTCACCCGCCGCGTGGCCGAGCTCTACGACGTGGACCCCACGCAGATCGACCCGGACCCGCGCCTGATGCCGGGAGGCGAAGCGATTGCCTGGCAGCGCTTCGGCGGCCCGCTCGAGGCGCCGGAGGAGGTGCCCTTCTCCGGGGGCGAGGGCGCCCTGCAGGCCGACCCCTTCGCCGGTCTGGACCTTCCCGAGACGGGGAGCGCGCGCAAGCCCCTCGACGGGGTCGGCACCCCCTCCCAGCTCGCCGGCCAGCGGGCGACGGGGGCCTCCTCCCAGCCCATCGACGTGCATGGCTACGAGACGATCACGAGTCTCGACCGCCTCGGGGAGTGGATCGCTCAGGCCCGGGAGCAGGGCTTCCTCGCGGTCGACACGGAAACCAGCGCGCTCGACGCCAACCTCGCCGACCTCGTCGGCTTCTCCCTGGCGCTGGAGCCCGGCAGGGCGGCCTATGTGCCGCTCCAGCACCGCAGCGATTCCGACCTGTTCGGCGGCGGCCTCGTGCCCGGGCAGATCCCGCTCCATGATGCGATCGCGGCGATCAAGCCCCTGCTGGAGGACCCCTCGGTCCTCAAGATCGGCCAGAACCTGAAATACGACTGGGTCGTGTTCAAGCGCCACGGCATCGACCTGCGCCCCTTCGACGACACGATGCTGATCTCCTACGTGCTCGACGCAGGCAAGGGCTCGCACGGCATGGACGAGCTGTCGCGGCGCCATCTAGGCCATTCGCCGATCAGCTTCGCCGACGTGGCCGGGACCGGCCGCAACAAGGTGAGCTTCGACCGGGTCGACATCGCCAAGGCGACCGCCTACGCGGCGGAGGACGCGGACGTGACCCTGCGCCTGTGGCACGTGCTCAAGCCGCGCCTCGCCGCCGAGCGCCGCACCACCGTCTACGAGACCCTGGAGCGCCCGCTCGTCGACGTGATCGCCCGCATGGAGATGCGCGGCATCGCGGTCGACCGCCAGATCCTCAGCCGCCTCTCGGGCGACTTCGCGCAGAGCCTCGCCCGGCTCGAGGACGAGATCCACGAGATGGCCGGCGAGAAGTTCGCCCTTGGGAGCCCGAAGCAGATCGGCGACATCCTCTTCGGCAAGATGGGCCTGCCCGGCGCGAAGAAGACGCCCTCCGGCCAGTGGGCGACGCCCGCGACCCTGCTGGAGGAGCTGGCCCAGGCCGGGCACGCGCTCCCCGAGAAGATCCTCGAATGGCGCCAGCTCGCCAAGCTGAAGTCCACCTACACGGACACCCTGCAGGAGCACATGCATCCCGAGACGCGGCGGGTGCACACCTCGTTCTCGCTCGCCGCGACCACCACGGGCCGCCTCTCCTCCTCCGAGCCGAACCTGCAGAACATCCCGATCCGCACCGAGGCGGGCCGCAAGATCCGTAAGGCCTTCGTGGCACCCGAGGGCTCCAAGATCATCTCCGCCGACTACAGCCAGATCGAGCTGCGCATCCTCGCGCACATCGCCGACATCCCGCAGCTGCAGGAGGCCTTCGCCAAGGGGCAGGACATCCACGCGGCCACCGCCTCGGCCATGTTCGGCGTGCCCCTCGACAAGATGACACCCGACCTGCGCCGCCAGGCGAAGACCATCAATTTCGGCATCATCTACGGCATCTCCGCCTTCGGGCTCGCGGTGCGCCTCGGCATCCCGAACGCGGAGGCGGCCGCCTTCATCAAGCAGTATTTCGAGCGCTTCCCCGGCATCCGCGCCTATATGGACGACATCAAGAGGACCACCCGCGAGAAGGGCTACGTCACGACCCTGTTCGGGCGGGTGTGCCACTATCCGCAGATCAAGTCCGGCAACCCTTCGGAACGCGCCGCCGTGGAGCGCCAGGCGATCAACGCGCCGATCCAGGGCACTGCCGCCGACATCATCCGTCGCGCCATGATCCGCATGGAGGACGCGCTCAGGGCCGAGCGGCTCTCCGCCCGCATGCTCCTGCAGGTGCACGACGAGCTGGTCTTCGAGGCGCCCGACGAGGAGGTCGAGGCGACGCTTCCCGTCATCGCCCGCGTGATGACGGAAGCCCCCTTCCCGGCCGTGACCCTGAAGGTCCCCCTCGCCGTGGAGGCCCGCGCCGCCCAGAACTGGGACGAGGCGCATTAGGCTGAAAATATCGGCAGGAGAATCGGGAGCAGGGTCTCCTGAAGGCGGATCGGCACCGGCCGGGACCCTGAACCCCGCCCTCCGGGGCGCCGCCCCGTGCGCCTGCGCACGGAGCGTTCCGCGAGGCAAAGCGCCGCAACATGGGGCGCGTCCAAGGTTTCGCGCTCCGCGAGGGCGGCGAACGCCCCTGCGAAGCCGCCTCGCCAAGGTCCTCCCTCTCCGAACGGAGAGTTGTGGGGCCGAATCCCCATCAATATAGCCGTAAAGCAAGTAATTTGGGCCGAGTCGCAGCCTCGACAATTGCGCCCGGCGCAGAAGACTTGACGAATACATGGCGGGAACCGCCCGCCTGTCCCGTTTTTCCCCGGTCCCGGCCGGATTTTTTTTGCCCCTCCGGCTCCGACGGGCGGAAGCCTCGCCGGGCCGCGGACATTCACACCTGCATTGGCGCTTTTCGCGTTTTAGGAGAATACACGATGGCCGTCGTCACGCCCAAGATCTGGAGCCCCATGGACACCATGGCCCTCGGCACCGGTGTCGACCGCGACTCGCTCACCCTGCTGCCGAACGGCGGCTACGTGGTGACGTGGCGCGACAACCAGAAGATCGCGTTCCAGCTCTACGACGGCACGGGCGCGAAGGTCGGCGGGAAGAGCTTCGTCGAAGCCTCCGGCACCGAGCAGCAGTTCTCCGACGTCGTCAGCTACACCGCGGACGGCGGCTTCGCCATCACCTGGACCGAGGGAACGGGCGGATCCGGGCGCATCCTCCGCATGCAGAAGTTCAACTTCGACGGCAGCGCGAACGGCGGCTCGATCGCGATCAACAACACGACCCTGACCGATGGCGCTCAAACGACAACCAATGGCAGCGGCGGTTGGGCCACGGCGTATATCGAAACCGTCAACAACCAGAAAACCGTCCGGCTGCTCACGTTCGATCAGGCCGGAGTGGCCGGAAACCCCGTGTCTGTCACAACCGACGACAGTGTCGACCGGCCGGATATCACCTGGATAGGCGCATCCAGGTACATTGTCTCCTATCTGTTCGCTGGCAAACGCACTTTCAGCTTTGTTGACGGAGGCACCGTCAGAATCACGAACGTTTCGTCCGATGAATCGATCGAAACGAAAGTCGTTGCCCTCAAGCTGCCTGACGGCCAGCCGTCTGGCGAATTCGTCGTCGTTTACAATACGGACCTCGCAAGCGGCACGATCAAAGCACAGAAGTTCCGCGCGGAAGCGAATGGCTCCCTTACCGCAGGCAGCATGACGAACCTTTCATCCGGGCAGTTGCCGAGCGCGGGCGACAAGCTGTCCGTGACGGCTCTGCGCGACGGGGGCTATGCGGTCGCCTATGTCTCAACGGCGAGCGGCAATCCCGACATCTGGGTCAAGGTCGTCGACGCGGATGGGCAGGCGGGTCCTGCGATCAACGTCAGCGCCGAGGGCGGCCAGCAGATCACGCCGTCGATCTTCGAGATGGCGGATGGACGCCTGGCGGTGTCCTGGCACAACCCCTCCCATCCCACGAACGGGGCGGGCATCGAAACGAAGATCGTCGACGCCCGCGCGGCGGCGGTCACCGTCACCGGCACGTCGAAGAACGACGTCTACGCGCCGTCCGACCATGCCGGCGACATTCTTGACGGCGGCGCGGGCATCGACACGCTGACCTTCCAGGCGGCGGGCGGCGGCGTCGCGGTCGACCTCGGGCAGGAGCGCGGCACGGCCGGCATCGCGGCCGGCGACACCTACAAGAACTTCGAGAACGTCATCGGCTCGAACCATGCCGACCACCTCGTCGGCGGCGCGGGCGCGAACCGGCTCGACGGCGGCGCGGGCAACGACACGCTCGACGGCGGCGCCGATGCGGACGTGATGATCGGCGGCACGGGCAGCGACACCTTCATGGTGAACCATTCCGGCGACGTGGTGCAGGAAAGCTCTGCCGACGGCAGCATCGACACGGTCTACACCTCCGTGAGCCATACCCTCGAAGCCTATGTGGAGAACATGATCGCCACGGGCTCGGATGCCATCGCGCTCACCGGCAACGCCTGGAACAACACCCTCGTCGGCAACGGCGCCAACAACACGCTTGTCGGCGGCGGCGGCAACGATGTCCTGAACGGCGGCGGCGGCGCGGACCTCATGGACGGCGGCGCGGGCAACGACACCTACTACATCGACGACCCGAACGACGTGGTCCAGGACAGCGGTGCCGGCGACGTGGACACCGTCGTCGTCACCGTGAATTACGACCTCAACAGGCTCGTGGGCATCGAGAACGTCACGGGCTCCGGCAGCGCATCCATCACGCTCACCGGCAACGCGGGCAACAATGCCCTCAGCGGCAACGACGGCGCCAACATTCTCTACGGCGGCGCCGGCAACGATGTCCTGAACGGCTACGGCGGCAACGACCGGATCCACGGCGGCCTCGGCGCGGACCTGCTCACCGGCGGCTCGGGACGCGATATCTTCGTGTTCGACACGAACCCGAAGGCGAAGGGCAACGCCGACCGCATCCTCGACTTCAACGTGTGGTACGACTCCATCTACCTGGAGAACCGCTACTTCAAGGTCGGATCGAAAGGCTCCCTCACGAAGCCTGCACTGCTTTCGAGCAAGATGTTTCACCTGGGCGCCAAGGCGCACGACGCCGACGACCGCATCGTCTACGACAAGAAGAAGGGCGTGCTCTACTACGACCAGGACGGCACCGGCGCCGCCAAGGCCGTCGTCGTCGCCACCCTCTCGAAGAACCTCAAGATGACCTATAAGGACTTCTTCGTCATCTGACGGAACCATCGTTCCGCACGCCTTGGAAAGCGCCCCCTCCGGGGCGCTTTTTGCTTGCGCCGCCCGGTCCGTTCGCGGCACGGGTTCCGCGAATCGCGCGCCTTGCGCATGATCGGGGTAAGGATGCGGAGCCGCCCATGCCGTATGAACTCTACTATTGGCCGGGGATCCAGGGACGCGGCGAGTTCGTCCGCCTCGCCCTCGAGGAGGCCGGCGCGGAATATGTGGACGTGGCGCGCGGGCCCCACGGGGTCTCCGCCATGATGCGCCTGATGGAAAGCGCGGCCCGCCCCTCCTTCGCTCCCCCTTTCCTCAAGGACGGCGAGACGGTCGTCGGCCAGACGGCGGCGATCCTGCTCTATCTCGGAGCGCGGCACGGGCTCGCGCCCAAGGATCCCGAAGGCGGTCTCTGGACGCACCAGATCCAGCTCACCATCGGCGATTTCGTGGCGGAGGCGCACGATACGCACCATCCCATCGCCTCCGGGCTCTATTACGAGGACCAGAAGGAGGAGGCGCTCCGGCGCGCAGAGGATTTCCGCACCAACCGCATCCCGAAATATCTCGGCTGGTTCGAGACAATCCTCGCCCGCAACCCCCATGGCGACGCGCGCCTCGTCGGCCGGGCGCTGACTTACGCGGACCTCTCCCTGTTCCAGGTGGTGGAGGGTCTTTCCTACGCCTTCCCCATGGCCATGAGGCGCGCCCTGCGGAACGCCCCGCGCGTGGCGTCGCTCCACGCGGCGGTGGCGGCCCGGCCGCGGATCGCGGCCTATCTCGCGAGCGAGCGGCGCGTGCCCTTCAACGAGGAGGGGATCTTCCGGCGCTACCCGGAGCTGGACGGCTAGATGTCGAAGCTATGAAGGTTGTTCATCCGAGGCTTGGCTGCGAGGATGGGGTTGCAACACCAACCATCTCCTGCCTGGAGGCCCCGGATGAACGCTCACAAGAATGCCCGCATGACGCCCTTTGGTCGAGCCCTTTTGGTCCAACGCGTGCGCCAGGAGCGCTGGCGCGTGGCGGAGGCAGCAAAGGCCGCCGGGATATCCGAACGCACGGCCTCCAAATGGCTGGCGCGCTTCCGCGACGGCGGTGAGGCGGCTTTGCACAACAAAAGCTCGGCTCCGAGGCGTCCGGCGCATCGGCTGGCTCCGGAGCGGATCGCGCACATCGCCGCCTTGCGCCAGGAGCGCCTGTCCGGCCCGGCCATTGCCCGAACCGTGGCCTTGCCGCGCTCCACCGTCGGGGCCGTCCTGCGGCGTCTCGGCCTCAACCGCCTGCGCCGGCTCGAACCGCGCCTGCCGGCGGTGCGCTACGAGCGGGAGCGGCCCGGCGAGCTGATCCACATCGACACCAAGAAGCTCGGGCGCATTGCCGGCATCGGCCATCGCATCACCGGCGACCGCACGGGCCAGTCCGCCAAGCGCGGCACCGGCTGGGAGGCGCTGCATGTGGCCATCGACGATGCCTCAAGGCTGGCCTATACCGAGATCCTGCCGAACGAGAAGAAGGACAGCGCGCTCGCCTTCCTGAACCGGGCACTGGCCTTCTTCGCCCGCCATGGCGTCGGCGTGGAACGGGTGATGACCGACAACGGCGCCGCCTACAAGAGCCACGTCTTCCAAGCCGCGCTGGCCGAGAGAGGCATCCGCCACAAGCGCACCAAACCCTACCGGCCGCAAACCAATGGCAAGGCCGAGCGCTTCATCCAGACGAGCTTACGCGAATGGATCGATGGCGCCGCTTACGCCTCCTCCGCCGAGCGCAGCGACCCCACTCAGCCCTCAAGCATCAGCCCCCTTGGCAAAGACTGAACAACCTCCTTGGAAACGACGGCTAGATCCCGTCTCCGGTCCGCGAGTCCGGCTGGAGGCGGGCCCTTCCGGCGGCAACGATGCCTTAAGAGTCCCGTGCGCAATGTCGCCCCGCGGGCGGCGCGCCGCCCGCACAGTATGCGTGGAGTACCCGATGATCACCGAATCCGAGACCATCGTGGCCCGCCTCTGGCGCGACCGGGCGGGCCTGCGCGAGGCGGAGCGCGACGCAGCCCTGGCGCGGGCGCGGGACCTGGAGGAGCGGCTCGCGGAGCTGATGGCCGAGAACGCCCGGCTCACCGCCGAGGTCGCACGGCTCAGGATGCTGATCGGCTCGGACGTCGGCACGCCTCTCTCCGAAACGGAGCTGCAGATGGAAGCCCTGCGCGGCGCGCTCCTGCCCCTCATCGAGCAGGATCTTTCCCGCGACGCGGCCTGAGTCGGGCGGGAAGCCGCCTCAGGCCGCCAGGCGGCCCATGGTCTCGTTCAGGCACTGCACGCCGACCTCGCGGCCGGACCGGGCGACGAGGCAGCAGCCCTTCGGCACCTCGCGCCAGCCCATGGCCCGGTCGTCGATGGGCTCGGACACCACGAGCAGGTTGCCGCCGGTCTCGCGGAAATAGAGGGTCGGCGGCTTGCCGTCGCAGGCCCAGCGATAGGCGAAGAGGTCCTCGCCGTCCGTGACGGCGGCGGTGAAGCGCAGGGGCTCGTCGATTCCGGCCTCCTCCATCAGGCCGCGCACCTGCTTGAGGGTGCGCGCCATGGCCTCCACCGGCGCCTCGGCGAGGCCGTTGGCCAGGGAGAGGAGGAAGATCGCCTCCGAATCCGTCGTGCCGAGGCGTTTGTCGTAGAGCGCATCGGGGATCAGCGCCTCGAGGCGGCGCTTGATGCGCCCGTAGCCGCCGATCTGCCCGTTGTGCATGAAGAGATGGCGCCCGTGGGCGAAGGGATGGCAGTTCGCCCGCGTGGTCGAGGTGCCGGTGGAGGCCCGCACATGGGCGAAGAACAGCCCCGAGCGCACCTGCTCGCACAGGCTCCTGAGGTTCTCGTCCGACCAGGCCGGCCGCACCTCGCGGTAGAGGCCGGGCTCCGCGCGCTCCCCGTACCAGCCGATGCCGAACCCGTCCCCGTTGGTCCCGGTCTTCGCCTCCACCGCGTGGAGGGACTGGTGGACCAGGGAATGCGCGGGCGCGCAGACCAGATCGGCCAGGAAGATGGGTTCTCCCCGATAGGCAAGGAAGCGGCACATGGCGTCTCGAAACCCCGGCTGTTGCTTCACCCCTGACGAAACCTTGTTTAATGTCTTTCCGGCAGGGTGAACAGCCGGTTAACGGCGGCCCTGCCGCAGCGGCGGCGGGGCTGCGAAACCGGTTTTCTCCCGCCCCCGAACATGCTCTAACGCTTGCGCCGTCACATAACGCCGGTCGAACCGGCGAAAGGGGGAAATTCGCATGGTTCGCGCCCTGAGCCTGTCGCTCGCCGCCGCAATCCTGATCGCCTGCCCGGACATCGCCCTCGCGGCGGAGCTCGACGGCCGCAGCCTGGGGCTCGCCTGGGCCCTGCCCTTCGCGGGGATCCTGCTCTCCATCGCCCTCTTCCCGCTGCTGGCGCCCCATGCCTGGGAGCATCACCAGGGCAAGATCGCGGCGTTCTGGGCCCTCCTCGTTCTCGTGCCGATGGCCGCGTTCATGGGCCCCGCGACGGCGCTGCACAGCTTGGCCCACACGGCCCTCCTCGAATACATCCCCTTCATCCTTCTGCTCCTTGCCCTCTTCACGGTGGCGGGCGGCATTCTGGTGCGCGGCAACATCCACGGCGCGCCGGCGACCAACACGGCGCTCCTCGCCATCGGCACCGTGCTCGCGAGCCTCATCGGCACCACCGGCGCCTCCATGGTGATGATCCGCCCGGTGCTGCGCGCGAACGACGACCGCCTCCACAACGCCCATGTGGTGGTGTTCTTCATCTTCCTGGTCTCGAACGTCGGCGGCTCCCTGACGCCCCTCGGCGACCCGCCGCTCTTCCTCGGCTTCCTGCGCGGGGTGGACTTCTTCTGGACCACCACGCACCTCCTGCCCGAAACCCTCTTCGTGAGCGCGGTCCTTCTCGCCGTCTTCTTCGTGTTCGACGCCTATCTCTACCGCAAGGAAGGGCGCATCCGCCCCGATCCGACCCCGGACCGGCCGGTGCGCGTCACGGGCGGCATCAACTTCTTCCTCATCTTCACCATCATCGGCGCGATCCTTTTCAGCGCCGCCGTGGACCTCGGCCGCTTCACCCTTCTCGGCACCGAGATCGAGGCCGCCAACGCGGTGCGCGACGCGGTCATGATCGCCGTCACCTTCATGTCCCTGGCCCTGACGCCCCGGGCGAACCGGGAGGAGAACGGCTTCTCGTGGGGGCCGATCAAGGAGGTGGCGAAGCTCTTCGCCGGCATCTTCGTCGCCATCATCCCGGTGCTGGCCATGCTCAGGGCCGGAGCGGAAGGCCCCTTCGCGCCCCTCGTGGCCCTGGTGACGAACCCGGACGGCAGCGCCAACAACGCCGCCTACTTCTGGCTCGCCGGCGGCCTGTCCTCGTTCCTCGACAACGCGCCCACCTATCTCGTGTTCTTCGAGCTCGCAGGCGGCGATCCGCAGCATCTCATGACCGCCGGCGCTCTGACCCTCGCCGCCATCTCGGCGGGAGCGGTGTTCATGGGCGCCAACTCCTATATCGGCAACGCCCCGAACTTCATGGTCTACGCCATCGCCCGCGAGAAGGGCGTCGCGATGCCGAGCTTCTTCGGCTACCTCGTCTGGTCGGGCCTGATCCTCGTCCCGACCTTCCTCGTCGCGACCCTGGTGTTCTTCCGGCATTAGGAACGGCCGTCCCGGAACGACGGAGATCAGTTGCTCAAGCGGCGCGCCACGTCCTCGGCGATGGACAGGGCCGAGGTGAGGCCCGGGCTTTCGATGCCGAAGAGGTGCACGAGGCCGGGAAGGCCGTGCTCCTGGGGGCCGTCGATCATGAAGTCCGCCGCCTTCTCGCCGGGGCCGGTGAGCTTCGGGCGGACGCCTGCGTAGTCGGGCACGAGCGCCCCGTCGGGCAGGCCCGGCCAGTAGCGGCGGATGGAGGCGTAGAAGCTCTCCGCCCGCGCCGGATCGACCTCGTAGCTCTCGCTCTCGATCCATTCCACGTCCGGTCCGAAGCGCATGCGCCCCGCGAGGTCGAGGGTGACGTGGGTGCCGAGCCCCCCGTCCACGGGCGCCGGGTAGATGAGGCGCGAGAAGGCGGGCTTTCCGCGGCAGCCGAAATAGTTGCCCTTGGCGAGGACGAGGGGCGGCACGCGCCCGGGCGGATAGCCTTCCGTCGACCGGGCGAGGGCCTGGGCTCCGAGTCCCGCCGCGTTGACGACGGCGTCGACGGCGAGGACCGCCGGCTCCGCGCCGCCGGTGCGCACCTCCCAGCCGCCGCCCGCCTGCGCGATGCCCTCGACGGGCGTGTGGAAGGCAATCATCCCGCCCGCGGATTCCAGGTCCCCTTGGAGGGCCAGCATGAGGGCATGGCTGTCGACGATGCCTGTCTCGCGGGAGAGCACCGCGCCCGTGCAGGACAGGTTAGGCTCGAGCGCCCGCGCCTCAGCCCCGCTGAGGAAGGACAGGCCCTCCACGCCGTTGGCGATGCCCTGCTCGTAGATGCCCTCGATCTTCGCCTGCTCCAGTTCGTTCGTCGCCACGATGAGCTTGCCGCATTTCGCGTGCGGCACCCCGTGGCTCGAGCAGAAGTCGTAGAGCATCCGCCGCCCGGCGACGCAGTGGCGGGCGCGCAAGGAGCCGGAGGGATAGTACATCCCCCCGTGGATCACCTCGCTGTTGCGCGAGGACACGCCGTTGCCGATGCCGCCGGTTTTCTCCGCCACGATCGCCCCATGGCCGCGCAGGGCCAGCGCACGGGCGATGGCGAGGCCGACGACCCCGGCTCCGACGACGAGAATATCCATTGTCCGGCACCCAGAAAAAAGCGGCGGCCCTAAAGCCGCCGCTTCTCTACATTGCATTTGCGGCAGAGGCTACGCTGCGATCGACATCTGCGGCGCGGCGGAGCGCACGTCGGCGTCGACATGGCCCTCGAAGCGCTTGAAGTTCTCGTTGAACATGGAGATCAGGCGCTTCGCGGTCTGGGCGAACTCCGCCTTGTCGGCCCAGGTCTTGACCGGATAGAGGATGTGCGGCTCGACGCCGGGCACCGAGGTCGGCACCGCGAAGCCGAAATAGGGGTCGCGGCGGAAATCGGCGCGGGAGAGCGAGCCGTCGAGGGCCGCCGTGAGCAGGCGGCGGGTGACGCGGATCGGCATGCGCCGGCCGACGCCGTACTTGCCTCCGGTCCAGCCCGTGTTCACGAGCCAGCAATCCACGTGGTGCTTGGCGATGAGGTCGCGCAGCAGGTTGCCGTAGACGGAGGGATGGCGCGGCATGAACGGGGCGCCGAAGCAGGTGGAGAAGGTGGCTTCCGGATCCTTCACGCCCTTCTCCGTGCCGGCCACCTTCGCGGTGTAGCCGGAGAGGAAGTGATACATGGCCTCGGCGGGGGTGAGCTTCGCGATGGGCGGCAGCACGCCGAAGGCGTCGCAGGTGAGCATTACGATGTTCTTCGGAATCCCGGCGCGGCCCGTGGGGCTGGCATTGGGGATGAAGTCCAGCGGATAGGCGCAGCGCGTGTTCTCGGTCTTCGACGCGTCGTCGAAATCCGGCACGCGGGTGATGGGATCGATGGTCACGTTCTCCAGGACCGTGCCGAAGCGCTCCGTGGTGGCGAAGATCTCCGGCTCCGCCTCGCGGGAGAGGCGGATGGTCTTGGCGTAGCAGCCGCCCTCGAAGTTGAACACGCCGTTCGGCCCCCAGCCGTGCTCGTCGTCGCCGAGGAGGATGCGGTTCGGATCGGCGGAGAGGGTCGTCTTGCCCGTGCCGGAGAGGCCGAAGAACACGGCGACATCCCCGGAATGGCCCACGTTCGCCGAGCAGTGCATGGGCATCACGTGCTCGTTGGGCAGGACGTAGTTGAGATAGGTGAAGACCGACTTCTTCATCTCGCCCGCGTAGGACGTGCCGCCGATGAGCACGATCCTGCGCGTGAAGTCGCAGGCGATGACCGTCTCCGAGCGGCAGCCGTGGCGGGCGGGATCGGCCCGGAAGGACGGCAGGTCGACGATGGTCAGGTCGGGAACGAAGTCCTTCAGCTCGCCGAATCCGGGGCGGATGAGGAGGTTGCGGATGAACAGGGAGTGCCAGGCGAACTCGGTGAAGACCCGCGCCCTGACCCGGTAGGCCGGATCGGCGCCGCCGTAGAGGTCCTGGACGAACAGCTCCTTGCCCTTGGCATGAGCCAGGAAGTCCTCGAGCAGCACGTCGAAGTGCTCGCGGCTCATGGCGCCGTTGTTCTCCCACCACACGCCGTCCTCGGTGGCGGCGTCGCGAACGACGAACTTGTCCTTGGGGGAGCGGCCGGTATGCACGCCGGTCTCGGCCAGAAGCGCCCCGCCCCGGACCAGCCTGGTCTCGCCCCGGGTCAGGGACTGCTCGTAGAGAGCCGGGGCTTCGAGATTCCAGAAGACCCGTTTCAGATTGCGGAAGCCGAAGGCCTCAGCGCCGTGCGCGCTGTTGAAGACGCCGATAGTGTCCACGAAAGACTTCTCCTCATCGCCAGCCGCGCGGGGCGGCCCGGATGCCATGCCGATGGCACTGTCCCATAATCGTCCCCGGCGGTATAAAGTTTCTCCTCCGCCGGGATGGAGACGATTGTTTAGAACATGAAGCGTCGCCGTCAACTGAGGCATTCCGTTTCGTTCCATTTTTGCCATGGAGCGCCCCGGAAGGCCCGTTCATCTCCCGTTGGGGCTGCCGGATTAAGGTCCCCTTCGGCCGTGGCCCCCTGGCGCTTTGCCGGGGAAACCTTACTTATGCCATCAGAAAGGCGCAGTTCGGCACGTTTTTGGGCCCCGGGCACCGTCCCGCACCGCGCCCACGCCGGACGTTCAAGCTAAGGAAGAGTTCATGCCAACGATCGCTCTCGTCGACGACGATCGCAACATTCTCACCTCGGTATCCATCGCCCTCGAGGCGGAAGGCTACCGGATCCAGACCTATACCGACGGCGCCTCCGCTCTCGACGGGCTGAAGCACGCCCCGCCGGACCTCGCGATCTTCGACATCAAGATGCCGCGCATGGACGGCATGGAGCTTCTGCGCCGCCTGCGCCAGAAATCCGACCTCCCGGTCATCTTCCTCACCTCGAAGGACGAGGAGATCGACGAGCTGTTCGGCCTCAAGATGGGCGCCGACGACTTCATCCGCAAACCCTTCTCCCAGCGGCTCCTGGTGGAACGGGTGAAGGCGGTGCTGCGCCGCTTCGCGCCCCGCGACCAGTCGACGCCCCGGGAATCCGACGCCAAGGCCCTCGAGCGGGGCCAGCTCAAGATGGATCCGGAGCGGCATGCCTGCACCTGGAAGGGCGAGCCGGTGACCCTCACCGTGACGGAATTCCTGATCCTCCAGGCGCTGGCCACCCGCCCCGGCGTGGTGAAGAGCCGCAACGCCCTCATGGACGCGGCCTACGACGATCAGGTCTACGTGGACGACCGGACCATCGACAGCCACATCAAGCGCCTGCGCAAGAAGTTCAAGGCGGTTGACCCCACCTTCGAAATGATCGAGACCCTCTACGGCGTCGGCTACCGCTTCAAGGAGGGCTGACGCCTGGAGCATCGGGCGCAAGGGTGGGAGCCGGATTTGCGCGGAAAGACGCTCGAGATCGACGTTGAAGCATCGCCCATTGGCATGGCCCGCTGGCATGGCCCGAGAGAGGCATGAAGGCTGACCCGATTCCCGCCGAAGCCGCCGTCGACGAGCCGCCTCCCCCGCGTGGCCTCCTGGCGCGGCTGAGGCAGCTCGGCCGCATGCTCACGCAGCAGGCCTCGTCGAGCCTGACGCGGCGGATCGTGGTGCTGAACCTGGGCGGCCTCGTCGCGCTGCTCGTGGGCTTCCTCTACCTCAACCAGTTCCGGCAGGGGCTGATCGAGGCGCGGGTGCTCAGCCTCCTGACCCAGGGGGAGATCATCGCGGGCGCCATCGCGAGCTCCGCGACGGTGGAGACCGACACCATCACCATCGACCCGGACAAGCTCCTGCAGATGCAGGCGGGCCAGACGGAGCGGTTCAACGAGGAGAGCTTCTCGCCCCTCGAATTCTCCATCAACCCGGAGCGGGTGGCGCCGCTGCTGCGCCGCCTCGTGACGCCGACCCGCACCCGCGCCCGGATCTTCGACCGGGAGGGCGCCCTCCTGCTCGACTCGCGCAACTTCTACTCCCGCGGCGACATCCTCCGGCGGGACCTGCCGCCGGTCGCCGACGAGGACACGAGCTTCGTCGAACGCGGCTGGAACACGGTCCGGAACCTGTTCAGCCGCAAGAAGCGCCCCGTTCTGGAGGAGCCGGGGCCGAGCAACGGCAAGTCGCTCCCGGAGGTGCAGCAGGCCTTCGGCGGCCAGCGCGCCTACGAGGTGCGCACCGACCCGCGCGGCGACACCATCGTCTCGGTGGCGGTGCCGATCCAGCGGTTCCGCGCGGTCCAGGGCGTGCTCCTGCTCTCCACCCAGGGCGGCGACATCGACGGCATCATCGCCTCCGAGCGCTTCGCCCTGCTTCAGGTCTTCCTGGTCGCGGCGCTCGTGATGATCGTGCTCTCGCTCCTGCTCGCGGGTGCCATCGCCGGACCGGTGCGGCGCCTCGCCGAGGCCGCGGAGCGGGTCCGCTGGGGCACCAAGTCGCGGCAGGAGATCCCGGACTTCACCGACCGCTCCGACGAGATCGGCCACCTGTCCGGCGCCCTGCGCGACATGACGAAGGCGCTCTACAACCGCATCGACGCCATCGAGAGCTTCGCCGCCGACGTGGCCCACGAGCTGAAGAACCCGCTCACCTCCCTGCGCAGCGCCGTCGAGACCCTGCCGCTGGCCCGCAGCGCGGATTCCCAGAAGCGCCTCATGTCGATCATCCAGCACGACGTGAAGCGCCTCGACCGGCTCATCAGCGACATCTCCGACGCCTCGCGCCTCGACGCGGAGCTCGCCCGCGCCGACGCGGAGCCCATCGACATGGCCCGGCTCCTGGAGGCGGTGGTGTCGATCGCCAACGAGCGGCGGCAGGAGGGCGATCCTCCCGTCCTGCTGAAGGTCGAGGGGCACAAGGGCGGCAACGCCTTCGCCATCCTCGGCCATGACAACCGGCTGGGGCAGGTGTTCAACAACCTGATCGACAACGCCCGGTCCTTCTCCCCTCCGGACGGGACGGTGCGGATCTTCCTGCGCCGGCGCAAGAACGACGTCGAGATCGCCGTGGAGGACGACGGGCCAGGCATCGAGCCCCACGCCTTCGACCGCATCTTCGAGCGCTTCTACACCGACCGGCCCGAGCAGGGCTTCGGCCAGAATTCCGGGCTGGGGCTCTCCATCTCGCGCCAGATCGTGGAGGCGCACCGGGGGACCATCCGGGCCGAGAACCGGCTCGGGCCGCCGGACGAGACCGGGGAGCCGCGCCGGCTCGGCGCCCGGTTCGTCATCCGCCTGCCGGCGGCGGGCCAGCCGGGATGACCGCCCCCCTCACGGCGCGGGAGACGGTCCATGCCGGCTGCGTCATGATCGGCGAGGCGGGCATCCTGATCCGCGGCGCCGCCGGCTCCGGCAAGTCGACCCTGGCCCGCGAACTGGTCCGCCAGGCCCGGGCGGAGGGCCTCTTCGCCCGCATCGTCAGCGACGACAGGACCCGGCTGGAGGCGCGCCACGGCCGCCTGGTGGCGCGGCCGGTCGCCTCCATCGCCGGCTACCGGGAGATCCGCGGCATCGGCATCGTGCGGGCCCCCTTCGAGGCGGCCGCCGTGGTCCGGCTGGTGATCGACCTCTCGGAAAGCGAGCCCGAGCGCCATCCCGAAGCGGGGGACGGGCAGGTGAGCCTCTGCGGCGTCATGCTCCGTCGCATCCGCGCGCAGACTGGGGCACCCTTGCTCGATATCGCCCTCGGCAGCTTGAGCGGGCTCTACGACGCAGTCGTGACACTGTGATGAAGTTTTTGTCCCATATGCTCTTGCGCTTAGCTTCGCGGTGCACAAAATAGCGGCTCCGCTCAACGGAGCGATCGGACCAGTAACATTATGATTGGCATGGTGCTCGTCACCCACGGGCAACTCGCGACGGAGTTCAAGGCCGCGCTGGAGCATGTTGTGGGGCCCCAGGAGCAGCTCGAAACGATCACGATCGGACCCGACGACGACATGGAGACGCGGCGCAAGGACATCATGGCCGCCGTCTGTCGCGTCAACACCGGCCAGGGGGTCGTCGTCCTCACCGACATGTTCGGCGGGACGCCGTCCAACCTCGCCCTGTCGTGCATGAACGGCAGTTCCGTCGAGGTGGTCGCCGGAATCAACCTGCCGATGCTCATCAAGCTCGCCAGCGTCCGCGACGAGGAATCGTTGACCGACGCCGTCACCCATGCTCAGGAAGCGGGGCGGAAATACATTAACATTGCCTCGCGCGTGCTGACCGGGAAATAGGCCATGAATCGTGCCGCCGAAGAGGACAGCGACTGCCCGCCCGCTCCCGTCCCCGACGGCGCCCAGGTCCGGGAGCTGCGGATCGTCAACCGCCGCGGGCTCCACGCCCGCGCCTCGGCCAAGTTCGTCCAGACCGTGGAGCGGTTCGACTCCGACGTGACCGTCACCCGCTGCGGCGAGACCGTGGGCGGACGCTCGATCATGGGCCTGCTCACCCTCGCCGCCGCCCAGGGCACCACCATCACCGTCACCGCCAGGGGCGCGGACGCCACCTCCTGCCTCCAGGCCATCGACGACCTCGTCTCCGGCAAGTTCGGCGAGGAGGAGTGACGGAACAGGCATATAAAGACATCTTTATATCTTGATTGCCTCTCCCCCGGCTCTCTGGTAAACACGGCGCCGATCCACCGGTGCAACAGAAAGCCCTGCGAGAGCCCCATGAGCCAAGCCGCCGTGAAAAGCGCCCCCGAGGCGCGCGACTACATCGTCAAGGACATCAGCCTGGCCGATTTCGGCCGCAAGGAGATCTCGATCGCGGAGACCGAGATGCCCGGCCTCATGGCCGTGCGCGAGGAATACGGCCCGAAGCAGCCCCTGAAGGGCGCCCGCATCGCCGGTTCGCTCCACATGACCATCCAGACCGCGGTGCTCATCGAGACCCTCAAGGCCCTCGGCGCCGACATCCGCTGGGTGTCCTGCAACATCTATTCCACCCAGGACCACGCCGCCGCCGCCATCGCCGCCGCGGGCATCCCGGTCTTCGCCTACAAGGGCGAGACCCTGAAGGAGTACTGGGACTTCACCGCCAGGCTCTTCGACTGGCACGACGGCGGCATGCCGAACATGATCCTGGACGACGGCGGCGACGCCACCATGCTCGTCCACGCGGGCCTGCGGGCCGAGCAGGGCGACACCGCCTTCCTCGACAAGCCCGGCTCCGAGGAGGAGGAGGTCTTCTTCGCCCTGATCGAGCGCCTGCTCGCCGAGAAGCCGAAGGGCTGGTTCGCCGAGCTCGCCAGGTCCATCAAGGGCGTCTCGGAGGAGACCACCACCGGCGTGCACCGCCTCTACATGATGGAGAAGGAGGGCAAGCTCCTCTTCCCGGCCATCAACGTGAACGACTCGGTGACGAAGTCGAAGTTCGACAACCTCTACGGCTGCCGCGAGTCCCTCGTCGACGGCATCCGCCGCGGCACGGACGTGATGATGGCCGGCAAGGTCGCCATGGTCGCGGGCTTCGGCGACGTGGGCAAGGGCTCGGCCGCCTCCCTCCGCCAGGCGGGCTGCCGCGTGCTCGTGTCGGAGGTCGACCCGATCTGCGCCCTTCAGGCCGCCATGGAAGGCTATGAGGTGACCACGATGGAGGACGCCGCCCCGCGCGCCGACATCTTCGTCACCGCCACCGGCAACAAGGACGTCATCACCATCGAGCACATGCGGGCGATGAAGGACCGGGCCATCGTCTGCAACATCGGCCACTTCGACAACGAGATCCAGGTCTCGGCCCTCAAGAACCTCAAGTGGACCAACATCAAGCCGCAGGTGGACGAGATCGAGTTCCCCGACGGGCACCGCATCATCCTGCTCTCGGAAGGCCGCCTGGTGAACCTCGGCAACGCCATGGGCCATCCGTCCTTCGTGATGTCGGCCTCCTTCACCAACCAGACGCTGGCGCAGATCGAGCTCTTCACCAATCCGGGCAAGTACGAGCGCAAGGTCTACACCCTGCCCAAGCACCTGGACGAGAAGGTCGCCTCCCTGCACCTGGAGAAGATCGGCGTGAAGCTCACCAAGCTGCGGCCCGACCAGGCCGCCTATATCGGCGTGTCCGAGAACGGCCCGTTCAAGCCGGACCACTACCGCTACTGAGCGGAAGGTCCCATAAGAACCTGGAAAAGCCCGGCACCGCCGGGCTTTTTTCATGGACCGCGGCCGTCTCTGCCCCCGATTCGGGCAGGCTTGACCCCGGCATTCGCCTCTTGTGCAATATGTCTCGACAGCTTGTTCACAGGTTTTCCAGAGGAACCTTAAGGGAGCCTTAACCCCCTTTCTGGCGGAGTCGGGGGTGGTCTAGAGTGGGCGCGATTCGTCCGGTCGTGTCGGGTTTGGCGAACCGGGACGCAATTCCGTTCATGAATAGACGAGACCCGTTCCAGCGGCGCCGCGAGGCGCACCGGAACCGGACGTCTTTGGCCTGGCGCCCGGCGCCAGAAGGGGAAGGACAGCGCGGGATGGCCCGGCACGGGGAGCGACACGGCGAAGGCAGGAAGGGATCGCGAAAGCGCGCCCTCGCGCTTCTTGCCGGAACGCTCCTGACCGGCGCGGCCCGGCCGGCGCTCGCCGTCGAGCTCCCGCTCCGGCTGACCGGCGAGGCGGCGGCCGTTCTCGACAGGATCCGCGGATGGCCCCTGGAGAATGCCGCCTATTTCGGCCTGTTCCTCGGCCTCGTCGCCGTTTCCACCACCACCGCCCTCCTGCTCGTCCGGGAGCGGAGGCGCCACGCCCGCGCGGAGCGGGCCCTGCGCGCCGAGCTTTCCGCCCTGCGCGGGGCGGACGATCTCGCAAGCCTCTTCATGGGCTCCGAGCGCCAGCTCCTGGTAAGCTGGCAGGGCCGCGACGCGGAGCCCCGCTTCGAGGGCGACCCCTCGATCGTCGGGGACGGCGCCCCCGCCCAGCGGGCCCTCGCCTTCGGAGCCTGGCTCGCCCCGGCCGACGCCGCCACCCTCGACGCCGCCCTGGAGCGGCTGCGGCAGCGGGGGGAAACCTTCCGGCTCACGGCCCGCAGCCTCGCCAACTGCTTCGTCGACGTGGAGGGGCGCACGGTGGGCGGCAGGGCGATCCTGCGCCTGCGCGACGTGACCCTCGACCGGGCCGAACTGCTGACGGTCCGCGCGGACCTCGCCGCCGCGCAGGACGACCTCAAGGCCATGTCGTCCCTCCTCGACGCCATCGCCCACCCGCTCTGGATCCGCGACGACGGCGACCGGCTGATCTGGGCCAACAAGGCCTATCTCAGGGCGGTCGAAGCCGCGGACGTGGCGGATGCGGCCGCCCGCTCCCTCGATCTGCTGGGGCAGCGCACCCGGGAGGAATCCCGCCGCCGGCGCCAGACCGGGGCGCCGTTCACGGCCCGCGTGACCGCCGTGACGGCCGGCCAGCGGTCCATTCTCGACGTGGCCGAGCACCCGACGGGAAGCGGCAGCGCGGGCATCGCCATCGACGTGTCGGAGCTCGAATCGGTCCGCACCGACCTGCAGCGGCAGATGGACGCCCACGTGCGCACCCTCGACCAGCTGCCGACCGCGGTGGCGATCTTCGACGCCTCGCAGCAGCTCATCTTCAGCAACGCCGCCTATCAGCAGCTCTGGGGGCTCGACGGCGCCTTCCTCGCCTCCCGCCCCACCGACGGAGAGGTGCTCGACCGGCTCCACGCGGCGCGCAAGCTGCCGGAGCAGGCGGATTTCCGCGCCTGGAAGAACGAGATCCTGGCGAGCTACCGCGCCGTCGATTCGCAGGAGACCTGGTGGCACCTGCCGGACCGGCGGACGCTGCGCGTCGTCATGAACCCGAACCCGCAGGGCGGCGTGACCTATCTCTTCGACGACGTGAGCGAGCACATCCAGCTCGAATCGCAGGTGACGGCGCTCACCCGCGTGCAGAGCGAGACCCTCGACACCCTCAAGGAGGGCGTCGCCGTGTTCGGCTCGGACGGGCGGCTCAAGCTGTTCAACCGCGCCTTCGCGGAGATGTGGAACCTGCCCGCCGAGCTGACCGCAGACCATCCGCACGTGGATGCGGTGATCAAGGCCTGCCGCCAGCTCGCGCCGCAGGACGAGCCGTGGGTCGACATCCGCGGCGCGGTCGCGGGGCTGCCCGACATGCGCATGGGCTTCAGCTGCCGGATGGAGCGGCGCGACGGCCTCGCCCTCGACTGCGCGGCGCAGCCCCTGCCGGACGGCGCCACGCTCGTCACCTTCATCGACGTGACGGCGAGCGTGAACGTGGAGCGCGCCCTCAAGGAGCGCAACGAGGCGCTGGAGAAGGCCTCGCGCCTGCGCGACGAGTTCGTGCACCACGTGTCCTACGAGCTGCGCTCCCCGCTCACCAACGTCATCGGCTTCGCGCAGCTTCTCGGCGACGAGACGGTCGGCGCGCTCAACCCGCGCCAGCGCGACTACGCGGATCACATCATGCGCTCCTCGGCGGCGCTGCTCGCGATCCTCAACGACATCCTCGATCTCGCCTCCATCGACACGGGCTCCCTTGAGCTCACGCCGGAGCTCGTCGACATCCGCTCCACCATCGAGGCGGCCATGCGCGGGCTCGAGGACCGGCTCGCGGAAGCCTCCCTCACGGTGGTCATCGACGCGCCGGAGGACATCGGCTCCTTCGTGGCGGACGGCAAGCGCGTCAGGCAGATCCTGTTCAACCTCCTCTCCAACGCGGTCGGCTTCTCCGCGCCGGGGCAGAGCATCACCGTCTCCGCCCGCAAGAGCGGCGGCGAGGTGATCTTCGAGGTGAGGGACCAGGGCCGCGGCATTCCGCCGGAGATCAAGGCGCGGGTCTTCGACCGCTTCGAGAGCCACACGCTCGGCACGCGCCACCGCGGCGTGGGGCTGGGCCTGTCGATCGTGCGCTCCTTCGTGGAGCTGCACGGCGGGCGGATCGAACTCGCCTCGGCGCCGGGCGTCGGCACTACGGTGACCTGCTTCTTCCCCAACGGGCGATACGAGTCGCCCTCCGACGGCCGGCCCGCCCCGCAGGCGGCGGCGCCCATGGCGGCCGAATAGGAACCGGCGATGGCGAATGGATTGGCTTTCATGACCGCGCAAGACGAATGGCACGATCCCGCCTGGATCGTGCCGCTGCCCGACCGGGAGGCGACGGAGCGCCTCGCCCGCCTGCTGATCGACGAGCTGCGTCCCGGCGACCTCGTCACCCTGTCCGGCGGCCTCGGCGCGGGCAAGACGACCCTCGCCCGCGCCCTCGTGCGCGGCCTTGCGGGCGATCCCGAGCTGGAGGTCCCGAGCCCCACCTTCACCCTCGTGCAGTCCTACGAGGGGGCGCATCATCCGATCGTCCATGCGGATTTCTACCGCCTCGGCGGCGGCCACGAGCTCTACGAGCTCGGCTGGGACGAGATGACGGAGAACGCCATCTCCCTGGTGGAGTGGCCGGAGCGGGCCGACGACGCCCTGCGGGCGGAGCGCCTGGACATCCATCTCGATTTCGCTCCCGGCGGCGGCGCAGCGGGGCGCATCGCCGTCATCACCGGCACCGGCGGCTTCGCCGCGCGGCTGAGGCGGCTGAGAGCCTTCCACGCGCTCGTGGAGCGCAGCGGCTGGCGGGATGCGATCCGCGTGCCGATGCCGGCCGACGCCTCGGTGATCCGCTCCTACGAGCGGCTGGTGAAGCCCGACGGCGAGACCGCCCTTCTCATGATCTCGCCGCCGCGGCCGGTGGGGCCGCCCGTGCGCCGCGGCAAGCCCTACACCACCATCGCGAAGCTCGCCGAGACCGTCCACGCCTTCGTGGCGGTCGACAAGGGGCTGCGGTCCCTCGGCCTCAGCGCGCCCGAGATCTACGGGGAGGACCTGGAGACGGGCCTGCTCATCCTGGAGGATCTCGGCAGCGAGCCGGTGGTGGACGCCAACGGCCCGATCCCGGAGCGCTACGCGGAGGCGGTGCGGGTCCTCGCCCGCCTGCACGGCACCGCGCTGCCCGAGGTGCTGCCCGTCACGGACGAGCTGGACTACGCGCTCCCGCCCTACGACCTCGAGGCCCTGCTCATCGAGGTGGAGCTCCTGCCCGACTGGTACGTGCCGCACATCATCGGCAGCCTCCTCTCCGGCTCCGCGCGGGCGGAGTTCGTCAACCTGTGGACGGACACCCTGTCGGAGATCCTCGCCGGCCCCGCCACCTGGACCCTGCGCGACTACCATTCCCCGAACCTGATCTGGATGCCGGAGCGCGAGGGCCTGCAGCGCGTGGGCATCATCGACTTCCAGGACGCGGTGCTGGGCTCCCCCGCCTACGACGTGGCCTCCCTGCTCCAGGACGCCCGCGCCACCGTGCCGCCTGAGCTGGAGCTGAAGCTCATCGGACTCTATGCCCGCGAGCGCAGGGCGAGCGACCCGCAGTTCGACGTCGCCGCCTTCGCGCGGGCCTACGCGATCATGGGCGCGCAGCGCGCCACCAAGATCCTCGGCATCTTCGCCCGCCTCGACCGGCGGGACGGCAAGCCGCACTACCTGAGGCACCTGCCGCGGATCGAGAACTACCTCGCCCGCAACCTGGCCCATCCCGCCCTGTCGCGGCTTCGCGCCTGGTACGAGGCCTATCTGCCGCGCATCCTCCCGCACCCGCCCGCCGACGGCGCTCCCCCCGCTCCCTGAGTTCCCGCCCTTGTCCGACGTTTCCCGCGCCGCTCCCTCCACCGCCATCGTCCTCGCCGCCGGGCTCGGCAAGCGCATGCTGCCGATCACCGCGACGATGCCGAAGCCCCTCGTCAAGGTCGCCGGGCGCACGCTGATCGACTTCGCCCTCGACAAGCTCCACGAGGCGGGCATCGGCAAGGTCGTGGTGAACGTGCACCACTTCGCCGACATGCTGGAGGCGCACCTGCGCACCCGCGAGGCGCCGCGCATCGTCATCTCCGACGAGCGCGCGGCGGTGCTCGAAACCGGCGGCGGCGTGAAGAAGGCGCTGCCCCTCCTCGGGAATGCGCCCTTCGTCACCTTCAATTCCGACTCGCTCTGGATCGAGGGCGACACGCCGAATCTGACCCGGCTCCTGGCGGCCTGGGACCCGGACAGGATGGACGTGCTGATGCTCGTCGCGCCGTTATCCACAAGCATTGGGTATGAGGGACGCGGCGATTTCAGCATGGATCCGGACGGGCGCCTGCACCGCAGGAAGGGCGACGAGACGGTGCCTTTCGTCTACGCGGGCGTTGCCGTCGTGAAGCCGGAACTCGCCGCCGGCACGCCCGGCGGGCCGTTCTCGGCGAACGTCTTCTACGACCGCGCCGCCGCGAGAGGCCGCCTCCACGGCTTGCGTCTCGAGGGGCAATGGCTGCATGTTGGTGAGCCTCAAGCCATTGCCGAGGCGGAAGAGTGCCTTGCCGCCTGCACGCGGTGAGGATGAACGATGTCGAGCACGATCCGGACGGAAGGATCCGCGCCAGCGCAGGATAGCGATCCCTTCTCCGGACGGGCCGGCGACCCGGCGACGCGCATCTTCTCCATTCCCGCGGGCTGCCCCTTCCTCCCGACCCTCGTGGACGCGCTGCTCGGCGGGCGTCTCGTCGGCCCCCTCGCCGCGGATCCCGCCGCGCTCGCGGACGTCACGCTCTACCTCCCGACCCGGCGGGCCGCGCGGGCGCTCGTGGCGCTCCTCGCGGAACGCGGCGGCGGGCGCGCGCAGCTTCTGCCGCGCATCGTGCCGCTCGGCGAGGCGGACGAGGCCGAGTTCGAGCTGACGGGGCTCGAAGGAACGCCCTTCGAGGAGGCCGCGGCGCTGAAGCCGCCGATCCCGCCCCTGGAGCGCAGGCTCATCCTCGCGCGGCTCATCCAGCGCTGGTCGGCGGAGGTGGACCGGGCGCTCCTGCAGCTCGGGCCGGACATGCCCTTCCTCGTGCCGGGCTCGCCGGCCGACGCGGTGAGCCTCGCGGGCGATCTGGAGAGCCTGATGGACGCCTTCACCACGGAAGGCATCGACTGGCACGCCCTCGAACGGGCGGTGGACGCGGATTATTCCGAGTATTTCCGCATCACCCGCAACTTCGTGCAGATCGTCAGCGAGAACTGGCCGAAGATCCTCGCCGAGCGGCAGGCGAGCGACCCGGCCGCGCGGCGCAACGCCCTGATCGAAGCGGAGGCGCGGCGGCTTCTGCGGGAGCGGCCGTCGCACCCCATGATCGTCGCCGGCTCGACCGGCTCCGTTCCCGCCACCGCCAACCTCATCGCCGCCATCGCGCGCCTGCCGAAGGGCGCGGTCGTCCTGCCCGGGCTCGACACGGATCTCGACGAGGAGAGCTGGGCCTGCATCGGCGACGTCGCGGACAGCGAGAACGATCCGGTGCACAGCCATCCGCAGGCGACCTTGCGGCGCCTCGTGGACAGGCACCTGCGCGTTCCGCGCAGCGCCGTCGCCGTGCTCGGGGAGCCGCCGGAATCCGCGCGCGCGCGAAGCCGCATGCTCTCCGAGGCGTTGCGGCCCGCAAGCACCACCGACCGCTGGTCCCTCATGCCGCAAGAGGAGCGCCTCGCGCTCGCCGCGGCGGGCTGCGAAGGCCTCGCGGTGGTCGAGGCGGCGGACGAGCGCGAGGAGGCCTTCGCCATCGCGGTCGCCCTGCGCGAGACGCTGGCGGAGCCTGCCCGCACCGCCGCCCTCGTGACCCCCGACCGGGCGCTCGCGACCCGCGTCGCGGCGGAGCTCGCCCGCTGGGGACTCATGGTGGAGGATTCCGCCGGCGTTCCCCTGTCCGAGACGGCGGCGGGACGCCTCGCGCGGCTCGCGGCGGACGCCGCGGCCGACGACCTGAAGCCCCTGCGCGTCCTCGCGCTCCTCGCCCACCCGACGGTGCGCCTCGGCTGGCCGCGCGAGACGGTGGAGCGCGCGGCTTCCGTCCTCGAGATCGGCGTGCTGCGCGGCCCCGCGCCCGCTCCCGGCTTCGAGGGCATGCGCCGCGCGCTCGCCGAGAACCGCGCGGGGACGGACCGGCGCGCGCCGCGCCCGCGCCGGAGGCTGACGGCGGAGGAGTGGGATCTGGCCGACGCGCTCCTGCAGCGGCTCCAGATCGCCTTCGGCGATTTCCTCCCCGCCCGGCGCGGCGAGGGCATCCTCGACCTCATCGGGCTCACGGAGGACCATCGCCGCACTGTCATGGCCCTTGCCGACCTCCCGCCCGAGGAGGCGGAGCGCGCCGAGCGCGACCCTTCCATGGAGGCGCTCGAAGCCCTGTTCGACGACCTGCAATATTCCGAGATCCGCAAGGAGGAGGACCAGCCCCTCCAGGGGCGGTTCGCGGACTACCCGGCTTTCTTCACGGCGCTCGCGCGGCAGCAGACCCTGAGCCCCTCTCCGCGCTCCACCCATCGCCGCCTCAAGATCTTCGGCCTTCTGGAAGCGCGACTCCTCTCCGTCGACCGCGTGGTCCTGGGCGGGCTCGACGAAGGCACGTGGCCGCCGCGCACGGTGACCGACTCGTTCCTCAACCGTCCCATGCGGGCGCGCATCGGCCTGGCGCCTCCGGAGCGGCGCATCGGCCAGACCGCGCACGACTTCGTGCAGGCGCTTGGCACGCACGACGTCATCGTCACCCGTGCGCAGAAACGCGACGGCGCGCCCATGGTGCCCTCGCGCTTCCTGCAGCGCATTAAGGCCTTCGCAGGCCGGAATGCATGGGAGCGCATGGTGCGCGCGGGCGAGCGCTACCGCCTGCTGGCGCGCAGCCTCGACGCGGCGGGCCCGGCCGCGCCGCTTATGCGGCCTAGGCCGATGCCCGATCCCGCGCTGTTCCCGCGCTCCTTGAGCGTCACGGAGATCGAGACTCTGCTGCGCGATCCCTATTCCATCTTCGCGCGGCACATCCTGAAGCTCGACGCCCTCGACGCGGTCGCGGTCGCGCCCGGCGCCGCCGACCGCGGCACGATCATCCACGAGGTGCTGGGCACCTTCGCCGCCGCCTATCCGCGCGCGCTGCCCGCCCTCGCCCTCGAGGACCTTCTCGATCGCGGCGCCAGGGCCTTCGCCGGGATCGAGGAGGCCTTTCCCGAACTCTACGCGGAATGGTGGCCGCGCTTCACGCGCCTCGCCGCCGCCTTCGTGGAATGGGAGCGGAACCGGCGCGCGGACATCGCCGAAGTCTATCCCGAGCAACCGGGCGCGCTGTCGATCCCGCTCGCGGACGGCAGCGTCTTCACCCTGCGCGCCCGCGCCGACCGGATCGAGCGGCGCCGCGACGGCGGCTTTGCGATCGTCGACTTCAAGACCGGGCAGCCGCCGGGCATCCGCGAGGTCTACGCGGGCTTCTCGCCGCAGCTCACCCTGGAGGCGATGATGCTGATGAAGGGCGCGTTCAAGGACGTTCCGGCCGCGAAGGAGACGCCGGATCTCGTCTATGTCCAGACCACCGGCGGCCGCGAGCCGATCAAGGTGCGCGAGATCGGGCCGGGACGCGACGAGACGCGCACCGTCGCGGAGATCGTCGCGGAGCACGCCCGCCGCTTCGAGGGCATGATCGCGCGCTACGCGGCGGGCGAGGCCCCTTATGTCTCGCGCCCCTTCCCGAAATACGCGCGGCGCTTTTCCGAGTACGACCATCTCGCCCGGGTGAAGGAATGGTCGCTCGCGAGCAACGGCGGCGGGGAGGGCTTCGAATGAGCCTCGACCTCGTCGTTCCGGAACACACAAGGGAAGCACAGCGCCGCGCCGCGGATCCGCGCGCCTCCGCCTGGGTGTCGGCCAATGCGGGCGCGGGCAAGACGAAGGTGCTCACCGACCGGGTCGTGCGGCTCCTGCTCGCAGGTTCGCCGCCCGGGCGCATCCTCTGCCTCACCTTCACCAAGGCCGCCGCCGCCAACATGGCGATCCGCGTGTTCGAGCGCCTCGGCCGCTGGGTGACCATGGACGACGAGAGCCTGATCGCGGAGCTCACCGAGCTCGAAGGCTCGCGCCCGAGCCGCGAGCAGGTGCGCCTCGCCCGCACCCTCTTCGCGCGGGCGGTGGAGACGCCGGGCGGGCTCAAGATCGACACCATCCACGCCTTCTGCGAGCGCCTGCTCCACCTGGTGCCGTTCGAGGCGAACGTGCCCGCCCGCTTCGCGGTGCTCGACGAGAGCCAGAGCGAGGAGATGCTGGCGCAGGAGACCGCGAACGTCCTGGCCGACGCGGCGAGCGGGGCCTGTCCCGAGCTGAACGAGGCGCTCGCCCTGGTCAGCACGGAAGCGGCGGGGGAGACCCTCGCGGAGGCCCTCAACGCGGCGCTGCGCTGCAAGGACTTTCTCCACGCGCCGGGAGGCCTCGAAGCCGGCCTCGCCCAGGTGCGGGCCGCCCTCGGCCTCGCGCCCGGCGAGGACCTCGCCGCCGTCGAGCGGGCGATGCTAGAGGACGGGCTGCCGCCGACGGAATGGCCCGCCATCGCGCAGGAGCTCATGCGGGGCAAGAAGACCGACCGGAAGCGCGGCGAGCTTCTGTCCCGCGCGGCGCTTGCGGAAACCCGCGAGGAGCGGCTGCTGCACTACCTCTCGGTCTTCCTCAACAAGGACGGGACGAAGACCAGGGGCTCCGCCTTCCTCACGAAGGACGTGGACGCCGCGCTCCTTCAACGGATGCTCGACGAGCAGGAGCGCCTCTGGCGGCTCGACGACAGGCGCAAGGCGGCGCGCGCGCTGGAGCGCACCACGGCGCTGTTCACCCTCGCCGCCGAGATCGGCGCGCGGGTGGAGCGCGCGAAGGGCCGCTACGGGGCGCTCGACTTCCAGGACCTCATCGACAAGACCCTGGCGCTGCTGTCGCGGCACGACGCGGGCTGGATCCTCTACAAGCTCGACCGGGGCATCGACCACGTGCTCATCGACGAGGCGCAGGACACGAATCCCGAGCAATGGGCGATCCTGCGCAGGATCACGGAGGACTTCACCGCCGGCCACGGGGCGCGGGGCCGGCAGGTCCGCACCCTCTTCGCGGTGGGCGATCCGAAGCAGTCGATCTACGGCTTCCAGGGCGCGGCCCCGCAGGAATTCGAGACGAGCCGCCAGGCGTGGGCGCGCAAGGTCGCCGCCGCACAGCTGCGCTTCGAGGACGTGCGCCTCACGGTGTCGTTCCGCTCCGCGCGGGCGGTGCTCGCCGCGGTGGACGCCACCTTCGCCCTCGCCGAGCATTACAAGGGCCTCTCCTTCGAGGACGCCGCCGTGGGCACGGTGCACGAGACCGCCCGTCCCCATGCGCCGGGCCTGGTGGAGCTCTGGCCGACCGAGACCCCCGCCGAGGAGGAGGAGCCGGAGGCCTGGGTCCTGCCCGTGGACAGCCCGGAGCAGCACGCGCCACCGGTGATGGTCGCCAAGCGGATCGCGAAGGCGGTCCGCGCCTGGACGACCCGGGGCGACGAGCGCGGCCGCGTCTGGCGGGCCGGGGACGTGCTCGTCCTCGTGCGCAAGCGCGGCCCGGCCTTCGAGGCGGTGATCCGCGCCCTCAAGGAGGCCGGCGTGCCAGTGGCCGGCGCCGACCGGCTCAACATCGGCGAGCACATCGCCGTGCTCGACCTCGTGGCGGCGGGGCGCGCGGCCCTGCTGCCGGAGGACGACCTCACCCTCGCCACCGCCCTCAAGTCGCCCCTGGTCGGGCTCGACGACGACGACCTGATCCGCATCGCCGCCCGGCGCCCGGACGGGGAATCCCTCCTGTCCGCCCTGGAGCGGCAGGCCCGGGCGGGCGACAAGGCGGCCCTCGCCGCCCTCGACGCCCTCGGCGCCTGGCGCGGCCTCGCGCGGGTCCACGGGCCGTTCGGGTTCTTCGCCACCCTGCTCGGGCCCATGGGCGGGCGGGCGAAGCTCGTGGCCCGGCTCGGCAGCGAGGCGGGCGACGCCATCGATGCCTTCCTCTGCTTCGCCCACCAGTCGGAGCAGGCGGAGACGCCCTCCCTCACGGTCTTCCTCAACCGGTTCGAATCCGCCGCCCACACCATCAAGCGCGACCTCGATTCCACCAACGACGAGGTGCGGGTGATGACCGTGCACGGGGCCAAGGGCCTGGAGGCGCCCATCGTCTTTCTCATCGACGGCTGCGACGTGCTGGGCCGGGACCCGCCCCTGCTCCGGCTCGCGGCGGCGGGCGGCACGGTCCCGGTCTGGGCCCCCGGCAAGAGCTCCGACTGCAGGGCCATGGGCGAGGCGCGGGATGCGCTCCATGCCAAGGCCCTGGAGGAGCACAACCGCCTGCTCTACGTGGCCATGACCCGGGCCAAGGACCGGCTGGTGATCGCGCCCTATCTCACGGGCCGGAAGGACTCGCCCCAGGAGGCCTGGTGCGAGATGGTGCGCCGGGGCTGGCTCCACGCCAACCGGGGCCGGGAGCTTCCGGAAAAGCCCTTCGCGGAGCCCCTCGCCCTGTGGGCGGACGAGCCCGTGGGTCTCGCGGGAGCGGCGGCGGACGTCCCGGCTCCGGCCCCGGCCGAGATCCCCGACTGGCTGCGGCAGGCCGCGCAGCCGGAGCCGGAGCCCCTGCCGCCGATCCGGCCCTCCAGCGCCCTGGGCGCCGCCGACCGGCTGACACGGCCCGGCGACGGCCCCTATGCCCCGGAGGCGCGCCTGCGCGGGACACTGATCCATGCCCTTCTGGAGCGCCTGCCGAGCCTGCCGCGCGAGCGCCGGGAACCCATGGCCCGCGCCTACGTGAAGGCCCGCGCCCCCCGCCTGCCGGAGGAGCTGCGCGAGGCCGTGGTGACCCATGCCCTCGGCGTGATCGACCACGAGGCCGTGAGCCCGCTCTTCGGGCCGGGATCCCGCGCCGAGGCGCCGATCGCCGGGCGCATCGAGACCCCGGACGGGCCGGTGATGGTCTCCGGCCAGATCGACCGGCTCGCCGTGCTCGAGACGGAAGTGCTGGTGGCCGACTTCAAGACCACGGCCCGCCCGCCGCGGCCGGGGCAGGCGCCGCCCCGCTCCTACGTGGCCCAGCTCGCCCTCTACCGGCGGCTCCTGCAGGAGATCTATCCGGATAAGACCGTGCGGGCCTTCCTGATCTGGACCTCCGGCCCGGTCATCCACGAGATGTTGGAGGCGGACATGAACGAAATACTAACTATTGTGGCCGCATGACCTGTGGCCGACGGGGCGGCGTTGCTTGATTCCGCCCCGGGCGGTTCCTACCTTGATGAAATCGTCGAGCGGCTCGAAGGTGAGTCGCGCCCAAGGACAAAGGTGATGGTATGGCGACCGTGAAGGTGACCGACGCGAGCTTCGCGCAGGACGTTCTGCAATCCTCAGAGCCCGTGGTGGTCGATTTCTGGGCGGAATGGTGCGGCCCCTGCCGCATGATCGGCCCGGCTCTCGAGGAGATTTCCGACGAGATGGCCGGCAAGGTGAAGATCGCGAAGCTCAACGTGGACGAGAACCCGCAGGTCTCCTCCCAGTTCGGCATCCGCTCGATTCCGGCCCTGATGATGTTCAAGGGCGGCAAGGTCGTGGCCCAGAAGATCGGCGCCGCGCCCAAGGGCGACCTCGCCCGCTGGATCCAGGCCTCGGCCTGAACCCTGCCGCAACGAAGCTTCCGAAGGGGCCGGAAGGCCCCTTTTTCATGCCGTCGCTTCCGTCTTTCAAAGAGACCCGCGCGGCGCACCACCCGCCGTCATTCCGGGGCCGCGCAGCGGAGCCCGAAATCCATAGCCGCTGACGGCGCGGAAGAGGACGCAGCGGCAGCCGTTGTGCCTTGCTCGCCAAGTTCGCGTTCATGGATTCCGGGCCCGATCCTTCGGATCGTCCCGGAATGACGGAGCGGCGGTCCGAAGAGCGGAACTTCGCTATTCCGGCGGCGTGCCGTTG
Organism: Microvirga thermotolerans; assembly: GCF_009363855.1. Classification (GTDB taxonomy): domain Bacteria; phylum Pseudomonadota; class Alphaproteobacteria; order Rhizobiales; family Beijerinckiaceae; genus Microvirga; species Microvirga thermotolerans. The sequence goes on from NZ_CP045423.1 coordinate 3,792,022, forward strand.
GCGGCCAGGACCTCGCCCGCGAGATAGAGCGAGCCGCAGATGAGGACGCGGGGCGGGCGGTCCCAGACATAGTCGTGGAGGGAGGCCAGCGCGGCCTCGACGCTCGGCTTCGTGGAGACCGTAAGCCCCACGCCCGCGGCGATGCTCGCCACCTCCTCGGCCGGGCGCGCGGCGATCTGGCCTGCGATCGGCACCGCGATCACCTCCCGGGCGAGCCCCAGGAAGTTCCTGAAGAAGGCCTCCGAATCCTTGGTGCCGAGCATGCCCGTGACGAGCACCAGGGGCGCGTCGGCGGTCTCGCTCCGGTCGGCCATGGCGGCGGCGAGGACACGGCCGCCGTCGGGGTTGTGGCCCCCGTCGAGCCAGATCTCGCAGCCCTGCGGCGCGATCTCCGGGAGGCGACCCCTCGAGAGCCGCTGAAGCCGGCCCGGCCATTCCGCCCGGGCGAGGCCGGCCTCGAAGGCCGAGGTCTCGAAGCGGTCGAAGCCCGCCGCCCGCAGGGCCGCCACGGCGGTGCCCGCGTTGATGTACTGGTGACGCCCGACGAGTCTGGGGAGGGGCAGGTCGAGCAGGCCCTTCTCGTCCTGGTAGACGAGCCGCCCCCGCTCCTCGTGCACGGAAAAATCCTGCGACCCGACGAGGATCGGCGCCGCGCCGACCCGCTCGGCCTCGGCCCTCAGGGTCTCGTCGGCGGCCACGTAGTCCTGCGCCGCGATGACGGCGGGGCAGCCGCGCTTGAAGATGCCGGCCTTCTCCCGGGCGATGCCCTCCAGGGTCGTGCCGAGATATTCCGCATGGTCGTGGCCGATGGAGGTGACGACGGCGGCGGCGGGGGCGTCGATCACGTTGGTGGCGTCGTAGCGCCCGCCCAACCCCACCTCCAGCAGGAGCACGTCGGCGGGCTCCTCCGCATAGAGGAGCAGCGCCGCCGCCGTGGTGATCTCGAACACGGTGATCGGCGCGCCCGCATTCACCTTCTCGCAACGGCGCAGGGCCTCGACGAGCCGGTCCTCCTCCACGTAGCGCCCGCCGCCGAAGCGGCCGAGGCGGATGCGCTCGTGGAAGCGCACGAGATGGGGCGAGGTGTAGACGTGCACCGCGAGGCCCGCGCTCTCCAGGATCGCCCGCATGAAGGCGATGGTGGAGCCCTTGCCGTTGGTGCCCGCCACGTGGATCACCGGCGGCAGGCGCCGCTCGGGATGGCCGAGATCGGCGAGCAGCCGCTGGATGCGCCCGAGCGACAGGTCGATGGTCTTCGGGTGCAGGGCGAGAAAGCGCGCGATCAGCGCATCGGAGGAATCCATCACCCTGCCCGTCCCCTTTGCTCAGGCCGCCTTGGCGGGAGCCTTGGTGAAGAGGCGGGCGAGGCGGGCGACGGTCGGCTTCAGGTCGTGCCGGTGCACGACCATGTCGACCATGCCGTGGTCCTTCAGGTACTCGGCGCGCTGGAAGCCGTCGGGCAGCTTCTCGCGGATGGTCTGCTCGATCACCCGCGGGCCGGCGAAGCCGATGAGCGCCCCCGGCTCCGCCAGATGCACGTCGCCGAGCATGGCGTAGGACGCGGTCACGCCGCCGGTGGTCGGGTTGGTGAGCACCACGATGTAGGGCAGGCGCGCGTCGCGCAGGCGGCGGACCGCCACGGTCGTGCGCGGCATCTGCATGAGCGAGAGGATGCCCTCCTGCATCCGCGCGCCGCCGGAGCCCGCGAAGAGCACGTAAGGGGTGCGCTTCTCCAGCGCCGTCTCGGCGCCCCTGATGAAGGCCTCGCCCGCGGCCATGCCGAGGGAGCCGCCCATGAAGCCGAAATCCTGCACGGCGATGGTCATCGGCAACTCGTCGACCCGGCCGAAGCCGACCTTGAAGGCGTCCTGCTGGCCGGTCTTGGCGCGGGCGTCCTTCAGGCGGTCCACGTAGCGCTTCTCGTCGCGGAACTTGAGCGGATCGACCGCCACCTCCGGCAGGGCCACGTCGACCCAGGTGCCGCCGTCGAACATGAGCTGCAGGCGCTGGGTGGCGGAGATGCGCATGTGGTGGTTGGAACCGGGGATCACCCACTGGTTCGCCTCCACGTCCTTGTGGAAGACCACCTGCCCGGTATCCGGGCACTTGATCCACAGGTTGTCCGGCGTCTCGCGCTTGAAGAGCGTCTTGATCTTCGGGCGGACGACCTCGGAAATCCAGTTCATCGCTTCGATCCTCTCGTCGTGGCCGCGCCGCTGCGGGCCTGACGTTCAGTGGTTCCTATGCGGCCGCGCGCTTGGCGACGGAGCGCACGCCCTCGCCGAGCTCCTTCACCAATGTGGTGACGGCCTCGACCGTGCGCGAGGTGGCGCGCCCCTCGGCATCGAGGGTGCCCTTGAGCGCGTCGATGAGCGCCGAGCCGACCACGACCCCGTCGGCGCCCTTCGCCACCTCCGCCGCGTGGGCACCGCTCTTCACGCCGAAGCCCACCACCACGGGCAGGGGCGTGTGGCGCTTGATCCGCTCCACCGCCGCGGCGACCTTGCCGAAATCCGGCGTCGCCGCCCCGGTGATGCCGGTGATGGAAACGTAATAGACGAACCCGGCCGTGTTGGCGAGCACCGCCGGCAGGCGGCGGTCGTCCGTCGTCGGTGTCGCGAGGCGGATGAAGGCAAGGCCCGCCTTCAGGGCCGGGAGGCACAGCTCCTCGTCCTCCTCCGGCGGAAGGTCCACCACGATCAGCCCGTCGACGCCCGCTTCCCTTGCGTCGGCGAGGAAGCGGTCAACCCCGTAGACGTAGATCGGGTTGAAATAGCCCATGAGGATCACCGGCGTGTCCCGGTCCTCGGCCCGGAAGCGGCGCACGAGGTCGAGGGTCTTCGCCGTGGTCTGGCCGACCTTCAGGGCGCGCAGGCCCGCCGCCTGGATCGCCGGCCCGTCGGCCATGGGATCCGTGAAGGGCAGGCCGAACTCGACGATGTCGGCCCCGGCCTTCGGCAGGCTCTTCAGGATCGCAAGGGAGGTCTCCGGATCCGGGTCTCCCGCCATGATGTAGGTCACGAGGGCGGCACGGCCTTCCGCGCGGCACTTCTCGAAACGGGCTTCGATGCGCTTGGTCATGGGCGGGTCCTTAGCACGGTCCGGTGCGGAAGTGGACAGGGATCTCGCATCTGCCCATGGCGCCCCTCCCGGGGTATAAGCCGGCCCGGAACTGTTCCAGGGGCCCTTCGGAGGGCGAATCGCATGGCGAGGACCTACCGGCCGACCCGGCTGCGCGCACCTTATCTGAGGCGCCTGTGGCTCGACGAGGCGCGCATCGTCGACCGTGCGGTCTATCCCTTCTGTCTCCCGCTCTTCGGAAACCCGGACTTTTCGATGGAGTTCGACCGCGCCGTCACGATCATCGTCGGCGAGAACGGCGTGGGGAAGTCGACCATCCTTGAGGGGATCGCAGCGCTCGCCGGCTACGACGAGGCCGGCGGCGGAAAGGGCTACCGGCCGGTGGACCATTCCCGGGCCGTCGAGGCGATGGGCGGCCAGCTCGCCCAGGCCCTTCGCGCCAGCTGGCTGCCGCGGGTCACCAAGGGCTGGTTCTTCAGGGCGGAGAGCTTCTTCACGGTCTCGCGCTATCTCGACACCGCAGCGCTCGACGCGGGCGAGGCGCCCCCCGATTTCCTCTCGCATTCCCATGGGGAGGGCTTTCTGCGCTTCTTCGAAGAGCGCTGCGCCAGGCAGGGCCTGTACATCTTCGACGAGCCCGAATCGGCCCTCTCGCCGTCGCGCCAGGTCGAATTCCTCAAGCTGCTGCAAAGGATGGATCGGTCCGGCCACTGTCAGGTGATCATGGCGACCCACTCGCCGATCCTCATGGCCTATCCGGGCGCGCGGCTCCTCGGCCTGACGAGATACGGCCTGGAGCCGGTCCGCCTCGAGGAGACCCGGCATTTCCGCCTGCTGCGGGAATTCTGCCTCGATCCGGAACTCTTCGTCGCGATGATGCTGGACGGCTGACGGCACGGCGCCATCCGTGTCATTCCGGGGCGCCGCAGCGCGGCCGGAACGACGGCGCGATGACGGATATCGCGCATCGCCCGTCGTTCCGGCGACGAGGCGAAGCTCTACAGCTTCACGCCCAGAATCTCCGCGATCTGCGGAACGTCCTTGTCGCCGCGGCCGCTGATGTTGACGACCATCAGGTGGTCCCTCGGCTTCTTCGGCGCGAGCTCGACGACCTTGGCGAGGGCGTGGCTCGATTCCAGCGCCGGCAGGATTCCCTCCAGCCGGGAGCAGAGCTGGAAGGCGTCGAGCGCCTCCCGGTCGGTGGCGGAGATGTACGTCACCCGGCCCACGTCGTGCAGCCAGGCATGCTCCGGCCCGATGCCCGGATAGTCGAGGCCCGCCGAGATCGAGTGGGCGTCCTGGATCTGCCCGTCCCCGTCCATCAGGAGATAGGTGCGGTTGCCGTGCAGCACGCCCGGCCGCCCGCCCGTGAGCGATGCCGCGTGGAGTTTGTCGAGCCCGTGGCCCGCCGCCTCGACCCCGTAGATCTCCACGCCCCGGTCGTCGAGGAAGGGATGGAACAGGCCGATGGCGTTGGAGCCGCCGCCGACGCAGGCGATCAGCGAATCCGGCAGGCGGCCCTCCGCCTGCAGCATCTGCTCGCGGGTCTCGTTGCCGATGACGCACTGGAAGTCGCGCACCATGGCCGGGTAGGGATGCGGCCCCGCCACCGTGCCGATGCAGTAGAAGGTGTCGGCCACGTTGGTGACCCAGTCGCGCAGGGCCTCGTTCATGGCGTCCTTGAGGGTGCGGGTGCCGGACTGCACCGGCACCACCTTGGCGCCCAGCATGTTCATGCGAAACACGTTGGGCTTCTGCCGCTCCACGTCGACGGCGCCCATGTAGACGATGCATTCCAGCCCGTAGCGGGCGCAGAGGGTCGCGGTCGCGACCCCGTGCTGGCCCGCGCCGGTTTCGGCGATGATGCGCTTCTTGCCCATGCGGCGGGCGAGGAGGATCTGCCCCAGCACGTTGTTCACCTTGTGGGCGCCGGTGTGGTTCAGCTCCTCGCGCTTGAAGTAGATCTTGGCCCCGCCCGGCAGGCCGGCGGCGGCCGCGACCTCGCGGAGATGCTCGGTCATGCGCTCGGCGAAATAGAGCGGGCTCGGGCGGCCGATATAGGTCGCCATCATCGCCTTCATCTCGGCATGGAAGGCCGGGTCGGCCTTGGCCTCCTCGTAGGCCTTCTCCAGGTCGAGGATGAGCGGCATCAGGGTCTCGGCCACGAAGCGGCCGCCGAACATGCCGAAATGGCCGCGCTCGTCCGGGCCGGTGCGGAAGGAATTGGGTTGCGCCTGAGCTGTCACGCCTGTCCTGCCTTGCGCTGGAGTGGGAATTCGCCGGAAGCGATAACGGATTTTCGTCCGGAATGCGCGGGTTTTATCGCCGCCCCCCGGCATAGGCGGCGCGGGCCGCGCGCACGAAGGCCTCGATCCGGGCCCGGTCCTTGACGCCGGGGGCGCTCTCGACCCCCGAGGACACGTCGACCGCCCCCGCCCCGGTGAGGCGGATCGCCTCCGCCACGTTCGCGGGCGTGAGCCCGCCGGAGAGCATGTAGGACACGGACGGGTCGAGGGCGGCCAGGAGCCGCCAGTCGAAGGAAAGGCCGTTGCCGCCGGGCAGCGCGCCCGGGGTGCGCGGCGGCTTGGCGTCGAGGAGGAGGCGGTCGGCCGCCTCCGCGTAGCGCGCCAGCGCCGCGAGATCGGCCTCCTCGGCGATGCCGACCGCCTTGAGGACCGGCCGGCCGAAGCGGTCGCGGATCTCCCGCACCCGGTCGGGAGATTCGCTGCCGTGGAGCTGGATCATGTCGGGGTCGAAGGCCTCGACGGCCTCGGCGAGCGCCGCGTCGTCCGGATCGACCAGGAGCACGACCCGCTGCGCCCGGCCCCGCGCCTGCCGGGCGAGGTCCCGGCCGCGGTCGAGCTCCACGTGGCGCGGGCTCTTCGGAAAGCGGACGAAGCCCACGAGGTCGGCGCCCGCATCGAGGGCGGCCTCGAGGGCCTCGGGCGTCGAGATCCCGCAGATCTTGATGAGGCCGTCCCGAAACATCTTCGAGCATGGTCCCTGGTTCAGGACTGGAGCACGGGTGCCTGCGGACCCGAAGGGCCGCACCGGCGAAGTCCGGGCGCCATTCCGCACGATGCGCCGATCTCTTGTCGGTTAGCGATAAACGGGTCCGTCCACAAGCCCGACCCGGCCGGTGCCGATCGGGCGTTCCGTCACAGGCCCTCAAGGGACCGAGAGGTCGGCAGGCGCATCGCCCGAAGGATCTCTTGCGCCCTTGCCTTTCCGGATCGGCCAGTTCGGGCGCGGCGATCCCGGGTTCGATCCCATGCTCATTGACAAGCTTATGTCATGATATAGCATTCATCTACCTGCAGAGGGCAGGATCATTCTCAAAGGACGTTCGCATGACCGCTTATGAGTTGAACGAACAGGAACTCGGCCAGGTCGCCGGAGGGGCTCCCATCATTGTCTATGCCGCCCCGATCACCTTCGATCTGCGGGAAACCTATGCCATGCCCGTGGTCCGCGCGCGTCCTATCGTGTTGGATCTCAGAGATCCCACGGTCGTGCGCGCCGCGCCGATCGTCATCGATATCCGCCCTAGAAAGAGAAAAGGCGGCCGTTGAGTCGTTGCGTCCGCGACCGGCACCGTATCGTCCCCTGCTTCGATCGACGCGCGACGCCACGGCCTTCCAGGGGACAATCCATCGAGACCGGCTTGCGATTCCAGCAGAGCGCAAGCCGGTCCTGGAGCATCGGGCGCAAAAGCGGGAGCCGGTTTTGCGCGAAAGAGGTTCGGAAGCAAAAGCCTCTCGACAGCAAAAGCCTGGAGCACCGGACGTCAATTCGAACTCACCTCCGATGCTCCGGGAGCCTTACATGCCGCATGTTCCCATGGAACCTAAAGGCCGCGCTGGCAACGCGAAGGGCCATGCCCATGGCGCGAAGGGCCGTGCCCGCGAAAACCGGTTCCGGCTTCTCCTGAACACGCCCCGATAACCCGCCGGATTCTCAGGCGACCGTCGACGGTTTCGAGTCGACACCCTGCCCGATCACCTGCGGCGCGGTTCCGATCCGGCGCCACACCAACATGGCCGCCGCCAGGTCCTCCAGCGCAGTCCCCACCGACTTGAACACGGTGATCGTCCTGTCATCCCGCTGCGGCGGACGGCGGCAGAGGTCGGACAAGGTGCCGCGCACATGGCCCTCCGCTATCGCGCCGCTCCGGATGGCGACGGCCACGTCTCCGCCCTCGGTCTTGGCAGCCTCCGTGTCGATATAGACCTGGCCCCGGCGAAGCGCCTCGTCGTCGGCCTCGCGCATCTTGAGATTGAAGGCCCCGACGAGATCGAGATGCGCCCCCTCCTTCAGCCAGGCGCCCCTGACGATAGGCGCGGTGGACAGCGTGGCGCAGGAGACGAGATCGGCCTCGCGCACCGCCGCTTCCAGATCCGTCGCGGCGCTGACGGGAAGCCCCTCGCCGCGAAGCTGCGCCGCCACCTCCTCGGCCTTCTCGGGCCGATGATTCCACAAGGAGACCTCGCGGATCGGGCGCTGGCTCATATGGGCGCGGATGAGGAAGGGCGCGAGGGCGCCCGCCCCCACCATCACCATGCGGCCGGCATCCGCGCGGGCGAGGTGCCGCGCCGCCAGCGCCGAGGCGGCCGCGGTGCGCCAGACCGTGAGGCGCGTGCCGTCGAGCACGGCCACGGGCTCGCCCGTCCCGCCGTCCATCAGGAGATACGAGCCCATGACGCTGGGAAGGTTCTTCCTGCCGTTCTCCGGAAATACGGAAACCACCTTCACGCCGACGAAGGCGTCCGCCGTGGCAGGCCCCGTCCAGGACGGCATCAGCAGCAGGGTGCCGCGCCCCCCCGTGCGCTCGATCTCGTGATGATGCCGAACGGGCGTGACCATGTCGGCCCGAAAGGCGGCGCCGAGGGCCTCGACCAGATCCGGAAAGGCGAGAACCCGGTCGATCTCCGCGGAAGCGATGACGCGCATGGGGGCTCTAGAAGGTGGGGGTCTGCGACGGGGGAAGGGAGGGCAGGGTCGAGCCCGTCCGGCTCTGCGCCCGCAGGCGCTCGGCCTCGCTGCGCAGCTGGCTCACCTCCCGGCGGAACGCGCGGCGCGCGCGCCGGTGCTTGCCCTGGGCGAGCCAGGTCGCCGCGCCGCCGATCACCACGCCGACCATGACGGCGGCGAAGATCACGGCGAAGAGCGGCAGCTGAACCGCGAATTCCGGCGCCTCGCGGGAGAACGGATCGAGGGAGAGGGTCACCGGCGAGCGGTTGGCGACCGCCAGCAGCACGACCAGGACCGCCACGGGCAAAAGAACGAGCGCCTTGAGAAACCGAATCACGAACCTCTCCTGTCCCGGATCGATGCGCTACTGCGCGACTGCGGCCTTGAGGGGCTTCGGCGCGGGGTTGAGGCGCTGGCGCATCTCCTTGCCGGTCTTGAAGACGGGCACGACCTTCTCCGAGATCCGGACCGATTCGCCCGTGCGGGGGTTGCGCCCGGTCCGCGCGTCCCGCTTCTTGACGGAGAAGGCGCCGAAGCCGCGCAGCTCCACCCGGTCCCCACGCGCCAGGGCATCCGCGATGGTGTCGAGGATCGCATTCACGATGTTCTCGACGTCTCTCTGGTACAGATGCGGGTTCTGTTCGGCGATCTTGAGCACCAGTTCGGATTTGATCATTGGGCGTTATATCTTTGATGCATCTTTACTTTTCGGAAGGGTGCCAGACGGCCAGGAGACCGTCAAGCCGCGCCGCCTCCATGCCCGAGGCGCTCCGGCGCAGGGCGTCGGCCAGGCTTTCGAAGCCCATCAGATCGGCTCCGGCGACGGCCAGCGCAAAGATCGACAGGTCCCGGTCCCCGCGCGGCTTCCAGTCGCGCACGGGCAGGTTCGATCGCACGCCCTTCTCCCGTTCGAGCCAGGCGATGGCGTCGCGCTCCGTGCCGAGCGCGTCCACGAGCTTGAGGGCGACGCCCTGGTGGCCGCTGAAGACCTGGCCCGTGGACACCGCCGCGAGCTCCGCGTCGCTCATGCGCCGCCGCTCCCGGACGAGGCGCTTGAACCAGTCGTAGGTGTCGCTCACCACCGCGGCGACGGCGGCGCGGGCCTCGGGACTCGTGGGGGTGAAGGGGTTCGGCTCCGCCTTGAGGGGCGCCGACTTGATCGCCTCCACCTTGACCCCGACATGGCCCAGGAGCCCGGACAGGTCCGGATACTGGAAGAGGACGCCGATGGAGCCGACGATGGAGGTCTCCCGGGCGACGATGTGGTCCGTCGCCATGGCCGTGATGTAGGCGCCCGAGGCCGCCGTCCCGTCCACGAAGGCGACGACCGGCTTCTTCTCCGCGAGGCGGCGGATGTTGCGGAAGAGTTCCTCCGAGCCGGTGGTGGTGCCGCCGGGACTGTTGATGGAGATCACCACCCCGGCCACCGAGGGCGCCTTGCCGACCCGCTCCATCAGGTCGGCCATGCGCTGGCTGCCGGTGATGAGGCCGTCCACCGAGATGCGCGCCACGTGGGAGCCCGCGCCGAAGCCGACGCGGTCGGAGGCGGAATAGCCGAGGGCGAGGACGGCGGCGATGAGGGCGAGCACCCCCACGACGCGCCAGAAGGTGATCTTGCGGCGCAGGCGGCGGCGGTCGGCGATGGCTTCGGCGTCGATCGGCATCGGTTTCGTCTCGTGTGTCGCGGCAAGCGCGGAGGCTTCACCCTGGGCTCCTTTTCCGGATTCGGCGAATCCGGAAAACGTCGCAAGGGCCTTTGCGGCGACTCGGACCCGGGAGAAAGCCCTTGCAGCGGAACCAGATAGGGCATCGCGCGCCGCGTGCCAATGAGGGGATGGCCGGTTTCTAGAACCTCGCGCGGGGCCAGAACGTCCACCCCAAGGCCAGCACGGCTACGATCCAGAGCGTGACGATGGCCATGGCAGCCATGCGGCTCGCCGGGCGCTCCTGCAGGGCCGCAGCCTTCCGCCGCAGGTCGTTCATGACGGGTGGCGGGATCAGCCGGACCGCGAGGAGAATGCCGAGGGGGACGAGGAGAAGGTCGTCGAGGTAGCCGAGAACGGGGATGAAGTCGGGAATGAGGTCGACGGGGCTCAGCGCATAGGCCGCCACGAGCCCGGCCACGAGTTTGGCGGAGAGCGGCACACGCGGGTCGCGCGCCGCAAGATGGAGCGCGACGATGTCGGTCTTGACCGCTCGCGCCCAGCGGCGGGCGCGGGTCAGGGCACGTGTCGGGCCTTTCATGTCGGACCGCCGTTCTCCTCGTGCAATCGGCCGCCACCCCCGGAAGCAAAAAACCCGCGCGGACATCCGCGCGGGTTCCGAAAGAGGATCTCCGGACCGGGGTCCGGGGACGGTCGGGCGGCTTGCCGCCCGATCACTTCTTGTCGGTGCGGGCCTTGAGGGCCGCGCCGAGGATGTCGCCGAGGGACGCGCCCGAGTCGGTCGAGCCGTACTGGGCCATGGCCTCCTTCTCCTCCGCGACCTCGAGGGCCTTGATGGAGAGGGTGACGCGGCGGGCCTTGCGGTCGAACTGGGTCACGCGGGCATCCACCTTCTCGCCGGCCGCGAAACGCTCGGGGCGCTGGTCGGCGCGGTCGCGCGCAAGCTCGCTGCGCTTGATGAAGGTGGTAAGGTCGGTGTCGACGATCTTCACCTCGATGCCGCCGTCCTTCACCTCGAGAACCTCGCAGGTGACGACCTGGCCCTTCTTGATCTCGCCGGCTTCCGCGAAGGGGTCGCCGCCGAGCTGCTTGATGCCCAGCGAGATGCGCTCCTTCTCGACGTCCACGTCGAGAACCTGGGCGCGCACCATGTCGCCCTTCTTGAACTCGTCGATGACCTGCTCGCCCGGACGGTTCCAGTCGAGGTCCGAGAGGTGCACCATGCCGTCCACGTCGTTCTCGAGGCCGATGAAGAGACCGAACTCGGTCTTGTTCTTCACCTCGCCCTCGACGACGGAGCCGACCGGGTGCTTCTCGGCGAAGGCCTCCCACGGGTTCTGGAGCGTCTGCTTCAGGCCCAGCGAGATGCGGCGCTTCACCTGGTCGACCTCGAGGATCACGACCTCGACCTCCTGGGAGGTGGAGATGATCTTGCCGGGGTGGACGTTCTTCTTGGTCCAGGACATCTCGGACACGTGGATCAGGCCTTCGATGCCCGGCTCCAGCTCCACGAACGCGCCGTAGTCGGTGATGTTCGTGACGCGGCCCTTCAGCTTGGCGCCGACGGGGTAGCGGGCGGCGATGCCCTCCCACGGATCGGCGAGGAGCTGCTTGATGCCCAGGGAGATGCGGTGCGTGTCGTGGTTGATCTTGATGATCTTCACCTTGACCGTCTGGCCGATGTTCACGACCTCGGACGGATGGTTCACGCGCCTCCACGCCATGTCGGTGACGTGCAGCAGGCCGTCGATGCCGCCGAGGTCGACGAACGCACCGTACTCGGTGATGTTCTTGACCACGCCGTCGATGACCTGACCCTCTTCGAGGTTGGCCACGAGCTCGGAGCGCTGCTCGGCGCGGCTCTCCTCGAGGACCGTGCGGCGCGACACGACGATGTTGCCGCGGCGGCGGTCCATCTTGAGGATCTGGAACGGCTGGGCCACGCCCATGAGCGGCGTGACGTCGCGCACCGGGCGGATGTCCACCTGGGAGCGCGGCAGGAAGGCCACGGCGCCGTCGAGATCGACGGTGTAGCCGCCCTTCACCTGGTTGAAGATGACGCCGTTGACGCGCTCGCCGGCCTCGAAGGCCTTCTCGAGCTTCACCCACGACTCCTCGCGGCGGGCCTTGTCGCGGGAAATGACGGCCTCGCCCAGCGCGTTCTCGATGCGCTCGACATAGACCTCGACCTCATCGCCGACGTTGATCGTCTGGTCGCGATTGGGGCCGGTGAATTCCTTCAAGGGCACGCGGCCCTCGGTCTTGGCGCCGATATCGATGACCGCGACGTCCTTTTCGATCGCGACCACCTTGCCCTTCACGACCGAGCCTTCGCTGATCTCGGAGGTGCGGAAGGATTCTTCGAGCAGGGCCGCGAAATCCTCACGGCTCGGCGCTTGCTGATATGCTGCGGACATAGGTTCTCCTGAATGGCCCTCGTTCAAGGGGGCGACGCCGGCGGCTCGTGTTACGGGTCGCTTTCAGCCGCCGCAGCCGTGGACGCCCCTCGAGGGCCGGGTCCACGACAAGCCGCTCCTCGGGGAGCGGGCCGGCGTATCGTCGACGGATGAAAACGCATGATCCGCCAGGCCTCGGGAAGCGCAAAGAGGGCGCGCATGACGCACCCTGACCGTTCCGCAACCGCACAGCACCTGCCGGACGGTCCCTATGTACCGCCTTTCGGGCCCGTTCACAAGGGTTCCCGGCCCGGAAGGTCCGGAGCCTCCGGAATGCGGCCGGGTCAGACCGGCCACTGGGAGCACCGGGCGCGCTCCACCGCCCAGGCGAGGGCCTGCTCCAGCCGGTCGTTGCCCCAGAACATCTCGCCGTCCTCCGCGAAGAAGGTGGGTGCGCCGAACACGCCCCGGGACAGGGCCTCCTCCCCCGCCCGGCGCAGGCGGGCCTTGTTGGCCTCCGTCCCGGCCTCGGCGAGCACCGCGTCGGGATTCTCGCCGAGGGAGGCGAGGATCTCGGCGAGGGTCGCGGGATCGCCGATGCTGCGGCCCTTGCCGAACTCCGCGGCGAAGACCGCCCGGCTGAAATCCGGCGTCCAGCCCCGGTCGAGCCCGACGAGGGCGACCCGCGCGGCGAGGAGGCTGTTCTGGGGAAACGGCTTGGGCCGGCAGAAGGGCAGCCGCAGGGCGGCCGCCTCCCGCTCCATGTCGCGCCACATGTAGCGGCCCTTGACGGGGTAGAGGTTGAAGGGGGAGTCGCTCAGCCCCTGCGCGCCAAGGATCGGCCCGAGCAGGAAGGGGCGCCACACGACGGCGACGCCCGCCCGCCCCGCCGCGTCGTCGATGCGCATGGCGGAAAGGTAGGAATAGGTGGAGGCGAACTCGTACCAGAACTCGAGGGTCGGCCTTGGCATGGCTGGGGCTCAGCGGTCGTCGGACGGTTTCGGGCGAGGCCGGCCGCCTTCCCCCGGGCCGGCCATGCCGCGGGAGCATCCCTAATCCATCGGAGCCCCGCGAGGCAGCGGCGTCCCTTCCGGTCGGGAATGCTCTGGACGCATGGCGGCGAAGGCCCGGCAGGACGCGCCCGGCCGGAGAAATCCCCGTTGCGCCGCCCAAGCTTCCGTTCTAAGTCGCGCAGGTCCCTCGTTTCTTGGAATTCCTGCCATGGCTGACAAGCGTGTGAACAAGGTCGTGCTCGCCTATTCCGGCGGCCTCGACACCTCCATCATCCTCAAGTGGCTGCAGACCACCTATGGCTGCGAGGTGGTGACCTTCACCGCCGATCTCGGCCAGGGCGAGGAGCTGGAGCCCGCCCGCAGGAAGGCCGAGCTTCTCGGCATCAAGCCGGAGAACATCTTCATCGAGGACCTGCGCGACGAGTTCGTGCGCGACTACGTGTTTCCCATGTTCCGGGCGAACGCCCAGTATGAGGGCCTGTATCTCCTCGGCACCTCCATCGCCCGGCCGCTGATCGCCAAGAAGCAGATCGAGATCGCCGAGAAGGTCGGCGCCGACGCGGTGGCGCACGGGGCCACCGGCAAGGGCAACGACCAGGTGCGTTTCGAGCTGTCCTACTACGCCCTCAAGCCCGACGTGACCGTGATCGCCCCCTGGCGCGAGTGGAACCTGACCTCCCGCACCAGGCTCATCGAGTTCGCGGAGCAGCACCAGATCCCGATCGCCAAGGACAAGCGCGGCGAGGCCCCGTTCTCGGTGGACGCCAACCTCCTGCACGCCTCCTCCGAGGGCAAGGTGCTGGAGGATCCGGCCGCCGAGGTGCCGGACTACGTCTATTCGCGCACCAACGATCCCGAATCCGCCCCCGACACGCCGACCGTCATCTCCATCGCCTTCGAGAAGGGCGACCCGGTCGCCATCGACGGGCAGCGCATGGGCCCGGCGGCGCTCCTGGCGAAGCTCAACGAGCTGGGGCGCATCAACGGCATCGGCCGCCTCGACCTGGTGGAGAACCGCTTCGTCGGCATGAAGAGCCGCGGCATGTACGAGACCCCCGGCGGCACCATCCTGCTGCTCGCCCATCGCGGCATCGAGTCGATCACCCTCGACCGCGGCGCGGCTCACCTGAAGGACGAGCTGATGCCGAAATACGCGGAGCTGATCTACAACGGCTTCTGGTTCTCGCCGGAGCGCGAGATGCTCCAGGCGCTGATCGACCGGTCCCAGGAATTCGTCACGGGCGAGGTCCGGCTCAAGCTCTACAAGGGCGGCGTGTACGTGATCGGCCGCGAGAGCCCCTACTCCCTCTACGACCAGGAGCTCGTGACCTTCGAGGAGGGCGCGGTCGCCTACGACCACCGCGACGCCGCCGGCTTCATCAAGCTCAACGCCCTCCGCCTGCGCACGCTGGCCCAGCGCAAGAAGAAGCTGGGGCTGTAAGGCGGCAGGGCCGCCTTCAGGAGACCCACCCTCCGACGGCCGCTCTCTCCCGCGAGAGCGGCCTTTTTTGCAGGCCGAAGGCGCGGACCGGCTTCTCGGAAGCGGGCTCATCAGGCCCACGCCCGTGAAGCCTGCCGCGCCGTTGGCCTGCCCCTCCCCAACCGCGCCCGGAATTCCTACCTTGAGGGTCGACACCCGCGGAGAGCCTCATGGTCTGGTCGATTCCCGTGGCGCGCATCGCCGGAACGGCGGTGCGCATCCATGTGACGTTCCTGCTGTTCCTGGTCTGGATCGGCGCCTCCTACTGGCGCATGGGCGGGCGCGAGGCGGCGGTCGAGGGCGTGCTGTTCATGGTGCTGCTCTTCGCCTGCGTGCTGGCGCACGAGTTCGGGCACATCCTCGCCGCCCGGCGCTTCGGCATCCGCACGCCGGAAGTGACCCTCTGGCCCATCGGCGGCATCGCCAGCCTGGAGCGCCTTCCCTCCAAACCGAGGGAGGAGCTCATCGTCGCCGTCGCGGGCCCGGCGGTGAACGTGGCGATCGCCGCCCTCATCGTCCTCGCCCTCGGCATCGGCCTCGGCGACGCCGCCACGGCGGCCATGGACGATCCCCGCACGAGCCTGCTCGCCCGGCTTGCCGGCGCCAACATCTTCCTCGTCGTGTTCAACCTGCTCCCGGCCTTCCCCATGGACGGCGGGCGGGTCCTGCGCGCGCTCCTCGCCATGCGGATGGGCAGCCTGGAGGCGACCCGCGTCGCGGCCCGCATCGGCCAGGGGGCGGCCTTCGTCTTCGCCCTCGTCGGCCTGTTCACGAACCCGATGCTGATCGTCATCGGCCTGTTCGTCTATCTCGCCGCCACGGCGGAGGCCCAGGACATGGCGTTCCGCGACGCGACCCGCGGCCTGCCGGTCCACGCGGTCATGATCCGCTCCCTCGAGACGCTGCCCACCTCCGCCACCCTGGACGACGCGGTCGACCTGATGCTGCGCACCTCGCAGAAGGAGTTTCCCGTGGTGGACGGGGCGCGGGCGCCGCGCGGGCTCCTCACCCGCGAGAACCTGATCCAGGCCCTGCACGCGGGCGGGGCGGCGACGCCGGTGCTGGAGGCGATGACCCGGGAGGTGCCCGCGGTCGGCGACGCCGAGCCCTTCGACGCCGCCCTCGCCGTGCTGACGCGGACCCGGGCTCCCGCCCTGTTCGTCCTCGACGGGGACGGCCACCTCGCGGGGCTCGTGACCCTGGAGAACATTGGCGAGATGATGATGGTGCGCAGCGTCCGCCCGGACTGGCGCTTCCGCAGCGGGAAATCCTTCGCCTGAGCCGGCCGGCGGGAAAAGCCCGCCGCAACCTTGGCCTTCCCCTCGCGGGGTTGGAAAATGCGGGTCCGCAACCCATATCGGAGCAGCCGTCATGGAACGGTCGCAGGAGGGTGGGCCTTATTAATCCGGCCCGCCCTATTGCCGGTTTGCGCGCATCGGGATAATGCAGCGCAATCATATTCCGCCCGGTTCGAGCCAGGGGCGCGGCCAAGCTTGGCCCGCGGACCGGGCCGTTTTGCTTTGAAAGACCTGCCTCATGAAGCTGCGCAACATCGCCATCATCGCCCACGTCGACCACGGGAAGACCACCCTGGTCGACAAGCTGCTCGCCCAGTCGGGCGCCTTCCGCGAGAACCAGCGGGTGGCCGAGCGCGTGATGGACTCGAACGACCTGGAGAAGGAGCGCGGCATCACGATCCTCGCCAAGGCCACCTCCGTGGTCTGGAAGGACACCCGCATCAACATCGTCGACACCCCCGGCCACGCCGATTTCGGCGGCGAGGTGGAGCGCATCCTCAACATGGTGGACGGCGCCATCGTGCTGGTCGACGCGGCCGAGGGCCCGATGCCGCAGACCAAGTTCGTGGTCTCGAAGGCGCTCAAGATCGGCCTCAAGCCCATCGTCGCCATCAACAAGATCGACCGTCCCGACGCCCGCCACCAGGAGGTCATCAACGAGGTGTTCGACCTCTTCGCGGCCCTCGACGCCACCGACGAGCAGCTCGACTTCCCGATCCTCTACGGGTCCGGCCGCGACGGCTGGATGGCCGCGTCGCCCGAAGGCCCGAAGGACCAGGGCCTCGCTCCCCTCTTCGACCTGGTGCTCGACCACGTGCCCCCCGCCAAGGTGGAGGAAGGGCCGTTCCGCATGCTCGGCACCATCCTCGAGGCCAATCCCTTCCTCGGCCGCATCGTGACCGGACGCATCACCTCCGGCACCGTGAAGCCGAACCAGTCGATCAAGGTGCTCGACCGCGACGGCAAGGTGATCGAGACCGGCCGCGTGTCGAAGATCCTCGCCTTCCGCGGCATCGAGCGCCAGCCCATCGAGGAGGGCGAGGCGGGGGACATCGTCTCCATCGCCGGCCTCGAGAAGGGCTCGGTGGCCGACACGTTCTGCGCGCCGGAAGTGACCGAGGCGCTGCCGGCCCAGCCCATCGATCCGCCGACCGTGACCATGTCGTTCCTCGTCAACGACTCGCCGCTCGCCGGCACCGAGGGCGACAAGGTGACGAGCCGCATGATCCGCGACCGCCTCTTCAAGGAGGCGGAAGGCAACGTGACGCTGAAGATCGAGGAATCCGCCGACAAGGACTCGTTCTACGTGTCGGGCCGCGGCGAACTGCAGCTCGCCATCCTCATCGAGACCATGCGCCGCGAGGGCTTCGAGCTCGCCGTCTCGCGCCCGCGCGTGGTGTTCAAGAAGGACGAGGCGACGGGCCAGCTCCTCGAGCCCATCGAGGAAGTGGTGATCGACGTGGACGAGGAGCATTCCGGCGTCGTCGTGCAGAAGATGTCGGAGCGCCGGGCGGACATGGTGGAGATGCGCCCCTCCGGCGGCAACCGCCAGCGCCTCGTGTTCTACGCCCCGACCCGCGGCCTCATCGGCTACCAGGGCGAGCTGATGACCGACACCCGCGGCACGGCGATCATGAACCGCCTGTTCCACGCCTACGAGCCCTACAAGGGCGAGATTGCGGGCCGCACCAACGGCGTCCTCATCTCCAACGACCAGGGCGAGGCGGTGGCCTACGCGCTCTGGAACCTGGAGGATCGCGGCCCGATGATCATCGATCCGGGCTGCAAGGTGTACCAGGGCATGATCGTCGGCATCCACAGCCGCGACAACGACCTCGAAGTGAACGTGCTCAAGGGCAAGAAGCTCACCAACATCCGCACCACGTCGAAGGACGAGGCGGTGCGCCTCACCCCGCCGATCCGCATGACCCTGGAGAAGGCGCTCGCCTGGATCCAGGACGATGAGCTCGTCGAGGTGACGCCGAAGTCGATCCGCATCCGCAAGGCGATCCTCGATCCGAACGAGCGCAAGCGCGCCGAGAAGCAGAAGGAGGCGCTGAGCGCCTGAGCCGGCGAAAGCCCGCGCTCCTGAAAAGCCGCCCTCGGGCGGCTTTTTTCATGATCCGGCCGGCCCGGCCACGGGATCCGGCAGGGCCTCGAGCCTCGCCACCGGCGAGGCGAGGATGACGAGGAGCTGCACGACGAAACCCGCCGCCGCGACCGCAATGCAGGCCTCCGGCCCGTAGGCCGCGCCGATGGCCGCGCCCGCGGCGGCCCCGATGGGCCGGGCGCCCGCCGTCGCGGTCATCACCAGGGCCGAGACGCGGCCCAGGAGGGAGACCGGCGTCACGGTCTGGCGCAGGGTGGTCTGGCCGATCGTCCACAGGATGGGGCCTGCGCCGAACAGGAAGAACGAGAAGGCCGCGAGCGCCCCGGCCGGCACCCAGAGGGTCGCGGCCATGGCGAAGGCGGCCGCCACCGAGACGATGGGGCCCACGAGGATGGCGGCCCCGAAGGTGAGGCGGCCCACGAGGCGCGGCGCCGCGAGGGCGCCCGCGATCATTCCGATCCCGTAGGTGGCCAGCGAGGTGCCGATGCCCGCCGCATCGAGGCCGAGGACCCGCGCCGCGTAGGGGACATAGGCCGCCTGGAGCACGAACCAGGCGAGGTTCCAGGCGACCGCGGTCAGCAGGATCGGCCGGAGGTAGGGATGTCTCCAGGCGAAGGCGGCCCCCTCCTTCAGGTCCTGCCGGAGACGGCGCCGGGCCGCGGGAGCGACCGGGGTCTCCGGGACCCGGACCAGGAGCAGAACGGCGAGCGCCGACAGGGCGGCCGCCAGCACGAAGGTCGGCGAGGCTCCGAGGAAGCCGACGAGGCTCCCCGCCAGGGCCGGGCCCGCCGCATAGGCGATGCTGCGGGCCAGTTCGAGCTGCCCGTTCGCCTTCGCGAGCAGGCTCCGCCCGACGAGGGAGGGGACGAGGGCCGGCGCGGCGACGCTGAAGACCACCGTTCCCGTCGCCGCCGCGAAGCCGAGGGCCGCCAGGGTCGGAATCGAGAGCCATCCTGCCGCCGCAAGGAGCGGCAGGGCCAGCAGGGCGAGGACCCGGAGCCCCTCCGCGGCGGCCATCAGCGTCCGGCGCGGCAGCCGGTCGGCCAGGATACCGGCGGGAAACGACAGGAGAAGGAACGGGAGGGTCTGAACGACGGCGAGAAGCCCGGTCTCGCCGGGACCGGCGCCGAGGGCGAGGACGGCGATGAGCGGGGCAGCGGCGAGCCCGATCTGCTCGGCCGACTGTGCGGCGAGGTTGGACCGGGCGAGGAAGCGGAACGAGGGCGGCAGGGGGTTCGGCATGGGAGCATCCGGCACTTGGATCTTGCAGATCTTGCCGTGTCCCTATGCGCCGCGCCTCGGGCGCCGCCCACCCGTTTCCTGCGGCGGCGGGCCGAAGCCTCAGCCCTCGGCCTTGTCCCCCTGTCCCTTCTTCGCGCCCGCGCCCGACGGGTTCGTCGAATCCTCGCCCTTGCCCGCGGGGTCCGTGCGGCCCTGGGGCGTCAGGCGCGGGCCGTCGATGTCCTTGGCGGATGCGGTGCCGGAGCGCTCGCTCCGTTTCGTCCTGTCGGTGCTCATGGGGCCTGCCTCGTCCTGTCAGGTGGGACCGCCGCCTCCGGCGGGATCGCTTCGGGGCCCGCCCGGGACCCCGTTGGAAACGACCGTATCCGTGTCGTTCTCCGCAGCGCCGCCGAGGTCGAAGCCCGGGCGGTCTTCCGATCCGGGCCGGGGATTGCGGGCCGCCGCGTTCGGGTCCGGCCGCTCGGTGGGAACGCGCGGCTCAGCCTTGTCCTTGTCCGTCATCGTCGTCTCCTCGCCCCTCTACCCGGTCACCGATTCCGTGCCCTCGCCGTTGCCGGGCGGTGTGAGGGTGCCGGTCCCCGGCGTGGCGTCGGGATTGGTCAGCGAAGGGTCGGCATGGGGCCCGGCGGAAGGGATCTTCCGCTTGGCCGCCTTCTCGCCGGACGGCCGCTCGGCCCCGGGCCTGCGTTCCGCTTCGGATCCCTGCCGGCCGTCCTGCGCCGGGTCGTTGGAGTGGTTGCCGTAGCCTGCATAGCCCATGGTCGCCTCCTGCCCGTTTCAGGTGCCGTTGCGCTTGACGGACCCGGTCGGCGCACCGCCCGTGGAGCCCCCGCCGGTGCCGATGGATCCGGCCGAGGCGCCGGGCCCGCCGCCGGGGACCGTGCCGCCCGGCTGAAGGGACGAGGCGATTCCGCCGGGATTCCGGGGCGTGTGGGTCGTCGGGGTGGGAGCCTTGTCCGGACCGGCCTCGGCCCGGCCGGAACGCTCGCTGCCGGTCGCGGCCGTCGCCCGGGCGATGGCCTCCGCGGTCGCGTCGCGATCGGCTGGGGAGAGGCTGGCGTCGCTCAGGTGCCGCGTGGTCTCCGGCGTCTCCGCCGCCGTGAGGTCGCTGTGGTTGTCTGCCTTGCCGCCCGCGCCCACCATGGCGTTCCGGTAATTGTTGGCCTCGCCGCCGGGTTCGTCCCAGACGCGGCGCAGGCTCGCATTGGCCTCGGGGCCGCTGTCGCGGTTGGGATCGACGGGTGTACCGGCTCCGCCGCGCTGCTCGTTGCGGATCTGGTCCGCCGTCCGGTCGTGCAGGGAATGGGGAGCCTTCCGATCCGCCATGACGAACTCCTTGAAATATCGCTTGAACAATTCGTGTCGGAACAAGGAGAACCCGGCGGGCCAAGGGAAGTTCTGGCCACGCTTCGCGCCTTTCGAAAAAAGAAGGGGCGGCCCCGCGGCCGCCCCTTCGCAAGCATCCGCCGTCGCGGCGGGACGGTTCAAAGCCCCTCGAAGAGCGGGCTCGAAATGTAGCGCTCGGCGAACGAGGGAGCGACGGTGACGATGCGCTTGCCCCGGAATTCCGGACGCGCCGCGATCTCGAGGGCGGCCGCCACGTTGGCGCCGGTGGAGATGCCGCCCGGAATGCCCTCGAGCTTCGAGAGCTGGCGGGCCGTGTCGAAGGCGGTCTGGTTCCCGACGGTCACCACGTCGTCGATCACCGAGCGGTCGAGCACCTCCGGCACGAAGCCGGCGCCGATGCCCTGGATCTTGTGCGGCCCCGGCTGGCCGCCGGAGAGAACGGGTGAATCCTCCGGCTCCACGGCGATCACCTTCAGGCTGGCC
Organism: Microvirga thermotolerans; assembly: GCF_009363855.1. Lineage (GTDB taxonomy): Bacteria > Pseudomonadota > Alphaproteobacteria > Rhizobiales > Beijerinckiaceae > Microvirga > Microvirga thermotolerans. The sequence continues at coordinate 3,813,107 of NZ_CP045423.1, forward strand.
AAGCGCGGCTTGAGCACCTGCCCGACGCCGGTGATCGTGCCGCCGGTGCCCACGCCGGCGACGAAGGCGTCGAGCCGGCCGCCCGTGTCGTTCCAGATCTCCTCCGCCGTGGTCCTGCGGTGGATCTCCGGGTTGGCGGGGTTCCGGAACTGCTGCGGCATCACTGCGCCCGGGATCTCCTTCAGGAGCTCCTCGGCCTTCGCGATGGCGCCCTTCATGCCCAGGGGCCCCGGCGTCAGGGCGAGCTCGGCGCCGAGATAGGCCAGCATCTTGCGGCGTTCGATGGACATGGTCTCCGGCATCACCAGGATGAGGCGATAGCCCCGCGCCGCGGCCACGAAGGCGAGCGCGATGCCGGTGTTGCCGGAGGTCGGCTCCACGAGCGTGGCGCCCGGCTTGATGGCGCCGGCCGCTTCCATGGCGTCGATCATGCTCACGCCGATGCGGTCCTTCACGCTCGAGATCGGGTTAAAGAACTCGAGCTTGACCAGGATCTCCGCGTCGACGCCGCGCTCCTTCGGCAGGCGGTTCAGACGGACGAGAGGGGTATTGCCGATGGTCTCCGTGATGGAGCCGTAGATCCGGCCGCGGCCCGGCTTCTGGACAGTGTCAGCCATGGAACTCTCCTTGTGTCTGAACGAGGTCTAGCTTATTTAACGTCCAATGTCGATGAACTCGTTATTATACGGATTCATATCGTGAAATCTGCGGGCGTCGCCTGCTCCACCTCCGTCTCGGACTGCGCTTCGTTGCAGAGATCCTCCACCGTGACCCGGTCGAGTTCGGCAAGAAAGGCATCGATGCCTTTCCGCACCAGAGGCTCCACCACGGACTCCGCGAGGCGGGACTCCGGAAGCGGGGAGCCGCCCTCGTCCTCGTAGGCGGTCATCGCCACCCGGACGATGTCGCCGGCGGTGATCCGCCGCCGCTCGCGGGCGAGCTCGTAGCCGCCCCGCGGGCCGCGCAGTCCCTTGAGGATGCCGTTGCGGACGAGCGCCTGGAGCACCGGCTCCAGATGGCGCGGAGGCAGGTTGTGCCGGGCGGCCAGGGCCTTCGCCGAGACCGGCATGGGCCGGGCGTGCAGCGCGATGTCCGTGACGGCCGCGATGGCGAGCAGCGACCGGCGCGAGAGAATGTTCATCGTCCCCTCCCCTGAAGTCCGGTGGAGCCGAAGCCGCCCCCGGCGCGCGGCGTGTCGTCGATGGCCTCCACCGCCACCGGCTCGACCCGGGTCACGGGCGCGATCACCATCTGGGCGATGCGCAGGCCGCGGGTCACCGTGAAGCTCTCCCGTCCCAGATTGACGAGGAGCACCTGCACCTCGCCCCGGTAATCGGCATCCACCGTTCCCGGCGCATTGAGCACGGTGACGCCGTGCCTGAGGGCGAGGCCCGAGCGCGGGCGGACCTGCGCCTCGTAGCCGGGCTCGAGCTGGATCGCGAGTCCGGTCGGAACCAGGGCGCGCGCGAGCGGCGCGAGGACGAGGGGCGCCTCCTCCGGATTGGCGGCGATCAGGTCCATGCCCGCCGCGCCCGCGGTCTCGTAGCGCGGGAGCGGAAGGTCCGCGGCGTGGGCGAGCCGCCGGATGCGGAGCAGGTGGGTCATTCGCCGGGGCCCTTCACCATCTCTGCCATGATCTCTGCCATGTGCGCGACGAGGCGGCGCGCCACCTCGTTCTTGGAGAGCGTCGGCCAGGTCTCGACGCCCGCCGCGCTCACGAGATGCACCGTGTTGCTGTCGCCGCCCATCACGCCGGTTCCCGAGGACACGTCGTTGGCGACGATGAGGTCGCACCCCTTCTTGGCGAGCTTGCGCCGGGCATGCTCGATCACGTGCTCCGTTTCCGCCGCGAAGCCGACCACGAGCGGAGGACGGTTCTCGCCGCGCCTCGCAACGGTGGCGAGGATGTCCGGGTTCTCGGCGAGGCGAAGCTCCGGCAGGGCGCCCGCGTCCTTCTTGATCTTCTGCCCGCCCGCGTTGGCGACGCGCCAGTCGGCCACGGCGGCGGCGAAGACGCCGATGTCGGCGGGCAGCGCCTCCTCGACGGCCCGGAGCATGTCGCGGGCGCTTTCCACGCGGATCGTGGTCACCCCGGGCGGATCGGGAAGATCCACGGGACCGGAGACCAGCGTCACCCGCGCGCCCGCCTCCGCCGCCGCGCGGGCGATGGCGTGGCCCTGCTTGCCGGAGGAGCGGTTGGCGATGTAGCGCACCGGGTCGATGGGTTCGTGGGTCGGGCCGGAGGTGACGAGCACATGCCGGCCGAGAAGCGGGCCGGACGGCGCGAAGAGCTTCTCGACGGCGGCGACGATCTCCAGGGGCTCGGCCATCCGCCCCGGCCCGGTTTCCGCCTCGGCCATCGGGCCTTCGTTCGGCCCGACGACGCGCACGCCGTCCGCCAGCAGGGTCGCGAGATTCCGCTGCGTCGCCGGATGCAGCCACATGCGCACGTTCATGGCGGGCGCGAGGAGGATCGGCAGGGTCGTGGCGAGGAGAACGGTCGAGGCGAGATCGTCCGCGTGGCCGCCGGCCATCTTCGCCATGAGGTTGGCCGTGGCCGGCGCCACGAGGACGAGGTCCGCGTCGCGGGCGAGGCGGATATGGCCGATATCGGCCTCGTCCTCCCGGTCGAACAGGTCGGTGTGCGTGCGCTGCCCGGAAACGGCGGAAGCCGCGAGCGGCGTGACGAATTGCTGTGCCCCGGCCGTCATGATGCAGCGCACGGAGGCGCCGCGCTCCCGGAGGCGCCGGATCAGGTCGAGGGACTTGTAGGCCGCGATCCCGCCGCCGATGACGAGTAGGATCCGTTTGCCGTCGAGCGTCATGTCCTCAGAACCCCCGTATCGCGAGGATCATCAGCGACAGGGCGATGATCCACAAGGCCGCCGCGCTCCACCGGTTGCCCCGGGCCTCCGCCCGGCCGATCGCGGACACGCTGTCCTTGTGCAGCGGGACGCCCTTGGCCGTCACGTCCTCGAGCTGGTTCAGGACGCGCCTGGCCCGGAGCGCCATGTCGGGCAGGTCCGCTGCGAGGCCGCCGAGGGTGGACAGGGCGGAGCCCGCCTCCTCGATGCGGCCCACGGGACCGAGGTGGCGCTCGATCCATTCCCGCACCACCGGCTCGGAGGTGGTCCACATGTCGAGGCGCGGGTCGAGATTTCGCGCGACCCCTTCCACCACCACCATGGTCTTCTGCAGCATCACGAGCTCGATGCGCGTCGCCATGTCGAACAGGGCCGTGATCTCGAACAGCAGCGAGAGCAGCTTCGCCATCGAGATCTCGTCGGCGCGCCGGTCGTGGATCGGCTCGCCGATGGCGCGCAGGGCCTGGGCGAAATCCTCGACCGAATGATGGGGCGGCACGTAGCCCGCCTCGAAATGCACCCGCGCCACGCGCAGGTAGTCGCGGCGGATGAAGCCGAGCAGGATCTCCGCCAGGAAGCGCCGCTCCTTCATGCCGAGGCGGCCCATGATGCCGAAATCCACCGCGACGAGGCGCCCCTGCGGATCCACGAACAGGTTGCCCGGGTGCATGTCCGCGTGGAAGAAGCCGTCGCGGATCGCATGGCGCAGGAAGGACTGGATGACCGTGCGCGCCAGGGCGACGCGGTCGAAGCCCGCCGCCTCGATCCCGGCGACGTCGTTGAGGCGGATGCCGTCGATCCAGGTGATGGTCAGCACGTCGCGGGCGGTGAGGTCCCATTCCGGCTTCGGCACGCGGAAGTCCGGATCGTCCCTGGTGTTCTCCCCGAGCTCCGAGACGGCGGCCGCCTCGAGGCGCAGGTCCATCTCGACCGCCACGGAGCGGGCGAGCGCCTCCACCACCTCGACCGGCTTGAGGCGCTTGGCGTCGGGCACGAGCCGCTCGACGAGGCGCGCGGCGGCGCGCATGGCCTGAAGGTCGCGGGCGAAGCCCTCGCGCACGCCGGGGCGGACTACCTTCACCGCCACCGTCTGCGGCCCTTCCGGCGTGCGGATGACCGCCTTGTGGACCTGGGCGATGGAGGCGGCCGCGATCGGCTCGCTGAACTCCAGGAACAGCTCGCCGATGGGGCGGCCGAGGGCGATCTCGACCATGCGCACCGCATCCTTTCGCGGAAACGGCGGCATGCGGTCCTGAAGGTGCTCGAGGTCGCGCGCAGCGGCGACGCCGACGATGTCGGGCCGCGTCGCCAGGAACTGGCCGAACTTGACGTAGGACGGCCCGAGCCGCGTCAGGGCCGCGGAAAGCCGCGCCGCGCCGTCCCCCGCCTGCCGCCGCTCGATGAGGCGCGCGAGGCGCAGGGCCATCCGGGCCGCAGGCGGCAGGACGTTCGGGTCGATCAGCGCGAGGGCGCCCTCCCGCGCCAGGACGAAGCCGGCGCGCAGGTTGCGGAAGAGATGGACGAGGCTGCCGATCACGTCAGATCTTCCAGCCGGAATGGATGGCGACGACCCCCGCCGTCAGAGGCCGGTAGCTGACGCGCCTGAAGCCGGCCTGCTCGATCATGCGGGCGAAGGCGGCCGGGGGCGGGAAGCGCCGGATCGATTCGACGAGGTACCGGTAGGATTCCGCATCCCCCGTGACCAACTGGCCGAGGCGGGGGATCACGTTGAAGGAATAGGCGTCGTAGATCCGGTCGAGGCCGGGCACGTCCACCTTGGAGAACTCCAGGCACAGGAAGCGCCCGCCGGGCCTGAGCACCCGGTGCGCCTCGCGCAGGGCGACGTCGATGCGCGGCACGTTCCGGATGCCGAAGGCGATGGTGTAGGCGTCGAAGGATTTGTCCTCGAAGGGCAGGGCCTCGGCGTTGGCCTCCACGAAGTCGATGCGCCCGTCATGGGCGCGCCCCGCCCGCTCCCGGCCGACCGCCAGCATGTCGCCGTTGATGTCGAGGACCGTCACATGGGTCGCGGGCCCTCCGGCCTCCAGGATGCGGAAGGCCACGTCCCCGGTGCCGCCGGCCACGTCGAGGTGACGGAAGGGCCGGTTCCGCGGCGGCCGCAGCATGGCGACCAGGGCGTTCTTCCAGACCCGGTGGAGTCCGCCGGACATGAGGTCGTTCATGAGGTCGTACCGGCCCGCGACGGAATGGAAGACCTCGTTGACCCGGCCCTGCTTCTCTTCGAGCGGCACGGACTGGAACCCGAAATGGGTGGTTTCTTCGCTCATCTGCCGATCCTTCCCCTCGCCGTTCCGTCGTCGCGTGCCGCGATCCATAGCGGATGCGGGCCCGGATGGCTATGTAAGGGGCTCCCCGACACCGAGAGATGGTTGATGCCCGAGCTTCCCGAAGTCGAGACCGTCCGCAGGGGCCTGGAGCCCGCCATGGTGGGGGCGCGGTTCACGCGGGTGATCCAGCGCCGCCCGGACCTGCGCTTCCCCTTCCCCGAGCGGTTCGCGGAGCGGCTGGAAGGCCGGGAGGTGACGGCCCTGGGCCGGCGCGCCAAGTACCTCCTGGCGGACCTGTCGTCCGGCGAGGTCCTGGTGATGCATCTGGGCATGTCGGGGCGCTTCCTCGTCACGCAGGAGGGCCGGAGCGTCAGGCCCGGGGAGTTCCACCACGAACATGGGGCCGCCGGCGCCCACGACCACGTGGTCTTCTCCCTCTCGAACGGCGCCACCGTCACCTACAACGACGCCCGCCGCTTCGGCTTCATGGATCTCGTCCCGCGCGCCGGGATCGAGACCTGCCGCCACTTCAGGGACATGGGCATCGAGCCCCTCGGCAACGCCCTGTCGGGCGAGACGGTCGCGCGGCTCTTCGCCGGCCGCCGCACCCCGCTGAAGGCGGCCCTCCTCGACCAGCGCCTGATCGCGGGGCTCGGCAACATCTATGTCTGCGAGGCCCTGTTCCGGGCGGGCCTCCACCCGGAGGCCCCGGCGGGCTCCCTCGCCGCTGCCGGGGGCGGGCCCACCGCGAAGGCGCACAGGCTCGCCGAGGCGATCCGCGACGTCCTGAACGAGGCCGTCGCGGCGGGCGGCTCGACCCTGAGGGACCACGCCCGGGTGGACGGCACCCTCGGCTATTTCCAGCACGCCTTCCGGGTCTACGACCGGGAGGGGGAGCCCTGCACCGCGCCCGGCTGCACGGGCCGGATCGCGCGGCTGGTGCAGGGGGGGCGCTCCACCTTCCTCTGCCCCTCCTGCCAGACGTGAGACCGCTCCCGCCGTTCCCTGCGATGACAACAGCGTGAGGTCGGCCCGAGCCGGCGACGACACCCGGCCTTCCCCGGCGACAGGAAGGACGAACGCGGCTACACTGCCCGACTCGATGGGCAGGTTGCGGCGTCCGCGTCGCCGGCGGCCTCCCGGGGGCAAGGCCCATGGCGGACACGCCGATGCCGAACCGCCCGAACCGGTTTCGGAGGTTAAGGCTATGGCGAAAATTCATACGATGCCCGGCGTGGGTCCCGCGCTGCAGGCGCCTGCCGTGCGGACCATCGGCGTGGAGGATCTCAGGGAGGCGCTGCGCCGCGGGCTCGACGACTTCCTGGCGATGCCGACCCACGCCCTCTTCATCGCCCTCATCTATCCCGTCCTCGGACTGTTCCTCGCCGCCGCCATCTTCGGCAACAACGTCCTGCCGCTGCTCTATCCGCTGGTGGCGGGCTTCGCCCTCGTCGGCCCCGTCGCCGCCGTGGGGCTCTACGAACTGAGCCGCCGCCGCGAACGGGGAGAGGATCTCGCCCTGGCGCGCGCCTCGGGAGTGCTGCGCTCCCCCGCCATCGGCTCCATCGCAGCGCTGGGCGGCATCCTGGTGGCGATCCTCTTTCTCTGGCTCGCGACCGCGCAGGCGCTCTACCACACGATCTTCGGCGACTACCTCCCCGCGACCCTCACCGGGTTCCTGCAGGAGGTCCTCACGACCCGCCGGGGCTGGACGCTGATCCTCATCGGCAACGCCATCGGCCTCGCCTTCGGCGCGCTCGTGCTGTCCATCAGCGTCGTGTCCTTCCCGCTGCTGCTCGACCGCAACGTGGGCGTCCCCGTCGCGATCCAGACCTCGCTCCAGGCGGTCGGCGCGAGCCCGGGCCCCATGGCCCTGTGGGGACTGATCGTCGCCGTCCTGCTGCTGGTGGGCTTCATCCCCTTCTTCTTCGGGCTCGCGGTGGTGATTCCGGTCCTCGGCCACGCGACCTGGCACCTCTACCGCCGCGCGGTCCCCGGCTGAGACGGCTCCCCGGGCCGGGCGCGCCCGGCCCGCGATTTCCACTTGCCCGTTTCCTGCGCCTCGCCTACCGGTGAGCCTCCATCGAGGAGGCGACGGCATGGATTACGAAACGATCATCGTCGAAACCCGCGGCAAGGTGGGGCTCATCACCCTCAATCGCCCGCAGGCGCTGAACGCCCTCAACGCGACCCTGCTCGGCGAGGTGAACCGGGCGCTGGACGTCTTCGAGGCGGACCGCGGGATCGGCTGCATCGTGGTGACGGGCTCCGAGAAGGCCTTCGCGGCGGGCGCCGACATCAAGGAGATGGCGAACCTCACCTATCCGCAGATCTACGCGGACGACCACTTCGCCGGCTGGGACCGGGTGGCGAACCGGCGCAAGCCGATGATCGCCGCGGTGGCGGGCTTCGCGCTGGGCGGCGGCTGCGAGTTCGCCATGATGTGCGACTTCATCATCGCGGCGGAGAACGCCAAGTTCGGCCAGCCCGAGATCAAGCTCGGCGTCATGCCCGGCATGGGCGGCACCCAGCGCCTGACCCGCCTCATCGGCCGGGCGAAGGCCATGGAGATGTGCCTCACGGGGCGCATGATGGGCGCGGAGGAGGCGGAGCGCTCCGGCCTCGTCGCCCGGGTCGTGCCGACGGCGGAGCTTTTGAACGAGGCGCTCAAGACCGCCGAGGCCATCGCCTCCATGTCCCAGCCCATCGTCATGATGACGAAGGAGAGCATCAACCGGGCCGACGAGGTGTCCCTGTCCGAGGGCGTCCGCTTCGAGCGCCGGGTGTTCCACGCCATGTTCGCCACCGCCGACCAGAAGGAGGGCATGGCCGCCTTCGTCGAGAAGCGCGCCCCCCGCTTCTCGGACCGCTGATCCGTGGCCCTTCCGAGCCTCGACGCGATGGCGGCCCTGGCCGCCGTCTCCCTCGTCGCCGGGTTCGTCGACTCCATCGCGGGGGGCGGCGGGCTCGTGACGGTTCCCGCCCTGCTCCTCGCCGGACTCGACCCGGCCCAGGCCATCGCCACCAACAAGGTGCAGGGCACCTTCGCCGCCGCCTCGGCCACCTACACCTTCGGCCGCAAGGGCCTGATCGCCTGGGCCTCGGCCTGGCGCTTCGCCCTCGTCGCCTTCGCGAGCGGGATCGCCGGGGCGCTCTGCGTCCGGTTCCTGCCCCGGCCCGTCCTGGACGGGCTGATCCCCGTGCTCCTCATCGCCATCGCCCTCTTCTTCGCCTTCTCGCCGAGCGTCCGGAACGAGGACGCCCATGCGCGGATGGGAGCCCTCGCCTTCGGGGCGACGGTGCCGGTGGCGGTGGGGTTCTACGACGGGATCTTCGGCCCGGGCGCGGGCTCCTTCTACATGCTGGCCTTCGTCACCCTGCTCGGCTACGGGGTGGTGCGGGCGACCGCCCATACCAAGCTGCTCAACCTGTGCAGCAATCTCGGCAGCCTCTTCCTCTACGCCGCGACGGGCGCGGTGGTCTGGCCGGTCGGGCTCCTGATGGCGGGCGCCTCCCTGCTGGGGGCGCAGATCGGCTCCCGGCTGGCGATGCGCCACGGGGCGCGGATCATCCGCCCCCTCCTCGTGGCGGTGTCGGGACTGATGGCGCTCAGGCTCCTCCTCGACCCCGCCAATCCCTGGCGGCAGGGGCTCGCGGCGCTTTTTTGACGCGCAAACGCCAGCAAGCGTTGACGTTCGGCGCGGCCGTCGCTATAAGCCGCTCCACACGAGCCCGCGCGTTCCGCGGGCTCTTCGGTTTCCATGCAATCAACCGACCGCCGTCTCAAGCCGGAGAACCGGCTCGCCCGCGTCGGACTTTAGAGAACGAGGACTGGCCATGGCCAACACCGTGTCGGCCAAGAAGATGACCCGCAAGATCGCGAAGCGCACCGCGGTCAACCGCTCGCGCCGCAGCCGCATGCGGACCTTCATCCGTAAGGTCGAGGAGGCGATCGCCTCCGGCAACCCGAACGAGGCCGTCGCCGCGCTCCGGGCCGCCGAGCCCGAGATCATGCGCGCCGCCCAGAAGGGCATCGTGCACAAGAACACCGCCTCGCGGAAGGTGTCCCGCCTCGCCCAGCGCGTGAAGGCGCTGGTTGCCTGAGCGACGGCTTCGCCGCATCGCCGCGATCGCGGATCGACGCTTGAAGAACCCGGCCCTGGCGCCGGGTTTTTTCATGCCCGGAGCGTCCGCGCGGGGGAGCGGTCTTATCCACATTCGATCTTGACTCGAAAGTCCTTTCCAGGGGTGATCCGCCCCCGCCCGCAGGTTCGGAGCGCGCAATAAAACGCGATCCCCTTCAACAGCTTAGCAGGCAAAGCTTCGCGAAGCATCGGAATCCGACGCCCGGGACGCCCGAATCGGTCCTGAATCGGGGTTGCGGGAAAACTCTTTTTGCAGGCTGCCGCCAAGCTGTGATGGAACTGTGAATCAATTGGAGACTCAGGACTTTATGGCGCAGGCGGAAAAGCTGTGGACGGGTCCGGGGATACCGGAGAACGCGGCGAAGCTCCCGGGACTCGACTCGGCCGTATTGCCCGCCCCTACCCCCCTGTGTAAGGTCAATCTCACTTCGACGGCCTGCCGCGAAGTCATCCTCTCAAGTGACAAGGTATAGCGCTCGAAAGCGAGGACGGGGCATTGTCTCGAGAATCAAGAAACAAGAGAAAGCTCTTCCCTCGTTCGGGTTTCGACTTGGAAAAGCTTGAGAGGTTGGACAGAAGATGACCGGTCACGGCCATCTGTACTTAAGCGTAAAAAGATAACCATCAGTAGTATTGGGGGCGCCTG